>NZ_CP114200.1:5462500-8379354 GCF_029392895.1 Streptomyces sp. 71268
CAGGATTGGGCGCGCTGTTGGGTGTCTGAGGGTACGGCCGTGAGGTTGTGTCTTCGGTTGCCGGCCCCGGTGCAGCATCACGGTTGTGGTGTGTGACGGGTGGCTGGTCGTTGTTTGAGAACTGCACAGTGAACGCGAGCATCTGTGGCCAAGTTTTTAAGGGCGCACGGTGGATGCCTTGGCACCAGGAACCGATGAAGGACGTGGGAGGCCGCGATAGGCCCCGGGGAGCTGTCAACCGAGCTTTGATCCGGGGGGTGTCCGAATGGGGAAACCCGGCAGTCGTCATGGGCTGTCACCCGTACCTGAATATATAGGGTATGTGGAGGGAACGCGGGGAAGTGAAACATCTCAGTACCCGCAGGAAGAGAAAACAACCGTGATTCCGGGAGTAGTGGCGAGCGAAACTGGATGAGGCTAAACCAGTCATGTGTGATACCCGGCAGGGGTTGCGTGGTTGGGGTTGTGGGATCGTACTTCGATGATCTGCCGGTCGTCGGGTGAGTCAGAAACCGTAGGTGTAGGCGAAGGGCATGCGAAAGGCCCGGCGTAGAGGGTAAGACCCCCGTAGCTGAAACATCTATGGCTTGCTTGTACGACTCCCAAGTAGCACGGGGCCCGAGAAATCCCGTGTGAATCTGGCGGGACCACCCGCTAAGCCTAAATATTCCCTGGTGACCGATAGCGGATAGTACCGTGAGGGAATGGTGAAAAGTACCGCGGGAGCGGAGTGAAATAGTACCTGAAACCGTGTGCCTACAAGCCGTGGGAGCGTCGCCATCGAGACTTGTTCTTGGTGGTCGTGACTGCGTGCCTTTTGAAGAATGAGCCTGCGAGTTTGCGGTGTGTTGCGAGGTTAACCCGTGTGGGGGAGCCGTAGCGAAAGCGAGTCCGAATAGGGCGTTGGAGTAGCACGCTCAAGACCCGAAGCGGAGTGATCTAGCCATGGGCAGGTTGAAGCGCGGGTAAGACCGTGTGGAGGACCGAACCCACCAGGGTTGAAAACCTGGGGGATGACCTGTGGTTAGGGGTGAAAGGCCAATCAAACTCCGTGATAGCTGGTTCTCCCCGAAATGCATTTAGGTGCAGCGTCGTGTGTTTCTTGCCGGAGGTAGAGCACTGGATAGGCGATGGGCCCTACCGGGTTACTGACCTTAGCCAAACTCCGAATGCCGGTAAGTGAGAGCGCGGCAGTGAGACTGTGGGGGATAAGCTCCATGGTCGAGAGGGAAACAGCCCAGAGCATCGACTAAGGCCCCTAAGCGTACGCTAAGTGGGAAAGGATGTGGAGTCGCAGAGACAACCAGGAGGTTGGCTTAGAAGCAGCCACCCTTGAAAGAGTGCGTAATAGCTCACTGGTCAAGTGATTCCGCGCCGACAATGTAGCGGGGCTCAAGCGTACCGCCGAAGTCGTGTCAATCCAGCATGTACTCCTAACGGAGGTTGGGTTGGGTAGGGGAGCGTCGTGTGCCGGGTGAAGCAGCCGCGTAAGCGAGTTGTGGATGGTTCACGAGTGAGAATGCAGGCATGAGTAGCGATTCACACGTGGGAAACGTGTGCGCCGATTGACTAAGGGTTCCTGGGTCAAGCTGATCTGCCCAGGGTAAGTCGGGACCTAAGGCGAGGCCGACAGGCGTAGTCGATGGACAACCGGTTGATATTCCGGTACCCGCTTTGAAGCGCCCAATACTGAATCTTCTGATGCTAAGGCCGTGAAGCCGCCCTGATCTCTTCGGAGTTGAGGGGAGTGGTGGAGCCGCTGACCCAAGGTAGTAGTAGGTAAGTGATGGGGTGACGCAGGAAGGTAGTCCAGCCCGGGCGGTGGTTGTCCCGGGGTAAGGGTGTAGCCCGTCGTCTAGGTAAATCCGGATGACATGAGGGTGAGACCTGATGCCGAGCCGATTGTGGTGAAGTGGATGATCCTATGCTGTCGAGAAAAGCCTCTAGCGAGTTTCATGGCGGCCCGTACCCTAAACCGACTCAGGTGGTCAGGTAGAGAATACCGAGGCGTTCGGGTGAACTATGGTTAAGGAACTCGGCAAAATGCCCCCGTAACTTCGGGAGAAGGGGGGCCATTTCTGGTGATCACTTTTACAGTGTGAGCTGGGGGTGGCCGCAGAGACCAGCGAGAAGCGACTGTTTACTAAAAACACAGGTCCGTGCGAAGCCGTAAGGCGATGTATACGGACTGACGCCTGCCCGGTGCTGGAACGTTAAGGGGACCGGTTAGCTGACTTTCGGGTTGGCGAAGCTGAGAACTTAAGCGCCAGTAAACGGCGGTGGTAACTATAACCATCCTAAGGTAGCGAAATTCCTTGTCGGGTAAGTTCCGACCTGCACGAATGGCGTAACGACTTCTCGACTGTCTCAACCATAGGCCCGGTGAAATTGCATTACGAGTAAAGATGCTCGTTTCGCGCAGCAGGACGGAAAGACCCCGGGACCTTTACTATAGCTTGATATTGGTGTTCGGTTCGGCTTGTGTAGGATAGGTGGGAGACTGTGAAGCATGCACGCCAGTGTGTGTGGAGTCGTTGTTGAAATACCACTCTGGTCGTGCTGGATGTCTAACCTGGGTCCGTGATCCGGATCAGGGACAGTGTCTGGTGGGTAGTTTAACTGGGGCGGTTGCCTCCTAAAGGGTAACGGAGGCGCCCAAAGGTTCCCTCAGCCTGGTTGGCAATCAGGTGTTGAGTGTAAGTGCACAAGGGAGCTTGACTGTGAGACTGACGGGTCGAGCAGGGACGAAAGTCGGGACTAGTGATCCGGCGGTGGCTTGTGGAAGCGCCGTCGCTCAACGGATAAAAGGTACCCCGGGGATAACAGGCTGATCTTCCCCAAGAGTCCATATCGACGGGATGGTTTGGCACCTCGATGTCGGCTCGTCGCATCCTGGGGCTGGAGTCGGTCCCAAGGGTTGGGCTGTTCGCCCATTAAAGCGGTACGCGAGCTGGGTTTAGAACGTCGTGAGACAGTTCGGTCCCTATCCGCTGTGCGCGTAGGAGTCTTGAGAAGGGCTGTCCCTAGTACGAGAGGACCGGGACGGACGAACCTCTGGTGTGCCAGTTGTTCTGCCAAGGGCATGGCTGGTTGGCTACGTTCGGGAGGGATAACCGCTGAAAGCATCTAAGCGGGAAGCCTGCTTCGAGATGAGGGCTCCCACCCACTTGATGGGGTAAGGCTCCCAGTAGACGACTGGGTTGATAGGCCAGATATGGAAGCCTCGTAAGGGGTGGAGTTGACTGGTACTAATAGGCCGAGGGCTTGTCCTCAGTTGCTCGCGTTCACTGTGTTGGTTCTGAAATAACGACTGTGTTGTTGTCCGGTTGTTTGTTTCATAGTGTTTCGGTGGTTATTGCGTTAGGGAAACGCCCGGTTACATTCCGAACCCGGAAGCTAAGCCTTTCAGCGCCGATGGTACTGCAGGGGGGACCCTGTGGGAGAGTAGGACGCCGCCGAACTCCTTTTGAGAAGAGCCTTGTTACGGATTTCGATCCGTAACAAGGCTCTTCTGCGTTTACGGGCCGGATGGGCTTCTGGTCCGTGGTTGCTGCCATACGGCCGGTCGATGGTCAGCTAGGCGGGTTGTCGCCCTTCAGTAAGTGGTGCGGCAGGCGGCAGACTGGGCGGATGGCTGATCAGAATGCGGAAGCACCGGACGGCTACGTATCGCACGGTGTGCAGACGCTGCGGTGGGAAGCGTCGTCGGACGGGCCGGTGGTGGTCCTTCTCGACCAGCGGCGGCTACCCGTTGAGGAAGTCGAGCTGGTGTGCACGGACGTGCCGGCCCTCGTGGAGGCTATTCGTACGCTCGCCGTTCGTGGTGCTCCCGTACTCGGAATCGTCGGGGCGTATGGCGTGGCACTCGCGGCGGCTCGTGGATACGACGTGACCGAGGCCGCGAATCTCCTGGCGCAGGCCCGACCGACGGCGGTCAACCTCGGGTACGGGGTTCGGCGCGCCGCGGGCGCGCATGCCGCGGCTCTCGCGGCGGGCGACGACACTGAGCAGGCGGCCGCGGCCGCGCTCGCCGAGGCGCGTGCGCTGCATCGCGAGGACGCCGAGGCCAGTTCGCGGATGGCCGCGCATGGCCTGGCGCTGCTTGAGGAACTGCTGCCGGGCGGCGGCTTCCGCGTTCTCACCCACTGCAATACGGGCGCGCTGGTGTCGGGTGGCGCCGGAACGGCGTTGGCCGTGGCGGTGGAGGCGCATCAGAAGGGGCAGCTTCGGCGGTTGTGGGTGGACGAGACGCGGCCGTTGTTGCAGGGGGCGCGGCTGACCGCGTACGAGGCGGCCCGAGCGGGCATGGCGTACACGCTGCTGACCGACAACGCGGCGGGTTCGCTCTTTGCCGCGGGTGAGGTGGATGCCGTTCTGATCGGGGCCGATCGGATCGCCGCGGACGGTTCGGTCGCCAACAAGGTCGGCAGTTATCCGCTGGCCGTTCTGGCCAAGTACCACCATGTGCCGTTCATCGTCGTGGCGCCCAGTACCACCGTGGACCTGGCGACGGCCGACGGCGCGGCGATCGAGATCGAGCAGCGTCCGGCGCACGAGGTGACGATGGTCCCTCGTCCGGGTGCCTCTGCGGGCAGGCGCGGGGCGTCGGCGAGCGCGCCGCTGGCGCCCGTGGGCACCCAGGCGTACAACCCGGCCTTCGACGTCACGCCGCCGGATCTCGTGACGGCCATCGTGACGGAGGAGGGAGCCGTGTCGCCCGTGACGGCGGTGGGGCTCGCTGAGCTGGTCGGTCGGTCCCAGCCGGGTCGTACGGCAGCGGAGCGCTGACATGCTGCGGACGAGTGATCGCCCGCGTCTAGCCACCGGGTCCGACAATGGGATGATGACGACATGAAGGGACGCGTCCTTGTCGTCGACGACGACACCGCACTGGCAGAGATGCTCGGCATCGTGCTGCGCGGCGAAGGCTTTGAACCGTCGTTCGTTTTCGATGGGGACAAGGCGCTCGCCGCATTCCGCGAGACCAAGCCTGATCTGGTGCTGCTCGATTTGATGTTGCCCGGGCGTGATGGCATCGAGGTGTGCCGGCTGATCCGCGCCGAGTCCGGGGTGCCGATCGTGATGCTCACGGCCAAGAGCGACACCGTGGATGTGGTGGTCGGGCTGGAGTCCGGCGCCGACGACTACATCGTGAAGCCGTTCAAGCCCAAGGAGCTGGTCGCGCGGATAAGGGCGCGGCTGCGGCGCTCCGAGGAGCCCGTGCCGGAGCAGTTGGTCATCGGCGATCTGGTGATCGACGTGGCCGGGCACTCGGTGAAGCGGGAGGGGCAGTCGATCGCGCTGACCCCGCTGGAGTTCGATCTGCTGGTCGCGCTGGCCCGTAAGCCGTGGCAGGTGTTCACCCGCGAGGTGCTGCTTGAGCAGGTGTGGGGTTACCGGCACGCCGCGGACACCCGACTGGTGAACGTGCACGTACAGCGACTGCGCTCCAAGGTCGAGAAGGACCCGGAGCGGCCCGAGATCGTCGTGACCGTGCGCGGAGTGGGTTACAAGGCCGGGCCGAGCTGAGTTCTGAGATGTCGGGAAGTGGGACCACTCCGGAGCCGGGGCAGGGCGCCCCGGCCGCGGGGGGCCCGGTGGACGGCGGCCCTGGCGCGGGGCGGCCCGTCGATTCGGGAAGCGACATATCGCTTTTCGGTCGGCTGTGGCGGGGCGGGAACCTGTTGCCCGACGGGGCTTCCGGGGCGCCGGTGCATCCGGTGCTGCGGTTGTTCGTACGGTGGGTACGGCGTCCGCTGTTGCCGGCCGCGCGGCTCTACCGGCGGAACATCCAGCTCCGCGTCGTCGCCACCACGCTGCTCATGTCGCTCGGCGTGGTGTTGATCCTCGGTGTGGTCGTCATCGGCCAGGTGCGCAACGGGCTGCTGGACGCCAAGCGGCACGCCGCTCAGAGCCAGGCCGTGGGCGGGTTCAACGCGGCCGACGACGCCGCCGAGAACAACGAGGACTCGCGTGGCGAGGACGGGCCTGGCGCGCGCGGCAACCGGGACCCCGGCGCATGGCTCACCGCGCTGGTGCAGCAGCTCGCGAGCGGCGGCCAGGGCGTGTACTCGGTGGTGGCGCTCAGCTCGGACGCCGACAAGGAGCTGTTCGCCAGCACGCGCGGGCCGCGTGCGTCGGGTGGCGTCAAGCCCGAGGAGAGCATCAGCAGGGAGCTGCGGGACCGCGTCGACAGCGGCACGGGCCCGTACGAGCAGTACACGAACATCGAGCACGACGCCCCCGGCCACGAGCGCGAGCCCGCGCTGGTGATCGGGAAGCGGCTCAACGACATCAACGGCGATCCGTACCAGCTCTACTACCTCTTCCCGTTCTCGCAGGAGGAGAAGTCGCTGAGCCTGGTGAAGGGCACGCTGGCCACGGCCGGCGTGTTCGTGGTGGTGCTGCTTGGCGCCATCGCGTGGCTGGTGGTGCGGCAGGTCGTGACGCCCGTACGGATGGCCGCCGGCATCTCCGAGCGGCTGGCGGCCGGGCTGCTCCAGGAGCGGATGAAGGTCACCGGCGAGGACGACATCGCGCGGCTCGGCGAGGCGTTCAACAAGATGGCGCACAACCTCCAGGTCAAGATCCAGCAGTTGGAGGATCTTTCCCGGATGCAGCGGCGGTTCGTGTCCGACGTCTCGCACGAGCTGCGGACGCCGTTGACGACCGTACGGATGGCCGCCGACGTGATCTACGAGGCGCGGGACGAGTTCGACCCGGCGACCGCGCGATCGGCGGAGTTGCTGGGCGGCCAGCTCGACCGGTTCGAGTCGCTCCTCGCCGACCTGCTGGAGATCAGCCGGTTCGACGCGGGCGCGGCGGCGCTGGAGGCGGAGCCGATCGACCTGCGCGACGTGGTCAAGCGGGTGGTGGACGGGGCCGAGCCGCTCGCGGAGCGCAAGGGCAGCCGCATCATCATCCGTGGCGCCGCCCGGCCGGTGATCGCGGAGGCGGACGCGCGTCGCGTGGAGCGCGTGCTGCGCAACCTCGTGGTCAACGCCGTCGAGCACGGCGAGGGCGAGGACGTGATCGTGCGGCTGGCCGCGAAGAGCGGCGCCGTCGCCGTGGCCGTACGGGACTACGGGGTCGGGCTCAAGCCCGGTGAGGCGACCCGGGTCTTCAACCGCTTCTGGCGCGCCGACCCCGCACGGGCCCGGACCACGGGCGGGACCGGCCTTGGGCTGTCGATCGCGGAAGAGGACGCGCGGTTGCACGGGGGCTGGCTCCAGGCGTGGGGGGAGCCTGGTGGGGGCTCACAGTTCCGGTTGACGCTCCCGCGCACGGCGGGCGACGCGTTGCGTGGCTCGCCGATACCGCTCGAACCGGAGGACTCGCGCCGTAAGCGCGCGCTGCGCGCGGCCAAGGCCGCGAGCGGCGCGTCGGCCGCCGGTGGACGTGGGGCGACGTCGGGTGCTGGTGGTGGCAGTGCTGGTGCTGCTGGGGCGGGCGCTGGTGCTGGCCCTGGTGATTCGGGCGGGGCTGCGCGGGCGGATGGCGTGGGGGGTACGGGAGGCACGGGAGGTACGGGAGCGCATCGGGTGTCCGGGGCCACTACCTCCGTTCTCGCGTCGAAGCGGCCGGGGCAGCAGGTGTCGGGGCCAAGCGCGCCGGCGGGTGGGTCGGCGACGGGTGACCGGTCGGGCGAGGCCGCGCCCCGGGACGCGGCCTCGCGTGGCCGCGACGGCGACGGGGGCACGTCCAGCGGGGGCGTAGCTGGTGAGGACGTAGCCGGCGGGGACGTGGCCGAGGACGGCGAGATCGGTGACGCCGGGCGGGGGGAGGACGCCGCACGCGCGGATCGAGAGGGGACAGCGGAGTGATGGTGACCGGCGAACGAGGGAGCCGCGCTCGTGGGCGCTGACCATGAGGTGACGGGCCGCGAGGTACCTGGCTATGAGGCGGACGTCCGCGAAGCGGTTGGTCGTGAGGCGGTCGGCGCTGGTCGGAGTGCCGCCGAGGGGCGTGGGGCTGACGGCGGAGCCAGCGGCGCTCCTCACTCCGCCGGCCTGTTCGTCAGCCTCCTCGGGCTCGTCGGCGCCGGCGCGCGCGACCGTGGTGGGCGCCCTGGAGTGCCGCTATCTGCCGGCATGATCCGCCGTCGCGGACAGAAGAGCGGTGGCGGAACGCTCGGCATGTCGCGACGGGCCTGCGCCACCCTCGCGGCCAGCGGGCTGTTGCTGGCCGGTTGTGCGTCGATGCCCGACAGCGGGGACGTACGACAGGTCGGTTCGACGCCGCGCGCCGACGCGGATTCACCCGTTCGGGTATACGGGGTGCGCCCGGGGAACGATGAGCAGCCACGGGAGTTGGTGCTCGGTTTCCTGGAGGCGACGACGAGCGATGAGGCCCGCTTTGAGACGGCGCGCGAGTACCTGACCAAACGCGCCCGGGGCGAGTGGAACCCCCTGGCGGAGACGACCGTGCTCGCGCAGGCGCCCAAGGTGCGCGTGGAGGGCGGTGCCAACCGGGACCCCTCGGGGTACGACATCGTGCTGTCCGGGAAGCAGCTCGCCACGGTCGACGCCAACCACGCGTACGAGCCCGACGAGAAGCCGTACGAGGAACGGTTGCACGTGGCGAAGTCGGGCTCGCAGTGGCGGATCGACTCGCTTCCGGCGGGCCTGGTCCTGGGCGAGTCGGACTTCCAGCGCATCTACCGCTCCGTCAACAAGTACTACTTCGCGGAGTTGGGCCCCGACGGCGACAAGTCGGCCGTCGGCAAGGACGTCCTGGTCGCCGACCCCGTCTACCTGCGGCGTTGGGTGGACCCCGTCACCTCGACCGTGCGGGCGCTGCTGGGCGGACCCACCAACTGGCTGGAACCGGTCGTTCGTACGTCCTTCCCGAGCGGCACCCAGCTCGACAGCAAGCACCTGCGCCTCGATGACTCGAACGAGTTGCGTATCGCGCTGAGCAAGGACGCGACCGGCGTCGACCAGTTGCGTTGCCACGAGATGGCGGCTCAGGTGCTGTTCACGGTGCAGGACCTGTCGACGTCCAAGGTCAGCAAGGTGGTGCTGGAGAGAGCCGCCGGCGCCGAGCTGTGCTCGTTGACGCGCGACCAGGCCGAGGGGTACGCGCCGGACCGGATCAACGGCAAGGCGGACAACCAGTACTTCATCGACGAGGAACGCCGCATGGTCCAGCTCGACGACACCGGAGAGGAACCGGAGCACGTGCCGGGGCCGTTCGGTGAGCCTACGGCGAGTCTCGGTTCGATCGCCGTGGCGCGGGACGAGCGGACCGCGGCCGGGGTGTCCCAGAATGGCCGGGACCTGTACGTGGCCGACCTCAAGCCGGGCGTGGAGCGGGGCGGCTCGCGGCTGCACAGTGCGAGCGGCGGCCGACAGGGTGGACTGACCGTGCCGAGCTGGGACGGCCTCGGCGACCTGTGGGTGGCCGACCGCAGCCCGGACAGGCCGCGGCTGTTGAGGTTGGCCAGCGGGGTGGGGGAGCCCGAGGAGGTCAACGTCACCGGGCTCGACGGCGGCCGGATCGTGTCGTTGCGGGTGGCCGCCGACAGCACACGGATCGCCCTGCTGATCGAGCGCGATGGCCATACGTCGCTGTGGCTCGGCCGGCTCGAACGGGCCAAGACCTCGGCGGAGCCACCGCTGTCCGTCAAGGGGCTGCGTTCGCTCGCCCCGCAACTGGACGAGGTGGACGCCGTGTCGTGGGCCGGCGGCAGCCGACTCGTGGTGGCCGGCACCGAGTCGGGCGGCGTACAGGAACTGCGTTACATGGAGACCGACGGTTCGCCAGGGAACAGTCCGACGCTGCCCGGCCCCGGCAAGGTCGAGCAGATCGCGGCGTCGGAGGACGAGAACCGGCCACTGATCGCCAAGGCGTCGGACGGCATCGTCCGACTGCCTCCGGACGCGAACTGGAAGACCGTCGTCAAGAAGGGAACGGCGCCCGTTTACCCGGGCTAGTGAGGGCCGGTGCGGTCGGTCTCGGGGGCCGCGTCGTGCCTTGTACGTAGTCGTGTCGTCGGGTCGCCCTTCGCGCCGGCCCCGCCGCGTTCTGGAGCGTCGGCGGGAGCGCGACCGTGGGGGCGGCGCACGCCGGGGTGCGCCTCCGGCGGCGGTGCGAGCCGGCGAGGGTCGCGTGTGTCCGCAGTGCCCGTTCCTACCTCGCTGACCTGCGGTTTCGGCGCTCTCTCCAGTGGGCGGCGCACGGTGCGAGCAGAGTTATCCACAGGGGTGGCGGGCCCGCGGTCGCGGCGGGACAGTGGAGGCATGCGGGGATGGTGGCGAGAGGCGACGGGGCTGGTTCTGCCGGTCGAGTGCGCGGGGTGCGGGGCGCCTCGGGTCGTGCTGTGCGAGCGGTGCCGCGCGGTGCTGCTCGGCGGGAGCGCGTGTCGGGTGCGGCCGAGTCCGACGCCACGGGGACTGCCCGTGGTGTACGCGGCAGCGGCGTATGCCGGGGCGTGCAGATCGATCCTGCTCGCCCACAAGGAGCGGGGGGCGTTACGGCTGGCCGGGCCGCTGGGGACCGCACTGGCGCTGGCGGTCTGCGCGGTGGTGTGGCGACAGGCGTGGTTACGGGGTGTCGGGGCGACGGAGGTGTGGCCGGCGGCTGTGCACTCCGCTCGGGGGCGTATGGGGCCGCCTGGCGTGAGCGGGCCGGGGTGGGGGCCGTGGCCGGTAGGCGCGTGGGCAGCTCCGGCCCAGGCGCCCGCTCCAGCCGGGCACTCGCCACCGGATGCGTGGAGCGGCGGGGCAGCCGAGCGGGCCCGCGTCCGGGGAGAGCCCGCTGACCTGGGTGTCGGGCCCGGGCGGTCGGCGGGGCGTGGGGGCGGTGTGGAGGAGGGTTGTTCCGCTCTGGTGGCCGCGGTCGCGGCCGGTGGTGAGGGAGTCCTGCGACCGATCCTGCTGGTTCCGGTGCCGTCGGCGCGTCGAGCGGTGGCCGCGCGTGGGCACGACCCCACGAGGCGGATAGCCCTCGCCGCGGCGCGGGTCCTACGGGGGCAGGGGGTGCCTGCCCGGGTGCTCTCGGTGTTGCGGCAGCGGCGGACGGTGATGGATCAGGCGGGGCTGGGCGCCGCGCAGCGGGTGGCGAACGTGAGCGGGGCGCTGTGGGCCGACCCGGGTGCGGAGCGGCTGCTGAGCGGCGGTCCCGTGGTGCTGGTGGACGACCTCATGACCACCGGGGCGACGCTCGCGGAGGCGGCGCGGGCGGTGCGTGTCGCGATGGGGCGGAGTGCGACCGGCCGTGCTGACGACGGGAGCGGTGGTCGGGACGCGGCGGGGAAGGCGTCGGGCGTGTGGCCCGGGCAGGCGAGCGGTGCCGCGGTTGCCGGACGGACGGGAATACGGGTGTCGGCTGGCGCTGATTGGAGCGGGGTTCCCGGGGCACTCGGTGTTTCAGGTGTCGGGCCGGCGGCCGCGGCTGGGGCGCCTGGCGTGGGCCCAGCACGGGAAGGGCTGGCGGGAGCCGCGGTGGTGGCCGCCTCCCACAGCGCATTCGGTGCGAATCGGAACTGATGACGAACGTGCGACGTTGCAGCTAGTAACAGCGAAAAAGCACCTGAACGGAGGTACGTGCCAGTAGGGGGTGCCGACTCCGGACCGAGCGAGCTATGTTCGGTTGTGAGGACTAGGTGCCGCTATGGCGCTGATATCCGCTTAGCGTGCTTCGTGCCTTTCCGTGTTCCATAGAAAAGTGAAGACGGTGGGGTGTACAGCCCAATGGCGGGGGAGGAGGAGGTGAAAGCCGCCGAGTCGGGGGCCCTGGAATTCTCTCGGGCCCAGTGCGAAACGGATGTGCTTCGAACAGCCAACGGAGCAATCCGGGAACGGAGTTCTGCGTGGACATCGTCGTGAAGGGCCGCAAGACAGAGGTGCCGGAGCGGTTCCGCAAGCACGTGGCCGAGAAGCTGAAGCTGGAGAAGATCCAGAAGCTCGACGGCAAGGTGATCAGCCTCGACGTCGAGGTGTCCAAGGAGCACAACCCGCGCCAGGCCGACCGTTCCGACCGAGTGGAGATCACGCTCCGCTCCCGGGGGCCGGTGATCCGGGCAGAGGCCGCCGCCGCCGATCCGTACGTGGCGCTCGACCTCGCCACGGGCAAGCTGGAGCAGCGCCTGCGCAAGCAGAACGACAAGCGTCACACCCGGCGTGGCAACGGCCGCATCCCGGCGAGTGACGTCGCGGTGGCCGTGCCGGAGGCCGCCCGGATCAACGGGTCCGGCGAGGGCGGCGAGGCCGAGGCCGGCGCTGCGGACGGCGTGCCCACCACGAGGATGGGGCCGCTTGAGGTGCGCGGCGAGGGCCCGCTCATCGTCCGCGAGAAGACGCACGCGGCGGCACCGATGACGCTCGACCAGGCCCTGTACGAAATGGAGTTGGTCGGCCATGACTTCTACTTGTTCGTCGACTCGGACACCAACCACCCGAGCGTGGTGTACCGGCGACACGGCTACGACTATGGCGTGATCCACCTCAAGACGGAGGCGTTCGTCGGCGAGGAGCCGGGTGGCGCCGGCGGCGCGCTCGGCGGCTGATCCCCGCCTGTTCCGCGTCTGACCCTCGGCTGACCACGGTCGATGGCGAGCCCGGCCCGGCGTCGGCGCCGCAGGGCGCGGCACGCGAAGTTGGGGATCAACGTGGTGAACCGATGAGAGCTGACTGAATTGATGTACGAGGCGCGGTGACGGCCGTGTCCCGTACGACGGTGTAGGTGGTGCCCCGGGAGGGCCGAGTTGGCCCTCCGGGGCACTACGGTGCGGATGGCGGGAGCACCGGGCCACCCCGCGGGCATGGAATCATGGCGGCGTGGTCAATCGGCGCTCGGTGGGGACTGGTTGGCGTGCAGAGCTAGGTGAAACCGCAAGGCCACGGCCTTCATGGGGGAGGAACGATGGCGGACAGCTTCGGGCCCGTGCCCGACGATGACGACGGTGACGGCGTCGACGTCGGAACGGACAGGGGCGAGTCGCGCAAGGAGCCGATCCGGGTCCTCGTTGTGGACGATCACGCGCTCTTCCGCCGAGGACTGGAGATCGTACTCGCGCAGGAAGTGGACATCCAGGTCATTGGCGAGGCCGGGGATGGGGCTGAGGCCGTCGAGAAGGCGGCGGACCTGCTTCCCGACATCGTGTTGATGGATGTCCGCATGCCCAAGCGGGGCGGGATCGAGGCGTGTACCGCCATCAAGGAGGTGGCCCCCAGCGCCAAGATCATCATGCTGACGATCAGCGACGAGGAGGCCGATCTCTACGACGCGATCAAGGCCGGCGCCACCGGATACCTGCTCAAGGAGATCTCCACCGACGAGGTGGCGACCGCGATCCGGGCCGTTGCCGACGGACAGTCGCAGATCAGCCCGTCCATGGCGTCCAAGCTGCTGACCGAGTTCAAGTCGATGATCCAGCGCACCGACGAGCGGCGCCTTGTGCCCGCGCCTCGACTGACCGACCGCGAGCTTGAGGTGCTCAAGCTCGTCGCCACCGGGATGAACAACCGCGATATCGCGAAGGAGTTGTTCATCAGCGAGAACACGGTCAAGAACCACGTCCGCAACATCCTGGAGAAGCTGCAGCTCCATTCGCGCATGGAAGCGGTGGTGTACGCGATGCGCGAGAAGATCCTCGAAATCAGGTGACGGGTCGCGACGGCCGCACCTGAGGCGGCCGTCGCGGAGCCGAACGCGACCGTGCGGCGGCGGCTGACCGGTGGTGGTTGATCGGAGCCTGGCCAACGACGCACGGCGCACGGCGCACGGCGGACGGCCGGGGACACCGTGGGGTACCAGTGGCCAGGCGGGGCGGAGCGCCCCTCCCGGCCGAGGCGCCCCTGCCCCGAGACACCCCCGACCCCGAGGTGCCCCTGCCCCGGGGCGCGCACCAGGGTCGGGAAGCCGTCAGGCGAGGGCGGCGGTGAGTGGGGCGGCCAGGTCGGGGTGGTTCACGCGCTCGATCCGTACGGCATCGCAGCCCACCCACTCGGCGGCCTCGCGCAGGGCGCGGGCCATGGGGGCCACGTCCTTCGCGCCCCGGAGCGAGAGCTGTCGGGCCACCAGCGTCGTGCCCTCCCGGGCCGGGTCCACGCGGCCCACCAGCTTGCCGCCGGTGAGCAGGGGCATCGCGAAGTAGCCGTGTATCCGCTTGGGCTTCGGCACATACGCCTCAAGCCGGTGGGTGAAGTCGAAGAGGCGCTGGGTGCGCGGCCGGTCCCAGACCAGCGAGTCGAACGGCGACAGCAGCGTCGTCCGGTGTCGCTCCCGGCGCCCCGCGGACTCCGCGGCGAGCGCGGCCGGGTCGGCCCAGGCCGGCTTGTCCCATCCCTTGACCTCGACCGGCGTCAGCCCCGTACTGGCGATGACGGCGTCCACCTGCTCGTTCCTGATCCGGTGGTAGTCGGCGAGGTCCGCGCGTGTGGCCACGCCCATCGCCGCGCCGGCCTGTGCGACCAGCCGCCGCAGGCACTCCGCGTCCGGCAGGTCGTCGTGCAGCAGGTCCCCCGGGATCGCGCGCTCGGCCAGGTCGTAGACCCGCTTCCAGCCGCGCCGCTCGGTGCAGACGACCTCGCCGTACATCAGGGCGCGCTCGACGGCGACCTTCGTCGCCGACCAGTCCCACCACTCGCCGCCGTTCTTCGCGCCGCCCAGTTCGGTGGCGGTCAGCGGGCCCTCGGCGCGCAACTGGGCGATGACCTTCTCGTAGACACCGGCCGGCAGGTCGTGGTGCCACTGGGGGCGGTCGCGGTACGCGCGGCGCCGGAAGGCGAAGTGCGGCCACTCCTCGACCGGCAGGATGCAGGCGGCGTGGGACCAGTACTCGAAGCTGTGCGTCTCCGTCCAGTACGCGGCCTCCACGGTGTCGCGGCCGACGGCGCCGAGCCGGGCGTACGGGACCAGTTCGTGGGACCTGGCCAGGACGGAGATGGTGTCCAACTGCACCGCTCCCAGCGAGCGCAACACCCCGCGCACGCCCGCCCGTTGGTCCCGCGCGCCCAGCAGCCCCTGGGCGCGCAGCGCGATGCGGCGGGCCTCGTCGGCGGACAGGGTGACCTCGGGGCGCGCGGGTGGCGTCGCCGCGTCGGTAGCGCGTGCGACGCGGCTCGCTGACAGGGGAGTTGTCATGCCGGACACAGTAAACGGTGGCACTGACAACGCCGTCGGGCGCGCGGCCCGCCGTGGCGCGGGGCCGATGGCGGGCCCACGGAGCCGGCGTTGTCCCACGATCGAGTGAGCCCAGCGCCCCGCCCAAGCCTCGCCCGGGCCCGCCAGAGCCCCGCTCGACCCTGGCCCGAACCCCGCTGGGACCCCGCCCGAGCCTCGCCCGAGTCCGCCGGGACCTCATTCACCACGCCGGGCGGGCCCCACGGCCGGTCCGCCTACCGAGCCGGACGCCGGGGACGAAACCGGCACCCGCCCCCGCGCCGCCCAGCCGCCCCCGCTGCCCGACCGGCGACCGCCCCCCGCTACCCGTCCGGCGACCGCACCACTCCACCCGGGCGACCGCCCCGCCCCGTGCCGCCCGGCGACCGCCCCGCCCCGTGCCGCCCGTGAGTCAGGACGGTTGCGGGCCAGGCAGGTACGGGGTCGGGCTCGGGAGGTTGAGGTCGCTGGGGAGGAGGGAGCCGATCCAGGAGTCGCGGCGGGTGCCCGCGTGCGGGATGCGGGCGCGCAGGGTGCCCTCCCGTTGGAAGCCGAGCGAGCGCGCGACGGCCCAGGAGCCCTCGTTGCCGACCTCGGCGTACCACTCCATGCGCTCCACGCCCAGCTCGCCGAAGGCCCAGTCGATCATGCGGCGGGCGGCTTCGACGGTGTAGCCGCGGCCACGGTGTTCCTTAACCGTCCAGTAGCCGATCTCCGCCTGCCGCTCCGGGCCGGCCAGCTCCAGGCGGACCAGGCCCATGGCGCCCACGAGCACGCCGTCGTCCTTCGTGACCACGGCGAGGCTGTACGAGGTGTTGTCACGCCAGCCGTTCGGGACCATCTCGGTGACGAAGTTCTCGGCGTGCTCGCGCAGGTAGGGCGAGGGCACGTTCGTCCAGCGCGGAATGTCCGGGTCCTGGCAGGCGGCGAAGACGGCGTCCACGTCGGACGCCTCGAACGGGCGCAGGACCAGGCGAGGGGTGGTGAGTATCAGGGGCTCCATGGATCGAGTGTGGTCGCTCCACCCGGTGTGCGAAAACCATTTTGTACTCCGGCGTGGGGGGACGGCCCGAGTCCCTCGCACCTCACCGGCCAGGCCGGCGATGCGGGGCCGGACGGTGCGGGGCCGGGCGGTGTACGGCTCCGGGGCGGAGGCGAGGTGTGCGGCCGGGGCGGGCGGCGCGCCGGGCTCCGCGCGGCCGGAGGGGGCGTCGTGCGGATGGCGGGGTGCCGTTCCCCGTACGAAGGGTGTGGCGCCGCCTCCCGTACGGATGACGTGGGTCTGTCGCGCGCGAAGGGGCGGGGGGAGCGGGCGCCGGCGGCGGTTCGCGTGGTCACGATGCGTAATTGCCACGCGTGGGCGGGCGAGTGGGGAACGGGACCGGCCGTGTCTCGTGGGGCTGGAGAGGCGGTGGTGGTCCCGCCCTTCCGGGGGGTCTCCAGGCACCTTCGGCGGGGTTCGCGCGTTGGGAACAGAGGGCGATAGCGAGCCTTCGTGCCGACGGACCTCCCGGGGCAGGCTGGTCCTGACTTACGATGGCCGTTGCGGCAGGCCCCGTGGCCCCCGATAATGCCGCGCTAGCGCACCCGAACCGTGCCAGGTCCGACCGGCAAGGAGCCAGCCTACGTGTCCGTCCTCAACAAGCTCATGCGTGCAGGCGAAGGAAAGATCCTGCGCAAGCTGCACCGCATCGCGGGCCAGGTCAACTCCATCGAAGAGGACTTCCTGAACCTCTCCGACGCAGAGCTGCGCGCTCTCACGGACGAGTACAAGGAGCGGTACGCGGACGGCGAGAGTCTCGATGACCTCCTGCCCGAGGCGTTCGCCACGGTCCGTGAGGCTGCCAAGCGCGTCCTCGGTCAGCGCCACTACGACGTACAGATCATGGGTGGCGCCGCGCTGCACCTGGGCTACGTCGCCGAGATGAAGACCGGTGAGGGCAAGACCCTCGTCGGCACGCTGCCGGCCTACCTCAACGGGTTGTCCGGCAAGGGCGTGCACCTGATCACGGTCAACGACTACCTGGCCGAGCGTGACTCCGAGATGATGGGCCGGGTCCACAAGTTCCTGGGCCTGTCCGTCGGCTGCATCCTCGCCAACATGACGCCCGCCCAGCGGCGCGAGCAGTACAACTGCGACATCACGTACGGCACCAACAACGAGTTCGGCTTCGACTACCTGCGCGACAACATGGCGTGGTCGCAGGACGAACTGGTGCAGCGCGGGCACAACTTCGCGATCGTGGACGAGGTCGACTCCATCCTCGTGGACGAGGCCCGTACGCCGCTGATCATCTCCGGCCCCGCCGACCAGGCCACCAAGTGGTACGGCGACTTCGCGAAGCTCGTGAAGCGGCTGACCCGTGGCGAGGCCGCCAACCCGACCAAGCGGGACGAGGACGGCAACCCGCAGCAGGAGACCGGCGACTACGAGGTCGACGAGAAGAAGCGGACCGTCGGCATCCACGAGTCCGGCGTCACCAAGGTCGAGAACTGGCTCGGGATCGACAACCTCTACGAGTCGGTCAACACCCCGCTCGTCGGCTATCTGAACAACGCCATCAAGGCGAAGGAACTGTTCAAGAAGGACAAGGACTACGTCGTCATCGACGGCGAGGTCATGATCGTCGACGAGCACACCGGCCGTATCCTCGCCGGCCGCCGCTACAACGAGGGCATGCACCAGGCGATCGAGGCGAAGGAAGGGGTGGACATCAAGGACGAGAACCAGACCCTCGCCACGATCACCCTGCAGAACTTCTTCCGCCTCTACGGCACCCTCTCGGGCATGACCGGTACGGCCATGACCGAGGCGGCCGAGTTCCACCAGATCTACAAGCTCGGCGTGGTCCCCATCCCGACCAACCGGCCGATGGTCCGCATCGACCAGCCCGACCTGATCTACCGCACCGAGCCCGCGAAGTTCGCAGCGGTGGTCGAGGACATCGTCGAGAAGCACGAGAAGGGCCAGCCGGTCCTGGTCGGCACGACCTCGGTGGAGAAGTCCGAGTACCTCTCGCAGCAGCTGAACAAGCGCGGCGTGCGGCACGAGGTGCTCAACGCCAAGCAGCACGACCGGGAGGCGACGATCGTCGCCCAGGCCGGCCGCAAGGGCGCGGTCACGGTGGCGACCAACATGGCCGGCCGTGGTACGGACATCCAGCTCGGCGGCAACCCGGACGACCTGGCCGAGACCGAGCTGCGCGGTAAGGGCCTGGACCCGGTCGAGCACGTCGAGGAGTGGGCCGCCGCGCTGCCCGCCGCCCTGGAGCGGGCGAAGGCCGCGGTCAAGGCGGAGCACGAGGAGGTCAAGGAGCTCGGCGGGCTCTACGTCCTGGGCACCGAGCGGCACGAGTCGCGGCGCATCGACAACCAGCTCCGCGGTCGTTCCGGTCGTCAGGGCGACCCGGGCGAGTCCCGCTTCTACCTCTCGCTCGGCGACGACCTGATGCGCCTGTTCAAGGCCCAGATGGTCGAGCGCGTGATGTCGATGGCCAACGTGCCCGACGACGTGCCGATCGAGAACAAGATGGTCACCCGCGCCATCGCCTCCGCCCAGTCGCAGGTCGAGCAGCAGAACTTCGAGACGCGTAAGAACGTCCTCAAGTACGACGAGGTGCTCAACCGGCAGCGCGAGGTCATCTACGGCGAGCGCCGCCGCGTCCTGGAGGGCGAGGACCTGCACGAGCAGATCCTCCACTTCATGGACGACACGATCGACGCCTACGTACAGGCCGAGACCGTCGAGGGGTTCGCCGAGGAGTGGGACCTGGACCGACTGTGGGGCGCGTTCAAGCAGCTCTACCCGGTGCAGGTGACCATCGAGCAGCTTGAGGACGAGGTCGGCGGCGACCGTGCCGGGCTCACCGCGGAGTTCATCACCGACGCGATCAAGGAAGACATCCACGCGCAGTACGCGGCGCGTGAGGAGCAGCTCGGCTCGGAGATCATGCGTGAGCTGGAGCGCCGCGTGGTGCTCTCGGTGCTGGACCGCAAGTGGCGCGAGCACCTCTACGAGATGGACTACCTCCAGGAGGGCATCGGGCTGCGCGCGATGGCCCAGAAGGACCCGCTGGTCGAGTACCAGCGCGAGGGCTTCGACATGTTCACCGCCATGATGGAGGGCATCAAGGAGGAGTCCGTCGGCTACCTGTTCAACCTGGAGGTCCAGGTCGAGCAGCAGGTCGAGGAGGTGCCGGTACAGGATGCGGCGCCCTCCCTGGAGAAGGGCGAGCGCGAGCCCGTCGCCGCGGGCGCGGCCCGTCCTGAGATCCACGCCAAGGGCCTGGACGCGCCGCAGCGCCCGGACCGGCTGCACTTCTCGGCGCCCACCGTGGACGGCGAGGGCGGCGTGGTCGAGGGCGACTTCGCCACCGCGACCGGGGACGGGGACAGCGGCTCGGCGGCGGTGCCCGCCGCCGGCGGCCAGACCCGCGCCGAGCGTCGCAAGGCGCAGAAGGGCGGCCGTCGCCGCAAGAAGTAGGACGTCATGACCCACCGGGGCGGTGTGAGCCGCTCCGGACCGAGGGCCCGGCATCGTCGCGATGCCGGGCCCTCGGCGCGTTCGGTCGCGGGTGCCCAGGGCTGGCCTGGGCCGCGCCGGGCCCGGCCGGACCAGGGTCGCTCCCGCGGTGGTACGGGTTGAGTAGTGGGCCCCCACACGGCCGGCCTCGGTCGGTCTTCCCCGCGTCGCCGGGCTCGTGTCGGGCCCGCTGTCACGCCGGTGGCCTGCCTGGCTCGGCGGTCACGACGGTCAGGGCGGTGGCGGCGGTCACGGCGGCCCGGGGTGGCCCGGTGGGTGGCCGAGGTCGATCGCGGCGCAGCGCCAGCGGCCGTCGGCGCCCTCCTCAAGCCGGAAGGCCAGCGCCCGCAGCCGGTCGCCGGCCGCGATGCGGGCGAACGCCTCGATGACCCAGGGCTCGGGGCGGAACTCGTCGCAGTGCCGCACGACCGGCGGCCACACCCGTGGGCCCAGCCCGGCCGGGTGCGTGCGGGCCGCGGCGCGGGCCGTGACGCTCGTGGTCGCGGCGCTCGTGTTCGTGGGCGGGCACAGGCTCGGGTGCGGGGCGAGGCGGGTCAACTGGTCGTACGCGGCGCCCTGGGTGTGGCCGAGCATCCAGTGCACCGGGCGCTGACCGCTGAGGGTCAGCAGCAGCCGGTTGGCGAACCAGTAGCGGGGCAGCCGTTCGCGGGCGCGGTGCCGGGCGGCCAGGTCCGCGCCGCCGGGGCACCGCTGGTCGCGCCGGCGTGGCGGGCCGCTGTGCTGCCTCGGCACCCGGTGCCCGCCGGGGCCGGCTCCGATCGCGGCCCCGGGGCCCACCGCTCCCACCGCTCCCGGCGCGCCGTCGGCCCGCGTCCCGGTGCGTGGCAGGGCGGCCGGCTCCGTACGAGGCGGCGCGGGGCGGGCGTGTGTGGTGGTGCTCGCGGCCCCTCGCGTGGCTGTCCCGTTGCTCCGTCGCTCCATCCGTCACGCGCCCCCGTCGTCCCGGCCCGGCGTCGATACCGGGCAGTAGCTTTCGTTGCGTGACTTCTACCGGCGGGGTTCGGGTCCGGGCAACGCCGAAGTGGGGGTGGGAGCCTCGCTGTGTGTGACCACCTATCTGGGTGAATCCCGAGAAGGGGAGCGGGACAGCTCTTGCGCCCGGGGCGAGGTGGTGCACGCGGTACGGCACGGGCCGGAGCCCCTCCTCCGAAGGGGGACCGGCGCGCTTATGCTTGCGGGCGGCACGGCTCCGCGTGCCGTGACGGACATGTCTTTACGAAAGCGGCGAACATGCGCGTGTACGTCCCCCTGACCCTCCCCGGCCTCGCCGAGGCGCTCCAGGCGGGCGAGCTGGGCCCGGCCCCGCTGGACGCCTACGCGGTGACGCCGGCGCTGCGCGAGTGGTACGTCTCGGACGACATCGAGGAGCTGGAGTACGCGGCGCTCAACCGGGCCGCGGCGGCCTCGCTGCGCCAGCTCGCCGGCACCCCCTCGGCGCCCCGCCGTCGCGTGGTCGTGGCGGTAGACGTGGCGGACGGCCAGGCCGTCGCCGACCCGGACCGTGGCCTCGACCAGTCGGCCCTTGGGGAAGTGCGCGTCGCCACCGCCATCCCGCTGAGCAAGGCCGCCGCGGTGCACATGGACGGGCCGGACGCGGAGGCGGACGTGAGCGCCGCGGCCGCCGCGCTCGGCGCGGCCGACCAGGGCGACGACGACGCCCAGTTCACGGTGGACGGGGCCGAGGACCACGAGCTGCTGTGGTACGCGACCCAGGAGATCCCCAACCTCATCGACTGAGCCCCGGGCCCTCGGGCCCTCGGGCCCTGGCCCGCCCGGGTCCGCGCGGCCCCGGGGTTGCCCGGTCCCTGGTCTGCCCGACCGCCGGGGGTGCCCGGCGCGGGTCCCCGCCGGCGGTTCGGCGGGAGTTGGCGAACGCGTGGGTCGGCTGTCAGAGGTGCCGGGTACCGTCGAAGGCATGGGTAAGCGCGAGACGCACATCATCTGGGACTGGAACGGCACCCTCTTCCACGACATCGACGCCGTGATCGCGGCCACCAACGCCGCGTTCGCCGAGATCGGCCTCGACCCCATCACCCTTGAGCGCTATCGCGAGCTGTACTGCGTGCCCATCCCGCGCTTCTACGAGCGCCTCATGGGCCGACTGCCGACGCCGCGGGAGTGGGAGCAGATGGACGTGGCGTTCCAGCGCCAGTACGCGGCGCGGCGGGCCGCCTGCCGGCTCGCCGCAGGCGCGGAGGCGCTGCTCGAACGCTGGCAGACCACGGGGCGCACGCAGTCCCTGCTCTCCCTGTACGAGCACGACAACCTGGTGCCCCTGGTGCGCGGCTTCGGCATCGAGTCGCGCTTCGTCCACGTGCAGGGGCGTACGGGGCCGTCCGGCGGCGGCAAGGCGGAGGACATGGTGCGCCACCTCGCGCGGCTCGACGGGGTGCGGGCGGGCCGGACCGTGGTGATCGGCGACGCGCTCGACGACGCGCTGGCCGCGCGGCAGGTCGGGGCGCACGCCGTGCTCTACTCCGGCGGCTCGCACAGCCGGGCCAGCCTCGCGGCGGCCGGGGTGCCCATCGCCGACACGTTGGCCGAGGCCATCGAGCTGGCCGAGGAGCTGACGGCCTGATGACGTCCCGCCCGCCGCCCGTGCCACGGCACCGCGCCCGCCGCGCGGTGCCCGCGGCCCGCGCGCCCTCAGCTCACCGGGGCCTTGTCCCGAAGCACCGTCAGGAACGCGCGCATCCACGCCGGGTGGTCCGACCAGCCGCGCGCGGAGACCAGCGCCCCGTCCACGACGACCTCGGCGTCCTGGAAGGTGGCCCCCGCCGCCTGCATGTCGAGTTCGAGGGCCGGGTAGGCGGTGACGCGGCGCCCGCGCAGGCTGTCGGTGGCGGCGGTCAACTGCGGGCCGTGGCAGATCTGGGCCACGGGCTTGTCCGCGTCGAAGAACGCCTTGACCACCTTCCGCAGCTCGCCGTCGTTGCGCAGGTACTCCGGCGCCCGGCCGCCCGGGATCACCAGGGCGGCGTACTCGCCCGGCTCGACCTCGGCGAAGGACAGGTCGGCGGGCCAGGTGTAGCCGGGCTTCTCGGTGTAGGTGTCGAAGCCGTCCTCGAAGTCGTGGACGACGAAGCGCAGCGTCCTGCGGGCCGGCGCCGCGATGTGCACCTCGTAGCCCTCCTCGCGCAGCCGCTGGTAGGGGTAGAGCACCTCCAGGGACTCCGCCGCGTCGCCCGTCACGATGAGGATCCTCGCCGTCATGCCGCCCACCTCCGCGGTGCGCCGACGGGGCTGGCCCGGGCGGCGCTAGCTCCGAACTGTCCGTTTTGTTCACCGTGCATCGCCGCGCGCCGTTTGCCAACCCCTCCGGGCCCGCTCGGCGACTTCCTGCCGCGCGTGGCGCGCCTTGGTCCGTTTCGTCAAAGTCCGGGGTCCAGATTTGTACATATCCGGCCGATGACGGCGAGCGGGTGGGGAGCGATAGCCTTACGCCGTGATCAGCGCGATATCCCACGAGGGCGGAGCTGCCCTCTCACCTGGCCTTCGTCAGGCGGGACCCCAGCGCCCGGAGCACCATAGTGCCCGGGCCGCCGCTGATTCCCTTCCGCAGGGTTGTTGGCCACATTTGGTCAAGACCGACCCGGCTGTCGCTCATTCCCGCATAACGTCGACAGTGACCGGCGATCCCGCGTCTCGACGTCATGCCACCGCACATCGATGTCACGCAACGGCGCGCGACAGGAGCAGAGGAAATGCAGACCAAGCTGGACGAAGCCAAGGCCGAGCTGCTCGAACGGGCCGCCCGGGTCGCTGAGCAGAGCCCTGCCCATACACAGCAACCGGAGCGAGGGCTCGATCCAAAGACCCTTCGCGCGTACCTCCAGCGCTACTACCTGCATACGGCGCCCGAGGACCTCAGTGGCCGGGACCCGGTCGACGTCTTCGGTGCCGCGCTCTCCCACTACCGGCTGGCGCAGACGCGCCCGCAGGGCACCGCGAACGTGCGCGTGCACACGCCCACCGTCGAGGAGAACGGCTGGACGTGCAGCCACTCCGTGGTGGAGGTCGTCACGGACGACATGCCGTTCCTGGTGGACTCCGTCACCAACGAGCTGTCCCGGCAGGGACGCGGCATCCACGTCGTCATCCACCCGCAGATCGTGGTGCGCCGCGATGTGACCGGCAAGCTCCTCGAGGTGCTCGGCTCGCAGCGCGAGGCGCCCGGCATCACGCTGGCCACCGGGCCCAACGTGGTCGGCGGGACGGCCGCCGGCATGGCCGCCGCCACCATGACGCTGCCCCCCGGTGACCTGCCGCACGACGCGGTCACCGAGTCGTGGATCCACGTGGAGATCGACCGCGAGACCGACCGCGGCGACCTCAAGCAGATGACCGCCGACCTGCGGCGCGTCCTGTCCGACGTGCGCGAGGCCGTCGAGGACTGGACGAAGATGCGCGACTCCGCGCTGCGCATCGCCGACGAGCTGCCGGACGAGCCCACCGCGAGCGACCTGCGCGAGCAGGAGGTGGAGGAGGCGCAGGAGCTGCTGCGCTGGCTGGCCGCCGACCACTTCACGTTCCTGGGCTACCGCGAGTACGAGCTGACGGCCGCGCCCGGCGACGAGGGCGTCGACGAGGACGTCCTCACCGCCATCCCCGGCACCGGCCTCGGCATCCTGCGCTCCGACCCCACGCACGCCGCCGACGGCAACCACGCCGCGCCCGGCGACGGCCGTCCCGGCTCGCCCTCGTTCAACCGGCTGCCCGCCGACGCCCGCGCCAAGGCCCGCGAGCACAAGCTGCTCATCCTCACCAAGGCCAACAGCCGCGCTACCGTGCACCGGCCCTCCTATCTCGACTACGTCGGCGTCAAGAAGTTCGACGCGGACGGCAACGTGGTCGGTGAGCGCCGCTTCCTCGGCCTGTTCTCGTCGGCCGCGTACACCGAGTCGGTGCGCCGGGTGCCGGTCATCCGGCGCAAGGTCGCCGAGGTGCTGTCCACCGCCGGCTTCACGCCGCAGAGCCACGACGGCCGCGACCTGCTCCAGATCCTGGAGACCTACCCGCGCGACGAGCTGTTCCAGACCCCGGTCGACCAGCTCCGCTCCATCACCACCTCGGTCCTCTACCTCCAGGAGCGGCGCCGGCTGCGGCTGTTCCTGCGCCAGGACGAGTACGGCCGCTACTACTCGGCCCTGGTCTACCTGCCGCGCGACCGCTACACCACCGGCGTCCGGCTGCGGCTGATCGACATCCTCAAGGAGGAGCTGGGCGGCACCAGCGTCGACTTCACGGCCTGGAACACCGAGTCGATCCTCTCCCGGCTGCACTTCGTCATCCGCGTCGCGCCCGGCGCCACGCTGGCCGACCTGACCGACGCCGACGCCGACCGCATCGAGGCCCGGCTCGTGGAGGCCGCCCGCTCCTGGGCCGACGGCTTCGCCGAGGCGCTGAGCGCCGAGGTCGGCGAGGAGCACGCCGCCGAACTCCTGCGCCGCTACGCCAACGCCTTCCCCGAGGGCTACAAGGCCGACCACACCCCGCGCGCCGCCGTCTCCGACCTCCAGCACCTGGAGCGGCTGACCGCGCCGGGCGGCGAGCGCGAGTTCGCGCTCAGCCTGTACGAGCCGGTCGGCGCCGGCCCAGGCGAGCGCCGGTTCAAGATCTACCGCAGCGGCGGCCAGGTCTCCCTGTCGGCCGTGCTGCCCGTGCTCCAGCGGCTCGGCGTCGAGGTCGTCGACGAGCGCCCGTACGAGCTGCGCAGCTCCGACGGGTCCACCGCCTGGATCTACGACTTCGGGTTGCGGATGCCCGACCGGGTCGAGGGCGACGACGCGCGCGAGCGCTTCCAGAACGCCTTCGCCGCCGTGTGGACCGGCCAGGCCGAGAACGACAACTTCAACGAGCTGGTGCTCAGCGCCGGGCTCGACTGGCGGCAGGCGATGGTGCTGCGCGCCTACGCCAAGTACCTGCGGCAGGCCGGCTCCACCTTCAGCCAGTCGTACATGGAGGACACCCTCCGCAACAACGTGCACACCACCCGGCTCCTGGTGAACCTCTTCGAGGCCCGGATGGCCCCGCACCGGCAGCGGGCCGGCCTGGAGCTGACCGACGCGCTGCTGGAGGAGCTGGACGCCGCGCTCGACCTGGTCGCCAGCCTGGACGAGGACCGCATCCTGCGCGCCTTCCTCACCCTCATCAAGGCGACGCTGCGGACCAACCACTTCCAGCGGACCACCTCGGGTGAGCCGCACAGCTACCTGTCGATCAAGCTCGACCCGCAGGCCATCCCCGACCTGCCCGCGCCGCGCCCGGCGTACGAGGTCTGGGTGTACTCGCCCCGCGTCGAGGGCGTCCACCTGCGGTTCGGCAAGGTCGCGCGCGGCGGGCTGCGCTGGTCCGACCGGCGTGAGGACTTCCGTACGGAGATCCTCGGCCTGGTCAAGGCGCAGATGGTCAAGAACACCGTCATCGTGCCGGTCGGCGCCAAGGGTGGCTTCGTCGGCAAGCGGCTGCCCGATCCGTCGGTGGACCGCGACGCGTGGCTGGCCGAGGGCATCGCCTGCTACAAGATCTTCATCTCCGGGCTGCTCGACATCACCGACAACCTGGTCGGCGGGCAGGTCGTGCACCCCGAGGGCGTCGTACGGCACGACGAGGACGACACGTACCTGGTGGTCGCGGCCGACAAGGGCACCGCGACGTTCTCCGACATCGCCAACGAGGTCGCCGTCGACTACGGCTTCTGGCTCGGCGACGCCTTCGCCTCCGGCGGTTCGGCCGGCTACGACCACAAGGGCATGGGCATCACCGCGCGCGGCGCCTGGGAGTCGGTCAAGCGGCACTTCCGCGAGCTGGGCCACGACACCCAGACCGAGGACTTCACCGTCGTCGGCGTCGGCGACATGTCCGGCGACGTCTTCGGCAACGGCATGCTGCTCAGCGAGCACATCCGACTGGTGGCCGCCTTCGACCACCGGCACATCTTCCTCGACCCGAACCCGGACGCGGCCGTCTCCTACGCCGAGCGCCGCCGCCTGTTCGAGCTGCCGCGCTCCTCGTGGGCCGACTACGACAGCTCGCTGCTTTCCACGGGCGGCGGCATCCACCCGCGCAGCGCCAAGTCGATCCCGATCAACGCCCAGGTGCGGGCGGCCCTCGGCATCGCGGCCGGTGTCACCAAGCTGACCCCGGCCGAGCTGATGAAGGCGATCCTGCAGGCCCCCGTCGACCTGCTGTGGAACGGTGGCATCGGCACGTACGTGAAGTCCTCGCTCGAATCGCACGCGGACGTGGGCGACAAGGCCAACGACGCGATCCGGGTGGACGGCCAGGACCTGCGGGCCAAGGTCGTCGGCGAGGGCGGCAACCTGGGTCTGACCCAGCTCGGCCGGATCGAGTTCGCCAGCGTCGGCGGACCCCGCGACGCCGACGGCCAGGGCACCGGCGGCCGGATCAACACCGACGCGATCGACAACAGCGCCGGTGTGGACACCTCGGACCACGAGGTCAACATCAAGATCCTGCTCAACTCGGTGGTGGCCGACGGCGACCTGACCGTCAAGCAGCGCAACAAGCTGCTCGCCGAGATGACCGACGAGGTCGGCGCCCTGGTGCTGCGGAACAACTACGCGCAGAACACCGCGCTGGCCAACGCCGTCGCCCAGGCGCCCAGCCTGCTCCACGCGCACCAGCGCTTCATGCGCCGGCTCGGCCGCGAGGGCCAGCTCGACCGGCAGCTCGAGTTCCTGCCGAGCGACCGGCAGATCCGCGAGCGGCTGGCCTCCTCGCGTGGCCTGACCCAGCCCGAGCTGGCCGTGATCCTCGCGTACATCAAGATCACGGTGGCCGACGAGCTGGTCTCCACCGACCTGCCGGACGACCCGTACCTGCAACGGCTGCTGCACGCCTACTTCCCGCAGCCGCTGCGCGAGCGGTTCGCCGAGCAGATCGACGCGCACGCGCTGCGCCGCGAGATCATCACGACCGTGCTGGTCAACGACACGGTCAACACGGGTGGCTCGACCTTCCTGCACCGGATGCGCGAGGAGACCGGCGCCTCCACCGAGGAAGTCGTCCGCGCGCAGACCGCGGGCCGGGAGATCTTCGGGCTCGCCGGGGTGTGGGACGAGGTCGAGGCGCTGGACAACGTGGTCGCGGCCGACGTGCAGACCCGCGTCCGACTGCACTCGCGCCGGCTGGTCGAGCGCGGCACCCGCTGGCTGCTCAACAACCGGCCGCAGCCGCTGGAGCTGGCCGAGACCATCGCCTTCTTCAGCGAGCGGGTCGCCACCGTCTGGGCCGCCCTGCCGAAGCTGCTGCGCGGCGCCGACCTGGAGTGGTACCAGGGCATCAACGAGGAACTCATCCAGGCGGGCGTGCCGGAGGAGCTGGCGTCGCGGGTGGCGAGCTTCTCGTCCGCCTTCCCGACGCTGGACATCGTCGCCATCGCGGACCGCACCGGCAAGGACCCGCTGGCCGTCGCGGAGGTCTACTACGACCTCGGGGACCGGCTGCGGATCACCCAGCTCATGGACCGGATCATCGAGCTGCCGCGGGCCGACCGCTGGCAGTCCATGGCCCGCGCCTCCATCCGCGAGGACCTGTACGCGGCGCACGCGGCGCTCACCTCCGACATCCTCTCGGTGGGCGACGGCAACTCCACGCCGGAGCAGCGGTTCAAGGCGTGGGAGGAGAAGAACGCGGCGCTGCTCGGCCGGGCGCGCTCCACGCTTGAGGAGATCCACGGGTCGGACGCGTTCGACCTGGCCAACCTGTCGGTGGCCATGCGGACCATGCGCACGCTGCTGCGTTCGCACGGCTGAGGCTGAGGCTGAGGCTGACGGTCGGCGGTAGCCAGTAGGCGGTAAGCGCCACGGCAAGCGGTGGCCGAGGGGCGGTACGGGATTCCCGTACCGCCCCTCGGCGCGTTCCGCCCGCGCCCGCGGGCCCGTACCGCCGGTGCTACGCCTCCGGCGCCTCGGGCCGGTCGACGCGCAGCGCCGCCACGTCCAGGTGCTGGAGGCGGGCCGGGTCCGCGAGGATGTCGATGCGCCGCACCAGGCCGTCCCGGACGGTGAAGCTGAGCAGCGAGCGCGGCACGCCGTCGACCAGCGAGACCGTCCCCGCCAACCCGTTGACCAGCACCGGTACCGCGTACCCCGCGGCGCGCGAGAACGTGAGGGCCTGCCCGGCGACCGCCGCCGCGCCGTGCGTCTCGCGGACGCCGGCCGTGGCGCCGAGGTCGACGCGGAGCACGGTGTCCGGCGCGAGCAGCGCCACCAGCGCGTCGAACTCGCCGCCGCGCGCGGCGGCGAGGAAGGCGTCCACCACCGTGCGCTGCCGGGTCAGGTCAGGTTCGGGCGCGAGGTCGCTGCCGCGCACCCGGCGCCTGGCCCGGCTCGCGAGCTGCCGCGCGGCCGCCGGCGTACGCTCCACCAGCGGCGCGATCTCGTCGAACGGCACCCCGAACATGTCGTGCAGCACGAACGCCAGCCGCTCGGCCGGGGCCAGCGTGTCCAGGACGACGAGCAGCGCGAGCCCCACCGCGTCCGCGAGCAGCGCCTCGTGCTCCGGGTCGATGCCGCCCGCGCCGTCCACCACCGGATCGGGGGCGGACTGCCCCTCCAACGGCTGCTCGCGCCGCGCCGTGCGGGCCCGCAGCATGTCGAGGCAGACCCGGGCCACCACGGTCGTCAGCCAGCCACCGAGGTTGTCCACCCCGTCCGCCCCGGACCGCTGGAGCCGCAGCCAGGTCTCCTGCACGGCGTCGTCCGACTCGCTGAGCGAGCCCAGCATCCGGTAGGCCACCGCCCGCAGCCGGGGCCGCTCGGCCTCGAAGCGCCGCGCCAGGCGTTCACGTTCGTCCATCGGTCACATCTCCCGTCCCGTTCCGTCAGGGGTATGACGGAATCGGCGCGGCGAGTGTGACAGGGCGCGCCCGCCCGCGCCGGCTCGGGCCGCCAGGGCTAGCTGAAGACCTGGGCCAGGAACGCCTCGGTGTTGCCGACCAGGCGGTCGATCTGCTCCTGGAGGGTGAGCGACTCCTCGAAGCGCTGGGCGAGCTCCAGCTTCTTCTTGCCCCGCACGTACAGCGAGCAGGCCAGGTCGCCGCAGATGTACGCGCCCACCGTGTTCCCCTGGCGGCCGGCCGCGCCGGCCTTGCGGGCGGCCAGCAGGGTGACCCCGGAGCCGGGGTGCGAGGTCAGGCACAGGGTGCACAGGTTGGTCTTGGTCAGGCTCTTGCGCGGGCCCTGCGGGACGCGCAGCGTGACCCCGGTGAGCCGGCCCTCGTACGGCATGACCAGGTAGCTGCGGTCCGGGGCGCCCGGGTCGCGCCAGCCCAGGAAGTCCAGGTCTTCCCAGGGCTGCTCGGCCAGGTTCCGGGGCAGGTTCAGCCGGCTGGCCTCTCCCTTGGAACAGTTGACGAAGGAGGCTCGAATCTCTTTTTCACCGACCGCAAGCATGTACGCGAAACTAACAGCGGCCCAGTCGCACTGTCGCACCATTTACGCCCCTGACCAGGCGCGGGCCGGCCCCGGGCGCTGCCGCCCGGGGCCGCGTGGCGCCGCGCGAGGGCGCCCGGGAACCGCGTTCGCCGGCTACTTCACGGCCCCCGCCATGACGCCCGAGACGAACTGTCGCTGGAAGGCGAAGAACACGGCCAGCGGGATGACCATCGAGATGAAGGCGCCGGGCCCGAGCACGTCCAGGTTGTTGCTGAACTGGCGGGCCTGCTGCTGGAGGGCGACCGTGATGGGCGGGTTGCCGCTGTCGGCGAAGATCAGGGCCACCAGCATGTCGTTCCACACCCACAGGAACTGGAAGATGGCCAGCGAGGCGACGGCCGGGCCGGCCAGCGGCAGCACCACGCGGAAGAACAGCCGCAGCTCGCCGGCGCCGTCCAGGCGGGCCGCCTCAAGCAGCTCGCGGGGGATCTCCGCGAAGAAGTTGTGCAGCAGGAAGACCGCGAACGGCAGCCCGAAGGCGGTGTGGAAGAGCACCACGCCGGTGGTGGTCTGGAAGATGCCGATCTCGCCGAACAGCTTGGACACCGGGATCAGCGCCACCTGCACCGGCACCACCAGCAGCCCCACCACGACCAGGAACCACCAGTCGCGGCCGGGGAAGTCCATGCACGCGAAGGCGTAACCGGCCAGCGCGCCGACGAGCACCACCAGGGCGGTGGCCGGGATGGTGATCAGCGCGGTGGTCAGCAGCGAGTCGGTGACCACCTCGTTGTGCAGGAGCTGGTCGTAGCCGTCCAGGGTGAGCTGCGAGGGGTCGGTGAAGACCTTCCACCAGCCGGTCAGGTCCGCCTCCGCCGGGTCGCGCAGCGAGGACAGCAGCAGCCCGGCGGTGGGCGTGAGCCACAGCAGCCCGACGACGACGAGGAAGAACCGCATCCCCGCGCCCCCGGCCCGGGCCGCGACGCGGGTGGCGAGCGACTGCTTGGCCCGTACGACGGATTCCGTACTGGTCATCGACGGCGCTCCCTTCGGATGCGGCGGACATTGACGTACATCAGCGGCAGCACCAGCAACAGCAGGAAGATGGCGATGGCGCTGCCGACGCCCTGGTTGACGTCGGTGCCGAAGGAGGACTTGTAGAGCTGGAGCGCCAGCACGTTGGCCTCGTCCTGGCTGGCGCCCGGCGCGATGATGTAGACGAGGTCGAAGATCTTCAGCACGTTGATCATCAGCGTGACGAGGACGACCCCGAGCACCGGCGCCAGCATCGGCACCGTGATCCGCCGAAAGACCTGCCACTCGTTCGCGCCGTCCATCCGCGCGGCCTCCAGCAGCTCGCGCGGCAGTCCGGCCAAGCCGGCGGCGATCAGCACCATCGCGAAGCCGGCCCACATCCACACGTACGAACCGATGATCGCCGGGGTCACGAGCGTGGGGCCGAGCCAGTCGACGCCGTTGTACGGGGCCTGGAAGTTGGAGCCGGGCAGCCGCAGCGTCGCCCCGTCGGCGGCCGCGGACAGTTCGAACGTGCCGTCGTCGCGGGTCTTCGCGGTGGCCACCACCGAGCCGTCCTTGACCGCCTGCACCTTGATGCCGGCCAGGCCCTCCTCGCCCGGGTCGATCTCGTTCGCGGTGCCCTTGCCGCCGCGCGTGAAGTCGCGCCACACGGTGCCGGTGACCTTGCCGTCGACCCGCTCGGCGCGCGCCGCCTCCGGCGCGCCGTCCACCTGGTCGCGTGGGATGCCGACCAGCGGGACGTGTACCGGGCTGCCGGCGCGCAGCGTCCTCGGGTCGCTGATCGTGCCGTCGGACGCCTCGGTCAGCGGCGACTGCCGGCCGGGGTTGGCCCGCTCGAAGGGGGCCGGCTCCGAGAAGGTGTCGTGCACGGTGACCCACAGCGCGTTGGCCACGCCCCGGTCGGGGTCCTGCTCGTACACCAGCCGGAAGATGATGCCCGCCGCGAGCATCGAGATCGCCATCGGCATGAAGACCAGCAGCTTGAAGGCGGTGCCCCAGCGGACGCGCTCGGTCAGTACGGCGAAGATCAGCCCGAGCGCGGTCGCCACCAGCGGCGCGACCACGATCCAGATGACGTTGTTGGTGACGGCCTGCTGTATCGCGTCGTCGGTGAACATCTCCCGGAAGTTGTCCAGGCCGACGAAGTCCTTGTCCGCCGCGTCGAAGAAGCTGCGGCGCAGCGAGTAGACGATCGGGTAGACGACGAGCGCGCCCAGCAGCACCAGCGCGGGCAGCAGGAACAGCGCCGCCAGCCACGGGTTGCTGCCGGCCACGCCGCGCCGCGCGGATCGTCTGACGCCGCCGCGCGGCGCGGGCTTGCCGCCGCCCGCGCGCGTGGCGGAGGGAGCGGCGGTGGTCGGGTCCGGGGTGGGCGCGGCGGCGCCCGGCGTCGTCCCCGCGGCGCCCGCGGGGGTCTTCGGGGTGGACGAGCGGCGCGGGCCCGGCTGGGCTGCGCCGCCCGCTGGCGGGGTCGGCATGGTGTGGGTCCCTCGGCCGGATCAGTCCGAGAACGCCTTGGCGGCGTCCTTCTCCAACTGGCGTTGTATGCCCGAGATGTTCCTCGGGTTCTTGAGGAAGTCCTGGAGCGCCTTCCATTCGCCCTGCGCGGGTTTGCCGCCGAACGACGCCGGCGCCTGGTCGGACATGTCGAAGCGGAAGTCGTTGCCCGCCTTGACCAGCGCCTCGGCGATGCCGCGCAGCTCGGGGTTGGGGTAGGTGGCCAGGTCGAGCTTGGTGTTGGCGGAGATCAGGCCGCCCTCGCGGGCCCAGACCGCGGCGGCGTCCGGCGAGGCCAGGAAGGCCAGCAGGGCCTGCGCCGCCTTGGTGTCCTTGAGCGCCACGGCGACGTCGCCGCCGGTGACCACCGGGGCCTTGGCCCCGACGGCCGGGAACGGGAAGACCTTCGCGTCTTTGCCCAGCTCCGCGCCCGCGTCGGCGACGTTGGCGGCGACGAAGTCCGCCTCGAAGACCATCGCCGCCCGCGGCTCGCCGCCCGCGAACGTCTTGGCCACCGACTGCGGGAACTCCGTGCGCAGCGCGCCCTCCTTGCCGTCGGTCAGCAGGTCCTCGTCGCCGAAGAGCTCGGCCAGCGTCGTCAGCGCCCGGGTGACGGACGGGTCCGTCCACTTGATCTCGTGCGTGGAGAGCTTGTCGTACATCTCGGGGCCGGCCTGCGAGAGGTAGATGTTCTCGAACCAGTCCGTGAGCGTCCAGCCGTCCGCGCCGCCGACCGACACCGGCTGCACGCCGGAGTCCGACACCAGGCGCGCCTGCTCGATCAGCTCCTTCCAGGTGCCGGGCTCCTTGGCCCCCGCGTAGTCGAAGGCGCGGGTGTTGTACCAGATGAGGGACTTGTTGCTGACCTTGAAGTAGACCCCGTACGGCGTCCCCTCGTACGAGCCCAGCTCCTGCCAGCCGCGTGCGAAGTTCTTCCGCAGTTGGGCCTGGCCGGCCTCGTCGATCGGCTTGATCCACTTCTTGGCGGCGAACTCGCGGAGTACGCCGACCTGTTGCAGCATCGCGATGTCGGGCGGCTGGCCGCCCGCGACCTTCGAGCCGACGTAGGCGGACATGTCGTCGCCGCTGGGTACGAAGGAGACCTCGGCCCCGGTGCGCCGCTCGAACTCCGCCAGCACCTTGCTGAAGTTCTCCTGCTCGGTGCCCGTCCACACGGCGGTGACCTGGAGCTTCTGCCCGTCCAGGCGGGGGAGTCGCACCGTTTGGGGGATCGGGGCGGTGCTCGCGCTGTCCTCGTCCTCGGCGCCGCAGCCGGCGACCCCGAGCAGTGTCGTGATCACCGCGAGCGTGGTGGTCAGCGCCAGCGCGCCGCGCCTCGTCCGCCGCCGACCGGCGCCGCGCGCCGTGGCGTGCGCCGCGCGTTCGCCGTTGACTGCCGTGCGCCCCTGGTGTCGTGGTGCATGGCGTGTGAGCCGCATGTCGCCGTCCCTCCCGTGCCCCCGGTGTGCTCGGCCCCCGCGGACGGCCGTCGTGCGTCGACACGCTCCGCTTCTCCGGCCGTGCCCGGTGTCGACAGTCCTACGCCGTGTCACCGCCGGCCGCAATACGTGCATCGGCGTCGGGCGGCTGATCGTGATGGTGCCGTGATCTTCGATGCCCGCCGTGCCCGTTAAGCCCATATCCCGTGCTGACCAGCGGAGTTGACGTGCCGTCTGCCGCTGGAGAGGCCCTGGAGAACCACTGGTGCGCGGGTGAGACGAGGGGCCCGCGCGACTCGCGCCGATCCCGCCCCCGGCCCGCCGGGACCCGCTTCCCCCGGGCCGTCGCGGCCGGACTCGTCACTCGGCGTATGGGGGGTGGTTGATTGGTTGCCGGGGCGGGCGCGTGGCCGAGTCCCCCGCGCCGGCGCACCCGCCCAGGCGCGTACGCCGGGCCGAGCCGAGCCGGGGCCGGCAGGCCGGGCGGCCTTTGCCGGGCCGGACCGCGTACGCAGGCCGAGCCGGGGCCGGTACGCCGGGCCACGTTCGCCGGGCCCGTACGCCCGTACGCACGCCCGCGCGCGACCAGCCCGGCCCGGTTCGGCTCGCGGGCCGAGGCAGTGGGCGTCGGGCTCAGATCAGGGGCGGGGCCGGGGGCGCGCCGGTGGACTGGGCCGCCCGTTGCAGGGCGCTGGCCAGCAGGGCCAGATCGGTCGGGCCGTTACCGAGTTCGCGCAACGGCCGGCGGGTCGGCGGGTCGCCCATCCGCTCCCAGTCGAGCGGGACCACGGTCGGCCTGGCCGTCGCCGTGCGGGGGATACGGCCGGTGACGCGGCCCGCCTGGAAGGGGGTCGCGCCGCCGTCGTCGGGCCGCTTGAGCCGGCCCCGGCCGGGGTTCGGCAGGCCCTCCACGGCGTTGCGGACGCTGCCCGACGGCTGCTCCAACAGCACCCTAAGGCCCGCGCGTTCGACCGCGACGGTGTCCGCCGTGCGGTCCGGCCGGCCCGAAGCGGCGATCAGGTGCACGCCGAGGCGCGCGCCGTCCCGGGCCACGGCCTCCAGCGCGCGCACCACCGATCCGGCCGACGGCCGGCCCGTACTGCCCAGCGCAGGGGCCACCAGCGCGTCGAAGTCGTCCACCAGCACCACGAGCCGGGGCATCGCGCCGGGCTCGTACGGGTCCTGCGGCTGCTCGCCGCCGGACTGGCCCGCGTCCGCCGCCGTGCCGACGCCGCCCTGACCACCGTCGACGGGCTGGGCGCGGAGCTTGAGCGTGCCGCCGGCCGGGCTCTCCAGGCCGCCGTCGGGCGCGTACCCCGCCCCCCAGCGGCCGTCGGGCTGGCCCGGCTGGTCGGCGGGATCGGGGTGCCCGGGCTGCTCGGGCTCGCCGAACCCGGCGGGGCCGACCGCGGCCGGGTCCGGCGCGTCCATCGGTCTGCGCGGCGGGATGATCTGGGGCGCGGCGGCGTTCTCCGCGTGCCAGGACAGGAAGTCGCCGCGGCCGAGCAACTCGGCCCGGCGCTTGAGTTCGGAGCTGAGCGCCTGGGCGAACTCGCGCATCCGCACCGGGTCGGAGGCCGCCAGGTACGTGGAGACGTGCGGCAGCTCCGTACACGGCCGCAGCCCCTCGCCGCGCTCCACGCCGCCGCCGTCCACGAGCACCAGCGACATGCGGTCCGGGCGCTCGGCGGCGGCCAGCGAGGCGGCGATCGAGCGCAGCAGCTCGGTCTTGCCGGTGCCGGGGGCGCCGTCGATGAGCAGGTGCGGGCCGTCGGCCGCGAGGTCGATGGCGAGCGGCCCGCGCGGGCCGGCGCCGAGCACCGCCAGCGTCCGCCCGCCGAGCACGCCCTCGTCGTCGGCGGCGGCCCAGCGCGCCATGAGCGACGCCGGGGTGGCCCGCGCGAGGCCCAGCTCGTCGAGGAGCCGGGTGCTGTCGGGCAGCGGAGCGCTCGCCCGGGCCGGTCCGCCGAGGCCGCCGGCCGCGGCGTCGACGGGCCGCAGCGGCGCCAGCGCACGCGCGAACCGCTCGGCCCACGCCAGCGACACCGCGTCCACCGTGGCCGTCCTGACCACGCCGGTCGCGTCGGGCGCGGTCGAGCCGGCGTCGGCCGCGCCGTCGGGGCTCGCCCCGCCGCCCGGGCCGGGCGCGCCCGCCCCGGTGGTCGGCGTGGAGCGCGGGGTGGCGATGCCGGTGGGGCCCGTGGTGCCGGCGCCACCGCCGAACTCGCCGCCCGCGTACTCGGCGGCCGGCGCTGGCCGCTGGCCGCCCTGGCTGCCTTGGCCGCTCTGGCCGCCGGAGGCGAGGGCGGACCGCGCGGGCAGGCCGTGCGCCGCGAACCAGTCGCTGCTGGGCACCCCGGGCCGGGGCGCGAGCGGCGGCGGGCTCGGGGCGTGCGCGCGCCCCGGATCGCCGTCCCAGCCCCGGTGCAGCACCTTCAGCTCGGTCGCGACATCGCCGCTGAGCAGCGCGACGACGCCACACTCGGCGATGAGCGAGGAGGCCGAGCGCGCCGCCTCGTAGCTCGCCGACAGCGGCGCGCCCGTCGCCGCGGGCGGCGCCTCGGCCAGGCACAGCAGGTGGACGCCGGCGGCGGGGCCGCCCGCCGCGAGGCGGGCCACCCGCTCGCGCACCGAACGCTGGGCGGGCTCGCCGTCCACGATGACCACCGTGTGCGGCCCGGTGTGCCGCTTGGCGGCGGCGGCCACGGCCGAGGGCGACGCGGTGATCCAGCCAGGGCCCAGCGGGCCGTCGTCCAGGCGCCGCACCAACTCGCCCACCCGGGCCGCGGCCTGGTCCCGGTCGAAGGCGAGCAGCAGTCGGCAGTCCTGGCCGTGCGCCGGGCGCACCTGGGGCAGCCAGCCCAGCCACGACCAGTCGGCGAGCCGCTCCTCGACGGGCCGCTGGCGCTCGGCGCTGATCAGCACGATCTCCAGGGCGGTGGGCGGGTGCGCGGCGGCCAACTGCGCGATCACCGAGCGGGCCAGCCCGGTCAGCCGGGCGCGCGGCCCGGCCAGGCCCACCGCCCCGGCCTCCCGCAGGCTCACCGCGACCGGCGCGAACACGGTGGGGCCGCCCGGCGCGCCCGCCAGCGGCTGGTCCGCCGTGCCGAGCCGGACCACGAGCGCGTCCGGGTGGCACGGCGTGCGCTCCCACAGCCGTACGTCGGGGCCGAGCGCGGTCAGCAGCACGGAGGACGGGTCGGGCCAGCGCTGGTCGAGCGCCTCGGCCGCCGCGACGGCCTCCCGCACGACCCCGGCTGGGTCCGCGCCCCAACCCTCACCGGAGTCCGCCCGCTCGACGACCCGGCCGCCACCGGCGAGCCGCCGCGCCCACGCCCCCAGGCCCGTGCGCCGCCGCTCGGTGCGCGGGGCGTGCAGGTCACCGGAGTGGGTCGGTACGTCATAGCCGTCGGCGGCTTCGGGGCCCGGCCAGCGGTCGAAGCCCTCGGCGCCATGGGCGCCCGGGCGCGTCATCCGGCGGGTGGCGCCGGGGTCGCCGGTCGCGGGGTACGCCGGGCCGCCCGCGCCGGTCGCGTACCCGGTCGGGCCCGCGCCGCCGGGCAGGCCCCTCGGGTCCGCCGGCGGCGGCGCGGCGTGGCCGGCCTCGGACCGCGCGCCGCCCGGAGCCGTGTCGTACCCCCGGTTCGGGGCCGGGGCGGGCGCCGCTCCGGCGCTCCGCTGCCCCGGCCCGCCGTACCCGTACGTGTCGGGCGGGTCGGCCGCCGTGCCGCCTGGTGACGTCGGCGGGCTGCCCGCTCCGGCGCGCGTGCCGGCTCCCGTGTCGGTCGTGGGCGCGCCGGTCGTCGGCTCGGTGGGCGTCCGGCCGCCCGGCGCGACCCGCAGGTGGCCCTCGCCGTCCGGGTGGGTGGCCAGCGGCGCGGGGCCGGCGCCCCAGCCGGAGGGCTGGCCCCCGGCGCCGGCGGGCGCCTGCGCCGCGTACTGACCGGCGGCGGCCGGCTCGGCGTGGGGCGCGAGCCCGGGCGGCGGGGCGTGCAGCCGCAGCGCGGACTCGCCGATGCGCAGCAGCGCGCCGGGCGGCAGCGGGGCGGGCTGGTCGCCGACGGGCATGCCGTCGAGGTGGGTGCCGTTCGTCGAACCGAGGTCGACCACCGTCACCCGGCCGTCGTCCGAGACGGAGACCGCGCAGTGCGCGCGGGAGACGTCCGGGTCGTCCAGCGGCACGTCGGCGTTGCTGGAGCGGCCTATCCGCGCCTGCCCGCCGTGCAACAGGTGCACGCCGCCCGCGTCCGGGCCCGCGACCACGTGCAGCCGGGCGGGCGCGGTGGAGCACAGGGCGGGGTAGGGGTGCGGCTGCTCCTCGGGGGCGGCCGGTGCCTGGAGGGCGAGCACCGCGCCGTCCACGAGCGGTGGTTCGCCGAGCACGCAGCGCCGCGCGTCGAGCCGCTCGGCCCCCGCGTACACCGCCACCGTGCCACTGCCCACGTCGGCGCCGGCCGCCGCGACCGCTGCCGCGAGGCCGCTGGTCACCGAGGCCAGGGCGGTGCCGACGGGGGCCGTCACGAGGACGTCGCAGGCGTGCGCCTGGTGGCCGGGGAGGCCGCTGCGCGGCCCGAGGACGGTCAACCGGATCTGCATCGCCGCCAGCGGTCCCTTCTGCCCCGGATGCCCGGCGGGGAAGCTGCTCCCCCCACCGCGCCCAGGCGCGTCAGCACGTACAGGACACACATCACGGGCCCCTCCTCCCGCCCCCCATGTGCTGCGTGCATCCTCGCATCCACGACTGACAACGCGCCTGGCGAGTGCCGCTCCGCGATCTTGATCGGCCCTCCGGTTGGCCAAAACCATCCGCGTACGAACGGCCCGGCGACCGGTCCGGCCGCCGTGGCGGGCCGGCGGCGACCGCCCGACCTCCCGGCGTCCGCCGGTCGCTCCGGCCGCCCCGATGTCCGGGGCGACCGGCGTCAGCTGGCCAGATCGCGCCGTTCTCGGCCGGCCCGGGAACGCCGGGCCGCCGCAGGTCGCCCCTTCCGCCGGGGGCCGGCCGCCGCGCGAGAGGTCGTCCGGACAGCAACCATCCGGCCACTTCCCGCGTCTTCCCCCGGAGCCCCGCGTGCCAGGGTGCGGCCAGCGGCTCCCCGGTGGTCGCCGACGCGGCACTAGAGTGGGCGGGCGGCCGAGCACAGGGCCACGGAGCTGGGAAACAGACCACGATCAGGTAGACCACGATCAGGGAGCGCATGACGTGCGGCCGGTAGGCAGCAAGTACCTGCTAGAGGAGCCGCTCGGGCGCGGAGCCACTGGCACCGTCTGGCGGGCCCGCCAGCGCGAGGCGGCGGGCGCCGAGGCCGCCGTGGCCGGGCAGCCCGGCGAGACGGTTGCGATCAAGGTCCTCAAGGAGGAGCTGGCGCACGACCCCGAGATCGTCATGCGCTTCCTGCGCGAGCGCTCGGTGCTGCTGCGGCTCACCCACCCGAACATCGTCCGCACCCGCGACCTGGTCGTCGAGGGCGACCTGCTCGCCCTGGTGATGGACCTGGTCGAGGGCCCGGACCTGCACAAGTACCTACAGACCAACGGGCCGTTCACGCCCGTGGCCGCGGCCCTGCTCACCGCGCAGATCGCCGACGCGCTCGCCGCCAGCCACGCCGACGGCGTCGTGCACCGCGACCTCAAGCCCGCCAACGTGCTGGTCGCCACGGGCCCGGACGGCGAGCAGATGCACCCGATGCTCACCGACTTCGGTATCGCGCGCCTCGCCGACTCCCCGGGCCTGACCCGCACCCACGAGTTCGTCGGCACCCCCTCGTACGTGGCGCCCGAGTCCGCCGAGGGCCGGCCGCAGACCTCCGCCGTGGACATCTACGGCGCGGGCATCCTGCTGTACGAACTGGTCACCGGCCGGCCCCCGTTCGCCGGCAACACCGCCCTCGAAGTGCTGCACCGGCACCTGAGCGAGGAGCCGCGCCGGCCGTCGACCGTGCCCGAGCCGCTGTGGATCTGCATAGAGCGCTGCCTGCGCAAGCGGCCCGAGGAGCGGCCCAGCGCGGAGAGCCTGGCCCGCGCGCTGCGCACCGTCGCCGCCGGCGTCGGCGTGCACGCCTCGCCCACCCAGGCCGAGGCCGCGCTCGGCGTCGCCGCGCTGCTCGCCCCCGACCCGAGCCCGGCCCAGGTCCCGGACACCGGCGGCAACGACAACGCCACCCAGGTCCTGTCGGCGGGCGCGGGCGGCTACGACCCGGCCGCCCCGACCAGCGTGCTGCCGCACACCGGCGCCCCGGGCCCGAACGCCGACCCGACCCAGGTGCTGCCCGCCGGCTCCGGTCCGGCCGGCGCCGAAGGCGCCACCCGGGCCATGCCGCCGGTGCCGCCGGGTCCTGGTGGGCAGCCGGGCCAGCCCGACGGCGACCACCCCTGGCAGAACCAGATGCGCGCGGCCCGCGACCGCAACGACCAGACCCAGGTCCAGTACCTCGACCCGAGTCAGGACCCGCTGCGCCGCCGCCCCCAGCGCCGCCCAGGCCCGCAGCAGCCACCGCAGCGGCAGCAGCCCCCGCAGCAGCCGTACGGCCAGCAGCCCTACCCGCCACAGCAGCAACAGCGCGGCCCGGCCCCCGCCCCGTACGCGCCGCAGCAGCCACAGCACCCGCAGCCGCAACAGCCGCGCCGGCGGCAGCAGCAGCCCCAGCCGCAGCGGTACGCGCCCCCGCCGCCGGCCCCCGAGCCCGCGGCGCCGCGCCGCGAGCCGCGCCAGCGCAGCGCCAACGCGATGCGGATTCCGGGCCTGGGCTGCCTCAAGGGCTGCCTGTTCGTGATCATCATCCTGGTCGTCGGCGCCTGGCTGGTCTGGGAGCTGACGCCGTTGCAGGACTGGGTCGCGGACGGGAAGAGCTTCTGGCAGGCGACCAAGGACTGGACCACGGAGGTCAAGGACTGGATCTCCGACCTCGGCGGGCCGAGCTGACCCTCGCCCTGCCCGCCCCGCAGTCCCGCCCCACCTGCCCTACCCGCCCCGCCCGCCTCGCCTCCCCGGCTCCCGAGCCGGTCGGAGGCGAGGCGCGCGGGGTCGTGGGGCGCGTATACCAAACCGCGCGCTGACTGTGGCGATTTGTCGACACCCCAACGGTGTAAATCACCCCGTAGTGGACAGTTGGGCTGCTCCGGGCCCCGCAATCGGCCACCGGCCGCGTAACTTTGTCGCTGCCCCGGCCCACGCGCGTCGGGGCGCGCGGCTGGCGCCGCGCACGGCGTTGAAGCGATGAGCGCGGCCGAGCCCCAACGGCGGTCGGCGGGGCTCGCCGCAGCGCTCAACCGCCGGACCGTTGGACACCCTCAGACGACAGTCGGAGCAGCCTTGGCACGGAAGATCGGTAGCCGGTACACCGCAGGCCAGGTCCTGGGGCGCGGCAGCGTCGGCACGGTGTGGCTGGGCGAGGGTCCCGATGGGCCGGTCGCCATCAAGCTGCTGCGCGAGGAGCTCGCCGCCGACCAGGAACTCGTCGCCCGCTTCGTGCACGAGCGCGCCGCGCTGCTGAGCCTGGACCACCCGCGCGTCGTCGGCGTGCGCGACCTGGTGATCGACGGCAACGACCTCGCCCTGGTCATGGACCTGATCCGGGGCACCGACCTGCGCACCCGGCTCAACCACGAACGCCGCCTCGCCCCCGAGGCGGCCGTCGCGATCGTCGCCGACGTCGCCGACGCGCTCGCCGCCGCCCACGCCGCGCAGATCGTGCACCGCGACGTCAAGCCCGAGAACGTCCTCCTCGACATGCAGGGCCCGCTCGGACCCGGCGGCGCTCACCCCGCGCTGCTCACCGACTTCGGCGTGGCCCGCCTGGTGGACGCGCCGGGCCGACACCGCGCCAAGGAGGGCGCCCGCGCGACCAGCGGCAACAGCGTCATCGGCACCCCCGACTACCTCGCCCCCGAGATCATCGAGGGCCTCCCGCCACGGGCCAGCGTGGACGTGTACGCGCTGGCCACCGTGTTGTACGAACTGCTCGCCGGCTTCACCCCGTTCGGCGGCGGCCACCCCGGCGCGGTGCTGCGGCGCCACGTCACCGAGACCGTGGCCCCGCTGCCCGGCATCCCGGACGAGCTGTGGCAGCTCACCGTCCAGTGCCTGGCCAAGGCCCCGGCCTCCCGGCTGCGCGCCGCCGAGCTGGCCGCCCGGCTGCGCGAACTGCTGCCCAGCCTCGCCGGCATGCCCCCGCTCGACATCGACGAGCCGGGCGACGAGTCGCCGGGTGAGTACGAGGGCGGGTACGGGAGCTACGAGGACGGCGCCGGCGCCGGCGCCCCGCAGCCGCCGGTCGGCGAGCCGCGCCGGCGCGGCGCGGTGCCGCTGGTGCCGGGCGCCGTCGCCGACTCCAGCCGCGACACCCACACCAGCATGCGCGCCCCGACCTCGGCCGAGTTGGCGGGCGGCGCGCACGGCACGGCCCGCGCCCCGCGCGCCAGCGGCCAACGCCGCGCCGGGTCGGCTCGGCACCGCTCGGAGCTGGAGGCGGTGCGCCGCCGCCGGGTCAAGCTCGGCGCCGCCGCGGCTGCCGCCCTCATCGCCGCGGGCGTGGGCGGCTACCTCGCGGTCGGCGGGGACGACGGCGGTGACACCGAGTCCCCCGGCGTGCACCAGTCCGAGCGCACTCCGTAACGGCGCGTGCCGCGCGCGTGCCCGGGCGCCCGCCCCGGGCGCGCTCGAACGGCCCGCCACGCCCGCCACCCCGCCGACGCGGCGCCCCCACACCGTCGCCACCGGCTCATCGTTCCAGCTCAGGGGCGTACGGGCCGGGGTTGGTACGCGGCCGGGCGGGGCGAGGCCGGGTAACCGTTAGGCTGGGGGTGTGGCAGTCGTCGATGTATCCGAAGAGCTGAAGTCCCTCTCCTCCACCATGGGGTCGATCGAGGCGGTCCTCGATCTGGACAAGATGAGGGCCGACATCGCCGTGCTTGAGGAGCAGGCCGCGGCGCCGTCCCTCTGGGACGACCCGGACAACGCGCAGAAGGTGACCAGCCAGCTCTCCTACCTCCAGGGGCAGCTCCGCCGCACCGAGGAACTGCGCGGCCGGATCGACGACCTCGAGGTGCTCTTCGAACTGGCCGAGGCCGAGGACGACGCGGACGCGCGCGCCGAGGCCGAGGCCGAGCTGACCTCGGTCCGCAAGGCGCTGGACGAGATGGAGGTCCGCACGCTGCTGTCCGGTGAGTACGACGCCCGCGAGGCGCTCGTCAACATCCGGGCCGAGGCCGGCGGCGTGGACGCCGCTGACTTCGCCGAGCAGCTCCAGCGGATGTACCTGCGCTGGGCCGAGCGGCACGGCTACAAGACCGAGGTCTACGACACCTCGTACGCCGAGGAGGCGGGCATCAAGTCCTCCACCTTCGCCGTCCAGGTGCCGTACGCGTACGGCACGCTCTCCGTCGAGCAGGGCACCCACCGCCTGGTGCGCATCTCGCCCTTCGACAACCAGGGCCGCCGCCAGACGTCGTTCGCCGGCGTCGAGGTGCTGCCCGTGGTGGAGCAGACCGACCACGTCGAGATCGACGAGTCCGACCTGCGGATCGACGTGTACCGCTCGTCCGGGCCCGGCGGTCAGGGCGTCAACACCACCGACTCGGCGGTGCGCCTCACCCACATCCCCACCGGCATCGTCGTCTCCTGCCAGAACGAGCGCTCGCAGATCCAGAACAAGGCGACCGCGATGAACGTCCTGCAGGCCAAGCTCCTTGAGCGGCGCCGCCAGGAGGACCAGGCCAAGATGGACGCGCTCAAGGGTGACGGCGGCAACTCCTGGGGCAACCAGATGCGTTCGTACGTCCTGCACCCCTACCAGATGGTCAAGGACCTGCGGACCAGCCACGAGGTGGGCAACCCGCAGGCCGTCCTCGACGGCGAGATCGACGGCTTCCTTGAGGCGGGCATCCGCTGGCGCAAGCAGCAGGAGAAGTAGCACCACCACGGCGCGGTGCCACCGCCGCCCCGAGTCACGGCGAGCCGCCGCGTCGACCAGGGGTACGGCGCGAATCCGTCGCCCCCGCTCCACCCACGAAGGGCCCGTCCGCTGCGCGGCGGGCCCTTCCGCTTCCCGCCCGTCGCCCCCTGGCCGCCGGCCGACGGTCTGTCAACGGGCCCGTCCCGGCCGGCATTTAGGTCACGGTTACGTCCCGTGGTGGTCGTCAACTCGCTGCAAGGCGGACATCTCGCACGGAACGACCTTGACGGTGGTGGGTTCAGTGGGAAGGCTGGCGCGCGGCATGCGTATGAATCGGGGCACGTGCGAGTGGGGCCCGCGGCTGGTCTGTTGCAAGGCCCGTGCCGCGAGACGCAGCCCCGGGCCGTGGCCCCGTGCATAGCTGCTCCATTGACGAGTACAGCTACTGGGGGTAGCAGGCAGATGACCAAAAAGACGCGGTTGCGCGTTGCGCGGATCGTCGCGGGCACGGTGATCGCCGCTGGCGCGTCGCTCACCGCGGCGGGCGCCGCTTCGGCCGTCGGCATCGACGTCAACGTGGGCGGGGTGGGAGTCACGGCCGAGGCCGACAAGGACGGGGTGGAGGCGCGCGTCGCGGTGGACGACCCGCCGCCGACCCCCACTCAGGAGCCGACCGGCATCCCGACCGGCGAGCCCACGAAGCCGCCGACGAACCCGCCCACGAACCCGCCGACCAACCCGCCGACGAACCCGCCCACGGGTGAGCCGACGAAGCCGCCGACGAACCCGCCGACGAATCCGCCCACCAACCCGCCGACCAACCCGCCGACGGGTGAGCCGACCAATCCGCCCACCGGCGGCCCGACGACCCCGCCCACCGGTGGTCCGACGAACCCGCCCACGGGTGAGCCCACCGACCCGCCGACCGGCCAGCCCACGGGCCAGCCGACCGGTAGCCCCACCACCCAGCCGACCGCCCCGGGCGGCGGCACCGGTGGCACCGGTGGCGACAACGGTGACAACGCGGGCACCTGCCCGGTCGGCACCGACGGCACCGACTGCGCGGACGACAACACCGACACCGACAGCGCGGGCGCGCGGCCGGTGCAGCAGAGCAAGCCCAAGGAGGAGCTGGCGGAGACCGGCGCCTCCGAGACGACCTTCCTGGTCGTCGGCGCGGCCACCATGATCGCGGGCGGCATCGGCTTCCGCGTCATGCCGCGCCTGATCAGCCGCAACGCCGCCGCGGCCTGACCGAGGCGGTGAGCGGGGCGCGCCACACCGGCTGAGCCGGCGCGCCCCGCGCACACCACCGCACCACGGCGAGGGGTCCACGACGCACTACGCGCCGTGGGCCCCTCGTCGCACTCCGGGCGCCGGCGCGCGCGGCGAAGGGCCGCGCGGGCAGGCGTCAACGCCCGTACGCGTCGAAACGCGTGCGGTACTGGACGGAACGAGTGCGTCGGCTCGGCGGGGCGTCCACCGCGGGCCGTCGTCGTGCGCTAGACGGCCACCTCGTGGGCCACCGCGGCCACCGCGATCAGCGCTATGAGCAGGGCGATCAACGCCGCGGGCGTCAGCCCGGCGAGCGGGCCCTCCTGCCGCGTGCGCCGCTGTGCCCGGCAGACCGGGCAGCGACCCTCGCTGACGGGACTGGCGCAGTTGGCGCAGACAAGCCTGTCGTACGTCATGCGCTCTCCTCCTCCCGCGTGCGGCGCGGCCGCTGTCTTCCCACTGGGCAAACGCTTCGGTACGAGCGCTTGTTCCTCTCCCACTGTGCCAGCTTCCGCCCACTTCGGCGCGCTCCGCGCGAATCGCCCAGCGGGCGGGCCGTACACCGTCCGGGTTGCCGTCGTTTTGTCCCCGGTGCGGCCCGCGATAAACGCTCCAACCACCGACGCCGACTGCGCGCCCCCGCGCGGTTCGCGTATGGTCACGCTCACCGACGGGAGCCGCGCCAGCGGCAGCCCGTACCCCCTATACAGGTCGACCGTGGTGCATTCGTGATCCGATTCGACAACGTCTCCAAGACCTATCCCAAGCAGACCCGCCCCGCGTTGCGTGACGTCTCGCTGGAGATCGCCAAGGGCGAGTTCGTCTTCCTGGTGGGCTCCTCCGGGTCGGGCAAGTCCACCTTCCTGCGGCTGCTGCTGCGCGAGGAGAGGGCCAGCCACGGCGCCGTGCACGTGCTGGGCAAGGACCTCGCGCGGCTGTCCAACTGGAAGGTGCCGCAGATGCGCCGCCAGCTCGGCACGGTCTTCCAGGACTTCCGACTGCTGCCCAACAAGACCGTGGGTGAGAACGTCGCCTTCGCGCTCGAAGTCATCGGCAAGCCGCGCGGCGCCATCCGCAAGACGGTGCCCGAGGTGCTCGACCTGGTCGGCCTCGGCGGCAAGCAGGACCGGATGCCGGGCGAGCTGTCCGGTGGTGAGCAGCAGCGGGTCGCCATCGCCCGCGCGTTCGTCAACCGGCCGATGCTCCTGATCGCGGACGAGCCCACCGGCAACCTCGACCCGCAGACCTCGGTCGGCATCATGAAGCTGCTCGACCGGATCAACAGGACGGGGACGACGGTGGTCATGGCCACCCACGACCAGCAGATCGTCGACCAGATGCGCAAGCGCGTGATCGAACTTGAAAAGGGCCGTCTCGTACGCGACCAGTCGCGCGGCGTCTACGGCTACCAGCACTGAAAGGACGCCATGCGCGCCCAGTTCGTCCTGTCGGAGATCGGCGTCGGTCTCCGCCGCAATCTGACGATGACCTTCGCCGTGATCGTCTCCGTGGCCCTCTCCCTGGCGTTGTTCGGGGCGTCCCTGCTGATGAGCGAGCAGGTCGACTCGATGAAGGGCTACTGGTACGACAAGGTCAACGTATCGATCTTCCTCTGCAACAAGAACGACAAGGAGACCTCGCCCAACTGTGAGAAGGGCGCCGTCACCGACGACCAGAAGAAGGAGATCCGCTCCGAGCTGGAGCGGATGAACCTCGTCGAGACGGTGCACTTCGAGAGCAGCGAGGAGGCGTTCAAGCACTACAAGGAGGAGTTCGGCGACTCCCCGCTGGCCAGCTCGCTGACCGCCGACCAGATGCAGGAGTCGTTCCGGGTCAAGCTCAAGGACCCCGAGCAGTACAAGGTCATCTCCAGCGCCTTCGCCGCCAGACCGGGCGTCCAGGAGGTGCAGGACCAGAAAGCCGTGCTCGAACCCCTCTTCAACCTGCTCAGCGGCATGAACTTCGCGGCGCTCGGGGTGATGGCGCTGATGCTCGTGGTCGCGTTGCTCCTGATCGTCAACACGGTGCGCGTCTCGGCGTTCAGCCGCCGCCGCGAGACCGGCATCATGCGGCTCGTGGGCGCCTCCAGCTTCTACATCCAGATGCCGTTCATCATGGAAGCGGCCATCGCCGGCCTGATCGGCGCGGTGCTCGCCTGCGTGCTGCTGGTCACCGGACAGCAGGTGCTGGTGAACGGCTGGCTCGCGGACCACATCAGCGTCATCGACTTCATCGGCTGGGACGCGGTGGTCTCCAAGCTCCCGCTGGTGCTCGCGATCGGCCTGCTCATGCCCGCTCTTGCCGCCTTCTTCGCGTTGCGCAAGTACCTCAAGGTGTGACGTACGCCCAGGGCGCCGTACGGCCAACACCCCGTGCGGCGCCCGGCCGTGGCCTAGACTCGCCGGCATGTCGGGCCTGTGGATGAATCGTCCGCTCCGCTCCGCTCCGGCTGGCAGACAGCCCGTGGACGCCGAGCCCCGGCCTCGCCGTACCCATCGCGGGGCCGCCCTGTCCCTGGTGTTCGCCAGCGTCCTCGCGACCGGCGCGGCCACCGGCACCTGGACCGAGGAGTCCGCCTCGGCGGAGCAGTCGCGGCGCGCCCCCCACCTCCCCGCGGACCCCGCCACCAACTCCCGCCCCGCCGCCGGCTCGCACGGCGGCGCCCCCGCGGCGTCCCCGCCCGAGCACGAGGGCGCCACGCGCGAGGTGAGCCGCAGCGGCGACCGCTGGAGTTCCGTCTACTCGCCGCGCGAGTACGAGGGGTACCAGCGCGGCCTCGAAGGCCAGTACGTGGGCGTCGGGCTGTGGGCGCGCCGGATGCCGGACGGGGCCGTCGTGGTGGACCGGGTCCAGCCCGGCAGCCCGGCGGGCCGAGCCGGGGTCCGCCCCGGCGACCGACTCAGATCCGTCGACGGCGTGCCCGTCACGGGCAGACCCGTCACCGAGGTCGTCGCCCGACTGCGCGGCGACCTCCCGGCCGAGGAGCCGACGGCCGCCGAAGCCGAACACGGCGAGCCCCCTCTGGCCCGCCGGGCGGCGACCCCCGGCGCCGACCGGGAACCGGCCCAAGACGCCGAGCGGCCCGCCCCCCCGGGAACGGCGCAGCGGGCCACGGGGACGACCCCCGGCGGCGACACCACGGCCCCCCAGGACACGGCCCCGCCGGCGGACGTGGACCCGGCCGACCCCGCCGACCCGGCGGCCGAGCCGCCGCAGGGCTCTCCGGAGCACGCCGAGGGAGGCCACGCCGGGCCGGGCCAGGGCGCCGCGACCAGTGACACCGAGGACGCCGCGCGGCCACCCCGCGACACGGGGGACGGCGCCGCGGACCGCCGGGGCACGGCCCAGCGCGCGACCAGGTCGGGCGACCACGCGGGCCCCGAGGCCGCGAGCGGCCCGGCCGGCAGCCGGGTGGTGCTGGGCCTGGAGCGCGCGGGCCGCCAGTGGACCGAGTCCCTGCGCCGCTCCCGGCTCGTCACCAGGAACGTCACGGTGGGCCGGCTCACCAGCGGCGAACCCGACGCGACCCGGATCAAGGTCGACGCCTTCACCAAGAACACCGGCGAACAGGTCCGCGAGGCGGTGCGCGCGGCCCCCGAGGGCGACGCGCTCCTGCTCGACCTGCGCGGCAACTCCGGTGGCCTGGTCACCGAGGCCGCGACCGCGGCCTCCGCCTTCCTCGACGGCGGCCTCGTCGCCACCTACGACGTGCGCGGAGAGCAGCGGGTGGTCAACGCCGAGCCCGGCGGCGACACCCAGACCCCGCTGGTGGTGCTGGTGGACGGCGGCACGATGAGCGCCGGTGAGCTGCTGACCGGGGCGTTGCAGGACCGGGGTCGGGCCGTCGTGATTGGCTCGCGAACCTTCGGCAAGGGCTCGGTCCAGATGCCCACCGAGCGCCCGGACGGCTCGGTAGCCCAGGAGACCGTGGGCCACTACCGCACCCCCGTGGGGCGAGGAGTCGAGGGCGTGGGCATCACCCCCGACCTGACCGTGGGCGACGACGCCGAACAGCGGGCCCAGTCAGTATTGAGTGGCCTCGGGGGCGGGGCCTAGTGCGACAATGGCCGCGCTATGGCTAAAGAGACGGGACGCAAGCTGATCGCGCAGCACAAGAAGGCGCGACACGACTACCACATCCTCGACACGTACGAGTGCGGCCTGGTGCTGACCGGCACCGAGGTCAAGTCGCTACGTCAGGGCCGGGCCTCCCTCGTGGACGGCTTCGTGCAGATCGACGGCCACGAGGCGTGGCTGCACAACGTGCACGTGCCGGAGTACACCCAGGGCACCTGGACCAACCACTCGGCCCGGCGCAAGCGCAAGCTGCTGCTCCACCGGGCGGAGATCGACAAGCTGGAGTCGAAGTCCCAGGAGACGGGCCACACCATCGTCCCGCTGGCCCTGTACTTCAAGGACGGCCGGGCCAAGGTCGAGATCGCGTTGGCCAAGGGCAAGAAGGAGTACGACAAGCGGCAGACGCTGCGCGAGAAGCAGGACCAGCGCGAGGCACAGCGCGCCATCTCGGCCGTACGCCGCCGCCAGCGGGCCTGACGCACACCGTTCGGCCGACGTTCCGCCCGAGGGCCGCGGGAATAGGCTGGCACGTACGGTTGCTGTTCACGTACGATGGCACTCGCCCCGCTCAGTCGGGGCACCCCCGCAAGGGGAGCGCATTGAAAACACCACATGGGGATGATCGGTTTCGACAGCGGCTGTCGAAGCAGGGGAAGCGTGTCGAGAAAGCGGCAATGATCTCGTAAACCATATGCCGAAAACAATAATCGCCAATTCCAAGCGCGATTCCTTCGCCCTCGCTGCCTAAGTAGCGACTGCGCGAAGTGTCAGCCCGGGGCTGTTCCCGACCCGGATCCTGGCATCAGCTAGGGAACTAAACCACCAGATCCGGCCACGGGGTCTGGTGGGAAACCAAACAGTGGCTGGGCCCGTCGGAGACTTGTTCGCGTGATCTCCGGGGCCGAGAAAAGCGCAGCGAACTGCACACGGAGAAGCCCTGATTCCGCACCGTTGGACGCGGGTTCGATTCCCGCCATCTCCACGAAGGCGAGAGGCGAGGTGTGCCTGCGGAAAGCGCAGGCGGCCTCGCCTTCGTCGTTTCTGCGCGGACTTCGTCCGCGCGGGCGGGGGCTTCGCCACCCGCGGCCCCCCGGGGGTGGGTGGGTGGTTGCGGTGGGTGGTCGGGTTGCGGGTGTTGGTGGCGAGGTCCTTGGGCCTCGCTTTTTTGTTGGGCTGGCGTGGACTTCGTCCTACGCGCGGGGTGGCCAGGGGTGGGGGTGCGTGGACTTCGTCCTACGCGGTGAGGCGGGGGCGCGTGGACTTCGTCCTACGCGGGGGAGGCCAGCGGGTGGGGGCGCGTGAGCTTCGTTCTACGCGGGGGCGGTCGCGGTGTGGGGGTGGGCATCGGTCGTGGATGCTTGGGCGTCGGCCTTTGGCGGGTGTTGTGGTGGGTGCCGGTGGCGTATCGGGCGGGAAATACTGGCGGATCGAGTCCGCCGAGGCGTTGGTGGGCTCGGATCTCGGCGTCGGCCAGGGCCGGGCGGCGCGCGGTGGACGACGGGTAGGGGCGAGGCAGATGCAGGCGGATCACGACCAGCCGACCGGAGCCGACGGGGCGAGCGGGCCCGAGCGGCACGGCGGGGGCGAGGCGGGCGTGCGGGAAGACGGGGACCAGGAGCGGGGTGCGGGGCGCGGGGGGACGCCGCTCGTCGGGTTCACCGTCGGCGTGACGGCGGCCCGGCGCGCGGAGGAGTTGATCGCGCTCGTGGAGCGGCGCGGTGCCACGGTGGTGCACGCGCCCGCGATGCGTACCGTCCCCCTCGCCGACGACGGTGAACTCCGTTCCGCCACCCGGCAGTTGGTCGAGCGCGCGCCCGACGTGGTGATCGCCACCACCGCCGTCGGCTTCCGTGGCTGGGCCGAGGCCGCCGACGGCTGGGGCCTGGGTGACGCGCTCCTCGACCGGTTCCGCGGCGCGGAGCTGTTGGCCCGCGGGCCCAAGGTGCGCGGCGCGATCCGGGCCGCCGGCCTGACCGAGGACTGGTCGCCCGCCTCCGAATCGATGGCCGAGGTGCTCGACCGGTTGCTGGCCAACGGCGTGGCCGGGCGTCGGATCGCGGTGCAGTTGCACGGCGAGCCGCTCACGGAGTTCGTGGCGGCGCTGCGGGACGCGGGCGCCGACGTGGTCGGGGTGCCCGTCTACCGGTGGCTGCCGCCCGAGGACCCGGGCCCGCTCGACGGGCTGATCGACGCCGCGGTCGCCCGTACCGTGGACGCGATCACCTTCACCAGCGCGCCCGCCGCCACCAGCCTGCTGGACCGGGCCCACCAGCGTGGCCTGCGTGACGCGCTGGTGGACGCGCTGCGCCGCGACGTGCTGGCGGCCTGCGTCGGCCCGGTCACCGCGCGGCCGCTGGCCGCGTACGAGGTGCCCACCGCGGCGCCCGAGCGGTTCCGGCTCGGGCCGCTGGTGCAGTTGCTGTGCCAGGAGCTTCCGGCGCGGGCGCCGGTGCTGCGGGTCGGGGGGCACGGTGTGGCGGTGCGGGGGCGGGTGGCCCTCGTGGACGGCGAGCCGCGTGCGGTGACGCCGGCCCAGGCCGCCCTGTTGCGCGCGCTTTCCCGCCGCCCGGGCCAGGTGGTGGCGTCGGCCGAGCTGTCGCGCGCGCTGCCCGACCCGGTGGGCGGCGAGGGCGCGGTCGGGGCGGCGGTGGCCGGGCTGGACGCCGCGCTCGGCGTGTCGGGGTTGGTCGAGGCCGTCGCCGACGGTGGGTACCGGCTGGCGGCGCCGGAGCCGGACCCGGACGCAGGGGCGTGGCTCGGCGACGCCTAGCGCGCCGGGGCGCCGCGGCCCGAAGCCGCCCGTGGCCGGGTGGGGCCGTGGCGTGTCGCGCTCGGGTGTGTCGGGAGGGTTCCGGCCGGGGGCCGGGGGCGGCACTCTGGAAGCGGAGGTTCCTCGCGGGCGTCCGGTGGCACCGTGCGGCCCGGGCACTGAGGGAGTGGTGGGCGGATGGCGGTCTCGGCCTCTTACGAGCTGCGTTTCGATGCCGGACGGGTCTGTCTCGACCTGGTGGCCACGGTCGGCGGCCGGCTCGGCGACGAGCCCGTCGAGCGGCTTGACGAGCCCGGCCGGCTCGGCCAGTGGCTGCTCGGCGCGGGTCTGCTGCCGCCGGGCGTACGCCTGGACGCCGTGGACGCCGGTTGGCTCGCCCGCTTCCACGCGCTGCGGGACCTGCTGGGCCGCGTCGTGCGCGCCGAACTCGACGGGCGGGCCACCGACGCCGACGTGGCCCGGGTCAACGCGCTGGCCAGCGCCGCGCCGCCGGTCGTGCGGGCGGTGCGGGCCGCGGACGGCACCCTGGTGCGTACGCTCGCCGCCCGCCCCGACTGCGGCGCGCTGCTCGCCCAGATCGCCAGGGACGCGGTGGACCTGCTCACCGACCAGCGGGCGCGCGGGCAGTTGCGCCGCTGCGAGGGGGAGGCGTGTGCGGTGATCTACCTCGACACCTCGCGCGGCCGGCGCCGCCGTTGGTGCTCCAGCGAGGTGTGCGGCAACCGGGAGCGGGTGGCCCGCCACCGCAGACGCGCGGTGGCCGCCCGGAGCTGACCGCGTGAGGCGTTCGCCGTGCGCGAGGCGGAGTCGGACGTTCCTGATGTGTCATCAATTAATGGACGCACAACAGGAGTTGATGTGAGAACGTGGAGGAGCCACAGGCCCCGGTCGGGGGTCCGGGGCCTGTGTGCGCGGGTCTGCGGTGCCTTCATGTCCTGGCCGCTACGGGTGGTGAACTGACCGCCGCGTAACGGAAGGTGAAGGCGGCCGGCCCCATGCCTGGCCGCCCGCGCCCCGGGCGGCAGCCGGGCGGCCTTCCGGGTGTGATCCCGCCCCCTGACGTGCGCCCCCGCGTGGCCGCCTCCGAGGCTGGGCCCGGGTCGGCGCGTGAGGCCGAGCCCGAGGCCCGGGGCCCGCGCGCGGCCCCAGGTGCCGGCTCGGGCGGCTCGCGGCGCGGTGCCGAGCCGGTGCGGGTGGCGCCGCGAGGGCGGCGGAGTGGCCGCGTGCTCCACTGGGCGGGCACCGAGGCGTGCGCGGAGTGCCCCGGTTCGCGTACGGTTGACGGCTGCCCTACGCACACAGAAGGGGGCCTGGGTGGCCGCGCACAACGCCACGCACGCAGCATCCGTCACGTCCCGGCACGCCGAGCCCGGGAACGAGGGTGCCCGTGACCGGGAGATCCGGGTCGAGCAGCGACATCTCAACCGGGTCTACCGGCGTCTTGAGGAGAAGATCCACGAGGCCGAGTACCTGATGGACGACGCGGCCAAGGGGGGTCAGGTGGGCACGCCCGGCGCGCTCGCCGAGCGCGACGCGCAGGTCTTCCGCGCCGGGGTTCACCTGAACCGGTTGAACAACGAGTTTGAGGACTTCCTCTTCGGCCGCATCGACCTGCTGCTCGGCAAGGACGGCAAGCGCGGCCCGGACGGCGCGTACACCTCCGTCGAGCCCGCGGACGACGCCGTACGCGCCGACGACGCCGGCGAGCCGCACGCCGACATCGCCGAGACGCTGCACATCGGGCGGCTCGGCGTGCTCGACGCCGAGTACACGCCGCTGGTCATCGACTGGCGCGCGCCGGCGGCCGCGCCGTTCTACCGGGCGACCCCGGTCGCTCCGGGGCGGGTGGTGCGCCGGCGCGTCATCCGCAGCAAGGGGCGCAAGGTGCTCAGCGTGGAGGACGACCTGCTCCGCCCCGAGCTGACCGCCTCGCTCGACGGGGAGCCCCTGTCGATCATCGGCGACGGTGCCCTGATGGCCGCGCTCGGCCGGGCCCGCGGGCACACCATGCGCGACATCGTCTCCTCCATCCAGGCCGAACAGGACCTGGTGATCCGCGCGCCGGCCAACTCCGTGACCGAGGTCGAGGGCGGGCCCGGCACCGGCAAGACCGCCGTGGCCCTGCACCGCGCCGCCTACCTGCTGTACCAGGACCGGCGCCGGTACGCGGGCGGCATCCTCATCGTCAGCCCGACCCCGCTGCTCGTCGCGTACACCGAGGGCGTGCTGCCCTCGCTCGGTGAGGAGGGGCAGGTCGCCATCCGGGCGCTCGGCTCCCTCTCCGAGGCGGCCGAGCCGTCCGAGCGGGGCGGCGCCGGTGGCAGTGGTGCGCCGGCGTACGACGAGCCGGCCGTGGCCCGGGTCAAGGGCTCCATCCGGATGGCGAAGGTGCTGCGCAAGGCGGCCAGGGGCGCGCTCACGCTGCCCGCGCCCACGCCGCTGACCGGCGCCGACGAGGACGGCGAGGGGGAGGGGCAGCTCAGCTTCGACGGGCTCGGCGCCGAAGGCCAGCGCGCGGACGCCGGACCGCCCGACCGCCTGCGGGTGGTGGCGTTCGGCGCCCGGATCGAGTTGGACGCGCAGAAGCTGCGGCAGATCCGGCAGGCGGTGCTCAGCGGCTCCGCGCCGGTGAACCTGATGCGCCCGCGCGCGAGACGGCTGTTGCTCGACGCGCTGTGGTCGGCCTCGGGCGGGCCGCGCCGCTACCAGGACCCGGAGTTGGCGGCCGAGGCGCGCGAGGCGTTCGACGAGGACATCGCGACCGAGACGGAGTTCACCGACTTCCTCGCCGCGTGGTGGCCCGAGTTGACGCCGCGCCGGGTGCTGGCCGCGATGGCCGACGAGAAGCGGCTGGCCCGCTGGTCGGGGGCGGGCGGTGGCGGCCGGGGCCGGGTGCTGACCCAGCGCGAGGTGCGGCTGGTCGCCCGCTCGCTGCGGCGCCTGGCCCCCGACGGCAGCGGCCCGCTGTCGGTGCACGACGTGGCCCTCGTCGACGAGTTGCACATGCTGCTCGGCACCCCGGCCCGGCCCCGTAGGCGCGAGGCGGACCCGTTGGACCAGCTCACCGGCCTGGAGGAGCTGTCCACCTACGCCGACCGGTTCGCCAGCCGGCCCAGCCAGGCGGAGCGGCTTGAGCGGCTGCGGGAGGAGGGGCGCACGGACTACGCGCACATCATCGTGGACGAGGCGCAGGACCTGACGCCCATGCAGTGGCGCATGGTGGGGCGGCGGGGCCGGCAGGCCACCTGGACGGTGGTCGGCGATCCGGCGCAGAGTTCCTGGTCCGATCCGGACGAGGCCGCCGCCGCCCGCGACGAGGCGCTGGGCACCCGCCCGCGGCGCCGCTTCCAGCTCACCGTGAACTACCGCAACCCGGCCGAGGTCGCCGAGTTGGCGGCCAGGGTGCTGGCCCTCGCGATGCCCGGCACGGTGCCCCCGACCGCCGTCCGTTCCACCGGTCTCACCCCGCGCTTCGTGGTGCTCGGCGACGACCCGGGCGCCGTGCTGCGCGCGGAGGTGCGGCGGCTGTTGGATGAGGTGGACGGCACGGTCGGCGTGGTGGTCGCGATGGAGCGGCGCGGCGAGGCCCGCGCCTGGCTGGCGGAGCTGACCGGGGGCGACACGGACGCTGGTGCCGCCGCCGGCGCGGGCGTCGGCGACGCGGGCGAGCCGCGCGGCCGGGTCGTGGTGCTCGGCAGCCTGGAGGCCAAGGGTCTGGAGTACGACGCCACGGTGGTGGTCTCGCCGGCGGAGATCGCCGACGAGTCCCCGGCCGGGCTGCGCGTGCTGTACGTGGCGCTGACGCGGGCCACCCAGCGACTGACCGTGCTCTCCGGCGAGCGGGACGAGCCCGACGCCGCGGGCGTGCCGGACCTGCTGCGGGACTAGCCGCCAACCGGACCGCGCTTGGCCCCGGGCGGCGTCCGCCCGGGGCCGGAACGCGCGTCGGGCGCCTCACCTGGGTGAGGCGCCCGATCCGAACGCTTAGGTGACGCCGACCCGCCATGCTCGCCTCGCGGCAAGTGGTCGCTCGTAGCGACGATGGTTGGGCCCGGGGGCTTGGATCGGGCCGGCGTCACCTCAAGGCTAACAAACTCGGCGCGGAAGCCCATCCCGTCCGGAGATGCCGTCGTAGAGGGCCGGAAATGACTTCCGGGCGGTTCAGATGATCTCGTATCGTGGAAAGCCGTTTCCGCCATCTGCTGGACGTGGGGTGGTTACCGAGTACCGACTGGTAAGTGGGAGCATCAACAGACGCGGCCCGCCCGGCGTGGCCGCGTTCCAAGGGAACAAGGGAAAGCAGAGGAAGTCGGCCATGGCAACGGCGCCTAGCGTCTCGTACTCGATGACGGTCCGGCTGGAGGTCCCCGCGAGCGGGACCGCGGTCAGCCAGCTCACCACCGCCGTGGAGTCCTCCGGCGGATCGGTCACCGGCCTCGACGTCACCGCCTCGGGACACGAGAAGCTGCGGATCGACGTCACCATCGCCGCGACGTCCACCGCGCACGCCGACGAGATCGTCGAGAAGCTGCGCGGCATCGAGGGCGTGGCCCTGGGCAAGGTCTCGGACCGTACGTTCCTCATGCACCTCGGCGGCAAGATCGAGATGTCGTCCAAGCACCCGATCCGCAACCGTGACGACCTCTCCATGATCTACACACCCGGCGTCGCCCGGGTCTGCCAGGCCATCGCCGAGAATCCCGAGGACGCGCGCCGGCTCACCATCAAGCGCAACAGCGTCGCCGTGGTCACCGACGGCTCCGCCGTGCTCGGCCTCGGCAACATCGGTCCCAAGGCCGCGCTGCCGGTCATGGAGGGCAAGGCCGCGCTGTTCAAGCGGTTCGCCGGGATCGACGCGTGGCCGCTGTGCCTGGACACCCAGGACACCGACGCCATCGTGGAGATCGTCAAGGCCGTCGCGCCGGGCTTCGCCGGCATCAACCTGGAGGACATCTCGGCGCCCCGCTGCTTCGAGATCGAGGCCCGGCTGCGCGAGGCGCTCGATATCCCGGTCTTCCACGACGACCAGCACGGCACGGCCATCGTGGTGCTCGCGGCGCTGACCAACGCGCTGCGCGTGGTGGGCAAGAAGACCGAGGACGTACGGGTCGTCATGTCCGGCGCGGGCGCGGCCGGTACGGCCATCCTGAAGCTGCTCATCGCGGCCGGCGTGCGGCACGCGGTCGTCGCCGACATCCACGGCGTGGTGCACTCCGGGCGGCACGACCTCGTGGACGCCGACCCGGACTCGCCGCTGCGCTGGATCGCGGACAACACCAACCCGGAGAACGTCACCGGCACCCTCAAGGAGGCCGTCGTCGGCGCGGACGTCTTCATCGGCGTCAGCGCGCCCAACGTGCTCGGCGGCGAGGACGTGGCCGCGATGGCCGAGGGCGCGATCGTCTTCGCGCTGGCCAACCCGGACCCCGAGGTGGACCCGGCGGTGGCCAGGCAGACCGCGTCCGTGGTCGCCACGGGCCGCTCGGACTTCCCGAACCAGATCAACAACGTGCTCGTCTTCCCGGGCGTCTTCCGCGGTCTGCTCGACGCGCAGTCACGCACGGTGAACACGAAGATGATGCTGGCCGCCGCCCGGGCCCTGGCCGACGTGGTGCTCGACGACGAACTGAACGCGAACTACATCATCCCGTCCGTCTTCAACGACAAGGTCGCGGGCGCGGTGGCCGGTGCCGTACGGGACGCCGCCAAGGCTGTGACCGGCACCACGGCGGTCTAGGCACGGCGCGTCGCGGTGCGAGGGGTCGCTCGGGCGGCCGTAGGGTGGCGGGCAGCACAACGGCCGCAGCCCCTGAGCAAGACGCGAAGCGAACCCTGCGGTGTGCTGCCAGGAGCGGACGGAGCGTCATCACAATGAGGCAGTGGCGCTTTTCGTGTGACTCCCCAGGGTGCCGGATTGGCTTTCGCGCCATAGGTGCGGGCAGGATGCTCCCCCGAGGACTGAAGTCCAGGGGGGACCCCCAAGGGCGCGGAAAGATCGAAAGATCGGACCCGGGTCCGGGGACTGTCCGAGGGCCCTGGCAGCATCGGCTTCGATCTCACGCCTCATTGGCAAGAAGAACACGGGAGTACAACATGAACCGCAGTGAGCTGGTGGCCGCGCTGGCCGACCGCGCCGAGGTGACTCGTAAGGACGCGGACGCCGTGCTGGCCGCGCTCGCCGAGACCGTCGGTGAGGTCGTTGCTAAGGGCGACGAGAAGGTCACCATCCCCGGCTTCCTGACCTTCGAGCGCACCCACCGTGCCGCTCGTACCGCGCGCAACCCGCAGACCGGCGACCCCATCCAGATCCCGGCCGGTTACAGCGTGAAGGTCTCCGCGGGCTCCAAGCTCAAGGAAGCCGCCAAGGGCTGAGTCCCGACACACACGGCAGGGGCGGCCACCCACATCGGGTGGCCGCCCCTGCCGTGTGTCCACCCCGTGTGGCGTGGGCCACTTCTCCCGCCCGCCGCGCCATCCGGCCCGCCCCGCTCCACCGCCCACTGGCCCCCTTCGCGCCGGCCAGCGGTCCACCGGGCGCCGGAAGGTGTGCTTCCAGCGTCCTGTGGGCGTACGAGAGGCGTACGAAAAGGCCCTGTGAGGCGGCCTGGGGCGGCTTTGGGGCGCGCGCCGGCCGGGGAGCCCGGCGGGCGGGCCCGCGGCGACGGACGGGGCCGTTCCGTCGGCCCACGGAAAGCCGCCCCGGCGGGGCGGGTGACTGGGCCAGTGGGGCCGGGTGTCGACGCCACGGCGGGCCCGGCCGGGCGGCGCGGGGTGGCGGACGGGGCCCGTCGCGGGGCGCTCTTTCGGCTTACTCCGGGGCGGGGGAGCGGGGCCCGGTGGCGGTTCGCACGGGGCTGGACGGGCGGTTCGGGGCGGGCGCGGAGGCTGGCTGAAAACATTCGCTGTGAGCGCGATCGAGCGGCTGTTTACGGCCATGATCGTTCTTAGCGGACCCGCCGCCTCCGCGATGCGCGAGCGGCCCTGCGGCCCACGGCTCACGCCCTGCGGCCCACAGCCGGCGGTCTTATGCCCCGCCCGACGGCTCGCGCCGCTGGGCGCCCGAGGCCCGGCGCACGACAGCGCGCCGCCCCGCTCCGGGCGTACGGCCCGGGGCGGGGCGGCGGCGTGTGGTGCGCGGGGTGACCGGCGCGCGGGGGCGACCGGTGGGCGTCAGCGGGCGCCGGCGCCCGGCAGCTCCACCTTCGCGCCCAGGTCGCCCAGCTTGCTCATGAAGTTCTCGTAGCCCCGGTTGATCAGGTCGATGCCGTGCACCCGGGAGGTGCCCTGCGCCGCCAGCGCGGCGATCAGGTACGAGAAGCCGCCGCGCAGGTCGGGGATGACCAGGTCGGCGCCCTGCAGCTTGGTGGGTCCGGAGACGACCGCGGAGTGCAGGAAGTTGCGCTGGCCGAAGCGGCAGGCGGAGCCGCCGAGGCACTCGCGGTAGAGCTGGATGTGGGCGCCCATCTGGTTCAGCGCCGAGGTGAAGCCGAGCCGGGACTCGTACACCGTCTCGTGCACGATCGACAGGCCCGACGCCTGGGTCAGCGCGACGACCAGCGGCTGCTGCCAGTCGGTCTGGAAGCCGGGGTGGACGTCGGTCTCCAGGGCGATGGCGTTCAGCGGGCCGCCGGGGTGCCAGAAGCGGATGCCCTCGTCGTCGATCTCGAAGGCGCCGCCGACCTTCCGGTAGGTGTTGAGGAAGGTCATCATGGAGCGCTGCTGGGCGCCCCGGACGTAGATGTTGCCCTCGGTGGCGAGCGCGGCGCTGGCCCAGGACGCGGCCTCCAGGCGGTCCGGCAGGGCGCGGTGGTTGTAGCCGCCGAGCCGGTCCACGCCGGTGATCCGGATGGTGCGGTCGGTGTCCATGGAGATGATCGCGCCCATCTTCTGCAGTACGCAGATGAGGTCCTCGATCTCCGGCTCGACCGCCGCGTTGGACAGCTCGGTGACGCCCTCCGCCAGCACCGCCGTCAGCAGCACCTGCTCGGTGGAGCCGACCGACGGGTACGGCAGCCGGATCTTGCAGCCGCGCAGCCGCTGCGGGGCCTCCAGGTACTGGCCGTCGGCCCGCTTCTCGATGGTCGCGCCGAACTGCCGCAACACCTCGAAGTGGAAGTCGATCGGCCGGCCGCCGATGTCGCAGCCGCCGAGCCCGGGGATGAAGGCGTGGCCGAGACGGTGCAGCAGCGGGCCGCAGAACAGGATCGGGATGCGCGACGAACCGGCGTGTGCGTCGATGTCCGCGACGTTGGCGCTCTCCACGTGTGACGGGTCCAACACCAGCTCGCCCGCCTCTTCCCCGGGGCGCACCGTCACCCCGTGGAGCTGCAGCAGCCCGCGCACGACGCGTACGTCACGGATGTCGGGCACGTTGCGCAGCCGGCTGGGCCCGCTGCCGAGCAGTGCGGCGACCATGGCCTTGGGCACGAGGTTCTTCGCGCCCCGGGCCCGGATCTCGCCCTCCAGCGGGGTGCCGCCGTGGACAAGGAGTACATCGTCGGTGCCGGTCATAAGTCTCGCGTTCCTGGGATGGGCCTTGATGAGCAAGGGGGGCAAAAGGAAAGGGTAATGGCCAACGGGAGCCGCTCCGTAAGCTCGATCGGCTCTCGGCCACCGGCCTCCGCCCTCGTGTGTGCGAAGGGTGTTCGGCCCTCGACTCTCCGTGATGTGCGCCGTCGCTGCTGTCGTACGCCCCACCTGCTCCCGGGTCGGGACTTGGCTTCCACCCCCCGTATGAGCCGGAAATGCGGGATCATGTGCGCATGACCGAGGTGTCCTCGCTCACAGGACGGTTGCTCGTCGCCACGCCGGCGCTTGCCGACCCGAACTTCGACCGTGCCGTCGTGCTCCTGCTCGACCATGACGAGGAGGGCTCGCTCGGCGTAGTGCTCAACCGGCCGACGCCGGTCGGCGTCGGCGACATCCTCGAATCGTGGGCCGCGCTGGCGGGCGAGCCGGGCGTGGTGTTCCAGGGCGGGCCGGTGTCGCTGGACTCGGCGCTCGGCGTCGCCGTCGTGCCGGGCGAGTCGATCGAGGGTGACCGGGTGCGGGAGCCCGGCCCGCCGCCGACCGGCGAGGGGGCGGCCGCCCGCTCCCGGGCGCGCGTGCGCCGGGGCGACCCCATCGGCTGGCGCCGGGTGCACGGCGCGATCGGCCTCGTTGACCTGGAGGCCCCGCCGGAGCTGCTCGCCTCGGCGGTCGGCTCGTTGCGGATCTTCGCGGGGTACGCGGGGTGGGGCCCCGGCCAGTTGGAAGAGGAACTGGTCGAGGGCGCGTGGTACGTCGTGGAGTCGGAGCCCGGCGACGTGTCGTCGCCCGATCCGGAGCGGTTGTGGCGCTCCGTGTTGCGGCGTCAGCGCAGCGAGTTGGCCATGGTGGCCACGTACCCAGACGACGCCTCGCTCAACTGACGGTGGCGGGGTGTCCCGCCCGACTGCTGCCGGCGGCCTGCGAACGGGGCGGACGGCCTGTTGACCGGGGCGGTGTGGCGCGGGCGTTCGGCGGGGTCGGCCCGCTGGATGCGGACACAGGTGCGCCCCGTTGGCGAATAGCCATGCGGCCGGAGTGTGGCCAGGTCGGGGCGCCCGTCGGGGGGCGTGGCCGGCCTGGTGGGCGAGGGGGCGGTTCTGCTCGGCGCTCGCTATGGAATTTCCGTTTTCACAGGTCAGGCCCCTGGGGAAAGTGTCGTTTCGGGTGAGGGGAGTCGTGGCGGAAATTAGTTCAACGTTAAACCAGCTTGTCGCATCCTGGGCAGTGGAGCTGGCGGTCGGCGGTCGACCAGGACCGCCCCCCGCCTTGCCCGAGGTTCGACAAAGGAGCTGATCCGCCATGAGTCAAACCCTCCCGCTGCGCCTCCACCACCACGCGTGGATCACCGACGACCAGGAAGCCACCCGACGCTTCTACGAGGACGTGATCGGTCTGCCGCTGGTCGCCACCTGGAGCGAGCGCGACGTCTTGTTCGGCGCCGAGCGCGCCTACTCCCACACCTTCTACGGTCTCGCCGACGGCGGCGCCCTGGCCTTCTTCCAGTTCGCCGACGCGGCGGACCACAAGGAGTTCGCGACCGACATCCACTTCACCCCGTTCCGGCACATCGCCTTCAAGGTCGAGCAGGAGGCCCAGGACGCGCTGCGGGCTCGCATCGCCGAGGCCGGCTACACGGAGCCGGACACCTATGTGATCGACCACGGCTTCTGCGTCTCGCTCTACATCACGGACCCCAACGCGCTGATGCTGGAGTTCGTCGTCGACCACCCCGACGCGGAGCGGATCGACGCCGAGCGGCGTACGACGGCACACGCCGACCTCGACCGCTGGCTCGCCGGTGACCACACCAGCAACAACCGCTGGCGCTGACGCCGGGCCGGGCCCGGTGCGCACCCGCCGCCCGGGCCCGGCTGCTCCCGGGCTCAGTCGCTGGCGGGCCAGTTCGCGCTGGTCATGGCGTAGTACTGGGCCGCCAGCGGGTGGGCGCCACGGGCCGGGACGGCCAGGTGGACGGCGACCTGGGGAGCGTTCTTCAGCCGTACGAAGCGGATGCCGGGGTGCGTGTGGCGCTGGGCGACCGACTCCGGTGCCACGCCGATGCCGTGGCCGGCGGCCACCGCCTCCAGCCATTCGTCGAAGTTGCCGCTGGTGCACGCCAGGGTGGGGCGCCGGTCCGCGGGCCACAGCTCGGGGCGGGTGGTGCCGGTGACGGTGTTGACCACCAGCGGCAGGTCAGCCAGTTCGGTCCAGTCCAGGACGCGGCGGCGGGCCACCGGGGCCGCCGCCCCCGTGGCGTCGCGCGCGACGACCGCGACCCGCGCCTCGTGGGCGACCACCTTGCTGCGCACCTCGGCCCGCCGGTCCGGCGGCACCTCGCCACGTACCACCGCCACGTCGCAGTCGCCGGTGTCCAGGCCGGCCAGCGGGGTGTCCCGGCGCACCAGGCGCACCCGGGCGCCGGTCGCGGACTCGAAGGCCGTGGTCAGCCCGGCGCAGGCGAGCGGTAGCAGCGAGGTGAAGCCGAGTCGCAGCCTGGCGTGCCGGCAGGGCGCGCGCAGCGCCTCGCCGAGCCGGGGGAGCAGCACGCCCAGCTCCGCGTAGAGCCGCTGACCGGCGTCGGTGAGCGCGACGTGGCGGGTGCTGCGCTCCAGCAGGCGGGCGCCCACGGCCTCCTCAAGGGCCCGCACGGTGCGGGTGAGCGCGGGCTGTCCGATGCCGAGCAGGCGCGCGGCGTGCGTGAAGTTGCGCTCGTCGGCCACGGCCACGAAGCCGCGCAGGTGCCGCAACTCCACGTCGGGCAGGCCGAGCGGCCCCGCGGCCACCGGCCCCCGCGCCTCGTCGCCGTTCTCCTCGGACCGCTCGTCACCACTCATGCCTCCCGAGCATAAGTGCCCGCGCTCCGGCATTTCCCCGGCGATCCGGAGAGTGCCTACGCTTCCGGCCCGCCGCCCCGTTCCGGCTGGGCCTGCCGGGCGGGGCAGGGCCGCCGGTCACCCACGACCGTCAACCTCAAGGAGCGCACTGTGCGCAAGGTTTCGCTGCTCGCGCTGGGGGCGTTCACCCTCGGCCTGGACGCGTACGTGATGGCCGGGCTGTTGCCCGTGGTCGCCGACGACCTCGACACCACCGTGTCGCTGGCCGGCCAGATGGTCACGGCCTTCACCCTCGCGCACGCGCTGTCCGCGCCGCTGGTGGCCGGGCTGCTCACGGGCGCCAGGCCGAAGACGGTGATCCTGGTCGCCCTCGCCGTCTTCACGCTGGGCAACGGGCTCACCGCCGTGGCGCCCTCGCTCGCGCTGCTGCTCGCCTCGCGCGTCGTGGCGGGCGCCGGGGCCGGGGTGTACGCGGCGCTGTCCACCGCCGCGGCCTCGGCGTTGGTGCCGGCCGAGCGGCGGGGCAAGGCGCTGGCCCTGGTGATGGGCGGCATGAGCACCGGCACCGTGCTGGGCGTGCCGCTGGGCGTGCTGCTCGCCGAGCACGCGTCGTGGCGGGCCACGATGGGCCTGGTCACGGCGTTGGGCGCGGTCGCCATCGGCGGGCTCGCGGTGCTGCTGCCGCAGGTTCCGGCCGAGCCCCCGGTGCCGGCCAGGGCGCGGCTCGGGGCCATCGCCGACCCGGCCGTCGCCCGGGTGGTCGGCGTCTCCTTCCTGGGCGCCGTCGCCAGCCTGGGCCTGTACACCTACCTGGCCCCGGTGCTCGAAGCGGCCGGCGACATCGAGGGCATCGCCCCCTACCTGTGGGCCTGGGGCGCCGGCGGCGTGCTGGGCAGCCTGCTGATCGGGCCGCTGGTGGACCGTACGGGGCGGGTGCGGGCGCTGGTCGCGGCCCTGCTCACCGCCGTGGGCGTGGCGCACCTGGTGCTCGCCCCGGTCGCCGGCGTGCCGCTGCTGGTCGGCGCGGCCCTGGTGGTGTGGGGCGCGGGCGGCTGGGCGCTCCAGGTGCCGCAGCAGCACCAACTGCTCGCCGTCAGCGCGCGGCGCGGCACGGTGGCGCTCGCGCTCAACAACTCCGCCCTCTACCTCGGCAGCGCCGTCGGCTCCGCCCTCGGCGGCCTGGCGCTCGCGGCGGGCCTGCCCGGCGACGCGCTGCCCTGGGCCGCCGCCGCGATCCTCGGCCTCAGCCTGCTGCTGCACCTGGGCACGGGGCGCGCGGCGGGCGCCGGGGCGGCCCGCGCGCGAGGCGCGGGCGCGGCGGACGCGGGCGCGGCAGGCGCCGGCGTGGCGGGGGCGGTTGGCGAGGTCGCGCGAGCGGGCGGCGACGGGGCGGGGTGCGGGGCCGGCGGCGCGGGCCCGGCGCGTGTTGTGGACGGTGGGGCGCCGGGCACACCCCAGGCGTGAGTACCCTTGGGCTGTATGAGCACTCCTCTTCAGCCCGAGCCCGAGCGCGGGGCAGGTACCGGCACCCTCGTCGAGCCGACGCCGCAGGTGTCGAACGGCGACGGCGACCACGAGCGCTTCGCCCATTACGTACAGAAGGACAAGATCATGGAGAGCGCGCTCTCCGGATCTCCCGTCGTCGCACTCTGCGGCAAGGTCTGGGTCCCCGGCCGTGACCCGAAGAAGTACCCGGTGTGTCCCATGTGCAAGGAGATCTTCGAGGGCATGGGTGCCGGAGGCGACAAGGGCAAGGACGGCAAGGGCGGTAAGGACGGCAAGAAGTAGCCGCTGCCGGCTCACGCCGCCCGCGCCCGGAGGCTGCCCGCGCGCCCGGCCCGTATCCCGAGCGGATACGGGCCGGGCGCGCGGTGTTGTCGGGCCGGGCCGGGCAGTAAGGTCGCTGCCATGAGCGGGCGGGTGGAACGGGCGGCGTATCTGGTCTTCGGGGCCCGGGAGGTCGACGAGTCCGACGAGGGTTCGCCGACCTTCAGCCAGTTCGACAAGGACTGGGACGCGCAACTGCAGCAGTGCGGCCGACTCGCCGCCGAGCGGGGCTACCAGCCCGTGGGCAGCAGCGTGTTCTCCGTGCTCCAGGCGTCCATGGACAGGCTCCTGGAGTGGGCGGACGACCCCGGCTGCGACGTCGTCCTGGTCGCCAGCCCCCGCCTGCTCCGCCGGATGCACGCCTGCTGGCCCGACTGGGAGCAGGTGGTGGCCAGGCTCGGCGCGGCCGGCGCCCGCCTCGAAGCCGTGCCGTTCCCCGAGCCGGCCTACCCCGGCGAGCGCTTCCCGGAGTAACCCGGCCCCGCACCCCCTCGCGTACGCCTCCCCGTACGCTCCGCGCCGCGCCACGCCCCGTCGCCGCCACGGCCCCGGCGCCGCCGCCACCACGACGCGTCGTCACACCGCCGCTTCCCGTGCCGCCGAGACCCGTACCGCCGCGACCAACGCGCCGCGCCGCGCTCCGCGTTGACCGGTAGCCGGTCCCTCGATCAGGTGGAGGTGGCCGGGCCGCCCGGTGGATTCCTCCCTCCTCCTGTCCTTCCCTCGCCCGGGTCCGCGCGTGGGCCGGTCGCCGTCCCCGTTGCGGGTCCGTCGGGCCGGGCCGGGGGCGGGCGTCGCCGGCCGGGCTGGCCGGTCGCGCGGCCAACGCATGTCGACATGCCGGGCCTTGTGGACACTTTTTGCCGGTCACGAAGTGGTCGGGACCTCTTGTACGGCCAGACAACGGCCCTTAACCTCCTCCGTATTGTGCAAAGCGAAACGGGCGTTGCGCATCGTGCAACGCCACTCCGTGGGGGTTTCCGTATATGAACGTCTTTGCTCGAATAGCCGCGCCGGTGGCGGCACTTGTCACGGCCGGCCTCACCGCCACCGCCTGCGCCCCGTCCACCTCGGACAACGAGGCGAAGAAGGACGACAAGAGCGGCACGCTGCGCGTCTGGCTCTTCCAGGAGGTGGACAACGACCCCAAGAAGAAGGTCGTCGACCAGGCCGTGGCGGACTTCCGCGGCAAGCACAAGGACGTCGACGTGGACGTCACCTACATCCCGATCAACACCCGGGCCGAGAAGATCAAGGCCGCGTTCAACGACCCGAAGAGCGCCCCTGACCTGATCGAGTACGGCAACACGGACACGGCCGGCTACGTGCAGGACGGCGGCCTCGCGGACATCAGCGAGGAGTTCGCGAGCTGGCCGCAGAGCAAGGACACCGACGCCACGGCCAAGGAGTCGGTGACCGTCAAGGGCAAGACGTACGGCTCCCCGCTCTTCGTCGGCGTGCGCGCGCTCCACTACCGCACCGACGTCTTCAAGGACCTCGGCCTCAAGCCGCCGACTACCCAGGAGGAGTTGGTCAACACCGCGGAGAAGATCCGGGCCGAGCGCAAGGACCTGTACGGACTCGCGGTGGGCGGCGCGTACACCTACGGCGCGATGCCCTTCCTGTGGTCGAACGGCGGCGAGTTGGCCTCCGAGAAGGACGGCGCCTACCGCTCGACCATCGACAGCGCGCAGTCGAAGGCCGGCATCAAGGCGTACACCGCGCTGTTCGGCGACCAGAACTGCCCGGCCAACAAGTGCGCCGAGATGGGCGGCAACGACACCGTCGAGGCGTTCGCTTCCGGCAAGGCGGGCATGGCCATCGCCGGTAACTTCAACCACCCGGCCATCGAGGCGAGCAAGGTCAAGGGCAAGTACGCCGTGGTTCCGCTGCCCGGCAAGAAGGCCGGCGAGATTGCTCCGGCGTTCGCGGGCGGAAACAACATCGGGCTGCTCAAGAGCAGTTCGCACCGCACCCTCGGCCTTGACCTGATGCAGTCGCTCACCAGCAAGAAGACGCAGGGCGCGCTCTTCGACGCGATGGGTTTCCTGCCCACCTACACCGACGTGCGCAAGGAGGCCGCGGCGCGTGAGCCGTTCGCGGCGCCGTTCGTGAAGACCCTGGACGTGGCGAAGTTCGTCCCCGCGTCGCCCGGCTGGGCCGCCATCGACGCGGGCCTGGTGCTGCCGACGATGTTCCAGCAGATCGTCAGCGGTCGTAAGGACGTGGACGCGGCGGCCGACGAGGCGCGCAAGAAGATGGACGCCGCCTTCACCGAAGCGGGCTGAGTGAGCCAGTGATGTCCCCCGACTCCTCCTCCCCGGCCCCCGGCGCCCCCGCGTCGCCCGCCCCGGCCGCCGCCGCTGCCGCCCCCGCCCCGGTGTCCGCCGTGGCGAAGGGCGGGCGGCGCGGCGGCGCGGGCCCCCGCGCACCGAAGTCCGGCACCAGCCCCGGCGGGCTCGGCGCCTCGCGCTGGACGCCGTGGCTCTACCTGGCACCGGCCCTGATCGTGCTGGCCGCGCTGCTCGTCTACCCGATCTACCAACTCGGCCTGATCTCCTTCCTGGAGTACACCCAGGCCCAGGTCAGCGGCGGCGAGCCGGCCACCTTCCAGGGCTTCGCCAACTACACCGAACTCTTCAGCGATCGGCAGTTCTGGGAGGTGCTGGTCGCCACCCTGGTGTTCGCCGCGGTCTGCGTCCTCTCCACCCTCGTGGTCGGCTGCGGGCTGGCCGTGCTGCTCACCCGTATCCGCGCGGTACCCCGACTGGCGCTGATGCTCGCCGCGCTCGGCGCCTGGGCGACCCCGGCCATCACCGGCTCGACGGTCTGGGTCTTCCTCTTCGACCCCGACTTCGGCCCGGTCAACAAGATGCTCGTCTGGGTGGGCCTGTCCGGCTTCGAGGACTTCTCCTGGACCTACGACCGCTACAGCGCCTTCGCGCTGGTCCTCTTCGAGGTCGTGTGGTGCTCGTTCCCGCTGGTCATGGTGACGGTGTACGCGGGCATCAAGGCCATCCCCGGCGAGGTGCTCGAAGCGGCCTCGCTGGACGGCGCGTCCAACTGGCGCATCTGGCGCAGCGTCATGGCGCCGATGCTGCGGCCCATCCTGGTCGTGGTCACCATCCAGTCCATCATCTGGGACTTCAAGGTGTTCACGCAGATCTACGTGATGACCAACGGTGGCGGCATCGCCGGCCAGAACCTGGTGCTGAACGTGTACGCCTACCAGAAGGCGTTCGCTTCCTCGCAATACAGCCTCGGCTCGGCCATCGGCATCGTGATGCTGCTGATCCTGCTCGCCGTGACGCTGATCTATCTGCGGCTGCTGCGCAGGCAAGGAGAAGAGCTGTGAGCCCCTCGACCGCGAGCCCCTCGTCCGCGGACGCCGGCTCCGCCCGCCCCGCGCCCGCCGACCGGCCCGTCACCAAGGCACCGGCCGACCGGCCACGGCGCGGCTCGCGGCTGCGCGTGCGCCGGCCGTGGCGGCTGGCCGCCGAGGCCGCGGCCGTGCTCATCGCCGTGGTGGTCGCCTTCCCGCTGTACTGGATGGTGCTCTCCGCGTTCAAGCCCGCCAGCGAGGTACAGTCCAGCAATCCACGGCCGTGGACCCTGAACCCCTCCCTCGACGCGTTCCGGCGCGTCTTCGACCAGCAGGACTTCGGCCGCTACTTCCTCAACAGCCTCCTGGTCGCCGGCACCGTGGTCGTCGCCTCGGCCCTGATCGCCTTCCTCGCGGCCACCGCCGTCACGCGCTTCAAGTTCAAGATGCGCACGACGGTGCTCATCATGTTCCTGGTGGCGCAGATGGTGCCGGTCGAGGCGCTGACCATCCCGATGTTCTTCCTCATGCGCGACCTGGGCGACAGCGTGCCCGGCATCGGCCTGAACACGCTCGGCTCGCTGATCCTGCCGCACATCGCGTTCTCGCTGCCGTTCGCCATCTGGATGCTGCGCGGCTTCGTCAAGGCCGTCCCCGAGTCCCTTGAGGAGGCCGCCTACCTGGACGGCGCGAGCCGCACCCGCTTCCTGTGGCAGATCCTGTTCCCGCTGGTGCTCCCGGGGCTCATCGCCACCAGCGTGTTCTCCTTCATCTCCACCTGGAACGACTTCCTGTTCGCCAAGTCCTTCATCATCAGCGCGACCGAGAACTCCACGCTCCCGATGGCGCTCCTGGTGTTCTTCAAGGACGAGGGCAATGACTGGGGCGGCATCATGGCGGCCTCGACGATCATGACCATCCCGGTGCTCGTCTTCTTCGTCCTGGTCCAACGGCGGCTCGTGTCGGGCCTCGGCGGGGCGGTCAAGGACTGACGGCCCGGCCGCCGGCGAAGGGGCCGGCCCCGCCCGGCGCTCGGGCGGGGCCGGGCGGGGCGTCCTGACCCGGTGTCGGGGTGCCCCGGCGTCCCGCCCCGGCGCCACGGTGACTCCGGCCGCGCGCCGGCCGGCCCCCCCGACGGCCAGTCCCCGCTCACCACCGGCCGCGCCCGGCCGCCCGGGGCGCGCACGGCCGGCGCACGGCTGCGCGGCAGCGGCGCACCGGCGGGCTCCGCCGGCGCATGGCCGCGCCCGGGCGCATCGATGACACGGGTGACATGGGCGGCATCAGTGACATGTGCGGTGTGGGTGATACGGGCGACCCGGGATGCCCGCCCCGTCCCGGGGCGCGGCATCGGCCCGCGCCGCCCGCCTTCGCGCGTCCACCGCTGCCCGGCCTCGCTCGTCCCCACCCGGTCCCGCCCGACCTCGCCCGTCCCGGCTCGGACGTCCGAGCGAGGGGCGGCCCCGATCGTGTGAGCCCGTCGGCGCGCGGAGCGGGTCGCTCCGTCGTCAGGTCACGGTGGACCGTGACACGGTGCGAACCGCGCGGCGTCCCCGAAGCCCCTGAAGAGTGGCATTCCGCCAGCAAGCGGAAATCGTCCGGAACTTCGGTGAAATCGGACTATCCACATCTCTGGGGTGGATCCCCGCTTCGTGGACCCTCGCGGCGGCGGGTCGTCGATGTGTGCCAGAGTTGCCACGTCCAGGCCGTCAGCACGTACCGTACGGCTGGCAGCCGGGACACCGGGGACCGGGGAAGGGGCATCTGGTTGACCACGCACGTACCGCACGCAGCGCACACGGTGACGCTGCCGGGCTCGCTCGACGAGGCCGTGGCGGCGTTGACCGCCATGCCCGCGGCCGTGCCCGTCGCGGGTGGTACCGATCTGATGGCGGCCGTCAACTCCGGGCTGCTGCGGCCCGCCGCGTTGGTCGGCCTCGGCCGGATCAGCGAGATCCGCGGCTGGCAGTACCAGGACGGGCACGCCCTGCTCGGCGCCGGGCTGACGCACGCCCGCATGGGCCGTCCCGACTTCGCCGCGCTGATCCCGGCGCTGGCCGCCGCGGCGCGCGCCGCGGGGCCGCCGCAGATCCGCAACGCAGGCACACTCGGCGGCAACGTCGTCACCAGCGGGCCCACCGGCGACGCGTTGCCCGTGCTCGCCGCGCTTGAGGCGACCCTCGTCATCGTCGGCCCCGACGGCAGCCGCGAGATCCCGGTCAGCCACCTGTTGGCGGGCGTGGAGATGCTGCGGCCCGGCGAGTTGGTCGGCTTCGTCCGCGTTCCGCTGCTGCACGCCCCGCAGACCTTCCTCAAGGCCACCGGCCGCACCGGCCCCGGCCGCGCCATCGCGTCGGTGGCCGTGGTGCTCGACCCGGCGCGCCGGGGCGTGCGCTGCGCGGTCGGCGCCGTCGCCCCGATGCCGCTGCGCCCGCTGGACGCCGAGGCGTGGGTGGCCTCGCTCATCGACTGGGACGGCGCCCGCGGCCTGGCCCCCGAGGTGCGCGCGGCCTTCGGCGAGTACGTGGCCGCCGCCTGCATCCCGGACCCGCCGGCCCCCGAGGACGGCGCCCACGAACCACCCCCCCTTGCCGCCCGCCGCCCTCCACCTGCGGCGTACGGTGGCGATCCTGGCCCGCCGAGCACTGGGGAGGGCGCTCGCATGACCTCTGAACACCACCCGCGCGGCCCCGGCCACCCGACAGGGCCCGAGGCCGAGCCGCGCCGCGCCGACGAGCCGGAGCACGGCACGCCCGACGCGGGCTACGGGGTGCCCGGCGGCGCGCCGCAGGCGTTCGCCGGCTGGCAGCCGATGCCGAGCGGCCCGGAGTACGACGCCGAGGGCACCGCCTTCGTGCAACTGCCGCCCGAACTGGCCGACCCGTCGGCGCCGCTGCCGCAGGGCTGGGACCCGCTGGCCGCGCCCGGCACCGGCTACACGCCGCCCCCCGGCGCCCACTGGCACCCGCAGTCCACGCCGCCGAGGCTGGCCGCCGGCCCCGAGGACGGCGGGCACGCCGACGAGCGGGGCGCGCAGCCGTACGCGACGCCGTACGACCAGCCGTACGCGCAGCACGCCGGACCCGCCGACGGGCCCGGCGCCGACCCGGCCGTCACCGGCCACTGGTCGCTGCCGCACGGCCCGGATCAGAGCGCCGACCCGACGCCGGGCGGCCAGCCCGCGACCGGACAGTGGTCGATCCCGCTCGCCGCCGACGACGGCCCCGATGAGGCGGGCGAGTTCCCGCGCGGCGAGCACCGTCAGGCCGGCTACGGGCAGCGGGGCGCGGCCACGGGCGAACACGACCTCGGCCACGGCGAGCAGGGCCACCCCGGCCAGCGGGACCCCGCGCACGACCCGTACGGCGACGGCGGGGCGCACGAGGCGGGCGGGGCGGACGCGCAGGGCCAGCCGCACGACCCGCACGCAACCGCGCAGTGGCCGGTGCCCTCCGCGCTCGGCGGGACCGGGCAGTGGACGCTGCCCACCGTCGGCGACGACAGCGTCGAGGAAACCGGCGAATACACCATGAGCGCCTACCGGTTCGGGCTGCCCCCGCACCCGGGAGGCCCGCGGGCCGACCGGCCGCACCCGGGCGAGCCGACGCCGGCCGCCCAAACGCCGGGCGCCGGACCGCAGGACCACGACTCCTACCCGCCCGGCTACCCGACCGACGCGGCCGGCCCCGCCGACTACGGCCACGGGCCCGACCCCGACCAGGCGCCCTACCCGGAGCAGGGGTACGCGGCGCAGGCCGGCCCCGGCGCCGACCAGTCCGAGCCGGGCCACCCCTACGGCGGCCCGGAGCAGGCCCCGTACGCTACCGACCGGCCGGGCTCCGGCCGGCCCGACGACACCGCGGGGCACGGTGTGCCGAACCAGGCCCAGGCCGGCACCGGCCTGCCCGGGCAGCAGTTGGGCGAGCGCCCGGACCCCGGCGAGCGGCAGGGCCCGGCGGCGCAGGACCCGGGACCGCACGAGCCGCACCGCCCGCAGGGCGTTCCGCAGTGGCCGACGCCACCGGCCGGCGACGCGAGCACCGGTCAGTGGCCGGTGGCGGGCGCGGCGGAGCCCGGCGAACCGATGACCGGACAGGCGCCGGAGGCGTACGCGCTCGCCGACCGGTTGGTCGCCCCGTACCGCCCCCGCCCCACGCACCAACCCGAGCAGCCGGAGTACCCCGCGCACCCCGACAGTGCGGAGGCCACCGACGGCGCCGCCGCGCCGGCGGACGACGGCACCGGTCAGCCCGGTCCTGACGCCGGCCAGCCTGGCGGCCCGGCGGCCCAGCACTGGGCGCCCGGGGACGCGGCGACGGACCAGACGGCGGACCAGGCGTCCGCCGAGGACCCGGTCGACGGTGCGGGCCAGGCCGGCGATACGGCCCCGACCGACGAGCGGCCCGCGACCACGGGCGCCGGCCCGGGGCGTCCCGAGGCCGAGCGCGCCGACGCGCCCGGCGCCGCCGCACCCGACGCCCCGCAGGGCGCGCCGGCGCGCGCGGACGAAGCGCCGCACGCCCCGACCGCGCCCGGCGACGGCGTGCGCGCCGACGCCCCCGGGGACGCCCGCGCGCCGCAGGGCGCCGCCGGCGAGCCGGGTGACGTGCCGGCCGCCCGGCTGCCCTGGCCCACGCCCGGCCCGGACGGTCAACTGCCGGACACCTCCGGCCAGTTCGGCTTCCCCGCCGCCCCGTCCACCGCCGCCGGCCCCCGGGTGCCGGCCCAGGGCGACCCCGGCCACGACGGTCCGGCCCAGCCGCCGCACGGGGAGCGGTCGCCGCGGGGCGAGCAGCACTCCGCGCCGGCGCACCCCGGCGCGCCCGGCGTCGATGCGACTCCCGGCGCCGACGCGCACTCCGACGACGCCGGTGACCCGGCCGTCGCGGACCCGCACCAGCCGCCGGCGCCCGCCGCCGCGCCGACCGCCGACGGCGCGACGCACGGGGAGGGCGCGACGCACGGAGACGGCCAGCCGAGCCCCACCGGCGAAGTGGGTGGCGAGGCCGAGCAGTTCGCCGACGCCGCGCACCAGGCCCCGGTCACCGGCGCGCCGACCCCGGCCCCCGAGGCCACCGCCCCGCACACGCCCGCGCAGGGCACCCGTATGCCCGCCCCACCGGTGCAGGGCGCCCCCGTCCCCGGAACGCCGGCGCACGGGACCCCCGCGCCCGGGACCGCGACCCACGGCACCCCGGCGCAGGGCACCCCTGCACAGGGCACCCCCGCGCAGGGCACCCCGGCGCACGGCACGCCCGTCCAGGGCGCCCCCGGCAGCGCGACACCAGCCCAGGGCACGCCGATCGACGGCGCTCCCCCGCACGGCACGCCGCCGCATGGCATTCCGGCGCCCGGCACCCCGCCGCACGGCACCCCGCCGCACGGCACGCCCGCGCAGCCGGACGGCGCGACGGCGCGCGACGGCGCGGCCACCGACGCGCGCACGCCCATCGCCCTCGGCCCGGTCGCCCCCGACGCCGTCCCCGCCGATGCCGCAACCGCCAACGCGGCTCCCGCTGACGCCGGTTCGGCCGGTCCCGGCGCCGGGCACCCGCTCGCGGAGGGCGAGGCGTCCCGTACCGACGCCTCCCACGCGGACGCGCCCCGTACCGAGGCCTCCCGCACCGACGGCGCCGGCTCGAACCTGGCCGGCGCGGCCCTGAGCGGCGCGGAGCCGGGGCACGCCCCGGCCGACCAGGCCCAGGCCGACGCCGAGCCGACCCCCGCCCACCCGCACGCGGAGCCGACCCACGCCGAGCCGGTCCACGCCGAGCCGGCCCACGCCGACGCGGAGTCCGACGCCGACGCGCACCCCGCCGCGATCCCCGGCCCACGCCGGGCCGTGGCGCCCGAGTCGCGGACCGCCGCCGGCGGTGACGCCGGTGCCGACGCCTCGAACGGAGCCGACGCCCCGAGCGGCGCCGAGGCCCCGGCCGAGCCCGGTGCGGGGGAGGGCCCCGGAGTCGCGGCGGTTGGCGATGACGGCCCGGCCGACCAGCCGCGCCCCGAGGTCGCGGGCGACGGCCCCACGGCCGGCCCGGACACGGGCTCCGACGCCGGCCCCGCCGTCGACGCGACCGACCCGGACGCCGCCGAGAGCCCCGAGGACGACGGCCCCGCCGCCGTGCCGGCACCGGCGGGAGCGGACGCGGCCGGCGCCGATGGCGCCGACAGCGCCGAGGTGACGGCGGGCGCGCCCACGTCGGCGGTGTCCGCCGACGCCGACGGGACCGCCGCCGCCCCGACCCCCGAAGCCGCTTCCGGGGCCGCCCCCGCCGACCCGCACACCGAGCACCCGTTGGCCTCGTACGTGTTGCGGGTCAACGGCGCCGACCGGCCCGTGACCGGCGCGTGGATCGGCGAGTCGCTGCTGTACGTGCTGCGCGAGCGGCTCGGCCTCGCGGGTGCCAAGGACGGCTGTTCGCAGGGCGAGTGCGGGGCCTGCTCGGTGCAGGTCGACGGGCGTCTGGTGGCCTCCTGCCTGGTGCCCGCCGCGACCACCGCCGGGTCCGAGGTCCGCACCGTGGAGGGGCTGGCCACCAGCGGGCAGCCCAGCGACGTGCAGCGGGCGCTGGCCGACTCGGGCGCCGTGCAGTGCGGCTTCTGCGTGCCGGGCCTCGCGATGACCGTGCACGACCTGCTGGAGGGCAACCACGCGCCCACCGAGCAGGAGACCCGACAGGCGATCTGCGGCAACCTCTGCCGCTGCTCCGGCTACCGTGGCGTGCTCGACGCCGTACGCGAGGTGGTGGCCGGCCGTGAGGCCGCTGCCGCCGCCGACGAGGCCGCGCACGACAGCCCGGCCGGCGACGGCGGCCCGGCCGCCAACGCCGGCCCCGGCCCCGGTCAGTTCCCGCCGCACGACGCCCCGCACCCCGCCGACCCCTCGGCGGTCCCGGGCGCGTTCCCGGCCGGCTACCCCGGGCACGGCGCACCGCAGGGCGCGCCCGTCGCGTACGACGCCGGGCACGACCCGCTGGGCCAGGGCACGGGCCACACCGCACCCGACTACGCGGGCTACGGCACCAACGGCCACGGCGGTCAGGGCCCCGGTTACGGCGGCCAGGACCCCGCCTACGGCAGTCAGGACATCGCCTACGACGGCCAGGACATCGCCTACGGCGGCGGGGCACTTCACGACGACGGCGGCAGCGGAAGGCAATCGGCATGACGGGAACCGCGGACGGCCACGGCGCCGCCACCGTGCCTGCGACGGTGGTCGGTGCGGTACCGGGGCCGCCGGCACCGCACGGGCTCGGCGTGTCCGTGCCGCCGCTCGACTCCATCGCCAAGACGCAGGGCGTCTTCCCGTACGCCGCCGACCTGTGGGCCGAGGGGCTGCTGTGGGCCGCGGTGCTGCGCTCCCCGCACCCGCACGCGCGCATCGTCTCCATCGACACCTCGGCGGCGAACGCCATGCCCGGCGTGCGGACGGTGGTCACGCACGCGGACGTGCCGGGCGACGCCGCGCACGGGCGTAAGGTCCTGGACCGGCCGGTGTTCGCCACCGACCTGGTGCGCCACCACGGCGAGCCGATCGCCGCTGTGGCCGCCGACCACCCCGACACGGCCCGCCTCGCGGCGGCGGCCATCGCCGTCGAGTACGAGGTCCTCGACCCGGTCACCGACCCGGAGCAGGCGTTCAGCGCCGAGCCGCTGCACCCCGACGGCAACCTGATCCGGCACATCCCGCTCAGCTACGGCGACCCGAGCGTGGTCGGCGACGTCATCGTCGAGGGCGTGTACCGGATCGGGCGCCAGGACCCGGCGCCGATCGGCGCCGAGGCCGGGCTCGCCGTGCCGCGCCCGGACGGTGGCGTGGAGCTGTACACCGCCTCCACCGACCCGCACGCTGACCGCGACCTGGCCGCCGCCTGCTACGGGCTGCCGCCCGAGTTGGTGAAGGTCGTCGTGACCGGCGTGCCGGGCGCCATGGGCGAGCGCGAGGACGCCGGCATGCTGCTGCCGCTCGGCCTGCTCGCGCTGCGCACCGGTCACCCGGTCAAGCTGGCCGCGACCCGCGAGGAGTCCTTCCTCGGGCACGCCCACCGCCACCCCACGCTGCTGCGCTACCGCCACCACGCCGACGCCGAGGGCACGTTGCTCAAGGTCGAGGCGCAGATCCTGCTGGACGCCGGCGCCTACGCCGACACCTCGGCCGACGCGCTGGCCGCCGCCGTCTCCTTCGCCTGCGGCCCGTACGTGGTGCCGCACGCGTTCATCGAGGGCTGGGCGGTGCGCACCAACAACCCGCCGTCGGGCCACGTGCGCGGCGAGGGCGCGATGCAGGTGTGCGCGGCGTACGAGGGCCAGATGGACAAGCTGGCGGCCAAGCTCGGCCTCGACCCGGCCGAGTTGCGGATGCGCAACGTCATGGCCACCGGTGATCTGCTGCCCACCGGCCAGACCGTCACCTGCCCGGCCCCGGTGGCCGACCTGTTGACGGCCGTCCGTGACGAGCCGCTGCCCCCGCTGCCGGGGGACGACGCGGAGGCGGACGAGAGCGAGTGGCCGCTGCCCGGCGGCCCGGACGGAGCGGGCGACCCGGGGGCCGTGCGGCGCGGCGTCGGCTACGGGCTCGGCATGGTGCACATGCTGGGCGCCGAGGGCACCGACGAGGTGTCCACGGCCACCGTCAAGGTGCAGGGCTCGGTGGCCACCGTGGTCTGCGCCGCCGTGGAGACCGGGCAGGGCTTCAGTACGCTGGCCCGGCAGATCGTGCAGGAGACCCTGGGCGTCGAGGAGGTGCACATCGCGCCCGTCGACACCGACCAGCCGCCGGCCGGGCCCGCCGCCCGTGGGCGGCACACCTGGGTGTCGGGCGGCGCGGTGGAGCGGGCCGCGAAGATGGTCCGTACGCAACTCCTCCAGCCGCTGGCGCACAAGTTCGGCATGTCGACGGAGTTGCTGACCATCGCCGACGGCAAGATCACCTCGTACGACGGGGTGCTCAGCACGACCGTGGCCGAGGCGCTTGAGGGCAAGGAGCTGTGGGCCACGGCGCAGTGCCGGCCGCACCCGACGGAGCCGCTGGACGACTCGGGGCAGGGCGACGCGTACGTCGGGCTCGCGTTCTGCGCGATCCGGGCCGTGGTGGACGTGGACGTGGAACTCGGCGCCGTCCGCGTGGTGGAACTGACGGTGGCCCAGGACGTGGGGCGCGCGCTGAACCCGAGGCAGCTCAGGGCGCGTATCGAGGCCGGCGTCACGCAGGGCATCGGCGCCGCCCTCAGCGAGAACCTGCGCACCTCGCGCGGCATCGTCCGCCACCCCGACCTGACGGGCTACGCCCTGCCGACCGCGCTCGACGTGCCCGACATCAAGATCGTGAAGCTGATCGAGGAGCGCGACGTGGTGGCGCCGTTCGGCGCCAAGGCGGTCAGCGCGGTCCCGGTCGTCACCTCCCCGGCGGCGATCGCCTCCGCCGTCCGCGCGGCCACCGGCCGCCCGGTGGGCCGGCTGCCGATCCGGCCCCAGTCGGCCGTCGTGCACGACGAGCGCCGCTAGGCCCGGCCCCGGCGGGCCGGGCCAACCCTCCGGCCCGCCACGCCTCCCAGCCTGACCGCCAGCGCGCCCGGCCACCCGCGCCCGGGTTCGCGGTGGCCGACGGCGCGGCCGTCTCGGTCGGCCGCCACCCGCCGCGCCGGGCAGGGCGGTTGGGGCCGGTCGGATGGGTCAGCTCGGGCCGGTGGTCGTCGGCGGGCCGTTCGCGGCGCGCCGGTTCGGGCGGCCGTGGTCGAGCCAGGCGCGCTCCCACTGGCGGGTCAGCGCCGGGTAGACGACGAGGTACCGGAACGGCAGGATCGCGGCCATGTAGAGCCGGCCGAACAGGCCGTTGTCCTTGACCAGCGCCGCCATGCGCAGTTCGTGTCCGCCGTCGTCGGTCGGTACCCAGCCCAGGTGCATGATGGTGTGGACGGTCTTGTTGCCCAGTTCGCGGGCCGCCTCGTGGTCGAGCTGGTACACCTCGGAGAACGGGTCGGTGCAGGGGGCGGCGTCGTGCGCGGTCCGCGCGAGGTCCGGCGGGAGCCGGTCGCGCAGCGAGGGGACCCGCCCGCCAAGACCCGCCTGGGGAGTGTCCCAGCCGAGCAGGGCGCCGAGCTTCCAGCGCACCGCGAACAGGAACCGGACCGGGGCGGGGGCCTTCCGGGTGTCGTAGGCAGTCTTCAGCGCCTGGAGCATCACGGGGAAGTCGTCGGGCCCGGCGTCAGGCGCGCGGAAGGACCACACGTCCTCGATCCGGAAGTCCCGGGTGAACTCGTGGACCCGCCACGGCTGTGCGGTGTGGGCGGCTTTCGGTATGCGCATCGGTCGTTCCCTCCGAGCGGGTGTGCTGTGCCGATGGGGCCGGAACCGGCGGTCGCTCAGCCGGCCGGCCGCCCGTCGATGGCCGCGACGGCGCCCGCGCGCTCCTGGGCGTGGACGGCGTGCCGGTACGGTCGCGGTGGCATAACGAGACCGGTCGTTTTGGAACTGTCAGTTTCGTTACTCCTGGTTCCGTATGATGCGCCCATGTCCGCTCGAAAGCAAGCACGCAACCCCGGGGGCCGCCCCCGGGACAGCCGCGTCGACGCCGCCGTCGCCGCCGCCGTCCGGGAACTCCTGGTCGAGGTGGGGTACGCGCGACTCACGATGGCCGAGGTGGCCGCGCGGGCCGGCGTCGGCAAGGCGGCGATCTACCGGCGCCACGCCACCAAGCAGGAGATGATCTTCGACGTCCTGCTGCCGGACCGGTTCCTGGCCGTGACGCCCGACCACGGATCGCTCCGGGCCGACCTGGCCGCCGTGCTCGCCGAGGTCGCGGAGGCGATGGCGTCCGCGCCGCCGGGCACGGTCCCCGGCCTGCTGGCCGACGTCCACGCCGACCCCGCGCTCCACGACCGGTTCAACGAGAGGTACCTGGGGGCCCAGCGCCGGACCCTGACGGAGATCCTCGACCACGCGGCGGCGCGCGGCGAACTCACCACCCGCCCCGACCCGGCCGTGCTCAACGCTGTGCTCGTCGGCCCCGCCTTCGCCTGGCTGTTCCTGCTCTCCGAGCCCCCCGCCGGGCTCCCCGCCCTGACCGCGACGCTTCTCGACGCGGCGGTGGCCCTCACGACCCAGGGCACATGAGGGAGCGGGCCGGGCCGCTCCGCGCGACCCGGCCCGCTCGCCGTCGTACGACGGCCTGTTCTGCCAACCGGCCTGTTCCGCCAGCCGGCCTGCTCCGTCAGCCAGCCCGCTCCATCAGCCAGCCTGCTCCGTCAGTCGGCGCAGGCTGGCCGGGCGCAGGTCGCTCCAGTGCTCCTCGACGTACGCCTCGCACGCGGCGCGGCTGTCCTCGGCGTGCGCCACCGTCCAGCCCGGCGGGACGGCGGTGCTGGCGGGCCACAGCGAGTGCTGCTCCTCGGCGTTGACGAGTACGAGGTAGCGGCCGCCCTCGTCGTCGAACGGGTTCGTCATGGGTGGTCCTTCCGTGCGGTGGGGGCTGGAGTGGTCAGTGCGTCAGGGCGGGCCGGTCCGCCACCGAGGGGGAGGCGGTGGCACGCGGGCTGCGCAGCGCGGCGGCCACCACCGGGCCGATGACCGCGACGTGCTCGGGCCGCATCAGGTGGTAGTGCTGCGCCTGGACGTGGTGCACGTCAAGCAGCCCGCCCACGTACGGCTCCCACGCCCGCGGCGTGTGCGCGGGGTCGCGCTGGTGGCCGGGGATGTCCAGGTCGGCGGTGAAGAGCAGCATGTCGCCCGCGTACGCCTCCGGCGTGAACGTGCGCATCAGCTCCAGGTCGTTGCGGAAGATGTCGAGCAGCGGGAAGCTCTCCCGGCCCTCCAGGAGGTGCGCGGGCAGGCCCGTCTCGCGACTGAGGTCGGCCGCCAACTCCTCCTCCGCCGGCGCCCCGGCCGCCTCCGGCTCCGGCGCGGCCAGGTCGCGCCCGCCGACGTCGTCCAGGAGCAGGCCGAGCCACTGCCGCTTGCTGAGCCGCGGCAGGTCGTCGAAGGTGTGCCGGTAGTCGGGGTACGCGTCGAGCACGGCCAGCAGCCCGGTCTCCTCGCCCGCCCGCCGCAACTGGACGGCCATCGAGTGCGCGACCAGCCCGCCGAAGGACCAGCCGAGCAGGTGGTACGGGCCGCTCGGCCGCACGGCGCGGATCTGCGCCAGGTAGTCGGCGGCCATCTCGGCCACCGTCGAGGGATGGCTGCCCGGCTCGCTCAGCGCGCGCGCCTGGAGCACGTACACCGGCTGGTCCACGCCCAGGTGCGGCAGCAGTCCGGAGTAGAGCCAGCCGAGCCCGCCGCCGGGGTGGACGCAGAACAGCGGGGGCCGGGTGCCCTCGGCGCGCAGTGCGAGCAACGGCTCCAGGCCGTGCCGCGCGGCCGGGCCTGACCCCGCCGCCGCCGCGAGCGCCGCGTCCAGGCGGTGCGCCAGGCGCTCGGGGGTCGGCGCGGCGAACAGGTCGCGGATCGTCAGCTCCACGCCGTGCGCCGAGCGGACCCGGCTCACGAGCTGGGAGGCGAGCAGCGAGTGCCCGCCGAGGTGGAAGAAGTCGTCGTCGATGGTGACCGACGGCAGCCCCAGCACCTCGCCGAACAGCCCGCACAGCAACTCCTCGTGCGGGGTGCGCGGCGGCCGGCCGGCGGCGGTGACGGTGACGTCAGGAGCGGGCAGCGCGGCCCGGTCCACCTTGCCGTTGACGTTCAGCGGCAGCGCGTCCAGGACGACGAACGCGGCGGGCACCATGTAGTCGGGCAGCGTGCGGCCGAGCCGCGCGCGCAGGGCCGGGACGTCCAGCGGCGACGCCCCGTTCCCGCCCGCGTCGGCGCCCGACCCCGGGATGCCCGCCACGTCCGCCGTCTCCGCCGTCTCCGCCGTCACGTAGGCGACCAACCGCTGGTCGCCGGGGGTGTCGGCGCGGACGAGGGCCACCGCCTGGGCGACCCCCGGCAGCGCGCGCAACGCGGCCTCGATCTCGCCCAGTTCGATGCGGAAGCCGCGCAGCTTGACCTGGTGGTCGGTGCGGCCGAGGTACTCGACGGCGCCGTCCGCGCGCCAGCGCGCCAGGTCCCCGGTGCGGTACATGCGCTCGCCCGGTACGCCGTACAGGTGCGCGTACGGGTCGGCGACGAACCGGCCGGCCGTCAGCGCCGGGCGGCGGTGGTAGCCGCGGGCCAGTTGCACCCCGGCGAGGTACAGCTCGCCCGGCGCGCCGGGCGGGCACGGCCGCAGCCCCTCGTCCAGGACGTACAGCCGGGTGCCGGCGACCGGCCGCCCGATGGGCACCGGGCCGCTCCCGCCCGGCTCGACCGGGTGGTACGTGACGTCGACGGCGGCCTCGGTCGGCCCGTACAGGTTGTGCAGGCGCGCCTGCGGCAGCTCGGCGTGGAAGCGCTCGGCGGTCTCCCGGGACAGCGCCTCGCCGCTGCAGAAGACGCGGCGCAGGCTCCGGCACCGGGCGGCGTCCGGCTCGGCGAGGAAGACGTCCAGCATCGGCGGCACGAAGTGGGCCGTGGTGATGGACTGCTCCTGGATGACGCGGGCCAGGTAGACCGGGTCCTTGTGGCCGCCGGGGCGGGCCAGCACCAGCGTCGCGCCGGCCAGCAGCGGCCAGAAGAACTCCCACACCGACACGTCGAACCCGGCCGTGGTCTTCTGCAACACCCGGTCGTCGGCGGCCAGTTGGTAGGTGTCCTGCATCCAGCGCAGCCGGTTCACGATGGCCTCGTGCGGCACGGGCACGCCCTTGGGCCGGCCGGTGGAGCCGGAGGTGTAGATCACGTACGCCGGGTGCGCGGGCAGCGGCGCGTGCGGGGGCGGCACGTCGGCGGGCTGGGCGGCGAGCGCCTGCCTGACATCGCTGTCATCGAGGGTGAGCGTCGGTACGTCGGCGGCCGGGCCGACCTCGGGCGCGGCGTCGGAGCGGGTGACCAGCAGGGCGGGCGCCGCGTCGGTGAGCAGGTAGCCGAGGCGCTCGGCCGGGTGGTCGAGGTCGAGCGGCAGGTACGCGGCGCCCGTCTTGAGCACGGCGAGCAGCGTCACGACGAGGTCGGCGGAGCGGGGGAGCGCGACGGCCACGGTCCGCTCGGGCCCGGCGCCGCGCGCGGCGAGCAGGTGCGCCAGGCGGCTCGCCGCCGCGTCCAACTCGGCGTAGCTCAACCGCTCGTCACCGGCGACGACGGCCTGCCGCTCGGGGGTACGGGTCGCCTGCGCGGCGAGCAGCACGGGGAGGGTGTCGGCGGCGGCGCCGGCATCGGTGGCGTCGGCGGCATTGGCGGCGTCGGCGGCATGGGTGGCACCGGTGGTCGCCGCGGCCCCGGAGGCGCCCTCGCCGCCGGTGTCACCCGCCCTGGTGCCGCCGCTCCAGTCGAAGAGGAGGCGCTCGCGTTCCTTAGCGCTCAGCAACTCGATGTCGCCCACGGTGCGCTGCTGCGCGTGCGGGTCGGCGTCGGCGAATTCGGTCACCAGGTCGATGAAGCGACGCCGATGCGTGGCCAGCTCCGCCTCGGAGTACAGGTCGGTGTTGGCGTTGAGGTCGATACGGATACCGGTGCCGTCCGACCGGTCGTACGCCATGATCGCCAGGTCCTCGACCAGCCCGTTGGAGAGGTTGTGCGCGGTGACGCGGTGCCCGTCGTAGGTGAAGTCGTATCCGAAGGACATGATGTTGACGTGCGGGCCGTTGAACCCGCGCCCGCCGTCCGGCAACTGGAGGTCCCGGGCGAGGTCGATCTTCCGGTAACGCTGGTGCCGCAGCGCCTGCCGCACCTCGCGGGAGACCTGCTTGAGCAGGTCGCGTACGCGCGTTTCACCGCGCACCGCGATGCGCAGCGGCAGCAGATTGGCGAACATGCCGGGCACGGTGCGCGTTTCCGCGTCGGTACGCGCCGCGACCGGCAGGCTCAGGATGATGTCGTGCTCGCCGGTGAGGCGGTGCAGGTAGGCGGCGGTCGCCGCGATCATCAATGCCGACCAGTGCGTCCCGGCGGCCCGGGCCGAAGCGCGCAGCCGTACCGCCTCCTCCTCGCTGAGGAATACCGTCTCGCGGATACGGGATTCGAAGACGGTGGCCCGTCGGCCGGCGAGTCGCGCCGGTTCCGGATAGTCGCGAAAGCGCTCGGTCCAGTATTCGCGGTCCTTGGTGAAATCATCCGATGCCCGGTATTGCGCGTCTTTGTCGAGCAACTGCCGCAACGGGCCCAGGGGGGAGGGCGGGGCGTCGGTTCCGGTGGCGAGCGCGGTGTACAGCTCCGCGGTCCTGCGGGCGACGAGGGCACCACCCGCCGCGTCCGTGACGATGTGGTGCAGCCCCTGGTACCAGGCGTACCGCTCCGGCTCCAGCTTGAACAGCGCGTACCGGAACAGCGGGTCGCGGGTGAGGTCGAGGACGCGCGCGAGGTCGGCCCGCATCCACTCCTCGGCCGCCGCGTCCGGGTCGTCCTCGGCGCTGACGTCGAGGACGGGGAAGTCCCATTCGGTGATCGGCTCGTACACCTGCCAGGGAATTCCGCCGTCGTCACCGAACCGCGTGTTGAGCGGCTCGGCCTCCGCGACGGCCTGCCGCATAGCCTTTTCCATCAGCCCGGCGTCGACCGGGCCATGTATCTCTATGTACTCGCCGATCCGGAACTGGGTGCTCTCCGGGTCGAGCTGCTGGCTGAACCAGATCTCGTTCTGTCCGTTGGACAGCGGGAGTCGCATTTCGCGAGTCTCAGACCGCAAAACTTTCACCTCGTGCGCTAGCGAAATGGAGGGATTCGGCCCGGTCGTTGGCCGATGTTCAGCCACCACAACGACGGGTAAGCCGCACGATGATCTTAAGAGCCAAACCGCGCCATGGTGGCCACCGAGAGGGGGAATCAGGCCACATCGTAGGGGTTGCCAGCGAAGTCCCCTGAGTTTATGAGGATGATGAAACTGTTCCGTGACGGCCGCGTGAATAGAGTTTGCAGGACCGTGTTGACCAATATCTCGCTAGGGGTGCCATAGGGGTCTATTTAGGGGGATCGGTTACGGGTAGTAACAAGTGGCCTGGCGTCGGTGGGTGACACCTCGCGTAGGCCACATTTCCCATTCCCCTGCTGTATTGCTCGCGTTTCGGGCGATGTGGTTCGGTCGTGGTTCAGCCGTGGTTCCGGAACGACCACGTGAGCGCCACGAAGTCCTCCTCGTCCGCGGCTCCCGCCCCGCGGTAGGTGGCGAGCGCCGCCGTGTTGTCGCGTTCCGTACCGACCCACATGCCGTAGCACCCCCGCTCCCGCGCCAGCTCCGCCAGCGCCCGGACCAGCGAGCCCCCGACGCCGCGCCGCCGATACGCCGGGTCCACCGAAAGTTCATACAGGAACATCTCGGTTCCCTTGTCGGGGTGGGTGGTCTCCACGCCGGTGATCATTCCGACGGGCCGTTCCGCCACGTAGGCGATCAGCAGGTGATGCCCCGGCTCATGCAGAAAACGCTCCGCCGCGCCGACCCGGGCCGGCCCGTCGAAAAGGTGCTCGGCCGCGACCACCTCACGAATTTCCCCAGCCCGCCGAATCTCCACGCCACCGCCCCTTCCTCACCGCACCGGCAGCGAATACCGGGCACGGAATGCGGAGAATAGCGGAGCGGGTGGCGTGTGCGGGTGGCAATTTCCGGGGGCGGGTGGGTGTCTGGCGAGGGCGGTGCGTCACTCGGCTCCCGACCGGCCGGGCGGTCGGGTGACGATGGTTGCCGGCTGTGGCGTGGGTCGCTCGCGGTGGCGACGTACGGTCTCCGAGCGGCTGACGGGGGCGGCCCTGACGCGCGGCCGGCGTTGCGACGGGGGCGCCGGGGTCAAAGGGGGCCGCCGCTCGGCCTTCCGAGGCGTCCCAGGCTCGGATCGAAGCAGCGATGAAGGGAATGCACCCCCAAGGACCGCAGCGGGCGCCCGTTGGCAGGGCCGCGCTACGAGCCCCAGTGTGACCAGCCCGCCGGCACGTCGTCGCCGCCCGGCCGCCCCCGGCATCGCACACCCCCACCCCGACGCGCACGGCGACAACGCCCCCCGGCGCCCCGCAATTACCCCCGAGGTAATCGCTCCACCCAGCCGCCCCCACTACCTTCTGGGCCTTGCCCAGCCCCCGCTCTGAACGAAGGTGATCCGTGATGACCGCGTACGGCTTCGCTCATCTCCGCAGCCGTCGGAATCACTCCGACATCATCGAGTACCTGGAGCGCATTCAGGCGACGCTCGACCCCTTCGCCGGGCGGTTCGTCATTCACGGGCCGCCGGCCGACGTTCTGGAAGGTACGTGGCCCGGCAGCATGGTGTTGATCGAGTTCCCGAGCCTCGACGATGCGCGCGCCTGGTACGAATCGCCCGCCTATCAGGCCATTCTGCGGCTGCGTACCGATCACATCGAGGGTGACGTGGTGCTGGTCGAGGGCGTCGGGCCGGACTACGACCCGGCCGAGCGGGCCCGCGCGTTGCGCGCGGAGGCCGGCTGAGTGGTACGGGGAGAAACCCGCCGCCGTGGAGGGGAATTCCCCGCCGCACAGGCAGACCCTGCGGCGGGGGAAATCCTCATCGCGGGGAGAGAACGAGGAATCCTCGTACGAAGAGGCCGTGGCGGGAATCGAACCCACGTAACTCGCTTTGCAGGCGAGCCCCTAAACCACTCGGGCACACGGCCGGGCTTCCGGTGTGGGTTCCGGTTCCGCTCCGTGGGGAGGGAATCGGATCGTTCACCGGGGGTGTCGCGGTGTTGCTGAGATGACTAAAGCCGGTGCGGGTCGGGTTGGTCAACGAGTGCGCGGCGCTTGCCATGTGACCGCAACACGGCCGCCACGATCGACTGCGGCCCCCGAGGCGGCGAGCCCCCTGGTGAGGCGAGGTCCGGCCGCCGCGCGGGCCCGAAGTGGGGCCCTCGCGGGCGTGCGCGATGGGGCAGGCCGGGTTGCCCGATCGGCCCCCGGCCCCGGCACCCTCACCCGCCTCCGCCGCCGTCCGCTCCGGAGTCCGCCCCGCGTAGGCGCCCGCGCGCGAGAGCCCGCCACTCCCGTACGGCCGCCGTCGCGCCCCCCACAGACACACCCGCACGGACCGAGTCCCGCCACCCCCACCCCCGGTGCCGCCCGGCAGGGCCTACGCGCCGCGAACGAAGTCCTCCACCGTCGTGCGGAAGAGGTCCGGCGCGTCCACCCACGGGAAGTGGCCGACCTCGGGGAGGGCGCGGGCGCTGGCGTGGGCGAGGGAGGCGGCGACGAGTTCGCCAGCGCGTACGCCGGTCACGCCGTCCCGGGCGCCGGTCACCACGAGCGCCGGGCAGCGCACCGCCTCCAGCCGTTCCACCAGCGCGAGGCGGGCCGCCTCGTCCACGCCCTGCCAGAAGCCGGCCCGTGGGACGGGGCCGAGTTGGGCGCCCTCGCTCGCCGCGTGCGCCTGCTGCGGCTCCTCCCAGCGGCCGTACGCCAGCGGCGCGGCGCGGCGTAGCAGGTCGCGTACGTCGTCCAGGTCGGAGGCGGTGGGCAGGGCCTGGACCGCCGCGTACGCGTCCTCCCACCAGGGCTCGTCGGAGCGGGCCTCGAAGATCTCGCGGGCGTCGTCGGGGAGTTCGCCCTGGAGCCGGGCGCCCGGGCAGACCAGGACGAGGTGGCTGAGCCGTTCGGGGTGGGCCGCGGCGTACGCCTGGGCCGTGGCCGCCGCGGCGTCGTGGGCGAGCAGCGCGAACCGCTCAAGGCCGAGGTGCTGGCGCAGGGCCTCCAGGTCCTGGGCGAGGCGGGGGAACGCGTAGCCGCTCGGGTCGGTGGCGGGCGGCGAGGCGCCGGTGCCACGGCTGTCGGGGACGACCAGCGGCCGGTGCTCGTCGAGCCCACCGAGGTCGCCGAGGTACGCGGCGTCCCGGCCGGGGCCGCCGGCGAGGCAGACCAGCGGCGGCGCGGCGGCCCCGTCGCGCGGGCCGAGGACGCGGTAGGCGAGTTCGGCGCCGTCGTACGAGGCGTACCGGTGCGCGCCGGGGCGCAGGGCGTGCGGTGCGGTGGCATGCGACATTCGTCCAGCTTGCCGCATCCGCCCGCCCGCCCCGCGCGGCGTGCGCGCGGGGCGCGTCGTCCCAGCGCGCGGGGCCGACGGGGGCCCGGGACACGGGGCTGGCGGGTTACGGCGGGCTGGGCCGGTGGCGTCGTTGGCGGGCCGGAGCGGGGGAGGGGCACGCCGGGTGCGCGGCTCCGGCCTGCGGCTTGGTGCGGGTGGGGCGCCAGAGGCGCGAATCAGGGGCCCTTCTATACGCGTAACGAGGGGATCTGCCGCTCTACCCCAACTTCTGCTTATGATGAAGGCGTGTTCGATTCCCGGCACATCCACACGTTCCGCGAGGTTCTGCAAGCCGGCTCGTACTCCGGCGCGGCCCGCGCGCTCGGCTATACGCAGCCCGCGATCACACAGCAGATGAAGGCTCTGGAACGGGACGTCGGCACCGCCCTGTTCACCCGCGTCGGCCGGCAAATGCGGTTGACCGAGGCGGGCGAGGCGCTGGCCCGGCATGCCGACGTCATCCTCGACACCATCGCCACGGCCCAGCAGCAGATGGACGCCATCACCCGGCTGCGCGCGGGCCGGGTGCGGGTGTGCGCCTTCCCCAGCGCCAGCGCGACGCTGATACCCGAGGTCATGGCCTCGCTCGCGGTCGGCCACCCGGGCGTGCGGGTGGAACTCCTGGAGGGCGAGCCGCCCGAGTCGCTGGGCCGCCTCGCGCGCGGCGAGTGCGACATCACGCTGGCCTTCACCTACCCCGGCCTGCACGAGGAGGTGCCGGACGAGGTGGTGGAGGTGCGCCTGTTCGAGGACCAGCTCACCATCCTGCTGCCCACGGGGCACCCGCTGGCCAGGCGGCGCGCGGTCAAGCTCATCGACCTGGCCGAGGAACGGTGGATCGCCGGCTGCCTGCGATGTCGGGCCAACTTCCTGCACGAGTGCGCCGAGCAGGGCTTCGCGCCCGACATCGCCTTCACCTCCGACGACAACCTGGTCGTGCAGAGCCTGGTCGCGGCGGGCGTGGGGGTGGCCATGATGCCCTCGCTGGTGCTGTCCTTCCTGTGCCACCAGAAGGTCGCGGGCCGGGCCCTGGACCCCGCCTCACGCCGGCAGGTCTCGGCGTACGTGCTCCGCGAGCACCTGCGCGTCCCGGCCACCGCGCTGGTCCTCGACGAACTGCGGGCCGCCGCCGAGCGCCGCGTCGGCTGCTGACCCGTTCCCCTCTCCTTCCGTACCTCCCCCGCCGCCGATCGCGCGGTCCGTGCGCGCGGTCCATCCATAAGCGCGGGCCCCGGTGCGGCCAAGGAACTGTTGTTAGACGGCGCGCGGGGGGCGGCGTGACGCTTCGAGCATGCGTACTCCGACCGCCCCCACGCCCTTCAGGGCCGCACGCACGACCGCGCGTCTCGACGCCCTCGTCGAGGACGTGCGGGAGGCCGTGGGTCGGGGCCTGCCGCCGGACCTGACGGCCTACCTGGTGGGCGAACGGCTCGGCCCCCACCTCACCTGTCCCGACCTCCTCACCGACGAGCAGCGCGAGGGCGACCCCGACACCTACCGGCAGCACCTGCTCTACGCCGAGCGGGACGGCAGCTTCTCCGTCGTGGCCCTGGTGTGGCTGCCGGGCCAGCGGACGTCCATCCACGACCATGTGTCCTGGTGCGTGACCGGGGTGCACGAGGGCGAGGAGAGCGAGCGCCGCTACCGCCTGGTCTCCGACGGCGCCACCTCGCGCCTGGTGGCCACCCAGGACGTCGTCAACCCGCTCGGCTCGGTGTGCGGGTTCGCGCCCCCCGGCGACATCCACCGGGTGTGCAACACCGGTACCGAGACCGCCATCTCGATCCACATCTACGGGGCCGACATCGCGCGGCTCGGCACCAGCGTGCGCCGCGTGTACGAGCTGCCCGCGGACGAGCTGTGAGCCGGCCGCGCTCGGCCCACCCGACCCCGCTATGGGTGCACCTACGCCCCCACCCGCGCCCCGCGAGCGCCCTGCCCGCCCCACCCCGGGCGGCGGCCGCGCTGCCCCCGCCGCCCGGCACGCCTGCCCGATCGAACACCGGGCGGGGCGAGCAGCCGCCGCCCCGGCGTGCCCGTTCGGACAAGCTGGGCGGCCTGGCGCTGGCCGCCGGTGGCGTCGCCGTGGCCTGGGGCGCGCACCAACTGCTGCCCGCCGTGCCGATGTTGACCATCGCGGTGGTGCTCGGCGTGGTCGCGGCGCACGTGCGCGGCGTGCGCGCGCTGGTACGGGGACGCTGCCGCCCCGGCCTGTCGTACGCCGGCAAGCGGCTGATGCGACTGGGCATCGTGCTGCTCGGCCTCAAGCTGAGCCTGGACGACGTGCTCGGCCTCGGCTGGGCGACGGTGGGCATGGTGTTCGCCGTGGTCGGGGCGACCTTCTTCGGCACCCTGTGGCTCGGCCGCAAGCTCGGCCTGCGCGGTGACCAGCCGCTGCTGATCGCCACCGGCTACTCGATCTGCGGCGCGTCCGCGATCGGCGCGGTCAGCGAGGCGTCCGACAGCGACGAGCGGGACGTGGCGACCTCGGTGGCCCTGGTGACCCTGTGCGGCACCCTCGCCATCGCCGTACTGCCACTGCTGCAACACCCGCTCGGGCTCAGTGACGCGGAGTTCGGCCGCTGGGCCGGGGCCAGTGTGCACGACGTGGGGCAGGTGGTGGCCACCGCGCAGACCGCGGGCTCCGCCGCGCTCGGCGACGCGGTGCTGGTCAAGCTCATGCGCGTGGCGATGCTCGCGCCCCTGGTGGCGGCCGTCGCTCTGTCCGTACGGGCCCGGGCCCGCTCCCGTAGCGGTGCCGCCACCGACTCGACCACCACGACCTCCACTCAGTCCGCCCCGCGCCGCCCGCCGCTGGTGCCCCTGTTCGTCGCCGGCTTCCTGGCGATGGTCGCCCTGCGCAGCACCGGCGCGCTGCCCGGCGCCGCCATCGACGTCGCCGGGCACGCGCAGGAACTCCTGCTGGCCGCCGCCCTGTTCGGCCTCGGCAGCGCGGTGCACCTGCCCACGTTGGCCCGCACGGGCGGCCGGGTCGCCGCGCTCGGCCTGTGCTCGTGGGTGGTGATCGGGGGCGTCTCGTACGCGGGCGTCCTGCTGACGGCGTAGCGGCCCGGCCCGCGCGGACTCCTCCCGCCGCGCACCGGGCCGCCGCCAGGCGCCGGGCCCACCACCCCCGGGCCCGGGCCGCGTCCGGTGCCGGGCCCGGGAGCGTACGGCCGTACGAGCCCCGGGCCCGGCACCGTCGCCCCGCGCGGGGGCCTCGTGTGGGGCGTGCCGGTCTTCCGTACGGCCGCGCCGCGCCGCGAAGGACACCGAGGTCGTAGGCCCGATGGCCGAGCGGAACACCGCCTTCAGACAGGGGTCAACGCGGTTCGTGGCCCTTACTCTGACGCCATGACCGACCTCGATCCGCGCTCCGTGGATGCCGGCGCGGCCCCTTCACCCGCCGGCGGCGCGGGTGTCGTCCGGGCCGCCGGCGGCATATCCGGCGCCGCACCCGTCACCTCCGCCCCACCCGGCCCCTCCCACCCCGCGCCCGACGTCGCCGTGTCCTCCGAAGCCAGACCCCGGGACGAGACCCGAGAGGGGGCCGACGCCAGGGCCCAGGACGGGGCCCAGGGCGGGGTCCGGGACGAGACCCGTGACGGGGCCGGCGACGAGATCCCCGCGAGCGAGGCCACCGTCTTCAGCCGGGCCTACCGCGCGCTCACCCTCGGCATCATCTCCGTCGTCTCGCTCATCGCCTTCGAGGCGAGCGCGGTCACCACGGTCATGCCGGTGGCGGCCGAGCGGCTCGACGGCGTGGAGCTGTACGCCTTCGCCTTCTCCGGCTACTTCACCGCCAGCCTGTTCGCCATGACGCTCTCCGGCGAGTGGTGCGACCGCAGGGGACCGCTGGCGCCGCTGTTCGCCGGGGTCGCCGCGTTCGGCGCGGGGCTGGTCGTCGCGGGCTCGGCCACCCAGATGTGGATGTTCATCGCCGGCCGCGGCGTCCAGGGCGTCGGCGGCGGCCTGGTCATCGTGTCGCTGTACGTCGTCGTCGGCCGCGCCTTCCCGCAGCGGCTTCAGCCCGCCGTGCTCGCCTCGTTCTCCACCGCCTGGGTGCTGCCCGTGATCGTCGGCCCGGTGGTGGCCGGCACGATCGCCGAGCACGTCGGGTGGCGCTGGGTCTTCCTCGGCATGCCCGTCCTGGTGCTGCTGCCGCTGATGGTGATGCTGCCCGCGCTGCGCAAGCTGCCGCCCGGCGAGCACAGCGCGGCGATGGACCGCCGCCGCATCCTGCTGGCCCTCGCGGTCGCGGCCGGGGCCGGGCTGCTCCAGTTCGCCGTACAGGACCTGCGCTGGCTCTCGCTGCTGCCCGGCGTCGCCGGCGCCGCGCTGCTCGTGCCGTGCGTCCTGCGGCTGCTGCCCACCGGAACCTTCCGCGCCGCGCGCGGGCTGCCGTCGGTGGTGCTGCTGCGCGGCCTGGCGGCCGGCACCTTCCTGGGCGCCGAGTCCTTCGTACCGCTGATGCTGGTCACCGAGCGCGGCCTGTCCCCGACCATGGCCGGCCTCTCGCTCACCGGCGGCGGCCTGACCTGGGCGCTCGGCTCGTACGCGCAGAGCCGGCCGCGCCTGGACGCGCACCGGGAGCGGCTGATGGGCCTGGGCATGCTGATGATCGCGCTGTCCATCGCGCTGGCGGCCACCGCGCTGATCGACGGGGTGCCCGCGTGGATCGTCGCCGCCTCCTGGGTCATCGGCGGCTTCGGCATGGGCGTGACGATCTCCGGCGGCAGCGTGCTGCTGCTCAAGCTCTCCCGCCCGGAGGACTCGGGCACCAACGCGGCGTCCCTCCAGGTCTCCGACGCGCTCGGCAACATCTCGCTGGTCGGCGCGAGCGGCGTGCTCTTCGTCGCCTTCGGCGGCGGCTCCGCCACGGTCAGCACACACGACGCGGCCGACGCCGCCGGCTCCGGCGGCCACCCGGCCGCCTTCGCCGCGGTCCTGCTCGGCATGGCCGCGATGGCCCTGGTCGGAGCGTTCGTGACGACGCGGCTGCGGCCGGGGAAGGCGTAGTATGGCGTGGTACCACGTGGTACCGTGCCGCTATGGCTGCACTTAACCTGCGTTTCACGGAAGAAGAGCTCGACGCCCTCAGGGAACGCGCGGAAGCTGAGGGGCGCAGCATGCAGGCGTTCGCTCACGACGCCGTGATGGCCGCCATAAACGAACACTCCCGGCTCTACAACGAGGCCGCCGATCACGTGCTGAAGGTCAGCGCCGAGCTGAACCGGAGGCTCGCCTGATGAAGTTCCTGGACCTGCCCCAGTTGCTGGGGCTCGCCCAGCGTCTCGGGGAGAGCGAGGTGCGCGACTACGGATTGCTGGAGTCCGCACTCGCTCGCCCCCAGGCCAGCGTGTTCGGTCAGGACGCGTACCCCGACGTGTGGCAGAAGGCCGCCGCGCTGATGGAGTCGCTGGCCCGAAACCACGCCATGGTGGACGGCAACAAGCGCCTCGCCTGGTACGCGACCTGGGTCTTTCTGCACGTCAATGGCCATCCGCTGGTCGAGGGCTTCGACGTGGACGAGGCCGAGCGCTTCGTCTTGAACGTGGCCCAGGGAGAGCTGGACGTACCCAAAATCGCGGAATTGCTGCCGCGATTCGCGGCTTCCTCGGCGTAAACACCCTCGCCCCGGCGCGACGGGGGCGAGGGAGTGTGACCTGAGTCCCACCCCCGCCCCACCACCCCCGTACGCCCGTGCCGGGGGTGGTGGCACGGGTAGGCTGACGCGGTTGCCGATCCCGAGCCAGCCCGACGGAGACCGTGACTACCACCGCGAATCACCACCTCTCACCCGCCTTCCCCGGCCGGGCCCCCTGGGGTACCGCGAACAAGCTGCGTGCCTGGCAGCAGGGGGCGATGGACAAGTACATCCAGGAGCAGCCGCGCGACTTCCTGGCCGTCGCGACGCCCGGCGCCGGTAAGACCACCTTCGCCCTGACGCTGGCCTCCTGGCTGCTGCACCACCACGTCGTGCAGCAGGTCACCGTGGTCGCGCCGACCGAGCACCTGAAGAAGCAGTGGGCCGAGGCCGCGGCGCGGGTCGGCATCAAACTGGACCCGGAGTACTCGGCCGGGCCGGTCAGCCGCGAGTACCACGGCGTGGCCGTCACCTACGCGGGCGTGGGCGTGCGCCCCATGCTGCACCGCAACCGCTGCGAGCAGCGCAAGACGCTGGTCATCCTGGACGAGATCCACCACGCGGGCGACTCCAAGTCCTGGGGCGAGGCGTGCCTGGAGGCGTTCGACCCGGCCACCCGCCGGCTCGCCCTGACCGGCACGCCCTTCCGCTCGGACACCAACCCGATCCCCTTCGTGACGTACGAGGAGGGCAACGACGGCATCCGCCGCTCCTCGGCCGACTACACGTACGGCTACGGCAACGCGCTCGGCGACGGCGTCGTGCGCCCGGTGATCTTCCTGTCGTACAGCGGGAACATGCGCTGGCGGACCAAGGCCGGCGACGAGATCGAGGCCCGGCTCGGCGAGCCGATGACCAAGGACGCCATCTCGCAGGCGTGGCGCACCGCGCTCGACCCGCGCGGCGAGTGGATGCCCAACGTGCTGGCCGCCGCCGACCGCCGGCTCAGCGAGGTGCGCAAGGCCATCCCGGACGCCGGCGGCCTGGTGATCGCCAGCGACCAGGAGCAGGCCCGCGCGTACGCCAAGCTGCTGCGCAAGATCACCGGCGACGGGCCGACGGTCGTACTCTCCGACGAGACAGCGGCCTCGCAGCGCATCGACGAGTTCAGCCAGTCCGACAGCCGCTGGATGGTCGCGGTGCGCATGGTGTCCGAGGGCGTGGACGTGCCCCGGCTCGCGGTCGGCGTGTACGCCACCACCGTCTCGACGCCGCTGTTCTTCGCGCAGGCCGTGGGCCGCTTCGTACGCTCCCGGCGGCGCGGCGAGACCGCCTCCGTCTTCCTGCCGACCATCCCGACGCTGCTCGGCTTCGCCAACGAGATGGAGGTCGAGCGCGACCACGTCCTCGACAAGCCCAAGAAGGAGGGCGAGGACAACCCGTACGCGGAGGAGGACAAGCTCCTCCAGGAGGCCGAGCGGCAGCAGGACGAGGACACCGGCGAGCAGGACCAACTCTCCTTTGAGGCCCTGGAGTCGGACGCCGTCTTCGACCGGGTGCTCTACGACGGCGCCGAGTTCGGCATGCAGGCGCACCCCGGCAGCGAGGAGGAGCAGGACTACCTCGGCATCCCGGGCCTGCTCGAACCCGACCAGGTGCAGATGCTGCTCCAGCGCCGGCAGTCGCGGCAGATCGCGCACAGCCGCAAGAAGCCCGACGAGGAGGCCGACCTCCTCGAACTGCCCGCCGACCGCCGCCCCGTCGTCAGCCACAAGGAACTCCTCGCCCTGCGCAAGGAGTTGAACGGCCTGGTCGGCGCGTACGTGCACCAGAGCGGCAAGCCGCACGGGGTGATCCACACCGAGCTGCGCCGGGTCTGTGGTGGTCCGCCGAGCGCCGAGGCCACCGCCGGCCAGATCCGCGAGCGGATCAAGAAGGTCCGGGAGTGGGCCACCCGCATGCGCTGACGGCGCGATCGGCCTGAACCCGCGCCCGTCACCGGCCTGAACCGCTCCGAACCCGCCCCTGTCGCGGGGTTGGCGCGCCCCCGGGCGCGCCGCCCCGCCGTACGGTCGGCCCGGCGCGCACTACCGCGCCCCTCCGCGCTCCCGTGCGCCATCGGCTCGGCCCGCCGAATGCGGGCCCATCGACCCATATCGGGGCGCACACCGGGCGCGAGGTGTCGCGCAGTTGACCGGATTGTGGACGAGCTCTTCCGCTGAGCGAACTCGCTCGCTAGCGTTCCCCCACGCACACGCCCCGTGGCAGCGCCGCCGCGGAGCGCGGCCGGTGCGTGCGAACCGCGACCGGTGGCCTCTTCCGCGCGCTGCCGATGGGACCGGTGGCGCTGAACCGGAATCGGCCGCCACTCACCCGAGAAGGGGGCGTCGTGACCGCGGAGACCTCTCAGACGCTCGATCGAGGGCTGCGTGTCCTCAAACTCCTGGCCGACACCGACCACGGCCTGACCGTGACCGAACTGTCCAACAAGCTCGGCGTCAACCGCACCGTCGTCTACCGCCTGCTCGCCACGCTCGAACAACACGCCCTCGTCAGACGGGACATCGGCGGCCGGGCCCGGGTCGGCCTCGGCGTGCTGCGGCTCGGCAGGCAGGTACACCCGCTGGTGCGCGAGGCCGCCATGCCCGCGCTGCGCGCGCTCGCCGAGGACATCGGCGCCACCGCCCACCTCACGCTGGTGGACGGGGCCGAGGCGCTCGCCGTCGCCGTCGTCGAGCCGACCTGGACGGACTACCACGTCGCCTACCGCGCCGGCTTCCGCCACCCGCTCGACCGCGGCGCCGCGGGCCGGGCCATCCTCGCCGCCCGCAACGGCCTGACCGACAGCGGCTACGCCCTCACCCACGGCGAGCTGGAGGCCGGTGCGAGCGGCGCCGCCGCGCCGCTGCTCGGGGTGACCGGCATCGAGGGCAGCGTGGGCGTGGTGATGCTGACCGACTCGGTGCCCGAGCGGGTCGGCCCGCGGGTGGTCGAGGCCGCGAAGGAGGTCGCGGACGCCCTGCGCTGAGCGACGGGCCCGCCGTACCGCATGGGCCCGCCGTACCGCGCGGGCCCGCCGTACCGCGCGGGCCCGCCGTACCGCGCGGGCCCGCCGTACCGCGCGGGCCCGCCCCCCGCGGCGCCGCCCCGCCGCGGCCGGCCGGCCCTGCCCGGCCCAGCAGCTCTGTCCGGCCCAGCAGCCCTGCCCGGCCGGGGAAACGTTGCCGTCCCTTAGGGTGGCGGACGTGTCTCCTCGCGCTCGCATCCTCGCGGTCTGCTCCACGCTCGTCGTCGCCCTGCTCGCGGTCGCCGCGTTCGCGCCGTTGCCGTTCTCGATCGCCTACCCCGGGCTGACCGCGAACGTGCTCGGGTCCGACCGGGGCCAACCGGTGATCACCATCGAGGGCGCCCCGACCCGCGAGACCAGCGGGCAGTTGCGGATGACGGCCATCGTCGCCACCGGCCCGGACGCGGACATCCGCCTCAAGGACGTGATCAGCGGCTGGTTCAACGAGGGGCGCGCGGTGATGCCGCGCGACTCCGTCTACCCGGTCGGCGACTCGCCGAAGGAGGTGGACAAGCACAACCGCGAGGAGATGAAGGAGTCCCAGGACTCCGCGGTCCAGGCGGCGCTGGGCTACCTGCACCGCTCACCGAAGGACGTGAAGGTCACGCTGCGGCTCGCCAAGGTTGGCGGCCCGAGCGCGGGGCTCATGTTCACCCTCGGCATCATCAACAAGCTCGACGGCGACGGCCGCGGCGGCGACCTCACCGGCGGCCGGATCATCTCTGGTACGGGCACGATCGACGCCAACGGCAAGGTCGGCCCGGTCGGCGGCGTCGGCCTCAAGCCGAAGGCGGCCAAGCGCGACGGCGCCAGCGTCTTCCTCGTCCCCCGCGAACAGTGCTCCGACGTCACGGAGGAACTGCCCAAGGGGCTCAAGCTCATCCCGGTCAAGGAGTTGAAGGACGCGGTGTCCTCCCTCCGGGCCCTCGCGGCGGGTAAAACGGTCCCGAGCTGCTGAGCGGCCGACTGACCAGCCGCAACCCGAGCCCCACCAGGGCCCAGCCACACCGGTCGCGTAGCCAGGCCAGGCCATCGCCGGCCCGCGCGCGCCACCCGGCCCGGCCGGCGGCCCCGGTCGGCGGCCGCCCGTGGGCCAGCCGCCAGGTGGCCGCCTCGGTCTGTAACTCGCGGGCGCGGTGGTCGTGCACGGCCATATGAATGTCGGAGTGCGTCATGGTGCGTCCTCCTCGTCGTCTCGTCCGGCCCCGCCGTCTCGCGCGGCTCCGTCGTCTCGTACGGTCTGGCCCTCTCGTACGGCTCGCTCCCGCGTGGCGTGCCGCTGGCCGCCCTCGCGGGGGAAGGCGTGCAGGTGGAGCCGGACGGAGGCGGCGCCGGCGGCGTCGGCCGGTACCCGGTCCCGGTAGTCGTCGATGACCTCGCGCAGTCGCCTGCCCAGCTCGCCCGCGATCTCGGGGGTGAGCCACAGGGTGAAGTCGCTGATGTCACCGTGACGGCGCCACTCCTGGGACCAGGTGTGCATCGAGCCGAGCCAGGTGGACAGCTCGCTGGTGTGGATGCTGGCGACCTCGTGCAGCATCAGGTCGAGCGCGCCGCGCACCGCGGGGTCGTCGTGCCCGAGGAAGGTCTCCGGGTCGCTGACCTGGATGCCCTCGTGTACCGCCCGCCACCAGCGCTCGCGGGCCGTGCCGCGCCCGGTCTCCTCGGCGACGAAGCCGTACGAGGCGAGCTGGCGCAGGTGGTAGCTGGTGGCGCCGCTGGACTCGCCGAGCCGGTCCGCGAGCTGGGAGGCGGTCGCCGGTCCGTCGTGCCGCAGCACCTCCAGGAGGCGCAGCCGCAGCGGATGGGCCAGGCCGCGCAGCGACCGCGCGTCGAGTTGCCGGAGCGGGCGCGTCGCCTCGCTCGTGGCGGGCCCCGGATCGGGGCCGGGGGGTGGGCTCTCGTGGGTGGTCATACGGCCACCGTAAGCTTGCAAAGAAAGCCTTGCAAGCGTTCCTTTGCACTACTTTCTTTGCACGTGAGTCCTCGCAGGTGGGAGCCCCGGACCGCGTACGACGAGGCCCCGGCCACGCCCCCACGGGGACGCGACCGGGGCCCTGCGGGTGACGACCGGGCGTGCGGGCCGCTCAGCCCTTCTTCACGAAGCCCTCCGCCACCAGCCAGTCGAGGGCCACGTCGTGCGGGTCCTCGCCGTCCACGTCCACCTTGGCGTTCAGCCGCTGCGCCACCGCGTTGGTCAGCTTCGCGGTGATCGGGTCGAGCACCTCGGCGATCTCGGGGTGCTTCTCCAGCGTCCTGCCGTGGATCACCGGGGCGGCGTTGTAGTTGGGGAAGAAGTGTCGGTCGTCCGCCATGACCACCAGCCTCATCGCCTGGATGCGCCCGTCGGTCGAGGTGACCTCGCCGAAGGTGCAGGCCGAGCCCTTGCGTACCTCGCGGTAGATGACGCCGGCCTCCATCTTGCGCACCCGCGACCCCGGCCACCGCATCCCGTACGCCTCGCGCATGCCGGGCAGCCCGTCGTCGCGGAAGGCGAACTCGGTGTCCACGCACAGCTTGAGCGAACCGTCGCGGCGGGTCGCCGCCGCGACGTCGGACAGGGTGCGTACCCCGTACTTCTTGGCGTTCGCCTGGTTGACGGTCAGCGTGTACGTGTTGTTGAGCCTGGCCGGCGACAGCCAGGAGACGCCGTTCCTCCGGTCCGCCGCGCGCACCGCGCGCCACTGCTCCCGGGGGTCGGTGATCGGCTTCTCGTTGCCCTGGTAGGTGATCCACCCGGTGCCCGTGTACTCGTACATCGCGTCCGCGTCGCCCGACTTGATGGCCTCCCGGGCGCCGATGGAGCCCTGGATGTTGGTCCGGTCGAGCACCTTGGCGCCGGCCGCCTGGAAGGCGATGCCGATGACCTGGCCCAGGATGATGTTCTCGGTGAACTCCTTCGAGGTCACCGTCAGGTTGGCGCCCTTGAGCGGTTCGCCGCGGCCTATCGTGCCCGGCTCCACGTCGTCGACCATCATGCTGCCGCTGTGCAGCCCGCAGCCGCTGAGCAGGGCCGGGGCCAGCAGCGCCGCCGCGAGCCCGACGCCGAGCGTGGCCCGGCCACGGCCCGCCGCCCCCCGGCCCGTGGCCGGTCGTCCCGTCGCCGGCTGTCGGCCCGTGGCCGCCCTACGGCTCCTCCCGCGTACCCCCGGCATCCTCATGCGTCCCCCTCGAGGCCGCGCGGGCGCAGCAGCAGTTCGACCACCGAGGCCAGCCAGTCCACGAGGAGCGCGAGCGCCACCGTGAGGATGGAGCCGAGCACCAGGACGGGCATGCGCTGGTTGTTGATGCCGGTGGCGATCAGGTCGCCGAGCCCGCCCCCGCCGCCGAAGTACGCGAGCGTCGCCGTGCCGACGTTGAGCACCAGCGCGGTGCGCACGCCCGCCAGGATCAGCGGCACGGCCAGCGGGAGTTCCACCTTGCGCAGTACGCCGAGGGCCGACATGCCGATGCCGCGCGCCGCCTCGATCAGCGTCGGGTCGATGGCCCGCAGCCCCGCGATGGTGTTGGCCAGCACCGGCAGCACCGCGTACGCGACGATGCCGACCAGCGCGGCCTTGGTGCCGATGCCCAGCCAGATCACCAGCAGTGCCAGCAGCCCGATCGCGGGCGTGGCCTGGCCGATGTTGGCGATGGCCAGCACCACGGGCACGGCGGGCCGCAGCCGGCGCCGGGTCAGCGCGATGCCCAGCGGGATGGCGATGATCAGTACGAAGAACGTGGAGATCGCGGTCAGCTCGACGTGCTGGCGCAGCCGCAGCCAGACGTTGCCGTCCGCGATCGCGTTGCGCGCGATGGAGTCCAGCTCGGCGCCCCGGAACCAGAGCCAGGTGGCCAGCAGCCCGATCGCGATGGTGGCCGGCAGGAAGGTGAGCTTCTGCCAGGTCAGCCGGGGTGGCTGGGCGGCGGGCGCGGGCGGCCTGCGCTCGATGTCCACGGCCCGTGTCTCGTCCGGCGGGGGCGCGTCCGTCCCCGCGCGCCCGGCTCGCCCGCCGGGTCCCCGGGTGCCCGCGCGGCTCATGCCTCGCCCTCCTGCCCCGGCCCGCGCGGCGTGCCGCCGCCCGTGGCGCCCTCCTGTTCGAGGTGGGTCAGGTGTGAGCGCGCCTCCTGCAACTGGTGCTGGTGTTCCACGGCGTCGAGCCGGTCCGCCTCCAGGAGTTCGTGGACGGAGTTCATCAGCGTCTCCATGTCCACCACGCCGGTGTACTCGCCGCGCCGCCCGGTGACCGGGACCCGGCCGGCGTTGTCGGTGAGCACCGCCTCCAGCGCGTCGCGCAGCGTGGCGTCCCGGGTCACCGTGTCGGCGACGAGCGTGCCGGCGCGGGCCAGCGACCCCTTGGCGCGGCTGAGGTCGCCTCGGCGCAGCCACTTGTACGGGCGCCGGTGCCGGTCGAGGAGCAGCACCTCGTTGATCGAGGCCGACCGGAACAGGTCGAAGATGGACTGCAACGGGTCGTCGATCACCGCGGTCGGGATGTCCTCGACCGTCACGTCGCGTACCCGGGTCAGATTGAGCCGTTTGAGTGCCGCCCCGGCGCCGACGAACCCGGAGACGAAGTCGTCGGCCGGGTTGGTCAGGATCGCCTCGGGCGTGTCGAACTGGGCGATGTGTGAGCGGTCCCGCAGCACCGCTATCCGGTCGCCCAGCTTGATCGCCTCGTCGAAGTCGTGGGTGACGAAGACGATGGTCTTGTGCAGCTCGTGCTGGAGCCGGATCAGCTCGTCCTGGAGGTGGTCGCGGGTGATCGGGTCCACCGCGCCGAACGGCTCGTCCATGAGCAGCACCGGCGGATCGGCCGCCAGCGCCCTGGCCACGCCGACCCGCTGCTGTTGCCCGCCCGAGAGCTGGCGCGGGTAGCGGTCGTGGAACTCCCGTGGGTCGAGCCCGACCAGGTCCAGCATCTCCTCGACCCGGGCCGTGACGCGGGCCTTGGACCAGCCGACCATCTTCGGTACGAGGGCGATGTTCTGCGCGACCGTCATGTGCGGGAACAGGCCGGACGACTGGATGGCGTAACCCACCTTGCGGCGTAGCTTGACCGGGTCTATGCCGGTCACGTCCTCGTCGCCGATGCGTATGCGGCCCGATGACGGCTCGATCAGCCGGTTGATCATCTTCAGTGTGGTGGACTTGCCGCACCCCGAGGGCCCCACGAAGATCACCGTCTCGCCGGCCCTGATCTCCATGTTCACGTTGTCCACGGCGGGCGCCTCGCTGCCCGGGTAGCGCTTGGTGAGGTTCTCCAGCTCGATGGTGGCCCCGGTGGTGGCGCCCCGCGCGGGGGCGTTGCCGGCGGACCCCGCGTCGGGTCGGCCGCTGGCGTGGGCGGGCTGGCCGTCGGAGCGGCCGCCGGGCTGGCCGTCGCTGGTGTCAGACACGAATCCCCCTGGGAATGGTCAGGCGTCCGATGAGCACGTACACGGCGTCGAAGACCAGCGCGAGCAGCACGATGCCCAGCGTCCCGGCCATGACCTTGTTGACGGCGTTGGCGCTGCCGAGCGACGAGATGCCGCGGAAGATCTCGTTCCCGAGCCCGGGCCCGGAGGCGTACGCGGCGATCGCGGCGATGCCCATCAGCATCTGCGTGGAGACCCGGATGCCGGTCAGGATGGGCGGCCAGGCCAGCGGCAGCTCGACCCGCACCAGCCGGGCCAGCCGCGACATGCCGAGCCCCCTGGCGGCGTCCACCAGGTCGGGGTCCACGCCGCGCAGCCCCACGATCGCGTTGCGCACGATGGGCAGCAGCCCGTAGAGGACCAGCGCGGTCACCGTCGGCGCGACACCGAGCCCGGTGATCGGGATGAGCAGGCCGATCATGGCCAGGGACGGCACGGTGAGGATGGTCGCCGTGACGGTGATGGCCAGGTTGCCGGCCCACTCGCTGCGGTAGGTCAGGACACCCAGCAGCACCCCGAGGACCGTGGCGACCACCATGCACTGGAAGACGGCGCTGGCGTGCTGGTAGGTGTCCAGCAGTAACTGGGTGCGTCGGTTGCCGACGTACTCCCAGAAGCTCATCGCGTCCCTCCTCGGTCAGTCATCGGCCGCCTGCTTCACCAGCGGGATGATCCGGAGCGGGACGGGGTTCTCCATCACGATCGCCGTCGAGGCCCGCACGATGCCATCAAAGCCCACAACCCGGTCGATCACCCGCTGGAGATCGGCGTTGGAGCGTGCCACCAGGCGGCACAGCATGTCGCCGTGGCCGGTCGTGGTGTGCAGCTCCAGCACCTCGGGCACCGTCTGGAGGTGGCTGCGGACGTCCGCGCCCTGCCCCTGTTTGATCTCCAGCGTCGCGAACGCCGTCACCGGATAGCCGAGCGCCGCCGGGTCCACCTGTGGCCCGAACCCGCGGATCACGCCGGCCGCCTGCAACCGGTCAAGCCGCGCCTGCGCCGTCCCCCGCGCCACGCCGAGCCGGCGCGACGCCTCAAGAACCCCGATCCGCGGCTCCTCGGCGAGCAGTTCGATCAGCCGGCCGTCCAACCGGTCAATGCCCATGACGGCTCACCCCGCCAGCCGCGTATCCGCGTTCCCCATCTCCGCGTCCCGCGTATTCGCGTTCCGCGGTTCGCGCACCCCGTCTTATGCCCATGCGTCCCGGCCACCTCCGTGATGGTCATCCTGTACAGATCGTCCGGCGAAACTCTGGAACTGCTAGTCAAGTTGTCCAGCAGATGCACAAACTATTGCGCACCTTGTGGATCGGGGGGAGTCTGCGGCTATGACAGAGACCATCGATCAGTCCCCCGAGACGGCCAGGCAGGCCGACCCCTTCCCGGTCAAGGGAATGGACGCGGTCGTCTTCGCCGTCGGCAACGCCAAGCAGGCCGCCCACTACTACGCGACGGCCTTCGGTATGAAGCTCGTCGCCTACTCCGGACCGGAGAACGGCAGCCGCGAGACCGCCAGTTACGTGCTGGTGTCGGGCAGCGCCCGATTCGTGCTGACCTCCGTCATCAAGCCCGCCACCGACCGCGGGCGCTTCCTCGCCGAGCACGTCGCCGAGCACGGCGACGGCGTCATCGACCTCGCCATCGAGGTCCCGGACGCCCGGGCGGCGTACGCCTACGCCCTGGAGCACGGCGCCACCGGCCTGGAAGAGCCGCACGAGGTGAAGGACGAGCACGGCACCGTGGTGCTGGCCGCCATCGCCACCTACGGCAAGACCCGCCACACGCTCGTCGAGCGCTCCGGCTACGACGGTCCCTACCTGCCCGGTTTCGTCGCCGCCAACCCCATCGTGGAGCCGCCGGCCAAGCGCACCTTCCAGGCCATCGACCACTGCGTGGGCAACGTCGAGCTCGGCAAGATGGACGAGTGGGTCGGCTTCTACAACAAGGTCATGGGCTTCACCAACATGAAGGAGTTCGTGGGCGACGACATCGCCACCGAGTACTCCGCGCTCATGTCCAAGGTCGTCGCGGACGGCACCCGCAAGGTGAAGTTCCCGCTCAACGAGCCGGCGATCGCGAAGAAGAAGTCGCAGATCGACGAGTACCTGGAGTTCTACGGCGGCCCGGGCGTGCAGCACATCGCGCTCGCCACCAACGACATCGTCTCCACCGTACGGGCCATGCGCGCGGCGGGAGTCCAGTTCCTGGACACCCCCGACTCGTACTACGACACGCTCGGCGAGTGGGTCGGCGAGACCCGGGTGCCGATCGAGACGCTGCGCGAGCTGAAGATCCTCGCGGACCGCGACGAGGACGGCTACCTGCTGCAGATCTTCACCAAGCCCGTCCAGGACCGGCCGACCGTCTTCTTCGAGATGATCGAGCGGCACGGCTCGATGGGCTTCGGCAAGGGCAACTTCAAGGCCCTCTTCGAGGCGATCGAGCGCGAGCAGGAGCGCCGCGGCAACCTCTGAGCCCGGTGGCCGGCCCCTCCCGCGGGCCGGCCCACCGCACGCCGTGCGCGGACAGGCGAGAACCCGGGCCCCCCGTGGGGGGCCCGGGCACGGAGAAGGCCCCAAGGCCCGTGGAGGAGGGCCACGGAACCCAGGGGCCGTTCTGCCTGGAGGATGCCTCCAGGAGACAGCGCTGGCGGCTCAGCGCTGTTAGTTGACGGCGGAGCCCAGCAGCCCGATCGGCAGACCCGGGGCGTCCGAGTTGTCGATCTGCGCCGCCTTGTCGTGGATCGTGTTGCACTGGTTGGTGCGGGCCTCGTCCAGCACCTCGATGACCAGGACGTCGATGTCCTGAACGGTCGGGCACAGATCGTCGATGATCTGGATGTTCTGCTCGAAGCGGCCGGCGTCCTCGTTCTCGGCGGCCGTCGCCGGGGTGACGGCGAAGCCAGCGGCGGCGAGGCTGAGCATCGAGCCCGCGAGCACCTTCTTGGTGTTCATGAGGTGACCTTCCTTGGTATGCGTTGGGCACTAGGCGCCGTGGAGGCGCCAGCACAGTCACTAACTGCGCTCCTCGCGGCCGGTTGTCGGCAAGGACGATCGTTCATCCCATCGCACCGTTTCTGACCGCCAAGTGGGTGCGGCAGCGTGACCTTTTCGCTCCTCCTGCGTATACGTGCGGTTCTGTGTCCTTTCCGTACGGACCACGCCCTGTGGGCCGCTTGCCCCGGTTGCCGATGGCTCGTACCCCTGGCCGCCCCGGCTCGGTTCCGCCCCGGACGGGCGCCGCCGGCACCCGGCCCCGGCCTCGCCCGCGTGTCGTTCCCCGGGCCGTCGGCCGCCGGGCCGCTGGTGGGGCGGCCGACGGCGCGGCCGGACGGGGCACCTTCCGCCCCGGCGGCACCGGTGCCAGGCTGGACGTATGAACGCTCTCGTGGCGCGACTGCGCGCAGGACTGCCCGCCGAAGCGGTACTCACCGACCCCGGCATCACCCGCTCGTACGCCAACGACATGGCGAGCTTCTGCGCGGCGGGCAGCCCCGCCGCCGTCGTCCTGCCGCGCACCGTCGAACAGGTCCAGCACGTCATGCGGACCGCGACCGCCCTGCGCGTCCCGGTCGTCCCGCAGGGCGCGCGCACGGGCCTGTCCGGCGCGGCCAACGCGTCCGACGGCAGCATCGTGCTCTCGCTGACCAAGATGGACCGCATCCTGGAGATCAGCGCCGTGGACCGGATCGCCGTCGTCGAACCCGGCGTCGTGAACGCCGTCCTCTCCCGCGCCGTCGCCGAGCGGGGCCTGTACTACCCGCCCGACCCCTCCAGCTGGGAGCAGTGCACCATCGGTGGCAACATCGGCACCGCCTCCGGCGGGCTGTGCTGCGTGAAGTACGGGGTGACCGCCGAGTACGTGCTCGGCCTCGACGTGGTGCTCGCCGACGGGCGGCTGCTGAGCACCGGCCGTCGCACCGCCAAGGGCGTCGCGGGGTACGACCTGACCAGGCTCTTCGTCGGTTCCGAGGGCAGCCTCGGGATCGTCGTACGCGCGGTGCTGGGGCTGCGGCCGGCGCCGCCGGAACAACGGGCGCTGGCCGCCGAGTTCCCCTCGGCCGCCGCGGCCTGTGACGCGGTCTGCGCGATCATGGAGCGCGGCCACGCGCCCGCGCTGCTGGAGCTGATGGACCGCACCAGCGTCCGCGCCGTGAACGCGCTGACCCACATGGGACTGCCCGAGTCCACCGAGGCGCTGCTGCTCGCCGCGTTCGACACCCCCGACCCCGGCCCGGACCTCGCCGCCGTGGGCCGGATCTGCGCCGAGGCCGGGGCCACCGAGGTGGTGCCCGCCGAGGACGCCGCCGAGTCGGAGCTGTTGCTCCAGGCCAGGCGCCAGGCGCTGCCCGCCCTTGAGGCCCTCAAGTCCGCGACGATGATCGACGACGTGTGCGTGCCCCGGTCGCGGCTGGCCGACATGATCGACGGAACGGCCGCCATCGCCGACAAGCACGACCTCACCATCGGCCTGAGCGCCCACGCCGGGGACGGCAACACCCACCCGGTCGTCTGCTTCGACCCCGCCGACGCCGACGAGGCCCGTCGGGCCCGCGAGTCCTTCGACGAGATCATGGCCCTCGGTCTGGAACTCGGTGGCACGATCACCGGCGAGCACGGCGTCGGCCTGCTGAAGAAGGAGTGGCTGGCCCGCGAACTCGGCCCCGTCGGCCTTGAGTTGCAGCGCGGCGTCAAGGCCGTCTTCGACCCGCTGGGCCTGCTCAACCCCGGCAAGCTCTTCTGATCCGCCCGCCGTTCGCGCACCCGGCCCGCCGCGTACGCCCGCCCGCACGCCTCGCGCCTCGCGGGCGGGGGTCGGGCCGCCGCCCCGACCAGCGGACTATCGCAACTATGGTCCATTCGGGGCCAATTCGGCGGATACGTGGTGTCATGGGCGGTCGTGGCTTCTCGCGGTTGTTTAGTGGGCCTGGTTCTGTCAACACCTCGCATGAGGAGCAGGAAATGCGCATTCGTCAGATTCTCGCTACCACCGCCACCGCCGCGGCCCTCGTCGCCGGCGCCGGCGCCATGAGCACGGCCTCGGCCGACATCATCACCGGCGACTCCGAGCGCACCAAGGTCGTCACCGAGATCGACGACGTGAACCACACCACCAACACCAAGGTGAACGCTCCCACCGTCTTCGACGACATCAACACCAAGGTGCAGAACAAGACCCACAACAACACCCAGAACAACGTCAAGCACAACAAGTTCCTGGCGCACCTCGACCGCGACTGATCTCGTGCACCGCTGAAGCCCAGTGCTCACCGCCACGTGAGTACTGGGCTTTTGCCTGTCCGCCACGGCCGTGGCGTCCCGCGCTCCTCCCGCGAGAACCCGCGCCCGGTCCGTGGTCGTACGCCCCCGCCCGGCACCTCCGGTCGAAGCTCACGGGCGGCGGGTCGCGGGTCGTACGGCGAAGGGCCGATACCCGCGCGGTGGCCACCGACATACCGTCGAAGAGGGTCAACGACCCGACTCCAGCCGGGAAATGAGCACCGTAGGAGGCATCGTGCCGGCGCGCCTTGACCACACCATCATGCACAGCACCGACAGCACCGCATCCGCCCGCTTCCTCGCCCGTCTGCTCGGCGCCCCCGAGCCCAAGCCGTTCGGCCCCTTCGTCGCCGTGCCCGTCGAGGGCGGCCTGACGATCGACTACGCGGACTTCATCGTCCAGCCCGACCAGATCGTCATGCAGCACCTGGCGTTCCTCGTCTCCGAGGAGGAGTTCGACGGGATCTACGCCCGCGTCCGGGAGAGCGACCTGCCCTACTGGTCGGACCCGGAACACCAGGGGCCGCGGCAGCTCAACCACCGCTCCGGCGGGCGCGGACTGTACGTGGACGACCCCGACGGGCACTCCATCGAGTTCCTCACGGTCAGCGAGGGGCCCGGGAGCTGACCTCCGCACCCGCGCCCCTACGCCCCGTGGCCCTCCGGCGACTCGTCGGAGGGCCACGGGCCGTGCAGCCACCAGTCGTCGCCCGGGGTCGGCGTCAGCAACTCGCTCAGCGCGTCGTCGATCCCGAGCCGTTCGCTCTCCGACCCCGGCGCCACGGCCCGCAGCGTCCGCTCCAACCAGGCCGAGACGATCGGTGCCGACGCCTCCAGGAGCGCGTCGCCGTCCGGCGAGCTGAGCGCCATGCACACCACGCTGCGCCCGTCCACCTTGGTCGGCCACACCCGCACGTCGCCCTGCCCGCACGGTCGAAACACCCCCTCGACGAGCAACTCGCGCGCGAACGTCCAGTTGACGGGGGAGTCGGAGCCCACGTGGAAGGTGATGTGCACGGCGTACGGCTCGTCCGTGCGGTAGACCAGCTTGGCCGGCACGGGGATGCTGCGCTCGGGAGACAGCACCAGGTTCAGTTCCAGTTCTCGTTCCACCACGGTGTGCATGCGGTGCGCCCTCTCTGCTCTGCGTCGTGTTGGCTTGGTTGCGTGGACCACGAGCCGCCGCGTGGCGACCCGCATGGGTTAGAGCGCGCTACCCCCCGCACCATTACGCGAGTTCCCACATTCAGTCGGAATTTTTTCTGAACCCGCCCGCGTGCGGGTGGTCAGTGGGTATTGCGGGGCGCGGCGTAGGGGGGCTTCTGGTAGACCTGGGGACCGCTGCGGGGCCGTGCGGCCAGCCCAGAAGGTCGCGGAGCGCCTGTTCACCGCGCCACGCCGGTGCGGCAGACTGCGTAGCGCCACCCACCGCACAGACAGCACGGCCCAGGCGGCCGAGCAGATACGGGACATCGGAGACCATGAGCGTGCCCGGCGACAGCGGCCCCACGCAGGGCTACTACCCTGACCCGTCCATCCCCGGCTACATCCGCTACTGGAACGGCGCCGCCTGGGTGCCCGGCACCAGCCGACCCGCCCCCGGCGAAGGGGAGGCCGTCCCCGCGCCGCCGCCCGGCGCCGACGGCCAGGGCCCGCAGCTCGCCCCGACCGAGCAGCCGCCGATCGACACCACCCAACAGGCGGGCGCGGTCCCCGACCAGACGGGGCCGGTCTTCTTCGACGAGCAGCCCCCCGCCGCCGGCCCGGGCGGCGCGCTGCCCGAACTGCGCCCGCGCGGCGAGGTGGGCGTGCGCACACCGGGTGCCCCCCGACCCGCCGACGCCGCGCCCTGGCACGACCCGCAGCAGTCGCCGGACAGCGGCCCCGCGCCGGGCGGCGGCTGGTACGCCGACACCTCGCGCCAGGCGGGCTTCGGTGGCGAGGCGAACCAGCGCGTGTCCTGGGGCGCCGACGACGCGCCGGCCGGCCGCCCCGGTTCCGTACCGGCCTGGGGCGACGCCCAGGGCGACCCGCGCGTGGTCCCGCCGACCGGCATCGCGCCGGCCCCGGCGCCGGCACCCGCCGCACCCGGTCCCACGGCGGCGGGCGAGCCCCCGCAGGCGCGGGGCCGCGAACTCGACGCCGGCGCCGCGCCCCGCGCGGCCCTCCCGGCGGGCGGCACCCCCGCCCTGCCCCGCCAGGGCGCCGCGCCCACCGAGCCGTCTCCCGCCGACGCCGCCCTCCGCCAGGGCGCCGGCCAGCCCGGAGCCGCCGGGGCGGACGGGGCCGCGCCGCGGGCCGGCGGCGACGGCACGCTCACCATCCGGGCGCCGCGCCGCGAACGCCAGGACGCCGAACCGGGCGGCGGCCAGGGCCAGTCGCGGGACGCGGCAGCGGCCGGCCCGCCCACCCCGGGCGGCCGGGACGGCACGCTGACCATCCGGGCGCTGGGCCGCGACGGCGACGCGCGGGGCCGCGCGGGGCAGGCCCAGACGAGCCCCGCCCTCACGCCAACGGCCACGGCCCAGCCGGCCCCCGCGCCGGCCCCCCGCGACACCTCCCGCGCGGGCCGTGCCGCACCACGGTGCCCCGGACGCCCACCCCCAGCCGGTGCCGGGCACCCAGATCCCGACTCAGGGCACCCCGCCTCGCACCCCGGCGGCCGGCCCCGCGCAACCGGCCCCCGCGCCCGCCCCCGCTCCTGGGGCGTCGGGCGTCGGCGCCGGCCAGGCCGACTGGGCGCAGCGCGTGCACGACCTCGCCCAGCCGGCGGGCCAGGGCGGCGCGCACGCCGGCTCGATCGACGACGTCATCCCGTGGAAGCCGCCGGTCAACAACCCGTTCCTGAGCGCGGCCCAGGCGCAGGGCCGGCCGGCCGGGCTCGGCCGGCGACTGGCCGCCCGGCTCGTCGACACGCTGGTGCTCGGCGGACTCGTCGGCGCCGTCGTGTTGCCGCTGTGGACGCGGGCCAAGGACCACATCGACGAGAAGGTGGACGAGGCCAAGCAGAGCGGCGAGACCGTCACCGTCTACCTGCTCGACGGCACCACCGGCGGCTACCTGGCCCTGGCGCTCGCGGCGCTGCTGCTGCTCGGCGTGGTCTACGAGGCGCTGCCCACCGCCAAGTGGGGGCGCACGCTGGGCAAGAAGCTGTGCGGGGTGCGGGTGCTCGACATCGAGGACCACGACACCCCGACCTTCGGCGCGGCACTGCGCCGGTGGTTGGTGTACGGGGTGCTCGGGCTGCTGGTCATCGGTCTGGTGAACGTGGTGTGGTGCCTGTTCGACCGGCCGTGGCGGCAGTGCTGGCACGACAAGGCGGCGCGCACGTTCGTGGCCTCGGGCCGGGAGTAGCCCGTTCGGTGGCGGGTGGCGCGCGCGGCGGCCCGCCCGCTCGGACGGGCCAGCCACGTCGCCCGAACGGCGCTCGCCGGATGCGCCGGGCCCGCCGCCGGGTTCGACTCGGGCCATGAGCACCGACCAGCCCCAGCCCGGCCCCGGCGAGCCGCCGCGAGACGACGATCCGCTGCGCAAGCCGCCGCAGCCGCCCTCGGGTCACCCCGGGTCGGGCGCGCCCGACCCGGCGGCCGGCTCGGGCGACCAGCCTGGCACGGGTGCCCCGGGTGCCCCGGGTGCCCCGGGTGCCCCGGGTGCCCCGGGCTCCCCGGGCGCGGGCCAGCCGGCCGCGGGGGCTCCGGGCGGCCCACCCGGCGCCGGCGGACCGGGCCCGGCCGGCGGACCGGGCCCGTTCGACGCGGCCCACCCCGGGCCCGCCGCGAGCCAGCCCGGCTGGCCCGGCGGAGGCGGCCAGGGCGGCCAGGCCGGGCAGGGCGGTCCGCCCGGCGGCGGCCCGTACAACGGTTCGCCGGGCGGCGGCTCCCCGTACGGCGGGCCCTACGGCGGCCCGTACGGGGACCAGCCCGGCGGGTACGGCGGCGTGCCCCCGTACGGCGGTGATCCCTACGGTGGCGACCCCTACGGCGGGGCCGCCGATCCGTTGGCCGGCATGCCGCCGCTGGGCGGGCTCGGGCGACGGCTGGTCGCCAGGATCATCGACGGGCTCATCGTCGCCATCCCGGTCAGCGTGATCATGCTTCTGTCGCTCGGCGGCTACGACCCCACCGACCCCGACGACACGGGCAAGTCGTCGGCGACGCAGATCGTCTTCGCGCTCGTCTACTTCATCTACGAGGGACTGATGCTCACCACGCGCGGCCAGACCGTCGGCAAGAAGCTGATGAAGCTGCGGGTGGCGATGCTCAACAATGGCGCGAATCCGACGGGGCAGCCCGGCTGGTTCCGGGCGGGAACCTACGCACTGCCACAGATCGTCCCGTGTTGCGGCTTCCTCTTCTGGCTCGTCAACATCCTGTGGTGCACCTGGGACCGGCCGTACCGACAGTGCCTGCACGACAAGGTGGCCAAGACGGTCGTCGTCTCCACCGAGTAAGCCCGGGCCGCCCCCGCCCCGCCCGTCGCACCCGGCCCAACGGTCCCGATCGGGGCGGGCTCGTGCCGACACAGATTGCCGATGGGTAACGACCCGGGGGGTATTCCCAGGCCCGATCTGGGCGCGAGCGGCGCTCGCTGATGTAATCGGGGCATGAGCGCCAACCAGCCGCCGCCCCCGTACGGGCCGCCACACTCCCCGTACCCCATGACGCAGCCCCCCGGCATCCCCGCCGGAATGGCTCCGCTGGCCACCTCGGGCCAACGGTTCGTGGCCCGGCTGCTCGACACGTTGATCCTCGGCGTCATCTGGACGCTGGCGCTCGCCGCCACGGGTGCGCTGCAGTCCGCGATGGACGACCCGAACGACCCGGACATCGGCAAGACCGCGATCAGCGCCGTCCTCACGTTCATCGTGTACTTCGGCTACGAGGGCGCCATGCTCGCCCGCGACGGCCAGACCCTCGGCAAGAAGGCGGCCCGCATCCGGGTGGCCGTGCTGGCCGACGGCGACATCCCGCGCGGCAAGGGCTGGGCGCGGGCCGCCGTCTACGCCCTGCCCGGCATCGCCCAGCCCATCCTCCTGGGCACGCTGTTCTGGCTGCTCAACTCGTTGTGGCACCTGTGGGACAAGCCCTTCCAGCAGTGCCTGCACGACAAGGTGGCCAAGACCGTGGTCGTCGAGGCGCGCTGACCACACCGCGCTCCGTACGCGTCCCCCGGCCAGACACGGCGAAGCCGGCCCGTCCTCGCGGGCCGGCTTCGCCGTGTCTGGCCGGGTGGCTCTGTGGCCGGGTGTGTCTGGCGCCTGGCCGGGCGTCTGGCCGTGTGGCGCGGGTCAGCTGTGCAGGCTGTGCTCGGTGGCGCGCGGCTCGGAGCGCTGGAGCGGGAGCCGGGTCACGGGCGAGGAGTCCGCGGCGCGGCCCGAGGACGCCGGGGTGGGCCGGGGTATGGGCACGGTCACGGCGACGAGCAGCCCGAGGGCGAGGCCGGCCACCGCGATGACCGCCACGCCCGCACCTGATCGCACCTCGGAGAGCAGCAGCATGGCGAGGGTCGACAGGACGACGGTCGCCGAACCGTAGACGAGCTGGGCTGGGGTCGGACGCGGCATGGCAATATCCGTCCTCAAGAAGACGATATGGGGGCGCTGTGGGGGCAAGCGTCACGCGGGGATGTCAACGGAAAAAACCCTACGGTGCTGAATGCCCCACACGGACTTCCAGTAAGCGTGACCTAACCCACGGTGCCGGTGCACAAGGGGCGCACGGAATCATCCGGCCAAACAACGTCCGTTCGCCGCGCGCCGGTTGACAGCCGGGGGAGGGGCGTGGGTGTCGGGGCGTTGAGGTTCGGCCAGGTAATCAGCCGATTCCACGCTGCCCTTACGTTGCCCCCACGCGGACTGCGCATTTCTGATCAGATATGGCAGTCACCGTGCCAAGCGTGAAGGAAGCTGACCCGTCGTGCGTCATGTACTGGGAACCGTCGCCGTGTTGGCCGCTGCCGCCGGAATCGTCCTGGCGGCCCGGCCGGGTGTGCCCGAGGGGCCGGAGTCGAGTCCCTCCTCGACAACGCCGCCGCTGTCGTACGCGCAGTGCGTCGAGATCGCGAGCGAGATCGAGTACGGGCGGGATCGGCACGTGCGCGAGGCGGCGACCGAGCAACCGTTGGCGACCGAACGAGGGTCGGTGATCGAACAGCGGATTGTGGTCGAGGCCCGGGACTACGCCATCCCGTCCGAATGTGCCGATGCCGTCGAGGAGTTGGCGCCCGCCCCGAGCGCCAAGCCCGGGGTCGAGGCGTACGCCTGCTTCACATCAGCGACGGCGGACCCGACGTGCCCGCCCGTGAGCACGCGACGGCCCACGCCCGACAACTGAGCCGACTGCGGCGACTTGGTGAGCGCCTCTGGATTACACCGCCCAGCCGTTCGCTATGCGGAGCGTGAAGGGCAAAAAACGTACTGGGCTGGCGTGTCCAAGTCAAGGTCTGTCTTTTCTGCATTAACTCCGGTCAAATAGCGACACTCATCTTGACTGGGGAGGCAGTACTCAGGTGAAAAGTCAACGGAGGGCGATGAGACCCATCGCCATCGCCACGGTGATCGGCGCTCTCGGAGCCGGCGCGCTCTCGGTGAGCGCGGCCCAGGCCGACGACCGTAGCAGCGCCCCGGCGGCCAAGGCCCCGGCGGCGACGGAGGCGGCGAGCCACGACCCCGCCGCACCGCGCAAGCACGTCGAGCACGACCTGGAAGGCCCGTTCAGCGAGCAGCAGAAGGCGCAGCGCGAGGACGCGCTGCGTCAGGTCATCTCCGGCGAGGCCAAGGCCGAACGCCGTGGCGCGTCCCAGGTGGTCAAGCTCGACCGCGGCAAGTACGTCGAGTTGGGCCGGGAGAAGACCGACAAGATCTTCACGATCCTGGTCGAGTTCGGCGACAAGGTCGACAACGAGACCACGTACGACCCCGACGGCCCGGACGGTCCGCAGCCCCCAGTCAAGAAGTACGGCGGCGACCCCGGCCCCGCGCACAACCAGATAGCCAAGCCGGACCGTGCCAAGGACAACAGCACGGCCTGGAAGGCGGACTACAACCGCAAGCACTTCGAGGACCTGTACTTCTCGAAGGCGAAGAACAAGGAATCGCTCAAGAAGTACTACGAGAAGCAGTCCTCGGGCCGCTACTCGGTCGAGGGCGAGGTCTCCGACTGGGTCAAGGTCGACTACAACGAGGCCCGCTACGGCTCCAACTACTGCGGCGACACCAACTGCTCCAACGCCTGGGACCTGATCCGCGACGGCGTGACCCGGTGGGCCGAGGACCAGAAGGCCGCCGGCCGCACCGACGCGCAGATCAAGGCGGACCTGGCCAAGTACGACCAGTGGGACCGCTACGACTTCGACGGTGACGGCAACTTCAACGAGCCCGACGGCTACATCGACCACTTCCAGATCGTCCACGCGGGCGAGGACGAGTCGGCCGGCGGCGGCGTGCAGGGCGAGAACGCGCTGTGGGCGCACCGCTGGTACGCGTACGGCACCGACGCCGGCAAGACGGGCCCGGAGGGCAACAGGTCCGGTGGCGCCCAGATCGGCAGCACCGGCATCTGGGTCGGCGACTACACGATGCAGCCGGAGAACGGCGGACTCGGCGTCTTCGCCCACGAGTACGGCCACGACCTCGGCCTGCCGGACGAGTACGACACCACGAACCGCGCCGAGTCCTCGGTCGCCTTCTGGTCGTTGATGTCCACCGGCTCATGGCTCGGCGAGGGCAAGGACACCATCGGTGACCTGCCCGGCGACATGAACGCCTGGGACAAGCTCCAGCTCGGCTGGCTCAACTACGACCAGGCCAAGGCCGCCACGCGCTCCACCCACAAGCTGGGCGTGGCCGAGTACAACACCAAGGACAAGCAGGCGCTCCTGGTCGAGCTGCCGTCCAAGTCCAGCACCACCAAGATCGTGCGGCCGGCCGCCGGCGGCAAGCAGTGGTGGAGCGGCATGGGCAACGACCTCAAGAACACCCTGGCCCGCCCGGTGGACCTGACCGGCAAGGCCAAGGCGTCCCTCGACCTCCAGGGCTGGTGGGACATCGAGGAGAACTACGACTACCTCTACGCGGAGGTCTCCACCGACGGCGGCGCCAACTGGACGCCCGTCGACGGCACGGCCGACGGCAAGCAGATCCCGCGCGACGGCGGCAACAAGCCGGCGCTGCACGGGGTTTCGGGCGCGTACAAGAAGCTCTCGTACCCGCTGGACGCCTACGCGGGTCAGAAGATCGACGTGCGCTTCCGCTACCAGACCGACGGTGGCGCCGCGCAGAACGGCTTCGCGGCCGACGAGATCAGCGTGACGGCCGACGGCAAGCCGCTCTTCCAGGACGGCGCCGAGGGTGACGACAACGGCTGGACCAGCAAGGGCTTCTCGCGCATCGGCGAGTCCTTCACCAAGGACTACCCGCAGTACTACATCGCGGAGAACCGGCAGTACGTCAGCTACGACAAGACCCTCAAGGTCGGCCCGTACAACTACGGTTGGACCTCCACCCGGCCGGACTGGGTCGAGCACTACCCGTACCAGAACGGCCTGTTGATCTGGCTGTGGGACACCGCCACGCCCGACAACAACGTGAGCGCGCACCCGGGCTCGGGTCAGATCCTGCCGGTCGACGCGCACGCCAAGCCCGAGAAGTGGTCGGACGGCACCCTGATGCGCAACCGCTTCCAGGCGTACGACTCCACCTTCAGCCACTTCCGCACCGACGGCTACACCGTTCACAAGGACGGCAAGGCCACGCGGGTGCCGTCGAAGCGCGGCGTGTCCGTCTTCGACGACCGCAAGGGCACCTACTGGTACGACACCAACCCGACCGGTGGCGTTAAGGTTCCTGACACCAACACCCAGATCAGGATCCTGCACGAGGCGTGGGACGGGTCCACGATGACCCTCCGCGTCGGCCCTTCCAGCCGGAAGTGACATAGTCGCAGGTCACAGCGGTATCGGCCGTCGCCCCTAGCGGGCGGCGGCCGATTCGCGTTTAGATGCCCCTACGAGATTCTTGTTGACGCGACGTCTCAGGGGGCGATCGAGAGCATGGCAGGCGGTGGATTCACCAAGCTTCCGGGCGGCGATGTGGTGGTGGCGGTTTCGCTGCCCAGCCCGTTCGGTCGGCCGACGGTTCGTGGCCCCGGCGGCACGCTGGGTCACGGGACTTACGCGGCGGGCGGTGGCGGTTCCGGAGTGGTCGGTGGGCCCACTGAGGCCGCTGCGACGGCTGAGACAGAAAGCGCGTTCATTCGCACCGGGGCGCTCAGCGGGGCCGCCGCCATGGGCCCGCGCATCCGCATCCTGGTGCACGCCGCGAACCGGCAGCGCGCCCTGACCCGACTGCGCAACCTGGGGTTGCGCGCGGTCTACCTGCGGGGCAACGCGGAACCCCCGACCCCGGACGAGATCACGGCCGTGCTGCACCACCCCGACGGGCTGGTCTGGCGGGCCGCCCCCGACGACGACACCGAGTCCTGGCACCCGATCCGGGCGCTGCTGCGCAGCACGCTGCGCTCACCCACCGCACCCGCCTGACCCGCGGGGCGCCCGTGGGCGGGTGCCCGCGGCGGATGGTTGGGCTGACGCCGGGCCGGCCCGGTCAGGCCGAGCGGAGTACCGGCGTGCCGGTCAGCCGCACCGAGGCCGCGCGCATCTCCTTCAGCGCCCGCTCGGTGGTGTGCTCGGCCACGCCCGCCGTCAGGTCGAGCAGCACGTGCGTGTCGAAGCCGGCGCGGCGGGCGTCCAGGGCCGTGGCCCGTACGCAGTGGTCGGTGGCGATGCCGACCACGTCCACCTCGCTCACCTCGCGCTCCCGCAGCCAGCGCTCCAGCGGCGTGCCGTTCTCGTCGGCGCCCTCGAAGCCGCTGTACGCCGCCGAGTGGGCGCCCTTGTCGAAGACCGTGTCCAGCGAGCCGGCGGCGACGGCCGGCGCGAAGTTGGGGTGGAAGCCGCTGCCCTCGGTGCCCGCCAGGCAGTGCACGGGCCAGGAGTGCTCGTAGTCGGGGTGGTCGGAGAAGTGGTCGCCCGGGTCTATGTGGTAGTCGCGGGTCGCCACGATGTGCCGGTAGCCGGGGGCGGCCTGACCGATCAGGTCCGTGATGGCGGCGGCGACGTCGGAACCGCCCTGGACGGCGAGGCTGCCGCCCTCGCAGAAGTCGTTCTGCACGTCGATGACGATCAGTGCCCGGTACATGGCGCGTGCCTTCCGGATGGGGACGAGGTAGGGATCGGTGTGCACCCCGATCCGGTGTCACCGAGGGTAGACACCGAACGGGTCGCACGGGAGTACGTGTGCCGCGGGCGGCGGGCGCGCCCCTGGTCTTCCCGGACGCACCGCCCGTCACACGTGTGGCCGCCGACCACCCCCGCAACGAGCGACGGCCCGCTGGCTGGCTGCTCGGCCGCCGCGCCGGCGGGCCGGCCAGCCAGCCGACGCCGGACCCGGTTCGGGCCCGGCGTCGGCTGGTGGCCCGTGGCCGCTCAGGCGTACGTGGCCGGCTCGGTGGCGTACTCGGTCGGCAGCACCGGCTCGCCACGGGAGAGCTGGGTCGCCGACAGGGGCAGCCCGGCGCGGGCGGCGGTGTGCCGGTCGCGGGCCGCGTCGAGCGGCTCGCGGGCGACGACCCGGCCGCCGCGTACCAGCTCCACCTGGAGTTGCCGGTCCGCCAGCTCCGGCGGCACCGGGCCCGAGCCCACGACCTCGGCCTCGGCCACGCCCTGCGCGTCCAGGCGGCGGGCGGCCCACTTGCGCCCGCCGACGGAGGTCTTGCCGCCCATGGACTTCTTGGCGACCGGGACCAGCGGCGCCGCGGGGTCGTCGGAGGCGGCCCGGGCGACCAGCTTGTAGACCATGGAGCAGGTCGGGTGGCCACTGCCGGTGACCAACTGGGTGCCGACCCCGTACGCGTCCACCGGGGCGGCGGCCAGCGAGGCGATGGCGTACTCGTCCAGGTCGCTGGTCACCACGATCTTGGTCTGGTGGGCGCCGAGGTCGTCGAGCTGCTGGCGCACCCGGTGCGCCAGCAGCAGCAGGTCCCCGGAGTCGATGCGTACGGCGCCCAGCTCGGGGCCGGCGATCTCGACGGCGGTGCGCACCGCCTCGGCCACGTCGTAGGTGTCCACCAGCAGCGTGGTGCCGCTGCCGAGCGCGGCGACCTGCGCGGTGAACGCGTCCCGCTCGCTGTCGTGCAGCAGCGTGAAGGCGTGCGCGCTGGTGCCCACGGTCGGGATGTTGTAGCGGAAGCCGGCGGCCAGGTCGGAGGTGGTCGAAAAGCCGCCGACGTAGGCGGCCCGGGCCGCGGCGACGGCGCCCAGCTCGTGGGTGCGGCGGGCGCCCATCTCGATCAGCGGGCGGCCACCGGCCGCGACGGCCATCCGGGACGCGGCGGCGGCGACGGCCGAGTCGTGGTTGAGGATGGACAGGATCACCGTCTCAAGGAGCACGGCCTCGCCGAAGGTGCCCTCGACGCGCATCAGCGGCGAGCCGGGGAAGTAGACCTCGCCCTCGGGGTAGCCGTGGATGTCGCCGGAGAAGCGGTAGTCGGCCAGCCAGTTCAGCGTGGTCTCGTCCACGATCCGCTGGTCGGAGAGGAAGCCGAGGATGCCGCTGTCGAAGCGGAAGTTCTCCACGGCGTCCAGGACGCGCCCGGTGCCCGCGAGCACGCCGTAGCGTCGGCCCTCGGGCAGCCGTCGGGTGAAGACCTCGAAGACCGAGCGGCGCCCCGCGGTGCCGCCCCGCAGCGCCGCCTGCAACATGGTGAACTCGTACCGGTCGGTGAAGAGCGCGGTGGAGGGCACGTCGACCGGCAGCCCAAGGTCCGCGGTGTTCATCGCGTTCCCGCCGGCCGCGGCGTGCGCGGTGGTCGGGGCGTTCTTGGCGTTCATGGCGTTCCCAGCGGTCACGGCGGGGTGGACCCCGCGTCTCGGGTGGAGCGGTTGGGGGGATGCTACCCCCATTATTCGTCAGAGTGACGATTTCTAGGGCCGTTTGTGCGCCAGGCCACGTCGGGTGGCAGCATGGGCAGGGTGAGCGCCCATCCCTGTCCACCCGCTGTCGCACGTGCCGTGCCGCATCCGCTGCTCAGCGTGGCCCCCACCGAGATCGAGCGGCCCGACGCGAGCGAGGCGCCCGTCGAGGTGCCCGAGCCGGACGTGCCCTGGGTGACCGTGGTCCACAACGACCCCGTGAACCTCATGAGTTACGTGACGTACGTCTTCCAGAGTTACTTCGGCTATCCCAAGGACAAGGCACACCGGTTGATGATGGACGTCCACCACAAGGGTCGCGCGATCGTCTCCAGCGGGAGCCGCGAGGAGATGGAACGCGACGTACAGGCCATGCACGGCTACGGCCTGTGGGCGACCCTCCAGCAGGACCGCTGATGGCGGGGCACTTCGAGGCGCTGCCCGGCGGCGGCGCCGCCGTGGCGCTGGACGAGGTGGAGATCTCCATCCTGCGCAGCCTCGCCGTCCAGCTCCTCGAACTGATCGGGCCCGGCGAGGCGGCGGAGGAGGACGACCCGCTGGCCGCGCTCTTCGCCGAGGGCCCGAGCAGCCCGCCCTCCGACCCGGCGCTCGCCCGGCTCTTCCCCGACGCGTACGGCGGCCCCGGGGCGGCCGACGACGAGCGGACGCGGGCCGCGGCGGCCGAGTTCCGCCGCTTCACGGAGAACGACCTGCGGGCGCGCAAGCGGGACGACGCGCTGGCGATGGTGCGCGGCCTGGACGCGCTGGGCTCCGGCGGCGCGGTGCTCGAACTGGGCCCGGACTCCTCCCGGCAGTGGCTCGGCGCGCTCAACGACCTGCGGCTGGCGATCGGGGCCCGGCTTGAGGTCTCCGACGACGACGAGGAGGCCAGCGAGCTGTACACGCTGCCCGACTCCGACCCGCGTAAGCCGATGGTGATGGCCTACCTGTGGCTGGGCGGAATGCAGGAGTCCCTCATCGAAACGCTGATGCCGTAGTCGACGGCGACACCGGGGGCCATCGCCCCCGCCGCCTACGCCGAGGTCCACGGACCGCCGCGCGCCGTCCGGTCCCCGGGCGCGCGGCCGGGAGCCGTGCGGCGCGTAGCCCGGGTGCCCCCGGCCCCCGGGGCGGGGTGTGGAGGCGGTGTGGCGGTGGCGTGAAGTACGACCCGCCCGTGGTCGCGGGGTGGCGTACCGGTGATGATGGTGCGGCGGCATGTGCGCGACAAGGGCGTCGCGGGCGCTTGCCAAGGCGCTCGCCGGGGTCCCGGCCCGGCGGCCCGCGCCGCCGGCGCTCGCGGTGGCGTACGGTCTGAGCTGGGACGCCGCCCGCGACGAGGCCCGCCACGGTCGGCCGGAGCGCGGCCCGGGTGGCTGCCGGAGCGCACCGGAGGCGAACACTCCGGCGGGCGGAGCGGTCCGGGTGAGGCGGCCGGTCGGTCGCTGGAAGCGGGGCTTCCGGCCGTCGGAAGGGGTGGCTCCGGCCGCTGGAAGCAGAGCTTCCGGCCGCCGGGTGGCGTGTGGGCCCGCTGTCCGGGTGATCTTGGTTCCTCGAACAGCCCCGCGACGGGGACGACGGAGCGGTCACCATATCCGGATAGATCGTGACTTGTGGTTCGCTCAACGGAGGCTCAAATCCGCATAACGATCCCATCACCGCGCCGGTGGGTATCGAACACTGATCCGTAGTTTGTCCTATTTTTTTCGTGACCTGCGTCGCGCTCGTCTCTACTGATCTCAGGTCGGCTCGTGGTAAATCTTCACGACCTGCCGTCCGCGACGCCACCCCTGTCGCGGCGGGAGCGCTGTGCCGACCGATCGTCGGCGTGCAGGACTCCATCCGGGGGGATCGGGACCCGATCCGGACAATCCGGATCGGTATGGAGAAAGGCGCACCACTTATGACCTCAGCGCAGGTCGACACGCGGAACGACGACGGCAGCGAGGCCACAGGGGTCGCGACCGACGAGGGCTACCAGCGAGGACTGGGAGCCCGACAGATTCAGATGATCGCCATCGGTGGCGCCATTGGCACGGGGCTCTTCCTCGGTGCCGGAAAGGCGATCACCAAGGCTGGCCCCAGCCTCATCCTCGCCTATGCCGTCGCTGGTCTTGTCATCTTCTTCATCATGCGGGCGCTGGGCGAGTTGCTCATGTACCGCCCCGTTTCCGGCAGCTTCTCTGAGTACGCCCGGGAGTTCCTGGGCCCCTTTTTCGGCTTTGTGACCGGCTGGACCTACTGGCTCTTCTGGGTCGTCACCGGCATCACGGAAGTCACCGCCGCGGCGAAATACATGCAGTACTGGTGGAGTGACATTCCGCAATGGGTGTCCGCGCTGGTCTTCACGGTCATTCTCTTCGGTGCCAACCTCATCTCGGTGAAACTCTTCGGCGAGCTTGAGTTCTGGTTCTCCATGATCAAGGTCACCGCCATTCTCGGCATGATCCTGATCGGCCTCGGCGTGATCACCATCGGCTTCTCCGACGCCGGCGACACGGCCTCCTTCAGCCACCTGTGGTCGGACGGCGGCTTCTTCCCCAAGGGCATCGACGGCACGCTGATGACCCTGCAGATCGTGATGTTCGCCTTCCTCGCCGTCGAACTCGTCGGCGTCACGGCGGGCGAGTCGGTCAACCCCAAGAAGACCCTGCCCAAGGCCATCAACACCGTGCCGTGGCGCATCGCCGTCTTCTACCTCGGCGCCCTGATCATCATCCTCTCGGTGGTGAGCTGGACCGAGTTCGCGCCGGACACCAGCCCCTTCGTGGCCGCCTTCCAGAAGATCGGCCTCCCGGCGGGCGCGGGCATCGTGAACTTCGTGGTGCTCACCGCGGCGCTGTCCTCGTGTAACTCCGGCATGTACTCCACCGGCCGCATGCTGCGTGACCTGGCGCTCAACGGTCAGGGCCCGCAGATCTTCACCCGGCTCACCAAGAACGGCCTGCCGCTGTTCGGCACCAGCGTCTCGGCCGCGCTCATGATGGTCGGCGTCTGGATCAACTACGAGTGGCCGTCGAAGGCGTTCGACTACGTCGTCTCCTTCGCGACCATCTCCGGCATGTGGGCCTGGATCATGATCCTGTTCTCGCAGCTCCGCTACCGGGCCAAGGCCAACCGGGGCGAACTGCCGAGGTCCACGTTCCGGGCCCCCGGCGCCCCGTACACCAGCATCTTCGCGCTGTGCTTCATCGGGATGGTCATCGTCCTGATGGGCTTCGACGAGGACGCCAGGGTCTCGCTCTACGCGGCGCCGATCTGGGCCGTGCTGCTGACCATCGGCTACTTCGTCATAAAGTCCCGCAACCCGCAGGCGTTCGCCCGCAAGGACTACTCGATGGCCGCGGCCAACGCGGACTGGGGCGACAGCGAGCCGTCCGTGGTCACGCAGAAGTCCGCCCCGGCCGCCGGGACCGCCGGGTCCGCCGACGGTGGCGCGGCCAAGGCGTCCGACGAGCCCGCACCGGGCGACGGGGACACCACCCCCGGCAAGGACTGAGGCAGCACCCGCTCGACGCGCCCACCGGGCGCACCCGCGGCCCCGCGCCGCACCCGGGCCCGGCCCGTACCCGCGCAGGCGGGTACGGGCCGGGCCCCGTCCTCGTTCAGCGCCCCGCGCGGGCCGCCCACGGGGCCCCACGCCCCGCCCGGGGCCGGCGCGCGGGCCTCCTTATGCTGTCGCCATGCTGACCATCACCCAGGCCCTCCACGACCAGATCGTCGCCCACGCGCGCGCCGACCACCCCGACGAGGCGTGCGGCGTGGTCGCGGGCCCGGAGGGCAGCGACCGGCCCGAGCGGTTCATCCCGATGCTCAACGCGGCCCGCTCGCCCACGTTCTACGAGTTCGACTCCGGCGACCTGCTCAAGCTCTACCGCGACCTCGACGACCGCGACGAGGTCCCCGTGATCATCTACCACTCGCACACCGCGACCGAGGCGTACCCGTCCCGTACGGACATCTCGTACGCGAACGAGCCGGGCGCCCACTACGTGCTCGTCTCCACCGCCGACACCGACGACGCCGGCCCCTTCCAGTTCCGCTCGTTCCGCATCGTGGACGGCGTGGTCACCGAGGAGGAGGTACGCGTCGTCGAGGCCTACTGAGGCCCACGCGGGCGGGCCGCCGCGCGCCCCGCGACCGCCGTGCCCGGCGCCGGCGGCGGGCCGCGCGGCGCCCTCCCGTCTCACATGCCGCAACGCCGGAGTCCACCAGCCAAGACGGGCTATCCGGAGCGCGAGCGGGAATCGATACGATGAGCGCATGGTTGTCCATGACGTGAACGCCGCAACCCGCCGGGGGGTGACCCGCGCGCACCCCGCCACGCCGCCGGGCTCCCTGCTCGTCGCGCGGCTGCACGTCGATCTGTGCCGCCTCGCCAGCGCCATCTGTCCGCCGCGCGCCGCCGCCTGACCCTCGCGGCCACGCCCGAGCGCACACCGCGCCGAAGTCCACGCGCAGCCGCGTGCCGTTCAGTCGACATTCCGCACCTCCGCACTCCGACAGGAGCTCAGCCATGGCCATCGAGGTCCGCATCCCGACCATCCTCCGCACCTACACCGACGACCAGAAGAAGGTCGAAGGCAGCGGGGACACCATCGAAGCGCTCTTCACCGACCTCGAAACGCGGCACCCGGGCATCCGCGCGCGCCTGGTGGAGGACAGCGGCGAGCTGCGCCGCTTCGTCAACGTCTACCTGAACGACGAGGACGTGCGGTTCCTCGGCGGCATCAAGACCTCCCTCAAGGACGGCGACAGCATCACCATCCTGCCCGCCGTCGCCGGCGGCGCCCCCGGCCGGAACGACGCGGCCTGATGCGGTACGACAGCCCGCTGGCCGCCATCGGCAACACCCCGCTGGTGCGGCTCGCCCGCCTCTCGCCCTCCGCCGACGTGCGGGTCTGGGCCAAGCTGGAGGACCGCAACCCGACGGGTTCGATCAAGGACCGCCCCGCGCTCCACATGGTCGAACAGGCCGAGAAGAGCGGCCGGTTGACCCCGGGCTGCACCATCCTGGAGCCCACCTCGGGCAACACCGGCATCGCGCTCGCCATGGCGGCCAAGCTCAAGGGCTACCGCATCGTGTGCGTCATGCCGGAGAACACCAGCGAGGAGCGCCGCCAACTGCTGGCCATGTGGGGCGCGGAGATCATCTCCTCGCCGGCCGCCGGCGGCTCGAACACGGCCGTACGGGTCGCCAAGGAACTGGCCGCCGAGCACCCCGACTGGGTCATGCTCTACCAGTACGGCAACCCGGACAACGCGGGCGCCCACTACGCCACCACCGGCCCCGAGATCCTCGCCGACCTCCCCTCGATCACGCACTTCGTCGCGGGGCTCGGCACCACCGGCACCCTGATGGGCGTCGGCCGCTACCTGCGCGAGCAGGTCCCCGACGTGCAGATCGTGGCGGCCGAGCCGCGCTACGACGACCTCGTCTACGGGCTGCGCAACCTGGAGGAGGGCTTCGTCCCCGAGCTGTACGACGAGTCCGTGCTCACCACCCGGTTCTCGGTGGGCAGCGAGGACGCGGTGCGCCGTACCCGCGAACTCCTCGCCGAGGAGGGCATCTTCGCCGGGATCTCCACCGGCGCGGCCCTGCACGCCGCGCTCGGCGTCGCCCGCAAGGCCGAGCGCGCCGGCGTCAGCGCCGACATCGCGTTCGTCGTCGCCGACGGCGGCTGGAAGTACCTGTCCACCGGCGTCTACACGGCGGTCACCACGGAGGAGGCCATCGCCACCCTCCAGGGCCAGCTCTGGGCCTGACGGCACACCGGCGACGGCCAGGGGAGAGCCCCGGCCGCCGCCGGGCCGCCGACCCCCAGGCCTGACCCGCCGGCCCCCGGACCTGACCCCGGCCGCCGCCGGGCCCGCGCGCGGCGACCGCCCGCCCCCGCCCGGCGGCCTACTCCTCCTCGGACCCGGCCCCGCCGTCCTCCCCGCGCCCGGTCGACCCCCGTCGGCCGGGCCGCTCGCGTTCCGGCCGCCCGAAGCGGCGCGGCCGGCGCCGTACCCACACCCGGCCGAGGCCGTCGCTGACGGCGGCGACCAGCGCCAGTGCCAGCACCACGGCCACCGCGGGCCACCACGAGAACCCCATGCCGCCTCCCTTCGCCTCCGCCGTCCCACCCCGCGCCAGCGAACCCGTCCGCGCGACGGCCGCGGCCCGCCCGGGACGTCGATCGCACCACCCGAACCGGACGGCCGCAAGCGAGCCCGTACGACGCGCCGCGGCGCGTACCCGCACGGCCGGGGGACGGGACGCCAGCCGTGCGCGCCGGTTCCGAACGGGCGCGCGAGGCCCGGGCCACGGGGGCGCGCGGCCGGTTCGGGTACCCCGCCGGCCGCGTTCGGAAGCGGCCGACGCCGGCCATCGAACACCCGCGCCCTCGTACCGGTGACATCGCCCACAACGCGCGCTGGCCGGGGAGCGACCAGCCCTTTCGCGCCTTACGCTCGTGGGCACCGCATGACCCCCCGGTCTCCGCCCCCTGAGGTTCCCCATGCCGAGGGCTGGGAACTCCGGCACGGCGTACCCCCAAGGAGGTTCCTGCTTCATGAAGCTCACCGTCGTCGGATGCTCGGGGTCGTTCCCGTCCGCGGAATCGGCCTGTTCGAGCTACCTCGTCGAGGCCGACGGCTACCGGCTGCTGCTCGACATGGGCAACGGCGCCCTCGGCGAGCTGCAGCGCCACTGCGGTCTTTACGACCTCGACGCCGTGCTCCTCTCGCACCTGCACGCCGACCACTGCGTCGACATGTGCGGCTACTTCGTGGCGCGCTACTACCGGTTCGACGGCGGGCGGGCGGGCGCCATCCCCGTCTACGGGCCGGAGGGCACCGAGCGGCGGCTGGTCACCGCGTACGGCGACGTGCCGCACGAGAAGTGCATGGGGGAGGTCTTCGACTTCCGGACGCTGACGCCGGGCACCTTCACGGTCGGCCCCTTCACGGTGCGTACGGCACGGGTCTGCCACCCGGTCGAGGCGTTCGGGTTCCGCGTCGAGTACGGCGGCCGCTCGCTCGTCTACTCCGGGGACACCGGCCCGTGCCAGGCGCTGCACGAGCTGGCCGACGGCTGTGACCTCTTCCTGTGCGAGGCCGCGTTCACGCACGGCAAGGAGGACATCCCCGAGCTGCACCTCAACGGCCGCCAGGCCGGCGAGCACGCCGAACGGGCCGGGGTCGGCCGGCTGCTGCTCACGCACATCCCGCCGTGGACCGACCCGCAGGTCAACCTGCGCGACGCGCAGGCGGTCTTCAAGGGCCCGGCGGAGCTGGCCAAGGCGGGCGCGACGTACGAGGTGTGAGCCGCGCCCGGGCCCCGGCGGCCGGGCGCGCGCCACAACGAGCCGGCCGAGCCACACAAGCCAGCCCAGCAGGACGACGAAGGTCCCCGTACCGCGGACGGCGGTGCGGGGACCTTCGTGTGGTGCTCGTGCGGCGCGGGCGCCGCGGCCGTTACGGCTTCTTGTCGCCGTCGGGTGCTGGTTCGCCGGTGGCCTGCGCCGGCACCTCCGCCGAGCGCTCGGCGGCCTTGGCCGCCTTCCGCGCCTGCTTGCGCTCCTCGGCCGCGGCCTCGGCGGCAGCCTCGGCGGCGGCGTCGTCGAGGGAGTCCTCCGGCTCGCGACCCGGGGTCGGGATGTTGAACTTCAGGATCGCGAAGCGGAAGACCGTGTAGTAGATGGCCGCGAAGACCAGGCCGATCGGGATGATCAACCACGCCTTCTCGCTGTGCGAGTAGCCGAGCAGGTAGTCGAAGAGGCCACCGGAGAAGGTGAAGCCGCTGCGGATGCCGAGCGCCCAGGTCAGCGCCATGGAGACACCGGTGAGGACGGCGTGGATGCCGTACAGGACCGGGGCCAGGAACATGAAGGAGAACTCGAGCGGCTCGGTGACACCGGTGACGAACGCGGTCAGCGAGATCGAGATCATCATGCCCATCACGGCCTTGCGGCGCTCGGGGCGGGCGCAGTGCGCGATGGCCAGACCGGCGGCCGGCAGCGCGAACATCATGATCGGGAAGAAGCCGGTCATGAACATTCCGGCCGACGGGTCGTCGTGGAAGTAGCGCGCGATGTCGCCGTTGTACGTCTTGCCGTCGGCGGCGGTGTAGTCACCGAACTGGAACCAGGCGAACGAGTTCAGCAGCATGTGCATGCCGACCGGGATGAGCAGTCGGTTGACCAGGCCGAAGATGCCGGAGCCGATCGAGCCGTTGCCCGAGAGCCACTCGGCGAAGTTGTTCAGGCCGTCGCCGATCGGGGCCCACGCGTAGCCGAATATCACGCCGTAGCCCAGGCCCGCGAAGGACATCAGGATCGGGATGAAGCGGCGACCGCTGAAGAAGCCCAGCCAGTCGGGGAGCCGGGTGCGGTGGTACTTCTCCCACAGCACGGCGGCGGTGATGCCGACCACGATGCCGCCGAGCACGCCCGGGTCCTGCGGCTTGCCGGTGACGTCGCTGACGAAGCCGGTCAGCACGTTCTTGTAGACGAGGAAGCCGACGAGGGCGGCGAACGCCGTGGTGCCGTCGGCCTTCTTGGCGAAGCCGATCGCCACACCCACGCAGAACAGCAGCGCGAGGTTGTCGAAGAGCGAGTTGCCCGCGTGGGCGAAGATCTCGGCGAGCTTGTTCCAGCCGAGCCCGTCCTTGCCGAAGACGTCGTCCTGGCCGAGCCGGTTGAGAATGCCGGCGGCGGGCAGAGCGGCCACCGGAAGCTGAAGGCTGCGGCCGATCTTCTGCATGCCCTGGATGGCGCCTGCGCCCCGCTTTTTCGCCGGGGCCGCCTTGGCGGTGGCCGTACTCATGGGATTCCTCCTGGTGAGGCGGGCTCTCAGGGGGAATGCCCGCTTCCTGGCTTATCCACCTCAGTGGTTTAGACCATTTTTAGCACGGGCTTACCTGGAACGGAATCACCAGTTTTCAGTGGACTGGACCACCCAGAGTGACAGGTCCCCGTCGGCCGGGGAGGGGCTTTGGCCAACTTGGCTGGCACCCGTCCACGGCGGCACCCGACCGTCCGTCGTCGACGGCCCGCATCGCGGTGCTGACGTGCGAAAACACGGGGATTCCCGACGCGGCGCGGATGGGCCGTGGGGCGCTCAACCGCCGCGGGGAGCGTACGGGGTACGGGGCATGCGGGACGCGCGGTGCGCGACCAACGCGGGTGAGCGTACGGGACGCGTGGGGCTCCGGTCGACGGGGGAGCGATGGTGACCGGTCACCTGACGGGGGCGCCGGCGGTATGCCCCCGGCTCGGGGCCCGGACGGTGGCTCGGGAATGGGCTCAGACGGACCGGGGTCCGCGCCCGGACGGGGCCGGAAGTCGCCGCCGCCGGGCCGGGTGGGGCCGGAACCCGTCGCTGTCGGGCCCGGCGGAGGCGGGAACCCGCCGCTACTTCACGTTCTCCTTCTCCATCTCCTCCGCGTCCGGCTCACGACCCGGCGTCGGCAGGTCGAAGCGGATGATCAGGAAGCGGAAGAGGAAGTAGTAGACCACCGCGAAGCACAGCCCGATCGGGATGATCAGCCACGGCTTGGTGGCCAGGCCCCAGTTGATGAGGTAGTCGATCAGGCCGGCCGAGAAGCTGAACCCGTCGTGGATACCGAGCGCCCAGGTCACCGCCATCGACACGCCCGTGAGCACCGCGTGCACCGCGTACAGCGCCGGCGCCACGAACAGGAACGAGTACTCGATCGGCTCCGTGATGCCGGTCACCAGCGACGTCAGGCCGACCGACAGCATCATGCCGCCGACCTCCTTGCGCCGGTCGGGCCTGGCGCAGTGCGCGATGGCCAGCGCGGCGGCGGGCAGCGCGAACATCATGATCGGGAAGAAGCCCGAGGTGAAGATGCCCGCGCTGGGGTCGCCGTTGAGGAAGCGGTTGATGTCGCCCTGGTACGTCTTCCCGTCGGAGGCCGTGTAGTCCCCGTACTGGAACCAGACGAAGGTGTTCAGGAACTGGTGCAGCCCCACCGTCAGCAGCGCCCGGTTGGCCACCCCGAACAGGCCCGAGCCCCACGAGCCGAGCCCGGTCAGCCAGTCGCTGAAGTCCACCAGCGCGTCGCCGACCGGCGGCCAGATCCACAGGCACAGCACCGCGAAGAGCAGGCCGCCGAACGACATCATGATCGGCACCAGCCGTCGACCGTTGAAGAAGCCGAGCCAGTCGACCAGCTTCGTACGGTGGAAGCGCTGCCACACGCGCGCGCTGACCAGGCCGAGCACGATGCCGCCGAAGACCCCGGGGTTCTGCGGCTCGCCGTCGTCCGGGAACTGCGCCAGCACGTTGTGGTAGACGAGGAAGCCGGCCACCGCGGCGAGCGCCGTCGAGCCGTCCGCCTTCTTCGCCATGCCGATCGCCACGCCCACGCAGAACAGCAGGGGCAGCCCCAGCACCGGATCGAGCAGCGCGCCGCCCGCCCCGGCGAACACCTTGGCCACGTTCTCCCAGCCCAGGCCGTCGGAGCCGAACACGTCCTTCTGCCCGAGCCGGTTCAGGATGCCCGCCGCGGGAAGTACGGCGATGGGCAGCTGGAGGCTGCGGCCGAGCTTCTGCAAACCCTGGAAGAAGGACGAGGTCCATGCCTTCCGCGGCGCCGCCGCGCTGCTCACGCTCATGACCGTCCTCCCGGCGGCAGTTGGCGCCCGCCTTTGCCGCATACTGGTGTAGACCACATGTCGTCGCGGCACGGCCAGCTCGCACCGCGGCGATGATCGCCATCCTTCGCCAAGTAACGGACATACGCCCGCGAAGTTGGTCTAAACGTGCGTTACGGTATGAAAAACGCTCGGCGGGACCGCCGAAGGGCCGAGAAAACAGGAGTGGACATGGCCAGCAAGGCTGAGAAGATCGTCGCCGGGCTCGGTGGCCTCGACAACATCGAAGAGGTGGAGGGCTGCATCACCCGCCTCCGCACCGAGGTCAGCGACGCTTCCCTGGTCGACGAGGCCGCCCTCAAGGCCGCCGGAGCGCACGGCGTCGTCAAGATGGGCACCGCCATCCAGGTCGTCATCGGCACCGACGCCGACCCCATCGCCGCCGAGATCGAAGACATGATGTGAGGTACGCCCCCACCGGCGCACCCCACACCCGGCCCCGCGACCACTGACCCGGCGCCCCGGCCCCCGGCGGCCCCGGCGCACCGGGCACCCGGCGCCCACGGCAGCACCCGCCTGCCGCCGCCCGCCCGTAGCGCCAACCCGCCGACCGGCCAGGCGACTTGGGCCCCCAACGCGACGGCCCCCGCGGCGGGCCTCGTACCGGGCGGCACCCCAGGCGGGGTGCTCCGCGCGGAACGAGGCCCGCCGCATTGCCGATAGGGTCGAACCATGTCTCGTATCGACGGTCGCACCCCCGAACAGCTCCGCCCCGTAACCATCGAACGCTCCTGGAGCAAGCACGCCGAGGGCTCGGTCCTCGTCTCCTTCGGCGACACCCGAGTGCTGTGCACCGCGAGCTTCAGCGAAGGCGTACCGCGCTGGCGCAAGGGCAGCGGCGAAGGCTGGGTCACCGCCGAGTACGCGATGCTGCCGCGCGCCACCAACACCCGCGGCGACCGCGAGTCCGTCCGCGGCAAGATCGGCGGCCGCACGCACGAGATCTCCCGCCTCATCGGCCGCTCGCTGCGCGCCGTCATCGACTACAAGGCGCTCGGCGAGAACACCATCGTCCTCGACTGCGACGTGCTCCAGGCCGACGGTGGCACCCGCACCGCCGCCATCACCGGCGCCTACGTCGCCCTCGCCGACGCCATCGCCTGGGCCCACGCCAAGAAGCTCCTCAAGCCCAGCCGCCAGCCCCTGACCGGCACCGTCGCCGCCGTCAGCGTCGGCATCGTGGACGGCGTCCCGCTCCTCGACCTCGCGTACGAGGAGGACGTACGGGCCGAGACCGACATGAACGTGGTCTGCACCGGCGACGGCCGCTTCGTCGAGGTCCAGGGCACCGCCGAGGGCGAGCCCTTCGCCCGCGCCGAACTCAACGGCCTCCTCGACCTCGCCTCCGGCGGCTGCGCCGAACTGGCCACCATCCAGCGCGCGGCGCTCGCGGAAGCGGAGTAGCGGCAGCGGGCTGAGCGACGGCGGACCCGGCGACGGGGCGGCCCGGCGACGGTGTGGCCCGGCGCGTACCCCGGCGCGCGCCGGGCCGGTCCGTGTGCCGTGGCCGCCGACGTGCCCGGCCCGCTTCGGCCGCTGTGGCCGGACATCGCCCCGTTGAGCAACCCTCGCCCACCCTGGCGGCGTTTAGTCAGGTGTCAGGTACGGGACCCGGAGTCGCCGGGCTCGTGCGTACGCGCTCGGAGGGACCCGTTCCATGGCCATGCACCGCCGCCGCATCACCCACGCCGTGACCGCCGTAGCGGCCGTCGCGCTGGTCGTGCCGCTGATGACGAGCTGCGACAAGGACGATGTCGACAAGGCGATGGACTGCGCGGAGCTAGCGGTCGACGTCTCGGAATCCATCGACGACCTCCAGCAGGCCGTGCTCAAACGCGCCGTCATGGAGGGCTCGGGGAACGAGAAGAAATCCGACGAGGCCCTGGACGAGATCAACAAGAACATCGACGAACTCGACAAGAAGACCGACAACGCCGACATCGAGAAGGCCCTCGACCACCTGGACAAGGCCGTGGACAACGTCACCACGGCCATCAGGAACGACGAGAAGCCCGACCTGACACCCGTCGCCGACGCCGGCAGGGAGCTGACGAGCGCCTGCAAGCCGGGCTAGCGATCGACTAGCGGCGGTGGGCCGGCGGCGCGGGCGGCGGTCGGCCGGTGATGGTGGAGGGCCGGTGGTCGACCGGCGGTGGTGGCGGGCCGGCGGTGTGGCCGGCTGGCAGTAGCGGTCGGCCGGCAGCGTGGGTGCGGCGAGGGGGCGGGACGTGGTCCGGGTGGCGGGCCGGATAATCGGGGCATGAACCGCCTCATTCTCGCCACCCGCAACACCCACAAGGTCGCCGAACTCCACGCGATCCTGACCGCCGCCGGCCTCGACGTCGAACTCGTCGGCGCCGACGCCTACCCCGAGATCCCCGACGTCAAGGAGACCGGCGTCACCTTCGCCGAGAACGCGCTGCTCAAGGCGCACACCCTGGCGAAGGCCACGGGGCTGCCCGCGGTGGCCGACGACTCGGGGCTGTGCGTGGACGTCCTCGGCGGCGCGCCGGGCATCTTCTCCGCGCGCTGGGCCGGCCGGCACGGCGACGACCAGGCCAACCTGGACCTGCTGCTGGCCCAACTCGGCGACATCGACACCCCCCACCGGGCCGCCCACTTCACCTGCGCCGCGGCCCTGGCCCTGCCCGACGGCACCGAGCGCGTGGTGGAGGGCCGCCTGGAGGGCACCCTGCGCCACGAGCCCGCCGGCACCGGCGGCTTCGGCTACGACCCGATCCTCCAGCCCCACGGCGAGACCCGCACCTGCGCGGAGCTGACCGCCGACGAGAAGAACGCCATCAGCCACCGGGGGAAGGCGTTCCGGGGGCTGGTGCCGGTGGTACGGGAGTTGGTGGGGTGACGTGAGCCGGCCGGTCGCGGGCGGTCGGACCGGGGGCGAATGGGCCCGAACTCCCTCCCCTACGGCCGCCCGACCTGCCGTGTCCGGCTCACTCGTGGAGGGTCCGCGCGGCGGTCGGACCGTCACGGAAAGCGCCGAAGGGCCGACCCGGATGGAAACGGGTCGGCCCTTCGAATCGAAGCTGTGCGGCCGGAGGGACTCGAACCCTCAAGGGATTTCTCCCACAGCATCCTAAGTGCTGCGCGTCAGCCAATTGCGCCACGGCCGCTAGCCGCCAGCCATGGTAGCGGGCGCGTGGCTGTATCGGCAGGCGGGTGCACGGCGGGTGGTCAGCTCACGTCCGTGGTGCCCGGGGCGCGCCGGCGGTTGCGACACCAGGTGTCCGTGGTCGCGTGACAGTTCGGGCAGAGGTAGCGCAGGTTCTCCGGACGGTTGTCGTGCCAGTCGCCGCTGATGTGATCGATCTGGAGGGTGATCGGGGTGCCACGCCACTCGCCCTCGTTGCCACAGAACGCGCAGCGGGCCGGTACGCCCAGCTCGGTCAGCGCGCGGTGCAGCCGCTCCCGGTTGACGCGGGGCGCGTCGACCGGCCACACCCGGAGCACGTCGGTGGTCCCGGCGGTGGAGCGAGCGCTCCCGCGGGCCCGCCGGGACGGGCGGACGAAGTGTGAGGTGTCCAGGCCGAGTTGGGCCGACCAGCGCTGCACGCGGCGGGTGCTGGCGTCGTGCGGCGGCAGGCCGAGGGCCCGTACGACCGCCGCGTAGCTCGTGGAACGGGCCACCGCCTCGGTGAGCCGCTGGTCGGGGCGGGGCTTCCGGGCCGGGCGAAAGTGCGTCACATCGACGTCGTACCGCGTCAGCAGGCGGCGCAGGGCCGCGCGCGAGCGTCCGTCGTCGGGCCAGCCGATGGCCCGTGCCAGGGCGCGCACGCTGTCGACGCCCGCCGCCTTCCGTTCGAGCTCGGCCAGGTCGCACGGCAGGTCCGGCCCGCCCGGTCCGCCCTCGTCCGGTCCGGGTGTCCCGCGACGGCGCATGGCCGGAAAGTGTCCGACGTCGATGCCTGCCGCGGCGATGCGTCGGCGAAGGTGGCTGAGCGTGCCCGGCGCCGGAGGGATGCCCAGTGCGCGTGCCACCTCGTGCAGGGCCGTGGACGCGGCGACGGCGCGGGCGATCGCCTCGTCGGAGTAGGTGTGTCTGGCGCGTCGCGCGGTGAGGTGGCCAGCGTCGATGCCGTGCTCGGCGACCTGCCGCTGGAGGGAGCGCCGCCGCCCACCGCTGGGCCGCACGCCGAGCTGCCGCATCGCGCCGGCCCACGACACACTGCCCGCCACCGCCGCGGCGAGGGCCGCAGGCTCCACTCCGCCGACCGGCTCGCCCCGCCCCTCCCCCACGTACCGCGCCCCCATGCCACGCCCCCTCGCTCTCCCGCCGCCTCCGCGTGCGGCCACGTGTCGCAGCTTCGAACTGGTTAACGAGTCGGGAGGGGCGGGGTTACGCCGAAGGGGGGCGAGCCGTCGGGAGAGGTGGTGGGCGCCGCGGGCGGGTGCGCCGGCGCCCGGCGGCCCGGTCGGAGTGGGTGGGCCGGGGCGCCGGGCGCTGGGGAGCGGTCGGCCGTCAGGTGGCCGAGGGTGGGTCAGAGGCCCAGGTCCTTGATGATCTTCGCGACATGCCCGGTGGCCTTCACGTTGTACAGCGCGCGCTCGACCTTGCCCTGCTCGTCCACGATGACCGTGGAGCGGATGACGCCGGTGACGGTCTTGCCGTACAGCTTCTTCTCGCCGTACGCGCCGTACGCCTCAAGGACGGACTTGTCCGGGTCGCCGAGGAGCGTGACCTTCAGCTCCTCCTTGTCGCGGAACTTGGCCAGCTTCTCCGGCTTGTCGGGGGAGATGCCGATGACGTCGTAGCCGTGGCCGGCCAGGAAGTCGAGGTTGTCGGTGAAGTCGCACGCCTGCTTGGTGCAGCCCGGGGTAAGGGCGGCGGGGTAGAAGTAGACGATGACCTTGCGGCCGGCGTGGTCGGCGAGCGACACCTGCTCGCCGTCCGCGTCGGGGAGGGTGAAGGCCGGGGCGGTGTCGCCGGGCCGCAGTCGCTCGCTCATGACTCTCCTTAGGGGATGGTTGCGCTGACTCCGACCCTAGCCAGATCCACGATGGGGGATTCCGTGGGGCATGAATCCGGCCGACCTGACAGACTGTCCACCACGACCATCGAGAATTGACGGAGGCAGCGAGGTGTCGGAAGCCAGGACCCCTGCGCAGATCGAGGCTGATATTGCTCGCAGGCGGCAAGCGCTCGCTGTGACGCTCGATGAGATCGGCATCCGGGTGCACCCGAAGACGATCATCGGCGACGCCAAGGCGAAGGTGGCCGGGGCGGTGGACCGCACGGCCGGGCAGGCGTACGTGGCCGCCAACCGCGCGGTCACCGACCTGCGGGCCCAGTTCGTCACCGAGGACGGGGCGCCCCGGATGGAGCGCATCGTGCCGGTCGCGCTGGTGGCGGTCGCGGTGGTCGGCCTGCTGACGGCCTCGCGGCGCGACAAGCGCTAACCGCCCGGGCGCGACCCGCCCCGGGCCGTGGCCCTCGCCGTGCGGCCGTGACTTCGGCTCGGCGCGGGCCCCCGAGGTCGCGGGGCGGACGGCTGACGCCGGTTGGCGCGACGGCGACATACGGCCGACCCGTCGGCGTTCCGCCGTGCCCGGGCCAGGTACCTTCATGGCGTGAGTGCCAAGACGTCCCACGACAAGCTGCCCATCCGGATGCTGCATGACCGGGTGCTGGTCCGTACCGACATCCCGGAGGGTGAGCGCCGTTCCAGCGGCGGCATCGTCATTCCGGCCACCGCCGCTGTCGGCCGCCGCCTCGGCTGGGCCGAGGTGGTCGCGGTGGGCCAGAACGTACGGACCGTGGAGCCGGGTGACCGGGTGCTGTACGACCCAGAGGACCGGGCCGAGGTGGAGGTGCGCGGCGTCGCGTACGTCCTGATGCGCGAGCGGGACCTGCACGCGGTGGCCGCCGAGCGGCTGGAGGGGTCGGAGGACTCCACAGGTCTGTACCTGTAGCCGCGAGCCCGCACCGCCCGGCCTGTAGCCGCGAGCCCGTGCCGACAAGCCTGTGCGGCGAAGCTCGTGCCGCCGAGCCTATGCCGCCCCAGCCTGTGCCCCCGGTCCGTGTCGTGGGCCCTGCGGCCCGGGTCGTAGGGCCCGGATCGTTGCCTGGGACGGCCGCCGGGGCCGGGTGGTGGTCCGCGTCACCACCTCGCGCGCGGTGCCTTGCTAGGGTCGAGGCATCCCGACGAGACGCGCCGTACCGGGTCAGGCAAAGACGACGCACCCCTGTTGAAGCACGTGGTTCACGGAGGTGCCGTCATGGCTTGGGTTCTGTTGATCGTCGCCGGCCTGCTGGAGGTGGGCTGGTCGATCGGGATGAAGTACACCGAGGGGTTCACCCGGCTGTGGCCGAGCGTGTTCACCGGCGCGGGGATCGTCACGAGCATGGTGCTGCTGGCGCAGGCCGCCAAGACGCTGCCGATCGGCACCGCCTACGGGGTGTGGGTCGGCATCGGCGCGGCCGGGGCCGCCGTGCTGGGCATGGTGGTGCTGAACGAGCCCGCCACCGCCGCCCGGATCTTCTTCGTGGTGCTGCTCCTCGTGGCGGTCGTCGGCCTCAAGGCGACGTCGGGCCACTGACGCCCGCGCGGCCCCGCGCCCCCGGCCCCGTGGCCTCCCGCGCCCCGGCCCGTGGCCTCCCGTGGCCGCCTCGCCCGTACGTACCAGCAGAACAGCCGCTCCCGATTCGGGAGCGGCTGTTCTGTCGTCGGGGCCGATCTGTCGTGGGGCGCTGACCTAGAAGCCGTCTTCCGGGTCCGTGCCGAGGTCGGGCAGGGTGCCGCCCGGGTCGCCGCCACCGGGGCCGCCGGCTCCGCCGGGGTCGCCGGTCGCGCCACCGGGGTCGCCGGTCCCGCCCGGGTCACCGGTCGCGCCGCCCGGGTCGCCGCCGCCGGGGCCGCCGGCTCCGCCCGGGCCGCCTATGGCGCCACCCGGGTCACCGGTGGCGCCGCCGGACGGCGAGTCCGTCGGCGGGGTGAAGGTGGGCTCGGTGGGCAGGCCGGTGGCGGGCGGCGACGAGTCGTCGGATGGCGGGTCGCCGGGCTCGGTGGGCTCCTGCGAGTCCGGGGGCGTGGTGCCCTCGTCGGACGGCGTGTCGCCCTCGGTCGGCGCGTCGGTGGGGTCGCCCGTCGAGGGCAGCGACGGGTTGTCGGCGCCGTCCTCCAGTTCGAGGTCGAACTCGGTGGCCTTCTTGCCCTCCAGCGCCTTGCGCGTGTAGTCGGCCCAGATCTCGGCGGGGTAGCCGCCGCCGTTGATGCGCCGCAACCCCGTCGCGCCGTAGAGCGGCTTCTGCTCCCCGGTGTTGGAGTCCTGGCCCATCACCGCGACGACGGTGGCGAGGTCGGGCGTGTAGCCGGCGAACCAGGCGGCCTTGTCCTCCTCGGCGGTGCCGGTCTTGCCGGCCGCCGGGCGACCCGCGGCCTGTGCCTTGGTGCCGGTGCCGCCCGCGACCACGCTCCGCAGGATCGAGGTCGTGGTGTCGGCGGAGTCGCGCGCGACGGCCTGCTCGGGGGTGCGGTCCGGCAGGGTGACCTTGCCGCCGTCCTTGGTGATCTCGACCACCAGGGTGTGCGGGACGCGCTTGCCGTGGTTGGCGAGCGTGGCGTACGCCCCGGTCATGTCGAGGACGCTGGCGTGGGCGGTGCCGAGCGCGATGGACGGGCCGGCGAACATCTCCGGGGTCTTCTCGGGGACGCCGAGCTTGATGGCGGTGTCCTTGACCTTGTCCGGGCCGACGTCCTGGGCCATCTGCGCGTAGACCGAGTTGACCGAATTGTCGGTGGCGCCGGTGACGTTGATCTGCCCGTAGTTGACGTCGTCCTCGTTGGCCGGCGCGTAGTTGGTGCCGCCGTTCGGGCCGATGACCTCGCGCTTGTTGCTGCCGTCGTACACGGTGTTGGGGGTGATCCGCTGGCCGCCCTGGGTGACCGAGTCGTTCTCGACGGCCGAGGTGAAGACGAACGGCTTGAAGATCGAGCCGACCTGGTAGTCGCGCCGGGTGGCGTTGTTGACGTACTGCTTGGTGTAGTCGATGCCGCCGTAGAGGGCGACCACCTTGCCGTTGGCCGGGTCGATGGAGGCGCCGCCGGCGCGCACGTACTTGTCGACCTTGTTCGCCTTGCTGAGCTTGCTCATCAGGCGTTCGTCCATCGTCTCGACGAAGGCGTCTTGCTTCTTCCTGTCGATGGTGGTGGTGATGCGGTAGCCGCCGGCCGCCAGGTCCTGCTCGTCGATGATGTCGTTGGCGGTGATGTAGTTCTTGACCGCCTCGACGAGGTAGCCGCGCTGCCCGGACATGCTGGAGGTGGGCTTGGCGGGGTCGGGCGTGGGGAACTTCATGGCCTCGCGCTCGGACTTGTCGAGCCAGTCCTTCTCCACCATGCCGTCGAGCACGTAGTTCCAACGGGCCAGCGCGCGCCCCTTGTTCTCGGGGTGCACGACGACGTCGTACGCGCTGGGCGCGTTGAGCAGGGTGGCCAGGTAGGCGCTCTCGGCGGTGTTCAGCTCGTCGGAGTCCTTGCCGTAGTACGCCTGGGCGGCGGACTGGATGCCATACGCGTTGCGCCCGAAGTAACTGGTGTTGAGGTAGCCCTCCAGGATGTCGTCCTTGCTCACCTCGCGATCGAGCTTGATCGCGATGAAGAACTCCTTGGCCTTACGGGTGACCGTCTGTTCCTGGTCCAGGTAGTAGTTCTTCACGTACTGCTGGGTGATGGTGGAACCGGACTGCTTGCCCTTGCCGGTCATGGTGTTCCAGGCGGCGCGGACCATGGCCGCAGGGTTGACCGCCGACTCCGAGTGGAAGTCGCGGTCCTCGGCGGCGAGTACGGCGTTCTGGGTGTGCTTGGGCACGCTGCTCAGCGGCACGTTCTCGCGGTTGACGGTGCCCTCGCGGGCGAGTTGCGAGCCGTCGGAGTAGAGGTAGACGTTGCTCTGCGCGAGCGCGGCCTTGTTGGCGGCCGGGATGTCGACCAGCAGGTAGCCGGTGACGAGCGTGCCGCCGATGAGGACGAGCAGGAACAGGAACGCGCCGAGCACCACGCGCCAGGTGGGCACCAGGCGGCGCAGGCCGGTGCGCTTGGGGCGCTGCTTCTTGCCCTTCTTGCCTGCCTTGCCGGTCGCGTCGCCCCCGTCGGGGCGCTCGGGCCAGCCGTCCGCGGGGCTCGCGCCGGCGGGCGGGGTGGGCGGCTTGCCGCCGCCGGTACCGCCGGCGCCCGCGCCGCCCTTGCCGCCCGCGCCGGGGCCCTTGCCGATGGTGCCCGCGCCGGCGCTTCCCGTGGCGCCGGTCGCGCCCGGGCCGCCGCTGGCGCCCCCGGCGGCCATCGCCGCGCCCGCGCCGCCGGCCGCCGCGGCGCCACCCGCTGCCGCCGCGCCGCGACCCGGGCCGCGCCGTGCGCCGGGCGTGCCCGGGGTCGGGCGCAGGACGGCGGTCTCCTCGCCGCGAGCGGCGGTGTCGGGGCGGCCCGCGCCGGCCCAGCCCGCGTCGGGGCGTCCCGGGGTGGGGCGCAGTACGGCCGTCTGGTCGTCGCCGGGCCCGGTGACGTCGCGACGCGCCGTGGCGCCGCGCGCCCCGACGGCCCGGTTGCCGGCGGCCGGGGTGCCGGCGGCCGGGGTGCGGGGGCCGGATCCCTGGCGCGGCCCGGGCAGCCGACCGGTGTCCTCGCTCGGCGTGGGCCGCAGCACGGCGGTCTCCTCGGCGGCGCGGGCCGGGGGGACGTCCCGTACGTTCCGCGCTGCCCGCGCGTCACGTGGGCCTCCCGCCTTCCGTGGGCCTTCCGCGTCCCGTGCGTCCGGTGTGTCCCGTGCGCCCTGTGTGCCCCGTGTGTCCTGTGCGTCCCGGTCCGGGCGCGCCGTGGAGGGCGTGCCGGTGGGGCGCTTGCCGCGCGGGACGTCGGCGTCAGTGCTCTCGCGGGGGCGGCTCGTACGCTCACCGGTCATGCGCTCGCCGCGCTCGCCAGCCGTACGTTCACCCGCCGTACGCTCGCCGGCCGGGCGTTTGCCGTCGGCGCGCTCACCGCCAGGGCGTTCGCCGGCCTTACGTTCACCGGCCGGGCGCTCGCGGTCGGCCCGGCCTGCGCCGGCGCGTTCCGTGGTGCCGCCGCCGGGGGCGGAGGTCGCGCGGTCGGCGGGGCGGGCGCGGCCGGGGGTGGACGCGGATGCCGGGCGGTCCGCGCCGAGACCCTCGCCGAGGGTGGTGGGGCGGTTGCCACGGGGTGCGGGGGTGGGCTTGGTGTCGCCGGCCGGGCGGGTGGTGCCGCGCGGGGGGTGGGCCGGGTGGGGGGAGTCGGGGGTTCCGGTACGGGCGCCCCTGGGGGTGGCGCCGCCGGGGCCGGCCGGTGCGTGGCCGGGCCGCTGGCGACCGGTGTCCTGGTCGGTGCGTCGGGGGCCGGTGCCCTGTGGGGGAGCGCCGGCACCTCCTGGTCGTGCTGATGGCCGATCGGCGGTCGGGCCGCCGGCGGGCTGGGTGCCGCCACCACCGCGCTGAGCGCCGGGGTCGCTCCCCGCGGCGGCGGTGCCGTCGCCTTCGGCGCTGTGCTGCTGAGGCTCGTCGGTCATGTGTGTAGGGACTCCTCGGCCGCCGCCCACGGTTCTGCCATGGTTCTGCCACGGCATAAATGCTGACATGTCGGGCGAATAGCGTCGTACGCCCCACTAGTCACTGTCGCATCATGCGTTCCGCGCGGCGGAGGCGGCGCGCACCTGTGACAGCTCTGTGATCGGCCAACTGGCCTGGGCAACTCACCCCACAGGGTGAATAATGCCTGGCTCGCCGCCCAACTGTCGCTCTAGGCTCGTGGACTTTGGTGCCGAGGGCCGGGGAGGGATGGAAGGTGCGGCTGCACATGGCCGTCATCGCGAGTGGTTTCCGACGCTACGCGACCTACTGGGCGGCCACGGCCGCCGGGGTGTTCACCAACACCGTCTTCGGCTTCATCGTCGCGTACACGTACATCGCGCTGTGGAACCAGCGCCCGCAGTTGGGCGGCTACGACCTGGAGCAGGCCGTCACCTTCGTCTGGCTCGGGCAGGCGCTGCTGGCCGCGTCGGCGCTGCTGGGGGGCGGTTTTCACGAGGAGTTGCAGGAGCGCATCCGGTCCGGGGACGTGGCCATCGACCTGTACCGGCCGGTGGACCTGCAACTGTGGTGGCTGGCCGGCGATCTGGGCCGGGCCTCGTTCCACCTGCTGGGCCGCGGCATCGTGCCGCTGCTCGTCGGATCGCTGGTCTTCGAGCTGGCGCTCCCCACCTCGCCGTTGACCTGGCTGTACTTCCTGGCCGCGGTGGCCCTCGGGGTCCTGGTCAGCTTCGCCATCCGCTACCTGGTCGCCCTGTCCGCGTTCTGGCTGCTCGACGGGTCCGGGCTCAACATGATCAGCCTCGTGCTGTCGCTGTTCTTCTCCGGCATGATCCTGCCGCTCAACGTCTTCCCCGGGGCGCTGGGCGACCTGGCCGCCGTGCTGCCCTGGTCGGCGATCCTCCAGGTCCCCGCGGACGTGCTGCTCGGCGAGCACCAGGGCACCGGCCTCGTCACGGCCTTCGCCTTCCAGGCCGGTTGGGCCGTGGTGCTGCTGGCCGCGGGGCGCGCCCTGCAGTCCGTGGCGACCCGGAAGGTGGTGGTCCAGGGTGGCTGAGGCACGGGCCGACGACGACGTACGGGCGCGTCCGCCGAAGCAGACGTCGGAGCAGACGCCGGCGCGGGCGACGGCGCGGGAGCGCCGGGAGGCGTGGGGGTACGAGGAGGCGGTGGCCGGGCGGGGGTTGCGGGCCTACCGGGGGCTGCGCGCGTACCAGGGCGTACGGGGGTACTTCCTGATCGTGGGGATGTGGGTGCGCTCGACGATGGCGTACCGCACCTCGTTCGTCATCATGACGCTGGGCAACCTCGTCGTGACCGCGCTCGACTTCGCCGTGATCGCGCTGATGTTCAGCCACGTGGACGTGCTCGGCGGGTTCGGCCTGGCCGAGGTGACGTTCCTCTACGGCACCAGCAGTACCGCCTTCGGCATCACCGACCTGCTGTTCGGCAGCACCGAGCGGATCGGGCGGCGGGTGCGGGACGGGACGATGGACACCCTTCTGGTGCGCCCGGTGCCGGTGCTCGCGCAGGTGGCGGCGGACCGGTTCGCGCTGCGCCGGATGGGGCGGATCGTGCAGGGCGTCGTCCTGCTCGGCTGGTCGCTCGCGCACCTGGACGTGGACTGGACCTGGGACCGGGTGCTGCTGCTGCCGGTGATGCTGGTGAGCGGCGCGGCCATCTTCGCGTCCCTGTTCGTGGCGGGCGCGGCCTTTCAGTTCTGGGCCAGCGACGCCGCCGAGGTGCAGAGTTCGTTCACGTACGGCGGTACGACGCTGCTCCAGTACCCGCCCACGGTCTTCACCACGGAGGTGCTGCGGGCGGTCGTCTTCGTCATCCCGCTCGCCTTCGTCAACTGGCTCCCCGCGCTGCACATCCTGGACCGCCCACAGCCGGTCGGCCTGCCGGGCTGGGTGGGCTTCGGCGCGCCGCTGGTCGCGGTGGCCTGCTGCGCGCTCGCCGGGCTGGCCTGGGGCGCGGGGCTGCGGGCCTACCGCAGCACGGGCAGTTGAGCGCCCCGCGACGGGCGCGGGCGGTTCGGCGGGAGCACGCGGCCGGCGGGCGCGGGCGTGCGGGCGTACGGAGCGGGGGTGTGAGGCGGACGGCGGGCCTCGGCGGGTGGGCGTGCGCCGGGGCGCGGGCGAGCGGGTGCGCGAGCGGTTGCGGTGGGTGTAGGGGACACATGACCTCGGGGCGGCAGTGTGCCGGGGCGAGCAGGAGAGGGGTACGAGGCGATGACGGCGGACGACGCCGCGTTCATCGAGGTCGACGAGGTGGAGAAGGTCTTCACGGTGCGGCGGCGGGCCGGCTGGGTGCGGCGCGAGCGGCGCGAGGTGCGGGCCGTGGACGGGATCAGCTTCCGGGTGCCACGCGGGGAGATGGTGGGCTACATCGGGCCCAACGGCGCGGGCAAGTCCACCACCATCAAGATGCTCACCGGCATCCTGGTGCCCAGCGGCGGGAAGCTGCGGGTCGCGGGCATCGACCCGGCCGCGGACCGCACCCGGTTGGCCCGCCGGATGGGCGTGGTCTTCGGGCAGCGCACCACGCTGTGGTGGGACCTGCCGCTGCGCGACTCGTACGCGCTGGTGCGGCGGATGTACCGGATTCCGGACGACCGCTACCGGGTCAACCTGGAGCGGTGCGTGGAACTGCTCGACCTCGCCGAGCTGTTGGAGGCGCCGGTGCGTCAGCTCTCGCTCGGGCAGCGGATGCGCGGCGACATCGCGGCGGCGCTGCTGCATGACCCGGAGGTGCTCTACCTGGACGAGCCCACCATCGGGCTCGACGTGATCAGCAAGGCCAAGGTGCGCGAGTTCCTGCGCGAGGTGAACGCCGAGCAGGGGACGACCGTGCTGCTGACCACGCACGACCTGACCGACATCGAGCAGTTGTGCCGGCGCGTGATGGTGATCGACCACGGGCGGGTCATGTACGACGGCGGGTTGGAGGGGCTGCACGCCGTGGGGGAGAGCGAACGCACCCTCGTGGTGGACCTGGAGCGCGAACTCCCGCCCATCACGGGCATTCCGGGGGCGCGCACGGTCCGGGTCGAGGGGCCGCGCCAGTGGCTGGCGTTCCCGGCCACCGCCAGCGCCGCCCCCGTCGTCTCCGCCGTCGCGGCGGCGTACCCGCTGGTCGACCTCTCGGTGCGGGAACCGGACATCGAGGACGTGATCGCCAAGATGTACGCCGAGCGCGCCGGCTAGGGCGTCCACCCGCCTCGGGGTCGCCCGGAAGTGGGCGGGCCTCGCACGCGCGTGCCCGCGTAGGCTGTTCGTATGACCGGTGAACTCCCTCCGATGCGGGCTTCCGACGCCGAGCGCGAACGGGTTGCCGAGGCGTTGCGCGAAGCGGTCGCCGAGGGGCGGCTGACCATGGAGGAGTTCGAGGAGCGGCTGGAGCTGGCGTACACGGCGCGCACCCATGCCGACCTGGAACCGCTGGTACGGGACCTGCCGGTGCCGGCCTCCATGGCGAGCCCGGCCCCGCGACCGGCCCACGAACCGGCCGGCGCCGACGCGTCCTGGCCGGAGCGGATCGGCGGGCCGGCCACCTCGCGCTGGGGCCTCGCCGTGATGGGCGGCTTCCAGCGCGCCGGCCGCTGGGTCATGCCCCGCGCGTTCACCTCGGTCGTGGTGATGGGCGGCGGCGAGATCGACCTGCGGGACGCCCGGTTCGAGGAGCGCGACGTGGTGGTCCGCTGCTTCGCGCTGATGGGCGGGATCTCGGTGATCGTGCCGCCGGACGTCGAGGTGCACGTCAACGGCGTGGGCATCATGGGCGGCTTCGACCAGGCGGCGACCGGCGACGGGGCCCCGGAGGCGCCGCGCGTGACCGTGACCGGCCTCGCGATCTGGGGGGCCGTGGGCGTCGAGCGCAAGCGGCGCAAGGCCGACATCCAGCGCGAGAAGCAGGCCCGCCGCCAAGAGAAGGCGGAGCTGAAGCGGCTCCGCAAGGAGCGCGAACTCGACGGATCGAAGCGGGAACTCGACGGCCCCGGGCCGGACGCGAGCGGCGCGGCGCGGTGACGAGGCGGGCGGGCCGGGTCGCCGTTCACCCGGGCGGCCTACACGTCCGCTCACCCCGCGCGGAGTCGGCGCGGAGCGTGGCCGCCCGCGCCTCCGCCGCTCAGAGTGTGGCCGTCCGCGCTCCCTCCGCTCAGGGCGGGACCGTCCGCACCCCCGCCGCTCAGAGCGTGGCCGCGGCCACGCCGCGCAGGTGCTGGAGGTTCAGGGCGCGCGCCATGGCCCGGTAGCCCTCGTCACTGGGGTGGAGGTGGTCGCCCGAGTCGTACTGGGGGAGTAGCCGCAGCGGCTGAGCCGGGTCGCGCAGGGCCGCGTCGAAGTCGACGACCTCGTCGAAGACCTCGCCGGCGCGGATCTGGTCGTTGACGGCCTGGCGCACCCCGTTGAGCTCCGGCGTGAAGCCCCGATGGCCGTAGAAGGGCATCAGCGTGCCGCCGACCACGCGCAGGCCGCGCGCGTGCGCCTGCTCGACCATCTGCCGCAGACCGCCCACGATGCGGTCGGGGTTGGTCTCGTGCGGGAGGCGCAGGATGTCGTTGACGCCGAGGTGGATGACCACCGCCCGCACCCCCGTCTGGCCGAGTACGTCCCGGTCGAAGCGGGAGAGGCCGCTGGGGTTGTGCGGCGGGGTCTGGCTGCCGCCGGTGAGCACCCGGTTGCCGCTGATGCCCTGGTTGAGCACGCCCAGGCGGGGCGCGCCGCGCTCGGTGCGCAGCCGCTCGGCGAGGAAGTCGGGCCAGCGGCGGTTGGCGCCCATGGTGGAGGTGATGCCGTCGGTGATCGAGTCGCCGAGCACCGCGACGGAGCCGCGCGCCTTGTTCGTCCACACGTCCACGCCGGTCAGGTACCGCCAGTACGGGCTCTGCTCGGTGTAGGCGACCCCCGAGGTGTCCTCGGTGTGGTCGCCGCGCGCCGCGTACGAGATCTGTCGGGCGTGCGGGTGATAGGTGACGGCGCCGGACGGGCTCGGGGAATACGTGGTGACCAGGAGGTCGCTGGCGTCCGGGACGCTGAGCCTGGCCGGGTCGCTGATGACGTGGGCACCGGCCGGGATAGTCACCGAGGCCCTGTTGTCGAAGCGCAGCCGCCGCATGCTGTCGCTGGCGGCGGCCGGGTCGCTGGGCGCGGCGGCCAGGGCCACGGAGGCGTGGCTGATGGTCAGCGGCCGCGAGCCGTAGAGGTTGGAGAGCCGGATGCGTATCTGCTGGCCGCCCACGCTGATGCGGACGACGTTGCGTATGGACACGCGGGGCAGGCCGTTGGCGCGCTCTGGTTCGGCGGCGGTGGGCGAGGTGGCCCAGGTGCCGACCCAGTTACCGGCCGAGGCCGGCGCGGCCTCGTTGCCGTGGCCGGTGGCCGGCTCGGCGGTGCCGTCGCTCTTGCCGACACCGACGAATATCGCGGTGGAGACGAGGATCACCACGGCCGCCAGCGCAGCGAGCACGGCATAGGCCGTACGCCTGGGCAGGGGGCTCACGGTCATGTGCGGGGATCTCCTCGGGCAGGCGGAGCCAGTGACTCCGCGGGTCGGGAACTGCGGGTGATCAGCAGCGCCGTCGCGCCTCCGATCGGCCACTCATGATCCCATGAGGAGGCCCCGGACCGCCCGTCGGGCCACGGGCCCGGCACCGGCGCGGGCGGCCGCGCGGCGGCCCCGGAGCGCCGGCGAGGGCCTCGCGGGCCCGTGCGGCCCGGGCGGGGGACGGGCGGGGCGCGGCCGGGTACGGGCGGCGTGGTCGGGCCGCCGCGCTGGAGTGGGGCGCGGCGCTCGCGGGACGTGACGCGCCGCGGCGTTCGTCGCCGGCCCGCGCGCCCCGGGCACGCCCCTGGACCCGCCTCTCGGGGCCGCTCGGGGATCGATCAGGGTCCGGTCAGGGTCCGACCCGGCATCGATGGGAGCGGCTCGTTCGTTGCCGGAGCAGGGCAGAAGGACAATGTCCGGGGGGATCGGCGCGATCGGGTGGAGTGGATGGAACGGACGTACGGGGACATCGACGGCGCGGGCACGGGCGGTGCGGGCACGGGCGGTGTGGCGGACGCGGACACCGGCGGCGGCCCGGGGCCGGCCGGGGGCGGGACGAGGCCCGCCCCCGGTGGCGGCGGGCCGGGCGGACCGCTGGCCTTCAGCGCCGCCGACCAGGAGAAGCAGCGTGCCGTGCGCCGGATGAAGACGCTGGCCACCGGCCTGCTGCTGGCCGTCGCGCTGGTGTACGTGCTGGCCAAGTGGGCCCAGTCGGCCGGCCTCGGCGGCTGGAGCGGGTACGTGGCGGCGGCGGCCGAGGCCGGGATGGTGGGCGCGCTCGCGGACTGGTTCGCGGTCACGGCGCTGTTCCGCCGCCCGCTGGGGCTGCCGATCCCGCACACGGCGATCATCCCGACCAAGAAGGACCAGCTCGGCCACAGCCTGGGCGAGTTCGTCGGCGAGAACTTTCTCGCCGGCGACGTCGTACGGCAGCGGCTGCGGGCCGTCGGCATCGGCGGCAGGCTCGGCACCTGGCTGGCCGAGCCGGCGCACGTGGACCGGGTTACCGCGGAGCTGGCCACCGCCGTGCGCGGCGCGCTGACCGTGCTGCGCGACGCGGACGTGCAGGCCGTGGTGGGCGAGGCGATAACCCGCCGGGCCGACGCCCAGGAGATCGCACCGGGCCTGGGCACCATGCTGGAGAAGGTCGTCGCCGACGGCGGGCACCGCCGGGTGGTGGACCTGGTGTGCGTGCGGGCCCACGACTGGCTGACCCTGCACAGCGACTCCGTCATGGAGGCGGTGACCGGCGGTGCGCCGGGGTGGACGCCGAAGTTCGTGGACCGCAAGGTGGGCGACCGGGTCTATCGCGAGCTGCTGCGCTTCGTGACCGAGATGCGCCACATGCCCGACCATCCCGCGCGCGGCGCGGTGGACCGGTTCCTGGCCGACTTCGCGCGCGACCTCCAGTCCGACACGGACACCCGGGCCCGCGTCGAGCGGCTCAAGAGCGAGGTGCTCGGGCGCGGCGAGGTACAGGACCTGATCGCGTCGGCCTGGGGCTCGGTCCGGGCGATGATCGTCGCCGCGGCCGAGGACGAGCGCAGCGAACTGCGGCTGCGGGCCCGCGCGGCCATCCTCTCCCTGGGCACCCGCCTGGCCACCGACGAGCGCCTGCAACGCAAGGTGGACGGCTGGCTTGAGGACGCGGCGGTGTACGTCGTGACGACGTACCGTGGCGAGATCACCTCGCTGATCACCGAGACGGTGGCGGGCTGGGACGCGGAGCACACCTCCCGCAAGATCGAGGCCCACATCGGCCGCGACCTCCAGTTCATCCGCATCAACGGCACGGTGGTGGGGGCGTTGGCCGGGCTGCTGATCTACACGCTGACGCACACGGTGGTGGGCTGAGACCGGCTGAGACCCGTGAGGCGGGGCCCGTCCCGGTCGGTGGGTGGAGCGCACGGAGGTGGGTGGGCCGGAGCGGGACGGTGGGGGACACGGGCACGGACGGGGCGGCGACCCCCCTCTCGGGGCGGCGAACGGGAAGGGCGGCGCCGGCCTCGCCCCAGCCGCACCGCCCACACGTTGCGGGGGGGGGCCAGGGCGTGCCCGACAGGTGTAGGCCGGAACAGCTGTTAGCCGGAGCAGGCGTAGGCCGCAACAGGGCGTAGGAGGGCCGGCCTGTCGCGGTCAGCCGGTGACGTACTGCTCGGAGTACTCCGCGGTGGGGGTGATGGGCGTGATCACGTCGATGAGGACGCCGTTGGGGTCGGCCACGATGAAGTGCCGCTGCCCGAAGTCCTCACTGCGCAGGGCGAGTACGGGGCGTAGTCCCTCGCCGGTGACGAGCCGTTCCCATTCCGCGTCCACGTCCTCCACCTCGAAGTTGAGCAGCAGGCCCTGTGCGGGGACCCGGTGGCCCTCGGGAAGCGTCGGGTGGGTGTGGTCGAGGAGGGCGAGTTCGTATCCGGGCTCTCCCGGCCGGCGCAGGCTGACGTACCAGTCGGCCGCGAACGTCGTCTCGAAGCCCAGCAGCCGGGTGTAGAAGTCGCGGGACTCCTGCGGCTTGGCTGTGCAGATCACGGGATAGAAGCCGGTCAGTCTCATGCCTGAACCCTTTCGCATACCATCGGTATGTCAACGAAGCTATTCACATACCCCTGGTATGTCAATGAGGAGTGCGATGCGACAGGACGGCATCCGGGCGCAGCGGCGGGAGCAGACCAGGCAGGCGCTGCTGCGGGAGGGGAGGCGCCTGTTCGCGGGCAGCGGCTACGCCGCTGTGGGCCTGGCGGAGATCGTCCAGGCCGCCGGGGTGACCAAGGGCGCGCTCTACCACCACTTCACGGGCAAGGCGGACCTCTTCCGCGCCGTCCTGGAGGAGGTGCAGCAGGAGGTGGCCCGCCGCGTGGCCGTGGCCGCCGACGTTCACGACGACCCCTGGACCCGGCTGACCGCCGGTTGCGAGGAGTTCCTCACCGCGACCACCGATCCGGACATCCAGCGGATCATGCTTGTCGACGGGCCCGCCGTGCTGGGCTGGAGCCAGTGGCGGGCGATGGACGAGGCCGCCTCGGCCCGCCATCTCGCCGACGCGCTGTCCCTGCTCATCGACCGGGGGACCATCGCCCCGCAGCCGGTCGCACCGCTGGTCCACCTCCTGTCGGGGGCGATGAACGAGGCCGCCCTGTGGCTCGCCTCCTCCTCCGACCCCGCGGACCTGGACCACACCAAGGCCGCGTTGGCGCGACTGCTCGGGGCGTTGCGCACGGGCTGACGGGGCGGTGGCCGTACGGACCGGCGGGGGCGGCCCGCCCGGCGGGGTGTGTGCGGGCCCTCGGGGGCCTGCGCGGGCCTCGCGGTGTCACGGGCGGCGGCAGAGGTTCCACGTGGCGGGCCGGCGCTGCTCCCCGGGCTTGACCCGGGGACGCCAACCCGGGGCGGTGACGCGGCGGCCGGCGGGCCGGTGGAAGGGTTGGCTCCGCGCCCGGACGCTTGCCGTGTGTGGCGTCAACTCGGCCCGTACATCGAGGAGTTGGGGTTTGTCGAGTCCGGTATAAGACGCTGAACGAGGTTGCTACTGTCTGTGACCCGATCGTCGCTCACGTGGCGTCGGCGCGCCACTGAAGCGGGCGTGACAAGGCTTTCTCTGTCACATGCGGAGAGTGATCGAACGTGAAACCCAAGACCCAGGCGGGCCGTACGACCTCATCTGAACTGTTCGGCGCCCTGTTGCGCCACTTCCGGATCAGAGCAGGGATGACGCAGGATCAGCTAGCCGGCGTCCTGCCGGTGGACCGTTCCCTCGTTGGGCACTTCGAAGCAGGCGTCCGCACGCCGGACCGCAAACATGTCGAGGTCTTCGACGCCCTACTGGGCGCCGACGGGCTGCTGTTGGAGATGTGGGAGACGATCGACTGGGCCGCCGCGCAGCCCAAGCATCCTGACTGGTTCAAGCGCCGGGCGGAGATGGACGCCAAGTTGACGGCGCTGCGTGAGTACCAGAACCAGGTGATGCCCGGCCTACTTCAGACAGAGGCTTACGCGCGGGCGCTGTTCCAGCAGAAGAGCTTGAGCGAAGACGAGGTGGAGCAGCTTGTACGGGCACGACTCAGTCGGCAAGAACGCTTTCTCGACTCGAACGGACCGCTGTTGATCTGTGTCATCGACGAAAGCGCACTCCGCACCGTCGTGGGCGGCCCGCGTGTGATGCGCGATCAGTGCGCACATCTGTTGGCCGTAGGGCGGCAGCCGAACATCCGGGTGCAGATCGCTCCAGCAGGACATGCGGATCTCCTGCGCCCCAACACACCGATGTCGCTGATCACGCTCCCCGACGGGCGCGACTGGCTGTACTCGGAGTCACTCGACAGCGGCCACTTCACTTCTCATCCGGCAGTTATCGCGAGGCATGCCCAGGACTACGATGTGCTGCGGGCGGATGCCCTGTCCGCCGTCGAGTCCGCCGCTCTCATCAGAGACGTGATGGAAGGGTATGGCCAGCATGAACACCCCCGATCTCAGCGCGGCGATGTGGCGCAAGTCCAGCTACAGCGGCAACAACGGCGGCAACTGCGTCGAGGTGGCCCCCGGATTTCCCGGAGTCGTTCCCGTGCGTGACTCCAAGGACCCCAACGGCCCGGCGCTTGCCTTCAGTTCGTCGACGTGGGCGGCGTTTGTGGCGGGTGTGAAGGCGGGGGACTTCGGCGCGTAGGCGGATGCCCTGTCCGCCGACGAGTCCGCCGCTCTCATCAGAGACGTGATGGAAGGGTATGGCCAACATGAACTCCCCCGATCTCAGCGCGGCGATGTGGCGCAAGTCCAGCTACAGCGGCGACAACGGCGGCAACTGCGTCGAGGTGGCCCCCGGATTTCCCGGAGTCGTTCCCGTGCGTGACTCCAAGGACCCCGGTGGTCCGGCGTTGGCCTTCGACGCGTCGGCCTGGTCGGCGTTCGTGGCGGGTGTGAAGGCGGGCGACTTCGGCGCGTAGGTGGTGCGGGGCGCGTCGGTTTGGCATTCGTCCCGTCCCGCAGCGCGCTCGGCGATAACGACGCCGCCGCCCCACGCCAGCAGCCAAGCGCACCTCGTGCGTGGGGAAAGGCTGCTGGCGTTGGGCGCAGTGACGCGTCAATGCAAGCGTGAGGTACCCGTCAGCGCAGGATGGTGGCCCGTACCGTCTCGATCGGCGCGCCGATGTCCCACCACTGCACCGTGCCCCGCGCGGTGTTGTAGGCGCCCGTGCCGCCGGTGATGGCCATCTCGACCGTCTTGGAATCCTTCACCGCGAGCGACTGCATGGTCAGCGAGCCGCCCTCAAGGTCCAGGGTGACCAGGCACTGCATCGTCAACTTGGCGCCGTCGAGGTGCACGCCCTGGCACGTACCGCCGCCCCGGCCGATAGTGCGGCCGTCCTTGACGAGCGAGCCGGAATAGGAGTTCATGTCTCCCAGGCTGGCTCCCGACGGGGCGAGGTCGTTCTCCGCGTACTGCTCGTTGTGGAACGTGAAATTGATGATCTCGGCCTGTTTCCTGTCCGGGGCCTGCTCCGGGGTCTGGGCGCCCGCGGTGCCCAGTGTGCAGAAGCCGACCGTGGCGGCGGCCAGGGAAACAGCGACGCACTTCGCGAGCGTCGCCCGCTTGATTCCCCCCTTCAACGGATTTCCCCGCTTCTTCGGGGACGCGACAGTGGATTCCACATGACTGGCGACCATGATGAGCTCTCCTCGCTTGGTCTCCCGGTGCGAACGCTCTTGACGCTATGACCCCCGGACCACCGCGTCTAAGTCCAAATGCGTATGGCGTCATATGCGCGGAGGCATAAGGCAGTTGAGCGCGATCGGCCAGCATTTCCCCGGCGTTCTTCCCGCGCGTACCGGGAGGAGCGGGTCCGCACGCCCACCAGCCCGTATGCCCGCCGGCACACACTCCCCTCAGCCCGCACGCCCGTCGGTACGTACGCCCGTCAACCCGCGCGGGGCCAGGTCCGGGCGGGCCCGGTCCCGTGACACCGCGCGGCGGCGGGTTCAGACGTGCAGGGTGCCGTCCAGGACGGTGACGGCGTTCCCCGTGAGGTGAACGCGGTCGCCGTGCAGCGCGGTGTGGATCACGCCGGTGCGCGCGGAGACCTGGAACCCGGTGAGCCGATCCCGGCCGAGCCGCGCCGACCAGTACGGGGCGAGGGCCGTGTGGGCGCTGCCGGTGGCGGGGTCCTCAAGGATGCCCTCGGCCGGCGAGAAGAAGCGGGAGACGAAGTCGTACGGAGAACCGTGGCCCTGTTGCACGTCGGCGACGGTCGGTGGGGACGTGATGATGACGCCCCGCAGTCGCTCCCGGCGGGTCAGTTCGGCCATGGCGGCCAGGTCGGGGGTGACGGCCCGGACGGTGGTCTCGTCGGGCAGGACGGTCAGCAGGTCCCCGAGCGCGCCCGTGCGGTACGTCGCCTCGGGTTCGGTCCCGAGCACGCTGACCAGCCCGTCCGGTACGGGCACCTCGGTGCCGGGCGCGGCCGGGAAGTCCAGGGTGATGTCGCCGCTCGCGTCGGCGTGCGTGACGAGGGTGCCGCTGTGGCGGCTGGCGAACCGTACGGCGCCGAGGACGCCGTGTTCGGTCCGCAGCACGTGCGCCGTGGCCAATGTGGCATGGCCGCACAGGTTGGTCTCGACGAGCGGGGCGAACCAGCGAATGGCCCAGTCGGCCTCGTCCGTCGCGGGCAGCGGCAGGGCGAACGCGGTCTCCGAGTGGTTCATCTCGGCGGCCACCCGCTGCATCCAGGCGTCCTGGGGCCACGGCCCGGCGGGCAGCAGGCACACGCCCGCAGGGTTTCCGGTGAACGGTCGGTCGGTGAAGGCGGTCACCACGTGAATGCGCATGCCCCGGACCGTAGCCATGCCAATCGCGGCCGTACCAAGGCCAATAGGGGGAGGGTGGTCTGGTTTCTGGCGGTCTCGGGGACAAGATCTGGCTCATGGCTTCGCCCTCGGAGTGCTGTCGCCGGTAGTAGCCGGACGCGGGCGGGTGGCGCACGCACGACCGCCCCGACCCTGTGGCGGGCCGGGGCGGTCGTCGCGGACGGGGTGCCGGCGCTGTGCGCGCCTCGGCGGGCGCCGGGTCGCGGCATTCCCACCTGGCGTACGGGCGGTCAGCAGGGCGGGCAGAAGCCGAACTCGGTGAGGCACTCCCTGATGAGTTGGCGCAGGCAGTCCCGGCTGGGAGGGTCGCCCGGGTCGCCCTTGGGGCCCCGGCAGCCTCGGGGGCCGGCGGGTCCGGTGGGGCCGCACGGGCCCGGAACTCCCTCGGGCCCGCGCGGCCCGACGGGGCCGTCGCGGCCGTCGACGCCGTCCAGCCCGGCAGGACCGGGCTTACCGTCCTTGCCGTCCCTGCCCGGTGGCCCCGGCGGCCCCATCGGGCCCGGGCAGCCCTCGGGCCCGGGCAGCCCGGGTGGGCCCTCGGGTCCCGTCGGTCCCTCCAGTCCGCGCGGGCCCGGCGGTCCTGGCGGCCCCGCTGGCCCCTCCGGTCCGGCCGGACCCGTGGGGCCCGGGCACCCCGGGAGGCCGGGCGGGCCCTGCTTCCCCGGCGGGCCCTGTTTCCCCGGCGGTCCCGGGGGGCCGGGCGGCCCTGGGGGACCGCCCGGCGGGCGTGGCGGGCAGCCCTCGGGCGGTTGCGGCGAGCAGCAGCAACAGCAGCACTGCCTCGGCTGGCACGCGCAGGGCGGGTCGGCCGGCGGACCGCAGGGCGGGTCGGTGGGAGGAACGCGACCGTCGCGAGAGGGGGCGTCCTCCTGGGTGGTGACGGTTATGGTCGGTGTCTCGGACGGTGTGGCCATAGCGCGCCTCCTGGGAATTCTTGCCGGATGCAAGGGGATGATCGGCGCCAGCCGGCCCTCTTCTCCCGGAAGCCGCGCCATCGGGCGCGAGAACGACTTCCGGGTGCGTCGTGAAGGGCGGCGGCGACAGGAGTGGGACGGTGAATTCGCCGTACCGGATGGTGAGTCGAGCGTCGTGAAGAAGGCGCTCGTTACTCGCTCCCGTTTCTCGTGCCGAATATCCCCGCCCCCCCGCAATAACAACCCTTCGGCAGGAAAGGCACAAAATACGATTTCGTCGCCGCTTTTCGTTTGGCTTTTCGAACTCGTTGCTCGTGGCACCCCTCGTGGCGCCTATCGCATGCGGTAACGGCCGGCCACCGGTCATGCGAAGGGCGCGACGCCCGATGTGGTTCCCGGTCGGCGCGCGGCGCGCCGGGACCGGAACCCGCCGGCGTGCGCACGCGGCCCCGCTCCGCCCCACCCCGACCACGCACCCCACAGGCGGGGCGCCGCGCCCCCGACGGGGTGCGGCGGCTAGGGTCGGGCGCCGTGCTGCGACGATCTTCCCTGCTGTGGCTGCTCGCGCCCTACGTGCTGTACCTGGGCGCGCTGCCGCTGGTCAACCGGGTCCACCCGACCGTGTTCGGGCTGCCCTTCCTGCTGTTCTGGATGGTGGTGGCCACCGTGCTGACGCCGGTGGCGGTGTGGCTGGCCTGGCGGGGCGACCGTCGGCGGGGGCGGGCATGAGCGCCGACGCCGCCGTGGCCACCTCGATCTTCGCCGCGTTCATGGTGTTCACCGTCGTGCTCGGGCTGCTGTCGGTACGCGTCGGCCGGGGGACGCGGAAGGGCGGCGGCGAGCGGGGCGGCGGGCTCGCGGACTGGTCGGTGGGCGGGCGCAGCCTCGGGAGCGTGTTCATCTGGGTGCTGATGGCCGGCGAGGGCTACACCAGCTTCAGCTACCTGGGCGCGGCCGGCTGGGGCTACAACGTCGGCGCGCCGGTGCTGTACGTCATCGCGTACATGTCGTGCGGCTACGCCGTCGGCTACCTGGTCGGGCCGATGCTGTGGGGGTACGCGCGGCGGCACGGCCTGGTGGGCATCACCGACATGGTCGCGCACCGGTACGGGCGGCCCTGGCTCGGCGCCCTGGTGGCGGTCGGCGCGACGGTGTGCCTGTTGCCCTACATCCAGTTGCAGATCACCGGCATGGGCGTGGTGGTCTCCACCATCTCGTACGGGGCGATCAGCCTGAACTGGGCCTACTTCCTGGCCTTCGCGATCACCACCGGCTTCGTCGTGGTCAGCGGGCTGCGCGGCAGCGCGTGGGTGTCGGTGCTCAAGGACGTGCTGGTCATCGGCACCCTCGGCTTCCTGGCGTGCTACGTGCCGGTGCACTACTTCGGCGGGTACGGGGACTTCCTCGGCCGGTTGGTGGACGAGAAGGCGCAGTGGCTGACCTTCCCCGGGCACGCGTCGGGCGGGTTGGACCAGGGGTGGTTCGTCTCGACCAGCTTCCTCAACTCGCTGACCGTGGTGATCTTCCCGACCACCGTCGCCGGTTACCTCGGCGCGCGCAGCGCCGACACGCTGCGGCGCAACGCGGTGGCGCTGCCGATCTACAACGTGCTGCTCCTGGTGCCGATGCTGCTCGGCATGGCGGCGCTGTTCGTGGTGCCGGGCCTGGTGGGCGCCGAGTCGAACCTGGCGCTGTTCAAGCTGGTCGTGGACTCGCTGCCCGCCTGGGCGGTCGGGGTGATCGGGGTGGCCGCCGCGCTGTCCTCGATCGTGCCGATGGCCGTGTTCATGCTGGTCATCGGCACCATGTGGGGCCGCAGCGTGCTGGGTCTCGTACCGCGCCTGGCGAGCCGGCAGAAGCTCGGTTCGCAGGTGGTGGTCGTGGTGGCGGGCGCGCTGGCGCTGCTCCTGACGTACACCGCGCCGAACACGCTGGTGCGGCTGTCACTGATCTCGTACGAGGGAATGGCGCAGCTCGTGCCGATGCTGCTGGTCGGCCTCGCGTGGCGGCGGATGACGCTGTACGGGGCGCTGAGCGGGCTCGTGGTGGGCGCCACGCTGGTCTCGGTGCTGGTCTTCACCGACCGCGATCCGCTGTGGGGCGTCAACGCGGGGCTGCTCGCGCTCGCCGTCAACCTGGCCGTCGCCCTCGCCGTCAGCCTGCTCGGCCCGCGCGACACCGACGAGCGGCCTGACGGCGAGGTGCTGGCCGACTGGGAACCACCCGCCGGCGCGCCGGCCGGGCCAGTCGGGCCGGCCGGGCCGCCCCCGGCGGGCCAGGCTGCGGCCGCCGAGGGCGGGTAGGCGGCACGCCGACCGGGGGCAGGCGGCGCCGCGCCCCGGCGGGATGCGCTCGGCCGGATGCGCGCGGTCAGGGGTGCTCGGGGGCCACCGCGCGGGACTCGGTGGCTGAGCGGCGGGCCGCCTCCAGGACGGCGAGGGCCGCTGCGGCCTGCGCGCCGGTGACCGGCGGCGGGCCGCCGGAGCGCAGGGCGCGTTCGATGGCGGCGTAGTACGCGGGGTAGTCGCCGGGCTCCGTCGGCACCACCTCGCCGGGGTCGTCCAGCGGCGAGGCGCCGGCGCCGATCCGGCCCCAGGCGGACTCCGGCTCCACGCCCCAACCGGGCCCGTCCCCGGGGCGCCGCCCCGCGCGCAGCGCGGCCTCCTGCGGGTCGAGCCCGTACTTGACGTAGCCCGCCGTGCTGCCCAACACCCTGAAGCGCGGGCCGAGTTGGGCCGTGGTGGCGCTGGCCCACAGATGGGAGCGGACGCCGCTCGCGTGGGTGAGCGCCAGGAAGGTGTCGTCGTCGGCCTCGGCGCCCGGGCGGCGTACGTCGCACTCGGCGTACACCGAGGTCACCGGGCCGAACAGGGTCAGGGCCTGGTCGACCAGGTGGCTGCCCAGGTCGTAGAGGAGGCCGCCGATCTCGGCCGGGTCGCCGGACTCCCGCCAGCCACCCTTGGGCCGGGGCCGCCAGCGCTCGAACCGGGACTCGAAGCGCTGCACCTCGCCGAGCGCGCCCTCGCGGACGAGCCGGGCGACGGTGCGGAAGTCGTTGTCCCAGCGGCGGTTCTGGAAGGCGCTCAGCAGCAGCCCACGCTCGTCGGCGAGCGCGCTGACCTCGCGCGCTTCGGCGGCCGTCGCGGCCAGCGGCTTGTCGACCACGACCGAGAGGCCGGCCTCCAGGGCGGCGCGGGCCAGCGGCACGTGGGTGCGGTTGGGCGAGGCGATGACGACGAGGTCCAGCTCGTCCGCGGCGGCGAACAGCTCGTCCGTGCCGGCCACGGCCCGCAGGTCCGGGTAGGCGTCCTGGGCCTCGCGCCGCCGCTCGGGACGCGAGGTGACCACCGTGTGCAGGCGCAGCCCCTCGGTGGCCGCGACCAGTGGGGCGTGGAAGACCGAGCCGGCGAGCCCGTAGCCGACGAGCCCGACGCGCAGCGGCCCGTCGCGGGTCAGCGGCGGCCGCGGGGCGACGCCCTCGGTCACCCGCCCGTTGCCTGGGCCGGTGCCGTCGCCGGCCCCGCCGTCCGGGCCGTTTCCGCTGCTGACCTGGGCCTTGCCGGCCGTGCCGTGGGTGCCATCCATGCCCAGGACTCTCGCAACGCCGCCCGCCGAGCGCAAGCCGCGCGCTCGGCGGCCGGGGCGTGCCGTGACTCCCGCGCGGCCTGGGCGGGCCCGGGGCTACGGGGCGGTGGAGCCCGCCGCCCGGCCCTCGATGAGGGGCGTCAGGCCGTCCAGGAGCGCGTTGAGGCCGGCCGTGAAGAGGGTGTCGAGTCGCAGGTCGTAGCCGTCGTCGAAGCCACGGACCACCTTGGTGAAGGTCGGGAAGCGGCCGGAGCTGACCAACTCCTCCAGGGCCGGCGACAGGCTGTCCATCCACTGGTCCTCCGTCTGACCCGTGGCCGCCTCCGCGTGTGCCTCCCACTCCAGGTGCACGGCCAGGCCCTGGACGTGGCTGTAGATCAGCAGGTGGATGTCGAACAGGGTGATGGAGTCGAGGCCGTGGCCGTCGAGGGCGCGCAGCATCCACTCGCCGTAACCCAGCAGGTTGGGTACGAGCAACGGGCGGGTCAGGGAGCCGAGTTGGGCCAGCCACGGATGCCTGCGGTACAGGCCCCACAGGGCGTGGGCGCCCAGCTCGACGCGCGGGCGCCAGCCGGCGGGCGGGTCGGCCGGGTAGTCCTGCTCCCCGTACGCGGCGTCCGCCATGAGCTGGATCAGGTCGTCCTTGCTGGGCACGTATCGGTACGGCGACATGACGGCGACCCCGAGCCGGGCCGCGACGCCGCGCATCGACAGGGCCGCCAGCCCCTCGGCGTCGGCGATCTCGATCGCGGTGCGCACGATCCGCTCCAGGCTCAGCTCCTGGTCGGCGGCCGGGCCGGGGGCGGCGCGGCGGCGGCTGGGCGTGGCGGACGCGGCGGGGGGTGGCGGGGGCGGCGACGACGGTGCCGGCCCGGGGGCGGGCCACCACGAGTCCTTCGAGGCGCAGTGTGGTCAGGGCCCTGGTGGCGGTGGCCAGCGCGACGCCCCACTCCCTGGCGAGCTGTCGGGTCGAGGGGACCCGGTCGCCGGGGGCGAGTTCGCCCTCGGCGATGCGCTGCCGCAACGCGCCGGCGATGCGCAGGTAGGGCGGCTGGTCGGAGGCGCCTGTGGGCTTGGTCACAGCGGGCCGCCTTTCTGGTCTGTACTAGCACAGAGGCTAGCAGCGCGTACGCCGTGCACCACGTAACTGTCCTAGTGCAGCGCGGGCGTTCGGGCAGTTGAGGGCGGTGTGCGTACGCCGTACGTTCAGTGCGTACGCAGCGAACTGGAGGCCCGTTATGCAGACCGTTCTCATCTCCGGTGGCGGCATCGCCGGAACCGCCCTCGCCTACTGGATGCACCGCCACGGCTACGAGGTCACCGTCGTGGAGCGCGCCGCCGCTCCGCGCCTCGGTGGGCAGGCCGTGGACATCCGCGGCGTCGCGCTCGACGTGGTCGAGAGGATGGGCCTGCTGGAGCGGGCGCGCTTCGCGCGCACCCGGATGCGCGGCATGTCGGTGCTCGACCCCGAGGGCCGGGAGATCGAGCGCTCAACCGAGGTGGCGCTCAGCAGCGGCCGGCTCGACAGCCCCGACATCGAGCTGCTGCGCGAGGACCTGGTGCGGATGGCGTACGAGCACACGCGGGCGGACGTCACGTACCTCTTCGGCGACAGCGTCACGGCCCTGACCGACGGCCCGGCCGCCGTGCGGGTCGAGTTCGCGCACCGGCAGCCCGGCACCTTCGACCTGGTCTTCGGGGCGGACGGGCTGCGCTCGACCGTGCGGCGGCTGGCCTTCGGGCCCGCCGAGCGCTACACCCACCACCTGGGCAGCTATCTGTCCGTCTTCAGCGCGGACAACTTCCTCGGCCTCGACGACTGGCAGCTCTGGTCGCGGGACGGCGAGGTGGGCTACGCCATCATGTCCGCGCGCGAGAACACCGAACTCCGGATCGCCTTCGGCTTCGAGTCCGCCCCGCTCGCGCCGGAGCTGAGCGACCCGGCCTCGCTGCGGCGGCTGGTCATCGACAAGCTGGCCGCCCTGCGCTGGGAGGGCGACCGGCTGGCCAAGGCCGCCACGGACGCGCCCGACTTCTACTGCGACGCCATGTCGCAGGTCCGGATGGACCAGTGGACGCGGGGCCGGGTGGCCCTGGTCGGGGACGCCGGCTACTGCCCGTCGCCGCTCTCCGGGCAGGGCACCAGCCTGGCCCTGGTGGGTGGTTACGTGCTGGCCGACTGCCTGGCCCGGGCGGGGGGCGACCACGCGGCGGCGTACGCGCACTACGAGCGGCGGCTGCGCTCCTACGTCAGCCTCAACCAGGCCCTGGCCACGGAGAACCCCGGCCAGCCCGCCGCCGAGTCGTCCATGACGCACGCCAAGAACGCGATCTCGCTGGACGACTGATCGCCGGCCGGCGTGCCGTGGCCAGCGCGTTCCGGCCGGCACGGCGTGGTCGGATCGCCCCGAGCGGTGGGGCGTCCCGGGTGGTGGGGCGCGGCGGGCGGGTGGCCCCCTCGAACGGCGGGGCCCGCATAGGCCAATCGGGCGGGATCGCGGCCGGGCGGTGGGCCGGACCGACGACGGGGTGTGGGGCGCGCGGTGGCGCGGGGGATGTTGCTGAGACGAGGGAGCATTCCCTAGCCCCCGAGCAGAGGTCACCCATGCGTCCGCCCAGCGCCCTGTCACCGGAGCCCGCCGCCCCGACCGTCACCGCCACCCCGACTGCCCCGCCCGTCACCGCCCCGCTGGCCGCCGCCCCGTCCGCCACCGCCCCACCGGTCGCCGCTCCACCGGTCGCCGCCCCGGCGGTCGTCGTCGCCCTGGCGGCGGCCCTGCTGGGCGCGGCCCCCGTCGCCGCTCCCGCCGCCGCGGCCCCGGCGGCCCGGGTGGCCGCGCTCGCCCCCGAGTGCGGGGACGCCTCCGACGCCGACTTCCCGATCGGGACCACGCTGCACGCCGGCCCCGGCACCTACCGCGCCGGCGACCACTGGCGGCCCTGGCGGCTCGACCTGCGCAACACCACGCGGGTGGCCTGCGCCGCCATCCACCCCGTCGCCCTCTTCGCCGACCAGGGACGCGCGCTGCGCCCCGGCCACCTGCGGGTCGAGTTCCACGACCCGTACGAGCGGCGCTGGCGGCCGGTGCGCTTCGAGGTGACCGACCAGGACGAGAACGTCGGCGTCTTCGACGGCGGCAGCCGCCGTGTCGCCGCCGGGGGAAGCAGCCGGGAGGTGCCCCGCTTCAAGGGGTTCACGGTGCCGGCGCGGAAGACGCTGACCGTACGCGTGCGGGTCAGGTTCGCCGCCGACGCGCCGACCGGGCCCGCCTCCGCCGCCGTGACCGCCATGCAGCGCCAACACCAGGACGGGGACTGGGTCGGCCAGTCGGGCACCTACCGGTTCACCATCGAGGCACCCGGCGCCGCCGCCCGGACGGGCAAGTACGGCGACGTGGACGGGACCACGGGCGGGACGGACGGGACGGACGGCGAGGCGCACGCGCGTCAGCCCAACGACACGGAAAGGCCCGACACCGGACCGGGTACCGGCGCGGGCACCGCGACGCACGGCGCCGAGACCGGCACGGGCCCCGGCACCGGGAACGGGTCCGGCGGCCACCGTGCGACGGGACCGGGAACGGGAACCGGCGCGGGCTCCGGGGCCGGTGAGGCGTCCCCCGGCGGCGGTCCGGCCGGGGGCGGGGCGGGCGTCGAGCCGGGCGAGCCGCCGGCCGACGCGCCGCCGCAGCTCGCCGCGACGGGTTCGGGCCCGCCGTGGTGGGGCCTGCTGGCCCTGGCGCTCGGGCTGGTGGGCGCCGGCGTGCCGCTGGTGGCCCGCGCCCGGAGGGTCCGCCGCTGACCCGAACCGAGGCGGACCCCGGTTCGGGTGGCGGCCGGATGGTGGCCGGGCGCGGGGCGTCCTCTCGCCGGGTGGTGCGAGGATCACCGCGTGGAATACCCGAACGACCAGGCACCTGGCGCACCGATCAGGGCGGGCGTCCCCGAGCACGGGCGCGTCCCCAAGTACTACGCCGTCAAGACGCGAGTCGCGGCGCTGATAGAGGAGTTGGGGGAGGGCGAGCTGCTGCCGACCGAGCGTGACCTGGCGGTGCGGTTCGAGGTCTCGCGCGAGACGCTGCGGCAGGCGCTGCGCGAACTGCTCCTTGAGGGACGGCTGCGGCGGATGGGACGCGGCACCGTGGTGGCCGGGCCCAAGCTGGAGCAGCCGCTGTCGCTGGCGAGTTACACCGAGGGCGTGCGGCGGCAGGGCCGCCGGCCGGGTCGTACGCTCATCACCCTCGACCAGTTCCCCTGCCCGCCCGGTCTGGCCGCCGAGTTGGAGTTGGAGCGGGGCGTGCCGGTCTGGCACCTGGAGCGGGTGCTGCTCGCGGACGACGAGCGGATGGGCCTGGAGAGCACGTACGTGGAGGTGGCCCGGGTCCCGGAGTTGGCCACCGACTTCGAGCCCGACTCGTCCTTCTACGGCTACCTGCACGAGCGGCTCGGCATCGGGTTCGGCGACGCGGACGAGCGCCTGGAGACGGTGTTGGCCACCCCGCGCGAGGCGCTGCTGATCGGCACCCCGCCCGCGCTGCCGATGCTGCTCATCCACCGGATCTCGCGGGACCAGCGGGGGCGCCCGCTGGAGCGGGTGCGCTCGCTGTACCGGGGGGACCGGTTCAGCTTCACCACCCGCCTGGGCCCGTCGCCGACCTGAGCCGAGCGCGCCCGAACGTGCCCGTCCGCACCTGACCCGAGCCCGCCACACCCGTCCGCGCCCCGGCCCCGGCCCGCCGCCGCGTGGGTGGCCGAACGCGCCGGCAGCGGCCTCACCACCGCTCGACAGATCGCCCACCAGTGGACCAAGCGGGACGGATTGACGCCTCATGAGATCACGGAAAGATAACGGGTCTAGGCCAGGTTTGCGCCCGTGTTCACCTTGCCGTCGCCGCCCGGACCCGTTTGGGTCACTCCGCGCCGCGACCGTTCGGGGCATGCGAGTGATAGTCGTCGGAGCCGGCGTGGTGGGCACCATGCACGCTTGGCAGGCAGTGGAACGCGGCCACGAGGTCGTACACATCGAGCGCGAGGCCGAGGCCCGCGGCGCCTCGGTGCGCAACTTCGGCCTGGTCTGGGTCGGCGGACGGGCCGGGGGCGCGGAGTTGGAGACCGCGCTGCGCGCCCGCGAACTGTGGGAGGGCATCGGCGCCCGGGTGCCCGGGCTCGGCTTCCGGCCGAACGGCTCGCTCACCCTGGTCACCAACGAGGCCGAGCTGGCCGTGGCCCGGGCCGCCACCGAGCTGCCGGACGCCGCCGAGCGCGGCTACAAGCTGCTCGACGCCGCCGAGACGCGCGCCCTGAACCCGGCGCTGCGCGGCGAGTTCGTCGGCGCCCTGTGGTGCGAGCGCGACGGCGCGGTCGAGCCGCGGGTCGCCCAGCGCGCGCTGAAGGACGCGCTGCTGGCCTCCGGCCGCTACACCTTCGTCGGCGGACGCGAGGTCCGCGAGGTCACCGGGCCCGGCGCGGTCCGCGACGACCACGGCACCACCCACACCGGCGACGCCGTGGTGCTGTGCACCGGCGCCTGGCTCGGCGGCCTGGTCCGCGAACTGGCCCCGGAGCTGCCGGTGCGCCGGGTGCGGCTCCAGATGATGCAGACCGCGCCGCTCGGCGAGGCCCTGACCACCTCCGTCGCCGACGCCGACAGCTTCCGCTACTACCCGGCCTACCGCGGCGAGGCGCTCACCGCCCTGGCCGCCGCCCAACAGCAGACCCCGGTCGCCGCCGAGCACAAGATGCAGTTGCTCATGGTGCAGCGCGCGGACGGCGGGCTGACCGTCGGCGACACCCACGAGTACGCCGAACCCTTCAACTTCGACGTCGTCGAGGACCCCTACGAACACCTCGGCCGCGTGGTCGAGGGCCTCCTCGGCCGCCCGCTGCCGCCGATCCGCCACCGCTGGGCCGGCGTGTACGCGCAGTGCCTCGACCCCGGCCGGGTCGTGCACCGCGAGCGCGTCGCCGACGGCGTGTGGCTGGTGACCGGGCCCGGTGGCCGCGGCATGACCTGCTCGCCGGCGATCGCCGAGACCACCGCGAACGAACTGGGCTGGTGAACGACGTGACACAGCAGCACACCCCGCAGCAGACCGCCGCCGACGAGCGGGCCATCAAGCTCGTCGTCCTCGACATGGCGGGCACCACCGTCGCCGACGACGGCCTGGTCGAGCAGGCGTTCTCGGCCGCCGCCCGCGAACTCGGCGTCGAACCCGGCAGCCCCGAGCACGCGGAGCAACTCGGCTACGTACGCGCCACCATGGGCGAGTCGAAGATCTCCGTCTTCCGCCACCTGTACGGCACCGAGGACCGGGCCCAGCGCGCCAACCAGGCGTTCGAGGCCGCCTACGGCGCGCTCGTGGACGCCGGCCACTGCGCGCCGCTGCCCGGCGCCCGGGAGGCCATCGAGGAGCTGACCGCGCAGGGCCGCACCGTCGTGCTCAGCACCGGCTTCGCCCGCGCCACCCAGGACGCCATCATCGCCGCGCTCGGCTGGCGCGACCTGGTCGCGCTCGCCCTGTGCCCCTCCGACGTCGGCGGCCGGGGCCGCCCGTACCCGGACATGGTGCTCGGCGCGCTGCTGCGCACCCACGCCGCCGACGGCGTCCAGCAGATCGCGGTCGCCGGCGACACCGCGTACGACATGCGCTCGGGCCGCCGCTCCGGCGCGAGCCTGGTCGCCGGCGTGCTCACCGGGGCGCACGAGACGCGGCAACTGCGCGCGGCCGGCGCCACCCACGTCCTCGACTCGGTGGCCGCGCTGCCCGCGCTCATCACCGCGTACGAGGCCGACCCCGGTGCCGGCACCGACGCCGGGACCTCGGGAGCGGCACCGTGAGCGCGCACTCCGCACCCGCGACGCCCGCCAGCGGCATCCGCTTCGAGCGCGTCACCGTCGCGTACGGCAAGCGCGGCGAGTCCGTCGCCCTGGACGGGCTCGACCTGACCGTCGAACCGGGCGAGGTGATGGCGCTGCTCGGCCCCTCCGGGTCCGGCAAGACCACCGCGCTGCGGGCGGTCGCCGGCTTCGTGCGGCCCGCCTCGGGCCGGGTGTTCATCGGGGACCGCGACGTCACCGCCCTGCCGCCGCACCGGCGCGGCATCGGCATGGTCGTCCAGCAGTACGCGCTCTTCCCGCACCTGCGGGTCGAGCAGAACGTGGCCTTCGGCCTCAAGGCGCAGCGGGTACCGCGCGGCGAGATCGCCGCGCGGGTCACCGAGGCGCTGGAGATGGTCGGCATGGCCGACTACGCCAGGCGCTACCCGCGCGAGCTGTCCGGCGGGCAACAACAGCGCGTGGCCATCGCCCGCGCGCTGGCCATCCGGCCCGGCGTACTGCTCCTGGACGAGCCGCTGTCCGCGCTCGACGCGCAGTTGCGCTCCGGCATGCTCGCCGAACTCGCCCGCCTGCATCGCGAGCTGCCCGACGTGTCCATCCTGTACGTCACCCACGACCAGGTCGAGGCGCTCACGCTGGCCGACCGGATCGCGGTCATGGACCGGGCCCGGCTCCAGGACTGCGGCACCCCGCAGGACCTCTACCGGCGCCCGCGCACCGAGTTCACCGCCTCCTTCGTCGGCAACGCCAACCTGCTGCCGGTCACCGTCGGCGGCACAACGCCCGGCTCCGTACGCTTCGCCGACACCGAACTCACCGTGGCCGGCGCGAACGTGGCCGGCGCGGACGAGCCCGGGCACGGCCCGGCGCCCGGCGCCGACGCCACGCTGTGCGTCCGACCCCACCTGGTCGGCCTCGGCGAGGGTGAGAACACCCTGCGGGGCACCGTCGCCGAGGTGCAGTGGCGCGGCTCCACGCACCGGCTGTTCGTCGACGTCGCGGGCCACCGCGTCAAGGCCGACGTGCGCGAGCTGCGCGAGACGCCGCCGCTCGGACAGCCGGTGACGCTGCACTTCGCCGCGCACGACGCCGTACTGCTCCCGGCCGGCACCGCGCCCCAGACCACCAGCCCCACCGCTACCCAGACCCAGACCCAGCCCCAGACCCCGGCCCCGGGCCTCGCCGCCGCCGGCGTGGCCAAGGACGCGGCGCGCGGCGCGGGAGGTGCCACCGATGGCTAGCGCCAGCGCCTCGGCCCGCCCGGCCGCCCCCGCCGAACCGGCCCGCACCGAGCCCAGCGCCACCGCCCCCGCAGCCCCCTCCGCCCCGCGCGGCCCGGGGCGCGGCGGGCGGGCGGCCGGGCTGACCCGGTGGCTGTGGGCGCTGCCGCCCGTCGCCGTCCTCGGCCTGGTCTTCCTCTACCCGCTCTACCTGGTCGTCGAGCAGTCCTTCAGCCCCGACGAGGGCGGCACCTCGCTCGCCCCCTACCGCGAGGTGTTCGCCTCCGAAGCGTTCCGCGAGGCGCTCTGGACGACGGTGTGGATCGCGGTCTGCGCCACCATCGGCTGCCTGGTACTCGGCTTCGTCCTCGCGCTGATCATCGCGTTCGTGCCGTTCCCCGGCGGCAAGGCCGTCGCCAAGTTCATCGACGTCTTCCTCTCCTTCCCGTCCTTCCTGATCACGCTGGCGCTGCTGTTCATCTACGGCACGGTCGGCATGGCCAACGGCGTGTACACGGACGTCACGGGCGCGGCCAGCGGCCCCTTCGACTTCCTCAACACCCCCTGGGGCGTCCTCCTCGCGGAGATCACCTACTTCACGCCGTTCGTCATGCGCCCACTGCTCGCCGCCTTCTCCGGCATCGAGACGGCCCAGCTCGAAGTGGCCTCATCGCTCGGCGCGCGCCCCGCGCGCATCGTGCGCCAGGTGGTCGTGCCGGAGGCGCTGCCGGCGCTGGCCGCCGGTGGCAGCCTGGTCCTGGTGATGTGCCTCAACGAGTTCGGCATCGTGCTGTTCACCGGCGCCAAGGGCGTCACCACACTGCCGATGCTGGTCTACAGCGAGGCGATCCTGGAGTCCGACTACCCGGCCGCCTGCGTCGTCGCCGTCGTCAACATCGCCATCTCGGTGGGCCTGTTCGGGCTCTACCGGACCCTGGTCGCGCGCACCGGGCGCGGCGGCAAGGGCGCGCTGCTCAAGGGGGCCCGCCGTGCTGGTGCATAGCCGAGGCGGCCGCTGGACGGCCTGGATCGTCTTCTTCGCGCTCTTCCTGCCCCTGTTCGCGCTGCCGCTCCTGGTCATCGTGGCCGCCTCCTTCGCCACCCACTGGAGCGGCGCCTTCCCCTCCGGGCCGACCACCGAGCACTACGGCGCCGCCATGCGCGGCGAGTCCCTGGAGGCCCTCACCACCAGCCTGGTCACCGCGCTGACCGCCAGCGTCCTCGCCCTGGCCGTCGGCACCTGGGCGGCGCTCGCCGCCTCGGCACTCGGCCGGCGCGCCAAGCGGGTGCTCGACGCGCTGTTCATGCTGCCGGTGGCGGTGCCGTCGGTGGTCGTCGGGCTCGCCGTGCTGGTGGCCTTCAGCCAGCCGCCGATGCTGCTCAACGGCACCCGCTGGATCGTCATCCTGGCGCACGGCGTGCTGGTCACCGCCTTCGCCTACCAGTCGGTCTCGGCCGCGCTCGCCCGCCTCGACCCGGTGTACGAACAGGCCGCCGCCAGCCTCGGGGCCCGACCCTGGCTGGTGCTGTGGCGGGTCAAGCTGCCCCTGCTGCTGCCCTCGCTCAACGCCGCGGCCGGGCTGTGCTTCGCGCTGTCCATGGGCGAGCTGAGCGCCACGATGATGCTCTACCCGCCGGACTGGATGCCGCTGCCGGTACGCGTCTTCACCGCGACCGACCGGGGCGCCCTGTTCACCGGCTCCGCCGTCGCCGTGGTGCTGATGGGCACCACCCTCCTGGTCCTGCTGGCCGTCTCCCGCGTCCGCACCCGCGCCAGCTACCGCTGACCCACCCGCCCCGGGCCGGCCCCCCGCCGGCCCGCCGCGGCCCCACCCCCACACAGCCGCCCCACAGACCTCCCCTTCCCGCGACCGACGTCCCCCCACGCGCACCCGCCACCCTCACCCGTAACGGAGACACCTCAGCCATGCGCACCCCCGCCCGCTACCGCAGGTACCTCAAGCCCACCGCCGCCCTCGGCGGTGCCCTCCTCCTCGCCGGGACGCTGTCCGCCTGTAGCGAGACCGCCGACAAGAACGCCAAGGTCGTCACGGTCTACAGCGCCGACGGCCTGAAGGGCGAGGACGGCAAGGGCTGGTACGACACCGTCTTCAAGGAGTTCGAGAAGAAGACCGGCATCGAGGTCAAGTACGTCGAGGGCGGCTCCGGCGAGATGGTCCAGCGCGCCGTCCGGGAGAAGTCCAACACCCAGGCCGACGTGCTGATCACGCTGCCGCCCTTCATCCAGCAGGCCGACAAGAAGGGCCTGCTGAAGGCGTACACGCCCAAGGGATCCGAGGCCGTGGCGCCCAGCGACAAGGACGCCGACGGCAAGTGGACCTCGGTCGTCAACAACTACTTCTCCTTCGCCTACAACAAGAAGGAACTCAAGCAGCCGCCGAAGACCTGGGAGGAGCTGCTGGAGGGCAAGTACAAGAACAAGATCCAGTACTCCACGCCGGGTGTCGCCGGCGACGGCACGGCCGTCGTCATCAAGGCGATGCACGACTTCGGCGGCAAGGACGCCGCCATGAAGTACCTCGGCGACCTCCAGTCCAACAACGTCGGCCCGTCCTCCTCGACCAGCAAGCTCGCCCCCAAGGTCGACAAGGGCGAACTGCTCGTGTCCAACGGCGACGTGCAGATGAACTACGCCCAGTCCAAGTCCATGCCCAACCTCGGCATCTGGTTCCCGGCCAAGGACGGCGGCCCGCGCACCACCTTCGCGCTGCCGTACGCGGCCGGCCTGGTCAACAAGGCCCCGCACAGCGCCAACGCCCAGAAGTTCCTCGACTACCTGCTCAGCGAGGAAGCCCAGCGCCAGGTCAGCGCGGTCGGTGGCGGCTTCGCCGCCCGTACCGACATCGACGCCACCGACCCCAACGCCACCGCGCTCGCCGAACTCATGAAGGGCGTCGAGGTCTTCAAGCCGGACTGGAAGGACATCGACGAGCACTACACCGAGTACATCGACGCCTGGAAGTCCGCCACCGGCAACTGACGCGCCACGCCCGGCCGTTCCCGTCCCGGCCGCACGTGCCCTGCGAAGGTAACGGGTCTGGGCCAAGCGCCGCCGCACCGCGCCGACGCCTGGCCCGGGCCCGGTGTGCCGCCCGGCGCACCGCTCGTTCGACACCGTCCACCACGCCCCACCCCCAGCGGAGGACCCCATGTCGCACACGCCCGCCCGCCCCACCCGGCGCACCCTGCTCGCCGGCGCCGCCGCGACCGCCGCCGCGGCCGTGACCGGCATCGCCACCGTGGCCGGTACCGCCCACGCCGCCGCGCGGCCGGCCGCCCGCACCCCCAAGGCCCTGCTCATCGGGCTTCGACGTCGCCCCCACCCTGCTGACCCACCTCGGCATCCCCGTCGACCCCAGGTGGCACCTTGACGGGGCACCGCTGCGCTGACCTGGGGGTGAGTGGCCCGCTCCCGCGCGGGTCAAGATCACTTGAAGCTGATTAGGCTGTGAGGACGCCCGCCGGACAGCGCGGTTCGGCCGGCGTCCCGCACACGTCGTACGGCAGGAGTCCGGTAATGGCAGAGCGCAAGCCGATCGAGTCATGGCTGACCGACATGGACGGGGTGCTGATCCACGAGGGCACCCCGATCCGGGGGGCGGACGCCTTCCTCAAGCGCCTGCGCGACTCCGGCAAGCCCTTCCTCGTACTGACCAACAACTCCATCTACACCCCGCGCGACCTGCACGCCCGCCTGTCGCGGATGGGGCTTGAGGTGCCGGTGGAGAACATCTGGACCTCGGCCCTGGCCACCGCGCAGTTCCTGGACGACCAGCGCCCGGGCGGCAGCGCGTACGTCATCGGCGAGGCCGGCCTGACCACCGCGCTGCACGACATCGGTTACGTGCTGAGCGACGCGGAGCCCGATTATGTGGTTCTGGGCGAAACGCGCACTTATAGCTTCGAGGCCCTGACCAAGGCGATCCGCCTCATCAACGCGGGCTCCCGGTTCATCGCCACCAACCCGGACGAGACCGGCCCCTCGGCCGAGGGCGCGCTGCCCGCGACCGGTTCGGTCGCCGCCCTCATCACCAAGGCCACCGGTCAGGAGCCGTACTTCGTCGGTAAGCCCAACCCCCTGATGATGCGGGCCGGCCTGAACGCGATCGGTGCCCACTCCGAGACCTCCGCCATGATCGGGGACCGGATGGACACGGACGTCCTCGCGGGCCTGGAAGCGGGCATGGAAACGTTTCTGGTGCTGACCGGCCTCACCCGCCCCGAGGAGGTCGACCGCCACCCCTTCCGCCCCTCATGGGTCGTGGACTCCATCGCGGACCTGGTCGACCGGGTCTGACACCCCCCAGGGCAGGGCCGCGCCGTGATCCCCGCGTCGGTCCGTTCGCCCACGCGAACGGGCCAACGCGGGGGCGGAGCGGATGCGGGTGGGGCGACACGGCGATTAACCGTGGGGCAGAGCCCAGGACGGGCCCGATGGGGAGCCGAGCCAGAGAGTATGGCCACCGTCGGGCGCCACCGTCATGCCGAAGTCGGTGAGCGGCGGTCGGCCGACACTCGACCACCAGCGAAGGGCGTCCCCAACCTCACGCAGCAGGTCACGCGCCCCGAAACGTTGGGCGGCACCTTGTCGAGCCCACGCCCACGAAGTGTGGTCCGCGGAGAGGAAGAACCACTCTCCGGCCGCGCCCTGTCGAATGCAGGAGACCCCCGGCAGCGCCACGGCCAGGGCGAATCTCGCGTGCACCGACGCCAGGGCCGACAGGTCCGGCTGCTCTCCGGCGGTCTCCTCGGCCCGGTCGCGCGTGGCCGACCACAGCGCGGCGACGTCGGGACGGGGCCGGCGCTGGCCCCGCAGCGCCATGAATGTCTCCCCGCCGTGGAACCACCCGCGCGCGCCCCCCGCCGCGCCCTTACGGAGCCAGAGCAACCCGAGTGCCTGATCGTTGGGTAGCCACGGGGTCACGATCTCCCCGCCCACTCTCGTCTGCTGCAGCCAGGCCGTGGGCACGCGTCGGACGGAAGCCGTAGAGATCACCCGGTCGTACGGAGCGCGCTCCGGATGTCCCCGCTCCCCGTCCGCACAGATCACCTCGGGGGTGTAGCCGGCCTGCCGGAGAACGGTCCGGGCGCGTTCGGCGAGCGAGCGGTCGACCTCGACGGTGGTGACACTGTCGGCGCCGACCCGGTGGCAGAGCAGCGCGGCGTTGTACCCGGTGCCGGTACCGATCTCAAGTACCCGGTCGCCCGGCTGGGGGGCGAGTGAGGCGAGCATGTTGAGTACGGCCGCCGGCGAGCTGATGGAACTCGTCGGGACCAACCCGGAACCATCGGCTGCCACCGCGCCGTCGTCGACCTGTGTCACGAGCGCGTCGTCCCGGTGGTAGACGAGCTCCGCCCACTGCCGTGGGGCGTCCGCGCGGCGTAGTGGGCGCCATCGCCCGGCACTGAACGTCCAGACGGTCTCGGGGACGAAGAGGTGGCGGGGAACGCGGTCGAACACGGCGCGCAGCCACGGCTCGGTGAAGAGTCCCCTGGCCGCCAGCGACTCGGCGAGCCGCTGGCGGAGGGGGCCGTGGTCGTCAGCGGTCACGAGTCGCCGTCGTCCTTGCGATGCGTCCCGGAGTCGCCGCCACCGATGGTGGGGCTCTGACCGTCGGTGTCACCGGGCGGCCCCTGCGGCGGCTCCTGTGGCTCCGGCTTTCCGTGCTGTCCAGCCATGGCTGTGTCTCCCTTCGTCAGGGGAAGCCCCCGGCGGGCCGGCGGCGTCACGGGGTTGGGGTAACGAACGTAGCGGCGCACAGGGCCAGCGCTCCACGGAGTCGCACGAGTTGATGGCACACGGGGGTGACACCTCGAACGTGAGCCTGGGCATCGCTGAGCGAGGAGCAGTGCCGGCGACGCCAGGGTCCGTACGCCGACCCCGGCGTCCCCCTCACCCACCCCCTTCCGGCCGGCCCCCGGTCGGTCCGTTCGCCCACGCGAACGGGCCAACGCGGGGGCGGAGCGGATGCGGGTGGGTGTGGGGGCGCGAACGCTGGGAGGACCAGGAGGTCCACCATGCGCTTCGTCCCCCGCACGCTGGGCGCGGCGGTGATCGCCGTCGGGGCGGTCGTCGCCGTGCTCGCCATCGGCTCGGCGGCCAACGAGTCACCGCGCCCCACGCTCGTCGTCAGCCCGGCGCACGCCCGGCCGGGCGACGAGGTGGAGGTGCGGGCCTTCGGGTGCGAGGGGCGTACCGGGGCCGTCGCGTCGCGCGCGTTCGTCGTGGACGCGCGGCTCGCGCCGGAGCCGAAGGGCGGGGACGGGCTCTTCGCGGAGGTGATGATCCGCGGCGCGGCCGACGGCGGCACGTACGACGTCACCGTGCGCTGCGACGGGCGCGCGGGTGTGGTCGTCGGCCGGGTGCACGTCGGTGCCGCGGGCCAGCGGCCCGCCGACGTACCCGACGTGACGCGCCCCGACCGGGCCGGCGACGACGCGCTGCCGAGGCCGGCCCGTTCGCCCGTCGCGCCGGTGCGCGCCGGGGGCGGCGGCACCGCGGGCGAGCCGCGCGCGGTGGCGGCCGACGAGGAGCCGCCACGGGACGGCGGTGTCGGGGTCGCGGAGGCGTACGGGCTGGTCCTCGCGGGCGGTACCGCGCTGACCCTCGGCGGCATGGCGTTGCGCCGGCGCGGCCGGGCCGGCCGCCCCACCGGCTGAGCGGCGCGGCGCGGATGGTCGAGGCACCCACGCCGGGCGCCGGGCGCGGCCGACTGCTGGTCGGGCTGGCTTGGGCGGCGGTGGTGGTGGCGCTGTGGCTGTGGGGCAAGGGCGGTGGCGCGGGCATCGGCGCGGCGCCGACCACCGGCGACGTGGCGGCGGCGGGCCGCCCCGGCGGGCGCGTCCTGCCGCCGCCGCACCCGCCGTTGCCCGCCGCCGCGCCCCGCGCGCTCGACGCGCCGGCCGCCGAGGTGCGCCGGGCCCGCGTCGTCGGCCGGGGCCTCGACGCGGCGGGCGCGGTGGAGCCGCCGCCGTACGACAGGCCGGGCGACGTCGGCTGGTACCGCGCTGGCCCGCGTCCGGGCGAGGCGGGGGCCGCCGTGTTGGTGGGGCACGTGGACACCGCGTACAGGCCGGCGGTCTTCCACCGCCTGAGCGCGCTGGAGCCCAGGGACCGGGTGCGGGTGGCGCGGGCGGACGGGGCGGTGGCCGAGTTCACCGTGGAGGACGTCGCGGTCGTCACCCGTGACCGGTTCGACGCCCACCGGGTGTACGGGCCACGCCGGGTGGGCCGGGCCGAGCTGCGCCTGATCACCTGCGGCGGCACCTTCGACCGCGCCACCCGTACGTACAGCGCCAACGTCGTGGTCTCGGCGTACCTGACGGCGGTACGCCACCCCGGCTGACGGCTGACGGCTGACCCGCCCGTGACGGCGTGTCGGGGGTGACGGGTGAGGTGCGTGGGCCGTGCGTGTGCGGCGGGTTCCGCCGGGGTGGCTCGCGGGTTGGTCGGTGAGGCCGGTTGGTGGGGCGGCCGGACGGGGCCGTTCGGGGGCGGGTGTGGGGTCGCGGGTGGGCCGGTCGTGGCGGTCGGCGAGGAGGACGGGCGAGGGGGCCATGTCGCCGCGCGCTCGCGGGGCACCGTCGCGGTACAACAGAGTGCCTACGGACACGGCTCGGGCAGGGACGGTGTGCAGGGATTGAAGCGACCAAACGTGTCCCGCGAGGAGATCGGCGCGGCCCGGCGCGGCCCGGCGCGGGGAGCGGCGGAGGGCGTGGCGGGGGCGTGGCGCGGCGCGCGCCGGTGGGCGCGCTCGGGGCGTCGCGGTGGGCGCCGGCGCGGGGCGGTTCGCCTGGTGCCGGCCGTCGGGGTGGCGCTGCTGCTGATGTCGGCGTGCTCGGCGCCGGCCGACTCCGACTCCGACACCGACGGCGGCCAGCGGCGCGCGGTCGACGTCGCCAAGCCGATCGCGCAGCGGCCGGCATCAGTCGTGCCGTACTGGGTCAACCCGCGCGGCAACGCGGCCCGGCAGCTCGCCGCCTACCGTGCGGACGAGCGGCCCGAGGAGGCCGAGCTGATCGAGCGGATCGCCCGGCAGCCGGTCGCCGAGTGGATCGGGGTCGAGGACCCGAGGGGCCGGGCCAGGGGCTTCACCGAGGCGGCGGTGGCGGCCGGCCGGGAGGCGCTGCTCGTGCTCTACAACATCCCGCACCGCGACTGCGGCCAGTACTCCAAGGGCGGCGCGCCCGACGGCGACGCGTACCGGCGCTGGCTTACCCAGGTGATCGCCGGCATCGGGGACCGCCCCGCGACGGTGATCCTGGAGCCGGACGCGCTGCCGCACGTGGAGGACGGCTGCACGCCGAGGAAGTTCCACGAGGAGCGGTTCGCGCTGCTCGCCGAGGCGGTCCACCGGCTGCGCGGGCTGCCGCACACCAAGGTGTACCTGGACGCCGGCAACCCGCACTGGATCACCGACCCGCGACGGATGGCCGAGCCGCTCAGGCGGGCCGGCATCGACGCGGCCGACGGCTTCGCGCTGAACATCGCCAACTACCAGACCACGCGGGAGAACACGGAGTACGGGAAGAGGTTGTCGGACCTGGTCGGCGGCAAGCACTTCGTGATCGACACCAGCCGCAACGGTCGCGGGCCGGCCCCCGGCGCGGACGATCCGCAGGCGTGGTGCAACCCGGACCAGCGCGCCCTGGGCGAGCCGCCCACCACCCACACCGGCGACGAGCGCGTGGACGCCTACCTGTGGGTCAAGCGCCCCGGCGAGTCGGACGGCACCTGCAAGGGCGGCCCACGGGCCGGCGCGTGGTGGCCGGAGTACGCCCTGGAACTGGCCCGCAACGCGCGCCGGGGCCCGTAGCGCCCGCCGGGGGCCGTGGCGCCGAACGCGTTCCCGGCCTGCCCGCCAGGCTGCCCGTAGCCCCGGGCGGTCCCGGCCCGGTCGCCGGGTGCGGGCTCGCCCGCCGGGCCCGTACGCGCCGCCGCCCGCCTCCCGGCTCCCACCCTCCCGCGCGACCGCCGACGGCTGGCGGCCGGCGGTCGGCGCCCGCCCGGCAACGATGCCAAGCGGGGGAGGGGCCGGGCTCAGCCGGGTTCGGGGCGGGCGGCCGAGCGCAGTCGGGTCCTGATGTTGCCGAAGTGGTCGCGGATCGCCGCCTCGGCGCGCAGCGTGTCGCCGGAGCGGACCGCCGCCAGGATCTCGCGGTGCTGCTCGCAGGTGACCTGGGGGTCGGGGGAGCCGTCCACCAGGTCGGTGCGCACCCGGTGGAAGGCGTCCCAGAACGCCTCGAGAACCTCGCTGAGCAACTGGTTGTCCAGGCCCCGGTAGAGCGCGGCGTGGAAGGCGCGGTCCGTCTCGGTGCGCACCGGGCCGTGCGCCGCCTCCGCCGCCATCCGCTCCACCAGCGCGTCCAGGGTGGCGAGGTCGGCGTCCGGGACCCGGCCGACCAGCCGGGTCAGCAGCCCGGTCTCCAGCGCTTCGCGCAGTTCGAGGAGTTGCAGCAGGCTGTCCTCGCCCCGGTAGTGCCCGGCGACGGTGCGGAAGGTGAGGCCCTCGATCATCGGGGCCATCGACATGGCGCCGACGTAGGTGCCGAAGCCGTGCCGGATCTCGACGATGCCCATGGCCTGGAGCGCCTTCAGCGCCTCGCGCACCGAGTTCCGGCTGACGCCCATCAGCTCCATCAGCTCCGCCTCGGTGGGCAGTGGGGCCCCGGAGGGCAGGCGACCGTCGATGATCAGCCGTTTGATGCGTTCCTGGATGTCGCTCGCCACTTTGCGACTGTGCACCGCCACCTCCGATTTGGCCATCCCCCGGACGCACGGCCAGCGGCCCGGCGCGGACGGCCAAGGTGGCTGACGGAACGACTGTGGGCCTCCTCGTCGATGACGAGGAGGCCCACAGTGTGACGTGCGCCGCCAGGGACTCGAACCCCGGACCCGCTGATTAAGAGTCAGCTGCTCTAACCAACTGAGCTAGCGGCGCGCGCTGACAACGGAAACCTTACCCGACGCCGGAGCGTGCTTTCGACCGCCGTCGCGCCGCCCCGCGCCGGACCGGGCTCCCGGCGCCGCCGACCAGCGGTTACGGCGGGCCGCCCGGACATCCCGTGAGCCTCCCGGCGGTATCCCGCAATTATCCCGAAAGGCCGCTTGCCGCCGGGCAGTACGGGGGCCAGGCAGCGCCCGTCGCATTTCCCTTTCGGCGGCGCTTTCGGGGACGCTCCACCGGGTTTTGTGATGTGAGACACGTACGCGTCCGGAGATCGCCCGCACTTCTTTCGGGCTTTCTCGTCGCTCGGCCCAGCGCTCCCATATCGCATGGCCATGGTCGAACTCTCGGGCCGAAAGTCCCGGCCTTTCGGGACTTTGGACTGCCGGGTGTCGGGTTTCGCTCTGTGAAGATCATTCCGTTGCTCATGTCACCAGTTGCTCCGTCAACATGCGGTTTGTCCGAGTAGTTGAGAAGCTGAGTTGCGCGCGCAGCGCCGTGAAGTGTTCGCAGGACCTCGGAGGGGATGGGTATGCCAGCGCCGGTTTTCCACGAATACGAGCCCCCCATCGACTGCCCGTGCGCGGGATGCGTCGAGCGCCGCAGGCTGTTGCCGAACGCGGCGTCCCCGCGCGCGGGCGGTCACCCGGCGGCCCACGGAGCGCGGCGGGCGATGGTTCTGGTGGCGGCGGCCGGCACGGTGCTCGGCACCGCGAGCCACGGGGCCGGGGCGGCCGACAGACCCGCCGGCCCGGGCGCGCCGGGCGCCCGCACGCCGGGCGCGGTGGAGCCGTCCGAGGTGGCCGAGGGCCCGGTGGCGGCCGACGTAGCGGCTGCCGCCGCCGGGGCGCTGGCCCTGGTGGCGGGGGACGCGCCGCAGGGCGCGCCGGGCCCGCTGTACGGCGGCGGGGAGTCCGCGCCCGGCGGCGGGCACGCCGTCACGGCCGCGTCGAGCCGGACCATCACCCGCGCCGCGATCCTCGCTCGGGCCCAGCGCTGGGTGGACCAGCGGGTGCCGTACAGCATGGGCGGTTACGCCGCCGACGGCTATCGGCGCGACTGTTCGGGCTTCATATCCATGGCCTGGAACCTGGGCAGCAACCAGTGGACCGGCAGCCTTCCCGCCTTTGCCGTACGGATTTCCAAGAGCCAGCTCGAACCGGGGGACATGCTGCTCTTCCACAACGCCGCCAATCCCACGGCCGGTTCGCACGTGACGCTCTTCGGCGGCTGGGTCGACACGGCGAGGACCCGCTACATCGCGTACGAGCAGACGCGCCCGCACACCGTCAAACGCTCGACGCCCTATGCCTATTGGAATAACTCCAGCAAATACGTGGCCTACCGCTATCGCGGGGTGCGGGACGGCGGAATGCCGGGGAATCCAGGCGGCGGCGACCACGGCACCGCCTTTCCCGGTACGCGCGCCTTTGGACCGGGCGCGCACAACGCCCATGTGACGGAACTCGGCCGGATGTTGGTGCGGCGCGGCGCGGGAAAGTTCTACGCGTCGGGGCCGGGGCCGCGTTGGAGCGAGGCGGACCGGCGCGCGACGCGGGCCTTCCAACTCGCCCAGGGCTGGCGCGGCGCCGAGGCCGACGGCATTCCGGGGCCGAGCACCTGGCGCTACCTGGTCACCGGCCAGGGCCGGGACGTCGGCGCCGGCCCCGGCAGCACCTCCGGTAGTGGCTCCGGCAGTACGGGCGGTCACCGGGTGCCGGCGTTCCCGGGCGTGGGGGCCTTCCGGCCGGGCCAGTCCAACGCGCACGTCGAGAAGCTGGGCCAGCGGCTGGTGCGCAAGGGGTTCGGCCGGCACTACGCGCAGGGCCCGAGCCGCCGTTGGACGGAGAGCGACCGCCGGAACGTCGAGGCGTTCCAGCGCGCCCAGGGGTGGCGCGGCGCCGACGCCAACGGCTACCCGGGCCTGGAGACCTGGCGCCGGCTGTTCGCGTGAGTGCCCCGCGGGGGCCGGTGCCGGGTGCCGCCTCGCGCCGGGCCGCGCGGTAGCCGCGCGGCGTCACGGCCCGGCCCGGTTCGGCCGGCGCGCCCCGGCCCCGGCGGGTGCGCGAGTGCTCGCCGGGCGGGTAGTCGGGGGCGTGGGTGGCGGCGTACGCCCCGCACGGCGGCGGGCCCGACCGCGCCGGCGTGGGCAACGTCGCGACATGGGCGCGGGTACTCACGGGCAGGCGAGGGGTTCGAGCGGGAGCAGCGAACGGAGCGAGCGGCTGGGGCGTGAGGGGCGGGGGAGGCGATGCGGGCGGGCGTCCGCACCGTACGGGAGCTGGCGGCCGTGCGGGCGGGCGTCCCGCGCGCGGGGGCCGGTACGGGGGCTAACGGAGAGGTCTGACGGAGAGGTCTATGGAAGCAACGACGCGGACACCCGGGGCGCGCGACGCGCCACCGCACACCCACCCGGCCGGCACCACCCGGCACCCCGACCCGTTCGGCCCGCCCGACGGGCCTGACCGGCTCCACGGGCCCGACCCACTCGACGGACTCGACCCGCTCGACCCGCTCGACGGCCCCAGCGCGCTCCACGGGCCGGACGCGGCCCCACCCTCCGACGCGCTCCACGAGGCCACCTCCGTGCGCGAGCCCGCCCCCGCACGCGAGCTCGCCTCGACCCGGCAGCCCGACGCGACCCGGAAACCCGACGAGGCGCCCCGGCCTGACCCGGCCCAGCGCCCCGATCCGGCCTCCCGACCCGATCCGGCCCAGCGACGCGAAACCGTCCAGGAGCCGCGCCCAACAAGGCAGTTCGACGTGGCCCTGACGGCAGGCGCGGCCCAGCGGCAGGACGCCGGCGAGTCGGTGGTCGCGGGTGGGTCGCTCGGGACCGGGCGAGCCGGTGCCGTCGGCGAACCGTGGGGGCGGCAGGTGGTGGAGCTGGGTACCGCGACCGGCGTGTTGCGCGAGGTGCGGCGCGCGCCCGAGCCGACCGTCACGGTGGGCGGCGCGGGAGCCCGTACGGCGCGTGGCGCCCACCCGACGCCGGGCGCCGCCGGCGCGGCGCGGCGGATGGTGGCCGACGACGCGGAGTGGGAGAGCGCCGTACGGGCGTCGGCCCCCGACGCGTACGCGGACGAGCCCCGGGAGCGGCCGGGGCCCGCGCTGCCCGGCTGGTGCGCGGTGCTGGCCGGCCTCGCCGCGCTGGCCGCCGGCGGCGCGCTGCTGTGGTGGGCCGGCGCGCTGCCGGCGCGCGGGGTCGAGGCGCTGGGGCTGCCCGTGCGCCGGCGGTCCGGCACCCCGCCGTGGCTGTGGGCGGCGGTGGCCGCGACGGGCGCCGTCGCCCTGCTCGCCTTCGGCGGGCTCGGCCGGGGGCGGGTGGGCAGCGCGTGGGTGCTCAGCGCGTTCGGCCGCTACCGGGGGAGCGTGCGAAGAACCGGCCTGGTGTGGATCAGCCCGCTGGTGCTGCGCCGGCGCGTGGACGTACGGCTACGGCACTGGCGCGGCGAGCCGATGCCGGTGGTGGACGCGCGTGGCGTGGAGCTGCGGGTGGTGGTGCTCGTCGTCTGGCGGGTACGGGACACCGCCCGGGCCGTGCTCGCGGTGGACGACCACGTCGGCTACCTGCGGGAACAGGTCGAGGCCACGGTGGCGCGGGTGCTCTCGCGGCTGCCCGCCGACGCCTACGGCGAAGTGCCGGGCGCCGGTGCCGCCGGGCACGCGCACCCCGCTTCGGGCCCGGCCGACGGCGCGGCGCCGGCCACCCTGCGCGACGGACAGGCGGTCGGGGACGCCCTGACCCGGGTGCTGGCGGCGCGCTGCGAACCGGTGGGCCTGACGGTGTACTCCGCGCAGCCGATCAGCCTCGCGTACGCGCCCGAGGTGGCCGCGGCCATGCAGCGCAGCCAGCTCGCCGCGATCGACGCGCGGCACCGCGACAGCGTGCTGACGACGGTGGTGGACGCGGTGGACGACACCGTGCACCGGCTCACCGCCCGTGGCCTGGTGGAACTCGACGACTACGAACGCAAGGCCCTGGTCAAGGACCTGACGGTGGCCTTCTACACGGCGCGCGGCGCGGCGCCGGAGAGCAGGTGACAGGGATGCCCGGCAGGGAAGGGGAGACGGTGGTGACGGGTGTGACCGGAGCAGGTACGAAGCCGACGACGGCGACCACGACGACGGGTACGGCCACGGGTACGGACACCCCGACGCCCCCACCGGCGGGCACGCCCACGACCGGGGGCCCCTCGGGCGAGCGGTGGGTGACGGAGCCGGGCGCGCCGGCGCGGTCGTACGAGGCGTCGCGGCCGTACGAGGAGTCGCCCGGCTCCCCGGCGCGGCCGGGCGGCGGCGCGGGGCCGGTCTCGTCGGCCGGGCTCGGGGAGCGGCTCGCGCACGGCTTCCTGCCGGAACGGCCGCCGGTCCGGGCCATGATCGGCACCTGGGTCCGGTTGGACGAGCTGGCCTCGTCGGTCGCCCTCGCGCCCTCGCGGGACGCCGCCCGTGACCTGGTCGAACGCGCGGAGCGGGCCGGCGAACTGGCCGCCCTGCGCGCCCGCGTGACCCGGTTGACCCACCGGCACGCGGAGGCAGCGGCGATGCGCGTCGCCGTACTGGCCGCGGCCTGCGGCTGGGCGCACCTGACCCCGACCGACCCGGAGCCGGACGAGCGGGCGGGCGCGGGCCTGACCGACCTGTGGGCCGCGCTCGGGCACCGGCTCGACCAGCCGCACTTCGTGGCGCTGCCGGCGCTCGCCCTGCACAACTGGACCACTGCCCGCAAGCCGCGCCGCCACATGCCGATCGACCAACTGGTGCGCGCGGAGGCCCTGGTGCCGGTGGTCCGCTGGACGCCGGCCGGGGAGCCGCTGGGCCGGCTGGACCGGTTCCTGCTGGCCACCACCCGGCTTGAGGCGCACGGCGTATGGCTGTTCCGACTCGCCGACGCGCTGGCCCACACGCTCGCCACGCAGGGCCCGGACGCGCCCGCGACGGCCACGGCCCTGCGCCGGCTGGCCCGGGTGCTGCACGCGCTGCGGGCCCAACTGCTGGCCGAGCAACGGGCGGTGGCGGACGCGCCGGCGAGCGAGCAGCAGCGTACGGTCATCGCCGCGCTCGCCCGCGCGGCGGCCTCGCCCGGCGAGCACCCCGGTCGCGCGCGCCCCAACCCTCCGCGTCTGGTGGCCCCGCGCTCGGCCGGCCCGCGCCCGGTGGGCCCGCGGGCCGCGCGCGACGGGGGGAGGGGCGGTGGGCCGGGGCAGCGCACACCTGCCGGCCACCCTCGAACCGCCCGTGCTCCAGGCGGCCGAGGCCGCGCTCGGTACGGGGGCGCGCACGGGTGAGGCGAGCCGGCAGGCGGTGCGCCGGCACCTGCCCGCCACCCAACGCGCCTGGCTGACCGCGCTGGAGCGGCAGTGCGCCCCCGTCCGTGGCTTGGCCCCGCGCGGCGGCCCGGTCTCGGCGGCGTACCACGAGGCCCGCACCTCCCTCATCGCCCTCCGCCACAGCTACGCCCACCTGCTGCACACGGCCCAGTCCCCGGTCCCGTCCCCGGAGACCGGGGTACGTCAGGTCGCCTGAGCCAGCGACGCGCCCGACGTGGGGCGTACGGCGCGTCGCGGGGCGCCTGGCGCGGCGCGGGGCGTACGGAGGAGGCGAGGGACGCCACGGGGTACGGGGCACGGCGGCCGGGCCCGGCCGGGTCGGGGCACGGCGACCGGGCCGGGCCGGGTCGGGGCACGGCAACGGGTCAGGCCTGGCCGGGTCGGGGCACGGCGCGCGGGTGAGCTGGGTGGGGCGCGGTGGCGCCGAGGGCCTAGCGTGCCGTGGCATGGCTGACCACCCCGTACTCCCGAACCCGGACCGTCCCGTTCCCCCGAACCCGGACCACCTCGTACCCCCGGAGGACTCCATGCCCCCAGAGGACGCCGCGCCCCCGGAGACCTCCGTACCGTCAACGGACTCCGCCCGCTCGGGCCGCGTCGGGGCGCCGCCGCTGGACCTCGTCGCGCTCGCGGCCGAAGCCTGGTCGCTCGCCGCCGGTGCCGGGGCGCGGCGGCTGTTGGGGATCGCCGGCGCGCCCGGGGCCGGGAAGTCGACGTTGGCCCGGGCCCTGGTCGCCGCCGTGCGGGAGCGGCACGGCGCGGGGAGCGCCGCGTACCTGCCGATGGACGGGTTCCACCTCTCCAACGCGCAGTTGCGCCGGCTCGGCCTGACCGACCGCAAGGGTTCGGAGCCCAGCTTCGACGTCTGGGGGTACGCCGCACTCCTGGAACGGGTGCGCCGGGAGGAGCGGCGCGAGGTCTACGTACCCGACTACGACCGGACGCTGCACGAGCCGGTGGCGGCCCGGCACCTGGTGCCCCCGTCGGCCCGACTGGTGATCACCGAGGGGAACTACCTGGCGTGCGACGCTCCGGGGTGGCGCGCCGCGCGCGCTTCGCTGGCCGAGGTCTGGTACCTGGAGACGGCGGACGCGGTACGCGAACACCGTCTGGTCGAGCGGCAGTTGGCGGGTGGCCGGGACGCCAAACAGGCCCGCGCCTGGGTGGCGGGCAACGATCAACCGAACGGTGAACAGGTCAAGGAATCGAGGCGGCGCTGCGACCGCGTTCTGGTCCCACTTGATATGGACATGTTCAGTTGGCGGGACTAGTCTCGAACTTGGTCTAGACCGCCTCAACCCCCCACGCGTACCAGCCTCAGCACCCACCACCAACCCCCCGCGCACCACTTCACGCACGCCAGAAACGCCTCCACACGCACTCCCCACACGCTTGTCAGGAGCCAAGCATGCGTAAGAAGATCAGTGCGGCCCTCCTCGGGCTCGGCCTCGCGGGATCGTCCGTCTTGATGACCGGTGGCACCGCCACCAGCCACGGCTACAGCGACAACCCCCCGAGCCGGCAAATCCTGTGCGCCCAGGGCAAGGTCAAGAACTGCGGCCAGATCGTGTGGGAACCGCAGAGCGTCGAGGGCCCCAAGGGCTTCCCGACGCGCGGCCCCGCCGACGGCAAGATCTGCGCCGGCGGCGATGCCCGATGGGCCCCGCTCGACGACCCCCGCGGCGGCAAGTGGCCCGCCACCAAGCTCTCCTCCGGGCAGAGCGTCAACCTCACCTGGCGGATTCCGGTGCCGCACTCCACCACCGACTTCCGCTACTACCTCACCAAGGACGGCTTCGACCCGACCAAGCCGGTCACCCGGGCCAGCCTGGACCTGACGCCGTTCCACACCGTCCCGTACAACGGCCGGCAGCCCTCGTCCAGCGTGAGCCACCCGGCCACCCTGCCGCAGCGCAGTGGCAAGCACGTGCTCGTGTCCGTCTGGACGATCAACGACACGGGCAACGCGTTCTACGCCTGCTCGGACGTCGAGTTCTAGGCCCGCTTCCAGGCCCGCGCCAGCGCCGCCCGCCCCCGGTGGCCCCTGCCCGTCCGGGGCGGCGACGCTGACCGGCCGCGACGGCGGACCCGCCGCCGCGACGGCGGTCTCCGCCCGCGCCACCGCTCACCCGGGCGGCACGGAGCAGCCCCACGCTGCCCCGTGCCGCCCGCACCCGTCCGGCGCGCTGTCGCGCTCGCACTTTTCCGGCGCGCTCCCAGCCTGAACCGCCCGGGCGCACAGACGACGGTGGGCCCCCCGGAAAACTCCGGGGGGCCCACCGTCTGATGCGTCATACGAAGTGCGCCGCCAGGGACTCGAACCCCGGACCCGCTGATTAAGAGTCAGCTGCTCTAACCAACTGAGCTAGCGGCGCGCGTTGACGAAGTACATCTTACCCGCCCATCGGGGGTGCTCAGAACCACCGTCCGACCCGCCTCCACCGCCGTGACCTGCCCCGCTCGCCGCCGCCCGGCGGCGTCGCCGGAAGCCGTCAGGCCGGCGAGGCCCCCGCTCGCCGCGCCGGCGAGACCCGCTGGAGCGCTCGTGATCAGTACGGCTAGAGCGTGAGCGACAGCAGCACCGGCGCGGCCTCGCGGTTCAGTGCGTACGCCGCCTGCCGGAGTCGGTGCGCGTGCTCCACCGGCAGCGACAGGGCCAGGCAGCCGACCGCGCGGCCGGCCGTGATCGGCACGGCGGCACACACGGTGCCCACCGCGTACTCCTGGAGGTCGAGCACGGGCACCGTCGCGGGCTGGCTGTCCAGGCGGCTGAAGAGCACCCGCTCGCTGGTGGTCGTGCGCGAGGTGAGTCGCACGATCTTGTGTCGCGACAGGTGCTCGCGGCGCTCGTTGTAGTCGAGCTGGGTGAGCAGGCACTTGCCGACCGCGCTCGCGTGGGCCGCGACTCTGAAGTCCACCCACTCGTTGACTCTGGGCACGTTCGGGCCGTCCGCGTACTGCGTGATCTTCACCTCGCCGTCGATGTACCGGCTGATGTAGACCGCCGCGCCGACCGTGTCGCGCAGCGCGGTGAGCGTGCGCTGGAGCTTGGCGTGCAGCGCCTGCTGGCGGTTGGCGCCGCTGCCGCCGAGTACGAGCAGCGCCTCCCCACTGACGTAGGCCCCGTCGCTCGTCTGTTCCACGTACCCCTCGCGACGCAGCATCGCCAGGAGTTCGGCGAGCTGGGCGCTGGAGGCGTCGATGCGACGGGCGATCTCGACGTCGGTGACGCCACCTGTGTGCTTGGAGACCATCTCCAGCACCCGGAGGGCATGCCGTACCGAGTGCTGTGGGGCGGTCGGCTCGGGCTTCGGCGCCACGGTTTCCCCCTACCAGGTTGTGACCGCTTGCGGTGTCGCTGTCGCTGCTGGTCACGGCCGACGGGTGGAGCGCGGCGCGACCTCGGGCAGCGGAGCTTCGTACCACGATAGCCGCCAAGCGGTGGCCATGACGGGGGTGTTGGGTGAATTGCTGTCGCCGGACACCCGGCTCAACAGCGACGCGCCACGGTGGCATATGCCAGCGTCATGGATCGGATCATCAGCTCGGGGGACCACCGCGCTCGCGGCGCGCGGCGGCCCCCACCGCCCGGGTGGCACCGACGGCGCTCCGGGCCCGGCGCCCGACCCGGCCCGGAAGCGTCGCGCTCAGAGCACGGCGCTCAGGAACTCGCGGGTGCGCTCGTGCTCCGGCTCGCTGAATATCTTCTCCGGCGGGCCCGACTCGATGACGCGCCCCGCGTCGAACATCAGCACGTCGTCCGAGATGTCCCGGGCGAAGTTCATCTCGTGCGTCACGCACAGCATGGTGATGTCCGTCGTGTGCGCCAGGTCCCGCAGCACGTCCAGCACGCCCGCGACCAGCTCCGGGTCGAGCGCCGAGGTCACCTCGTCGAGCAGCAGCACCTGCGGGCGCATCGCCAGCGCTCTGGCGATGGCGACGCGCTGCTGCTGGCCGCCAGAGAGCTGGGTCGGGTACGCGTCGCACTTGTCGCCGAGGCCGACCAGGTCGAGCAGGCCCCGGGCGCGCTCCTCGGCCTCGTCCTTGCCCATGCCGAGCACGTGCACCGGGGCCTCGGTGATGTTGCGTAGCACGCGCATGTTCGGGAACAGGTTGAACTGCTGGAAGACCATGCCGATCTTCTTGCGCACCTCACGGGTGTGCTTCTCGCCGGCCGGGACCAGCTTGCCGTTCTTCTCCTCGTGGGTGAGGTAGTCGCCGTCCACCATGATCGTGCCCTCTTCGGGCTTGAGCAGCGTCATCAGCAGCCGCAGGATCGTCGTCTTGCCGGAGCCGGACGGGCCGATGAGGGTCACGTGCTTGCCGGAGGCGACCGTGAAGTCGAGGTTGTCCAGGACGGTGTTGTCGCCGAACCGCTTGGTGACGTGGTCGAAGCGGATCAGCTCGGAGCCGTCCACGGCGGGGTTCTGGGTGATGGGTTCAGTGGCCAAGACGACGCTCCAGAGCTCGCATCAACAGGGATGCCGGGTACGAAATGAGGATGAAGGCGATGCCGACCATCGTGTAAGGCTCGATGTACTGGAACGAGGTCGCGCCCTCTGACCGGGCCTTTTGCAGCATGTCGGTGACGCCGATCAGCGCGATCATCGGGGAGTCCTTCAGCATCGCGATGACGTAGTTGCCCAGGGCCGGCACCACCCGGCGGATGGCCTGCGGCAGGATCACCACGAACCAGGTCCGCCCGCGCGCCATGTTCAGCGCGGTGGCCGCCTCCCACTGGCCGACCGGTACGCCGTCGATGCCGGCGCGGTAGACCTCGGCGACGTACGTCGAGTAGTGCAGGCCGAGCGCGATCACGCCGGTGGTGAGCGCGGAGAACTTGATGTCCCAGCTCGGCAGCACCCAGTAGAAGAAGAAGAGTTGCACCAGCAGCGGCGTGTTGCGGATGAACTCCACGAAGACGCCCACCGGCCAGCGCACGAAGCGCGTCGACGAGCGCAGGGCCAGCGCCCACACCAGCCCGAGCGCGAAGGCGAGCACCGAGCCGAGCGCGGTGGCCTGCAACGTGATGAGCAGCCCGTCGAGCAGCTCGGGCAGGAAGTCCCTGGCGACGTCCCAGTTCCAGGTCACTTGGCACCTCCCGAGGCCAGCGCGTCAGCCGACTTCGGCGCGGCGGGACGCTTCGCCTGGGCCCTGGTCGACCCCTTCGTCAGCCTGGCCAGCAGACCGTCGCCCGGCGGCGGGGCCTGCCCGATGCTCGCCTTGGCCTTGCGCTCGAGCAGGCGCATCGCCCGGGTGAGGAGGAAGGCGAGCACGAAGTACAGGACCAGGATGATGGAGTAGATCTCCAGGCTCTCGCCGGTCGCCAGGCGCGAGAGCTGGGCGGCGAAGGTGATGTCCGCGACGCTCACGGCCGACACCAGCGCGGTCGCCTTCAGCAGCTCGATCAGCAGGTTGTTGAACGGCGGGATCATCTCGGGGATGGCCTGCGGCAGCACCACCCGCCGCATCCGCTGCGCCGGCGAGAAGCTGAGCGCGATGGCCGCCTCGCGCTGCGCCGGGGCCACCGCCGCCAGCGCGCCGCGCACGATCTCGGAGCCGTACGCCCCGTACGTCAGCCCCAGGGCCAGTACCGCGGCCCACATGGGTACGAGCTGGAACTCAAAGCCCAGCGGCATCACGAAGAACAACCAGAACATCAACACCAGAGCCGAGGTGCCGCGGAAGACCTCCACGTAGAAGCCGGTCAGGAAGCGGACGATCCACAGCCGTGAGGTGCGCGCGATGCCGACGCCGAAGGCCACCAGGGTGGCGAACACCGCGCTGTAGAGCGTGAGCTGCACGGTGATCCAGATGCCGGGCAGGAGCCAGTGCTCCCACAGTCCCGCGGTCATGAACACAACTCCTCGGCCGTGAGATCGGTCATCTCCGTCTCGGTGAAGCCGAACGGCCGCATGACGCGCAGGAGTTCGCCGCTCTTCTTCATCTTGTGCAGCTCCACGTTGAAGGCGTCCCGGAGCTTGGTCTCCTCCGGGCGGAAGGCGAACCCGCCCGCGCCGATCGCCGGCTTGCCGTCGGCGTCCAGCGCCTGGAACGGCTCGGTCGCCTCGGCCTTGCGGCTGCCGCGCTGCTTGACCACGTTGTGCACGGTCACGGTGGTCCCGGCGAACACGTCCACGCGGCCCTGTTCCACCGCGAGCAGGCCCGCGAGCTGGTCGGGCAGCACGGTGATCTCCGAGCGCTTGACGCCCGCCGTCTCGGCGTAACCGATCTGGGCGTACGCGGTGCCGCTGGCCATCCGCGCGCCGGTGCGCACGATGTCCTTGTAGTCGCGCAGGTTCTTCGGATTGCCCTTGGCCACGATGAACGCGTCGAGCATCTTGTAGTCGGGATCGGAGAAGATCACCTGCTCGCAGCGGACCGGGTCGATGTACATGCCGGCCGATACCACGTCGAACTGCTGAGAGCGCAGACCCGGAATGAGTGAGGAGAACTCCGTCGGCACCGGCTGCACGCTGCCGACCCCGAGCCGCTTGAAGATCACCTTGGCGATCTCCGGCGCCTCTCCCGTGAACTCCCCGTCCTTGTCGATGTACCCGAAGGGGATCTCCCCCGCGATCCCCAGCCGGACCGTGCCCTGAGACCTGAGCCGGTCCAGCAGATTTCCCCCGTCCTTGGCGTCCGCGCTGGAGACTCGGCTACAGCCGGCCGCCCCCAGCAGCCCCAGAGCCGCGCCGCCCGCGAGCAGCGAGCGCCGTGCCAGCCCTTTTCCCTTGTCGTTCCCTCGTGGTCGAGCCATGGCCGCGCGGCTACCCGAGTTGAGTGAAGTTATGCGGATCGTTTCCAGCCCTTGACGTAGCCCGTCGACAGGCCGTGACCTGGAGGAGCGCGGCACGATGGATTCCGGAAAGCGGCGAGAGGAGCAGTCGGTGACCGACCGGTTCTTGGAGGTCTCCCTCGACAGGCGCGGCGTGCGCTGCACGGCGAAGCTGCTCGACGACCGCGCCCCGCGCACCTGCGACGCCGTGTGGAACGCGCTCCCCCTCGGCGGCGACGTCTACCACGCGAAGTACGCGCGCAACGAGATCTACGCGCTTCTGCCGCCGTTCGCCCCACGGGAACCACCCCTGGAGAACCCCACCATCACCCCCATCCCCGGCGACCTGTGCTACTTCACGTTCACCGAGACCCAGTTGGGGACCGCCTCCTACGGCTACGAGGCGGCGCGGGCGGCCACCGCGCGCGGCGCGGGCACCGCCCCCGCGCGGCCCACCCGGTCGCGGGTGGTCGACCTCGCGCTGTTCTACGAGCGCAACAACCTGCTGATCAACGGCGACGCCGGCTGGGTGCCCGGCATTGTCTGGGGCGCCGTGGTCGACGGGCTCGACCGCATGGCCGACGCCTGTCAGGACCTGTGGCGCGCCGGCGCGCTGGGGGAGACCCTCAGCTTCCGCCGGGCGTGACCCTCAGCTCCCGGCCGGGCGTGACGGCCCGGCGCGGCTCACGCCCCGGCCCCGGGCGCGGGCGCCCGTACCGCGTCGGCGACGCCCGCCCCGTACAGCGCGTGCGCGACGCGCAGCACCAGCGCGTCCGCGTGCCGCGCCGCCACCAGCTGCACCCCGATCGGCAACCCCCGCGAGGAGAGTCCGCACGGCACGGAGGCCGCCGGCTGCTGGGTGAGGTTGAACGGATAGGTGAACGGCGTCCAGCCCGTCCACCGCTCAAGCCCCGAACCCGGCGGCACCTCGACACCGGCGGCGAAGGCCGTGATCGGCAGCGTCGGGGTGACCAGCAGGTCGTAGCGGGTGTGGAAGCGGCCCATCGCGTGGCCGAGCGCCATCCGCGCGTCCACCGCCGCCAGGTAGTCCAGCGCGCTGTAGGCCGCGCCCCGCTCGCACACCTCGCGCAGCCCCGGGTCGAGCAGCGCCCGCCGCTCCTCGTCCAGCGGCTGCACCACCCGCGCCGCCCCGCTGAACCACAGCACGTGGAACGCCTCCACCGGATCGGTGAACCCCGGCTCGGCCTCCTCCACCACGGCGCCCAGCTCGGCCAGCGACTCCACCGCCCGCCGCACCGCCAAGGCCACCTCCGGGTCCACCGAGACCCCGCCGAGGGTGGGGCTGTAGGCGACCCGCAGCCCGGTCAGCGGCTCGTCGAGCCCGGCCCTGAACCCGTCGCCGACCTGCCCGAGCTGCGACCAGTCCCGCCAGTCGGCCCCGCTGACCACGTCCATCAGCAGCGCCGCGTCGGCCGCGTCCCGGGTGATCGGGCCCACGTGCGAGAGCGTCCCGAACGGGCTCGCCGGGTACAGCGGCACCCGCCCGTACGTCGGCTTCAGCGCGAAGGTGCCGCAGAACGCGGCCGGGATGCGCACCGAGCCGCCGCCGTCGGTGCCCAGGCTCAGCGGCCCGGCCCCCCAGGCCACCGCCGCCGCGCTGCCCCCGCTGGAGCCGCCGGAGGTGCGCGCGGGGTCGTACGGGTTGCCGGTGACGCCCTCGCGCGGCGAGTCGGTCACCCCCTTCCAGCCGAACTCGGGCGTGGTGGTCTTGCCGAGGAAGACCGCGCCGTGCTCGCGCAGCCGGGCCACCGCCGGCGCGTCCTCCGTCCACGGGCCCCGTTCGGAGAGGGTGAGCGAGCCGCGCAGCGTGGGCCCGCCGCGCAGCAGCAGCATGTCCTTGATCGACACCGGCACCCCGTCAAGGAGGCCCAGCGGCTCGCCGCGCGCCCACCGCGCGGCGGACTCGGCGGCCTCGCGCAGTGCCGTATCGGCGTCCAGCCGGGTGAAGGCGTGCACCAGGGGCTGGATCTGTTCGGCCCGGGCCAGCGCGGCCCGGGTGGCCTCGACCGGCGAGACGGTGCGCGCCGCGTAGCTCTCGACGAGTTGAACGGCTTTCAGGTCGCACAGATCGGTCATCCGGCCCCTCCGGGTTCACTCGTGCGGTCGGTGGCGCCGGCCGGCCCACCGGGCGGTGGTGCGGTGACCTCGTGCGCGGCACCTCATCCGGGCACGTAGCCGAGCCGCTTGTCGACCACGTTGAACAGCGGCTCGCCCGCCGCCCACCGGTCGAAGTTGTCCTCGAACTGTCGGGCCAGGTCATCGCGCCAGCCCACCGTGTCGCCGCTCATGTGCGGCGAGACCAGCAGCCCTGGCGTGTCCCACAGCGGGCTGTCCGACGCCAGCGGCTCCCGCTCGAACACGTCCAGGGCGGCCCCCGCGAGTCGCCGCTCCAGCAGCGCCGCGCGCAGTTCCTCGGTGACCACCAGCGGGCCCCGGCCCACGTTGACGAAGTACGCCGAGGGCGCCATCCGGGCGAACGCCGCGCGGTCGAACATGCCGCGGGTCGCGGAGGTCAGCGGCGCGGCGCACACCACCCAGTCGGCGTCCGGCAACAGGTCGTCCAACTCGTCCGCGCCCCGCACGCCCGCGCGCGCGGTGCGCCCCACCCACTCCACGCGCACGCCGAGCGCCCGCAGCGTCTCGCCGATCGCCCGGCCGATCGGCCCGACCCCGACGACCACCGCGCGGGTGCCGGCCAGCCGCCGGGTCTCGCGGTGCCGCCAGCGGCGTTGGCGCTGGAGTTCCCAGGTACCGGCCAGGTCCTTGGCGAAGGCCAGCACGAGCGCGCCGACGTACTCCGCGATCGGCTGGTCGAAGACGCCGCGCGCGTTGGTCAGCAGCGTCTGGGACTCGACCAGATCGGGGAAGAGCAGCCGGTCGACGCCGGCGCTGGCCGTGTGCACCCACCCGGGCCTGGGCCCCGACCCCGGCCAGGCGTCGCGCAGCGCGTCGGACTGGAAGTCCCACACGAGCAGCACGTCGGCGCCCGGCAGCAGCGCGGGCAGCGACGCGGCGTCGCTGACCTGGACACGCGCCCGGCCGGCGAGCCGGTCGAGCCGTACGGGGGGAGTGTCGCCGAGGACCACGACGGTGAGTTCAGACATGGGCGGGAAACCGTTCCGAAACGTCGAGCGGGTAGGAGGTTCCTGGCGGGCGGCAAGTCACCGTGGATATGCGGATTGACCACGCTAGGCAGCGGAAACTACCGTCGTCAACAGCGGTTCCTATCCCGACGTCCCGGCATTCACCGGCTCTCTTTCCCCTGGCCAACGGCCACAGCCCGGCGTTTCACATGGGGGCTCGAAAATGGACGTCTCTTTTCTGGGTGGCCCACAGCGGCAACGCGGCGTGGGCGTCGTCGCCCCGTTCGACTTCGCGCTGGACCGTGAACTGTGGCGCTGGGTTCCGGATGAGGTCTCGCTGCACCTGACCCGCACGCCGTTCGTCCCGGTCGAGGTGAGCCTCGACCTGGCGCGGATCGTCAGCGAGCACGAGACGTTGCGCGCGGCGGTGCAGGCGCTGAGCGCCGTCGCGCCCGAGGTGGTGGCGTACGCCTGCGCGTCGGGCAGCTTCGTCGGCGGCGTGCCGGGCGAGCGGGCGATGTGCGCGGCGATGACCCAGGCGGGTGAGGTGCCGTCGCTGACCACGTCGGGCGCGCTGCTCGCGGCCCTCGACGAGCTGGGCGTGCGGCGGATCGCCCTGGTCACGCCGTACACGAAGTCGGTCACCGACGCCCTGGAGGAGTACCTGGCGGCGGCCGACATCGCCGTCGTAGGCCGCGCCTACCTGGGGCTGACCGGGGCGATCTGGCGGGTGCCCTACCGGGACGTGGTGGACATGGCGCGGCTGGCGGTGGTCGGCTCCGCCGACGCCCTGTTCATCAGCTGCACCAACCTCCCCACCTATGACGTGATTCCGCAGTTGGAGGCGGAGTTGCGGATGCCGGTGCTGTCCGCGAACCAGGTGACGATGTGGTCCGCGCTGCGGACGATGGGCGCCCGGGCCGTCGGCCCCTACCAGGCGCTGGTCGACCCCGCCGCGCGCTCGGGCCCGGTCGCGCTGCCGCCCGTCCCGCCACCCGAGGAGGCGTACGCCGGCTCGTCGGGCGCTCCGGAGTCGGACCTGCCGGACGGCCTTGATCCGCCGCCGTCCCCGGACGAGTACGGCGGCCCGACCGGCTAGCCGTGCTGTCCGGGCGGGGGCGGGCCGGACCGCCACCGACAGCGCGGACACGTTCCGCTTCCGGGCCCCGCCGGTCCGCCGTGGACCGCGGGGGCGGCGGCGGAATGGCGGGAAGGAAACAGCGCCCCGTGCTGCCGGAAAGGGCCGAACGACGTAATGGCCGGCTCCCGGGCGCGGGGCGTCGAATAGCGGAAACGGGGCGGTACGGCGTCATCCGGAACGGTGGGAGATCGGTGATCAGGAGGTGGCGCGTGACGACGGTCGGATTTCTTTACCCCGGTTACTCGGCGGAAGACGACTATCCACGTCTGGAGAAGCTGCTCGGCGGCGATATTCGACTGCCGTTGGTTCATACCGATATCGGCGAGGACGCGCACCGGGTGGACGCCCTGCTGGAAATGGGATCGGCGGCCAGGCTCGCGGCCGGGGTGGGGGAACTGCGCCGGCGCGGCGCCGACGCCGTCGTCTGGGCCTGCACCAGCGCCAGCTTCGTCTTCGGCTGGGAGGGCGCCGGCGAGCAGGTGCGCGAGCTGGCGGCCACCGCCGGCGCCCCGGCGTCCAGCACGTCCTTCGCCTTCGCCCGCGCGGCGCGCGCCATCGGCGCCGAACGGGTGGCCGTGGCCGCGACGTACCCCCGGGACGTCGCCGACCGTTTCACGGCCTTCCTCAAGTCGGCCGGCATCGAGGTGGTCCAGGCGCGCGCCAGCGGCGTGATCACCGCGGCCGAGGTCGGCACCTGGGGCGAGGCGGAGGTGTTGCGCCTGGTCCGCGCCGGCGACCACCCGGACGCGCGGGCCGTGCTGCTGCCGGACACCGCCCTGCACACCGCGGCCCACCTGCCCGCCCTGGAGGCCGCCGTCGGCAAGCCCGTGCTGACCGCCAACCAGGTCACCGTCTGGGAGGGCCTGCGGCTGCTCGACCGCGCGGTGACCCGGCCCGGGCTCGGCCGACTGTTCGTGACGGGCGCCGGGTGCCCGGCCGTGTGAAAGCGCAACAGGCAGCCGCAGTAGGGTAGTTGGGCGCGATCGACGGCGGGCGCGGGGTCCGCGCCGGGTCCGTACCGTGGCCCGTACGAGGAGGCGCGCGAGATCGCGTGGCGGACCCCGGGAATAACCGGATGCGATCTCCGGTTAGCGTCCTCTGCTACGTACGCGATCTCAGGAGGCACGACGCCGGTGGACACGATTCGAGGAACGGCGAGCGGCACCGCACCCGTACCGCTCTCCGTGCTGGACCTGGCGACCGTCGGCAGCGGGCTGACCGCGAGCGACGCGCTGCGCACCTCCGTGGAGCTGGTCCAGCTCGCCGAGCGGCGCGGCTTCCACCGGTACTGGGTGGCCGAGCACCACTCGATGCCGGGCGTCGCCAGCTCCTCGCCCGCGGTCATCCTCGCCCACCTCGCCGCCCACACCGACCGCATCCGGCTCGGCTCGGGCGGCGTCATGCTGCCCAACCACGCGCCGCTGGTCATCGCCGAGCAGTTCGGCACCCTGGAGGCGATGGCGCCGGGCCGGGTCGACCTCGGGCTCGGCCGCGCGCCCGGCACGGACGGGGCGACCGCCGCCGCGCTGCGCCGCTCGGACCGGCTGAACGAGGGCGCCGACGAGTTCCCCCGCCAGCTCGCCGAGCTGACCAGGTTCCTCGACGCGGACTTCCCCGACGGCCACCGGTACGCGCGCATCCACGCCATCCCCGGGCCCATCCAGGGCAGCGTCCCCGGCGGCGTGCAGTCCGCCGACCGGCCCGCGATCTGGCTGCTCGGCTCCAGCGGCTTCAGCGCTCAGCTCGCCGGCGCGCTCGGGCTGCCGTTCTCCTTCGCGCACCACTTCTCGGCGGCCAACACCATCCCCGCGCTCGACCTCTACCGCTCCTCGTTCCGCCCGTCGGCCGTGCTGGACGCCCCGTACGCCTCCATCGGGGTCGGCGCGCTGGCCGCCGACGACGAGCGGGAGGCCCGCCGCCAGGTCATGACCGGGGCCCTGTCGATGATCCGGCTGCGGCTCGGCCGGCCGGGCCTGATCCCGACGCCGGAGGAGGCCGAGGAGTACGCGTTCGCCCCGGCCGAGCGCGAGTTCGTGGACAGCCACGTCGCCAACGTGGTGCACGGGACGCCGGACGCCGTGCGCGACGGCCTCGACCAGTTGGTCAAGCGGACCGGCGCGGACGAGCTGGTGATCACGGCGAACGTGCACAGCCCGCGGGCCCGGCTGCGCTCGTACGAGCTGATCGCCGACGCGTACGGCCTGCCGGCGCCGACCGCGCCCTGACCGCGGGCCACGGTCGCGGCCCACGTCGTACGGGCTGCGCCCCGCCGCTGGCCGGCGCGGGGCCCGGGGAGGGGCGGGGCCGCGCGGCCGGGGCCGCGCCCGGCCGGTCGGCGCGGCTCAGCCCTCCGCTCGGCCCTTGTCCGTGCCCTCCTCGCGGAGCAGGGCCGAGACCTGCTCGGGTGAGACCGGGCGGGAGAAGAACCAGCCCTGCCCGGTGTCGCAACCGATGCGGCCCAGTCGCTCGGCCTGCTCCGCGCTCTCCACGCACTCGGCGGTCACCGTGAGCCCGAGCCGGTGCGCGAGCTGCACCAGCGCCTCGACGATCGTCTCGTCGGCCGGGTTGGGGTGCTCCTCGGCGCGGAAGCCGCGCACGAACGAGCCGTCCAGCTTCAGCGAGGAGACCGGCAGCCGGCTCAGATAGGCCAGGTTGGAGTAGCCGGTGCCGAAGTCGTCGATGGCGATGGTCACGCCCATGTCGCTGAGCTGCTGCAACGCCTGCAACGGGCGGCCGGCCGAGCCCATCACGGCCGACTCGGTCAGCTCCAGTTGCAGCAGCTCGGCCGGCAGCCCGGTCTCCGCGAGGGTGGCCGCCACGTCCGCGACCAGGTCCGAGTCCCACACCTGCCGCACCGCCACGTTGACGCTCACCCGCACCGGCCGGGTGGGGTGGGCCAACTGCCAGTGCCTGGCCTGCCAGCACGCGGTGCGCAACACCCAGCGGCCCAGCGGCACGATGGCGCCGTTTTCCTCCGCCAATCCGATGAACCGATTCGGCGCCAGCAGCCCGAACTGCGGGTGCCGCCACCGTACGAGCGCCTCCGCGCCGCGCACCAAGCCGTCCTCCAGACCGACGAGCGGCTGGTACTCCAGCATGAACTCGCCCCGCTCGACGGCCTGCCGCAGCGTGCTGGACAGCGCCTGACGGGTCATCCGGTGCGCGTTGCGCTCCGGGTCGAAGAGCGCCCACCGGGCCTTGCCGTCCGCCTTCGCCCAGTACAGCGTGGTGTCGGCGGCCTGCATCAGGGCGGTGGTGTGCGTCCCGGCGGCCAGCCGCTCCACGACCCCGATGCTCGCCGAGACCGTCAACCGGTGCCCGGCCACGTCGAACGGCCGCTGGAGGGCGACCAACAGCGCGTGGGCCAACTCGGTGAGCTGGTCGGTGCCGGTCGAGTCGGTCACCAGCAGGGCGAACTCGTCGCCGCCGAGCCGGGCCACCAGGTGTCCGTCGGGCGCGGCGCACTCGGCCAGCCGCTGCCCGACCGCGCCGAGCAGCTCGTCCCCGACCCGGTGCCCGAGCGTGTCGTTGATCGCCTTGAACCCGTCGAGGTCGAGGTAGCACAGCCCGACCCGGCCACTGCGCCGCCCACCCACCGCCGCCGCCCCGCCACCGCGCTGGGCGTCGCCACCGCGCTGCGGGCCCGGTTCGCCACCGGTCCCGGCGGCGCCGCCGGGGCCGCCACCTGTCGCGGCCCCGGCTGCCGGGCGCGCCGCGTCGCCGTCGCCGTGCGGCGCGCTCTCCCCGCCCGACGGATGCGGCACCTGGGCCGCCCCGGGCGCCACCGTGGCCGACTCCAGCGCGCTGGCCAGCCGCTCGAAGAACAGGCTCCGGTTGGGCAGCCGAGTCACCGGGTCGTGCATCTGGAGGTGGCGCAGCCGGGCCTGGAGATCGTGCTGCTCGCTCACGTCCTCGATGGTCAGCAGCACCGCCCGCCGCTCGGCCGGCCCCTCCGGGTGCTGGTCGCACCGGTCGGCCCGGGCGGCGGCCCGCCGGTCGGCGCGCCGCCGGCGGCGCCGGTCCGCGGGCAGCGCGGCCGTCAGGTCGGCGGCCAGGTCGGTGTCCGCGGCCAGCGGGACCACGGTGACCTCCACCCAGCGGGCGCGCCCGTCGTGCTCCCGCAGCCGTCGCGTACAGCGCAGCCGATCGTGCCGTCCGCGCAGCACCTCGCCGTAGGCGGACCACAGCCGAGGGTCCTCGCGCAGATCGGCGAGGTCGGCGGCGCTGGCGCCGCGCAACCGCTCGGGGTCGGCGCCGAGCAGCGCTCCGAGAGCCGCGTTCGCGGCGTGCACCACCCCCTCGTGGTCGACGACAGCCATCGCCACATGCGCGGCATGAAAGGCGGCGCGGTACTCACTCAGTGGTGCGTTACGTTCCGTCATCGTCGGCAGGGTCGCGCTAGGCGCGCCGCTGTGGCCGTCGAGAGATCCGCTCACCGCTCGCTCCCGCAAAGCGCTCGTCTCGTACAGGGTGTGGGTCAGTCGCATACCGGGCGGCGGGCAGCCGGGGCAGGCGGCCCGGGGAGGGAATTCGCGCTGGAAATGTGGCGATCATAGAGGTTTGCTCTTCGGCCGTTCCAGCGACGCCGCCGCGATCATCGGCGTCACCTTGGGGCCCGGGTAAGAGAATGATTGCTTTTGGCGGACCGTGCACGATCCCAGCTTTCAATTGACCGGCTGTGACTTTCTGTTACATACCCGCCAGGTCGGCTTGTCACTCGACTGGTTGAGTGGAACAGGGCGTACCCCGACAAACCCGCACAAGGTGGATGAGGTGTCCCCTCGTCCACCCGGGGAGGTCGTTGTGGCGCGTTCGCGTGCACCCGCCAGGGCCGGGCCCCTGCGCCGCGCGGCGGCGGTGCTGACCTCGTTGAGCGCGGTCATCGCCACCACCGTGGTCGCCGGCCCCGCGGAAGCGGTCGGCCCCGGCGGGCCGTGCGCGCTGGAACGCACCGGCGCGCACCACTCCGAGGGCCTGGACACCTGGAACCCGGAGTATCCCCGCCCGATCGGCACCCTCGACGCCGCGATGATCTTCCTGTCCTTCCCCGACGCACGCCCCACCCTCACTCCAACCGCGCTGGCCGCCGACCACTTCCCGGGCACCGCGCGGTTCTTCGAGCGCGCCTCGTACGGGAAGTTCGACCTGCGGGTGCACCCCATGCGGCGCTGGCTGGCCATGCCGGCCCCCTCCACCACGTACGCCATCCAGCGCGACTGGGAGAGCGACCGGCGCGCCGCCTACCTGCGCGACGCGCTCGCCACCGCCGACCCCGCCGTCGACTTCAGCCGGTACGACCTGGTCTACCTGGTCGCCGACCCGGGCGCGCCGGGCGTGGACGCGGACGCCACCAAGGTCGTCAACCTCGACCGGCCGCTGACCGTGGACGGCGCCAAGCTGCGCCGCCTGGTCACCGTCTTCGAGCAGCACCCGCCCGACCACAACGTCCTGGCCCACGAGACCGGCCACGTCTTCGATCTGCCCGACCTCTACCACCGCCCCAGCGACGGCAAGGGCGACTGGGACACCCACGTCGGCGACTGGGACCTGATGGGCAGCCAGTTCGGCATGGCGCCCGAACCGTTCGGCTGGCACAAGTGGAAGCTGGGCTGGCTCGGCGGGCGCGAGGTCGTGTGCGTCCACCGCCCCGGCACCACCCTGCACACCCTCGACCCGCTCGGTGCCCCGCGCGCCCCCGGCGCGCCGGGCCACCCGCGCGTGGTCGTGGTGCGCACCGGCCCGGAGAGCGCGCTGGTCATCGAGGCGCGCGGGGCGTACGGCAACGACGCGGGCACCTGCTCCGAGGGCGTGTTGATCTACCGGGTGCGCAGCGGTACCGCCTCCGCCGAGGGCCCGGTCAAGGTCGTCGACGGGCACCCGGACGCCGGCGCCTGCGAGAGCGCCTCGGTCTACCCGGACCTCGCGGACGCGCCGCTCGACGTCGGCGAGAGCTACGCCGCACCCGAGGACGGCGTCCGGGTCAGCGTCGAGGACGCCACCGTCGCCGACGCGTACTCCGAGGGCGGCCCCGAAGGGCGGGGCGCCACCTGGACCGTGAAGGTCACCCACGACCCCGTGGGCTGACCCGGGCCGGCGCCGCGCGGCGAACCGCGCCCGGCAGGCGTGGGGAGAACGGCAGGCACGGCGGCGAACGGCAGGCATGGCGAAGGGCCCCGTACCAAAGCACGAGGGCCCTTCTTCAGGTGCGCCGCCAGGGACTCGAACCCCGGACCCGCTGATTAAGAGTCAGCTGCTCTAACCAACTGAGCTAGCGGCGCTCGCTGACGTGGAAAACCTTAACACCAGGGTCCGGCGGAATGAAAATCGGTTACGCCCACCGTGATCAGCCGCGTCGGGACGGGCTCGCCCTGGTCACGGGCGTGTCGGCGCTCGCGCCGCGCGCCTGCCCACGGGCCGCGCGCACACACGCCCACAGCAGCACGTCCGGCCCCGGCAGCCAGGGGTGGCGCACGTCGGGCGCCACCAGCCAGCGCGACCCGGCGCCCGCGCCGGCGGCCCGCCGCCCGGCGTCCGCCCCGCCCGCCGCCGCCGACGCCACGGAGGCCAGGGCGCCCGCGACCGGATCGGCCGCCCCGGCGGACGAGCCCACCCCCCGCGCCCCGTACGCGCCGGCCGCGTACGCCGACTCCTCGTACGCCCCCTCCCGGTACGGCCCGGCCTCGGCCCCCGGGTGCGGCGGGGCCGCGTGCGCGGGGTGGGGCAGCGGCGCGTCCGGGTGCGAGGCACCGGCCGGCACGTCCAGCGGGCCGGGCCCCGGCACGCGCGGCTCGCCGGCCTCCGGGCGACGGGCGAGGAACGGGCCCGCGAACGGGTCGGTCGCCCCCGCCGCGCCCTCGAACCCGGCCGGCTCGGGCGCGCGCAGCGGCGGGATGGTCACCGCGTCCCCGGCGCCGTGACACAACAGCGGCGGCACCACCCCCGCGCCCCACTCCTCCCAGCTCAGCAGGGACGGCAGCCGCTGGGCCACGCCGGGCCTGGTGAACAGCAGCACCCGCCCGCGCTGCACCGCCACCGGCCCCGACCCCGGCCCCTCGCCCCAGAGCCGGTCGACCATCCGCCGTCCGAACAGGGCGGGCGCGCTGACCACGTCGAACGCGGTGCCGCACGGCAGCACGCTGGGCGCCGTCGGCCGGGCCGCCCACAGCGCGCGCACGCTGCGCGGGAACGGGCTCGCCGACGCGAGCCAGTCCGCCCCGGCGGGCGTCACCGAGGCCGCCCCGTACCGCGTGCCGCCCACCGACCCGCGCCGCTCCCGGGGCGCGGGCCGCTGCGCGTCGGGCCGGACGGGGGCGTCCGGCCGGCCGGCGCGCGCGGCCTCTGCCGGCGCCACGCGCCGTGGGCCGCCGGCGGCGGCCACGCGGGACCGCACGGGGAGGCGGGCGCCGGGCTGCTCTGCCGGGTACTGCCGCGCGTCGGGTTGTCGCGCCTCGGGTTGCCATGCGTCAGACGGCCGTGCCTCGGGCGGCTGTGCGCCGGACCGTGCCGCCGCGGGGCGCGGCGCCGGTTGGGGCTTCGGGGCGGGGCGTGCGGCGGGCTGCGCGGGGGGCCTCGGGGCGATCTTCGGGGTGGGTCTCGGAGTGGGTTTCGGGGTGGTTCGGGTGGCGGCCCGCGCGGTGGGCTGGGTGGCGGTGGTGGTGGCCGCGTCGGTGGGGTGCGGCGCGCTGTCGCCGGTGGCGGTGGCGGTGGGTGGTGCGGGGGTCGGGGCGGTGGGGTGGGGCTGACCAGTGTGCGGGTCGGTGTCGGGCCGGTCCGGGTGGCCGGTGCGGTCCGCTCGGGGCGCGTCACCGGGCGGTACGTCCTCGCCGCCGGCGCCGCTCCCGGCGCCGTTCCAGGGCCCGTTCCCCGCCCCGCCGCGCGCCGCCCGGCCGGCCTCGCACCTCCGGGCCCGTCGCGTCTCGCTGCCGTGCCTGCCGCCGCCATGCGCGCTGTCGCTGGTACTGGTCATGGCGGACATACTTACCGGGCGTTCAGTTTCCGTTTTGGGTGAATTCCGGAAACCAGGACAGGGCGGGGCAGCACGGAGTATCTTGCGCCCCCGACTACCTGGCGGGCATGTGCCACTGGAGCATTCGAAACGGTGTCCGACCCGGCGGGGCCTGGGTCGGACCGCGCCGGACCCGGGCCGCCGCGGCGAGGCGCGGTCCGCCGGAACCGGTCACGCCTCCGTGATGGTGCCGGCGCGCATCAGCTCGCGGCCGTACTCGACCATCTTCCGCGCGTAGTCCTCGGTCCAGTCCGCGCGCTCGGCGATCGCGGCCAGGGAGAGCCGGTCGAACCGCTGGGGGTCGGCCAGTTGAGCCGCCGCCACCGCCTGGAACTCGGTGGCCCGGTCCGCCGCGGCCCGGAACGCGAGGGTCAGCTCGGTCGAGCGGGCCAGCAGCTCGCGCGGGTCCTCTATCGACTCCAGGTCGAAGAAGTGCTCCGGGTCCGCGGTGGCCTCGGACGGCTCGAAGAGCAGCGGTGCCGGTTTGAGGCGCCGCCCCGGGCTGGTGCGGGGGTTGGCCGAATGCGGCTCGGACATGTGTCTACCTCCAGCGTTGAGTGCCGCGTCCCATTGTCCTGCCCCGCGCAAGAGCGCTCCGGCCCGGCGTGCGGGCACGGCGTAAGCCGGGCCGGGGGAGCGGGGTGCTCAGTCGGTGGCGGGGCGGGCCGGGCCGCCGCCGCGCAGGTGGGAGATGAGCGCGTCGAGGACCGCCTCCAGGTGGAAGGTGTCCCCGGTTGAGCGGAGCACGATCACCCCGCCCTGGGTGCCGGCCACGAAGGCCGCGGCCGTACGGTCCGCGTCCACGTGCGGGCCCACCTCGCCGCTCTCCTGCATGGCGAGGATGCCCCGCCGCAGGTGTTCCTGCCACCGCCGCAGCAGCGACGCGGTCACCTCGGCGGCCCCCGGCACGGTGCTGACCTGGCCGATCAGCGCGGCGAGCGGACAGCGCGGGCCCTGGGCGCGGTACCGCCCGATGACCACCCGCCGCCACTGCTCCCACGCGTCCCACGAGTCGAGCGAGCCCAGGAAGGGCTGCTGGTCGGCCAGTACCCGGTCGGACTCGTACCGGGCCACCGCGAGCAGCAACTCTTCCTTCCCGTTCGGGAAGTAGTGGAAGAGCTGGCTCTTGCTGGTGCTGGTGGCCGCGCGGATGTCGTCGAGCGTGACGTTGCCCGGATCGTCGCCGCGCAGGTAGCCGGCGGCGCCCTCGATGATGCGCTGCCGGGTCGCCCGCCCCTTGGCCGTGAACGCCATGCCGCGCAGCCTACGACGCGGTGGATCAAGCGGTCCATGACGGGACGGCTCGCGACCGGATGCCGAGACGGCGCCGGGTCGCGACCCGCCCCGGGAGGGGGCGAGTTTGGACTTGAGAGTCCAAAAACGGCTCCGTACGTTCGCCGCCATGACACAGCGACTGGCCGGCAAGACGGCCCTCATCACCGGTTCGACCAGCAACATCGGCCGCTCAGTGGCCCGCCTCTTCGCGTCCGAGGGCGCGCACGTGATCGTCTCCGGGCGCGACGCCGCGCGGGGGGACGCGGTCGTGGCCGCGATCCGCGCCGACGGCGGGCGCGCCGACTTCGTACCGGCCGACCTCGACGGCGGCCCCGGGGCGAGCCGGGCGCTCGCCGCCGCCACCCGCGCCGCGCTCGGCCGCCCGCTCGACATCCTGGTCAACAACGCCGGCGTCTTCCCGCCCGCCACGACCCTGGAGACGGACGAGGCGACCTTCGACCAGGTGTACGGGGTCAACGTCAAGGCGCCCTTCTTCCTCACCCAGGCCGTGCTGCCGGAGATGATCGACAACGGCGGCGGGGTGATCGTCAACCTCGGGAGCTGGGTGGCCCGCCTCGGGCTGCCGATGGGCGGCCTGTACAGCTCGACCAAGGGCGCCGTGGAGACGCTGACGCGGGCCTGGGCCGCCGAGTTCGGCCCGCTCGGCATCCGGGTCAACGCGGTGTCGCCGGGCGTGATCCGTCCCCCGGACCTCGCGCCGGACGCGGCGCACCCCGGCGAGGACCTGATGATCGGCACCCCGGCCGGCCGGACCGGCCACCCCGACGCCGTCGCCGCCGCCGCGCTCTACCTGGCCGGCGACGAGGCCGGGTTCGTGCACGGAACCGTCCTCGACGTCGACGGCGGCCGGACGGGGGTCGCCGTGATGGCCACCCCGCCGGGCGCCCACCACCACACGGGGTGAGCGACCCCGGCGACCTCCGGCGGGCGCCTGGGCCCGGGGCGCGACGACCCGGGCTCAGGGACGCCAGCGCACCCGGTGCTCGTTGAGGTGGGCCAGGACGGCGTGGTTGGCCTCCCAGCCGTCCGGGAACTTCATGCTCACACCAAGCTGGACGGGCTCCGTCGACGGGTGGTCGTCCAGCAGCTCGGGCACCCCGGCCCGGCACACGACCACGCACGCGTGCCGGTGCCGGGACGCGAGCACGCACAGCCGGCCCGTCTCCAGGTGGAAGGCGGTGGCGTCGGGCCGGCCCGACAACGGGTGCAGCACCACCGTGACGTCGAACTCCCGCCCCTGGAGCCGGTTCGCGGTGTCCACCACCACGCCGGAGACGCCCAGGTCGGCCAGGGCCGCGCGGACGGCCGCGGCCTGGTCGCGGTGGGCCGTGCCGACCGCTATCCGGGCCGCCGTCAGCGGCACCGGGTCGGGGGAGCGCTCGCTGGTCGCGGCCCCGCCCCGGTCCAGCAGCCGGCGCACCACCAGGGCCACCGCGCGCACCGCCTCCGGGTCCGTGCGCGGGGTGTGCCGGGCGGGCAGCTCCAGCAGGCCCCAGCCCGCCTCGGCCGCCGCGTCCAGCACCCGGTCCACGCCCGAACCGTCCGACGCCACCCCGAACGACAACCGCCGGTCACCGTGCTCGGTGCCGCTGCGAAAGGGCGTGTACGGGTAGAAGGCGGCCGAGACCAGTGGCGCGGCCGACGCGGGCAGCCGCCATGAGACCGGCAGCCGGTGCTGCGGGAGGCCGGGGTTGTGCGCCAGGAGCGTGGTGACGGCGCTGGCCGACGGGTCGTAGGAGAGCCCGGACCACTGCTCGGCGCCCACCACGCTGAACGGGTCGAGCTGCCCCGGGTCGCCGACGAACAGCGCCCGCTCGAAGAGCCCGGCCACGGCGAGCAGCGCGTCCGAGCGCATCTGGTACGCCTCGTCCACGATGGCGTGCTGCCACGGCTCGACGTTCTTGGTGTGCGCCCACTTCGCGGCCGTCGAGATCACCACGTCGAGCCCGGCGAGGTCGCCCACCTTCGCGGAGGTGCGCACCGCGGGCAGCGCGTTCAGCGCCGGGTCGTACGCCGTGGCGTCGCTGCTGTGCAACCGGCCGATGGGCAGCTCGGGCTCCGCCTCGGCCAGCCGGATCACCAGGTCGTCCACCTGCGCGTTGGTCTGCGCGACGACCATCAACGGGCGGCCGGCGGCGGCCAGCTCACGGGCCGCGCGGACCACCAGGGTGGACTTGCCCGCGCCGGGCGGCGAATCGACCACCACGCCGCGCTCGGCACCGGCCATCGTGTCCCGCAGGATGGCCGCCGTGGCGGCGGCGGCCGCGGCCCCGGGGTCGAACCCGCCCCGCCCGGCCGGGTCCGCGCGGTCGCCGGAGTCGGCGCCGGCGAAGGGGCCAGCGGAGCCAGTGGAGCGAGTGGACCCAGCGGAGCCAGTGGAGCCAGTGGAGCCAGCGGGGTCAGTGGGGTCGGCGAGGCGTGCGGGGGCGGCGGCGTCGGCGTCGCTCACAGGAAGTCCTCGTCAGTCACGGGGTCGGGTTGGTAGGCGGGGTCGAGTGGCGGCGCGCCGGGGGCGCCGACCCGGACCGGGGCGGCGCCCGGACCCGCGTCACCCGCCGCGTCACCCACCGCGCCGGCAGCGCGCGCGGAACGGGCGGCGGGAACGGTGCCGGCGGCGTCATCCGGGGCCACGGCGCCGGCGTCGGCCCCGGCCGGCGCGGCGGCGGGCTCGGCGAGCGGGGGCGGGCCGCCGTGCGTCCACGGGGTCTGTTCGGGGTCGGGCAGCTCTGGGCCGCCGCGCGGGGCGTGCTCGAACAGCGTCCAGCACACCCGGTCGCCCTCCTCGGGCACCGAGCCGGGCTCCGGCTCCTTGCCCCGGCCCATGCCCCCGGTCAGCCGCAGCACCACCAGCGGCGCCACGTCGCGCCCCGTCCCGTCGGCCCCGCCCGTCGCGCCGCGCGCCTCGCCCGTTCCGCCCGCCTCGCTCGCCTCGTACGCCGCGCCCGTCTCGTACGCCACGAACTCGGCCGTCTGCGTCCTGCCGTCGGGCAGCGCGCGGTAGACCTTGACGCCCTCGTCGAGCAGCGGGCGGTCGTCGGTGCGCACGGTGACCAGCGGGCGCGGGCGCGGGACCTTGGCCTGCGAGTACGCCATGACGACCTCGGCCACCTCGCCCGCGAACGCCTCGCCCGATAGCCGCCGGGCCGCCATGACCAGCGGGTCGTCCAGCGCTTCCTGGGCGTCGAGCTGGGCCTGCGCGGTCTCGCGGGCGGCCAGCTTCCGGGCGGCGGTCACCGCGTCGTCCCACTTCGGCTGCGGCGGCTCGCCGGCCCGTACCCGGTCCCGGTGGCCCGTGTACGACCAGCGGTCGCGCTTCCACCGGTCGGCGACCCTGCTCCCGGGCGGCAGCGCCCGCAGCAGGTCGACGCCGCGCCACAGCGCCTCCCAGGTGGGCCGGAGCTGGCTGGCGACCAGCTCCCGCACCTCGCGCTCGGCCGCGGCGACATCCGCGGCCACGCCCCGGCTCCGCGCCGCGTCGTACCGGGCCATGGCCGGCGCCAGCAACCGGTTGTCGAACGCCGGGTCCGTGGCCGGCCCGGCCGGCGGGCACAGCAACTGCCCGCGCTCGTCGCGGGCCGTCTCGGCGCGCAGCGCCGCCTCCGGGCCCGCGAGCCCGGCCGGCGGGTCAATCCAGGCCAGGAGCGCGCCCAGGTGCTGGTCCTCAAGCCGGCTCTGGCCGGTCGCCCAGTGCTGGCCCAGCAGGTCGGTCAGGGCGAGCAGCAGCGAGGAGCCGGGCACCCGCGCCCGCTCCCCGTAGTGCGTCAGCCAGCGTCCGAGCAGCGGCACCCGGGCCGGCGCGGCGCGCGGCACGTCACCGTCTCGCGGCGCGTCACCGTCCCGTGGCCCCTCGCCCGGCTCGGCGGCGCCCGGACCAGGCGCCAGCGCCGCGCCCTCGCGCGCGCCCGCTCGCTCCTCCGGCTCGTGCTCGGCCGCCCGGCGGAACCGCATCGAGCGGCCGAGCAGCCGTACGAAGTCGATGCCGGGGCCGCTGGGCACGAGCAGTTGCGGGGCGTCGGCGCACAGCTCGACCTGGACCGTGACCCGCTTGCCGGTCTCGGGGTCGGTCTCCTTGCGCTCCTCCCACTCCACCTCGTCCGCGCCCGCGGCGAAGTGCGGCAGCATCTCCTCGGCCAGCGCGGCGAGGAAGGCGAAGCGCAGGTCGCGGTCGCGCGGCTGGGGCACCACCAGCAGCCGCGGCGCGTCCCGGTCCGTGCCCACCAGCGCGCCGAGCGGCGCGCCCGCCTCGCCCGCGGTGGTCAGCGGCACCAGGGCCAGCGGCCGGTCGGCCAGGTGCCGGTGTCGCACCGTCGCGGTCGGCAGCGCCCGCCCGCTCCGCATGGCCTCCATCCGCGCCAGCGTCGTCATCAGCGCCATGCGGCCTCCCCGGCCTCCCCGGACTCCGTGGCCCGGCCGGCCGGCCCGGGGGCCATGCCCGCCTCCGCGAGCGCCTGGGCCCGCAGCGCCGCCGCCCGGCGCAGGGCGCGCACGGCCGGGTCGGCAGCCTGGTCCGTATCGACCCCCTGGTCCGAGTCGGTCGCCCGGGCCGGGTCCGAGGGCCGGGCCGCGTCGCACGCGGGCCCCTCGCCGAGCGCCGCCCCGAGCACGGCCTCCACCGTGGTCAGGCCACCCAGCTCGCCCCGCACCCCGCGCCCGAGCACCTCCACCGCGCCCGCGGCCCGCGCCGCCTGCCGACAGTGGAAGGCCAGCTCGCACGAGGCCAGGCAGTCCGGTACGTACGCCGCCGGCACCGCGTCCACCGTGGCGGTCAGCTCCGCCACCGGCCGCGTCGGCGTCTTGCCGTCGTCCGCGAGCCGGAGGTCGAACGTCGCGTCGCCCGGCAGCTCGGCGGCGATCTCCTCGACCCGGGTCAGCCGCGCGAGCTGCCGGCTGGTCACCGAGAGCTGCTTGCGCACGTCGATCAGCTCGGCCGTCGGGAGGTTGGAGAAGTCCTTGGGACACACGAGCAGCGCCCGCTGCCGCACCAGACCGGCCGCCCCCACGGTGCCGTCCACCGACCCGCTCAGCCCCGCGTCGGCCCCCGCCGGCGCGCCGGCCGCACCCCGTGTCGGGCCGCCGTCGGCGGCCACCGCGTCGGCCAGCTCGCGCAGCGCCAGCACGTACACCGCCGCCTGTCGCGCCGCCGCGCCCACCTTCGTCGGGTCGGCCGAGCCGTCCAGCATCGGGAACGACTTGATCTCCACGACGGTCCAGCTCCCGTCCGGGTGCACCACCAGCGCGTCCGGCTCCAGGTACGCGGGCGAACCGGCCACCTCCACGCTCACCATGGGGTGCCGCAGTACGGCCCACCGGCCGGCGGTCGTGGCCCGCGCGAGCGCGAGCCGGGTGCGCGCCGTGCGCCCCGCGGGGCCGTCGGCCACCAGCTCGGGCGCGTCGATGCCACCTGGCGGGGGAGGGGGCCCGGGGTCGCTCAGTCGCTCCCGCAGCAGGGTGACGAGCTGCTCGCCGCCGTCCGCGGTGACGCGGGCCTCGAAGACGTGGCCACGCTGGTGGGCGAACTGCGACTGGCCGAAGGGCGCGGGCGAGCCCAGCGCCCTGGCCAGGGCCGTCTTGTCCACGCCCGCGCCGTCGAGCAGCGCGCGGCGGCGGCAGCCGGGGTTGGCCGCGAGCGCCGCGAGCGCGCGGGCGTCCAGGGGGCGCGGGGCGACCCGTGGACCCCGCAGCTCAGCGAGCCGCTGCCGGAGCGCCGTCCGCTGGGGCGGTGGCGTTTCGGTCGGCATCTCGCGTCGGCTGTTGAGGGATGTGCTCACCCGCCGAAGTCTCGCACCCACCACTGACATTCGACGCGCTCACCCCGAGATCGGGATCGACGGCCGCGTCGGAGCCGACCAACTCGGCCCCGGCCGCGTCGGAGGCCACCAGGTCGGCCGCCGCCGGCTCGGTCCCGGCCGCCCCCGGGCCCGCGTCGGCCGGCGCGCCGCCCGTACGGCGCGCCGTGAACCGCGCCCAGACCCGGTCGGTCAGCCGCAGCGCGGGCCGGGCGAGCACGAAGCCGAGGCCCATCACGGCCGCGCCGGCCGCCGCGTCGAGGAAGTAGTGGTTCGCGGTGCCCATCACGATGATCGTGGTGAGCAGCGGGTACGCGATGCCGGCGGCCTTGGCCCAGCCCGACTTCCCGTGCCGGTACAGCGCGATGCCACACCACAGGGCCCAGCCCACGTGCAGGCTCGGCATCGCCGCGTACTGGTTGGTCAACCCGCCGAGCCCGCGCGGCGCGCTCGCCTCGCCGCCCCACCAGCCGTACGACCCGTACTGCGCCATCGTGTCCACGAAGCCGTGGCTTGCGTCGAGCAGCCGGGGCGGGCAGGTCGGCAGGGTGATGAAGCCGACGAGACCGATGAGCGTGGAGAGCATCAGCCATGTGCGCATCACCCGGTACTGGGTGGGACGGCGCTTCCACAGCCAGACCAGGATCGCGGGCGTGACGATGTAGTGCAGCGACGCGTACGCGAAGTCGGCCGGTATGCCGAGCGACGCGTGCTTGGTGAACAGGTCGTTCAGCGGCGTCTCGAAGTCGATGCGCAGCGCCTGCTCGAACTCCAGGATGCCGAGGCCGTGGTCGACCGCGCTGGACACGGAGCCCCGCGCCAGCAGTCGGCCGGCCGAGTACGCGGCGTACACCACGGCGATCAGCGGCAGCTCGGCCCACCAGCGGGGCTGAGTGCGCTGTGGTGTCCCGGTACGGGGCGCGGTGTGGTGCATCCGGTCGGTCTCCCAAGTGTGATCAGGCGGCCAAAGGCGCGCAGTCAACCGTACGGTCTCCGTGCGACAACCCGTGCACCACCCCCGGCGAGTGCGGTGAAACGCCACGTTTACCCGTTGTTGGGGTTTCCCTCGGTCGCGGTGCGCAGGGAACTAGACGCCACGGCGGCCCAGCGGGTTGCTCATCGAACTCGTAGGCGATGATGGGCGACGGGTCTCCGGCATGCCGGACCTGCCCCACTAACCCCCCGAACGAGCGAAAGGCTCACCTCCATGGCAGCACGCATCCTGCTGGCCCGCCACGGACAGACCGCGTGGTCGCTGTCCGGGAAGCACACGGGCCGCACGGACATCCCGCTCCTGGACGAGGGGCGCGGCGGCGCCAAGCTGCTGGGCGAGCGGCTGCGCCGTGGGCCGTGGGGCGGGCTGCCGGGGGTCGAGGTGCGCACCAGCCCCTTGGTGCGTGCCAGCGAGACCTGTGAGCTGGCGGGCTTCGGCGACCGCGCGACGCCCTGGGACGCGCTCCTTGAGTGGGACTACGGCCCGTACGAGGGCATGACCCCCGAGGCGATCAAGGCGACTCGCCCCGACTGGCTGATCTGGCGCGACGGCGTGCCCACCGACGTGCCCGGCGCCCCCAGCCGCGGTGAGTCGGTGGCCGACGTCACGGAGCGCGCCGACTCCGTCGTGGCCTGGGCCCGCTCCGCCGACCGCGACGTGCTCGTCTTCGCCCACGGCCACATCCTGCGCTCGCTGGCCGCCCGCTGGCTGGGCTTCGACCTCTCCTTCGGGGCCCGGATCCGTCTCGACCCGACCTCGCTGTCCGTCCTGGGCTGGGCGTACGGCGAGCCCGCCATCGAGCGCTGGAACGACACGGGCCACCTGGCCTGACGGCGCGCCGCGCGGGCGCCGGGCGGCACTCGCTCACGCGGGCGGGATCGCGCGGTGGCGGCTCAGGAAGCGCGCGACCCCGGGCTCCCGGCGCCACGGCCGCAGCCCCTGGGCCAGCTCGTCGACCATCGCCCGGACGCGGGCGGACCGTACCTGGTCCGACAGCGCGAGCACCCGCTCGCCCGCCGCGGCGGCCTCGTCGGGCACCCGCCCGCCGAGCAGGTCGGTGGCCAGCTCCGCGGTAAACAGGGCTCGGTTGCGTACGAAGTGCGGCCCCTGGAGGGCCACCGAGCGCCGCGCGTGCTCCACTGCCCGGTCCCACTCCCGCAGCGCCGACCAGCACTGCGCTTCCAGGCCCGCCGCCTCGGCCTCGCCGAAGAACGACATCCACTCCGGATCGTCGTCCGACGGCCCCCGGTCGAACAGCCGCTGGGCGCGCAGCAGCGCCCGTACGCAACCGGCCTGGTCCGCGAGGCCGGCCCGGCCACCCGCCTCGCGCAGGGCCAGCAGCGACAGCAGCCGGGGCGAGGCCAGCGAGCGCGCCGCGCGCTCGGCGGCCTGCGCCGCCCGCACGGCCTCGCGGGGCCGGCGGGCATCGCGGGCGAGGAAGGCCATGTTGCAGAAGGCGTGCGCCTCAAGCGCCCGGTCGCCCGCCAGCCGCGCGGTGGCCAGGGCCTCCGCGTAGTGCGAGCGCGCCAGCGCGATCCGGCCCGAGTCGTGGGCCAGCCAGCCGACCGAGATGGCCAGCTCGCCAGCGGCCTGGTGCAGCCGGTCGCTGACGGACCGCCGTTCGGCCCCGGCGTCGAGGAGTTCGTAGGCGGCGATCAGCGGCTGGGTCGCCTCGCGGTAGATGCCGTCGCCGCCGTGCCGGTCGTCAAGGAGCCGGATGTGGCGTACGGCCTCCTCCAGGGCCGCCGCCTCCGCCGTACCGACGCGTCCCTGCGGCCGGGGTACGCGCGGCAGCGGTGGGATCGGCGCGCGGCGCGGCACCCGGGCCGCTCGCGCACCTCCCGGCGCACCACCCCGCGCGACGCCCGGGGCGCCCGCGCCCCGTGGCCCCGCGCCGTCGCCGGGTGCGACGGCCCAGGCGGAGCCGAGTTCCAGCGAGACGGCGGCCACCGTGGCGGAGCCGATGGTCATGAAGGCGCGACGGTGCACATCGCTCTCCTCGTGGCGGTGGGCCGGGCCGACCGCCGTCGGGCCGGCGGGGGAGTCGGGCGCCTCCGGCGTACGCGGGCGGGCGTACGCGGGGAGGGGGAGGGAGGCGAGGGAGGGGGCGCCCCCGGCGGACGCGCGGGCGGCTGCCCGTCGCGCGGCTCCGGAGCCTGGGCCTGGGGCTGCGGCGGTGGCTGGGTCTGGGGCTGGGCCGGCAATCGGGGCGGGGCCTGGGGGGCGGCCGGCGGCTGGGGCGGTGGTGGGGGCAGGGGCCCGGGCGCGGGGGTGGGCCGGCGGTGCTCGCGTCCTCCGCCGTGGGCTCATCCCGCGCGCCGGCGCCCGCGCGCCCCGAGGCGTCCCGCGTACCGTGCCCGCGTACGCTCGCGCGCGGGGCGAAGCCGAGGTCCGTGAGGGAACGGCCGGGGAACATGTGCCGGAACACCCGCTCGTAGGCGTAGTTGGGACAGCGGATCGCGCCGGACTCGACGCGTCCGATGTAGCGGGCGTCGCAGGAGACCTGCTCACCGATCTCCCGGGCCGAGCGCCGCACGAGCGCCGCGAACTCGCCCGGCGACAGATGCCCGCGCAGGCGTCTGAAAGCCGCGTTCAGCCGCGGCGGCGAGGGTTCGGATGCCGAGGCCATGGTGGTGCCCTCCTGGCGATCTCCGCTGCGGGCGGCGCCACGAGCGGACCGGTGCCGTGATCGACGGCACGACCGTACCGACTGTGTTGGCGCGATCACGTGCGGTTTAGCTACAAAACGGATATCTCACCCATGATTTGCCATGAAGTGCCATCCTTTGCGGCGGCGTTGCGCCGTAGCTGTTGACGTTTTGTTGCGTTGGTTCCTGTAGACCATGGCAGTCACGCGGAGGAAGGGGTTCCCCTTGCCGGACGTCACACCAGCCACCGGGGCAGACGCTGACGGCTCACGGATGCCCGCACAGTTCCGCCACCGCCCCAGCGAGGAGCGCAGCGCGTCGCTGCCGGGCGCCCGGTCACACCCGGGAGCCGACCGCTACGCCGCCGCACCGGTCGGTGACGTGTCCGAGGACTGCGAGGTCCGCGACCTGAGCCCCGCGCCCGACGGCCCCGTCACGCACGAGGCCAGCCGCCCCGTCGAGGCGACCGAGCCCGCCGGCGCGACGCACACGCGCGAGCGCGCCGACCGCACGCCCCGCGCCGCCGACACCGTCCCCCCGCCCCACCCCGGGCACCCGGAGCACGTCGCGCCGCCGAGGGCCTCGGCCGAGTCGGAGAGCGGCGCCTGCGACGTGGTCACGGTGCCCGCGCGGCAGGGCTTCGAGGTCGTGGACCTGCTACGGCTGCGCGCGTCGAGCGGCATCGGGCCGGTCCTGCACGACGACGCGTGCCACACCCTCGGCTTCGTCGTCCCCCCCGGCACGGCCGCGGGGTGGGACGTACCGGGCAGCGCGTGTACGCGGGCGCACGGCCGGGGCCCGCGCTCCGGCGCGCGCGCGGCCCGGGCCACGGCCCCGTACGGCGCGCGGGAGGCGGGCGACAGGGACGCCGCGCCCCCGGTGCCGGGCGCCGGCTGGCTGGTGCCGCCCGCGGAGGCGTACCGCGACGCCACCGACCCCGCCGTGCTCCGCGCCGCGCTCGGCGAGGCCGCCCGGGTGATCGAGGTCATCGACCGCAGCCACTGACGCGTGGGCCCGCCGCGCGGGCCCCCGCCGGCCGGCCCGACCGCCCCGGTCAGAGGTGATCGATACTGGTCGGATGGCACGAGGCAAGCGCGGACGGCAGGGCAACGCGGTACGGGGCGGGCGCGCGGACCGCGCCCGCCCGGCCACGGACGAGCGGGTCGGTAAGCGCGGCGACGGCGCGGCGAACACAGCGGACACGGCGGGTGCGGCGGACGGAGCGGACACGGCGAGTGCGGCGGACGTGGCCACGGGCCGGGTGCGCGGTGGGCGCACGCGCGGGCGCGCCCGCGCCGGAGAGCCGGTCAGTGCGCGGGTGGACGGCGGCCGGGCCGAACTGGTGCCGGACCGGGACCGGCCGCGCGGGCGCACCCTGTTGATCGACGGCGCCCCGCAGTCCCACGTCGACCTCGACGACCCCGGCTACCTCGACTTCTCCTACCAGCGCCGGCTGGGCCACGTGGCCGACCTGGTAGCGCCCCCGGGGCGGCCGATCCACGCCCTCCACCTCGGCGGCGGCGCCTTCACCCTGGCCCGCTACGTCGCCGCGTCCAGGCCTCGCTCCACGCAGCAGGTGGTGGAGGTGGACGGCCCGCTGGTGGAGTTCGTCCGCCGCGAACTGCCGCTGGAGGGCGGCTGGCGCATCCGGGTGCGCGGGGGTGACGCCCGCGCGGGGCTCGGCAGGGTGCCCGACGGCTGGGCCGACCTGATCATCGCGGACGTCTTCAGCGGCGCCCGCACCCCCGCGCACCTGACCAGCGTCGAGTTCCTCGCCGAGGCGCGCCGCGCGCTGCGCCCGGGCGGGTGGTACGCGGCCAACATCGCCGACGGCGCGCCGCTCGCCCACCTCCGGGCCCAGGTGGCCACCGCCCGCGCCGTGTTCGCCGAGGCCTGTCTGACCGCCGACCCCGCCGTGCTGCGCGGGCGGCGCTTCGGCAACGCGGTCCTGCTGGCCGGCGACGGCGGGTTGCCCGTGGCGGAGCTGACCCGCCGCGCGGCCGGTGACCCGCACCCCGGGCGGGTCGAACACGGCCGCGCCCTGGCCGACTTCACCGGCGGCGCGCGCCCGGTCTCCGACGCGGACGCCACGGCGTCCCCGGCCCCGCCCCCCGCCGCCTTCGACTAGCCAGCGGCCCTCCGTACAGGCACGCCCGCCCGCCGCCGGCGGGGCCGCGGCCGGTGGCGTGCTGTTCGGCATGGGCGGCGTCACCACCGTGTTCACGGTCTCCGGCCTCGTCCCGCTCGCCTCGGCCCCGCTGATCGTGGTCCGGGTCAGGATGCCCCGGCACCGCGCGGGGGCCTGACGCACGGTCGGCCACGCGCGGGCACCCCACCGTTGGCGCTCCCCGAGGTGGCTGGTCCTCGTCGTTCCGGCCGCGACGTGCGGGGCGATGTGCGTAACGTGGCCGGGGCGGCGGCCGGGAGTTGCCCGGAGGCGGATCGAGAACGGCGAAAGGCGCGGGGCGATGACGTTCACGCAGTGGAAGGACCGGTCCGTCATCGTGACCGGAGGCACCCGTGGCATCGGGCTCGGCATCGCCGAACTCTTCGCCCGCCAGGGCGCCGCCGTCCTCCTCACGGGCCGGGACGCGGAGACCGCCCGTACCGTGGCCGACGACCTCGCCCAACGGACCGGCGGGCGGGTCGCGGGCGTGGCGGTGGACATGCGGCAGCCGGAACAGATCGAGCACATGGCGGCCGAGGCCGAGCGGCGGCACGGCGGCGTGGACGTGCTGTGCGCCAACGCCGGGATCTTCCCCGAGCGTCCGCTGCGCGAGATGACGGCCGACGACGTGGACGAGGTCCTGGAGGTCAACCTGCGCGGCTCCATCCTGTCCGTACGCGCCTGCCTGCCCGCCATGGAGCGGGCCGGCCGTGGCCGGATCGTCGTGACCTCCTCCATCACCGGCCCCACGACCGGGTACGCCGGGTGGTCCCACTACGGCGCCAGCAAGGCTGGCCAACTGGGGTTCGTACGCTCCGCCGCCCTCGAACTCGCGCCGCACCGCATCACCGTCAACGCCGTCCTGCCGGGCAACGTCCGCACCGACGGCCTGGCCGGGCTCGGGCCGGACTACCTGCGCCAGATGACGGAGTCCATCCCCCTCGGCCGGCTCGGCGAGACCGTCGACATCGCCCACGCCGTCCTCTTCCTCGCCTCCGACGAAGCCGCCTTCGTCACCGGCCAGACGCTCACCGTCGACGGCGGCCAGACCCTCCCCGAGTCCCTGGACGCCTTCGCCGGCCCCCACCAACCCTGACCGCCGGCACCGACTCTGGCTACCCCGCCCCGCACCCCAGGCCCGCTCCACCGGTCGGGTCGCGGGGCGGACGTTTCCCCTCCCCACGCCCCGCCCACGCGCGGGGACGCGCCGCCAGCCGCGCCGGCCTCCTCCCGGCCCAGCCCGCGCGCCCCAGGCTCGCTCAACTCCCGCACCCCGCCCGGCCGCTGGCCCGGCGGGCCGCCAGCCGTCGGTCAGCCCGCCGGGGCCCTCGGGTGGCGCCCGGTTGTGCGCCCGCGTGCGCCCCGGGCCGGTGACGAGTGGAGCGGACACGTTACTGCCCGGTTACGTCGCGCGTGACCGGCCGCGAAGAGGGGAGAACTCGCGTACGGGTGGGACCGCTGAGCAGGAGCGGACGAATGGGGCGTGGTGGTGGCTTGTGAACACACTCCAGCGTCCAAGCGGCCCCTTGCTGTGAGGAGTTGAAGCATTGGCGCAGATCAGGGCCGCGTGGGGCGATGTGGGGCGCGGCCGCCGACATCTGGCTGTTGTTGAATGTCCAGCGATCGTCGGCACGGCGGAGGGGTCCGACGCATGAGGGGGGAGACGGGGATGGCGGCGGCCAGGCGGCGCGGTGCCGGGCGGGGCAGGCCCACCCTGGAGGAGGTCGCCGCACGCGCGGGCGTGGGTCGCGGTACGGCCTCCCGGGTGATCAACGGCTCGCCCCGGGTCAGCGACCGGACCCGGGCCGCGGTCGAGCAGGCCATCGCCGACCTGGGGTACGTGCCCAACCGCGCGGCCCGCGCGCTGGCCGCCAACCGGGCCGACGCCGTCGCGCTGGTCATCCCCGAGCCGGAGACCAGACTGTTCGCCGAGCCGTACTTCTCGGACATCATCCGCGGAGTGGCCTGCGAACTCGCCGACACCGACCTGCAACTGCTGCTCACCCTCGTCCGTACCGCCAAGGAGCGCCAGCGGCTGGCCGACTACCTGGCCGCGCACCGCGCGGACGGCGTCCTGATGATCTCGGCGCACGCGGCCGACCCGCTGCCCGACGTGCTGGAGCGGATCGACATACCGGCCGTGCTCGGCGGCCGGCGCTCGGCCCGCGAGACCGTCGCCCACGTCGACTCGGACAACCTCGGCGGCGCGCGGTCGGCGGTGATCCACCTCGCCGAGCGGGGCCGGCGGACGATCGCCACCATCACCGGATCGCTCGACATGTACACGGCCCAGTGCCGCCTCGACGGCTACCGTGAGGCGCTGGACGCCGCCGACCTGCCCCGGGACCCCGACCTCGTCGAGCGGGCCGACTTCACCGAGGAGGGCGGCCGGCGGGCGATGGCCGCGCTGCTGGCCCGCCGCCCCGACCTGGACGCGGTCTTCGCGGCCTCCGACGTCATGGCCGCCGGCGCCCGCCGCGTGCTGCGCCAGCACGGCCGCAAGGTGCCCGACGACGTCGCCCTGGTCGGCTACGACGACTCGCCCGTGGCCCGCCACATGGACCCGCCGCTGACCAGTGTCCGGCAGGCCACGGAGGAGATGGGGCGCGCGATGGTACGGGTCCTGCTGGAGCAGATGGCGACCCGCGAGACCCGGGCCACGGTCCCGGGCGCCCGCCCCCACCTGGTGCTGCCCGCCGAACTCGTCCCCCGCGACTCCTCCTGACCGAGCCCGCCCGCCGCGGAAGTCCCCCCGCCCCAGCAGCCCACCCGCCCCGCCGCCGAACCCCCCCGGCCCGGACGCGGAACGCGAACCGGGGCCCGATGTGCGACCGCGCGCCCCCGGGCGCACGCTGGAGGCATGGCTGAGCACCCGCCCGTGATCGTCCACCCGCCCACCGCGTCGGGTGGGCGCCGCGTCACGATCCGCGGCGTCATCGTCGGCCTGGCCCACGGCCGGGGGGACGTCGCCGAGTTCCTGCGCCGGGCCGGCATCGAGGACCCGGACGACCTGACGCTGGACAACCCCGACCAGATCGAGTGGCGGGGCGGTGACATGGACCACTGGCCCGCCCCCACCGACTGACACGGCACCCCGACCCGTACCGCGCGAGCACCACGTACCCGGGGCGACCCGACGGGATCGTACGAGGCCCGACGAGACCTGCGGTGCCCAACGAGGAACCCAACGAGGAATTCAAACAAGGCACGCGAGACACGACGAAGCCCCCGGCCGCTTGCGCGGACCGGGGGCTTCCGATCGTTCAGGGTGAGTAACGGGACTCGAACCCGCGACATCCTGGACCACAACCAGGTGCTCTACCATCTGAGCTATACCCACCATGACCGGCGCTTTCCTTGCCGGCCGAGAAAAAGTGTACAGGGTCCGAAGGGGTGCTCGCTCCCGGCCTGTGGAGAGCCGGGAGCGAGCCGCCTCACGCTTGCCGCGCGGGCAGGACGTGCTTGCTCGCGATCGCCTTCGCCGTGTCCGAGTCCGGGCCCGGCTGGGGCACGAAGACCGCCTCGCGGTAGTACCGCAACTCCGCGATGCTCTCCCTGATGTCGGCGAGGGCCCGGTGGTTGCCGTTCTTCTCGGGGCTGTTGAAGTACGCCCGCGGGTACCAGCGGCGGGCCAGCTCCTTGATCGAGGACACGTCCACGATCCGGTAGTGCAGGTGGCCTTCCAGCGTGGGCATGTCGCGCAGCAGGAAGCCCCGGTCCGTGCTCACCGAGTTCCCACACAGCGGAGCCTTGCCGGGCTCCGCCACGTGGGCCTTCACGTAGGCCAGGACCTGCTGCTCGGCGTCGGCGAGCGTGGTGCCGCCGTCCAGCTCGTCGAGCAGCCCGGACGCGGTGTGCATCTCGCGCACCACGTCCGGCATGGTGGTCAGCGCCTCGGCGGGTGGACGGATCACGATGTCCACACCGTCGCCGATGATGTTCAGTTCGGAATCGGTGACCAGCGCGGCCACCTCAATGAGCGCGTCGTCGGACAGCGAGAGGCCGGTCATCTCGCAGTCGATCCACACCATGCGATCGTTCATGCCGTCACCCTACGGGGCGTTCCCGCTGGCCGGGCAGGCTGGCGCGGCCGGGTGCGCGGCTCGACTGTTCGGGTAGCCGCGGCGCGTAGGCGTCCGAGTCGGGCTTGCCGGGGTCCCGGTCACCGTGCGCCGGCCCGCCGTGGCTCACGCCGCCGTGGTTCATGCCGCCGTGCGCGAGCGCCGTGGCGCCGGTGGGGCCGCCGTGCGCGCCCGCCGTGGCCATGGACGCGCGCCGGACCGGCACCGCCTCGCCGGAGCGCTGTTCGATCAGGTCCGGCCGCTCGGCCCGCTCGTGCCGCTCCGGTCGGTCGCCGGGTCCGCCCTGTGGCCTGCGGGCCCGGTACGCCGCCCGGTACGCCGCCGGCGACGAGCCGAGCTGCCGCCGGAAGTGCCCGCGCAGCGCCACCGGGGAGCGGAACCCACAGCGCCCGGCGACCTCGTCCACGGAGTAGTCGGAGGTCTCCAGGAGCCGTTGGGCCTGGAGCACCCGCTGGGTGATCAGCCACTGGAGTGGAGCGCTCCCAGTGAGCGAGCGGAACCGCCGGTCGAAGGTCCGTCGGCTCATGTAGGCGCGGGCCGCGAGCGCTTCGACATCGAACTGCTCGTGGAGGTGTTCCAGCGCCCAGGCCACGACCTCGGCCAGCGGGTCGGCGCCGATCTCCTCCGGCAGCGACCGGTCCAGGTAGCGCTCCTGGCCGCCCGAGCGGCGCGGCGGTACGACGAGCCGGCGGGCCAGCGCCCCGGCCGCGTCCGCGCCGTGGTCGGTGCGTACGACGTGCAGGCACAGGTCGATGCCGGCGGCGGTGCCCGCCGACGTCAGTACGTCCCCGTCGTCGACGAACAGCTCCCGCGGGTCCACGTGGACCGACGGATAGCGCTTGGCGAGCGTCGGCGCGTACATCCAGTGCGTCGTCGCCGGCCTCCCGTCGAGCAGCCCGGCCGCCGCGAGTACGAAGGCACCCGTGCACAGCCCGACGATGCGAGCGCCCTCCTCGTGCGCGCGGCGCAGTGCGTCGAGCGCGGCGGCGGGTGGCGACTGGGTGATCGACCGCCATGCCGGTACGACGACGGTGCCCGCCCGCGAGAGGGCCTCCAAGCCGTACGGCGCGGTCAGTTCGAGCCCGCCCGTGGTGCGAAGCGGTACGTCTTCGCCCGCGCACACCAGCAATCGGTAGCGGGGGACGCCGGCGTCCTGCCGGTCGATGCCGAAGACGGAGAGCGGTATGGAGCTCTCGAAGATGGGGCCGCCGCTGAAGAGCAGCACTGCGACGATCTCCCGGCGGCGGCGTCCGGAGAGCTTTCGGGCGGCCTCCGGTACGGTTGTGGAGTCCTGGCTCATGGAACTAAGCCCCCCTGGGTGGTCGCGTCCTCTCGGTCCTGCACGTTTCCCCTCGGTCCTGAACGGTTCCCCCGCCGGTCATGGCCAAGATCGAATCTACTGTGTCGCGTGTGGTCACCGTGACCAGTTCACCACTCGCCCGTAAGTCGACATGACAACTTGGCGTAAAGCATTCGATCACGAAGCGTTGCACTCGGAGCGCCTGTAGGGAAGTGCGCCTTTCGCCGATGCCCACTCCCCGTAGGGAGTACGGACCCCCAACACCCCTTTCCTAGCTGGTCAGACGCGGGTTTGGCGGGGTCTTCGGCAACAGGGACAACTTGTTCCGAAGTTGGCCGAAAACAGTTGGCCGCAAACGTACGATCGCGTCAGTCGACGGGCGTATGCGCTTCGGACGGGGCGTCAACAACAGGCCCAGCGGGTGCCGTACGGACCCTTCCACGGCACCCCCCGCGCCGACGCTCATCGGTCAACCGCGGCCGCCCGCCGCTCGCCCCGTCGCAGCAGCGCACGGCAGGTCGCGGTGACCGCGGCGAGCCCGAGCGCGATGCCCGCCGCGCCGCCGAACGAGGCCCCGCACAGCAGGAGGGCGACCGGCACCAGTGCCCAGCCGAAGACGCCCCAGCCGCCCCGGTCGCCCGTGGCGGCGGAAGCCGGCCGTGCGGCGCCCCGCGCGGGGTGCGCTCCCCGGCACGCGAGCCCGGTCGGCGCGAGGCCCGGCGCGCGCGGGGTGACGCGCGGCGCGGAGCGCGGGCCCGTGGTGGCGACCCGAGGCGCGACGAACAGCCGCGCGCGCGTCGCCCCCGGCCCCGCGACGGCCCCGGCGCGGGCGGGTCGCGCGGTGTTCGTGCGGGCTTCGGGGGCCCGGGGCGCGGTGGGGGTGGAGTGCGTCGTGGGGGAGGGGGCGGCTGGTGTGGCGGGTGGGCCGGTTGGCGTGGTGGCGTGCGCGGGGGGCGGTCGGGAGCGCGGGGGTGGCGGAGGCGGAACGCGATGCCCCAGTTGCGCGGCGTAGCGCGTCGAGGGGTGCGGCGGAGGGGGCGGTGGGGGTGTACTCGCTGAGTTGGGGCACGAAATCTTCCCTCCTGGGGCGGAAGTCCCTCCGGGGGCGGCTAGCGGGTACTACAACGTCTTGTTTGCCGTCGGGTCACTGCACGGCGTACGCCGGGGGGCCACTTGGGGCATTGCGCTCTGCGCGGCCCTCCGGCATGCTCCGATGAAGCTCGCCTCGGCCGGCCCCTCCCGAGGTGGTCCCTGGGCAGGGGGCGAGCGGCGCCGTACCCTTGGGGGTGTGGGCTTGGAAAGGTGAATCCCGGACGATTTCCCTCCGGGCCCGCCGGTCCGTTCCCACAATCCGCCTTTCCTCGCAAGTAGCCCCCCGCAGAACCCCTCCGCAACAGGACTTTCTTCGCCGAGACAACAGATGGCCGGTTACGAAATCCCCGAACCCGCGGACCGCAAGCGGGTCGCCGACTCGACGGCGCACCCCGAAGCGGCGGAAGAGACGCGCCATCCCTGCGACCCGGCGTTCCAGCACGGCGTGGTGGTCGGCTTCGACGGCTCCACCTCCAGCGAGCGCGCGCTCGCCTACGCGATCGGCATGGCCCGCCGCTCCGGCTCCGGGCTGATCATCGTGCACGTCGCCAACCGCCTGCCCACGACCGTCTGGGCGGGCTGTGAGCCCCCCGTCTTCGTGGACGTCCCCGACCACCGCACCGAGGTCCTCGGCCTCGAACTGGCCTGCGCTGACCACCTCTCCGAGGTGCCGTGGATCCTCGTCGAGCGCGGCGGCGACATCTGCCACGAGCTGGAGGAGGTCGGTCGGGAGTACGCGGCCGACGCCATCGTCGTGGGCTCCACGCACGGCCTGGTGGGGCGCATCTTCGGCTCCGTCGCCGGGCGGCTCGCGCGCCGCGCGCAGCGCCCGGTCGTCGTCATCCCGTAGCGCGTTGTCATCCCGTAGATCCGTAGATCCCGTAGTGCCCGGGCCGCCCGGCGGCGGTGTCGCGGGGCGGGTCGTGGGCCGGATTCCGGACACCCGCGCGGGCCGCGTGGTTCCTGGCGTGGCCTCGCGTGGTTCCCCGCCGCAAGGTGCTCGCACGCCGTCTTTCCGGCCCGCCCGGCGGTCCGCCCGCAGGCCGTCGGGCGGGGCCGCGACCGGGGTCCCGGCGCCCGGCGGCGGGGGCGCGGCAGCGGCGGTTCGGGGCGCGGGGGCGAGGTGCGGGGCGGGGCGGTTCGCGCGGGCGTGAACGGTTGCGGTCGCGACGACGGGCGGCGCGGACGGGTGTGGTCGGCGCTCGACGCTTTGGCGGCCCACTCCTTCGGGTGATTCCTCCGGGCCTCAACAGGCCTGCCCGGCAGACCCCCTGACGGCGCGTGAGTTGGCCGCGACGCGGAGGTGGATCGCGCGTCGGTGACGGGTACACCCCCCACACGCGGGGGAGCGGCGTGCCGCCCGTTCGGGAGTGACGGTCCCGGCCGGGGCGGCTGCCTGCCGGCGCGTGGGCGGCGTCGGCACCGGAGGGTGGCTTCCCGCGCGCGTGGTGGCACGCGCGGGAAGCCACCCTCCTCCAGCGCCGGCCGCGGGAGTGGCTACTCCACCGTCACGGACTTGGCGAGGTTGCGCGGCTTGTCGATGTCCCGGCCGAGCGCCAACGCCGTGTGGTAGGCGAGCAGTTGGAGCGGGATGCCCATGAGGATCGGGTCCAGCTCGTCCTCGTTCTTCGGGACGACGATCGTCTGGTCGGCCTTCTCCTGCTCCTGGTGCGCGACGGCGAGGATCTTGCCGCTGCGGGCCTTGATCTCCTCCAGGGCGGCGCGGTTCTTCTCCAGGAGGTCGTCGTCGGGGACGATCGCGACCGTGGGGAGCGCGGGCTCGACGAGCGCGAGCGGGCCGTGCTTGAGCTCGGAGGCCGGGTACGCCTCGGCGTGGATGTACGAGACCTCCTTGAGCTTGAGGGAGGCCTCGCGGGCGACGGGGTAGCCGCGTACGCGTCCGATGAAGAGCATCGAGTGGGCCTGTGCGTACTCCTTCGCGATCTTCTTGATCTCGTCCTCCTGCTTGAGGATCTCCGAGATCTGGCCGGGGAGCCTGCGCAGCCCCTCGATGATCCGCTTGCCGTCGGAGACCGACAGGTCGCGGATGCGGCCCAGGTGCAGGGCGAGCAGGCCGAAGGCGACCGTGGTGTTGGTGAAGCACTTGGTGGAGACGACGCAGACCTCCGGGCCCGCGTGGACGTACACGCCCGCGTCGGCCTCGCGGGCGATCGCGGAGCCGACGACGTTCACGACGCCGAGGACGCGGGCGCCCTTGCGCTTCAGCTCCTGGACGGCGGCCAGCACGTCGTAGGTCTCGCCGGACTGGGAGACCGCGATGTAGAGGGTGTCGGGGTCCACGACGGGGTTGCGGTAGCGGAACTCGGACGCCGGCTCGGCGTCGGCGGGGATGCGGGCCAGCTCCTCGATCATCTGGGCGCCGATCATGCCCGCGTGGTACGAGGTGCCGCAGCCGAGGATCTTGACGCGGCGCACCTTGCGGGCGTCGTGCGCGTCGAGGTTCAGGCCGCCGAGGTGCACGGTGGAGAAGCGGTCGTCGATGCGGCCGCGCAGGACGCGGTCCACCGCGTCGGGCTGCTCGAAGATCTCCTTGTGCATGTACGTGTCGTGGCCGCCCATGTCGTACGACTCGGCCTCCCACTCCACGGTGGTCGGCGAGGCCGTCGTGCGCGAGCCCTCGGTCGTGTACGTGCGGTAGTCGTCGGCCTTGATGGTGGCCATCTCGCCGTCGTCGAGGGTGACGACCTGGCGGGTGTGCGAGACGAGCGCGGCGACGTCCGAGGCGACGAACATCTCCTTCTCGCCGATGCCGAGGACGACGGGGGAGCCGTTGCGGGCCACGACGATGCGGTCGTCGAAGTCGGCGTGCAGGACGGCGATGCCGTACGTGCCCTCGACGTGGCGCAGGGCCTCGCGGACCTTCTCCTCCAGGGTGTCGGCCTGGGCCCGGGCGACGAGGTGGGTGAGGACCTCGGTGTCCGTCTCGGAGAGGAACTCGACGCCGTCGGCGCTCAGTTTGGCGCGCAGCTCGGAAGCGTTGTCGATGATGCCGTTGTGGACGACGGCGACCTTGTCGTCGCCCGACATGTGCGGGTGGGCGTTCTCGTCGGAGGGGGCGCCGTGCGTGGCCCAGCGGGTGTGGGCGATGCCGGTGGAGCCCTTGAAGCGGGCGGGGACCCTCGCCTCCAGGTCGCGGACGCGGCCCTTGGCCTTGACCATCTTCAGACCGGTGGCCTTGCCGCCGGCGTGGATGGCGATGCCCGCGGAGTCGTAGCCGCGGTACTCAAGGCGCTGGAGCCCCTCAAGGAGCAGGGGTGCCACGTCGCGCTTGCCGATATATCCGACGATGCCGCACATGGGCGGTTCCTTCCGTCTGGTGAGGGTGCCGTACGTGGCCGCCGGCCGTGGGTCGGGCGGGGTGGCAGTGGCGCCGGTGTCGGCGCTGCCCCGCCGGCCGTTGTCCGTCGCCGGCGACCGGGGTGAGGCGGGTCGCGTGGGGTCGCGGTCCCGCTCTCCGTGTCGTTCGCGGTGCTGTGGTGCTCGGGTCGGCGCTCCGCCGGTGTGCGGGCGCCGGGTGCCCCGCGGTGCGCGGGGCGGGGGGTGCTCGGGTCGCGCCGTGGCGCGGCGTCGGTCGCTCAGCCGTAGACGATGCGGCGGAGCTGGCGCGCGGACAGCTCGGGCGGGGCCACCGCGCGGTGCGGCAGTTCGGCCCCGATGCGCTCGAAGATGTCCGGGTTCCTCAGGCCGGCCGACTGCAGTTCGCGGTGGCGGCGGCGGACGAACTCCTCCGCGCTCTCGTCGAAGTACGCCAGCACGTCGAGCACCACCCGGGCCGCCTCGCCACGGCCCAGCGGTGAGCTGCGCACGAGGTGGTCAACGAGGTCGTCGTGGGTGGTCGGGCTGGCGTCGGTACTTCGGTTACGGCGATCGAGCACCCGTTGATACTGCGCGGCAACGGCCGGTTTCGCAAGAAATCTGCCCGATATCGGGCAGGGGAGGGGCGAAAGTGTGCGACGGGTGCGCGGAACTGGTGCGGGAGCGGGCCCGGGAGGGTCTAGAAGTGGCGCAGGAGGGCCTGCTTCGCCGTGCTGAACTCCTCGTCGGTGAGTATCCCGTCCCGGTGCAGCTCGCCCAGCTCGCGCAGCCGGCGCAGCAGCGCGTCATGATCGTTGCCGCCGCCGTTGCCGCCGCCGCCGTTGCCGCTGCCGTCACCGGCGGCGGCCGGCGTGGCGGGGCCCGGCAGCGCGGCGGCGTCGGGGGCCGGGATAGCGGTCGCCGGCTGGGCCGGGGGCGCGAGGGCGGCCGGGGCGGTCGCGGCCGGGTGCGGCATGCGGGCGGTCACCGCCGCCGCGACCAGCGCCATCAGCGGGTCCTTCTTGAAGCCGTAGATCTCCACCGCGCGCGGGTCGTACTTCGGCGGCGCCTTGGTGGGGACCCTGGCGATGACGAAGCGCAGGTAGCCGTTCTCCAGGCCGCCCGGCCACAGCCACTCCACGGCGTCCACGTCGGCGACGGAGAACACCTGGGTGCCGGCGGACTTCTTGGACTCCTCCGTCTTCCAGTTCCACTCCAGGCGGATGGTCTCGCCGTCGAAGGAGGCCGTGGCGTCGCCCGCCGAGGCCGACAGCGGGACCGCCGGGCCCGGCAGCAGGTAGCGGTCGCACGGCGTGCTGGGCACCTGTTCGAGCAGCAGGGCGTTGCGCACCTCGTCCACGAAGTACTCGGCGACGCCCGAGCGGTCCGCCTCCACCGAGAGCTGGTACGGGTCGGCGGCGTCCGGCAGTTGCCCGCCGACGGCCTGCAGCAGCGGGTCCGAGCCCTCGCGCAGCCGCAGTCGCAGCCGTCCGGACCTGCGCCCCGCCTCGAAGGCGATCCCGCTCAGCGCCGTCAGGGGCACCACCAGTTCGCCGAGGGCCACTCGGGCCAGGCCGACGCTCTTGTCCCGACCCGGCACGATCCGTACGGCCTCCCCGTCGAAGGTCCAGGTGCCGTCCTTTTGGGTGATCTCCGCCATGGCCCGGATTCTTCCATGCGGCCCGCCGGTGGTCGGCGGGCCGCCGGGTGGTGGTCTCGGTGTGGGAGGCCGGTCAGTCCTCCAGGCCGAGTTCGCGGGCGATCAGCATGCGCTGGACCTCGCTGGTGCCCTCGCCGATCTCCAGGATCTTGGAGTCGCGCCACATGCGGGCCACCGGGTACTCGTTCATGAAGCCGTACCCGCCGTGCACCTGGGTGGCCTCGCGCGCGTTGGTGACCGCCACGTCGCAGCTGTACAGCTTGGCCAGCGACGCCTCCTTCTTGAACGGCTCGCCCTGCGCCATCCGCGAGGCCGCGTCCCGCCAGGCGACGCGGGCCGTGTGGGCGCGCATCTCCATGTCGGCGAGCTTGAACTGGATGGCCTGGTTGGCGCCGATCGGCTTGCCGAACGCCTCGCGGGTCTTGGCGTACGACACCGACTCGTCCACGCAGCCCTGCGCGAGGCCGGTGGCCAGCGCGGAGATGGCGATGCGGCCCTCGTCCAGGATGCGCAGGAACTGCGCGTACCCGCGCCCCCGCTCGCCGAGCAGGTTGGCGGCCGGCACCCGGCAGTCGTCGAAGGACAGCTCGCGGGTGTCCGAGGCGTTCCAGCCGACCTTGGAGTACGGGGCGGCAACGGTGAGGCCGGGGGTGCCGGCCGGGACGATGATCGAGGAGATCAGCGGGCGGCCGTCGGGCTTGTGGCCGGTGACGGCGGTGACGGTGATCAGCGAGGTGATGTCGGTGCCGGAGTTGGTGATGAAGCACTTGGTGCCGTTGATCACCCACTCGCCGCTCTCCTCGTCAAGGCGGGCCGTGGTGCGGGTGCCGCCCGCGTCCGAGCCGCCGCCCGGCTCGGTCAGCCCGAAGGCGCCGAGCGCGGCGCCCGAGCACAGGTCGGGCAGCCAGGCGCGCTTCTGCTCCTCGGTGCCGAAGCGGAAGATCGGCATGGAGCCGAGCGAGACGCCGGCCTCCAGCGTGACCGCTACGGAGGAGTCGACCCGGGCCAGCTCCTCGATGGCCAGGCACAGGGCGAGGAAGTCGCCGCCCATGCCGCCGTACTCCTCGGGGTAGGGCAGCCCGAACAGGCCCATGCGGCCCATCTCGCGGATGATCTCGTACGGGAACTGGTGGTTCTCCCAGTACTCGCCGATCTTGGGTGCGACGACGTCGTGCGCGAACGCCTCGACGGTCTTGCGCAGCTCCTCGTGCTCGGCGGACAGGCGGTGGTCGAGGGACATGGCTACGACTCCTTGTGGGAGAGGGCACGAACGGTGCGGGAGGGGCTCGGGCGGCCCAACTGGTCGGCCATCCACACGCTGGTGTCGGTGAGTTGGCCGAGGTCGACCCCGGTCTCGATGCCGAGGCCGTGCAACATCCACACGAGGTCTTCGGTGGCGAGGTTGCCGGTGGCGCTCTTGGCGTAGGGGCAGCCGCCGAGCCCGCCCGCGGAGGCGTCGACGGTGGTGACGCCGTGCTGGAGCGCGGCGAGGGTGTTGGCCAGGGCCTGGCCGTACGTGTCGTGGAAGTGCACGCCGATCCGCTCGGTCGGCACGCCGGCCTCGTTCAGCGCCGTCAGCAGCGCCGTGACGTGCCCGGGCGTGGCCACCCCGATGGTGTCGCCGAGGCTCAGTTCGTCGCAGCCCAGGTCGAGCAGGCGGCGGCTGACGTCCGCGACCCGCGCGATGGGCACCGGGCCCTCCCAGGGGTCGCCGAAGCACATGGACAGGTAGCCGCGCACGTGCACCCCGGCGTCCGCCGCCTTGGCGACCACCGGCGCGAACATGGCCAGCGCCTCGTCCACGGTGCGGTTCAGGTTGGCTCTGGCGAACGACTCGGTGGCGCTGCCGAAGACGGCGACCTCCCGCACGCCGAGCGCCAGCGCGCGGTCGAGGCCGCGCTCGTTGGGCACCAGCACCGGCAGCCGCAGGCCCGCGCCGCCGGTCTCGGGCGGGTCGCCGAGCCCGGCCAGCAGCGGCATCAACCGCTCGGCGTCGGCCAGTTGGGGCACCCACTTGGGGTGCACGAAGCTGGTGGCCTCGACGGTGGTCAGGCCGGCGGCGGCCAGGCGGCGGACGAACTCCGCCTTGACCTCGACCGGCACGATCGCCTTCTCGTTCTGCAGCCCGTCGCGCGCGCCCACCTCGTGGATGCGCACCCGCCGCGGCAGCCCCGCGGCGGGGACGCCCATCGGCAGTCCGTCGATCATCGCGTGCCCTCCTCAGCTCTTCGCGGGGGCGGCGGCGCCCGGCCCGGTCGACTCGGCCTCGGCCGCCTCGTGCGGGGTGACCACGGCCAGCACCTGGTCCATGGCGACCGTGCTGCCCGGCGTCACGTCCAACTCGGTGACCGTGCCGTCGTGGGCGGCGGCGATGACGTGCTCCATCTTCATCGCCTCCACCACCAGCAGCCCCTGCCCGGCGCTCACCTGGTCGCCGACGGCGGCCTTGACCACGGTGACGGTGCCCGGCATCGGCGCGGTCAGGGCGCCGGCCCCGGCGCCCGCGACGCCGCCGCGCAGCGCGGCCTCCACCGGGTCGTGGTCGGCGACCCGCCAGGCGTCACCCTCGCGGGCCAGCCAGGAGCCGGCCGCGCCGGCCTCGGCGGCGTGCGTGAACGCGTACGTCACGCCCGCCCACTCCACGAGCACCCGGGACGCGCCGGGCAGCTCACCGGTGGTCGCGCCCGTCGGGAGCAGCCGGGCCGCGACCGGCTCCGCGTCGCCCACCGTGACCTCGGCGTCGTGCGCCCGGCCGCGCACCCGCACGGTCACCGGGTCGTGGCCCGGCACGCGCAGCGGGTGCGCCGTCGGCGCCTCGCGCCCGCCCAGCCGCCAGCCGGTGGGCACCGAGAACGGGTCGGTCCACGCGCCCGGCTCCGCCGCCGGCTCCAGGGCCGCCTGCCGCAGCAGCGCCGCCGCCCCGTACACCTCCGGCGGTATCGACGCCGGCGTCAGGGCGGCCGCCTCGCGGTCCACCAGGCCCGTGTCCAGCGCGCCGGCGACCACGTCGGGGTGGGCCAGCAGCCGGCGCAGGAAACCGGTGTTGGTGTCCAGGCCGAGGATGGTCGTCTCGGCGAGCGCCGCCCGCAGCCGCCGTAGCGCGGTGGCGCGGTCCGGGCCGTACGCGATGATCTTGGCCAGCATCGGGTCGTACGCCGTGCCGACCTCGCTGCCGGCCGAGAGCCCGGAGTCGACCCGCACGCCCTCGCCGGTGGGCTCGCCGAGGGCCGCCACCGTGCCGGCCGAGGGGAGGAAGTCCACCCGCTCGCCGTCGGCCGTGGCGCGCACGGTCTCGGCGCAGATGCGGGCCTCCACCGCGTGTCCGGTCAGCGTGATGTACCGCTGCGAGAACGGCAGGGGCTCGCCGGCCGCGACGCGGAGCTGCCACTCGACCAGGTCCAGGCCGGTGACCAGCTCGGTGACCGGGTGCTCGACCTGGAGCCGGGTGTTCATCTCCATGAAGAAGTAGTCGCCGGGGCCCTGACCTTCCCCGCCGCCCGACCGGGTGTCGCCCGGCACGATGAACTCGACCGTGCCCGCCCCGGTGTACCCGCACGAGCGCGCGGCCTGCACCGCGGCCTGGCCCATCGCGGACCGGGTGGCCTCGTCGAGGAACGGGCTCGGCGCCTCCTCGATGATCTTCTGGTGACGGCGCTGGAGCGAGCACTCGCGCTCGCCGAGGTGGATGACGTTGCCGTGCCCGTCGGCCAGGATCTGGATCTCGATGTGCCGGGGCTGGTCCACCCAGCGCTCCACCAGGAGCGTGTCGTCACCGAAGGAGCCGCGCGCCTCGCGACGGGCCGCCGCGATCTCGTCGGCCAGCAGTGCCTCGTCCCGTACCAGGCGCATGCCCTTGCCGCCGCCGCCCGCCGAGGGCTTGAGCAGCACCGGGGTGCCGATCTGCCGGGCCGCCTCGATGAGTTGCTCGTCGCTGAGGCCGCTGCCCGACGAGCCCGGCACGACCGGCACGCCCGCCGCCCGCACCGTCTCCTTGGCCCGGATCTTGTCGCCCATCAGCTCGATCGCGTCGGCCGGCGGGCCGATGAAGACCAGCCCCGCGTCGGCGCACGCCCGCGCGAACGCGGCGTTCTCGGCCAGGAACCCGTACCCCGGGTGCACCGCCTGGGCGCCGCTGCGCGCCGCGGCCTCCAACAGCCGCTCGATGGACAGGTAGCTCTCGGCCGCCGCCGCCGGGCCGATGCGCACGGCCGTGTCCGCCTCGCGCACGTGCCGGGCGTCCGCGTCCGCGTCGCTGTAGACGGCCACCGACCGCACCCCGAGTTCGCGCAGGGTACGGATGACCCGGACCGCGATCTCGCCTCGGTTCGCGACCAGCACCGTGTCGAACATCGCCGCTGTCACCCGCTCCGCCTCCCGCCCGGCCGCGCGGCCGGGGCTCGCCTGGGCCGCCACCTGACCGGCGGCCCGCTGTGTCGTCTGAGTGCTCGCCTGGGCCGGCGCCGTCGCGGGCGCCGGAGCCGTCGTGGGCGCCGCCGGCCCGCCCGCCGCCGGGTCGGTGCCGGCCGGGCCGGGGGCGCCGCCCGTGCTGGGGTCCGCCGTGGGGTCCGTACGCGTCATGGTGCGCCCCTCACATCCGGAAGACGCCGTAGCCGGTGGCCGCGTCCGCGCTCGCGAAGCCGGGGGTGCCGGGCAGCGGCGCGTTGGCGCAGGCGGTCAGGGCCAGGCCGAGCACGGTGCGGGTCTCCAGCGGGTCGATGACCCCGTCGTCCCACAGCCGCGCTGTGGCGTAGTACGCGTTGCCCTGCGCCTCGTACTGGGCGCGGACCGGGGCGCGGAAGGACTCCTCGTCCTCCTGGCTCCACTGCTCGCCGCGCGCCTCCAACTGGTCCCGCTTGACCGTCGCGAGGACCGAGGCGGCCTGCTCGCCGCCCATCACCGAGATCTTGGCGTTGGGCCACATCCACAGGAAGCGCGGCCCGTAGGCCCGGCCGCACATCGAGTAGTTGCCCGCGCCGTAGGAGCCGCCGATGACCACCGTCAGCTTCGGCACCCGGGCGCAGGCCACGGCCATCACCATCTTGGCGCCGTGCTTGGCGATGCCGCCCGCCTCGTACTGCTTGCCGACCATGAAGCCGGAGATGTTCTGCAGGAAGACCAGCGGGATGCCGCGCTGGTCGCACAGCTCGATGAAGTGGGCGCCCTTCTGGGCGGACTCGGAGAAGAGGATGCCGTTGTTGGCGATGATGCCGACCGGGTGGCCGTGGACGCGCGCGAAGCCGGTCACCAGCGTCGTGCCGAACTCGGCCTTGAACTCCTGGAACTCCGAGCCGTCCACCGTCCGCGCGATCACCTCGCGCACGTCGTAGGGCGTGCGCGAGTCCGTCGGCACCGCCCCGTACAACCCCGCGGGGTCCACCACCGGCTCCCGGACCGGCTCCACCGACCAGGGCAGCGGGCCGCGCTCGGGCAGCGTGGAGACGATGGAGCGCACGATGCGCAGGGCGTGCGCGTCGTCCTCGGCGAGGTGGTCGGTGACCCCGGAGGTCCTGGAGTGCGTCTCGCCGCCGCCCAGCTCCTCCGCCGTGACGACCTCGCCCGTGGCCGCCTTCACCAGCGGCGGGCCGCCCAGGAAGATCGTGCCCTGGCCGCGGACGATGACCGCCTCGTCGCTCATGGCCGGCACGTACGCGCCGCCGGCCGTGCAGGATCCGAGCACCGCCGCGATCTGCGGGATGCCCGCGCTGGACATCCGGGCCTGGTTGTAGAAGATCCGCCCGAAGTGGTCGCGGTCGGGGAAGACCTCGTCCTGCATCGGCAGGAACGCGCCGCCGGAGTCCACCAGGTACAGGCACGGCAGCCGGTTCTCCAGGGCCACCTCCTGCGCCCGCAGGTGCTTCTTGACCGTCATCGGGTAGTACGTGCCGCCCTTGACGGTGGCGTCGTTGGCGACCACCACCACCTCGCGGCCCGCGACCCGGCCCACGCCCGCGATGACGCCGGCGGCCGGCGCCGCCCCGTCGTACATCCCGTCCGCCGCGAGCGGCGCCAGCTCAAGGAAGGGCGAGCCCGGGTCCAGCAGCGTGTCCACCCGGTCGCGTGGCAGCAGCTTGCCGCGCGCCGTGTGCCGCGCGCGGGCGCGCTCGCCGCCGCCCAGCCGCGCCGCCGCGAGCTTCTCGCGCAGCCGCGCCGCCAGCTCCCGGTGCGCCGCCTCGTTGGTCCGCCAGGCGTCAGACGTCGGATCGACGCTGCTGGCCAGCACTGGTGCCTGCCCCATGCCGTCGAGCTCCCTTGCTCGTGAGTGTGAGCCGTGGTTAATGAGCGTTAACTGTGACTCTCAGGTTAACGGCCACTAACGTCGCTGTCTAGAATGGAAGGGTGAGCGAACCAGCCCTGACCACGCAGGCCCCCGCCCCCACCCGGCGGGAGCAGATCCTCGCCGAGGCCGCCCGGCTCTTCGCCGAGCGCGGCTTCCACGGTGTGGGGGTGGACGAGATAGGCGCCGCGGTCGGCATCAGCGGCCCCGGCCTCTACCGCCACTTCGCGGGCAAGGACGCGATGCTCGCCGAACTGCTCGTCGGCATCAGCGAGCGACTGCTCGCCGGCGGCAAGCAGCGCGTGGCCCAGGCCAACCGGTCGGCGGGGTCCGCGACCGAGGCGGCGGCGGAGCCCGCGGCGGTGCTCGACTCGCTCATCGACGGTCACATCGACTTCGCCCTCGACGACCGCCCGCTGATCACCCTGCACGACCGCGAACTGGGCCAGCTCCGCGAGAGCGACCGCAAGCTGGTGCGCCAGCTCCAGCGCCAGTACGTCGAGCTGTGGGTGGACGTCGTCCGCGCGCTGCGCCCGGACGCCTCGGAAGGCGAGGCCAGGGCCGCCGTGCACGCCGTGTTCGGCCTCCTCAACTCCACGCCGCACCTGGGCTCGGCCCACTCCCTCCCCGGCCGCGCCGCCACCGCCGCCCTCCTGCGCCGCCTGGCCCACGGGGCGCTGGGGGCGCTTTAGCGTCCGCCGGCCGCTCCCGTCGGCTCCGCCCTTGTGCGGGGTGCCCGTGGTGGAGCGGCCGGGCCGTACGCCCCGTCGCCCGCTTCTCGCCCCGAATGTCGCGGGTTCGAGTCCCGTCACTCACGCGACCGGGGTGCCCCGTGGTGCGGTGCTGGCCAGGCCGTGCCGATGGACAGAGGTCGAGCCCCTCGTGCTGGGTGTCGGCGGCGCGCTGGAGGTGGTGAGGGCGTCCGGCGGGTCCACGCGCCGGAGTGCGTGCGGCGTCAACGCGACGGCCCTCGCCAGTGTCGGCCAGGGGGTGTTGGTGCGTACCGTTTCACGTGCGACCACGACACGGAGGGTGCCGCGAGCATGCCGTCCCAGCCTTCCCCCGACCACATCGGCGCGCGCGTACGTATCGCCCGCCTCGCCGCCGGCCTCACCCAATCCGCGATGGGTGACTTCCTGGACCGATCCGAGCACTGGGTGCAGGACGTCGAGGCTGGTCGGCTCGCTCTCGACCGGTACAGCCTGATCATCGCCATCGCCGACCTCACCGACGTCGACATCGTCTGGCTCCTCGGCCAGCCGTACCGGCTGCGCCACAGCCCCGAGCAGGCGCACGCCTACGTACCCGCCCTGCGCTCGGGTCTGCGTCGTTCGGGCCTCATCCTGTCCGGGCATCCGGGCCTGGCCCCGCAGGCCGTGCCCGCGGACACGCTGTCCTTACGCGAGCGCACCATCGCGGTGAACCTTCGCCGACAGGCCGCCGACCTGCCGGCGGTCGCCCGCCTCCTGCCGGCCCTGGTCGAGGACCTGAACACGGCGCTGCTCGTGGAGAAGGGTGCCAGCCGGGCGAAGGCGCTACGGCTGATGACCGACGCCGCCCGCACCGCCCGCATGTGCCTCAACAGCTTGGGCTACCCCGATCTGGCGTGGGTGGCGGCCGAGGTCGCCGCCGGCTCCGCCGCCGCCCTCGACGACCCGGTCGTGAAGGCCGCTGTCGCCTGGGACCGGTGCGGCGCACTGCTCCACCAGGCCGCCATCCCCGAGACGCTGGCTGTCGCGGAGGCGGCCCTGCGTGACCTGGAACCGCTCGCCAGCCGCGCCCACCCCGAGCCCGCGGTGCTGTCCCTACGCGGAGCGCTGATGCTGCGCAGCGCGATCGCCGACGCTCGCGGATCGCGCCCCGACGGCGCCTGGGCCCGCATCCAGGAAGCGCTGGCGGACGCCGACCGGCTCGGTCCGACCTGGCACGACATCGACGCGCAGACCGTCTTCGGCCGGGGAACGGTCGCCGTGCACGCGGCCGAGGTCGGCGTCGAAGTCGAGGAACCGGACCGCGGACTGACCGCCGTCCCGGAAGCCGACATCAGCACGGTGCCGTCGAAGGAGCGGCGCACGCACTACGAGATCGACCGCGCCAGGGCGTACCGAAAGATGGGCAAGCTGTCGGCAGCGACGCTGACGCTTCGGGCCGCCGGCCAGAGCGCGCCCTACTACACGTACGCCGACCCCATGGCACGAGCACTGGTCGCCGACCTCGCCCACGTCGGTGTGCCCTCCCAGGCGGCGGTCCTGTCCTCGCTGATCAGGAACATGGAACTGGTGCGCTAGCCGTCACCGAGAAGAGCCCCCAGGATTCATGGGGGTCGAGTCGAGCCGGACACGCGAGGCTTCATATGTGAAGCACCACACCCGGACGATCGCCATGGGAGACAGCATGGACGCGCTGCTACCGGCCACCTGTGACGCCCTCACATACGCCCGCGCGTACACCGGACGCCTCGGGTGGCCCGTAGCGCCCGGGCATCGGTACCGCCCTCGCCTGGGCTGCACCTGCGGGGCCCCGGAGTGCCCCACCCCCGGGGCGCATCCGCCCGCGCGCTGGACCGTGGCCACCAGGGCCGACGAGCTGCCCGAGGCGGAGTTCGACCAGCCGGGAGTCGGGGTGATCGCTCCCGCTCTCGGCTTCGACGCGGTCACCCTGCCCCGGGCGATCGGCATGATGGCGATGGTCTCGATCGACCGGCGGACGCGGGTCCCGTGCCTTGTGGGCCCCGACTCCGCCACCCTGTTGGTGCAACCGGGCACCGCGTCGGCGCTCGGCGGCGTGTCGGCGACCACGGTGCGCGCGGGCGCGGGCGAGTGGCTGGCCCTGCCGCCCTCGCACGGAACGCGCTGGGACACGCCCCCCTGGGATGAGCGCACTGGCGGCCCGCTGGTCCTCCCGCACGGGCACTCCCTGGTGCAGGACGTGCGCGAAGCAGTGCGCATCGGAGGCGGCGAGTGACGCGCAGCGCCCATCGCTACGTCGAGATGGCGATCGACACCGACGAGAGTCGCCGTCCGCCAACCGTCCGCGCCGCGTGCGTCACATGCGCCGAGCGGTCACCGGAACCCGAGGAGGGGCTGGATCTGGAGCGGCAGTACGTCGCCGCTCAGGACTGGTGCGCACGTCACACGGGCCGCGATCACGCCGACGGCCGCCACACTCGGTTTACCGCGACCGCCGTCCTGCGCTGGGTCGTCACCCCCACGGAGGACATTGGCCCGCTCGCCGGCTCCTGAGCCGGCCGGCCATGGCGCGCGAGGCGCGTCGCCCGTCCCGCCTTCGCCGCACCCAGTCCCAGGCCGCCGCCGCGCCCGCCCCGAGGCCTGCGGCGGCCAACCTACTCGCTGTCGCGTACGAGGTCGGTGAGCGGGACGCCGAGGCCTTCGGCGATGAGAGCGAGCACATCGATGGTGGCCGCGTGCGTCGCCAGTTCCGTCCGGTACATCGTCTGCCTGCTGATGCCGGCGCGCTCGGCCAGGTGCTCTTGCGACCAGCGGCGCTCCTCCCGCAGGGCCCGGATGCGCGCGCCGACCCGGTGGCGGGTGGCGTGGGCACGGGCGTGGCGGGGATCGTCTTGCACGCATGCAAGCCCAAGGCACCAAGATCGCTATGTCTGCATCATATGTGAAGCAATGACTGTCGCGTGGCGCCTTATGCTCCGTCGCAGGACGCCACCCCCAGGCGCCCGCAGTGCTCCCGTACGCTCTCCTTCGCGGGGGTCGGGCGCGTCGCGCGGAACGGCCGGGCTCCGTGTCCCGTTACCCACCGCACCTCTCGTCCCGAATGTCGCGGGTTCGAGTCCCGTTACTCACGTGACCGTGCCGCCGCTGCCGCCCGGGCGCCCCTGGACAGCCCCCACAACCCGCAGGTAACTTTTCTGAGCGAGCGCTTAGTCAACCTGCGGGGCCGGCGACCGTGCCCGCGCGAGCCCCGGGCGGGTGTCGGCCGGGGAGGGTTTTGCCGCACTGAGGAGGCAGCGTGCGCCGTACGGTGTTCAACGAGGACCACGAGGCGTTCCGGCAGACGATCCGCGACTTCATCGCGACCGAGGTGGTGCCGGTCTACGACCAGTGGATCGAGGCCGGCCAGGTTCCCCGCGAGTTCTACAGGAAACTCGGTGACCTGGGTGTCTTCGGTATCGAGGTGCCCGAGGAGTACGGCGGGGCCGGCGAGACCAGCTTCAAGTTCCACGCGGTCATCACGGAGGAGTGCGCCCGGGCCGGCGTCAGCTTCGGCGGCTCCAGCGTGCACACCGCGCTCTGCCTGCCGTACCTGCTCGCGTACGCCACCGAGGAGCAGAAGCGGCGCTGGCTGCCGCCGTTCGTGACCGGCGAGATGATGACGGCCATCGCCATGACCGAGCCCGGCACCGGCTCGGACCTCGCGGGGATGAGGACGACCGCCAAGCTGTCGGCGGACGGCACGCACTACGTACTGAACGGCGCCAAGACGTTCATCACCGGCGGCGTGCTCGCCGACCGGGTCATCGTCTGCGCGCGCACTGCCCAGCCGACCCCCGAGGACCGGCGGGCGGGCATCACGCTGCTCGTCGTGGACACCAGGTCCGAGGGGTACGCGGTCGGCCGCAAGCTCGACAAGCTGGGCCTGAAGACCTCCGACACCGCCGAACTCTCCTTCTCCGACGTCAGGGTGCCCGTCGAGGACCGGCTCGGCGAAGAGGGCAAGGCGTTCTCCTACCTCGGACAGAACCTGCCGCAGGAGCGGCTGGGCATCGCCGTCGGCGCGTACGCCCAGGCCGCGGCGGCGGTGGAGTTCGCCAAGGGGTACGTGCGCGAGCGCGAGGTCTTCGGCAAGCCGGTGGCCTCGTTCCAGAACACCAAGTTCGTGCTGGCCGACTGCAAGGCCGACGTGGACGCCCTGCAGGCGGTCGTGGACCGCGCGCTGGACGCGCACGACGCCGGCGAACTCTCCGCCGCCGACGCCGCGTCCGCCAAGCTGTTCACCACCGAGCGCGCGGCCGTCGTCATCGACAAGTGCCTGCAACTGCACGGCGGATACGGCTACATGATGGAGTACCCCATCGCCCGCCTGTACGCGGACACCCGGGTCAGCCGCATCTACGGCGGCACCAGCGAGGTCATGCGCTCCATCGTGGCCAAGTCCATGGGCCTGTAGGCGGGTTCGAGCGACCGCCATGAGCGAAGCACTTGAGGACCTGCTCGCCCTGCTCGACCTGGAGCGGATCGACCGGGACATCTTCCGTGGCACGAGCCGCCCGTCCCTGGTGCCACGGGTGTTCGGCGGGCAGGTGGCCGCCCAGGCGCTGGTGGCCGCGGGCCGTACGGTGCCCTCCGACCGCCCGCCGCACTCGCTGCACGCCTACTTCCTGCGCCCCGGCGACCCGGGCGCCCCGATCGTCTACACCGTCGACCGCATCCGCGACGGGCTGTCCTTCACCACCCGGCGCGTGGTCGGCGTCCAGCACGGGCGGCCGATCTTCCACCTCTCCGCCTCCTTCCAGCGGGCCGAGGACGGTCTGGAGCACCAGGCGGAGATGCCGGCCGCGCCCGACCCGCTGACCCTGCCGACCACCGAGGAGATGCTGGCCCAGCACGCCGACCGGTTCCCCGACCCCACGGTGCTGCCGCGCCTGGCGGCGGCCCGGGCGGCGGTGGACCTGCGGTACGTGGCCGACCCGCCGTTCGTCAGCGCCGGCCAGGCGCGCGAGCCGCGCTCGCGGGTGTGGTTCCGTACCAACGGAAAGTTGGCCGGCGTGCATGACGACCCGCTCCTGCACGTGTGCCTGGTCACCTACGTCTCCGACATGACCCTGCTGGACTCGATCCTGCTCGCGCACGGCCGGGGCGGCTGGGTGATCGGGGACGTGGTGGGCGCCAGCCTGGACCACGCGATGTGGTTCCACCGCCCGTTCCGCGCGGACGAGTGGCTGCTGTACGACCAGGAGAGCCCGTCCTCCTCCGGGAGCCGAGGGCTCGGCCAGGGCCGCATCTACACCGCCGACGGGCGGCTGGCGGTCTCGGTGATCCAGGAGGGGCTGATCCGCACACCCCGCGCCCCGCGCCGGCCGTAGTCCCGAATCGGGGCCGACGGTGCCGGGCGGGGGCCGCCGGGGTGCCGGTGGTTACGGGAGCGCCGCCAGGCCCGCCGCGTCGAGCAGGTAGGCGGTCATCGGGTCGTAGAAGCGCGGGTTGGTGACGTGGTCGTCCAGCGGCACCGTGACCGCCAGCGTGCCCTCGGCCTCGCCGATGAAGAGGGCCGGGTCGTTGCAGTCCGCGTAGCCGACGGCGTCGATGCCGCGCTGGCCCGCGCACCCGGCCCAGCCGTGGTCGGCGACCACCAGGTCGGGCAGCGGGCGGCCCTCCCTGGTCAGGCCGTCCAGGATGGCGGCCATCGGCTCGGGGGAGTGGGTGTGCCACAGCGTGGCGCCGCGCTCCAGCATCGCCACGTCCGCGAACTGGAAGACGAACCCCTCGTCGGCCTGGAGCCCGCCGGGGATCTCCACGATCTCGCAGCCGGCCGCGCGCAGTCCGGCCGCGACGCTGCGGTGCACGTCGATGAGGCCACCCGGGTGACCGGTCGCGAACAGCACGCGGCTCTGGCTCTCCGCCGCCTTGCGCAACACGGCCGCCTTGCGGTCCAGCGCGTCCACCGTGAGCTGCGGGTCGATGGTGTCCTGGCCCGTGCGGTACTCGGGGTCGTCGATCACCCCGCACCGCTCGGCCATCACGGCCAGCACGTCCTGCTCGTCGCTCCAGCGGTCGCCGAGTTCCAGACCGAGCCAGTAGTGGCGGTCGCCGTTTGCCAGCTTGCGGTAGTGGGAGAGGTTGTTCTCGCGTGGGGTGGCGACGTTGCCCGCGATGCGGGTGCGAACCAGATGGTCGACCAATGCGGCCCGGTCGGGCACGGGGCTGGGTATCGGCATGCTGACCATTGTGCCGCGCGCGGCCCGAGATGGGCTGAACGTCTGATCAATGTGATCCATACGCGCCTCACGGAGTCCCGGGCGCGCCCCGCGCGGGGCGCGCCGGCGCGCACGTGACCGGCGTCATGGACACCGTGGCGTAAACGATCCGGGGCCCGCTTCGAAACGTATATGTCGAAGCGCCGCGCGGGGGTCGTAGCCTCCAGAAGCCGCGCCGGTACACCGGTGGGCCACCCATCCACAGCATCCGCGCGGGTACGCCGGCGCGGGCGCCGGCGGCACGCGCGCGAGGGCGTGCCGCGAGGAAGACCCGTGCCGGCCCGCGCGACCCGCGCGCTACGCCGTCCGGATGAGTCACGTCGCCGCAAGAGCCGCGCGCCCGACCGGGCCGCGTCGCCCCAAGACAGGAGAGGTCGTCGCATGAGCAGCGCCACCCCCGAGCCCGTGGGCCCCGTCGACTCGTCCCGCGTGCCCCGTTACGCCGGACCCGCCACCTTCGCGCGGCTGCCCCGCCTGGACGAGGTGGGCGGCGCGGCGGACGTCGCCGTGGTCGGCGTCCCGTTCGACAGCGGGGTCTCCTACCGGCCCGGCGCGCGCTTCGGCGGCAACGCGATACGGGAGGCGTCGCGGCTGCTGCGCCCGTACAACCCGGCCCAGGACGCGTCGCCGTTCGCGCTCGCGCAGGTCGCCGACGCGGGCGACATCGCGGCCAACCCGTTCAACATCAACGAGGCCGTCGAGACCATCGAGGCCGCGGCCGACGACCTGCTGGCCACCGGCGCCCGGATGATGACCCTGGGCGGCGACCACACCATCGCGCTGCCGCTGCTGCGCTCGGTCGCCAAGCGGCACGGCCCCGTCGCGCTGCTGCACTTCGACGCGCACCTGGACACCTGGGACACCTACTTCGGCGCCGAGTACACCCACGGCACGCCGTTCCGCCGCGCGGTCGAGGAGGGCGTCCTGGACACCTCCGCGCTCTCGCACGTCGGCACGCGCGGCCCGCTGTACGGCAAGAAGGACCTGGACGACGACGCCAAGATGGGCTTCGGCATCGTCACGTCGGCCGACGTGATGCGGCGCGGCGTGGACGAGGTCACGGACCAGCTGCGGCAGCGCATCGGCGACCGTCCGCTGTACGTCTCCATCGACATCGACGTGCTCGACCCGGCCCACGCCCCCGGCACCGGCACCCCGGAGGCCGGCGGCCTCACCTCGCGCGAACTCCTGGAGATCCTGCGCGGCCTGGCCGACTGCCACCTCGTCTCGGCCGACCTGGTCGAGGTCGCCCCGGCGTACGACCACGCGGAGATCACCTCGGTCGCGGCCTCGCACACGGCGTACGAGCTGACGACGATCATGTCCCGCCAGATCGCGGCGGCCCGCGCGGAGTAGTCGCCCGGCGGAATGCGTGCCGCCGGCCCCGGGATCGCCGCGCCGGTGGAATTCTCCGCTTCGTGGATCGGAATCGCACTTTCCCTTTAGCGGGAAAACGCCGACGGGTGAGAGAGGGGGCGATTCCGTGCGCGGTCCGGCCGAAGACGAGGGCGGTGTGCGAGTCGAAGTGTGTCGGCGCGCATTGCGGCCCGCCTTCTTTCCGGCGGCCGGCCGATGTACCGTACGGGTCGGTCGGTGGCGGCGACACCGCTGATCAGAGTGGGTAACTCAGGGGGCGCGGGGGCCACTTGCGTCACAGGGGGAACGTGCGCAACAACGCGCCGGTGAACGGGACTTTTCCGTCGCCCCGCATTTCGCGTGCCCTGCAATAAGGTGGCCGCGAATGCGCGGCAAACGCTGCACCATAACAGCATGGTTACGTTCTTCGGCGCACTTCTCTGAGATGTCATAAGGGCGGTGCGAGTATGGGCGCTTATGACGCAGAGAAATGAGCGGCGACGCCCGGCGTTGCGGCTCCGGCTGAGTGGGCCCGACACCGATCGGGAGACGGCCGCGCTCCGCGCGTGGCTGGAGCGGGAGCAGCTTCTTGAGCAGTGGACGCGGCAGGGCGCGGTCCGTATCGAGATGCGGACGGCCCCCGTCGAGGACGGCGACGGCCACCCGATGGGCGACGCGAACGAGCTGTTGATCGTGGCGGTGGGCCTGCTGGCCCAGCCGGCCCTGGCCGACCTGTACGACGCGGTCAAACGGGGCGTCAGGGCCTGGAGCGAGAATCGCCACCAGGTGGAGGGCGGCACACCACCCCAGGTCATCGACGAGTGGACGGACGACGCCTCGGACTCCGATACGGAGGGCGAGGAGTAGGGCTCATGCCGGCATGCGACCCCCGGGGCGGGGGCAACCGGGCGCTGCTCGTGGGCGTGCCCGAGTACGCGCACAAGGCGGGGAAGTACCCCGGCGTGGTGCCGGGCGACCTGCTCGCGGTCCGCGCCAGCCTCGCGGAGTTGGCCGCGACGCTGCGGACCGGTGGCGTGTTCGGTGCTGGTGCTGGTGCTGGTGCTGGTGCTGGTGCTGGTGCCGGCGACGGTGACGAGGGGGCGGGTACCGGCGTCGTGTCGGTGGAGCCGTCCGGCACGGACGACTTCCACGTGCTGCTGGGGCAGGTCGCCGCCGAGACCCGGGGCGTGTTGCTGTTCTACTTCGCCGGGCACGGCGCCGTCCCGTTCTCCGGTGACGAACTGTGGCTGCAACTCCCCGGGGCCCGCACCGTGCCGGGCGAGCGGCAGGTCTTCGTCGGTTCGGTCTCGCTGACCACGGTGCTCAGCGTGCTGGCCACCTCGCCGGCGCGGCAGATCGTGGTGGTCCTGGACTGCTGCTTCGCGGGCAACGCCGCGCGCGTCCTGGAGGGGTTCGAGCAGCGGCGGCGGTTCTTCCTGGTGGCCGCGGTCCAGGCGAACCGACGGATCGACGCCGGGCCCGCCGAGACGCCCACGCCGTTCACGGCGGCGCTGCTCGACGTGTTACGCGGCACGGCCCCGGGGCGCCCCGTGACCTTCTCCGCCCTCGGCCCCGCGCTGCGGAAGCGGATGGCCGGCCACCGCACCCTCTCGGACGAGCCGTGGGTGCCGCAGCTCCGACAGGGCGACCCCGACGCGGACGTCGTGCTGGCCCGCGCCGACGACGAGCCCGTCCCCCCGCCCCGACCCGCCACACCCCGGCCGCCCGACGTACGAGATGACCTACGAGCTGGGGCGCGCCAACCCGCGCCCCCGGCCCCGCCGCCACCCGGGCCCGGGGCCGAGCCCGACCCCGGGGCCGTACCCCGGCCCGCGAGCGCCGAGCCCACGCGTGCCGAACCCCCGAGCGACGGGCCTCCGAGCGGCGGGCCTTCGAGCGACGAGCCCGCCGTGGCCGAGCCAGCGGCCACCGGGCCCCCGGCAGCGGTGGCTCCAGCGGCGGAGCCCCCGGTGGCGGAGCCCCTGTCGCCGGGCCGCCGGCCGCGCCGGCGCTGGACGCCCCGCACCGCCCCACGCCGGTCGCGCCTCCGCTGGTCGCGCCCGCGCCGGTCGCGGCGCTGGGCGGTGGCCACGTTGGCCGCCGCCGCGGTGCTGGCCCTGGTGGGGACGCTGCTGTACGCGGCCGGCGACAGCCGCACCGCGCGGGCCTGCGCCCCGCCGCAGGAGCTGCGCGTGCTGACCGACCCCGACCTGCACCGGGTCGTGCGCGACGCCGCCCAGAAGTACACCCTCTCCCCGGCCAACCACCCGGACGGGGCGTGCGCCCGGGTCGGGATCACCGTGTACGCGGCCCGTACCTCGGATGTGATCACCGCCTTCCACGACCTGTCCAACGTGTGGCAGAAGCCCCCGGGCCAGGCCCCCCGCCCCACCGACGGCGCTCCGACCGACGGCACCGCCACCGCCGGCGCGTCCACGGGCGGCAACTCCGCCGGCGCGGGCGCCGAGCCGTCCGCCGCGCCGCTGGACCCGCAGCGCGACGTGGGGGCCCAGCCCGACCTGTGGATTCCGGCGAGCGCGGCGGACGTGGAGCGCGCCCACCAGGCCAGTCAGGACGTACGGTTCGTCGACACCTCTCCCCCCCTCGGCTACTCGCCCACGGTGCTCGCCCTGCCCGCCCCGCCCGGCAGCCGCGAGACGGGACCGCGCGGCGGCCGGCTGGCGGACCTGATCGACGCGTTCCTGGACGCCGGGCCCGGCCGCCACGTACGACGGCCCGACCCCGAGTCGGCCGACGCGGCCCTGTTCGCGACGCGGGCGCTGTACGGGGCCCAGCAGGCCGGTGCTGTGGAGCGGCGGTTGGCGCACGCCGGGCCGCTGGCCCCCGACGGAGCCGGGTTGCTGTGCGCGCTGGCCGGGGACCGGGAGGCCGACCGCGGCACCGCCGCGATCGTGCCCGAGTACCTGCTGCGCTCCGGCGCCTTGGAGTGCGGCGCTCAGACCCGGGTGCCGCGCCGGGTGGTCTACCCGGACGACGTGCCGGCCCTGGCCCCGGTGGCCGTCTCGCTCACCTGGGAGGGGGCGGACCAGGACTCGGACACGGCGCGCGCTCGCGCCGAGGGGGTCAGCGGCTTCAGCGACTGGTTGGCCGGCCCCGAGGGCCAGCGCACGCTCCGGGAAGCCGGCTTCTGGACCAAGGACGGCGAACCGCCGCCCGGTGGCGAGCGCGTTCCCGGTGGGCCCGGCGTGCTGCCGTCGCGCACCGGGCCCACCGGCGCGGACCTCGGCCGCGTCCTGGAGCGCTACCGCGCGGCGAGCGGCCCCGGGCGCGTCCTCTACCTGCTCGACACCTCCCCGTCCATGACCGGCGTGTGGGACGACCCGGACGGCGCGCCGGCGCTGCTCGCGCGCTCCATGGAGGGGCTCGGGCCCCGGGACGAGTACGGCGCGTGGCGGGTGGCCGCGCCCGACGGTGCCGAGCGCCCGTACGACACCGGTCTGTTGGAGTTCGGCACGCACGAGGACCGGGCCGCCGTCGTACGCGAACTGACGGAGCGGGTGCGGTCGACGGAGCACGAGGCCGACCCGTACGGGGCGCTGCGGGACGCGGTCGCCGAGATGGCCCGGCGCGGGGCGGGCGACGAGCGGCCGGGCGTGGTCGTGCTGCTCACCGACGACGAGGACAACGGGCGGCGGGGCGCACGGGTGGACCTGGCCGGCCTGTTGGAGGCGGTGCGCGAGCACGGGGTGCCGGTGGCGGTGGTCTCGTTCAGCAGCCGTGGCTGCGACGCGGGCCAGCCGGACCGGCGGATCGCCGACGCCTCCGACGGCACCTGCCTCGACCAGCGCGACGACCAGATGGCGGGGCTGCGCGACGCGGTGGCGCAGACCGCCGAGGGCGATCAGGGGGATGCCGCATGAGGAGACCACGGCGCCCGGGGCGCGGCGTCGGCCGGCCCGGCGCGGCGCGCGCCGGGCGCGGGGGGCGCGCGTCGCGGGCCGGGCGCGCCGGGCGGGTGGGCCGGCCACGGCAGGTCGCCCCGCGCGCGGTGGTGTGGGCGGTGTCGATGGTGCTGACGGCGCTCGCCACGGTCGGCGGCTGCACGGCGGGGGATGGCGGATCGGGCGGCGGGGCGGACGACGGCGCGTTCACCAGCGACGGCGACCCCAACGCCATCGTCATCGCCAGCGGCCGGGACATCACCGGCCGTGGCGGGGTGCGGCAGCAACTGGTCGACGCGTGGAACGAACGCAGCCGGCGCTCGGGGTCCCCGCTGCGGGCCCGCCTGGTGGAGCTGCCGGGCACCGCCGACCAGCAGCGCAGCCAGTTGCTCGGCGCGCTCCAGTCGGGCAGTTCGCACTACGACGTCGTCAACCTGGACGTGACCTGGGTGCCGGAGTTCGCCGACGGGGACCTGGTGCGCGAGCTGGACGACTCCCTGCTCGACGACGACGTGCTGCCCTCCGTCGCGGCGACCGGCCGCTGGCGGGGCTCGACGTACGCCGTACCGTTCAACAGCGACGTCGGGCTCCTCTACTACCGCCCCGACTACCTCAGGGCCGCCGGCGTCAACGCGCCGGGCCTCGGCCCCAACCCCACGACCTGGGTCGCCTTCAGGAACCTGAAGCAGGCGGTGCTGCGCGCGCACGGCCGGGGCGAACTCCCCACCGCGTACGCGATGCCGTGGACCACCCAACTCAGCTCGTACGAGGGGCTCACGGTCAACGGCATCGAGGCGTTCGCCACGGTGGGGGCCAGCGGCGGTGGCGCCCCGCTGGTGGACGACGAGGGGCGCTACGTCGGCACCGAGGAGCAACTCCGCCTCGGGCTCGGCGAGTTCACCCGGCGCATCGACCGCGCGTACACCCTCGACAGCGCGCAGGAGTCCGACGAGGCCCGGTTACTGGCCGACTTCGCGGCCGGCAGGACGGCCTTCCTCCGGCACTGGCCGTACGCGTACGGGGTGCTCCACCAGGACCTGCGGGACGGGCGGCTGGGGCTGGCCGCGCTGCCGGGCAAGGCCGTGCTCGGCGGGCAGAACCTCGCCGTCACGCGGCACGCGCCGGCGCGGAACCTCGACGCCATCGAGGACCTGCTGCGCTTCCTGACCGGCCGGAACAGCGAACGGTGCCTGCTCGAAGCGGGCTTCGCCGCGACCCGGGCCAGCGCGTACGAGGAGGACGGGGCGCGCTGTCCGCGCGGCCCGGCGCGTTCGGCCACGCCGTCCCTTGCGGGCGAGGAGGCCGACCCGATGCCGCGCACCGAGGACGGGCGGCCCCGCTCGTACGCCGTGGTGCGCAAGGCCCTGCGCAGCGCGGTACTCCGCCCCCGCACCCCGCTGTACGGCGCGTTCACCCAGGTGTTCGCCGACCATCTCAGCCGGCTGACCGGGGACGATCCGGAGGCGCCGGAGGAGGTGGCGCGCGATCTGCACCGTGCGCTGCGACGCGCGCTGCCCGCCGACCGGTGAGCCGGCGCCCGCACTCGGCGCCCGCACTCGGCGCACACGCCCGGTCCGCACGTCAGGGAAGGAACGCGCGGCCCTTCGTCACGGCAGGGTCAGGATGCGCGGCCCGTCGTCCGTGATGGCCACCGTGTGCTCGCTGTGGGTGGCGCGGCTGCCGTCGGTGGTGCGCAGGGTCCAGCCGTCCGGGTCGGCCATGTACGCGCCCGAGCCGCCGGCCAGGAACATCGGCTCCAGCGCGAGGACGAGGCCGTGCCGCAGCACGTAACCCCGGCCCGGCCGGCCCGTGTTGGGCACGGGCGGGTCCTCGTGCATCTGGCGGCCGATGCCGTGGCCGCCGAAGTCGTCGGGGATGCCGTACCCGGCGGCCCGGCCGACGCTGCCGATGGCGTGCCCGACGTCGCCCATGCGCGCCCCCGGCACGGCCGCCGCGATGCCCGCCGCCAGGGCCGCCTCGCCGGCCTCGATCAACCGTAGGTCGGCGGGGCGCGGGGTGCCCACGGTGAAGCTGACGGCGGCGTCGCCGGCCCAGCCGTCCACGATGGCGCCGCAGTCGATGCTGACCAGGTCGCCGTCGCGCAGCCGGTAGCCGTTCGGGATGCCGTGCACGATCGCGTCGTTGACGGACGCGCAGATCACGGCGGGGAACGGGCTCGGCGCGAACCGCGGCTGGTAGTTCAGGAACGGGGAGCCCGCGCCCGCGTCCCGCAGCACGTCGCGCGCCACCTGGTCCAGTTCGGTCAGCCGTACGCCGATCGCCGCCGCCTTCCGCACGGCGGCCAGCGCCTGTCCGACGACGCGGCCAGCCTCGCGCATCGCGTCGAGTTCGCCATCGGTCTTGATCTCCACCATCTCCGCAAGGCCCTTCATGAGTGTGTACGGCGGCCCGGCGCGGGGGCCCGCACCGCCCCGCGCCGGTCCGGCCCAGGCTTCGCCCGGCCCGCTGTGTGAGGTGTCGCTGGCACGACGGAGGGGGCGTCGCCGGGCGGCACGCCAATTTCAATACCGTTATAACTATACCGGCTAGCTTTACCGGCGGCGGTATTAGAATGGCCGCATGGTGCGCACTCCCCTCACTCCGCTGGAACGCGAGCGCGGTCGTCACCTCGGCGCGCTGCTGCGCCAGGCGCGCGGCGAACGCAGCATGACCGACGTCGCCGCCGCGGCCGGGATCTCCGCCGAGACCCTGCGCAAGATCGAGACCGGTCGGGCGCCGACCCCGGCCTTCTTCACCATCGCGACGCTCGCCGTGACCCTGGGGCTGCGGCTGGACGACGTGGCGGCACACTGCGCCGCCGTGGAGCTGACCGCCGACGCGTCACCCGTGGACGCGGCGGCGGCCTAGCGCCGCGCCGGCGCCGTGTCCGTACGCGGGCGCCGCGTTTTTGCGTCGCCGCAGGGCCCCGTCGGCCCTCCGTTCGTAGCTGGCCCGGCCTTCGCCCGTGGCTGAGTCGGCCCTGTCCGTGACCGGGCCGGGCCCCGTTCGTGGCTGGCGCGCGGGCGGGGCCCTCGTGGTGCGCCCGCGTGGGGGCGCGTCCCGGCGCGCGTGGGGGCGCTGGCGCGTTAATCGATCGCTTGTGCGCCTCCTGTGCGCGCGTTGGTTTGTAACGGCGGAATGAAATCCGCACGCCACGGCGTTGCAGCCTTCCGGTGATGACCATGAGACGGGGAGGCCGGGAGTGACAGCGACAGCCGCGACGACCAGCGCAAAGCAAGAGGGCTGGGCGCGCAGACTGACCCGTTACTGCTGGCGGTATCGGCGCAACGTGGTGCTCGCGCTCGGCGCGTCCCTCGCCGGAATGGCCGTCACGGCACTCGTTCCGCTCGTGCCGAAGCTGATCATCGACGACGTGATCGTCGCCGGCGACCGCCCGCTCGCCCCCTGGGCGGCGCTGCTGGTCGTCGCCGCCCTCGCGGTCTACGGGCTGACCTACCTCCGCCGCTTCTACGGCGGCCGGCTCGCCCTGGACGTGCAGCACGACCTGCGGACCGAGATGTTCCAGTCCATCTCGCGCCTTGACGGCCGCCGGCAGGACGAGCTGAGCACCGGTCAGGTGCTCGGCCGTGGCACCAGCGACCTGCAACTGGTGCAGGGCCTGCTGTTCATGCTCCCCATGATGATCGGGAACGTGCTGCTGTTCGTCATCTCGCTGGTCGTCATGGTGGTGCTGTCCCCGCTGCTGACCGTGGTGGCGCTGGCCGTGGCGCCCGCCCTGTGGTTCATCGCCTCCCGCAGCCGCGACCGCCTCTTCCCCGCCACTTGGTACGCGCAGGGGCAGGCGGCGGCCGTGGCCGGCGTTGTGGAGGGCGCGGTCACGGGCGTCCGGGTGGTCAAGGGGTTCGGCCAGGAGGAGCAGGAGACCGGCAAGCTCCGCCAGGTCAGCCGCCGGCTGTTCGCCGCCAGGATGCGCACCATCCGCCTCAACTCGCGGTACACGCCGGCGCTCCAGGCCGTGCCCGCGCTCGGACAGGTCGCCATGCTCGCGCTCGGCGGCTGGATGGCCACCCGTGGCGAGATCACCCTCGGCACGTTCGTCGCCTTCTCCACCTATCTGGCGCAGTTGGTGGGCCCGGTCCGGATGCTCACCATGATGCTGACCGTGGGCCAGCAGGCCCGCGCGGGCGTCGAGCGCGTCTTCGAGCTGATCGACACCGAGCCCGGCATAGCCGAGCGGCCACACGCCCGCGAGTTGCCCGCCGACGCGCCCGCGACGGTCGAGTTCGACCACGTCACCTTCGGCTACGGCACCGCCGAAGACACCACGGCCGACGGCGCGAGCGCCGAGGACGCCACCGGGGGCGACGGCACCGCCAGCGCCACCCCGACCACCACCACGGCCGGCCCGGCCACCACTGCCAACCCGTCCACCGCGACGGACCCCGACGCGCCGGACTCCGGGCCGAGGCCCGTGCTGCGTGACGTGTCGCTGCGCATCGAGCCCGGCCAGACGCTGGCCGTCGTGGGCGCCTCGGGCAGCGGCAAGTCCACCCTGTCGCTGCTGCTGCCGCGCTTCTACGACGTGAGCGGCGGCGCGGTCCGCATCGGCGGGCACGACGTGCGCGACCTGACCTTCGACTCGCTGCGCGCCGCGATCGGCCTGGTGCCGGAGAACAGCTTCCTCTTCTCCGACAGCGTGCGCGAGAACATCGCGTACGGGCTGCCGGAGGCCACCGACGAGCAGGTCCGTACGGCCGCGCGGGCCGCGCAGGCCGACGGCTTCATCAACGAGCTGCCGGACGGTTACGCCACCAAGGTGGGCGAGCAGGGGCTGACCCTCTCCGGCGGCCAGCGCCAGCGCATCGCCCTGGCCAGGGCGATCCTCACCGACCCGAGGCTGCTGGTCCTGGACGACGCCACCTCGGCCGTCGACGCCCGCGTGGAGCACGAGATCCACGAGGCGCTGCGCGGCGTGATGGCCGGGCGCACGACGCTGCTCATCGCCCACCGCCAGTCCACCCTGGCCCTGGCCGACCGGATCGCCGTGCTCGACCGAGGCCACCTGGTCGACGTCGGCACGCACGACGAGCTGACCGAGCGCTGCGCGCTCTACCGCCGCCTGCTGACCGACCCCGACGAGCTGGGCGACGTGCCACGGGACGTGGCCGGCCGGGCCCCGCGCGGGCCCGGCTCCGACGGCGCCGCCGCCGGCGACCGTGGCTCCGCCATCGCCGGGGCCTTCGGCGGCGAGGCGGCGGCGGCCGGGCTGCTGCTGCCCACGGACCGCCCCGCCGCCGCGCCCACCGGCGCGACGGGCCCCGACGGCGGTCCTGACGGTGGCCCCGGTGACGGTTCCGGCGACGGCCCCGACGGCCGGGGAGCCGGTCGCCACGAGGGCCACCACCGCCCCGCCCCGCGACGCGAGGCCGCCGGCGCGTCGGCCGAGCGAATACCCGGCACCGCGACCGAGCGAATACCCGGTGCCGAAGCCGACGCCGAGGCGGAAGCCGACTTCCGGCTGGCCGAGGAGATCGAGGAGATCTCCGAGATAGCGGCGGCCGAGACGGCGTCCGGGAACATCCCCGCGGCCCACGCCGACGCCGTCGGGCGGGCCCGCCAGGAGCGCGCCGCCGCCCCCGCCGTCACCCCCGAGCTGTGGGTGCGCAAGGACGACGCCCAGCGCGCGCCCACCGACGTCGACGCCGCATCGCCGGCCGTCCCCGGCGCCGGCAAGGGCGCCGCGCCCGCCGCCCCGCCCGCGGCGACCACCGCCGGTGCGATGGCCGGGATGCCCGCGACGCCCGAGCTGCTCGCCAAGGTCGCGGCCCTGCCCCCCGCGACCGACACCCCCGGCATCGACGAGCGGGCCGCCACCCGGACGGAGAGCAGCTACGGGTTGCGCCAGTTGCTGCGCGGCTTCGGCAAGCCGCTCGCGCTGTGTCTGCTGCTCGTCTCGGTGGACGCCCTGGCCGGGCTGCTGCTGCCGGTGCTGATCCGGCACGGCATCGACGAGGGCGTCCAGGAGATGGCGCTGAACGCGGTGTGGGCCGCGTCCGGGCTCGCGCTGCTGGTGGTCCTCGTGCAGTGGGTGGCGCAGGTCACCGAGACGCGGATGACCGGGCGCACCGGTGAGCGCGTGCTCTACTCGCTCCGCGTCAAGATCTTCGCGCAGCTCCAGCGGCTCGGCCTCGACTACTACGAGCGCGAGCTGAGCGGCAAGGTCATGACCCGGATGACCACCGACGTCGACGCGCTCTCCACGTTCCTGCAGACCGGCCTGGTCACCGCGCTGGTCAGCCTGCTCACCTTCTTCGGCATCCTGGTCGCGCTGCTGGTCATCGACCTGGAACTGGCCCTGGTGGTCTTCGCGACCCTGCCGCTGCTGGTCATCGGCACCGTCTTCTTCCGCCGGCAGAGCGTCAAGGCGTACGAGCTGGCCCGCGACCGGGTCAGCGCCGTCAACGCGGACCTGCAGGAGAACGTGGCCGGGCTGCGCATCGTGCAGGCGTTCCGGCGCGAGGAGAGCGGGCGGGCGCGGTTCGCCGAGCGCAGCGACGCGTACCGGCAGGCCCGGGTGCACGGCCAGTGGCTGATCTCGATCTACTTCCCGTTCGTGCAGCTCCTGTCGTCCGTGGCCGCCGCGCTGGTGCTGATCGTCGGCGCCGGCCGGGTCAGCGACGGCACGCTGACGGCGGGCGCGCTCGTGGCGTACCTGCTCTACATCGACCTGTTCTTCGCGCCCGTGCAGCAGCTCTCCCAGGTGTTCGACGGCTACCAGCAGGCCACCGTCTCGCTGCGCCGCGTCCAGGAGTTGCTGCGCGAACCCACGACGACGCCGCTGGCCCAGGCGCCGCGCGAGGTGCGGGAGCTGCGCGGCGACATCGCGTTCGAGGACGTGTCCTTCCACTACGGCCCGGCCGACCAGCCCGAGGAGGCGCTGTCCGGCGTCAACCTGCGCATCCCGGCCGGCCAGACCGTCGCCTTCGTCGGCGAGACCGGTGCGGGCAAGTCCACGCTGGTCAAGCTCGTGGCCCGGTTCTACGACCCGTCGGCCGGCCGGGTGACCGTGGACGGTGTGGATCTGCGCCAACTGGACCTGGCCGGGTACAGGCACCGACTCGGCGTGGTGCCGCAGGAGTCGTACCTCTTCCCCGGCACGGTGCGCGACGCCATCGCCTACGGGCGTCCCACCGCGTCCGATGCCGACGTGGAGGCCGCGGCCCGCGCGGTCGGCGCGCACGACATGATCGCCCAGCTTGAGGGCGGCTACCTGCACGAGGTGACCGAGCGCGGCCGCAACCTCTCCGCGGGGCAGCGCCAGCTGATCGCGCTGGCCCGGGCCGAACTCGTCGCTCCCGACGTGCTCCTCCTGGACGAGGCGACGGCCGCGCTCGACCTGGCCACCGAGGCGCTGGTCAACCAGGCCACCGACCGGCTCGTCGGACAGCGCACCACGCTGGTGGTGGCCCACCGGCTGACGACGGCCGCCCGCGCCGACCGGGTCGTCGTGCTGCACGACGGCCGGGTGGTCGAGGACGGCACCCACGACGAGCTGCTGGCCCAAGGCGGTCGCTACGCCCGGCTCTGGCACGCCTTCACGGGCAGCGACATGGCCACCGCCGGCGTGCCGGGCTGAGCCGCCGCCCCGGGTTAGGCCGACCGGGGCGGGGCGTCACTCCACCGGCGGACCCGGCCGGCTACGGCTCCATGCCGCTGGCCCGCGCGATGGCCTCCACCTCGCGGCGATCCGCCTCCCGTTCGGCGGCCTCGGCGGCCACCCGCTGCTTGTGCCGGCGCAGGAAGTCGGGGTCGTCGGCCCGTTCGCGGGGGACGAGCACCTTCATGCCCTTGGCGTGCGGGCTGTCCCCCAGGTCGACCACGACCCGCTCGTCGTGCGAGGTGAGCAGGCCGAACAGCACGAGCAGTTCGGCCTGGAGGGCGGGCGTGAACAGCTCCCGCTCCTCGGGCCCCATGCCCAGTTCGTACGTGCCGCCGCGCACGGCCGGTGAGACACTCAGCTCGCGGAGCAGTCGCATCAGCAGTTCGAGGGAGCGCGGGTCGACGCGCTGCTCCAGTTCGCTCAGGTACCGCCGCAGTCGTTCGGCCCGTTCGCTCGGCTCGGGGCCGTCCGGCCCCTGGCTTTCCTCTCGGTCCATGCCGACCAGCATGGGTCATCTCACGCGAGGAGGGGAGGGGGGCGGCGTGGCGTAACGGGCGCCGGCCGGGCGCGAAGGAGCCCCCGTCGATGGCATGAGCTGGGGCTAGCCCCCGCGCCCGACCGCTTGTAGGTTCACGGCGACCATTGCGAACTCCTGGGAGATCAGCATGCACAAGTCGCTCAGATCGCTGCTCGCGCTGGCGGTGCTCATCGGCACCGTGGGCGTGGGCAGCGTTTCGGCAGGGACGGCCACCGCCGCGCAGCCGGACGAACGGAGCACCACGGCCGCGCAGTCGGACGACATAAAGGACCGCATCCTCCGCATACCGGGGATGAGCTTCATAGAGGAGAAGCCGTACGACGGGTACCGCTTCTTCGTCCTCAACTACGAGCAGCCGATCGACCACCGGCACCCGTCGAAGGGGACGTTCAAGCAGCGGATCACGCTGTTGCACAAGTCCGTCGACCGCCCCTCGGTCTTCTTCACCTCCGGCTACAACGTGAGCACCACGCCGCGCCGCAGCGAGCCGACGCAGATCATCGACGGCAACCAGCTCTCCATGGAGTATCGCTTCTTCACCCCCTCGCGCCCGCAGCCGGCCGACTGGAAGAAGCTCGACATCTGGCAGGCCGCCAGCGACCAGCACCGCCTCTACAAGGCCCTCAAGCCGATCTACGGCAAGAAGTGGCTGGCCACCGGCGGCAGCAAGGGCGGCATGACGGCCACCTACTTCCGCCGCTTCTTCCCGAACGACATGGACGGCACCGTCGCGTACGTGGCCCCCAACGACGTGGTCAACAAGGAGGACTCGGCCTACGACCGGTTCTTCGCGCGGGTGGGCGACCGCGAGTGCCGCGCCAGCCTGACGGCCGTGCAGCGCGAGGCGCTGGAGCGCCGCGGCCGGCTCGTGGCCCGCTACCAGAAGTGGGCGGACGAGCAGGGCCGCACGTTCAAGGTGATGGGCAGCGCCGACAAGGCGTACGAGAACGCCGTGATCAGCCTGGCCTGGGCGTTCTGGCAGTACAGCCTGGAGAAGGACTGCGCGGACGTGCCGGCGCCGACCGCCTCCGACGACGTGCTGTACAACTACATCGACAAGATCTCCGGCTTCGACTCCACCACCGACCAGGGCCTGGAGGGCTACACGCCGTACTACTACCAGGCGGGCACCCAGCTGGGCTGGCCGACGGTGCGGTACGACAAGCTGAAGGACCTGCTGCGGTACCCGGGCATCGACGCGCCGCGGCACGCCGTGCCGGCCGAGATCCCGATGAAGTTCGACCCCCGCACGATGCGGGACGTGGACACCTGGGTGCGCCACAACGGTGAGCGGATGCTCTTCGTCAACGGCGAGAACGACCCGTGGGGCGCCGAGCCGTTCCGCGTGGGCAAGCGCAACGACTCCTACGTCTACACGGCGCCGGGCGCCAACCACGGCGCGAACATCGCCGCGCTGCCCGCCGCCCAGAAGGCGAAGGCCACCGCGCGCGTCCTGGACTGGGCGGGCGTCCAGCCGGCGGCCGTGAAGTCCGGCGACCAGACGGCCAAGCCGCTGGCCCCGTACGACAAGAAGCTCGACCGCCGGGACGTCTCCCGCGAGTCCCTGCTGCGCCCGTAGTGCCGCACTGACAGCCCCGGGGCGGTGACGGCCGCCCCGGGACCGAGGGGGCGCCCGAAGCAGTAGCGGGCGCCCCCTCGCGCGTGGCTCAGGCGGCGTCGCGGCGCGGCCAGTGCTCCTGGAGGAGGCGCACCGCCTCGGTGATGGACGGTCGGCGGGCGGCCCCGGGGCGCCACAGCGCGTACAGGCGGCGCAGCGGCGTCGGCTCCAGCGGTACGACGGACACACCCTCCGGCACCGGGCTACGGCCGAGCCGGGGGACCAGCGCGATGCCGAGGCCGGCGGAGACCAGCGCCAGTTGCGTGTGGTACTCGGCGACCTGGTATGCGAGGTCGGGCTCGTGGCCGGAGGCGCGCAGCGTGCGCACCAGCCAGTCGTGGCACACGGTGCCCGGCGGCTGGCAGATCCACCGCTGGTCGGTCAGGTCCGCGCGGCGCAGCACACGACGGCCGGCCAGCGGGTGGTCGCTGGGCACCAGGATGTCCGACGGGTCGTCGCCGATCACGACCCGCTGCACGCCCTCGGGGGCCGGCAGCGGTGAGATGTCCCAGTCGTGCGTGACGGCCAGGTCGATCACGCCACGGGCCACCAGATCGGGCGACAGGTGCGGGTCCACCTCGGTCAGCCGGGCGTCCAACCCCGGGTGCCGGGCGGTGAGTTCGGCGAGCACGGAGGGTAGCAGGCCACGCGCGGCCGAGGCGAACGCGCCTACCGCCAGGCGCCCCGACGGCTGCCCGCGCCGCTCCTCCAGCGTGGTCTCGGCGCGCTCCACGATGGCCAGCAACTGCTGGGCCGTGTCGGCCAACTGCTGCGCCGCGTCGGTCAGGGCGATGCCACGGCCCCGCCGTTCGAGCAGCGTGGTCCGCGTCTCCCGCTCCAGCTTCGCTATCTGCTGCGACACCGCCGACGGCGTGTAGCCGAGGGCGACGGCCGCCGCGCTGACCGACCCGTGCACGGCCACCGCGTGCAGGGCCCGCAACCGGGCCAGGTCCAACATGGTTCCCCCCCAGGGGCTCGGCACCGCGACCAAGCAGCGCCGCGCGCCACGGCGCGGGTCGCCCACGGCCGTGGCGACCGCTGCTTGTAGCACTTCTTCAACCAATCATGAAGATACTCGCGCTGGTGCTACAAGGTTCACTGCGTCGATGCTCGAACCATGCGACCCGCTCACCTCGCCCTGGCCGTGCTGATCACCGCCGCCTGGGGCGTCAACTTCGTCGTCATCGAGGTCGGTCTCGACCACTTCCCGCCGCTGTTGTTCTGCGCGCTGCGGTTCACGGCCGCCGCGCTGCCCGCCGTGTTCCTCGTGGGCCGGCCCCAGGTGCCCTGGCGCTGGGTGATCGGCGTGGGGCTGGCGCTCGGCCTGGCCAAGTTCGGCCTGCTGTTCGTCGGCATGAACCAGGGCGCGCCGGCCGGCCTCTCCTCGCTGGTGCTCCAGGTGCAGGCGGTGTTCACGGCGCTGTTCGCCGCGTTCGCGCTCGGCGAGCGCCCCGGTCCGGTGCGGCTGCTCGGCATGGGCGTCGCGCTGGGCGGCATCGCGGTCGCGGCCGTGGACGAGGGGACCTCGGGGCCCGTGCTCGGCTTCGCGCTGGTCGTGGCCGCCGCCGCGTTCTGGGGCGTGTCCAACGTGCTGACCCGCAAGGCCGCCCCGCCGGACGGGCTGCGGTTCATGGTCTGGGTGAGCGTCGTGCCGGTGCTGCCGCTGCTGGCCCTGTCGCTGGTCTTCGAGGGCCCGCAGCGGGATGTGGAGGCGCTGCGCGGCCTCGACTGGAGCGGCCTGGGCGCCATCGCGTTCGTGGCCTGGGGCACCACGCTCTTCGGCTTCGGCGCCTGGGGCTTCCTGCTACGCACCTACGACGCGTCGGCGGTCGCGCCGTTCTCGCTCCTGGTGCCGGTCTTCGGCATGTCCTCGGCGGCGCTGCTGCTGGGCGAGGGGATCAGCCCGCTGCGCTGGCTGGCCGCCGCGCTCCTGGTCGGCGGCGTCGCCCTGACCTCGTTCGCGGGCGCCGGTCGCGGACGCCCCAGCAGCCCACCGACGGGTCAGGGCCCGGCCCCGGAACCGGCCCCGAAACCAGCCGCGATACCGGACCCGGCCACTCCGGTCGTGGCCCCGGCTACGGGTGCTGGCCCGGCTCCCGCCGCTGGCTCTCCCGCGTGACCGACCCCGTGCCAGCGGCGGCGGCCAGCAGCCCGCGCAGGTGGTCCCGGCCCGCGTCGAGCAGCGTGGGCAACTCGGTCGCCTCCGGGTGCCAGCGCTTCTCGTACTCCCAGCTCACCCAGCCATCGGCCGGCGCGTCCCGCGCGGTGTCGGCGAAGTTGGCCCGTACGAGCGCGGTCAGGCACGCGGCCAGCGGCAGCGTGCCCCGGCCGAGCGGCAGCGGGGACGTGTCCTCGGCCGAGGCCACGTCCTTGACCTGCACGTAACCCAGGTGCGGGGCGAGCGCGGCGTGCGAGGCCACCGGGTCCTCGCCGCCGAGCCAGGTGTGCAGCACGTCCCAGACGGCCCCCACGCTCAGGTGCCCGACCAGGCCCAGCACCCGGCAGGCGTCGGCCGCGGTGCGGTGCGAGTCGTGGGTCTCAAGCAGCAGCCGTACGCCGAGGTCGTTCGCGTACGGCGCGACGGCGGCCAGCCGGCGGGCGGCCGTCGCGTCGGCCTCGGCGGGGTCCTGGTCGCCGCCACCGGGGAAGACGCGCGCGTACGGGGCGCCGAGGTCGCGGGCGAGCGCGAGGTGTTGCCGCAGGTCGTCGATGACCGGGCCGTCGTCGCCGGCCTCGGCGACCCGCGTATAGCCGGCGACGGCGAGCACGGTCAGCCCGGCGGCGCGGAACCGCGCCGCGACGTCGGCCCGTTCGGCCGCGCCGATGCCGACGTGGACCGGTTCCTCGGGGTGGGCTCGCAGTTCGACGCCCTGGTATCCGTGGTCCACGGCGAGTTCCACGACGTCGGGGATCGGCAGGCCGGGCACGCCGAGGGTGGAAAAGGCGAGCTTCACGCGGGCTCCTGAGCGGTCGGTGCGCACGGGCGGGCACGGCGACGCTAGGCAGCGAACGCAACCGGGTCAAACCCGCCACGGGGGCCGGCGGCCCCTTTTCCGGCTTCCCCTATTCGCCAGCGAGATGCCCGCTCAGAAGCGGGGTGCTTCGGGGGCTTTCAGGGCCTTTGTGTCGGAGGAAGGCCGGTCCTCTCCGGCGCCCCGCCTGCTCAGCAGGCGCCCTCGACCGTGGCCACCTGGGCGAGCGCTGCCCGGCGCGGGCGCGCCCGCGCCCGTTGGCCGCCCCTGTTCGGGGGCGGCTCAGCGCCCGGGCGCGGGGGGCGGCGCGGTCGAGTCCCGGATCATCAGCTCGGCGCGGATCATGGCCACCCCACCCGGCGGCGGGGCTTCCCGCCCGAGTGCCAGCCGCCCCGCCCGCGCGCCCGCCTCGTACAGGGGCAGCCGTACGGTGCTGAGCGCCGGGGCCGCGTCCGCGCTGAACGGCAGGTCGTCGAAGCCGGTGACCGACACGTCCCGGGGGATGCTCAGGCCCATGTCGCGCAGCGCGGCGTAGGCGCCGAGCGCGACCGTGTCGTTGGCCGCGACCAGCGCGGTGATGCCGGGCTCGCGGCGCAGGAGTTCGCACGCCGCGTCGTATCCGGAGGCCCGGTCGTACGCCCCGTGCACGACCAGCGGCGGCGGTTCGGGCGCCGCCGCGTGGGCCCCGCCCGGCCGGGCCTCCGGCGTCGGGGCCGGGAGGCCGTGCGCGGCCAGCGCGGCGAGGTGTCCCTCGAGCCGGTGGCGGGTGGTGGTGCGCTCGGCGGGGCCCGCGATGTAGCCGACGCGGCGGTGGCCGAGGGTGAGCAGGTGCTCGGTGAGCCGCCTGGCGCCGCCCCGGTTGTCGAAGGTGAGCGCGAGCGCGCCGGCCACCGGGGGCCTGCCGCACAGCACCACCCGGGTGCCGGCGGCGACCAGCCTGGCCACCTTGGCCGCCAGCCGCTCGGTGTGCTCGGGGCCGTCGGCCGCGCTGCCGGTGAGGACGACGGCCGCGGCGCGCTGGCGCTGGAGCAGCGTGAGGTAGGTGAGTTCGCGCTCGGGGGAGCCGTTGGTGTTGCACACGACGGCCAGCTTCTCGGCCGCCGTCGCCGGGCCGGCGGGGCCGGTCGCGGCCCTGCCCTGCGGCCCACCGGGCGCCTGGCCCGGCGCCCACGCGTCGGCGGCGGCCGGGGCGGTGGCGGGGCCCATCTCGGACTGGATGGCGCCCGCCATGATCCCGAAGAAGGGGTCGGCGATGTCGTTGACGAGGATGCCGACGAGGTCCGAGTTGGCCGCCGCGAGCGCGCTGGCCGGCCCGTTGACCACGTAGTCCAGGTCGTCGACGGCCCGCAGCACCCGGGCCCGGGTGGCCTCCGCGACCGGGTAGTTCCCGCTGAGCACCCGGGAGACGGTGGCCGGCGACACCCCGGCGCGCGCCGCTACGTCGGCCAGGGTCACCGTCATCGCTTCCGCTCCATCCGCCGTCCTTCACCCGCGCGAGCACTCACCCTCACGAACACCGCCGCCGCTCGCACCGCCGTGGTGGCCGCCGTGGGCCGTTGAGGTTATGCCCCGGCGCAAACCGCCCGCCGCCGGTGGCACCGCGCGCCCGTGGTGCCGAACCGGGGACCCGCCGACGCCGCCGCGGCGGCACGTCGGGGCCCGCGTACCCCGGGGCACCGCAGGGTAGCCGGACCGTCTCCGTGGGCGGGGAACCGGGTCACCCGGGCCCGCCGCGGACCACCGACCACGCACCACTCGGCACGGACAAAAAACAGCGGGAAACCGTGCAACCCTTCCCGCCCGCAGCGGGTCGTATGTGTCATCGGGCTTCCGCGGAGGGGAATCTGGGGGGATTTCGAGCGGAGCCAGTGGAGGGGGAAGCCTGAGGGGCCCGGTCCGTGGACCGGGCCCCTCGTGGCGTACGGGCCCTGGCGCCAGGGACCCTCGCGGGGGACTTCGGGGCGGAAGACGGGCGTACGGCCCTTGTGGCGGCGGCCCGTTCGGAGTTATCCACAGGCTCGCACGGGTGTCGGACTCCGGCGGTACGGTCGCTCCATGTTCAAGCTCGCGGTGGTCGAAGGGGTCCTGGAGCGGATCACCTACGCCAATGAGGACAACGGCTACACGGTCGCGCGGGTCGACACGGGGCGCGGCTCCGGCGACCTGCTGACGGTGGTGGGCTCGCTGCTCGGCGCCCAGCCGGGCGAGTCGCTGCGCATGGAGGGCCGCTGGGGCTCCCACCCGCAGTACGGCAAGCAGTTCACCGTGGAGAACTACACGACGGTGCTGCCCGCCACCGTCCAGGGCATCCGCCGCTATCTGGGCTCCGGACTCATCAAGGGCATCGGGCCACGGATCGCCGACCGGATCACCGAGCACTTCGGCGTGGAGACGCTGGACGTGATCGAGCGGCACCCGGAGCGGCTGATCGAGGTGCCCGGGCTCGGTCCCAAGCGCACCAGGATGATCGGCGCGGCCTGGGAGGAGCAGAAGGCCATCAAGGAGGTCATGGTCTTCCTCCAGGGCGTCGGCGTCTCCACCTCCATCGCGGTGCGCATCTACAAGAAGTACGGCGACGCCTCCATCTCCGTCGTACGCAACCAGCCGTACCGCCTCGCGGCCGACGTCTGGGGCATCGGCTTCCTGACCGCCGACCGCATCGCGCAGGCCGTCGGCATCCCGCACGACAGCCCGGACCGCGTCAAGGCGGGCCTGCAGTACGCGCTGTCCCAGTCCACCGACAACGGCCACTGCTACCTGCCCGAGGAACAACTGATCGCGGACGCCGTGAAGTTGCTCCAGGTGGACACCGGCCTTGTCATCGAGTGCCTGGGGGAGCTGGCCGAGGACCCCGAGGGGGTGGTCCGCGAGGTGGTGCCCGGACCCGCCGACGGCGAACCGATCACGGCCGTGTACCTGGTCCCCTTCCACCGCGCGGAGCTGTCGCTCGCCGGGTCGCTGCGCCGGCTGCTGCGCGGCGACGAGGACCGGATGCCCGGCTTCCGGGACGTCGACTGGGACAGGGCGCTGTCCTGGCTCGGCCGGCGCACCGGCGCCGACCTCGCCCCCGAGCAGCGGGAGGCGGTCAAGCTGGCGCTCACCGAGAAGGTGGCGGTGCTCACGGGCGGCCCCGGCTGCGGCAAGTCGTTCACGGTGCGTTCCGTGGTGGAGCTGGCCCGCGCGAAGCAGGCCAAGGTGGTGCTGGCGGCGCCCACGGGCCGGGCCGCCAAGCGGCTCGCCGAGCTGACCGGCGCCGAGGCGTCCACCGTGCACCGCCTCCTTGAGCTCAAGCCGGGTGGCGACGCCGCGTACGACCGGGACCGGCCGCTGGACGCCGACCTGGTCGTGGTGGACGAGGCGTCGATGCTGGACCTGTTGCTGGCCAACAAGCTGGTGAAGGCCGTGCCGCCGGGCGCCCACCTGCTGCTCGTCGGCGACGTGGACCAACTCCCCTCCGTGGGCGCCGGCGAGGTGCTGCGCGACCTGCTCGCGCCGGGCAGCCCGGTCCCCTCCGTGCGGCTGACCCGGATCTTCCGGCAGGCCCAGCAGTCCGGCGTGGTCACCAACGCGCACCGGATCAACTCCGGGGTGCCGCCGATCACCGACGGCCTGCCGGACTTCTTCCTCTTCGTGGAGGACGACACCGAGGAGGCGGGGCGGCTCACGGTCGACGTGGCGGCCCGCCGCATCCCGGCGAAGTTCGGCCTCGACCCGCGCCGCGACGTGCAGGTTCTCGCGCCGATGCACCGTGGCCCCGCCGGCGCGGGCACGCTCAACGGGCTGCTCCAGCAGGCCGTGACGCCCGCCCGCCCGGACCTGCCGGAGCGACGCTTCGGCGGCCGCACCTTCCGCGTCGGGGACAAGGTCACCCAAATCAGAAACAACTACGAGAAGGGGGCGAACGGGGTCTTCAACGGCACCGTGGGCGTGGTCACCGCGCTCGACAACGAGGAACAGCGGCTGACGGTGCGCACGGACGAGGACGAGGAGGTGGGGTACGACTTCGACGAACTGGACGAGTTGGCGCACGCGTACGCCGTGACGATCCACCGCTCGCAGGGCAGCGAGTACCCGGCGGTGGTGATCCCGGTGACGACCGGCGCCTGGATGATGCTCCAGCGCAACCTGCTCTACACGGCGGTGACGCGGGCGAAGCGGCTCGTCGTGCTGGTCGGCTCGCGCAAGGCGCTGGGGCAGGCCGTGCGCACGGTTTCGGCGGGCCGCCGCTGCACCGCGCTCGACCATCGGCTCGGTGGCGAAGTCCCGCGTTCCGCTTCCGCCGGGTTTCCGGAATCGGCTGTAAGGGGGCAGGATGGACACGATGGCGGCACTGAGTGCCGCAATTAGGCCCGATGGCCGACCCCGAGTGCACGTTCATCGTCCAAATGGGGGAAGGTAGAGCTAGTCAGGGCACCTCGAAGAAGAGGCACAACGTCGGTGAGGGATGACGTGAGCGACAACTCTGTAGTACTGCGGCACGGGGACGGCGAATACAGCTACCCGGTGATCGAGAGCACCGTCGGCGACAGCGGCTTCGATATCAGCAAGCTCCGCGCCCAGACCGGTCTGGTGACCCTGGACTCGGGATACGGCAATACCGCCGCCTACAAGTCCGCGATCACCTACCTCGACGGTGAGCAGGGCATCCTGCGCTACCGCGGTTATCCGATCGAGCAGCTCGCGGAGCGGAGCACCTTCCTGGAGACGGCGTTCCTGCTGATCAACGGGGAGCTGCCGACCGTTGACGAGCTGGCTACGTTCCGTAACGAGATCACCCAGCACACGCTGCTCCACGAGGACGTGAAGCGGTTCTACGACGGCTTCCCCCGTGACGCCCACCCGATGGCGATGCTGTCGTCCGTGGTCAGCGCGCTGTCCACGTTCTACCAGGACAGCCACAACCCGTTCGACGAGAAGCAGCGCCACCTGTCGACGATCCGGCTGCTCGCCAAGCTGCCCACGATCGCCGCGTACGCGTACAAGAAGTCCGTCGGTCACCCGGTCGTCTACCCCCGTAACGACCTGGGATACGTCGAGAACTTCCTCCGCATGACGTTCTCGGTGCCGGCCGCCGAGTACGACCTGGACCCCGTCGTGGTCAGCGCCCTGGACAAGCTGCTGATCCTGCACGCGGACCACGAGCAGAACTGTTCGACCTCCACGGTCCGCCTGGTCGGCTCCTCGCAGGCGAACATGTTCGCGTCGATCTCGGCGGGCATCAGCGCGCTGTGGGGCCCGCTGCACGGCGGCGCCAACCAGTCGGTCCTCGAGATGCTGGAGAGCATCAAGAACACCGGCGGCGACGTGGACACCTTCATCCGCAAGGTGAAGGACAAGGAAGACGGCGTGAAGCTCATGGGCTTCGGGCACCGCGTCTACAAGAACTTCGACCCCCGGGCGAAGATCATCAAGTCGGCGGCGCACGACGTCCTCTCCGCCCTCGGCAAGTCCGACGAGCTGCTCGACATCGCGCTCAAGCTCGAAGAGCACGCGCTGGCCGACGACTACTTCGTGGAGCGCAAGCTCTACCCGAACGTCGACTTCTACACCGGCCTCATCTACCGGGCGATGGGCTTCCCGACCGAGATGTTCACCGTCCTCTTCGCGCTCGGCCGGCTCCCCGGCTGGATCGCCCAGTGGCACGAGATGATCAAGGAGCCCGGCTCCCGCATCGGCCGCCCCCGCCAGATCTACACGGGCGTCGTCGAGCGCGACTTCGTCCCCGTGGAGCAGCGCTAACCGGAGGCGGTGGGGCGGCGGGGTGCCATCCGCCCGCCGCGTGCGGACGCGCACCCCGCTCGCCCGACGTCCCACGGACCCGCCACGCCGGGCAGGCCCCTCGCGGCCTGCCCGGCGTGTTGCTGCCCGGCGACCCGCGCGGCGGAGCCGGGCGGCCCGCCCCCCGGGGTGGTGCGGCGGCGCCCGTCCGAGCAGGACCCGCCTCACTGATCCGAGCGGGAGGCGGCCCACTCGTCCGAGCGGTACGCGGCCCACTCGTCCGAGCGGCACCCGCCCTGCGCGCCCTACTCGCCCTGTTCGTCCGAGCAGGGCAGCAGCATGCGCAGCACCTCGTCGAACTCCGCCACGCCGGGCGGGTCGTCGGTGAGCAGCGCCTGCAGCAGGAGGCCGTCGATGGCGCCGACGACGACGCGTACCCGCACCGGATCGTCGGTGTACCGGCGGGCGAAGTCCGCCGCCGCGTCCAGCCACACCTGGGTGGCCTCGCGTAGCTCGGGGCGCCGGGCGGCCTGGAGGTAGAGCTCGTACTCGGCCAGGAGCCGACCGGGTTCGGCGACCACGTCGGCCATGAGCTGGGCCAGCGTGCGGCGGCTGTCGAGGCCACCGTCCGTCGCGAGGGCCAGCCGGCGCATGCGGGCGGCGTCCTCGTACATCACGCTGGTCAGCGCCGCGCACAGCAGGTCGTCGATGCTGCGGAAGTAGTAGGTGGCCGACGCGTTGGGCAGTTCGGCCTCGCGGGCCACCGCCCGGTGGCTGACGCCCGAGGCCCCGTCCCGCTCGACCACCCGCAGCGCCGCCTCGATCAGCGCCTGCCGCCGCCGCTCGCCCTTCACGCGCCGCCCGTCCGTCGCGGGCACGCCCCCCTCGGCCCGCCCGGCCCCGGCCCGCCCCGCGGCCGTCTTCCGCCGCGCGCCACCGCCGGGGCCCGCGTCACCGTCAGGGCCGGGGCCCGCGTCACCGCCGGGGCTCGCGTCACCGTCGGGGGCCGTGCCACCCCCGGGGCCCGCGTCACCGCTGCGGCCCGCTGCGTCACCCCCGGCCGCGGGCCCGCCGCCCGGGCTCGGGCCCGGGATGCCGCCCGGGCCGGCGTCGCCCGGGCCGGCGTCGTCGTCCAGCCCCGTGGCGCGGCCCGGCCCTGCGGCGTCGCCCGGTTCCGTGGCGGCAGGGGGCCGCCCCGCCGCCACGGGGGCGGGCGGCCGGTCGGTGGCGGCCGTGTCGTCGCCGGCGCCGGACTGGTGCGCGGCTTCACGCTCGTTCAGGGCAAGCTCCCGTGGCCCGGGCGGCCGGAACGCGGTGCGTTCAGCCGCAGTCGACGTAGCACTGCTGCCGCTCGTCCGCCTCCCGTGACGCGTGCGCGGCGGAGTCGACGGGCGACGCGGGGTCCGACGCGCCGGACCCGGCGAGCACGGCGCCCGCGCCCCCGGCCCGGTCCGCGCCCGCGCGATCCGCGCCCGCGCGATCCGCGCCCGCCACGCCACGACCGGTGGCATCCGGCCCGTGGTGGGTAACGGTCGCTCCGTCCGCGAGGTCCGCGTCTCGCTGGGCGCTCTCCAGGTCCGCGTCGGTACGGTCCGTGGCGGCAGCCACCGTGACCGTACCCCCATCGCCTCCCGGAGCGGCGCCCTGGCCGGCCTTCGGCGCGAAGTCGCCGCCGGGCGGCGGCGTGACCGGCCTGGCGGAGACGGCGGCCACCAGCGGGCGGTAGCCCAGCGCCGCGACGGCGACGCAGAGGGCGCCCGCCGTGATGGCCACGGCGAAGCCACCGCGCGGGCCGAACACGTCGACCGCCGCGCCGGAGAGCGACGAGCCCAGCGCGACGCCGATGGCGAGCCCCGTCGTGGCCCAGGTCATGCCCTCCGTCAGCCGGTGCGCGGGCACGATGCGCTCGATCAGGTTCATGATCGTGATCATGGTGGGCGAGAAGAAGACGCCCGCGAAGAACACCGCGACGGTCAGCCCGATGACGCTGTTCACCAGCAGGAACGGCAGCGTGGTGGCGGCCGTCCCGAGGATGCTGAGGACCAGCAGTCGCGGTAGCGGGGTCCGTAGGGTGACGGCACCGAAGGCGAGGCCGGCGGCGCAGGAGCCGACGGCGTACACGGCGAGCACCAGTCCCGTCGCGCCGGGCTGGCCCTGCTCGTCGGCGAACGCCACGCTCACCACGTCCACCGTGCCCACGATCGCGCCACCGGCGACCAGCGCGAGCACCAGGACCCGCAGCGACCCGTCGCGCAACGCCGACCCCTCCACGGTCTGGGCCGTGCCCCGCGCCGGCGGCTCCGTGTCGCGCCGCATGACGAACAGCGTGACGCCGACGGCCAGCAGCGCGCCCGCGACCAGCGGCCCGGCCTCGGGGAACAACGTCGTGCACAGCAGCACCGAGAGCGCCGGGCCGGCGATGAACGTGACGTCCTCGATCACCGCCTCCAGTGCGTAGGCGGTGTGCAGCCTGGGGGAGTCGCGGTAGATCTCGGTCCAGCGGGCCCGGACCATGGCGGCCATGCTCGGCATGGAGCCCGCGAGCGCGGCGAGCGCGAACAGCGTCCACACGGGCGCGTCGTAGTGCGCGCAGAGCAGGAGCAGCCCGAGCGCGACCACGCTCACGCCGGTGACGGGCAGCAGCACCCGGCCCTGGCCGTACCGGTCCACCAGCCGGGAGACCTGGGGCCCGATGAGCGCCATGGCCAGCGTGAACGTGGCGGCGACGGCACCGGCGACGCCGTACTGGCCGCGCAGTTCGGACAGCATCGTGATGAGGCCGATGCCGGTCATCGACAACGGCATCCGGGAGACGAAACCAGCGGCGGTGAACGCCCGAGCGCCCGGCGCGGCGAAGAGCGCACCGTAGGGATTGGCCATCGCTACTCCTGACAGAGAAAGTGAGACGATCGTCCAAGTTTTTATCACGGACACGGCCCCGGTGCGTGGCGTCGCATGGAGCGGGTGCACCGTGAGTGGGGTCCCAAGGTGGCGTCGACGGGGCGCGGCGTGAAGAAACGGAAACCGGCGTGCGCGGGCGCGGTGTGGGTCGAATCGGGGTGCCGGCTCGCGCTTCGACGCTCCCTCACGCGGGCGGCGTGCCTGGGGCTACGGGCGTCGCGGTGGGCCGGGATCGGGCCTGGCCGGGCATGCGAAAGCGCCCCGCTACCGATCCCCCCACGGGTCGGAGCGGGGCGCTTTCTGTTCCCCGGTTCGGATTCCCCCCACGGGATCCGGCCGGGAGCCTTGCTGGCCACGAGGGCCAGGCGCCCGCGATCTGCCGGGACGCGTACATGCGGGAGGGCCGCTCAAAGCTCCCCGGTACGTCGCCCCGGCCACGCGCAGTCTGGAAACGTCCCCCAAGACGTCCCAGCACCACCCAGTTAGACTCGCGACCCCCGCGAATGGTTACCCCACTTCCACTGTGATCTGCGTCTCTTGCCATATAGGGGCGTAGTCGGGCAAGGGTCTCCATTTGAATATCTGGGCGCTCACGTATGGGTGTTGTGCGGCCTATGGGGATTTCGTGAAGACGTTCGAGTGGAAATCTCGCCGCAACCGGTCCCGTGGTCGGTGATGCCCCGTGATTCGTCGGCGGTCCACATGTGTCAGGCGCTCCCGCGGCCACTCGTCAGGGCGGGGATCGCCGAGCCGGGAACCCGCCACGTCGGGAACCCGCCGGGGTGCGGACGCGCGGAGGCCGGGCCGTGCGGAGCGCCGTTGGGCGGCTCCGTACGACCCGGCCTCGGAAGGTGCCGGTGGCGCGGGGGTGCGGTCAGGCGGCCCGGCCGGTGAGCTCGTAGCCCGCCTCGTCGATGGCGGCGCGCACGGCCTCGTCGTCGAGGGCGGCCGTCGAGACGACGGTCACCTGGCCGCTGGCGGCCTCGGCCTTGACGGACGTGACGCCGTCCAGCGCCGAGACCTCTTCGGTGACCGCGCCCTCGCAGTGACCGCAGGTCATGCCCGTGACCGTGTACACGGTGGTGATGTCGTCGGCGGACTGGCGCGATTCGGTGGGCGTCTCGGAGGTCATGGGTTCTCCTTGGGGAAGGTGGCCTGCTGGTGTCGGGGCCCTGGAGTCTCCTCCGGTCGCCCCCACGTCGGTCATCTTATACCCCAGGGGGGTATGGCGACAGAGAGGCTCGCCACGAAAACGCGCCCAGCGTCCGCGTGGCACCGGGTGTCGCCGCCCACGCCCTCCGCCGCCTCCGCCGCCCCGCCGGACCGGGCGCCAGGCCGGGCGCCGGCGCGCGCCGGGCGCTAAGTGTCGCGGCGCGAGCGGTTACCTGGCCGGCGGAGGACCCAGGCCCGGATGGTGTCCGCGAGCCAGTAGGGCTTTCCGCCCTCCACGACGTCGGGCGCCGGAAGCAGCCCGTGTTTGCGGTAGGAGCGCACGGTGTCTGTCTGGACGCCGATGTGTGCCGCGATTTCCTTGTACGACCAGAGCCTGCGATCAGTCATGTCTCGCGCCTCCCAGAGCACCGCGACCACGGCGGGGGGACCGACGGGGGTGTCGCGGTGTAACTGTCGTTGATCACTTGAGCTGCGCCCGGTGAACGACCCTGAGTGACCGGCCGCGAACACCTGTTGATGGTCTGTGACGGAAAGGCCGGGTAAGCGTGACGAACGTGACCAAGAGGCGACGGAAGTTACGAAACGTCACGGACGCGCTCATTGATTTCGGTGAGGCGTACGGGGCGGTGCTCCCGCCGTGAGAGCTCGCAAGCCTCGGCCACCAGGAGGGCGTTGAGCGCCTCATCGCCCGAGCAGGGGTTGGCCACCTCGCCTCGTACCGCCCGGACGAAGGTCGCCAGCTCCGCCCGGTAGGCGGGCTCGAACCGGTCCCAGAACCCGGCCCACGGGCGGGCCGGGCCGCGTGGGCCGGCGGGTTCGGCGGAGGCGAAGGGCGTGCGGTCGTCGAGCCCGACCACGAGTTGGGCGCGCTCGCCCGCGAGTTCCGTGCGCACGTCGTAGCCCGCGCCGTTGTAACGCGTCGCGGTCGCCGTGACCAGCGTGCCGTCGTCCAGGGTGAGCAGGGCGGCGGCGGTGTCCACGTCGCCCGCGGCGCGGAAGAGGTCGGCCCCGCCCGCCGAGCCGGTGGCGTACGCCTCGCGCACCTCGCGCCCGGTCAGCCAGCGCACGGCGTCGAAGTCGTGCACGAGGCAGTCCCGGATCAGCCCGCCGGACAGCGGCAGGAAGGCGGCCGGTGGCGGGGTGGGGTCCGAGGTGATGGCGCGGATGGTGTGCAGCCGGCCCAGCGCGCCCGCGCGCACGGCCGCACGCGCCGCCAGGTACCCGGCATCGAACCGGCGTTGGAAGCCGACCTGGAGCAGGGTGCCGGCGGCCTCCACCGCGCGCAGCGCGGCGATCGTGCCGGCCAGGTCCGTGGCGACGGGCTTCTCGCAGTAGGCGGGCAGCCCGGCGCGGGCCGCGCGGGTGACGAGTTCGGCGTGCGAGGCGGTCGCGGTGGCGATCACCACGGCGTCCGGCCGCGCCGCGAAGACGTCGTCCACGCTCGCCGCCCGCGCGCCCACCGCCTCGGCGAGCGCGCGGGCCCGGGCCTCGTCGGCGTCGCCGATCACCAGGTCGCCGACGTCGTCCAGGGCGGCCAGCGTCGCGGCGTGGAAGGCGCCGATGCGGCCGGCGCCGAGGAATCCGATACGCATGGGGCGAGTCCCCTCCGTGGGCGGCGGCGGCGGTCGCGTCAGGCAGGCCGCCGCGCTGCCGGACGACGGTGCGTCAGGCGTACAGGGCCGGGCGTTCGACCAGCTCGGTGACGGTGCGCCGGCCGGTGGTCTGGGCGGTCACGCCGGCCTCGCAGACGGCCGCCGCGGCGTACCCGTCCCAACTGCTCGGGCCCTCGACCGTGCCGCGGCGGGTGGCGTCCACCCAGCGCTGCACCTGGCGGTCGTACGCCTCGGCGAAGCGGGGTACGAAGTCCCGCGGGATCGTTCCGCCCCAGCGCCCCGCCGAGTGGGTCAGCAGGCCGGCCTCCTCGCCGGTGCGGGCGCTGCCGGACTCGCAGACCGCCTCGCAGCGCACCTGGTAACCGAAGCCGCAGTTGACGAAGATCTCGACGTCCACGACCGCGCCGCCCGAGGTCTCGAAGAGCACGAGCTGCGGGTCGCTCAGGTGCGCGGGGGCGGCGGTGGAGGGGGTGGGCCGCAGCACGGTGACGGCGGTGATCTCCTGGTCGAGCAGCCAGCGGGTGGTGTCGATCTCGTGCACCACCGAGTCGTTGATCATCATCTGGGTGGTGAAGCCGGGCGGCGTGCTGGCGTTGCGGTGCTGGCAGTGCAGCATCAGCGGGCGGCCGAACTCGCCCGCGTCCAGGACCGATTTGAGGCGCATGAACCCGGCGTCGTAGCGCCGCATGAAGCCGACCTGTACGCGGCGGCGGCCCAGGCGCTGCTCGGCCTCCAGGACCCGCAGGGCCGCCGCCGGGTCCGGCGTCAGCGGCTTCTCGCACAGCACGGGCAGGTCGTGCGCGAACGCCTGGAGCAGGGCCGCCTCGTGAGCCGGCCCCGGCGAGGCGATGAGGAGGGCGTCCACGTCGGCGGAGACCATGGCCGCCTCGGGCTCGGTGTACGCGGCGCAGCCCTCGATCCGCCCCGCGACGGCCTTGGCCCGTTCCGCGTCCACGTCCACGACCGCGGCGACCCGGGCGCCGTGGATCACCTCGTCGATGCGGCGCGCGTGGTCGGCGCCCATGCGGCCGGTGCCGATGACGGCGACCCCGAGCGGTGGCTGCTGCGGCATGTGGTGGTGCTCCTCTGTGGTGCGGGTGTGGTGCGCGTGCGGGTGCGATGCGGTGCGGGTGCCCGTGCGGGTGTGTACGCCGGGGTGTACGGGGCGCGGGGGCGCGGGGCGTACGAGGGGCGTGGCGGGGGGCGTACGGGGACGGGGGAGCGGGGTCGGTCAGGCGCCGCAGCCGCGCAGGTAGCGGCGGGTGCGTTGGGCGATGGGGAAGGGCTGGTCGGGCGGGCACGGGTACATGTCCTGTTCCACGATCGCGAACAGGTCGATGCCGAGCCCCTGGGCCGCGGTCAGCACGGGCTCCAGGGCGGGTATCCCGGTGGGCGGTTCGCACATCACCCCGCGCTGGACGGCGGGCCCGAACGGCACCCCCTGCTCGACCACGGTCGCCAGGATCGCCGGATCGACCTGCTTGAGGTGCAGGTAGCCGATGCGGTCGCCGTACGTCTCGATCAGCTTGACGCTGTCGCCGCCGCAGTAGGCGTAGTGCCCGGTGTCCAGGCACAGGCGGACCAGGTCGGGGTCGGTGGCGTCGAGGAAGCGGGCCACGTTGGCCTCGCCGTCGATGTGCGTGTCGGCGTGCGGGTGGACGACGATCTCCAGACCGTACGTCTCCCGCACCCGGCGGGCCAGGCGCTCCATGCCGGTGGTCAGGTCGCGCCACTGGGCCGAGGTCAGCTCAGGGCTCTCGATGAGTTCGGCGGTCTTGTCGTCGCGCCAGAACGCCGGAATCACGACCAGGTGGCGGGCGCCCATCGCGCGGGTCAGCTCGGCCACCTGGGCGACGTGCCGCCAGGTGGCGTCCCAGACGGCCGGGCCGCGGTGCAGGGCGGTGAAGACGGTGCCGGCGGAGACGGTGAGGCCGCGCCGGGAGGTCTCGTCGGTCAGCCGCGCCGGGTCGGTGGGCAGGTAGCCGTACGGGCCCAGCTCGATCCACGCGTAGCCGGCCTCGGACACCTCGTCCAGGAAGCGCCGCCACGGCACCTGTCGCGCGTCGTCGGGGAACCAGACCCCCCAGGAGTCGGGCGCCGAGCCGACGCGGATGCGGTCCAGAGCGGTGGGGAGGGGCTGGTGGACAGCGGCCATGGGCGGGCGCTCCTCTCGCCGGTCGGCGCTGACCGGACCGTGGGGTTCCCGGCGGGGCCGGGGCGTGTCGGGGACGGACGGCCTCGCTGGGTAGCTTTCCCGCCGCCCCACACGCTGTCAAGGGTTCGTCCTGACATAAGGACGTCACGTCAAAATGGCCCCGCGCCCGTCGCATCCGTGCGTCCTTGCGCGGGACGCTGGCGGGACGCCAGCAAGACGTCAGTATGTCAGGACAAAATGTTGACAGGCCGTGTGAGCCGCCGTTAGACCTGTTGTCGAGTTTGCCGGCCGGAACGGAAGGGCGAGCATGGCGAGCATGACGCAGCCGTACGACCTGATCACGATGGGCCGGATCGGAGTCGATATCTACCCGCTCCAGACGGGCGTGCCGTTGGCGCGCGTGGAAACGTTCGGCAAGTTCCTGGGGGGCTCGGCGACCAACGTCGCGGTGGGGGCGGCCCGGCTCGGGCGCCGGGTGGCCGTGATCACCCGCACCGGGGACGACCCGTTCGGCACCTATCTGCACGAGGCGCTGCGCGACTTCGGCGTGGACGACCGGTGGGTCAGCCCGGTCGCCGCGTACCCGACGCCGGTCACCTTCTGCGAGATCTTCCCGCCCGACGACTTCCCGCTGTACTTCTACCGCCAGCCCAAGGCCCCCGACCTGGAGATCCGGCCGGAGGAACTGGACCTGGACGCGGTGCGGGCGGCCCGGATCTTCTGGATGACCGGCACCGGCCTGTGCGCGGAGCCCAGCCGCGCGGCGACGCTGGCCGCCCTCGCCGCCCGCTCCACGGAGCAGCCGGCCGCCGCCCCGCCGGACGCTCCCCGACCGGCCGCGGGCCTGCCGGGCGCCCCCGGCCCCGCCGACCTCGGCGGTGCCCGCGCCCCGCGCGCCACGGTCTTCGACCTCGACTGGCGGCCCATGTTCTGGCGCGACCCGGACGAGGCCAGGCCCTACTACGCCAAGGCGCTCCAGCACGCCACCGTCGCCGTCGGCAACCTCGCCGAGTGCGAGGTGGCCACCGGCCAGCGGGAGCCGCGCGCGGCGGCCGACGCGCTGCTGGCCGCCGGCGTGGAGCTGGCCGTCGTCAAGCAGGGCCCGGCCGGCGTCCTCGCCGTGCACCGCGACGGCACCACCGCCGAGGTGCCGCCGGTCCCCGTCGAGGTGGTCAACGGGCTCGGCGCGGGCGACGCGTTCGGCGGCGCGCTCTGCCACGGGCTGCTGGCGGGCTGGGAGCTGGAGCGCGTCATGCGGTACGCGAACGCCGCGGGCGCCCTCGTCGCCTCCCGCCTCGCCTGCTCGTCCGCGATGCCCACGCCCGACGAGGTGACGGACCTCATCGGCCGCACGTGACGCCCCCCGGCCCGACCCCCTCGTCGACACCCGACACCCGACACCGCCCCGCGCACGCCCCGTCCACGACCCCGTACGCACACCCGCACACCCCGCACCCACACCGTTACGCACGCCCCTCGCGTACGTCACAACCCCGGCCCGTTCTGACCAGTTGAGAGTGAGCGACCCCCTTGACCATTCGCATCTCCGACCTCGCGAAGGTACGGGCCCGGCATCCCGAGGCCATCGCGGAGGCCGCCGCGCGCCGGGCCCGCAGGCCGCTCGTCGGGGCCAGCGGGCGGCTCATGATCATCGCCGCGGACCATCCGGCGCGCGGCGCGCTGGCCGTCGGCGGCCGCGAACTGGCCATGGCCAACCGCACGGAACTGCTGGAACGGCTGTGCCTCGCGCTGTCCCGGCCCGGCGTCGACGGGGTGCTCGGCACCGCCGACATCCTGGAGGACCTGCTGCTCGTCGGCGCCCTTGAGGACAAGGTGGCGATGGGCTCGATGAACCGGGGCGGGCTCGCGGGGAGCACGTTCGAGCTGGACGACCGGTTCACCGGGCACCGCGCCCGGGACCTGGCCCGACTCGGCTTCGACGCCGGCAAGCTGCTCCTGCGCATCGACTACGACGACCCCGGATCGCTCGACACGCTGCTCTCCGCCGCCCGCGCCATCGACGACATGGCCGCCCACCAACTCCCGGTCTTCGTCGAGCCGTTCATCTGCCACCGCACCGCGGGCAAGGTCGGCACCGACCTCGCCGCCAGCGCCGTCGCCCACTCCCTGGCCATCGCCTCCGGCCTCGCCGGCACCTCCGCCTACACCTGGCTCAAGGTCCCGGTGACCGACGACCCGCGGGACATGGCGCGCGTCATGGAGACCTCCACGCTGCCCGCCGTACTGCTCGGCGGCGACATCGGCCAGGGCGCGGGGGACCAGGAGCGGGCGTACGAGAAGTGGCGGCACGCGTTGAAGCTGCCCACCGTGCAGGGCCTGGTGGCCGGGCGCGCGCTGCTCTACCCGGCCGACGGCGACGTGGCCGCCGCCGTCGACACCGCCGTGGGGCTGCTGTGACCCTCACCGGCGCCCCCGCTGGCGCGCTCCCCGTACGACCTCCGCCGGCCATCCCGTACGACCCCGCACACGCCCCCCGTACGACCGCCGGAGGCACCCCGTAAGACCGCCGACGGACCCGTAGCGCCGCCGCCGTAGACCTGCCGCGCCCGCCCACACGACCGTCGTACGACCGCTGCCACCACCACCCCCCGCAGGAGACACCGAGCCCATGAGCCCCACCCCCTTCCGCACCTTCCACCTGCCGGCCGGCAGCGCGGCCGACGGGCCGTACGCGCTGGCCATCGACCCCGAACGAGCCGGCTGGGGCTACTCCTCGCTGCGCGTACTCGACCTGCCGGCCGGCGGTGAGCACGCGTGGGAGACGGGTGACAGCGAGTGGATCGTGCTGCCGCTGGCCGGCGCGTGCACCGTGGCCGTCGGCAGCGCCAGCGGTGACGGCAGCACCAGCAGTGCCAGCAGCACCAGCGGTGACAGCGGTGACGGCGACGAACTCTTCACCCTGCACGGCCGGGAGAGCGTGTTCAGCGGCGTGACCGACTTCGCCTACCTGCCGCGCGACGCCCGCGCCCGCGTCACCAGCGCTGCCGGCGGCCGGTTCGCGCTGACCGGGGCGCGCTGCGAGCGCGCGCTGCCCGCCCGCTACGGGCCCGCCACGGACGTCGCCGTGGAGCTGCGCGGCAGCGGCGTCTGCTCCCGGCAGGTCAACAACTTCGCGGCGGCCGGGGCCTTCGCGTGCGACAGGCTGATCGCCGTGGAGGTGCTCACGCCCGGCGGCAACTGGTCCTCCTACCCGCCGCACAAGCACGACGAGTACCACCCGGGGCAGGAGTCCGAGCTGGAGGAGATCTACTACTTCGAGGTGGCCGCCGCGCACGGCACCCCGGGGCTCGGCTACCAGCGGGTGACGCCGTCGGGGCCGGACAAGGAGACCGACGTGCTCGCCGAGGTGCGCACCGGCGACGCCGTGCTCATCCCCGACGGCTGGCACGGCCCCTCGATCGCCACCCCGGGCCACGACCTGTACTACCTCAACGTCATGGCGGGCCCCGGCGCCGAGCGCGCCTGGCTGATCCGCGACCACCCCCAACACGCCTGGATCCGCGACACCTGGCCCGAAACCCCCGTCGACCCCAGACTGCCGCTGTACGCCGCGCCCCCCGCCGACGGCCCGGGGCCCGCCACACCACCTCCGGGAGAGGCCCGATGAGCACCCGCCGGCTGACCGTCGCCCAGGCCCTGATCGCCTTCCTGGCCGCCCAGCACACCGAGCGCGACGGTCGCAGACGCCGCCTGATCGACGCCTGTTGGGGCATCTTCGGGCACGGCAACGTCGCCGGCGTCGGCCAGGCCCTGCTGGAGTCGGGCCCGGACGCCATGCCCTACCTCCAGGGCCGCAACGAACAGGCCATGGTGCACGCCGCCGTCGGCTACGCCCGGCAGTGCGACCGGCTCGCCGCCCAGGCCGTCACCACCTCGATCGGCCCCGGCGCCACCAACCTCGTCACCGGCGCGGCGCTGGCCACCGTCAACCGGCTGCCCGTCCTCCTGCTGCCCGGCGACACCTTCGCCACCCGCCCCGCCGACCCGGTCCTCCAGCAACTCGAGGTGCCCTACGCCGGCGACGTCTCCGTCAACGACGCGCTGCGCCCGGTCAGCCGCTACTTCGACCGGGTCACCCGCCCCGAGGCGCTGATCCCGGCCGCGCTGGCGGCCATGCGGGTGCTGACCGACCCGGCCGAGACCGGCGCCGTCACCCTCGCGCTGCCGCAGGACGTGCAGGTCGAGGCGTACGACTGGCCCGAGGAGTTCTTCGCCGAGCGCGTCTGGCACGTGCGCCGCCCGGCGCCCGACCCCGCCGCGCTGGCCGAGGCCGCCGAGGCCGTCCGCCGGGCGCGCCGGCCGCTGCTCGTCGCCGGCGGCGGCGTGCACCACAGCGAGGCCGAGGACGCGCTGCGCGCCCTTGCCGACGCCACCGGCATCCCGGTCGCCTCGACCCAGGCCGGCAAGGGGTCGCTGCGCCACGACCACCCGGCCGACGTCGGCGGCGTCGGCCACACCGGCACCGCCCCCGCCAACGACCTGGCCCGCGCCGCCGACCTCGTCATCGGCGTCGGCACCCGCTACTCCGACTTCACCACCGCCTCCGGCACCCTCTTCGCCGACCCCGCCGTCCGCTTCGTGAACCTCAACATCGCCTCCTTCGACGGGCACAAGCTCGCCGCGCTGCCGCTGCTCGGCGACGCCCGCGCGGGCCTTGAGGCGCTGACCGCCGCGCTGGCCGGGCACCGGGTGGCGGCGGCGTACGAGGCGGAGTACGCGGCCGGCAAGCGGCGATGGGAACGGGTGGTCGAGCGGGCGTACGCCGCGCCGGACGACACGGCCCGGCCCACCCAGACGCAGGTCGTCGGCGCGCTGGACGCCGTCGTCGGCGACGACGACGTGGTGATCAACGCGGCCGGCTCGCTCCCCGGCGACCTGCACAAGCTCTGGCGGGCCCGCTCCCGGCGCCAGTACCACCTGGAGTACGGCTACTCCTGCATGGGCTACGAGATCCCGGCCGCCATCGGCGTCCGCCTGGCCGCCCCCGACCGGCCGGTGTGGGCGCTGGTCGGCGACGGTACGTATCTGATGCTGCCGACCGAACTCGTCACCGCGGTCCAGGAGGGCGTCGACATCAACGTCGTACTGATCCAGAACCACGGCTACGCCTCCATCGGCGGCCTGTCCGAGGCGGTCGGCGGCGAGCGGTTCGGCACCGCCTACCGCTACCGGGCCGCCGACGGCTCGTTCACCGGCCCGCCGCTGCCGGTGGACCTGGCCGCCAACGCGGCCAGCCTGGGCGCCCGGGTGCTGCGCGCCGCCACGGTCGGCGAGCTGCGCGCCGCGCTGGCCACCGCGCGCGAGACGGCGGGGCCCACATGTGTCTACGTGGAGACCGAAACGGCCGACACAGTGTCCAGCGCGCCCGGCACCCACGCGTGGTGGGATGTTCCGGTGGCCGAGACGGCGACCCGACCGGCGGCGGCCAGCGCACGCGAGGAGTACGACCGCCGGGCGACCGCCCGCCGACACCACCTGTGACCCCCGCCCGCCCCGTACACGCCCCGCAGCCGCACCCCGTGACCCACCCCGACCCGCGGCGCCCCGCACCGCTCCGCGTGCCGCCTCACGAGAAAGGTCTCCTGGTATGAAGACCATCGACCACTGGATCGACGGCAAGCCCGTGGAGGGCACCTCCGGCGAGTACGGGCCGGTCACCGACCCGGCCACCGGCGTCCAGACCACGCGGGTGGCGCTCGCGTCGGCGACCGAGGTGGACACGGCCGTCGCGGCGGCCAAGGCCGCGTACGCCACCTGGGGTACCTCGTCGCTCGCGCAGCGCACCTCGGTCCTCTTCCGCTACCGCGAGCTGCTCGACGCGCACCGCGACGAGATCGCCGACCTGATCACCGCCGAGCACGGCAAGGTGCACGCGGACGGCCTGGGCGAGATGGCCCGTGGCCTGGAGATCGTCGAACTGGCCTGTGGCATCCCGCAGTTGCTCAAGGGCGAGCTGTCCTCGCAGGTCGCCACGCGGGTCGACGTGGCCGCGATCCGACAGCCGCTGGGCGTGGTGGCCGGCATCGTACCGTTCAACTTCCCCGCCATGGTGCCGCTGTGGATGTTCCCGTTGGCGATCGCGTGCGGCAACACGTTCGTGCTCAAGCCGAGCGAGAAGGTGCCGTCGGCGGCGTACCGGCTGGCCGAACTCGCGGCCCAGGCCGGCCTGCCGGACGGCGTGCTCAACATCGTCAACGGCGACCGGGTGGCCGTCGACCGGCTCCTGGAGCACCCGGACGTCGCGGCCGTCAGCTTCGTGGGCTCGACCCCGGTCGCCCGGCACATCCACGCCACCGCGACGGCCAACGGCAAGCGCGTGCAGGCCCTGGGCAGCGCCAAGAACCACATGCTGGTGCTGCCCGACGCGGACCTGGACGCCGCGGCCGACGCGGCGGTCTCGGCGGCGTACGGCTCGGCCGGCGAGCGCTGCATGGCCGTCTCCGCGGTCGTCGCCGTCGGCGCCACCGCCGACCCGCTCATCGAGAAGATCACCGAGCGCGCCGCCAAGATCAAGATCGGCCCGGGCGGCGACCCGAGGTCCGAGATGGGCCCGCTGATCACCCAGGCCCACCGGGACCGCGTCGCCTCGTACGTGCACGGCGCGAGCGCCCAGGGCGCCGAAGTGGTCCTGGACGGAACGGACTTCACGGTAGAGGGCAAGGAGGACGGTTTCTGGATCGGCCTGTCCCTGCTCGACAAGGTCTCCGTGGACTCCGACGCCTACCGCGACGAGATCTTCGGCCCGGTCCTGTCCGTGCTGCGGGTGGACACCTACGAGGAGGGCGTCGAGCTGATCAACGCGTCCCCGTACGGCAACGGCGTCGCGATCTTCACCCGCGACGGCGGCGCCGCCCGCCGCTTCCAACTGGAGATCGAGGCGGGCATGGTGGGCGTGAACGTGCCGATCCCGGTCCCGGTCGGCTACCACTCCTTCGGTGGCTGGAAGGACTCGATCTTCGGCGACCACCACATCTACGGCAACGACGGCGTGCACTTCTACACCCGCGGCAAGGTCATCACCACCCGCTGGCCCAACCCCGAGGACGCCGGCGTCGACCTGGGATTCCCCAGCCACCGCTGACCCCACCCGAGCCCCCGCTCACCCCACCGGCCACCCGGCCCGCCGCCGCAGCGCCCCTGCCGCTGGCGCGGGCCCCGCCCCCTCGCCCCGCCGACCCGTCCCCCCGGGCCGGCGGGGCGAGGCATGTGTGGGGCGTCGCCGTCTCGGTGGTCGTACGGGTCGCGCCGTACGCGCTGGTCAGCGCCCGCCCACTGTCAGTGGGGCGGGTTAGTGTCCCGTCTCAGACCGCGTACGACCCGGCCGTCCACACGGCCCGCACGAAGGAGCCCGCCATGAGCAAAGCCGACAACCTCACCAGGAACACCACCGACGACACCGCGCACGAGGGGTTCTCCCCCGAGGAGCGGGCCGCGATGAAGGAGCACGCGCAGGAGTTGAAGAAGGCGTCGCGGCGCAGATCGCGGGCGGAGAAGGAGGCGGAGGCGGCGGCGGACGTGGTCGCGAAGATCGCCGAGATGCCGGACGCGGACCGCGTCCTGGCCGAGCGCGTGCACGCCATCGTCACGGCCAACGCCCCCACCCTCGCCCCCAAGCTCTGGTACGGGATGCCCGCGTACGCCCTCGACGGCAAGGTCGTCTGCTTCTTCCAGAGCGCGAGCAAGTTCAAGACCCGGTACGCGACGCTCGGCTTCAGCGATGTCGCCGCACTGGACGAGGGCGCGATGTGGCCGGCCGCGTACGCCCTGACCGAGGTGAACGCCGAGGTGGAGGCGCGGATCGCGGAGCTGGTGCGCCGAGCGGTGAGCTGAACCGCGACACGGACGGGCGGGGCGGGCGGCCTGCTGGGGGCGGGTGTCCCGGCGGTGTGAGCGCGGGGTCCGTCCCGTGGTGGGCCCGGGCCGGGTGGGGCGGAGTGGGCGCGCGCGGCTGCGGGCGCGCCCGTGGCGCCCGTGGGGGGAGTGCGGGGGAAACGCCCACCTCTGGGGCGTGATGCGCCAACCGTCGCCCCTTGAACCGAATGCTGACGTTCTGCGTCCGGACATGCATCGCTGCGCACGGTCGCCCGGGCATCAGGACGCCGCGGGGTGACACCCGGCGTAGCGGCAGGTAGCTCACCACGGAGGGGAAAGCTCATGTCCGCCGATGCTCCAGTCGCCCCCGCAGCCTCTCGTACCCCGACCGCCACACCGATCCCACCGGTCATAGCCGCCCCGCTGGGCACCTGGCGGTACACCCTGTACCTGCCGCACAGCCCACTCGCCCCGAGCGTGGCCCGCGCCACGGTCCGTACCGTGCTCCGCGTGCACGGCCCGATCAGCCTCACCGACCGCGCTGAGCTGCTGGTTTCCGAGCTGGCCAGCAACGCCTTCCGGTACGCCCGCGGCCCGGCCTCGCTGCGCCTGGCCTGGCGGGACGGCGTGCTGCGGCTCAGCGTGCGCGATACCAGCCCGGAACTCCCCGCCCCGCCGAGAACGGGCCCGTGGGACCTGGGCCAGGAGGGCGGCCGGGGGTTGCGCATGGTCGGCGAGTACGCCGACCGATGGAGTTCCTACCGGCTCGCGGGGCGCGGTCGGCAGGCGCGTGGAAGCGGCAAGGTCGTGTGGTGTGAGCTGATCGCCTAGCCGCCGCGCGGGCGCGAGCGGGGTCCGGGACGGCGCGTACGCGCACGGGCGTGCGCGCTCCCCGGGCCCTGACCGCCACGGCCGCCTCCGGGACACACCGATGTGTGCCGTTCTCGGCGTTTCGTGGGGCCGACGAGGTTACGACGCGTTTGCGGAACCAGTTACGGGACACCCTCACTCTCACCCCGGCGCACATCCACCCGCCGCCCCGCCCCAAGGCGGCCTCGCCGGGAGAAACCCGAGCTCAGAGACCTGAGAGTCCTGGGAGAGGAGCCATCATGCTCAAGGCCATCGCTGACGTACTGCGCTCGATCGGCGGCGCCATCGCCACCGTCGTGACCCTGCCCTTCCGCGCCATCGCCCGCCTCTTCGGCGGCGCGTCCGACAGCGCGCACGGGCGCCACTGACGCCGCCCGCACCCCACGCCCGGCGCGCTTCCGCCACCCGCCGAACGCCTCGCCCCGCGCGTGCCACGGCACCACGCAAACCATGACACCCCTCACGCCACCGTCAGCGTCGATCTGACATCGAGCGGGCACGGCCGGGTACCCGGGTGCGACGCCGGCCCGACGGACACGCCGAGGAGGCGGAACGCGTGCGGAAGACCGGAAGAACGAGCGGGGCGGGCGCGAGAGCGCACGCCGACAACGCCGACGACAGGGAGCAGTGGTGAGCCGAAAGAACATCGTCGTGATCGGGGCGGACGAGGCCAACCTGCGGGTGCTACGGGACATGCCGGGCGCTGACGACCTCACGTTCCACGGCCTGTTCGAGCCGGACGAACTCCAGGGCGGCGACGTGGACATGGCCAGCCTGGTGCAGAAGGCGATCGGTGCCATCGACGCCATCGACGGGGGCGTGGACGCGATCGTCGGCTACTGGGACTTCCCCGTCAGCGCGCTGGTGCCGCTCCTGAACGAGCACTACGGCACCCGTGGCACCAGCCTGGACTCCATCGCCAAGTGCGAGCACAAGTACTGGAGCCGGCTGGAGCAGCGGAAGGCCATCGACGAGTACCCGGGCTTCGGCCAGGTCGACCTGACGACGGACAACCCCCGGCCCCCGGCCGGCATGAGCTTCCCTATGTGGGTCAAGCCCGCGGTGGCGTACTCGTCCGAGTTGGCGTTCGGCGTGGCCGACGAGGGCGAGTTCCAGGACGCGGTCGCGCGCGTACGGGAGGGCATAGGCCGCGTCGGGCGCCCCTTCGACTACGTCCTGGACCGGCTGGAGCTGCCGCCCGAGATGACCGGCACCGGCGGCCAGGTGTGCCTGGCCGAGGAGTCGCTGAACGGCATCCAGGTCGCCGTGGAGGGTTACGTACAGGACGGTCTGGTCACCGTCTACGGCGTACTCGACTCGATCGACTACCCGGACAGCCCCAGCTTCCTGCGCCACCAGTACCCCTCCACGCTGCCCGAGCCGGTCCTCGTCCGGCTGCGCGAGGCGTCCGCGCGCGTGATGCGGCAGATCGGCTTCGACAACGCGACGTTCAGCATCGAGTACTTCTACGACCCGCAGGCCGACGCGATCAACCTGCTGGAGATCAACCCCCGGCACTCGCAGTCGCACGCGCTGCTGTTCCAGTACGTGGACGGGGTGCCCAACCACCACTGCATGGTCCGCCTCGCGCTCGGCGAGGACCCCGCGCTCCCGTACCGCGAGGGCCGCTACCGGATGGCGGCCAAGTGGTACTACCGCTGGTTCGCAGACGCCGCGGTGCGCGGGGTGCCGAGCCAGGCCGACATCGAGCGCATCGAGCGCGACATACCCGGCGTGAGCATCACCCTGGTCCCCACCCGGGGCGAGCACCTCTCCGACGCCCGCGAGCAGGACAACTACAGCTACGAGGTGGCCCACATCGTCACCGGCGCGGACAGCGAGGAGGAGCTGCGACAGAAGTACGACCGCTGCGTCGCGGCCCTGAACCACCGATTCGAGGTCACACCCCCCGAGGACCCGGCCGAGCCGAGCCGCTGAGCGCCCCGCGAGCCGGACGCGCCCGCGCGGCGACACGAGCGCGAGGAAGGAGCGATCCCCACCCATGCGACACGTGAGCGATCTGCCGTACGCGACGAAGGAGGAGCAGCACCTCACCATCCCCATGTCCGACGGCGTGCGCCTGTCGGCGCACGTCTGGCGGCCGACCACCTCCGACGACGAGCCGGTCCCGGCGATCCTGGAGTACATCCCGTACCGCAAGCGCGACCTGACCTCCGTACGCGACTCCGTCCACCACCCCTACCTGGCCGGCCACGGCTACGCCTGCGTCCGCGTCGACCTGCGGGGCACCGGCGACTCGGAGGGCGTGCTGCGGGACGAGTACCTGGAGCGGGAGCAGGCCGACGCCGAGGAGGTGCTCGCCTGGCTGGCCGAGCAACCCTGGTGTGACGGCACGACCGGGATGATGGGCCTGTCCTGGGGCGCCTTCGCCGCGCTCCAGGTGGCGGCCCGCCAGCCACCGAGCCTGCGGGCCATCGTCATCGCGTCCTTCACGGACGACCGGTACGCCGACGACATGCACTACATGGGTGGCGCGCTGCTCTCCGACAACCTCGCCGAGGCGGGCACCATGTTCGCCTACGCCACCTGCCCGCCCGACCCGGCCGTCGTCGGGGACCGCTGGCGCGAGATGTGGCACGAGCGCCTGGAGAACACCGAGCCCTGGGTCCTGGAGTGGCTGCGCCACCAGCGCCGGGACGACTACTGGCGGCGCGCGTCGGTCTGCGAGGACTACCAGGCCGTACGGTGCCCCGTGCTCGCCTCCAGCGGCTGGGCCGACGGCTACTCCAACGCCGTCACCCGACTGCTCGCCAACCTGGACGTGCCCCGCAAGGGCCTGATCGGGCCCTGGTCGCACAAGTTCCCGCACCTGGGCGAGCCGGGGCCGGCCATCGGCTACCTCCAGGAGGTCGTGCGCTGGTGGGACCGCTGGCTCAAGGGCATCGAGAACGGCGTGATGGACGGGCCCATGCTCCGCACCTGGATGCAGGACACCGTGCCCCCCTCCACCTCGTACGCGGAGCGCCCCGGCCGCTGGGTCGCCGAACCGAGCTGGCCCTCGCCGCACATCCGCCAGGTCACCCACCCCCTCACCCGGCACCGCATCGGCCCGCCCGACCAGGCCCCCGACGGCACCGGCCGGCCGACCCCCGGCCCGCTCGGCGCGACCGGCTCGACGGCGCGGCCCGCCGCCGACGCCAGCGTGAGCGCGGACGCCGAGGCCAGCCCGGCGGTGGCGGCCGACGACGCGGGCCGCGACGGGCGGTCGGGCGAGGCGATGACGGTGCGCTCGCCGCTGTCCGTGGGCCAGTTCGCCGGAAAGTGGGCCTCCTACAACGCGCCCCCCGACCTGCCGTACGACCAGCGCGAGGAGGACGGCGGCTCGCTGGTCTTCGACACCGACCAGCTCACCGAGCGGGTGGAGATCCTCGGTTCGCCCACCGTGGAACTCGACCTCGCCGTCTCCGAGCCGATCGCCCAGGTCGCCGCCCGGATCTCCGACGTGGCCCCGGACGGCAGCGCGACGCGGGTGACGTACGGCATCCTCAACATCGGCCGTGGCGACGGCACCGCGGACCCCACCCCGTTGGAGCCCGGGCGCCGCTACCACGCGGTCATCCAACTCAACGGTGTCGCCCAGGCGTTCCCGCCCGGCCACCGCATCCGGCTCTCCCTGTCCACCTCGTACTGGCCCCTGGCCTGGCCGCCCCCGCGCCCCGTACTGCTGAGCGTGTACGAGGGGACGAGCAGCCTGACGCTGCCGGTGCGCCCGACGGACCGGGACGACGAGCCGGCGCGGCCGTTCGGCGAGCCGGAGGGAGCCCCGCCGCTGCGCACCACCCGGCTCAGCCCCGTGGAGGAGCGCTGGGACGTCAGGCGCGACCTGGTCGACTACCGGGCCGAGTTGGAGATCGTGAAGGACCGGGGCTTGGTGCGCTTCGACGACATCGGCCTGGACGTGGGCAGCCGCGCCTACGAGCGCTACACGTCCGTCGCCGACGACTTCACCTCGCCCAGCGGCGAGTCGGCCTGGACCATGCGCTTCCGACGCGACGACTGGGACGTCCGCGTGGAGACCCGCACCGTACTGCGCTGCGACGAGCACGCGTTCCAGGTCGACGCCACGCTGGACGGGTACGAGGGCGACCGGCGGGTCTTCTCCCGCAGTTGGAACGAGACGGTGCCCCGCGACGGCCTGTGAGCCACGTGACCCACCCACCCCACGACCCACCCCACGACCCCGCCCCACAACCCGCCCACCGCCCGTGTGTCGTAAGACGGCCCGGCGTGGGTACCCGAATCACTCACCGACAGCCGCACACCCAGCCGCACACCCAGGGAGAGAGGCCACATGGCAGCCGCCAAGGGGTACCCGTCGCACCCGACGACCGCCCCCACGCCGCCGCCCGGAACGCCGAGGAAGGAGGGGCTCACGCCGATGACCACAGCAGACTCCCCGCACCCGCACGACCGATCGTCGGAACCGGTGGGCGAGTTGGTCCAGCGGGCCTCCCAGCAGTTGTCCCAACTCGTACGCGACGAGATGCGCCTGGCGCAGGCGGAGATGGCCCAGAAGGGCAAGCGCTTCGGCAGGGGCGGCGGCCTGCTCGGCGGCGCCGGCCTGGTGGGCGTCCTCGCCCTCCAGGCACTGGCCGCCACCGCGATCGCCGCCCTGGCCCTCGTGCTCGACGTGTGGGCCGCCGCGCTGATCGTCACCGTCGTGCTGGCCGGTACCGCCGCGCTCCTCGCGACCCTCGGCAAGCGGCAGATCAGCCAGGCGGCCCCGCCCGCGCCGGAACAGACGGTGGACAGCGTCAAGGCCGACGTGGCCGAAATCAAGGAGAGGGCACACCGATGAGCAACAGCAAGCCGCAGACCAACAACTCCAGTCGCACCGCCAAGACCTCCACCAAGTCCACCAGCGAGTCCACCAGCAAGTCCGCCACCAAGCCCACCACCGACGAGTTGCGGGCCAAGGCCGAGGAGACGCGCGAGGAACTGGGCGAGACGGTCCAGTCCCTGGCGGAGAAGGCCGACGTCAAGGCCCGCGCGCAGGAGAAGGCCGTGGCCGCCAGGCAGCAGCTCGACGAGAAGACCGCGCAGGCCAGGACCCAGTTGCAGGACAAGGCGTCGCAGGCCGTCCACCTGGTGCGGGAGAAGACCCCGGAGCCCGTACGCGCCAAGGCGGTCGCCGCCTCCGAGCAGATCCGCGACAAGGCCACCCAGGTCGGCCAGCTCGCCCGGGACAAGGCGCCCGAGCCGGTGCTGGAGAAGGCCAGCCAGGGCGTCAACATGGCCCGGGCCAACCGCACCCCGCTGTTCGCGGTGACCGGCGTACTGGTCGTCACGCTGCTCGTCGCCCGCCGGGTCCGGCGGTCCCGATGAAGCCGGTCGCTCTCGCCTACAAACCCGTGGGCTTCGCCCTGGGCGCTGCCAGCGGTGTCCTCGCCGGCATGGTGTTCGACCAGGTCTGGAAGCGACTCGGGCACGAGGACGACGCGCCTGACGCCACCGATGAGCACCGCGCCTGGGGCGAGGTGCTGGCGGCGGCCGTCGTGCGCGGCGCGATCTTCGCCGGTGTCAAGACCGCCGTGGACCGGGCCGGTGCCATCGCCACCCGCCGCCTGACCGGCACCTGGCCCGACTGACTAGGCGCCTGTCCGCCGCCTCCGCCGAGCCCTCCGCCGGCACCCGGGCCCGCCCCAGACGGGGCGGGCCCGCCGTGGGTTCGGGGTGGTGTGGGGGCGCGGGTGGTTCGGATGACGCGGTCAGAGGGCTGGACGAGGGTCGGCGCTGGTGACGGTGCCGGCCCACGTGTCCGGTTGGTCTGAGGCACGCCAACGGACTTCCAGGTGCCTGCGCGTGAGTTTTTCGGCCTTCCGGTGGCAGGCAGCCTGCGCGATACCGGGCTCGGACGCGGGTGCGGCCACGTGCTCGTGGAGAGTGCCGTCGGCGACGCCCGACGGCTCGGCGAAGTAGATCGCGTACCGCCACCCGTCGAGGGTCCGATAGAGCACGAGGGCCGTCGGGGTTCCGAAGGTACGCCAGTACGGTCGCCGTTTGGTCGCCACGTTGGCACGGTACGGGGCGTGGTCGGGGGCCAGCTCCACGCCCCGTCTTCTGGCCCGTTGCGGCGGCGGGTCACCCATACGGGTGGCGAGGCCGGCGCTCTGCTAGCGGCTTCGCTGCATACCGAGCATGGTTTCTCGTCTATCGACGGTACCGAGGTGAACAGTCGCCTGTTGCCAGAGCACCCACGGAAGACGGGTGCCATTCGGCATCGTCACGTCACTCCACACAGTGAGGGTGGTCTGATGCGAGCACAGTTCCGTACGTCCGTCGAAGGCGGCGGCCAGCACGGCGGCAACGAGGAAGAGGGCGACGGTCACCCCGGGCAGCCCTGGACGCCGCCAGCGCCGCCGCCCCCGGACGGTGAGATGCCACCCGGTGACGGGACCCATCGCAAGTGAAGGCTGATCGCGAAGGGGGGCGCGCCAACGACGAGTTGGCGTGGCCCCTCGCCCCAGCAGGGGAACTCGCCCCCGAGTGGGTGGACTCGTTCGCGGCCGTGCCACGCGCGCTGTTCCTTCCGGATCTCATCTGGGCCCACGACATGCCGACCGGTCGTAGCGTCCCCGTCTCCCGCGATGTCGACCCCGTCGGATGGCAGCGGGCGGCGGAGGCGAATGTTCCCATCGTCACCCAGTGGGACGACGGCCAGCACGCGGGGACCAGCCCGGGGACCGTGCCGACCAGTTCCGCCAGCATGCCGTCGGTGGTGGCCGGCATGCTGCGTTACCTGGACATACGCGAGGGCATGCGAGTACTCGAAATCGGCACGGGCACCGGCTGGAACGCGGGGCTGCTCGCCCACCGCTTGGGCGGCGGCCAAGTGGTCAGCGTCGAGATCGACGCGGTGGTGACCGAGCGGGCTCGCAAGGCACTGGCGCGCGCCGGACTCGACCCCGAGGTGGTCCACGGGGACGGCGCGCGAGGTTGGCCGAAGGGGGCGCCCTACGACCGCGTGATCGTCACCGCGGGCGTACGGACGGTCCCGCTGGACTGGCTCCAACAGGTGCGGCCGGGCGGGGTCATCCTCACCCCCTGGGGCACCCACTACAGCGACCAGGACGCCCTGCTCCGGCTGACCGTACGAGAGGACGGCAGCGCGGAGGGGCCTTTCCTGCGCATGGTCGAGTTCATGAAGTTGCGCAGCCAGCGACTGGACTGGAACCGATTCAGGGAGCACGTTCCGCAGTTCCCCGGGGACGCCGACGTGTCGCGTGCGCGGCTCACGCTGGCGGAGTTGGGAGACCGCTACGACACCGTGCGGTTCGTCATGGGCCTGCGCGTTCCCGACTGCGCCCACGTGGTCAACCAACCGGACGCGGGGACCGCGAAGGCGTGGTTCTTCGACCTGCTGAGTCGCTCGTGGGCCGCCGTCGTGTTTCGCGGTGGTGAACCGGAGCCCACGGTCTACCAATCGGGCCCGCGCCGCCTGTGGGACGAGGTGGAGTCGGCGCACCGCTGGTGGACGGCCTGCGGCAGCCCGGACCTCACGCGCTTCGGCCTGACCGTCGGGCGGGACGGGCAGCGGGCGTGGCTGGACGACCCTGGCAACTCCTGGCCGGTGTGAGGCGTAAGCCCACGCATGAGGCGCCCCGAGTCAGCCAGGCTACGGCTGACTCGGGGCGCCTTGCGTACTGGATGGCCGGTTAGTCGGTGAAGTCGCCGGCCTTGACGGCGGTGATGAACGCGTTCCAGGCGGCCGGCTCGAAGGTGAGGGCTGGGCCGTGGGGGTCCTTGCTGTCGCGGACGGGGACGATGTTCGGGACGCCGGCGGCGACCTCGACGCAGTCGCCCGTGCTGCCGCTGTAGCTGCTCTTGAACCACGTCGCCGAAGCGAGACCGGTGGTCATCTGTACCTCCTCATCTGGGCCCGGTGAGTCGTGCGGGCTCAGCCTTGGATGTCGCCTGCCTTGATGCAGGCGATGAACGCGCTCCAGGCGGCCGGCTCGAAGGTGAGCGTTGGGCCGTGAGGGTCCTTGCTGTCGCGGACGGGGACGATGCCGTATGTGGCCGCGTGCCTAGGGGCCCATTCGACGCAGGTGTTGGCCTCTACGCCGCTGTAGCTGCTTTTGACCCATGTCGCCGTGGTGAGGTTGGTGGTCATCTGTACCTCCTCATCGCGTGCCCGGTGAGTTGCGCGCCGATCAGTCTCGGATCTCGCCGGCCTTGACGGCGGTGATGAACGCGTTCCAGGCGGCCGGCTCGAAGGTGAGGGCTGGGCCGTGGGGGTCCTTGCTGTCGCGGACGGGGACAACGCTCGGCACGCCGGCGCCGACCTCGACGCAGTCGCCACCGTTGTTGCCGCTGTAGCTGCTCTTGAACCACATCGCCGAGGTGAGGTCGGTGGTCACTGATATCCCTCCATCACGTTCCGGATGAACTGAGCGGACTCAGCCGTGGAGAGCGCGTCCGCCGCAAGTCGAGTGTAGGCGCGGGTCAAGTTTCGCACCCGCGCTGGATCGTTGACGAAGTGTCCGTAATCGATCGATTCCGAATAGACCCAGTCGCGACCGTTAGGCATGGAGATGATCGTCAACGGGGCGCTCGGCCGCACAACGAGTGGGCTGTTTGCTGGCACGACCTGGATCACGAAGTTCGGCAGTTCAGTCAGCTCCAGTAGGTGTGAGCACTGCTCGGCCATCACCTGCTGACTGCCCACGACGGTCCGCAAGGTGTTTTCGTCCAAGATGGCTGAGAGCAGTGGACTTTCAGGGCCAGGGGCCAAGAAGCGGTCTTGCCGACTGAGTCGCGCCTCAACGGTGCGCTTGAGTTCGTCAGGGCTGCGTAGCACTGGGGCGTACAGAGCGTGTACGTAGCTCTCGGTTTGCATCAGCCCAGGAATGTTCTGGCTCTGGTAGACGCGTAGCGCTGTCGCCTCTCGGTCCATCCGTGCCCGACGTTCGAACCAATCGTTCCTGGTTGTGGTCGGGTACCAGTCCACATCGCGCCACAGATCCAGCATCACGTCGCCGGTCTCCAGCAGGTCCTCCCACGCCGCGACCTGCCGTCGGTCGGGGACACGCTCGCCCGACTCGATTCTCGCGACCATGGAGCGGTCGAGGTGCGCGACCGCACCCAGTTCGGCCTGCGTTCGCCCAGCCCGTTCGCGAGCGTGCTTTATGAACCGTCCGAACAATTGCGCGGCTGTCACGGCGAGATCGTTTCCAGGCGGCGATGGAGAGGCTCCCGCGTCTCGATCGACTCCGCGTCCCCGACGTGCCATGGGGACCCCCTTCGGTGTGTGTCAGTACTTTCGGCGTCACGACCGTGGTGCGGCTGTGGCCGGAACGGGTCACGCATTGTGATCGTAGCCCTCGCAGGAGAAGTCTGTAAGTGCACGGTCACAAACGGTGATTGGGGTTGACGTCCTGCCGCTGAGTGCCGCGTGGGCGTCCGTAGCCCTCGTCCGGAACGAGCCGTTGAATGAAACACACCATGACCATCAAGGTCTACCGCCAGCGCCCCGGCGAGGAGCCGGTTCCGCTCGCCGCGCCGACGACCATCCGTGTGGACCCCGAGGCCATGACGCAAGGCGAGTGGGAGGCGCGGTTCTGCTCCACCGCCTGGGGGCCCTGCCGTTGCCCGCGTCATCGTGGGGTGGCGGCCGATGGGTGAGGTCGATCCGCGAGCCCGGGTGCTGACCGGGCAGCACACCGTACGGACCGTCTCCGGTGCCGTGCTGCGGTTCTTCCTCGCCGACGCGCTCCCGCTCGATCCCGCTGCGGCGCGGTGGAAGCCTGTCGCGGACGTCGAGTTTCAACTCGCGTATGAGACATCGCTGTTCGCGAGGGAGCCGAACGGTTCCGCCACGCTCCGCCCCAACACCCAGCGCGTGCAACTCGCGCTCGACGCGCTCGCCGGGCCCGGCAGTTTCTTCTGGTCGGACGGGGGCGCCGAGGCCGGTGTCATGACCACCAACGGCAAGACACCCGACGCGTGCGGGCTCGTGCCCGCCGCCCTGCCCGCGCACGCCCCGGGAGGTGCCTCGTGAGCACGCACGGCGTACGCGTCACCCTGCTGGTGTGGAAGCCGGTCAACGTCGACGCGCCCGGCGATGTGGCGGCCGGTTGGCCGCAGGTGCTCCAGGTGCGGGACGGGGCTGGGCCGTGGCAGGCGCCGAGCGTCGTCCTGCGGGGCGGGGAGTTGGTGATGGGCGCGGCCGAGCGGGTCGCGTACGCCCTCGGCCTCACCCTGCCGAACGTGCACCGGGTGCTCGCCGTCGACCAGCGGCCCGCCGCGCGCGGGCGGCCCGGCGAAGTGGTGCTGGTCGTGGATGGGGGATGGGTGGCGGGCGAGGACGCGGAGGTGACCGGCGGCGGCGCCGACTCCTGCGCACACGCCGGGTGGCACCGGCGGCGCTGGGCCTCCGCCGACGCGCTGGCCGACGACCGGGAACTGGTGGTCGCCCTCGGCGCGGCCGTGGCCAAGCTCCCGCCGTTCGTCCTGGGTTAGGAACCGTCGCCGTGGTGTGGCGAGCCGGCGCGGGCGGGTGCCTGCCCGTGCCGGGTAGGGGTGGTGTCGCGATGCATGAGGACATATGCGCCAACAAGCATGCATGGCGCAATAGTTCGTAGGCGGGCGATCAGGCTCCGTGATTCGATGCGACGGCGCGACAGGAAGTCCCCATAAATGACGATCTCTACGGGGTGCCCGAAAGCGGCCCGGGGCGAATGCGGCGACGTGCGTGGGTTATCCGCCCACACGCTGCGCCCCCTTATCCGCACCGAGGCCGCCGCACCTCTCGATTGAACGGCGCGTTCCGTCCCTGAGGCGAAGACTGGCGTGCGTTCCGCATTCCTCTCCAGCCATCGACGTCACTCCCCACTTTCGGCGAGCACACGCGGTATCCGCCGTGTTCCCGCGTGGTGAGCGCCGAGGCGAGGAGAGTGCAACCGGTCAGCGCGCCCGCCCCTGTGGCCATACGCCGTGCCTCGGCGGGCCGATCAGTGTGGTGAACGACAGTACGTGCGCGGAAATGCAGGAATCAGGAATTCAGGCATACGAACGAGATGAGACTGACATGAAGATGAAGGGTCGTCTGCTCGCCTTAGGTGTGGTCGGCATGGCCGCCATGGGGACGGCGTTCGCCACGGTCCCCGCGTCGGCCGCGCCGAAGCCGATCACGTCAGGGGGGTGCGAGGACAAGTACGTCTGCCTGTACTACAACTCAGACCTCAAGGGCGCGATGTTCAAGCATCGTTACAACATCAGCAACTACGCGGGGTACGTGTTCACGGCCAGCGACGCGGGCAGTGCCGGCGCCGGCCAGCCCGTGAAGAACAACGCGGCCTCGGCGACCAACTGGGAACAGGGGAACGGGATCAGAATCTACGTGAACAGCAACTACATCGGGGACTGGGACGGCGTTCCGGCATGGACCTGGGTCAACCTCTCCGCGACGAAGAACAACAACGCGTCGGGTGTGTGGGACCACTGATGTGACGTTCGGTGCTGTGCCCCGCCCGTCTTCTGGGCGGGGCACTTTCCTATCGTTCTGACGGATCGAGGCTGTTGCCCACATGCGAGTTCCTATCCGTACAGTTTCCGCCCTTCTCCTGACGGTGTCCGTGGCGGCGGTCGGGTGTTCTACGGAATCCACTCCCTCCACCGATCCACCGCCGTTCGTCAACAAGTCCGCGATTCCGGTGATCACGAAGCCGGAGAACCGGCCCCTGCCCGTGGACGCCTATTTGCTCACCAACCGCGAGGAGGACGCGTTCGTCAGGGCCCGGCACACGCTCGTCACGCGGTGCATGGCGCGATTCGGATTCCGCTACGGCCCGCTGCCCGAGCCCGGCTTTCGCACGCGTAACCGGACGCAGCACCGCTACGGCGTCAGCGATCCGCAGCAGACCGCGACCCATGGATTCGCTCCGCCCGGGAGCCCGCGTCACCAGAAGCCAAGGCGGAAGAGGTCGTCGCTGTCTCCCGCGATGTCCCTCGTGCTCAGTGGTACCGATGACCCCAAGGTCATGCCGGGTTCCGTCGAGGCGAAGGGTGGTCAGCGGATCAACGGGCGCACCGTTCCCAACGGTGGCTGCTTCGGGCAGGCGATGGACGCGCTCAAGGCCCGGGACGGTGACGGGGGTGGTGACGCCGAGCTGGCCAGACGCATCACCGGCGAGAGTTTCGACCGCTCGCGGCGCGACCCCCGGGTGAAGGAGGTCTTCACGCGCTGGTCCCGTTGCATGCGCGACCGGGGGTTCTCGTACGCCGATCCGGTCGCGGCCAACAACGATCCCGCGTGGCGCACACCGACTCCGTCGGCGACGGAACGGCGCGCCGCGACGGCGGACGCGGTGTGCAAGCGGCAGGAAAACGTGATCGGCGTCTGGTGGACGGTCGAGGCCGCGTACCAGCAGCGCGAGATCGACCGACACCGCGGTGAACTGGCCGACATCCGAGCGACGATCGACGAGCGCCAGCGCCTGGCCAAGGCGGCGGTGGCGAGCCGCTAGGCATCGCCACCGCTCCACTCCACTCCGCGCCTGACCGGGCCGGCGAGCGCCGGTCGGCCCGGGTGCCCGGCCCCGCCGCCCGGCCCTGTGGTCTGGGCGGCGGCCCTCGTGCGCGCCCCGGCGCTGCTCTCGCGTGTCCCGTACAGGCGGTGTGGTGCGACCCGTACCCGGCGCGGCGCGGCCCGCGCGACTGGTCGTGCCCGCCCCGTACGGCCATACCGCGCGCCCCCGCCGGCGCGGCGCCCGGGCGCGGCGGTTCGGGTCAGGGGGGCTCGTCAGGGTGACGGCCCGTGCTGGCGGTCTCGTGCGTGGCGTTAGGGGAGTGCCACCGACGCCCGCGCGGGTTCGGTACCGGCGCGGAGGTCGGTCCCAGCGGACCGAACGAAAGGCACTCCCATGAAACGCCCCGCCGCTCCCCACCTCAGCCTCTACCGTCTCTTCGCCGCCCTGGTGGCGATGCTCTCGCTCGGCGTGCTCCTGCCGGGCCCGGCGACGGCCGTGGCCGGCGTACCCGTCGCGCCCGGCACAACCGCCACGCCCGGCGCGGCCCAGCGGCCCGCCGCTGAGGTGATCGTGATCATCGAGGACAACCGGTTCGTGCCGCAGACCGTCACCGTCAGACCCCGTGACACGGTGCGCTGGACCAACAACGACCGCTTCGACCACACCGTCACCTCCAGCGCACCCGGCTGGGACAGCGGGGTCCTCACCCCGGGCCAGAGCTTCCGGCGGGTGTTCCCGGCTCGCGGCATGTACCGGTACCACGACCGCCTCAACCCGTCGATCACCGGCGTCGTCGTCGTTCGGTAGGACCCGACAACCATCAGCCTTGGGCACCCGGCCCGGCCCGGCCCCGGTACTCCACCGGGGCCGGGGTCGGGGTCGGCTGCGGTCCGACGGCCCGACGGGGGCTCAGGGCGTGGCGGAGCAGGCGGCACGCAGGTCGTAGTACCAGGACAGGTACTGCTTGTGCGTCTCCTGGTCGGTGATGCGCAACTGCACGTCGTCGCTGTTCTGTAGATTCGTGAAGTTCATCGAACCGGTGTAGACCCGCGGGGTGGTGCCACCGTCCTGCTGTCCGTCGATCATCGTGATCTTCGTGTGCGGTACGACCGAACCAGCTCCGAACGGGACTCGGCAGGGCTTGAGGCTGATCTGGGGATAGGCGGGGTTACCGGTGTTCTGCTCCAGTTCGGTCACCACGTTGGGGTGAAATGGGAACTCCTCCGGCTTCTGGTCCTTGCTGGGGAGGGGGTAGATGATCTCCACCCAACACCCCTGACCCCGTAGGGTTCGCACTTTCTTGGCGAGGGCTATGCGCGGGGTCGACCACTTGGTGAGCACCATGCGGATGTCGGTCTGCCGCGTCACGCCCCCCGCGTCCTGGTAACGGCACTTCACCTGGTCCAGGTTGCGGATGACGGGATCGTTGTACGTCTCGGGCTTGTCCTGGGGGTGTGGATAGAAGACCGCCTGGTGCTTGAGGCCTGCGGTGCCCCAGTAGTAGTTCGGATCCGGGGGCGACGCGCGGTGCAGACGCAGGTCCTGAAAGTACTTCCGGTACGCGCTGTAGACGGTCGCCTCGGGGGTACCGGAGGGGGCGGTAAATGTGTACGCGTCGTTGAAGGACCAGTACAGGTAGTAGTCCGAGAGGTTCGACGAGCTCTGGAAGACCACCGCGGGGTGGACCACGCCGCCCACCCGGACGTTGGAGAAGACGGCGAACTTGTTGTGCAGGTAGTTGTCCGCGATACAGCCGCGCTTGACCTCGGCCGGGCGCGGATACTCACATTCGATGACCCAGGAGTCGTTCGTCTCGTCGGTGCCGAGCCCGGCGCGCAGCTCGCGGAGAACAGGCTCGTTGCTTCCCTCGTGGCCGTTTTCCGGCTCCTGCGAGTCCAAGATCACCCGGACGTGCACGCCTCGCTCCCTGGAAGCGGCGATCAGCGCGGCCACGACGTCGCTTGAGCGATCACCGTTCGAGAACTCGTGCATGGCCAGATTGACCTCACCACCCGGCTGGGTCGCTTGGATCAGCCTGATGAGCTGGTCCATCACGGCCGACTGCTCGGGCGACGGCCGCTCCGTGCTTGAGGTGATCATGGGGTTGTTGAAGACCGGTCGGTTCAGGACGGGGTCACCGGTGACGGCGGACGCTGTGGTGCCCGTCGCGGGCTGCGCCGTGGCGGGGCCGACCGTGAGCGTCGCGGCGAGCAACGACAGCGCCGAGAGCGCCGTCGTCATGACTCTTCGCCACGGCGTGGAGCGTGGTGTGAGCACCGTGCTTCTCCTTCTGTCCGGGGCGTACGGAACACCCTTGACCGCTGATGAGCGGGGTGGGCGGACCGGGAGACGCGCTCGGGCGGCGTGGTGCTCCGTCGGTCCGCCCTACCGGGTAGGGCCGCTCGGCGATCACCGGGGCCCGAGCGGTGGGGGCCTACTTCGCGGTGCGGACCTGCGCCGCGGCGGGGGCCTGCGCGGACTGCAACGACTCGGGGAGCTGTGGCGCCCGCTGGCCACGGCAGGGGTAGTGTGAGCCGCCGTTGGTCAGCGAGCCGTCGGAGATCCACCCCTGGGTCGAGGTTCCCTTGATCCGGGCGTAGGTCCAGGTGTTGCCGTAGTCGTTCACCGCGTAACACCAGTAGTAGACGTTCGTGGCCACGGCCAGGTACTCGACGTCGTCGCACGCGGCGTAGGGGCCGACCTTCATGTGGCCGGCCTTGCTGACGCTGCCCGTCGCGTCGTCGTAGTTGGCGTACTCCCATCCCGTACACGTCACGGCCGACGCGGCTTGGCTGGGCGCCGTGCCGAGGACGCCGAAGGACAGACCGATGCTTCCCACGACGGCAGCCAGGGCCGTTCTCCGTCTTGGATTCCCGCGCATGTCGTTTCCTTCCGACTGGAGGTCGCCAACTGGCCCCGGTTCGCGGCCCGTTCGCGGGCCGGTCCCGCGCCGCGGCGAGTATCCCGCGACCCGTGGGTGACGTCGATAGGTGTGCGTGTCCGGGTATGAGCACTCAGTCATGAGTGACGCCGTGGTTGTCACGGGGCGAGAAGAGCGCCGGCCCGCTGGGCAGGGCAGCGGCGTGGCGGCGGGCGCCGTCGCCGAGTGGGGGCGGGCTTGTGACCGGGCCCACAATTCGCTCCACGGGCGGTGCAACCTTTCCGGCCGCTTTCGTGTCTCCCCTAGTAACGCCACATAGGCGTGCTAATCGCTACAAAACCGACACGGGAGTGATCGACATGTCGCACACCTCGCACACCTCGCACCCTTCGCGCACCGCACACGGCCCGCGTACGTCGCGTGCCTCGCGCCGCGCCAAGCGCCCCGCGCTGCTCGCCGCCACCTGCGTGACCGCCGTCGGGCTCGGCCTCGGCCTCGCCGCCGCAGCGCCCGTGGCGGCGGCCGGGCAGTCAGGCGCCGGTTCCGGGGCTGGCTCAGGAGCCGACTCCGGGTCTGGGGCGACTGCCCGCCAGTACGACGCCAAGGAGGTGCGCCACTTCCTCAAGGGTTTCTACGGCAACCACGGCCCGAGTGCCTGGGAGCGGGAGCACCTGGTGACCGAGGAACTGAAGGAGAAGGCCGCCCAGACGCCGGACTACGACCTGCTGCTCTGCGCCCAGAACATCCCCAAGGCCATCGACATCGGCCCCGTCACCACCGCCCAGTCGGCGGGCGTGGGGTGGGCACCGGTGACGACGCACTGGGGCAAGGGGCAGGACACCCAGGTCTTCACGGCGTACGTCGGGCTCGACGCCAGCAAGCCGATGAAACTGATGGACATCAGTTGCGAGGCGCCCAGCGCGTGATCGCCTGCGGCGCGCTTCAGGTGGGTGGCTCGCCTCCGTGGTGGGCCACCCTGTCTCGTGGAGGATCGGGCCCGGTACCTGGCTTCCTGCTGGGGCCATCCCCCCCCGCGCGCAGGAACCAGGAGGGCAACCGCGACGGGTGCGAGGCCGAAGAGGGACCATCCCCGCGCGCGGGGACCAGCAGGGCGACGCCGAGGACGACCTCATCGAGGTGGGACCATCCCCGCGCGCGGGGACCAGGTCCACTACGACAACAACGTGCCCTTCGACCGGGGATCATCCCCCCGCGCGCGGGGACCAGGAGCTGGTGGCTTCCGCCACCGGCGCCGCGTTGGGGCCATCCCCGCGCGCGCGGGGACCAGAACGTCCTGCTGATCGAGCGCGACTGGCCGCCGGGACCATCCCCGCGCGCGGGGACCAGGTGCTCAGCACGCGCCACCCGCGCGCGTGGGGGACCATCCCCGCGCGCGGGGGGACCAGCGTCGGCGGCGGCTGCCACACTGGCCGCCGCCGGGACCATCCCCGCGCGCGGGGACCAGCCGTTGATTAGGCCAATGACCAGGGTGACGAAGGGACCATCCCCCCGCGCGCGGGGACCAGCGGTCGTACGTCCACGTCTTCAGAGCCTTGAGGGGACCATCCCCGCGCGCGGGGACCAGCGATCCCTCGCCCCCCTGGCGAGCAACGTCCCGGGACCATCCCCGCGCGCGCGGGGACCAGGACCCACGCCAGCAGCAGCGGCGCGTCGTCGAGGGACCATCCCCGCGCGCGGGGACCAGGTGCGAGTGCGGTTGGTGCGCCCGGGGCGGAGGGGACCATCCCCGCGCGCGCGGGGTCCAGGCATCAAGAGCCAGATTCCCAGCGTCAAGTCGGGGACCATCCCCGCGCGCGGGGACCAGAGCGATTGACCTGCGGGTTCAGTGCGGGCACACCCGGTTTTCCGCAACTTCTTGCGATCGCGACATAACGCACATCCCGCGCCTCCCCCTCAGCACGCCAAGTCGCCGGGGCGCCCGGCGGCCAGCCCCCACCGTAGCGACCAACACGCACGCCCCGCACCACGCGCGGTTGCCCACCCCGCCCGCGTACTCCGCGACTCGCGGTCGCCGCGCGGACAGAGGCCGCACGCACGGGGCGCGACGCTCCGCCCGCTCACCCCAGCCCAGCCCACCCCACCCCAGCCGGCCCGGCCTGCCCCGCCCCGCACCGCGCGGGCCGCGGTCACGGCTGGCCCGCCGCCCAGGCGCCCCCACGCGTTTGCCATGATCGGCGCCGTATTCTCGCCGTATGACCTGGTTGCGCGCACTCAAGGAGACCGCCCGCACCGGACTGACCATCGAACGCACCAGACTTGAGCCGCTGGTCGCGCTGCGGGGCGCGTGTGGGGTCGCGATCGTCATCGGGCTGATCCTGTGGCTGGGGTCGCCGTCGCTGGCGGTGGCCTCCGCGTTCGGCGCGTTCGCCTCCGGCGTCGCCACCTTCCAACGTAGTTGGCGGCCCCGCCCGGTGCTCGCGCTCGCCGCGGCGGGCGGCCTCGCGGTCAGCACCTTCCTCGGGTACGTGGCCGCCGCGCACCCGCTCGCCTTCGTCGTGCTGCTCGGCGCGTGGTCGCTGCTGGCCGGCATGGCCTGGGCCGTGGGGCCGGTCTCGGGCCTGGTGGCCACCCAGATGGTGGCCGTCATGCTGGTCACGGTCACGCTGCCGACCTCGGTGCTCGGCGCCGTGCACCACGCCGCGCTCATCGCCTTCGGCGGCCTCGTACAGGCCGCGCTCATCGTGCTCGTACCGATCCGGCCGTGGGGCGCGCAGCGCGACGCGCTGGCCGACGCGTTCGCCGCCGAGGCCGACTTCGCGCGCCGGCTGCGCGAGGACCCGGTGGCGCCGTTCGACCCGCAACCCCTGATGGACGCCCGGCACGCCGCGTCCATGACGCCGCGCCAGGCCCGGCGCAGGCCGCGCCAGCTCCGGGGCTACCGGGCGCTGGCCGAGCGGATTCGCCCCGTACTCGCCTCGCTCGCCCACCCGGTGGTGGGCGCCCCGGCCGCCGGGCCCGAACGCGAGCGGGTGCGCGATCTGCTCCAGGCCGCGGGCACGGTGCTGGACGCGGTCGCGCACGCGATCCGCTGGGGCAGGCCGGTGCGGCTGCCGGCCGAGGCGATGGCCGTCCTTGAGGTGCCGGCCTCGGGGCCCATGCTGCACGGCGCGGCCCGCCGCTCCGCGCTGCGGCTGATGGCGCTCCTCGCGGAGGTGGTGGAGTCGGCCGACGAGCCGCTGGAGACCGTCGCACCGGCCCACCCCACGCCACCGCCCGCCGCGTCCTCGGCGAATGGTGCGACCGCCGCCCGGCCGGCCGAGCAGGAGGCCGACCGGCCCGGCGAGCGGACCGCCGGCCAGCCGGTCGAGCGCGAGGCCGACCGTTTCGTCGAGCAGGCCCCCGGGCGGCCCGTCGCCCAGGCGACTGCCGCCCAGCACGCGCTGCTGCGGCCCACCGTGCCGCGCCTCGTACCCCTCGCGCTGCGCGCGCTCCACCGCGAGCTGCGCTGGGGATCGCCCGTACTCCGGCACGCCATGCGGCTGGCGGCCGTCGCCTGTGCCGGCTACCTGCTCGGCTCGCTGCTGCCGCTCGGCCACGGCTACTGGGCGCCCATGGCGTCGGTGATGGTGATGCGGCCCGACTTCGGGCAGACGTACGCGCGCGGCGTCGCCCGGTTCGCCGGCACGCTGGTCGGGGTGGCGCTCGGCGGCGCGGTGATGGCGCTCGCCCGCCCCGGCGAGTGGGTGAGCGCGGGCCTCGCGGTGGTGTGCGTGGGGCTGATGTACCTGCTGATGCGCACCGGCTTCACCGTCGCCTCGGCGTGCATCAGCGCGTACGTGGTCTTCCTGCTGGGCATCGCGGGGGAGGGCTGGTCCCAGACGGTGCAGGACCGGGTGGGGCTCACGCTGCTCGGCGGGTTGCTCGCGATGGCCGCGTACGCGCTGTTCCCGGCCTGGGAGACGCCGAAGCTACGGGATCGGCTCGCGGACTGGCTCCAGGCCAACGGCCGGTACGCGGTGGCCGTCTTCGGCGGCCACGCCCACCCGCTGGAACGCCGGCCCCGGCACGTACGCGACGCGCTCCTCGACGCCCGCGCGGCCCGGCTGGCCTGGGAACAGAGCGAGGCCCGCGCGCAGGCGGAGCCCGTACGCCACCGGGGCATCTCGCGCCGCTCGGCGGGCGCCGCCCAGACGGCGCTGTCCACGATGGGGCGGGTCACCATGCTCCTGGAGGCCCACCCACCGGACCGGAGCGCGCCCGCGTCGCCCGCTGCCGAGGAGTTCGCGGCGGCGCTGCGCGTCGCGCTGCCGGACGCCGCCGACGCGGTCCGCGCGCGGCAGTCGCTGGACTGGACGGCGGTGCACGCCGCGCTGGACGCGTGGCGGACCCGCGAGGGCACCGACGCGCTCCCGGTGCGCTGCGCCGAACTGCTGGTGGACGCGTTGGACGAACTGGCGGGCGCCCTCTCCCGTGGCCCGGGCGGCAGGAACCGGGCGCGGCGGCGGGAGTGAGCGCCGCCCCGTCGGGCCCGGCCCCTTCGCGGTGCGGCCCCGTCAGGCGCCGGGCCCCGTGCCGGCGCGCGGTCGCACCCGCGTGCTGCGGTAGAAGAGTTCGGGGTCTCCCTCGTCGAGGCCGTACAGCAGCCCGGCCGGCAACCAGCCGGAACGTCGCAGCAGGAGTTGCATGGGGTGGTTGGAGGCGTTGGTCGAGGTGAACAGCTTCTCCGTCGCGCACGCGGCTTCGACGGCCGCGAGGAGACGCGCCCCCACGCCGCGTCGGCGGGCGCCGGGGGCGACCATCAGCATCGGGACGAAGCCCTGCCCGAAGAAGCCGTGCTCCAGCACGACGTAACCCAGCGGCCCGGTGGCGCTCCGCGCCACGAGCACCGTGCCGTCGGCGCACCAGCGTCGGATGCCGTCCCGTCGCGCCTGGTCACCCGCCGCCGCGACGGAGTCGATGTCGGCCAACGCGGCCCAGTCGGACGGGCCCGCCCGCCCCACCCGGAGCCCGTCGGGGTGGTGGGCGCCCGGGCCCTCGCCGTCTCGGTTCACCGCGTCCATGGGGGCAGCGTGGCAGGCCAGGGCGGTGGGAGCTGCCGCTTTTTACGGTTTTTACGGGTTCCACGGGGCGCCCCCGGCTGCCGGTCCGCGTACGGAAACGGCCCGGGGTCAGTACCCGTGACCCCGGGCCGCGTGGGGGCCCGTGCCTCGCCCGCAGGGGCCGCCCACGTTCTCCGGTTGCCGCGACGGTGGCGGCGGGGGTGGTTCGCTCGTACGGGGCCGGGGGTCGGCCCGGGGGTCAGCCGGTGCGGCGCCTGCCGCCCTTGACCGTGGCGCGCAGGTACTCGCGGTTCATCGCCGCGATCGTCGGCAGCGGGATGCCCTTCGGGCAGGCCGTGGCGCACTCGCCGGTGTTGGTGCAGCCGCCGAAGCCCTCCGCGTCCATCGTGCCGACCATGTCGAGCACCCGGCTCTCGCGCTCCGGGGCGCCCTGCGGAAGGACGTTGAGGTGGACCACCTTCGCCGAGGTGAACAGCATCGCCGAACCGTTCGGGCAGGCCGCCACGCACGCGCCGCAGCCGATGCACTCGGCGTTCTCGAAGGCGAGGTCGGCGGCGGCCTTGGGCACCGGCGTGGCGTGCGCGTCGGGGGCGCTGCCGGTGGGGGCCGAGATGAAGCCGCCGGAGCCGATGATCCGGTCGAACGCGGAGCGGTCCACCACCAGGTCCTTGACGACCGGGAACGCCGAGGCCCGCCAGGGCTCGATGTCGATGGTGTCGCCGTCGTTGAAGTGCCGCATGTGCAACTGGCAGGTGGTGGTGCGCTCCGGGCCGTGCGCCTGGCCGTTGATGACCATGCCGCACGCGCCGCAGATGCCCTCGCGGCAGTCGTGGTCGAAGGCGACCGGCTCGTCACCGCCGAGGATCAGCTCCTCGTTGAGGTGGTCGAGCATTTCGAGGAACGACATGTCCTCGCTGATGCCGTCCACCTCGTAGGTGGTCATGGCCCCCGGCTCGTCGGGGCCTGTCTGGCGCCAGATGCGCAGGGTGAGCCTCATGCGTAACTCCGCTGGGTGGGGTGGACGTACTCGAATTCCAGGGCCTCGCGGTGCAGCACCGGGGCGTTGCCCGTGCCGGTGAACTCCCAGGCCGCGGCGTACGCGTACGACTCGTCGAGTCGCTTGGCCTCGCCGCCCTCGGTCTGGCTCTCCTCGCGGAAGTGGCCGCCGCAGGACTCCTTGCGGTGCAGGGCGTCCAGGCACATCAGCTCGGCCAGCTCCAGGTAGTCCGCGACGCGGTTGGCCTTCTCCAGCGACTGGTTCAGCTCCTCGCCGGAGCCCGGCACCTTGATCCGGCGCCAGAACTCCTCGCGCAGCGAGGGGATGCGCTCAAGCGCCTTGCGCAGGCCGGTCTCGGTGCGGGCCATGCCGCACTCGTCCCAGAGCAGTTCGCCCAGTTCCCGGTGGAAGGAGTCGGGGGTGCGGTCGCCGTTGTTGGACAGCAGCGCGTACAGCCGGTCGGTGACGGTGGTGACCGCCTCGTGCACGGCCGGGTGGTCGCGGTCGACCTCGTCGTGCGGGTGCCGGGCCAGGTAGTCGTTGATGGTGGCCGGCAGCACGAAGTACCCGTCGGCCAGGCCCTGCATCAGCGCGGAGGCGCCGAGCCGGTTGGCGCCGTGGTCGGAGAAGTTGGCCTCGCCGATGGCGAACAGGCCCGGCACGGTGGTCTGCAGGTCGTAGTCCACCCACAGGCCGCCCATCGTGTAGTGGATGGCCGGGTAGATGCGCATCGGCACCTCGTACGGGTTCTCCGCGGTGATGCGCTCGTACATCTCGAAGAGGTTGCCGTACTTCTCCTCCACCGCCTTGCGGCCCATCCGGGCGATCGCGTCGGCGAAGTCGAGGTAGACGCCCTGCCCGCCGGGGCCGACGCCGCGGCCCTCGTCGCAGACGTTCTTCGCGGCGCGCGAGGCGATGTCGCGGGGGACCAGGTTGCCGAAGGCCGGGTAGATCCGCTCCAGGTAGTAGTCCCGCTCGTCCTCGGGGATCTGCGCCGGCGGGCGGGTGTCACCCTTGGCCTTGGGCACCCAGATCCGCCCGTCGTTGCGGAGCGACTCGCTCATCAGCGTCAGCTTCGACTGGTGGTCGCCCGAGCGCGGGATGCAGGTCGGGTGGATCTGCGTGAAGCAGGGGTTGGCGAAGTACGCGCCCCGCCGGTGGGCCCGCCAGATCGCGGTGGCGTTGGAGTTCTTCGCGTTGGTCGACAGGTAGAAGACGTTGCCGTAACCGCCGGAGGCCAGTACCACCGCGTCCGCCAGGTACGTGGAGACCTTGCCGGTGATCAGGTCGCGGGCCACGATGCCACGGGCCCGGCCGTCGATGACGATCAGGTCGAGCATCTCGGTGCGCGGGTGCATCTCGACGTGGCCGGCGGCGATCTCCTTCGACAGCGCCTGGTAGGCGCCGAGCAGGAGTTGCTGCCCCGTCTGGCCACGGGCGTAGAACGTACGGGAAACCTGCACGCCGCCGAACGAGCGGGTGTCGAGCAGCCCGCCGTACTCGCGGGCGAACGGCACGCCCTGCGCCACGCACTGGTCGATGATCTCCACCGAGACCTCGGCGAGCCGGTGCACGTTGGACTCGCGGGCGCGGAAGTCGCCGCCCTTGACGGTGTCGTAGAAGAGTCGGCGCACCGAGTCGCCGTCGTTGCGGTAGTTCTTGGCGGCGTTGATGCCGCCCTGCGCGGCGATGGAGTGGGCGCGGCGCGGCGAGTCCTGGTAGCAGAACTGCACGACGTTGTAACCCTGTTCGGCCAGCGTCGCGCCGGCCGCGCCGCCGGCGAGGCCGGTGCCGACCACGATGACGGTGTACTTGCGCCGGTTGGCCGGGTTGACCAGCTTGGCCTCGAACCGGCGGTTCTTCCAGCGCTCCTCGATCGGACCCTTGGGCGCCTTGGTGTCCACCAGCGGCACGCCCACGCCGTACGCGGTGTAGTCGCCGCCGGGGGCCCGCTCGCCGGGGGTGGCGGAGTCGGTGGCGGGGGAGTCGGTGGCGGGGTCGGTCCCGGTCCGCTCCGTGGCGGTCGTGTCAGCCGTACCAGTCATGATCAGTCCACCAATCCGAGCATCACGCTCACCGGGATGGAGATGAAGCCGCAGGTCATCACCAGCGCCAGGCCGTTCGAAGTGATCTTGAGGGCCCGGGTGCGGCGGGCGCTGGCCACGCCGAGCGTCTGCGCGGCGCTCCACAGCCCGTGCCGGATGTGCAACCCGACGGCGATCATCGCGGTGATGTAGATCGTGTTGCCGTACCAGGTGCTGAAGGAGGCCACGAGGTTCTCGTACGGGTGGCCCTCCTCGGCCCGCTCGTTCACGGTCAGCGTCGTGAGGTCGAGGATGTGCCAGATGATGAACAGGGTGAGGATCACCCCGCCCCAGCGCATGGTGCGCGTCGCGTAGGACTGCTCCTTGCGCTGGTGCGCGTACTTCTGCGGGCGCGCGGCCAGGTCGCGGCGGCTGAGCTGGTACGCGGTGACGCCGTGCAGGATCACGGCGGCCAGCAGCACCGGCCGCACGATCCACAGGAACCAGCCGTGGTGGAGGATCGGTTCGCCGATGGTGCGCAGCCAGTGCGCGTAGCCGTTGAACTCGTCGGCACCGAAGAAGACCTTGAGGTTGCCCAAGAGGTGCGAGACGAGGTAGCCGAGCATGATCAGGCCCGAGACGGCCATGATCGTCTTCTTGCCGACGGTCGACCGCCATACGGAGCCGATGAGGGAAGGGGGACGGGGCGTCCGGGTCGCCAGTGCCATGACACACGACGCTAGAGACACTCCGTGCCATCAGTCCAAGACATGAAGGAGCTCGTTTCCATAGCGTCCGACTATCATCCGAGCATGCAGCTACAACAGCTTCGCTATTTCGCGGCCGTAGCCGATCTGCGGCACTTCACGCGGGCCGCCGAAGCGCTGCACGTGGCACAGCCATCCCTCTCGCAACAGATCCGCACCCTGGAACGGGAACTGGGCGCGGACCTCTTCTACCGGGCCCGCGGCAACATCACCCTCACCGACGCCGGCGCCGCCCTGCTGCCGCTGGCCCGCCAGATCCTCGCCGACGCCGAGACCGCCCGCCGCGAGGTGCAGGAGGTGGCGCAACTGCGCCGCGGCCGGGTACGCCTCGGCGCCCCACCCAGCCTCTGCGCGAGCCTGGTCCCCGACGTGCTGCGCCGCTTCCACGACGAGTTCCCCGGCGTGGACCTGCTCGTGGACGAGGACGGCTCGCAGGACCTGGTGCGCACGCTCGGCGCCGGCGAACTGGACCTCGCGCTGATCATCAGCCCGCAGCCCAGCCAGGGCCCGGCCCTGGCCACCACCGAGCTGCTGCACGAGGAACTGGTCGTCGTCTCCTCGCCCAGCTCCCTGCCGCCGGCCGGCGCCCGCCCCCGGATACGGGTCACGGACCTGCGCGGCAAGCCGCTCGCGATGTTCCGGCGCGGCTACGACCTGCGCGAGTTCACGATGGCCGCCTGCCGCGCGGCCGGCTTCGAGCCCACCCTGACCGTGGAGGGCGGCGAGATGGACGCCGTGCTCGGCTTCGTCCGCGCGGGCCTGGGCGTCGCCGTCGTGCCCGGCATGGTGGCGGCCCGTTCCGGCCTGCGCGTCACCCCCTTCGCCGGCACGACCATGACCCGCACCATCGCGGTCGCCCACCGCAAGGACGTGGCCCCACCCCGCGCGGCCCGCGAGCTGCGCCGGGTGCTGCTCGAGTACCTGCGGACGGCCGACCTGGGCGACGCGGCGATGCTGGCGGGCGACCGGGCGCGGTGAGGGGGCGGCGTCGGCTACGGGGCTTCGGCTGTACGGCTCTGACCGTGGGGCTTCGGCCGTAAGGCTTTGGCCGTGGGCTCCGATCACGCGGCTCCGACCGCGCGGTGGGGGTCGGGGTCAGGGGCGGGCCAGTGGCTTCACCCAGCGTCGCCAGTGGTCCTCGCGGTGGTAGCCGGCGGCCTGCCAGGCGGGGTGGGCCCGCTCGTTCGCCTCCAGCACCATGGCGTCGGCGCGCCGGCCGCCCAGCTCCACGAACCGTCGCTCGGCCGCCGCGAGCAGGGCGGTCGCGATGCCGCGCCGCCGGTGGGTCGCGAGGACGGCCAGTCGGTAGAGGCTGCACCGCCAACCGTCGAAGCCGGCTATGACGGTCCCCACGAGCAGCCCTCCGGACTCGGCCAGCAACAGCGCCCCCGGGTCGCGGGCCACGAGCCCGCGCACCCCCGCCTCGTCGTCGCTGACGCTCGTCCCCTCGGCCGCCGTCCGCCAGAAGGCCAGCACGGCGGCGGCGTCGGACGGCTCGGCGGTACGGATCTCCAGATCGCTCATGATCACCAGCGAAGCATTCGGCGCCCCCATCCGGCCACGGTGTTTCGTTCCTCGGGCCCCCGCGGACGAGGCGGGGCGCGTAACCGGCGCGCGAACCGGCCGCACGGCCGCGCGGTCACACCACCGCGCGGTCACACCACCGCGCGGGCACGCCACCGCGCGGGCACGCCACGGCACGGGCACGCCGCCGCGCGGGACACGTGCGCACGGGCACAGGCACGCGCCCGTCATGACCGCGCACCCGCGCGCGCCCGGAGAGCCTGTCCGCTTCCTGCCAGCCGGTGCGTTGCCACGCCCGCCTCCCGTTCCGCAAGCGGCACTTTGGGCCATGTTGGCGCCGCCCCGGTCTCGCGGGGGCGGCCCGGGCGCACAGTGGGTCGGGCACGCGCCGCCGGCGGTCCCCGATCGGCGGGGCCCGAGGGGGAGCGCGACAGATGACCGAAGCAGCTACCGAAGCGGCTACGGAGCGGCACCAGGCCACGGTCGGCCCGGACGCCTACCGGCGCCTGATGGGCGCCTTCCCGACCGGCGTCGCCGTCGTCACCACGCTGAGCGGCGGCACCCCGTACGGCTTCACCTGCACCTCGCTGTGCAGCGTGGCCCTCGACCCGCCGATGCTGCTGGTCTGCGTCAGCGATCGGGGGCGTACGGCCGGGCCCATCGCGGACAGCGGGCGGTTCGCCGTGAACCTGCTGCACCACCGGGCCAGGCCGGCGGCCCGTCTCTTCGCGGCCGGGGAGGGCGACCGCTTCGCGCGCGTGCGCTGGGCGCCCGCCGGGGCCGACGGGCTGCCGATGCTCACGGACGACGCCCTGGCCTTCGCTGCCTGCCGGGTCACACACACGGTCCCGGCCGGCGATCACCGGGTGATCTTCGGCGCCGTGACCGAGGTCCGGTTCGCCGTCCCCGAAGCCGCCCCCGGAGCCGGCGCCACCAAGGCTCCCCCGGCGACGACACCGCCGCTCCGCCAGCGGCGCCCCCCGCCCCGCCCTCGCCGCTCCTCTACGGCTTCCGCCGCTTCACGGCCTGGCCGGAGGCGACGGGGGAGTGAGCCGGGGCGCCGCGGCGCGCCGCGTGCGGGACCCCCCTGCGGTCCCGCACGCGGCGCGCGCTCGTGCCCGGTCTACCAGTGGTGCTGCCGCCGGCTCAGTTGTTGAAGCAGAAGGCTCGGCCGCCCATGTCCCAGCACTGGATCTTGCGGGTGGCCGTCCCCGCGTTGCCGGCCCGGTCGGTGACCGTCAGTTCGGCGGTGTAGGTCTTCTGGCCGGCCGGGTAGGTGTGCTTGGCCGTGACGCCGGTGCCGGTCTGGCCGTCGCCGAACTTCCAGGCGTACGAGGCGATGTCACCGTCCTTGTCGCTGGACTGCCCCGCGTCGAAGTCACAGGCGTCGTACCAGCACGAGACCGAGAACCGCGCCACCGGCGGCTCCCCCGTCGGAGCACCCACCGAGACCTTCTTGCTCACCGTGCCGGTCTTCCCGCTGTTGTCCGTGACCGTCAGCTTCACCTCGTACGAGCCGGCCTTGGCATACGTGTGAGAAGGCTTGATCCCCTCGCCCGTCTTCCCGTCACCGAAGTCCCACGCGTACGAGGCGATCGACCCATCCGCGTCCCGCGAAGCCGACCCATCGAACCCACACGAGAGACTCGACTCCGAACACGAGGCCACGAACTCCGCCGTCGGGGCGCCCGGTTCGACGTTCGGGAGCTGGGTCTTGACCCAGTCGCCCATCTCGCCGGTGAGCCGGCCCCAGGCGCCGTAGCTGCCGCAGCCGGTCTTGACCCACGAGGCCACGCCGACCACGACGTTGTCCACGACCAGCGGGCCGCCGCTGTCGCCCTGGCAGATGCCGTCGTGGCCGTCGGCGTAACCGGCGCAGACCATGAACGCGTCGTTGAAGCCGCCGAACGAGCCGCACGTGTTGCGCCCGTCCACGATCGGCAGGTCGGCCTTCTTGAGCTGCGCGTACTGGTTCTCGCCGTCGCGGGTGCGGCCGTAGCCGATCGCCGTGCCGGTCTTGCCCGGCTTGGACAGCTCGCTGTCCGCCGAGGTCGCGAACCTGGCGTACTGCCCGCCCTTGACCGGGATCGTCTGCCTGGTCTGGACGACGGCCACGTCGTAACCGGTCTGCCAGCCGTTCGGGGACTCGTACTTGGGGTGTTGGGTGTACGACTCGACGTCGATCCGGACGCCGCCCTCGGGCTTGTTGAGGTCGTCGGCGCCGTAGTAGAAGGACTTGGCCCCGTCGCTGTCCTTGCAGTGCGCGGCGATCAGGATCGTCTTCGGGCCGATCACCGACCCGGTACACGTCTGCCCCATCGGACGCGGGCCGCCCTCGCGGAGCGCGGCGATGAGGTACGGGTAGGCGGCGACGGTGGTGGGCTCGCCGCCGATGATCCGGGTGTTCGGTCCGCTGGGCGCGGGCGCCGTGTCGGTCGGGTTGACGGCCTGCGTGCGCTCGGTGGCCGGGGTGGGCACCGCCTGCGCGCCCCCGGCGAACAGGGGCGTGAACGCGAGAGCCGCCGCCGCGAGACTGGCCGCCATGGCCAGCCGGCTGGTTCCTTTCATGCCTTCCCTTTCCAGGTAGGAGCCCGCCGTGGGGCGGGCGGCTCCCGTCCGGACGACAGGCACGCGCCGTGATGGACGAGTGCATGACAGGTTGGGAGATGGGGCGACCGTAGGGTCGTGGGGGGAGGGGAACAATCCGCGTTTCGATCCGTAGGCGTACGCGTCTTGGGGCGAGGAGGCTTCGTCAGTTCACACGTTGACGAGTTTCGTCACTGCCGCATCGGCGGGTGGCGGCGACGGAGAGGCTTAGCGGCATGCCGGCTGCGTAGTTTGAGCCACACTCCGGTGATGGACCCCAATACCCCTTACCTCGGATCTCGCGAGTTCTGTACAGCTCGCGCGTCGAACGGGATGCGAGCAAGCGGTAGAAGCGGAATCTTCACAGTGTTGCCATAAATCGGCCAAGGTTCGCCCCGGTCTAGTCCTTGCCTGCCCTGCGTGCATAAGGTGATTGCTGTGCCCGTCTGCTGAACGAGCCGGCCCCGCGTACATCATCTTGACGGCTAGGGCGTCATTATGTGGGAGCGCATCGCTATGCAGTAGGATCTCTGTCTCGCGAGTCAGCTCGTCCGAGTCAGTGGTTCTGATATCGCCGTCAGGGATTCTTGCCCTGTCGGCGCCGCACGAGCTGACAACCTAACTGTTGACCAGTGCATGCGTTCTACCTGTCCATCGGCGCGCGCCTTAGCCGAAGCCTGCAACCTTGGAGCGTGTCTCACTCTGCTATTTGCTCGCCCTGTTGATGCACATAACTGTTGAAGGAGATGCCGCGTTTCATGGCGGATGAGCAGGTTCGTAGAGCCCAACGGTTCCTCAACACGACTTATGGTGACGGCGCGTTATTGGGCATATCGAAGCTCGACGAAAATGGCCGGACCGGGTGGCCGATGATGTACGCCCTCACTCGTGCTCTCCAGTTCGAACTAGGTATCAAGACGCTGTCCAACAGCTTTGGGCAGGGCACCATGAGTGCCCTGCAGGCAAAATACCCCAAGCTAAATGCTTCCACGGTGCCGTCTGCGATCTTCTGCCGCATTATTCAGTCCGCCTTGTACTGTAAAGGGTATGACGGTGGGGAGATCGACGGAACGTACAACTCCCGGGTGCAAAGCGCCGTTCGGGAACTTAAGAGCAACATGGGAGTCCTCGAAACCTCCCCTGGCGGTGATCTGACGCCGAAGGTGTTCAAGGGCCTGTTAAACATGGACGCCTACGTTACTGTCAGCAGCGGCTCTGACGTGATTCGCTCGATTCAACAATGGCTAAACGGCCGTTACGTGCACCGCAGGGACTTCTTTATCATTCCTTGCGACGGTCACCACTCTCGTGATGTCGCCCGATCCATGCTGCTCGCTATCCAGTACGAACTGGGCATGACTGACGGGACCGCCAATGGCGTATTCGGCCCGGGCACTCAGGAGGGCTTGCGAGGGCACACCCTGACCAGCGGTAGCACGGGAACATGGGCATCCTTGTTCACGGCCGCCATGATCCTCAACGGCCGAAGCGTTTCTTTCGGCAACTTCACCAGCCAAGTGAAGGCCGGGGTCGAGCAATTTCAAGCGTTCGCGAAACTGCCCGTCACCGGGGCCGGAGACTTCCAAACCTGGGCGTCGCTGCTTGTCTCCTACGGGGACCAGTCGCGTAAGGGCACGGCGTGCGATGGCGTTACAAAGATCACCCCTGCACGGGCACAGGCGTTGAAGGCTGCGGGCTATCAGTACATCGGCCGCTACCTGCTCAACCCATCGACGACGAACCTGCCCGAGAAGGAGATCCAGCCGGGCGAGCTGGCGACGATCGAGAAGTACGGGCTGCGCTGCTTTCCGATCTACCAGACGTGGGCTCGATCGGTTGACTATTACAGCCCAGACCAGGGTGTCCTGGATTGCTTGAGCGCCGCATACAAGGCCGAAGAGCACGGGTTCAAATACGGGACACGAATCTACTTCGCTGTCGACTACGACGCGGTTGACGAAGAGGTCACCGCAAAGGTCCTGCCGTACTTTCAGAGCATCAGAGACCGTATGGACCGACTGGGCAGCCCATTCAAGATCGGGATCTATGGGCCGCGCAACGTATGCACTCGTGCCGGCGAAGCCGGATACACAGACGCGAGCTTCGTTTCCGATATGTCATCCGGATTCTCCGGGAATCTCGGCTACCGGTTGCCGAATGACTGGGCTTTCGACCAGATTGTCACGAAGACGGTTGGCTCTGGTGACGGACAGATCGAGATCGACAACAACATCGCGTCGGGACGCGACGCCGGCCAGGGCAGCTTCAATGTCGCCCCTTCTCAGAAGCTTGATATCGGTTTTAACGGCTCCTTGCTGAACGCGCTGGCGACCGAGGCCACACAATACATGGCCGCCATCGGGAGAGGTGAGGGGCTCAATAGTGTCTACACGCGCCTGCGTTGCCTGGAAACAATCATTTCGCTGGACGATGTCATCACGTCAACTGCCCGTAGGTTCCGCATGCGCAAGGCCCTGATCCAGACCACCGCCTTCTGGGAGTTTTGTCACTACGGCAAGGAGGACATGACCAAGGACGGTGCTGTCGGCCTTTACTACACCGGCGTCCTTCCGGACTGGGCCAAGGATCTTCCGGTGATCGACGCGATTCAGGACAGCAGCACCGGAGTCGCGCAGATCCAAGGACGAACCGGCATCCTGGCGTGGAACAACTCCATTCGTGACGGCCTTGTTGACGGCCAGCTCCTCGATCCTGCCGATGTCCGCCCCAGTACAAAGGCGGACAGGTACAAGATGTGGCTGCGTCTCCTTGAGGACAACGCCTTCAATGTTCGCACCGTGGCTCATGTCCACATCTGGTCTGCCGACGGCAAGAAGGGCGCTGAGGAGGAGACAAAGATTCGTCGCCCGGCGCTCGACTACAGCGAGACCGAGATATACGAGGTTTTGCGTCGGTACCAGGGTCCAGTCGAACCTGCCTTTAGCGATGCCAAGCTGCGGATGCCCCTGTACGCCATCTTCGAGAAGTACAACCGCGTCATCCGGGAGTCCTGACTCGCCCATGCCGGCATCCGACCCCTACCAGGTGCACAACATTACGGCGCTCACCGCCATCATGCTGGCTGGGCCTGCTGTCTTGTTCGGGCTCGTCATATACCTGTGCTCGTCTCTCGCGCGGTTACGCCGTCGCTCGCTAGCCGCGGCGTATAGCGACCTCGCCCTCTTGTCCCTCGCTGCTTCATTGGCTTTGTACCTATGGGGCTGCCTGCATGTCGTCTTCCGCGAGCGGCAGGAGGTCGGTAATGAGTGCGCAGAGGCAGCTGGTAGCGGGACACGGAGAGTGGAAGCGTTCCACGGTGACTTCGTTCCTCTCCAACTCGTATGCCGTACCGAGGGCGGAGGCACTCACACCGTCCTCATCCCCGACTACACCAACCCGTCCATCGCCATCGCCCTGTCGCTCGCCCTGGTCTTCGGTATTACCGCGACCCTGCTCCGCCGCAAACAGCGCGTCAGTGACATGGCAGGGAAGGAAAGTTGACTCTTTTGAGCCACAGCGAGATGAATCGCCGTAAGGTCGTCACCACAGCCGTCGGCGCCACCGCACTGGCAACTATCACTACCGCTGGACTCGCCCCCACGCCTGCGTTCGCCGTGCCAGTAGCCCTCAAGGACGACGGCCGGAAAGAGGCGCTGCGCAAGCTTGAGGCCCGCCGCCGTCGCATCCTGACCGGTCGAAATTCCGCGAACGGATGGGAAATGGAGAACGTTGTCGATGACGGTGGGTCTATTTGGACACAACCGATCGCTGGAACCGGCCTCTCCCTTGCGGTCAGAGCCGGTGACGTAGCAACAGTTCTCGTGCACGCCGTTCGTCGTTTCCACTACCAGGTGAACGAACTTGGTGTGCGAGGTGAAGAGCCAGCGGTTCGAGGGTGGGTCCATCCTTCGAACGCCCGGGACAGCCAGCTGCCCGAAAGCAACCAGGCATCCGGCACCGCCGTTGTCATTCGGCCTTCCTGGTATATGGCTGGTATGCAGGACGCGTTCAGCCCGCACGAGGTGCTAGCCATCCACGATATCGCCGCAGACTGCGAGGGAATCGTCAGGTGGGGCGGAGACGACAGGCGACCCCACCCGGGCCTGTTCTACCTGAACGTGCGGCCCGGCGACGCCAAGCTTGCGCACGTCGCCAACAAGATCCGCTCCTGGAACGAGACACCTGGTCAGGGAGCCGGCGTACTCCGCGACCCGACGCTTCGTCGTCACGCCCGTCATGTCCAGTGAGCACCTGTCGCCCAGCTATCGTCGGGTACGCGTACCAGAAGTGCGTCGAGACAGATCACTACGTACCGTGTGGGGTTGACTTAAGGGCACGGCCACACGGTTCGTAGTGGAAAAACCTCAGCTCCTCTGTCGCTTGGTGTCTGCGCTGCGAAATGTCAGCGACACTCTTTCTCTCGTAACCCCGCGACGGTCAGTACCGGGTCGATTGTGCTGTAGGTGCCTGCCCCCCTGCGGCACACCAATTGCCGAGGAGGCGGACGCTTTTCGTTTTGCGTCATGTGCTGGCATCGCATAGCTGGTGACGAGAGCTCTCTGGGATGTCTGCGAACTGTCGGACGCTGATGTCCTGCTAGTTCCCCGCTCGAACCTCTGTCGGAAGGATTTCAAGGTTTCAATTCTCGTCTGGTCAATGCATTGTTTTATGGAGAGGGTTTGATCGACAGTGCGCACTCGCACTCGCGCCGCCATTGCTGTTACTGTATTAACCCTTGTAACAACGGGGATGGCTGTTACCCCCGGTTTTGCCGAAGACTCCGCCCCCGACGGCCCGGAGGCCAGCTCGAGCGTGCTCACGCCTGAAGAGGAGGCGCAGGTCCACGAAGAGGTGGAGAACGCACCGCAGGTCTACATGTACTACAAGGGAGAAGCGATCGACCCCGCCTCCGCGGATCTCGGCGGCGCTCAGGTGTGCGCTGAGGTGTCAGAGGACGGCACGATGCAGTGCTTTGACACACCAGAGGAGTCCAACGAGTACCTCGCTCGACATGCCCCTACGGAGGAGGCCAGGCGTGGCGCGGCAACAGCGGCGCCGGCCACGCGTGCCCGGTATGACTCTTGCCCCAACAACTGGGTGTGTCTGTGGCAGCATGCCGATTATCAGGGGCGACGTCTCCAGTGGCCCTGGTACAAGACGGCGAAAACCCGCCACCTTGACCAGTACAGCCCTAGCTTCCGAGACAAGGCGTCCTCGGCCTACATCAACCGGGTGCAGCGCGGGATAACCCTCTACGACTTCCGTACCGGTCTGCCTGACCCGAAGCTTATGCTCGCCTCTGGGTACAGCCTGTGGCCGAACTTCAAGAAGTACTCGTACACCTACGGTGGAAACTGGAACGACAAAGCGGACGCCATCAAGTTCTGAGCCGTATACATGCCACGCCACGCCACGCCACGCCCCGGCCTTGCGCCGGGGCGTGGCCCGCCTGACAAGGAGTCGCGCCCAAATGCGCACACACTTAGCATGCTCCGTGACCCCCGTCCTCGGAACGCTCCTCGTCATCGGCCTCACGACCGGTTGCGAGTGGACCGAAACCACGCCCGAGAGTTCCTCGCGCATCCAGGAGGTTCTTCCCGCCGACCCGGACAAGGCGCGGTCGAAGAAGAACGGTGCTGACTTCCGTGCCTGGGTCGATGACAACGGAACAGCTCTCCAGCGCGAGGCCGCAACCCGCGTGCTGGACATCCTTGGGGAATGGGACGCCAATACCGGCAACGCGTACATCTCCACGGACATCAACGGGGGCCTGACGCCGGTGGAGGACAGCATGGCCTCGGCCACTGCGCTCGCCGAGGCGTTCGACAAGTGGAAGGACTCGAAGCGGGGCTTTGTCTCGGTGTACGACGTGGCGGGCAACGCGCTGATCGCCAACTACGAGTTCTGACGGAAGGCGGCCCGCCCATCGAGCGCCCTACCAGGGCCACGAGGCGCACATATCGCCGGGCTTGGTCCGGACCGGAGGTCTCCGTTCCCGACGTTGTCGCCGGTCGTGGTGTGCGTTCCCTTGCCGCGACGGCCCGTGGAACGTAGCTTCACGGTCACCGCGGTGACCGAATGGCGATGTGCGCGCCACGCGTGACGGCAGGCAGAAGAGGGGCCGGGCTCGCGGCAGCCCGGGAGGCCGGCAGTGGGCCGGCCGTCGGGCTCGGCCGGGTGACGAGGGCGCGCCCGGGTCGGCCGGCCACCACGGCCTCGGCCTTCCCTCGGGCACGGAGTTCCCTCATGACCAGTTCCGTCCTACGTCGCCTCGGCGCCCCGTTCCTCGTCGGGCGCACCGACGAGTTCCGTACGCTGCTCGACGCGCTGACCCGCCCGCCCTCGGTCGCCCTCGTCGAGGGGGAGGCCGGGATCGGCAAGACCCGGCTGATCCGCGAGACGCTGGAGGCGCCGGCCATGCGGGGCCGGCACGTCCTGCTGGGCGCCTGCCACCCGCTGCGCGAGCCGTTTCCGTACGGACCGTTCTTCGACCTGTTGCGGCAGCTCGAAGGGCGGGTGCTGGGCCGGCTCGGCGCGGTGTGCGGCGCGCTGCGGCCCTACCTCCCCGAGTTGGCCGACGCCCTGCCGCCCGCGCCGGAGCCCCTCCAGGACCACCGGGCCCGCCAGCACCGGCTGTTCCGGGCCGTACGCGCGCTGCTCGCCTCGCTCGGGCAGGTCGTCGTGGTCGTGGAGGACCTGCACTGGGCCGACGACGGCACCCGCGACCTGGTCCGCTTCCTCATCGACGAGCCGCCGCCCGGGATGGCGACCGTGCTCAGCTACCGCCGCGAGGACCTGCCGGGCGCCGGCCTCCCGCTGGGCCGCGCCTACCGGCACCCGCCCGGCACCACCTCCGTCCTCATCCGGCTCCGGCCGCTGGACGTGTCGGCCGTGGGCAGCCTCACCGCCGCCATCACCGGGAGCACGGCCGTCCCCGCCCAACTCGCCGCCGAACTACACGAACGCACCGCTGGCATCCCGTTCGTGCTGGAGGAGGTGGTCCGTGGCCTGGCCGCCAGCGGCTTCCCGGCCGGCTGGAACGCCGGGCGCGACACGCTCGACGCGATGGAGGTCCCCACGCTGCTGCGCGAGGCGATGGCGGACCGGATGGCCGCCCTGACGCCGCCGGCGGTGGCCGTGGTGCGCGCGGCGGCCGTGCTGCGCATCCCCGCCACGGAGGACCTGATCGCCGCCGTCGCGGCGGGCGAGCCCGGCCTCGACGGCAGCGTGGGTGACACGCCGTACGCGGACGGGGCCGGGCTCGGGGGCGGGGCCGACGCGGGCGGCGGGATCAGGGAGGCGTTGCTCGCGGGCGTGCTCTACGACGTCGGTGACGACCGCTACGGCTTTCGCCACCCGCTCGCCCAACAGGCGGTCTACGGCTCCCTGCCGGGCGTGGACCGGCGGCGGCTGCACCGGCGCGCGATGGCTCGGCTCGCCGCCGCCGAGCCGCCGCCGCTGGTCCAACTCGCCTACCACGCGCGGCGGGCCGGCGACCTCGAAGCCTGGCTGCGGCACGGCTCGGAGGCGGCCGAGGCCGCCAGGGAGCTGGGCGACACCGCCGTCGCCGTGGAGATCCTTGAGGGACTGCTGTCCGACCCGGAACTCCGCGCCGGCGACCGGGCCCGCCTCGCCACCCAGCTCAGCCGCGTCGCGGTGATCGGCCTCGCCTACCGCAGGGCCGTCGCCCTGCTGCGCCGCATCGTGCTGCACTGCGAGATGCCCGACACCGTACGCGGCGAGATCCGGCTCAACCTCGGGCTGCTGCTCTACAACCAGGCGGGCAACTACGAGCAGGGCCGCGCCGACACCGAGATCGCGGTCGAGGAGTTGCGAGACCACCCGGCGCTCGCCGCCCGTGGCATGGCCGCGCTGGCGCTGGCGAGCTGGGGCGAGCACCCGTACGCCGTCTACCAGCGGTGGATCGTCCGGGCCGAGCGGCTGCTCACCGACCGGTCGGACCCGGCCCTGCGGCTGGCGGTCCGTGGCAACCACGTCACCCTGCGCATGATGGCGGGCGACCCCGCGGCCTGGGCCGAGGCCGACGATCTGGTGGGCGCCGGGCGGAGCGTCGCCGAGCGGCTCCAGGTCGCCCGACTGTCCGGCAACCTCGCCGAGGCCACCACCTGGCTCGGGCACTACGCGGCGGCGGAGCGCTTCCGTCACCAGGGGCAGCGGCTGGCCGCCGAGTGCGGCTCGCCGTGGCTCCAGGGGATCATCGACGGCACCTCGCTGCGCCTGAAGTGGAGCGTCGGCGACTGGCAGGGGCTGGCCGAGCGGGCGCGCCGGCTGATCGACATGGTGCAGGGCGTCTCCGGAATCTCCGCCGACGCGCACCTGGTCCTGGGGCTGCTCGCCGTGGCGCGCGGCGAATGGGAGGAGGCCACCGAGGAGTTGGACGCCGCCGCGCTCGGCGATCCCGCCAACGCTCCCAGCCCCATCCTGGCCGCCGCCTCCGGCGCGATGATCCGGGTGTGGGTGGCCCGAGGCGAACTGGAGGCGGCCCGCGCCGAGGCGGACCGGGCCATCGCCCGCGTCCGGCGCAAGGACATGTGGGTGTGGGGCGCCGACCTCATGCCCATGGCGGTGACCGCGCTCGTACGCTGCGGACGGGTGGCCGACGCGGAGGCGGCGGTCGCCGAGTACGCCGCCGGCATCGCCGACCGCGACGCGCCGCTGGCCACCGCCGCGCTGGCGGCGTGCCGTGGCGTCCTGGCGTACGCGCGGGGCCGGTGCGCGGAGGCCGTCGCCGCCTTCGAGGAGGCGAGCGCGCGGTACGCCGCGCTGCCCAGGCCCTATTCGGCGGCCCGCGCGGCCGAGGCCGCCGTGCGCTGCCGGCTCGCCGCGCCGGACCCGGGCGGGGCGGACCCGCGCGGGGCGGACCCGCGCGGGGCGGACCCGCGCGGGGCGGGCCCCGGCGGGGTGGGCGGCGCGGCCGGCGGGGACCGGGCCGGCGAGGGGACCAGCGGGGCCGGGACGGGAGAGGCGAGTGGGGCGGGGCTGGCGGGCGAGTTGGCGGCGTTGGCCGAGCGGTTCGCCGCCCTGGGGGCCACCCGCGACGCGGCCCGCTGCCGCAGGGTGCTGCGTGGCAACGGTGTCAGCACCCCGTCCCGCCGTGGCCGGCGCGGCTACGGGGACCAACTCTCTCCGCGCGAACGGGAGGTGGCCCGCCTCGTCGCGCTCGGGCACACGAACCGGGAGATCGCGGACGTGCTGTTCCTGTCCCCGCGCACGGTCGAGCAGCACGTGGCGAAGGTGCTCCGCAAGCTGAACGTGGCCTCGCGCGGCGAGGTACCCGGCGCGGGCTGACCCCCGAGGAGCGGAGCCGGACCGGGCCGAGCTCGGGACGGGGCCCTGAGCCTCAGGTCCCGGGCCCGGCTGGCTGGCTGGCCGAGGATACGTACCCCCTACCTACCGCACCACGGATTGTTTGCCGTCCCGTGCGCCACGAGGGTGGGCGCGTCACACGGCGTCGCGCTCTCTCCCATCCAACCCCCCACGCCGGCGCCGGACCCCGGCGCCCGGCCCGACCGCACATATCGGGCCGGGCGCCGTCTCCCCCTCAGAAGGAGCACAGATGTCAGCACGGCAGAGACGGTGGAGCGCGCTGTGTCTGGGCGCGGCCACCGCGACGCTCTTCGCGACGGTCGGCACGGTCCCGGCCGGCGCCGCCGGGGGCGGCGACGCGCGGGGCACGGTCATCGGCGCGGGGCAGCCGGACGCGATCAAGGGTCAGTACATCGTCGCCCTCAGGGGTACCCCCTCGGTCGCCGCCGAGACCCGCGCCGCCGTCGCGGCGCGGGCCGACGAACTGACCGACGCGCACGGCGGCACCGTCCGCGCGGTGTACGCGGCGGCCTTCCGTGGCTTCTCGCTCCAGGCCACCGAGGCACAGGCGGCGCGCCTGGCGGCCAGCCCCGAAGTGCGCTACGTCCAGACGAACAACACCGTGCGGGCCGTGGGCACGCAGCCGAACCCGCCGTCCTGGGGCCTGGACGCGGTCGACGGCAAGCAGGACAAGACGTACACCTACCCGAACCAGGGCGACGGCGTCACCGCGTACGTCGTGGACACCGGGACCGACCTGCGGCACAGCAACTTCGAGGGGCGGGCCAGCAGCGGTTACGACTTCATCGACAACGACGCGGACGCCAGTGACTGTCATGGTCATGGCACGCATGTCGCCGGGACCATCGGCAGCAAGGACTACGGCGTCGCCAAGCAGGCCAAGCTTGTCGCGGTCCGGGTGCTGGACTGCTCGGGTAACGGCTCCACCGAACAGGTCGTCGGCGGCCTGGAGTGGGTGACCAAGAACGCCGCCAAGCCCGCCGTCGCCAACATGAGCCTGGGCGGCCCCAGCGACCAGGCCCTGGACGACGCCACGCAGGGCACGATCGACGCGGGCGTCCCGGTCGCCGTCGCCGCGGGCAACGACTACGGCAAGGACGCCTGCGGCACCAGCCCCGCCCGGCTGCCCGCCGCCATCACCCTGGGCTCCACGGACCAGAACGGCAGCCGCTCCAGCTTCTCCAACCTCGGCCGCTGCCTCGACCTGTTCGCGCCCGGCGGCAACATCACCTCCACCAAGAACGGTGGCGGCTCGACGGGCATGAGCGGCACCTCGATGGCCACCCCGCACGCCGCCGGCGCCGCCGCGCTCTACCTCTCCAGCAACAAGGGCGCCACCCCGCAACAGGTCCGCGACGCCTTGGTCAACAACGCCGACTCCGGCGTCGTCGGCAACCCGGGCAGCGGCTCACCCAACAAGCTGCTCAACGTCACCAAGCTGGGCACCCCGACCGAACCAGGCGCCCCGACAGCGGAATTCGTCGCCTCGTGTTCGGAGGCTGACCTGTCGTGTGAGTTCGACGCGTCGGCGTCGCGGGATACGGATGGCTCGATCGCCGCGTTCGTCTGGGACTTCGGGGACGGTACGGCGGCCAAGGGTGTGAAGCCCGCGCACACGTATGCCAAGGCGGGCTCGTACGAGGTGAGGCTGACGGTCACGGACAACAGCGGGAAGACCGGGACGGTGAGCAAGAAGGTGTCGGTGGGTGCTCCGGCGGGGGAGCCGCCGGTGGCGCGGTTCTCGGTCTCGTGCTGGTACGACGCCTGTGACTTCGACGCGGGGCAGAGCAGCGACAAGGACGGTGACATCGCCTCGTACGCGTGGAAGTTCGGTGACGGGCAGTCCGGTAACGGGGTGACGGCCGAGCACACCTACCCGGCAGGTCAGAAGACGTACACGGCCGAGCTGACGGTCACCGACCGGGCCGGCAACGCGGAGACGGCCACCCGGCAGATCCAGTGCTGGGACATGGGCGGCCGGGCGTTCTGCTTCAACGGCTGAGCCGGCGGCAGACCCGGCCGGCCTGAGTCCAACCCTTCGACCGGCGGCGGGTGCGTCCGGGGCGCGCCCGCCGCACCTCGGGCGCGCCACCTCCCACCGGTCGCGCCCGCCCCGCCGGCCGCGTGCGGCCCACCCCACGCCCGGGCCCGGGCAGCGCGCCACCCCGACGCACCGCCCGGGCCCGGGGCACACCCCGCGTCACAGCCCAGGGCCCCTCGGGACACACACCCACCACACGGCCCGAGGCACAGCCCGCGACCCAGCCTGGGACACACCCCACCACCCAGCCTGGAACACACCCAGCACACAGCCCGGGTCACGGAGGCACCGAGCAGCACCACCCCCACCGGAGCGATCGGCTCACCGGAGTGATCGACCCACCGAGTCGGAGAGGCAGAGGCACACAGGATGCGAACCGCGAGGAAGACCTACCGCTGGTTGACGGCGTGTTGCACGGGGCTCGCCGCCACCGCCGCGCTGGCCATGGCCGGCGCTCCCGCCCAGGCGACCCCGGACGCCGGCGGCGCGGCCACCGAGGGCCGCGTGATCAACGCCGGGGCGCCGGGCACCATCGACGGCAAGTACATCGTCTCGCTCAAGGGCGCGACCTCGCTCTCGGCCACGGCCGAGGCCCAGGTCACGGCCGAGGCGAACCGGCTCACCGACCGTTACGGCGGCACCGCCGAGCGGATCTACAGCGCCGCCCTGCGCGGCTTCTCCGCCGAACTGACCGCCACCCAGGCCAAGCGACTGGCGGCGGACCCGGCGGTGGAGTACGTCCAGCAGTCCCTGATGGTGCGCGCGTACGGTGGCGGCAGCCAGCCGAGCCCGCCGTCCTGGGGCCTGGACGCGATCGACGGCAAGCAGGACAAGACGTACGCCTACCCGGGCACCGGCGCGGGCGTGACCGCGTACGTCATCGACACCGGCGCCCGCTTCTCGCACAGGACCTTCGAGGGCCGCGCCTCGTCCGGCTACGACTTCATCGACGACGACACCGACGCCGCCGACTGCAGTGGTCACGGCACGCACGTGGCCGGCACCGTCGCCGGCAAGGAGTACGGCGTCGCCAAGCAGGCGAAGGTCGTCGCCGTGCGGGTGCTCGACTGCTCGGGCAACGGGCCCGACGCGGACACCATCGCGGGCATCGACTGGGTCATCAAGAACGGCAAGAAGCCCGGCGTCATCAACATGAGCCTCGGTTCCGGTGGTGAGAACGCCGACCCGCAGGGCATGCGGGACGCGACCAAGCGGGCCGTGCAGGCCGGGTTCCCGGCGGCGGTCGCGGCCGGCAACGCCGGCACCGACGCCTGCGGCACCTCGCCCGCCGACACGCCCGAGGCGCTGTCGGCCGGCTCCACCGACAGCAACGGCGGCCGGTCCAGCTTCTCCAACTACGGCCGCTGCATGGACCTGTTCGCACCCGGCGGCAACATCACCTCGGCCAGCCACAGCTCGGACACCGGCAACGCCAACATGAGCGGCACCTCCATGGCCTCGCCGCACGCCGCCGGCGCGCTCGCCCTCTACCTGGAGGCCAACCCGGGCGCGTCCGCCACCCAGGCCACCGACGCGGTGATCGCCGCCGCGCGCGACGGCGTGGTCACCAACCCGGGCAGCGGCTCGCCCAACAAGTTCCTCGACGTGAACAAGCTCGGCGCCCCCGCCGACCCCGGCAAGCCGACGGCGGAGTTCGTGGCCTCGTGTTCGGAGTCGAGTCTGTCGTGTGGGTTCGATGGGTCGGCGTCGCGGGACGCGGATGGGTCGATCGCCTCGTACGCGTGGGACTTCGGTGACGGGAAGACCGGTGAGGGGGTCAAGCCTTCTCACACGTATGCCAAGGCCGGCTCGTACGAGGTGAGGCTGACGGTCACGGACAACAGCGGGAAGACCGGGACGGTGAGCAAGAAGGTGTCGGTGGGTGCTCCGGCGGGGGAGCCGCCGGTGGCGCGGTTCTCGGTCTCGTGCTGGTACGACGCCTGTGACTTCGACGCGGGGCAGTCCAGTGACAAGGACGGTGACATCGCCTCGTACGCGTGGAAGTTCGGCGACGGCCAGAGCGGTACCGGGGTGACGGCCAAGCACACCTACCCGGCCGGCCAGAAGACCTACACGGCCGAACTGACGGTCACCGACCGGGCGGGCAACGCGGGGACGGCTACCCGGCAGATCCAGTGCTGGGACATGGGCGGCCGAGCCTTCTGCTTCAACAACTGAGGCGGCGGCAGCACCACCAGTAGACCGGCGCGTCCCGCGCGGAGGCCACGAGCCCGTGCGGGGCGCGCCCCGACCACCGGGCCGGCCGGGGCGGCACGGCGGTCGGACGCGTGACCGCGTGGGTGGCCGGCCGCTTTCCGGCGGCGGACGGCGTCCCGTCGCTCACCGTCGCGACGCCACCCGCGCGCGGTGCGGGACCCTCCCCCAGGGGTCCCGCACCTTCGCGCGTCCCCTCGTACGCAGGTGGCCGCGCGTTTGTGATCGCGGGGCACGGGTACTCGGGGCGGCACCGCGCGAGCCTGGCCGGGCCGCGGGCGGCGGCGCCGTGCGGGCCCGGCCCGCGCACGGACCGGCCCCGAAGGAGCGCCCATGACGGCCACGACGCCGCTGCCCGGCACCGACGCCTCGTACTGGATGGCCAGCACCCCCGACACCGACTACCCCGGCCCGCCCGATGAGGCCAGCGCCGACGTCGCCGTGATCGGCGGTGGCATGGCGGGCCTGTGCACCGCGTGGGAGCTGGTGCGCCGCGGCCGGTCGGTGGTCGTCCTGGAGGCCGGGCGGGTCGCCGCCGGCGTGACCGGCCACACCACGGCCAAGGTCTCCGCCCTGCACACGCTGCGTTACGCCTCGCTCCGTGACACCCAGGGCCGGCGCGCCGCCGCCCAGTACGCCACCTCGCAGCAGGAGGCCGTGCGCGGCATCGAGCGGCTGGCCGTGGAACTGGGCGTCGACTGCCAGTGGGAGCGCACCGACGCCTACACCTACGCCACCGACCCCGGCCGCGTCGGCACACTCCGCGCGGAGGCCAGGGCCGCGGCCGACGCCGGCCTCGACGCCACGTTCGTCACCGAGACGGACCTGCCGTTCCCGGTCGCCGGCGCGGTGCGGGTCGGCGGCCAGGCACAGTTCCACCCGCGCCGGTTCCTGCTCGCGCTGGCCGAGGGCATCGTCGCGCGCGGCGGCCGGGTGTACGAGCGCAGCCGGGTCACCGGGCTGCACGAGGGCTCGCCGTGCCGGGTGACGACCGAGGACGGGGCCGTCGTACGGGCCCGGCACGTGGTCGTGGCCACCCACTACCCCGTCTTCGACCGGGCCCTGATGTTCGCCCGCCTCGAACCGACCCGCGAACTCGTACTGGCTGCCACCCTCCCCGCCGAGCAGGCGCCGCGCGGCACGTACATCACGCCGGACGACGGCACCCGCTCGGTGCGGACCGCGCCCTGGCCCGACGGGCGGCGGCTGCTCATCGTGACGGGGGAGAAGTTCACGCCGGGCACCGGCGACGGGAACGCGGGCTCGGGCGACGGCGAGGACGGCACGGGCGCCGCGTCCGAGCGGTACCGCCGCCTCGCCGACTGGCTGCGCCAGCACTTCCCGGCCGCGGAGATCACCCACCGGTGGGCGGCACAGGACAACGCCAGCACCGACGGCCTGCCCTACATCGGCCCCTTCCACCCGGGGACCCGGAACGTCTACGTCGCCACCGGCTTCGGCGGCTGGGGCATGAGCAGCGGCGCGCTCGCCGGGACGCTGCTCGCCGACCTGATCTGCGGCGAGCGCCCCGAACACGCCGGCCTGTACGACCCGCGCCGGCTGCACCCGCTGCGCGAGGCGGGCCCGCTGCTGTCCCAGCAGGCGACGGTGGCCCGGCACTTCGTCGGCGACCGGCTGCGCCTCGCGTCCGCCGACGACGTGGCCGCCGTCGCGCCGGGCACGGGCGCGCTGGTGCGGGTGGGGGCCGGCCGGTGCGCGGTCTACCGCGCCCAGGACGGCACCGTGCACGCCGTCTCGGCCCGCTGCACCCACCTGGGCTGCCTGGTCCGCTTCAACGACGCGGAGCACACCTGGGAGTGCCCCTGCCACGGCTCCCGGTTCGCGGTGGACGGCTCGGTCCTCCAGGGTCCGGCCGTGCGCCCGCTGGAGCCGCGCCAGGTGCCGGGCGCCCCGGACGCCGACGCGTCCGAGGCCGACGGGGACGCGGAGGGGAGTGGTGGCGGGGCGGCCGGAGCGGGTGGGGACGACGAGGCCGAGGAGAGTGGTCGGTTTTGAGTCTGCCGCAGCGGCTACCCGACTGCCATGAGCACTGAGCAGAGTTCGGCCGGAGTAGGCGTACACGTTCGCGGTTGCGACTGGGACGACGCGGACGCCGTGTTCCGGGTGTTGCGCGCCGCGTTCCCGGCGACCGCCGCCGACGAGTGGCCCGACGCGGGCCGGCCGGTGGACACCGAGACCGAGCACCCCGTGGTCTGGTCGATGACCGTGGACACCCGCGATCCCGGCGGCTCCGCTCCCCGCGCCGACCTGTCCCAGGCGGTCAGCGTGGACCTCTACGGCACCGAGCCCCCGATCCACCAGGTACGCGACGTCCTCCAGCGGCACTTCGCGGTGAGCGAGGAGAAGGCCGTACCCGGCGACCAGGAGATGGAGGTCCGGCTGCGCCTCGGCCCGGCGGCCTGACCCCTCACCCGTACGGCCCCAGGCCCTGCCGCCTCCCGGCAGGGCCTCACTGGCAGGGTCTCACCGGCAGGGCCCCACGCTCCGACACGCGTCCGGCGCGCTCCTGGCGCACCGCGTCTCCGCGCCGGCGCGCGCACTACGCCCCGGTGCCCGCCCCCGTGCCGGCCCGGACGGTGAACCGCAGCGCGAAGGGGCTGAACTCCGCGGGCAGGGTGCCGTCCCGGCGGGGGCGCGGGGCGTGGGCCGGAGGCTCGAAGGTGTGCCCCTCCAGCAGCGCCGCCAGCCAGGTGCTCACCGTGAGCAGCACGAGGTTGCGGCCGGGGCACTCGGCGGGGCCGGCGCTGAACGGCACCAGGGCCGGCTGTCGCTCGGCCCGCCCGTCGAGCCAGCGCTCGGGCACGTAGCGGTCGCCGTCGGGGCCCGCGGTGTCCGGGGAGCGGTGGAAGTACGGGGTGTGGATGAGGAACGCGGTGCGGGCCGGGACCGACTCGCCCCGCCACCGCGTCGGCTCGGTGCTCTCGCGCAGCAGCAGCGGGGTCGTGGGCCACAGCCGCAGCGTCTCCAGGGCACACGCGCGCAGGAACGGCAGCGTGCGCGGCTGGTCCGGCTCCTGTCCCCCGGCGGCGACCTCGGCTCGGGCCCGCGCCTCGTGCGCCGGGTGCAGGGTGAGCATCGCGAGGGTGCGCAGCGTGGTGATGGCCGCCGCGTCGTAGGCGAACAGCCAGTGCGGGATCTGGCCCACCGCGTCGGCGTCCTCGCTCGCGGGCCGCGCGGTCAGCGCGCCGGCCAGCGTCGTGGGCCCGGCGGCGACCGCGTGCTGCCGCAGCCGGCGCAGGAAGTCGTCCCTGACCCGCCGCTTCCGGGGGAGCAGCACCGACCAGTTGCCGGCCGAGCGCAGCCGGTTCAGCAGGTGGGTGAGCGTCTCGTCGTCGCGGGCGGCGTCGCCGAGGACCAGCCTGCGCACCGTGCGCCACCACGCGGCCCCGAACTCGTCCCAGGTCAGCTCCCCGGTCCGGTCCGTCTGCCGGAGCAGGGCCGCGGCCTCGTCGCGGACGGTGGCGACGATCGAGGGCGCGAGGTGGTGCAGCGGCCGCGGGGTGTCCAGGGCCGCCTCGTTCAACCGGCGCCGCTCCGCGCGCTCGGGCCCCTCGCTGATCAGGGACCCGTGCGGCTGGAACTGGCTGAGGGCGCCGCGCTTCTCCCAGGTGGCGGGCGAGAAGGGAGCGGGCGTCCGGTCGAGGATGTCGCCCACGTCCTCGGGGGCCAGCGGCAGCGCGACGGCGCGCCCGGCGACGCGCAGCAGCAGCGGCCCGTCCCCGTACACGCCGCGCAACCGGGCCATGGTCCGTAGGCCCCGCTGGTCCCAGCGCACCCGCTCGGTGAACGCCATGCCCGCCGGCCGGCGCCTGATGACACCCGCGACCACGGCGGGCAGCAGCAGCGCGCCGACCACCCGGGCGGTGTCCGCAGGGCTCGCCTTCGGCAGGGCGCGGGCGGGCTCGGGGCGTGCCGGGGTGGGGGACGAGGACATGCGGGTCTCCTTCGCGAGGTGCGCGTGGGGCACGCGGTGTGCGGGGTGCTGGGGCGGGGACGCGCGTGGCGCGCGGGAGCGGCGGGGTACGGGGATGGTTCGACTGGCGGCGGCGGGTGGGTGACTGTGGTGGCTGAGGTGACTGGGGCGACTGGTGGGGGCGACGTGACGACGGCGTCGGGTGGGTGACTGTGGTGGCTGAGGTGACTGGTGGGGGCGATGTGACGACGGCGTCGGGTACCCGGACGTAGGGGACGAAAACGCTGGCCGGCCGGGGTCCGCCCGATCGGCGCACAGCGGCGCGGCGCCGGCCGTGCCAGCTTCCTGCCGGGACCGCGCGGCCGACCGCCCCTGGCGGCCCCGTTCCGCCATGCGAGACGGCCACCGGCGGCGCGTCCCGGAGCGCCGATCGCCGGGCGCCGCGCGCCCCGCGCCCGCCACCGGCCACCCGCGCGCACCCGCGTCCCGAACCCACCAACTCCGCCCCGACCAGGGCCGATACACCCGCGCCCGAAGAGTGGTGGACGGTCGGTGAGCGGCGTCGCGGCGCCGGGACGACGGCGGTTCGCGCCGGGCGCGAGCCCCCAGTGCGCGCCCGCGCGCCATGGCAGGGGCCTGTCAGCGAGGCCGATCGCTATTGAACAAGGGTGACCATCCTTTGTAGTTTGCTCGCCACGCCCAGCCGGGCGGATCCGTCCGCGCGCGGCTCACCAGCCGGTGCGCGCGGTCGTACGGCGATGCCACGCGCGGCGCCGCCCCGTGACCGGGGCGCCCGCGGCGCGTACGGGGGACACGAACATGCGAGACGACGACGTCGGCAACGGCAGCGCCGTGCGGCGCGGCCGGCGGCCCGCGCCGGTGGACCCGGCCCCGCGCGAGCGGTAGCGCGTCCCCCAGACGGCCCGGCGGGCCGTCACCCGGCGGGCGCGCCGGCCGCGGTGCCGGCTTCAGGCACCGCTCGGCCCACCCCTGGCGCCCGCCCCACGGCCCGCCAACCCGCCTGCCCCACAGCGGACCTGTCCGCGCACACGTCCGCACCACCCCGAACCCGGAGCGCTGAATTGACCCCAGGCATACCGTCGCCGGCAGGGCCGCCGCCATGGACGTGAGCACCGCCCGTGGCGCGCGGGCACCCCTGCCGCTCCTGGTGCTGCGCGCTTGCAGTTGCCGGTTCGCCGCCTACTACTGGATGGGGTTCCTCGCCGGCCTCGCCGCCGTGGACCACCTCACCGTGGCCCGCGCGCTGGCGGCCGTGCCGATGTGGCTCGCCTTCTGCGTCGGCACCGAGTCCGTCAACCGGATCGCCGACCGCGAGGCCGACGTCGTCAACCGGCCCGAGCGCACCGCCCTGTGCGAGGCGATCGGCTGGCGCCGGCTCACCCGGATCGCCGTGGGCGCCTGGCTGGTCTTCGCGGCCAGCGGCGCCGCGCTGTTCGCGCTGGACCCCGAGCCGGCCTTCGCCGCGATGATCGTCGTGGACATCGCCATCGCCGTCGGCTACTCGATCGGCCCGGCCTTCAAGCGCCACCGCGTCCTCGCGCTGCTCATCCTCGTCATGCCGCTGGTCCTGCCCATGGTCACCGGCTGGGCCACCGCCCCGGACGCCGACGCGCTCGGCTCCCCGGTGCTGCCGGCCGCCGCCGTGCTCGCCACCTTCAGCCTCGGGCTCGCCGGCATCAAGGACATCACCGACGTGGCCGGCGACCGGCTGCTCGGCTACTCCAGCCTGTGGCTGACCGTCGTCGGGTTCGGCCGCGGCGCGGCCGTCTACGCCCTGGTCGTGGCGCCGTTCGCGCTGGACGCCGTGTTCGTCGCGCTGCGCCTGCTGCCGGTCGCCAGCCTGGCCGTGACGCCGTGCGTCGTGGTCTCGGCGTACGTGGTGCGCGGCGCGAGCGCGGCTAAGTCGACCGAGGAGCGGTCGGTGGCGCGCGAGGTGATGCACTCGTACACCTTCCTCTTCCTGGCGGCGTACCTGCTCGCGGCGATGCCCTCGCCCGGCACGGCCGCCGTCGCCGCGCTCGGCGCCTGCCACTGGCTCCTCGCCTCCCGACGCCTGCACTGGGCGCCGGCCATCACCCGGGCCCAACTGCACAGGTGGGCCAAGACCGTTGTTCCGTCGTCTCGCGGGGGCACCGTTGAACGAGTCTGACATCCGTACCGGCGTGCGCGAGGTCTTCGCGCAGGTCCTGGCCACCTCGCCGGAGCAGGTGCCGGTCGACGCCGACCTCTACGACGACCTCGGCGCCGACTCGCTGAACAAGCTTGAGGTCATCGCGCACGTCGAGGCCCGCTTCGGCTGCCGGCTCACCGACGACGAGGCGGCCCTCGGCAACTCCGTCGACAGCCTCGCGCGGTACGTGGGCGGCCATGTCGGCTGACGCCACGCCGAGGGGACGGGCGGCACCGCGGGGGCGAGCCGTGCCGGAGTCGGAGCGGGTGGTGGTGACCGGTCTCGGCGTCGTCTCGCCACTCGGCTGCGACGTGGACCGGTTCTGGCACGCGGTGACCTCGGGGACGGTGGCGACCGGGCCGATCACCCGGTTCGCCGCCGACGCCTACCCCACGCACCTGGCCGCCGAGGTCAGCGCGCCACACCTCACCACGCCGTACGCCGACGACGGCACGCTCACCCCGCGTTCCCTGCGCTACGCCGAGCACGCCGTACGCGACGCCCTCGACTCCTCCAAGGTGCTGCCCGCCACCGACCCGCGCCGGGTCGGCCTGGTCATCGGCACCGTCATGGGCACCCGCCCGCACCTGGAGGAGCTGCGCCGCCGGGGCGCCGACACCGCCACCGACCGCCGCTGGGACGCGCCCGCCCTGCTCGCCTCCTGGCCCGCCGAGCGCTTCGGCCTGCGCGGCCCGCGCCACGTCCTCGCGGCCGGCTGCGCCGGCGGCAACACCGCCATCGGCCTGGCGGCCGACCTGATCGCCAGCGGGCAGGCGGACTGCGTCCTGGCCGGCGGCGTGGACGAGCTGGCCGAGGCCGTCTTCCAACTCTTCACCACCCTGCGCGCCGTGGAGCCGGAGGTCGTACGGCCCTTCGACCGCGACCGGCGCGGCACGATGCCGTCCGAGGGCGCCGGCATCCTCACCCTGGAGTCGCTGGCCCACGCGCGCGCCCGTGGCGCCACCGTCATCGCCGAGCTGCGCGGCCACGCGATGGCCGCCGACGCGCACCACATGACGGCCCCGCACCCGGCCGGCGACGCCCTGCTGCGCTGCGTGGACGAGAGCCTGCGCCGGGCCGGGCTGACCCCCGGCGACGTCGACTACGTCAGCGCGCACGGCACCGGCACGCCCGTCAACGACGCCACCGAAGCGGCCTGCCTCGCCGGCTACTTCGGCGCCGCCGGGGCCCGCCCGGCCACCTCGTCCATCAAGGGCATGCTGGGCCACGCGCAGGGCGCGGCCAGCGCCCTGGAGGCGGTGGCCTGCGTGCTGGCCATCGCCCGCGGTCGGGTGCCGGGCAACCCGACGCTGCGCACCGTGGACGACCGCTGCCGCGACCTGGACCTGGTCCGTGGCCCGGCCCGGGATCTGCCGGTGCGCGTCGCGCTCAGCAACGCGTTCGGCTTCGGCGGCAACACGGCGACGGTGGTGTTCGGCACCCCGACGGACTGACCCACCCCGCCGCCTGGCCCGACCCGCCCGGCCCGGACCCGCGCGCCGCCCGGCCCGCCCCGCCCCCGCCCACCGACGCCGACCGCCCCGCCCGTGGGCCGCGCACCGCCGGAAGACCCCAAGGAGTACGACGTGCCAACGCAGGACACGACCCGGACGAGCCCGGTGCCGGTCACCGGGGTGGGGGTGGTGAGCGCGGCGGGGACCTCGGTCGCCGCGCTGTACGAGGACCTGCTCGCCGGCGCCCGACCGGTCACGGTGCGCGACGTGCCGCTGGTCGCCGGCGCCATCCCGGCCGGCCCGAACTGGCGGCCCGACCAGGACAGCGCCCGCGACGTCGAGGCCGCCCACGTCACCGCGCCCCTGACGCTCCCGCCGCACGTCGACGCCCGGGCCAGGCGCACCATCGGCCGGGACACGGGGCTGCTGCTCAGCGCCGCGCAGGCGGCCCTGACCACCGCCGAGGACGCCCCGGCGACGGCCGAGCCGGGCCAGCCACCCCAGGCCGCGCCGGCCCGGGCCGGCGCGGCGCGGCCCGTACCAGCCTCGTCGCCGCCCCCGCCGCCGGTCCCGCTGCGCGGCGCCGACCCGGCCCGGATCGGCGTCCTCACCGGCACGCTGCACGCCGGGCGCAGCGAGTACGTGGCCATCCACAACCGGGCCGGCGCCGACGCGGGCCCGGTCAACCCGGTCTGGGGCCCGCGGTCCAGCTACAACGCCCCCGGCGCCGCCCTCTCCATCCACCTCGGCCTGCGCGGCCCCAACCTCACCCTGACCTCGGGCGCGGCCGTCGGCCTCGACGCCATCGCGCTGGGCGTCCAGCACGTGCGTACGGGACGCTGCGACGCGGTCATCGCCGGCGGCGTGGACTCGCTGTCGGCCGCGTGCCCACCACCGGCGGCGGACGCGGCAGCCGAGCCCGCCGGGGCACCGGCCGGGGAGAGCGCGGCACCGGCCGGGGAGGGCGCGGCCGTCGTCGTCCTGACCGCCCCGGACGGCCCCGTACACGCCCCGGCCGTGGCCCACGTGTGCGCCACGGCCCGTGCGTACGCCGCCGGAGGCGCGGGTAGGCCGAGCGGCGGGCCGGGGGAGACCGCGTCCGCGAACCCCGAGGCCGTGCCCGGCGCGCCGGACCTCGCCGAGGCGGGCGCCGAGGCCGCGCGCGCGGCGCTGCGGGAGGCCGGCCGGGCCGCGCACGAGGTCGCCGTCGCGGTGACCGTCGCCGCCCCCCACACCCCGGCCGGCGCCGTTGAACGCGCCGCCGTCACCGCCGTGTTCGGGCCCGCGCTGCCCCACCTGACCGCCGCCGGCACCACCGGCACCACGGGCGGCGCCGACGGCGCGCTGGCCTTCGCGGTCGCGGTCGAGGCGCTGACCAGAACCACGGCCCCACCCCCGATCCCGCCAGGCCCCGACAGCAACACCAACACCGACACCAACACCAACACCGCCCCCGCGGCCCCGCTCGCGCTCTGTCTCGGCCTCGACCCGGACGGCGCGGCCACCGCCCTCCTCCTCACCGGCGCCACCCCCACCACGACACCGACGGGAGCCACCCGATGAGGACCGGGCCGGACAGACTGGTGCTGCGCGAGGGCGGACCGTACCGCCTGGTGTGCCTGCCGTACGCGGGCGGCTCGGCCAGGTCGTTCACGCGGCTGGTGCGCCAGGTCACCGAGGACTGGACGGTCGTGGCCGCCCAGCCACCCGCCGCCCACGCCCACGGCACGCCGCCCGACCTGGACGAACTGGCGGACTTCTACGCCGATTTGCTCGCCACCGACCTCGCCGGCCCCGGCATCGTGCTCGGACACAGCCTGGGCGCCGCGGTGGCGCACCGGATGGCCCAGCGGCACGCGCCGAACTGGCCCGCCGACCTGCGGCTGGTTCTGTCAGCCCCACCCCGCCCCGGGCCACCCCGCTACGCGCTGGCCGGCCTCGACGACCACTCGCTGCTCTCGGTGGCCCGCGCCCGGGGCATCGTCCCGGAACTGGAGCTGCCCGACGAGCTGGTGATCCGGCTGCTGCTGCCCGGACTGCGCCGCGACCTGGCGGCGCTCGGCGGCAGGGGCTGGAACCCGGAGCCGGTGGGCCCCCCGGTCCACCTGCTGGGCGGCACCGACGACCCGGTCAGCCCGCCGGCCGTCCTGACGGAGCTGGCAGACCAGTTGGCCGCGCGCGGCACGCGCTGGGTGCCGGGCGGCCACCTGGTCGTGATGGACCAGCCCGAGGCCACCTACGCGGCCCTGCGCAAGATCGCGGGCTGCGCCCCGCTGGCTCGCCCGCGCCCCGCCGCCCCACCCACGGCGGTGGCGGGCACCGCGATCGCGCCGGCCCCGGCCGCCGCCGCACCGAACGCCGACCCCGACTGACGTGCGCCGTCGGGCCTCAGCGCGGCGGGCCGAGCCCTGGCGCGGCGGACCCGGTCCGCCCCCGAGGCCGCCCCGCACGCGCGGGGTCGTCCCGCGCGGCCCGCCGTACGATGGGCGCATGCCGCTCCGCGAAGAGCCCTCAGTTGCACACCCCGCGCACGAGCGCACCCCGGGCAAGCGGCAACTGGACGTCGCCTCCACGGTGTTCGCACTGCTCGCCGACCCGACCCGGCTGCACCTGCTGTGGCTCCTCGCCCAGGGCGAGGCCGACGTCACGGCCCTGACCACGGCCAGCGGCGCGACCCGCACGGCGGTCAGCCAGCACCTGGCCAAGCTGCGCCTGGCCGGCGTGGTGCAGGCGCGCAAGGAGGGCCGGCACGCGGTGTACGCGCTGCGCGACGGCCACCTGCGCCGCCTGGTGGTCGAGGCACTCCAACACGCGGACCACCAGGTGACGGGGGCTCCCTGGCACGCGTGACGCGGCGGGTCAACCGGCCGACCACCACCGGGACTTCCGCGACCGGGCGTTGGGTACGGTCGACAGGTCTCGCCCCGGCGCGCGGGGTGGGCGAAAGGAGCGGAACCGATGCTGGGCACGGTACGTACGCTGCGGCGCTACCCCGTCAAGTCGATGCTCGGCGAGGAGTTGGCCGTAGCCGACGTCACGCCGCGCGGCCTGCGCCACGACCGGCGGATCGCCCTGGTGCACCGCGAGACCGGCAAGATCGCCAGTGCCAAGAACCCACGGCTCTGGCGCGACCTGCTCACCCTCTCGGCCACGGTGGGGGACGCGGACCAGGAGGGTGACACCGGCGCCGACGGGCCGCCCGTGCGCATCACCCTCCCCGACGGCCGCACCCTGCTGGCCACCGACGCGAAGACCGACGCCGTCCTCAGCGAACTGCTCGGCGCACCGGTCCGGGTGGCCCACACCCCGCCGCCCGGCGCCACCCTGGAACGCTCGAAGCCGGAGGAGGTGCTGGCGGCCGGCATCGACGCCGAGGTGGGCCACGACGAGACCGAGATCGGCACGGGCGCGCCCGATGGCACCTTCTTCGACTTCGCCCCGCTCCACCTGATCACCTCCGCCACCCTGGCCCACATAGCCCAACTGAGCCCGCGCGGCACCGTGGAGGCCGAGCGCTACCGCCCCAACATCATCGTGTCCGTCCCCACCGAACCCCCGACGCCGGGTGCCCACACCCCATCACCCGCCTTCCCGGAGAACGCCTGGGTCGGCCGCCACCTGCACATCGGCGACGAACTGACGCTGCACATCCTGTCCACCACCCCGCGCTGCGCCATCCCCACCCTGGCCCACGGCCCCCTGCCCCGGGACACCCACGCCCTACGCGTCCCCGCCGCCCACAACCGCGTCGAACCACACCCGGGCATGGGTCCCCAACCGTGCGCGGGCGTCTACGCACGCGTCATCCGCCCCGGCCGCGTACGCCAGGGCGACCCGGTCCGCCTGGGCGAGGTGGCGTCGACCGGGGGCGACGCCAACTAGCTTGCTGTCAGGCTCAGTTGTCGGCACTCCCGCGATCCGTCTGCGCCTCGCCGAACAGCTGGTACTCGGTGACGACGCGGCGGAACCGGTCGTGCCCCGGGTGCCGCTCGGCATGGTCCAGACACCAGGCGTCCACCTCCTCCTGCCGCTCCACCCCGCCGGACGCCGCCCGACAGTCGGCCGCCACACAGAACGCTTCACGAGACACGGGCCCTCCGGAGAAGTGGGACGAGCGGGACACTGCGGGCAGCGTAGGCCGCACGGCCCGCCGGTGTGGTGGGATGCGCCCGATCCGTGTGGGTGGGGATCGGGTGTGGTACGGCGGGGGGCGCGCGGGGCCGGGGCCGGGCCGTGGGTGGGTGGCTAGGCGCCCGCCGGAACCCCGGGGGCGTCCGTCGCGGCCGGGTAGTCGGTGTAACCCTCCGCCCCGCCCCCGTACACGTTCTCCGTCGGTGGGCCAGCGAGCGGGGTGCCGTGGGCCAGGCGGGCGGGCAGGTCCGGGTTGGTCATGAACAGGCGGCCGATGGCGATCACGTCCGCGTGCCCGTCCCGCACCAGCCGCGCCCCCGCCCCGGGGCTGCTCGGCACGGGGCCGTTCGTGTTGGCGACGAGCGTTCCCGACCAGCGCGTCCGCAGGTCCGCGATGGCTTCGTAGGCACCGTTCCGCAACACGTGCAGATAGGCCAGGCCCAGTGGGTCCAGCGCGTCGACCAGCGCGCGGTACGTGGTGCGCGCGTCGGTCTCCGCGAGCTGGTTCTCGGCGTTGTCCGGCGAGACGCGCAGCCCCACGCGGTCCGCGCCGACCTCGGCCACGACCGCCTCGACGACCTCTATGGCGAACCGCAGGCGGCCGGTGACCGAGCCGCCGTACGCGTCCGTGCGCAGGTTGGTGTTGTCGGCGATGAACTGCTGGATCAGGTAGCCGTTCGCGCCGTGGATCTCCACGCCGTCGAAGCCCGCCGCGACCGCGCGCCGGGCGGCGGACGCGAAGTCCTCCACCGTGCGGGCGATCTCGTCGACGGTCAGCTCGCGCGGGGTGACGTGGTCGAGCAGCCCGTCCCGGGTGTAGATCCGCGTCCCCTCGATGGCGACGGCCGACGGGGCCACCGGCAGCGCGCCGTCCGGGAGGGTCAGCGGGTGGGTCATCCGGCCCACGTGCCACAGCTGGGCGAAGATCGTGCCGCCCTCGGCGTGCACCGCGTCGGTCACCTCCCGCCAGCCACGCGTCTGCGCGTCGGTCACCAGGCCCGGGATGCCGGGGCCGCCCTTGGCGAGCGCGTTGACGTACACGCCCTCGGTGATCAGCAGCCCGGCCCCGGCGCGCTGTCGGTAGTACGTCGCCGCGTGCGGGCTCGGCACCCCCGTCACGTCGTCGGCCCGGCCCCGTGTCATCGGGGCCATCGCCAACCGGTTCGCCAGCTCCAGTCGGCCCGCCCGGTACGGCCTCAGCAACTCCCGCACGTCCCCGCCCCCTTCCGTCACTCCCGCGCCCTGTGCCCGTCCCGTCACGGTCCCGGCGGTCACGCGGCGCTCCGGTCCAGCGCGATGACCTCGACCTCGATCTGCCAGTCGGGCTGGGCCAGCGAGACGACCTCGATGAGGGTGTCGGCGGGGTAGGGCTCGGCCAGGAACTCGCCGCGCAGCGTGATCACGTGCGGGAGGTTCGCCGCCATGTCCCGTACGAAGATGCCGACCTTGACGACGTCCGCGAAGGTCAGGCCGGCCGCCGCCAGTACCCGTCCGACGTTCCGGAACGCCTGCCGCCCCTGTGCCAGGAACCCGCCCTCGACGGTCGTCCCGTCCTCCTCGAAGCCCGCCTGCCCGGACACGTACACGAAGCCCCCGGCCCGGACGGCCTGCGATATCCGGTACGGCGCGTACCAGTCCGGCGCGGTCGCGATCTTCTCGATGCGCTCCGTGGTGGCGGGCGCGCTGTCGTTGCTGGACATCTCTCTCCCCTGTGGTGGCGAGGCGCGGCGACCTCGCGTGCTGGCGTTACGAAACGTTCCGTAACGTCAATCGACGCTAGATCACTCCGGGAGTCCTGTCAAAACGAAACGTAACGTCACGCGAGCAGTAGGGTGAGGCGCATGATCTCCGACCCGAACAGTGAACGACGCAGCGAGCGCGCCCGCCGGGCGATCCTCGACGCGGCGTTCGACCTGGTGAACCGCAAGGGCTTCGCGAAGTTGACCATCGAGGCCATCGCCGCCCAGGCGGGCGTGGGCAAGCCCACGATCTACCGTTGGTGGCGCTCCAAGGGCGCGGTGGTGCTGGAGGCGATGCGCGAGGAGTTGGGCGACGACTTCGCCTTCCCCGACACCGGTGACATCGCCGCCGACCTCACGACGCAGATCACCGCGGTGAGCCAGCGGCTGGTCACCGGCCGGATCAGCGAGGCCTTCAAGGGCGTCGTCGGGGAGGCGCAGAACGACCCGGCGTTGATGAAGGCGTTCCGCGAGACGGTCCTCGAACCCAGCATCGCGGAGTGCCGGGCCCGCCTGGAGTCCGCCGTCGCCGCCGGGCAGCTCCGTTCCGACGTGCCCACCGACGTGATGGTCGACCTCTTCTACGCGCCGATCCACTACCGGCACTTCCTGGGCTTCGGCGACGACGCGGTCAGGCACAGCGCCGAACTCGTACAAGACGTCCTGCTCGGCCTGCGACCCCGGCCGGACGCGGCGTGAACACGCCCGCCCGGCAGCCCGCCCGTCACCGCCCCGCGCCGCGCCCCGGACCAGAACGCGCACCCGTCCCCGCACCCGTCCCCGCCAGGGGAGTCCGCCGCTCGCCGCCCCGGGGCTGGGCTCCGCGCGGGCGGTAGCCGTCGCGGGGGAGTAGGGGCCGTGGGTGCGGCGGGCGCGGGTCCGGTAGACGACGTACGGGCGGAAGAGGTAGCCGACGGGGGCCGTGAAGGCGTGCACCAGGCGGCTGAACGGCCACAGGGCGAACAGGGCCATCGCCAGCACGGCGTGGACCTGGAACTGGAGGGGCGCGTCCGCCATGTGGGAGACGTCCGGGTCGAGGGTGAACAGGCTGCGCACCCAGACCGAGACGCCGAGCCGGTAGTCGTAGTCGCTGGTCGCCGGGGTGACCATGGTGTTCATCAGGCCGGCGACCATCGTCGCGCCCAACACCGGGTACAGCACCCGGTCGCCGCGCGAGCTGGCCCGGCGTACGGCCGTCACGCGCAGCCGCCGCGTCACCAGGATCGCCAGGCCGCAGGTGCCCATCAGGCCGGCCACGCTGCCGGCGACCAGCGCGCCGGTGCTGTACTGGGTCTCGCTGACGCGCAGCCACTCGGTGAAGCTCTCCGGGACGAGCAGGCCCACGACGTGGCCCATCAGGATCAGCAGCAGCCCGAAGTGGAAGAGCGGCGAGCCGACGCGCAGCAGCCGGTTCTCGTGCAACTGGCTGGAGCGGGTGGTGAAGCCGAACCGGTCGTAGCGGTAGCGCCAGGCGGTGCCCCCGACCAGGCAGCTCAGGGTCAGGTAGGGCAGCACGCCCCACAGCGCGGTGTGCAGGTGGTCCACCAGCGGGCTCCTTCGCGGCGGCTCCCCGTGCGCGGGGCAGGGGAGGGTACGGCGGGGTCGGGCAGGTTGAGGGGAGTCGGGGGAGTTGGGTGGCGGGGGGCAGGGAGGAGTGGGGCGTCGCGGGGCCTGGTCAGGACGGGGGGCGGGCGGTGAAGGGTTCGAGGCCGACGTGTTCGGTGGGCGGCCCGGTACGGGCCAGCCTGCGGGCGGCGGCGCGGTCGGCGGGGCGCGGGCCGGGCAGGGTGGCGCTGACGGCGTCCAGGACGTGGGCGTAGCGGGTGCCGCGCTCCTCAAGCGCCAGCCGGAGGAGTTCGATGCCGGCGCGGTGGCCGCGCAGCAGCCGGGTGCCGGCGCGCGGGCAGCGGGCGGCGAACTCCAGCATCAGGGGCAGGTGGTCGGGGAGTTCGGCCGGGTCGGGCTCCCAGCCGGCGGCGCGGTAGACCTCGCGCAGCGCGGCGAGCGCGCCGCCCCTGCGGCGGGTGTCGCCGTCGGTGTAGTACGTCAGGTGCAGGGTGCGCCGGTGGGTGCGGTCGAAGACGTCGGTGTAGTGCGCGGCGGCTTCGAGCACCGGGACCCGCTCGGCCTCGGAGCAGAACCGCAGCAGCGGCCCGGCGGCCGGGTGGCGTGTGGTGCGCAGTTGCTCAGCGACCGCGTCGAGCCGGCCGTGCCAGTCCTGGTCGGGGTAGTAGAGCAGCAGCGACGCCGCCTGGTGGATGGCGGGCGCGCTCATGCGGCCGGCCCCGCTGGCGCGACGCGTGGGCCGCGCGTGCCTGCCGCCGTCTGCCGGGCGCTCACGCGGTGGCCTCCGGGAAGAGACCGTCCGGGCGGCCGGAGCCGTTCCAGTTCAGTAGGTTGACCCGGCCGCGCAGCGCGAGCCCGGCGTGTTCGGGCTCGGGGCCCGCGCCGGGGGCGGTGTGGAAGGCGTCGGCCTCGTACATGCCGGGCCCGCCGTCGCCGTCCAGGCTGCACCCGGTGTCCAGCGGGCTGCCGGGCTCGGCGACGTAGCTGGTGGGGATGACGTAGCGCTCGTCGTACTTGGCCAGGGCGAGCAGCCGGTACATGGCCTCGATCGCCGTCGGATCCATGCCCACGCTGGCCGCGATGGCGGGGTCGGGCTCCTCGCCGAGGTTGTGGTGGCGCATGTGGGCGCGCATGGCGCCGAGCCGGCGCAGGGCGGCGGCCACCGGCTCCACGTCGCCGGCGGTGAAGAGTTCGGCCAGGTAGGAGAGCGGGATGCGCAGCGTGTCGATGGCGCCGAACAGGTTGGCCGCGTCCTCGCCGTCGTGGCCGCCCTTGGACAGCGCGTCCACGATGGGCGACAGCGGCGGGACGTACCAGACCATCGGCATCGTGCGGTACTCCGGGTGCAGCGGCAGGGCCACCCGGTACTGGCTGATCAGGGCGTGTACGGGGGAGCGGCGGGCGGCGGTGAGCCAGTCGTGCGGGATGCCGGACGCCTCGGCCGCGCGGATCACCTCCGGGTCGCCGGGGTCGAGGAAGCACTCCAACTGGGCCTCGTAGAGGTCCTTCTCGTCCGGTACGGCCGCCGCCCGGTCGACCCGGTCGGCGTCGTAGAGGATGACGCCGAGGTAGCGCAGCCGGCCCACGCAGGTCTCGGAGCACACGGTGGGCTCGCCGGCCTCGATGCGCGGGTAGCAGAAGGTGCACTTCTCGGCCTTGCCGGAGGAGTGGTTGAAGTAGACCTTCTTGTACGGGCAGCCGCTGACGCACATCCGCCAGCCACGGCAGCGGTCCTGGTCGACCAGGACGATGCCGTCCTCGACGCGCTTGTACATCGCTCCGGACGGGCAGACGGCCACGCACGAGGGGTTCAGGCAGTGCTCGCAGATGCGCGGCAGGTAGAACATGAACGCGTCCTGGTACTCCAGGCGCACGGTCTCGCTGATGCGCTCCAGGAGCGGGTCCCGCGCGGTGTGTTCGGGGCCGCCGCCGAGGTCGTCGTCCCAGTTGGGGCCGGTGGTGACGGCCATGGGCCGGCCGTCGATCTGGGAGTGCGGCGGCGCGGTGGGCACGTCGTCACCCAGCGGCGCGTCGGTGAGGTTGGCGTAGTCGTACGTCCACGGCTCGTAGTAGTCGGACAGCTCGGGCAGCTCCGGGTTGGCGAAGATCCGCGAGAGCCGGCGCAGCCGGCCGCCCGAGCGGGGGACGAGCTTGCCGCGCCTGAGTTCCCAGCCGCCGCGCCAGGTCTCCTGGTCCTCGTACCGGCGCGGGTAACCCTGTCCGGGGCGGGTCTCGACGTTGTTGAACCAGACGTACTCGGTGCCCTGCCGGTTGGTCCACGTCTGCTTGCAGGTGACCGAGCAGGTGTGGCAGCCGATGCACTTGTCGAGGTTCATGACCATGGCGACCTGGGCCATCACCCGGCCGATGGGCGCCTTGCGCGGGGGCATCAGTAGTCGACCTCCTGCGAGCGGCGGCGGATGACCGTGACCGCGTCGCGCTGGTTTCCGGTGGGGCCGTAGTAGTTGGGGGCGAAGGAGAGCTGGCCGTAGCCGCCGATGAGGTGGGTGGGCTTGATGAGCAGGCGGGTCAGGGCGTTGTGTACGCCGCCGCGCCGGCCCGTCGCCTCCGACTTCGGCACGTTCACCAGGCGTTCCTGCACGTGGTACATGAACACCGTGCCGGCCGGCATGCGGTGCGAGACGATCGCGCGGGCCACCACGACGCCGTTGGCGTTGACGGCCTCGATCCAGTCGTTGTCCGCGACGGCGATCGCCTCGGCGTCCTGCGGGCTCATCCAGATGACCGGGCCGCCTCGGGCCAGGGTCTGCATGAGCAGGTTCTCCTGGTACTCGGAGTGGATGGACCACTTGGAGTGCGGTGTGAGGTAGCGGACGGTGACCGAGCGCTCCTGGCCACTTCCCTTGCGGGGGCGTTCGCCGAGCGCGGCCATGTTCAACGGCGGGCGGAAGACGGGCAGTTGCTCGCCGAACTCGGCCATCCAGGAGTGGTCGAGGTAGAAGTGCTGGCGGCCGGTGAGGGTGTGCCAGGGCTTGGCGTGCTCGGTGTTGATGGTGAAGGGCGCGTACCGGCGCTCGGCCCCCTCCTTGCCCGACCACTCGAAGCTCGCGCCGACCTGCACCGGGCGGGCCTGCGTGTCGGAGAAGACGATGCGCCGCTCGGCGACGGAGGCGGCCAGCTCGGCCAGGCCCGAGCCCTCGCCGACCCGCTCGGCCAGGGCGGTGAACCCCTCGGCGGCGAGCCGCCCGTTGGTGGTGCCGGACAGGGCGAGAATCGCCTCGCACATCTTGACGTCGGTGTCCAGCAGTGGGCGCCCGGCGGCCGGCCCCTCGGTCGCGGTGCCGCAGCGCTGGGCCAGCCAGCGGGCCTCCGGCTCCGGGCGCACCGTGATGCCCTTGACGACGATGCCGTCCCGCTCGGCCAGCGGCCCGAAGGCGGCCATCTTGTCGCCGATGGCGGTGTAGTCCCGCTCCACCAGGGCGAACTGCGGCAGCGTCTCGCCCGGTGGCGGGGCCTCGCCCGGCGTGTCGTGCTGGAGCGCGGTGGCCACCAGGTCGTACGCGACCTCCAGGCGGCCCCTGGCCAGCTCGCTCAGCTTGCGGGCCAGGCCGTGGAAGATGTCGAAGTCGGTACGGGCCTGCCAGGGCGGGTTGATCGCGGGCGAGAAGGCGTGCACGTAGGGGTGCATGTCGGTGCTGGACAGGTCGTGCTTCTCGTACCAGGTGGCGGCCGGCAGCACCAGGTCGGCGAAGAGCGTCGTGGACGTCATCCGGAAGTCGAGCGCCAGCAGCAGGTCGAGCTTGCCGCGCGGCGCCTGTGCGCGCCACCTGACCTCCTTCGGCCTGGCGCCCTGGGGAACCTCGTCCGCGTCGGCGTTGTCGGCGGCGCCGAGCAGGTGGCGCAGGAAGTACTCGTTGCCCTTGGCGGACGAGCCGATCAGGTTGGCCCGCCACACGGTCAGCACCCGGGGCCAGTTCTCCGGCGCGTCCGGGTCCTGGCAGGCGAAGCCGAGCCGGCCCGCGGCGATCTCGTCGGCGGCCCAGTCGGCGGGGGCGCGGCCCGAGGCGCGGGCGGCGGCCCCCAGGTCGAGCGGGTTGCCGGCGAACGTCGGGTAGGAGGGCATCCAGCCGCGCCGGGCCGACTCGGCCACCAGGTCGGCGGTGTGCCGGCCGGCGAACAGGCCCTGCCCGGCGGGCGAGGCCAGCGCGTCGGCGGGCGCGTTCTCGTACCGCCACTGGTCGGTGTGGACGTACCAGTACGGGGTGCCGGCCATCTGCCGGGAGGGGCGGGCCCAGTCGGCGGCGGTGGCCAACTGCTGCCAGCCGGCGTACGGGCGCACCTTCTCCTGGCCGACGTAGTGCGCCCAGCCGCCGCCGTTGCGGCCCTGGCAGCCGGTGAGCAGCAGCAGCGAGAGGAACGAGCGGTAGATGGTGTCGGAGTGGAACCAGTGGTTGGTGCCCGCGCCCATCACGATCATGGATCGGCCGCGGGTCTGCTCGGCGGTGCGGGCGAACTCCCGCGCGGTGCGGATCGCCGCCCGGGCCGGCACCGAGGTGATCGTCTCCTGCCAGGCCGGGGTGCAGGGCACCGACGCGTCCTCGTAGCCGATCGGCCACTGGCCGGCCTGGCCCGCGCGGCGCACCCCGTACCGGGCGAGCAGCAGGTCGAAGACGGTGGTCACCAGGCGGTCGCCGATCCGGCGCACGGGGACCGCGCGGCTGAGCGAGCCCGCCTCCTCGGAGTCGAAGCGCGGCAACACCACGCGGGCGCTCGGCCCCTCGCCGTCCGCGCGGTGGAAGGTCAGCAGCGGGTCCACCTCGCCGAGGTCCAGGTTCCAGCGGCCCTCGCCGCCCTTGCCCCAGCGCTCGCCCAGCGTGCCGTTCGGGACCACCACCTGGTCGGTGACCGCGTCCACCAGGACCGGCTTGTAGCGGCCGGCGCCGGGCTCGTCCCCCTCGTCCAGGCCCAGGTCGGCGGCGGTCAGGAAGCTGCCGGGGGTGTGGTCGTCGGCGCCGTGCGGTGTCAGCTCCACCAGGAACGGCAGGTCGGTGAACCGCTTGCCGTAGTCGAGGAAGTACGGCACCTGCCGCTGGACGAAGAACTCGGTGAGGATCACGTGCCCCATCGCCATCGCCAGCGCGCCGTCGGTGCCCGGGTGCGGGTGCAGCCACTCGTCGGCGAACTTCGTCGCGTCGGCGTAGTCGGGCGAGACGACCACGACCTTCTGGCCCCGGTAGCGGGCCTCGGTCATGAAGTGCGCGTCCGGGGTGCGGGTGACGGGGACGTTGGAACCCCACAGCATCAGGTACGCCGCGTCCCACCAGTCACCGGACTCCGGCACGTCCGTCTGGTCGCCGAAGACCTGCGGCGAGGCGACCGGCAGGTCGGCGTACCAGTCGTAGAAGGAGAGCATCGGCGCGCCGATCAGCGCGTGGAAGCGGGCCCCGACCGCGTGCGAGGCCATCGACATGGCGGGGATGGGCGAGAAGCCGGCGATCCGGTCCGGGCCGTGCGCGCGCAGCGTGTGCAGGTGGGCTGCGGCGGCGATCTCCAGGGCCTCGTCCCAACCGACGCGCACCAGGCCGCCCTTGCCGCGCGCCGACTGGTAGCGGCGGCGCTTGTCCGGGTCGGTGGTGATCTCGGCCCAGGCCGCCACCGGGTCGCCGAGTCGCTGCCTGGCCTCCCGGTACAGCTCGACGAGGACGCCGCGCGCGTGCGGGTAGCGGACCCGGGTGGGCGAGTAGGTGTACCAGGAGAACGAGGCCCCGCGCGGGCAGCCGCGCGGCTCGTACTCGGGCCGGTCGGGGCCGGTCGTCGGGTAGTCGGTCGCCTGCGTCTCCCAGGTGATCAGCCCGTCCTTGACGTAGACCTTCCAGGAGCACGAGCCCGTGCAGTTGACCCCGTGCGTGGAGCGCACCACCTTGTCGTGCGCCCAACGGTCGCGGTACGGGGTGTCGTTGACGCTCTGGTCCGTACGGAAGACCGCGCGGGAGTCGGGGCTGACCGGCGCCTTGTTGAGCATTTTCCCCATGGCCAGCAGGGCGCGTTCGGCGGCGTCAGCCGAACGCCCCACGCGCAGCCCGAACTTGTTCGAGGCCACCATGGGCCCCCTCTCAGCCGCTTGCCGATTGCTCAGCGCAGCGTGGACCAGCGCACGGAGCGTGCGGAAGCGGTCACCGAGGTTCTTGACGTGACCGCTCACCGAGCTTTGCTTGCCTTTTAAAACTGATTTTGGCCGGAACCAAGCGAGTTCGTTGGCGCGGACGGTGTACGACGCGTGAATCTCAGGGGGAGGCCCGCCATGGCCAAGGCGACAAGCAGCCACGCGCCGCCCGCGACCCAGGTCACGGCGCCGCCCACCGCGCGTAGCGCGGGCGCGTCGGACACCTCGGCCAGCGCGCGGCTGGCCACGGCGTACATCCCCAGCGGGAAGACGACGCACCACTGGGTGGGCTCGTAGCGCACCGGCACCCGGTGCCGCCAGTGCCGCCAGTACCCGGCCGCGACCAGCACCGGAAGCAGCAGCGTCGCCCATCCCCACAGCGCGAACAGCGCCCCGACCAGCACCCGGCGCGGCCCCGGTGCCCAGCCCAGCCCGACCACCTGCGCACCCGCCAACACGCTGATCGCGCAGGCGCCCATGGCCACCCAGTACGCGGGCGTCAGGGCCGGCGGCGGCACGGGATGCCGGCGCAACCGCCAGCCGACGGCGCCGAGCACCGCCCCGTACAGCCCGAGGCCGGCCACCCAACAGCCCAGCAGCACGCCCCGGGCCCACATCCCCGGCCCCAGCGCGGCCCCCGCCACCACCACGGACTGGAGCCCGACCGCGCACAGGAACCAGGTGCCGTCGGCGGCCCGCGCGGCGTGCGGCGAGCGGCGCAGCGTGCGCGCCGTCCGCGCCGCGACACACCCCCAGGCCACGGCCGCGACCAGGCACAACGCGAGCGCGACGGCCCGCGCGCCCGCGCCGGCCAGCCGCGCCGCGAGCACCTCGGAGCCGGCCACGAAGGTGAAGAAGCCGAACACCCTGGCCGGCGCGTCCGCGTCCGCCACGAGGTACGCCCGGTGCGCAAGCACCCGCCAGGCCAGGGCCGCCACCAGCACCGCGAACCCCGCCAGGCCGAGCCCGAACAGCGGCCACGAGAGGCGGCGCGCACCGCTGGTCGCCAGGGCGCGCGAGACGATCCCCGTGGCCATGACCGGGGCGAAGCACGCCGGCGCGAGGCCCCGCACCCGCCCGTTGACCTCCTGCGTCCATGTCATGCCCGGCAGCGTCCCACCGCCCCCGCGCACCCCCACCCCACCGGTCGCCCCGCGCCCCCCGCGCCCCATGAGAAACCGGCCACCCGGGAGAGGCCCCGCGGGCCCGTCGGACATGGCCGATGCTTTACCGCCACGTGGGCAACGCTATTCCCGGGCCCGGGAGTTGGGCCCGGGCGTGAGTGTCGCCGCGCCCCACGGCGGACCGGGCGACCGGCGTACGCGGGCGCGCGCGCCCCGCCGCAGACAGACGGCGCGCGGCTCTCTGGGCGGGCCTGGCGCGGGCGGCAGGGAGCGCGTGGCCCGCGTTCGGCGCAGGGCCCGGCATCCGCTGTGCCATCGGCGCCGAGCGACCTCGGCCCGGCGTGCGCCCCTCTGCTTCCGGGGGGCCGGATGTGGGCTGGTGCGGGGGCGGGGGCGCGTGGTGGGCGGGCGTGGCCGGCGGCGCGATACCGAACGCGGGCAGCGCCCGTGGCGCGCGGCGTGGGCGGGGGCGCCGGGTCCGGCCGCGGGCGGGTGCTGAGCCTGCTAGCTTCTACATCGTTGTAGATGAACCCATGGCGTCGCCGAGGGCGCCTCTGGCCGCCGCCGATGACACGAGGAGAAGTTACCGATGGCCCTGTGGGACAAGCTCAAGGAGTCCGCGTCCTCGATGCAGACCCAGCTGATGGCGAAGAAGAACGACCTCAAGAGCGGCGCGTTCCGGGACGCCAGCATGGCCATGTGTGCCCTGGTCTCCGCCGCCGACGGGTCGGTCGACCCCTCCGAGCGGCAGCGCGTCGCCTCGCTGATCGCCACCAACGACGTGCTCCAGAACTTCCCCGCCGACGATCTGCAGCGCCGCTTCAACGAGTACCTCGACAAGCTGGCCACCGACTTCGAGTTCGGCAAGGTGTCCCTCATCCAGGACATCGGCAAGGTCAAGAAGAAGCCGGTCGAGGCGCGCGCCGTCATCCAGATCGGCATCGTCATCGGCGGCGCGGACGGCGACTTCGACCTGACCGAGCAGGCCGTCGTCCGCGAGGTCTGCTACGCGCTCGACATCGCGCCCGGCGAGTTCGACCTCTAGAACAGCCGAGTTCGGCCTCCGGGCGAGTTCGAGCACCGAGAGGCCGAGCGTCTGCGAGCGTCAAGGCGTCGGCGGTGGGGAGGCGGGCACAGCCCGCCTCCCCACCGCCGTTGTCCTTCCCCCAAGGTTCCCCAAGGGGGCCCGGGCGCGCGCGGGCGCGCCCGGGCGGATGGGGATCGGCCGCACGCGGCCCGTGTGCCTCCGCCGAGGCCGGGCCGTCGTACGGGCCGTGGTGGCCCGCGGGGTCGCTCGCTCCGTACGACCCCGCCGGGTCACCCGAGGGCCGCCCGGGGGCGGCCCGGCCCGCGCGGACCTAGGACTTGTCCGGCCGATCATGCGACTGCTCCGCCGCCGTGTCGTTGATGTGGACATGGGGCGGGGTGATCTGACGGATGCGGAGTGGGAACGGCTGCGGCCGTTCCTGCCCGTCAGCAACAGGCGTTGTGGCAGGTGGCGGGATCACCGGCAGGTGATCGACGGGATTTTGCACCGGGTGCGGACCGGCGTGCAGTGGCGTGACCTGCCCGAACGGTTCGGCCCGTGGAAGACCGTCTATGAACGCCACCGCATGTGGTCGGCCGACGGAACCTGGGAACGCCTACTCCAGCAGGTTCAGGCCGAGGCGGACGCGGCCGGGGAGATCGACTGGGACATCTCGGTCGACTCCACCATCGTGCGGGCGCATCAACACGCCGCCGGCGCCCGCACCGAACCACCGCCGGCTCCCGCCTCAAAGGGGGAGGCACCGGCAGAACACCAGGGCGAAACTCCGTGGCAGAGTCTGGTGGCCCGCCTGGTGGAGGTGGTGCAGGAGGTGAGGGCCTGGGTCGCTCGCGGGGCGGGTTCACCACCAAGCTCCACCTGAGCGCGGACGGCCGCTGCCGCCCGCTGTCCCTGAGCATCACACCGGGACAGCGGGCGGACTGCACCGAGTTCAAGCCCGTGCTGGAGAAGATCCGCGTCCCGCGGATCGGGCCGGGCAGGCCGCGCAAGAACCCCGACAGCATCGCCGCCGACAAGGCGTACAGCAACGGCCCCTGCCGCGAGTATCTGCGGCGCCGGGGCATCCGGCACACGATTGCGGAGAAGGCCGACAGCCAGGCCGCCCGCCTGCGCAAAGGGTCACGCGGCGGACGGCCACCCGGCTTCGACGAAGAGCGGTACAAGAAACGCAACACCGTCGAACGGGCGATCAACCGGCTCAAGCACGCCAGAGCCGTGGCCACCCGCTACGACAAGCGCGGCTATGTCTTCCTCGGCACCGCGACTGCCGCAACCCTCGTCATCTGGCTCCGCGCATGATCGGCCGGACAAGTCCTAGTAGACGGCCAGCGCGAACTTCGAGGCCACGTCCCGCGCGTACACCTTGGAGCCGGCGAACTTCCGCTCCACCGAGGCCTTCTCCTGCGCGTTCGGGTACTGGTTGGTGCAGGACGTGCCGGCCGACGCGCCGGACATCAGGCTGGAGCACGGGCCCGGCTTCACGTCGGGCAGGCCGAGTATGTGCCCTAGCTCGTGCGAGGCGATGCGGACGGTGTTGTGGCCCTGGTTCACGGCCTGACGTCCTATCCACACCCGGCCGTTGCCCAGCGAGGTGGGTTGGGCCCGCGGCCAGCCGTTGTCGGCGACGATGATGATGTTGGCGCGCTGCCCCGGCTGGACCGGCTTGAGCTGGACGTTCTGCACGCTCTCGTTCCAGGCCGCGGCACCCTGGGTGACCGCGTCCTTGAACTCGGCGGCACCGCTGGAGTCGTACGTGACCACCCGGGCCGCGGCCTGCGCGCCGCGCTCGTCGGCCTGGTCGGTCGCGGACGCGGCCTGTACGCCCGAGCCGAACAGCAGGCCCGTCGTGCAGAGCGCGAGCGATGCTCTCAGGATCTTCCGGGAATTCATACACATCTCCACTCGATGGATGGGACTCGACGGCGCCGCGAGCCGGCGCGGCCACGGGGGCGAGCCGGCCGGTGAGCGGGTCGCTCGGGCGGTGCGGGGTGACCGACCGGGGCGGGGTCTGGGACAGGACCCGCCACGGGAGTCGTACGTCCCGCCGTCGCGACCAGGACACGGGCGGAGGAGGACCCTCGACGGCAAGCGCCGACGGTCCTCCGCTGCCCGGGGAGCCGGTGGATGTGGTGCTCCGTGAGGACTGCCGTGACCCGTGGGTGGGGGGTAGGGGGGAGGGGCCGGGCGAGGCGATGGTGGCCCGGGGGTCACGGGTGGCAGCCGAATGCGACGGTACCGGTCCGCGTTGGTCGCGTGGAGATAGCAGTTATCTATAACACCGTGACGTGATGTGTCCGGTGGGCGTCTTCGCTGGTCAGGTGCGGTCTGGTGGGCCGCACGGGCCACCGGGCGCGACGTGCTCGCCCGCTTCCGCCGCCCCTTCTGTTGCCGCCGGGACCGCGCCCGCCCGGCCCGCCCGGTCTGCCTGGTTCGCCCCCGTCACACCCGCGTCCGCCCCACCCGCGTCCGCCCCACCCGCGTCCGTCTCCCCAGCCTCCGCCTCGCCCGCGTCCGCCGCGTCCGTCTCGGTGCCTACCGCGGCGGCGAACATGCCGGCCAGCGAGCGGTAGGCCGCGCGGTAGGTGCCGGGGGTCGTGCCGTTGTGGCGCTGGAAGTGGTGGCGGAGGTTGGCCGGGGTGCCGAGGCCGGTCTGCGTCGCGATCTGGCCGACCGGCAGGTCCGTACGTTCCAGCAGCCACTGGGCCCGCCGGACGCGGGCGCGCAGCAGGCACTGGAGCGGCGAGAGGCCGGTCTCCGCGCGGAACCGCCGGGTGAGGCTCCGTACGCTCATGCCCGCCTGGTCGGCGATCTCCGCGAGGATCAGCGGGCGGTCGAGCCGGTGCGCCATCCATCGCGCGACGGCCTCCACCTCGCCGGCCCCATCGCCCCCCTGAGTGCCTTGCGCCCCCTGCGCACGTTCAGTCCCATGTGCACCCTTGCCCCCCAGAGGCTCCCCGGTCTCCCCGGTCTCCTCGATCATCCGGCCTCCTCGCGCCTCGGCGGGGTCGGGCAGGGCCAGGAAGAGGTGCCGGTCCGCCTCGACGGCCGCCTCCTCGCCGTGGTCCTGCTCGATGACGTGCAGGCACAGTTCCTTGCCGCCGAACACCCCGGCGGAGGTGAGGAAGGGCCCGTCGGCCACGAACGACTCCTCGGGGATGACGGTGATCTCGGGGTGGCGGCGGGCCAGTTCCGGGGCGTGCCGCCACAGCGTCGTGGCCCGGCGCCCGGCGAGCAGCCCGGTGGCCGCCAGCAGGAAGACCCCGGTGCCGATCGCGCCGACGTGGCCGCCACGGTCGGCGACGGCCCGCAGCGCCTCCACCACCGAGGCCGACGGCTCCGCCCGGAACCCAGCGTGCCCCGTGACGATCACCGTCTCCGCGTCGGCCAGGCCGTCCAGCCCCCGGTCGACGGCGATCCGCACCGACCCCGGACCCTCGGTGGCCACGTCGGCCGGGGCGCCGTTCGGGTCCTCGGACGCGGAGCACAACCGCAGGTCGTACGGGGCGTGCCGGTACGCGACGGGGGAGGCGGAGCCGAAGACGATGCCGGCGGCGGTGACCTGGTGGGCGGGCACCCCGTCGAGGAGGAGCAGTGCGACCACGGGCATGGCCAGAATTTAACCAGGGGTGGCACCAGCGTCGGTTCTTCGGCCCCCGTCGCCTCGCGCAGGATGGGGAACGCGCCGCGGAACAGGGGGAACGCCCTACCGCCCGGGCGCTCCACCAACCTGCACGCGAAGGGACTTCGTCATGCCTCAGAACACCCCGCCGAGCCCCACCTCCCAGCCGACCCGCCGCCCCCGACGGGCGCGCCGGCTGCTGGTCCGCGCCGCGATGGTCGGCGCGGCCACCGCGCTGTGCGCGACGACCGCCAGCACCAGCGCCCACGCCGTCATCAACGGCAAGGACTCCACCCAGGCGTACCCGTTCATGGCCTCGATCCCCATGGCCCTGGAGACGGGCGAGGGCGAGGGGAAGGACGTCGACGGCGTGTGCGGGGCCGCGCTCGTCGCCCCGCAGTGGGTGGTCACCGCGGGCCACTGCGCCCAGCAGCCGGAAACGGTGGGGGCGCACCCGAAGGGCACCGTGCGGATCGGCAGCGAGCACCGCAACTCCGGCGGCACGGTGCGCAAGATCGTCAAGAAGGTGGTGCACCCGGCGTACGACGTGAGCAGCCCCGTGCGCTCGCACCACGACATCGCCCTCCTCAAGCTGGACCGCCCCGTCAGCCAGCAGCCGATCCGCATGGCCGACCGCGAGGCGCGGGTGGGCGCGCCCACCCGGGTGCTCGGTTTCGGCACCGTCGTGGACGAGCTGGACTTCAAGGACTGGGTCTTCCCCGAGCGGCTCCAGGAGCTGAACACGCGCCGCGCCCCCGCCTCCGCGTGCCAGGACATCGACGCCGCGACCGAGCTGTGCACCACCAGCCGCGTCCCCGACGCCATGGCGTGCAAGGGCGACTCGGGCGGCCCGCAGATCCAGCGCGTGCACGGGCGCTGGCAGCTCGTCGGCACGACCTCCGGCGACGGTGACGCGGACCCGCACTGCGCGACCGGCCCGGGCGTGTACACCTCCGTGCCCGCGCACCGCGCGTGGCTGACGAAGGTGCTGGCCAGCCACCGCTGACGCGCCGACCCGGACCCGAGGGCGCGGCTGGCGCCGGCCGAGGCTAGGTTCGCGACATGTCAGTGGTCGCGCTGCTCGCGCTCGACGGGATGCCCGCACACCAGCTCAGCACGCCGGGCATGGTGCTGGGCGCCGCCCGCGACAGCTCGGGGGTCGGCTACGAGCTGCGCGTGTGCGCCCCCGGGGGAACGTTGACCACCGGCGCCCCCGCGGCCCTGACCGTCAGCGCTCCCTGGGACCTGGCGGGCCTCGCGGACGCCGCGGCCGTCATCGTGCCCGGCCACGCCGGCGCCCTCGGGGACCCGCCGGCGCGGGTGGCGGCCGCGCTGCGGGCGGCGGCCGGGCGCGGCAGCCGGCTCCTCGCGGTCGGCACGGGCACCTTCACGCTGGCCGCCACCGGCCTCCTCGACGGTCGCCGCGCCACCACCACCTGGCAGCACGCCGCCGAGCTGGCGGCGCGCCACCCCCGGGTGGTGGTGGACCCCGAGGGCGGCCTCGTGGCGGACGGCCCGTTCCTGACCGGCGCCGGCATCCACGGCGGCCTGGACCTGGTGCTGGCGCTCATCGAGCGGGACCACGGGCCCCGGGTCGTCGCCGCGACCATCCGCCACCTCCTGCGGCCGCTGTTCGCGGAGGCCAGTTCCGCACAGGAGGAGATCGACCGGGGCATCGCCGAGACCGCGGGCCTGGAGCCGACCGTACGGTGGCTGGAGGCGAACCCGCACCGCCCGCTGACCCTCGCCGACATCGCCGCCCACGCCCGGCTGAGCGTGCGCAGCCTCAACCGGCGCTTCCGGGACCACACCGGGCACAGCCCCCTCCAGTACCTGCTGCACGTCCGGCTGGACCGGGCCCGGCACCTGCTGGAGGAGACGGACGAGCCCGTGGAACGGGTCGCCGAGCGCGCGGGGTTCAGCTCCCCCGAGAGCCTGCGCCGGCACTTCCGCCGCGCCACGGGCGTCGTGCCCCGCGCGTACCGCACGGCACACCGGAAGGCGCGCCGTACCGAGTAGCCCCGGCCCCACCAGCGGTAATTCCCGGGCGCCGGGCGCGCGTCGCCGCCTAACCTCCCCCCATGCCGACGACCTCAGCACTCCAGCGCAGCTACTCCTTCCTGGCGACCTTCGCCCGCCGCCAGGCCGCCCGTACCGTCGAACTCCCGGGCGGGTTCGCCGTGTACGACGACGAGTTCGCGCACTCCCGCGCGGACAACCAGGTTTTCGTCGGCGCGGACGTCGACCCCGATGCGCTGCCCGCCGTCGCCGACGAGGCGCTGCGACACCTGCCGTACCGGATGATCACCGTCCTGGACGACGCGGCCGCCACGGCCTGCGCGGAGCCGCTGGTCCGGGCCGGGTACACGCACTCCCGCTATCTGGTCATGCTGCACACGGGTCCCCTGCCGTCCGGCGGCCCCGCCGACGAGGTGGACCTCGACGCGCTGCGCGCCCCGCTCACCCGGCGCTGGCGGGGCTTTCTGCCGGACGTCGACGACGAGGTCGTACGCCACCTCGTGGAGCGCCGCGAGGCCCGCCGACGCGGGGCCGACGTCGTGCGGTTCATCGGCGCCCGGACGCCGGAGGGCGAGGTCGCCTCCTGGGCCGACCTCTACCTGGACCCGGCCGCTGGCCTGGCCCAGATCGAGGACCTGGTCACCTCGGAGGCCCACCTCCGGCGCGGCTACGGCGACGCCGTCCTGGCCACCGCGCTGCGCCGGGCCGCCGACGCCGACTGCGGCACCCGGTTCCTGATCGCGGACGCGGCGGACTGGCCGCGCGAGTGGTATGGGCGCCGTGGCTTCACCGACATCGGCCGCCTGCACTGCTTCGACCGCGCCCGGTGAGGGGCGGGCCGGCAACGCCCCCGCGTCACCCGTCGCCCCGTTGCCGCGCGGCGGGGCAACGCGCGTTCCACGGCGCCGGATCGGCCCGCCGCGGCAGCCTGATCGAGGCCCCTGACCAGGGGCGCGGCAGCGGCGGAACGTATCGTGTACCTCGTCGTGCAACGGGTGCGAGCCCCCACCTTCGGCGTGGCGCGAGGCTGCCCACGGGCCGCTGGCCGCACCGGAGTTCGCCACCCGGCGGCCCCGCCGCGTGGCAGCGCGCCGCGACGGGACCTGACCCACCGGCTGCCCGGCCGGCGCCAGAAGTGGCCGGGGCCGCCCCGTCCGTTCTTGGAGTACGCCGTGACCACAGCCAGCCAGCAGCCCACGCCCGAGACGTCTCCCGCACCCGACGCGACCGGCGCATCCAACTCACCCGACTCACCCGACACGTCCGTCACCTTCATCAACGTCTTCGAGATCGACGCCGAGCACCTCGACGGCTTCCTCGCCCACTGGCAGGAGCGCGCCGCGCTGATGAGCACCAAACCCGGCTTCCTCGACTCCCGGCTGCACCGCGCCCGTTCCTCGAAGACCCGGTTCCAACTCGTCAACGTCTCCCACTGGGCGAGCGAGGAGGAGTACGCGGCGGCCGGCGCCGACCCGGAGTTCCAGCGGCGGACCAAGGCCGCCAGCGAGAGCGCGCAGGCGCCGGTGGTGCCCAACCCGGGCCTGTACGACGTCGCCGTCGAGTTCGTCGGCCCGGCCGCGGGCGGCCCCGCCGCGAGCCAGGACTGAGCCCGCGCCCCGCGGGGCCGTAACAAGCGCACGGACGTTGGCCCGGCCCCGTGGAGAGGGGTCGGGCCAACGCCGTGTCGCCGGGCCCGCGTCGGCGCGTCAGCGCGTCAGTGGGTTGGTGAGCCGGTGGGTCAGTGGCACGGGGTGGGACGCGGCGTCAGAACTGGAGCTTCCAACCGTTGACGTATCCCGTGTCGTTGACCCAGTTGTCGCTCACGCGCAGCTTCCAGGTGCCGTCCGCGGCCTCGCTGGAGGCGTTGACCGTGAAGGTGCCCTGCACGTTGTCCGCGCCGTCGTTGCTGTCGTAGTCCTTGAGCAGGTAGGCGCTGCCGTCCGGGGAGACGAGTTCGACGCGCAGGTCACCGCGGAAGGTGTGCCGGATGTCGACCGTGACGGCCAGGGTGGCCGGGGCGTTGCCGCCGACGCCGGAGACCGTGACGGGGGACTCGACGGTGGCGTTGTCCCTGATCGTGACGTCAGCGGTGCTCTCGAACGTCTTGCCGGGGGGCGTGCTGTCGTTGCCGCCGGTGTGCAGCAGCTTGTTCGGCGAACCGGTGCGGGCGTCGGTGACCTTGTCCGGCGTCGCGTTGCTGACCAGCTTGTCGCGGACCTGCGCCGGGGTCCAGCCCGGGTTGGACTGGAGCAGCAGGGCCGCCGCTCCCGCCGTGTGCGGGGCGGCCATGGAGGTGCCGCTCATCGACTGCGAGGCGGTGTCACCGGAGTTGGAGGTGGAGACGATGCTGTCGCCGGGGGCGAAGATGTCCAGGCAGCTCCCGTAGTTGGAGCCCTGCCCGTTGTTCCAGCCGGTGGCGCGCGCGTCCCGGCTGTTGGTGGCGCCCACGGTGACGGCGGCCGGGGTGGAGGAGGGGGAGTACGAGCAGGAGTCGGCGTTGTTGTTGCCGGCCGCGACGACCCAGCTGACGCCGGAGGATATGGAGGAGGCCACGGCGTCGTTGACCGACTGCGTCTTGCCTCCGCCGACGCTCATGTTGGCCACGGCGGGCCGGTCGCTCTTGGCCGCGTTCTTGGTGACCCAGTCGATGCCGGCGAGCACCGGCGCCCAGGTCTCACCCGAGTTGCCCTGGCAGTTGAGCACGCGGACGCCGATCAGCTTGACGTCCTTGGCGACGCCGTAGGCGTTGCCCCCGACGGTGCCGGCGACATGGGTGCCATGCCCATGACAGTCCGAGGCGTTGGAGTCGTTGTCGATGAAGTCGTAACCGCTCACCGCCCGCCCGCCGAAGTCGCGGTGGCTCATCCGGATGCCGCTGTCCACGATGTACGCGTCGACGTTGGCGGCGGAGCCGTAGGTGTATCTCTTGTCCACCGGCAGGTCGCGCTGGTCGACGCGGTCCAGGCCCCAGGACGGCGGGTTGGTCTGGGTCTCCACCGCGTACGCGGCGGCGTCCGCCTCGACCCGGGCGACGGACGGGTCGGCGGCCAGTTGCCTGGCCCGCTCCTCGCTCATCTTCACGGCGAAGCCGCGCAGGGCCGCCGTGTACGTGTACCGCAGGTCGCCCGAGTGCCGCTTGGCCAGGGCCTTCGCCGAGGCGGGTATGTCGGCGCGGGCCACCGAGTCCTTGAGGGTGACGATGTACGAACCCTCGACCGCCCCGGGGCGGTCGGCGCCCACGACGCGACCCTCGCCGCCGGGCGGGGTGGGGGCCTGGGTGGTGGCGCCGGCGGTGGTGGCGGCCCCGACGAGCAGGGTGGCGCCGGCGCCGATGACGAGCGCGTGCCGGATGGCACGGGCGTCGAACTTCATGGTTACTCCCTCGAAAGCTGTCCGGCCCGGATCGGGTCCGGAAGGCGACACCCGCGGCTGTGTCGGGCGTTGCACCGCCGTGCGGTGGTCGGCGCGTCGCCGTGCGGTGGCTGGCGCGCCGAGGTGGCGGTCGCGGCCACCGCGGCGTGCCCGGGTCTCGGGGGCCGCGAGTGGTGGGGGGTGCGCCGCGCGTCGTGGGGTGACGCGCGGCACGGGTTCGACCCAGCCGGGCTGCGGGGAGCAGCCCCGTCGGTCGGTCCTGGGGTGTGAGGCCGTGGGGTACGGGATCGGCGAGGTCGAACCGTCCGCAGCTTCGGCCAGCGGCCCTGAGCCCAGCAATCCGTAGTGGCTACCCAAAGAGCGGGCGGCCACGGACGACCCCACCCGCCCCGCCCGTACCGGCGGCGAAACCAATTTCTAGGTGGTCGTCCCCTATTGCTCCCGCGCACGCCGCCGGGTAGACCACCTGCTCACGGGCTCGAAAGCCCGCCCGGGTGGCAGGGGCCGTGGCGTGGAGGGGGAACTGTGAACGAGGGTGCCTTCGCCGCCGACGCGACCGGAACCGGGCCTGGGGCCGCCACCGGGACCGCGACGGGAACCGGAACCGACGGAGACCGCGCCGAGTCACCCCGTACCGACGGGTCCCGTGCCGACGTGCCCCGTGCCGAGTCACCCCGTACCAGCGAACCCCCCGCCGCCGCGAACGTCCCCGCCGCCCCGGGCACCGACGCCGGCACTGCCCCCGGCACCGACGGCGCCCGGGCCGGGCTGGTCGGGCGGGGCGGCGAGTTGGCGCGGTTGCGCGCGGCGTTGCGGCGCGCGCCGTCCGTGGTGGTCGTGCGCGGCGAACCCGGCGTCGGCGCCTCCCATCTGGTGGCCGAGGCGCTGGCCGACCCCGCCGCCGGCGACCGGGTGCAACTCCGCGGCGTCTGCCCCGACCTGCGGCACCCCGCTCCGCTCGGCCCGATCCTCGACGCGCTGGCCGGGTTGCCGTGCCGCCCGGACGTGCCGCTGCCGCCGGTGGCCGGCGCGGTGGCCTGGGCCGTGCCCGAACTGGCGCAGTGGCTGCCCGAACCGCCCGCGCCCGCGCCCCACCCGGCGGACTGCCCCGGCCTGCTGCGCCGCGCCGTACGCGCCCTGCTGGCGGCACAGGGCCCCGTGGTCCTCGTCGTGGAGGACGTGCACGCCGCCGACGAGGCCACCCGCGACCTGCTCCACCACCTGCTGGCCGACCCGCCCCCACACCTGCGCCTGGTCCTGACCGAACACCACGCCCCCGGCCTGCCCCGCCTCGGGCTCCACGCGCCCGGGCACGTCCCGGTCGAGGAGATCACCCTGCGCCCGTGGACGGCCGAGGAGGTACGGGACGCCGCCGGGCGCTGGCTGGGGGAGCGGGCGGCCGAACCCGAACTCGTGGAGCTGCTGCACGCGCGCACCCGCGGGCTGCCCGGCGCGTTCGAGGCCCTGCTGCGCGCCGTCAGTGATCACGACGCGGCGCCGGACTCGGTCGTGGCCGCCGTACGCGAGGTCGGGGTGCCCGCGCGGCTCCGCCGCGAGCTGGCCCGACGGCGCGAGTGGCTCACCGACGACGCGCGCCACCTGGTCGAGGCCGCGGCGGTGGTGGGCCGGCCGGTGCCCGTCGACGTACTGGCCGAGGTGGCGGGCCTGACCCCCGACCGCGCGGAGCGCGCCGTCCACCTGGCGCTGCGGCGGTCGGTGCTGCGGAGCGACGGCCCGTGTCCGACGTTCCGGCACCCCCTGGACCGCCAGGCCGCCCTGGACGAGGTGCCCCCGCCCCGGCTGGCCCGGCTCAGCCTGCGCGCGGCCCGCGCCCTGCACCGCGACGGCCGGCTGGTCCCGCTCGCCGACCTGGCCGGCCTGTACCTGGCGGGCGGCAGGACCCGCGAGGGGCTGCGCTACCTCGCCACCGCCGCCGACCGGGCCGCCGCCGACGGCGACTACGCCGCCGCCACGCACCTGTACACCCGCGCCATCGACCACGACCCACGGCCCGCCGGCCGCATCCGCGCCGCCGCCAAGCTGGCCCGTACCGCCCAACTCGCCCGAGCCGACGAACGGGTGGTGAGCGCGGTGCGCCGGGTCCTCGACGAGGACGACCCGCCTCCCCAACTCCGTGGCGAGATCCGCCTCCACCTCGGCGTCCTGCTCCGCAACCAGAGCGGTGGCGCGCTCGACAGCCTGGCGGAGATCGCCCGCGCCATCCCCGACCTGGAACAGACCGACCCGCAGACCGCCGCCCGCGCCATGCTGGTCGCCGCCATCCCCTCCATCAAGGGTTGGCCCATCAGCCGCCACCGGGCGTGGCTGGAGCGGGCCGAGACGTTCACCGAGCGGGTCACGGACCCGGTGGCGCGCGCCGCGGTGGCCGCCAACCGCGCCACCGCGCTCATGCTGCTCGGCGACCACCGCGCGTGGGCCGCGGCCGACGTGCTGAGCCAGCCACCCGGCTCGGCCATGGAAGCCACCCAGTACGCCCGGGGTTGGACCAACCTCGCGCACGCCGCCACCGCCCTCGGCCACACCACCCGGGCCTGGGAGTTCCTGCGCCGGGCCGCGGCCGGCCTCGCCGACTCCAGCAGCCCGTACGTGGAGGGCCTGACCCAGACCGCGCGGCTCGTCCTGTCCTGGCACGAGGGCCGCTGGGACGACCTGCACGCCGCCGCCGACCACACCACGCGGCTCTACCGCGAGATCCCCGACCTGACCGCGGAGGCCATGCTGGTACGGGGGTTGGCCGCGCTGCACGTACGCGGAGACGTCCCACACGCCCGCCGCGACCTGGCCGACGCCGCCCGCATCACCTGCTTCGACACCGGCTTCATCCTCACCGCGTCGGCCGCCGCCCTGGCCCGCGTCCACCTGGAGGCCGGGCGCCCAGGCCAGGCGAGCGAGGCGGTCGAGGCCACCTTGCACCGACTGGAGCGGACCGGCGGTTGGGTGTGGGCCACCGAGGTCGTCCCCACCGCCGTGGAGGCCCTGCACGGCAGCGGCCAACCCGCCAGGGCCCGCCAACTGGTCGAGGACTTCGCGGCGGGCATCCGCGACCGCGACGCCCCGGCCGCCCGCGCCGCCCTCACCGTCGCTCGGGCCCTGCTGGCGGAGGCCGACCACCGGTACGACGAGGCCGCCACCCTGCTGGCCCGGGCGGCGGACGACTGGCGCCACCTCCACCGCCCCTTCGACGCCGCCCGGGCGACCGAGGCCAGAGGCCGCTGCCTGCTGCACGCGCGACAGCCGCGCGACGATCGGGAAGGCTCCGAGGGGCCAAGGCCCGCCAGCCAGGCGGGGCACGCGGGGCGGGCTGCCGGGCAGGCGGCGGAGGGGCAGAAGGCGGCCGTCGACATCATCCTCGCCGCCATCGAGGCCTACCGCGCACTCGGCGCCCGCTGGGACGTCGCCCGCTGCCACCGGCTGCTACGCCGCCACGACATCGTCACCACCCACCGCCGCGGCCGACTCGGCTACGGCGACCAACTCTCCCCCCGCGAACAGGAGGTGGCCCGCCTCGTCGTCCAAGGCCGGGCCAACCGCGACATCGCCGAGAGCCTGGTGCTCTCGCCCCGTACCGTCGAACACCACGTGGCGAGCATCATGCGCAAGCTCAACGTCACGTCCCGTACGGGCATCGCCGCCGCCCACCTGGCCACCCACGCCGCGCCGGAGGCGTGAGCAGCGCCCGCCCGCGCGTGCCCTGGGGCGTCGGGGCGCGCGCCTCCTTCGGGGCCGGGCCCGGGCCGCTGGCTGGGCCCGCCGGCCCGACTCGCCGGTCGGGCTTGCTGGCCAGGCTCGCTGGTCGGACTCGCTGGTCGGGCTTGCCACTGACGCCAGTGTGAGCTTCTAGCGTGACGGACATCGGCGCCGGCCGGGGACGGCCGGCACCTCCCCGATCGCACGCCCGGCCGGCCGAGGCCGCCGCGCGGAAAGGCAGAACGTCATGCGCGCAGTCCGCTATCACGAGTACGGCGGTGTGGAGACCCTCACGGTCGAGCAGGCACCGGACCCGCACCCCGGGCCCCACGAGATCCGCGTCCGGGTGGCGGCGGCCAGCGTCAACCCCGTCGACTGGAAGGTACGCTCCGGCGCCGTACGCGACCTGCTCCCCGTCGAGTTGCCCGCGATCCCCGGGCGTGACGCCGTGGGCGTGGTGGACGAGATCGGCGCGGCCGTACGGGGCGTGAGCATCGGCGACCGCGTCTTCGGCCTCGGCGGCGTCACCGGCGCCACCGCCGAACTGGCCGTCCTCTCCGCCTGGGCCCACTCCCCGGCCAGATGGTCCGACGAGCAGGCCGCCGGCGCCGGCCTCGCCTCCGTCACCGCGCTGGGCGGCCTGCGGGCGCTCGGCCCGCTGCGCGGACGCACCCTCCTCATCGAGGGTGCCGCCGGAGGCGTGGGCAGCGCCGCCGTCGAGATCGCGGTGGCCCAGGGCGCCACGGTGATCGGCACGGCCAGCGAACGCAACCACGCCTTCCTCACCTCACTCGGCGCCACCCCCACCACCTACGGCCCCGGCCTCGCACACCGCCTCGCCACCCTGGCCCCCACCGGCATCGACCTCGCCCTCGACACTGCGGCCTCCGGCTCCCTCCCCGACCTCATCGCGCTCGTGGGCGACGACCCGACTCGCGTAGCGACGGTCGCCGACCACGCCAACGCGCAGCGCCTGGGGACCCACCTGGCCAACGCGGAGAACGACCCGACGCTGTTGGCCGAGGCGGCCGAACTGGGCCGCCAGGGTTGCTACACGCCGAGGGTCGAGCGGACGTATCGGCTGGATGAGGTGCGGGAGGCCCACGCGTACGGGGAACGGGGGCGGACGCGGGGGAAGGTTGTGGTGCGGGTGTGAGGTGGGTGTGTGAGGGCCTGGGGTTGGCTGGAGGCGGCTTTCTGCGGCGGGCTGTGGTGGGGGAGGGGAGTTGAGGGCTTGGTGTTGATGCGTGGCGGCTTCGCGTGGGTGTGGGAGATAGCCTGGGGAGTCTGGTGAGTGAGGGGGAGGGTTATGGGTGGTATGCGGGATTTGGTTGGTAAGTCGGAGTTCGCGGAAGTTGCAGAAAACCGGGGTGGCGCGCGATAAAGCCGCAGGTCAGTTGCTCTGGTCCCCGCGCGTGCGGGGATGGACCCCAGTCCCAGTCCCCCTGGTCGGGCGGGAGCGCCTGGTCCCCGCGCGTGTGGGGATGGACCCACCCGGCCAGGAACAAGCACAGTCGGACGGCGCTGGTCCCCGCGCGTGCGGGGATGGACCCGGGACGGCCCCGACCCGGTGCGGACACACCGGCTGGTCCCCGCGCGTGCGGGGATGGCCCACCCTCTCCGCTTGGAACGGGGCCGGCAACGTCAGACAACGCGGGCATTGCTCAGCCTCTCGAAACAAGCCCGCGTACGATTTGTCCAGCTCTTCGATACGCCTGGTCACCGAAGCCGATCACTCCGATGACCAGGCGCCTTGCAGGGAACGAAGTCACCTCAAGTCGGCCGAGAGTGCCGGCGCCGACTCATGACTGACCGTCCGCACTGTCCCGCCTTTTCCTCCTCGTCGCGGACGGAAGAACTGAGGCGTCAGGTCACCTCGTGTCAGCCCCCTTGGTGAAGCTCCAGCCCCAGTCCGAACCGAGTGGCGAGTTGGTTGGCCAGGTCGGTGCTGGGCACCGTTCCGTCGATCGTGATGGTGTCGAGGCCGTGCAGCGTGGCCTGTTCGCGGACTTCGGCGTCCCAGTGAGCGTCGCGGACGAGGCGCTTGGCGATTGCGTCTGCCGGGTGCTCACTACCCCAGTTGGCCCGAGCGCGAGCGGGGTCGGAATAGCGGTCGGTGAGTGTGCTTTCCCTGAACTGGGGGGTGGGAAGCAGGAAGACGGCTTGCTCGCGCTGGCGCAGCAGCGGAGCCAGGTGACGAGGCAGTACCCCGAAGTAGTCGACCAGGATGACTCGGTTGTTGGGCAGGCCGAGGAGGTCATCGACGATGAAGCCGATGGTCTCACCGTGCAGGCTCGGCATGGCCTGGAACACCTGCTGCCCACTGCGGTCTCGCCACATGGCTCCGGGCGACAGGTCCCGTAGGCCGGCAAGGTGCGGGTGACGTTGCGGCGTGCACCGCTCCAGCCAGCCGTGTTCGGCGCGATCGCCGTCGTAGATCTCGATGTCGTAGGCGTCGGCCAGGATACGAGTCAGCGTGCTCTTGCCCGCACCTGTGCCGCCGGCGATCCACCGCACGTGCGCGAGTCGGTCTGCGAGATCATGCCGGGTCTCGCTGCCCGATAAAGCGAAGGTCATGGCCACCATGGTCCGGGTCGCGACAAAAAAATTACAGTCTTGTTCTTGGCGGCCAGCAGCGTGAATATGAGAGAGAGGGCACTCTGGTTTTCCAGCAGCCGGGTGGCGACCAGCGAGCTTCGAGCCCTAAGCGAACGCCTTCGCCTCGGCGAGCGCCACGTCCCACGGAAAAGGACGCTTCTGACCCGGTTCGTTGGGAACGAATGCGCTGTCCCCGTACAGCACGCTGACCCCCGCCGCACGCAGCTCCGCGACGGAGCGTGCGAACTGGGGGTGCTGGGCATATGCCGAATTCACGCACGGCATCGTGAGCAGCGGAATGCCCTTACCGATGCCCTCGGCTACGACGCCCACCGGAAACGACGAGGTCAACCCCAACGCCCAGGCGTTGATGCTGTTCATGGTGATCGGGGCGAACAGGATGGCGTCGGCTCTGGGCCAGACATCAGCCTCGCCCGGGCGCTTGTACCGGGACCGTACGGGATGGCCGGTCAGTTCCTCCAACTCCGCCACCGCGTCCGCCAACCAGTCCGCAGCGGTCGGCGTCAACCCCACGCACACGTCCCATCCGTCAGCCTGCGCGCGGCACACGATCCGAGGGAACTCCGCTACGGGCGGGGCAGCCGCCCCGAACAGGTACAACACGCTTGTCATACGGAGCAGTCCACCACGTACGGGCGCTCCCCAGCTCCCAGTTGGCGGAGGCGCCGCCCACGGGCTGGAGTACCGTTTCCGGTAGTAGCAGGTGCACGCGAGGAGTCGCGAGGAGTCGCAGTGACCGACAACGAATCCCTGCCAATCGGAGCACTGGTTCAGCGCGCTCGAAAGCAGCGCGGGCTGTCGCAGCAAGGTCTGTCCGACGCGTCTGGCGTATCCCTTTCCCTCATCCGCAAGCTGGAGCAGGCAACAGTTACCGATACGCGCATGGAAACCGTGCGCCGCCTGGCCACTGCCTTGCGCATTCCCACCAACAGTCTGATCCCCCAGGAGCCGCGCCCATCGGAATCGACATCTGCACCCTGGCGTCCGCTCCAGCAGGCTATTGCATCGCCCCCCGCGCAGATCGATGAGGAGCCCTCGCTTTCGGGCATCACGGATTCTCTCGGCGAGGTTCGGACAGCGTATTTCGGAAAGCAACTCGGGCAGTTGTCCACGCTCATCGGACCGATTCTCCGGGACGCCGACGCGTTGGACGACACCGAGCACGAAGCGCGTGCGGCTCGGTCGTATCTCCTGCAGATCGCGGGATCAACGCTCACCCAGGCGCGGCAGTTCACGGCAGCGGAGACGGCGCTCCGGCGGGCCCTTGACGACGCCCCCGACCGGCTACGGGCGGCTTCGATCATCACCACCTGGGCCTGGTTGCTCGTACGACAGGGTCGCTTTACGGAATCCGCCGAACTGGCGATTCGGTGGGCGGACGACATCGAGCCGCGCATGTCCCGGGCCACCCCGGACGAGCTGGCGGCATGGGGCTGGCTGCTGGTACAGGCGTCCGCCGCCAGCCTGCGGAATGCGCGCCCCGCCGACGCTCACGACACCATGCAACTCGCACGGTCGGCGGCCGTCCTGACCGGCCGAGAACTCCCGGCCGGCGAATCGCGCCTCGCTACCTGGGGGCCATTCACCGTGGCCTACAAGAAGGCGGAAAAGGGAATCGTGACGGACAAGCCGGATGACGTACTCGCCACGGCCGAGCGTTTGGCCAAGGCCAATCCCCCCGCCGGGACCGAATACGACCGGCACCGACTCGATGTCGCCAAGGCGCACCTCATGCTGCACCGTTTCGGCGAGGCGTTTGCCGTGCTGTCCGAGGTGTATCGACGGTCACCGGAATGGAGCGCTGAACAACGGTACGCGCAGGACATCATGGTCGACGTGATCGACGGCAGGCGCACGCTCACGCCGGAGATGCGCACACTGGCCGTCGCCCTGCGCGTACCGATGTGACGTTCGTTGGCACATCGCTAGCGTGTTCTGAGGAGGTGACATTGAGTCACCTTCGCGTCGAGTCCTACGGTCAGTCATCACGCGATCACCCCTGATGACGCCGGAGGCTGTGCCATGCCCATCGGAGCCGAGTACACCGCTGCTTCGCCCTATGACTGGGTGCCGCCTGGGGGTGGGGTGCGGTGGACGCGGGTGGGTGAACTGGGTTGGCACGCACTGTCGCTGCCGTGCTACCTGGGCAATCGGGTGTTGGCGGGGCTCGGGGAGGCGAGTGGGGCGGTCATTGAGGAGGACGTGCCGGCGCGGCTGGTGTGGCTGATCGAGCCCAAGGCCCCGGCCGTGCAACACCTCGGTGACCACGAGGAGATCACCGTCGCCGGTGATGACGGGTCGTATCTGTTCGTGCCGGGTATGGCCCGTGCCCGCTTGGTCTGGTGGCGTATTCCCCCGAGCCCGGGCCGCCTCCTGACCGACGTCGGTCGGCTGGTTGAGGCCATCGCCGTACTGCGCCCGGGAGTTCGGCCGTGACCCACCCCGACTGGTGCCCACCACCCAGCGACAGTGTCTCGCTGCTGCCCGCCGGCCGGGACTGGGACGCCGTACGCGCCGACGCCGCCACCGCCCGATGGGCCTTCCCCATCCTCAACGGCCCGCACGAGAGCGCGGCCATCGTGGACCCGTACACCTGCTCCACGTACTGGCTCCTACCACCGGGTGAGGCACACGACTTCATCCACTGGCAACGCCTGCACCCCCACGTGACCGTGCTCCCGGCCAGGCCCGGTACGCACTACGTCGGCATCCCGCCCGCGCACCGCCGTACGGGCCCGGGGTTGCACTGGTACGTGCCGCACAACTGGTCCGGCCGCTACCTCACCGAACCCGCCTACCTCGCCGCCGCCCTCACCCCCGCCGTCCACGCCGCCCACGGCCCCCACAACAACCGGTAACCGCCATGACCCACCGACGCCGCTACCGCTACGTGGAGATGAGCCTGGCCCCTGACCCGGCAGCCGACCCGTACACCGTCCGCGCCACGTGCCTCACCTGCGCCGAGCAGTCCCCGGAACCCGAACCGTCGGAGTCCATCACTGGCCAGCACCAGCGGGCTCAACGCTGGTGTACGGGTCACGCGGCCCGCGATCATCCCGACGGCCGTCATCTCCGCTACACCGCTCATGTGACCTTGCGGTGGTTGGTCACCCCCGCCGAGGACATCGGGCCCGTCGCGCCGTAGGCGGGCGAAGGCGGGGAGCGTGACGTGGCGTACAGGCGCACGTCAGGGTGAACCGTCCATCGGTGGCGACCAGTTCGCACGTCAAGAGGCTGGTGTTGGCGTCCAGCTCACGTGTGGAGCGGCCTGCGGATACGCTGCGAACACCGTCTTGCCGGGAGGTTGGGGTGGGCATTATGTCGGACTTGGGTGATAGGTCGGAGTTCGTGGAAGTTGCAAGAAACCGGGGTACCGCTCGATAAACCCGCAGGTCAATTGCTCTGGTCCCCGCGCGCGCGGGGATGGCCCCGGACTCCGCTACGACCTGTACGCGCGCTCCACCTGGTCCCCGCGCGCGCGGGGATGGCCCCTGGGCCGACCAAGCCCAGCACCGCATCGACTGCTGGTCCCCGCGCGCGGGGATGGCCCCGGTTCAGAGTTGATGTGCTGGCACAACACGGCCTGGTCCCCGCGCGCGGGGATGGCCCCGCGACCGTGCAGGCCGGGGCCACCAGCGCCCCCTGGTCCCCGCGCGCGGGGATGGCCTCAGCGCAACAGCTAGGCGCCGACCTCCGAAGCGCTGGTCCCCGCGCGGGCGGGGACGGCCTCGGCGGTGACCGCGTCGTCCATGAACGCCTGCACTGGCCCCCGCGCGGGGATGGCCCCAACGTCCGCATCACCCCCGACGATCCGACGACGCTGGTCCCCGCGTGCGGGGGTGGGCCGCCCGCCGACGGTGACGGAGCCGGCAGCAACTGGCAAAGGGAGGCTGTCAATAGCCAGCCCGCGTGAGGCGAGCCGACACAGGTGGTCGCTACCCTGCCCGCATGATTCGAGCAGTGGTCTTCGACGTGGGGGAATGCCTCGTCGATGAGACGCGGGAGTACGGCACCTGGGCCGATTGGCTCGGTGTGCCCCGTCATACGTTCGCGGCGACGTTCGGTGCGGTCATCGCCCAGGGCCGGGACTACCGGGAGACCTTCCAGGAGTTCCGGCCAGGCTTCGACCTCTACGCCGAGCGCGAGCGGCGCGCTCAGGCCGGCCAGCCGGAGCACTTCGGGGAAGAGGACCTCTACCCGGACGTACGATCCACTCTGCGGCAACTCCGCGCGAGTGGGCTGTGGTTGGGCATTGCGGGGAATCAAACCGTGCGAGCGGGCAAGATCCTGCGCCAGCTTTTCAGCGATGACGTGGATCTCATCGGTACTTCGGACGACTGGGGTGCTTCAAAGCCCGACCCGGCGTTCTTTCAGCGTGTCGGCGAAGCCGTTCCCTTTGGCGTGGCGGAAATCCTGTACGTGGGTGATCGCGTCGACAACGACATCGCCCCCGCCCGGCTAAGCGGCATGCACACAGCCTTGGTACGTCGCGGGCCCTGGGCCACCATCCAGTGGGTGAGCGAAGACGCGCGCGAACTCCCGTCCCTTCGGGTCGAGAGCCTTCGCGAGCTACCAGGCGCGATCGCCCGCTTCAACGCGCGAGAGCACTGACCGTCGTGCCCCAGTCGTACAGGCGATCGTCAAGAGCGCGCACGCACGCCTCGTTCTTCCACGGCGCCAACGCGCGGCGTGCTTCTTTGACGCGGTTCATGTCGGTCGCGTACCAGGTGACGGCGAGTTGATCGAGCGCACGGCACGCCCCTTCGCACGCCTCGTCCGGGTGACCTAGCGTCGGAGTCCATCACCGGTCAGCACGAGCAGGCCCAACGTTGGTGTATGAGCCACGCGGCCCGCGACCATCCCGACGGCCGCCACCTGCGCTACACCGCCCACATCACCTTGCGGTGGCTGGCCACTCCCGGTGAGGACATCCGGGCCCATCGCACCGTAGGCGGGCGAAGGCGGGGAGCGTGACGTGGCGTTAAGGCACACGCCAGGGTGACCCGTCCTCGGTGGCGGGCGGTTGCGCGCTCCAGGAGGCTGGTGTTGGCGTCCGGCTCACGTCTGGAGCGGCCGGCGGATACGCTGCGAACACCGTCCTGCCGGGAGGAAAGTGTGAGCGGTATGCCGAACTTGGGTGATAGGTCGGAGTTCGTGGAAGTTGCAAAAAACCGGGGTACCGCTCGATAAACCCGCAGGTCAATTGCTCTGGTCCCCGCGCGCGCGGGGATGGCCCCGTCATCAACCTCGCGTCCGTGCGGGCGCGGAACTGGTCCCCGCGCGCGCGGGGATGGCCCGCACCTGGTCTCGGCAGAGCAGGAGATTGTGCACTGGTCCCCGCGCGCGCGGGGATGGCCCCCCGTTCGACTCGAACACCACGCGACGCATGAGCTGGTCCCCGCGCGCGCGGGGATGGCCCCGACTTCTACCAACCGGTCATCGCTGCTCTGTTCTGGTCCCCGCGCGCGCGGGGATGGCCCCAACCCGAGCTGTGCCGGATCGCCGCCTTGCGACTGGTCCCCGCGCGCGCGGGGATGGCCCCCATCGCGCCTTCTGCCACGGAAGGTCCTCCGCGCTGGTCCCCGCGCGCGCGGGGATGGCCCCTACATGGTGCAGAGCACGGCCCGTGACGTGCTCTGGTCCCCGCGCGCGCGGGGACGGACCCATTAAGGACACCGGAACGTTCCGGTGTCCCCTCTGGTCCCCGCGCGCGGGGATGGACCCGCCGTTACCTTCACGTACACCCACAACGCGACCTGCCCCGCCTGCGGGGATGGACCCCGTACTGGTCACCGCCCCACGATGGTGGTGGGCTGGTTCCCGCGCGCGGGGATGGACCCGGCTCAGCCCGACCCAGAAGTTCACCCTGGTCCCCGCGCGCGGGGATGGCCACCAAGAAAATGCGAGAAAGGACCTCGCCGTCAGCAACTGGCTCCCCGGCCCTATCCGGCCCCCGCGCCGCCGCAAAGCGCTGCCCAAGCCACCACACCCCCACCACCCCCGCAGCTACATCGTGGCCCGCCCCGAAGAGGCGTGCAGCGAACCGAGCAAGCTAAGCGCCTGGGCGCTGGGGCTGGCGGGTTCGGCCTGGTAGACGACGAGTTGTTGGCCGGGGGCGTCGCGTACGTCGAAGGTCTGGTAGGTGAGGGTCAGGGCGCCGACAGCGGGGTGGAGGAAGTGCTTGGCGTCCTGGGTCTTGCCGCGCACGGCGTGGGTGGCCCACAGGTGGGTGAAGTCCGTGCTGCGCTCGGTGAGGGTGTGGACGAGTTCCCGCAGTCGTGGGTTGTCCGGGTCGAGGCCGGCCGCCTGACGCAAGTGGGCCACGGTGGCCTGCGCCGTGCTGTTCCACCGCGAGTAGACCTGTCGTCCCGCTGGGTCGAGGAAGACCATGCGGGCCAGGTTGTCCGCCCGCTCGAAGGGTGAGTGCAGGGCCTCGGCCAGGGTGTTGGTCGCCAGGATGTCCAGGGTCCGGTTGATGACGAACGCCGGGGCGCCCGGGTAGCCGTCCAGCAGTTGGCGTAGGGCCGGGGTGACCCGGTCCGTGGTGTGGGTGAAATGGTTGTCCGGCGCTGTCCCAGCCAACCGGTGCAGATGCGCGTACGCGTCGGGGTCCAGCCGCAGCGCTCGGCCGAGCGCGTCGAGTACCTGGGCCGACGGGTGGCGTTCGCGTCCCTGTTCCAGGCGGGTGTAGTAGTCCACGTTCACCCCGGCCAGGACGGCGACCTCCTCACGACGCAACCCGGCGACTCTGCGGACGCCGTAACTCGCCATGTCGACATCCTCCGGCCGCAGCGCCGCTCTGCGCGCGCGGAGGAACTCTCCCAGGTGGTTGTCGGCCATGTGTCCAGGCTAGGCCGCGGGGACGGTGTGTTGCCTGGGTGTGCCGCACCCAGGCAACACACAACCTGGTCGGCACCCCCCGACCTGCCCAGACTCGGTCGAGCAGACAGGCCCACGGGCCATGGACGAGGGGAGTGCGTCATGACAGGGGACGCGGCGGATGGCGATGCCGACGTGGTCGGCATGTGGGTGACCGCGGATGGTCACATCCGCCAGGAGCTGCGGGCGGACGGCCGGTACGACGAGGCCCGAGGCAACCGCGACAGCGCGTACACGGGCCGCTACACGGTGACCGGCAACCACATCGACTACGTCGACGACTCCGGGTTCACCGCCACGGGCGACATCCGTGACGGAGTGCTCTACCACGAGCACCTGGTGCTCTATCGAGAGGAATCGCAGGCATGACAGAGACAGCCAAGGTCGTCGCGGTCACCGGGGCGAGCAGCGGAATCGGCGAGGCGACCGCCCGCCGGCTGGCCGCCGACGGACACAACCTGTTCCTCGGGGCGCGACGTACCGACCGTCTCGACGCCCTGACCAAGGAGATCACTGCTGCGGGCGGCAGCGCGGCGTTCCAGCGGCTGGACGTCACGGACGCCGCCGACGTACGGGCCTTCGTGTCCGCCACCCGCGAGTGCTATGGCCGAGTAGACGTGGTGGTCAACAATGCGGGAGTGATGCCACTTTCGCCGCTGGAAGCGCTGAAGACCGACGAGTGGGACCGGATGATCGACGTGAACGTGCGGGGAGTGCTGCACGGTATCGCCGCCGCCCTGCCCACGATGCGCGCCCAGGGCGGCGGGCACTTCGTGAACATCGCCTCCGTCGGCGCGTACGAGGTCTCACCCACCGCCGCCGTCTACTGCGCGACAAAGTTCGCCGTACGCGCCATCTCCGAGGGGCTACGCCAGGAGTCCGCCGGCGACATCAGGGTCACCCTCGTCTCCCCGGGCGTGACCGAGTCCGAACTCGCCGACACCATCTCGGACCCCGTGGCCAGGGAGGCCATGCGCACCTACCGCGCTGTGGCCCTCCCCGCCTCCGCCATAGCGGACGCCATCGCCTACGCCATCTCCCAGCCCCCACAGGTCGACGTCAACGAAGTCGTCGTCCGCCCGGCCGCGAGTGCCCAGTAAGCCTCGGTGGTGCTGTTCGTTTCGCTCGTGGGGGCGGCGTCAGCCGTGCTGATGCTGGCTTGCACGAACTCGCCCCGGCCCGCCTCTTGGCACGCGACTTCCCGAGGGGCGGGCGCCTTGGCGTTACGCCGAGGCGGGCCAGGCCCTCGCCTCGCTCGCCGGTTCGTACACCGTCCGGGCTGCTTGCCGCGCCTGCCCTGGTGACTGTCGCGACGGCGAAGCCGGGTGAACGGGTCTTCGGGGTTGGGCAGTTGCGTGCCTTGAGGGCGCGTCTGGTGTCGGCAGTCGGTCTGCTTGTGGGGTGGACTGCGGATAGGCTGCGGAGGCTGGCTTGTCGGGAGGTTGAGGTAAGCATTATGCCGAGCTTGGGCGATAGGTCGGAGTTCGCGGAAGTTGCAAAAAACCGGGGTACCGCGCGATGAACCCGCAGGTCAATTGCTCTGGTCCCCGCGCGCGCGGGGATGGACCCGGGTCACCAGCGATACGAAGTGAGCGTTCGCGCTGGTCCCCGCGCGCGCGGGGATGGACCCATGCTGCGCAAGCCCAGCCAGCGCGCCCCTGACTGGTCCCCGCGCGCGGGGATGGACCCACGGCCTGGCAGTGTGTGACGGTCAGGCGGTCCTGGTCCCCGCGCGCGCGGGGATGGACCCGCATCGGTGCATGCCGGCAGAAGGTCGAGGCGCTGGTCCCCGCGCGCGCGGGGATGGACCCACCCGGCCGCCGATGAGCTGGTGGGGCCGATACTGGTCCCCGCGCGCGGGGATGGACCCCGACCCTTCCCACCACGGCGCCCGACAACGCGCTGGTCCCCGCGCGCGGGGGGATGGACCCGCGAACTCCTCCGCCCAAGCCGCCGCAGCGCTCTGGTCCCCGCCCGCGCGGGGATGGACCCCGCGACACCGAGAGGCGGCGCCCCGTGCTGGACTGCTCCCCGCGCGCGCGGGGATGGACCCGGCGTACCCGTTCACGTCCCGTCGTCGTACTACTGGTGCCCGCGCGCGGGGATGGACCCGGCCGTCGGCCCGGACCTGGCGGACTTTCGGGCTGGTCCCCCCCCGCGCGCGGGGATGCCCCCCTGTGGGGGCCAGGCCAAGCCGCTTCGCGCTGGCCCCCCGCCCACACGGGGCACCCCTCACCCACCCACCCCCTCCCGACACACATCCCGCACCTCGCCCAACGGCTGGAACCCAGCCGACGCGTATGTCGCCACCGCGCCGACGTTGGACGTCGGGGTGCTGACCAGTGCGCTGGAGGAGCCCAGCTCCCGCAGGGTGATCGCGGCGGCGAGGGTGATGGCCTTGCCGCAGCCGCGGCCTCGGTGGTCGTGGTGGACGCCCATCGGCTCCAGCACGCCGGGCTTGCCCGGGCCCGCCGACCAGACGGTCACCGTTGCCACCGCCTCGCCGTGGGCGTCGTACGCGAGCAGGCAACGGGCGTCGGCGTACGGTAGGCCGGCGGCCATCGCGTGCCAGCGTTCGGCCGTGAACGTCGACCCGCCGAACGACGCCCGCTGCACCTCGGCCCGTGCCCGCGCCCGTTCCGGGCCGACCACCTCGATCCGTACGGCCGGGTCCTCCACCGGCTCCGAGAGGTCGCGGCGCAGGGGGGTCCACGGCTCGTCGGGGTGCCAGCCCGCCGCGGGCAGCAGGTCCTGGAGCAGCGCGTCCATCGGGGCCTCGACACACACCCGTTCCGCCGGCAGCACGCCGCGCTCCGGCGCGGTCAGGTCCGTGACCAGCTGGTGGCCCAGCTCCTCGTCGGCCCGTACGTCGGGTGCGGTCGTCATCCGCAGCAGGGTGGGGCCGTCCAACAGGCCCACGGCGAGCAGCCGCCCGTCCCGTCGCCAGGTGCGTACCGCGGCGGCCGTGGCCTTGGCGCCGAACCGCCAGTACCAGCCCAGGTCCCCGGGGTGGAGCTGCGTCGCGGCCCCGTCCTCCTGCCATTCCCGCAGCTCGGCCACGGCCTCGCCCAGCCCGTCAACGTCCGGTGTGCCCAGCACGATCGCCATGGCGTCGATCCCACACCACCGCGCCGATCGCGCGCACCTGGATATCGGCCGGCGGGTCTCGGGGCCGGCATCACCGTGGAACAGGCCCGCCGCCCCAGCCCGTGTCAGGCGGCCCGCGAACGACCGAACAGGCCGGCGCCCAGCGGGCGTTGGGCGTCGAAGCCGGGGAGGATGAGGAAGGTCGCGCTGGCGGTCGTGGTGGTGAAGGGCAGCAGCGCGTCGGAGGTGTCCATGTGGGTGAGGGTGGCGGTGAAGGTCCGCAACTCGTTCTGGAAGCTGATGAACAGCAGCCCGGGGGCCGGGTCGTCGATGCCGTAGGAGCGGCGGAGCATGAGGCCGACGCCGACCGCGGTGGCGTGCGCCCGGCGCGCGTGGGCGTCGGCGGGGACGAGGTAGCGCCCGTCCGGTGTCTTGGCCCCGAGTTCCGGGCCCGAGGCGGCGCTGCCGCCGGAGAGCGGGACGCCGCTGGCCCGCCGCCGCCCGAAGACCGCCTCCTGCTCGGCCACGGACAGGGCGGCGAACCGTGGCAGGTCGAGTTCCATCCGGCGCAGTACGGCCAGGGTGCCACCGGCGACCTCGGGGGGCCCGGCCAGCCACAGGTCGCGTTCCCGCTCGGCGGCGCTGTGCGGGCCGATGATGCCGTCGACGAAGCCGAGCGGGTTGCGGGGCGCGGTACGGCCCTCGCCGACAGGCACGTTCGCCCCGCGGCGCGCGGACTGGCGCCAGCGTTCGCGGACGCGGTCGCCGGCCTGGTCGGCGAGCGCGGCGGCGGCGATCGGGAGGAGCAGCGGGTCGCTGGCGCAGAGCTGGAGCAGCAGGTCGCCGCCGTCGGCCCCGGGGGCGATCCGTTCGCGGGAGAAGCGGGGCAGGTCACTCGCGCCGGGCAGCGAGGCGCCGACCGCGCGTACCAGCCGGGGGCCCACGCCGACGGTCACGGTCAGGTCGCCCGGCTCCAGGCCGAGGAGGCGCGGGTCGGTGCCCGAGCTGAGCGTGCGGATGGCGCGGCCGAGTTCGGCCAGGAGCGGGCCGGGAGCCACGCCGGTGTCGAGGTCGGCGACCACGGCGAGCAGGTGGGGTTGGGCGGGTTCGGGGAGCGTGATGCCCGCCTGGTGGCGGCCCGTCGCGGAGACCGGCACCGGGGTGGCCGCCGAGGTGGCCTCCGGGGTGGCGGCGTGCCGGCCCGGCTGGGCGGAGTCCGCCGTGCAGCCCGCGGTCAGGCTGGCGGCCACCAGGGCGCCGGTGGCGTCGAGGAACGTGCGGCGGGACGGCTGGCGATCGGCTCGGCGGCGCATGGCGTGCAGCGTGCCACACCCGAATCCGCGCCCGCTGGTCAACCCGGCTTTTCCGGGGAGGAATTGGGAGCACCGTGCCAGACTGGGATCATGCCTCGATTAGCTCTTCGCGTGTGTGCGGCGGTAGTGGGCACGCTGACACTGGTGGCCGGCTGCGGCGGTGATGGTGGCGGTGGCGGCGACGACTCGCGCGAGGGCCGGCGCCCGGCCGGCGCGCACGTCACGATCCGCGTACCGGCCGACGCCCCGACGATCTCGGCCGCGGTCTCCCTGGCCCAACCCGGCGACCTGGTGCTGGTCGCCCCCGGCGTCTACCACGAGTCGGTGCGGATCGACCGGCCGCGCGTCACCCTGCGTGGCGTCTCCCGGGACAAGGTCGTCATCGACGGGCGGTCGCGGCAGCCCAACGGCGTCCTCGTCTCCGCGCCCGGCGTGGCCGTGCAGAACCTGACCGTGCGGAACAACACGCAGAACGGGGTCCTGATCACCGGCTCGGCGAAGGCCGCCGCCGGCCTGCCGGGGTCGGGGGACGGCTACGACACCGGCGACGAGCCCGTCACCTTCCTGAAATCGTTCCTGGTCTCGCACGTGACCGCGACCCGCAACGGCCTGTACGGCATCTACGCGTTCTCCGCCCAGAACGGCGTCATCGCGCACAGCTACGCGTCCGGCGGCGCCGACTCGGGGATCTACGTCGGCCAGTGCAAGCCCTGCAACATCGTGGTCCGGGACAACGTCGCCGAACTGAACGCGGTGGGTTACGAGGGCACCAACGCCAGCGAGGACATGTACGTGGTCCGCAACCGCCTGGTCGGCAACCGGGTCGGGCTGACCACCAACTCCAACCACCAGGAGAAGCTGCTCCCGCAGAAGGGTTCCGTCATCGCCGGCAACCTGATCGCCGCCAACCAGCAGGCGGCCACCCCGCAGCAGGCCGACGGCGGGTGGGGCGTCGGGATCGGCATCGACGGCGGCAGCGACAACCAGGTCGTCCGCAACCGCGTCGCCGGCCACCGCAACGCCGGGCTGGTGCTCACCGCGACCGCCGACATCCCCACGCTCGCCAACCGCATCACGGACAACACGTTCACCGACAACGCCGTCGACGTCGGCTGGACGTTCCCCACCGCGACGCCGCGCCGGGGCAACTGTCTGCGCGGCAACGAGCTGCGCAAGACCGTGCCCGCCCGGCTCGCGACCACCGCGGCCTGCCCGGTGCCGGCCGGGACGTCCTCGCCGACCGGCACGTGGCCGGCGCCGACGGCGCCCGGTGGCATCCCGTTCACCGAGGTCGCGGCGCCCGCCCCGCAACCGCAGTTCCCCGACGCGGCCACGGCGGGCGCCACCACCGTGCCGCCCGTCCCCGCGCTGCCGAGGACGGCGGACATCCCGCTGCCACCGGTCTCCCTGCTCGCCGCCAACGCCCGGGTGCGGGCGTCCTGACCGGCGTCGACAACGCCCGCGATCGATACAGCTACCGGGCCGGGGCGGCCGTGGGCGCGGGCTTCACGGGCACGTACGGGTGGGTGTCGAAGTCGATGACCACCGGCTCCGGCTGCGATTCCACGGTGACCCGCACCCGGTGCATGGCGCCGTCGGAGTCGATCCAGTAGCGCACGTTGCCCGCCGTGCCGGAGCGGTCGGGCGACGACGGACCGGTCATGACGTCCACCCGCTTCCCGGCCACCCGCTCCCGCCCCCACCAGGCGGCGCCGTTCTGCGACAGCAGTTCGGCGTTGTCGGGGCGGTCGCCGCCGAGGCCCAGCGCGATGGACAGGGCGGTGTCCAGCGCGCTGCCGGCCGCCAGCGGCGGGCGGTCGTGCCAGCCCGAGCGGGGCGGCGACGCGGGGGCGTGCGCCGGGGCGTCCGCCATCGGGTGGACGCGCACCGCGCTGGGCGTCCACTGGATCAGCCCGTCGCTGGACCTGTTGCGCCCGGTGCCGTGCACCACGCCGTAACCGACCTTGCGCCGGTAGTCGACGGCCCCGGTGACGGTCAGCTCGCCGGCGGCGCCCGGCACGGTGATCGTCACCGCGCGGCCCCGCGCCTCGTAGTTGCGGAACCGGGCCATCGCCAGCCGGCTCGCCTCCTCCGACGTCAGCCGGCGCGGCCCGTCGCCGCCGGAATCGTCGTCGGCGAGCAGCAGGACGACCACCGCGACCAGCGCGGCCACCCCCACGGCCGCGACGCCGATGACGATCCCGGCCCGCCGCGACGGCGGCCACCGACGCCGGTCGGCCGGACGCCCCGGGGGGACCCTGCTCGGGCGCGCGCTCCGCACGCGGTTCGACGCTGACACTTGCCGCTTCACCCTTTCGATCACCCCACCGCCGTACCGCCGCGCGCACACGCGGTACGCGACGGTCAGGTGGCAGACGACATCGAGGCCGGCCCTCGTGGGCCGGCCGAGACGTGAGCCGCCCGCCCGCGCCCTTGTGGGACGCGGACGGGCAGCTCATCTTCGTGCGCTCCGCACAGCGCTGTTCGGTGCGTTCAGCGCCGCACGGCCCCTTTACGTGCTTCTCGGTGCCGTGCGGGCTGTTCGGCGGTTGTCGGGCTCGCTCAGTGCCGCCGGGCGCGGTGGTTCCGGGTCACGTACGCGATGACCAGGCCCGAACCCACCAGCAGACCGACGAGGCCGACCAGCTCCGGCACGCTGGACGCACCGGTGTTGGCCAGCGAACCGCCGCCACCGTCCTGGGCGCCGCCACCGCCACTGCCGCCGCTGCCGCCGCTACCTCCGCCGCCCGGTCCGCCGCCACCGTCCGGGTCCGGTTGGTTGCCGGGTGGCACGGGTGCCGGCGGAGTGGTGCCCGTGGGCGGAGTCGGGGTCGAGGTCGACGTCGGAGTCGGGGTCGGCTCCGAGGTCGGCGTGGGCGTCGGGGTCGGGGTCGGCGTCGGCGTCGGGGTGGGGGTCGGGGACGGTGTGTCCTTCGGGATGTAGACCCCGGCGTCGATCGTGTGGTCGACCCCGCCCGCCTTGGCCGGTGCCGTGACCGGCGCCTCGCCGGTGCACAGCGGCCCGGTCTTCGGCGGCGTCACGTTGGAGTCGTGCGCACGGTTGTCGCCGGCCCGCGGGAGCGTGAACCTCAGCTTGTCCGCGGTGGGTTGCTCGGGCACCTGGCTGGTGTCCGCGGTGCACACGTCGAACCGCACCGTGTACTTGGCGCCCCGCGTCAGCTCGTACTCGGCACCGACACCGCCGAAGTAGTACTCGCCGTCGGCACTGGTCTCGGTCGTGGCGACCTCCTTGCCGTCGGCGTCCAGCAGGCTGATCGTCGCCCCCGGCAGCAACACGTGCCCCGGGTCCTGGATGCCGTTGTGGTCGCCGTCGAACCACACGACGTTACCGATCTGGATCGGCGCGTTCGCCGCCGCGTACGCGATGTCACCGAGCCCGCCGGCCTTGCCGAAACCGCCCTGCGCCCGGCTGACGAACTCGTACCCGTTGTCCTTCGGGGCGTTGCCCGGACCCTGACCGGTCGTGATGTCGAAGTACCCGGTCCCGGAGGTGGCCACGTCGACGACCGGGTCGAACTCGGTGCTGGCGACCCACTGTTGCTGCGGGATGTACGCCACCGCTCCGAGCGCGGTCTCCTGGTGCGCGCTGGTGTAGAAGTCGCCCGGGAAGTACTCGACCACGCCGGCGGCCTGACCACCGCTGTTGGCGGGAGTCGCGTGGTTGGGGCAGCTTCCGGTCCCCTCCCACTGGTACTCGCCGGTGGGGGTGGCGCACACCATGGTGATGTCACCACCGGACATGCCGTTCTCCGCCGTGTCGTTCCCCGGCCTGGGGTCGAGCCCGCCCCAGCTCAGCACGTCCATGAACCGGTCACGGAAACCGAGGATCATCGAGCCGTCGCGCGCGAAGGCCATCGATGACAGCTCCGGCTGCGGATCGATGAAGACGTTGCCCTGCTTGCGGTCGTCCCAGGTCTCCAGGTCGGTGTTCCACGGGTTCCAGTGGGTGCCCTTGTCGTCACCGGCCCCGAAGACGCTGCCGCGGGCGGCCGTGAGCGGGTGGCTGAGCACCGTGGAGAACCGCTTGCCGTCGTACGTGGCGACGACCGCCTTCAGGTCCGCGCGCTTCTGTGTGCTCTCCGCGCTGCACACGCCGCCGACGTGCAGCGTGTTGTTGTGGAACTGGAGACCGAACGGCCGCCAGTCGTCGGCGCTCGCGCACCCCGGGTCCGGGATCGGGACCGTCGCCTTGGGCTTGTCGGCCGTCTCGCCCGTGGCGTCGAAGCTCACCAGGCTGCGGGTGCGCAGGTTCACCGCGTACAGCGTCGAACCGTCATCCGACAGGGCCAGGCCACCGATGCTCTCCTTGCCCGGCGCCTGGGTGAACCCGGGGTCCTTGATCAGGTTCGCGGTGTCGTGCTCCGTCACCGCGGCGTCCGGCACCCGCGCGAACAGCTTCGGAGCGCCCGAGCCGTCCGCCGGCACCGTGTAGATCGCGCCGCCACCCTGGGGCCCGTACGCGGAGTAGCGGCGGGCGAACGCGCTCTGGAACAACCGGCCGTCGTCCGTGTCGTACGCCAGCCCGAACGTCGTACCCACCTGGTCCTGCGTGGCCAGCGTGGTGGGGCAGGCCTTGTCGGTGGGACACGTGCCGCGGGACTTGGCGTCGAACGCCACCAACGCCCGCTTGTCGGTCGCGTTGGCGCCGTTGTGGATCGGTACGAAGTACCGCGTGTCCGGCAGCGCGTAGTCCGCCGGGTTCCACACCCCCGTCACCACCGAGGCGTCCTTGCCCTCCGACACGTCCACGAACGACGTGAAGCTGTCGAAGTGGTTCTCCGCCGTGGACGCGGGCGCCGCCCGCAGGTACTTGTCGTACGGCGCCGGAACGCTGACGTCGACCCGGTACCGGCCACCCTCCAGCTTCGTCGACCCTTCCACCACGACCTTGCCCGTGGCGTCCGTGACGCCGCGCACGACGTGCCCTTCGGGGTCGGTGACCTCCACCTTCATGCCCCGCTGCGGCACGTCCATGGTCGCGTTGACCACGCCGGTGCCGAAGAAGTCGCGCAGCACCTGGACCGTCAGCGTGCCGTCGTCGGCCGAAGCGGCGGCCGGCCCAGCCGTCGCCCCCAGGGCGCCGCCTGCCAACAGGAGAACGGACAACCCGATGCGCCCCGACGACTCCGTGAGTCTCCGGGTTAACCCGCGCGGGTCGTCCCTATCGACTCGGTTCATGGCATCACACTCCACACTTCTCTCGTCGTGTCACTTCTGTCGTGAAACGAAGCACCCGCTTCTCGCCACACGTCCACTTCATGACTTCGGGCGGACGCCGGCCGCGAACATCAGGGAAGAAAAAGGGCCCACTGACGTTGCGTGGACCGCTTTGTGATGGCCGTCTGGGTGTATTGGGGCAGTACGTAAGCGTGGCAGACCAGGAAAAGCAAACGCACGTTCACGGCCTCGGGTGAACCCGTCCCGGGTAGCGTGTTCTCGCAGCTCAAGCACGGTGCCCCCACCCCACACCACCCTCACTGACCGCCATCGCGAGCAGCGCGCGATATCTTATCCCCGGTTTCCTGCCGTCACCAGCAAAACTCCTCTTTTCAGTCGCCGCCCCGACGTCCCGCGAGAGGGCGCGGAATGCGCCCGGAAAAGTGTGCGACGGTGGACGGGTGGCCGAATATGGCCCGTCGATACTGGTCGCCCGGAGGGCGCGCCGTGGATGCGCGTGCTCATACGTACGCGGCGTACGCCCCCGTCCTCGCCCCGGCCCGCCGGCCGGCCGACCTCCGGGTTTCGGCGGTGTGGGCGCTGGCGTGGGGGCTGGGTCGGGTGCGGGAGCGGGGTGGTTGGGGCGGGAGAGGGAGGCGCTGCGGCGTAAGGGGCCTGCTGGCTCGTGCCTGAGCATGGTCAACTGCGGCTGTTGCAGGGGCGTTTGGAGTCGCGTTTCGGACACACCGGCGTGCGCCTGTCTGCGGGCTGAGAGGGCCGACGGTGGCGTTCTGGTCCACCGTCCTGAAGGTCGCGTCAGCCCACGATCAGGCGCAGTGCCCGCTCCGTGTCGGCGAGATCCGGCAGCACCTGTGTCGCGCCCGCCGCTGTCAGGTCGGCCGCGCTCGTGTGGCCGGTCGCTACGCCGATGACTCGTACGCCGTGCGCCAGTCCGCCGCGCACATCGGCCGGTGTGTCCCCGAGGAGTACCGCCTGCTCGGCCGGGGTGTCGGAACGGCGCAAGGCGACGCGTACCAGGCCCGGCCGTTCGTCGGCGTCCTCTCCGAACGACCCGATGCCCAGGTCGAGTTCATGTTCCAGACCGAACGCTGCCAGCTTTACCTCGGCGGCTGTGCGGATGTTGCCGGTCACGACCGTCTGCCGAACCTCCGGGCGCTGGGCCAGGGCGGCGATGAGTTGGCGGGCGCCGGACAGGGCCTGACCGCGTACGCGTAGTTCGGCCGCGTGCCGTACGTGCGCGGCGCCCAGGGCGTGCGCGAACCGCTCGAACAACTCCCGGCTGTCACGCACTCCATGGCGCCTGGCCGTCTCGCGGAGAATGACGGGCTCGGTCAGTCCCTCGATGCTTGCCTGCTCGCGCAGTTCGACGCCCGTGACCTCGCGGAACGCGGCGGCCCACAGCTCGCGCCCCATGCCGCGGGTGTCCACGAGAGTGTGGTCGATGTCCCAGAGCACCAGCAGCCCGTCCGGCATCGCTGCGTCACCGTCACGTCGTCGCGTCGGAGTACCGTTTTGGTGTCGAGTCAGAACGGAGCTCAGTATGCCCGAGGCCCCTGGCACTATCGGCCAACGACTGCAAATCGCCCGGAAAAGGCGCGGCCTTTCCCAGAGCGAACTGGCCAAAGCCGCTGACCTATCCGTCTCCACCGTGCGCAAGCTGGAACAGGGAGAGCGGACCGACGTGCGGTTGGAGACCGCCCACCAACTCGCTCGCGCGCTCGGTGTCACCACGTCCCACCTGCTCACCGAGGCACCGACACCTTGGCGTCCGGCCGTACCCGAGGATATTTGGCGTCCCGTGATGGCAGCGCTGGGAGCGCCTACTGACCAACTGTCTGATCCTCCGACGCCTGCCGGGGTCTCCGGTGCCCTCGCGGGAGGTCGGGCGCTGTTCGCGACAGAGCGGTACGACGCCCTAGGTGGAATGCTCCCCGCGCTCATCCGGGATGCCCGGGCCCTCGATGACTCTCAGACATCGCGGCGCCTGCGCTACCAGACCATGCAACTTGCCACGTCCTTCCTGGGGCAGGTACGGCAATACGAGGCGGCCGACGACACCGCGCAGCGCGCGCTGGACTCCGCCACCGACGAACTCGACGGGGGAGCGGCGATCGTTGCCCAATGTCAGCAGATGCTGCGGCGAGGACGCCTTGCTGAAGTCGCCGAGTTGGCTACTCGCTGGGCGGACGATGTCGAGCCTCGCATGTCCCGCGCGACGACCGAGGAACTGGCAGTCTGGGGCGGCCTCCAACTACGCATCGGCGCCGCATCCGTACGTGACAACCGCAAGCAGGAGGCCGCCGACGCCCTGCGAATGGCGCACATCGCGGCGGTCGGGCTCGGTCGTGAGGTGATCAGCGCCCCGGACTACCTGCGGCACTTCGGTCCAGTGACGGTTACTCACCAACGCGCCGAGCACGCCGCCATCCAGCGGCGGCCCGATCGCGTACTGCGGCTGCACAGTGCCGTACGCGAGTGGGTGCCCGCGCAAGGTGGCGGGAAGAGCGGCAGGTGCCGGCACCTGCTGGACGTGGCGGACGCCCACCTCCGCCTGCGGGACGAGGCGCGCTGCGTACGTGTGCTCCAGCAGGTGCGAGCCGAGGCGCCACAGTGGATTGTCGCGCAGCGCTACGCGCAGGACATCATGGGGCGCGTTATCGAACGGCGGCGGACGCTTACCCCCGAAATGCGGGTACTGGCCGACGCGTTGGGGGTGCCGCTGTGACGCTCCGTGGCACAACGCGGTAGCACCTCGTCAGATTGCCCTTGAGGCCCCATCCGCCGAATCCTTACGGTCAGTCATCAACCGATCACCGATGACGCCGGAGGCTGCGCCATGTCCACCGAACCGACCACACCCACTCCGCCCCACGACTGGATTCCCCCCGGCGGAGGCGTGCGCTGGACGCGGGTTGGCGAACTGGGGTGGCACGCGCTCACGTTGCCCATGCATCGCGGTGACCGCGTCCTCGCCGAACTGGGTGAGGACAGCGGGGCCGTGATCCAGATGGACGGCGAGCAGCAGCTCACCTGGCTCATCGAGCCGTGGGCCGAGGCCGTGCGGCACCTGCGGGAGCGGGAGGGTGTGACGCTGGCCGGGGATGACGGCAGCTACCTGTTCGTGCCCGGCATGACGCGGGCCCGGCTGTGTTGGTGGCGGGTCGCGCCGGAGCCCGGGCGGTTGCTGACCGACGCGGGGCGGCTGGCCGAGGCGTACGCCGTCGTCCAGCGGTCCGTCGGGCGTACGGCGGAGAGCCGGCCCGACCGGGCTCGCGGGGGCGTCTGGTGAGGGAGCGTGCCTGGGTTCCGCCGGCGGGCGAGGCGGTGACGCTGCTGCTCACGGGGGAGCGGTGGGACGCCGTACGTACCCACACGGCCATCGCCGCCCGTGCCTTCGACGTCCTGGACGGCATCGAGGGCAGCGCCGCGATCATCGACCCCCACGCCTGCACCGCGTACTGGCTGCTCCCGCCGCGCGAGGCGGCCCTCGCGCCGTGGGAGCAGTGGGAGCGGCTGCGGCCGTACGTCACCGTGCTCCCGGCCCGCACCGACACCAGCGTCACCTATCTCGGCGTACCGCCCGCAGGCCGGCACAACGGTCCTGGCCTGCACTGGCGGGTGCCGGGTGGGTGGTCGGGGGACTACCTGAGCCGGCCCGCCATCCTCTCCGCGGCGCTGGCCCCGGCCGTGCTCTCCGTCCACGGGGCGGACGCCCTCCCGTTGCGATGTCAGGTCTGTGACCGTGCCGTCGAGCGGGATCGGGCCGTTACCGCCGTGGGCCGTCGTCGTCCGGACGATCCCGTACGCCGACGGCTCACCGCGCACCGCGCGTGCGCGCGCCACGCCCGTCTGACCATCAAAGGCCCAGCCCAGTGACCCGCAGCCACTACCGCTTCGTCGCCATGACCGTCGACATGGACCCCAGCCAACCGCCCCCGCTCACCCGGGCGGTGTGCCGCACGTGCGGCGACCGTTCGCCCGAGGTCGACCCCACGTACGACCTCGAAGCCCAGTGCGCCCACGCCCAGCGCTGGTGCAGCGCCCACACGGCGCGCGACCACCCGGGTGGCCGGCACTTCGACTACACCGCCACCATCACCTGGCACTGGACCGTCACGCCGGAGGAGGACATCGGTCCGTCGGCGTGAGCGCGGGACTCCCGGGACTTCAGGGCCTCCCGGGCCGCCCGGTGGGCCGGCGGTCCGCCGAGCGGCCCGGCCGCGCGTCGGGGCTCACCGCAGGAGGCGGACCCGCATGCACTCGTCCGGCGTACCAATGGCCCAGTACTGCGCGGTGCCGCGTGCGCCGCTGTAGGCGCCCGTGCCGCCGGTGATGGCCATCTCGAGCGAGCTGCCTCCCTTTGGCGCGAGCGACTGCATCGTCACCGAGCCTCGGCCGATCTCCACCGTGATCACGCACTGTGTCGTGGCCTTGGCGCCCTCGATATGAACGGTCTTGCAGGAACCGGCGCCGAGTCCGACCTCGCGGCCGTCCCTTATGGCTCGGCCGGAAAAGGAGTTGAAGTCGCCCAGGCTCGGTCCTGCCGGGCCGAGGTCCGTCTCCGCGTGCTGTTCGTTCTTCAGCTTGATATCGATGACCTGGACCCGTGGCTTTTCCGGGGTGCTGCTGGCGCTGCCGCTGGTGGTGGCGTCCGCGCTGCTCACGGCGCAGACGCCGACAGCGGCGGCGGCCAGCGACACCCCGAGGAACTTCCTCAGCTTCGCCCGCCTCTTGATGGCACCCTGACCATTCCCCGGCCCCTGCCCCGGGCGGTGCGCGTCAATGGTCTTCGGATATCCGACGCCCATGGTGAATTCCCCTCGTTGCGAACCCCGATGCGAACACTCCTGACGCTATGACTTCGCTTTCCGTGCGTCTAAGGCCAATATCGCTATGACGTCATGTTCGTCGGGGCATGGTGGAAATCCACCGACCGGGCTCGGGCTCGGGCAGGCGCGACCGGGCGTGCGTGCTTCGGCGTGGGCCGGCCGCTACACCAGGTCGTCCACCGCCTCGCCCGGGTGGCCGGTGGCCGGCTTGGCGGCCGGGGCTGACGTCGCGGTCGGGGCCGGGGCCAAGCCGGCCGGGGGCTCCGCCCGGTCCGTGGGCCGGTCCGCGTCGGCCGCCGCCACCGACTCCTGCTCCAGCCGCTCGTTCTCGTCCCGTACCCGGCCGCCCCAGCGGATCACGGGGGCCATCGCGGCCGAGACCGCGACGAACAGCCCGCCCAGCAGAATCCAGCCGGGGGCGCCCCAGTAGACGATGAGGCCGGTGAGCACCAGCGGGCCGAGCATCTCGGCGACGGTGATGCCGTTGCCGAAGAACGCCTGGTACTGGCCCGTCTTGCCCTTGGGGGCCAGCCCGAAGCTGACCTCCCACTCGCCGGCGGCCTGCATCATCTCGCCGACGACCATCAGGCCCGCGGCGACGACGAGCAGGACGCCGGCCGTCCAGGCCGAGTCCCAGGTGCCGGAGAAGGCGAACGCGACGCACGCGGCGGCCAGCAGGAAGCTGCCGAGGAGGAGGTAGCGGATGGCGCTGGTCAGGTCCTTGACGCCCTCCGAGACGCGGACCTGGAACAGCGCCACGACCACAGTGTTCAGCATCAGCATCACCGAGAGCAGCGACACCGGCGCCGAGGTGTGCTCGCTGATCCACAGCGGCAGGGCCACGGCGATCAGCGGCACGTACAGCAGCAGCACCGTGTTCAGGACGCTGATCACCACGTACGGGGCGTCCCGGAAGACCGACTTGCTGGTCGACTTGCCGTCCGGGGAGAGCTGCTCCTTCGGGACCGGGGCCACGGCCGGCAGTCGGCGCAGGATGTACGCGGCGATCAGGAAGGCGATGCCGTTCAGCGCGAACGCGGCGTAGTACGCGCCCTGTCGGTCGAAGAGCAGCACGAGGCCACCGAGGCCGGCGCCGATCGTCATGCCCGCGTTGTAGCTCGACTGGACGAACGCCCGCACCCGGGTCACCTGCTCCTTGGGCACCAGACCGGCGAGCAGTGCCTGTTCGGCGGCCGAGCCACCGCGCTGGCTCACCGCGTACGCGCACGAGGCGATGATGAACGGCACGAAGGAGGTGATGAAGATGAAGGAGGCCACCGACAGGGCCGCGCAGACGAAGAGGGTGACCGAGGTCCCTCGCGGGCCCACCCGGTCGGCCAGGTGGCCCAGCGGCACGCTCAGTACGAGGGCGGCGGACCAGCCGATGGTCAGGCCCAGGCTCATCTGGAACGGGGACAGCCCGACGATGCGGGTGAAGTAGAGCGCGGCGCAGATGTTGTAGGCGCCGTCACCGAGGCGGCACACCAGTTGGGCGAGCGCCAGGCCGCGCGGCGGGCCCGGGGGCGGGATCAGATCCTTGAACACGTTGCTCCTTGAGACCTGGTTCAGGCGCGGACGCGTGGCGGCACGTCCGGAGTTCGAGTCGGACGCGGTCGCGGGCCGGCGGGCGCGGCCCGTGCCGCCGCGACTCGCGGGGGCACGCGCGCGCCACTGGGCCGCGACCGGGAAGGCAGGGGGAGCGCCGCGGCGGGCGGTAGCCACGGCACGTCACGGGGCGGGGGCACAGCGCCCGCGCACAGCGAAGGCCGGTGACGACGCCACCGGCACTGGTCACCGGCGCGGCCCCCGCCACCCCGCCGAATTCTTCGGCTTCTTCCTGACCCACACCGGTCAGGATCATCGGGTATCGCGGTCGGCCTCGCTGCGGCCCCACTTGACGGGCAGAAAGATATGCGCGGGCCACGCGGGCACACAAGGGTGGCACGCCCCCGGGGGTGTCGGCGTGGGCGCGCGGGGCGCGCCGTCGCGGCAACGGCCGGAATGCCCGGTGTGACCTCGGTGCGACGGTGCGGGCGGGCGCGGGGCGGTGGGCTCGGGTTTCGTATGGGCGGGATCGGTACGTCCTGAAGGGCGCGGTCGTGGCCAGCGGCGATGTGAGGAGTTCACCGGTTTGGCGGTACAGGCGGCATTGGCGGCCCCGGCGACCGGGTCCGGCCGTGACCGCCCGGCCCTCTGGGGCCGGTCCCCGCCGGGGCCCGGCCGCTCGCGCCTTCCGGTTGCGCCTTCTGGTCCTCCGGGCGTCGTGCCCCGGCCGCCTCCGCCCCGTACGGGCCGTGTCGGGGGCGTACGGAGAACGGGGTTCGGAGGCGCGATCGCGCGCGGGGGGCGCGGTGGGACGGGGTGGCCCGGGAGGCTGTCAACTCGCTTACGGCGAAAGCTAGATGAGGTCGCCGAGTCACCCAGAATCCGGTGCGGCGTGGCCGAGATGGCGTACCCGCCGCGCGGGGTGGGGCGACCAAAGCCTCGTACCGGACAGTCATTTCAAGCCGAATGGCGGAAGCTGGGACGCGGGGTGAACGGGGTGGTCGCCGGCCGGAACGCGTCGACGACGAGCGATGGAAGGTGACGGGTTGGCCACCTGGCCGGTCGACGGGGGTGGATAGGGGCGTCGAACTGGCCACCGGCGCGTGCCCGTGGCACCACCGTGCGTACCCGAGTGTGATCTTGGTCATATCTTCGGGATGTCACTCGATGGCAACCTGCGGCTGCGACAACGGCGGCGTCGGGGTGGTACTCCCGCCTTTGCTCCGTCTTCTCCCCGGGCGTCAACTGCCAGCGCGGTGAGGGGAGTAGCGAGGGGTCCCGGACCGTGGCAGAGTCCAACGCGAGCGGGGCGGCGAGGGGGTCGCCGAGCGATCGGGCGTCGGTCAGTGGCGTCGGCCAGCCCCACCCAGCACAGGCACCAGCACCACCGCACGACCGGTGTTCGCAGATGACCGGGACACGACCGGAATTCCGTACGGCTCTCTGCTGGAGGGCCGCCTTGGCTCGGGGGAGTCCATGAGTGACGACCAACGCTTTCGCGTGGTGCTCAACGATGAGGAGCAGTACTCCATTTGGCCCGCGGCCAGCGAGCTTCCGCCGGGCTGGCGTGCCGAGGGGTTCGAGGGCGCCAAGCAGGACTGCCTGACGCACATCGACGGGGTGTGGACCGACATGCGGCCGGCCAGTCTGCGCCGCGCCACGCCCCGCGCCTCCTGACCCCGGGGCGTCGCCCGTTCCGCCCCGCCCCGCCACCGTCCGACCGTCGATCGCCACCGCGAGCGGCCGGACCCGGCTCGGCATCGACCGCGATGCGAGGGGCCGCCGTGTGCGTCCGCAGGGTGAATCCGCCGTGTGGGGCCACGAGTTGAGCCGCGCTCCACACCCAACCGGTGCGTCGTGAAAGGCAGAAGGTAGACAGTGAGCAACGCCACGGTGCGACACCTGATTTCCACCAAGGACCTGACCGATGCGGAACTGCGCGCCCTGGTCGAGCGGGGCGCCGAGTTCTCCCGCGGCTCCGTCCGCTCCGGTGACCAACTGGCGGGCCTGGTCGCCGGCATCCACTTCCTGAAGACCTCCACCCGTACCCGTACGTCCTTCTCGGCCGCCGCCCTGCGGCTGGGCGCGCAGCTCATCTCGTTCGGGCCCGGCGACCTGCAGACCAACACCGGCGAGACGCTGGAGGACACCGCCGAGGTGCTTTCGCGGATGCTGGACCTGCTGGTGGTGCGGACCGCTGGCGACCCGGCCGAACTGCGGGCCTTCGCCCGGCAGGACCGGATGGCGGTGGTCAACGCGATGACGGCCGACGAGCACCCCACGCAGGCCATCGCCGACCTGACCACGATGCTCGCCCACTTCGGCCGCGTCGAGGGGCTGCGCGTGTGTTACGTGGGGGAGGGCAACAACTCGGCCGCCGCGCTCGCGCTGACGCTCAGCCGCTACCCGGACGTCCAGTTGGAGCTGCGGACGCCACCCGGCTACGGCCTTGACCCGCGGGTACTGGGCCGGGCCCAGCAGAACGCGCGCGCCAGCGGCGCGCGGGTGAGCGAGACGCACTCCATGGCGAGCCCGCCGCGTGATGTCGACGTCATCTACACCACGCGGTGGCAGACGACGGGCACGAGCAAGCCCGACCCGGGGTGGCGTGACGTTTTTGCGCCGTTCCAGGTGACGACCGCGCTCTGGGACGACAGCCCGGACGCGGTCTTCCTGCACGACCTGCCGGCCCACCGCGGCGAAGACGTCACCGCCGAGGTGCTCGACGGCCCGCACAGCCTGGCCTTCGACCAGTCGGAGAACAAGATGTACGCGGCTATGGCCGTCCTGGAATGGTGCGCGGCGAAGCGGTGATCCGCACCGTCGTTCGCTGACTGCCCGCTGAGGTGGCGGCGTGCGGGGCGCCCGCGAGGTGCCCCGCCGTCCGGACGGGGGACGCCCGGTGCTGACTGCTGCCCACGGACAGGTGCTCAGAGCTGATCACATCGACGCGGGAGATTCCGGTGAATCCACTGCCCGCCACCGAGTCCGCAGCGGCTTGGGTGGCCTGGAACGACACGGTCCGTACCGGGTTGGCGGCCACGCTTCCCCACCTGGTGGAGGCGCAGGCGCGGCGCACGCCCGACCATCCGGCGGTCGTCCACGACCGCACCACCCTCAGCTACCGAGAGCTGAACGAGCGGGCCAACCGGCTGGCCCGGGTGCTGGTCGCCCGTGGCGCCGGGCCCGAGGACCTGGTGGCTTTGGCGGTGCCGCGCTCGGAGCGGACGCTGCTGGCCTCGCTGGCCGTGGCCAAGGCGGGGGCGGCGTACGTCCCGGTGGACACCGCGTACCCGGCCGCCCGGATCGCCGCGCTGCTCGGCTCGGCCGAACCGCTGCTGACGCTGACCACCGACGCCGTCGCGGCCGAACTGCCCGCCGGCACACCGGTGTTGGTCCTGGACGACCCGGACACCGCCGAGCTGGTCGGGCGCCAGGACCCGGCCGACCTGACCGACGCCGACCGGCGCGGGCCGCTCGCGGTGGGCAACGCCGCCTACGTCATCCACACCTCCGGGTCCACCGGCGCGCCCAAGGGCGTGGTGGTCACCCACGCCGGGCTGGCCAGCCTCGCCGTCGACCACATCGAACGGTTCGGGATCACCGTGGGCGACGGGGTGCTCCAGTTCGCCTCGTTCAGCTTCGACTGCTCGGTCGGCGACATGCTGATGGCGCTGTGCTCCGGCGCCGCCCTGATCATCCGGCCACGGGACTGCCTGTCCGGCGCCGAGGTGGGCGCGCTCATCGACCGTACGGGCGCCACGCACGTCACCATCCCGCCCCAGGTGCTGGCCGCGCTGCCGTCCGCCACGCACCCCACGCTGCGCACCATCGCCACCGCGGGCGACGTGCTGCCGGCCACGGTGGTGGACCAGTGGGCGCCCGGGCGGCGGATGTTCAACGCGTACGGGCCCACCGAGGCGACCGTGGACGCCGTGGCCACCGAGGTACGCGCCGGCGCGGGGGCCCCACCGCCGATCGGCGGCCCGGTGCTGAACACGCGGGTGTACGTGTTGGACGCCGACCTGTGCCCGGTGCCCGTCGGCGCGGAGGGCGAGCTGTTCATCGCCGGCGCCGGGCTCGCGCGCGGCTACCTGCGGCAGCCGGGACTGACCGCCGAGCGCTTCCTGCCCTGCCCGTTCGGCCCGCCCGGCGGGCGCATGTACCGCACCGGCGACCTGGTGCGGTGGCGGCCCGACGGCAACCTGGAGTTCCGTGGCCGGGTCGACCACCAGGTCAAGATCCGCGGCTTCCGCGTCGAGCCCGGCGAGGTCGAGGCGGCCCTCGCCGCCCACCCGCGGGTCGCGGACTGCGTGGTCGTCGCCCGCGAGGACCGGCCCGGATCCAAGCGCCTGGTCGGCTACGTCGTCCCGGCGCCAGGCCCGCGCCCGGCCGTGGCCGACCTGCGCCGTCACCTCGCCGAGCGGCTGCCCGACTACCTGGTGCCCAGCGCGCTCGTGCTGCTCGACGCCTTCCCGCTCAACCCCAACGGCAAGCTGGACCGCGCCGCCCTGCCCACCCCCGAGCTGACCGGCACCGGCACCGGGCGCGCGCCGAGCACCCCGCGCGAGGAGTTGCTGTGCGCGCTGTTCGCCGAGGTCCTCGGCGTGGGACGGGTCGGGCCCGACGACGCGTTCTTCGACCTCGGCGGCGACAGCGTGCTGGCCATCCGGCTCGCGGCCCGGGTCCGCGAGGCCGGCTGGGTGCTCGCCCCGAAGGACGTGTTCACCCTCCAGCGGGCCGCCGCCCTGGCCGAACGCCTGGAACCCGCGCCCGAGCCCACCAGCGTGCCGACGGGGCCGGTGGGACCGGACTCGCCGCCGGGGCCGGCCGGCCACGGGGCGCGGCCGGAGCCGGCGCCCGGGCTGCTCGCGCTGAGCCAGGAAGACATCGACGACCTCACGGGGGAGTGGGCCAATGAGTTCTGAGCGCCGGGGGCTTTCCGACATCTGGCCGCTGTCACCGTTACAGGAGGGGCTGCTGTTCCTCTCGCTGTTCGAGGAGCGCGGTGCCGGCCTGTACATGCCGCAGATGGTCATCGAACTCGAAGGGCACGTCGAGGCGGACACCCTGCGGGTGGCCGTCGACGCCCTGGTGGACCGGCACGCCACGCTGCGCGCCTGCTTCCGGCTGGCCAAGAAGCAGGGCACGCCCGCCCAGCTCATCCCCGCCACCGTGCGGGTGCCGCTGGCCGAGCACGACCTGACCGGGCTCCCGGAGGACGAGCGCGCGGCCGAACTGGACCGCCTCATGGCCGCCGACCAGGCCGTCCCGTTCGACCTGGCGCAGCCGCCGCTGCTGCGGCTGACGCTGATCAGGCACGGCCGGACCCGCTGGCGACTGGTGCTCACCCACCACCACATCCTGCTCGACGGCTGGTCCATCCCGACGCTGGTGGACGAGTTGCTCACGCTCTACCGGCAGCGCGGCGACACCACCGGGCTGCCGCCCGCCGGGTCGTACAAGAGCTACCTGGAGTGGCTGGGCCGGCAGGACCGGGCCGCGGCCCGCGCGGCGTGGCGGGAGGCGCTCGCCGACCTGGAGGGGCCGACCCTGGTCGCCCCGGAGGCCGCAGGCGCCGTCGCCGGGCCGGCGCGCACCACGCGGGCCAGCCTCGACGCGGCGACCACCGCGGAGCTGGCCGCCCGCGCCCGCGCCGGCCTGCTGACCCTGAACACCGTCGTGCGGGGCGCGTGGGCGCTGGCCCTGTCCAGGCTGACCGGCCGCGACGACGTCGTCTTCGGCGTCACCGTCTCGCACCGACCGCCCGAGGTACCCGGCGTCGACCGGCTCGTGGGGCTGCTCATCAACACCCTGCCGGCCCGACTGCGGGTGCGGCCCGGCGCCTCGCTGGCCGACCAGTTCGCCGGCCTCCAGGAGGAGCAGGCCGCGCTGCTGCCGCACCACGGCATCGGGCTCACCGAGATCCAGCAACTGGCCGGCCACGGCACCCTGTTCGACACCCTGATGGTGTTCCAGAACTACCCCACCCGGCCCGCCGACGCGGGCGCGCGACCGCGCGTGGTCGAGGCGTACGACATCGACGCCACCCACTACCCGCTCGCGCTGACCGTGCTGCCCGGCGACGAGCTGACGCTGCGCCTTGACCACCAGCGTGACGTGCTCGACGACGACGCGGCCGACCGGCTGCTCGACTGGGTGGTGCGGCTGCTGACCGCGTTCGCCGCCGACCCCGGGCAACCGCACTCCGCCGTGGACCTGCTCGGCCCGGCCGAGCGGCGGCGCGTCCTCGTCGAGTGGAACGACACCGCCCACCCGGTGCCGGCCATGACGCTGGTCGACCTGTTCGAGGCGCAGGTGGCGCGCACCCCCGACCTGGTGGCCGCCGCGTACGGGGACCACGCCCACACCTTCGCCGCACTCAACGAACGGGCCAACAAGCTGGCCCGGGTGCTGGTGGCGCGCGGCGCCGGGCCCGAGCGGCTGGTGGGCCTCACGCTGCGGCACTCGGCCGAGATGATGCCGGCCGTGCTGGCCATCCAGAAGTCCGGCGCCGCCTACGTGCCCATCGACCCGGACTACCCGGGCCCGCGCATCGCCCACCTGGTCAGCGACTCCGCACCGGTCACCGTCGTCACCACCAGCGCGGACGCCGCCGCCCTGCCACCCGGCACCCCCACGCTGCTCCTGGACGACCCGGCCGTGGTCGCCGAGGCCGACGCGGCCAGCGGCGCCGACCTCACCGACGCCGACCGCGACGCGCCCCTGCTGCCGGCCCACCCCGTCTACGTCATCTACACCTCCGGCTCCACCGGCAGGCCCAAGGGCGTGGTCATGGAGCACCGCAACGCGGTCAACCTGTTCCACAACCACCGCACCGAGTTCTTCCGCCCGGCCGCAGAGCGGGCCGGCGCGCGGCGGCTGCGGCTCGCGCTGACCTCCTCCATCTCCTTCGACGCGTCGGTGGCCGGCATGATGTGGCTGCTCGACGGGCACGAACTGCACCTGATCAGCGACGACTGCCGGTACGACCCGGCCAGGTTCGTACGCTTCACCACCGAGCGGCGCATCGACCTGGTGGACGTCACCCCCTCCTTCGCCGAACAACTGCTGCTCGCCGGCCTCCTCGAAGGACCCCAGCACCCGAGGGTCCTCGTGCTCGGCGGCGAGGCCATCGGCGAGGCTCTGCTGGCCGAGGTCGGCCGGCTCTCCGGCGTCGAGGCGTACAACTGCTACGGGCCCACCGAGTGCACCGCCGACGCCACCAGCCCGCAGCGACTGGGCGACGGCGGCGTGCAGAACATCGGCCGCCCGGTGTGGAACGGCCGCGCCTTCGTGCTCGACGCGGCGTACGCGCCGGTGCCCGTCGGCGTCGTGGGCGAGCTGTACATCGCCGGCGCCGGCGTCTCCCGTGGCTACCTGGGCCGCCCGGGGCTGACCGCCGACCGGTACGTGCCCTGCCCCTTCGGGGTGGGCGAGCGCATGTACCGCACCGGCGACCTGGTGCGCTGGCGGGACGACGGCACGCTGGAGTACGTCGGCCGCGCCGACGAACAGGTCAAGATCCGCGGCTTCCGGGTCGAACTCGGCGAGATCGAGGCCGTACTCCTCCAACACCCCCAGGTCGCCCAGGCCACCGTGCTGGCCAGGGACGGCGCGACCGGCGGCGGCAGGCGACTGGTGGCCTACGTCGTGCCACCCGACGGCGCGGGCGTCGCGCCCACCCTGGGCACCGGCGAGTTCCCCGCCGCGCTGCGCCGCTTCGCCGCCGAGAAGCTGCCCGACTACATGGTGCCGGCCGCCGTCGTCGTCCTGGCCGGGCTGCCGCTCAGCCCCAACGGCAAGCTCGACCGCGGCAGGCTCCCGGCCCCCGAACTCGCCGGCCTCGCCACCAGCCGCGCCCCGCGTACCACGCTGGAGGAGCGGCTGTGCGAGCTGTTCGCCGAGACCCTGGGCGGCGCCCGACTCGGCATCGACGACAGCTTCTTCGACCTCGGCGGCAACTCGCTGCTCGCCATGCGCCTCGCCTCCCGGGTGCGCACCGTCCTGGACGCCGAACTCCCGGTGCGGGCCGTCTTCGACTCGCCCACCGTCGCCGGCATCGCCGACAAGCTGGGCGGCGCGCCCGCCGCCGGGCCGCCCCCGCGCCCGCGCCCGCGCGGCACCCAGGCGCCCACCTCCTTCGGGCAGCGCCGGCTGTGGCTGCTCGACACGATGGACCCCGCGCACTCCCCGTACAAGATCCCGCTGGCCATCCGGCTCGCGGGCGAGCTGGACCGGGACGCGCTGCGCCGGGCGCTGGCCGACGTCGTCGCCCGGCACGAGGTGCTGCGCACCGTCTACCCCGAGCGCGACGGCGAGCCCCAGCAGGCGATCCTCACCGCCGACCGGGCCGCGCCGGAGCTGGCGGAGCGGACCGCCACCGTGGCCGAGCTGCCCGACGCGCTGATCGCCGAGACCTTCCGCCCCTTCGACCTGCGCACCCAGCCCCCGCTGCGGGCCACCCTCTTCTCCCACGGCCCGGGCGAGTGGACGCTGCTGCTCGTCGTCCACCACATCGCCGCCGACGGCTGGTCCATGCGCCCCCTGGCCGACGACCTGTCCCGGGCCTACGCCGCCCGCCGTGCCGGGCGCGCCCCGGACTGGCGACCGCTGCCCGTCCAGTACGCCGACTACGCCGCCTGGCAGCACGAGCGGCTGGGCTCCGAGGCCGACCCGGACAGCCTGCTGACCCGCCAGCTCGCCCACTGGCGCGACGCGCTGGCCGGCCTGCCCGACGAACTGGCGCTGCCCACCGACCGGCCGCGCCCGGCCACCAGCGCCCGGCGCGGCGGGGCCGAACTGTTCACCGTGGACGCCGAGCTGCACGCGGCGCTCGCCAGGCTCGCCGCGCGGCGCCAGGCCAGCCTGTTCATGGTGGTCCAGGCCGCGCTGGCCGCGCTCCTGCACCGGCTCGGCGCCGGCACCGAGATCCCCATCGGCACCCCGGTCGCCGGCCGCGCCGACCCGGCCCTCGACGACCTGGTCGGCTTCTTCGTCAACTCGCTCGTGCTGCGCACCGACGTCGCGGGGGACCCCGCCTTCGGCGAACTCCTGGAGCGCGTACGCCAGGTGGACCTGGCCGCCTACGCCCACCAGGACGTGCCCTTCGAGCGGCTGGTCGAGGTGGTCAACCCGACCCGGGTCGCCGGCCGCAACCCGCTGTTCCAGGTCGAGCTGGGCGTCCAGGAGAACGCCGACGAGGAGCCGGAGTTCGCGGGGCTCACGGCCACCAGCGTCCCGGTGGGCTCGGCGGCCGTGCCCTTCGACCTCTCCTTCGAGCTGAGCGCCCGCACCACCGACGCGGGCCCGGCCGGGATGCGCGGCCGGCTCGACTACAGCACCGAGCTGTTCGACCCGGCCACCGCCCGCGCCCTGGTCGATCGCCTGCTGCGGGTGCTGCGCCAGGTCGCCGCCGACCCGAGCCGCACGATCGGCTCCCTCGACGTGCTCGGCGACGCCGAACGCCACCGCCTGCTGGTGGAGTTCAACCGCAGCCAACGGCCCACCGACCTCACCGACGTGGTGGCCCGCGTCCAGCACTTCGCCGCCACCACGCCGGACGCCGTCGCGCTCGTAGACGACCGGGGCCCGGTGGACTACGCCACCCTCGCAGGCCGGGCCTCCGCGCTCGCGCGCCGGCTGGTCGAGGCCGGCGCCGGCCACGGCGCCGTGGTCGCCGTCCTCGCCCGCCGCTCGGCCGCCGTGCCCACCGCGCTGCTCGGCATCCTCGGCGCCGGCGCCGCCTACCTGCCGCTCGACCCCACAGGGCCGACCGGCCGCAACGCCGACATGCTGGCCCGCGGTGGCGCCACCGCCGTCCTCGCCGACCCCGAACTGACGGCTAAAGCAGCGGAGTTGACCGGGCTGGTCGACGGTGAGGTGGCCGTCATCGCGCTGGACGGGGAGGCCGACGCGCCGGACGCGCTGGCCCCGCCCGTCGGTACCCCGGACGACCTGGCGTACATCCTGTTCACCTCCGGCACCACGGGCCGCCCCAAGGGCGCCATCGTGCACCGCCGTGGCATGAACAACCACCTGCTCGCCAAGGCCGAGGACCTCACCCTCACCGCGGCCGACAGCGTGTTGCAGAACGCGCCGCTCAGCTTCGACATCTCCATCTGGCAGATGCTGTGCGCCCTCGTCGTCGGCGGGCGCACCCGGATCGCCGACGACTCCCTGGTGGCCGACCCGGACCGGCTGTTCGGCCAGGTCGCCGCCGAGCGCGTCACCGGCGTCGAGGTGGTGCCCTCGCTGCTGCGCACCACCCTGGACACCTGGGACACCACCGGCGGGGCCCCCGAACTGCCCGCGCTGCGCTGGCTGATGGTCACCGGCGAGGCCCTGGCGGCCGACCTGTGCGCCCGCTGGTTCGCCCGCTTCCCCGGCATCCCGCTGGTCAACGCGTACGGGCCCACCGAGTGCTCGGACGACGTCACGCACGCCTGGCTGACCGCCGACGCCCCGCCGGCGGCCGGGCAGCGGGTGCCGATCGGCGGCGTCATCCGCAACACCGAGCTGTACGTCCTCGACGCTCACCTGCGCCCCATGCCGCTCGGCGCCGTCGGCGAGCTGTACGTGGGCGGCGTCGGCGTCGGCTACGGGTACGTCGGCGACGCCGCCAAGACCGCCGACACCTTCCTGCCCGACCCCTTCTCCGGCCGGCCGGGCGCACGCCTGTACCGCACCGGCGACCAGGCCCGCTACCGCCCCGACGGGCAGCTTGAGTTCCTCGGCCGCAACGACCACCAGGTCAAGATCCGCGGCCAGCGCATCGAACTCGCCGAGGTGGAGGCCGCCCTGCGGGAGGCCGACGGCGTACGCGACGCCGTCGTCACCGTCCGTACCGACCAGGGCGGCCACAACCGACTCGTCGGCTACTACACCGGCGACGCCACCCCCCAGGACGTACGCGCCCACGCCACCGGCACGCTCACCGCCGCCATGGTGCCCTCGGCGCTCGTCCCGCTGCCCACCTTGCCGCTCAGCGACAACGGCAAGGTGGACCGGGCCCGGCTCCCCGAGCCCGACCTGCCGACGCCCGGCGCCGGCCGCGCCCCCGCCACCGAGCGCGAACAGGCCCTGTGCGCGCTCTTCGCCGAGGTGCTCGGGGTGGACCGGGTCGGCGTGGACGACGACTTCTTCGACCTCGGCGGCCACTCGCTGCTCGCCACCCGGCTCGCCGCCCGGGTGCGCGCCCGGCTCGGCGTGCGGCTCCCGGTGCGGCTGCTGTTCGAGGCGCCCACCGTCGCGGGCCTGGCCGCCCGCCTGGACACCGACGACCGGGCCGCCGGCCTGAACGTCCTGCTGCCGCTGCGCCGCGCCGGCTCCCGGCCCCCGCTGTTCTGCGTCCACCCCGGCACCGGCCTGGCCTGGCCGTACGCCCGCCTCGCCGGCCTGCTCGACGCCGAACAGCCGCTGTACGGCCTCCAGGCCAGGGCCCTGACCCGGCCCGATTTCGCGCCCGTGAGCACCGCCGAGATGGCCGCCGACTACGCCGAGCGGATCCGCTCGGTCACCCCGCACGGCCCCTACCTGCTGCTCGGCTGGTCGTCGGGGGGCCGGATCGCCCACGAGGTGGCCGTGCGGCTGCGTGCGGCGGGCGAACGCGTGCCGGTGCTCGCCCTGTTGGACGCCGAGCCCGCGCACGGGGGCGCCGCGCCGCGGGCGGGCCACGCGGAGCCACCGGCCGCCGCCCCCGACCCGGCCGCCGAGGCGGAGTTCGTCGCGCACCTCCTGCACGAGGCGGGACTGAGCGCCACCGCCTGGGACGAGCGGCCCCTGACACTGGCCGAACTGCGGCGGGCCGCGGCGGAGGGGGCCGACGCCCCACCCGGCACCCTCGGCGCGGCGCTCGCCGCCGCCGAATCCCCGCTCACCGGCTTGGAGGGCACGACGCTGGACGCCCTGTACGCCACCTACCGCAACGAGGCCGGCATCGGTGCCGAGCCACCGGCCCGGCCCTTCGACGGCGACGTGCTGTTCTTCACCGCGGGCCGCACCACGGGCCGGGAGGCCGTGACCGGCGGCACGCTGGCCGAGCTGTGGAAGCCGTACGTCACCGGCCGGGTCCACGACCACGTCGTGGACTGCCACCACCTGGAGATGACCGCTCCCGGGCCGCTGGCCGAGATAGCGGCCGTCCTGGAGAAGCACCTCACTACCGTGGAGTCAGCCGCGACCCGGCGTCCGTAGGAAGCCAGAGTCCGCCGCTGCGACCACCCGAGCGCGACCGGGGACGGGCGGGGCCCGCGAGGGCGCCCGCCCCCCGGGCGGACCAGCCGAGCACGCCCCGCACGCCCAACAACCCGTAGCTGTCAGGTGTGGACCGGTCCGAGGCCGCGACGATCTCGCAGGCCCGGGAGAGGGACGATCGACATGATCTTCGAAAGAGCCTCCGACGTCGTCATGGACGACGTATTCCTCCGTCTGCCCGGCTTCCTCGCCACCGGCGAGGTGTTCCTGAAGCTGGAAGGGCTCAACCCGGCGGGATCGGTCAAGCTCAAGACCGCCGTCGCGCTGATCGAGTCACTGGAGCGGACCGGTGCGCTGCGCGCCGGCTCCCGCGTCATCGAGTCCTCGTCCGGCAACCTCGGCGTCGCCCTCTCGGTGGCCTGCGCGGCCAGGGGGTACGGGCTCACGGTGGTCACCGACCCCAACGCGGCCCGGCACTCGATCCGCGTCATGGAGAGCCTGGGCACCGACGTGGTCGTGGTCAGCACCCGCGACGCGCAGGGCGGCTACCTGCACACCCGGATCAACTACATCCACCAACGCCTGGCCGCCGACCCGGAGTTAGTGTGGCTCAACCAGTACGCCAACCCCGCCGGTGTCCGCGCCCACCGGGACCGCACCGCCGCCGCCGTACACGCCGGGCTCGGCCCCGTGGACGCGCTGTTCGTCGGCTGCGGCACCACCGGCACCCTGATGGGCTGCGTCGACTACTTCGGCGAACACAGCCCGGCCACCCGCGTCATCGCCGTCGACTCGGTCGGCTCGGTCACCTTCGGCGCCCCCGCCGCCCCCCGCTTCATCCCCGGCCTCGGCGCCAGCCGGCGGCCCGAGATCTTCGTGGACGACGGCGGCTTCGAGAAGACCCTGATCGCCGAGGCCGACACCGTGGCCATGTGCCGCCGGGTCGCCGAGACCTACGGGCTCCTCGTCGGCGGCTCCACCGGCACCGTGCTCGCCGCCGTGCGGCAACTCGCCCCCTCGCTGCCCGAGGGCTCCCGGGTCGCGGCCATATCCCCGGACATGGGCGACAAGTACATCGACACCGTCTACTCCGACACCTGGGTCACCGAGCGCTACGCGGACGTCTCCGGGTTGGCGAGCCTCGGCCACGTCACCACCACCTGACCACCCGGCCCACCCGAAACGGGCGCGGGCCGGCACCCTCGACCACCAGCCAACCACCAGCCACATCGCAGTCAGCCCGACCGAGTTCACGCCCACTCCCACCCACCCAGAAGGAAGAGCCGATGTCCCACTTCTTCGTCGTGCCCGGCGCGGCCGTCTCCACCGTCCTGGCCGGCGCGCACCAGGACGTCCTGCGCATCGTCGCCGACACCTACATCGCCCACGAGCAGGGACTGTCGGTCAACCCCGACAGCTACTTCCTGCGCTTCCCGGACAAGCCCAACGCGCGCGTCATCGCCCTGCCCTCCTACCTCGGCGGCGACGTCGACACCATCGGCATGAAGTGGATCGCCAGCTTCCCCGACAACATCAAGGAGGGCCTGCCGCGCGCCTCGGCCACGCTGCTGCTCAACGACTACGCCACCGGCTACCCGCTGGCCTGCCTGGAGGCCGCCACCATCAGCGCCGTACGCACCGCGGCATCGGCCGCCGTCGCCGCCTCCCGGCTGGTCACCTCGGCAGAACCGGCACGGCTCGCGGTCGTCGGCGCCGGCGTCATCGCCCGCACCATCCTCGACTACCTGCACGCGGCCGGCGTGGCCGTGGCCGACGTGCTCGTCCACGACCTCGACCCCACCAGCGCCGGCCACCTGAGCGAGCACGCCGCCACCCGCTTCGGCGTCCCGGTCGCCATCGGCACCCTGGACGACGCCCTCGACCGGGACCTGGTGGTCTTCGCCACCACCGCGGCCACCCCCTACGTCGGCGCGGACACCAGCCTGCGCCCCAGCCAGGTACTGCTGAACATCTCGCTGCGCGACATCGCCCCCGAGGTGCTGCTGCGCAGCAACAACGTGGTGGACGACGTCGACCACTGCCTCAAGGCGCAGACCTCGCCACACCTGGCCGAACAGCTCACCGGGGGACGGGACTTCATCACCGGCACGCTCGGCGCCCTGCTCCAGGGCGAGGTCACCCTCGACCCCGCCAAGCCCACCGTCTTCTCCCCGTTCGGCCTCGGCATCCTCGACCTCGCCGTCGGCCACCACGTGCTCGGCCAGGCCCGCCGGCAGGGCACCGCCATCGAGATCCCGGACTTCATCGGCGAGACCAAGCGCTGGTAGGACGCCACCGTCAGGAGGCACAGGGTGACGACCTCCCCGCACCACATCGACGCGACGGCCCTCGGGCCGGACGCGGTGCCGCACGCGCGCGCACCGCGCCCGGCCCCCTCCGCCGGCGCCCCGCCCCGGCGCGAGCGCCAGCCCGCACCCCAGGCGGCGTCGGCGGAGGCGGAGATCGAACAGCTGGCGTCCCTGACCCCGCTGGAGCCCGCCGCGGTCGAGGTCTACGCGCACGCGAGCCGTACCACCAGCATCGGCCTGCCCGACCTCGTACGCCTCACCGGCCGCCCCGAGGACGAGCTGACCCGCTGCCTCCAGACGCTGCTGCGGCTGCGCCTGCTGCGGCCGGCGCAGGCGGAGCCGGGCCGGCTGACGGCCGTCTCGCCGGACCACGCCGAACTGCACCTCGTCGAGCCCGCCGCGCGCCGGATCGCCGAACTCCAGGAGACGCTCACGCACGTGCGCGGCGAGCTGACCGCCCTCGCCGACCGCTACCAGGAGGGCGTCGCGCACCGGCTGCGCGGCCAGGGCACCGAGGTGGTCACCGGCGCGCTGGCGGTCCGCCGCCGCGTGGCCGAACTGCTCGCGCACGCCACGCGCGAGCTGCTCGCGGCCCAACCGGGCGCCGGCGGGCCGCAGGAGGCGCCGTGGGAACCGCTGGAACTGGCCGAGCCGGTGCGCGCCCGCGGGCTGCGCGTCCGCGCGCTGTACCAGCACACGGCGCAGTTCCACCACGCCGCCGTCGACCAGGCCGAGCATCTGGCCGACCTCGGCTGCCCGGCCAGGACGCTGGGCGACCGGTTCGCCCGCGCGCTCGTCGTCGACCGGCAGGTCGCGGTCCTCGCGCTGCGCGGCGACCCGCGCGGCGCGGTCGTCGTCCGCGACCCCAGCACGGTCGACTTCGTGGCCACCACCTTCGACCGACTGTGGGACCAGGCCACGCCCTTCCCGGCCAAGCTGGGCCGCCAGCAGGCCATCGCCGCGTCCGACGCCGTCAAGTCCGACATCGTGCGGCTGCTCGTCGCCGGCGAAGACGACAAGGCCATCGCCCGCCGCATGGGCATGTCCGTCCGCACCTGCCAGCGCCACATCAACGAGATCCTGCGCCGCCTCGGCGCCCGCAACCGCATGCGCGCCGGCTACCTCATCCACCAGTACGAGACGGAACACGGCACCTTCGACCCACGCGCCGAACACGGCCCGACGGGCCGGGAGCGGGCGGGTTAGCCCACACGGTCACCGGCCCGCCGCCCCCCGCGCCGGCTCAGGCCGTACCGCCCCCGCCCGGTGGCACGGGTGGCACGGGTGGCACCGAGGCCGTGGACCGGGTGACGGCCTCCGCGCGCTCGGCCGCCTTCCGGGGGTCGTTCGCCCACAGCCGGTAGAAGTCGAACGGGCACTCCGCCAGGCCCGCCGCGCCCTCGCCCGCCGCCTCGGTGCCGGTGTAGCCCCGGTGCACGAGCTTGAACAGGTGGTTCTGCGACTGGTCGTAGGTCCGCGCGTCCCGGATCGCCGACACCGAGAGCTGCGCGTACTGGATGCCGTACGGCTCCTCGCCGGTCTCACCCAGCGTGCGCCCGTCGAACCCGATGATCGCCGAGTGCCCGAAGTACGCGTACACGCCGTCGAACCCGGCGGCGTTGGCCACCGCCACGTAGCAGTTGTTGGCCCACGCCATCGCCTTGGACATCAGCACCTGCTGGTCCTTGGCCGGGTACATGTAGCCCTGGCAGCGCACGATGAGTTCGGCGCCCTTCATGGCGCAGTCCCGCCAGATCTCCGGGTAGTTGCCGTCGTCGCAGATGATCAGCGAGATCCTCAGGCCCTTCGGCCCGTCCGAGACGTAGGTGGACTCACCCGGGTACCAGGGCTCCACCGGACACCACGGGAGGATCTTGCGGTACTTCTGCACGATCTCGCCCTGGTCGTTGATGAGCACCAGCGTGTTGTACGGCGGCTTGTGCGGATGCTCCTCGTGCCGCTCGCCCGCCAACGAGAACACGCCCCACACCCGTGCCTCGCGGCACGCGGCGGCGAAGACGTCCGTCTCCTCACCCGGTACGGACGCCGCGGTGGCCAGCATCTCGGACCGGTCGTACATGATCCCCTGGGTGGAGTACTCGGGGAAGACCACCAGGTCCAGGCCGGGCAGCCCGCTCTTCACGCCCACCACCATGTCGGCGATCGCGCGGGCGTTGTCCAGCACCTCCTCCCTGGTGTGCAGACGGGGCATCTTGTAGTTGACGACCGCGACGCCGACCGTGTCCGGGCTCGACGAGATGTCACCGTGTCGCATCGCTCGCTCCTCCTCATCCTCACCTCTGGCGCGGTTCCCGCGCCGGGCGGCCCGGCGCGGTCGCGGTGCGCGGGTCCCGCGCGCCGGACGGGCGCCAGGGGGCGTCGTGCGGCGCTTGCCGAGTGGGGCGGAGGGTGGGGGAGTAGGGGCGTGGGGAGCGGCAAACAGGACGCTCGCGTTCCGCGGGACCTCCAGCAAAGCGCGGACCCCGCCCCACCCGCTACCCCCGTGGCGCGTTCGGCGGCACGGGGTGGGGTGGGGCGGGGCGGGAGCGTGCGGGACGGGGGCGTGGGTGGCGGGTGGCTGCGCGGGGCCGGCCGCCGTCCGGCTCAGTCCACGATGATGCCCGGGTAGCAGTGGTCGTGCTGCCAGTCCGGGGCGATGGGGTACCCGCAGTGGCAGAGTGCGGGTCTGGCGGGCTTGCCGTCGGCGCGGCGGCGGAGGGCCACCAGGAGGGGTTGCCGGCGCAGCCACTGGGCGGCGCTTTCCTCCGGGCCGCGGTCCAGGGTGTCGGGCGCGATGCGCAGGGTGCGTACGAGCAGCTCGTAGACGGCGTCGGCCTGGCTCAGGATGAACCGTTCCACGTTGCGGCAGTAGCGCGGCGACATGGAGTCGAGCAGGTAGCGGTGGTCCTGGGCGTCCTGCCAGACCTCGTCCTGGCCGAGGAGGGTGACCCAGTGCTCCTCGGCGGTCCAGTCGCGGTGCGGCTCGGGCGGGATGCCCTGGAGCTTGTCCCGTACCTCCCGCTGGGCCTCGCGCGCCTCCCGCAGCGAGCCGGCGAAGTCGGGGTGGGCCGCCGCGAGGTGCTCGTAGTGGGCGACTGCCTCCGCCACCTCGTGCTCGGCCCGGTGCACGTCGAGCCCGGAGCGCACGCGTCCTCGCGCGCACCGCACGAGCAGCCCGGCCAGCCGGGCCCGGGCCGCGTGGTCGTCCGCCGCCCGCTCGCGGACGATGCCCACCGCCTCCTCGGCCACCACCAGTCCCTCGCGCCACCGCTCGCTGCGGAAGAGGAAACTCCGCAGGTCGTTCAGGACCCGGATCAGCTCGGGCTCGAAGGCGGCCGGGTTGGCGCGCGCCACGCGCCGGTAGATGTCGGCCGCCTCCCGGGCGGTGGCCAGCGCCCGGGTACGGTCCCGCGCGCCCCAGTACATGACCCCCAGGTTGCTCAGCGCCAGCGCGAGGTCGCTCTCGTCCACCGTCACCGCACGACCGAGCCCGGGCCCGCCCGCCGCGGGCCCACCGCCGGGCCGCCCGCCTTCCGCGCCCTCGGCGTCCGGGCCCTCGGCGTCCGGGCCCCCGGCGTCCGGGCCCCCGGCATCCGGGCCCCCGTCGGCCGGTGGCACCGCGCCCTCGTCGGCGGCCGGCCCCGCGTCCGGCGCGGGAGTCCCCTCGGCCCCGCCGTCCGGCGCGACCAGGCGCCGGAACAGGGCTACGGCCCGCTCGGTGGCCTCCCGCGCCGCGTCCCACCGGCGGTGGCTCCACAGCAGCGAGCCCTGGTTGGCCAGGGCCATCGCGAGCCCCGGCTCGTACGCCACCGGATGGGCGTCGACCAGCCGTTGGAAGATCTCGGTCGCCCGGTCCATGGCCCGCAGCGCCTCGCGGCCCCGCTGTTCGGTGAGGAGCCCCTGCCCGAGGTGGGCCAGCGACACCGCGAGCCCCGGCTCGTGGGTGGCCGGGTCGCTCTGGGCCAGTCGGCGGTAGAGGTCCACGGCCTCCTGCGCCGCGAGCCGGCTCCGCGTGCGGTCGCCCACCCGCCCGGCGTACTCGCTCGCCTGCGCGAGCGCGGCCGCCAATTCCGTCTCCTGGTCGGTTCGCCGGAAGTCCGTGACCGCCCGCTCGGTCGCCGCGAGCGCCTCGTGCCGCTGGCCGGCCCGCCACAGCCGGAACCCGAGGTCGAGGTGGAGCCGCGCCCGCTCCAGCGGGGTCGCGCTGGTGGCCAGCCGCAGCGCGCTCAGCCGCTCGGCGAAGGGCGCGATGCCCGCGTCCAGGTCGAGTTGGCCCAGCTCCGGCAGGTGGCCGTCGATGGCCTCCAACAGGGCACGGTCCAGGTCCAGTTCGGCCAACGCGCCAAGCGCGGCGCCACCGGCGTCCACGGCGAGCGCGGGGTCGGCGCGCAGCACGCCCGCGAGCCCGTCCGTCAGGTGCGGCCAGCGGTGCGGGGCCGCCGCCGAGGCGAGGAAGGTCACCGCGCGGGCCGCGTACGCCGGCGGCTCGCCCCGCGCGTCGCGGGCCAGCAGCAGCCTCGCGGCCTCCGCCGCCCACGGCGCGCTGGCGTAGCCCGTGACGCCGTGCCCGGGAAAGGTCAGCGCGAGGAAGTCCTCGGCCAGCCGGTCGGGGTAGAGCGGCTCAAGGACGGTGTCGCCCCCGGGCGAGGGGTAGCAGGTGGCGTGGTCGGCGAGCAGCCGGTGCGGTTCGGCCACCTCCAGGCGGCGCAGCACGGCGGTGCCCGCCCCGTGCCCGGTGGCGCCGGTGAGCGCCGCGGCGAACACCGCCTGCCGCATCTCCTCGGTGGGCGTCGCGTACTCCAGCCCCTCCACCCGGTTCTCGTACAGCCGGTTCCAGTGCTCGTGCTCGCGGCGCAGCAGGTACGCGGCGAGTTCGGGCAACCCGTGCGGTACGCCGCTGCCGCGCGCGTGCGCGTCCACGGCCACCAGGGCTGCCATGTGCAGGGCCAGGGTGAGCCCGAACTCGGACCGGTCCAGGTAGTCGGGCGGCGCGATGGCCTCCGGGTCGATCCGGTAGTAGGCGGCGAAGGAGTCGCGGGCCGTACGGAACATCTCCGCGCGCGCCCCCGGGCCCCGCGCGCCGCCGGCCCCGCCACCGTCCGCCGGCGCGTCGGCCCCCGCGTCGAGTGGCCCGAGTGGCAGGTCCGCCGTGTCGGCCCCCAGGTCCGCCCGCTCCACCGCCCCGCACAGCGCCGGCCACGCCGAGACGCCGCGGGCCAGCAGCAACACCCGGGTGGGCACGTCGTGGTGCAGCAGTTGGTTGCTGAGCAGCAGGGTGAGGTGGGAGACCGGCCACCGGTCGGCGTAGTCCACGAGCAGCAGCACGCCGGCCGCCCCGTCCACCCGCAGGTCGTCGCCGCCCGTGGAGGCCACCACCGCACCCGCCCCGTGCGTCGCGGTCACCACCTTCCAGTTCGCCGCCGCGCTCTCGGTGGCGAACCGGGCGGCCAGCCGGGACTTGCCCTGCCCGCCCGGGCCGTGCAGCCAGGTCAGGGCGAGCCGGGCGGCCGTGCCGTCGCGCCAGTCGGCCAGCTTGGCCAACTCCCGCCGCCGGCCGGTGAACGCGACGACCTCGTACCGCGCGTTGAGCAGCCGACTGGGCTGGGAGAGCGGAACCCGCTCGGGTGCCACCGCGCGCGAGCGGTACGGCGCGAGCACGTAGACCGGCCCGCGGTCCCGGTAGACGTGCAGGTCGGCGCCGATGGTGCCGTAGACGTGCCCGCTGTTGACGTGGAAGACCTGCCGCGGCGGCAGGTCAGGGCTCACCGGTGGTCTCCGTCGCCCGCTCCGCCGGGGTCCCGTGGTGCACGATGACGTTGCCGTTGATGGTGTTGTACTGCTGGCTGTTGTCCCTGGCGTAGTTGTGCTGGCTGATGCGCGGCTCGGCCCGCGGGCTGGCCGCCCTGATCTCGTCGATCAGCGCACGCAGCTCCTGCTCCAGGTCGGGATGGCGACGCACCAACGTCTCCAACTCCTCGGCCCACAACACCAGCAGCCGGTTCCGTACGCGCTCCGCGTCCTCGGCCCGCGCTACCCGCTCCGCGTCGCTGTCCAACTGCCGCTCGATGCCCGCGGCCGCCTCGTCGCCGCCGCGCCTGAACAGCCGCGCCACGCCGTCGCGGGCCACCTGCCAGCCGTCGGTGGCCATCGCCCCCACCACGGCGCCCCCGCCCGCCAGGACCAAGTCCTCCAACACCCCGACTCCCTCCGTCCGTATCCCACCCTGACGCCCGCGGGCGCCACGTCGGTTCCATGGCACCGCCCCCGTGGCGGCGAGGCGCGCCCCGCGCCCGGCCCGGGCCGCGTTACGCCCCGCGCCGGGGCTCGCCGCGCCCCTGTCACCGTCTCATGTCGAACGGGACGCGTGACGTGGGTGGTGAACGGGGTGACGGGGGGTGGGGGGATGGGGGCGGGGATGGGGAGGCAGGGGGTGCCCGGTTCTCCTGTGAGGCGCGCTCACTTCCCTGCCCGGGCCTGCGCCCGCCCCGTACCCGGCCGACCCCCGGCCCCGCGCCCAGCCGGCCCCGGGCCCGCGCCGGGCCGAGCGCCCCGCCTCACACCCCGCCGGCGGCCACCACGTACCGCTCGCGCACCTGTCGGTAGCGCGCCAGCTCCGCCAACACCGCCTCCAGGACGTGTTCGCGCCCGCACTCCGCCACCCGCTCCCGCAACTGCCGCTCGGCCTCCTCGCCGTGCTGGCGGGCCGGGCCGCGCGCCGCCCACGCGCACAGGTGCGCCAGCGCCGGGCCGGTGAACCAGCCGGCCACCAGCAGCGCCGTCGGCACCCACCACGCCCCGCCGACCAGCCCCGCGATGGCGGCCAGCAACCAGACCAGGCCGGCCAGTTGTGCCACCAGACACGCGTTTTGGGCCAGCGCCGCAGCGGCCCACCAGCGCGGCCCGCGCAACGGCGAACCACCCCGCCCAGGGGCGTTCACCGCACGGTCGGCGACCTCCTCCACGACCTCGTCCAGCGCCTCCGCCAGCCCCGTGGCCGCGTCCCGCGCCACCTCGCGCACGGCCCTGGCCCAGGGCCGGGGCAGGCCCGCCGCGGCATCGTCGGCCATGGCCCGTACGGCGTACTCGACGGCCGGCCGCGCCACCGACGGAGCGGCCACCCGCTCCGCCCGCACGGGGGCGGCTGGCTCGGCCGGTGCGGGGACGCCGTGCTGAGCCGGTACGGGGGTGGCGGCCTCGGCCGGCAGAGGCATGCCGGGCGCGGGCGCGGCCAGCCGGCCCCGGGGTACGCCGGCGGGGGACGCCTCGGCGCCGGCCGCCGGCGAACCGCTCCGCGCCGGGGCGGTGTCGGTGGCCGGCCCGCGCGGGGTGGCCGCGAGGTCGCTCGCGGCGACCCGGAACTCGGGCCCGCCGCCTTCCGTCGCGGGGAAGGGGACGCCCCCGGCCCCCACCAACTCCCCGGCCCCCGCGACCCCGCTCCGCGCGCGCGGCTCCCACGCCCCGCCCCGCCCCCCGGGCAACCGGGCTCCGTCCGTCAAGCTCGCTGTGTCCGCCGCGTCCGCCGTGCCGCTGGTGCTGTCGCCTGTGTCGCCGCCCGGACTGCTGCGGGCGTAGGCGTCGTTGGTGTCGCTGGTGTCGCTGATGCCGGACGGGCGGGCCGCCACCGAGGGATCCGCCGGCGCGGGGCGCCGGCGCGGGCCCGTGGCGCGCCGCTCGGCCAGCCGGGCCCAGGGGGTGCCGCAGGCGTGCGCCGCCGCGCGCGACCACGCGCGCTCGGCCGCCTGACCGAGCGCCACCACGCCCGCCGCGTCCGCGAGCCCGTCCTCGAACTCCTCGCAGGCCCGTTCGCTCAGCCCGGCGTGGTCCTCGGCCAGGTAGGCGGGGCGCAGCCGCAGGGTGGCCCCGTCCACGTCCGCGGTCAGCCGTCGCTCGGCCGCGGCGCAGTCGACCGCGAACCGCCCCAGCGTCTCGCGCAGTTCGCCCACACCCTCGCCGGTCAGCGCCGACAGTGCCAGCACCGTCGCGCCGGGCTCGCCGTGCTCGCCGAGCGCGACCCCGTCCTCGTCGAGCAGCCGGCGCAGATCGTCCACCACCTGCCCGGCGGCGTTCCCCGGCAGCCGGTCGACCTGGTTGAGCGCGACGACCATCACCTCGGCGTACCCGGCCAGCGGGCGCAGATAGCGCTCGTGCAACACCGCGTCGGCGTACTTCTCCGGGTCGACCACCCACACGATCACGTCCACGAGCCCGAGCAGCCGCTCCACCCGGGCCCGGTGCCCGACGCTGACCGAGTCGTGGTCGGGCAGGTCGATGAGGACGAGCCCGGCGAACGCGGGGTCGTACGGCCGGGCCGGGCGGTGGCGGTCGGCGACCAGGACGCCGAGTCGGTCGAGCAGCCCCTCGGCGTCCTCGCTCCACGAGCAGGCCAGCGGCGCGCAGGTGGTCGGCCGTTGCGTGCCGGCCGCCGCGAGCGGCGCCCCGACCAGCGCGTTGAACAGCGTGGACTTCCCGCTGCCGGTCGAACCGGCGAGGGCGACGACGGTGTGGCCGTGCGAGTAGCGGTCCCGGGCCGCAGCCTGGTCGAGCACCTTCTCGGCCTCGGCGAGCGTCCGCCCGTCCACCCGGCCACGGGACAGCGCGACCACCTCGCGCAGCGCCGCGAGCCGGTTCCGCAACGCCGCCGCCCCCAGGGTGTCGCCCGCCACGCCGAACCCCAGCGCGCCCCGCCGGTACCGGCCCCCGTACGCCGACGGGGCTCCGCCTCCCTGGCCGTACGCCGGTGCGGCCCCGTCCCCTCGGCGGCCCGGGAGGCTCACGGCGCGGGCGAGGGCGTACGCGTCAGCGTCTGCATCCTCCTCGAGCGCCCCGTCGGCTACCGAGCCCGCGCCGATGCCCCTCGCGCCCCCGCGCACGGAAGCATCACCCGCGACAGCGGCACCCCCACCCGCCCCCAAGCCCTGGCCGGTTCCCGAGCTTTGGCTCGTTACTGAGCCCTGGCTCGTTCCCGAGCCCCGGCCCGTCTCCAAGTCTTCGCTCACCCACGAGTCGGCGGCGTCCGTCGGGCCTGCTGCCTCCGCCGTACCCGTAGCGGCCCCCGCGTCCTCCGCGCCGGTCGCGTCCCCTGAGTCCGCCGGGCGCTGCGCGCTCCCTGCTCCCTCGTCGTCACCCGTGCCCGGCGCGTGCCCGCCGCCATCGAGCGCGGCCGCCGTACCCTCGCCATCCGTCTCCACGGGCGTGGGGGCCCGGCGCGCGATCAACCCGTCGTCCCAGGAGTGCCGCGACGAGACCGCCGGAGCCCCGCCCGGAACGCCCAACTCCGGCACACCCGGTACCGCCTCGGCCAGCCCCCCGGCCGCCGCGTCCGCCACCCCACCACGCTCCGCCCCGTCACCCTGCGCCGCACCATCGGAGCCATCACCACCGGCACCAACAACGCCGTCGGAAGCGAGGCCAGGAACGGGAAGGGGCACAGGCCCGGGCGCGGGAACAGGAACAGAGACTGCGACAGGCGGAGGGGCGGGAGCGGTGACGGTCGCCTCGCCCCCGTCATCCCCGGAGCCCGCTCCAGTGACCGCCCCGGGGCTCTCGCCGTCGCCCTCCCCGGCACCGCCCGTCGTGGTCGTGCGGTCGCCCTCGGACTCCGGGCCCGGCTCCATGGCCGTCATCTCGGTCACCTCTCTCTCCGCTCCGATGCATGCCGTGCCGGCGGCCATGCCGCCGCGCGGGGGTGTTCCTTCCGCAGTACCGAAAGGGCGGCGATCAGGTCGGCCTGTTGCTCCGCCGCGATGTCGAGCGCGTCCAACGGGGCGAGCAACCGCTCCTGCTCGGCGTCCAGGACACGCCGTACGCACTCCTCAAGGAGTCGCCCGCCGCGCTCCCGCAACCGGAGCGCGCCGTGCACGCCGAGCATGTCCGCGAGCGCCTCGCCGGCGGCGCGGGCCCGGGGCCCGCCGAGCAGCCCCGTGATCGCCAGGGCCGCGACCGCGTCCGGATCGGGCGGTGCGGCCCGCTCGGCGACGCTCGACTCCTCCTCGGCCAGTTCCTCGACGCAACGCCGCCAGTGCCGCGCGGCCACCCCGGCCCGGCCCGCGACCCCGGCCGCGTCCGGCCTCGGAAGCGTCGCCTCCGCCGCCGGGTCGCGCTGGCTCGCCAGGTCGATCCGCGCGTCGGCGGCGCTGACGACGCAGGTCAACAGCGTGGCCAGGGACGAGGCGAGGGCGTCGAGCAGCGCGCCGGGGGCCACGTCCCGTGGATAGCAGTGCCAGTGCGTGAGCGCGTCACCGGCCAGCGGGGCGCCCTGCGCGATCTCCCGCAGGGCCCGCTCCTCGGCCCGCGCGTACGCGTCGACGACGCGCTGGGCGACCCGTACGGCCGCGGAGTGCTGGGCCGCGGCGGCGGAGGCCAGCGCGGGCACCTGGGTACGCAGCGCGGCGACGGCCCCCTCGGCGGTGCGCGCGGCAGCCGCCGCGCGGGCCACCGGGTCCTCGGCGCGCCGCGCCAGCCAGTCCCGGAGCGCCGCCACCGCGGAGGCCGGCAACAGCCCACTGCCGCCGCCCGCGGACTCCGGCAGCTCCGGAATGGTGAACCTCGGCACACCGCCGAGCCCGGCCTCGTCCAGCAACGTGGCGTACTCGCGGGCGACCTCGGCGGCGACCTGGTGCGGCACCCGGTCGAGCACGGTGATGAGCGTCACGTCGTACTCCCTGGCGGTCCGCAACAGGTGCCAGGGCACCGCGTCGGCGTACCGCGTCGCGGTCGTGACGAGGACCCAGATGTCGGCGGCGCAGATGAGCCGGGCGGCGAGTTCGCGGTTCTCGGTGACGAGGGAATCGATGTCCGGCGCGTCGAGCAGGGCCAGCCCGCGCGGCAACGCCGGGTCCGTCTCCAGCCGCAACGAGTCCACCAGCGCGTCGTACGGCTCGTCGGGCACGTAGTCAGCCGCCCGCCCCCCGGCGCCACCGAGCCCGTCGAGCGCCGGATAGCCGTCGTAGTCCCCGTAACCGTCCGCGTACCCCCCACGCCCCTCGCCGTCCGCGTAGCCGCCGTACCCCGCGTGCCGCCCCCGCACCACGTACGCCCCGGCCACCCCGCCGCCCCCGAGACCAAGGCCGGACCCGAGGCCGGAGCCGCGTCCCGGGCCGTCGCGTGGGCCGTGACGCGGCCCGAGCCCGCCCCCACCGCCGGCCCGGCCGTCCCCCATGCCGTACGGGTCGTCGTACGACACGTCGTACGCCTCGTGACCCGGCCCCGGCGGGCCGTCCTGAACCGGCATCCACACCCGGGTCAGGTGCGGGAGCACGCGCCGGCCGGAGAACCAGTGGCGGTCCTCGGGGTGGCAGACCAGGACCGGGGTGCGCGTCGTGGGCCGCAGCACGCCCGCCTCGGTGACCCGCCGGCCCACGAGCGAGTTGACCAGCGTGGACTTCCCGGCCCCCGTGGAGCCGCCGACCACCGCGAGCAGCGGCGCTTCGGGAGCGCTGAGCCGGGGCACGACGTAGTCGTCGAGCTGGGCGAGGAGTTCGGCACGGCTGCGCCGGGCGCGCGCCGCGCCGGGGAGCGGGAGCGGGAAGCGTGTGGCGTCAACACGGTCACGCAGTGCGGACAGCGCGTCGAGCAGTCGGGGCCGTACGGTCAAGGTCGCCACATGGGAACAATGCCCGCTTTTGCTTAGCTTTTGAAGCGTATACCCCCCTCTGCGCGCCGATGAGACCCGCCCGGATCACCACAGAAGGGACGGGGGAGCGGCGTGGCGGCTGAGGCGCAGGCATAACGAGTGCACAACACCCGCCCGCTGTTGCGTGAAAACCCGTGCAGGATTCGCACCTGCCTGCGATTATCGGCATCGCTTCACGGAACCTCCACAACGTGCCACGGAGGTGAAGCAACCGGGATGAGGCGTACGGAGCCCTATCCTTGTCCCGGCAACGTCACGGTTCCGCCCCGCTCGGCCGTCGGCACAACGGCCCAACGGTCGGAGACGCAGGCGCCCGGGGCTTCACCCGCCGTTCGCGGCCACAACCGGCCCCCGTAGCTCAGTGGATAGAGCAGGCGCCTTCTAAGCGCTTGGCCGCAGGTTCGAGTCCTGCCGGGGGCGCTCTTGATCATGTTGTTTTGCGTCCTCCTTCCAGGAGGGCGTTTCTGGTGGTCAGGGGCTTGTTAGTGAGTGCAGCCCACTGACATCGCGAGGCCCGACGGGCTCATCGCAGGCGAGTGTGAGAGTTTGACGGGGAGCGGTTCCACACGGGTTTTGTCGAGTGTTCTTCTCGAAAAGTTCCCGAAGTGCGGGGTGCGGTCTCTTGCGGCCGACTCGCGGGGGCAGCCTTCAACGCTTGGCGCATACCGGGGTAGATCGGAACCCAGGTTGATGGAACAGACCTTTCCGCACCATCCTTACCGCCATGGCTCTCCGGTCCCCCGCTCTCGACACGTCCATATCCGGCAGGCGCGACTATGCCCTCGACTGGGCTCTCGTGGACGTCGAGACCTCGGGGCTCATCCCCCGGCGGGATCGCGTTCTGTCGATCGCGGTGGTGACCGTCGGGCCTGACGGTGAGCAGACCGGGGAGTTCTCCACACTGCTGAACCCGGGATGCGACCCCGGGCCCGTGCACGTCCATGGCCTGACCGCCGAGCGGCTGCGCGAGGCGCCGACCTTCGAACAGGTCGCCGAGCGGATCGGGGCTCTGTTCCAGAACCGGGTCTTGGTGGCCCATAACGCACAGTTCGACTACGACTTTCTGGCCCACGAGTTCGCGCGGGCCCGCCTGCACCTGCCGGTGACGCGGCGTCTGTGCACCCTTGCGCTCAACCGGCAGGTGGATCCGCCCACCGCAGACATGAAGCTGGGCACGCTGGCCGCCCACTACCGGGTACCGCAAGCCCGGGCGCATGACGCACTGGACGACACCCGGGTGCTCGCGGGAATCCTCCGCGCCACTTTGCGGGAGGCAGCCGCGCTCGATCTGCCGCTGCCGCTGGTGGCGTGCCCGCCCCGGCAGGACCCGCGGTTCGCGCCCAAGCCGCCGAAGACGCCGTGTGCGCACCGCAACCCTGGGCGGCTGGAACCGGGCGGCTCGCTCGTCCAGGGAATGAAGATCGCCATCACCGGGGAGACCGTGACCTCGCGTGCCGAATTGGTAGCGCGGTCGGTGGCTGCCGGGCTGAATGTGATGTCCTCAGTCAGTCGGCACACCAGCGCATTGGTTACCAACGACTCCACGTCCGACTCGGCAAAGGCCCGACGGGCCGTGGCCGAGGGTGTACCGGTCATCGACGAGGACACTTTCCTCAAGCTCCTCGTCGATGTACGGCCGGGAGTGCTCCATCAAGCCCCCATGCCGAAGACCGATACGTCCGTGCCGGAGGGCGCGCCTGTATCGGTGCCGACCGTGCCGGCTCCGCGCCCGTCGCAGCCCGCGCCGGCCTCGTCAGCGGACAAACCGCTGGTTGGGCGGAGGGTGCTCGTCCTGGGTGGCGAGCACCCCGAGGCGGTCGCGGCCCGCAGCCGCGTCGTCGAATTGGGCGGCTCCGCCGCCGTCAACCTCTCGCGCAGCGTCACCGACGTCGTCGTCCTGCCCGGCGGGGAGGACGATCGCCGTATGGAACGGATCGCAGAGCTGGGACTCCCGGTGCGCGACGGGGAGTGGCTGGGTGATCCTGCGGCCGATGCCGGTCTGGCAGAGCGGGAGGCGGAGAAGGGAGTGGCGGAGGCTGCCGCCGATCGGTCGCGGGCTCCGCGTGTGCTGCCCCGTGGCGGGGTGATCGATTTGCCGGCGCCACCTGCCGGGACTCCTTTGCCTCAGTGGCAGGTCACTGCGACTTGGGCGCCGCAGGAGCGCTGCGAGATCGACGTGGTCGCCTTCGTGCTCGACGAGGATGAACAGGTCACCTTCGACGAGGACTTCGTGTTCTACGGTGCCCCGGAGAACCCCGGCGGCACGGTCCGCCTCCTCACCGACGGCCCCGCCGAACAGACCATCGTCCTTGACCTCGCCTCGCTTCCACCGGCCTCGCGGAAGGTTGTGGTCGCGGCTGCCATCGACGGAGACGTGACGTTCGGGGACGTTGGCGCGGTCCAGGTGGCCGCTGTGCCCGGCGAGAGTGCGGCGGCGCTCGCACGGACCACCCTGGACGCGGCCACCAGTGAACGCGCTCTGCTGCTTGCCGAGATCTACCGGCGCGGTCCCGTCTGGCGCTTCCGCGCCATCGGACAGGGCTACGACCACGGACTCGCCGACCTGGCACGCGGCTACGGCGTCGACATCTCCGACTGAGTCGGCGATGCCGTACGGCGGCAGCCGCTTCAACGAGACCGCCTGCGGCGAGGGAAGGCCGGCGGCAGACCGCCGGCCTTCGATCGCGAGCTTTTCAGGGCCCGCAACGTGGTCGAGCGCTGCTTCAACCGCCTCAAGCAGTTCCGCGCGATCGCTACCCGCTTTGACCAACTCGCCACCCGCCACCACGGGGGACGGGAGAAAAGCCTCGCGTTCCGGCTTCATGGGGGCCGTCCCCCGGGCGACGCCCAAAAGTATTCCGCCAGTTGTCGGACGTGGTTCCCGGGTTGCCCACCGGGCGGCGCGTCAGCTGGCCTCTGCCGCCCGCCATGGAGGCCCTCGCCGCCTGTGTCGCACCCGGCCCTCCTGCACCGCACCCGCTACCCGTCGTTGGCCGGGACCGTTTCTGCGGGCTGCCGCCGGGCTTCCGGTCGCGCCGGGCGCGGCTGCTTCGGCAGCAGTACGGACAGGAGCAGGGCGAGCGCCATCGCGCCGGCCGCGCACAGGAAGACCCAGTGGGCGGCCGTCACGAAACCGCGTACCGCCTCCGCCTGGGCCTCGCCCCGGAGGTGGGCGATGGCACTTGTCGTCGATCCGGGCACCCGTGACTCGTACACCCGGGCCAGCACCGTGCCGAACAGCGCTGTGCCCAGCGCGCTGCCCAGGGTCTGGAAGAACCGCGCCGAGGTGGTGGCCACGCCCAACTGGTGTGCCGGGGCGGTCTCCTGCGCGAGCAGGATGAGCTGGCCGAGGAGTTGTCCGAAGCCGAGGCCCAGCAGCAGCATCTCGCCTCGTATGAGCCACAGGCTGGTACCGGTACCGCTCGTCGCCAGGAGCGCCAGGGCGATCGTTGCGGTCGCCGTACCGGAGACCACGAAGGTCCGGGTCGTCCAGCCGCAGTAGGCCAACCGGCCGGAGACGAGGCCGATGACGACCATGCCGATCGCCATGGGGATCAGATAGAGGCTCGCCTGCGTCGCGGCGATGCCCCGGGCGAGCTGGAGATACATGAGGACGTAGACGATCGAGCCGGTCAAGGCCATGCCGAGCAGGGTCTGGATGGCGAAGGAACCGCCCAGCAGCGGGTGCCTGAGGAGCGATAGCGGCAGGATCGGCTCCGGGGCGGTCGCCTGTCGCCAGAGGAAGAGTGCGAGCAGCAGCGCCGCGGCGCCGATCAGCCCGAGGATCGTAGCCGAAGACCAGGCGTAGTCCGTGCCACCCCACTCCGTCACCAGCAGCAGCGCGCTCGCGAAGGCTGCCACGAGGGCGGCGCCCAGGAAGTCGATGCGGCGGGCGACGGTCTGCCGTGGTAGGCGCAGGGTGTAGCCGGCGGCGACGAGGACGGCGACGCCGAGCGGCAGGTTGATGTAGAAGATCCAGCGCCAGTCGGCGTGGTCGGCGAGGGAGCCGCCGACGATTGGACCCAGCGTCATGCCGGCGCCGGCGATCAGTCCGCCCATGTTGCCGCCGTTCGAGCCCGGTCTTCCGGCTGCGGCCATGAGCTGGGCCATGACGACCAGGGTGACACTCATCAGCCCGCCGCCGCCGATGCCCTGGATCGCCCGGAAGGCGATGAGCGCGTCCATGTTCTGGGCGGCGCCGCAGAGCCCGGAGCCGAGAAGGAAGACGGCCACGGCACCGAGGAAGACGCGCTTGGCACCGATGACGTCGCAGAGCTTGCCGTACAGGGGCAGGGCGGCGGTGGCCGCCAGGCTGTACGCACTGATCAACCAGGGGATGCGGTCCACCCCGTGGACGGGGTCGAGGTCGCGGACGATCGGCACCGTCGCCGCGGAGACGATCTGCATGTCCAAGACGGCGAGGGTCACGGTCGCCAGACAGGCGGCAAAGGCGATGTTGCGCCTCAGGGGGGTCATGGATGGAGAGGCCATGCAGCCCACGGTGACACCAATTCATGTACCGAGTCAATTTTTCTCCTCAGCACAAAAATGTTCTTGGTAAAGTCAAGGTCATGGCCGAACGTATGGGGCTGCGCGAGCGCAAGAAGCGGGAGACCTCGCTGCGGATCTGGCGGGTCGCCATCGGACTCTTCGTCGAGCGGAGCTTCGACGAGGTGCCGGTGACGGAGATCGCCGAAGCCGCGGGCGTCTCGAAGATGACGGTCTTCAACTACTTCGGAACCAAGGAGGACTTGGTCCTCAAGCCCCTGGAGGAGCACGCCGACGAGCTGGCCCGCGCGGTACGCGAACGCTCGCCGGGCGAGTCCGCCGTGGCGGCCGTGCACCGGCAGTTCCTCGAACAGCTGGCGGCGCGCGAGGCGTCGATCGGGATGAACCCCGACCCGCTGAACCTGCGTGTACGCGAACTGATCCTGGAGACTTCCGCGTTGCTGACCCGGACTTACGCCTGGAGCGCCCGCACCACACGCCTGCTCGCGGACGAGTTGATCGCCGAGGCGGGCCGGGAGCGAGGCGGTACGGGCGAGGCGGTCGCACAGTGTGTCGCCATGCAGATCGCCGCGGCCCGCACCTCCCTCGTCAACGAGATCCACCGGCGCCGGAGCGAGGGGCAGAGCGTCGATGAGATCTACCCGGCCATGGTCGCCCTCGCCCAGGAGGTCTTCGGGCTGGTGGAGAACGGGCTGGGCGCATACGCGGTCCGCCGCTGACGGCCGAGAGGCCGCGGGGGCCGACAAGGCCCAGCCCGTGTCGGTCTCACTCGGCCATGGCGCGGCGCAGGGCCGCGGCGAGTTCGGCGATCTGCCGCTGAGAGACCTGGGCGGAGATGATCGCCTGCGAGCCGTGGAAGGTACCGGGCCACTGGTGCAGTTCGACCGAGACGCCCGCGCGCAGCAGGCGCGACGCGTACTCGATGCCTTCGTCACGCACCGGGTCGAACTCGGCGGTGGCGATGTAGGCGGGCGGCAGGCCGGACAGGTCCTCGGCCCGAGCCGGGGCGGCGTACGGCGTGGCGGGCTGGGAGCCTAGGTAGTATCGCCACACCGTGGCCAGCGTCTCGCGGTTGTGCCAGGGCGTGTCGGTGAAGTTCCGCTGCGACCAGGTCTCCTGCCGGTCATCGAGCCCGGGTTCGTTGAGGAGTTGGAAGCTGATCGCCGGCCCCTGTTGATCGCGCGCCCGCAGCGCCACGGCGGCGGCGAGCCCCGCGCCCGCGCTGTGCCCGCCGACCGCGATCCGCTCCGGGTCGATGCCGAGTTCGCTCGCGTTCTGGGCCGCCCAGGTCAGTACGGCGTAGGCGTCGTCCAAGGCGGCCGGGAACTGGTTCTCGGGGGACCGACGGTAATGCACCGAGATCAACGTCGCGCCGGAGCCTTCGGCGATCCTGCTGGCCCACGGGTGCTCGGTGTCCAGATCGCCAAAGATCATTCCGCCGCCGTGTAGCCAGAGGATGGCGCCCTGGGCCTGGTGCGGGCGGTAGATCCGCACCGCCACGTCGGGTTCGGCCGGCACCGTGCGGTTCTCGATCTCCATGTTCGAGATCTCCGGCATCGGCGTGGAGGCGGCCCGCTCGGCGAAGCTCTGACGTGTGGCGACCGGATCGGTCATGTCGATCGCTGGAAGAAACGGGAGGAATGCTTCAAGTTCGGGGTTCATGAGGACTATCTTCACCGTCGCGCTACCCGCGATCGCCCGCCAACTGTCGGGCGTCGCGGCGTGATCACGCGCCAGTCGGCGCACCGGCAGTGTCTATTCTGACGTCATGGAGGCACTCGCCGAACGACTGTCCCAACTCGATTCACACGTCCAAGGCGTGGTGCGCGTCGTCGCGTTCTACGACACACTGATGCGCCGCCGGGTCGACCTCCCGGCCCTCGCACGAGCCTCGGCGGGCCTCGCCGAGTGCGTGGCCGGTATACGGCTCCACGGCACGGGATGGATGATCCGCATCGCGCCCGACGGCAGGGAAGCGTCCGTCCCGCCACAACGCGCGTCCTCCACCGCGCCGATCACCCTCGACGAGGAGGAACTGGGCACGGTGTGGCTGGAGCGCCCCGGCACACCCGGCTCACTTGACGAAGTACTCCTTGACCGGCTCGCCCTCGCCGTCGCGTCAGCCGTCGAGCGGTACGGCCCGGCCCGCACCACCATGGCCGACCCCGCCCTCGTCGAGTTGGTGATCAGTTCCGACGCCGACGAGGCGGCCAGGGCGCGAGCGCTGCGACTCCTGGGTTTCGCCGCCGGCCTGCCGCTTCGCGTCCTCGCCGTACGCTCGCAAGTCCCCCTCGGCGAGATCGGCACCCTGGTCTGCCCGGGACGCCCGGTCAAGGCGGCACCCGTCGGCGACGTGGGCGTCATCCTGGCCACCACCATCGAGCCGGAGCGCATTCCCGCAGGCGTACGCGCGGGCATCGGCGCCCCGGGAAGCCCCGACCACTCCTGGCGACAAGCCCGCACCGCCCTCCGTTTCACCACCCGACGCGAGCCAGTCATCCACTACGACAACCTGGGCGCGCTGGCGCTGCTGGCCGAGATACCCCACGACATCGCACGCGGCAACCCCGACGTGGCCGCCCTCGTCCGTGTCGCCGCCCGCCCGGAAGACCTGGAGATCCTGGACGCCTACTGCGCCACGGGCTCCCTTCGCCGGGCCGCCGACCTCCTGCACATGCACCACAGCAGCGTCGCCCGCCGAATCGAACAGATCGGGAAGGCTCTGGGCATCGAACTCACCGAGCCCACCGGCCTGATACGGGCCAGGCTCGCCCTCACGACGCGGCGGCTGATCGACGGCTGGCCGGCTGCTGAGGTGGGACGATAGCGTCCGCTCCCCCTTTTTTCGGTGTTTCCACGGACATCAGTGCTTTGCATTACTGTCCTGGCGCATGAGTGATCAACAGCTTGAAGTCATGGTCCGCCGTGCCCGGAACACCGACATGGACGGGCTGGTCGAGTCCAGCAGTGCCCTGTTCGCGGAGGACGCGGGCACAAGGGACCCCAGCGTCGATGTGGGCTGGCCCCGCGAGTTCGGACACCAGGAGTTCGCCGCCGCGATAGACGACCCGAACAGGCTTCTTCTCGTGGCGGACCACGGCGGGCAGGTCGTCGGACACCTGACCGCGAGCGTCGCCGAGGGGAGCGCGAAGAGACCAGCGAGGTCCGCGACGCTCGTGAGCCTGTACCTGCGGCCCGCCCACCGCCGCGGTGGACTCGGCGCCCGTCTGGTGGGGCAGTTCCTGGCATGGGCCAAGGAAGCGGGGGCGGAACTGGCCGAGGTAAGCGCGTACTCCAGTAACACCGACGCGATCAGCTTCTACGAACGGAACGGATTCACCAGCCAGTCGGTGACGTTGCGGTCCCCGTTGTAAGCCGCTGGCAGCGCGGGCCGTGCCAGCAGCACGGGCCTGCCGTTGGTGACGGGAACGATGGCGGCCGGGTGGTTGTGCACGCCGCCTCACCGCGATCTGGTGATCGCCCGATAAAGGCGGTGCGGAGAATGTCGGGTGGCCGGGCCGGTGCCACCGCACGATGGGGGCATGGATGACACGTTCTTGGTATCCCGTTTCCTCCGTGACGGTTTCGTGAAGTTGGAGGGTGCTGTCGCGCCGCGCGTGGCCGCGGACTGCGCGCGGCTGCTGTGGCGGGAGACGGGCTGCGACCCGAACGACCCGTCGACGTGGACGCAGCCCGTGCACTGGGTGGCCGGTATGGCACAGGGGCCGTTCGCCGCCGCGCCCAACTCACCCGCCCTGCATCGCGCGTACGACCTGCTGGTCGGCGAGGGGCGCTGGGAGCCGCGCTACTCGCTGGGCACGTTCCCACTGCGCTTCCCGCACGAGGAGGAGCCGGACGACGCGGGCTGGCACATCGAGGGGAGCTATCTACCGGAAGGCGAGAGCTGGTACTTCACGAATCTGTGTTCCCAGGGCCGGGCGCTCTTGATGCTGTTCCTCTTCAGCGAGGTCGGTGAAGACGACGCCCCGACCCGGATTCGCGTCGGCTCGCACCTCGACGTGCCAAAGGTGCTGGAGAAGTACGGGCAGGACGGGGCAAGCGGACTGGTCCTGGCGCCCGAACTGGTGGCGGCATCCGACCACCGGCCACTTGCCCTGGCCACCGGGTCCCCGGGCGACGTCTACCTGTGCCATCCCTTCCTGGTACACGCGGCACAACCGCATCATGGGATGCGCCCGCGCTTCATGGCGCAGCCGCCACTCCTGCCGGCCGCACCCTACGAACTGGAACGGGCCGACGGCGCGTACTCACCTGTGGAGAAGGCGATCCGTCGGGGCCTGGGACAGGACACCCCCTGACCAAGCGGGGACAGTACCAACCACGGCGCAGGGTGAGTGTGCTTCACCGCCGTCGCCGGCAAGGCGGTGGTGGTGAAGGAGAAAGGACAAGAGGAACGGGCATGTTGGAGCGGCTGAACCAGGCCATGGAGCACATCGAGCATCAGCTGGACCAGGCTGTCGACGTAGCCGAGCTGGCACGCATCGCGGCCACTTCGGAGCATCACCTGCGTCGGATGTTCTCCGCGCTCGCGGGCATGTCGTTGCCGCAGTACATCCGACGCCGTCGGCTCACGCTCGCGGGTGCCGACGTACTCGCGGGGCACGACACACTGCTGGATGTCGCGGTGCGCTATGGCTATGGCTCCGGCGAAGCGTTCGCACGGGCGTTTCGCGCCATGCACGGCATCGGGCCCAGCGAGGCCCGACGTACCGGCGCCGCGCTCGTCTCCCAGTCCCGAATGGCTTTCCGTCTCACCGTCGAAGGGAGCAGTCGTATGCGCTACCGCGTCCTGGACAAGGCGGACTTCACCGTCGTCGGGCTCAGGACCCGGATACCGCTGGTGCATACCGGCCTGAACCAGGCGATCACGGACTTTGTCCGTGGGATCGATCCGCAGACCCTGGAGCGCCTGGAGAAGCTGTCTGACCAGGAGCCGCACGGCATCGTCACGGTCTGCGACGGCATGGAGCCCAGCCGCACCGAGGGCACCGAACTCGACTACTACCACGGCGTGATCACCTCCGCGGTCGCTCCGGAGGGTACGAGCGCATTGGAGGTCCCGGCCGGCACCTGGGCACTCTTCACCGCCTCTGGGCCGGCACCGCGGGCCATCCAGGAGCTGTGGCGGGACGTGTTCACCGAGTGGTTCCCATCGAACCCGTACCGCACCCGCACCGGTCCTGAGATCCTGCGCACCCGCCTGTCGCCGGACAAGACCGAAGCCGAGGCCGAACTATGGCTCCCGGTCGAGCACGAACACGGCTGAACGCGGCGCCCTCACACCGATCGGCCCATGCGATGGCGGAAGGCGGCCAGACCTTACGGCAGGCCGTCCTGACCAGCGGGCGCGCCTCGACGGCGGCGAAGCCCGTACCTATCCACCCTCGCCGGGAATCTCGGCCGTGGTCTGCGCGAGCAGCCCGTCGACGAACGCGCGCAGCCCCCTCGGGTAGGTGTCCCGCGCGGCGAACTCCGCCCAGCGGTCACTGACGGCGGCCAGGTGAGGGGCCCGGTCCGCGTCGAAGGAGTCGCGGAAGGCGGGGAGTTCGCGGTCGACGAGCCGGTGCGGGGAGCGGGCGCGCACCAGGATCTCGCCGACGGTGTAGTACCAGATGCTGCGGAAGATGTGCACGGACTGCTCGGGCGTGCAGCCGTAGTCGTGCGCCCCGGAGACGATGTCCTCCACCATCCACAGCGCCGACTCGTCCAGGAGGCCGACGAACCCGTCGGCCGTGACGACCTCCGCCGCCCATGGCCAGGCCGCGAGGACATCGTGGCCCGCGAGCGCGGTGGCGACGATGCGGTCCCGCGGGTCGGCGGGCGGCTCGGGCCGTTCGACCTGGCCCAGGTACTGGTTGAGCAGAAGAACAAGCAGATCGTCCTTGCCCCGCATGTGGTGGTAGATGGTCGTCGTGCCGATGCCCGTCTCGGCGGCGAGGCGTCGGAGGGTCAGCTTCTCCCAGCCGTCCCGGTCGATGAGCCGGCGCGCCGCCTCCAGGATTTGCGCGCGGGAGGTCAGCGGTGGCCTGCCGGTGCGGCCGTGTGGTGCGGGTGACGCGGACGATGCGGGGGTCGAGGGCATCGTCCCATCATGCCGCGTCGACGCTGCCCGGCCGGGCGGGGGCGGAACGGAGTGCCCGACCGAGCCGCTCCCCCGGGGCCGTCATCCGGCCACCGACGGCCGGATCTCGCCGATGCGTTCCCCGTCACGGGCCCTCGATGCTACTTTCGAAACGCGTTCCGAAAGTCTTTTCGCTCCGCCGACACAGCTCCAGCGGGCCGCCGGCCAAAGCGTGACCATGACGGCAAGGCCCGCCCATGACGGGAGAACGAGAACGATGACCACTACTGACCTCGTCCAGCCGGGCGAGCCGTCGGCCCCACCTCCCCACGGTGACGACGACCGGTCGCCGGGCACGGACTCGGCAGGACCTGGGCCGGCGGCGGACCCGGCAGCGGACTCCGTAGCGGTGGACATGGCGCGGCTGCTGCGGCCACACGCCTCCAGCTTCGCCGCCGTGGTGGTTCTCCAGGTCGTCGGGGCCCTCGCGGGCTTGGCGCCGCTGCTCGCGGTCGTCGAGATCGGCCGTGCCCTGCTGGCGCCGGGGCCCACCGACCACCGCCACGTCTGGATCGCCGTACTGGCGGGAGCGGGCGGGCTGTTCGTCAGGCTGCTGTTCACCGCGGCGTCGTCCGGCATCGGGCACCTGGTCGACGGGCGGGTGCAGCTCACGCTCCGCCGGCAGTTGGCGGCACGTCTCGGCCGGGTGCCGATCGGTTGGTTCTCCCGGCGTGGTACCGGCGAGCTGGCCAAGGTGGTGGGAGAGGACGTGAGCGCCGTACACCCGTTCATCGCCCATGCTCCGGGCGAACTGGTCTCCGCGTTCGTGGTGCCGCTGGCGTCCCTCGTCTACCTGTTCACCATCGACTGGCGCCTCACACTGATCACGCTGATACCGGTGGCCCTGGCCGTGGCGCTCGTACCCCTGATGATGACGCCGGCCCGACTGCGCGAACAGAAGGAGTTCGACGAGGCCATGAGCCGGATCGCGGGTTCCGTCGTCGAGTTCGTACAGGGCATCGCGGTGATTAAGGCGTTCGGCGGGTCCGGGCGCGCCCACCGCAGGTTCCGCACGGCCGCGGACGAGTTCGTCGACACCTTCCACCGCTGGGTGCACGGCCTGTCCAAGCCGGCCGCGGGCATGCAGCTCGTGCTGTCGCCGCCGTTCGTCCTGCTCGTCGTGCTGACCGGCGGCACGGCTCTGATCACCAACGGCAGCCTGGCCCCTGCCGACCTGCTGCCCTTCCTGCTGCTCGGTCTCGGCCTGACCGCCCCGGTGGCCGCCCTGGGCCACGGCTTCGACGAACTACAGGCCGCGAGGCGCGCCCTCGGCCGGATACGGGACGTGCTCAAGGTTCCGCCGCTGCCGGAGCCCACCCACCCCCGCGCGCCGCGAGGACACCGGGTGGAACTGCGCGGCGTCCGCTTCGGGTACGAGACGGGACGCGAGGTACTGCGGGGCATCGACCTGGTGCTCGAACCGGGCACCGTCACCGCGCTCGTCGGCCCCTCGGGCAGCGGCAAGTCCACGCTGGTCCAGTTGCTGCCCCGGTTCTTCGACCCCACAGGGGGTTCGGTCACCATCGGCGGCGTCGATCTGCGCGATCTCGGCGGCAGGCACCTCCACGAGACGGTCTCCTTCGTCTTCCAGGACGTACGGCTGCTGCGCGCGTCGGTCGCGGACAACATCGCCCTGGCGGTGCCACACGCCGATCGCGAGGCCGTGGAACGCGCCGCCCGCCTCGCGCACATCCATGACCGCATCCTCGAGCTGCCCCGCGGCTACGAGTCGGTGATCGGCGAAGACACCGGACTCTCCGGCGGCGAGGCACAGCGGATCTCGCTGGCCCGCGCACTCCTGGCCGACACACCCGTGCTGGTGCTCGACGAGGCGACCGCCTTCGCCGACCCGCGGACCGAACAAGCTGTTCACCGGGCCCTCGCGACCCTGAGGGGCGGCCGGACGATCCTGGTCATCGCCCACCGCCCGGAGACGATCAGGGACGCCGACACCGTAGTCATGCTGGACGACGGGGCGATCGTCGAACAGGGCGCACCCGCGGAACTCCTCGCGCGCGGCGGCCGGTTCGCCGACTTCTGGCGCTCCCAGCAGACGGCGGACACCGAAGCCGCCACATCGGACCGGGCGGACCGGCCCGATGACCACACCCCCGTGAAGGCCCCCAACGGCCCCAGCGGCACACCGCGAGGAGACGAGCCCCGATGATCGGAACACTGCTGCGGGTCCTCGGCCGCGAGTACGCCCGGCCGCTGCGACGCACCCTGGCTCTCATGACGACGGCGGCGGTAGCCGAGGGCCTGTCCTACGCCTTCCTCGTGCCCGTCCTGCGTACCTTGTTCGGCGCGGCACCCGAGGACGCCTGGCCCTGGCTGGCCGCCTTCGCGGGCGCCTTCGCGCTCTACGCGGTGCTGCGCTACCTCAGCGACCTCTCCGGCTTCCACGTTGGCAGCTCGCTGCTGCGCGGCATGTACCACCGGCTCGGCGACCACCTCGCCCGACTACCCATCGGCTGGTACGGGGCCAACCGCGTCGGGGAGGTGTCCGTCCTGGCGGGTCGCGGCGTGCTGCAGGCGATGAGCGTGATCGCGCACCTGCTCGCACCGTTCATCTCCGCCGCCGTGACGCCGCTGACGATCGTCGCCGTGATGCTCGCGTACAACTGGCAGTTGGGCCTTGCCGCGCTGGCCGCCGCCCCGCTCGTCACGGCCGTCCAGATCCGCACCGGTCGCTCCATGGCCGCGGGTGACGCGGAGCGGGCCGTACGCGACGACGAGGCCACCGGGCGGGTCATCGAGTACCTCCGGGCGCAGCCGGTACTGCGGGCCGGCGGCCGGACCGCCGAACGCTTCCAACTGCTCGACGACTCGCTCCGCCACGTCGAGCGCGCCTCGCGCCGCTCCACGCTGTCGGCGCTTCCCGGAGTGGTGGGCCTCACCCTCGTCGTGCAGGCGGTGTTCACCGGCCTGCTGGTCCTGGGCGCCTTCCTCGCGCTGGGTGGTGACGTGGGAGCGGCGGAACTCCTGGCGGTCCTGGTCCTCGCGGCACGTTGCGCGGACCCGCTGCTCTCGCTGTCGGACATCGGTGGCAAGCTCCGGGGCGCGCGGTCCGTCCTCGGCAGGCTCGACGCGGTGCTGCGCACCGAACCACTGCCGGAACCCGCCGAGCCCGTCAGCCCGGACCGCTATGACCTGCGGTTCGAATCCGTCACCTTCCGGCACGGCGACCGCACGGTGCTCGACGGCGCTTCGCTGACCGTGCCGCAGGGGCAGCGGCTCGCCGTCGTCGGTCCCTCGGGCGCCGGCAAGAGCACCCTGCTGCAACTGCTCGCCCGGTTCTACGACGTCGACGCAGGCACGGTACGCGTCGGCGGCGCAGACGTGCGACAGATGGACACCCGGGAGCTGATGGCGCGGATCGCCATCGTCTTCCAGGACGTCTACCTCTTCGACGGCACGATCGAGGAGAACGTACGCCTCGGCCGCCCCGACGCTTCGGACGCCGAGGTACGGGCGGCGGCGGCCGCGGCGCGCCTCGACGAGGTGATCGAGCGATTGCCCGGTGGCTGGGCGACCAACGTCGGCGAGGGCGGCGCACTGCTTTCCGGCGGCGAACGCCAGCGCGTCTCGATCGCACGGGCGCTCCTCAAAGACGCGCCCATCGTCCTCCTCGACGAGGTGACCTCCGCACTGGACCCGGTGAACGAGGCCGCCGTCCACGAAGGCATCGAACGCTTCATGGCGGGCCGGACGGTCGTGATGGTCGCGCACCGGATGCGCACCGTCCGCCGTGCCGACCGCGTCGTCTTCCTGGCGGACGGCCGCATCGCGGAGGAGGGCACGCACGACGAACTGCTACGCCGCGGTGGCCGCTACGCCGACTTCTGGCACATCGCGCTGACGCCGACGGCCACCGGCTGGACCGCTGACGTGCCGCCCGCTCCCTGACAGCGGCTCCCCTCGGCGCGGGCGCCGCACGCGGCACCCGGTTTCCTCGCTTTGGGATGCGATTGTGGAGGTGCGGGGCGTAGGGATAAAGGCCAGACGTGTGGTGTCCCGCAGGGGTGAGATAGGTGACCGGGGTCAGGACCAGCACTCATCTACGTCTGTGGGCACCAACGCGTGAGTCCCGGCGACGTGGGATGGCCGCCGGAGGCGTAGAACCCCCGGCGGGGTCGCGTCGTGTTTGCGGGACCATGCGCGAGGGGGCGCGTGGCTGTGGCGCGCTCGATGACGGGCGCGGTGGTGCCGTATGAGGTGGAGGCAGACGTGTGCCGGTCCGACTCCTGCCAGAACTCCGAAGCCGTTGCACAGCACGTCGTCTATGTCGCCCACCCTGTCTCCGGTGGCTTGGAAAAGCTCGATCGCAAGGCATACTCCCCAGCAGGCGCTGAGGGCGTGGAGCCGACTCCATCGTGGGAAGGCCAGCACGGTAAGACTCCCCGCCGGGAGGATGATGTGCCACATGATGAGGTGGGTTAGGCCAGGAGGCGGCGCAGGTCAGGAAGGCTGAAGGTCGCCAGGAGCAGGGCGTGGTCGCTGACTTGGCGCACCTCGGGGCTGTCCACGACATGGTCCAGCCGAAGTAAGGCGTGGGCAGCCGCCGCCGAATGCCCACGCCGACCCGCGCGAGGATGACGGTTGGGGCCTGGTGCGCTCGACCCAGGGCGGCTTCCAAGGTCCGTGGGCCCGACCATTCGGCGGGCTAGGGGGTGGCCGGGGCGGGTTCGGTGAGGCGGTCCATGTGGTCTCGCAGGTGACCCGGTAGACCAGGACCTGGGTGGCGAGGTCCATCCACTTCTGGGTCTTGTGGGCCACCTGCGCCTGCCGCAGGCAGTCGTCCTGGACCAGCGCGCTCTGGGCGACCACGCGGCTGAGTGGCCAGGATGCCAACGGCCTTCACCATCTTGTCGCGGTGCTCGTCGCGTTCAGCGGTCGCGCCTTCATACTTGCGGATCGTGAGTCGGTGCGCCGCGCGCCGGTGCTGGGGGAGAAGGCCAGAGCGTATGTGTCAGCCGTGGTTGGTGCTCTGACGCCCGGGCAGGTTGGAGGCCGGCCGGCTGCTCAGCCGTCTCTTCAGTAGGGTTTCCGCAGCCGCAGCGACCGGCGCCCAGGGGTGTGCGGAACCGCTGGTGGGCGCGGGTTGACTCGACAGGAGAGGTTGGGGTTGCAGGTGTTTCGGATGGTTCGGGGGTTGGCGGTCGGTGCGGTGATGCTGACGGGGATCACCGCCTGCTCCGGAGACGGGGAATCCGCGGCCCGCGGGGACAGCACGGCATCCGCCAATGCGAGCCAGAAGGATGAGCGAGCCACCGGCGACGACCGGGAAGCGAAGGCACCGATCGTACTCACCCAGGACCAGGTGTGCAGAGCACTGGTCGACACGGAGAGTGCCCCGGACGGGTGGGAAGGCTTCGGCGCCGAGATCGACGTACCGGAGGAGGCCCTCAGGACGTGCCGGCAGGACACGGGCACCAAGTGCGAGGGATTCATCGCTCTGGGATCGTCCTTCATCCGGCAATCAGTCTCCGGCGGTCAGGTCGTCTTCCGTATCTACGCCTTCGGCACGCCGGGAGACGCCCAGGTGGCGATGAAGGGCTTGGCGGCCGGGGAGCGCAGCAAGGCCGGCAGCCGGGCCCGTCCTTTGGAGGTTCGGCTGGACACGGACGAGACCGATGCGTTCACCGGCCCGCAGACAATGATCGTCACCCGTCTCGGTGGCACGCTGGTTCGGGTTATCAGCGAGGATCTTCCCCAGACCGTGCCTTACGCCGACCTAGCCAAGCTCCAGACGGCACGCGTCCGACAGACGGCCGCGATCGAGGACGTCGGTCCGTGAGTCCTCCAATCGGACGCGAGTGCCGGTGACTCGGGCGGATCGGACCGTCCCCGAGGGGTCGAGGCCGCCCAGCGGCTCGAGCAACTGCTGAAGCAGTTCCCGGACCACCACGACGGCCTGGCGGGCGTCCTGCCAACGCTGGGCCAGCTTGTTCTTCCAGCCCTTAGGCACTGTCTGGCAAATGCTCTTGGGTTGGTTCGCGGAGCCAGAGGACGAGTGCCGCGAGGTGGAGTCCGACCCTGTAGCGGGTGGCGAGTTCGTCGAAGCGGGTGGCGATCGCGCGGAACTGCTTGAGGCGGTTGAAGCAGCGTTCGATCACGTTACGGGCCTTGTAGAGGTCGCGGTCGAATGCCGGCGGTCTGCCGCCGGTCTGACCGCGCCGCGCACGGTTGGCCCTTTGATCCGCTGCTCTGGTATCACCGTCTGGATACTCCTGCGTCGCAGAGACTGGCGGATCGCTCGGGAGGAGTACGCCTTGTCCGCGATGACCGCCTCGGGCCTGAGACGGGGCCGATCGGCGTCGGCCCGGGGGACCCTGACCTCGTCGAAGGCGGTGGAGTCGTCGACGTTGCCTGGGCGCGAGGACGACGGCCAGGGGGCAGGCCGCGTCCGTCGCAGGCGAGATGGACGTTGGTGGTCAGCCTGCCGCGGGACCGGCCGAGCGTCTGACCAGCCGTCGCGCGTGCCGGATCTTCCAGTTCCTCCCCTGCCGCCGCCCCTTTTTGCGGGCTCCGGCGGCATGCTGGTGGGCTCGGTTGATCGTGGAGTCGACCGAAACCGTCCATTCCGCGACCCAACGGAGTCGTCCCGGACCTGGGAGTGTTCCAGCAGGCGAGCCCAGGTGCCGTCCGCTTCCCAGCGGGCGAACCGTTCATAGATCGTCTGCCATGGTCCATAGCGTTCCGGCAGGTCACGCCAGGGTGTGCCGGTCCGCGACCGCCACAACACCCCGTTGATCACCTGCCGGTGATCCCGCCATGGACGACCCCGCCCGTCAACACCCGGCAGCAGCGGGCCATCCGCTCCCACGCCGCATCCGTCAGCTCACCATGACGCACCACAAAATCGATCATCAGACAGGTCCCAGGAGCGCATTTACCCCACATACGTCCCACAGGTTCCGGGGATGTTCGCGAGGAAGAGTGCGTTTTCGCAGGTCAGGTACTATAAATCACTGGGCAGCGCAGGCGCCTTCTAAGCGCTTGGCCGCAGGTTCGAGTCCTGCCGGGGGCGCCACGCAGACGGGAAGCGGTGCCCCGTCCGCCCGGCCGGCTTCCATCGCCTCCGCCGCGACGCGGGCCGTCGCGCCGACTGTGTCGGCGGCGAGTTCGGATGCGGAGAACTGGCGATCGCGCCTCTTCCGGAGGTTCCGCAGGGCCTCGTCGAGCGCCCGTTCTCGCTGTTCGTGGTGGTGCTGTTCGGCCGCCTGAGTCTCGGGCAGGCCTGCGGCCAGCACCGCCCGTCGCTCGGGGCCGAAGAATCGCGTGGCGAAGAACTGGTGCAGTGGCCCCAAGAGATGCGTCTCCCTGATCCACAGACTGGGCACGAGACCCTCCGGGTTCGATGTGGACATCGCAATCCACATCGAACCCGGAAGGCCCACACCCATTCAAGATCCAATTTGCGAACGCGGTCGCCATGCTGGAGGAGGCCGGCTGCCCGCTCGTACAGTTCCTCGTCACACTTTCGGACGGGGCTACGGCCCGGCTCCGCTGGGCATAACGTGGGCGGGCCCCGCGTCGGGGGCTCGCGGTAGGGCACACGCGCCTTTCGTGCATGACGGAGCCAGGGCGGGGTACTCGACTCCATTCGACGCTTGAGCCGACGCTTGAGCAGAGGAGGGACATGGACGACGTCGCCGCTCTCGGCAGGGACAGTGCTCCCCGTTCCGGGCATCAGGCGCGGTCTCAGGCCCTGCTCGGCGAAACGCTGGAAAACCTGCGGGCGTCCGCCATCACGGTCGATGACGATGGCCTCATCGTCGCGGTCAACAACGCGGCCCAGAGCCTGCTGGGCAGGGACGCCTCGGAACTCGTGGGTCAGGACTTCCACGACCTGCTGCACCGGGACAGATACGGGCACTCGGTGCCGCGCACGCGCTGCCAGATCAGGGAGGCGCTCCTCACGGGCGACACCAGGCATGGCGATGCCGAGTGGTTCGCCCGTGGGGACGGCACTCTCGTCCAGTTGTCCTGGCTGGTGATGCCCTACTCACCCGAGCGGGGCGGGACAGGTGGGCTGGCGCTGCTGTACGAGGCCAAGCGGCCAAACGACCACCACAGCGACGGTGGGCACTCCGCGCCGCTGTCGGAACTGGACCGACTCGCCCTGCTGGCGGAGACGACCACACGGCTCACGTCCACCCTGGACATCGACGAGGCGCTGCACCGGCTCGCGGCCCTGACCGTGCCCCGGCTCGCGGACTGGGCGGTGTTCGACCTGCTCACCGAACGTGACGAAGTGCGACGTGTGCTCGTGATGGAGCACAAGGACGGCATTCTCGTCGAGCGGGACGACCTGCAAGGCCCTATGCCTCCGGTGCCGGCGGAGTCGCCGATGCCCCTGTCACGGGCCCTGCGCGGCGCCGCATCCTCCCTCGCCGGTCCCGCCACCTACCAAGGTCCGCCCGACTCCGGCATCGCCGTCGAGCAGCGACGCCTGTTCACCGCGACGGGTATGCACTCCGCCGTCATCGCGCCCATTCGGGGCCTGCGCGACGTACTCGGTGCCCTGACCCTCGGCCGCGCCCAGCGCCACGACGCCTTCACCTCTGCCGACCTGCCGCTGCTGGAGGACCTCACCCGCCGGGCGGGCCTGGCGCTGGACAACGCGCGCCTGTACCAGCGCCAGCGCAAAGTCGCCGAGACCATGCAACGCCACCTGCTGCCCCAACTGCCCGTCCTGTCCGGGCTGGAGATGACCGCGCGCTACCAGCCCGCTCCGGACGCCTCAGCCGTTGGGGGCGACTGGTACGACGCCTTCGCCCTGGGCGCCCACGCCCACGCACTGGCCATCGGCGACGTCGTCGGACACGATCTCGACGCCGCAGCCGGCATGGCGCAGGTCCGCAACATGCTGCGCGCCTTCGCCTGGTCCCATTCCGAGGCCCCGCCCAGCGCCGTCGTCACACGGCTCGACGATGCCGTGATGCACATAGCCGAGGTGGCCATGGCCACCATGATCTTCGCCAGGCTCACCCTCGGGAATGACGCACTGTGGCGCCTGTGCTGGACGAACGCCGGCCATCCGCCGCCCCTGCTCGTCACCCACGATGGTCGGACCAGCTACCTCGACGAGGCTCACGGCATACTGCTCGGCACCGGAGTCACCAGACCCCGCCCCGACTCCGTCACCGTCCTGCCTCCACGGGTCACCCTCGTCCTCTACACCGACGGGCTGGTCGAATCCCCGCACCACTCCATCGATCACGGGCTTGACCGCCTACGCCGACATGCGGCCTCCCTCGCCCACCGCCCCCTCGACTCCTTCTGCGACTTGCTACTGGACCAGGTCCGGCCCAGCGACAACGACGACGACGTCGCCATGATCGCGCTGCGCACGCCCCCTCCCGCTGGACCTGCCTGACTCGCGTGTGGGGCAGATCGAGTAGGCGGAGCGGGAGACGGCCAAAGGGCCTGAGCCGGTGGGCCGAAGCTCCTGAGCCGGTGGGCTGAAACTTCGACGCCTCTCTGTGTCGCACGAGAAACCGCGCGCGACACAGACACCACGCCGCCCCGCCGGTGAGCGGGGCCAGGCGGGGCCAGAACGCAGTCCGTGACGTCGCCCGGGAAGTCGCCATGCCGACGAAGGCAGCACCCCGCGCCTGGCCTTCCCTCGCGCTTCGACCTCCGGGCCACTTAGCGAGGGCTCCTGGCAGGCCATCAGTAAGAGCGTCACGAGCGGCAGCGGCCGTCCCTGTGCATATCGCGAGCCCGGGCCCTGCCAGGCAACTGGCGCACCCCTCTTCCGACCCGCCCGGCGGCCCACGCCGGCCAAGACAGTGACGTGGGGTCGCCTCGGGAGGCAGCCGAGAGGGAGCGCCTGCGCTCGTGCTCGGTCAGAACTTCCTCGCGGGCCTTGGCCAGGACGCGCCGGAAGACGGATCCTGCGAGCATGCCGCCCTATTCCCCGAGGAAGGTGACACCGGCAGGCTTGAGGCGGTACTCCTCGGTCATCTGTACGGCTCGGGAGACGAGCTTCAGCTCCGCCTGGGCCGCAGTGGCGCCGGCTGTGTGGCCCGAGGAACGGCTTTTGGCTAGGGCGCGGTACAGGTGGCGTTGGGCGGCGTCCCGGTCGTCGCGGAGGCGTGCGGCGCGGCCCAGGCCGATCTCGGCGCCGATCTCGCCGCGACCGTAGGCCCGTTCGGTCGAGGTGGTCAGGGCGCGCTCGTACAGTTCCGTCGCCCGTTGGGCGTGGCCGCCGGCCAGGGCGGTGTGGCCGAGCCAGATCAACGTCTCGATCACCTCCGTCCACAGGCCGAGTTCCTCGGCCACCAGCAGGGCCTCGCGGTGCAGCCGCTCCGCCCGCGCGGGGTCGCCGTCGCGTTCGGCCGCGAGCGCCAGTGACCGGGTGGCGCGGAGTTGCCCCCAGCGGTCGCCGGCCTCGTGGAACAGCGCGGCGGCCAGCTCCGCGGACGCCTGGCCGTGATCGTGGGCTGTCTCGTGGCTGGCCAACTCGACCAACGCCGCGGCCTCGCCCCAACGGTCTCGGGCGGCGCGCGCTGCGGTCAGGCTCTCCACCAGCAGGCGCCGGCCCGCGTGGTGCCGGCCGTGGCCGGTCAGGCCGGTGCCGACGAACCACTGCAACCGTGCCCGCAGCACCGGGTCGGTGACGCCGGCGGTCGGGTCCTCATCGGCCGGGAGCGGGGCCGTGTCGGCCGAGGAGGTGCGCAGTTCGATTCCGGCCAGCCAGGCCCGAGCCCCCAGGCGTGAGGGCGGGGTTCCGTCGTCGCCCGTGGCCAGCGCTGCCCGGAGTGCCCTGCGGGCCTCGGTGAGCCGCCCGCGCAGGAACCAGTACCACGTCAACGTGTTCACCAGCCGCAACGCGTCCTCGGTGGCGCCCTCGGCTATCGCCAGGTCGAGCGCGCGGCGCAGGTTGACCGTTTCGGTATCCAGGCGCTCCAGGTAGTGCCGCTGGTCCGGGCCGCGTAGCCGCTCGTTCGCCCGCTCGGCCAACTCGACGTAACACCGTACGAACCGGGCGTGCACGGCGGTCACCTCGCCCGCCTCCGCGAGCCGCTCGGCCCCGTAGGCGGACACCGATTCCAGCAACCGGAACCGGTCCGCCACACGCACCACCAGCGACCGGTCCACCAGCCGCGACAGCAGGTCGGCCACCCGCTCGGCGGGCAGTTCCCCATCGGCGCAGACGGCCTCGGCGGACGGCAGGGTGCAGCCGTCGGCGTGCACGGTCAGCCGGCGCAGCACGGCCTGCTCCTCGGCGCCCAGGAGCCGCCAGCTCCAGTCGAGCATGCCGCGCAGCGTCTGCTGCCGGGCGGGCAACCCGCGCGCCCGCACCTCCGGTGGGGGGAACTGGCTGGCCAGGCAGGTGGCCAGCTCATCCGGGGTCAGCGTCCGCAGGCGCGGAGCCACGAGTTCCAGGGCGAGCGGAATGCCGTCGAGGCGGCGGCAGATCGTGAAGATGGCCGGTGCGTTGGCCGCGTCCAAGGCGAAGCCGGGCGCCGCTGCCGCCGCCCGCTCCACGAACAGCCTCACCGCGCTGGACCGGCCGACGGCGCCCGGGTCGGTGTGCTCTGGCAGCGACAGCGGCGGCACCGCGTGTACCACCTCGCCGGGAATGTCGAGGGCTTCCTGGCTGGTGACCAGGAGGTGCCCCTCGGGCACCGTGGCCAGGACGGCGCCGGCGAGTGCGGCGACCGGCTCGACCAGGTGCTCGCAGTTGTCGAGGAGGACCAGCAGCCGCTTGGCGGCCACCGCCTGACACAGCCAGCCCACCAGGTCGTCGAGGTTCGGCTCGGTCGCCGCGGTGTCGCACAGCCCCAGCGTCGTGATGATCCGCTCGGCGATGTCGTCCGGGGACGACGTGGCCCGCAGGCCGGCCAGTTCGACCAGCCACACCCCGTCGGGGAACCGATCGGCCGCCTCGCGCGCCGCGGCGATCGCCAGCCGCGTCTTCCCGACCCCGCCGAGGCCGGTGAGCGTGACCAGCCGGGCGCCCGTTTCCGAGTCCAACCACGCCCGCACCTGGCCGACCGCCTCGTTCCGTCCCACCAACGATGTCAGCGGTGTGGGCAGGTTCGTACGGCACGACAGCGAGGCGACGGTCGGCGGCGCCAGGTGTGCGTCCTGGCGCAGGATCGCCTCGTGCAGGGCGCAGACCGCCGGCCCGGGCGCCACTCCCAACTCCTCGTCCAACTGGCGCCGCAACTCCTCGAAGCTCCGCAGCGCGTCGCCCTGCCGCCCGGACCGGTACAGCGCGCGCATGTGGGCCATGCGCAGTCGTTCGCGTAGCGGGTGCCGCGCCACCAGGTCGCCCAGCTCCGCTGCCAGCGCCGTGTGCTCGCCGAGCGTGAGTCGTACCTCGGCCTGGTCCTCCAGGACGGTCAGCCGCAACTCCTCCAGTCGCGAGATCTCCCCGCGGGCGAACAGCGACTCGGCGACATCGGCGTAGGCCGGGCCGCGCCACAGCGCGAGAGCGTCGGCGAACATCTCCCCCTTGACCGCCAACTCCTCGTGCGCGCGGGCACCCTCGGCCAGTTCCTGGAACCGCAGGGCGTCGACCGTGTCGTCGGCCAGCAGCAGCCGGTAGCCCGCGGGCTCGCGGACCACCTGTTCCCGGCCCAGCACACGACGCAACTGAGAGATCTTGGTCTGCAGCGCGTTGGCTGGCCCGCCTGGTGGGTTGCCCGTCCACAGGTCCTCGATGAGCCGGTCCGCCGGCACCGGACCGCCCCCGTGGATGAGCAGATTCGCCAGCAGGGCACGCACCTTCACCTCGGGGACCTTGACCTGCCGCCCCTCGGCGTCCCAGACGGCCAGTGGGCCGAGCACCCCGTAGCGCATGGTCACAGCCTAGCTCCGGCGGACCATCAGAAAACCGTGCGCGCTCGTCGGCAGGGTGACACCGCACGTCCTCGCGGCGCTTCCCGCCACCTCGGCGGACGGCGACGCGAGCCCGACGTTCACCGCTCGACCGATCACCACCCACCTCCACCGATCTCCATCGACCTTCATTGATCTCTACCGCCATGTCGTGCGGCGTCCCGGTACGTCGCACGGCGCACATGCAACGCAGGGGAATGCCATGAGCACACCGACCGTACGCCGAGCCGGCCCTCGGGAGTGGGGAGGGTTGGCCGTCCTCTCGCTGCCCACCGTGTTGCTCGGCCTCGACGTCACCGTGCTGTACCTCGTCCTCCCCTCGCTCGCGGAGGATCTGCACCCGAGCGCCACCCAAGAGCTGTGGATCATGGACGCGTACGGCTTCCTGATCGCCGGCTTCCTGATCACCATGGGCACGCTGGGCGACCGGATCGGCCGCCGCAAGCTGCTGATGATCGGGGCGGCCGCCTTCGGGGTCGTCTCGGTCGTGGCCGCGTACTCCGACAGCGTCAACGTGCTCATCGCCGCGCGTGGGGCGCTGGGAATCGCCGGCGCCACGCTGATGCCGTCGACACTCGCGCTGATCAGCAACATGTTCGCCGACCCACGCCAGCGGTCGCTGGCCATCGGGGTCTGGGCGACGAGCTTCGCGCTCGGCATGGCGCTCGGCCCGGTGGTCGGCGGCGCGATGCTGGATCGGTTCTGGTGGGGTTCGGCTTTCCTCCTCGCGGTCCCGGTCGCGATCGTCCTCCTGGTGGTCGCGCCGGTGTTGATACCCGAGTACCGCGCGCCGCGGAACGGCGGGTTCGACCTGCTCAGCGTCGCGCTGTCGCTGGTCGCGATCCTGCCGGTCGTCTACGCGGTGAAGCGGGTCGCCGTGGACGGCTTCCAGGCCCCCACCGTCGGCGCCACGGTGATCGGCCTGGCGGGCGCGGCGCTGTTCGTCCGCCGGCAGGGCAGGTTGGCGAGCCCGCTGCTGGACGTACGGCTCTTCGCCAACCGCACGTTCAGCGCCGCGCTGAGCGTGCTGCTCGTGGGGCTGGTCGGCGTCGGTGGTGCGATGCTGCTGATCACGCAGCAACTCCAGCTCGTCGCGGAACTGCCACCGATCGAAGCGGGCCTGTGGATGGGGCCGCCCGCGCTGATGATGCTCGTGGCCGCGATCGGGTCGCCGCTGGTCGCGCGCCGCGTGCCGGCGGGGATCGTGGTGGCCGCCGCGCTGGGGCTCGCGACGTTCGGGTACGCCCTCCTCACCCAGGTCACCGCCACGAGCGGGGTCGCCCTGCTCGTGGTGGGCTTCGGGCTGGTCTACCTGGGGCTCGGGTCGATCGCGGCCCTGGGCACGGACCTGGTGGTGGGGGCCGCGCCCCCGGAGAAGGCCGGCTCCGCGTCGGCGATGTCGGAGACCGTGCAGGAACTCGGTCTCGCCCTGGGCGTGGCGACCCTGGGCAGCCTGGCCACCGCCGTCTACCGTGCCCGCGTCGACGGTCGGCTCCCGGACGGTACGCCTCCCGAGGTCGCCGACGCGGCGGGCGACAGCCTCGCCGGCGCGTCCTCGGTGGCGGACCGGCTGCCCGCTGGCTGGCTCGACCAGGCGAAGGAGGCCGCGACATCGGGGCTGCACGTCGCCATGCTGGTCGCCGCAGTGAGCACCCTGGTGCTCGCGTTCCTGTCGGCCGTCGTGTTGCGACACGTCGGCACGATCGGCGCCGACGAGCCGAAGGGCGACGAGGCGGATTCGGCGGAACCTGCTGGCCAGAAGGCCGAGCGGGGAGCCTGAGCACGATGGGTCGTCGTTCGTCTTCATGCCATTGACGCTAGGGCTCCAGAGAGGCGAACGGCCTGTTCGATGGAGTGAACACCCCTTACGTGTGAGCGAGTTATCCACAGGCGTTGGTCTGTCCACACGCTCCAGCGAGATCCTCGCGCCGAGCGCACGATGGGACCACTCGCGGCGGGTGCGACCGACGAAGCACACAGAGCAGGCGGTAGCGCACGAGCGGCGAGTGGCGGGGCGGTCCCGTTGTGCCATCGGGCGCGACGGGACCGGCCCGGACGGCTGGTCACCCAGCGGCGCGGAGCACGCGCGACACATGGATGAGTGACTGACGGATGCGTGGCCAAGGAAGCGAGGGGCGAGATGAACGAGACCGAAGTGACGGTGGTGGGTAACGCGGCGACGCGGCCGGAGTACAGGGAGACGGCGGCGGGGGTCGCGGTGGTGCGGTTCCGGCTCGCCGTGACCGCCCGACGCTGGGACCGTGAGCGGACGCAGTGGGAGGACGGCGGGACGAGTTTCTACACGGTGCGGGCCTGGCGTGCCCTGGCGGGGAACGTGGCCGCTTCGGTGACGCTCGGTGAACCGCTCATCGTACGGGGCCGGTTGCGCATCCAGGAGCGGGAGCGGGACGGGAAGTGGTGGTTCTCGGCCGACCTCGACGCGTTCGCCATCGGCCACGACCTGGCGCGCGGCACGTCGGCGTTCCGGCGGGTGACTCAGGTGAGGCAGCCGACATCCGGAACGCCTGAAGTCCCCTCTTCGGGCGTACCAACGGGAGTTGAACCCTTCGTGGCAGCGGCGGCCGGAGGGGGAGTCCGGGAAGCGGTGTCGGATATCTCGGCTATGGGGGCAACGACCCCATGAATCCACGGGGATTTATCGATAATCGTGACCCGTGAACCGCGATGCGGATAACGATTCCGAGTCGGATCGGTGGCCAAGCCTGGCTATCAGGGGGTCAGGGTCTGGCCCGTACTTAGGATCGCCGTCCGTAGTAACGAGGGCTCCCGGGTTTTGAGTTCGCTGTCAGGGCGACGCAGGTCGGTGACCGCTCGCGCCTGCCCTGGAAGGGAAATCCATGCTTTCTGTCACGAGGCGGAGTACCGGCCGCCTTGCCGTCGTGGCCCTGACCTTCGGGCTGGTCGCTGCGGGTGCGATCGGCGTGGCGGGGCCGGCCGCGGCGGACGAGGTGCCCATGCACCGTGGCGGCGCGACGGCGACGCTCGGCGGCCTCAAGACCTTCGATCAGGCGGTCATTCGCGAGGGCGGCAAGGCTCAGAAGATCGGCGCAGGCCTTTTCGAGATGTCCGTCGACAATGGCGGCACGATCCAGAGCTACTGCGTCGACATCCACAACCCGACCCAGGACCAGGCGAAGTACCAGGAAGTGCCCTGGAAGTCCTCGTCGCTCCACGACAACCCCGACGCGGGAAAGATTCGCTGGATTCTCCAGCACTCCTACCCGCAGATAAACGACCTCGACCGACTGGCCGAAGTGGCCGGCACGGGCACATTGAGTGAGAAGACCGCCGCAGCCGGTACGCAGGTGGCGATCTGGCGTTACTCGGATCACATCCGGGTGGACGCCGTGGACCCCCAGGCGGAGAAACTCGCCGACTACCTGTACAAGGCGGCGCGAACCGTCGCGGAACCCAGGGCGTCGCTCACGCTCGACCCGCCCGCGATCGCCGGCAAGACCGGCAAGCGGCTCGGCCCGGTGACGGTGCGGACCAACGCGAGCAGCGTCACCGTCGCGCCGCCCACGACCACCGTGCCCTCCGGCGTGAAGGTGGTCGACGGCAACGGCAAGCCGATCACGCGGGCGGTCAACGGCACCAAACTCTTCCTCGACGTGCCCGCCGGGTCGCCGGACGGCACGGCCGGGCTGACGGTGGAGGCGTCCGCCAAGGTGCCCGTCGGCCGGGCCTTCACCGGCGTCGGGCAGCACACCAAGAGCCAGACGCAGATCCTGGCGGGCTCCAGCGAGAGCACCGTCTCGGCCAAGGCCACGGCGATCTGGGCCAGGAGCGGGGCCATACCGGCGATCTCGGCCAGGCAGAACTGCGCCAAGGGCGGTGTGGACGTCACGGTGGCGAACAAGGGCGACGCGGCGTTCAGCTACACGCTGGCGGGGCGCGAGTACACGGTCGTCCCGTCCACGACCAAGACCATCACCGTGCCGACGCAGGAGGACCAGGCGTACCGGTTCACGCTCGTCGGCCCGGATGGCTTGGAGAAGACCTTCACCGGGGCGCTGGACTGCCAGACCGTGACCGAAGGTGGTCGCGCCGACGACGCCTCCACCGTCGCCGGCGACGGGGCCCCGCCGACCGCGCGACCGAGCCCCGCCGCAGCGGACGGCACCACGGGGAACGAGATGGCGGCGCCCGAGAGCGGTGACCTCGCCGACACCGGGAGCAGCAGTCCGGTTGCCCTGATCGCGGGCATAGCGGGTGCGCTGCTGGTCGTCGGTGGCGGTGCGCTGTTCCTCGCCCGCAGGAAGAGGGCGACACCGCCGAGCGAGCCGAACGAGTAGGGCCCGCGGCCTACGCTCACGGCCCTCGGTCCCGCCCACGGCTCACGCTCGTGGCCCACGCCCACGGCCCCTGCCCATGGCTCACGGGACGGTCCGGCGTCGGCGGCGCGTACGGGGACGGAGACGGAGACGGGAAGCTACTCGGCGTCTGGCGGCCGGCGGCCATCGACAGGTGGCCCGGTGACCGCCGGATGACCGAGGCGGGTAACCGAATGTGCACGGTCGTGTCCCGGTGCGGACTGTGGGACCCGTCACTACCACCGTCGCGTCGGAGGGGGCGGCCCGGGCCCAGTCGGCTCGTCCCGCATCCGGGCCGGGTCGGCTCGCCCCGGATGCGGGGCCAGCCCGAGGGCGGTGCGGGGTGGGGCCCGAAGCCGGGAAGCGAGCGTGCGGCGGCGGGCCGGTGGGGCGCTCGGACGGATGACGTGTACAGCTCGTGCGCGGCCTACCGACAGGCCGCGCGATGCCGGAGCGGACGGCTGGCGGCCGGGGACCTTACTCGTTTTCGCCCAGCTCTACCCGTACGGCAAGATGGTTCTATCTGCCCACTCTCATGATTGCCGGACGGTTTCTCTTGGCTGAGTACATCTACACCATGCGCAAGGCCCGAAAGGCCCATGGCGACAAGGTGATCCTCGACGACGTCAACCTGAACTTCCTGCCGGGCGCGAAGATCGGTGTCGTCGGCCCGAACGGTGCGGGTAAGTCGACCGTTCTCAAGATCATGGCCGGTCTTGAGCAGCCGTCCAACGGTGATGCCTTCCTCGCGCCCGGTTTCACCGTCGGCATGCTGCTCCAGGAGCCGCCGCTGGACGAGTCCAAGACGGTCCTGCAGAACGTGCAGGACGGCGCCGCGGAGCTGATGGGCAAGCTCAAGCGCTTCAACGAGGTGGCCGAGCTGATGGCGACCGACTACTCGGACGCCTTGATGGAGGAGATGGGCAAGCTCCAGGAGGATCTTGACCACGCCAACGCCTGGGACCTCGACACCCAGCTTGAGCAGGCCATGGACGCCCTGGGTTGCCCGCCGGGTGACTGGCCGGTCACCAACCTCTCGGGTGGTGAGCGCCGTCGCGTGGCGCTCTGCAAGCTGCTGCTTGAGGCCCCTGACCTGCTGCTCCTCGACGAGCCCACCAACCACCTGGACGCCGAGTCCGTGCAGTGGCTGGAGCAGCACCTCGCCAAGTACGCCGGCACCGTCGTCGCCGTCACCCACGACCGGTACTTCCTCGACAACGTCGCCGAGTGGATTCTGGAGCTCGACCGCGGCCGGGCCCACCCGTACGAGGGCAACTACTCGACCTACCTCGACAAGAAGGCCACCCGGCTCAAGGTGGAGGGGCAGAAGGACGCCAAGCGCGCCAAGCGCCTCAAGGAAGAGCTGGAGTGGGTCCGCTCCAACGCCAAGGGCCGGCAGGCCAAGTCGAAGGCGCGTCTGACCCGTTACGAGGAGATGGCCGCCGAGGCGGAGAAGACCAGGAAGCTGGACTTCGAGGAGATCCAGATCCCGCCGGGCCCGCGCCTGGGCAACGTCGTGGTCGAGGTGGAGAACCTCTCCAAGGCGTTCGGGGACAAGGTCCTCATCGACGACCTGTCCTTCACCCTGCCGCGCAACGGCATCGTTGGCGTCATCGGCCCGAACGGCGCGGGTAAGACCACCCTGTTCAAGATGATCCAGGGGCTGGAGACCGCGGACTCCGGCACGATCAAGGTCGGCGACACCGTCAAGATCTCCTACGTCGACCAGAACCGGTCCAACATCGACCCGAAGAAGACGCTGTGGGCCGTCGTCTCCGACGAGCTGGACTACATCAACGTGGGTCAGGTCGAGATGCCCTCGCGGGCCTACGTCAGCGCCTTCGGCTTCAAGGGCCCGGACCAGCAGAAGCCCGCCGGCGTGCTCTCCGGCGGTGAGCGCAACCGTCTCAACCTGGCGCTCACCCTCAAGCAGGGCGGCAACCTGCTCCTCCTCGACGAGCCGACCAACGACCTCGACGTCGAGACGCTGTCCTCGCTGGAGAACGCGCTTCTCGAGTTCCCCGGCTGCGCCGTGGTCGTCTCCCACGACCGCTGGTTCCTCGACCGCGTCGCCACGCACATCCTGGCGTACGAGGGCGAGTCGAAGTGGTTCTGGTTCGAGGGCAACTTCGAGTCGTACGAGAAGAACAAGGTCGAGCGGCTCGGCCCGGACGCCGCCCGGCCCCATCGCGCCACGTACAAGAAGCTGACCAGGGGCTGAGCTGCGATGGCACGGCACAAGTACGAGTGCGCGCTGCGCTGGTCGGACATGGACGCCTTCGGGCACGTCAACAACGTGGTCTTCCTCCGCTACCTGGAGGAGGCGCGCGTTGACCTGATGTGGCGGCTGGCGGCCGAGGCCGAGGGCGACGCGTTCGCGGGCGGCTCCGTGGTGGCCCGACACGAGATCGACTACCGCAAGCCGCTCGTGCACCGACACGAGCCGGTGCTCGTCGAGACCTGGGTGACGAAGATCGGCGCCGCGTCGCTGACCCTCTCGTACGAGGTCAAGGACGGGGAAACCGTGTACGTGCGGGCCTCCACCGTCGTCGTTCCGTACGACCTGGACGCCGGTCGTCCCCGGCGGATCACGCCGGTGGAGGAGCGCTTCCTGACGGAGTACCTGGAGGAGGCGCCGGCCAAGGGCAGGCGCAAGCGCGACGACGAGTCGGAGGAGGCCGTCGCCGCATGACGGCGCCAGCGCTGCACTTCGCCGATGCCAGGGAGGCGGCCGATCTCGCCGCCTTCCTGGCCCGGTTGATCCACTACGACCGGGCCGCGGCGGTGCGGCTCCAGGCGAGCGTGACCAGTGCCGGGCCGCGCCCGGGCGGGGTGCTCGCGGTCTTCGGCCGCCCGGCCTCGTTCGAAGTGCTGGCCATCCGCACGGCGGTACTCGTGCCGCCCCCGTCGGTGGCTCAGCCCACGCCGGCGGCGGATGCCTCTGCCGGGGACGCCGGCGCCGCCGGGTCGGGCGCCGGCGACGGTGTGGCCGGTGTGCCGTGGGAGTTGGACGTCACGGTCTCGGCCGGGCAGTTCGCCGACGCGGTGGACGCGGCCCGGCAGAGCGCCGGGGACGTCGTGGACGAGGTCGGCGCGGGCCGGACCGCGCCGGGCGCGGACGGGCCGCGCGGGCTGACCGTCGTGGTGCCGCAGCCGGTGACCGGCCCGCCGTGGGCCGGGGTGCTGCCGCCACGGGGCGGCTGGCAGCGCGTGGCCGGGCTGCCCGACGCGCGGGCGGTGCGCGGGGCGGTGGCGGCGGCGGTCGCGGAGTTCCGGGCCCGCGACGAGGCACTGGCACCGGAGCTGCGCACACGCGCGGAGCGCGACCGGATCGGCCGTGAGATCTGGTCCCGCACCCTTGGCGAGACGGAACTGCCGCTGCGGGCCGTGCACGCGGCGCAGGCCGTGGGCTTCCTGCGACCCACCTACCCCCGCGAAGACGCGGCGACGGCTCCGCGCCCGGGGTCGCCCACACCGCCCACCGCGACGCTCGGCACGGGAACGGTCCGAGCGCCCGAGCCCGAGGTGGCGACCGTCGGCTCGCCGACCACGGCGGTAGCCGAAAGCCCGGCATCCGCGCTGCGCGCGGCGCCCGTGCCCGCGACCCCGCCCCAGACCGTGCCCGCGAGCCCGACTCCGACGCCGGTGGCGTCCCCCGCCGCGCACGGAGCGGGGCAGGCCGGGGCGGCGCCGGGGATGGCGGAGCCACCGCTGGTGTTGTTCGCCGCCCGCGGGTGGCTGCGGCTGCGGACGCCGTACGGGTCCATAGCCGTGCGCACGGCAGGCCCGCCCGGCCTCTCCGTCACCCCGGCATAGCGGGCTCGCCCCGGTGTGGGGCGGCTGGCCGCGTGAGGCGGTGGGGGAGCGGCGCGAGGTCGAGGACCGAGCACGTATGGCCGGGTGTGCCCCCGGCAACGGTTCGCGGGCGCCAGGTGCTCGTGGCGCCATGGGCCTCCGGGACGCGGCGGGCGCCGGGGTGGTGATGCGCCACGCGGGTTGTGGTGGTGTGCGGCAGAGGTGGCGGCGGCAGGAGAGGGCGGGTGCGGCATGGGCGATGACCGGGTGACGGAGTCCGACCTGGAGTTGGGCGGGGGCCGCAGGCTGCGCGTCTACGACACGGGCGGCCCGGGCGAAGACGAACGGCTCGCCGTGTTCTGGCACCACGGCACGCCGAACATCGGCGCCCCGCCCCGCCCGCTCCTGCCGGCCGCGGCCCGACTCGGGGTGCGCTGGGTCTCGTACGATCGCCCCGGGTACGGCGGCTCGACGCCGAGGCCGGGCCGGAGCGTGGCGTCCGCGGCCGACGACACCGCTCCCGTGGCCGACGCGTTGGGCATCGACCGGTTCGCCGTGCTGGGCCACTCCGGTGGCGGCCCGCACGCCCTGGCATGCGGCGCGCGGCTGCCGGAGCGGGTGGTGGGCGTGGTCAGCGTGGCGGGGCTGGCGCCGTTCGACGCCGTGGGGCTCGACTGGTTCGCCGGCATGACGGACTCGGGAGCGGCGTCCCTGCGCGCGGCTGCCGCGGGCCGGGCGGCGAAGGAGCGGTACGAGGCGAGCGCCGCGTACGACCCGGAGATGTTCGTTCCGGCCGATCACGCCGCCCTGGCCGGGGAGTGGGCGTGGTTCGCGGACGTCGTCGGCCCGGCGGTGGCGGCGGGGCCGGGTGGGCTCATAGCCGACGACCTGGCCTACGTCGCCCCCTGGGGGGTCGACCCCGCGCGGGTCGCCGCGCCGACACTGGTCCTGCACGGCGGCCTTGACCGCATCGTGCCCAGCTCACACGCCAGATGGCTGGCCCGCCAGATCCCCTCGGCCGAACTGTGCCTACGTGAGGATGACGGGCACATCTCGGTCCTGAGCGGCGCCGAGGCGGCGCTGCGCTGGCTCGTGGAGCGCGGCACCACCCGCTGACCCGTGCCGTCCGGCCCGGGTTGGCCGCCGGCCCGGTCCGTATCTCGGCTCGGCCGGCTGACCCGCGTCCGTACGGACCCCGGCGGCCGGCAAGTCCGTACGAGCCTGGTTGACCCTGCTGACCCCGGTGACTCCGTCCGTGCCACCGCCGGCCTACCCGCTGTCCGTACGGTCGCCCGGACAGGCAGGTGGTCGGCGGGCCGGGCGGGCAGGGGGCTTCCGGTCACGCTCCCACCATGGGCGCCGCCGGATCAGGTGGCTACGGCCGTGCGCCGCTCGCGTTGCCCTGACCGCCCTGGCCGTCCGCCCCGTCAGCCTCGCCGCCCCCGCCGTCCGCGCCGTTCTGGGGGGCGTCGGGGGGTGGGGAGTGGTCGGGCCAGACGGCTATGTGGTCGGGTTCGAGTTCGAGGAGGACGCGGTGTTCCATGCCGAGCGACCGCGTGTAGTCGGCCGGGAGTTGCAGCCGGCCGGCGCGGTCGAGCATCGCGTACTCGCGTGCCACCAGGGACTCCTGGCCCGTCTCGGCGTCCACCTCGGTGCGGCGCAGCACCTCGGACGAGGTGCGGCCGTCGCGGATCGCGACGGTTCGGCGGACCTCGCTGGCCACGGTCTGGTCGTGCGTCACGATCACGATGGTGGTGCCGAGTTCGGCGTTGGCCGTGCGGAAGGCGGCGAAGATCTCCTCGCCGGTGGCCGAGTCCAGCTCGCCGGTCGGCTCGTCGGCCAGGAGGACGGAGGGGGTGTTGGCGAGTGCGACGGCGATGGCCGCGCGCTGTTGTTCACCACCGGACATCTGCTGCGGGCGCTTGTCCCGGCAGTGGTCGATCCGCAGCATCTTGAGCAGCTCGTCGGCGTGCTTCAGGCGCGCCGCGCGCTGTCGGCCGCGACCGCGCAACTGCATGGGGAGGAGCACGTTCTGGATGGTCGTCAGGTACGGGAGCAGGTTGCGGGCCGTCTGCTGCCAGACGAAGCCGACGATGTCGCGGCGGTAGCGCAGCCGGGCCTTCGCGTCCATGTTCAGCAGGTCACTGCCGGCCACCGAGGCCGCGCCGGCCGTGGGCACGTCCAGGCCGGCCAGGATGTTCATCAGCGTGGACTTGCCGCTGCCGGACGCGCCCACCAGGGCCATCAACTCGCCCTCGGACACCAGCAGGTCGAGCCCCTGGAGCGCCTGCACCTCGACGCCGTCGGTCGAGAAGACGCGGACCAGCCGGTCGCAGGTGATCAGCGCGTCGTGGCCGAAGGCGGGGCGGTCGCGGCGCGAGGTGGCCCGGCGTTCCAGCTCGGCCAGCGACGGCACGGCCGGCCGACGCCCGGCGCCCCCGCCCCCGGCACCCCCATCCACGCCGCCGTCTCCCTGGCCGTCGTGCCCGCCCGTGCCTGCCGCCGTCTGCGTCATCGGCTCTCTCCCGCCCTCAGCTCGGTGTTCTCCTTGCGGCGCCCGCTCCACCACGCCTGCGCCAGCACCACCGCCAGCGTCAGCAGCACCACGCCCACCGCGGGGATCAGCAGCGACAGCGCGTCGGCGTGCAGGCGTACGGTGCCGAGCTCGTCGAAACCGGTGCGGGCGGACAGCGCCAGCCGCGTCAGATCGAGGCCGGGCGCCAGCAGCCGGATCGTGCCGTAGCCGACGAGCACGCCGCCGCACGCGGCGAGCAGGGCCTGCGGCAGGGCCTCCAGGACGAGCAGCCGCCGGCCCTGGCGCCGGGTGAGCCCCATCGTGCGCAGCCGGGCCAGCAGCGCCGTGCGCTCCGGGGTGGCCTGGAGCAGCGAGAGGAGTACGGCCAGCGCCGCGTACCCGGCGCCCGCCGCCACCGCCGCCGCGTACAGCCGCTCCGTACCGTCCTGGAGCGGCGAGTCGGCCAGCGCCGCGTGTTCCTCGGCCCGCGCCTTGACGCGGACCGAGCCCTCGCCCCGCCCGGACGCCTTCCCGGCGTCGTCGCCCTGTCGCGGCGTGAGGCCGGCCGCGCGGGCCGCGGCGTCCGCGCCCCGGTCGGCGGCCGAAGCGCCCGTGCCCACCGCCGCGCGTACCGCGTCCATGTCGATGCCCGAGCCGTGCGCGCCTGAGCCGGCCATGAGCATGGCGGTCGGGTACGGGCGGGCCAGCCGGTCCGCGTCGATCAGCAGGTACTCGCTGGTCTGCGTCGCCGGAGTGCCCTCGTGCACGGCGGCGACCTTGACCGTGATGTCGCCGCCGAGCGGGCGCAGCTTCTGCGGCCCGGTGCCCAGCCGCTTGGCGACACCGGGCGAGGCGATGGCCGGCACCACGGCGCCCCGGGCCCCGCGCAGCGCCTGCTCCGGCACCTGGTCCATGCCCACGTGGCGGGCGAGCCTGTTGTACGCGGCCGGGTCGATGGCCACCAGGGCGACCTGGTCACCGTCGTCGTTGAGCCACAGGTCGTACTCGATGTGCGCGGGCACCACCTGTCGCACGCCCGACACCTCGCGCAGCGCGGCGGCCAGGCCCTTCGACAGACCCTTGCTGTCGTCCACGCGCGCGTCGGCCCCCACCGCCAGGATCGAGGCGCGCTCGCGCGCGTCGTCGACGCCGGCGAGCACCGAGCCGCCGAACGACGCGGTGGACAGCGCGATGATCAGCGCGAGGAGCGGCAGCGCCCCGGTGGCCTGCGCGCGGCCGGCCCTGGCCAGCGCCAGGAAGCCGAGCACGCCCCGGCGCCGGGTCGCGGGGCGGGCGGCGAGCCGCAGCGGCAGCGGGTACAGCCGTACGAGCAGCAGCGCGGCGATCGCCCCGACGAGCACGGGCGCCGCGCTGACCAGCGCGTCCACCTCGCCGCCCGCCGTACCGCGCTGGCGCAGCGCCGCCACCGCGCCCACCGCCAGGACCAGCGCGGTGAGTTCGGCGACCACGCGGCGGCGCGACGGCTTGACCCGCACCACGTCGGTGCGCTCCATGCTGGTCAGCGTCCGCCGGTGGGCAGCGACGGCCCGCGCGGGCAGCGCGCAGCAGGCCAGCACGGCCACCGCGGCGGCGGCCAGCAGCGCCGGCACCAGCCGCGCCTCCCGTACGAGCACGACGGCCAGGGTGAACCCGAGCGCCGCCGCGGGCAGCGCGACCACCGAGGTCTCGGCCAGCAGCCGGCGGCCGACGCCGACGAGCGAGCCGCCACGGGAGCGCAGCAGGGTCAGTTCGGCGCGGCGCCTGGCGGCGGCCAGGCCGCCGGCCATCAGCAACACGATCGCGGCGACGGTACCCACGCCGAACGCGGCGACGGCCACCACGGGCGCCACCGCCTTCCGCATGTCGCCGAACTCGCCGACGATGGCGTCCACTTCGGTGCTGATCGCGGCGGTGGGCCCGATCGCCTCGCGCATCGCCACCAGCGTCGGCCCGTTCTCCAGCGCGGCGACCTGTTCGCGCAGGCGCGTCACGTCGCGGCCGGTGAGGTGGCCCGGGTCGTTGGCCAGCCGCCAGAAGGTCTGCGGGGTGCCGGTCGCGGAGAGCAGGGCGGGCCCGGCGTCGGGGGCCAGGAGCAGCGCCCCCACCCAGAAGCGCTTGGGCGTGTCGCCCGACACCTTCTCCGTCGCGAGGCCGGGGGAGCGCAGCAGCGGCTCGATGGACCAGTACGTCTCCCGCGGGGCCCGTGGGTCGATGACGCCCACGATCCGCGCGGAGAGCGCGGTGGTGCCCACCGCGTCGAGGTGGACGCGCGAACCGATCCGCAGGCCCAGCGCCTTCGCGGTCTCCCGGGTGACCGCCGCCTCGACCTCCAACCGGTCGGCCTGTTCGGCGCCCCGCGCACCGTCGTCGGCGGCGGTGGGGCCCGTGCCGCGCGGCAGCCGGCCCTCGCGCACGCGGCTGTGCTCGGCCAGGCCCGACTGGGCCGTCAGCGTCAGCTTGGGCGGCAGCCCGTCCGGGCGCGGCAGCCACGCGTCGCTGGCCACCAGCGCCTCGGGGGTGCGCACCCCGTACGCGGACTGCGCGGGGTCGAACCGCACCAGGTCGGGCAGGCGCTCGCGCACCTCGCGGTACTGCTCGCCCAGCGGCCCCGGGGCCAGCGCCGCGGCCCGCTCGCGCTGCGGGCGCTGGGCGCCCGGCGGCCCCGAGGTGACCTGGTAGGCGCTGCGGTCCGGCGAGGCCGCGTTGATCTGGTCGCGGATGGCGTGCGACTCGTACGCGTCGACCCCGCGCGGGAACGCGGCGGCCAGGAACGAGGTCAGCAGCACCAGCACGCCCAGCGCGAGCGCCGCGCCCGGCGCCGCGCGCAGCCGCAGCCTGACCCAGTTGGTCACGACCGGGGCGCGGCGGCCGGCGGCCGAACCGTCGCCACCCGCTGACCGGTCGGACCGGCCGGACTGGTCGGACCGGTCCGGTGCCGCCGCCTCGTCGGCGGTGGTCGGCCCGTCCTCCGTGGGCCGCTCGGGCCCCTCGTGGTCTGCCGTGGACGCGGGCATGGCCTACTCACCTCCCCGGTGGCGGAGTGTGGCGACCGGATCGCCGCGTCGTAGCGCCACCGCTGCGACGATCAGTACGGGTACGGCGGCGACCGCCGCGAGCACCCCGCCGACCTGCCACAGCGGCAGTTCGACCAGAACCTCGGGCACCGGCTGGGCCGCCTCGCCGGTCAACACGATGAGCGGCACCACCGCCCGGGTCAGCACTGTGCCGAGGGCGAGTCCCACGGCCAGCGCCAGGCTGATGAGCAGCGCCTGTTCCGCCGCCACCATGCGGGCGAGTTGGCGCCGGGGGGCGCCGAGGGCGCGCAGGACGCCGAACTCGGCCGCGCGTTCGCGCAGCGAGCCGGCCATGCTGACGGCGAAACCGACCGCGGCGAGCGCCGCCGCGACCAGCGCCGCGGCGGCCAGCCCGGCCTGCGGGCCCGCGCCGAACGGGTCGTCGTGCAGGTCGTCGGCGATCTCCGAACGGGCGATGACCTGCGCCGGGTCGGTGTCGGGCCGCTGTCGCAGCGCGGCCACCACCTGCTCGCCCTTGCCCGGCGCTGGCCGCAGCCACCACTCGCTGGGCGGCAGGGCGGCGGAGTCGCGGGCGGCCAGCGCCTGGTTGACGGCCCGGAAGTCGACGAGCAGCGCGCCACCGTCCGACGTGGAACCGCCGGTGGCCGCCGCGTCGGCCGCCCCCTGGTCGTCGCCCGCCGCGGTGGCCGCGCCGCTGGTGCGCTCGGCCGCGGCACCCGTGGTGGGCAGCGCGCGCACGGCGGCGACGACGCGCACCGGCAGCGTCTCGCCCGCGACGGGCACGCTGACCGTCGAACCCACCTTGGCGCCGCTGGAGTCCAGGAAGCGGTCGGTGGCCACGGCCGTCAGCGGGCCGGGCTGCCGAGGCCAGGGGGCGGCGAAGGTGAAGGTGCTGGTGGGGCGCGAGGGGATGAGGTCGTCGCCGACGTGGTGGCCCGTGTCGTAACCGGCGGTCAGCGGCCGGTCCGCGGTGTGCCGGGGGCGCTCGGCCCGCGGCCTGGCCCGGACGTTGCCGGGCTCCTCCTCCGCGAACGTGGCCGTCGCCCGCCAGTCGAAGCCGTCCGGCACCGGCACCGCCTCGGCCGCCCCGTCAGCGCCGACCGCCCGCAGCTCGCTCACCTCGAAGGCGTGCCGCTCCGCGCGGGCCGACTGGAGCAGGTCCAGCTTGATCGAGGTCAGCCGCAGCGGCCCGGCGGGCTTGCCGCCCGGCGCGCCCGCGGTCCGCGCGATCCCGGCGACCAGGGTGCGGGGCTTGCCGTCGACGGGGAGTTGGCCGATCCGCAGCGGGTACGGGACGCCGAAGCGGTCCTCGATGGTCACGGTGACGGCTGCCGAAGCCTTGCTGGGCGAGGTGCCGCCCGGCGCGTCGGGCGCGCCGAGCCGGGCCGTCAGACGCAGTTCGTCGGGCGTGCCGGGCAGCGCGATCCCGGGGCGTTCGACGGCCTCGCGCGGCGCGACGGTGTCCAACACGGCCTGCGCGTCCCGGTCGGCCAGGTCCTCGCGCATCAACAGCGAGCCCTTGGCGTGCCGCGCGTCGAGCGCGAGCAGCGAGGCGCCGCGCCCGCCGGAGAGCCCGAACTGCACGCGGGCGGCGGGCGCAGCGGCGGCCACCCCCGGCACCGAGGCGTACGCGCCGCCCTGCCCGAGCTGCGGGATGCGGCTGGACAGGACCCGTACGTCGGTGCCCGCCGCGAAGTCCGCCTGGTCGTCCTGCGAACGCTCCCAGGAGGCGCCCTGGCCGACCGCGAACATGCCCATGGCCACGGCCAGTACGAGCAGCAGCACCGGCCCCGCGCCGCGCAGCGGGCGGCGGGCGAGCTGCCAGCCGGCGAGCGCGGTGGGCAGGCCGCGCCCGCGCGCCGCGCGCCGCTCGGCGATCCTGGCGACCGGCGGCAGCAGCCGCAGCGTGAGCACCGTGCCGGCGAGCAGCGCCAGCGCGGGGGCCGCGACCAGCACCGGGTCCACGCCGAGCGCGCCGCCGTCACCGCTGAGCACCCCGCCGCCGTCGTCCGACTGCTGGTCGAGCTGCCAGTACGCGACACCCGCGATGACCAGCAGGCCCACGTCCGCGCCGGCGCGCAGCGGCGCGGGCAGGGCGCTGGCCCGCGCGCGCACCACGGAGGGGCCGCCGCGCGCCCGGGCCCCGAGCAGCGCGGGCGCCACCACGGCCGCGGCGCAACCCAGCGCCACGGCGCCGCCGATGACGCAGGTCTGCCAGGTCAGCCCGGTGTCCAGATCGAGGCCGACGCGCGCCAACGGGCCGTAGGCGGCGATGAGTTCCATCAGCGGCCCGGCGAGCAGCGGTGCCGCCACCGCCGCGGGCCCGGCCAGCAACAGTGCCTCGATGGCCGCGAGCCGCGCGATCCGGGGGCCGGACGCGCCACGGGCGAGCAGTAGTTCCGTCTCGCCGGCCCGCTCCGTGCTGAGCAGCCGGGCCACGAGCAACAGCGCGTACCCGGCGAGCAGCACCAGTTGCAGCGTCACGATCAGCAGCGTCGAACGAGCCCCGAGCAGCGAACGGTCGGCCTGGTCGAGCACGGTCGGCAACCCCGTGCTCACCTCCGGACCGCCGAGCGCCGGGTCCTTCGCCAACGCGGCCCGCCCCCGCTCGGCCGCCGACCGCAGCCCGTCCACGTCGTCCGCGCTCACCCCCGAGAAGTCCGCCGTCGCCAGCCAGGACATCCCGGCCTGGGCGACGCGCTCGTCCCGGAAGGCCGCGTCATCGGTCAGCAGTGGCCCGTACGTGGTGAACGCCAGCGTCCGCACGCCGCTGCCGCCTAGGTCGTCCAACTGCCAGTACGGATCGGTGCGGTCCTTGGGCCGGTACAGGCCGGTGATCAGGATCCGCACGGGCGGCCCCGACAGCCGGTCGGTGAGGGTCAGGTCAGCGCCGACGCGCAGCCCGAGGCGGGCCGCCGCGGTCTCCGGGAGCGCGACGGGCAGCGCCGCGGCGGCCTTGTCGCCCTTGTCGCCCTTGCCGTCCTTGCCGTTCGCAGCGCTCTTGCCGCTCTTGCCGGGCTCCTGGGGTGCGCCGTTCGGCCAGGCGCCGGTGGTCAGCGTGACGCGGGTGCGGTCCATCGCGGCGAACAGCGTGAGATCCGGCTCGCCCTGTCGGGCCGCGGCGGACTGGAGCTCGCGGGGCAGCGCGTACGGGCCCGAGCGCGCCATCGAACGCAGCGTCACCGGCAGGCCGTCGAACGTCCGCTCGGCGCCGCGCCGCACGGCCCGCTCGGCCGCCGCGCGCTCCGACTCCGGCAGGTCCGTGGCCACCCGCAGCGCGGCCGGCGCGGCGCTGCGCTCGCGCAGCGCGTGCCGCAACCCCGCGTCGCCGATGGCCGCGCTGAACGCGCCCAGCGTGGCCAGCACCGCGGTCGTCAGCAGCACCGTCAACAACGCCGCCGCCAACAGCAATCGGTGCGCACGGACACGCAGGAACACAAAGCCCGCCACTGAACCCCCCGCGCTGCTCCCCGCCCACCGGTCCCGTCGCCAGCCAGCGACGGCGCGCGGTCACGGAGGTGACGGCGGTGTGTCGACTCGGCAGCGTGCCTGGATGCTGTCAGAGAAAGGTGCGGTCTGAAAGCGGTTGCGGTCTGGGCTTGATCCGATTGTGACCGACATGCGATACGCAGTGTCCGCTATGCGATACAGAGGGTATGCGGGGTGATCGCCGACGCCGTCCGGAACGGCCCGTTCCCGGGCCGTCGGCCGCCGGGCCGCCGTCGGGTCCCCGCCGGTTCGGCGTACGGGCGGCCCGGGGCTCGTACGGGCTGTACGTTCCGGTGGCCTGGGGGGCTCGTACGGGCTGCTCCTACCGGCGGCCCGGTGCGGCGTGCTGGCCGCTCAGCCCGGGGTGTTGACCATCGAGGCGGCGGCGTACGTCAGGTACTTCCACAACTGCTGCTCGTGCTCGGGCGCGAGGTCCAACTCGTCGACAGCGTCCCGCATGTGCCGCAGCCACGCGTCGTGCGCGGCCCGGTCCACCGCGAACGGCGCGTGCCGCATCCGCAGTCGGGGGTGGCCGCGCTGGTCGCTGTAGGTGCGGGGGCCGCCCCAGTACTGCATCAGGAAGAGCACCAGGCGCTCCTCGGCCGGGCCGAGGTCCTCCTCCGGGTACATCGGCCGCAGCAACGGGTCCTCCGCGACGCCCTGGTAGAAGCGGTGCACCAGGCGCCGGAAGGTCTCCTCGCCGCCGACCTGCTCGTAGAAGGTCTGCTCCTGCAGCGTGCCGCGCGGAATCTCATTCACCCCTCCATGGTCGCAGATACCGCGACGGAGGCCGGAAGTCGTAGGACCACCCCCGGCCACCGCGCGACCCACTACCGCGCGACCCACCACCGGGCGGTCGGCGCGGCGTGGGGCGGCCGGGGACGGCGACGCGAACGGGCCCGCCCCGATGTGGGGCGGGCCCGTTGGCGACCGTGCGGGTCAGGGGCGGGTCAGCCCCTGCGGAGGGTGATCGTCGTCCACGCGCCGACGTGTACCCGGTCGCCCTCCTGGAGCGGGACCGGCACGTACGGCTGGATCGGCTCGTCACCGCCGTTGATCGTCGTGCCGTTGGTCGAGTCCTGGTCCACGACCGCCCAGCCGCCGTGCGACTGCGGCACGAGCACCGCGTGCTGGTGCGAGACGCCCGGGTCCTCCGGCGGGCGCGACAGGTCGATGTCGGGCGCCTCGCCCGTGCTGTGCCTGCGGCGACCGATGGTGATCTGGTTCCCGGAGAGCGGCACCTGCTGCTCGGGCGAGTACGCGGGCAGGTTGAGCCCGGCGGCCTCGGGGCCGCTGCGCGTCATCATCGCCATGAAGTACTCGCGGTCCGGCGCGACGACGGCGACCCAGTTGTCCGAACCGGCCTGCCCGCCACCGGGAGGACCCTGCTGGTACGCCCCGTCGGGCCGGTAGCCGCCGTCCTGCTGCGGCTGACCGTGCTGCTGCTGGCCCTGCTGCTGCGGCTGGCCGTGCTGCGGCGGTTGTCCGTGCTGCTGCCCCTGCTGGTGGGGCGGCGCGGCCGGCGGCTGACCGGGCTGGCCGGGGAACGCCGGCTGCCCGTGCTGCGGCGGGGCCGCGCCCGGGAACCCGTCGTCACCCGGGAACGGCGGCCGACCACCGGGGCCCTGGCCGGGCGCGTCCGGGAACGGACGGGGCGCGGCGGGGGCCGGAGCGCCGTGCGGCGGCGCGGCGGCCGACGCCTCCGGGGTGTTCGGCGGCGGGAGCATCCAGTCGTCGTCGCCCCCGAAGCCCTGCCCGCTCGGCGGGCCCCCGGGCCGCTGCTCGCCCTGGCCGCCACCCTGCGGGCCACCGGCGTGCGGCGGCAGCGGGGACAGGTGCGGCGGCTCCGGCGGCCGGTTCTGCTGCTGGTGGCCGCCCTGGTAGTCCTGGCCAGGCCGCGGCGGACCCTGCGGACCGGGCGGCTGGGAGGCGTCGGGCCCGTGCGGGTGCGGGGGCTGACCGTGCGGCGGGCCCTGCGGCGGCTGCCCCTGCGACGGAGGCGGCGGGAAGCCGCCCTGGCCGGGCGCCGGGGCCGGGCTGTAGGGCGTGTACGAGGTGGCCGACTGGGTGATGAAGTTGTAGCGGCACTCCTCGCAGAACGGCGCCTGCGCCTCGCGCGGCGTACGGCACTGCGGGCACAGCTCCGGCTGGAAGCCGGACTCGGGCTGCCCACCGGGGTAGCCGTACCCACCGGGAGCACCGTGACCACCCGGCCCACCGTGACCGCCCGGCGCGCCGGGGCCGCCGGGCGGGCCGAACGGGCCGCCGGGCCCACCAGGTCCACCGGGGCCGTCGAACCCGCTGGGTCCGCCGGGCCGACCGGGACCGTCGAAGCCGCGCGGACCACCGGGGCCGCCCTGACCATCGAAGCCACCGGGACCACCGGGACCGCCAGGCCCACCGGGGCCGGGGCCGAAGCCGCCGGGACCGCCGGGGCCACCGGGAGGGGGCGGGCCCGCGGGGCCGCCGGGGCCGAAGCCGCCGGGGCCGCCCTGGCTGTCGAAGCCGCCGGGACCCGGGCCGTGACCGGGAGGTCCGGGCGGGCCGGCGGGGCCGCCGGGTCCGGGGGGACCGCCCTGGCCGTCGAAGCCGCGACCCTGACCCGGGCCGCCGGGACCGTCGTACCCGCCCGGCGCGCCAGGCCCTGGTGGGCCAGGGTGGGAGGGCGGCGGTGGCGGGTTGGGCGGGCCCATCATTCCGGGCGGCGGCGGAGGCGGGGGAACGGCGCCGGCGGGTGCGGCCGACATGCGGTGCCCGCACACCTCGCAGTAGTCCTCGGCCGACGACTGATGGCCGTTTGGGCAAGTCGGCATGTCGGTGATTCCCCCTCGTGTGCCGTTTCTTGGCATTGGTGCAGTTTGGTGCTGTTCGCTACGGGTGTTGCTGGTGCTGCTGTGTGCTACGGGTGCTGCTGGTGTCGCTGGTGGAACTGGTGGTCGGACGGGGCCGTGGCGGCCCGTCGTGACCCGCTGTGTGGCGGGCGGCCCGGCCGGTCGCCCGGCCGCGTACCCGCGTTATTTCTTTACGCGAACGGTCTTGGTGGAGCGCGTTTCGAGGGTCATCTCATCCGCGTCCGCGACCTTCGCTTTCAGTCGCACAGTACCTGTCACCGCGTCCACGACGTCCACCACCTTCGAAAGCAGTTTCGCCGTTTCGGCGTTCCCCGAGGCGGCGGCGAGCTGCACCGCGCGGCCCAGTTTCGCGGTCGCTCCGTCCCAGTCGCCCGACTTGCGCGCATCGAGGCCCTGCTGGATCGCCCGGGCCAGTTCCGCCTGCCCCGTGTAGTGCGCGACCTGCGGATTCATGGAGGTCGACGCCGTCAGGTCGGCCGTCCACACGGCGCGTACGAGCCCTTGCGCCAGTGGTCGGGGCGGGGTGCCGTCCGGGCTCGGCAGCACCAGCGCCACCCGCGCGGCCAGCATCTCCCGGCCCACGTCGGCGGCCGGCACCCGCACCGCCACGTGGTAGTCGCGGGACTCGTCGCCCCAGGAGCCGGTGGGGTAGTCGCCGGAGCGCGGCCCGGCGTCGGCGCGGCGGTGGGTGAGGTCCTCGACGGTGGGGGCGACCTGTTTCACGAATGTGACGTCCGTGCCCTGGGGAGTCCAGATACGCAGCGCGACATCCGCGACTTCCTTCCCCATAGCGGACTCCATCATGCGCTGGAAGTCTTCGGCCAGTTCGGCCGGGTTCGCCACGATATCGGCGGTTCCCAGGAGGGTCGAGGCGATCGCTGTGACCTCTTTCACCTCCCAGTCGGTGCCGACGCCGCGCGCGTCACAGGTGAAGCGCCCCGCGCAGGCGCCCAGACTCGCGCGCAACGCCTCGGGGCTCTCGTGCTCGTTGCGGCCGTCGGTGAGCAGGATGCCGTGCCGTATCGCCGCGTCCCGGGTGTGCAGCAACCGGTCCGCGAGCCGCAGCCACTCGCCGATCGCGGTGCCGCCGCCCGCGCGCAGCGTGCGCAGGGCGTCCTTGGCCGCCGCGCGGGTGGCCGCGTCGGCGCGGGCGAGCCTGCCGCCGCCGGGGTAGACCTCGGCCGCCTTGTGGGTGCCGGCGATCACGGTGAAGGCCACGCCGTCGCGCAGCGTGTCGATCGCCGCGGCCGTCGCCTCCCGCGCGTGCCGCAACTTGGTGGGCGGGTAGTCCATCGAGCCGGAGCAGTCGACCATGACGGCCACGGCGGCGCTCGGCCCCCGCTGCCGCGCCGCGGCGTCGTGCGGGCCGACGGAGACGAGCGGCAGGCGGCCGGTGGTGCCGCCGCCGGTGGCGGTGACGGTGACGATCGCGCTGACGTCGCGTCCGCCCTCGGGCAGGAACTCGTTCTGGTACACCTCGACCGAGAACCGTGGCACGTTCGACTTGGAGAAGTTGGCCATCCGTTCCGCTCCTTGACGTCCCTCGACGCTCCGCGTGGACTCATCGACACATGGGCGGACGGGGGACGCGCTCGCCGACGGCTCCCTGACGGCGTGCCCGTACCCCGGTGATCCCCCGTGGCGCCGCGGAAGCCCCCTCGCCCCCGTGGCCTCGTGCTCTCCCGTGGCGGCCCGCTCGACCCGGCCGCCGCCCTCCTCGCGTTCCGCCGCCGCCCCGTGAGGCGCCGGCGGGCCCTGCTCTCCCGCCGCTGCCGGCGCCCCGGCGCCGACCCGTCGTCAGGCCGATCCTGCCCCTTCCGGCGGCAGCGGGAACGGCACCACCGCCACCGTTACGTTGTCGTGGCCCCCGCCCTCCAGCGCGTAACCGACCAACTTCCGGGCGCTGTCCATCGGTCGGGCCCGGGCGTCCGGCGGCACGGCCGCCGCCATCTCGGGCGCGGACTCGGCGTAGTTCCACAGCCCGTCCGTGCAGACCACCACCACGCCCGGCCGGTCGGGCTTGAACGCGGCGGTGTGCGGCTCGATCTCGTACGCGTCCGCCCCCAGCCAGCCCGTGATGGCGTGCGCCCGCTCGTCCGCGTACGCCTCCTGCTCCGACAACAGGCCGGCCGCGACCATCTGCGCGGCCCACGAGTCGTCCTCGGTGAGCCGGGCGGCGGGCGTGGCGCGGTCGTCGGGGACCCAGTACGCGCGGCTGTCGCCGATCCAGCCGACGGTCAGGATGCCCGAGGCGACGACGGCGCTGACGATCGTGCAGGCCGGCGCGTTCTCGTGGCGGTGCGGGTCGCGGTGGGCCGGGCGGGCCTCCTGGGCCAGCGCGTTGACCGCCTCGGCCGCGGCGATGATCGCCTCGTGCATGGCCTGTTGCGGGTGCGTGCCCCGGGGCAGCGCGGTCTGCAGCCGCTCGCCGGCCACCCGGGCCGCGGCGGCCGACGCATCGTCGGGGCGGGTGGCGGAGGAGACGCCGTCGCAGACGACGGCGACCACGGCGGGCGAACCGTCCGGCAACTCCGCCTCCGAGAGGGCGAAGGCGTCCTCGTTGCGGTGGTGTCGCAGCCCGCGGTCGCTGGCCGCGGCGACGAACGCCAACTCCTCTTCCATGTGATCCCGTTCCCGAGGCTGCGCGTGTCCGCAGTTCTCGCAGTATCCGTCGTCGTCGATGGCGCCGGCCCGGCACTCGCCGCACCGGCGCGGCGCCGGTCGCGGCGCCCCGACCCCCGGCGCGCCCCCCGCGCCCGCCGAGGTGGCCCCCGCCGGCGCCGCCCCACCGGCGGGCGGTGCCGGGTGCGCTGGCTGTTCCGGTCCGGCCGGCGTGGCCTCGGGGGCCGGGGGCTGGCCGGCCGGCTCCCGGTCGGGACGGGGCCCGTGGTCGTCGGCCGGGCCGGCGCCGGCGCTGATCACCAGGGTGGGCTCGTCGATGCCGGCCAGCGGATCGAGGGTGGCCGACTCACGCGGGTCGGGCGGCGCCACCTCCGCGTCCACGGTCGCCCAGCTCCCGTACCCCGGGGCGGCGGACGTAGGCGCCACCGCCTGGCCCGGGGCGGGTTCGGCGCCGCCCGCGATGGGGCGCACCGTCGGGGTGAGCGCGGGGAAGGCGGGTCCGGGCGCCCCGTGTCCGCCCGCCGCCTCCGCGCCCGGCCCCGCCGGGACGGCCCGCGACGCCGACCATGGCGCGGCCCCGGCCGACTGTTGCGGGATCGGCGCGCCGGCCGTGGGGGCGCCCGCCGGGCCACGGGGCGCCGCGCCGGGTTGCGGTACGGAGCCGGGCTGGCCAGCGCCGCCCGCCGCGCGGGGAGCCGGTGGCACGGCGGTGTCGGCGTACGGGAAGTGGGCGGCGGCCCGCGCGTCCCACGCCGCGGGCACGGCGCCCGGAGCGCCCGCGACGGGCGTCGCCGGGCCGGCCTGTGGCGCGTACCCGGGGGCGAAGCCGAGCCCGGGCTCGGCGACGGCGCCGGCAGCGGCGCTCGCGTCAGCGCCGCGCGCGGGGCCGGCGGCGGGGCTCTGGCCCCGGCCGTCGCCCGCACCGGTCGGCGCTGGGTGAGCCCCGCGCGCGCCGGGCGCCGCCGTTCTCGCGGCGCTGACACTGGTGCCACACGCGCCGCAGAAGTTGTCCTCCGCGTCAAGCGGCTCCGCACAGCTCGGGCAGGTTGACAGCCGAGGCTTCTGCGACATCGATCACACCCACGTCCTGGGGCGGAGCCGGTTGGCCCGCTCCACCCATTCGATCCTTTCCTCGCCCCGCTGCGCGAGCCGGGCGAGTACCCGATACGAGCGTTCCAGACCGAAGCGCAGCCCGCGCTCGTCCAGGCGGCTGCCGAGCAGCACGGGTCGGGCTCCCGTCGCCGCTTCGGGTCCGGCGGCCTGCGGGATTCCGCTGCCGCTGGAGAGTACCCAGTCCAACGCGGCGCCGAGCACCTCGGTGTGCAGTCGCTCGCGCCTTACCGGGTCAAGTCCGAACTCCGCAAGGCGTTCCACCTGATCGGCCGCCGCCGTCAGTTCGGCGAGTCGCTCGGCGGGCGCGGCCCCGCCCACCGCCCACGCGCCCGGCCGCAACCGCGCCCGTACGGCCGCCACGCGGGCCGCCGTGTAGTGGATGGACGCCTCGGGCACGGACTCCAGGGCCGCCACGGCGCCGGCCCGGTCGCCCGTCGTGAACCGCACCCGGGTCAGCCCGAACGCGGCACTCACGAAGCTCGGGTCGGTCGCCCACACGAGGTGGTAGTAGGCGGCGGCGTTGTCGAGTTGGCCCAGGGCCTCGGCGCACACGCCGAGCGCCAGCTTGGGCACGGTCTCGCCGGGGAACGCGTCGTAGACCGCGTCGAAGGAGACCGCGGCCGTCACCCGGTCACCGCTGGCCAGCGCGTGCAGCCCGCGGTACCAGATGACGCGCCAGTCGTCCGGGCGCACCGCCTCCAGCGCGTCGAGGAGCCGCCCGGCCGCCCGGTCGTCGCCGAGCGCCAACTCGGCCCGTACGCGACGCAGCCGCAGCTCCGTGGAGTCCGCGGGGGCGGCGGCCAGGGCGGCGCTCAGCTCGGCCGGCGCCGCGGCGAGCAGTCCGGCCAGGAAGCCCGCGTTGGGGTCGCCCGGATCGACGCGCGGCACCGGCAGCGCCAGCGCGGCGGCCCGTATGTCCAACGGCTGGACGACCCCCGCGACGGCCGCGGCCCCGGCGGCGACCGCGTTCGGCTCACCGACCACCGCCGACCCGCCCGCGCCGGACGCCGCGCCGCTCGCGAGCCCCGCCGCCGCGCCCGCCGTGCCCGGCGCGGCCGTCCCCGAAAGCGGTACCCGTTCGCGGGGGCGCGTGGGTTGACTCGGCACGCCGGGCAGGCCGAGCGCGCCGCCTGGCGCCGGTGCGCTGCCGCCCGCCGGCGCGCCCGTGACGGCGCCCGGCCCACCCGCGACGGCCGGGCCGGCGACGGCCGGGTCCGGCCTCCCGAGGGGCGTGCGCGAGGCCGCCGCGGCCAGTTGCGCGCGCCGCCCGCGCCCGGCGCCGAGCCGCGCGCCGAGCGCGTCGGACTCCGCGCCGTCGGGGAACACCTGGGTGTCCACGACCCGCGTCTCCGCCCCGAACAGCGTGGACAGCGCCGGCCGTGGCCGGCCCGACTGGAGTGCGACGACCTCCCGCAGCACGCCCGTGAGCTGGTCGGCCATCTCCTGGGCGGAGGCGAACCGGCGCTCCGGGTCCGGGTCGGTGGCCCGCGTCAGGAGCCGGTAGAAGGACTCGTAGCGGCGGAAGACCTCGATGTGCCCGGGGTCGGGGAAGCTGTCCGCGAAGACCGTGGTGTAGCCCTGGAAGTCGAAGGTGAGCACCGCCAGCGTGCGGGCCACCGTGTACAGGTCGGAGGCGACCGACGGGCCGCGCTCGGCGACCTCGGGCGCCTGGTAGCCGACGGTGCCGTAGATGGCACTGTCCTCGTCGCCCATCCGCCGCACCGCGCCCATGTCGATCAGCTTGAGCTGGTCCCCCTGCTGGATCGCGTTGTCGATCTTGAAGTCGCAGTACAGCAGGTTGCGGCTGTGCAGGTGCCCGAGCGCCTCCAGCGCCTCGATGCCGTACGCGCACGCCCGCTCCACCGGCAGCGGATCGCGCCGCCCGTCGGGCCCGCGCCGCTCGTTGGCCAGTTGCTTGAGCGACTTGCCGCCCACGTACTCCATGACGATGTAGCCGTCGAGGCTGCCGGTGCGCTGGTCGAGGTGCTCGACGAAGTTGTAGATCCGCACGATGTTGGCGTGCTCGATCTCGGCGAGGAACCGCCGCTCGGCCAGCGCCACCGCGAGCGCGTCCTCGTCGCCGGTGTCCAGGAGCCCCTTGAGCACCACCCAGCGGTCGGCCACCGCCCGGTCCACGGCCAGGTAGATCCAGCCCAGGCCGCCGTGCGCGAGGCAGCCCACCACCTCGTACTGCCCGTGCACCACGTCGCCTCGGCGCAACTTGGGCACGAAGGAGTACGGGTGGCCGCACTTGGTGCAGAAGCCCTCGGTACGGCCCGGCCGCGCGCCGCGCGCCCGCCCCACCGGGGCGCCGCACTCCGAGCGGCTGCAGAACCGCTTCCGCTCGGGCACCTCGGGGTTGGCCAGCACGGCCGTGTGCGGGTCGGGGCGCGGCACCCGCTCCACGCTCACCAGGCCCGCGCCCAACCGGCTGCGGCCCGACGAGGACGCCGGCCCCGAGGACCTCACCACCGAGACCGAGCGGCCCGAGGTGTGCCCCGCCGCCCGGGGCAGCCGGCCCGAGACCGAGCGGCGCGAGCCCGTGGAGCGCCCCGAGGCCGAGCGCGCGGAGTGCGTGGGCACGGAGGAGGAGCCGGTCGCGGAGCCCGCGCCGCCCGGGCGGCCCGAACCGGCCGCGCGCCCCTCGCCCGCCACACCCGTCGGCGGCGCGGTCAGCAACCCGCTGGGGGAGACCACCGGGGCCAGGCCGCACGTGTCGCAGTACAGCTCCCCGCCGCCCATGTCCTCGTAGGCGCCCGCGCAGTCCGGGCGCTGGCAGTCGTCGGCGCTCACCCGCGCCCCCCGGGACCCGCCCGCCCCGGCCCACCGACCTCCGACCCGGGGGCGTGCCCGGCCGGCGGATGGGGTGTCAGCGTGTCGGCCACCGCCTGCTGGTAGCGCAGCACGGCCTGCTCCGCGGCGCGCAGGTCACACGGCGCGCTCCACAGCAGCCGCCGGGCCGCGTCGTACCGCTCCACCAGCAGCGGGTCATCGGCCATGCCGTGCCGGACGACCTTGGCCCGGTACGCGTCGAGCCTGCCGCGCAGCTCCGCGCGGACCGCCAGCGGCGCGGTCACGGCCGTCAACGACTCGCGGGCCCGCAGCAGTTCGTCATCGGCCCGCTGCTCCAGGCTCTCCAGGAGCGGCGAGAGCCGGTGCCACTGGGAGCGCCTGCGGTACTCGGCGGCCAGCGCCAACTGCTCGTGCAGCGCCGTGGACGGCCCGCTGACGGCGGGCACGTCGGACGCGGCGATCTTCGCCAGCACCTCGCCGCGCGCCTGCCGGGCCTCGGTCAGCGTGCGGTCCGCGCGCGAGAGCAGGTCGCGCAGCAGCATCAGCCGCCGCTCCGCGTCCTGCCGCACGGTGAGCACCGCCTCGATCTCGCGCCGCACGTCCTCCAGGGCGCGCGCCGCCCGGTCGTAGCGCTCGGTGTCGGGCCGGCCGCCGCCGGGCGCCGAACTCGGCGAGGCGCCGGACCAGAAGGCCAGCGGGTCGCGGATGACCTCCGCGCGCAGCGCGGTCAGCTCGGCGGTGATCTGCTCCAGGTCGTCCCCCGAGGGGTGCTCGCCCGGCCGTACGCCCACCGAGTGCGCCAGCGAACGCGTGCGCTGTAACTCGGCGGCCAGCATGTCGATCCGGGCGGGCAACGCCGACCAGACGGCGTCCGCGGTGACCACCACGTCCAGCGCCCGCGCGTACCCGCTGTTCATGCGCTCCACCAGGGCGTCGAGCGTGAACCGCTCGCTGAGCCGGGGCGCGGGCGCCAGCGCGTCTCCGGGCACGGTGACGTGCTCGCCACGCAGCAGTTCGGTCAACTCCACCAGCTCGGCCTGGCCCGGCCAGCGGCGCCGGGCGCGCACCTCGCGGGCCTTGGCGCAGGCCGCGGCGTACGCGTCGTAGTACGTCCACAGCTGGGAGATCGTCTGCTCGGCGGCGGCCCAGCGCGCCTTGGTGGTGCCGGCCAGGTCGGCGCCCTCCAGGAGCCTGCGTCCGGCGTGGTCCTGCAACGCCAGCAGCGACGTCTCGATCGCCTCGTGCTCGGCGCCGAGGCGCGCGAGCGCGCGGTCCACCTCCTCCCGGTCCATGACCGGGAGCTGGGGCATCCCCGACGAGCTGGGTGCGGGTCCCGAGGCCGCCATCGATCACCTCTCCTGTGCGTGCGGTCAGTCCTTGTAGACGGGCTTGGGTGGCGCCTTGACACCCGGCAGGTCGTCCTGGAGCCATTCGCGGTACGCCCGCATCCAGGGGCTGTCCGCCCCGCCCCTGCGGTAATCCTCCAGCACCTTGTTCACCCGGCGCACCAGGTCGGTGTCGTCGCTGTGCATCGCCACACCGTACGGCTCCCGCGTGACCGGCTCGCCGACCAGCTTCACCGACGGGTCCTGCGCCGCCTGGCCGGCGGCGAGCGCGCTGTCCGTGAACACGGCGTCCACCTGGCCGAGTTGGAGCCGCACCAGGCAGTCGAGCTGGTTGGGCACGGTGACCTTGGTCGCGCCCAGCGACCGCGTGCCCCGCCGCTCGTCGTCGAGCCGCTGCTCGCCCGTCGAACCCTTGGCCGTACACACCCGCTTGCCGCGCAACGTCGGCCCGTAGGAGGTGATGGGCGAGTCGCGGGGCACCAGGAGCTGCTGTCCGGCCTGGAAGTACGCGGTGGAGAACGCGACCTTGTTCCTGCCCGTGACGCGGTCACAGTTGATCGTCATGGTCCGTACGACGATGTCCACCTTGCGCTCGCGCAGCGCCGGGACGCGCTGGTTGGTGGGGATGGTACGGAAGACCACCGCGTCGCGGTCACCGAATATCTCCTCCGCGATGGCCCGCACCAGTTCGATGTCGAAGCCGGTCAGGTCGCCGGTGGCGGGGTCGCGGTACCCCCAGCGGTAGCTGTTCTGGTCCACGCCGGCGATCAGCTTGCCGGAGGCGCGGGCCTTGATCCGGCGCACGGCGGGCCCGGAGTCGGGGGAGGGGCGCAGGCTGGCCTCCGGCCGCTCACAGCTCTCGTGCGCGGCGCCCTCCGCGTCCCGCGCCGGGGGCGCGGCCCGTCGCTCAGGGGCCGGTCGGCCCCGTTCGCCCGGGCCGTCGAGGGCGGCCGGCGCCAGCAGCGCGGCCAGCGCCGCCAGGGCGCAGCCCACCGCCGACAGCGCCACCGCGCGCCGCCGCCCCGGCGGGCGCGGGCCCGCCTCGTCCTCCCCGCGTGCCACCCTCGTCATCCTCGTGCCCCCTTCACCGGTACTCCGAGAGCCTGCGGCCCACGCCGAGCACCGTGCTCACGGCGCCGACCAGCGCCAGCGCCCCGGCGCCGACGGGCAACTCGGCCACCAGGTCGCGCCCGTCGTCCACGGCCCGCTCGAACTCCCGCCGCTCGTGCGCTGTCGCCCGCGTCAGCGCGGCGTCCACCTGCTCGAAGGACTCGCCGGTGCTGCCCCGCGCGCCGGTGGCCATCTCCAACGCCGCGTCGTACGCGCCCTCCTCGTTGGCCCGACTGACCCCCTCGTGTCGGTGCTGCCACTCCCGCGCGGCGCGGATCGCCTCGTCGACCGGCCCGCGCCCCGACGCGTCGTCGGCCAGCCGCTGGGCCCGGCCCAGCAGCCCGCCGGCCTCGGCGTCGGGGGAGTTCGCGGCCGGCGCCGTGCCGAGCAGCGCCCGCATCCGCTCGTCGTAGCCGACCTCGTAGGCGTCCTGGCCCTTGTACGGGGGCGACTCGCGCACCACCGCGCCCCGCGCCACCAGCACCAGGTTCTCGTTGCCCCGCGCCTGGAGCACGGCTATCCGCGCCTCGCCCAGCACCCGCAGCGACCGCGCGCCGTGCCGGTCGGACTCGCCGAGCCCGGAACGGACCACCGCGTGTCCGGCCGCCAGCCACACCAGCGCCGCCGCGGTCGCGGCCGTCGCCGCCAGCAGGCCCGGGTTGAAGACCCGGTTGGTCCGCCGGTAGGTCCGGTGCTGGGCCCACGCCAGGGCCGCCAGCGCCAGCACGCCCGCGCCGAACGCCACCCAGGGCCAGGCCCGCGCGTGTGCGTAGTCGGCCGTGAGCTGGTCGCTCTGCGTCCGGTACAGCTCGTCGGCCGCCGGGAGGAGTTGGGTGCTCATGAGTTCGTTCGCGTGCCGCAGGTAGGCGCCACCCAGCGGCAGGCCCTGCCGGTTGTTGGCGCGCGCGGACTCCACCAGGCCGGTGTAGCGGGGCAGGTCGCGCACCAGGCGGTCGATCCGCGCGCGGGCCGCGCCCGAACCCCCGCTGGAGGCGGCGGCCTTGACCAGCAGGCTGGAGGCGTGCGCGAGGTCCCGGTCGAAGTTCTCGCGCAGGGCGGGCGGCTCGGGCCCCTCGACCAGGAAGGCGCTGGCGGCGGTGGCGTCGGCGGCGGCCAGCGAGCGGTAGATCTCGGCCGCGTCGGAGCTCAGCGGCTGGCTGCGCCCGGTGACGGCGCGGGCCGCGTCCGTACGCGCGTCGACCTGCCAGGCGGCGAGCGCGCCGAAGAGCACCACGAGGCCGGCCAGCACGGCGCCGATCGCCCGCAGTCGGCCCGGCTCGGTCACCGCCGCCGCGCGCAGGGTGTCCAGGCCCTCACGCCAGGCCGGGCGGCGGGCGGCGGGCTCGGCAGGCGGCGACGGCGCGGGCGGCGCCGCCCGGGTGGGGGAGGCGGCCGGGCGCTCGGGCGCGGCCGTTGGCGCGATACCGCCGGTCGGCGGGTGTGACACGAGACCTCCCCCTGGTTCGCTGGTGGCGGACCTGAGCCCGGTGGAACGGGACGGTTGGCACCTGTCGGAAGCAGTATGGCGGCAGGCACCGACAACCACACCGGACTCGGGCGGATCGTGCGCCGGGCCCCGGACTGGCCGCCGCCGGCCTGCCGTTCCCCCGCGCTCCCGCCACCCAACACGCGCGCCGGGGACGTTCGGTTCCCCCCTTGGGCCCGGCCGCCGGGTCCGCCCCGGGCGGCTCCCGGGGAGGGGCTGGTCGCGGCGCCGGCACCGCGACATGGCACCCTGGGCGGCTCATGCCGCGACACCCGGACCACGGCATGGTGAACGGCACCCCCGCGGGGCCGGAACGCGAGAGAGCGAGAGAAAAGCCGAAAGGAACGCGTATGCGCGTTTTCCAGCCACCTTCCGACTTCGGGCCCGGCACCCTTTTTGTCCGAGAACGGGTTCCGCCGGACACGGCCTCCTGGCTCCGCCTCCTCGCCCACTTCTGCCTGCCGCTCGTGATCGCGGGCGCCATCGCGAAGCAGGTCGGACCCTGGGTGGCGCTGCCCGGTCTCGTCGTCCTCGGCCTGATCTCCTTCCCGCCCGGGCTGCGGGTGCTGCGGGAGGTGCGCGACGACTACCTGGCGCCGGACGCGGTCGGCCTCGACGAGCGCGGCGTCATCGCCCGCTCCGCGGGCCGCGCCACCTTCCGGGTGCCGTGGAGCCGCGTGCGGCGGCTGGACGCCGGGGCCGGGCGGGAGGCGGGCTGGCTGCGCCTGTGGGTCATCGACGACGCGATCGAGGGGGTCGACCGGCTGCCGAGGCGGCGGCACACCAGCGAGGGTGCGGCCCTGCTCGCCCGCTTCGGCCCCGGCATGGACCGGGAAGCGCTCCTGGTCGCCGTGGAGCGACACGCCCCGGAGGGCATCCGGGTCCGCCTCTGAACAGGTCGCGGGCCGTATGCGGGACGCGCCGCCTCTGAGCGGGGCCCGGGCCCGGCCGCGCGCGGGACGCGCCGCGACGTGCGGCGGGCGCCCGCTCGCCAGAGCCACCGCTCGCCAGGTGGCCGCCCAGCCGGCCGGGCCGGCTCCGCGGATGGGGCCGAGCCCGGGCATGCGGGGCCCAGGCGTGCGAGGGCCCAGGCATGCGAGGGCCCGGGCTCGCGGCGCGCGCCGGAGGTCCGGCGGGCGGCGCGAGCCCGGGCCGATGGGTGGCTAGCGGCGGGGTGCCCCGTGCTGGCCGGGGACGGAGCGCCGGGGCGGCCTGGTCAGCGTGATCTGGCGGACCAGTTGGTGGAAGCAGGTCAGCGCGGCGATCGCGGGCAGCGCGGCGACGGCGACGCCGCCCACCGTCCGTGGCGCGTGCGCCACGGCCAGCGCCACCGAGAACGCGCTGAACAGCACCACGATCAGCCACGCGTGCGGGGCCCGCTGGTAGTGCACCGCGTGTCGGATGATCGACAGCGAGGCGGCGAGCCAGGGACCGTAGATGAGGACCGGCCACCAGGTCGTCAGGTGGTGCGCCACGTTCGGCGCCACCACCTGCCGCAGCGGCTCGTGCGCGCACATCCCGCCGAGCACGCTGACCAGCGCCACGATGACCGCCACGAGCACCGCGATCAGGCAGCTCAGCACCTCGGCCCGGGTCACCGTCCGCTCGGGCCGGGTACGCAGCGCCGTGCGCAGCCGACGGAAGCGGCGGCGGCGGTGCGTGGTCGGTGGCTGGGGCAGTCGCGGCGCGGGGATGGCCCCGGTCACCGTGAGTGGGTCGAGCTGCTCGGTCTGGGCCGACTCCCGCAGGAGCTGGGTCAGTTCGGCCTCGGAGTCCCAGTGCCCGCCGAGCACGGCGAGGTCGGGGGCGGTGAGCGTCTCGGGCGTGGCCGTGAAGGTGTCGTAGGTGGTGAACCCGGTGGCCGGCTCGGGCCCGACGGGCGTCGGGTCGTACGCCGAGAGGCCGCCGAAGGTCGTCGTGAAGCCGAGGCCGGACTCGTGGCCCGGGCCGAAGTCGGGGTGCGGGAAGGTTTCGGGGCCACGCCCGCCGTAGCCGCCGTAGTCGTAGCGCTCATGCATGGCGGTCCTGGGGCAGCGGCGCGCGCTGGTCCGCGAACGGGGTCTCGAAGCGGCTGGCCGGCGCGCGGGCCGACTCGGCTCCGCCGGAGGCGCGCAGTGCGTCACAGCGCCGCGCGAAGTCCGTCTCGATGCCCTTGATGGTGGCGGCCAGATCGGCCAACTCGGCCTGGCAATAACGGAGTTGGACGCACTCGGCGCCGCGTTGCAGGTGGGCGCGTGTGAAGCCTCGGGGGCTGCCTGGTGGCGTGGCCGTGAGAACCCAGTCCCCCATGCGATGAGACTCCGTGAGGGGCGCGGCCGGGACTGTCGGACCGGGAAGCGCGGTGGATGAAGTCACGTCCGGTTAACGACGGGATGGCCTACTGGGGGGTGCTCCGAATGAGGGACAATAGATGGGAAGTTACTACTCACGGCCTCTTGTTATGCAAAACGGACTAGCCGGATAAGCCGGGTGGCGGGCGCGGGTTCGCCGACCCGTCACGGCCGACCCGCCACCGCCGCCGTTCCACGGCCGGGCGCGCGGGCCCGCCGGGGGCCGTGACACGCACCCGCGGGCGCGCGCCACCCGCGGCCGCGTCGCCCACCGGGGGGCGCGCCGAGCGGGGCGCTCCGGGCAACTGCCCCGAGCGCCCCACCCGACCCGTTCCGCACCGCTCCACCACGGCCCGGTACGGCACGGCCCGGCGAGGCCGCCCCGCACCGCCCCGAGGGGCCACGCCAGGCGGGCCGCGCCGCCTACCCCGGGTACTCCGCGCGCAGCCGCTCGTACAGCGCGGGCGCCGCCGCGATGTGGTCCAGGCCCAGCAGCGCCGCGCCCAGCACCGGCGGCGCCTGCACAACGCGGGCCAGGGCCTTCGGCGCGCGCTCGGCCAGCAACTCGCGCACACCGTCGTCCAGCAGCCGGTGGCGGGCCGCCAGCACCCCGCCGCCGAGCACCACCGGCGCCTCCTCGCCCAGCAGGTCGAGCTTGGACAGCGCGACCGTGGCCATGGTGACGACCTCGTCCGCCTGCCGGTCCACGATCGCGCGGGCGACCGCGTCCCCCGCGTCGGCCACCGCGAACAGCACCGGCGTCAGCTCGTAGCGCCGACCGCGCTCCACGTCCCCCAGGTGCAGCGCGCTGATCAGCTCCAGCATGTCGGTGAGGCCGAAGTGCGCGGGCAGCGCGTCGGCGAGCGCCGTGCGCTCCCCACGCCCGTCCCACGACCGCGCCGCCCACCACAGGGCCTCGTCCGCCAGGTGGCCGCCGCCGCCCCAGTCACCGGAGATCCGGCCGATCGCGGGGAAACGCGCGGTGCGCCCGCCCGGGGCCAGCCCGGCGCAGTTGATGCCCGCGCCGCACACGACGGCCACGCCGGCCGGCTCGCTCCCGTCCGGCAGCCCGGAGCGCAACAGCGCGAAGGTGTCGTTGGTGACCGTGACGGTACGCCCCCAACCCCGCGCCGCTATGGCCTCGGTGAGCCGCTCCTCCTCGATCGGCAGGTCGCAGTTGGCCAGGCACGCCGAGACGTGCTCGGCCAGCGCGCCCGGCGCCTCGCCGAGCCCCGCGTCGGCCGCCGCCCGCGCGACGATGCCGGCCAGGCCCGCGATGGCACGCTCGGTGCCCACCATCGGCGGCTGGAAGCCACCACCACGGGCCGAGCCGAGTACCGAGCCGTCCGTGCCGAGCAACGCCACGTCGGTCTTGCTGTTGCCCGCGTCGATGGCGAGCACAGAACCCGTCAGGCCCACGCCAGGTGCTCCCGGTTGTGAGCGATGAGCGCGTCCGTGAGCTGGTCCGCGTACTCGATCTGGCCGATCAACGGATGCGCGAGCAGCGCCTCGAACACCGCGCGCCGCCCGGCCTTCTCGCCCGCGTCGGCACCCAGCAGCGCGGCCTCCAGCGCGAGGTGCTCGTACGCCGTGACGTGCGAGGTCAGCCCCGCGTACAGCGGCTCAAGCGGCGCGACCGGCAGCGGCGTGGCACCGCCGGCGCCCACCGAGGCCGGCACCTCGATCACCGCGTCGTCCGGCAGGAACGGCAGCGTCCCCTTGTTCAGGGTGTTCACGACCTGCACGTCACCGGTGTCACCCAGCAGCGAGGAGGTCAGCGACACGGCCGCCTCCGAGTAGAAGGCGCCACCACGCTTGCTGAGCAGCTCCGGCTTCTCGTCGAGCGCCGGGTCCCCGTACAGGTCCAGCAACTGCTTCTCGATGGCCGCGACCTCGGCCGCCCGCGACGGCTTCGACTTCAGCTCGCGCACCACGGCGTCGTGCTCGTAGAAGTAGCGCAGGTAGTACGAGGGGACCACGCCGAGCCGGTCCACGAGGGTGCGCGGCATGTGCAGGTCGGCCGCGATCGCCTCGCCGTGCTCGGCGATCAGCCGGGGCAGCACGTTCTCACCCTCCGGGCCGCCGATACGCACGCCCCGCTCCCAGGTGAGGTGGTTGAGGCCCACGTGGTCCAGGTAGACCTGCTCGGGGGCGACGTCGAGCAGCTTGGCGAACTTGCGCTGGAAGCCGATCGCCACGTTGCACAGGCCCACCGCGCGGTGGCCCGCCGTCAGCAGGGCGCGCGTGACGATGCCCACCGGGTTGGTGAAGTCCACGATCCACGCGTCCGGGTTGCGCCGGCGTACGCGCTCCGCGATGTCCAGCACCACCGGCACCGTACGCAGCGCCTTGGCCAGGCCGCCGGCGCCGGTCGTCTCCTGCCCGACGCAGCCGCACTCCAGCGGCCACGTCTCGTCCTGGTTACGGGCGGCCTGGCCGCCGACGCGCAGTTGCAGCAGCACCGCGGCCGCGCCGTCCACGCCCGCGTCCAGGTCCGAGGTCCACGAGACCTTGCCGGGGTGACCCTGCTTCGCGAAGATCCGCCGCGCCAGGCCGCCGATCAACTCCAACCGGTCGGCCGCCGGGTCGATGAGAACCAGTTCCTCCAGCGGCAGCGCGTCGCGCAACCGGGCAAATCCGTCGATGAGTTCGGGGGTGTAGGTCGAACCCCCGCCGACCACTGCGAGCTTCATAGCCAATTAGCCCTTTACTCCGGTGAGAGTGACGCCTTCGACGAAGGCCTTCTGTGCGAAGAAGAAAACGATGATGACCGGCGCCATGACGAGCAGCGTCGCCGCCATGGTCAGGTTCCAGTTGACGCTGTGCGCGCTCTTGAACGACTCAAGACCGTAACTCAGCGTCCAGGCTCCGGGATTCTGTGCCGCGTAGATCTGCGGGCCGAAATAGTCGTTCCAACAGTAGAAGAACTGGAACAGGGCGATCGCCGCTATGCCCGGCTTGGCCATCGGCACGACGATCGTCAGCAGCGTACGTATCTCCCCACAGCCGTCCACACGGGCCGACTCCAGGTATTCCTTCGGGATCGTCAGCAGGAACTGACGCAACAGGAAGATCGAGTACGCGTCGCCGAACGCCATCGGGATGATCAGCGGCCACAGCGACCCGGAGAGCCCGAACTGCTGGGCCCACACCAGGTACATCGGGATCACGATGACCTGCGGCGGCAGCATCATCGTGGAGATGACCAGGATCATGGCGCCGCGCCGGCCACGGAAGCGGAACTTCGCCAGCGCGTACGCCACCGGAATGGACGAACAGACCGTGAACAGCGTGCCCAGACCCGCGTACAGCAGCGAATTGCGCCACCAGGTCAGAAAGCCCGGCGTGTTGAACACGTCCGCGTAGTTCGACCAGCGCCACTCGTGCGGCCACAGGTCACCGCTCATCGCCTGGCTGTCGCTCATCACCGAGGTGAGGAAGACGAAGACGAACGGCAACACGAAGAACAACGCGGCGGCCAGCGCGCCGGTGTGCACGGCTATCCAGTGCAGCACGGACTTGCGGCGCGCACGGGCCGCCACCTGCGCGGGCGTCGGCGTGGGCCGGGAGGCGCGCGTGGCGCGCGGGGGAAGTGCGGTGGTGGTCATGGATCAGTCCTCCGCCGTCAGCAGCCCGGCGCGCTTGCGCATCAGCAGGGTGGTCACGGCCATGGCGATGGCGAACAACACGAGGGAGAGCACGCATGCCGCGCCGGTGTTGAAGTTCTGGAAACCCAGCGAATAGACGAGCTGCGGCACGGTGAGCGTGGAGTGGTCCGGATATCCCGGCTGAATCGTCGTGCCGGGGCCGACGCTCACACCCGACGCGAGCTTTCCGGCCACCAGGGCCTGCGTGTAGTACTGCATGGTCTGCACGGTCCCGGTGACCACCGCGAACATCACGATGGGCAGGATCGAGGGCCAGGTGATGTAACGGAACTTCGCGAAGGAACCCGCGCCGTCCAACTCCGCCGCCTCGTACTGCTCCTTGGGCACGTCCAGCAGCGCGGCCATGAAGATGACCATCAGGTCACCGATGCCCCACAACGAGAGCATCACCAGCGACGGCTTGGCCCAGTCCGGGTCGTTGAACCAGTTCGGCGCCTCGATGCCCACCGCGCCGAGCACCTCGTTCACCGGCCCGGTGCCCGGGTTGAGGAGGAAGACGAACGCCACGGTCGCGGCCACCGGCGGCGCCAGGTACGGCAGGTAGAACGCCGTCCGGAAGAAGCCGACACCCGTCTTCAACTTCGTGATCAGCAACCCGATCCCGATACCGAAGACGACGCGCAGCGCCACCATCACCACGACCAGCCACAGCGTGTTCCACAGCGCGGGGCCGAACAGCGGCATCTGCTCGAACACGTACTTCCAGTTCCGCCAGCCCACGAACGTGGCCGGCTCGATCTGGTTGTAGTGCATGAACGAGAAGTAGACGGTGGCGATCAGCGGATAACCGAAGAAGACGGTGAATCCGATCAGCCAGGGAGAGAGGAACCCGAGGGTGCGCAACCGGTCCCGCTGGTGCTTGCGGCGCAACGCCGCGGCGTTGTCCGACCCGCCGGACGGGACGGCCTCCACTGCTTTACGTGTTCTTGCCATGGTGGGCCCCGTCAATTCTGCGCTTGAAGAGTGTCGGCGTCTATCTGGTCATCGAGTTTTCGCAGCCCCTTGTCGAAATCGTCGATCTTTCCCGACTCCGCGTCATAGGCGAAGTCCTGGAGCGCGAGCACGTACTGCCCACCGTTGATGGACGGCGGCAGCGCGACGCTGTCCGGGTGCTGGGCGATGCCGAGGAAGGTGCGGAACGTCGGATCGGCGTCAAGCTTCGGCGAGGCCAGGGCCGCCTTCGTGGACGGCACGTTGTGAATCGCGTTGGCGAACGCCACCACCTGGTCGGTGTCCGCGGTCAGGAAACGCACCAACTCCCACGCGGCGTTCTGGTGCTTGCTGCTGTGCGCGATTCCCGCGACGGTCCCCGTCAGATAGCCGCGACCGTACGTGTCGGCCTGGTCGTCGGGGACCGGCATCGGCGCGGTGCCCCATTCGAAGTCGGCCTTCGCGTCGTTCAACATCAGGCCGCGCCACTCGCCGTCCATGTGCATGGCGAGCTTCCCGGTCAGGAACGCGTTCTGCGAGGACATCTCGTCACCGAACGTCGTACGGAACTTCTCCAGCGCCCCGTACCCGCCCAGCGCCTTGACCAGGTCTCGCTGCGTGGTGAAGAAGTCCTTAGCGGCCGGCTCGTCCGCCAACCGGGCCTTACCGTCCTCGTCGAAGTAACGCGGACCCCACTGCGCGAACATCCGGTCCGGGCTGTTCTGGTAGAGCCGGAAATTGGGCATGAAACCGAGCTGCTGATATCTGTCGCCCTTGCGCTGCGTCAGCTTCACCGCCGTGCGCTTCAGCTCCGACATCGTGCGCGGCGGACGCTCGATGCCCGCCTTCCGGAACGCGTCCTTGTTGTAGTACAGGCCGAACGCGTCGGCCAACAAGGGCAGCGCGCACTGCTCGCCCTCGAACTGCGTGTAGTCCAACAGCGTCTTCGGGAAGACCTTGTTCTTGTCCAGCCCCGTCTTCTTCATGAACGGGTCGAGATCGACCCACATGCCCGATGAGCAGTACTGGCCCACGTTGTTGGTGGTGAAGGAGGACACCACGTCGGGAGCCTTGCCACCGCCGGCGCGCAGCGCCTGGTTCATGGTGACGTCGGTGACGTTGCCGGTGGCCTTCACCTTGATGTTCGGATGCAGTTCCTCGAACCGGTCAATGCTGTCATTGATGGCCTTGACCTCGTTCGGCTCGGCCCAGCCGTGCCAGAACTTCAGGGTCACGGGCTTGGTCGGGTCGTCGTTCGCGCTACCGGTACTGGGATTGGCACACCCCGCCAGCAGTAGCCCGGTGGTGGCGAGCACGGCGGCGAGGACGGCCGGAGCGCGGTGCGTACGCGTTCGCGGCATGGCGGACTTCCTTAGCGGCGGGGAAAGGGTGCGGGTGGGACGGGTGATTCGGGTGGTGTGATCGGTTCGGGTGTGAGGGGAGGCGAGCGGAGCGATGGGGAATCGCGGGACTCGCCGGAGCCGGGGGCCACGGGAACCGTGAGAGCCAGGGGAGTCGAGAGCTACAGAGCTGTTGAGCTGTAGCCATGACGGCCACGGGAGGCTGCGGAGCCGGCGGGGTTACGGGGCTAAGAGTCGTACGAGAGACATGGCGGCACACCGGGGTTGTGAGAGGGCGCTGGGATGAGCGGCGCGGTGGGCAGGCGGAGGGAGGGGAGGGACGATCGGGGGACGAGAGGCTGGGGAGGGCGGTAGCGGGAGGGGGTGCTGGTCGTGGTGGTGTCGGTCGCGGTGGTGGCGGTGCGATCAGCCGGTATCGAAGACGGTGTCGCGGGCGTCGGCCAGTGCGGTGCGCAGCGCGCCGATCAGGATGGGGCTGCCGTCGAGCGCGCTCAGCCGCAACTGCGGCCGGGGCAGGGCGAGTCCGGTCAACTCCTCGTGCACCAGGGCGAGCAGCCGCTCCCCGCCCGCCTGCGCGACCTCACCGGAGAGCACGACCAGCTCCGGGTCCACGACCGCGATCACCGAGGCGATGCCGGTGGCGAGCCGGTGGGCCAACTCGGCGAGGACCGCGTCACCCGCGCCCGGGGTCGCCAGCGCCTCGGCCAGCGCGGCCGGCGCGTCCCGGGCCGAGATGCCGTGCGCCCGCGCCAGCGCGAGGACGGCGGGCGACGAGGCTAGGCGCTGGAACCCGCCGCCGGCGTCCGGTCGGGCGAAGGTCTCGGCCTCGCGGGCGAGCGGGGCGCCGGGCAGCGGCATGTAGCCGATCTCGCCCGCGCCGCCGGTGGCGCCCCGCAGCAGCGCCCCGTCCAGCACGATCGCGGCGCCCACGCCCTCGTCGGCCCAGACCAGCACGAAGTTGTCGAAGTCCTGCGCGGTGCCCCGGTCGTGCTCGGCCAGCGCCACCAGGTTCACGTCGTTCTCGATGACCACCGGGGTGCCCAGCGCGGCGGTGAGGTCCTCCCGCACCGTACGGGACTGCCACCCGGGCAGATGCGGCGCGTACCGCAGGGCGCCGGTGCGCGGGTCGAGCGCGCCGGGGGTGCCGATGACCGTACGGTGCAGCGCGTCGCGACCGAGCCCGGCCGCCCGCAGCGCGCCGTCCACGGCCTCGACGACCACGGTGGACGTACGGTCGCGCACGCCGTCGGCCATCGCGTCGGCCGGCAGGCGGTGTTCGCCGACGACCGTACCCGCCAGGTCGGCGACGACCGCCGTGACGCCGAGCGGGTCGACGGACAGCGCCGCGACGTAGGCGATGGTCGCGTTGATCTCGTAGAGCTGGGCGTTGGGGCCGGGGCGGCCGGTGGCGGTGCCGGTGGCGCGCACCAGGCCCGCCGCCGCGAGCCGGCTGAGCAACTGCGACGCGGTGGGCTTCGACAGGCCGGTCAGCTCGCCGAGCTGGGTGCGGGTGAGCGGCCCGTGAGCCACCAGGAGGTCCAGGGCCGCCCGGTCGTTCATGGCCCGCAACACGCGTGGCGTTCCTGGCGTACCGACCATGGCTGACCACCGCCCTTCGCTGCTCAGACGACGGGCCCCGTTGCCGCGCCATCTATTAGGAAAGTTTCCTAACGGTGAACAGGAAGGTAGGCGCCCATCCGCGCCTCGTCAATGGTTCGATCCGAACGTCCGTCCACGCCTACCCAAAGCGTTATCGACGGCCCGCCCCGAACCACCCCCGCAACGCGGCGCCGCGCCGCGCCCTGACAGGCGCGGCGCGGCTTGGCGTGGAGCGGCTGGGTGAAGTGGGGGAGTGGGGAAGCGGAGTTTGGGGCGGGGGCTGGTGTGGGGTGGGGGTTACTTCTGGAGGTTCGGGGGCGGTGGCGGTATCGGCGAGGCCGCGAGGGACTGCGGTGAGGTCGGGCTGGCCAGGGCGGAGGGCGCGGCGACGCCGGCCGTGGGGTCGGGGGCCGGCGCGGCGCCCTCGCCGGTGGGCGGCGGGCCGCCCACGATGCGAATGCCCTCCGCGTCCAGCGCCCGCTTGATCCGCCAGCGCAACTCCCGCTCCACGCTCAGCGACTTGCCCGGCATGGTCTTCGCGGAGACCCGGATCACCATCGAGTCCAGGTACACCGCGTCCAGGCCGAGCACCGTCACCGGCTCCCACAGCGCCTCGTCCCACGGTTGCGAGGTTCCCATCTCCTCGCCCGCGCGAAGGATGACCTTCTTCGCCTTCTCCAGGTCCTCGTCGTATCGAACCTGCACGTCGACGCCCGCCGTGGACCAGCCCTGACTGAGGTTGCCGATCCGCTTGACCTCGCCGTTGCGTACGTACCAGATCTCGCCGTCATCGCCGCGCAGCTTCGTCACGCGCAACCCGACCTCGATCACCTCGCCGGAGGCCACCCCCGCGTCGATCGAGTCGCCCACGCCGTACTGGTCCTCAAGGATCATGAAGACGCCGGAGAGGAAGTCGGTGACCAGGTTGCGGGCGCCGAAGCCGATGGCCACGCCCGCGACGCCCGCACTCGCGAGCAGCGGCGCGAGGTTGATTTCCAGGGCGGAGAGGATCATCAGCGCCGCCGTGCCGAGGATCATGAACGAGGCGACGCTGCGCAGCACCGAGCCGATCGCCTCGGACCGCTGCCTGCGGCGCTCCGCGTTGACCAGCAACCCGCCGAGCGCCGTGCCGTCCACGGCCTGCGCGGTGCGGTTCATCCGGGAGATCAACCGCGTGATCGACCGGCGAATCACCGAGCGCAGCACGAACGCGATGATCACGATCAGCAGGATGCGCAGGCCCAGACCCAACCAGTCGGACCAGTTCTCCCCGAGCCAGCTCGCGGCGCTCTCCGCGGACTCTTGCGTCTCGTCGAGCGCCGTGGCGGGTGGCGTCGCGTCAGCGGACGGAGCGGCGGACCGGAGCACGGCAAGTAACCCTTCTGTGGGGATATGCCTGGCAAAAGCGCCTCGGCAGACCCTCCACACTAACGGGGCACGCACAGGTGTCTCGTTGTGATGTTCGAACGACAACCAACGACAACTACGAGCAGCGCGGGCGTGAACAACGAGATGAACAGGCTGTGGTTGAAAACACTCTTGGTCCGTTACCTGGTGGTGGTGGCGCTCTCACCAGGGCTGCGTAGACACTAAGGGGAGATCGTCCCGGCGCGAGCCACGCGCCGCCGGCGTACAGGGAGGCACCCGTGCCGCATGTTCTGGTCCTCAACGCGTCGTACGAGCCGCTCGGCGTCGTACCGCTCCGCCGCGCGCTCGTACTCATCCTCAATGACAAAGCTGTCAGCCTTGAGGAGTCAGGCGCCCTGATGCACAGCGCGACCCGCGTGATACCCGCACCGAGCGTCGTCCGTTTGAAGCGGTTCGTGCGGGTCCCCTTTCGGGCCCCCGTTCCGCTGACCCGCCGCGCCCTGTTCGCCAGGGACGGCGGCCGCTGCGCCTACTGCGGTGGCGTCGCAACCAGCGTCGACCACGTCATCCCGCGCAGTCGGGGCGGCCAGCACGCCTGGGAGAACGTGGTCGCGGCGTGTCGCCGCTGCAATCACGTCAAGGCCGACCGCCACGTGGCGGAACTCGGCTGGCGGCTGCGCCACCAACCCGCCCCACCGTCCGGCCTGGCCTGGCGCATCATCGGCACCGGGCATAGGGACCCGCGCTGGCTGCCATACCTGCAGCCGTACGGCGCGGAAGACGCGATGGCTCGGATCGACGGCGTATCCGCCTGAGAACCGGGCCATCGTCATGTGTACGCGGCGCCGCGCACGCAGTGCGCGGTGCGCCTGACGCCGTCGGCAGGGGGCGGTTCCGTTTGGGCGCGGGGCTGGTTGGGCGTGACGCTGGTCAAGGCGGCGCCGGCCGGGCGTGGCGTCGGTCGGGGGCGGCGCTGGTTGGGCGTGGGGCCGGTCGAGCGTGGCGCTGGTTGGGGGCGGCTCCTTTTGGGCGTGGCGCTGGTCGGGCGCGGCGCTAGTTGGGGGCGGCTCCGTTCGGGTGCTTCGCATCGAGTGATACCCGTCGGTGGTTCCGTCGGGGTGGTTCCGTTCGGGAGGTCCCCATCGGGTGGTTTCGTTGGGGGGTTCGTTCAGGGCGGGGGTGCGTTCGGGGGCCGCTCCCTCGGGTGGGGAGAGTGGCCTTCCTGGGGGCCTCCCCCCGCCCCCGCCCCTCCCCACCCCCTCCCTCCACCCCGCCCCCCGGCGCCCTCGCCCTCGTCGACGGGCCAGCCGGCGCCTGCCGTCCCGCCTACGGCGCTCCGGCGCTACGGCGCCCCCAACGCTCCCGCGCTACGGCGTGACCGCGTGAGCCCGTACCGACCACAGCGAGTACCCGAAGCGTGTCGCGCGCTCGTCGCCCTGGACCCGTATGAAGCGGGTGTCGGGGGCGTCCACGTGGATCGTCTCCCGACCGCCCGCGCTGTCCTGGACCGTCGCCGCCGTGCGCCAGGTACGGCCGTCGGGTGAGACCTGTATCCGGTACCGGGAGGCGTGCGCGTCCTGCCAGTGCAGGTCGACGCGGCCGAGCCGGGTCGGGCGGTCCAGTTCCAGTTGGAGCCAGGCGTGATCGGTGGCGGGCGATGACCAGCGCGTGCTCGGGTCGCCGTCGATCACGGCCGACGCGGGGAACTCCGCCGTCTCGTCGGCCGACGAGGTGGCGCGCGCCTTCCGGGCCAGGTCCGGGCCGCCGGTGCGGTGGTGGGCTCGCACGGTCAGCGTGACCTCCTCCGAACCGAAGCGGATCGGCAGCCGGTACGCCCCGGGCTTGGTGCCCGCCGGCACGGCTATCTCGACCTCCGCGGTCGCCGTGCCGCCCCTCGGGGCCGTCACCTGGGACGGTGCCGTGACGCGCAACCCGTCGCGGGCGCGCACCGTGAGGTTGCCGCTGACGTCGCCGGGGCGGCGGCCCGCCACCGAGACCTTCACCCGCGCCGGCCGGCCGCCTATCTCCGCGTCCGCCTCCGTCTGGGACAGGCCCAACTCGGCCGCCGGGGCGTCGGCGAACCAGGGCGTGACCTCCTGCACGGCCGGCGGCCGCACGCCCGCGTCCCAGCGCAGCCGCACCGCGTCGGCCCGCACCCCCTTGCCCGCCGCCTGGGTCCACCCGCTGGCCGACAGTTCGCCGAGCCGCCGCCAGCCGTGCCCGGGCACGCGGGCCTCCACCTGGCCTATCGAGCGGGCGGCCCGGTCCGGGTCCTGGGCGGCGGACCCCGTGGTGAGCACCGTCACGGCGCTGAGCGGGCGCCGCTCGCCGAAGGTGACGGTGACGGGCTCCGCCCGCTGGGCCTCACCCGCGGGGTCGCCCGGGGCCCCGGACGCGGGCGGCGCGGGGGGCCGGAACGCCGTCGTTGGGTCGCCGTCCGCGGCCCGCTCCGCACCCGCGTTGGGCGACAGCTTCCGCGCCCGCTCCCTGCCGCCCGTGGCATCCAGTCCCCACCAGGCGTCCGATTCGGTGACCGCGCGGGTGAGGAACTCCGGCAGGACGCCCTTGCCGACCGTGACCGGGCTGGCCGCGATCCGGGCCCGCCACGTGCGCAGTTCGCGCTGGGCCCGCCAGGCCGCCGCGCCATCGCCGCCGGCCTGCGCGGTGAGGGCCGCGACGGCCTGCTCGCCGGCCGCGCCGAAGCGGCCCAACTGCTCCAACCACGGCGCGACCTCGCCGTCGAACGTGCCGGCCAGGAGCTTGGGCGCCGTGCGCAGCGTGTGGAACTCGGCACGCAACCGCTCGGCCGCGCGCGCGAACCGCTCCTCAGCGGCCCGGTCCGACTTCTCGGCGGTCTGTGTGCCACCCGGATGGCCGCCGCCTTGGGCGGCTTCCCGCGCCGCCCAGAACTCGTCGAGTAGCGGGCGCAGGTACGCCGATTCGGGCACGGTCCGCGAGCGGTCGCGCCCCCAGCCGCCGAGGAGCGAGGACGCGTCGTTGCCGGCGAAGGCGTTCAGGGCGGCACGGGTGCGCGGATCGTCGCCCGCGAGGTCGTCGATCGCGGCCCGCCACGAGTCGTGCGGCCGGTACCCCTGCGGGTTCCAGGCGAAGTCGGCGGTGGTGAACAGGGGGATGCGGGAGGCCGTCGGCTGCTTCATCGCGTTGGCGAGCAGCGCCGACGAGCCGCTGGCCACGGCCGGGTCGCGGCCGGAGTAGGGGCCGAGGAAGAGGCGGTCCTGCGCGTAGTCGTTGATCGGGTAGTTGTCCATGGTGACCAACGGGTGGTCGAAGGCGGTGCGGGCCTCGGCCATCTCCTGGCCCGTGATCGTCCTGGGCACCACGCCCACGCCCGTCCAGGCCACCTCCACCTGCGGGGCCAGGGCGTCGGCGAGCGCCTCGCGGAACTCGGTCGCGCCCTTCTGGTAGTACTCGGTGGGCAGCAGCGACAGGGCCTCGGCGCCCGGGTGCCGACTGGCGAGGTGCGCGGCGAGCACGTTGGCCACGGTCGCCTGCGCCTGCGCGGCGGCCTCGGGACCCGAGCCGAAGGCGTCCGCGTCGGCGTCGCAGTGCCACTCGCTGTAGCTCACGTCCTGGAACTGGAGCTGGAAGGAGCGCACGCCGAGCGCCCACATCGCGTCCACTTTGCGCTCCAGGGCCCGCAGGTCCTCGTTGGAGGAGAAGCACATGGCCTGCCCGGGGGAGAGCGCCCAGCCGAGCGTGACGTGGTTGCGCCGGGCGCGGTCGGCCAGCTCCCGGAACTCGGCGCGCTGCCTCGCGGGGTACGGGTCGCGCCAGCGGGCCTGGCGGAAGGTGTCGTCCCCCGGCGCGTACAGATAGCGGTTCTGCTTCGTGCGGCCCAGGAAGTCCAGTTGGGCCAGGCGCTGTTGGTGCGACCACGGCGTCCCGTAGAACCCCTCGGTGATGCCGCGGGTGCGCGTCGCGGGCCAGTCGCGCACGCTCACGCCCGGCAGCGCGCGCGATGCGCCGGGCTTCTCGCCGCGGTCGGTGGCGAGCTGACGCAGGGTCTGCGCGGCGTGGAAGAGGCCGTCGGGGCCGACTCCGGACAGGGCCAGGGTGGCGCGGCCCCGCACCAGCCCGGTCGCAAGCCGGTAACCGCCGCTGGGCAGGTCGCCCCTGGCCGGGGCGCGCAGCGCCCGCAGCGCGTCGTCCGCGCTCGGGCCCCCGGCGTGGACGACCAGGCCGTCGGCGGGCAGCCGATCGCCGGGGACCGCGTCGGTCACCGTACGAGCGCCGGCGGCACGCAGCGCCGAGCGCAGCACGCCCAGCGCGTGCGGGTCCGCGTCCGTGGGGGCTACCAGCGTCACGGTGGTGGAGACCGGGGCGGGCGGGCCAGCGGCGCGCATGGACTGGGGGCGCGGCCACACCGGGGGCAGCCCGTCGACGGAGGTCTCGGGGGACTCCGCAGCGCTGGGCACCTCGGGTCGCCCCGGCGCGGGGGCGGCGACGGCGCTCGGCGCGGGACCGAGCAGTCCCCCGATGATGGCGGCGGCCATGGCGGTCGCCCCCGCGGCGCCCGTGGTCCGTGTCGCCCGCGCCCTGTTCCCCCGGAGCCGCACAGCCCCTCCTTAACTCGTCCAGAACTCGTCCAGCGCCTTGCGTCGTCCGCGGCAGGGAGCCGTGGGACGTGGCGGATACAGCGATTGTGGTGGATGCGGGGAAGGCGTGACGAGGGCTGTGGATAACTAGTTGTGGGCTAAACGGATAACGCGAATGGGGGTGTGGATGACGAGTCACCGCGCCCGCCACAACGCGCTACGGTCGTGTCCTCGCCGCCTTCGTGCACAGATCCCGTACCCGAACCCGAGTGCGGCGCGGGCGGGGTCGGCGTGGGTTGAGCGGTGGCCGCGCGGGCGGGCGCGGAGTGGCGTGCGGGTGCCGCGAGTTGACCGGTTCGTCGAACCCACCACTCGGCTGTTCGAGGTGTCAACGACGGTGACCGAAGTGCCGCGATCGCCGGTTGTGGGGGCGTTTGGATGGGGGTCGATGACTCGGATCGGTCCGTAAATCCGTCGTCACAGTGCGCTGCTCGGGCTATATCTCGCTGTGAACGGCCGTGGGGAGCGGGGAATCGCCTGCCGGGGCGAGAATGTGACCTGGACCACGTTAAAGGGTGAGATGCGTCTGTCTCGGCTCGCAATGGGTAGGGCTCGACGTGTCTCACCGCCCACCGACATCAGGAGGCCCGTGTGGCCGCGCCCGTGCACATTTTCCCGCACACCCTTTCCAAACAGGCGGAGCCGTCCCAGCCCGACCTCTACGAGGGCGTGTCCGACCCCGAGTCGGCGCTGGACGGCTCCGGTGCCTGCGGGTTCGAGCAGCCCCTGACCAGCGAACCGCCACTGTCCGACGCCGCGCCGCTGACCAGCGAGCCGCCGCTGGGTGCCGAGCGTCCGCTCACCAGTGAGCCCACGGCCGCCGCCTACCCGGTCGAGCGCGCCGACATGGGACCGGCGCCCGCGGCCTGCTGACCGCCGCCGCCCGATGATCACAGCGCGCGCGGGAGAGCGGGGGCAGGGTGCGCCGCGGGCGCGGTGACCCGCGCGACGGGTGGACCAGCGCCGATACCGAGACCCGGCCGTCGACACCCGAGCACTGAGAACGAGTACGGGGAACCCCAACCTCCGCGCGCGCCACACCGGGCCCGGACCTGCGCGCCACACCGGGCCCAGACCTCAGCGCTCCGCCGGCTGAACCGTTTCCCCCTGCCTTTCCCCTTGCCTTAACCACGCGCCAGCCTCGCCCCGCGCCAGCCTCGCCGCGCGTCCCCGAGTCGGCGCCCTCGCCCGCGCTCCGCACCGTGCCGCCTCCCACCTTCGCGCCACGCCGCCCCGCGTCCCGGCACGTCAAAGCCGCGGCGACCCGGCCGGCGACCGCCCGTAACGGCGTTCCTCCGCGAGCCCAGGCGAGAGCCGGGCGGACGTTACGGACCCCGGGCGCGCGGTGCCGGGGCCCGTTGGGTAAATTGCTGCTGTGAGCACTAAGGCCAAGAAGAACGCCCTGCGCGCCGGTACGATCACCGCCGGGCTGACGTTGATGCTGCTGATGTCGTCCCCCGCGTTCGCGCTCACCCGCGACGACGGTGACGACCCGGGTCCGGGTCTGAGCGTCATGGAGACGCTCGGCCTCTACGTCGCCGCTCCCATCGTGTCGTTCCTCGTGATCGCGGGCCTCGTGATGATCGGCAGCAAGAGCGACAAGCAGACCACGAGCTGAAGCCCCGCTCCACCGTCAGGCGCTCGCGGCGCACGCCGTGAGCGCCTTTGGTGTGCCCGGACTTCGGGGCCGTATCCGCTAGCGCGCGCTGGCCCGCCGCCCGGCCACACGCCTACGACCCCCGCCTCCACCCGTACGGCCCCTGACCGCGCACGTACGACCGCCGCGCCGCCGCTCACCGCACCGCCGTGGGCCACCGCACCACCGTGAGCCGTCGAGCCGAACCGTGAGCCGTGGCCCGGCCCCGTGGGCCGTCGGCCGGGTGGGGGAGGCGTTGGGTCCGGGCGTGCGCGGTGGGCTCCGCGCGGGGCCGGGCTGGGTAGCGTTTGCCCATGGCGGACTGGGATGTCAGAAAGCTCCGCGTGCTGCGCACCCTCGATGAGCTGGGTACGGTCACCGCGACCGCCCAGGCCCTGCGCATGACGCCGTCGGCGGTCTCGCAGCAGCTCTCGGGGCTGGCCAAGCAGTTGGACGTGCCGCTGCTTGAGGCGCACGGGCGGCGGGTGCGGCTGACGGACGCCGCCCGACTCGTACTGCGACACACCGAGGAGGTCTTCGCCCAGTTGGAGCGGGCGGAGGCGGAGTTGGCCGGGTACCGGCGCGGGGAGAGCGGGCGGGTACGGGTCGGCGCGTTCAGTACCGCCATCCCCGCCCTCGTGGTGCCCGCCGCCCAGCGACTGCGCCGCCGCTACCCCGCTCTTGAGGTGCGGGTGCACCAGGCCGAGGCGGCGGAGGCGTACGAACTGCTCGCCCGGGGGACCGTCGACCTGGCCCTGTCGCTGGCCGCGCACGCGCCGCCGGCGCGGGACCCGAAGTTCGCGCGCGTACCCCTGCTCGCCGACCCCCTGGACGTCGCGCTGCCCGCCCGGCATCCGCTGGCCGCCGCGCCCGACCTGCGCCTCGCGGACCTGGCGGGGGAAGCGTGGATCTACGGCAGCAGCGGGCCCTGGTCGGAGATCACCACCGTCGCGTGCCAGGCGGCCGGATTCGTACCCGAGCAGGCGCACGCCGCCGCCGACTGGCCCTCGATCCTGGCCCTGGTCGCCGCCGGGATGGGCGTCGCGCTGGTGCCGAGGATGGCCATGGCCGCGGAGTACGGCGGCGCTGACCCGGCGGTCGCCGTGCGGGTGCTCCGTGCCGACCGGCCGTGCCGGCACGTCGTGGCCGCCGTGCGCAAGGGGGCCGAGGGGGCGCCGGGCCCCGCCCGGGTGCTGGACGCGCTACACGCCGTGGCGGCCGCGCGGCCCGGCCAGCCGACGGCGCGACGCATCGAACCGCTTCCGGGCGTGGCCCGTGCGGGAAAGGGCAAGAACGTTCAGCTCAACTGAAAAGTCCGGTCAGAAACTTTCGATGGACCGGCGAGGTCGCGGCTGCCACGCTCGGGTAGCGGGCCAACCCCCGCGCAATTGCCACCCGTTCACCGCCGCCGCCTGCCGCTGCCCGTCCGCCACCCGTCACCCGCCGCCTGCCGTTCGTGCTCGTCCGCGCCGACCGCGCGCGTCCGTCCCGCCATCCGGCGCGGGCGCCCGGTGAGGCCCCCGCGCCCGGGCCAGGCGACCACGTCACCCGGGCTACGCGAACCGCGCCACCCGGGCCAGGCGACGGCCACGCCACCTCCGCCAAGCGACCCGCCAAGCGAACCCACCCGGCGATCCCGCCAGGCGGCCCCGCCCACGAAAGGCGATCCTCCATGCCGGCCAGCTCCGACGCGCACCCCGACCCGACCCCCGCGACCCCCGCCCCGCCGCCGCCCACACCCTCCGACACCGACACCACCACCACCGACACCGCCCCCGGGGCCGACTCCCACGCCGACGCCGACGCGCGCCCGTACCGTGGCGGCGACCCGTACGCCGACTACCGGGGTAGCGAGTTCCCGTTCGCCGCGCTCGTGGACCTCGCCGACCGGCGGCTGGGCGGCGGGGTCGTCGCCGCCAACGACGAGTTCTTCGCGGAGCGCGAGAACCTGCTGCTGCCCGGGCCCGCGACGTTCGACCCGCGGGCCTTCGGCCACAAGGGCAAGGTGATGGACGGCTGGGAGACCCGGCGCCGCAGGGGCACGGGCGCCGACCACCCCTTTCCGGCCGACGGGGACCACGACTGGGCGCTGCTCCGGCTCGGCGTGCCCGGCGTCGTCCACGGAGTGGTCGTGGACACCGCCCACTTTCGGGGGAACTACCCGCAGCGCGTCAGTGTCGAGGCCGCGGCCGTCCCGGGCACGCCGAGCGCGCGGGAGTTGCTCTCGGACGCGGTGCGCTGGGAGCCGCTGGTGCCGCCCACGCCCGTACGGGGCCACGCCGCCAACGGCTTCGCCGTCGACGCGGAGCGGCGCTTCACCCACCTGCGCCTGTGCCAGTACCCCGACGGCGGGATCGCCCGGCTGCGGGTGCACGGCACGGTGGTCCCCGACCCCGAATGGTTGGGCCTGCTCGGCACCTTCGACCTGGCGTCGGTGGTGCACGGCGGGGCCGTCGAGGACGCGTCCGACCGCTTCTACTCACCCCCCACCAACATCATCCGCCCCGACCTGGCCCGCCAGATGGACGACGGCTGGGAGAACCGCCGGCGCCGGGAGCGGGGCAGCCACGACTGGGTGCGGTTCCGGCTCGCGGGGCACGGCGAGATCCGTGCCCTGGAGATCGACACCGCCTACCTCAAGGGCAACGCGGCGGGCTGGGCCGCGGTGTACGGCTGCGACGCCACGGCCGCCGACCCGGCCGACGAGGCGTCCTGGTACGAGATCCTGCCGCGCACCGCCCTGCGCCCCGACTCCCCGCACCGCTTCCGCCTCGCCGCCCCCGCCACCGCCACCCACCTGCGCCTCGACGTCTACCCGGACGGCGGCATCGCCCGGCTGCGCGCCCACGGCGCCCTGACCGCCACCGGCCAGGCCCGCCTAGTGGAGCGTTACGCGGCACTCACCGACTGACCCCGCGCCCCACGCGTCACACGGGCCGGGCGGAAGGCGACGGCTTGGCGTTTACGGACGCTTTAACCTACGTTGTCGTAACCTACGGAACCGTAGGTCGGACACGTCCCCAGTAGTCCGTTACTCCCCGTCCCCAGGAGTCCCCGCTGTGACCACCGCCATAACTCGTCGTCCGGGAAAGGCCGCATGGAGCGACAGCCAGTTGTTGTACGCGCTCGAAGAGGTCGTCGAGACCGAGCTGAACCGGCATCTGGGCGTCGCCAAGGAATGGATGCCCCACGAGTACGTGCCGTGGAGCGACGGCCGTAACTTCGACGGTGTGATGGGCGGCGAGGCGTGGGCCCCCGACCAGTCCAAGGTCAGCTCGGTCGGCCGGGTGGCGCTGGTGGTCAACCTCCTCACCGAGGACAACCTGCCCAGCTACCACCACGAGATCGCCACCCTCTTCGGCCGGGACGGCGCCTGGGGCACCTGGGTGCACCGGTGGACCGCCGAGGAGGGCCGGCACGGCATCGTGATGCGGGACTACCTGCTCACCTCCCGCGCCGTCGACCCCGTCGAACTCGAACGCTTCCGCATGTCGCACATGTCGGAGGGGTTCGAGTCCGACAACGCGCACAGCATGCTGCACTCGATCGCGTACGTCGCTTTCCAGGAACTCGCCACCCGCATCTCGCACCGCAACACCGGTCACCACTCGGGCGACCCGGTGTGCGACCGGATGCTGGCGCGCATCGCCACCGACGAGAACCTGCACATGGTCTTCTACCGCAACCTGCTCTCGGCGGCGTTCGAGATGGCCCCCGACCAGACCATGTGCGCGGTGCGCGACGTGGTGGTGGCCTTCCGGATGCCGGGCCACGGCATCCCCGGCTTCGAGCGGGCGGCGGCCCAGATGGCCATCGGCGGCATCTACAACCTGCGCATCCACCACGACGACGTGCTCCAGCCCGTGCTGCGCTACCTCAAGGTGCTGGAGATCTCCGGGCTCGGCCCGGACGGGCTCGCGGCACAGGAGGAGCTGGGCATGTTCATGGGCGGGCTCGACGAGCAGGCGACCCGCTTCGACGAGCGACGCGAGGCGCTGCTCGCCCGCCGGGCCGCCCGGGGCCGCTAGCCCCCGCCCGGCGACGGCACGCGAGCCCCGCCACCACGCGATCGGCCCCCGCCCCCCCACCAGGAGGGACGGGGGCCGACCCCTGTCCGTCGACGGTCGCGGCCCGCCTCTGCCACGCGGAAGCCTCAGCCCGCCGCTGCCGCGAGAGCGCTATGCCGCAGCCGCGCTATGCCGCCGCTGCCGCGTCGGCGTCAGCCCGCTGCGCACGCAGCGCCCGCTCAACGCCCGCGCGGTTCTCCGTCACCACGCGGCGCAGCGCCGCGCTCGGCTCGGCGCTGGCCAGCCACGCGTCCGTGGCGTCCAGCGTGGCCTGCGAGATCTGCAACGAGGGGTAGAGGCCCACCGCGATCTGCTGGGCGATCTCGTGGCTGCGGTCGTCCCAGACGCCCTTGACCGCCGCGAAGTACTTCTCCGCGTACGGCGCGAGCAGCTCGCGCTGGTCGGCCTGGACGAAGCCGTTGATGGCCGCCTCCTGCATGGCGTTGGGCAGCGTGTCCGACTCCACGACCGCCGCCCACACCTCCGCCTTGGCCTCCGGCGTCGGGCGCGCCGCGCGGGCGCTGGCCGCGTGCTGCTCGCCGGCCGAGGTCCTGTCCCGCTCCAGCTCGGCGTCGATCGCCGCGTCGTCGGCGCGGCCGGTGGCGGCCAGCCGCAGCAGCAGCGACCAGCGCAGGTCGGTGTCCACGGCCAGGCCCTCGATGGACTGGCTGCCGTCGAGCAGCGCGGCCAGCAGGTCCAGGTGCTCGTCGGTGCGGGCGGTCGCGGCGAACGCGCGGGCCCACGCCAACTGGTGGTCGCTGCCGGGCGCGGCGGCTCGCAGGTGCTCCAGCGCGGCCTCGCCCCACTTCGCGAGCCCGGTCTCGCGCCAGGCGGGAGCCGCGTACACGTCAAGGGCCAGCTTCACCTGGCGGTGCAGCGACTGCACGACGCCGATGTCGGACTCCTTGCCGATGCCGGAGAGCACCAGCTCCAGGTAGTCGCGGGTGGCCAGCTCGCCGTCGCGGGTCATGTCCCACGCCGAGGCCCAGCACAGCGCGCGCGGCAGCGACTCGGCGAAGTCGCCCAGGTGCTGGGTGACCTGGCGCAGCGACTCCTCGTCCAGGCGCACCTTCGCGTACGACAGGTCGTCGTCGTTGAGCAGCACCACGGCGGGGCGCGGCTTGCCGACCAACTGCGGGACCGGCGTCAGCTCGCCGTCCACGTCCAGCTCGATCCGCCCCCAGTCCTCGCCGTCGGGCACCCCGGCACCGCGCACCAGCTTGCCGTTGGCGTCCAGGTCGTAGGCGCCGATCGCGATCCGGTGCGGGCGCGGCGTCGGCTCGCCCTTGGCGCCGGTGGGCAGCGCGGGGGCCTCCTGGCGGACGGCGAAGGAGGTGATGATCCCGTTCGCGTCGGTCTCGATCTCCGGGCGCAGGATGTTGATGCCGGCCGTCTCCAGCCACAGCTTCGACCACGTCTTCAGGTCGCGCCCGCTGGTCTCCTCAAGGGCGCCCAGCAGGTCGCTCAGCCGCGTGTTGCCGTACGCGTGGCGCTTGAAGTACGCCTGCACGCCACGGAAGAACTCGTCCTGCCCGACATAGGCCACGAGCTGCTTGAGGACGCTGGCGCCCTTGGCGTACGTGATGCCGTCGAAGTTGACCAGCACGTCGTCCAGGTCGTTGATCTCGGCCATGATCGGGTGCGTGGACGGCAACTGGTCCTGCCGGTAGGCCCAGGTCTTCATCGAGTTGGCGAACGTGGTCCACGAGTGCGGCCACTTCGAGCCCGGGGCGTACGCCTGGCAGGCGATGGAGGTGTAGGTGGCGAACGACTCGTTCAGCCACAGGTCGTTCCACCACTCCATGGTGACCAGGTCGCCGAACCACATGTGGGCCAGCTCGTGCAGGATCGTCTCGGCCCGCACCTCGTACGCCGCGTCGGTCACCTTGGACCGGAAGACGTACTGGTCGCGGATGGTGACCGCGCCCGCGTTCTCCATCGCGCCGGCGTTGAACTCCGGCACGAAGAGCTGGTCGTACTTGGCGAACGGGTACGCGTAGTCGAACTTCTCCTCGAACCAGTCGAAGCCCTGCCGGGTGACCTCGAAGATCGCGTCCGCGTCCAGGAACTCGGCCAGCGAGGGGCGGCAGTAGATGCCCAGCGGCACCGAGCGCCCGTCCTTCTCGTACGTACTGTGCACGCTGTGGTACGGGCCGACGATCAGCGCCGTGATGTAGCTGGAGATGCGCGGCGTGGGCTCGAAGGTCCAGGTGCGGTCCTTCGGCTCGGGCGTCGGCGAGTTGGAGATCACCGTCCAGCCCTCCGGGGCCACCACGGTGAACTGGAACGTCGCCTTCAGGTCCGGCTGCTCGAAGGACGCGAAGACCCGGCGCGCGTCAGGCACCTCGAACTGGGTGTACAGATACGCCTGCTGGTCCACCGGGTCGACGAACCGGTGCAGCCCCTCGCCGGTGTTGGTGTACGCGCAGTCGGCCACGACGCGCAGCTCGTTGCGGCCCGCGCGCAGGTCGGGCAGCGCGATCCGGGAGTCGGCGAAGACCTCGGCCGCGTCCAGCGCCGTGCCGTTCAGCACCACCTCGTGCACCGCGGGCGCGACCAGGTCGATGAACGAGGAAGCGCCACCCTCGGCGCTGTCGAACCGGACCGTGGTCACCGAGCGGTAAGTGCCACCTTCCTGCGCGCCGGAGAGATCGAGCTCGATCTCGTACGCGTCGACGGTGAGCAGGCGCGCCCGCTCCTGCGCCTCTTCGCGGGTCAGATTCGTGCCAGGCACCTGGGCATCTCCTAACTTTTCGACGTACGTCAGCCGTAGTGACCAGCCATCCTTCCACGCCGCGCGGGGCGGCCCCGCTGAATATCGCGCCCATCCCGTGGCCGGTGCCGGCACGACGCGGCGGGGCGAGCCAATGGCGTCGGCTCGCCCCGCCGGGTGACACCGGCCCCGCGGACCTCCGCCTGTCCGGGGCGAGGGTCCGCGGGGCCGGCCGCGTACTCGTACTACGGCGTGCTGCCGTCTACTGCCGCGTACTACGGAATGACCTTGCCGATCCGGACGCTGCCGCCGCCGGTGCTGGTGCCGGCCTGATTGACCAGCGACAGCTCGCCGAAGAACGTGCGACCCTCCGGAGCCGGGCCCGCGACCACGACATCGGCGGTGACCTGCGTCGACTGCCCGTTGGCGAGCGTGATCCGCTTGCCGCCGTCGGCCTTCAGCTCGCCGAGCGAGGGGGCGAAGAACAGGTCCCGGTAGTCGTAGGCGGTGCTGCCGGCGGGTACGGCGTAGCCGGCCACCTCGATGGTGTAGACGCCGGCCTTGGGGGAGCGCAGCGACACCTTCTCGTCCGAGCCGGACGACGTGGACTCGCCCACCACCTGGCCGTTGAAGACGACGGCCAGGTCGAGGTCGGCCTTGCCGTCGGCCGCGCCGCCGATCGCCACGTCCAGGCGCGAGGCGCCCTCGGCGACCGTGACCTGGCTGGTCTGCGTCTCACCCTGCTTGATCGTGGGCCGCTCGGTGCGGGCGGAGCCCAGCGGGCCGCCCTGGAGCTTGCCGTCGATCGGGCCGAACCCGTTGCTGACCTTCCACTCCACCGGCGTGGCCTGGCCGACCTTCGCCTCCGCGAGGGTCTGCGTCTCGGGCGAGAAGGTGCTGCCCAGCGCGTTCACGGTGAGCTGGTACGGGTTGTCCAGGACCGGCGAGGTGCGCCGCGACTCGACCTCGATCTCCCACACGCCCGGGATCGGGTTCGGGTAGGCGCGGCGGTCGGGCCGGCAGGTGTTGGCCGGGTTGTCGTAGTTCGGGTAGCAGGCGATCGACGAGGTCGAGTCGACCGGCACGCCGTACGGGTTGATCGCGACGAACCGGGTCTGGCTCTTGTCGCGCAGCCCGCCGAGCGCCACCTCAAGCGTCTTGGCGCCCTTGGGGACGTTCACGAAGTACGAGGTCGGCGCGTTGCGCTGGACCGAACCCGACTCCTTGACCGCGTACGCCGGGCCCGCCAGCGGCTTCGCCACCACGACGGTGTTCAGGATCTGGTGGTCGACGCCCTCGGTGCGACGGTCGTTGACCTCCAGGATGGCGCTGTGCACGCCGGTCGCGCCGGGCCTGGCCACCACCTTGACGGTGACCGGCTTGTTCAGCGGCAGCACCACCGAGGAGCCGCCCGCCAGCCGGAACGCGCCGCTGTTGTTGCGCCACTTCAGCGTGTGCCGCACCGCGCGGTCCGGGCCCGTGGTGCGGGTGATGGTCACGTCGTACGTCCGGGACTGGCCGGCCTTCAGGCCGCCCTCGCGGTCGTAGACGCCGGTGCCGAAGCCCGGGGTCTTCAGGTAGTCCGACAGCGCGGTCTTCACCGGCGCCTTGACCGTGTACGCGTGCCCGTGCGCGCCCCGCCGGATCGACTTCCAGGCGTCCACGATGTCCATCCGGCCGGCGCCCTGCTCGTACGCCTGCACGCCGGGGATCTTGTGCGCGGTGCTGGTCAGCGCGGTGCGCAGGGTGGCCGGGGTCAGCTTGATACCGCGCTGCTTGGCCGCCGAGAGCAGCAGCGCGGACGCGCCGGCCGCCTGCGGCGAGGCCATCGAGGTGCCCTGCAGCATGCTGTAGCCGACCGGCAGTTCGTAGCCGGCCTCCTTGACCGGCGAGCCGGGTATCCAGGTCTGCGTCGTGTTGATCGACGCGCCCGGGGCGACCAGGGTCGGCGTGAAGCCGCCGTCCTCACGCGGGCCGCGCGAGGAGAACGGGAAGAGGTTGTACTCCCGCTTCACCTGCGAGCCGTAGTTGGCGGCCCAGGTCTCCTTCGAGACGCCGGCGCCCACGCTGATCACCTTGTTGGCCAGCGACGGGTCGCCGATGGTGTTGGCGCCGGGGCCGCTGTTGCCCGCCGAGATGACGAGCTGCACGCCGTAGGTGTCGATGAGCCGGGTGTACAGCTCCGAGCGCGCGTTGTTGCCGTCGTTCAGCGGCGGCAGGCCGCCGATCGACATGTTGACGATGTCCACGCCGCGCTTGGTGACGAGGTCGATCATGCCCTCGGTCAGCGCCACGTTGGTGCAGCCGCCGCTCCAACTGCACGCCCGCGAGGAGACGACCTTGGCGCCGGGGGCGGCGCCGTTCATCTTCCCGCCGAAGAGCTTGTTGGCCGCCGTGATGCCCGCCACGTGCGTGCCGTGCTCGGACTCGATGATGCCCACGTTGACGAAGTCGGCCTTCTTGCCGACGTTGGAGCCACCCAGCGGGTCGAGCGACACGTCCTTGCGGATCTCCACGACGAACGGCGAGCGCTCGGCGACCGGGGTCTTCGGGTCGTCCGTGCCGAAGTAGCCGATCTGGAACCCGTCCCGGTAGGGCTTCATCGGCGTGTCGTCGGTGAAGTCGCCGTTGTCGTTCAGGTCGACGCGGACGGTGCCCTTCGCCGCGTCGTAGAGCAGCGCCCAGGAGTCGGTCTTGTCGCCGTCGCGGTTGACGTCGCCGTGGTAGTCGCTGCCGTCCGGGCCGCCGTCGGTGATCTTCTCCTGGAAGCGGCTGACCTGGTACGCGCCCGCCGGGGCGGTGTAGGTGCGGCCCTGGTAGGAGAAGGACGGGCCCGAGACGTTGGTTGTCATCGGGCGCCAGGTGCCGTCGTTGTCGGTGATCGGGTCGGTCGCCGTCACCCAGTCCACGATCTTGCGCTCACCGGTGGTGGTCTTCTGCAGCGCGGGGTGCGCGAGGTCCACGCCGGAGTCGATCACGCCGATCGTCACACCTCGGCCGTCGGCGCGCGGGTTCTGCTTCACGAAGTCCACGGCGCCCGTCTCGTGCGCGGGCTGGTACGGGTTCCGGGCCGGCGTGTTCTTGTCCGGCGCCGGGTACGAACCGGACTTCGCGGACGAGCCGCCGCGCACCGCGTCGGCGCCGGGCGTCGGGTCCGGGAGCTTGATCTCGTGCTTGAGGTCGATGCCGTGCACGTCGGCCATCCGCTTGGCCGCCCCGATGGCCTGGTCGGCCCGGGCGATCGGCACGGTGGCGCGGACGTAGCCGAGCTTGTCGTAGGTGCGGCCGACGGAGGCGCCCTTGACGGCGTCGAGGGTGTCGGCGACACGGTCGGTCGAGCCGGGCTGGGCCGCCACCATCATCGTGATCGTCTTGTCGCCCTCGGCCTTGGCCTCGGCGAGCAGCTTGGCGTCGGCCGCGCCGAGCTTGTCCCCCGCCGGCTTGGCCGGCTTGGCGGAGGCGGGCGGGGCGCCGCCGGGGGTGGGCTCGTCGGCGAGGACGGGCGCCACGCCGGTCGCGGACAGCGCCGCCACCAGACCCGCGGCGAGCACGACCCGGGCCGTGCGTCTCTTGCGTCGGGATATGTCTTCAGGTGATCGGGACATGGGCATCCTTGTTCGGAATACGGAGCCAATAGACCGTTCACCCTTGTGTAAGGACGCGTTGTTTGGGGAGTGCTGCCCGAGCCAGAGATGCCGATTGGCATATTCCCGCCAACTCGCAATGAGCGGCGAAGCGTACGCAATGCCGTGAAGCGGACGCGGGTGCTGCTGTGGTTGCGGGTTGCGGCGGCGAGCGGGGGTGCGGGTGGGGGCCGGGCCGTGCGGGCGCGCCCGGCCGGCCCGAGGGTGGGAACGCGGACGCGCTCCCCGGCCCTATCGGGAGGGCGGGGAGCGCGGGGGCGGGTTGTGGGAGGTCAGCGCCGGCGCTCGGCTGGTGGCGCGCGCGGCGGCGGTCGGCCGTGTGCTGGCTGACGCGTCTGTGGTGTCTGCCGGTCGTCGCCCGCTTGTCGGGGCGTGCGTGCCCGGGGTGTACGCGTGTGTCGGGGCGTACGCGTACGTGCGTACGTCCGGTGCTCGCGTACGCCTCGTGCGGCAAGCCACGGCCGGAGCTCGCCGGGCCCGGGCCGCAGTGCGGCCGGGCGCTCACCGGGCGGTCACCCACCGGCCGTCGGGCGCTCGGTAACTGTCAACTCGCGGTCACCAGGCGTCAACGGCCGGTCGCGCGGCCTCGACCTCCGGTCACGTAGCGGCAACCCGCGGTCATCCAGCGGTAGCCGCGCTCACCGGGCACCCGTGGGGCGCGCGGGCGTCAGTCCCGCCCGCTCTCGGGGCGCCGGCCGTCGGCGTGGGCGGCTCGTCACACCCGGAGGTGGTCCACCGGCTGGCGGGTATGCGCCTCGATGTCCTCCGCGGCGTTGTGGAGCAACTGGTGGCTGAGGTCGGAGAAGGCCCGGGCGGCGGCCAGTTCGTCGCCGATCGCGGGGACGTTGGCGTCGGTCACCTTGCAGATGGCGCTGCCGTAGCCCACCAGCGAACCGCTGTTCTCGCCGTGCAGCCTGGCCTCCGCGGTCACCTCGCGGCCGACCTCGGTGATGGTGATCTCGGTGGTCCACTTCTTCGTGCCAGTCACGGGAGGCTCCTCACACACAGCACGTCCTTTACTCCCCTTCCCTCCCATGCTGGCACCGCTCCCGGGCCCCCGCACGCGGGGCCAAGGAGCCCTTCGGGCGCCTCTGCGCGCCCCTCCCCGGGGCCCCCGGGCCGCCGTTCCGCCCAGCGGCGGTCCGACCGTCGCCAGGCTGCTCCGCCCAGCCGCCCAGCCGCCCAGCCGCTCCGCCCGGCCGTGACCCCGGCCCGTTCCCCGGTCCGGTGAACGTGTGGTGACCGGCACGACTCCCGTGGGCGAGCGGTCCGTGGCCGTCGCCAGGAGGGGTGATCCACGTGCGGAGATGGGCGTCGCGCGTTGCCGCCGCGTTCACGCACAGGCCACCCCCGCTGCCAACGATCCAACGTGAAGGCGCTGACCGGTCGCCGTACCGGCCGGCCCCTCGCCCGTACGTCCACACCGCAGGCCCGCACCGCACGAACCGCACCGAACGTCCGTACCGCTTCCGCGCATCGAATCGGGGAGAGCGCGCATGTCCCGTACCGCCCGGTCCCGTATCCGCTCCGCCGCCGACGCCGCCACCTCGGCGGTCGCCGCGGTCAACCGCCGCACCCTGCTGGCCGCGGCCGGGGGCACCGGCGCCGCCGTCGGGCTCGGCCTCGCCTTCGGGCCCCACTCCGGTTCGGCCACCGCCTCCCCGTCCCCGGCGCCGACCGTCCCCGACGTCGAGCGCCGCGCCGCCCCCGTGCCCGCCGCCCCGGCGCGGCCGTCGGCCGCCGGCACCACGCTGCGCGGCGTCGCCACCCCGCGCGGCACCGGCGCGTACCGGCGGCTGGGCGAGGGGCCCGGCTGGGCCCGCACGGTGCGCGGCGAGCTGGCCGCCGCCAAGGCCGGGCGGGCCGACCGGCGCACCACGCTCGCCTCCTTCGTACAACTCACCGACCTGCACCTGACCGACGTGCAGCACCCGCTGCGGTACGAGTTCCTGCGCTCGGGCCGGGTCAGCGCCTGGCGTCCGCACGAGGCGCTGACCGTCGTCGGCGCCGTCTCGCTCGTCGAGCGGGTCAACGCGCTGCGGTACGGCCCGGCGACCGGCGCCCCGCTCTCCTTCGCGATGACCACCGGCGACAACACCGACAACAACGCGAAGGTCGAGCTGGACTGGTTCCTGACCGCCATGAGCGGCGGCCGGATCACCCCCAACACCGGTGACCCGCGCCGCTACGAGGGCGTCCAGGACAGCGGCCTGCGCGAGTTCTGGCACCCGGACAGCGCGCTGCGCGACGCCGACAAGAAGCTCGGCTTCCCCCGCCTGGACGGCTTCCTCAAGGCCGCGCTGCGCGAGGTCAACAGCCCCGGGCTGCGGATGCCCTGGTACTCCACCATCGGCAACCACGACGACCTCAACGGCGGCTCCTACGCCTTCGGCGGCGGCTTCCTCGCCGACTTCGCCACCGGGCGGCGCAAGATCCAACTCATCCCCGCCGCCGACGCGAAGAAGCTCGCCGAGGCCGAGAAGGTGGGTGCCGACCCCACCGGCAAGCGGATGCGTGAGCTGCTGCGCACGCACGCGAAGGGGATGCGCACCGTCACCCCCGACGAGCGGCGCGCGCCCTTCACGCCCCGCGAGTACCTGGCCGCCCACCTCGACCCGCGGCACACCGGTGCCGGCCCGGTCGGCCACGGCTACACCCGCGCCAACCTGGAGGCGGGCACCCTCTACTACACGTTCCGCATCTCCGCCGACGTCATCGGCGTCAGCCTGGACTCCACCGACCCGGGCGGCCACTACACCGGCTCCGTCGGCACCGCCCAACTGCGCTGGCTGGAGCGGACCCTGAAGGCACACCGCGACCAGCACGTCATCGTCTTCAGCCACCACTACAGCCGCAGCATGAAGAACATGAACCGCGACCCGGCCCGGCCGAAGGAGGCCCGGCACAGCGGCGCGGAGCTGGTGGCCCTCTTCCAGCGCCACCCGCAGGTGGTCGCCTGGATCAACGGGCACAGCCACAAGAACGAGATCACCCCGCGCAAGACGTTCTGGGAGATCACCACCGCGTCCCATGTGGACTTCCCCCAACTGGCCCGCGTCATCGAGCTGGTGGACAACCGGGACGGCACCCTGTCGCTGTTCACCACCCTCATCGAGTCCGCCGCCCCGTACCGCGCGGACCACACCGACCTCTCCCAGACCGGCCTGGCCGCCCTCTACCGCGAGTTGGCCTTCAACGCCCCGGGCCGCAGCACCGCGCTCGCCGGCGACCCGCACGACCGCAACGCCGAACTGCTGCTGCGCAAGCGGTAGTAGCGGCCCACGGCGCGGCGCCACGGCTCGGGTATCGCCAGGGCGTGGCGCCGGACGGTGTGACGCGGCGCACGGCGCCGCCCAGTTGATCAACCCTCCCGGCGCGCCCGACGTCATGTCCTCACGACAGCGAGAACGCGAGGCGGACAACGCGCGGTGACGCGCGGAGAAGAGGGTGATCGCGGATGCGGGCACGGGCGATACGAACCGTCGTGGTGGGGGCGACCGCGGTCGCCGCGTTGGGCGCCGCGGTGCTGAGCGCGCCCGTCGCGGGCGCGACCGACGGCAGCCGGGGCGGCGCGGCGCGGGAGGCCGGGCACGCGGCGACGCGGGCCGCGCTCGAGGCGCAGGTCGACGAGGCCGGCGTGCCCGGGGCGCTGGCGCAGGCGCGCGACGAGCACGGGGTGTGGAACGGCGACGCGGGCGTGGCGAACCTGAGGACGGGCAAGCCGCGTGGCGAGCACGACCGGTACCGGATCGCCAGCATCACCAAGACGTTCACGGCGACCGTGCTGCTCCAGTTGCAGGCCGAGGGGAAGGTCGACCTGGACGCGTCGGTCGACACCTACCTGCCGGGCCTCGTGCGCGGCAACGGCCACGACGGCCGCGCGATCACGGTCCGCCAACTCCTCAACCACACCAGCGGGATCTTCAACTACACCGCCGACGCGGAGTTCGGGAAGACCTACCTGGGCGTGGGCTTCCTCAAGCACCGCTACGACACGCTGACGCCGCGCGACGCCATCGCCATCGCCATGCGCCACAAGGCCGACTTCAAGCCCGGGACCGGCTGGAACTACTCCAACACCAACTACATGCTGGCCGGCCTGATCATCGAGAAGGTGACCGGCACCCCGTACGCCACGCAGGTCAGGCAGCGCATCATCAAGCCGCTGGGATTGCGCTCGACCACCCTGCCCGGCACCAGGGCGAGCATGCCGCGGCCGCACGGGCGCGGCTACAGCAAGTTCCCCGACGACCCGCGGGGGAAGATCCACGACACCACCCTGCTCAACCCCTCCTGGGGCTGGGCGGCCGGCGAGGCCATCTCCACCTCGGCCGACCTCAACCGCTTCTACGCCGCCCTCCTCCAGGGCAGGCTGCTGCCCCGGGCGGCGCTGGCCGAGATGAAGACCACCGTGCCGGTCGGCGAGGACGTGCCGCTGCGGTACGGGCTCGGCGTGGCCGAGCTGCGCCTGTCCTGCGACACCACGGTCTGGGGCCACGACGGCGGCATCAACGGCTCGTCCTCGTACGCCTTCTCCAGCGAGGACGGCCGCCACCAGATCGCGCTGAACCTCAACGCCGACTGGACCGGCCAGGGCATGGCCGTGGTGGATGCGGAGTTCTGCGGCACAACCGGTGGCGCCACCGACGCCGCTACCGCAGGCTCCGCCCGCGCCGACGCCGCGCGCGGGGCCGCCCCGAAGGGGAGCGAGCGCGTGGTGCGCACCGTCGAGCAGGGCCGGCACGCCAGCCTGGCGCCGCGGGTCAACGCGGCAGGATGACGAGGGAGGTGGCGGGCTCGCGATCGACGGACGCCATCAGCGCGGTCCGTACGATCGCGGCCTGCCGCTCCAGGCCGCCCCGCAGCCGCCGCGCGGTGACCTGGATGGCCGTGATGCCAAGGCCCGCCAGGTGCTCGCGGCGACACGCGTCCCGTGGCCAGGGGGCGCGCCCGTCCACCCGTGGCTCGCGCGCCACCAGCTCGACGGCCACGGCCTGCCGCGGCCAGTAAGCGTCGACGCCGGCCAGGTAAACGCCGCCCGGCAGGCTCAGCCCCACGTTCCACAGCGGCTCCGGCAGCCGGTACTCGCGCACCATCCGGTAGAGCAGCCCCTCGGCGACCGCGCGGCCCTCGGCCATCAGGCCCTCGATCGCGCCCGCCACCTGCGGCTGGTCCAGCAGGCGGGCCAGGGCCAACTCCCGTACCAGGACGCTCGCCTCGCAGTGCTTGCCGCGCACGGCCTCCACCAACACCGCGCGCACCTCGTCGGCGCTGCGCAGGTCGCGGACGAGGTCCGCGAGCGCGCGCGGCACCGGGGCCACCGGCAGGCCGGCGACGTGCTGCGGGCGGGGGAGCGCGGCCGTGCGGAGCAGGTGGACGAAGGCCGTCGAGCGCGGCCGCCACGCGTGGCCCACCAGGACGTCGATGCGGTCGAGGCCGGCCAGCGGCGGCAGGGTGGTGAACCCGTGCAGCGCGAGCGCCGCCGCCCCGGTCACCACGGCCGGCGGGTACGGCCCGGGGCCCGCGCCCGGTGGTGCCGCGTACAGCAGCGCGGCCTCCGCCCGCTCCTCGCCGCTGGGCCGGCCCGGATGCAACAGGTAGACGCCGGGCAGGAGTTGCTGCCAGGGGCCGCCGGCCCGGCCGCGCTCGGCGACCAGGGCCGCCGGCACCCCGTGCTCCCGCAACTGGCGCTCGGTCAGAACGCGGCGCTGGGTGGCGGACAGGTGGCCGAGGGGGCGAGGCGTGGCGGCATCGCGCGGGGCGGTGAAGTCAGCGGTCATGCCCCGCAGGCTCCCGCGCCCCGGGGCGGCGGGTCAGCGCCGTGACAGAACTGACGGAAAATTGGTACAACACTGCACCAAAGCGCAAAAGTTCGAGCATCGCTGACATATTCGGGTAGCTCGGCATACTCCCCGGGCAAGGGCGGCCCCCGCCCCGCGCGAGAGCGGGCGGTTCCCGTACCCGCGAGGGCGAGCCGTGCCCGTACCCGCGAAGGCGCGCGGCCCCACACGCCGCGGGGGCCGGCCGGGAGAACACCCCCGGCCGGCCCCCGGCCGCGCTCGGCTACGTCACACGGAGCTACGTCTCGCCGCGCGACGCCTCGTTCAGGCGGCGTCGCGGGACTGGGCGCGCACCGCGCGCGCCAGGTCGTCGCGGCCCTCGGCGACCAGCCGGCGCAGGGCCGGGGCGGCGTCCGGGTGCTCGGTCAGCCAGCCCTCCACGGCGTCCAGCGTGGCCTGGTCGCCCTGCTGGATCGGGAAGAGGCCCGTCACGATGGACATGCCGATCTCGATGGACCGCTCCCGCCACACCCGCTCCAGGGCCGCCAGGTACCGGGGCGCGAACGGGGCGAGCAGCGCGCGCTGGTGCGACTGCCCGAAGCCGGCGATGGTGGCCTCCACCAGCGCGTTGGACAGCTCGTCGCGCTCCACGACCGACTCCCACGCCGCGGCCTTGACCTCGGCCGACGGGCGCGCGGTCAGGCAGCGCACCTGGTGCCGCTTGCCGGACGCGGTGTCGTCGCGGGCCAGCTCGGCGTCGACGCGCTCCGCGTCGGCGGCGCCGTGCGCGGCGAGCTGGGCCAGGAACGTCCAGCGCAGCTCCTGGTCCACGTCCAGGCCGTCGATCTTCGCGTTGCCGGCGAGCAGGCCGTCCAGGAGCTGCAGGTCGGCCTCGGCGGAGGCGGCACCGGCGAAGAAGCGGGCCCAGGCCAGTTGGTGGCCGCTGCCCGGCTCCGCCTGCCGCAGCTCGCGCAGCGCGCCCTGGGCCAGCGCCTGACCGGCGGCCTCGCGCGCGGCGGGCGCCGTGTAGTGGGCCAGCGCCGAACCGGCCCACGACTGCACCATCTGCAACACGCCGATGTCGGTCTCGGCGCCGGCGAACGCCTCGACCAGGGCGAGGAAGTCGCGGGCCGGCATGAGCGCGTCCCGGGTCAGGTTCCACAGCGCGGACCAGCACAGGGCGCGCGCCATGGGGTCGGTCAGCTCGCCGAGGTGCCCGCGCAGGGTGGCGAGCGAGCCCTCGTCGAAGCGGATCTTGCAGTACGTCAGGTCCTCGTCGTTGACCAGGATCAGGTCGGGCCGCTCCAGGCCGGCCAGCTCGCTGACGACGGTGCGCGGGCCCGCCACGTCCACCTCGGCCCGCGCGTACCGGGTCAGGGCGCCGTCCGCGCGCCGGTAGAGGCCGACGGCCACGCGGTGCGGGCGCAGCGTCGGGTGCGAGTCGGCGGCCTCCTGGAACACGGCCAGCTCGGTGATCCTGTCCTGCGCGTCGTAGGTGGCCTGCGGGGTGAGCGCGTTGACGCCGGCGGTCTGGAGCCAGGCCGCGGACCAGGCTGCCATATCCCGGCCCGAGGTCTCCTGGAGCACCGAGAGCAGGTCGCCCAGGGTGGTGTTGCCGTAGGCGTGCCGCTTGAAGTAGCGGCGGGCGCCTTCGAGGAACGCCTCCTCGCCGACGTAGGCCACCAGTTGCTTGAGCACCGAGGCGCCCTTGGCGTACGTGATGCCGTCGAAGTTGAGCTTGGCGTCCTCCAGGTCCCGGATGTCGGCGGTGACCGGGTGCGTGGAGGAGAGCTGGTCGGCGCGGTAGGCCCAGCTCTTGCGGCGGTTGGCGAAGGTGATCCAGCCGTCGGTGAAGCGGGTGGCGCCGACCAGCGCGTAGGCGCCCATGAAGTCGGCGAAGGACTCCTTGAGCCACAGGTCGTCCCACCACTCCATGGTGACCAGGTCGCCGAACCACATGTGGGCCATCTCGTGCAGCAGGGTGTTGCTGCGGGCCTCGTAGGACGCCTGGGTGACCCTGCCCCGGAAGATGTACTCCTCGCGGAAGGTGACGCAGCCCGGGTTCTCCATCGCGCCGATGTTGTACTCGGGCACGAACGCCTGGTCGTACTTGCCGAACGGGTACGGGTAGTCGAACCGCTCGTGGAAGAAGTCGAGCCCCTGCTTGGTGACGGTGAAGATGTCGTCCGCGTCGAAGTGCCTGGCCAGCCCCTTGCGGCAGAGCGCGCCCAGCGGGATCTCCAGCGTGCTGCCGTCGGGCAGGGTCCGGCTGTAGTGGTCGCGCTCGTAGTGGTACGGGCCGGCGACGACGGCGGTGATGTACGTGGAGATCGGCCTGGTCGGCACGAAGCGGGTGTGCGTGCCGCCGCCCTCGGCCGGGGTGCTCTCGCCGTCCCGCTCGCCGTTGCTGAGCACCGTCCAGCCCTCGGGCGCGGTCACCGCGAAGGTGAAGGGGGCCTTCAGGTCGGGCTGCTCGAAGTTGGCGAAGACCCGGCGCGAGTCGGCCGGCTCGAAGTGCGTGTAGAGGTAGACCTCGCCGTCCTCGGGGTCCACGAAACGGTGCAGGCCCTGGCCGGTCTTGCTGTACGCGCACCGCGCGTCCACGGTCAGCGTGTTCTCCGCGGCCAGGCCGGTCAGCGCGATCCGGGACCCGTCGTAGACCTCGGAGACGTCGAGCGCGCGCCCGTTCAGGGTGAGCGAGGTGATCGAGGGGGCGAGCAGATCCGCGAAGGAGTCGGCGCCCTCGGTGGCGCAGCGGAACCGGATGGTGGTGACCGAACGGAAGGTGCGCGGCCCGTCGCCCTCCTGGGCCCCGACGGCACCGCGCACGTCGAGCGCGATGTCGTACGCGTCCACGGTGAGCAGCTCGGCCCGGGTACGGGCCTCTTCACGGGTCAGGTTCTCACCGGGCACGACGGGACTCCCTCGTCTTCGTCTCATGTGTAGGTCAGCAGGAATCATTTCATGCGTGATGCACGGAGGTGATAAAGGGAGGGAATGGAAGCTGGTGACGCGCGGGGGCGCGGCACGGCGGGCCCGTGGACGGGTGCGGCGGGACCCGTGGGACGTGTGGGAGGGTCGGGCACGACAGGGCCCCCACGCGCGTCGATCGCGTGGGGGCCCTGCCTTTTTCCGCCCGCCTACGTGAAGGGTGAGAAGACGATCACGTCAGCAGGAGGTCGGGGGCGGCCGGCGCGCGGGAGCCGGCGGCGTGCCGCCCGCGCTTCCGCCGCGGCCGCGGCTCAGGGGGCGAGCAGCAGGTTGCCGGCCCGCTCGGTGGCGGAGCGGTAGCGCTTGGCCACGTCCTGCCAGTTGACGACCTGCCACATCGCCTCGATGAAGTCCACCTTCTGGTTCTTGTACTGCAGGTAGAAGGCGTGCTCCCAGGCGTCGAAGACCAGGATGGGCACCGAGCCCTGGCCGACGTTGCCCTGGTGGTCGTAGACCTGCTCGACCACGAGCCGGCCGCTGACCGGCTCGTACGCCAGCACGCCCCAGCCCGAACCCTGGGTGGTGGCCGCCGCCTTGGTCAGGTGGGCCTTGAACTTCGCGAAGGAGCCGAAGGACTCGGTGATGGCGTCGGCCAGGTCACCCACGCCGTCCTTGTCCAGCGGCTCGCCGCCGCCCTCACCGGTCATGTTGTGCCAGTAGATGCTGTGCAGGATGTGCCCGGACAAGTGGAAGGCCAGGTTCTTCTCCAGGCCGTTGATCGCGCCCCACTGGTCCTTGTCCCGCGCCTCCGCGAGCTGCTCCACGGTGTCGTTGGCGCCCTTGACGTAGGCGGCGTGGTGCTTGTCGTGGTGCAGCTCGATGATCTCGGGGCTGATCACCGGTGCCAGCGCCGAGTAGTCGTACGGAAGTTCAGGAAGTGTGTAGATGGCCATGCCGAGCCCTCCGACTGCTTATTGCAATTAACTTGCAGGTGCACGCTACCAGCAAGACCATTTCGCGCCACGGAGCGGCGTTGACCTGGTCCAAAAGACGGAGGCGGGGTGGTCCCCCGGTCTGAGGGACCATCCCGCCTCCGTCGTACGCCGCCACCCCTTCAGCCGGGGCCGCGCACCACGCGCCGGCGCCGTCCGGGCCCGCTTCGAGCGGGCCCGGACGGCGCCGGGGTGGATCAGTCGAAAGAGTGTCGCGCTAGCTGCTCGGCCCGTCCTTGGGCGCCTCGGCCCTGCCGCCCGGCTCGCCGGAGGCGACGGGGGTGTCCGCGTCGGCCTTGGCGGCGGCCACGACGGCGGCGGCGTCCACGCCGCCGGCCTGGCCCGCCGCGCGCTGCCGTACGTAGCCGATGACGGCGAAGACCACCGCGAGCCCCGCGGTGAAGAAGAGCTGCGTGCGGGTGTCGTCCTCACGGAGCATCAGCAGCAGCACGCCGACCGTGGCGATCAGCGCCACCCAGGTCAGGTACGGGAAGAGCCACATGCGCACGATGAGCTTGTCCGGCGCCTCGCGCTCCAACTGGCGCCGCATGCGCAGTTGGGCCGCGGCGATGAAGCCCCACACCACGAGCACGGCCGCGCCGACCATGTTCAGCAGCCACTTGAAGATCGTCTCGGGCCACCAGTAGTTGAACAGCACCGCCAGGAAGCCGAACGCGGCCGAGGCGACCACCGCGCGGCGCGGCACCCGGTTGCTGACCGTCTTCAGGAAGCGCGGCCCCTGGCCGCGCGCGACCAGCGAGTACGCCATGCGCGAGGCGCCGTAGATGTTGGCGTTCATCGCCGAGAGCAGCGCCACCAGGACGATGACGTTCATCGTGTCGCCGGCCGCCGGGATGTCGATGTGGTTCAGCACCGCCACGTACGGGCCGTCGTTGACCACCGCCATGTCGTCCCACGGGATGAGCGTGACGATGACCAGCATCGAGCCGACGTAGAAGAGGCCGATCCGCCACATCGCGGTGCGCACGGCCTTGGCGACGCCCTTGCGGGGGTGCTCGGACTCGGCGGCGGCGATGGTGACCGTCTCCAGACCACCGAAGGCGAACACCGAGGCCAGCAGGCCGACGACCAGGCCGTCCACGCCGTTGGGCAGGAAGCCGCCGTCGCCGGTGAGGTTGTCGGTGCCCGGCGCGTCGGTGCCGGGCAGCGCGCCCATGATGGCCAGGACGCCGAGGATCAGGAAGGCGGCGATCGCGGCGACCTTGAGGGCCGCGAACCAGAACTCGAACTCGCCGAAGTTGCTCACCGCCGCCAGGTTGGTGCCGGTGAACACCACCATGAACAGGGCGACCCACATCCAGGACTCGGTGTCCGGGAACCAGCCCACCATGATGTCGGCGGCGCCGATGGCCTCCGCGGCCACCGCCACGCACAGCAGCATCCAGAACATCCAGCCGGCGGTGAACCCGGCCCACGGGCCGAGCGAGCGCTCGGCGTGCACCGAGAACGAGCCGGACGCCGGATTGGCCGCGGCCATCTCGCCCAGCATCCGCATGACCAGCATCACCAGCAGGCCCGAGGCGGCGTACGCCAGGACGATGGCCGGCCCCGCCGCGCGGATGCCGGCGCCGGAGCCCACGAACAGGCCCGCACCGATGACGCCACCCAGCGCGATCATCGACAGATGTCGCTGCTTGAGACCGTGGCCAAGATTGACGCTATCGGTAGCGGCGGCTTCGTTGCCGTCCGTTACCCCTTTGGTTGGCTCGCGCTCCGATGCGGGGAACGCGGGGGTCCGCTTCATGGTGATAAAGGTCCAGTCCGTGAGAGCCCTGACGTGCGCATGAAGCTGCCAGTGTGGGGCCGGTGTCCGCTCAGGACAACAGTTCGGACAGCCCTGTCCGATATGCAGACGGCATCGTTACGTAGCGTGCCCGACCGATCGTCAGGTTGGCTGCTCTTCGGCCGCTTCGCGCCGCTTGACCACTTCTCGTACACCCGCGACGGCCAACACGGTGGCGGTCGCTCCGGCCGACCACAGCAACTGCGGGCGGGCACCGTCATCGGTCAGCATGAGCACCAGGACGCCGGCCATCGCGACCAGAGCCGCCCACGTCAGCCACGGGAAGGCCCACATGCGCAGCGGCAGCGCGGCCACCTCGGCCGGGTCCATCCGCGAGCGCAGCCGAAGCTGCGAGGCGGCGATCAGCGCCCAGACGAAGAGCAGCACCGCGCCAACGGCGTTCAGCAGGTACTGAAAGATGGAATCCGGCCACTTCAGGTTGAGCAGCACCGAGACGAAGCCGAAGGCCACCGAGGCGAACACCGCCCGGCGCGGCACGCCGCCGGACCCCACCCGCAGCAGCGCCCGCGGCGCCTCGCCGCGCTCCGCAAGGGAGAAGATCATCCGCGATGAGCCGTAGAGGTTGGCGTTGAGCGCCGACAGCAGCGCCACGAACACCACGACGTTCATGATCTGCCCGGCCGCCGGCACGCCGACGTGGTCGAGCACCGCCACGTACGGGCTCTTGCCGGGGGCCATGTCCGTCCACGGCAGCACGGTCACGATGACCAGCATCGAGCCGATGTAGAAGAAGACGATGCGCCACACCGCGCTGCGCACCGCCCGGCCCACCGCGCGCGCCGGGTCGTCCGACTCGGCCGCCGCGATCGTCACCACCTCGAGGCCGCCGAAGGCGAAGACCACCGCGAGCACGCCGGAGACCACGCCGCCCCACCCCTCGGGCAGGAAGCCGCCCTGGCCGGTCAGGTTGGTCAGGCCCACCGCGTCGGTGTCCGGCAGCATCCCGAAGATCGCCAGCAGTCCGAGCGCCAGGAACAGCACGATCGCCCCCACCTTGAGGGCGGCGAACCAGAACTCGAACTCCCCGAAGTTGCGCACGGCCGCCAGGTTGGCGGCCGTGAACACCACCATGAACAGCAGCACCCACGCCCACTGCGGCACCTCCGGCACCCAGCCGTGCGCGATGCCCGCCGCCCCCGTCGCCTCCACGGCCAACACGACGACCAGCAGGAACCAGTACAGCCACCCCACCGAGAAGCCGGCCCAGCGGCCGAGGGCGCGCTCGGCGTGCACCGAGAAGGCGCCCGAGGCGGGCATCGCCGCCGACATCTCGCCCAGCATCCGCATCACCAGCATCGCGAGCGCGCCCGCGAGCAGGTAGGAGAGCACGATGCCAGGCCCCGCCACCGCGATGCCCGCGCCCGAGCCGACGAACAGCCCGGCGCCGATCACCCCGCCGAGCCCGAGCATCGTCATGTGGCGCTGCTTGAGCCCACCGGCCAGCGGTTCTTCCGTGCCGGCCGCGCCGGACGTGGGTGTGTCGTGCATCGCGCTCGTACTCTCGTATTGGTGGGAGCCCACAGTCTCGCCGCCGCATGCGAGGAACAGCAAAACGATCCATCCACCGCCCGCCGCTTCGTGATGAGCATCACGCGACCAGCCGAAACGGCGAACCCGCAGCGTGGCGCCGGGCCGCGGGCCGAGTGCGGTTCCCGCCAGGAGTCGGCTCGCGGGTTTGTACCGGGTACACGGTGGGCGGGTGGTAGGGGCTGGGTTAACGTCGCTGTGGCCGCGCCGCTTCGGCCATCCGCACCGTCCTGACTCTTCTCGGGGAGAAACGTTGAGCACTGTTTCCACCGCCACTCGGCCCGGCTCGGTCCTGGCCGACCTGCTGCACGCCTCGTCCGACGGCCGCGCCCGCGCCCGGGACGCCGCCCTGGTCGTCGGGGGCGCCGCGCTGACCGGCGTCGCCGCGCAGATAGCCGTCCCCGTACCGGGCTCGCCGGTGCCGGTCACCGGCCAGACCTTCGCCGCGCTGCTGGTCGGGGCGTCCCTCGGCGCCGGCCGCGGCCTGCTCTCGCTGCTGGTGTACGCCCTGGTCGGGATGGCCGGCATGCCGTGGTTCGCGGAGGGCGAGTCGGGCGCCGCCGCCCCCTCCTTCGGCTACGTCATCGGCATGATGCTCGCGGCCACCGCGGTCGGCGCGCTGGCCCGGCGCGGCGGCGACCGCGGCATGGTCCGCACGGTGGGCACCATGGCGGTGGGCTCCGCGATCATCTACGCGGTCGGCGTGCCCTACCTGGCGCTGGCCACCAACATGTCGCTGACCGACGCGGTCGCCGCCGGCCTGACCCCGTTCCTGCTCGGCGACGCGCTCAAGGTGGCCCTGGCCATGGGCCTGCTCCCCGCCGCCTGGCGCCTCCTGGACCGCCGCTCCTGACCCACCCGCGCCGGCCCCGCCCCGGGCGGGGCCGGGCCACGCTCACACGAGAGCGCCCCACCGGCCCGGACGGGCGGGTGGGGCGCTCTGGTGTCAGGGGGGCCGCGACCGGCGGCCCGGCCGGGTCAGGCGCGCTGCTTGGGCACCTCGGGGGCCTTGGCCGGCTCCGGCGCGTCGGCCGGCCCGGCCGCCGCCGTGGCCGACGCGCCGCGTCCCCGCCTGCGGTCCAGGACCAGGCTGGTGACCAGCACCAACGCGCCCACCACGAGCGAGAGCACCATCATCTCGCGGCCCTCGTCGTCGTAGAGCATGTAGCCGAGGATGAAGATGATCAGCGCGATCGTCGCGTACGTCAGGTACGGGTAGAGCCACATCCGCACCGTGTGCCGCTCGGGCATCTCGCGCTCGATGATCGGGCGCATCCGCAGCTGCGAGAAGCAGATCACCATCCACACGAACAGGGCCACCGCGCCGGAGGAGTTCAGCAGGAACTCGAAGACCGTGTCCGGTGAGGTGTAGTTGAAGATCACGGCGACGAAGCCGAAGGCCACCGAGGACCAGATCGCGGCGGCCGGCACGCCCCGCTTGTTCACCCGTGCGAACGACGCGGGCGCGTCGCCGCGCTGGCCGAGCGAGAAGGCCATCCGGGAGGCCGTGTACAGGCCCGAGTTCAGACAGGACAGCACGGCCGTCACCACGATCACGTCCATGATCGTCCCGGCGTGGGCGATGCCGATCTCGTTCAGCGCGGCGACGTAGGGGCCGTCGTCAAGGAGCGCCTGCGAGTTCCACGGCAGCAGCATCACCACGAGCAGGATCGAGCCCAGGTAGAAGATGCCGATCCGCCAGATCACGCTGTTGGTCGCCCGGCTGACCATCTTCGCCGGCTCCGCGGACTCGCCCGCGGCCAGCGTGACGATCTCGCTGCCCATGAAGGAGAAGACGACCAGGAGCATGCCCGACAGGATGGTGCCGGGGCCGTTGGGCAGGAAGCCGCCGTCGCCGGTCAGGTGCGAGGTGCCCACCGCCTCGGTGTCCGGCAGCACGCCGAAGACCGCGAGCCCGGCGATGACGATGAACGCCGCGATCGCCACGACCTTGATCCCGGCGAACCAGAACTCGAACTCGCCGTACGAGCCGACCGAGGCCAGGTTCGTCGCGGTCAGCACGACCATCACCAGGAGCGCCCACGCCCACTGCGGGATGGGGGACACCCACTCGGTGAGGATCGCCGCCGCCGCGGTCGCCTCCACGGCGAGCACCACGACCCAGAAGAACCAGTACAGCCAGCCGATGGTGAACCCGGCCCAGCGCCCGAGCGCCCGGTCCGCGTAGGCCGAGAACGACCCCGAGGTCGGGTCGGCCGCGGCCATCTCGCCGAGCATCCGCATCACGAGGACGACCAGCAGGCCGGCGATGGCGTAGGAGATGAGGATGCCGGGGCCGGCCTTGGCGATGCCGGCGCCGGAGCCCACGAACAGGCCGGCGCCGATCACGCCGCCGATGGCGATCATCGACAGGTGTCGGTTCTTCAGGCCGGCCTTGAGGCCATCGCCGGACGCGTCACCGGGGGCCCCGGGTGCGTCCTTGGCCCCGTCGACCCTGACGGGGGGCGGCTGCGTACTCATGCACGATCCTTAGCTTTGGTGGTGCGCTGTGCGGCTTCGGCATTCAAACTCAGGGTGAAGCCGAGCGGAAGAAGCGATTCCAAATCGTTGCGCACGGGAACTCGGTGTTCAGGACCCGTCCGCGCCTACCCGCCACCGCTCGTGCCACACTCAGCACATGCGCGTGTACCTCGGCTCCGACCATGCCGGCTATGAACTCAAGAACCACCTCGTGGAGTGGCTCACCGCGGCCGGCCACGAGCCCGTCGACTGCGGCCCGCACATCTACGACGCCCAGGACGACTACCCGCCGTTCTGCCTGCGCGCCGCCGAGCGCGTCGTCGCGGACGAGGGCAGCCTCGGCATCGTGATCGGCGGCTCCGGCAACGGCGAGCAGATCGCCGCGAACAAGGTCAAGGGCGCGCGCGCCGCGCTGGCCTGGAGCGAGGAGACCGCCCGCCTCGGCCGCGAGCACAACAACGCCAACGTGCTCAGCGTCGGCGCCCGGATGCACACCCTGGACGAGGCCACCAGCTTCGTCGCGGCCTTCCTGGACACGCCGTACTCGGGCGAGGAGCGGCACACCCGCCGCATCGACATGCTCTCGTCGTACGAGCTGACCGGCACCCTGCCCGCCATCCCGGCCCACCACCCGCAGCCCTGAGGCGCGGCGGGTCGTAGCGCCCCGCGCCCGGCCCGGCGACGCACCGCCCCGCCCGGCCGGCCGCGGGGCGCCCACCCCATCCCGATCCGCGGGGCCCCGCACCCGGCCCCCGACCAAGCGCGGCCCGGGCCGGACGGCGAAGCGCCGCCACCGGCCCGCGGCAGCCGGAGGAACCCAGCCGTGCCTGAGGGGCATACGATCCACCGCCTCGCGGCGGACTACCGGGAGCGCTTCGCCGACCGACCGGTGCGGGCGAGCAGCCCACAGGGCAAGTTCGCCGACGGCGCCGCGCTCGTCGACGGCCAGCCGCTGACCGCCGCCGACGCGCACGGCAAGCACCTCTTCCTCGGCTTCGCCGCCGCCGGCTGGGTCCACATCCACCTCGGCCTCTTCGGCAAGCTCACCTTCGGCCCGGCCCCCGCGCCGCCACCCACCGACACCGTGCGGCTGCGCCTGGCCAACCCCGACGCGTACGCGGACCTGCGCGGGCCCACCACCTGCGCGCTGATCACCGACGCGGAGAAGCAGGCGATACACGAGCGCCTTGGCCCCGACCCGCTGCGGGCGCGCGGGCCGGCCGACCGGCCGGTGGCGGCGGACCCGAGCGGGGACGGCGAGGTCGCCTGGCGGCGGATCTCCCGCAGTCGGTCCACGGTCGCCGCGCTGCTGATGGACCAGAAGGTCGTCGCCGGGGTGGGCAACGTGTACCGGGCCGAGGTGCTCTTCCGACACGGCATCGACCCGTACCGCGCCGGCCGTGATCTGACGCGGTCGCAATGGGACGCCATCTGGGCCGACTTGGTCTACCTCATGCGCGAAGGCGTCCGGAACAACCGCATCGACACGGTGCGACCCGAGCACCTCCCCGAGGCCATGGGGCGTCCGCCGCGCGTGGACGACCACGGGGGAGAGGTGTACGTGTACCGCAGGGCCAGGCAGTCCTGCCACATTTGTGGCGGCGAGATCCGCACCGCCGAACTCGCCGCCCGCAACCTCTTCTGGTGCCCGGGGTGCCAGCCCCGCTAGCGCCCGCCGGGCCCGACGCGCCGCCGCCCGCCCCGCGTCGGGTGCCGCCCGCGCGCGGGTGCGCGGCCCCGTGGGCCCGGTGGTGATCTTCGCGACGTACCCGCACAGGCGATCGCATTTCGCTTAGGATTTCCTTCTCGGCCAGCGGCCCGAGGCGCGCCATCCGTGGTCGCGCCGGGGGCGACCATGCGAAGCGTCGGATTCAGCGTCGGAGTCGGAGAAACGTGCGGAGCATGGTGGAGGGTGGATAAGGTCCCGATGCGATGAAGACCGGAGGTGTGGAGTCCGCGACGGCCCGGATGCGCAAGGCGCTACACCGGGCGCGCACCAGCGTGCGCAAGGCCGGAGTGGACTACTTCCGCGGCGACGGCTCCGACTGGCTGGCCCTGGCCGTCCTGCTCGCGGCCGTACCGGCCATCGCGGCCAGCACCATCGCCCAACCCGACTGGTGCGACCCCTCCGTACTGGTCCTGCCGATCGTCGCCGGCGGCCTGCTGCTGCGCCCGGCCAGCCTGCTCGCGCTGTACGCCGCCTCGGCCACCGCGCTGATCATCGAGGCCGCGGTCCTTGAGCCGTACGTCGGTGGCGAGGACCGGGTGACCCCCGGCACCATCCTGGTCGTCGCGGCGGTGGGCTTCTTCGGGCTGGTGATCGCGCAGTTCCGCAGCCGGGTCGGGGTGCCCTGGCGCGGCGGCGGAACCATGCTCTTCGACCTGCGCGAACGCATCCGGGTGCAGAGCAAGCTGCCGACGCTGCCGCGCGGTTGGCACCGTGAGATGTCGCTGCGCCCGGCCGGTGGCCAGTCCTTCTCGGGCGACTTCGTCGTCGCGGCCCGCACGAACGGCGGGCGCAGCCTCGAAGTGGTGCTGACCGACGTCTCCGGCAAGGGCATGGACGCGGCGTCGCGGGCGCTGCTGCTGTCCGGCGCGTTCGGCGGGCTGCTCGGCTCGCTGCCGCCGCACGGCTTCCTGCCCGCCGCCAACGGCTACCTGCTGCGCCAGGACTGGGACGAGGGCTTCGCGACCTCCATCCACCTGGTGCTCGACCTGGACAGCGGGGACTACGAGCTGTACTCGGCCGGCCATCCGCCCGCGCTGCAACTGAACGCGGGCTCCGGACGCTGGGACGAGATGGCGGCCGAGGGCCCGCTGCTCGGCGTGTACGACGGGGCGACGTTCGACCCGATCAAGGGCAGCCTGCGCCCGGGCGACGTGCTCATGCTCTTCACCGACGGCCTGGTGGAGACCTCCGAGCGGGACATCTCCGACGGCATCGACCGGCTGACCGGCGAGGCGGACCGCTACGTGGCCAGCGGCTTCCAGGGCGCGGCCTGGCACCTGATCGAGTCGGTGGCCAAGGACGTCAACGACGACCGGGCGCTGCTCCTGATCTGCCGCGAGTAGCCGAGCCACGCGGCGCCGGTGAGCTGCGGGAGGCCGGTGAGCTGCGAGAGGTCGGGGAACGACGAGGGGCCGGGCGCGTGCGGTACGCGCCCGGCCCCTCGTGCCGGCTCGGCCGGCGCCGCTCAGCCGGGGTCGGTGCCCTTGTCGCGACCGGCCCCGCCCGAGCCGCCGACCGCGCTGCCCTGGAGCGCGGCCTGCCCCGGCCCCTCCGCGTCTCGGCCGCCCGGGAGGAAGCGGGCCAGCCAGTGCGAGCTGCCGGCCGCCAGCGGGCTGAGCACCGCGAGGATCAGCACGTAACCGGCGATGAACGGGGACAGCCGCTCGTCGAGCCCCGCGCCCGCCGCCATGGTGGCCAGGATCAGCGCGAACTCGCCACGGGCCAGCAGCGCGGTAGCGATGTTCGCCGCCGGGCCGGCGCCGAAGCCGTAGAGCCGCGCGGCCACGAGCCCGGCGAACACGTTCATCACGATCGTCAGCGTCACCGCGATCAGCACCGGGACCAGCACCGTCGGCAGGTCGCCGGGGTCGATGGACAGGCCGAAGGCGAAGAAGAAGATCGCGCCGAAGGCGTCGCGCAGCGGGTGCACCAGCTTCCGGATGCGGTTGCCGGAGGTGGTGCTGCCCAGCATCAGGCCGACCATGAACGCGCCGATCGCGTCCGCGACCCCGAACCACTCGGAGACCCCCGCCACGAAGACGGCCGCGCCGAGGAAGGAGATGACCAGCAGCTCGTTGTCGCGGGTGGAGATCAGCTTGTCGATGACGCCGATGCCCCAGCGGGCGATCGCCGCGAGCAGCAGCAGGAAGCCGAACGCCTTGCCCGCGTCCCCGGCGGCGGCCGACATGCTGTCCGCGCCGGAGATCACCGGCTGGAGGGCCGCCAAGTACAGGGCCAGGAAGATGTCCTCGACGACGATGATGCCGAGGATGGGTTTGGTCTCCGGGTTGCCGATCCGCCCGAGGTCCACCAGGACCTTGGTGACGATCGCCGACGACGAGATGCCCAGCACCCCGGCCAGGACCAGCGCCTCGGACGTGCCCCAGCCGACCAGGAAGCCGAAGGCGAGGCCGGCGCCCACGTTGAGCGCGAGGTACGAGCCGCCCGCGAGCGCCATCTTGCGCCCGCCGGCCTTGAGGTCGTCCATGTGGAACTCGAGGCCGAGGTAGAACAGCAGCAGTACCAGGCCGAGCGCGGAGAGCATCTCCAGCTCGTGCGGGTCGTCGACCAGCACGAAGCCCGGAGTGTTCGGCCCGAGCAGGATGCCGGCCAGGATGAACAGGGGGATGGTGGGCAGCCCGATCCGCGCACCTAGGCGGGCGAGCACGGCGGCGGCGAGAAACGCCCCGCCCATCGCGATGAGGGTGTCCGCGTGTCCGATGGCTCCTCCAGAGGTTGGCCCGACGGTGAGGTCAAGGGGGAGTCAAGAAGTCGTATGTAATTAGTTTACCAAACGACTTTTCGGCGCCCGGGTCGACCCGGAAGGCTTCCCTCCGCAACGCGCGCCCAGCAGGCGTACGCCCCGGACGGAAGCCACCCGGCGGCCCAGCACCCGCACCGGCCATCGGGTTTTCCCCACCATGCATCCGCCAGCAACCGCCATGGTCGCGACGCGCCTTCACTCCGTACGTTCGAGGTGCTGAAAGACCACGTGAGGCGCAGACCGACGGCGCCCACGCCAGCGCACCGACGGCGCTCCACCGCGCCACGACCAGCGAAGGACGGAACAGGCGATGGGGCTGCGGAACAGGCGTCGCACCAAGCGGACCGAGGGGCACGCCACACCCGGGCCGGCCGGCACCGGGCACCCCACGGGCGACCCGTACGGCCCCGGACCCGGCGGCCCGTACGGCGCGCCGGCGCGGCCCCGGACCGCGACGCCGGCCGACGGGCCGCCACCGTACCCGCCCGGCGCCCCGGGCGGCGAGTGGGCCATCGAACTGCGCGGCGTGCGCCGGCAGTACGGGCGCGGCTCGGGCGCCGTGCACGCGCTGCGCGGCATCGACCTCGCCCTGCCCCGTGGCAGCTTCACCGCCGTCATGGGCCCCTCCGGCTCGGGCAAGTCCACCTTCCTGCAGTGCGCCGCCGGGCTCGACCGGCCCACCGCCGGCTCCGTGCGGCTCGGCGGCACCGAGATCACCGAGATGAACGAGAACAAGCTCACAGCGCTGCGCCGCAGCCGCCTCGGCTTCGTCTTCCAGGCGTTCAACCTGCTGCCCTCGCTGACCGTCGAGCACAACGTGCTGCTCCCGATGCGGCTCGCGGGACGCCGCCCGGACCGGAAGGCCGCCGCCCGGGTGCTCGCCCAGGTCGGCCTCGAGGCGCACGCCGGACGCCGCCCGGGCCAGCTCTCCGGCGGCCAGCAGCAGCGGGTCGCCATCGCCCGCGCCCTGGTCACCCAGCCCGACGTGGTCTTCGCCGACGAGCCCACCGGCGCCCTGGACACCGGCACCGCCGCCGAGGTGCTCGCCCTGCTCCGGCAGGCCGTCGACACCCTGTCCGCCACCGTCGTCATGGTCACCCACGACCCGACCGCCGCCAGCTACGCCGACCGGGTGCTGTTCCTGGCCGACGGCGCCATCGCCGACCAGCTCGCCCGACCCACCGCCGACCAGGTCGCCGCGCGCATGACCGCCCTCACCGCCCGCACCCGCCCCGCCGCGCACCACCCGATGGCGGGTGCGGCGGCATGACCGGGCGCTCCCTGACCAACGGCCTGGCCCGCGCGGCCGTCCGCTTCAAGCCCGCCGCGTTCGCCGGCACCTTCGTGGCGCTGATGATGGCCGCGCTCATCGTCTCCGCCTGCGGCATCCTGCTGGAGAGCGGCGTACGCGCCTCCGCGCCGCCCCAGCGCTACGCCGACGTGCCCGTGGTCGCCGCGGCCGACCAGCACGCGCGCCTCACCGACGGGGGCGGCGACGACGGCGACGACGGAAGCGAGCTGGTGCCCGACGCGGCCCGCCTCGACGCCGCCCTCGTCAGCGAGATCGCCGCGGCCCCCGGCGTCGCCACCGCCATCCCCGACGTCAGCTACCCCCTGCGCACCAGCACGGGTGCCGTCACCGCCCACGGCTGGGGCTCCACCGCCTTCACCGGCGGCGACCTCGCCCAGGGCGCCGCGCCGCGCACCGCGCACGAGGTCGTGCTCGACCAGGCCACCGCCCGCGCCCTGCGCGCCAGCGTCGGCGACCACGTCACCCTCACCGCCGCGGACGGCGCGCACCGCTTCGAGGTCTCCGGCATCGCCAAGCCCGCGACCCGCGCCGCCCTGCGGGCGCCCACCGCCTGGCTCACCGACCAGCGGGCCGTCGCCCTCTCCGGGCACCCCGGCAAGATCGACGCGGTGGCCGTGCTCGCCGCCCCCGGCACCTCGACCGCCGACCTCGCCGACCAGGTCAGGCAGGCCGTGGCCGGCAAGGCGAAGGTGCACACCGGCGACGACCGGGGCGGCGTCGAGGAGCCCGGCGTCGCCGAGGCCAAGGAGGTCCTGATGGGCCTCGGCGGCAGCTTCGGCGGCGTCGCCACCATGGTCGCCGTCTTCACCGCGGCCGGCACGGTCACCCTCTGCGTCGGCCAGCGCTCCCGCGAGTTCGCCCTGCTGCGCGCCATCGGCGCCACCCCGCGCCAACTCCGCCGCTCCATCGCCACCGAGGCCCTGCTGATCGCGCCGGTCGCCGGCGCCGTCGGCTGCCTGCCCGGCATCGCCCTGGCCCACTGGTGGTTCGGCCAACTCCAGGACAAGGGCGCCATACCCGAGCCTGTGCGCCTGCACGTCTCCTGGATACCGCTCGTCAGCGCGGTCGGCGCGGGCCTGCTCGCCGCTGTACTCGCCGGGCTGCTCGCCGCCCGCCGCCCGGCCAGGATCAAGCCCGGCCAGGCGCTCAGCGAGGCCGCCGTCGAACGCTTCAGGCCCGGCGTCATCCGTACGGTGCTGGGCGTCGGCGCCCTGGTCGGCGGAGTCGTGCTGGCGCGCGTCGCGGCGGGGGAGAGCGGCGACGACGCGGCCAACCTCGCGCTCGGCGTCGTGATGCTCTTCATGCTCGCCGTCAGCCTGCTCGGCCCGGTCATCGCCCGCCTCTGCGCCTGGCTGATCGGCCTGCCGCTGCGCGCCGGCGGCGCCTCCGCCGGCCTGGCCGCCGCCAACACCCGGGCCAACTCGCGCCGACTGGCCTCCGCCATCACTCCGATCGTGCTGGCCATGGCCTTCTCCTCGACCCTCGTCTTCCTGCACACCAGCGAGGACCACGCCCGGAGCGAGCAGCGCCGCGCGGGCATCGTCGCCGACCACATCGTCTCCGCCCCCGACGGCCTGCCCGCCGACACCGCCGCCCGCGCCGCCCGCACCCCGGGCGTGCGGACCGCCGTCGGTCTGTTGCGCGCCGGCGTGCTTGTCCCGACCGGCTCCGGCGAGACCCGCATGCTGACCAGCGCCGCGGCCCAGGGCGTCTCGGCCACCGGCGACGCGCTGCGTACCGTGCAGGACCTGGACGTACGCACCGGCGACCAGTCCGCCATCGGCCGCCCCGGCACCGTCGCCGTGGACGCGCTGCTCGCCGACGCGGCCGACGTCGAGGTCGGCGACCGGCTCCAGATCGTGCTGCCCGACGGCTCGGCCGCGAGGCCCGAGGTCGTCGCCGTCTACGGCCGTGGCCTCGGCGTCGCCCAACTCACCCTGCCCCGCGCCGCGCTGGCCCCGCACGTGACCGCCGCCTACGACACGGACGTCTTCGTCCAGCGGGCCCCGGGCAGCGACCCGGACCGGGTCGCCGCCGCGCTGGCCCCGCTCGGCACCGTCACCGACCGCGACGGGTACGCCGAGGCACAGGACAAGGACCGCGAGATCAACGTCTGGGCCAACACCACCATGGCCGCCGTACTCGGCGGGTTCGCCGCCGTGGCCGCCGCCAACACCCTGGTCATGACCGTCCTCGACCGCCGCCGAGAGCTGAGCACGCTACGCCTGATCGGCTCCACGAGACGCCAGGTGCTCGGCATGATCCGCTGGGAGGCGCTGCTCGTGGGCGCCGCGGGCGTCGCCATCGGGACCGCCATCGCGCTGATCACGCTGAATCCCATGACGCGCGGCATCACCGGCGCCAGCCCGTACGTCCCCCCGGGTCTGTACGCGGCGTTCGCCGGCGCCGCGCTCCTGGTCGGCCTGCTGTCCAGCACACTCCCGGCCCGGCTCGCGCTGCGCCGAACGAGCATGGTCGGCGCTGGCGAGAAGCAGTGACCACCCGCCCGGCGCCCGCCCGGAAGGTGTGACCGGCGAGAGTGGGTACCCGAACCGCCGTCACAGATCACAGGTCACAGGTCACGGAGTGAGGACACGAGATGTCGCTGCTGACACTGGAGGAAGTCGAGGCGCTCGCCCGTAGGGCACACGCGGGCCAGACCGACAAGGCCGGCATCCCGTACGTGGAGCACCTGGCCGCCGTCGCCCACGGGGTCCGCGAGCGCGGCGGCGACGACGAGCAGATCGCGGCGGCCTGGCTGCACGACGCCCTCGAGGACGGCGTCGTGCCCGACGGCTGGCTGGCCACCGCCCCGCTGACGCCACACACCAAGGAGCTGATCGACGCGATGACCAAGCGTCAGGGCGAGCCCCTCGAGGCGTACGCGGCCCGGCTGCGGGCCACCCCGGGCGCCGTGCTCATCAAGGCGGCCGACGTGGCCCACAACGCGGACCCGGCCCGACTGGCCCGGCTCGACCCCGCGACCCGGGAGCGGCTGAGCGCGAAGTACGCCCGCACCCGACAACTCCTCGGACTGCCGGACACCGAGAACCGGCCGGACACCGAGAACCGGCCGGACACCGAGAACCGACCGGACACCGTGGATCGGCCGCACAGCGAGGACCGGCCGGCGGCCGAGGGCTGACCGGGCGGCGGCGCCGGGCCCATCGCGCTCCGGGCCCCGGCGCCCGGGCCTATCGCGCCCGAGCATGCCGAGCCCGGCGCCCGGGGCCACCGCGCCCCGGGCCCACGGCGCCCGGGGCGCGCGACCGTCGCCGGGCGCCCCCTGGGCACCGCGTCGCTTCAGCCACCCGCGCGCGGTGGCCGCCGACGGGTCTCGGCCGGGCCGGCGCGGAACCCCCACGCCATCGTCGGTTCCATCGCAAAGCGGAACGCCCATCGCACCAGGGGCGTGCGCGACGCCGCGACCACCAGCCCGACCACCACCGTCACCACCACCTCACCCAGCGGCGGCCCCCGCGGCCACGGACGGGCCTCCGCCCACCCGCCGAAGAGCGCGCCTTGGCGAGGAAGCAGACCACCAGCACCGCCGGGCACCCGAACAGACCGAGCGTCAGCCCCGGCCTGGTCCTCGGCGCCGCGCCCAACTCCTGGACGCTGTCGCTGCGGTAGAGCCGGCCGGCCGCACCTGTGGGTGCGCCCCGTCAGGGCTGGCGGACCGCGCTCTCACCGGGGGAGGCGGGGGTGGTGGTGCCGAACATCTGAGGCGCCATAGTGGCCACCCCAGGAATGGGTAAAACTTTGCTAGAAATTTCCACTGCGCATTGTTCGCACGCGTACCAGTCCCGCTTCGGCCCCGGCGGGGCGCCAACCGAGCGCGCGTGGGTGGTCTCTCCGAGCGAGCATGGGCAGGGCAACTCGCCCTGTGGCGCGCGGCATTGGCCCTCTTGGCGAGGGTTGTCCAACGCTGGCGGAAGAGGCGGGAATTTCAACGCTTACGGGCAGTTTGTCCGCAGATTCATGGCGCGTTGAAGATATGCAGAATTCCCGTTAGCAATGTCGTTGTAAGGGGCACCAGGGTAGGAGATCCGGCCGAATTTATGCGGTGTGTATCGGACACCCGAGCCGCGCCGAACCGCCCCGTACCCCCGAGATCCGGGCCTGCCATCACTCCCGGAGGCGATTCGGGCCCCCCGATCGAAGCCCGGAAGGGCCGTCCGAGCAGCATGCGCGGTTGGCCAATGATTCGTCACCTGGCTCCAACCATCACTCACTTGGTGGCACGATGGTTCAGGTGGGGGTGTGCGGGGCCGTGCTCCTCCCCGGGCCGGAGAGACGTGTTGCGACCGAGGGCGAGGGATCAGTCGTGGTTATTTCCCTGTCTGTTGTGCTGCTGGTTGGCATAATTTTGGCGTTTATCTTCAGGGCTGGGAAGATCAAGGCAGGGCCCATGCTCGTCGCCATGCTCTTCGGCTTCCTCCTCGCCTCGACCGATGCCTCCCCGGACATCCAGGAGTTCCTGGACAACGTGGCCGAGGGCATCAGCGACATCGAGTTCTAGCCGGCCTCCCGCGTCCGCCGTGTGCGCCCGCGAGGGCGTGACGCGGCGGAGCGTGCGGCCTGCTCTCCGTACGTCACCGGCGTACGTCACGGCGCGAGCGGGCCGCCCCCGCGTCCGGCGCCGGGCCGCGTACGCCGGTCGGCCGGGGAGGGCCGGGGTGTGTGGGAGTCTCCCCACGTCGCGCCCCCGGCACAAGGGTCAGTACACGAGCAACTGGCCACTCGTCTCTCAGGTGTCCCGATTCTTCGGTTTCGCGCCCGCCGGGCCGCGTCGTCACCTCGCGCACCGGGCATCCCCTCCCGCGGGCCCGCCGGTCCGCGGGCCGTCTCACGCCACGTCGCCGCGGTCGAGTCCCCCGCCCCGCGCGGCCCAAACACGGCGGAGCGCCAGCGCGGGCGCCGTGGCCCCCTCGCCGTACACCGTCCGCGCCGCCCGACATCCCCGGGGGTCGCGACCGCGCGCGAGCGGCCGGATGGTCCGAACAGCGGCTCGCAACGCCAACGGCCCGGCGGCGGAAGATCCGCACGCCGGGCCGTTGGGCAGGCAGTGGAGCGGGCGACGGGAATCGAACCCGCGTAGCCAGTTTGGAAGACTGGGGCTCTACCATTGAGCTACGCCCGCGCGCCACCGGTGAGGTGGGGCGATCGCCGTGGCGACCACCGAAAACACCGGCCCGTACGAGCCCTCGCGGGCCCGGCCGTGGCACGAGGTGCATCGTAGCGGGTCAGCCCCGCCCTGCGCACACTTCGCCTGATCGCCGGAATAAGTGGCAGCCGACAGTCCGATCGGCATGTACCCTACGTGTCGCACCGGCGGGGTGTGGCGCAGCTTGGTAGCGCGTCCGCTTTGGGAGCGGAAGGTCGTCGGTTCGAATCCGGCCACCCCGACCAGCATCACCTCGAACGCCGCCCAGGCCACGGTCCGGGCGGCGTGTCGTTCGTACGGCGCAGCCCGTCGGCGCCGTTCCGCCCCGTTTCGCCGTGGGTCCGACCGGGTCTCGGGCGGCGGCTGTGAACGGGCATGATCCCGTTAGGGGGCGGCTCTCGCTTGCGGTTACTATGCAAGCTGCGCGCCTGTGTCTGTGATGACGGGAATGGGCCCGCCCCTGGTATCCCCTGGTAACACGGCGGGCGCTTCGCCAAGGGGCGCGATCCGCAGCGTCGCTGCACCATCCACACGTCGCAGCACGCGCAGGCACGCACATGAAGAGCCACACTCAGAAGAACCAGAAGACCCCAAGAAGTCAGCCCCAAGGAGACCGAACCGTGAAGAGCGCCGTGGAGACCCTGAACCCGACTCGGGTTCGGCTCACTGTCGAGGTGCCCTTCGAGGAGCTCAAGCCCAGCCTCGACGCGGCGTACAAGAAGATCAACCAGCAGGTCACGGTGGCGGGCTTCCGCAAGGGCAAGATCCCGGCCCGGGTCATCGACCAGCGGTTCGGCCGTGGCGCCGTGCTGGAGGAGGCCGTCAACGACGCGCTCCCGAAGTTCTACACCGAGGCGGTCAACGAGGGTGAGCTGAACGTCCTCGGCCAGCCCGAGGTCGACATCACCGAGCTGAAGGACGGCGAGCTGCTGGCCTTCACCGCCGAGGTGGACGTCCGTCCCGAGGTCGAGATCCCGGACTACTCCGGCATCGAGGTCACCGTCGACGCGGTCGAGGTCTCCGACGAGGACGTCGACAAGTCGGTCGAGCAGCTCCGTGACCGCTTCGCCACCACCTCCGTGGTCGACCGCCCCGCCGCCGAGGGCGACACCCTCACGATCGACCTTGAGGCCAGGGTCGACGGCGAGGTGCTGGAGGACGGCGTCGCCTCGGGCGTCTCGTACACCATCGGCTCGGGCCAGCTCCTGGACGGCATCGACGAGGCCGTCACCGGCGTCTCCGCCGGCGGCTCCGCCACCTTCACCTCCGAACTCAAGGGCGGTTCCGCCGAGGGCAAGGAGGCCGAGGTCAAGGTCGAGGTCACCGAGGTCAAGTCCCGCGAACTGCCCGCGCTGGACGACGAGTTCGCGCAGCTGGCGAGCGAGTTCGACACGCTGGAGGAGCTGCGCGCCGACAGCCGCAAGCGCCTTGAGCAGATGAAGAAGTACGAGCAGGCCACCCAGGCCCAGGAGAAGGTGCTCGACGCCCTCCTGGAGCTGGCCGAGATCCCGATCCCGGAGAAGCTCCTCCAGGACGAGATCGAGACCCGCAAGCACAACCTGGTCAACCACCAGCTCGGTCAGATGGGCCTCGACCTCAAGAAGTACCTGGAGATCCAGGGCAAGACCGAGGAAGAGTTCGAGACCGAGACCAAGGAGCAGGCGGAGAAGGGCATCAAGACCCAGTTCCTCCTGGACGAGCTGGTCAGCAAGGAGGAGCTGCAGGTCGGCCAGGAAGAGCTGACCGAGCACCTGATGCGCCGCGCGCAGTCCTCCGGCATGAGCCCCGACCAGTTCGCGCAGGCCGTGGTCGAGGGTGGCCAGGTGCCGATGCTCGTCGGCGAGGTCGCCCGCGGTAAGGCGCTCGCGGTCGTGGTCGAGGCCGCCAAGGTCACCGACACCAACGGCGAGGTCGTCGACCTGGACGACGAGGACGAGACCGCCGAGACCGTCGAGGCCGGTGGCGAGGAGGCGGCCGAGGGCGCCGACGCGCCGGAGGCCAAGGCCGACGAGGCCGCCGACGCGAAGGCCGCGGAGAAGGCTGACGAGAAGGCCGAGGAGAAGACCGAGGGCTGAGCCCCGGCCTGATCCCGGCGCGGGACACCACGGCACGGGTCCGGACGCACACGCGTCCGGACCCGTGTCCGTCCCCCCGCCCGCCCGGGCCGGCGCGTGCCGACCCGTGGTCGAAAGGCCGGGACCCCCTGCGCACACCCGTACGACCGCGTCGCACCGGGGCCACGGCCCGGTGCCGGAAGGCGGCCGGGCGGGGCTGTGCGGCCGTCCGCCGGCCCGGCGGGGCCCGTTCGCCTTTGCCGGCCGGCACACGGGTCGACCGGCGCTCCACCGGGCGCACAGCGCCCCGGAGCCTGCGCTCACAGCGAACAGTTCCGGATGCGGGATGGCGTTGTCCGACCTGCGCGTTAGGGTCCGTAGATACGAGGGCGGGGGTGGCGCTCCGGGAAGCCTCCGGAGCGTGAGGGGCGGGCTCCAGGCGCCGCTTGACCCCTGTCCGCACGAAGACGCTGAGACGGCTCGCGGCCGTCGAATCAACGAGCAGGTGGATACGTGACGAATCTGATGCCTTCCGCCGCCGGCGAGCCGACCGTCGGTGGCGGCCTCGGCGACCAGGTCTACAACCGGTTGCTCGGGGAGCGGATCATCTTCCTCGGCCAGCCGGTCGACGACGACATCGCCAACAAGATCACCGCGCAGCTGCTCCTGCTCGCCGCGGACCCTGACAAGGACATCAACCTCTACATCAACAGCCCGGGCGGCTCCATCTCGGCCGGCATGGCGATCTACGACACCATGCAGTTCATCCCGAACGACGTGGTCACCATCGCCATGGGCCTCGCCGCCTCGATGGGTCAGTTCCTGCTCAGCGCGGGCACCCCGGGCAAGCGGTTCGCGCTGCCGAACGCCGAGATCCTGATCCACCAGCCCTCCGCCGGCCTGGCGGGCTCGGCCTCCGACATCAAGATCCACGCCGAGCGGCTGCTGCACACGAAGAAGCGGATGGCGGAGCTGACCGCCTTCCACACCGGCCAGACCGTCGAGCAGATCACCCGCGACTCCGACCGCGACCGCTGGTTCTCCGCCGAGGAGGCCAAGGAGTACGGCCTGATCGACGACGTCATGGCCTCCGCCGCGAGCGTTCCGGGCGGCGGCGGGACCGGGGCCTGAGCGGCACCCGAGCGTCCACTTCCAGCCCACCGAACGCCATCAGGATGGTGAACACGCAGATGAACAACAACGCCGGTAGCGGTCTGTACCAGGGCCCGGTCGCCGAGTCCCGGTACGTCGTCCCGCGCTTCGTGGAGCGCACCTCGCAGGGCGTGCGCGAGTACGACCCGTACGCCAAGCTCTTCGAAGAGCGGGTCATCTTCCTCGGCGTCCAGATCGACGACGCCTCCGCGAACGACGTCATGGCGCAGTTGCTGTGCCTGGAGTCGATGGACCCCGACCGCGACATCTCGATCTACATCAACTCGCCCGGCGGCTCGTTCACCGCGCTGACGGCTATCTACGACACGATGCAGTTCGTCAAGCCCGACATCCAGACGGTGTGCATGGGACAGGCGGCGTCCGCCGCGGCCGTGCTGCTCGCGGCCGGCACGCCCGGCAAGCGGATGGCGCTGCCCAACGCCCGCGTCCTGATCCACCAGCCGTACAGCGAGACCGGCCGTGGCCAGGTCTCCGACCTGGAGATCGCGGCCAACGAGATCCTGCGGATGCGTTCGCAGCTCGAGGAGATGCTGGCCAAGCACTCCACGACGCCGATCGAGAAGATCCGCGACGACATCGAGCGCGACAAGATCCTCACCGCTGAGGAGTCGCTGGCGTACGGTCTGGTGGACCAGATCGTCTCGACCCGCAAGAGTTCCGTTTCGGTTTGATCCCGCCGCGTCGGGAGCGGTCCCCCTTGGCGTGCACTCGATGCCGTGTGGATCGAGTCGCTCCAAGGGGGGCCCGCACGGGGGCCCCGGCAAGGTACCGTCGATAGGCAAGCACCCGGGTCTGCGCAAGCGTTGCAGATCCCAGGCGAAGGGGAAGCACCTCGTGGCACGCATCGGTGACGGCGGCGACCTGCTCAAGTGCTCATTCTGTGGGAAGAGCCAGAAGCAGGTGAAGAAGCTCATCGCAGGCCCCGGTGTGTACATCTGCGACGAGTGCATCGATCTCTGCAACGAGATCATCGAGGAGGAGCTCGCGGAGACCTCCGAGGTGCGCTGGGAGGAGCTTCCCAAGCCGCGCGAGATCTACGAGTTCCTCGAGGGCTACGTCGTCGGCCAGGAGGCCGCGAAGAAGGCGCTCTCGGTGGCCGTCTACAACCACTACAAGCGCGTTCAGGCGGGCGAGGCCGCGAGCAGCCGCGACGACGGCATCGAGCTGTCGAAGTCCAACATCCTGCTGCTCGGCCCGACCGGCTCCGGCAAGACGCTGCTGGCGCAGACGCTGGCCCGGATGCTCAACGTGCCGTTCGCCATCGCCGACGCCACCGCCCTCACGGAGGCGGGGTACGTGGGCGAGGACGTCGAGAACATCCTGCTCAAGCTGATCCAGGCCGCTGACTACGACGTCAAGAAGGCCGAGACCGGGATCATCTACATCGACGAGATCGACAAGGTCGCCCGCAAGAGCGAGAACCCGTCGATCACCCGCGACGTCAGCGGCGAGGGCGTGCAGCAGGCGCTGCTGAAGATCCTGGAGGGCACCACGGCCTCCGTCCCGCCGCAGGGCGGACGCAAGCACCCGCACCAGGAGTTCATCCAGATCGACACGACGAACGTGCTGTTCATCGTGGGCGGTGCGTTCGCCGGCCTGGAGAAGATCATCGAGTCGCGGGCGGGCGCCAAGGGCATCGGCTTCGGGGCCACCATCCGCTCCAAGCGCGAGATCGAGGCCAGCGACCAGTTCCAGGAGGTCATGCCGGAGGACCTGGTGAAGTTCGGGATGATCCCCGAGTTCATCGGCAGGCTCCCCGTCATCACCTCGGTGCACAACCTCGACCGCGAGGCGCTGCTCCAGATCCTGGTCGAGCCGCGCAACGCGCTCGTCAAGCAGTACCAGCGGCTGTTCGAACTCGACGGTGTGGAGCTGGAGTTCGACCGCCCGGCCCTGGAGGCCATCGCCGACCAGGCCATCCTGCGCGGCACCGGCGCCCGTGGCCTGCGCGCCATCATGGAGGAGGTCCTCCAGTCGGTGATGTACGAGGTGCCCTCCCGCAAGGACGTGGCTCGCGTCGTCATCACCGAAGAGGTCGTCCACTCGCACGTGAACCCGACCCTGGTGCCGCGTGAGCCGCGCATCGTCGGCAAGGACGAGCGGCACGAGAAGAGCGCGTAGCGCGCTACCTGACTGAGTGACGCGCGAGGGGCGCCCGGCCAACCGGCCGGGCGCCCCTCGCGCGTGACGGTATGTCATGTGGGGAGGCGGTTGCCTCACTTCGGCGCGCGGGCGTCCTTGTAGACCTGGGCGGTGACGTCGGCGACGGCGCTGAGGTCCGCGGCGCCGGGGTTGGTCACGAGGGCCGGGTCGCCGTAGATGACGGAGCCGAGCGTGCTGGAGTCGCCCCAGGCGCACGTCTGGATGGGCACCGAGTTCGTCTTGACCACCTGGCACTTGACGACGACGCCGTCGAGGCCGGTCGGGGTGAACTCCTGTGGAGTCCCCTGCGGCTCGGCGCTCCCGCTCGTGCGCATCTTCTGGAAGTACCAGTCGACGCTGCCCTCCGGGTCGGTGGACGTGCCGTACGCGCCGACGAGGGTGAGCCTCTTGGTGTTTCCCTGGTGGTACTCCGCCGAGACCGACCCCTCGGTGGTGAAGCCCGTCGGCTCCTCGCCGTCCGGGCCGGTGCTGTTCTGCGGTGTGCCCTTGCGCTGGAAGTCGCCCGCGACCGTCAGCGGCGTCGTCAGCTTGTACCGCTGGGCCGGCTCGGTCACCTCCGGCTGGGTCTCGTCGGTGCCGCCCGTCCCGCCCGAACCCTGCTGGCCGCCGGTGTCGCCGACGACGGTGTCCTTCTTCTTGTTCTTGGCCGAATCGTCGTCACCGTCGCCCCCGTTGAACAACAGGACCGCGCCGACGACCGCCGCGCAGGCCACGACCGCGCCCACGACGATGCCGACCGTCTTGTTCCTGTTGCCCCCGCCCTGCGGCGGCATCGGCGGGCCCGGCTGCTGGTACTGGCCCAGCTGCCCATACGGGCCCGGCTGCTGCTGCGGGTACCCGTAGCCCTGCGGGGGCTGCCCGTAGGGGCCGGGCTGGGGCGGCTGGGGCGGGTAGCCGTAGCCCGGGTCTCCAGCCGCGCCGCCCTGGCCGTAGGGCCCCGGCTGTGGGGGCTGTTGGGGCTGCTGGCCGTAGGGGCCGGGCTGGTGGTAGCTCATGGGTTCCCTCGTTCTGCTGCGTACGGTGTCGCGGCTGGTAGGAGCGGTGGTTGGGCACGGCGTGGGAGGGGCCGGGGCCTCGGGTGGACGGGCCCCGGCCGCCGTGGTGCCGGCGGGGTCGCGCGGACTCCGCTCGCGGGCCGGTCAGCCGGCCTCGACGCGGGCGTCCGAGCGGACCTCGGCGGCGAGCCCCGCCGCCTCGTTCAACGTCATGCCGGCGCCGGTGACCAGGGCCGCCGGGTCCGCCATGACCGTCACGCCGACGGTGCTCTCGTCACCCCAGACGCAGGCGGGGGCCGTGATGGCTCCCTTGGGAGAGGTGAATTTCAGTTCCTGGCACTTGAGCACGTCACCGTCGAAGCCGTCGGGGGAGAACTTCTGCGGGCTGCCGACCGTTTCGGCCGTGCCGTCCTCGACGAGCGCCTTGGTGATGACGGCGAGCGCGAGGTCCGCCGCCCGGTTCGGGTCGGTCACCTTCCCCCACACGCCGCTGAACTGGAGCTTCTTCTGGCCGGGCGTCTGGTAGTTGGCCGAGACCGGGTGCGCGTCCTCGACCACCGGCATCTCCTTGAGCTGCGCCTTGCCCGCCGGGGTCAGGTTGCTCTCGTCCTTGCCCTCGCCGACGCGCTGGTAGTCGCCCGCCACGGTCTGCGGCGTGCTCAGCTCGTACGCGGTGTCCTCGCCCCCGGCGAGGAGCAGGTAGCCGCCGACCGCGGCGGCCACCACCGCGAGGGCCGCGCCGATGACCAGCCCCGTCTTCCCGCGCCGCCCCCCGCCGCTGCCGCCCGCGGTCGGCGGCCCGTACGGCCCGGGCTGCGGCTGCACCGAGTGCATCGACTGCGTGGCCTGCGTCGGCTGCTGCGGATAGGCGGGCTGCTGCTGGGCGTAGGGGCCGTGCGCGTACGGCGGGCCCGGCTGGGCGTACGGGTTGGGGTTCGGCTGCGCCGGTGGCTGCTGCTGCGGGGCAGGCTGGCCGTAGCCGCCCTGGCCGTAGCCGCCGCCCTGGGCGTACGGGTTCGGCTGCTGTGGGGGCGCGGGGTGGCCGTAGCCGCCGGGCTGCGCGGGTTGGGCCGGCTGGCCCTGCGGGCCAGGGGCGGCGGGGTAGCCGTAACCGGGTTGGCCCGCGTACGGGTTGGGTGCCTGCGGCTGGCCACCAGCGTTGCCGTACGGCCCCGGTTGCTCGCCGTAGGGGCCTGACTGCGGCTGGTGGTGGCTCATAGGGCGTCTCCCCGGTGTGTCGAAGGCCACGCGCGACAGTCGCGCCTCAGTCAGCATCCTCCCGGACGCCGTGAGGCGCCCTCACCCCGGGGCGCGCAACGGGTTCGTAACAGCCTGCGCCGGGACCGTAGAATCGGCCCGTGACCGACAACACTCAGCGCCCGCACGACGGGCACCACAGCCCCGCCCCCGAACTGCCGACCCAGTACGCGCCGGCCGACGTAGAGGGGAAGCTGTACGAGCGCTGGGTAGAGCGTGGCTACTTCGAGGCGGACGCGGCGAGCGACAAGCCGCCGTTCACGGTCGTCATCCCGCCGCCCAACGTCACCGGCAGCCTGCACCTGGGCCACGCCTTCGAGCACACGCTGATCGACGCCGCCACCCGCCGCAAGCGGATGCAGGGCTTCGAGACGCTGTGGCAGCCCGGCATGGACCACGCCGGCATCGCGACGCAGAACGTCGTGGAGCGCGAGCTGGCCAAGGACGGCAAGTCGCGGCACGACCTGGGGCGCGAGGCGTTCATCGAGCGCGTCTGGCAGTGGAAGGACGAGTCCGGCGGCCAGATCTCCGGGCAGATGCGCCGCCTCGGCGACGGCGTCGCCTGGTCGCGCGAGCGCTTCACGATGGACGAGGGGCTCTCCCGCGCCGTCCAGACGATCTTCAAGAAGCTCTACGACGACGAGCTGGTCTACCGCGCCGAGCGCATCATCAACTGGTGCCCGCGCTGTCTGACGGCCATCTCCGACATCGAGGTGGAGTACCAGGAGGACGACGGCGAGCTGGTCTCGATCCGGTACGGCGAGGGCGAGGCGTCCGTCGTGGTGGCCACCACGCGCGCCGAGACGATGCTCGGTGACACCGCGGTCGCCGTCCACCCGGACGACGAGCGCTACCGGCACCTGGTCGGCACCGAGATCGAGCTGCCGCTGACCGGCCGCCGTATCCCCGTCGTCGCCGACGCGCACGTCGACCCGGAGTTCGGCACCGGCGCGGTCAAGGTGACCCCGGCCCACGACCCGAACGACTTCGAGATCGGCCAGCGGCACGGCCTGCCCGCGCCCGCCGTCCTGGACGAGCGCGGCGTGATCACCGCGCACGGCCCGTTCCAGGGGCTCGACCGCTTCGAGGCGCGCAGCGCCATCGTCGGCGCGCTGCGCGCCGAGGGCCGCGTCGTCGCCGAGAAGCGCCCGTACAAGCACTCCGTCGGGCACTGCTCGCGCTGCAAGACGACCATCGAGCCCAGGCTCTCGATGCAGTGGTGGGTCAAGGTCGGCCCGCTGGCCAAGCCCGCCGGCGACGCGGTGCGCGACGGGCGGGTCGCGATCCACCCGGAGGAGATGACCAAGCGGTACTTCGACTGGGTGGACAACCTGCACGACTGGTGCATCTCGCGCCAGCTCTGGTGGGGCCACCGCATCCCGGTCTGGTACGGGCCGAACGGCGAGATGGTCTGCGTCGGCCCGGACGAGGAGCCGCCGACGGGCGAGGGCTGGCACCAGGAGACCGACGTCCTGGACACCTGGTTCTCCTCCGGCCTGTGGCCGTTCTCCACGCTCGGCTGGCCGGAGCGGACCGAGAGCGTCGAGAAGTTCTACCCGAACTCCATCCTGGTCACCGGCTACGACATCCTGTTCTTCTGGGTCGTGCGGATGATGATGTTCGGCATGTACGCGATGGACGGCACGCCGCCGTTCCAGACGATCGTGCTGCACGGCATGGTCCGCGACCAGTTCGGCAAGAAGATGTCCAAGTCCTTCGGCAACGCGGTCAACCCGCTGGACTGGATGGACACCTACGGCTCCGACGCCGTCCGCTTCACCCTGGCCCGTGGCGCCAACCCCGGCACCGACGTGCCGATCGGCGAGGACTGGGTGCAGGGCTCGCGGAACTTCGCCAACAAGATCTGGAACGCGACGCGCTTCGCGCTGATGAACGGCGCCACGGTCGAGGGCCCGCTGCCGGCCCCCGAGGAGCTGTCGGCGGCCGACCGGTGGATCCTCTCCCGGCTGAACACGGTCGTCGCCGAGGTGGACGCGTACTACGACGACTACCAGTTCGCCAAGCTCTCGGACACGCTGTTCCACTTCGCGTGGGACGAGGTCTTCGACTGGTACGTGGAGCTGTCCAAGACCACCTTCCAGGCCGGTGGCCCGGCGGCCGACGTCTCGCGGCGGGTGCTCGGCGAGGTCCTGGACGTGACACTGCGGCTGCTGCACCCGCTCGTCCCATTCGTCACGGAGACCCTGTGGACCGCGCTGACCGGGGGCGAGTCCCTCGTCGTCGCGCAGTGGCCGGCCGACAGCGGCTTCCGGGACGCGGCGGCCGAGCGGGAGATCGCGGTGGTCCAGGAGCTGGTCACCGAGGTCCGCAGGTTCCGGGCCGACCAGGGGCTCCAGCCGGGCCAGAGGGTGCCGGCCCGGCTCGACCTGACGGGCACCGCGCTCGCCCCGCACGAGGCGGCGATCCGCTCGCTGCTGCGGCTCCAGCCCGAGGGCGAGGGCTTCACGGCGACCGCGTCGCTGCCGGTCGTGGGCGCGACGGTGGCGCTCGACCTGTCGGGGACCATCGACGTGGCGGCCGAGCGCAAGCGGCTGGCCAAGGACCTGGCCGCGGCGGAGAAGGAGAAGGCGCAGGCGACCGGGAAGCTCGGCAACGAGGCGTTCCTCGCCAAGGCGCCGGAGCCGGTGGTCGACAAGATCCGCAAGCGGCTGGCCACGGCCGAGGAGGACATCGTCCGCATCACGGCCCAGCTCGCGGCGCTGCCCGAGGCGTAGCCGTCCGGCGGGCCGAACGGCAGGAGCACGCGTAACCCGTACGAGGGGTCCCGCACCGAACGTGGTGCGGGGCCCCTCGCGCGCGTGCGGGGCCGGGCGCGCGCCCGGTGTCCGACCCGCCTCGTAGACTGGCGCCGTGAGTGAGCGCCCCCCGAGTGACGAATCCGAGCCCGACGGGCTCGACGCCTTCGACGAGATCATTGAGGCCGAGACCGAGCGCGACCCCGACCTTGCCGTGATCGAGGCGGGAAGTCGCACCCTGCGCGCCCAGGCCGGCCCGCCCCAGGACGACGGCGTGCCGTCCCGTCCCCAGGACCCCGAGCTGGACCGCGCGCTGCGCGAGGTCGAGACGGAGCTGGCCAGCCGCTGGGGGGAGACCAAGCTCGACCCGTCGGTGCAGCGCATCAAGGCGGTCCTGGACATCCTCGGCGAGCCGCAGCGCGCGTACCCGGCGATCCACATCACCGGCACCAACGGCAAGACCAGCACGGCCCGGATGATCGAGGCCCTGCTCGGCGCCTTCGAGCTGCGCACCGGGCGGTACACCAGCCCCCACGTGCAGTCGATCACCGAGCGGATCAGCCTGGACGGCGCCCCGATCTCAGCCGAGCGGTTCATCGAGACCTACCGCGACATCCAGCCGTACGTGGAGATGACCGACGCCCAGCAGGAGTTCCGGCTCTCCTTCTTCGAGGTGCTGACGGCGATGGCGTACGCGGCGTTCGCCGACGCGCCGGTGGACGTCGCGGTGGTCGAGGTCGGCATGGGCGGCACCTGGGACGCGACCAACGTCATCGACGCGGCGGTCGCCGTGGTCACCCCGATCTCGCTGGACCATACGGACCGGCTGGGCGGCACGCACGAGGCGATCGCCACCGAGAAGGCGGGGATCATCAAGGCCCTGGACGGGGCCGACGGCGCCGCCGGAGCCACGGTGGTCCTCGCCCAACAGCCGGTGGAGGCCGCGTCGGTGCTGCTCAAGCGGGCCGTCGAGGTGGATGCCACGGTGGCCAGGGAGGGCATGGAGTTCGGCGTGCTGAGCCGGGAGGTCGCGGTCGGGGGCCAGCTCCTGACGCTGCGCGGCCTCGGCGGCGAGTACCCGGACCTCTTCCTCCCGCTGCACGGCGCGCACATGGCGCACAACGCGGCCGTGGCGCTCGCCGCCGTCGAGGCGTTCTTCGGCATCGGCTCGCAGCACGCCAGGACGCTCGACCTGGACACGGTCCGGGCGGCGCTCGCGGGCGTCAGCTCGCCGGGCCGGCTCGAGGTGGTGCGCCGCAGCCCGACCGTGGTGCTGGACGCGGCGCACAACCCGGGGGGCGCGCGGGCCGCGGCCGAGGCGGTCAGCGAGGCGTTCGCCTTCAGCCGGCTGATCGGCGTGGTCGCGTGCAGCACGGGCAAGGACGTGCGCGGCCTGCTGGAGGCGTTCGAGCCGCTGTTCACCGAGATCGTGGTGACGCGGTACGCGCACGACCGGGCGCTGGACGTGGACGAGCTGGCGGCCGTCGCCGTCGAGGTCTTCGGGCCCGACCGGGTGCAGGTCGAGCCGAGGCTGGACGAGGCGATCGACGTCGCCGTCACGCTCGCCGAGGAGGAGGGCGAGTTCTCCAGCGCCGGCGTGCTGATCACCGGCTCCGTCATCACCGTGGGCGAGGCCCGGCTGCTCCTGGGAAGGGAGTAAGAGCATGCGAACGCTGCGCACGCTGTGTGCGTCCACCCTGATCTGCGAGTTCTTCGTCATCGGCTTCGCCGGCCTGGTCGCCATGAAGCTCTCCGACCTGTCCATGGGCACGGTGTGGACGGTCAGTGGCATCGCCATGGGCCTGTGCGTGCTGCTGTCCGGGATGCTGCGCTGGCCGTGGGCGCTCCAGGTCGGCTGGGCGTTGCAGGTCGGGTTGGTGCTGAGCGGCTTCGTGGTGCCGGTGATGTTCGTCCTGGGCCTGGCGTTCGCCGGCCTGTGGTGGGCCTCCATCCACTACGGGCGGCACATCGACGAGGCCAAGGCGCGCTTCGCGGCGATGGACGAGGCGGCCCGCGAGCTGGCCGAGACGCGCGCCGCGGCCGGCGAGGCCGGGGACGCGGGGGAGACCGGGGACGCTGGCGAGACCGGGGACGCGGGGGAGCCCGGCGGCGCCGGCGAGGCGCGTGAGGGTAGCGAGGTCGGTGAGCCCGGCGCGGCCGGCGAGGCCAGGGCGCCGCGGCAGCGGGCGGCGGCACCGGAAGCGGACGCGGCGCGCCCGGCGTCTGACTCCGCGTAACCCGCGCAGCGCCGCGGGCGCGTCGCGCGTGGCCCCGGCCGGCCGCGCGCGACGCCTCGACGTGGATCATGGCCGGGCCCGGTGCGGGCCGGGGGCGCGCCCCCTGTAGCCTCGGGCGCACCAACCCCCGTCACACTCCCAAGGAGCCGCGATCATGAGCCAGCGCACCCTCGTCCTTCTCAAGCCCGACGCGGTCAGGCGCGGTCTGGTGGGCGAGATCCTGGGCCGCATCGAGAACAAGGCCGGGTGGCGGATCGCCGCGCTGGAGCTGCGGACCCTGGAGCGCGAGGTGCTGGAGCAGCACTACGCCGAGCACGTGGGCAAGCCGTTCTACGAGCCGCTCATGGAGTTCATGACCTCCGGGCCGGCCGTGGCCCTGGTGGTCGAGGGCGAGCGGGTGATCGAGGGCGTGCGCACGCTGGCCGGCCCGACCGACCCGATCGCCGCCACTCCCGGCAGCATCCGGGGCGACTTCGGCACCATCGTGCGCGAGAACCTCATTCACGCCTCCGACTCCGAGGAGTCGGCCGAACGGGAGATGAAGATTTTCTTTCCCGGTCTCGCCTGACGAGACGTCGGATATCCGTCGGGTCTCTTCACCCGACCCACGTGGGTGAACCCGGTTGCCCAGGGGGCGGTCGTATTTTTCCGGTTGTCCCCTGGCATATGCCCATCGTTTGAGGGAACGCATCGCCGCGACACGACGTCTCCATAAGTAGGGGACGGACCCGTGTTCCGCCGACAATGGCGGAGGCTCCCTCGCGCTCTACCGCGGCGAGCGAGACTACGATGGAACCTTCCGCGCCTCGTAAGCGCACACATCACGCCTACCTCAAGCAAGCATTCGCTCAAGTTGGGAAGGCCAGACGCATCCTCATGGGGAACAACATGTCGTTCATCGGCCGTGACATGGCTGTCGACCTCGGGACCGCCAACACGCTGGTTTACGTCAGAGGCCGCGGGATCGTCCTCAACGAGCCTTCTGTTGTCGCGATCAACACCAACACCGGCGGGATTCTCGCGGTGGGCGCGGAAGCCAAGAAGATGATCGGCCGTACGCCGGGGAACATCGTCGCCGTGCGGCCCCTGAAGGATGGCGTTATCGCCGACTTCGAGATCACTGAGCGGATGCTCCGCTATTTCATTCTTAAGATCCACAAGCGCCGTTATCTGGCCCGGCCGCGCGTCGTGGTCTGCGTGCCGAGCGGCATCACCGGTGTCGAGCGGCGCGCCGTCATCGAGGCGTCCACCCAGGCCGGGGCGCGCCAGGTGCACATCATCGAGGAGCCGATGGCGGCGGCGATCGGCTCCGGCCTGCCGGTGCACGAGGCCACCGGCAACATGGTCGTGGACATCGGCGGCGGCACCACCGAGGTCGCCGTCATCTCGCTCGGCGGAATCGTCACGGCACAGTCCATCCGAGTGGCCGGCGACGAGCTGGACAACGCGATCATCCAGCACATCAAGAAGGAGTACAGCCTGCTGCTCGGCGAGCGCACCGCCGAGAGCATCAAGATCACCATCGGTTCGGCGTACGAGTCCGACCAGGAGGAGCACACCGAGATCCGCGGTCGTGACCTGGTCAGCGGGTTGCCCAAGACGGTCGTCATCTCCGCCGCCGAGGTCCGCAAGGCCATCGAGGAGCCGGTCAACTCGATCGTCGACGCCGTCAAGACCACCCTCGACAAGTGCCCGCCCGAGCTGTCCGGTGACGTCATGGACCGCGGCATCGTGCTCACCGGCGGCGGCGCGCTGCTGCGCGGGCTCGACGAGCGGCTGCGCCGCGAGACCGGGATGCCCATCCACATCGCCGAGGACCCGCTGGACTCGGTGGCCCTCGGCTCGGGCAAGTGCGTGGAGGAGTTCGAGGCCCTCCAGCAGGTGCTCGACTCGCAGCCGCGACGCTGAACCAACGGTTGGGTGAACGCGTTCCGCCGCGCGGGTAGCCGCGTCCCGACGCGGCGGAACCCCCGCATAATGGGTCGCAAAAGCCCAGCTCCACAGCACACACCTCGTACCACCGCACCACCGCACCGCCCATCACCGGTACCACGCGCCCCGCGTCATCCGTACGCCGGAGACCCGCGCGGTACGTATCAGGACCACTCCAGCTCATGACGCGGTCCGTACGGACAGCGTTCGCACTGAGGTAGGACGCCCCGACCGGCCGCCGACCCGAAACCGGCCGGTCCGACGAGGAAGGCACGGCCGCCGTACGTGAGGGACACCCGAGAGAGCCGGCTGCTACTAGTGCTGCTGGTCGCCATCGCGTTCGCACTGATCACTGTGGATATCCGCGGTGGCGAGGACTCCCCGCTCGACAAACCGCGCACGGCGGCCCAGACGGTCTTCGGCCCGGTCGAGGACACCGTGGCCACCGCCGTCGACCCGGTCGGCAACGCGATCGCCGCCATACGGGACTCGGACGAGCGACACGATCGCATCAGCACACTGGAGCGCGAGAACGCCGCACTCAAGCACAGACTCGGCAGCGACGACCGCAACCGCGCCCGCGCCGCCGAACTCGACAAGATGCTCAAGACCGCCGGCCGAGGCCAGTACGGCATCAAGGGCGCCGAGGTCATCGCGATAGGGGCGGCCCAGGGCTTCTCCTGGACCGTCACCATCGACGCGGGCAGCAACGACGGCATCGCCCGCGACATGACCGTCATCAACGGTGACGGCCTGGTCGGCCGGATCACCACGGTCGGCCCGTCCACCTCCACCGTGGTGCTCGCCAACGACCCCGACTTCACCGTCGGCACCCGGTTGGAGAAGAGCGGCGAGATCGGCTTCGCGAACGGCCAGGGCGACCGGTCGTTGCGCGTGCAACTCCTCAACGGCAAGGCCAAGGTGAAGAAGGGCGACCGCATGGTCACCTTCGGCTCCCGCGCCGACCGCCCGTTCGTGCCCGGCGTCCCGGTCGGCGAGGTGGTCCGGGTCGACCCCTCGCGCGGCGACCTCACCCGCACGGTTCAGGTCCGCCCGTACGTCGGCTTCACCAAGCTCGACATCGTCGGCATCGTGGTCAAGCCGCCGCGCACCAACCCGCGCGACGAGGTGCTGCCGCCCAAGCCCGCCAAGAAGCCGGTGCCCAAGGTCACCGTCACCGTCACCCCCAGCGCGAACGCGACGCCCGGAGGCGTAGCCCAGTGAAACGCATCGTCCTCTCGGCCTTCCTGGTGGTCGTCGCCCTGATCATCCAGGTCACCGTGTTGGCCCGGCTCCAGTTGCCGGGCGCCGTGCCCGACCTGCTGCTCCTGGTCGTCCTCGGGCTCGCCCTCGGCTACGGGCACACCGCGGGCGCCCTCACCGGCTTCGGCGCCGGCCTCCTGGTCGACTTCGCCCCGCCGGCCGACCACGCCGCCGGGCGGTACGCGCTCGTGCTGTGCGTCATCGGCTACCTGGCCGGGCTCGCCAAGCCGGAGAAGGGCCAGCCGCGCTCGGCCACCGGGCCGATGCTCGTGGTCGTCGGCGCGGCGATCGGCGCCACGCTGCTGTACGCGGCCGTCGGCGCGCTCGTCGGCGACGACGCGGCCCGCCACGTCGGGCTCGGCAAGCTGCTGTTCACCGCCGCCCTGTACGACCTGCTGCTCGCGCCGTTCGTCGTACCGCTGGTGATGGCGCTGGCCCGGCGCACCGAGAACCACCCGCTCAGCGACGGCGGCGGCACCTCCTCCGGCGGGGACCGCTCGCTGAGCTGGCTCTCGCCCGGCTCCGGCGCGGGCGGCTCCGGCGGTTGGGGCAAGGCGGCCCGCTCCGGCAAGCCGGCCCGTATCGGCAAGACCATCCGTATCGGCAAGTCGGCCCGGATCGCCAGCCCGCGCAGCGACCTGCTGGCCAAGCCCGGCAAGGGCAAGCTCGCGCGCATCAAGGGGGCCAAGCGACTGTGATGCGGCAAGCGTCCTGGCGGCCCGCGCCGGCGGGCCCACACGAGGACCCGTACCGGCCGCGGGGCCGTCAGCGCGGTGAGCGTGGTGAGCGCGTGGAGAGCGCGGAGAGGGGGACACGATGAGCAACATCCCGGAGACCGGGCGGACCACCCGGGTCACCATCCGCCTGGTGGCCATTCAGATCCTGGTCTTCTCGCTGCTGCTGACGCTCGGCGGACGGCTGTGGTACCTCCAGATCCGCAACGGCGACGAGTACAGCAACCAGGCCAGCAACAACCACGTACAGCAGGTGGTCGAGCCCGCCGTGCGCGGCTCCATCCTGGACGCCAGGGGCGTGGCGCTGGCCGACAACCAGACCCGCCTGGTGGTCTCCGCCAGCCGCACCGAGCTGATGAAGATGGCCGACGACGGCCAGGCCGTGCTCACCCGGCTCGCCGAGGTGCTGGACATGGAGACCAAGGACGTCACCGACAAGGTGCGGCTGTGCGACTCCAAGACCCCGCAGCCCTGTTGGAACGGCTCCCCGTACCAGCCCATCCCGATCACCGACGAGGCCACCACCCAGCAGGCCCTGCAGATCCGCGAGCGGGCCGAGGACTTCCCCGGCATCAGCGCCGAGCCCACCGCCGTGCGCCGCTACGCGGCGCCGGGTGACGCCAACACCGCGCAGGTGCTCGGCTACCTCTCGCCGGTCACCGACGAGGAGATCAAGAAGGCCGAGGACACCGAGTCGCCGCTGCTGCGCGCCGACCAGATCGGCCGCTCGGGCCTGGAGCGCACCTACGACAGCCAGTTGCGCGGCAAGGCCGGGGTCACCCGGTACGAGGTGGACAACCTCGGCCGCGTCATCGGCAAGGCCAAGAGCGACCGGGCCGTGCCCGGCGCCAACGTCGTCACGAGCATCGACGCCCGCGTGCAGGCCATAGCGGAGAAGGAGCTCGACAAGGCGATGAAGGCCGCCCGCAAGGAGCACGACCGCAACACCAACCGGAACTACGAGGCGGACGCGGGCGCCGTGGTGGTCATGGAGTCCAAGACGGGCCGCATCGTGTCCATGGCCTCCAACCCGACGTACGACCCCAACGCCTGGGTCGGTGGCATCTCCGGCAAGGACTACCAGCGCCTGACCGGCAAGGACTCCAACTACCCGCTGCTCAACCGGGCCATCCAGGGCCAGGCGGCACCCGGCTCGATCTTCAAGGTGATCTCGGCGACCGCGGCGGTCAACGCGGGCTACGACTTCGACGACAAGTACAACTGCAGCAGCGCCTTCAACATCGGCGGCCAGGTCTTCAAGAACTTCGAGTCCAAGGGCTACGGGCCGATCGACATCGGCCGCGCCCTGGAGGTCTCCTGCGACACGGTCTTCTACGACCTGGCGTACAAGCAGTGGCAGAAGGACGGCGGGAACAAGCCGAAGGACAAGCCGGCCGACCACTTCTACAAGACGGCGCACCAGTTCGGGCTTGGCAAGGAGACCGGCATCGACCTGCCCAACGAGGTCGCGGGCCGGGTGCCGGACCGGAAGTGGAAGAAGGACTACTACGAGGCCAACAAGGACGCGTGGTGCAAGCAGGCGAAGTCCAAGAAGCGGGACTACGTCACCCAGATCGCCCGCGAGAACTGCGCCGAGGGCATGAAGATGCGCGCCGGTGACAGCGTCAACTACTCCATCGGACAGGGCGACACGCTCGTCACGCCGATACAGATGGCGACGATCTACAGCGCCATCAGCAACGGCGGCACGCTCTACGACCCCAGCGTCGGCAAGGCCGTGGTCAGCCCCGACGGCAAGCACGTCAAGGAGATCAAGCCGACCGCGCACGGGAAGCTGCCGATGCGCGGCGACACCCTCGACAAGGTCGACAAGGCGCTGGCCGGCGTGGTCACCAACGGCTCGGCCGCCTGGCGGTTCGGCGGCTGGCCGCAGGACAAGATCCCGATGCACGCCAAGACCGGCACCGCCGAGGTGCACGGCAAGCAGACGACGTCGTGGTTCGCCTCGTACACCAAGGACTACACGATCGTCATGACCATCTCCCAGGGCGGCACCGGCTCCGGCGCCTCGGGCCCGGCCGTGCGCAACATCTACAGCGCGCTGTACGGCGTGGACGCCAAGGGCGGGATCGACCGGAAGAAGGCGCTGCTGCCCTCGCCGCAGGCCAAGCTGCCAAAGATCGAGAAGGACGGCACGATCGAGGCGCCGCAGATCAAGCCGCCGAAGAAGACCGAGCCGGTCGAGACGGCGCCGGTGCTGGCGGCGGGTGCGCTTCACCAGCGCGGCCAGCGGCCACTCGCGACGCTGGACGCGGGCCGTAGCCCGGTCTCCGCGCCGAGCGCCGGCACCCCGCCGCTCGCGGCGACGGGGAGGCGGGACCAGTGAGCGCATCCGACGGTTTCTCCGTCCGCCGCTTCAGCCCGGAACCGGGCACCTGGGGCAAGCTGACGGCGCGCGACTCGATCGTGCGGCGGCTGGACTGGACGCTGATGATCTCGGCGCTCGCGCTGTCCGCGATGGGCGCCGTGCTGGTCTACTCGGCCACCCGCAACCGCACCGAGCTGACCGGCGGCGACCAGTACTCGTTCCTCTTCAGGCACACCCTCAACACCAGCATCGGCCTGGCCCTGATGGTCGTCACCATCTGGCTCGGCCACCGCACCCTGCGCGGCGCGGTGCCGGTGCTGTACGTGCTGTCGGTGGTCCTGGTGCTCGCGGTGCTCTCGCCGCTGGGCTCGACGGTCAACGGCGCGCACTCGTGGATCCAGCTCCCCGGCGGCTTCTCGCTCCAGCCCTCGGAGTTCACCAAGGTCACCATCATCCTGGGCATGGCGATGCTGCTGGCCGCCAAGGTGGACGCGGGCGACCGGGAGCACCCCGACCACCGGACCGTGCTCCAGTCGCTGGCCATCGCGGCCGTGCCGATCGCGATCGTGCTGCTGATGCCGGACCTCGGCTCGGTGATGGTGATGGCCGTCATCGTGCTGGCGGTGCTGCTGGCCTCCGGTGCCTCCAACCGCTGGATCGCCGGCATCATCGGCACCGGGTTGCTGGGCATCGTGCTGATCTGGCAGCTCAACATCCTGGACCAGTACCAGATCGACCGGTTCGCCGCGTTCGCCAACCCGGCGCTCGACCCGGCCGGCGTCGGCTACAACACCAACCAGGCCCGCATCGCCATCGGCTCCGGCCAACTGACCGGCTCCGGCCTCTTCAAGGGCAGCCAGACCACCGGCCAGTTCGTCCCCGAGCAGCAGACCGACTTCGTCTTCACGGTGGCCGGCGAGGAACTCGGCTTCCTCGGCGGCGGGCTCATCATCCTGCTCGTGGGCGTCGTGCTCTGGCGCGCCTGCCGCATCGCGCGCGGCGCCCCCGAGCTGTACGGCACGATCGTCGCGGCCGGCATCATCGCCTGGTTCGCGTTCCAGTCCTTCGAGAACATCGGCATGACGCTCGGCATCATGCCGGTCACCGGCCTGCCGCTGCCCTTCGTCTCGTACGGCGGCACGTCGATGTTCGCCGCGTGGATAGCGATCGGCCTGTTGCAGTCGATCAGGGTGCAGCGGCCGATATCGGCCTAGCGACCGGCCCGCCGCGCGGGCCCGTCGCACCGTCCACCGCCCCGGCGGCCGTCCCCCGTGGACGTGCCGCCGGGGCGGTGGCACGTGCGGGGGTCGCCGGGGGTGGGTCGGGCGGCCCGGCGGAGGTGGGCCCGGCCGGTCAGCGTGGTGGTGTGGGGCGGACCGCGAGGACGGCGAGGTCGTCGGCGCTGTCGGCGCCGAGGCCGATGAGGAGTTCGTCGCAGAAGACCTCCAGCGGCTCGCGGGCCAGGGCCGCGGTGTGCCGGCGCAGCCTGGCCATGGCGTGGTCGAGAGGTTCGTCGCGGCGTTCGATGAGGCCGTCGGTGTAGAGCAGCAGGGTCGAGTGGGCCGGGAGTTCGCTCCACGCCTCGGTGCGGGGCACGTCCGGGTCCATGCCCAGGAGCAGGCCCGCGCCCTCTTCGAGGAACCGGGTCTCGCCCTCCGCGGTGGTCAGCAGCGGCGGCACGTGCCCCGCGGAGGAGTAGCGCAGCTCCCAGGGGCCGCCGGGCGGGCCCTTGACGAGGCCGTAGAGGCAGGTGGCGGTGGGTTCGTGGGACAGGCTGTGGTTGGCCAGGTCCAGGCGGCGCAGGACCACCTGCGGGGGTTCCTCGCGGTCGATGGCGATGCCCCGCAGCATGCTGCGGAGCTGGCTCATCGTGATGGCCGCGTCGAGGTTGTGCCCGGTGACGTCGCCGATGACGACGGCCGTTCCGCCGGAGACGCAGAAGCTGTCGTACCAGTCGCCGCCGACCTGCGCGGTGGTGGAGGAGGCGACGTAGCGGGCGGCCAACTGGAGGTGCTCGACCTCCGGCAGCCGGGGCAGCAGGGAGCGCTGGAGGCGTTCGGCGACGTTCCGGGTGTCCTGGTACAGCCGGGCGTTGTCCACGCCCAGGGTCAGGGTGCGCACCACGTCGTCGACGAGCGAGAGCACGCCCTTGGTGAAGGGCCGGGCACGGTCGGCGCGGGCCAGCGTCAGCGCCCCGAAGACCTCCCGGCGCGAGCGCAGCGGGGCCACGACGGCGCTGGTGGCCCCCAGTTCCTCGAACAGCTCCCGGTACTGGGCGTCCAACGGGCTGTCGGCCTGGCCCGGCACGGGAGCCTCGGTGAGCAGCAGCGGGCCCGCGCCGCGCAGCACGCGGGCCAGCGGGCCGCGCTCGACGTCGGACATCGGCGGGAGCCTGCCCTCGTACGCCCGCGGCGACCGCCCCGGAGGCGGGTCGCGGTGGACGACGCAGACCCGGTCCACCTCGGCGTGCTGGTCCAGCAGGTCGACCACGCACCAGTCGGCCAGTTGCCGGGTGAGGATGCGGCCCGCCTCCTGGAGGCCCTCGCGCAGGTTCGCGGTGTTGCCGAGCGCGCTGCCCAGGCCGGCCAGCAGGGTGAACCGCTCCAGGTCCGACAGTTCGGCGACGGGCTCGGCCGGCCGGGCCTCGCTTCGTGGCGCGGCCGGGGCGGACGGCCCGGCCGCCTCGGGCGGCGTCGGGGGCATGCCGCGGACCGACGGTTCGCCCGACCCGTCGACGGGCGCGGTCGCCCGGGGGGCCAGTTGGGCGACGAACACGGTGCTGCCGTCGGTCATCTCCTGGGTCTGGATGATCAGCCGAATGGGAACGAGGTGGCCGTCGTGGTGGAGCGCCGGCAGCGGCACCGAGCGACCCAGGATGTGCGCCTGCCCGGTGAGCAGCAGCGAGGAGAACGCCGCCACGTGGCGCTGGCGCAGGTGCTCCGGCATGAGGACGGTGAGCTTTCGGCCGACGAGGTCGTCCACGGACCAGCCGAGCAGGTCGGCGGCCGGCCCGTTCGCCGCGACGATGTGGTTGCCCTCGTCGGCGGCGATGGTCGGCACCCTGCTCGCCTGGAGGAGGCCGGCGTCCCACGGCACCATCTCGGACGGGCTGAAGCCCGGCCCCTGCGGGACCAGCGTCCACGCGGTGGGGGGATCGCCGTCGAGCTGGTCGCTGATCTGGTCCAGCAGCCACTGCTGGAAGGCGCGCCGGCGCGGCAGGGCCGGCAGCGTCAGCAGGTGCTCCGCGCGCGCCGCCTCCTCGGCCAGGTCGAGCACCTGGCGCAGGGTCTCCACCGCGGCGCCGGCGTCGGCCGGCATGGTCAGCGGCAGCGAGTGGACGTCCGTCAGCGGTGGGTGCCGCTCCAGGGCGGCGGTGACGCGGGCGCTGACGACGTTGTTCATGTCGTGCGCGACGGCCAGCTCCTCGGGCGACACGCCGAGATCGGCCCCGGCGGACACCGCGAGGTAGAGCTCGCGCAGCAGCGCGTGCCGGTGCCGCTCGGAGGCCGCGTACAGCGTCCTGGGCAGGTCCACCAGCATCACGGTCTCGCGGGCTTCCACGGGCGGCGGGTCGGTGGGCGGCCACCCGAAGGGCGGCGACGGCCAACCGTCGGACCGCAGCTCGAACCAGACCGTCTTGTGCTCGTCCCCGACCTCCACCCCGTGCCGCCAGGTGAGCTGCTCGACGACGGTCAGGCCCTGCCCCGTACCGGCGTACGGAGGGCAGTTCCGGGGAGCTAAGCCACGGTAGGGCCGGTGGTCGCTGACCCGTACGCACACCCGGCTGCCCACGGCCCGCACGGACACCTCGACCTCGGTGGCCGCGTGCACCACCGCGTTGGTCACCAGCTCGCTGACCAGGAGCACGGCGATGTCGACCAACGGCTCGAACGTGCCGTCCAGGGCACCACGCACGAAGCGCCGCGCGGCCGCGACGCTCTGAGGCCGCTGCGGGAAGCGCCGGACGCGAGCCCTCGACGGTGCTGGCTTGCCCATGCGTCCACCCTGCCCCACGGTGCGCGTCCCCGCAGTGCGCCCGGCCGCCGGCTCCGCTGTCGGGAGGACGCCGGCCGGGAGGACGCCGGCCGGCCGGGGGCCGGATGGGGCGGTGGCTGGTCGGGCGAGTGTCGGCGGGCGGGTGGCGCGGGCTACGCGTCCGTCGGCGGGGCGGGTGGACGGTGGTCGCCGGGGCTGACCAGGAGGTCGCCGAGCGCGGTGCGGCGGTGCCGCACCGCGCGCCCGGCGCGGGCCGTGGTGATCAGGCCGGCGCCGCGCAGCGCGGCGGCGTGCTCGGACGCGGTGGCGTCGCTCAGTCCGAGACGGCGGGCCAGTTGGCCGGTGGTGTGGGCCTCGGCGAGCAGCAGCAGGGCCTCGTACCGGGCGCGGCCGAGCACCGTGGCCAGCGCCCCGGCGCGGTCGCCGGCCGTGGCGGGCGACGGGGGCACGCCCGGGCCGGCCGGGTACGTCACGTACACCGGCTGGCCCGGCAGCTCGGCGACGAGCGGGGCCCCCGACCAGTGGAAGGTCGGCAGCAGGGTCAGGCCACGGCCGGCCGGGCGTACGTCCGCCTCCCGGTTCGCGGCCAGCTCCCACACGTCCGCGCGGAGCGCGGAGCCGGGCACGGCGGCGCACAGCGCGGCGCCGACGCCCGCCTCGGCCGCCGTCACGGCGTACCGGGTGAACTCCGCCCGGTGCAGGTCCCGCACCAGGGACCAGGTCGGGCGCAGGATCGTCTCGAACGCCGCGTGCTGGGCCTGGCGCAGCACCCGCCAGGCGTCGGCGTCGCCCCGGTGCAGGTCGCGCACCCAGGGCGGGGGCGGCGCGGGGTGGGTGGCGTACACGCGGGCCAACTCCGCGCGCACCACGGCCACCGGGGTGGCGCGCGGGGCGGCGAGGCCCTCGCGCAGGTCGTCGGCGAACACGTCGAGGAAGCTGGGCGCGCGGGCGGCCGGGACCAGGTCGCGCAGCGGGCGGACGGCGTCCGGCAGGCGGTGCAGCAGCCGCTGCCGCCAGGGCCCGTACCGCAGCGCGTCCCCGGGCTGGCAGAGCGTCAGCAGCGCGGTGTTCAGTTCCTGGAGCGGGGCGGGACGCGGCGCGAACCGCACCCGGGCCAGGTCGGCGGCCGTGAGGTGGACCCGGATCACTACTCCTCCTGACGGCCGCGCGCCAGCCTTTCGGCCAGCGCCGCAACGATCGCCCACGTCGCCGGCCGGCCACCAGTATTCCCGGCGTACCCGCCACGCGACGGCGGGGGCCCGCGCGGGGTGCGCGGCGACCGAGCACGGAAGGGTGCGACGTGACCATGGCGAACAGGAACAGGAACAGGAACAGGAACGGGGACGACGGGTACGGGGCAGGAGTGGGACGCGGCGGCAGGGGGCGTTCGGGGCCCGGTGTCGGTAGCGGCAACGGTGGCGGCGTCGGTCGGCGGGCGGTCGTCGCGGGGGCCGTTCTCGGCGGCGCGGTGGCGCTCACCGGCCGGGGCCCGGCGTGGGCCGCGCCGGGTCCCGGCTCCCCGGTGGACGCCGGCGCGGCGGGCGGCCTCCGGATGCGGCTGCCGGCGCCGAGCGGCCCGTACCGGATCGGGGCCGGCGTGCTGCACGTCGTCGACCGGAAGCGCCCCGACCCGTGGCTGGGCGCTGGCAGCGTGCGGCAGGTGATGGCGACGGCGTGGTACCCGGCCGGCGACGTGCGCGGCCGGCCGCGCATGCCGCAGATGACGGCGCGGGCCGCCGCGTCGTTCGCGGTCTGGGCGCCACGGACGCGTCCGCTGGTGCCGTCGGCGGGCGTGGACTGGGCCGCCACCACGACCCACGCCTACCTGGACGCGCCCGCGCTGGCCGGGCGGCGGCGGCCGGTGCTGCTCTACAGCCCGGGCGGCGGCGACCCGCGCACCCTGGGCACCTGCGTGGCCGAGGAGTTGGCCAGCCACGGCTTCGTCGTGGTCACCATCGACCACCCGGGCGACGCCAGCGAGGTGGAGCTGCCGGACGGCACGCTGCGCGAGTCGGTCCTCGTCGGCGACCCGCGCACCGACCCGAAGCTGTTCCAGACCGTGATCGAGACCCGGATCGCCGACGTCCGCCTCGTCCTGGACCACCTGGTCCGGCTGGCTCACCCGGGCGCCGGCCACCGCCATGACCAGCCAGGCAGCGCCCTGCCGCGCGGCCTCGCGCGCGCACTCGACCCGCGCCGGGTGGGCGTCTACGGGCACTCGGCGGGCGGCACCACGGCGGCGCAGGCCCTCTACGACGACCGCCGTATCGCGGCGGCGGCCAACCTGGAGGGGTACCTGAGCCACCCGGCGACGTCGCCCGGCCACCTCGGCCCGCTCTTCCCCGCCGCCCGCGACGGGGTGGACCGGCCGCTGCTCCTGCTGGGCACGGAGGGGTTCCGGGACGCGGAGTTCGAGCGCACCTGGTCGGCGGCGGTGGCCCGCTCGCGGGGCCACGCCACCTGGCGGCAGATCGCCGGTGCCACCCACGCGACCCTCACCGACTACGCGGCCCTGGCGCCGCGACTCCAGGCCGCCGGCCTGATCACCGCCGAGGCCCGCGCCGCGCTGGTCGGCACCATCGACCCGGCGCGCTCGGTGCCGCTGCTGCGCCACCTCGTCCGCGCCTTCTTCACCCGCCACCTCGGCGCGCCCTGACGGCGGCGCGCGACCCCGTGGCGACCTTGTGGCGACCGCGCGGGGGAGCGCGGAAGGCGGCGCCCGGCATCAGCGTCGGCCTCCACCGCGCCCCCGCGCGGGGTGTGACCGAGCCCGTCGAACTGCTCGCCGCGCGCACCGCCCGGGCGTACATTGCGGCCATGTCACGCACCGTACGAGAAATCGAACGGAAGTACGAGGCGGCGCCCGGCGGCGCGCCACTCGACCTCGCCGCGCTGTCCGCCCTCGCCGAACTGCCCGGTGTCGCCTCCGTCCTGGACGACGGCGTCACCGCGCTCGACGCCACCTACTACGACACCGCCGACCAGCGGCTCGCGGCGGACGGTGTGACGCTGCGCCGCCGCACCGGCGGTTCCGACGAGGGCTGGCACCTCAAGCTCCCCGTACGCCCCAAGGGCGCCCCGCGTACCAGCGACGGCGGGGACGTGGTGCGGGATGAGATCAGAGCCCCGCTCAGCGACGGGGTGCCGCCCGAACTCGCCGCCCTGACCCGCTCGCGCACCCTGGACGCCCCGCTGCGCCCACTGGTCGAACTGCGCACCCGGCGCGCCGTCTGGCGGCTGGTCGACGCGGCCGGCGAGCCGCTCGCGGAGATCAGCGCCGACGAGGTCAGCGCGCGCCGCGCGGGCTCGTCCGACGCGCCCGTCCGCTGGAGCGAGGTCGAGGCCGAACTGGGCCCGGGCGGCGACCCCGCGCTGCTCGACGCGGTCGAGCGCCACCTGACCACCCTGGGGCTGCGCCCCGCCGGATCGGCCTCCAAGCTGGCCCGCGCCCTGGCCGAGACGGCCGCGCCGCACGTCGAGTCCGTACCGGCCACGGAGGCGCGCTGGGAGGAGCGCCGCGCCGCGCACGGTGACGGCGACGGCGCGCGGAAGAAACCGAAGAAACAAAAGAAACCCCGACCGCCGAAGAAGGCCCGCCGGCGCGAGGGCGCGGACGCCCTGCTCGGCGGCGGGGACCCGACCGCCGAGCTGACCGCCGGCGACGTGGTGCTGGACGCGGTGCGGCGGCAGGTCGCGGCGATCGTCGCGCTCGACCCGGCCGCCCGGCGCGAGGCTCCCGACGCCGTGCACCGGATGCGGGTCGCCACACGCCGCCTGCGCAGCGTCCTGCGCTCCTACCGCAAGGTGCTGGACCGGGCCGCCGCCGACCCGGTGGGCGCCGAACTGAAGTGGCTGGCCGGCGAGTTGGGCGTGGACCGGGACCGCGAGGTGCTGGCCGAACGGCTGACGGCCGGGCTCGACGCGGTCCCCGAAGAACAGCGGCTCGGCCCGGTACGGGCCCGGCTGACCGTCTGGGCCCGCGCCGAGCACGCTGACGCGCGCCAGCGGCTCGTCGCGGCGCTCGACGGCCCCCGCTACCTCGACCTGCTCACCACGCTCGACGCGCTGCGCGCCGACCCACCCAGGACCCGCGAGGGGGCGCCGCCGCTGCTGCGCCCGGCCGCGGCGAGGCCGCCGCGCAAGGTGGTCCGCGCCGCCGTGTTGACCGAGACGGACCGGCTCGCCCGCCGCGTGGACGCCGCCCTCGCGCTGCCCCCGGGGCCCGAGCGCGACGGCGCGCTGCACGCCGCGCGCAAGGCCGCCAAGCGCGCCCGGTACGCGGCCGAGGCCGCCGAGCTGGCCCTCGGCAAGGGGGCCCGGGAGCTGGCCGGCCGGCTCCAGCGCGTGCAGCAGGTACTCGGCGACCACCAGGACAGCGTGCGGGCCCGCGAGGCGCTGCGGGCCATCGCGGTGCGCGCGCACGCGGCGGGCGAGAGCACGTTCACGCTCGGGCTGCTGTACGGCCGCGAGGAGGCCGTCGCGGCGGCCCGCGAGCGCGAACTCCCCTACGTGTGGGCCGCCGTCCTCGACCCGCCACCGCGCCGACTGCTGTGACCGACCCCACCCCCGGCGAGCCCGCCCTGCGCGCCCGCCCCCGGCCCGGGAACCGCGGCCGGGGCGGGCGGTGGGAGTGAGGGCCGCGTGGGGCGGGTTAGGCTTGAGGGTCACCCGTCCCTCGCCGTCGGCGGTGGGGCGTGTCCTCCGTCAGCTCACGAAGGTTCCCGGGTATGTCTGCCGAATCGGTCTTCCCGCAGCTCGAAGCTCTGCTCCCGCATGTGCAGAAGCCGATCCAGTACGTGGGTGGAGAGCTGAACTCCACCGTGAAGAAGTGGGACGAGTGTGACGTCCGCTGGGCGCTCATGTATCCCGACGCGTACGAGGTCGGCCTGCCCAACCAGGGCGTCATGATCCTCTACGAGGTGCTGAACGAGCGCGAGGGCGTGCTCGCCGAGCGCACCTACAGCGTCTGGCCCGACCTCGAGGAGCTGATGCGCGAGCACGGCGTGCCGCAGTTCACCGTGGACAGCCACCGGCCGGTCAGCGCGTTCGACGTCTTCGGCCTGAGCTTCTCCACCGAGCTGGGCTACACCAACATGCTCACCGCGCTCGACCTCGCGGGCATCCCGCTGGAGGCCGCGCGGCGCACCGAGGACCACCCCGTCGTCGTCGCCGGTGGGCACGCGGCGTTCAACCCCGAGCCGATCGCCGACTTCATCGACTGCGCGGTCATCGGCGACGGCGAGCAGGCCGTCCTGGAGATCACCGAGATCGTCCGTGGCTGGAAGGCCGAGGGCCGCCCCGGGGGCCGCGAGGAGCTGCTGCTGCGCCTCGCCAGGACCGGCGGGGTCTACGTGCCCGGCTTCTACGACGTCGAGTACCTGCCCGACGGGCGCATCGGCCGCGTCGTGCCCAACCGGTCCGGCGTGCCGTGGCGGGTCTCCAAGCACACCGTCATGGACCTGGACGAGTGGCCCTACCCCAAGCAGCCGCTGGTCCCGCTCGCCGAGACCGTGCACGAGCGGATGTCGGTCGAGATCTTCCGCGGCTGCACCCGTGGCTGCCGGTTCTGCCAGGCCGGCATGATCACCCGCCCGGTGCGCGAGCGCAGCATCACCGGCATCGGCGAGATGGTGGAGAAGGGCCTGAAGGCCACCGGCTTCGAGGAGGTCGGCCTCCTCTCGCTGTCCTCGGCCGACCACACCGAGATCGGCGACATCGCCAAGGGGCTGGCCGACCGGTACGAAGAGGACAAGATCGGCCTGTCGCTGCCCTCCACCCGGGTGGACGCGTTCAACATCGACCTGGCCAACGAGCTGACCCGCAACGGCCGCCGCTCGGGCCTGACCTTCGCGCCCGAGGGCGGCTCGGAGCGCATCCGCAAGGTCATCAACAAGATGGTCTCGGAAGAGGACCTGATCCGCACCGTCGCCACGGCGTACGGCAACGGCTGGCGGCAGGTGAAGCTGTACTTCATGTGCGGGCTGCCCACCGAGACCGACGAGGACGTGCTCCAGATCGGCGACATGGCGGTCAACGTGATCGCCAAGGGCCGCGAGGTCTCCAAGTCCAACGACATCCGCTGCACCGTCTCCATCGGCGGCTTCGTGCCCAAGCCGCACACGCCGTTCCAGTGGGCGCCGCAGCTCTCCGTCGAGGAGACCGACGCGCGCCTGGAGAAGCTGCGCGACAAGATCCGCGGCGACAAGAAGTACGGCCGCTCCATCGGCTTCCGCTACCACGACGGCAAGCCCGGCATCGTCGAGGGCCTGCTCTCGCGCGGCGACCGGCGGGTGGGCGCGGTCATCCGCGCGGTGTACGAGGACGGCGGCCGGTTCGACGGCTGGCGCGAGCACTTCTCGTACGAGCGCTGGATGCGCTGCGCCGAGAAGACGCTGCCGGACTTCGGCGTGGACGTGGACTGGTACACCACGCGCGAGCGCACCTACGAGGAGGTGCTCCCCTGGGACCACCTGGACTCCGGCCTGGACAAGGACTGGCTCTGGGAGGACTGGCAGGACGCGCTCGACGAGACCGAGGTCGAGGACTGCCGCTGGACGCCGTGCTTCGACTGTGGCGTCTGCCCCCAGATGGACACCAGCATCCAGATCGGCCCCACGGGCAAGAAGCTGCTGCCGCTGACCGTCGTCGGGGGCGGCGGCTCCTAAGACGCCATCAGGCCGGCCTGGCCCGCGCCGGCCGGCCCCACAGCCCCGTCCACCCCGAGGTCAGTCGGGGTGGACGGGGCTGTGGTGTGCTTTCGCGCGGCGTGGGTAGGCTCGCGCACCGGGCTACGGGGAGGGCCGGTGCATGAAGCCGCTGGAGGCGGGCGATCCGCGGTCGGTGGGTGGATACGAGCTGCTCGGGCGGCTCGGCAGCGGCGGCATGGGCGTGGTCTTCCTCGGCCGCGCCGTCACCGGACACATCGCCGCCCTCAAGGTGGCGCGCGCCGAGCTGGCCGACGACCAGGGGTTCCGGCGCCGCTTCGCCCGCGAGGTGGACGCCGCCCGCCGGGTCGACGCCCGCTTCACGGCCGCCGTCCTGGACGCCGACCCGCACGCGCCCCGGCCCTGGCTGGCCACCGAGTACATCGCCGGCGTCCCGATCACCCAGGCCGTCGCCGACCGGGGGCCGCTGCCGGAGGACGCGCTGCGCGCCCTGCTGGCCGGGACCGCCCGGGCCCTTGAGGCCATCCACGCCGTCGGCCTCACCCACCGGGACCTCAAGCCCTCGAACGTACTGCTCGCCGACGACGGCCCCCGCGTCATCGACTTCGGCATCGTCCGCTCCACCGAGCACACCCAGATCACCCGGACCGGCGAACTCTCGGGCAGCCCCGGTTACATGGCGCCCGAACAACTGCGCGGCGACGCCGTCGGGCCGCACACCGACGTCTACGCGTTGGGCGCCACCCTCGTTTACGCGGCCACCGGCCGTGGCCCGTACGGCGAGGGCGACGTGTTCGCGATGGTCTACCGGACCGTCGAGCAGGACCCGGACCTGTCCGGCGTGCCCGCCGCGCTGCGCCCCACGCTCGCCCGCTGCCTGGCCAAGGACCCGGCCGAGCGGCCCACGGTGGCGCGGCTGCGCGCGGAGTTCGCCGTGCCCGACACCGTGCACGAACGCCGCTGGCTGCCCTCCGACATCAGCGCCACCCTCGCGCTCGCGCCGCCCGCCCGGCCCGCGCCACCGGGCGCGGCCCGGCCCGCCGCGCCCGCGCCGGCCGCCACGCCGCCCGCGCCCGGGTTCGGCCCGGCCGCCTACGGGACGCTGCCCCCGCCGCCGATACCCCCGGCCCCGGCCCCGATACCGGCTCAGCCCACGGGCGTGCCCGCCGCGCGTCGCACCGCGTCCCGGCGGGCCCTGCTGGTGGCGGTCGCGGGCGGCGGCGCAACGGTGGCCGTCGGCGGGGCGGTCGCGCTCTGGCGCGGTCTCGGCGGCGACGCCGACGACGGGGCGAAGGACCACCGCCCGTCGCGCGAGCCGAGCGGCGACGGCGCCGGCGCGGGGGACCGGGCCAGCGAGCACCCGACGCCGAGCGAGCCGGCCGGCCACGACGAGGTGTCGAGCGGGCCGAGCGCGGACCCCCCGCACGGAAGCGGGGACGGGCGACTGCCCGAGATCATCGCCGGCACCGCGTTCGGCGAGAAGCCCACGATGGCCGCGCCGACCGGAGACCCGCCGAGCGGGCTCGTGGTCGAGATGCTGATCGAGGGCAGCGGTCGCGCCGCGGACAAGGGCAGCAGCATCTCCGTCCACTTCGTCATGCAGGTCTGGGGCCAGAGCCGGATCGTCGACTCCTCCCACGGGCGCGGCCGACCTGACACCTTCTTCATCGGCGCCGGCCAGGTGATCAAGGGCTGGGACGAGGCGCTGGTCGGCAAGCGGGCCGGCAGCCGCGTCCAACTCGCGGTGCCACCGGAGAAGGCGTACGGCGCCAAGGGACTGCCGTCCGAGGGGATCAAGGGCACGGACACGCTGCTGTTCGTGGTGGACCTGATGAGCGTCCCGGCCACCGGCGGCGACCGCTGACCCGCGCGCCCCGCCCCGGTGTCGGGGCAGGTCACAGCGGGGTCCGGAGCGGGCCGTCAACCCCCGGGGAGCACTCGGGGCGCGGGCGACGCGTACCCTAGGGAGAAGGTCCACGCGCCGACCACCGCCGTGCGGCGGGGCGCCGGACCGGACGACACGGGCAGGCGACAGCCGGTGCGGCCCCCACTGCGCGCGGGCTGACGACCTGGCCGGCCCTAGGCAAGGAGACGTCACCCTGGGCAAGCGACAGCCCGAAGGCCCACCGCCCGCTCCCGCGGTGCAGCGCATCCGACTGCGCTACACCAAGCGCGGCCGCCTCCGGTTCACCAGCCACCGTGATTTCCAGCGTGCCTTCGAGCGGGCCCTGCGCCGCGCCGAGGTGCCCATGGCGTACTCGGCGGGCTTCACCCCGCACCCCAAGGTCTCGTACGCCAACGCCGCGCCCACGGGCACCGGCAGTGAGGCCGAGTACCTGGAGATCCAGCTCGCCGAGCGACGCGACCCGGACGAGCTCCGGACGCTGCTCAACACCTCGCTCCCGGACGGCCTCGACGTCACCGACGCGGTGGAGGCCACCACGTCGGGACTGGCCGACCGGCTCCAGGCGTCGGTGTGGGAGCTGCGGCTCGACGGCGTGGAACACGCCGCGGCCGAGCGCGCCGTCGCGGCCTTCCTCGCGGCGGAGACCGTGGAGGTGCAACGGCGCACGAAAAACGGGTTGCGCAGCTTCGACGCGCGTGGAGCGGTCGTCGGACTGGAAGCGCTCCCAGGTCAGGCCGATAGGCCGGGCAATGGTGGCTGTGCGATACTGCGCCTGGTTGTTCGGCATGTGACACCTGCCGTGCGACCCGACGACGTCCTGTCCGGTCTCCGCGCTACGGCCGACCTGGCGCCGCCGGTCCCCGCTGCGGTGACCAGGCTGGCGCAGGGGCTGCTCGATGAGGAGTCCGACACGGTGACCGATCCGCTCGCACCCGACCGCGAGGCAGTCCAGGCCGCCCCACCCACGGCGCCGGAATGACCGCCGTACCGGGGGCAACGCCCGCTCGCGGGGGAGCGCCGGAAGGTCCCGGCTAGGGATGGTCGTCGACGCGCCGCCGCTCACGGGCAGCCGCCCGGCTGCGGCAGGCGCACTGACCAGGAGACTTTCGCCGGTGCCCAAGAACGGGACCCGGCGAGCGAGACAACAGCTCCCGTGCGGCGCCCGCGCCCCGGATGGCGGTACCGCGCACATCACGCGGTGCCGCGGCCGGAATCAGGCGCGGCGCCCGGGAGCGTGACGGGAGAACCGCCCGCATGCTCGAACCAATTGAGCCCCACGAATCCACACAGGCCCAGCACGTGGCCGAATCGGCGGACCGGCCAGGCGCCGAGGCACCGCTGGGGGACAGCCCCAGCGGCACCCTGCCGCCGCGCCGCCGGCGCCGCGCCGCCTCCCGGCCCGCCGGGCCCCCGGTCGCGAAGACCGACGCCACCGCGCTGAGCGGTGACGACGCGGCAGCGGCGGCCTCCACGGAGGCGCCGACCGCCCCGGCCGCCGCCTCCGTAGCCGCCATCGCGGCCTCCGGCGCGGCGGACGAGCCGCGCGCCGCCGCTGACGCCCCCGACGCCGGTGCGGCCGGCGACGCGGAGGCCGCCCCGCGCGGCCGTACCCGCCGTCGCGCCACCCGTAAGGCCACCGCCCCGGCCGGCGCACCCGCCGCCACCGAGGCCGCCGCCCAGCCCGAGCCGGTCGCCGCCGCCACCCCCGTCGCGACCGCCCCCGTCGCGACCACCGCCGACGCCGTCGCTGACGAGGCCGCCGCCGAGGAGTCCGCTCCGCGCGCCCGCAGCCGTCGCCGCGCCACCCGTAAGGCCACCGCCCCGGCCGGCGCCTCGCAGCGCCCCGCCGACGAGGCGCCCGTGGCCGAGGAAGAGGAGGAGCCGGTGGCCGAGCAGGCCCCGGCCGCCACCCCCGCGCAGGCCGAGCCCGCCGTCGCGCACGCCGTTGACGAGCCCGCCGCCGAGGAGTCCGCTCCGCGCGCCCGTACCCGTCGCCGCGCCACCCGTAAGGCCACCGCTCCGGCCGGCCCCGCGCAGGGCGCCGAGACGCCCGCCGACGAGGTGGCCGCCGACCACGCCGCCGCCCAGGAGCCGGCCGCCGAGGTCGTCGCCGAGCCCGCCGCCGAAGCCGTGGCCGAGCCCGTCACCGAAGCCGCAGCCGAGCCGGCGCCGAGGTCGCGCACCCGGCGCCGTGCCGTGCGCAGGACGGCCACCGCCGAACCGCAGGAGCCGGTCGCCGACGAGCGGGAGAGCGCGCCGGAGCCCGCGCCCGCGACGCGGCGTACCCGCCAGCGGGCCGCCAGCGACCCGGTCGCGCCCGCCGCGAGCGCCCCGGAGGCCGCCGCCGAGCCCCGGCCCGCCGAGGCCACCAGCAGTACTCCGACCCAGGAGCCGGTGCGGGGCCGGCGGCGCGCCGTGCGCCCGCCGACCGCCGTCTTCCAGGCGCCGGTGTTCGCCGAGCCGATGTTCCAGACCCCGGAGACCGCGGCGGCCGCCGCCGCGGCGGCCGGACGGCAGGACGACGCGTACGAGGAAGAGGAGCCCGCCGCGGAGCGGGCCACCACCAGCAGCCGGCGCCGCCGCCGGCGCCGGGCCGTCGAGGACGAGCCGGCCGCCGAGCGCGCCGTGACCGAGACCAGGGCCCCGAGCGGGGCCGGTCAGCCCGCGACCGAGCCGGCCGACGAGGCGGACGAGGCGCTCGCCGACGGCGCCGCCGAGCCGGAGCACGACGCGGAGGCCGAGGACGAGGGCGGCGACCGCCCCTCGCGCCGCCGCCGCCGCGGTGGCCGTCGCCGTCGCCGGGGCGAGGCGCTCGACGCCGAGGGCGCCGACGAGCACACCGACGGTGACCAGGCCGAGCAGGCCGACCACGCGGAGCAGGCCCCCGAGGCCGAGCCCGCCGACGAGGAGCAGCACGCCGAGGACGGCGAGAGCGGTGCGGGCGAGGACGACGCGACGGGCGGCGGCTCCAGCAGCAGCCGGCGCCGTCGGCGTCGGCGCCGGCGCAGCGGCGACGGCGCGGACGCCACCGGTGGGGACGACCCGGAGCGTACGGTCGTCAAGATCCGTGAGCCGCGCGAGCGACGCGCCAAGGACGTCGAGCCCTCCGACGAGGTGCAGTCCATCAAGGGCTCCACGCGCCTTGAGGCCAAGAAGCAGCGCCGCCGCGAGGGGCGCGAGCAGGGCCGGCGCCGGGTGCCGATCATCACCGAGGCGGAGTTCCTGGCGCGCCGCGAGGCCGTCGAGCGCGTGATGGTCGTCCGGCAGAGCGGTGAGCGCACCCAGATCGGCGTGCTGGAGGACAACGTCCTCGTCGAGCACTTCGTGAACAAGGAGCAGGCCACCAGCTACGTCGGCAACGTGTACCTGGGCAAGGTGCAGAACGTGCTGCCGTCCATGGAGGCCGCGTTCGTCGACATCGGCAAGGGCCGCAACGCGGTCCTGTACGCCGGCGAGGTCAACTTCGAGGCGCTCGGCATGGGCCACGGCCCGCGTCGCATCGAGACCGCGCTCAAGTCCGGCCAGTCCGTCCTGGTCCAGGTCACCAAGGACCCGATCGGCCACAAGGGCGCCCGGCTGACCAGCCAGGTCTCGCTTCCCGGCCGCTACCTGGTGTACGTGCCCGAGGGCTCGATGACCGGCATCAGCCGCAAGCTCCCGGACACCGAGCGGGCGCGGCTGAAGCAGATCCTCAAGAAGATCGTCCCCGAGGACGCCGGCGTCATCGTGCGCACAGCGGCCGAGGGCGCCAGCGAGGACGAGCTGACCCGGGACGTCGCCCGCCTGCAGGCGCAGTGGGAGGAGATCCAGCAGAAGGCGAAGGGCGGCAGCTCGCACGCCCCGACGCTGCTGTACGGCGAGCCGGACATGACCGTCCGCGTCGTGCGCGACATCTTCAACGAGGACTTCTCCAAGGTCATCGTCAGCGGTGACGGCGCGTGGGAGACCATCCACGGGTACGTCTCGCACGTCGCGCCCGACCTCGCCGACCGGCTCCAGAAGTGGACGTCGGACGTGGACGTGTTCGCCACGTACCGGATCGACGAGCAGCTCATGAAGGCGCTCGACCGCAAGGTCTGGCTGCCCAGCGGCGGTTCGCTGGTGATCGACCGGACCGAGGCGATGGTCGTGGTCGACGTCAACACCGGCAAGTTCACCGGCCAGGGCGGCAACCTGGAGGAGACGGTCACCAGGAACAACCTGGAGGCGGCCGAGGAGATCGTGCGCCAGCTCCGGCTGCGCGACCTCGGCGGCATCATCGTGATCGACTTCATCGACATGGTCCTGGAGTCCAACCGGGATCTCGTGCTGCGTCGCCTCCTGGAGTGCCTGGGCCGCGACCGTACGAAGCACCAGGTGGCCGAGGTGACCTCGCTGGGCCTGGTGCAGATGACCCGCAAGCGCGTCGGGCAGGGGCTCCTGGAGTCCTTCTCCGAGTCGTGCGTGCACTGCAACGGGCGTGGCGTCCTGGTCCACATGGACCAGCCGACCTCCGTCGGTGGCGGGGGCGGCGGCAAGCGCGGCAAGAAGAAGAAGGGCGGCGGCGACCAGCACGAGCACGTGCACGCGCCGGCCGAGGCCGAGCGCCCGGCGATCCAGCCCGCGCCGGCCGAGGTCGCCCCGGCAGAGGTGACCGAGCCCGCGCCGGTCGAGGTCGCCGCCCCGGAGGCGGAGGAGGAGTGGTTCGGCAGCGCCGCCGAGGCGCAGGCCGCCGCCGAGCTGGGACGCGGTTCGGCCGCCTCGCGACGCGGTCGCCGGCGCGCCAGCCGCAAGGCGTCGGCCCCTGCAGGCTCGCCCCGGCAGGCCGAGGTGAGCGTGGAGGAGCCGGTCGCTCCCGCCGCCGAGGCCCCCGTCGCCGAGGCCCCGGCCCCGGTGGAGCCGGCCCCGGCCGTCGTCGAGCCGGTCGTCGAGCCGACCCCTGAGCCGGTCGCGCAGCCGGCCACCCCGGTGGTGGAGGCCGCCGAGCCGGCCGCTCCCGCCGCGCCGCCGCGCGCTCGCCGTCGGGTGACGCGCAAGGTCACCGCGCCGGCCGGGTCGCCGGCCGACGCGGAGGCGGCCGTGGTCGTGGTCGGCCCGTCCGGCACGGACCGCGCCGTCGCCGAGGCCCCGGCCGAGCCCGTGACGGAGCCGGCGCCCACCGAGGTGCCGGAGCCGGCCACGGCCCCCGCCCCCGACGCGCTGGTCGAGGCGGCGGAGGAGGAGGCCGCGACGGAGGAGGCGGCCCCGGCGGCGAAGAAGGTCGCGAAGAAGGCGCCGGCCAAGAAGGCCACCGCGAAGAAGGCCACCGCGAAGAAGGCGACCGCCAAGAAGGCCCCGGCCAAGAAGGCGGCGGCCAAGAAGGCGGAGCCCGAGGCGGCGGTGTCCGAGGCAGCGGTGCCCGAGGCGGCAGGTGCCGAGGACGCGGCGACCCCGGAGGCGGACGAGCCGGCGGCGACCAAGAAGGCCACCGCGAAGAAGACGGCCGCCAAGAAGGCCCCGGCCACCAAGGCGGCCGCCAAGAAGGCCCCGGCCAAGAGGGCGGCGACCAAGAAGGCCACCGCCAAGAAGACGGCCGCCAAGAAGACCGCCGCCGCGGAGCAGTCGACCACGTCGGCCGTGTCGGCCACCACGGAGGACTGACCGCCCCGCGCGGCAGCCGCCCACCGAGCGCCGCTCCCCGGACCCGCCACGGGCCCGGGGAGCGGCGCTCCCGGTTCCGGCGGGCCTGCTCAATGAGTCCCGTACGAGCGATCCCGTACGAGTCGTCCGGACGGGGAGCGCGGGCGGCGGCGTGGCTGGCCCGCTGTGGCGGGTGTGGCGCGCGGTACGGCCGGGGCCCGGGCGGGGCCGGTTTGACCCTGCGGCGCGGCACGCCGTAATCTTGACCGTCGGCGTCTGTACGCCAAACCCCTGAGCAACTCCCTTCCGACGCGGGCCCTCGGGCTCCTCGGTAGAGGCCGCTCGTCCACTCGGATCTCATGAGCCTTCGGCCCGTGTGAGCGGCTGGCATCAGGGGTCCCGTTTACTAGCGAGAGAGCGAGATCCGCGTGTACGCCATCGTGCGCAGCGGTGGTCGCCAGCACAAGGTTGCTGTCGGCGACATCGTTGAGGTTGACAAGATTTCCACCGCCAATGTTGGCGACACGGTAGAGCTCTCTACCCTGCTCGTTGTCGACGGCGACGCGGTCACCAGCGACCCGTGGGTGCTGGCCGGGATCAAGGTGCAGGCCGAGGTCGTGGACCACCACAAGGGCGCGAAGATCGACATTCTTCGCTACAAGAACAAGACCGGCTACCGGCGTCGTCAGGGCCACCGCCAGCAGTACACGGCGATCAAGGTCACCGGCATCCCGACGGCCGCGAAGTAAGGGACTGAGGAGAGATGGCACACAAGAAGGGCGCATCGTCCACTCGGAACGGTCGCGACTCCAACGCTCAGCGGCTCGGCGTGAAGCGCTTCGGCGGTCAGGTCGTGAACGCCGGTGAGATCCTGGTCCGCCAGCGTGGCACCCACTTCCACCCGGGCTCCGGCGTCGGGCGCGGCGGTGACGACACCCTGTTCGCGCTGAACGCCGGCGCGGTGGAGTTCGGCACCTTCCGCGGCCGCAAGGTCGTGAACATCGTTCCGGTCGCCTGATCACCCTGATCACGGCGGACCGCGCGTAACGGTTCTTTCGCGGAGGCGGACCTCCCTTCCCGTACGGACTCCGATGGAGTCCCGGTGCGGGAAGAGGGTCCGCCTTTCGCGTGTTGTCCCACCAGGCAGCACGCAGTAGACATCTTTGTATGCAGGTAACTGGAGGCACATCCCATGACCACCTTCGTGGACCGCGTCGAACTCCATGTCGCCGCGGGTAACGGAGGCCACGGCTGCGCCTCCGTCCATCGCGAGAAGTTCAAGCCGCTCGGCGGGCCCGACGGCGGCAACGGCGGGCGCGGCGGTGACGTGATCCTGGTCGTCGAGCAGTCGGTCACGACGCTGCTGGACTACCACCACTCGCCGCACCGCAAGGCCACCAACGGCAAGCCCGGCGAGGGCGGCAACCGCTCCGGCAAGGACGGCGGCGACCTCGTGCTGCCCGTGCCCGACGGCACCGTCGTGCTGGACAAGAACGGCGAGGTGCTGGCCGACCTGGTCGGCCAGGGCACCACGTACGTGGCCGCGCAGGGCGGCCGCGGCGGCCTGGGGAACGCGGCGCTGGCCTCCGCCCGCCGCAAGGCCCCCGGCTTCGCGCTGCTCGGCGAGCCCGGGCACGCCGGCGACGTGGTCCTGGAGCTCAAGACCGTCGCCGACGTGGCGCTGGTCGGCTACCCGAGCGCGGGCAAGTCGTCCCTGATCTCCGTGCTGTCGGCCGCCAAGCCCAAGATCGCCGACTACCCGTTCACCACCCTGGTGCCCAACCTGGGCGTGGTGACCGCCGGCGCCACCGTCTACACGATCGCCGACGTGCCCGGCCTGATCCCCGGCGCGAGCCAGGGCCGTGGCCTGGGCCTCGAGTTCCTGCGCCACGTGGAGCGCTGCTCGGTCCTGGTGCACGTGCTGGACACGGCCACGCTGGAGTCCGAGCGCGACCCGCTGAGCGACCTGGACACCATCGAGGCGGAGCTGGCCGCGTACGGCGGCCTGGAGAACCGGCCGCGGCTCGTCGTCCTCAACAAGGTCGACATCCCCGACGGCCAGGACCTCGCCGACATCATCCGGCCCGACCTGGAGGCCCGCGGCTACCCGGTGTACGAGGTCTCCGCGGTCTCGCGGACGGGCCTGAAGGAGCTGTCCTTCGCGCTCGCGGGCATCGTCGCCGAGGCGCGGGCGGCCAAGCCCAAGGAGGAGGCCACGCGGATCGTCATCCGGCCCAAGGCCGTGGACGACGCCGGCTTCACGGTCACCGCCGAGGGCGACGACCTGTTCCGGGTGCGCGGCGAGAAGCCGGAGCGCTGGGTGCACCAGACGGACTTCAACAACGACGAGGCCGTCGGCTACCTGGCCGACCGGCTCAACCGGCTCGGCGTGGAGGACGCGCTGCTCAAGGCGGGTGCCCGGGCCGGCGTCGGGGTCGCCATCGGCGCGGACGAGAACGCCGTCGTCTTCGACTGGGAGCCGACCATGGCCGCGGGCGCCGAGATGCTCGGCCGCCGTGGCGAAGACCACCGCCTTGAGGCCCCCCGGCCGGCCGCTCAGCGCCGCCGGGACCGCGACGCGGCCCGGGACGAGGCGGAGCAGGAGTTCGACCAGTTCAAGCCCTTCTGAGCGGTCGGGAGCCGAGCGCTCCCGGCCGGCTCAGCCGAAAGGCCCTGAGAAGCAGCCTGCTTCTCAGGGCCTTTCGGCTGCCCGGCACGGTGCCGGCGCCCCCGCCGGCCGGGCCGTGGCCCGGCCGGCGGGGGCGGGCCGGGGTCAGACCCCGGCGGTGGTGTCGCTGTTGGCGCCGTCGGGCTCGCCCTGCGCCGGGTCGAGGGCCGGTACGCCGTCGTCCACGTCGGCCACCAGGGCCGCGGCGGCGTCCCCGTCCGTGGGCTGCGCGGCGCGTGCCTCGACGCGGGCCCGGCGCGCGTCGGCCTCGGCGCACAGGGCCTGGGCCGCCTGGTTGAAGCGCACCATCGACGGCGGGTCGGACGGGCCGAGCAGGTGCACCTTGAGCGCGGCGCGCTCGGCGGCGTACGGGTCGCGCTCCGGGTGACGTACCGCGTCGAGCAGCGCGGGCACGCCGTCCGCCTCCGGGGTGAGGATCGCCGCGGCGCGCACGGTCGGGAACCCGGCCCGGAACTCCTCCTCGGACAGTCCGCTGGTGTTGGCCACGGCGTACGGCTTCTCGCTGCTCAGGTAGTCCGAGACCACGCTGGAGACGTCGGAGATCAGCAGGTCGGCGTGGTTGAAGCAGGAGAAGATCGCCGGTCGCGGGCCGGTGACGATCTGGTGCTCCCACTCCGGCAGCGAGGCCCAGAAGGCGTCCTCCCAGGCGGCGACGGCGGCGTCCACCGCGGCGGCCCGGTCGCTGTCGGGGGCGCCCTGGAGCAGCATCCGCTCCTGTTCGTCGCTGTCGCGCCGGAAGGAGGTCGTGGTCACGTTCTGCAGGGCCTCGGCGCACCGCGCCAGCTCGGCCGCCGCCTCCGGGCCGGGCCGCGCGCCGGAGCGGCGGGTGTTGGCCTCGGCGATCATCGCCTTGATGCGCTCGTTGGCCAGGCCCGCGCGCGGGTCGACGGAGCCCGTCATCGGGTGCGGCTTGTAGAGGAGGCGCACGCCGGGGTCGGCCAGCAGCGCGCGGACGATGTTCTCGCCGGCGAGGATGACCGAGGTGTTGCCCGGGTTGCCGTCCCAGCCCTCCCACGTGGGGGCGTAGAGCACCTGCGTGTACGCACCGGTGGGGGCGCCGGCGTACGGGGCGATCGGGGCGAGCTGGGGGCGGCCGACCTCGACCACGTCCCGGTCGTCGACGCCGATGTCGGCGAGCTGGTAGCGCTCGCGGGCGGCCGGCCCGGCCACCCACACCTCGTCGTACGCCTTCGCGTACGGGTTGCAACTGGAGAGCTTGTCGCTCTCGCCGTGGTTGATGAAGGCGTGCTTGATCGAGGGGATGCGCAGCACCTGCGAGGTCTTGCCGGAGTTGGCCGGGTGCAGCAGCACCTTGAGCGTGGTGTGTTCGAGCCGCATCAGGTGGACGACCTTGGGGATGCACACGATCGGGATGTCCGTGGCGTCGATCTTCTGCACCATGAACCGCTCGCGGAGCACGATGATCGGGTTGCCGTCGAGCGCGGCGAGCGTGGAGAGCCACATGTTCGCCTGGTACGCGGACGAGGTGCCGCCCGAGAAGTACATGCCGACCGTCGGCTGGTACTGGGCCAGCCACTGGTCCAGCCACTCCAGGGCCTGCTGCTCGGCCACCGCCCGCTTGCGCGGCAGCAGCCACGTGCTCAGCCAGGCGACGCTGCCGAGCGAGAGGGCGAGCGCGATGCCGAGCCCGGCCCAGCCCCACGCGGCGTCCTCGGTGGCCGCGGTGGCCAGCAGGCCGGCGGTGGCCGGCACGGCGAAGCGCAGCAGCCGGCGGGCGGGCTGGCGGGCCAGCAGGCGCGGCGGCGCGGCGGTCAGGCGCAGGGCGCTCGCGTCGATGTTGCGGGTGACGAACGGCAGCAGCCGCCGGCGCTTGATGAGTATCGCGATCGCCTGGCAGGCGAAGTGCGCGATGTAGAAGACGAGCAGTCCGACGGTGAGCGGCGCCTGCTCGTGCGTGGGGTCGACGCCTTCGACCCGGAGCAGCCCGACCATGATCAGCATGTCGCGCAGCAACTGCCGGACCGTGGCGTCGAAGCGGACCTTGCTCAGCAGCGACAGCAGACCCGGCTGCTTGTGCTGGAGGTACAGATCGAGGGCGAGCCCCGCCGCGGACGCGCCGATGAAGAGCGGCACGTTGGGGAGCAGGGCGCCGATGAGCTGAGTGGTGAAGAACACCATCATCGCGAGCAGTGCCGCCAACTGGACGAGTCGGCGGGGGGCGATTCCGGCAGAGGGCACGGGGTGGGCTCCTGGCAGAGGAGAGCGACGGAAACGAGGGGAACGAGCAAACGGCCACACGTTGGCCATCCGTTCCGCGCGCCGTCACCTGAGCGACAGCGTCTGGATACGGTTTGACCACCGACGGTATGCCGTGGTCAGGCCCGGTGACAATCCGCTGCGGGGACAAGAGCCGCGAACTGGGGCAATTGCCTGGTGTTCGACGGATGATCGAGGCACGCCACGCGCTCGCGGGCGCGTCGGCCCGCGCCCGGCCCCGCCGTCCGAGGCCGTTCGCCTCCTCACCGTAGGACGCCCGCCCCCGCGCGGCGAACGGACGGCGCGGCGAACGGACGGCGCGGCGGCCGGCGGGTGCACGCCGGCGCGGCCGGCTGGCGTACGGCACCCGGCCGAGCGAGGCGGCCACGAGGCGGCGCCGGGGCGGCCCGGCAACGCGGCGGCGCGGGGGCCGTCCGGCTGGCGAACGCCCGCCCGGCCGGGTGGCCCGCTGCCGTACATTGCCCACGAACGTGGACAGCGACGAGTGCGGTACTGAGGGGCAGGTGGCAACGGCCGTGGCAAGCCAGGACGGCTCGGCGCGAGCGGGCGCGCACACGTCGGCGGGCGATCAGGCGGGGGAGGGCCCGGCGGGTGTCGAGGCGCGCGACGAGGTGACCTCCGCGCGCCGGATCGTCGTCAAGGTCGGCTCCTCGTCGCTGACCACCGCGGCGGGTGGGCTCGACGCCGACCGGGTGGACGCGCTGGTGGACGTGTTGGCCGCCGCGCACGACGAGCGCCGCGAGATCGTGCTGGTCTCCTCCGGCGCCATCGCGGCCGGCCTCGCACCGCTCGGCCTCGACCGCCGCCCCCGCGACCTGGCCCGCCAGCAGGCCGCTGCCAGCGTGGGCCAGGGCCTGCTGGTGGCCCGCTACACCGCCTCCTTCGCACGGTACGGGCGACGGGTCGGCCAGGTGTTGCTGACCAGCGACGACACCAGCCGCCGCGCGCACTACCGAAACGCCTACCGGACCCTGGACCAGCTCCTGGCCATGGGCGCGATCCCGGTGGTGAACGAGAACGACACGGTGGCCACCGACGAGATCCGGTTCGGGGACAACGACCGGCTCGCCGCGCTCGTCGCCCACCTGGTCCGCGCCGACCTGCTCGTGCTGCTCTCGGACGTGGACGGGCTCTACGACGGCGACCCGAGCACCCCCGGCACCTCCCGGATCGCCGAGGTCGCCGGCCCCGCCGACCTGGAGGGCGTCTCCATCGGCAGCGCGGGCCGGGCCGGCGTGGGCACCGGCGGCATGGTGACCAAGGTGGAGGCCGCGCGGATCGCCGCGGCGGCCGGCGTGCCGGTCGTGCTCACCTCGGCGAGCCGCGCGGCCGACGCGCTGCTCGGCCGGCCCACCGGCACCTTCTTCCACCGCACCGGCCGCCGCTCCACCGGCCGCCTGCTGTGGCTGGCCCACGCCTCCGCGCCGCGCGGGGCGCTGGTGCTGGACGAGGGGGCGGTGCGGGCCGTGGTCGACCGGCGCACCTCGTTGCTGCCGGCCGGGATCAGCGCCGTCGAGGGCGAGTTCACGGCGGGTGACCCGGTCGAACTGCGGGACGCCACGGGCCGCCCGGTGGCCCGTGGCCTCGTCAACTTCGACGCCCGGGAGATGCCCAAGCTGATCGGCCGCTCGACCCGGGACCTGGCGCGCGAGCTGGGCCCGACGTACGAGCGCGAGGTCGTGCACCGCGACGATCTGGTCGTGCTAGCCCCCTGACGGGCGTCACCGGCGCACCGCGAGGCGAAGCGAACCGAAGGGAAAGCGGCAAAAGAGCCACCTTTCGCCGAGGACCTTCCGTAAAACCGCCACATCACCCGCCGCGGGCTGGTCAACTTTGTTGAACGGGGCCGCACGGGGAAAGCGGTCTCCCAGCGAGCACCACAGGGCTTCGCTCGGGGGCGAGCGGAGCGGCGAGCAACAGGAGGCCGCCGGTGAGACGAGGGCGCCCAGTGGCGCAGTCCCGGGGCGGGGGAGCCTCCCGCACCCGTCGGACGATGACCGAGGAACGCAGACTGACCAGCGTGAACACGGGGGAGCAGCACGCGGGCGAGCCGGCGGAGGCCGGCGCGGCGGCGGACGGGCAGGCCCCGCGGGAGCGCGAGACCACCAGGATGTGGCACATCACGCTGAGCGTCTCGGGCCCCGTGGTCCCGCTGCCCGAGGTGCGGCGGGGCCTGGAGCGCCTGGCGCACGACCACCCCTTCCTGCTGACCAGCCGGTACGCGGAAGACCACGCGGAGATCCGCTACTGGGAGGAGGCCCGCGACCTGCACGACGCGGCGGCGCTCGCGCTGCGCCTGTGGGGCGAGCACCGCTCGACGGCCAAGCTGCCGCCCTGGGAGATCGTCGGCCTTGAGGTCATCGACCGTGGGACGTACCACCACCGCATGACCCAGGGACACGGCCTGACCCCGACGTCGCCGGTGGGCGTGCACCCGTACTAGGCGCTACGCGTCACAGGGCCATTCCGAGCCCCCGGGAGCGGGCCCGTCGCCGCCCGGGCTGGTGCCGCCGGCCCGGCGAGGGCGGCGGGCGGGTGCGGGCCGGGCGGGCGTTTCGCAGGACGAGATGGCCCGGGGCCCGCGCGGCGGCGCCGCTAGGCTGCCGCGCATGAGCAGCAGCGAATCCGCACCCTCCCCCGTCGTCCAGTCCGCCCGCCGCGCCCGGGAGGCCGCCGCCACGCTGGCGCCACTGCCGCGCGCGGCCAAGGACGCGGCGCTGCTCGCGATCGCCGACGCGCTGGGCGCCCGGGCCACCGAGATCATCGAGGCCAACGCCGAGGACGTCGAGCGGGCGCGCGCGGCCGGCACCTCCGACGCCCTCGTGGACCGGCTCACGCTGACCCCCCAGCGGGTGGCCGCGATCGCCTCCGACGTACGGGACGTGGTGACCCTGCCCGACCCGGTGGGCGAGGTGGTGCGCGGCTCCACCCTGCCGGGCGGCATCGACCTGCGACAGGTCCGGGTGCCGCTCGGGGTGGTCGGCATCATCTACGAGGCCAGGCCCAACGTGACCGTGGACGCCGCCGCGCTGTGCCTCAAGTCCGGCAACGCGGTGCTGCTGCGCGGCTCGTCCTCGGCCTACCGCTCCAACACCGCGCTGGTCGCGGTGGTGCGCGACGCCGTCGCCTCGGCCGGGCTGCCCGCGGACGCGGTGCAGTTGGTGCCGGGCGAGGGCCGGGAGGCGGTCGGCGAGTTGATGCGGGCGCGCGGCCTGGTGGACGTGCTCATTCCGCGCGGCGGCGCCTCGCTGATCCGCACCGTCGTGGAGCAGTCCACGGTGCCGGTCATCGAGACCGGGACCGGCAACTGCCACGTGTACGTGGACGCGCGCGCCGACCTCGACATGGCCGTGGAGATCCTGCTGAACTCCAAGGCCCAGCGGCCCAGCGTGTGCAACGCCGCCGAGACCCTCCTGGTGCACCAGGACATCGCGGAGGCGTTCCTGCCGAGGGCGCTGGAGGCGCTCGCCAAGGCCGGTGTGACCGTGCACGGCGACGCGGCGGTGCGCGTCGCGGCCGAGCGCGCCGGGTCCACGGCCACCGTGACCGAGGCCACCGACGAGGACTGGGCCACCGAGTACCTCTCGTACGACATCGCGGCCGGCGTCGTGCCCTCGCTGGACGCCGCGATCGCGCACATCCGCCGGTGGTCCTCCGGGCACACCGAGGCGATCGTGACCACCGAGCAGGCCGCGGCCCGCCGGTTCACGCAGTTGGTGGACTCCACGACGGTGGCCGTCAACGCCTCGACCCGGTTCACGGACGGTAGCCAGTTCGGGTTCGGCGCCGAGATCGGCATCTCCACCCAGAAGCTGCACGCCCGTGGGCCGATGGGGCTGCCGGAGCTGACCTCGACCAAGTACATCGTCACCGGCGACGGACACGTACGGTAGCCGCCTCCGGGTCCCGGCCTGGCCGTCCGCGCGGGCCGGGGCCGAGGCGGTCGGGGGCGGCGACGCGCCGGTCGCGCGGCCGGGCCGCCACTCGAACGGCTCCGGAGCGAATACCCCGGACTTTCCGTCCGCCCTGCCCAAACCGACCTCCCAGGGCTAACCTGGACGCGTGCCGGACGACGTGGGGGGCAAGCCGTTCCCGGACGGCGACGAGCCCGACGACCACCACCACGGGGCTGCCGAACTGGGTCCGACCTCGCCCTCGGCGGGCGAGGGGGACGCGTTCGCCTCCGTGGTCTTCGACGAGGACTTCGTGCGGTCCGCCGAAGTCCATGAACCCTCTGCCGTCGAGCGGATGCTGGCCGCCGCCCAGGCGCGCGCGGAGGCCGAGGCGACCCGCGGCGGGCGCCGCGGCGCCCGCGACGACGATCCCTACGACGAGGGATACGGGCCGGACGGCGAGTTCGGCCACGACCCCGACGACCCGCGCCACGACGGCCGGTACGGATACGGCCACGCGGGTGACGACCCCGACGCGGACGAGGAGTTCGGCCCGTACGGCGAGTACGGCGACGCGGGCCGCCCCTACCGGGGCCACGCGTACTGGCAGCGCCCGGTGGCCTGGGTGCTGGCCGTGCTGATGGGCATCGGGGTGGTGGCCATGGCCTTCACCGCCGTCTACCGGGGCGCCTCCGGCGGCGGCAACCGACAGGACCCCAGCCCGCCGCCGGCCAGCTCCGAGGTGGACGGCGCGCCGGGCGCGCCCGGCGACGAGTCCAAGGCGTCCTTCTCCGGAACGGAGCGGCGGGGCGCGGACGTCCGGCTCTCGGACCTCGACCCGCCCGACGTACGCGACGCGGGCCACGCCCCCGATCTCCCCAACCCACCGATCGCGTCCCCCGGACCCACCGTCTCCACCGACACCGTCGAATCCGCCCAAACCATCGCGCCACCGGCCGCCGTCGCGCCCCGACTGCCGTGACCGCGTGCGCTTCCGTCCGAACTTGTCGTGGCCGGGGGACGTTTATCCACCGCCCCGCCGGCCTACTCTGGTGATATGACCGGGCCTGGAGACCCTCCCGAGGGGACACCTGAGAGCGCCCCGGGTGGCGGTGACGACGAGTACCGCTCCGTCGTGTTCGACGAATCGTTCGTCCGTGCCGCCCCCCTACAAGAGTTCTCCGCCCAGGAGCGCATCGGCGACCACACGCCGGCCGTGCGCAGCCGGGGCGGCCCCCGACGGCGCGAGCGCGGCTCGCCGCAGCAGGCCGTCATCCTGGTCCTGCTCATCGCCATCGCCTTCGCCACCGCCGTCTACATGGGCGTCCAACGCCCGTACCAGAAGCCCACGACGCGCGCCGCCGAGCCGCTGCGCAGCACGCTGGTGCCGCTCACCCCGCGCGGTGAGGTGCCCGGCGGCGCCGCGGACGACCTGTACGCGGGCAGCCCGGCGCGCGCGTTCCGCATCGGCGCCGAGGGCATCACGCTGCCCGCGGTGAAGCGCACCGCGCACTTCTCCGAGGACCAGGTGCGGGAGGCGCTCGGCACGGCCAAGGAGTTCCTGGTGCACTCCGCGCTCGACGCGGACACGCTGGCCGGCGGCGACGCCCGCGCGGTCCGGATGCTGATCGACCCGGACCAGCTCGGCCAGTTCGACGAGAGCCTGTCCCGCCCCGCCGACGACGGGCGGCACGCGGCCACCGGCTGGGTGATGCGCTTCGACCCCGAGCGCGTCTCGCTGGCCAGGGAGCCGGTGCGGGTGCGGGGGAGCATGCGGGTGACCGAGGTGAACTCCACGGCCCTGGAGGTCGTCGCCGATCACACGTACGTGTACGCCGTACGCCGCGCCGCGGCGCACGCCTCGCGCAACGACACCCCGGCCACCGGCGCGACCGGCACCGGGGCCGGCCGGGACCTGGCGGAGCCGGTCACCGTGCCGGGCACCGGGCCGCACTCGCTGTTCACGGTCCGGCGCGAGGCGCGGCTCCGCTTCGATCGGGAGGACCTGCGCGACCACCACGTGGAGATCGTGGAGAGCGCCCTGCAGGCCGGGCCGCAGGCGTGCGCGACGGACGCCGCTGCCTACCTCCAGCCGCTGTTCGCCGGGCAGAACGCGCCCGCGGACGCCTCGGCCGGTACGAACCCGTACGCGACCGGGCGCCCCACCGACTCGCTCTGCGGCGTGCTGGCGCCGGACGCGCAGCCCTCGGGCACGGGCCTCCGCCGCTAGCCCGGGCGGGACCCGTGCGGGGCCCCGGGCGGGCCCTCGCGGGGCCCGTGGAGCCCCGGCGCGGGCCGGCCTGGGGCCGTGCGCTCGCGCGGCTAGCGGCCCGCGTCGCCGCCCGTCGGGCCGGTGCCGCCGTCGCCCGTGGAGCCGTTTCCGCTTCCGTCGCTCGTCGGGCCGGTGCCCGCCGGGCCGTCGCCGGTCGGGCCGCTGCCGCCGGTGGGACCCTCGCCGCCGGCCGGGCCGCCGGCGTCGGAGCCGCCGTTCCGGCCGCCGCCGGTGAACCTGTCGCGCAGCTTGCCGCCGAGGTCGCCGGCGCCGCCCGCGATGTCCCGCACCAGGCCCATCAGCGGGTCCTTGCTGCCGCGCACGGTGTCCGCGTAGTGGCTCGCCGACTCCCTGAACGACTCGCTGACCGAGGCGTCCTTGTCCTCGTCCCGGCGCGGGTAGTGGCCGTCCATGATCCGCTGGTAGTCGCGGCTGGCCGCCCACTTCTTCAGCTCGGCCGCGCGCACGGTGGCGAACGGGTGGGTGCGCGGCAGCACGTTGAGGATCTTCAGTACGGAGTCGCGCAGGTCGCCGCTGGCCTCGTACTCCTCGGCCTGCTCCAGGAAGGCGTCCACGTTCATCTCGTGCAGGTGGTTGCCGCCCGCCAGCTTCATCAGGCCGCGCATCGACGCCCTGAGGTCCTGGCCCACCAGCAGCCCGGCCCGGTCCGCCGACAGCTCCGACTTGCGGAACCACTCGCGCAGCGCCGTCACGATCGCCATCACCGCGATGTTGCCGAGCGGGATCCAGGCGACCTTCGTCGCGAAGTTGGTGAGGAACAGCAGGATCGTGCGGTACACGGCGTGCCCCGACAGGGCGTGTCCCACCTCGTGGCCGATGACCGCCCGCATCTCCTCCTCGTCGAGCAGCTCGACCAGGCCGGTGGTGAGCACGATGATCGGCTCGTCGAGACCGATGCACATGGCGTTCGGGTTCGGGTCCTGCTGGACGTACATCATCGGGACCTTCTCCAGGTCCAGCACGTAACAGGCGTCCCGCAGCATGTCGTTGAGGTGCGCGAACTGGCGGTCGCTCACCCGCACCGAGTCGGACAGGAACAGCAGGCGCAGGCTGCGCTCGGGGAGCAGGCCGCTGAGTGTCTTGAAGACGGTGTCGAATCCGCTCAACTTCCGCAGCGCCACCAGCGCGGACCGGTCGGCGGGGTGCTCGTAGGCGCGGGAGGAGATCCCCGGGAATCGCCTGCGCTCGCGGCTCGGTACGTGCTCGTGCCCGTGAGTGTTGCTGTCGCTCATCGTGCCCCCTCGTGTGACTGCCGGTCGTGGCCCCTGTCGCCCCTCTTGGCCCCACCCCACCCTAGGACGTGCGGACGACGTGGCTACCGTGGAGTGATGCACTACCTCACCGGCCTGCACGAGGTCGTACTCGCCGTCCCCACCCCCACCGCGACCCCCGGCGGCGGTGGCTCGCACGGCGGCGGCGCGGGGCCCGTCCTGCGCACGGTGATCGTCGTCGGGGTGGTGGGCGCCGTCCTCCTCGCCTGGTTCCTGCTGCGCGGCTACCGAGGGGCGGGTGGGCAGGACTGAGCCCCCGTCGGACCCCGCCCCGGGCCTGCCAGTCGACAAGACGTGCGGAGTCGGCGTGAGGTTGCGCGAGGTCGCCGCATACGATGTGCCGGAAGTCTTCTGCCCGACCCTCCCCGAGCCGCGTGGCCTGGGGACCGCCCCGGATAGGTCCTGCTGACGATGACCGCATTCCACACCGCACACGCGACCCTGGCCACGCTCGCCTCCGAGGGCGGCGGCGAGCACGGTGGCAAGCACGACAGCCTCAACCCCTACCTGACCGGTGGCGGAGCCCTGCTCGTCCTGCTCCTGCTGCTGTGGATCACCACGCGCTTCAACCGGGACCGCTGACCTCGGCGCCGGGGTACGAGCGCGCTTAGTAGGGTCTGCACGCATGGGAGAACAGACAGCGTCCGTGAAGCGGCGACTCGGCGTGATGGGCGGGACCTTCGACCCGATCCACCACGGACACCTGGTCGCCGCGAGCGAGGTGGCCGCACAGTTCCACCTGGACGAGGTGGTGTTCGTGCCGACCGGACAGCCGTGGCAGAAAAGCCACAAGACGGTGTCCCCGGCCGAGGACCGCTACCTGATGACGGTGATCGCCACCGCGTCCAACCCGCAGTTCTCCGTCAGCCGGATCGACATCGACCGCGGCGGCAAGACGTACACCGCGGACACCCTGCGCGACCTGCGGGCCGAGAACGCCGACGCGGACCTGTTCTTCATCACCGGTGCCGACGCCCTGTCCCAGATCCTGACCTGGCACGACGCGGCGGACCTGTTCTCGCTCGCGCACTTCATCGGCGTGACCAGGCCGGGGCACATACTGACGGACGCGGGCCTGCCCGAGGGCGGCGTCTCGCTGATCGAGGTCCCGGCGCTGGCGATCTCCTCGACGGACTGCCGAGCACGCGTCGCGCAGGGCGATCCGGTCTGGTACCTGGTGCCCGACGGCGTGGTGCGCTACATCGACAAGCGCGAGCTGTACCGCGACGACGGCTGAAGGGGCACCGGTGAACGACCGACAGGACCCGCCTCCGCCCGACGACTGGCCCGGGGACAGGCCGTACGACCCCCACGCCCCGGCCGACCCGTACGGCACCGGCGCCGGGTACCCGCCCGGCGCCTCCTACCAGGCGCCCTACCAGTCCTCCTACCAGGCCGACGGGAGCTATCCGCAGGACGGCTACCAGCAGGGCGGCTACCCGCAGCAGCCCCAGGGCTACGGCTACGACGCCTACCAGCAGCCCGACCAGGCCGGCTACCCGGCGCCGGGCCAGCAACAGGGCTACCAGCAGGGCTACCCGCAGGGCGAGGGCTACGACCCGTACGGCGGCCCCGGCGCGCCGCAGCCCGGGCAGGGGCACGGCGACGCGTACGGGCAGCGGCCCGGCGTGGGGCAGCCGGCGCCCTACGACCCGTACGGCGGCGGCCCGCACCAGCCACATGCGCGGCAGGGCCAGGCCCCGCAAGGCCAGCACGGCTTCCCCGACACCTACGGCGCGCCGCAGGCGTACCCCGCCCAGCCCGACCAGCCCCAGCCGTACCAGGGCCAGGGTCCCGACGGCCCGCGGCCACCCGGGGCCGACCAGCCCAACCCGACCGGCCGGCGCGGCCACGCGGCGCCGACGGCCCCGCAGGAATCACCAGCGTCCCCGCCGGACGGCTACGGCTACGACGCGTACGGCCGCCCCGTGCCCCAGACGGCCACCCACCGCCGGGTGCCGCGACAGGGCCAGCCCGCCCAGACCCGGCCCGACCAGGGTCCGGGCGAGCAGGGCCGGCCGGGGCAGGCATCCGCCGACGGCGCGTGGCTGCCTCGGCAGGCCGAGGCGCGGCAGGCGCCGGCGACCGACCGCGCGCCGGGCCGGGGCTCCGACGAGGCACCCGGGCGTTCGGGGCCTGCCCAGGGCGAGGGCGGCGCTCCGGGGCGGGAAGGCGCTGACGGGGCGGACGACGACTACCGGACCGAGCAGTTCTCGTTCATCGAGGAGCCGGACGAGGAGTCGGAAGACGTCATCGACTGGCTGAAGTTCGCCGAGACCCGCTCGGAGCGGCGCGACGGGCGCAAGCGGCAACTGCGCACCCGCCTGATCGGACTCGTCGCCGCGCTCGCCCTCGTCGTCGGCTGCGGCGTGGGCTACCTCTGGTACGCCGACAAGCTGCCGGGCGTCTCCAGCGGCGGGGACGACGAGGCGGCCACGGACGGCCCGCAGCGGCGCCAGGTGATCGTCGTGCACCTGCGCGAGACCAAGGGCGGTGGCAGCTCCAGCGCGCTGCTGGTGGACAACGAGACGACGAAGAAGGGCAGCACCGTGCTGCTGCCCAACGCGCTCGCCGTCGCCGGCGAGAACGGCACCACCACCCTCGGCAACGCCGTGGAGGACGAGGGGGCGGGCGGCACCAGGGACGCCCTGAGCACGCTGCTCGGCTCCGAGATCCAGGGCACCTGGCGCCTGGACACGCCCTACCTGGAGAACCTGGTCGAGCTGGTGGGCGGGATCACGCTGGACACCGACGTGGCGGTCCCGGGCGCCAAGCAGGGCGAGGCCCCGCTGGTCAAGAGCGGCGAGGACGTACAGCTCGGCGGCCAGGGCGCCGTCGCGTACGCCACCCACCAGGAGCCGGGCGAGGACCAGGCCAAGCAGCTCACCCGGTTCGGCCAGGTGATGGAGGCCGTGCTGAAGAAGGTCTCCACCGAACCGGAGAAGGCCACCACCACCGTCGAACAGCTCTCCCAGATCCCCGATCCCTCGCTGTCCGAGAAGCAACTGGGCGCCTCGCTGGCCGGACTCGCCCAGCGGGCCCAGGACGGCTCGTACGCCACCGACCTGCTCGACGTGCAGAGCGACGGCACGCTCAGCCAGGAGGCCACCGAGAACGTGGTCAAGGACGTGCTCGGCGGCTCGGTCAAGAAGCCGGACGACGCGGCAGGCAGCCCCGCGCGGGTGAGCGTGCGCGACGCGACGGGCGACGACAAGAAGGCCAGCTCGGCGCAGGTCTCCCTGGTCAACGGCGGCTTCACGGTCGTCGGCGGCGGCACCGGCGCGGCCGAGCCCACCTCGCGCGTCAGCTACGCGGACGCCGCGCAGGCCGGCCAGGCCAAGGAGGTCGCCGCGACGCTCGGGCTGCCGGAGAGCGCGGTACGCCAGGGCAAGGGCGCGGCCAACGCCGACGTCACGGTCGTCCTCGGCCGCGACTACAAGGGCCAGCAGGGCTGAGGTCCCCGGCCCGCGACCGGGCCGAAGCCCGGTCCGGGTCCCGGCGCGCGCCGGGACCCGGGCCACGGGCGCGTAAAGGGCTGGCGGAAGTGTCGGTGCGGCGTGAGACCCTTGAGGAACGCGCCCCCGGTCCTGTCACGGGGGATACCACCAACCGGAAAGCCCTGCTTGTGACCGCCACGGACCGCTCCACCGAGCTCATCAAGACCGCCGCTCAGGCCGCGGCCGACAAGCTCGCGCACGACATCATCGCCTACGACGTCAGCGACGTGCTCGCCATCACCGACGCCTTCCTGCTCGCTTCGGCCCCCAACGACCGCCAGGTCAAGTCGATCGTCGACGAGATCGAGGAGCGGCTGAACAAGGAGCTCGACGCCAAGCCGGTGCGCCGCGAGGGCGACCGCGACGCCCGCTGGGTGCTGCTCGACTACGTCGACATCGTGGTGCACGTCCAGCACAGCGAGGAGCGCGTCTTCTACGCCCTCGAGCGGCTGTGGAAGGACTGCCCCCAGCTCGAACTGCCCGCGGACGCCGTCGCCACCCAGGGCAAGGGCGCCGAGCACGCCAAGGCGCAGGCCGCGGCGGACGAGGGCGAGGACGGCCTGGACGGTGAGCTGCGCTGACCGGCACCGAGCGCGGCCGTGGCCGCCGCATCGTCCTGTGGCGGCACGGCCAGACCGCGTGGAACCTCGAGCGCCGCTTCCAGGGCTCCACGGACATCGAGCTGACCGAGACCGGCGTGGCCCAGGCCCGCCGCGCCGCCCGCCTCCTGGCGGCGCTCAGCCCGGACGCGATCATCGCCTCCGACCTGCGCCGGGCCGCCGCCACCGCCGCCGAGCTGGCCGCCCTCACCGGGCTCGACGTCACCCACGACCCGGCGCTGCGCGAGACGTACGCCGGCCAGTGGCAGGGCCTCACGCACGACGAGATCATGGCCCGCTTCGGCGACCAGTACGCCGCGTGGAAGCGCGGCGAACCGGTCCGGCGCGGCGGCGGGGAGCTGGAGACGGAGGTGGCCGACCGGGCCGCGCCGTTCGTGTCGGCCATGGCCGACAAGCTGCCCGACGACGGCACCCTCGTCGTCGTCAGCCACGGTGGCACCATCCGCACCACCATCGGCCGGCTCATCGGCCTGGACCCGCACACCTGGGAGTCCCTCGGCGGCCTCACCAACTGCTGCTGGTCCGTGCTCGGCGAGGGCGCGCGCGGCTGGCGCCTCCTGGAGCACAACGCGGGCACCCTGCCCGAACCCGTCCTCGGCGACGACGACTGAGCCCAGGCCCCCGCGTGGGCCCAGCTCCACCGCCGCCCCCGGATTTCACATTCGGCCAGGTCACGGGTTAGAGTTCTACTCGTTCACGGCACGGAAGTGAGCCCCACCCGATGGGTTCACCTCCGAGACGGAACAGCGGGGCTATAGCTCAGTTGGTAGAGCGCCTGCATGGCATGCAGGAGGTCAGGAGTTCAATTCTCCTTAGCTCCACGAAGGCGATAGGCGACCCATGTCCGCGGAAAGCGCGGACCGGGTCGCCTTCGTCGTTTCTGCTCGGCTTCGCCTCGCGGGGCGGGGGCTTCGCCACCCGCGGCCCCCGCGGGGTGCCCTCCTCGGAGTTGGTGAGCCGGGGGCTCGGCTTCGCCGTCGCGGGAGCGCGGCTTCGCCGGCGCGAGGCGGGGGAGCGCGGCTTCGCCGGCGCGGGGTGGGGGTGCTCGGCTTCGCCGTAGCGGAGTGGGGTGCGCGGCTGCGCCGACGCGGGGTGCGCGGCTGTGGCGGGGCGGGGGCGCTGGTGTGGGTGGGGTTGGGGCTGGCTGTCGGGGCAAGGGGGCGGTGGGGGGCGGGGGGTGGTGGGGCGTCAGGTGTGTGGTGGGGGATTTCGGTTCGTGGGGGGCGCGGGGGAGATCACGCTGTGACCAGGCGCTGACCCGCACGCCTTCGCATGACAGAATCGAGATCGCCGCGAGGGGACGGTGCCGATGGGAGGGGCGGTGCGATGCCGACCAGCGTCCTGGAGGAGGTCAACGACCTGCTGGAGATCGCCGAAGCACAGGGATATGACTGGCTGCCGGAGTACGCGCCGCGCGTTACGTGCCCCGTCGGCCCCTGTGGTGCGATGCCCCACGGGGCGCGGTCGACGAGGGACGTCACGGTGTTGCAGTGCCCGGCCTGTGGCTCGGCGCACGTGGCGCAAGTGCTGGGCGACAACGGCGGGATCTCCTATGTGTGCACGTCCTGCGGTCATAGCTGGAGCTGATTGATGGGTGCGCACAGCCGGAAATGCGACTGGTGTGGCAGCGGCACGCCGATCGTCCGCGACATGGAACCGCTCAACGCCGACTACCAGTACTGGTGTGTCGAGTGCGCGCGGGCGCTGATCATAAAGGGCGACCCCATCGAGACGTACCGCGAGCTTGAGGGCGAGCCGATCTACGGGCGGCTGTTGGACGAGCACTGCACTCTGAAGCGGTTCTACTCGTTCGCCACGGCGTAGTCGCGGCGGCCGCCGGGAGAACCGATTTGGCGAAAGGCCAGCCGGTCCGTGTAATGTAGGCGATGCCGCCGAGGGAAACCGAAGCGGGAAACACTTTGGGGCTATAGCTCAGTTGGTAGAGCGCCTGCATGGCATGCAGGAGGTCAGGAGTTCAATTCTCCTTAGCTCCACAGAAGAACTCCTCGATGGAGTTACCAAGATCCCGTCCGATCACATCGGACGGGATCTTCTGGTTTTCCCCTGTTCTCACGCCGAGTTCAGCGCCACCGTCGGATGCAGGCGGGAGGCGCGGATCGCCGGGTACAGGCCCGCGACCACGCCGATCGCCAGCGTCGCGGCCAGGCCGCCCGCCAGGGACCAGGGCGGGACGACCGTCGCCCAGCCCCGGGACCGCGCGAAGCCGTACGTGGCCGCCGCGCCGAGCAGCGCCCCCGCGCCGCCCCCGAGCGCCGTGAGCAGCAGGGACTCGGTCAGGAACTGGAGCCGGATCGCGTTGCGCGTGGCGCCCAGCGAGCGGCGCAGGCCGATCTCCTGGCGGCGTTCCAGGACCGAGATGACCATGGTGTTGGCCACCCCGACCCCGCCGACCAGCAGGGCCACCGCGCCGAGGCCCAGCATCAGATGGGTCAGGCTCTCGTCCGTGGCGGCCTTGGCGGCCAGCGCGTCCGAGGGGCGGGAGACCTTGACGACCGACTCGTCGCCGGGGTTGACGGTGCGGGCCAGCACCGCCCGTACGTCCTCGACCGAGGCGTCCGTGGAGCGCTCGAAGATGGTGCTGGGGTGGCCGTCGAAGCCGAAGTAACGCTCGGCGGCGGGGAATCCGACCATGGCCACCCGGTCCAGCGTCGGGACCAGTTCGATCGGCTTGAGGATGCCGACGACGACCACGCGCGTCTCGTTCATCATGATCGACTCGCCGGTGCGGGTGATGCCCAACCGCTCTGCCGCCACCGCGCCGAGCACCGTCGTCGGCAGGCGCTCGCCGGCCTGGCTCAGCCAGGTGCCCCTGGCGACCTCGCCGCCCAGTGTGGACAGCAGGTCGAGGCGGGCCGCCTGGGCGGTGACGCCGGCGGTGCGCTCCTGGGGGACGACGTCGCTGCGGCGAATGCGCGCGTCGACGTTGGCGGTCGCCGTGGCGTGCCGCACCGGGCCGATGCGCTCGACCATCGCCACCGCGTTCTTCGGCAGCTTCACCTCCTGCCCGGTGACGTCGTCGCCGGCCTCGGCCGTGAGCAGGTTGGTGCCGAGCCGGTCGAGCTGGGCCATCAGGTCGGCGCGGCTCGACTCGGCGAGGCCGACGACCGCGACCATGGTCGCGATGCCGATGGCGATGCCGAGCGCCGAGAGCACCACGCGGGCGCGGCGCGCGCGCAGGCCGACCGCGCCGACGCGGAGGATGTCCCGTGGTGCCAGCCGGGCGGGCTTGAGCTCCCTCGTCATGGCCGGGCCCCTTCCGCCGGGGTGCGCGAGTCCGCGACGATCTCGCCGTCCCGGCAGCGCACCCGGCGCGGCAGGGCGTGCGCGATCTCGTTGTCGTGGGTGATGACGCAGATGGTGGTGCCGGCCGCGTTCAGCTCGCGCAGCACCTCCATGACGACCGCGCCGGACGCCGTGTCGAGCGCACCCGTCGGCTCGTCGGCCAGCACCAGCCGGGGCTCGCCGACCAGGGCGCGGGCGATGGCCACGCGCTGTTTCTCACCGCCCGACAGCTCGTGCGGCCGGTGCGCGAAGCGGTGGTCGAGGCGTACCCTGGCCAGCGCTTCGCGCGCCCGCGCGCGCCGTTCCCGTAGCGGCACGCCCGCGTACAGCAGCCCGTCGGCGACGTTGGCCACCGCGTCGCGCCCCGCCGACAGGTGGAAGTGCTGGAAGACGAAGCCGATGTAGCGGGCGCGCAGCGCGGCGAGCCGGGAGTCGGAGAGCGTGGCCACGTCGTAGCCGGCGACCCGAACGGTGCCCGAGGTGGGTCGGTCGAGCGTGCCGATGACGTGCAGCAACGTGGACTTGCCGGAGCCGGAGGGGCCGACGACGGCCAGCAGCTCGCCCTCCTCGACGGTCAGGTTCACGCCGCGCAGCGCGTGCACGCCGCCGGGGTACGCCTTGCTGGCATCCCGCAGTTCGATCACCGGCGTCATGGCTTCGCCACTCCGACCCGCATGCCCTCGCGCACGTCCGGGCCGCTGACCTCGATCTGCCCGTCGGCCGTCATGCCCGTCTCCACCCGCACCACGGTGCTGGTGCCGTTCCGTACGACCTGGAGCCCGTAGCCGCCGTCCGCGCCGCGCAAGGCGATGACCGCCTCGACGGGGACGGCGAGGACGTCCTCGCGGGCCTCGCTGACGAACCTCACGCTCGCCGACGCCCTGGTGTCCTCGCCCGACGCGAGCGCCGAGGAGCCGTCCAGGACGACCTCGACGGTGATGCCCTCCTGGGCCGCGTCACCCCCGTCGGCGGAGGCCTCGGGGCGTACCGTCCCGGCGACGTGGCCGGGCACGGTCCTGCCGCTGGGCAGGGTGACCTCGACCTTGGTGTCGCGGGCGGTGAGGGCGCCGTCGCCGAGTTCCAGCTCGGCCCGTACGACGGGTTTGGTGGAGGCGACCGTGAGGACCGGGTCGCCCGGGCCGACCTGGTCGGCGAGGGCCGCGTCGGCCGCGACCACCTTGACCCGGCCGGGCTGGAAGACGACGTCGCCCCGGCCGACCCGGCCGGTGGGGGTGCGGTTCAGGGACTTCTGCCACCGCTTGACGGCGGCCTCGGTGTCCTCGTCGTACCGCGGATCGATGTACAGGTCGGCGCCGAACCCCAGGTCGCGCAGGTTGCGCTCCAGTTGCAGCACGTCGGTGCCCCGGTCGCCGACCCGCATCTCGCGGAACATCGGGGCCGGCCCGTACAGCAGCGTGACCGGCTTGTCGTCCAGCTCGTACAGCGCCTGGCCCTGGGACAGCGACGCGCCCTCGACGGCGGCCACCGTCACGGTGCCCTCGACGGCGGACTTGACGGGGCGCCGCTGGGCGAAGTCGAGCTTGCCGTCGACGGTCTTGGCCCGCACGAGGTCGGTGCGCACGACGGTGGCGGTGGCGGGCGGCAGGTCGCCGCCGCGCCCCGGGGCGTCGGCGTCACCACCGTCGCCGATGAGCCAGACGCCCCCGGCGGCAGCGGCCACGACGGCCACCGCGCCGCACGCGCGGAACGCGGTGCCGCGCCTCACTGCATACCGTCCAGACCTTCGAGCAGCTTGCCCTTGCACGCCTCGCGGGCCTGTTCGTACGCCGGCGACTCGATGTCGATGACCGGGGAGCCGGGGTTCGGGTCGCCGCCGGGCTGGGCGTTGCCGCCGCTCATGGTCGGGTTGGTGAACCGGGAGACGCCGTTGTCCCGCATGCACTTGGCGTGCGCGAGCATCGACTCGTAGTCCTTCTGCTGGTCGCGCTTGGGCTCGGCGTCCATGGTCTTCCTCAGCTCCGAGACGCAGACGCCGTTCCTGCCACCCTTGATGCCCTCGTTGCGGCCGGGCTGGGAGCCGATCGCGTTGACCTTCTTCCAGTCGAGGTAGCCGCTGAGCTTGGGGTCGGGGAAGTCCGGGTAGCCGCCCTTGGCGCGCATGCACTGGACGTACGACAACTGGGCGTCGTAGAAGGCGCTCTTGCCGGCGGTGCGGCTGTCCGGGGCGCGTGTGTCCGGTGCGGACCGCGAGGCTGACGGGGCCTGTGGCACCGAGGCGATGTCGTCGTCCGACCGCGTACCGCCGGAGTCGTCACCGCCGCACGCCACCGAGAGGGCGAGCACGGGGGCCGCGACGAGCGCGGCCAGCCGCAGTCGGACCGGGGTCGGGGAGATCGTTGGGGAACCCATGCCGCAACCCTCGGCAGGCCACGTGATGACCGTTCCATGGCCACATGATGAGAACGTAACAATGCCCCCGACCTGCACATCCGCCCCCGCCCGGGGCGGCGGACCGGCCGCTCGGGTGCCCATAATCATCCGCATGTCGCACGTGCTGCTCATCGAGGACGACGCGTCCGTACGGGACGGAATGGAGCTCGTGCTGCGCCGGCACGGGTACGACGTCGACGTGGCCGCCACCGGCGAGGAGGCCCTCGCCCTGCTGGACGGCCCGGGCGGCGGGCGGATCGAGCTGGCCGTGCTCGACCTGATGCTGCCGGACCTGGACGGCTTCGAGGTGTGCCGCCGCATCCGCGCCAGGACCGCCGTCCTGCCGGTCATCATGCTGACCGCGCGCGGCGACGACCAGGACATCGTGGCCGGCCTGGAGGCGGGCGCCGACGACTACGTGGTCAAGCCGGTCACCGCGCCCGTCCTCGAAGCCCGCATCCGCGCCGCGCTGCGACGCGCGGAGCCGTCCGGGGCGGGGCGGCAGGCGGGCACCGACCTCGCGGGGCTGGTGATCGACCGCGCCGGCCTGACCGTCACCAAGCACGGGGTGCGGCTCGCGCTGCCCCCCACCGAGCTGCGGCTCCTCCTTGAGCTGTCGGCCTCCCCCTGCCGGGTGTTCAGCCGGGAGCAACTCCTGGAGTCGGTCTGGGACCACACGTTCCTGGGCGACTCGCGGCTGGTGGACGCCGCGGTCGGACGGCTGCGGGCCAAGCTGGAGGACGTGCCGGCCAAGCCTCGGTACATTCAGACGGTGCGCGGCTTCGGCTACCGCTTCGGGCCGCTGTGAACGGGGATGCCGGCGGGCCGTGGGCTGGCGCCGGGGCTCCGACTGGCGTCGGGGCGCGGGCTGGCGTCGGGACTCTGGCTGCCGTCGGGCGCCGGGCCGGTTTCGGGATGCGGACTTGGGGCGCGGACCGGACTCGGGGCGCGGACCGGGCTCGGGGCGCCAAGGCACCGGCGGGTGGCGTGCTGTGAGGCGGGTGTGGGGTGGGGGAGTGACGCGGCGCTCTCGTCGGCTCGTCGGCGGGTTGCGTACCCGGCTCGTCGTCACGTTCGTCCTGGCCACGCTCATCAGCGCGGCGACCGCGACCGCGCTCGCCTACCGGGACGCGCGCACCGCCGTGCTGCAACGGGCCCAGAGCGCGGCCGTGAGCGACCTCCGGGAGCGGGCCACCGCCGTCGCCGCCGACTTCGACGTACCGCCCGACCAGCGGTCGCTGTCCCGGTTCGCGGCCCGCGTCTCGGAGGGCATCGGCTCCAGGCCCGTGGTCGCCCGCTACCAGGACCTGGTCGCCGTCTCCGACGCGCGCGCCGAGACGGCCGGCCGGATCACCGCCGAGCTGCGGGCCGCCGTGCGCGCCGGCGAGCAGGCCCAGTTCCAGCGCGTGGCCTGGCGCGGCGAACCGTACCTGGTCGTCGGCATGCCCGTGCGGTACGCCGACGGCGACCGCCGCACCTCGGGGCTTGAGGTCTTCGCCATCGCCGACCTGCGGGCCGAGCGGGACGACACGGCCGCCCTGCTGGACTCGGTGCGGGCGGGCATCGTGCCGGTGGTGGTGCTGGCCGCGCTGCTGGCGCTGCTGGCCGCGGGGACGGTCCTGCGCCCGGTACGCAAGCTCGGCCGGGCCACCCGTGGGCTCGCGACGGGCGACCTGGGGAGCCGGGTCGCCGTTCGGGGGCACGACGAACTCGCCGACCTGGCCCGTACCTTCAACGAGACCGCCGACGCGCTCCAGGCGTCGGACGCGGAGCTGCGCGAGCAGGAGGCCAAGGCGCGCCGCTTTGTGGCGGACGTCTCGCACGAACTGCGGACCCCGCTCGCGGCCATGACGATGGTGGCGACGGTCCTGGAGGAGGACGCCGACCAGCTTCCCCCGGACGCGGCGCGGGCGGCCCGCACCGTCGGCGCGGAGACGGCACGGCTGTCCCGGCTGGTCGAGGACCTGATGGAGATCTCCCGCTTCGACGCGAAGGCCGCGCACCTGAACGCGGCCGAGACCGACCTCGCCGAGACCGTACGGGCCACGCTGGCCCTGCGCGGCTGGACGGACCGGGTGCGCACGCACCTCGACGAAGGCGTGCGGGCGGTGGTCGACCGGCGTCGCGTCGACGTGATCGTCGCCAACCTGGTGGGCAACGCGCTGCGGCACGGGGCCCCGCCCGTGATCGTCAGCCTCACCACGGTCGGCGCGGCGGACGGGGAGTGGGTGACGCTCACGGTCGCCGACCACGGACCCGGGCTGCCACCGTGGGCCCGGGACCGGGTCTTCGACCGGTTCTACAAGGCGGATGCGGCCCGCACGCGCGGCGCGGCCGACGCGAGCGGCCAGGGCAGCGGCCTGGGCATGGCCATCGCCCTGGAGAACGCGCGCCTACACGGCGGAACCATTGAGGTGGCGGGTGGGGTGGAACAAGCTGATGGGGCTGGCATGGCGGGTGGGGCGGACATGACGGTCGGGGACGGCCGGGTCTCGGGTGTCGGCCGGGACTCGGGTGCCGGCCGGGGCGCGGGAGTCGGCGGGGGGTCGTGCGGTGCGGTCTTCACACTGCGGCTGCCGCTGCGACGCGCGGGAGACGCGGAGCGTCCGGGCGGCGGGGAGGGTACGAGCGGTGGGGAGCGTACGGGCGGTGCGGGGCGTACGGGGCGCACGGGATGTGCGGATGAGGTGACCCAGTGACCGGCTGGCGAGCGGGCGTGGCGGTCGTCGCGGCAAGGACCCCCGCGGCATCGGGGACCCGTGCGGCATCGGGGATCGGCGCCACGCCGGGGCCCGTGTCGCGGGGCCTCGCGCGGTCGCTGTCACGGCGGCGGGCGGCGGGGCGGGCGCCGGCTCGGGTGCTCGGGCTGGCGCTCGGCCTCGGCCTGGTGCTCGGGCTGGTGGGCTGCGGCGTCCAGCCGACCGGCGTGGTGGACGCGGGCGAGCCCGCGTCCGGGCTGACGCGCGGGATGCGGCTGTACTACGCGTCGGAGGGCGGGCTGCGCGCGGTGCCGCTGCTCGACCGGGAGGTCACCGAGCTGAACTCGGTGATCAAGCTGCTCGCCCAGGGCCCGCCCCCCGCCGAGCAGCGCGACGGGCTCACCTCGCTCGTCCAGCTCAGCGGAGCCTCGGCGACCGGCTCGGGATCGCGGGTCACCGTGCGCTACGAGGGCCCTTACCCGGCGGACGGGCGCGACCTGGGCACCGGCCAGTTGGTGTGCACCATGGCGCGCGCCCAGGCCGTGCTCGACCCCAAGGTCAGGACCGACGACGTCGAGGTCACCATCCGCCCCTCCGACGGCGACCCGCTGGGGCCCTACCGGTGCGCGGAGTTCCGCAACGGTTGAGCGGCGGCCGGCGCGCCGCGCCGTTGGCGGGCACGGCGGGCACGGCGGGCAGAGCGGGCGTGCGGCGTCGGGCCCACGGCGGGTGGCGGGCGAGCGGCGACGGGTGGCGGGCCGGCCAGCCGGTTCCGGGTGGCCCGTCGGTCGCGGGTGGCTGGCGGGCCCGGGATCTGGGCGGGCCGGGGTGGGCCGGGGCCGGGCGGCGTACGGTGCGGGTGCTTGAGCCGCTGCGGTAACCTGACCCCATGCGTGCCGTACGCCTTCTGCTTAGCGAGCCGCGCTGATCAGTACCGACCGAAGCGAGAGCCGGTCGGCATCGGCGCGGCGTCCCCTCCTGTGCGAGGGGATTTTTCGTTTCCGTACGTATCCGCTGGCAGAGACGATCGATGGAGCTTTGAGGACGATGAGCGAGACCCACACCGCGGCCGAGACCGCAGCCGCGTCGCCGCACCGCTACACGGCGGCGCTGGCCGTCGACATCGAGGCACGCTGGCAGGACTTCTGGGACGCCAACGGCACGTACGAGGTCCCCAACCCGACCGGTGACCTGGCCGGACGCGCCGGTGCGGGCGAGCCGGGGGCGGTGCTGGAGCGGCCCAAGAAGTTCATCATGGACATGTTCCCGTACCCGTCGGGCGCGGGGCTGCACGTCGGCCACCCGCTGGGCTTCATCGCCACCGACGTGTACGCCCGCTTCCACCGCATGACCGGCTACAACGTCCTGCACACGCTGGGCTTCGACGCCTTCGGCCTGCCCGCCGAGCAGTACGCGGTGCAGACCGGCACCCACCCGCGGGTCTCCACCGAGGCCAACATCGTGAACATGCGGCGCCAGTTGCGCCGGCTGGGCCTGGGGTACGACAACCGCCGGTCGATCGAGACGATCGACCCGGAGTACTACAAGTGGACCCAGTGGATCTTCACCCAGATCTTCAACTCCTGGTACGACCCGCGGGCGGGTAAGGCGCGGCCGATCGACACCCTGGTGGAGCAGTTCGCGTCCGGCGAGCGCGCCACCCCGGACGGGCGCCCCTGGAGTGAGCTGAGCGCCGCCGAGCGCGCGGGCGTGCTGGGCGAGTACCGCCTGGCGTACGCCTCGGACGCGCCGGTTAACTGGTGCCCCGGGCTCGGCACCGTGCTGGCCAACGAGGAGGTCACCGCGGACGGCCGCTCCGAGCGCGGCAACTACCCGGTCTTCAAGGCCAAGCTGCGGCAGTGGAACATGCGCATCACCGCCTACGCCGACCGGCTGCTGGACGACCTGGACGCCCTGGACTGGCCGGAGGCGATCAAGCTTCAGCAGCGGAACTGGATCGGCCGCAGCGAGGGTGCCCGCGTCGACTTCCCCGTCGCGGCCGACGGGGACGCGCGGATCACGATCTTCACCACGCGCCAGGACACGCTGTTCGGCGCGACGTACATGGTGCTGGCGCCCGAGCACGAACTGGTGGAGCGAATCGTTCCGGCCGCCTGGCCCGAGGGCACGCACGAGGTGTGGACCGGCGGCTTCGCGACCCCGGCCGAGGCCGTCGCGGCCTACCGCAAGCAGGCGGCGGCCAAGTCCGACGTGGAGCGGCAGGCCGAGGCCAAGGACAAGACCGGCGTCTTCACCGGCGCGTACGCCACCAACCCGATCAGCGGCGAGCGGGTCCCCGTCTTCATCGCCGACTACGTGCTGATGGGCTACGGCACCGGCGCGATCATGGCCGTGCCGGCGCACGACAGCCGTGACTTCGCCTTCGCGCGCGCCTTCGAGCTGCCCATGCGCTGCGTGGTCGAGCCGAGCGACGACCGTGGCACCGACCCCAGCACCTGGGACGACTCGTTCGACTCGTACGAGGCGAAGATCATCAACTCGGCGAGCGCCGAGGTCACCCTGGACGGCCTGGTCGTCCGGGACGCCAAGGCCAAGGTGACGCGGTGGCTGACCGAGCGCGGCATCGGCGAGGGCGCGGTCAACTTCCGGCTGCGCGACTGGCTGTTCAGCCGCCAGCGCTACTGGGGCGAGCCGTTCCCGATCGTCTACGACGAGGACGGCGTGGCCCACACGCTGCCCGAGTCGATGCTGCCGCTGGAGCTGCCGGACGTCGAGGACTACTCGCCGCGCACCTTCGACCCGGACGACGCCGACACCTCGCCGGAGACCCCGCTGTCCCGCAACGCGGAGTGGGTCAACGTCGAACTGGACCTGGGCGACGGCCTCAAGCGCTACCGCCGCGAGACCAACACCATGCCCAACTGGGCGGGTTCGTGCTGGTACGAGCTGCGCTACCTGGACCCGCACAACAGCGACCGGCTGGTCGACCCCGAGGTCGAGCAGTACTGGATGGGCCCGCGCGACGGCCAGCCCACCGGCGGCGTCGACCTGTACGTCGGCGGCCAGGAGCACGCCGTACTGCACCTGCTGTACGCCCGCTTCTGGTCCAAGGTGCTGCACGACCTGGGGCACATCTCCTCGTCCGAGCCGTTCCACAAGCTGTTCAACCAGGGCATGATCCAGGCGTACGTCTACCGCGACAGCCGGGGCATCGCCGTGCCGGCGGCCGAGGTGGAGGAGCGCGACGGCGCGTTCTACTACCAGGGCGAGAAGGTCAGCCGACTGCTGGGCAAGATGGGCAAGTCGCTGAAGAACGCCGTCACCCCGGACGAGATCTGCGCCGAGTACGGGGCGGACACGCTGCGCCTGTACGAGATGGCCATGGGCCCGCTGGACGTCTCCCGGCCGTGGGACACGCGGGCGGTCGTCGGCCAGTACCGGCTGTTGCAGCGGCTGTGGCGCAACGTCGTCGACGAGGCGACCGGCGAGGTCACCGTCGTCGACGCGGAGCCGGACGAGTCGCTGCTGCGCGCGCTGCACAAGGCCATCGACGGCATCTCGCAGGACCTGGCCCAGTTGCGGTTCAACACGGCCGTCGCCAAGCTCACCGAGCTGAACAACCACGTCACCAAGGTGCGCGAGGTGCCGCGGACGGTGGCCGAGTCCCTGGTGCTGCTCACCGCGCCGCTGGCCCCGCACATCGCGGAGGAACTGTGGCGCAGGCTGGGCCACGAGACGTCGGTCGTGCACGCCCCGTTCCCCGTCGCCGACCCGACTTACGTCCAGGACGAGGCCGTGACCTGCGTCGTTCAGCTCAAGGGCAAGGTCAAGGCGCGCCTGGAGGTGCCGCCGACCATCTCCGACGAGGAACTGGAACAGCGCGCCCTGGCCGACCCGGCCGTCATCGCCGCCCTCGGCGACGCGGGCATCCGCAAGGTGATCGTCCGCGCGCCAAAGCTGGTGAACATCGTCCCGGCGTGAGGTGTGGGACGTGAGGCGCGAGGTGTGGGATGTGAGGCGCGAGGGGTGAGGTGTGGGGCCCGCCGGCCGGCGGTCGGCGGGCCTCGGTGACCCGGTTTCCGTCGCGCGTGGTCTGGGGCGGCGGGTGATCCGCGGTCTGGTTGTGGGTGGATGTCGGCCGGTGAGGCGCCGGAGGCGTAGGCCACGGCCGTGCGCCTTGGCACGTGGCTCGCTCTGGGGCCGGCCGAGTCTGATCGGGTGCAGCTGAGTTTGGCTGGGTCCGGCTGAGTCTGGTCGGGTCCGGCCGGGCTCGGTCGGGTCTTGGCGTGGGGTTGTGGCGTGGAGTTGTGCTGCGTAGCCCAGTTCTGTCGTGGCCTGTCATCGACACTGTCCCCGCACCTCGCAGAACTGACTGGTACGCGTCACGGTGGGGCCATGCTGGCCGTGGGCTCCGTTGGATGGCGGCTGCCTGCTTCGGGGCGCTGGCTGCGGCGGTGCCCGGCTGGTAGCGCCCCCTGGTTGGCTCCTACCGGTCGGCGGTGTCCCTGCCCGGTACGCGCGACGCCGTCGCGTTGATTGAGCGGAGCGCTGGCGTGGCCGGGGCTCGCAACGTGTCGCGACCTGCGTGACCTGCGCACAGGCCGGCGCGCGGGTACGGGGCGTGGGCCTAGGCAGTTTCGTTTGGATCAGTCAGTCGTTGGTCCGGGTGTGCCGTTGACTGATGCGCAGTGGGCGCGGATTGAGCCGTTGCTCCCCGACCGGACGCCGCAACGGGGTGGCCGTTGGCGGGACCATCGTGAGGTGATCGACGCGATCGCCTTCAAGTTCCAGACCGGTACCCAGTGGGTGCACCTGCCGGAGAAGTACGGCAACTGGCGGGGCGTCTACAACCGGCTGCGGATGTGGGCCGTCGACGGCACGTGGGAGCGGGTGTTCACCGCCCTGGTGGCCCAAGCCGACGCGGACGAAGACGTCAGCTGGGCCGTCTCGGTGGACTCCACGATCGTGCGGGCCCACCAGCATGCGGCCGGGGCCCGTAAAAAGGGGCCCCGGCCGGCGAGCCGGACGATCACGCCATCGGCCGGTCCCGCGGCGGACTGACCACGAAGATCCACCTCGCGGCCGACGGCCGGTGCCGGCCGCTGGTGTTCGTCCTCACCGCCGGACAGGCCGGAGATGCACCCGCCTTCACGGACGTCATGGCCCGCCTGCGCGTTCCCCGCCCTCTTGGACGGCCCCGCACCAGGCCGGACCTGGTCCTGGCCGACAAGGCGTACTCCTCCCGCGCGATCCGCAGTCACCTGCGCAGACGCGGCATCCGCGCGGTGATCCCGGAACGGGCCGACCAGCAGGCCAACCGGTGGCAGCGCGGACAGGCAGGCGGCAGACCTCCGGCCTTCGACCGCGAGGCGTACAGGCAGCGCAACACCGTCGAGCGGTGCATCAACCGCCTGAAGCAGTGGCGCGGCATCGCCACCCGCTACGAGAAGACCGCGACCATCTACCTCGCCGGACTCCACATCGCAGGCATCTTCCTCTGGTCCGCCTGCTGATCCAAACGAAACCGCCTAGGGGATGACACCTAGGGGCGGGTTGCGGGTTCGCGGGGAACCCACAGCCCGCCCGCGCGGTTTACGGTAGAGGCGATGGCCGTCGTCGTCGGGTCCCGCGCGCGGGAACCCGGCCACGACAGCCTCGCGGCGTTGCTGACCTCTGAGACTCGCGGGAGCACGATGGAAGCCGTAGTGGCAATCCTGGGGCTGTTCTTCCTGCTCTGCGTCTTCGCCGGTGTGTACGCCACCGTGAAGGTGGTCAAGGCGGCGAAGCGGGGTGTCGATCGCACGGTCACCCAGGCCCGGCGCACGGTCGAGGACACCAAACTGCGCGCCAAGCAGTACACGCAGCTCGGCCCCGTGGCGGAGATCGCCGAGTTGCGGATCTCGCTGCGCACGTCGATGCGCGCGACCCGGGAGGCGCTGGACGCCGCCGCTACCGAGGACGCCTCGCTCTCCGAGTCGCTGGCGCTCTTCGAGCGGCTCAGCACACACGGCCACGACGTGGACGCCGATCTGCGACGGCTGGAGGCCGAGCCCGACCGCAGCCGTATCGCCGCGCGCCTGCCGGAGCTGCGCGAGCGCACGGAGCGGGTGACGCGCTCCGCCGATTCGCTGCGCTGGGCGATCCAGGACCGGGCTGGCCGCTTCGCCGAGGACGACCTCGCGGACCTGGACAGCCAGATCCAGATGGAGGCCGCCGCCCTGCGGCACTGGCGGTCCGAGCGCCTCGCCGAGGACATCGACCGAGCGGCCGAAGCCGCTACGGGAACCAGCACCCCCTTCGGATCGAGTGGCCCGACCGGACCCGCGGGCGCGTCAGCGGCCGGACCGTCAGCGGCCGGGGTGTCAGCCGCCGGACTGTCGAGCGAGAGGCCCGGGCAGGGGCCCGGTGCGACCGCAGCGGCCAGTGCGGGGTCGGAGCAGGAGGCAGGGTCGGGGCCGCACGTCACGGATGGTCGTGCTGTGGACGGCGGCGCCGAGGGGGCGGACGCCCCAGGCCCACGAGCCCTGACGGCTGAAGACCCCAGGCTCCGGAAGACCTACCCCTGGCAGCAGGCCGCCCGTCCGGAGAACACCACATGAGCGTCCAAGCCACGCCCGACGACGGCACAAGCGGAACCCGTATCGGCTCTCCCCGCGTGTCCTCTCCCAACCGGGCAGCGGAGTCGTGACCGGCGCCGATCACCCCCAGCTATCGGCATTGGCCAGCCACCGATAGCCTGCGAACCATGTCCCGCCATGTCGCCATCATCACCGATTCCACGGCCTACTTGCCGCAGCAGGCGATGGAGCGACATCACATCACCGCGGTCCCCCTGACGGTGGTGCTCGGCAACGAGGCGCTGGAAGAGGGCACCGAGATCTCCGCCCGTTCCGTTGCCCACGCACTCCAGAAGCGGACCTCGGTCACGACCTCCAGGCCGAGCCCTGCGACGTTCGCCGCCGCATACCAACGGGCCGCCGACGCCGGCGCCCACGGCATCATCTCCCTCCATCTGTCGTCCGAGATCTCCGGCACCTACGACGCGGCACTGCTCGCCGCACAGGGTGCGCCCGTCCCCGTGCGTGTGATCGATACGGGCATGGTGGCCATGGCGCTCGGCTTCTGCGCCTTGGCGGCCGCTGAGGCCGTGGCGGCGGGCGGCACCATGAGCGAGGCAGTGGCCGCGGCCGAGAAGCGAGCGGTGGGCACCTCCGCCTACTTCTATGTCGACACGTTGGACTATCTCCGCCGGGGCGGCCGCATCGGCGCCGCCCAGGCCCTGCTGGGGTCGGCCCTGGCCGTCAAGCCCCTGCTCCAACTCGACGAGGGGCGCATCGAGTTGCGTGAGAAGGTGCGCACCGCGTCCAAGGCCATCGCCCGCCTGGAGGAGATCGTGGTGGAACGCTCGGGCGTACAGGAGGTCGACATCGCCGTGCACCACCTGGCGGCCGGTGAGCGCGCCGAGCAGCTCGCGCAACGCCTGGACGCACGGGTGCCCGGCCTGGTGGAACTGCACGTCAGCGAGGTAGGCGCGGTGATCGGCGCCCACACAGGGCCTGGCCTACTCGGCGCGGTCGTCTCGCCACGCTGAGCCCGGTGGCCGGTGGCCGGCGGCTGGTGCCCGGTGCCCCGTGGTCGGTGGCCGGTGCCCGGGGCGGTGACTGGTGGCTGGTGGTCAGGGCGGTGATTGGTGACTGGTGGCCGTGCTCGGGGGCGGCGACTGGGTGACTGGTAGCCGGGGTACTGGGCGATGGCTGGTGGCCGGGCGGGGGTGGCAACGAACAAGCGATGACTGCGCTGCGTACGCGGCAGCGAACCAGCTCGTCGTTCCTCGTGTGCCGGGTGCCGCCTTGTGCGTTGGCGACAAGCGAGCCGTGCAACTTCTCTGCCCCCGGGTCTGCGGCACGGCTCCCGCCCGGTCCTCCGGAAGCTGGCTCCCGAGTCGGTTGTGATGTTGATGGTGGCCTCCTGTTCCAGGGCTGTGGCGCGCGGTCTCTGCTGATGACGGCGAGGCGGGTAGCGGGTGGTTGGAGGTGGCGGGGTGGTCGAGTGCGGACGGCTGAGTGCCGCACGGTCGGGTACCGGGTTGGCGAGGGGCGGGTGGCCGGCTTGGTTGGGTTGGGTCGGGTGACTGCGCGGCCGTGGTGGTGGCGTGACCGTGTGGTTGGCTGAGCGGGGGCGGATGCTGGGTGGTCGAGTGGCTGGCCAGCTCCAGGGGGAGATCGATGGGCCGAGCCGGAACCGGTCGCGCGGACTACGGAGCGTCCTGGGCCTTAGACGTAACCCCGGGGCACGGGCGGCGGTGCCTGGCCTGGACGCCGAGCGCTCCTGACCCGGCTTGTACGGGCCTTGCGGCGCCCTGCGGTCAGAACCGGTTCGCGGCACGGTCTCAGGGCTGGCGAGCCTGGCGAAGCTGGGTCGCCAGAGTGTTCAGCTCGCCTGGCGCGTCGGCATCACCGTCACCTGCTGGAAGTTCACCCGGGGTGGCAGTGCCGCGATGAATCCCACGATCTCGGCTATGTCATGCGGCGTCAGCCACTCCACGGTCTCCTTGGAACCCGCCAACCACTCACGCGCCCCCTCGTCGGTCACATGAGTCTGCAACTCGGTCTCGACAATTCCCGGTTCGAGCGCCGCTACCCGTACGTTCTTGGGGCCCAACTCCACGCGCAGGTGACGGGAGAGATGCGTGACGTACGCCTTGGTGCCTGAGTAGACCGCGAAGTTGGGGAAGATGTTCTGCGCTGCGATGGACGAGGTGTTGATCAGGTCGGCCACACCGCGTACACGCGCCGAGGCCACCAACTGTGAGGTGAACGCCCCGATCACGTTCATCACGCCGGTGATGTTGATGTCGATCTGGCGCCGCCACTGATCAGCCCGCAGATCCTCGACGGGGGCGGGCAACATCAGGCCCGCGTTGTTGAACAGCAGATCCGCACCTCCCAGTTCGGTTGCCACCCGGTCGGCGGCCGACTGAACCGTCGCCGCGTCGGTCACGTCAGCAACCAGCGTCAGCGCCGTGCCGCCCCGCTTCTCGATTCGAGAGGCCAAAGCGTCGAGCCGTTCGGCGCGCCGGGCCAGGATGGCGACGGTCGCGCCCAGCCCTGCCAGATGTTCGGCCGTGGCCGCCCCGATGCCGCTGGAGGCTCCGGTGATGACCGCTACGCGGCCGAGTAGAGGCTGCGCGGAAGGTTGTGTAGACATGGGCAGACCTTTCGAAAGAGGCGAAGAACGGGGGAGCGAAGCCGGGACCAACGTGGTCGGCCGCCACGCATCCAGCACACCAGCTCGGAGTCGCGCTCACGGGGCTGGAGCAGACCCTGAGCAGACGAGTCCCGGGAGGGCGGGCCCCGGCGAGACAGGTACTGGCAGGGCCACCCAGCGAGGCTTGTGCCGCCAGAGCCTGGCTCACACTGGGGACATGGATCGAAGTGGCGAACTCGCGGACTTTCTGCGCTCGCGCCGTGCCCGGATCACCCCGGACCGAGTGGGATTGTCGAGCGATGGCCGCGCGCGGCGGGTTCCCGGACTACGCCGAGGCGAGGTGGCCCGCCTCGCCGGCGTCAGCACCGAGTACTACACCCGTCTGGAACAGGGTCGTGCCGGTTCCCCCTCTCCGGAAGTCGTCGAGTCCCTGGCCCGCGCCCTCCAACTCGATCTCGCGGAGCGCGAGCACCTTGTCGACCTCCTCGCGCGCCCCACCCCGTCTCGCCGTTCCACCACAGGACCCCAGCGAGTCCGCCCCGGCCTGCACCTCATGCTCCACACCCTGGACCACGTCCCCGCCTTCATTCTTGGTCGGCGCACCGACGTGCTGGCCACCAACCGGCTGGCACGCGAAGTACTGACCGACTTTGACGCCCTTCCCGCCCCACAACGCAACCTTGCTCGCTACTACCTCCTCGACCCGGAAGCCCGGGACCGTGTGGTGGACTGGGAGCAGATCGCCGCCGAGACGGTCGCCGTACTCCGCCTCGAAGCGGGCCGCCATCCTCACGATCGGCGGCTCGCCGATCTTGTGGGAGTACTCATCCTGCGCTCCACGGAGTTCACTGCCTGGTGGAACGACCACCGTGTCCTGCGCCGCACCCACGGCACCAAGTCCTATCTGCACCCGGTGGTCGGTCACCTCCACTTCTCGTACGAGTCCTTCCAGACCCCCGGCGATCCGGATCAAACCCTGTGCGTCTACAACGCGGAGCCCGGCTCAGCCACAGCCGAAGCCCTGCGCATGCTGAATAGTTGGACCACCCCCGGCCCACAGGCGCACCCCTCGCCCGCAGACACACGGTGAACCCCTCCCCTCTCGCTCCCTTTTCTCACTCACTGTGATCGGTTGAGTCGTGCGGCCGGCCGTGAAGTCGAGGAATGATCGCGCGTGCGGTCTGGGCACCCCGCCCATGGCCACTCGCCGCTCGCCGTCGCCAGCTCCGAAGACCTCAGCGCCGCCCACGTCATGAGTAAAGCAACACACCTGGCCGCGGCGGTAGTTGCCGAGCTTGAATGCGCTCGCCCGGGTGACCGAGTTTTCCACAGGGCTTCGGTTATCCACGGATCGCGGAAAGCCTCAGCGAGATTGCTGGCGGACCCTTACCGTCGATCGACATGAGCAATCGAACACGGACAGTGAGCATCGGGCTTGTGGGAGGGCTGCTCGGCGGCTCTGGCGCTCACGGAGCCCCGAAACGGCTCCTGGGCCTCGGCCCACGAGGGCCCGCGCCATCCACTGGCCTCGCTCGCAGCCAGCGTGGCAGGCGACGGAAACGGGTGTCGGGCAGCGGAGTGGGGCGTTCGCGGGCTTCCGGGCTGCTGAGTCCGGGTGTGCCCGTAACGGAGCCTGGCGATGTGGGGCGTCCGGCCGATGGGCGGCCGGAGTCCGGGTCGGGGTGGACAGAACCCGCGCGAAACCTGACGGGCGGTCCAGGTCGTACCAGGCCCTCCGCGACCGGGACGGTGGCTGGCCTTACGTCGCCAGGGTCAGGCGACGAGACCGGAAGCGGGCCACTTCGCGCGAGTGCGGTGGCTGGCTCGCCTGGAGATGGGCCAACTCCTCACATCGCGAGCACCGTGCCAGCGATGGCGGGGTCATTCGGAGTGTTGGCGGAGACGGATTCGCGGCGTGGGGAGGAGCCGATGCAAAGGGACGCATGGTTCGGGGTGACGGCGGTGGCCATGGCGGGGCCAACGCGGTGGGGGCCCGCTTCGCGAGTAAGGCAACCGATCGCGGATGACCTCGGCATCTGGGGAACCGCTGATGACGTTGGCGGGGCAACGTCAGGGCGGCACACCGCTCCAGCGGGCGCCCGCGTCGTGACTCGAAGGAGGGCCTCGGCTCCGTCGGGTGGCGTGAGTGACCAGGCTGAGAGCACGGAGGAGGCAGTAGGTACGTCCACGCGGCGTGTGGGCGAGGGAGACATGGAGTGCGATGACGACCTCGCCGACGGCGTTGTCTTCGATGGTGGCCTCCGCGGCGACGGCTCGACCGGCCAGGCCGTTGCGGGGAGGGACACGGGTGCGGGCGCCGGGGACCCGCTCGCCGGGCGTAACGGGCGCGCGTCGTACAAGCCGGGCGACGGCGCGCTCACTGAGGAAGCGGAGGCTGACGGACGGGTTGGCGGGGAGCCGCGACCAGCCACCCTGCGGGGCCACCCCGACCCCGGACCGCGCTTGCGCGACCTGCGCCTGGCGGTCTTTGAACGATTGCCGTTATGGCTCCAGGAACGATGTGCCATTCGCCCCAGGGCGCTGCTCGCGGTGGTCGTGGTGCTGCTGGTGGCGGTGGCCATGGCTGCACACCACTTCTGGAGCGGACGCCCGGAGACGGTGAGCGCGCCTCCTGAGCAGCCGCCCGCGAAGCCGGTGTCGGGCCGGCAAGAGCCGGGCACGGGCACGGGGCCCACGGCGACGCCCCGCGCGGGTGCGGACCGCATCGTCGTGGTCGATGTGGCGGGCAAGGTGCGCGCGCCGGGTGTGCGTCGTCTGCCAGCAGGTTCGCGTGTGGCCGATGCGATCAAGGCGGCTGGGGGAGCCAAGCCTGGTGTGCGACTCAGCGAGTTGAATCGGGCTCGGGTGCTCGTCGATGGGGAACAGATCGCGGTCGGCGTCAGGCCAGGCGCAGGCGGTGCGCCGGTGAGCGGCGCGTCATCTGCCGGCGTGAACGGCGTGCCCGGCACCGGTGCGTCGGGTCTCCCGGCGGGTTCCGGCGCCGGAGCCACGGCCGGAGGAACGGCCGGGGCCCCTGTCAGCCTGAGCACCGCGACGGCCGAGCAGCTTGACGGCCTCCCCGGGGTGGGCCCCGTCCTCGCGCGCCACATCCTCGACTACCGGGACCAGCACGGCGGGTTCGACTCCGTTGAGGAACTGCGCGAAGTGACCGGTATCGGTGACAAGCGGTTCGCCGATCTACGCCCCCTCGTCCAACCATGACTGGCCACGAGACCCGGGGGGCGGGCCCCGCGCGCGCCCACGGCGGGTCAGCCCGCAGACTCTCCGCCGGGTCAGCCCGCAGACTCTCCGCCGGGTCAGCCCGCGGACTCCCCACGCCCAGCGGGCCGCCCCGCGCGGGGACCAGCGCGGCCCCCGCGCCCGCGCCGGCTGTGCGGCCACAAGCCAGCACGCCTGCCGCTACGAACAACGCCGCGGCAGGGAGGGACGGAGCGGCAAACCGACGCGGGCTTCCAGCCGGCGCGCGGAGCGGTGAGGGCCCGGCCGATCTCCGGTTGATCCCACCCGTGTTGGCGGCATGGCTGGCCGCTGCCCTGGCACTTGAGGCAGACCCGACGTCGGTCACGATCTGCTGCGCCGGGGCCCTCGCCACCGCGGCGGTGTTGCTGGGCGTTACGTGGCGCCTGGGCCGGCGGGCGGGCACCCTGAGCCAGACGGGGGCGGCAAGAGCTCGCCGCCGGGCGGGGAGCGCGACCGCGGTGGTGATCGCGTTGCTGTGCGCTACCGCGACGGCCGCCGTCGCGGCTCTCCACGCGGCGGACAGCCACCGGGGGCTCATCCCCAAGCTCGCCCAAGAGCACGCCGAGGCGGAGGTCGACCTCACCGTCACAGGCGATCCGCGTCTGATCAGGCCCCGGGTGCGCGGCCCGGTGTCCACCCCGCCAGCCCTCGCCATCGATGCCGTGGCGAACAGAGTCAGGGCGACGGAGCACACGCCAACCCACCGAGCAGGCAGCAGCCCCCTCCAGCGCGTCGTGCGCACGCGCACGCCGGTGCTGTTGATCGTTGACCTGCGTGGCACGGCCCGGGCGGGTGAGGCGTCGGCGGCGTACGACGAGGCCGAGGCGACGGGCGGCGGGCGTTCGGACCCGGGTGGCTCGCGTCGTTCAGACCCGGGTGGTCTGCGCGGCTCCGGTGAACCATCTACGACGGCGGACGCGCGGTGGAGAGAGCTTCTCCCCTCAACACGGCTTCGAGTACGCGTACGGGTGGTGCCACCGACTCGCGACGGGGACCGCGTCGGCGCCGTGCTGCGTACCGATGACGAGCGCCCACCTCTGGTGCTCGCCGGGCCGGGCGACCTCCAGCGTACGGCGGGGCGGCTGCGCGCCGGTCTCCGGGCCGCCTCCGACGGACTGAGCGCCGATGCGAGAGCGCTGCTGCCGGGCCTCGTCGTAGGTGATACCTCACGCGTGCCACCCGACCTCGACGAAGCGTTCCGGGCCACCGACATGACGCACCTGCTTGCCGTTTCAGGAAGCAACCTGTCGATCGTGTTGGCGTTGCTCATCGGGCCGCCGCACATGGCGGCGAGGGCCGAGCGGCGCGGGCTGGCCGCTCGACTCGGGGTGCCGCTCCGGCTGACCGCGCTGCTCGGCGGCGTGTTGACCCTGGGTTTCGTGGTGGTGTGCCGCCCCGAACCGAGCGTGTTACGGGCCGCCGCCTGCGGGCTGATCACTCTGATCGCCATTGGGACGGGGCGCCGTCGAACGCTCCTGCCGGCGCTTGCCGCTGCCGTACTGGCCCTGTTGCTGTACGACCCGTGGCTAGCCCGTAGTTACGGCTTCCTCCTGTCCGTCCTGGCCACGGGCGCGCTGCTCACCATCGCCCCGCGATGGAGCGCCGCGCTGCGGGCCCGTGGCGTGCCGGGACGGCTGGCGGAGGTGCTGGCCGCGGCGGCCGCGGCGCAAGCGGTGTGTGCTCCGGTGGTCGTGGTGTTGGCGGCCCGGGTGAGCCTGGTCGCGATCCCCTGCAACCTGCTGGCTGAGTTGGCGATCGCACCCGCGACCGTTCTCGGCTTCGCCGCCTTGGCCGTGGGCCCGCTGGCTCCGCCCGTCGCGGTGGGCCTGGCCTGGTGCGCCGGCTGGCCGGTGGAGTGGCTGGCTTCGGTGGCCCGCACTGGCGCTGGGCTGCCGGGGTCGGGTGTGAGCTGGCCGGGCAGTTGGGGCGGCGCGCTGTTGTTGGCCGGGGTCACGGTCGTCGTCGTGTTGCTGGCCCGGCGTGCCCTGGGCCATCCCTGGCTGTGTGTGGTCTGCGCGCTGCTGCTGATGGTGGCCGTCGTGCGCCCGGCGCCCCTGGTCCGGGTGATCACCGGTTGGCCGCCGCCCGACTGGCGGATGGTGGCCTGCGACGTGGGGCAGGGTGACGCGCTGGTGCTGGCCGCCGGTGAGGGTACGGCGGTGGTCGTCGACGCCGGCCCGGACCAGGGTGCGGTGGACCGCTGCCTGCGGGACCTGGGCATCGTGCGGGTCCCGCTGGTCGTGCTGACCCACTTCCACGCGGATCACGTGGCGGGTCTACCAGGTGTGCTGCGTGGCCGGGCCGTGGGCGCTGTGGAGACCACGAGTCTGCGGGAGCCCCCGGGGCAGGCCGCGTTCGTCCGCAGGGCGGTGTCGAAGGCCGGCGTGAAACACCTCGAAGCGGTACCGGGTGAGCGGCGTCGCACCAGCGGCCTTTCCTGGCAGGTGCTGTGGCCCCCACGGGTGGCGCCCGGGTCCGCGGCGCCGACGGGCGTGCCCGATACCGCGCACCCGGGAGGCGCCCCAACCCTCCCCGGTGGCGCCGGCGCGGCCGACGTGAGTGCCGTCACCGGCGCGAACGATGCCAGCGTCACCCTGCTCGTCCGCACGGCTGGGCTGACCCTTCTGCTCCTCGGCGACCTGGAACCGACGGCGCAACGCGCACTGTTGGCAGCCCACCCAAACCTCGGCCCGGTCGACGTGCTGAAGGTCGCGCACCACGGGTCGGCCCACCAGGACCATCAGTTGCTGCGCAGCCTTCGACCTCGACTGGCGCTCATCTCATGCGGTGCGGACAACCCGTACGGCCATCCGGCCCCTCGCACCGTGGCCGCGCTGCGCGAGCAGGGCGCGCGGGTGCTGCGTACCGATGTCGACGGTGCGGTGGCCATCACCGGAGCCGGTGGTGTGCCGAGGGCGTCGATCAGCGGGCGCAGGCGTGGTGGTAGGAGTTCGCCTTCGTGGAGCAGGGGAGGTGCTGGTGAGCCTGCAACAGAACTTGGGCATTCTGGCCGTTCATGAAGGTCAGAAACTTGGCGGTCAGAGAGCCGTCACGCGGCTCTTGGTAGGTGTAGAGGCGCTCCGTTGCCCAGAAGGGGTAGCCGTCCGGCTTGTTCAGCGCGATCTCTGGTGCTCTTCCGTTGAGCTGCACGGCGGTGACGTTACGGTAGAAGCCCGCTTGGTACGTCTCCGCGTAGCCGATCGCTCCCGACACCTGGTCTACGGCCTCCAAGGCGGACTCCGTGACCGACGCCTCGCAGTGCTGGGGGCGGGAGGAGGGCTGATTGATTCTGGTGGTGCAGTCGGAAAGCCCGGCGGGTTGGCCGGTGGGCGCGCCCTTCAACACCTCCCTTTCGAAGGTGATCCGGGTGCCGGACTGGGAGTCGCGGGTGACCAGGTTGATCGGCACGTTCTTGCCGCCCACATCCTTCCAGTTGGTGTGCTTGCCGCTGAAAATCCCGCGCAGTTGTTCCGTGGTGAGGTTCTTGACGCCGCTCTCACGGTTGACCACCACGCTGAGCGGGACGACGCTGACCGGTCGGTGCGCCATCAGATCCTTGTAGCTGTCGATCCTCGGGGCGGGGACGTCCGACATGGCGATGAAGGCGGGCTGGTGGTCGGGGTGGTCGCGGCCGGCGCGGCTCAGGTTCCTGAGCCCGTCCAGGCTGCTGCTATGGCGCACTTCGATCTCGGCCCCGGGGCACTGCTTCTGGTAGTCGTTGGCTATGGCCTTCATCGGCTTGGCGAAGGCGGTCGAACCGTCGATGACCAACTCGCCCGTCGCGCAGACCGGGTTGGCCGCTTCATCGTCGGAGTTGCGAATAAGCAGTCCACCGAGCAACCCCATCAGGATGATGAACACCCCGCCCAGGGCAAGGCTCAGCTTGCTGGGCCCGCGACGCTGCGCGTTGCGCCGGATGGAGCCGCCGCTCAGGAACCCGCTCATCGTCACCTGATCGCCGTCCCCGGTCAGCAGGACGAGGAGCTTGAAGTGGTCCCTGCGGTTGAGCGGCACGGCGGGCAGGGTGAGTCGGTCGCCCGCCACACGCAGCCCGTTGTTGCGCGTCAGCATCGAACGCAGCGAGGCATCGGTCTCGGTTACCGTCACTGCCTGGATCGTGCGGCCGGGGAACTCGACGACGAGCGGTTCCTGGTAGTCGTGGCGCGCGACGTCCTTGCTGCCATCGTTCTCGATCCGCAGCAACGCCACGGTGGCGTCCGTGACTTCCTGCTCGTTCAGCAGCAGCCGAAGCTGCACGATGTCGCGAGCGGCCTGAGGGTTCATGCTGACCGCTGTGTCCATCTGCACGCGGTAGCCGATGCGTTTGCGGCCGGGGAGGAAGCGCTCCACTGCCCAGACCGCGCCGGTCAGTACCAGGCCGGCGGCTGTCAGGAACGTCTCGGTGTCAGGGACTGCCACGGCAACCTCGCACACATGGTCGTACAGGGATGCGAGAAATCTACGAAGGAGGCTCGTACTCCGCGCCCGCTTGGCTGGGCCAACACCAGAGATTCATCTACTGGCCGCCAGGTGTCGTCCCGTTGGTATGCGCATGCCCCCTGTACGGACCGTGGTAAAGAAGCCTTTCTAAAGCTAGCTTCAGAAGATGTCGGAGCATGGCGAAGGCGTCACCCACGGCCCAGGGCGATCCGACGCCTCGGGTCCGGCGCAACCCCCGGCGCGCGAGACGTGGTTGGCCGACCCACGTGCCCTGCGGGCCTACGCCCACCCCACACGGATGCGTCTGGTCGGCCTGCTCCGCGCCCAAGGGCCCTGTACCGCGACTCGGGCGGCCGGTCTGATCGGCGAGTCGGTGGCCAGTTGCTCGTACCACCTGCGGATGCTCGCCAAGTACGGCCTGGTCGAGGCGGCAGGGGGCGGCTGGGGCAGGGAGAAGCCGTGGCGTGCTACGGCGCGCTTCACCCAGTGGCCCGCCTACTCCCCGGAACCGGCCTTGGCCGACGCCGCGGAAGCGGTGGAGCTCGCGGTCGTGAAGCGGTACTCCGAGCTGCTCAGCGCCGCGATCGAGGCACGCACGCTACCGCGAGACTGGCAGGAGGCCGGTCGGATCAGCGACGCCCTGCTGTACCTGACAGCGGGCGAACTGTCCGCTGTCCAGCAGCAAATCGATGCGCTGCTGCGTCCCTTCGAAGCGCGTGGGACGCGACCGGACTCACGACCGCCGGGGGCTCGGCTCGTGCAGGTCATCCAGGCGGGCTTCGCGCTGCCGCAGGTGGCAGCGACAGGATCAGTCTCCGAGGCGAGCCGGACCACCGACGCGGCGTCGACGCACAGGGAAGCGGTGGAGGCCACGTCGGCGGCGGCGGACAGCGACGGGCAGCGGCTGGACAACCCCGCAGGAACGAAGCCCGCAGGGGCGGGCCCGGCAACGCCGGGCGAGGCGGCAGTGAGCGACATTCCGAACCCGGAGGGCACGTGAACATCGCTGAGAGAGTGCCTGCGCTGTTGCGCCAAGGCCCGTTCCGTCGATACTGGGTTGGCCAGAGCGTCTCTCTGATCGGCGACCAGATCTCCCTACTGGCGCTACCCCTCGCCGCGGTGATCATCCTGCATGCCGACGCGGCCGAGATGGGGTGGCTCGCCACCGCGCAGTTGCTGCCCGCGCTGCTGTTCTCGCTCGTCGCCGGCTCCTGGGTCGACCGGCGGGCCAGCCGCCGTCGGATCATGATCGTCTCTGACCTCGCGCGGGCCGGGCTCATCGCGTCCCTGCCCGTCGCGTACGCCTTCGACGTCCTCAGCCTCACCCAGCTCTACCTCACGGCCTTCGCCGTCGGCTCGCTGACCGTGCTCTTCGACGTCTGCAACGCCACGCTGTTCGTCGCGCTGGTCCCCAGCACGCGCTACGTCGAGGCCAACTCGCTGATCAACGGCAGCCGTTCGCTCGCCTACGTGGCGGGGCCGAGCGCCGGCGGCTTCCTCGTGCAGATGCTGGCTGCTCCGCTCGCGTTGGTGGCCGACGCGTTCACCTACCTGTTGTCGGCGCGGTGCCTCACCAGGATCGACCCCGTCGAGCCGCCGCCCTCGGCGCCAGCCAAGGGACACTTCACGGCCGGCCTGCGGTGGATCATGCGCTCACCCGTCATGCGCGCCACCTTCGCGGCCTCCTCCACCATCCAGTTCTTCAACTTCATGTTCCACACCCTCTTCGTCCTCTACGTCACCTCAGAACTCGGGCTGGGCGCCGGCCTGCTCGGGATCGTGCTCGCGGTGGGAGCGGCCGGCGGACTCGTCGGCGCGGCCACGGCGGGACGGGTGACCCGCCGCCTGGGCATCGGCCGCTCCGCCGTCCTGGGATACACCCTCTTCTCCGCTCCGCTGCTGCTCGTGCCGCTCGCGGGCGGGCCGACGCCACTCGTCCTGGGGTTGCTCTTCCTCGCGGAACTGGGCTCCTGCGTGGGCGCGATGATCGCCGACGTCTCCGTCAGCTCCCTGCAGGCCGCGCTCATACCGGACGCGTTGCGCGCCCGGGTCACCGGCGCCTACCGCACCCTCACCCACGGCGTCCGCCCGCTGGGCGCCCTCACCGCAGGCGCGCTCGGGTCCACCATCGGGCTGCGCCCCACCCTGTGGATCGGAACCGCGGGTGCCGTGCTGTGCCTGCTGTGGGTCCTGCCGTCGCCGGTGCCGCACATACGCGAGTTGCCCACACCCGAAGCCGAGGCCGTCGCCGGCCCCGCCGCCGCGACCGACGCACCGGACGCGACCGACGCGCCGGGGGAGCGCGGGACTGGGAAGGGCTCCGAGACCGAGCGGGGGACCGGGAACGGGCCGCACACCGAGACCGGACCGGGAACCAAGGTCGGACCGGGAAGTGAGGCCGGACCGGGAGCCAAACCGGAAACCCAGGTCGGGCTGGGAACCAAGGCCGGGCCGGGCGACCGGACCGGGGCGGCGGCCGGAGTGGGGCCCGGGGTCGCGGCGGAGGCCATGGCGCCCTCAGAGGGAGAAGGATCCCCGAGGTAGGAAGGGGGGCCAGAAGCAGGGGGCGGTAGCGGCGGGAGCCGGGGCGAGGCCATGGGTGACGGCGCCGCCCGACGCCACCCTCACTCCACCTCGTGCCACCCGTCGTACTCCGCGGCGAAGGCGTCGAGCGCCGGCACGGCGAGGGCCGCCTCCGGGTCCTCGATGACGACGAGCCACTGGGCGTCCTCGGCGTCGTCCTCTCCGGCCAGCGCCTCCCGTACGACCTGCGGTTCCTCGCTGAGCCCGAAGCGGTCCACGACCTCTTGGGCCGCGGCCTCGGCGGCGTCGCGGTCGGGGAGGACCAGCAGGTGGCGGGTCGCGGGTTCGGGCTGCTCGTCGGTCAGGGGGCGTGCGCTCACCGGCCCATTGTGCGCGACGGCGGACGAGCGCTCCCAGCTACCCCGCGAGAGGGGACGCCCCGCGAGACGGGCCACCCCACGAGACAGGTCACCCCACGAGACGGGCGACCCCGCGCGGGCGCACGCCCGCGCCCACGCGCACACGCGAGCGCGACGCCACACCGTCGCTCGGCCCGGAGGCGACGACGGTCAGCCACCCCGCCCTGGGCAGTCCCAGGCGAGGGGCGAGCCGGCGCCGGCGCGGGGCTCAGGCTCGGGTACGGCGTACCCGAGGGGCCGGGCACAGGGCACGGCGCAGAGCAGAGCAAGGAAGGCCGCAGGCATGCGGGAGAGGGAGCTGACATGGACGCGAGAGGCGGCGAGCGGAGGCGGGAGCGGGCTGGTCGTCCGGTGTGTCAGTGGCGCGTGGGATGCTGTGAGCGATGGCCAAGAAGACGACGACCGACGATCCGCTCGCCCCCGTGACGCTGGCCGTGGGCCAGGAGGACCTGCTGCTCGACCGCGCCGTGCAGCAGGTGGTGGCGGCCGCGCGCGCCGCCGACCCCGACACGGACGTGCGCGACCTCGCCCCGGACGCGTTGCAGCCGGGCACCCTGGCCGAGTTGACCAGCCCGTCGCTGTTCGCCGAGCGCAAGGTGGTGGTGGTCCGTTCCGCGCAGGACCTCTCCGCCGACACGATCAAGGACGTGAAGGGGTATCTGGCGGCGCCGGCCGAGGAGATCACGCTCGTTCTGCTGCACGCGGGAGGGGCGAAGGGCAAGGGGCTGCTCGACGCGGCTCGCAAGGCCGGGGCACGCGAGGTCGCCTGCCCCAAGATGACCAAGCCGGCCGACCGACTGGCGTTCGTACGGTCGGAGTTCCGCGCCATCGGCCGCTCCGCCACGCCGGAGGCGTGCCAGGCCCTGGTCGACGCCATCGGCAGCGACCTGCGGGAGCTGGCCAGCGCCTGCACCCAGCTCACCGCCGATGTCGAGGGCACCATCGACGAGGCGATCGTCGGGCGCTACTACACGGGCCGGGCCGAGGCGTCCAGCTTCACCGTGGCCGACCGTGCGGTCGAGGGGCGGACGGCGGAGGCTCTGGAGGCGCTGCGCTGGGCGTTGGGTACGGGGGTGGCCCCGGTGCTGATCACCAGCGCGTTGGCGCAGGGGGTGCGTTCCATCGGCAAGCTGGCCTCGGCCCCGCGCGGTGCGCGCCCCGGCGACCTCGCCCGCGAGCTGGGCATGCCGCCGTGGAAGATCGACCGGGTGCGACAGCAGATGCGCGGCTGGTCGGCGGATGGCGTGGCCATAGCCCTGCGGGCGGTGGCCGACGCCGACGCGGGGGTCAAGGGCGGTGGCGACGACCCGGAGTACGCGTTGGAGAAGGCCGTGGTCGCCGTGGCCCGGGCCGCCCGTTCCGGCCGCGGCTGACCCTGGGCCGGGGCCCGTTGGCATACGCGGGGCTGCGCGGTATGCGGCGGCGCCGAGTGGCCGGGGCACCTGAGGGCCGAGTCCGGCCACCGGAGACGCCGTGCCACGGGATGCCGTCCCGCAGAGCCGCCGGCCCGCAGGTCTCGGCTCTCTACCGCCTCCGGCGCCGGCCCTGGCGTGTCGCGTCCTCCCGGAAGCGCCGCCGCGAGGCGGCCGCTCCAGGGAGGCCGTACGTACGCGAAACTCTCCAGAGGGGGCCAGGGCCATGCGGAACGTTCCGGACCGGCGAGAGCGGGCAGCGGCTCCCGCCGGGCCGGCAGAGCCGGGGCGCGGAGGAGGGAGGACTACTCCGACTCGTCCTTCGGCAGCGGTTCCTGCTTCTGCCAGTGCTCCATGGTGGACTTGGCGCTCTCCGAGAGCATCTCGGTCACCTTCTTGCTGTCCGGCGGGGTGACGCTGGAGCTGCTGGAGATGTAGTTGGACCAGGACAACTGGTAGGTCATCCAGCCGTCGCGGACCCCGAGGATGACGTAGCTGCCGTCGTCCTCGCCGTCCTTCTCCACCTGCGTCACCACGTACGCCTCGTCGCCGAGGTTGGGAACCGGGGCGACCTTGTACGTGTACGTGGTCCCGCGCTGGTTCTCGTAGGCGCGGTACTGCGCCTCGAACTCCGGCTCCGGGTCGGTCTCGCGGTGGAGCAGGGCCGATGTGGAGAGCCAGGTCGAGGCGTAGTCGGAGCTGCTGGTGTTCTCCGCCTCCAGGTCGGTGTTGCACTGCATCGTGTCGAGCGCCTCGTGCTCGGTGCCGCTCGCCAACGGGTTCTTCTTCTCCCCGGTCGACTCCTCCTTGCTGAACCCGGCCTTCTTGATCGGGGCGTAGTCGGTGTAGTCGCACAGGTTGCCGGTGTAGGCGTAGCTACCGAGTTCGGGCTCCGGGTCGCCCTCGAAGCCGCCCGTGGCGAAGGTGACGCCAGCCCAGACGGCCGAGGCCACCACCGCGCCACCCAGCGCCCACAGCGGACCGCGCTTCTTCGAGCCACTGGCGGGCGCGGCGGGCGTAGGGGCTCCCGGGCCGTAACCGGCCGCGACCTGGCCGGGATAGGGGCTCGCGGGCTGTCCCAACGGGCCGGGTGCCTGACCTGGTGGCTGGGTCGGTACGCCGCCGGGCATCGTCGGGTGCGCCGCGGCGGACTGTCCCGGCTGCGAGCCGGCCGGAGTGGGCGGATACGCGTACGGATGGGGCGCTGGTTGGCCCGGTTGTTGCCCGCCCGGCTGCTGTGCTGGGACGTTTCCGTACGGGTTCGACGGTGGCTGGGCGTACGGATTGGGCTGATCCCCCGGTGTCGACATGGCGTGCACATTACCCGACCCCCCAAGCCGTCCCGGTGCTGTCCGCGGCATCGCTTCCGGACCGCGACATTCACCGCGCCGCGCCCCCGCTCCACCCCCACCGCGCGCTGGCACGCGCCCCGACAACAGCCCCCCGAACCGCCGTTCGCACACCACCACGGCGACCACGGCGGGGGCCGGGGACCTCGCGGTCCACGCCTCGTACGCCACCCGGTGCCCGCCATCACCTCCTACGCCGGCTCCCCAAGACACCACTGCCCGGCACGCCGGTAGCGCGCCGGGCGGACCGCGGCCCGCGCGGGCGGTAGGGGGGAAGCTCCGCCTCCGGTGGGGCGGGCCGGGGCGGCCGTGCTGGGGAAGGGAAAGGGGGGCAGCGTCGATCGCGGCCCGGCGGCGCGCGGTACGGCACCCTGTCGACCCGCTTACGGAGGAGCGCACCACCCATGACGGAACTGGTCACCATCCCCCTCGCACCAGCCATGCTGCGCGGCGCCCTGCACGCCGAGGCCACCGCCGACGGCCTCCTCCCGCGCCGGCTTCCACCGCACGCCATCGCCCAGGCGCACGACGACCACCTGACCCTGATGGCGTCCCAGTCCGCCGGCGTGCGCCTGGCCCTGCGCGGCGTCGCCACCGTGCTGGAGCTGGACGTGCTGGCCACCCGCACCGTGCAGCGCGGCGCGGTCGCCGGCCCGGCCGGCCGGTACGACCTGCTGGTCGACGGCCGGCTGGCCGCGCAGGCCGCGCCGTCCGGCGGGGCGACCGTCACCGTCGACCCGGTGACGCGGGCCGTCGCGTACGCATCCGGCGCGCCGGGCACCGTACGCTTCGCCGGCTTGCCCGCCGGCGAGAAGGACATCGAGATCTGGCTCCCGCAGACGGAGGTCACCCACCTCCGCGCGCTGCGCGCCGACGCCCCCCTGCGGCCGGCCCCGGAGTCCGGGCGGCGGGTGTGGCTGCACCACGGCAGTTCCATCAGCCACGGCGTGCGGATCGCCAGCCCCACCCGGACCTGGCCCGCCATCGTCGCCGCCCGCGCGGGCGTCGAGTTGACCAACCTCGGGCTGAACGGCAACGCCCTGCTCGACCCGTTCACGGCGCGCGCCATCCGGGCCGCGCCGGCCGACCTGATCAGCGTCAAGATCGGCATCAACCTTGTGAACACCGACCTGATGCGCCGCCGCGCCCTGGCCCCGGCCGTCCACGGTTTCCTCGACACCGTGCGCGAGGGCCACCCGGATACCCCGTTGCTGGTCGTCTCGCCGATCCACTGCCCGCTGGTCGAGGACGCCCCGGGGCCCACGGCGCCCGACCCCGACGCCCCCGTGCCGCGCTTCAGGACCTTCGGCGATCCGGCGGATGTCGCCACCGGGCGACTGAGCCTGCGCGTCATCCGCGACGACCTGTCGCGCGTGGTCACCGAGCGCGCCGCCACCGACCCGGGTCTGTACTACCTCGACGGGCGCGATCTCTACGGCGAGCGGGACTTCGCCGACCTCCCGCTGCCCGACCTGCTCCACCCCGATGCCGGCGGCCACGCGCTGATCGGCGAGCGCTTCGCCCGCATCGCCTTCGCCGCCGGCGGCCCGTTCGCCCCGCACTAGCTCCACCGTCACCGTCACGATCACCACGCCAGCGCACCAGGGTCAGCGCACCCACGCCGCCGCCCGAGGACCAACGCCGCCGCCGGGAGGTACGCCGAAGGCCCCGCGCCCTCCGGGGGAATCGGAAGGGGCGCGGGGCCTTGGCGAAGAATCCGCGAGCTAAGCGCACGACACCCGCGTGGCGAACGCAGGCCGCGTGTCGTGCGATGTCGTGGTGACCGGCCTGCGGAGCGTGCGCTCCGGGGCTGGCGGGACGACTGCCGTACGGCGCGGGAGAGAGGGTCCGCGGAGTCCGTATCGACGTGGAGAACGAAGCTCGGTCAGGCACCGTCGGGTGACGCGTGGAATGCGAGCGAGGTGATCGCCTCGCGGGCGTCAGCCACGGTTCGCGGTTGGCCGAAGTTGGCCGTAACCGCTGGTGAGGCGGTGGATCAGGCGCTCAGGGCGGAAACCTGGGCGGCCAGCGCCGACTTCTTGTTGGCGGCGGCGTTCTTGTGGATGACGCCCTTGCTGGCGGCCTTGTCGAGCTTCTTGGACGCCTCGCGGGCGGCGACGGTGGCCTTCTCCAGGTCACCGCTGGCCACGGCCTCACGGGTCTTGCGGATCGCGGTACGGAGCGAGGACTTGACGGCCTTGTTGCGCTGGCGCGCCTTCTCGTTCGTCTTGTTCCGCTTGATCTGGGACTTGATGTTCGCCACGAAAGAGCCTTTGCAGGTTCGTCGGATTTCTCGGTTTTCCGGGAAAGGCCCCGAAGGGCGTTTCCCCAGAGTGCCGCGTACAAGAGAGGTCACGAGGCACGGTCGTCCAGATTACCAGCAGGTGCTGTGGCCTCCCAAACCAGACGGCGGCTGCCACTCGTGGGACGATGGGCGGGACTGTCACCACGTCCCACCTAGCTGCTAGCTGCGTTCAATCACCGAATGGACCCCTGCGTGCCCGCGATCCCTACCCACGTGCCGGAGCCGAGCCGTACCGATCCGGCTCTCATCCGTAACTTCTGCATCATCGCGCATATCGACCACGGCAAGTCCACGCTCGCCGACCGGATGCTCCAGCTGACTGGTGTGGTGGAGCAGCGGCAGATGCGCGCGCAGTACCTGGACCGTATGGACATCGAGCGTGAGCGTGGCATCACGATCAAGTCCCAGGCGGTCCGGTTGCCCTGGGCGCCCACCGAGGGCGAGTTCCAGAGCTCCACCCACGTCCTGAACATGATCGACACCCCGGGCCACGTGGACTTCACCTACGAGGTCTCCCGCTCGCTCGCCGCGTGCGAGGGCTGCATCCTGCTCGTGGACGCGGCCCAGGGGATCGAGGCGCAGACCCTCGCCAACCTGTACCTGGCGATGGAGAACGACCTCACGATCATCCCGGTCCTCAACAAGATCGACCTGCCGGCCGCGCAGCCCGAGAAGTTCGCCGCCGAACTGGCACACCTCATCGGCTGCGACCCGAGCGAGGTGCTGAAGGTCTCGGCGAAGACCGGCGAGGGCGTGGCCGAGCTGCTGAACCGCGTGGTGGACACGGTGCCCGCGCCGGTGGGCGACGCCGACGCCCCGGCCCGCGCGATGATCTTCGACTCGGTCTACGACTCGTACCGCGGCGTCGTCACCTACGTCCGTGTGATCGACGGCCAGCTCAACAAGCGCGAGCGCATCCGGATGATGTCCACGGGCGCCGCGCACGAACTCCTGGAGATCGGCGTCTCCTCGCCCGAGATGACGGCGTCCGACGGGCTCGGCGTCGGCGAGGTGGGTTACCTGATCACCGGCGTGAAGGACGTCCGCCAGTCCAAGGTCGGTGACACGATCACGGCGTTCAGCAAGGGCGCCACGGAGCCGCTCGGCGGCTACAAGGACCCCAAGCCGATGGTGTTCTCGGGCCTGTATCCGCTGGACGGCTCGGACTACCCGGAGCTGCGGGACGCGCTCGACAAGTTGCAGCTCAACGACGCCGCGCTGGTCTACGAGCCGGAGACGTCGGCCGCGCTCGGCTTCGGCTTCCGCGTCGGCTTCCTCGGCCTGCTGCACCTGGACGTGATCCGGGAGCGGCTGGAGCGCGAGTTCGGCCTCGACCTGATCGCCACCGCCCCCAACGTGGTCTACCGCGTGATCATGGAGGACGGCGCGGAGCACACGGTCACCAACCCGAGCGAGTTCCCCACCGGCAAGATCGCCGAGGTGTACGAGCCGGTGGTGCGGGCCACGGTGCTGGCGCCCAGCGAGTTCATCGGGGCGATCATGGAGCTGTGCCAGGCCCGCCGCGGCACGCTGCTCGGCATGGACTACCTCTCCGAGGACCGCGTCGAACTGCGCTACACGCTGCCGCTGGCCGAGATCGTCTTCGACTTCTTCGACCAGCTCAAGTCCAAGACGCGTGGGTACGCCTCGCTCGACTACGAGCCCACCGGCGAGCAGACCGCCTCGCTGGTCAAGGTGGACATCCTGCTGCACGGCGACAAGGTGGACGCCTTCTCCGCGATCACGCACAAGGACAAGGCGTACTCCTACGGCGTGCGCCTGGTGGCCAAGCTGCGCGAGCTGATCCCGCGGCAGAACTTCGAGGTGCCCATCCAGGCCGCGATCGGCAGCCGCGTCATCGCCCGTGAGACGGTGCGCGCGATCCGTAAGGACGTGCTCGCGAAGTGTTACGGCGGCGACATCTCCCGTAAGCGCAAGCTCCTTGAGAAGCAGAAGGAGGGCAAGAAGCGCATGAAGATGGTCGGCAGCGTGGAGGTGCCGCAGGAGGCGTTCATCGCGGTGCTGTCCTCGGACTCCGACGGCGGGGACGCCAAGGCGAAGAAGTAGCGACACCGCCCCACCTGGGCCCGCCCCCGCCATGCGGGCCGGTCCCGTCCGGTCGTGGGGGCATCGGGGCCCGCAGCCGCGCGCTGCGGGCCCCTCGCCTGTCCGCGCGCGCAAAGGCGCCGGTCACTGTTTTAACAAGGAGGTTGCAGCCCCTTACGCACCGGGGCGCGGCCATCTACTCTGATCACTGCTCGAAGGTTACTCATGAGTCACTAACGCTGAGGCGGGCCCGGGAGGAAGCCGTGACCGACACCCAAGCCTTGCTCGACAACCGGCCGCCATCGATGGCCACGCTCTTCGTGGAGCGCGTCGCGGCGACACCCGAGAGGGAGGCGTACCGCTATCCGATCCCGCCCGCGTCGGGCGAGGGGCCGTCGGACTGGGGGTCGATGAGCTGGGCCGAGACGGCCGACCGCGTCTACGCCATCGCGGCCGGCCTCATCGACCTGGGGCTGGGTTCCGAGGAGCGGGTCGCCCTGGCGAGCAGCACCCGGGTCGAGTGGATCCTCGCGGACCTGGCCGTCCTCTGCGCCGGCGCCGCCACCACCACGATCTACCCGTCCACCAACGACGGGGAGACGGCGTTCATCCTCTCCGACTCCGGTAGCCGGGTGCTCATCGCCGAGGACGCCGAACAGTTGCGCAAGGCCCGCGCGAGCCGCGCCGACCTGCCCGCGCTGGAGCGCGTGGTGGTGATCGAGGAGGCCGACGCGGTGCCGGCCGACGGCGACCCGGAGGGCTGGGTGCTCTCGCTCGCCGAGTTGGAGCGTCGGGGCGCGAAGTACCTGGCCAAGCACCCGGACAGCGTGCGGGACCGGGTGCGGGGCCTGCGGTCCGACCAGCTCGCCACGCTCATCTACACCTCCGGCACCACCGGGCGCCCCAAGGGCGTACGCCTGCCGCACGACGCCTGGGCCTACATGGGCCGCGCCATCGAGGCCATCGAACTCCTCGAAGAGGAGGACATCGGCTACCTGTGGCTGCCGCTGGCGCACGTCTTCGGCAAGGTGCTGGTCGCCGGGCAGCTCGCGGTCGGGCACACCACCGCGGTCGACGGTCGCGTCGACAAGATCATCGAGAACCTGCCGGTGGTCAGGCCGACGTACATGGCCGCCGTGCCGCGCATCTTCGAGAAGGTCTACAACGGCGTCGCGGCCAAGGCCCGGGAGGGCGGTGCGGCCAAGTACAAGATCTTCAAGTGGGCCGCCGAGGTCGCGCGCGAGTACGCCAGGGTCTCCCAGGACAACTTCCGAGCCACCGGCACCGCCAGCGTCCCGCTCGGCCTGCGCACCAAGCACGGCATCGCCGACAAGCTCGTCTACGCCAAGCTGCGCGCGGCCTTCGGCGGGCGGCTGCGGGCCTGTGTCTCGGGCTCGGCCGCGCTCGCCCCCGACATCGGCTACTTCTTCGCGGGCGCCGGGATCAACATCCTGGAGGGGTACGGGCTCACCGAGTCCAGCGCCGCCAGCTTCGTCAACCCGCGCGACTACCGCACCGGCACCGTCGGCAAGGCGCTGCCCGGCCTTGAGGTGCGTATCGCCGACGACGGCGAGATCCTGCTGCGCGGCCCGGGCATCATGGCGGGCTACCACGGGCTGCCGGAGCGCACCGCCGAGGTGCTGGAGCCGGACGGCTGGTTCCACACCGGCGACATCGGCGAACTGTCCCCGGACGGCTACCTGCGCATCACCGACCGCAAGAAGGACCTGATCAAGACGTCGGGCGGGAAGTACATCGCGCCGGCCGAGGTCGAGGGCCAGTTCAAGGCCGTGTGCCCGTACGTCTCCAACATCCTGGTGCACGGCGCGGACCGCAACTACTGCACGGCGCTGATCGCGCTGGACGAGCCGTCGATCATGGACTGGGCCAAGGAGAACGGGCTGGCCGGCAAGGACTACGCCGAGGTCACCGCGGCGCGGGAGACGCAGGAGCTGATCGACGGCTACGTACGGCAGCTCAACGAGGGCCTCCAGCGCTGGCAGACGATCAAGAAGTTCCGGCTGCTCCCCCGCGACCTGGACATCGAGCACGGCGAACTCACGCCGAGCCTCAAGCTCAAGCGCCCGGTCGTCGAGCGCGAGTACAAGGCACTCATCGAGGAGATGTACGCCGGCGCGCGCGAGGCATAACAGGCGCCGGCGCGTTCCGCCGGCGCGCGTGAGCGGCCGGGCGGCCGCGCGGACGGGCCGCCTTACGGGCGGGCTGCCCTGCGGGTGGGTTGCTCTACGGGCGGCCGGGGCACTGTCCCGGCCGCCCGTCCCCGTTTCGCCCCACCTGGCAGGGCGGGGCGCGGTCAGCCCTGTCGGCGGGCGCGGGCGGGGCGGCGCCCCCCCCCGCGCCCACCGGCCCGGACGCCCGATCGGAAGCCTGATCGGATCGGCTGGCCGTGGGGCCGCGTGTGGGGTGATCGCGTTCCGGCCAAGTCGCCGGCGTAGTCGGCGCGCCGGCGCGAACCGTACCCGGTGGTGCCCGAGGCGGGCTAGTGTCACTTCGAGCCCCGGTCCCGTTCACCACCCGTTGGGGAAACGGGGGCCGAGTGGGGCGCAGTTGTGGTCGTACGCGTCATATCGCAGCTCATGGCAGCCCATTTCCGTAACTCGGCGCATATGAACGCGAGCGTTCTGCCACGCTGTCGGTATCAGGACATTGAGCCACGTGGTGGGCGAACACCACGTGACGCACGTCCTTCCGGCCCGCGCGGACGCCTCGCGTCCCCACGTCGTGGGCCGGGCCCGACGGGGGACGGGTGGCGTGCACGAGAACCCCCGGGGGAGTGCATGGGTACGGGTGTGAACGCGCAGTGGGGCGCCCGCGGCGCCGAGGCCGTAGGAGCGTACGAGGGGGACGGTACGGCGGTCCCGAGACCTGACGCATTGGTCCCCGGCGCTCCGCCCGGCAGCGCTTCCGCCACTGTCCCGGCCCCCGGGCGCATCTGCCGCACGGCCCTGCCCGGTGACGTGCTGGCGCCGGCCGCGGCGCGGCGGTTCGTGCGGGACGCGCTGGCTGACTGGGCCGCGCACGGGATGCCGCAGGGCGAGCTGATCACGGGTCAACTCCGAGACGACGCCGTGCTGTTGGTGAGTGAACTGGTCACCAACGCCGTGGTGCACGCCGGCACCGGCGTGGTCGTGCGCTGCGCACTGGAGCCGGCCGAGGCGCCCGAGCCCGGGGCCACGCTCTACGCGGAGGTGACCGACCACCACCCGGCCCGCGCCGTCCGTGGCCAGTCAGCGTTGTACGAGGCGGCGCCCGAGGCCGTCGGCACGGTCGACGGGTTGCCGCGCGCCGGCGCGGTCGGGGTCGCCGCGGGGACGGTCGCGCGCGGGGGCGCGCGAGCCGTGGTGGGCGGCGGCGATCGACCCGGCAGCGGTCTACGGCTGGTCGGCACCATCGCCGACTCCTGGGGCACGATCTACCGCCGGGCCAGCAAGACGGTGTGGTTCCGGCTACCGGTGGGGCCCGCGCCCGCCGAGGGCCCGACACCCACCCCGGGGAGCGCGTACGCCGAAGGGGGCGCTACGCCGGCGCGCGAGGCGGGTTCCAGCGACCGAGACCCCGGCGACCAGGACCCCGGCGACCGGACTCCCGGCGCCGACCTGCGGACCGCGAACGTGCTGGCCCCCGCGCTCCGCGAGACCGCGCAGGACCGTGGCGCGCCGGAACTGCTCAGCCACGGCGGCCTCTCCTTCCTGGCCGAGGCGTCCGACCTGCTGGCCGGCCAGTTCGACGCGGACAAGGTGGCCCTGCTGGCGGGCCAGCTTCTGGTGCCGCGGCTGGCCGACTGGTGCGCGGTGTGGCTGGAGACCGCGGACGCCGGACCCGCCGCCCCCTGGGTCTGGCACGCCAGCGAGAGTGAGATGGCCGAGTTGCGACGCCAGGTGGGGGAGCGCCCGCCGACCCTGCCGACCACCGCCAGGGGCCGCGCGGTGCCCTGGCCGTGGCCCGGCGATCCTGCCGCGGCGGGACCCGGCGGCGCGGCGCTCGCCTGCGGACTGGTCACCGGCGGCCGGTCGGTGGGCACGCTGCTGATCGGCCGGAGCGGGCTGCGCCAGCTTCCGGACGAGGTGGCGCGGCTCTTCGAGGACCTCGCGCGCCGGGTCGCGCTCGCGGTCGTGGCCGCGCGCCAGTACACCCGACAGGCGCAGATCAGCGAGGTACTCCAGCGCGGACTGCTGCCCAGCGGGCTGGCCGCGATCCCCGGCATGGACACGGCGGTGGTCTACGAGCCGGCCGGGGGCACCTGCGCGGGCGGCGACTTCTACGACGTCTTCCCGGCCGGTGACGGACGCTGGTGCTTCGCGCTCGGCGACGTGTGCGGCAACGGCCCGGAGGCGGCCGTCGTCACCGGCCTGGCCCGCCCGGTGCTGCGCCTGCTCGCCCGCGAGGGCTACGGCGTCACCGAGGTCCTGGACCGGCTCAACCGCACCCTGGGCGAGAAGGCCGTCGAGGCGGCGGCCTCCGCCGTCGCGGCCGAGGGGCCGGGGGAGTCCCGGTTCCTGTCCCTGCTCTACGGCGAACTGGTGCCGTACGACGGGCTCGACGGGCCGGCGCCGTACGACGGGCCCGACGGGTCGGTGCCGCACGGCGAGCCGGCGCCCCGAGGCGGGCTGGCGCCGCACGGCGAGACGGTGTCGCCTGGCGAGTCCGTGCCGGGCGACGGCCCGATGGCGTACGGGGAGCCCCGGGGCGAGGGCCGGAGCGGTCCGGCGGGGGAGGGCGCGCGAGGCGCGCGGCGCGGCGTGCGGTGCACGCTGGCCAGCGCCGGGCATCCGCTGCCACTGCTTCTGCGGGCCGACGGCGGGGTGGTGGCGCGGGCGGCGCCGCAGCTCCTGCTGGGGGTGCTGGACGGCGTGCGGTACGAGAGTGAGACCTTCGACCTGCTGCCGGGCGAGACGCTGCTGTGCGTGACGGACGGTGTCACCGAGCGCAGGTCGGACCACGCGCAGTTCGATGACGACGACGGCCTGGCGCGGGCGCTGGCGATGTGCGCCGGGCTCAGCGCGCAGGAGGTGGCCCAGCGCGTCCGCACGGCCGTGCACGCGTTCGGGGCGGCGCCGCCCAACGACGACCTGGCGATGCTCGTGCTCAAGGCGGCGCCCTGACCCCGCCCGCCGCCGCTCACGACCCGAGCCGGGGCCGCCCGCCGGCGCGCGCCCCGGCCCGCGCGCCCGCCCTACCCTGTGACCTGCGCCGTCCCGCTCCACCGCGCCGCGCCCGCCACCGCAGCGGTGGCGGGCCCGGTCGCCCGGGCGATGCCGGAGAATGGGTACATGCCTTCTGCACTGCCCGACGGTGAGCCCATGCCCGACGACGGGGCGCTGCCGCGGCACGCCCTGGACGGGGCCGGGGCGCGACCGCTCGGGTTCTACCTGCACGTTCCGTACTGCGCGACCCGCTGCGGATACTGCGACTTCAACACCTACACCGCCAGCGAGCTGCGCGGTTCCGGCGGCGCGCTCGCCTCCCGGGACAACTACGCCGCGATGGTCGCCGACGAGGTGCGGCTGGCACGCAAGGTGCTTGGGGACGATCCGCGCCCCGTCGAGACCGTCTTCGTCGGCGGCGGCACGCCGACCCTGCTGGACGCCGCGGACCTGGTGCGGATGCTGGCGGCGATCCGCGACGAGTTCGGCCTGGCCCCCGGGGCGGAGATCACCACCGAGGCCAATCCGGAGTCCGTGGACGAGCGCTACCTGGCCACGCTGCGCGAGGGCGGCTTCAACCGCGTCTCGCTCGGCATGCAGAGCGCGCGCCAGCACGTGCTGAAGGTGCTCGACCGCACCCACACCCCGGGCCGCCCCGAGCGCTGTGTGGAGCTGGCCCGCGCCGCGGGGTTCGAGCACGTCAACCTCGACCTGATCTACGGGACGCCGGGGGAGAGCGACGCGGACTGGCGGGCCTCCCTCGACGCCGCGCTCGGCGCCGGCCCCGACCACGTCTCGGCGTACGCGCTGATCGTCGAGGAGGGCACCCAGCTCGCGCGCCGCATCCGACGCGGCGAGGTCCCGATGACCGACGACGACGTGCACGCCGACCGCTACCTGATCGCCGAGGAGACGCTCACGGCCGCGGGGTTCGCCTGGTACGAGGTGTCGAACTGGGCCACCACCGAGGCCGGCCGCTGCCGGCACAACGAGCTGTACTGGCGCGGCGCCGACTGGTGGGGCGCGGGCCCCGGGGCGCACAGCCACGTGGGTGGCGTGCGCTGGTGGAACGTGAAACACCCGGGGGCGTACGCGCAGGCGCTCACCGAGGGGCGCTCGCCGGGCGCGGGCCGCGAGGTGCTGAGCGCCGAGGATCGCCGCGTGGAGCGCATCCTGCTGGAACTGCGCCTCGCGGACGGCTGCCCGCTGGACATCCTCGCCCCCGCCGGCGCACGCGCTGCGGAGCGCGCCCTGTCCGACGGCCTGCTACAGCCGGACCCGTACGAGCGGGGCCGCGCCGTACTGACCCTGCGCGGCCGACTGCTGGCCGACGCGGTGGTGCGGGACCTTGTTGACTGACTGAGCGGCTGACTGACCGGCTTGCTGACGGACGGAGTGGCCGGCGGGCTGGCCGCTCGAACGGGTGAATGCGTGCGGGAGCCCGACGCCCTGCTCCCGGTCGTTTCTACGCTGCCCCCACACGTCGCGGCGCACATGGGGAGGTCCACGGGGATGAGTGGTGCGAAGGCCCGTCTGGTGACCGACATCAGGGAGATCTTCGCGACGCTGGAGGCTCCCGGTGAACTCAGGGCGGAGCTGATCCGCGGGGAGATCGTCATGACCAGCGGGCCCGACTGGGTCCACAACATGATCGTTCTGCAGGTGCAGAACCAGATTCCGCAGAACCGCTGGTATCCGATGCAGAGGCAGGACATCGCCATCCCCGGCGAGGCCAGCGAGCCGCAGCCGGACCTCGTCGTCATCGAGCACGACGCCTTCGACGGTCGCTCCCGGCTCGTACCAGCGCCGGCGACCACCCTCCTCCTGGAGGTCGTCTCCAAGACGAGCAATCACCGGGACCACGTCACCAAGCGCTCGATCTACGCCGCCGGGCAGGTCCCCGCGTACCTGGTCATCGACCCGTACGCGGCGACCTGCGTGCTGCTGACCGAGCCGTACGGCGCGGGCGAGGCGGCCGACTACCGAACCGAGCGCACCAGCGAGTTCGGCGAGCCGGTGCCGATCGGTGTGCTGGACATCGAGCTGGACACCTCGGAGTTCGGCACCCTGCCCGCGGGGCCGTAGCCCAGCACGTCGGGGCCGTACGCCGTTGCCCGCACGTCACACGTCGGGAGCCGACGGCCGCGCCTCACGCCGGGGCCGTGACGAAGTCGATCAACTCCTCGACCCGGCCCAACAGTTCCGGCTCCAGGTCCTTGTACGAGCGGACCGAGCCCAGGATCCGCTGCCAGGCCGCGCCCGTGTTCTCCGGCCAGCCCAGGGCGCGGCACACGCCCGTCTTCCAGTCCTGGCCGCGCGGGATCACGGGCCAGGCGGGGATGCCCAGCGAGGCGGGCTTCACGGCCTGCCAGATGTCGATGTACGGGTGCCCGACGACGAGCACGTCGCCGCCGTCCGCGCTGACCTCCGCCGCGATGCGGGACTCCTTGGAGCCGGGCACCAGGTGGTCGACCAGGACGCCGAGCCGGGCGTCCGGGGCCGGGGCGAACTCCCGGACGATGGCGGGCAGGTCGTCGACGCCCTCCAGGTACTCCACGACCACGCCCTCGATGCGCAGGTCATCGCCCCACACCCGCTCGACCAACTCGGCGTCGTGGCGGCCTTCCACGTAGATGCGCCCGGCGCGGGCGACCCGGGCGCGCGCCCCGGGGACGGCGATCGAGCCGGAAGCGGTGCGCGCCTTCCCGCCACCCCCGGCCGCCGGCGCCGCGCCGGCGCCGGGCCGTGGCCGTACGAGGGTGACCGGGCGGCCCTCCAGCAGGAAGCCGGCCGGGCTCAGTGGGAACACCCGGTGCTTGCCGAAACGGTCTTCCAGGGTGACGGTCGGGCCCTCGGCGGTCTTCTCGCAGCGGATGACGGCGCCGCAGAAGCCGGTGGCCACCTCCTCCACCACGAGATCCACCTCGGCCGCCACCTCGGGCACGGATGTGGGCTTCTTCCAGGGCGGGGTCAGGTCGGGCCCGTACTGTCTGCTGCGCATGCGGCAGACGATAGCTTCCGCCCGGCTCCCGCCCGGCGCACCCACCGCGCCCGGCGTCCCCCCATCACGCCCCGGCGCGCGCGGCGTGCGCGGTGCCGCGGGCCGCCACCGCGTGCGCCGTACCGCGTACGCCACCCCGCCCGGGCCCGCTTGCCGTCTGGCCCGCTCGCCGCACAGGCCCGCCCGCGGGCGCCGGCGCGTGCCCCGCGCGTGAATTGGGTCGGTGGGCGCCGGTCAGGGCGCCGTCGCGTAGCGGCGGGCCAACTCCGCGCGCTGCGCGCGGACGTACGCCGCGTCCACGACCGCCCCGTGCCCCGGCACGTACACCGCGTCCTCGCCGCCGAGCGTCAGCAGCCGGTCGAGGGCCGCCGGCCACCGGGCCGGGACCGCGTCCGGGCCCGCCTGCGGTTCGCCGGACTCCTCGACCAGGTCGCCGCAGAAGACGACCTCGGGCCGGCCCGGTACCAGGACGGTCAGGTCGTGCCCGGTGTGGCCGGGGCCGACGTTGGCCAGCAGCACCTGGCGTCCGGCGCCGAGCCCGACGGTCACCTCGCCGCTCACCGAGTGCCGGGGGCAGACCAGCAGGTCGACGGCCTCGGCGACCGCCTCGGGGTCGGCGCCGTGGCGCACCGCGTCCGCGCGCAACGCCTCCCGCCCCCGCTCCAGCACGTCCGCGAGCCCCGCCGCCCCGTATACCTGTACGCCGGCGAAGGCGGCCGTGCCGAGCACGTGGTCGAAGTGCGGGTGGGTGAGGGCGACGTGGGTGACCGGGCGGCCGAACAGGGCGCGCACCTCCCGGCGGATCTCGGCGCCCTCACGCAGCGTCGCCCCGGTGTCCACCACGAGGACGCCCTCCGGGCCGGCCACGGCCCCGACCGTGGCGTCCCAGCCGGGCAGCCGGCGCCGGGCGACATCCGGCGCGAGCACCTCCCAGCGCTCGCGTACGCGCTCTTCCGTCACGCTGTCCATGGGGGAGACGCTAGTCCCCGGCGGGGCGGCCCGCCCGGCCGGTGCGGTGGCGGTTTCCAGCCCCCACCCGTCAGCGACCGGGGCCACTCTTGCCCGGACCGTGGCGACCGGCCGTACACTGGCTCAGGGGATTTGGCACTCGGGTGTGATGAGTGCCAGGAAAAGTCCCCTGATAGACGGTTTGACTGGAGGTGTGCGCGGTGCTGAGCGAACGCAGACTTGAGGTTCTTCGCGCCATCGTCCAGGACTACGTCGGCACGGAGGAGCCGGTGGGCTCCAAGGCGCTGACCGAGCGGCACCAGCTCGGCGTCTCGCCGGCCACGGTGCGTAACGACATGGCCGCGCTTGAGGACGAGGGCTTCATCGCCCAGCCGCACACCAGCGCCGGCCGCATCCCCACCGACAAGGGCTACCGCCTGTTCGTGGACCGGCTGGCCGGTGTGAAGCCGCTCTCACCGGCGGAGCGCCGGGCCATCCAGAACTTTTTGGACGGCGCGGTGGACCTCGATGACGTGGTGGGGCGCACGGTGCGGTTGCTCGCCCAGCTCACCCGGCAGGTCGCGGTGGTGCAGTACCCGTCGCTGACCCGCTCCACGGTGCGCCACGTCGAGTTGCTCGCGCTCGCTCCCGCCCGCGTGATGCTCGTACTGATCACCGACACGGGCCGGGTCGAGCAGCGGATGGTGGACTGCCCGGCGCCCGTGGGCGAGACGGCCCTGGCGGACCTGCGGGCGCGCCTGAACAGTCGGGTGGTCGGGCGCAGGTTCGCGGACGTGCCGCAACTCGTGCAGGACCTGCCGGAATCGTTTGAGCAGGAGGACCGGGGTACGGTCTCCACGGTCCTCGCGACGCTGCTTGAGACGCTGGTCGAGGAGACCGAAGAGCGGCTGATGATCGGCGGCACGGCCAACCTCACCCGGTTCGGCCACGACTTCCCGCTCACCATCCGGCCGGTGCTCGAGGCCCTGGAGGAGCAGGTCGTCCTCCTGAAGCTGCTCGGCGAGGCCAAGGATTCGGGCATGACCGTGCGAATCGGTCATGAGAACGCTCACGAGGGCCTGAACTCCACATCCGTGGTCGCTGTCGGCTACGGTTCGGGCGACGAGGCAGTCGCAAAACTCGGCGTGGTCGGACCGACCCGCATGGACTACCCCGGAACGATGGGAGCGGTACGCGCAGTGGCACGATACGTCGGACAGATCCTGGCGGAGTCGTAAGTGGCGACGGACTACTACGCCGTCCTGGGCGTGCGGCGCGATGCCTCTCAGGACGAGATCAAGAAGGCGTTCCGCAGGCTCGCGCGTGAGCTTCACCCGGACGTCAACCCCGACCCGAAGACGCAAGAGCGCTTCAAGGAGATCAACGCCGCCTACGAGGTGTTGTCGGACCCGCAGAAGAAGCAGGTCTACGACCTCGGTGGCGACCCGTTGTCCAACGCGTCGGGCGGCGGCCAGAGCGGCTTCGGTGCCGGCTTCGGCAACTTCTCCGACATCATGGACGCCTTCTTCGGCACCGCCTCCCAGCGCGGCCCGCGCTCGCGGACCCGGCGTGGCCAGGACGCCATGATCCGGCTCGACATCGAGCTGGACGAGGCGGCGTTCGGGACCACCAAGGAGATCCAGGTCGACACGGCGATCGTGTGCACGACCTGTAGCGGCGAGGGTGCCGCGCCCGGCACCTCGGCGCAGACCTGTGACATGTGCCGCGGTCGCGGCGAGGTCTCCCAGGTCACCCGCTCCTTCCTCGGGCAGGTCATGACCTCGCGGCCGTGCCCGCAGTGTCAGGGCTTCGGCACCGTGGTGCCCACGCCGTGCCCCGAGTGCGCGGGCGACGGACGGGTGCGCTCGCGCCGCACGCTCACGGTCAAGATCCCCGCGGGCGTGGACAACGGCACCCGCATCCAACTCGCGGGCGAGGGCGAGGTCGGCCCGGGCGGCGGCCCCGCCGGCGACCTGTACGTGGAGATCCACGAGGCGTCGCACCCGGTCTTCCAACGGCGCGGCGACGACCTGCACTGCACGGTCACCATCCCGATGACGGCGGCTGCGCTCGGCACCAAGGTGCCGTTGGAGACGCTGGACGGCCTGGAGGAGATCGACATCCGGCCGGGCACCCAGTCCGGCCAGTCGGTCCCGCTGCACGGGCGCGGCGTGACGCACCTGCGCGGCGGCGGCCGGGGCCAGCTCATCGTGCACGTGGAGGTCACCACCCCGAGCAAGCTCGACCCCGAGCAGGAGGAACTCCTGCGCAGGTTGGCCAAGTTGCGGGGCGAGGAGCGCCCGTTGGGCGAATTCAAGCCAGGCCAGCAGGGGCTGTTCTCGCGGCTCAAGGACGCGTTCAACGGCCGCTGAGGCCCGGCCCGGCTGCTCGGGCCATGAATCGCCGGTGGGCGCCGGTTCCGTCGCGTACGGGACCGGCGCCCTTCGCGTGGGTGCGTCGGCGCGGTGAGCGCCGGGGCGGGAGCGGGCGGTGCGCCGGGGCGCGGGAGGGCACGGTGCCGCTTCCGTACGTGTGGGCGGCGTGCGCACCGCGTGAACGGCGCGTGCCCGGCAGGTGGGGAGTGCGTGGCGGGCGTCCACGGAGTGGACGCTCGGGGGCGTTACCCGGTGCTGTGGAGGGCGTGACACGATGTGGTCATGTCCTCCGCGTTGACCGGTCTCTCCCGGTATCCGATCGTGCAGGCCCCCATGGCGGGCGGCGCCTCGCGCCCGCAGCTCGCAGCCGCCGTGGGCGCGACCGGCGGCCTCGGCTTCCTCGCCGCCGGGTACAAGACGCCGGCGGCGATGTACGAGGAGATCAAGCACCTGCGGGCGCAGAGCGACGTGCCCTTCGGCGTCAACCTCTTCATGCCGCAGCCCGCGACCAGCGACCCTTCGGCCGTCGCCGTCTACGCCGAGCAACTGGCGGGCGAGGCCGCCTGGTACGAGACGCCGCTCGGCGACCCCGACTCGGGCAACGACGACGCCTACGAGGCCAAACTCGCCATACTGCTCGACGACCCGGTACCGGTGGTCTCCTTCACCTTCGGCTGCCCGACGCGCGCCGTGTGCGAGGCGCTGGCCCGGGTGGGCACCGTGACAGTGGTCACCGTCACCACCGTGGAGGAGGCGCTGGCCGCGCACGCGGCCGGGGCCGACGCCGTCTGCGTCCAGGGCATCGAGGCCGGCGGCCACCAGGGCACGCACCGCGACGACCCGCACGCCCAGGGCATGGGCGCGGGGCTCGGGCTGCTGGCCCTGATCGAGCTGGTGCGCGACGCGGTGCCGCTGCCGCTGATCGCCGCCGGCGGACTGATGCGCGGCACGCAGATCGCCGCCGTGCTGGCGGCCGGCGCGAGCGCCGCGCAGCTCGGCACCGCGTTCCTGGTCTGCCCCGAGTCCGGCGCGCACGAGCTGCACAAGCGGGCCATGACCGACACCACCTTCACCCGCACCGAACTCACCCGCGCCTTCTCCGGCCGCCCCGCTCGCGGCCTGGCCAACCGCTTCCTGCGCGAGCACGGCCCGTACGCCCCCGTCGCCTACCCCCAGGTGCACCACCTCACCTCCGGGTTGCGCAAGGCCGCCGCCAAGGCCGGTGACCCGCAGGGCATGGCGCTCTGGGCGGGCCAGGGGCACCGGCTGGCCCGGGAGATGCCGGCGGGGCACCTGGTGGAGGTCCTCGTCGACGAGCTGGAGGCCGCCCGCGCGGGGCTCGCCGCGCGGGCCGGGCTGGCGGCGCCGCAGCCACGGTCGGGCGCCGGAGGCGTGGCGTGAGCGCGCCGGTCTTCGTCGCCGACACCCTGGAGGGCGCGGCGGTCGGCGCCGCGCTCACGCTGACCGGCCCCGAGGGGCGGCACGCGGTCTCGGTGCGCAGGCTGCGGGTCGGCGAGGAGATCGTGCTCACCGACGGGGCGGGCCGAGGCGCCTCGGGCACCGTCACCGCCGTGGAGGGCAAGGACCGTCTGACGGTCGAGGTGGACGAGGTGCGGGGGGAGCCGGCGCCGCAGCCGCGCATCACCGTCGTGCAGGCGCTGCCCAAGGGCGACCGGGGCGAACTCGCCGTGGAGACCATGACCGAGACCGGCGTGGACGCGGTGGTGCCGTGGGCCGCCGCGCGCTGCATCACCCAGTGGCGCGCCGAGCGGGGCGCCAAGGCGCTCGCCAAGTGGCGGGCCACCGCGCGCGAGGCGGGCAAGCAGTCGCGCCGGCTGCGCTTCCCCGAGGTCGCCGAGGCAATGAGCACGCCACAGGTGGCCGAGCTGCTGTCGCGGGCCGACTTCGCCGCCGTGCTGCACGAGGAGGGCTCCCAGCCGTTGGCCACGGCCGAGCTGCCGACGCGGGGCGAGGTCGTGCTCGTCGTCGGGCCCGAGGGTGGCGTGTCCCCGGAGGAGTTGACCGCCTTCGCCGCCGTGGGTGCCCAGCCCTACCGGCTCGGGCCCAGCGTGTTGCGGACCTCCACCGCGGGCACGGCGGCCCTCGCGCTGCTGCTCGGCCGCACCGGCCGGTGGGGTTAGCCACTGGGGTGAGCCACCCGCGACGCGACGGGTTCCCGCGCGGTGTGGGGTAAGGCGTGGGGCGGCCGTGACGCCGGACGAGGGGCGCGCGCATGCCGACGGGGGCGCGCGCGGGGTGCCCGCGCGCGTACCGATGTCTCGCCTATGCCGGCCCGTACGGCCCGGTGATCGCGCGAAGTGTGCCCCACACGGGTGACGGGGTGCCCAAACGAGTGGCCGATGGTGCCCTTTCGAGCACGTGGGAGGGGGTGGCAGGCTGCACTCCATGGGGGCACCAACACGAGTACGGCGATGGCGGCACACGGTCATCGCACTGGGCGCGGTCGGCGCGGCACTGGGCACGCTGGCGGCGTGCGACGACGTCGAGGGCGGACTGCGGGCATCCACGGTCGCGGTCACCACGGACAAGGTGGGGACCCGGGCGCTGGAGCGCGGCGGCATCGACGTGCAGTGGCTGACCTGCACGGCACAGATCAAACGGGAGGAGAACGAGGCGAGTGGCAAGCCACGTGCACGTAACACGGGCCGCGCGCAGGTGAGCTGCCGTGGCAAGACCGAGAAGAGCCAGGACCTGGAGATCGGCGGGACCGTCAGCTACGTACGCAAGGACCGCTGCGTACGCGGCGCGCTGACCGGCAAGTTGGCTGGCCGCGTGGTCTTCGAGGCGGACCTGATCGGCGAGTGCGGAAGTGGCCGGTCCGCCTAGGGCGTGTTCCCGGAGGCGCGGCCGGCCGGACCGCGATCGGAGCCGGCCCGGCCGGTCCCCGCTCCACCGCCGCCCGCCGCCCGCCGCCCGCCGTGCGACGCCGGCGGGCGACCCGGCGCGACGACATCGGGGTACCGCGCGGCGGGGGCAGCGACCGGGCCCGCGCCACCGGGCCGCTAGCATGCGACGTACCCCAACGGACGGTGCTAAGGAGACGCGGCGATGGCGGGAGAACCGCAGGCCGACTGCTTGTTCTGCAAGATCGTGGCGAAGGAGGTGCCGGCGACCGTGGTGCGCGAAACGGCGACGACCCTCGCCTTCCGCGACATAAACCCGCAGGCTCCCACGCACGTCCTCGTTATCCCCAAGTCCCACCACCCGGACGCCGGGTCGCTGGCCGCCGCCGAACCGGAGGCTGCGGCCGACGTCCTGCGCGAGGCCGGCCTCGTCGCCGTCGACGAGGGGATCGCCGACACCGGCTACCGCATCGTGTTCAACACGGGCAGCGGCGCCGGCCAGACCGTCTTCCACGCGCACGCGCACGTCCTGGGCGGTCGCGGCCTGAACTGGCCTCCCGGGTAAGCCAGTTGTCCGTACGTGAACTGGTCGTCCTGGGCACCGCGAGCCAGGTGCCGACCCGGCACCGCAACCACAACGGCTATGTGCTGCGCTGGGACGGCCAGGGCATCCTCTTCGACCCCGGTGAAGGCACCCAGCGGCAGATGCTGCGCGCCGGGGTCGCGGCCCACGACCTGCACCGCGTCTGCGTCACGCACTTCCACGGCGACCACTCGCTCGGCCTGGCCGGGGTCATCCAGCGGATCAACCTCGACCGGGTGCCGCATCCGATCACGGCCCACTATCCGGCCAGCGGCCAGCGGTTCTTCGAGCGGCTGCGGTACGCGACGGCCTATCGCGAGACGGTCGACATAGCCCAGGAGCCGGTGCGCGGGCCGGGCGCGACGCTCGCCACCACCTCCGCGTACACGCTCACGGCGACGCGGCTCTCGCACCCGGTCGAGTCCTACGGCTACCGCCTGGTGGAGCCGGACGGCCGCCGCATGCTGCCCGACCGACTCGCCGCCCACGGCCTGGCCGGGCCGCTCGTCGGCAGGTTGCAGCGGGAGGGCGAGGTGCGCGTCGCCGGGCGCACGGTCGCCTTGGAGGAGGTCAGCGAGGTCCGCCGGGGGCAGCGCTTCGCCTTCGTGATGGACACCCGGCTGTGCGACGGCGTGTACGCCCTCGCCGAGGGGTGCGACCAACTCGTCATCGAGTCGACGTTCCTGGACGAGGACGAGGCGCTGGCCCGCGAGCACGGTCACCTGACGGCTGGTCAGGCGGCGCGCGTCGCGGCGGAGGCGGGGGTGCGGCAGTTGGTGCTCACACACTTCTCGCAGCGCTACGGCGACCCGGCCGAGTTCGAGCGGCAGGCCCGGGCGGCGGGCTTCGCCGGCGAACTCGTGGTGGCCAGCGACCTGATGCGGGTGGCCGTGCCGTCTCGGGCCGGCACGGGCGGCCAGTGACGCGGGGTCGCTCGCGGGTCGGCCCGCGAGCGTGAGCGGCGGTGGCGCGGGCCCCGAACGCGCGCCACTGCCGCTGTGCGGGGTGCCGGTCAGGCGATGATGCGGAACCTCTGGTTCGCGTTGGCGCCCGGCGCCTTGCACCGGTACTGGATGATCGGTGCGCCGTTCGCGGTGCTGGCGCCCTTCACGTCGAAGCACTTGCCGGCGAAGGTCTTGATGAGGACCCGGTCGCCGCCGTCGGCGACGATGCGGAACCGCTGGTTGGCGTCGCTGCCTCCGGGCTTGCAGGAGTACTGGATGATCGGGGCCTCGTCGCGCGTGCTCCTGTTGGCGACGTCGAGGCACTTGCCGCTGGTGTGGGTGGGGTGGATCTTGTGCAGGCCGCCGCCGACCGGGATGAAGTCGAAGCGCTGGTTCGCCTTGCCGGCACCGCAGGTGTACTGGATGATCGGCGCGCCGTTCGCCTGGCTGCCGCGGTGGACGTCGAGACACTTGCTGGCGAACGTTCTGATCGTGCCCTCACGGGGCAGCATGGCCGAACTCTCGGCCGCCTGGACGCTGGCCGGCAGGGCGGTCGCCGCGGCGGCCGTGACGGCGACGGTGGACAGACAGCGCAGAACTTTCGCGCGAACGCGCATGTTGGTGCTCCTTGTTCCGAAGTTGACCCCCTTAGCAGGATTGGCGCGGTATGAGTATGAGAAACGCCGAATAGTCGGCGTTCATCCGTTTGCTCCGCCGCCACTGAAGACCGGAGTGCTCAGCCGGTCGGCGACCCGCTCCGATGGGCGCAGCACGGGGTCGGCGCAAGGGAGTTGCTCGGGAAGCGCACCCTTCGCGCCCGGCTCTGGTCGAGCGAACGGTGGCCGGCCAGCGGCGGATGCGCCGCGCTCGCCGTGAGGTAGGCCGGCGAGAAGGCGCCCAGGCCGTGGGCGTAGACGCGCGCCGGCTGCCGTCCGGGCAGCTCGACCCAGCGCATCCGGTCCCCCTCGGGCGTCACCGCTGCCTCACGCAGGGTCTACTCCTTCGCGGCGGTGGGCGAGGGACGAGACGACGGGGGAGCAGCGTGGACACCCGCGCTCAGCGCCTCCGCGCGGCCCCTTTCGCACGGCGCCACGGCGACCCGGGGCCCGTCCCGGAGCCGCCCCGCCGGCCGGGCGCGTACGCGGCGATCGGGCACACTGGCCCCACCCGCACCGTCCGGCGCGCCCGCGGTACGGCAGGGCACCCGGGGCTGGGTCGTGCGGGGGCAGTACAGCGAGGTACGGCAAGGGAGCGACACCGTGACACGGCGAGACGGAGACGGCGCCACCCGGGCGAACGGCGACGACCGGGCCCACCACGAGCCGCCGGAGCGGCCCGAGGAGGCCGGCGGGCCGGGCGCGGCCCTCCGCGCGCGGACCGGTGAGGCGCACGCCGAGTCGAGCCCCGGGGCGTGCGCCGGGCGGCCGGGAACCGCGCACGGGGAAACGTCCGCCGGCGCACACCCGGGGCCCCCGGGGGACGGACCAGGGACCGGCCCCGGGCCGGGAACCGGGGCCAGGCCAGGTGCCGGGCCCGGGCGTCGGGAAGGGAGGAGCCCGCTCGGCGCGCCGGTTCCCGGCGAGGGCGGAGTGCGCCCGGTGCTCGATCCGCTCGCCGCCGTCCGCCGCCCCGACGACCCGGCCTGCGACGTCTACCTGACCGGCCCCGTCTTCCTCGACATCGTCTTCACCGGCCTCGACTCGGCTCCCGTGCGCGGTACCGAGTCCTGGGCCCGCGGCATGGGCTCAAGCCCCGGTGGCGTGGCCAACATGGCCACCGCGCTCGCCCGGCTCGGGCTGCGCACCTCACTCGCCGCCGCCTTCGGCGACGACATGTACGGCGACTACTGCCGGGACGCCCTCGACCGTGGCGAGGGCATCGACCTGTCGCTGTCGCGCACGGTGCCGGGCTGGCACTCGCCGGTCACCGTCTCCATGGCGTACGAGGGCGAGCGCACGATGGTCTCGCACGGGCACGAAGCGCCGCCGACGCGGGCGGGGGCGGCGGAGGGGGCGTTTGACGGGGAGCCCGCCCCGGAGTGCCCGCCGCCGGCGCGCGCCTGCGTGGCCTCGCTGGTGCCCGGCAGCCGTGAGGAGTGGATCGCGCACGCCGCGCGCCGGGGCAGCCGGATCTTCGCCGACGTGGGCTGGGACGACACCGGCCGTTGGGACCCGGCCGACCTCGCCGACCTGGAGCACTGCGAGGCGTTCCTTCCCAACGCCGTCGAGGCGATGCGCTACACCCGCACCGACTGCCCGCGCGCCGCGGCCCGCGCGCTGACCGAGAAGGTGCCGGTGGCGGTCGTGACGCTGGGCGCCGAAGGCGCGTACGCCGTGGACGGCCGTACCGGCGAGAGCGCCGAGGTGCCCGCGATCGCGGTGGAGGCGCTGGACCCGACCGGCGCCGGGGACGTCTTCGTGGCCGGGTTCATCACCGGCAGCCTGGCCGGCTGGCCGCTCGCCGACCGGCTCGCCTTCGCCGGCCTGACCGCCGCCCTGTCGGTGCAGGAGTTCGGCGGATCGCTGTCCGCGCCGGGCTGGGTGGAGATCGCCGCCTGGTGGCAGCACGTGCGGACCTTCGACGACCAGAGCCTGGTCGCAGGGCAGGGCAGCGCGCTGCGCCGGTACGCGTTCCTGGACGGCCTGCTGCCCTCCGCGCCCCGCCCCTGGCCGCTGCGCCGTGCGGTACCCACCATCGGTTTCCGCCAGTCGTGAACCGGCCCCCGAGCGCGCCCTGAACCGGCCCCGGTCCGTCCCCCGAGCGCGCTCTGAACCGGCCCCGATCCGACCCCGGCCCGGCCCTGACGCTCACCCGGGGCGCGCCTGTCGGTGCTCCGCGTGGAAGCCGCCGGAGCGTCGGCGCGCGTTCACGTCGTGGCAGGGCGCCGGGCACCGACCGGCCGCGGCCCTCGATAAAAGGCTCTGGTCTTGTCAGTGCGGCGTCGTACGCTGGGTATCCCAAGCCGCTGAACCACGGAAAGAGGGATGAGCAGGCCCCAGAGCCGGCCCATGACGCAGACACCCACAGCCCAGAGCCCCGCGCAGGGGCAGGCACGCGCCCACTTCACGGTTCCGGCCAAGCACCCGATGGTCACGGTCCTTGGCTCCGGAGACTCCCTGCTGCGCGTGATCGAGAACGCGTTCCCGGCCACCGACATCCACGTCCGGGGAAATGAGATCAGCGCGATCGGCGACCAGCGGGAAGTCGCTCTGATCCAGCGTCTTTTCGACGAGATGATGCTGGTGCTGCGCACCGGTCAACCCATGACGGAGGATGCGGTGGAGCGCTCGATCGCCATGCTGCGCGCGGCGGAGAACGGCGGCGAGCAGGCGGAGACCCCCGCCGAGGTCCTCACGCAGAACATCCTCTCCAACCGGGGCCGCACCATCCGCCCGAAGACCCTGAACCAGAAGCGCTACGTCGACGCCATCGACAAGCACACGGTCGTCTTCGGCATCGGCCCCGCCGGCACGGGCAAGACCTACCTGGCCATGGCCAAGGCGGTCCAGGCGCTCCAGTCCAAGCAGGTCACCCGCATCATCCTGACCCGGCCCGCGGTCGAGGCGGGCGAGCGGCTCGGCTTCCTGCCCGGCACGCTCTACGAGAAGATCGACCCGTACCTGCGCCCGCTCTACGACGCGCTGCACGACATGCTCGACCCCGACTCCATCCCGCGCCTGATGGCCGCGGGCACGATCGAGGTGGCGCCGCTGGCGTACATGCGGGGGCGCAGCCAACCTGTGTTCACCAACGTCCTCACACCGGACGGGTGGCGTCCCATTGGAGACCTGCAGGTTGGCGACCTGGTCGTCGGCTCGAACGGTGAGCCGACGCCGGTCCTCGGTGTCTACCCGCAGGGCGAGCGGGACATCTACCGCGTCACGGCCCAGGACGGTTCCTGGACCCTATGCTGCGGTGAGCATCTGTGGACCGTACGGACGGCTGCGGACAAGCGCCGCAACAAGCCGTGGCGGGTCCTGGAGACCCAGGAGATGATCGGCAACCTGCGGGCGGCGCACGCACGCCGGTACGAGCTGCCACTGCTCACCGCGCCGGTCTGCTTCCCCGAGCGCGAGGTCCCTGTCGACCCGTACGCATTGGGGCTCCTGCTGGGCGACGGGTGTATCACGGGGTCCACCACCCCGTCGTTCTCGACCGAGGACCCGGAGCTCGCCGCATCGCTGGAAGCCGCGTTGCCGGGTACCCAGGCGCGCCCCAGGGGAGGGCCCGACTACGTCCTGAACCGGATCAAGGAGCCTGGTGACGTCGTCACGCTCGAAAATCCGGTGGTGCATGCGCTGCGCGAGTTGGATCTGCTCGGCTGCCGCTCGCACACCAAGTTCGTTCCGGACGCCTACCTGCACAACTCCGCCGAGGTCCGGCTCGCGGTGCTCCAGGGGCTCCTCGACTCCGACGGCGGCCCGGTTGCGCAGGCCGACCGCACCTGCCGCATCCAGTACGGGACGACGTCGATCCTGCTCCGCGACGACGTGATCGCCCTGGTGCAGTCCCTGGGCGGTGTCGCATATGCCAGGCGTCGGGCCGTCGCAGGGCGCAAACCCGGTAGCGTCAAGGGCCGCGAGGTGCACCACCGCCGCGACGCCCACGTCATCGACATCCGCCTCCCCGAAGGCATCGAGCCCTTCCGTCTCGCCCGCAAGGCCGAGAAGTACCACACGGCCGGAGGCGGCGGACGTCCCATGCGCTTCATCGACAGCATCGAGCCGGCAGGTCGCGAGGAGACGGTCTGCATCCAGGTCGCCGCAGAGGACTCGCTGTACGTCACCCAGGACTACCTGCTTACGCACAACACGCTCAACGACGCGTTCATCATTCTGGACGAGGCGCAGAACACGAACCCCGAGCAGATGAAGATGTTCCTCACGCGGCTCGGCTTCGAATCCAAGATAGTAATCACCGGTGACGTCACCCAGATCGACCTTCCGGGCGGCACCAAGAGCGGTCTGCGGCAGGTGCAGAACATCCTGGAGGGCGTCGAGGACGTCCACTTCTCGCGGCTCACCAGCACCGACGTCGTCCGGCACAAGCTCGTCGGCCGTATTGTCGACGCGTACGAGCAGTACGACAGCCGCACCGGGCAGTCGGGCTGAGCAGGCCCCCGGCCGTGCCCGCGCCCGCCGCGACCCGGTGGTCGCGGCGTGGTGCGGCACGGCGAGCTAACCGGCATCGGTAATCGGAGAGATCAACAGCCCCATGGCGATCGACGTCAACAACGAATCCGGCACGGACATCGACGAACAGGCGGTGCTGGACGTCGCCCGGTACGCGCTGGCCCGGATGCGCATCCACCCGCTGTCCGAGCTGTCGATCATCGTCATCGACGCCGACGCCATGGAGCAGCTCCACATCCAGTGGATGGACCTGTCAGGCCCCACCGACGTCATGTCCTTCCCGATGGACGAGCTGCGCCCACCGGGCAAGGACGACGACGAGCCGCCCCAGGGGTTGCTCGGCGACATCGTGCTCTGCCCCGAGGTGGCCAAGCAGCAGGGCGCCCAGGCCCCGACGCAGCACTCGATGGACGAGGAACTCCAGTTGCTCACCGTGCACGGCTGCCTGCACCTGCTCGGCTACGACCACGAGGAGCCGGACGAGCGGGCCGAGATGTTCGCCCTGCAGAAGGCCATCGTGGACGACTGGCGGGCCGAGCGCGGCATGACCGGCCCGTCCCCGGCCCCCACCACCAGGTGAGCGCCGCCTGATGACCGCACAACTGATCACCTCGGCCGTCCTCCTGGTCGTCGTCGCCTGGCTGGCGGCCTGCGCGGAGGCCGGCCTGGCGCGCACGACGCGCTTCCGGGCGCAGGAGGCGGTGCGTTCGGGCCGGCGCGGCAGCGCCAAGCTGATGGCCGTCGCCGAGGACCCCACCCGCTACCTCAACGTGGCGCTGCTGGTCCGGGTGGCCTGCGAGGTCGCGGCCGGCGCCGTCGTCACCTACGCGTGCGTGCGGGCGTACGACGAGACCTGGGAGGCGCTGGCCATCGCGATCGGCGTGATGGTCCTCGTCTCCTACGTCGCGGTCGGCGTCTCGCCCCGTACGATCGGCCGGCAGCACCCGCTCAACACGGCCACGGCCGCCGCCTACGTGCTGTTGCCGCTGGCCCGCGTGATGGGCCCCATCCCGCAACTCCTCATCCTCATCGGCAACGCCCTCACCCCGGGCAAGGGCTTCCGCAAGGGCCCCTTCGCCTCCGAGGCCGAGCTGCGCGCCATGGTGGACCTCGCCGAGCAGGAGTCGCTGATCGAGGACGACGAGCGCCGCATGGTGCACTCCGTCTTCGAGCTGGGGGACACGTTGGTGCGCGAGGTGATGGTGCCGCGCACCGACCTGGTCGCCATCGAGCGGTTCAAGACCATCCGGCAGGCCCTGACCCTCGCGCTGCGCTCCGGGTTCTCCCGCATCCCGGTCACCGGGGACAGCGAGGACGACGTGGTGGGCATCGTCTACCTCAAGGACCTCGCCCGTAAGACGCACGTCAACCGGGACTCCGAGAGCGACCTGGTCTCCACCGCCATGCGCCCGGCGACGTTCGTGCCCGACACGAAGAACGCGGGTGACCTGCTGCGCGAGATGCAGCAGGAGCGCAACCACGTGGCCGTCGTCATCGACGAGTACGGCGGCACGGCCGGCATCGTCACCATCGAGGACATCCTGGAGGAGATCGTCGGCGAGATCACCGACGAGTACGACCGCGAGCTGCCGCCCGTCGAGAGCCTCGGCGAGGACCGCTACCGCGTCACGGCCCGCCTCGACATCGGCACCCTCGGCGAGCTGTACGGGCTGCGCCTGGACGACGAGGACGTGGAGACCGTCGGCGGGCTGCTGGCCAAGTCGCTCGGCCGGGTCCCGATCGCCGGCGCGGTGGCCGACGTCGACCTGAGCGAGGACGCCACCGACCCGGACCTGACGGCCCTGCGCCTGACCGCCGAGTCCTCGGCCGGCCGGCGCAACCGCATCCTGACGGTCCTGGTCGAGCCCGTACGCGAGACGGAAGACCCGGCACAGCCGGAGGCGGAGGCGCGGGGCGTGGAAGCGGAGCGCTAGCCGCGCGGGCCGCCGCCGCGCGCGGGCTGACGCGTGCTTCCGCCTGGGACCGGGCCCCCACCAGCGTCGCCGTATCCTCGTGCACATGAGCGATACGACGGCGTTGGCCCCGGAAGACCAGAAGATCATCACGCTCGCCCGTGCCACGCGGGCGCGCAACGGCGTGCCCGAGGGCGCGGCCGTCCGCGATGAGACCGGGCGCACCTACGTCGCCGGCACCGTCGCCCTGGAGTCGCTCCACCTGAGCGCGCTGCGCACGGCCGTCGCGATGGCCGTGGCCAGCGGCGCCACCTCGCTGGAGGCCGCCGCAGTGGTCAGCGACGTCGCGGCCGTCTCCGACGAGGACCGGGCGGCGGTGCGAGACCTCGGCGGGCCGCTGACCCCGGTGATCCTCGCGGGCCCGGACGGCACGCCGCGCGCCACGGTGACCGCCGGGTGAGCGCGGGCGACCAGCCCGAGCGCGCCTCCCTGACCACTTCGGCCGACGTCACCCCCGACGCCGCCCCCGGCGCGGCCGGCGCCGACGAGCCCACCGGCGCCGCCGCCCACCAGGGGACCCCGGCCGCCGCGCCAACCGGCGGCTCGGCCATGGACTGGGCGCTGCTCGTGTGCGGCTCGTTGTTGCTGCTGGGCGTCGTGGTGGAGGGCGAGGGCCTGGCCTGGGTCACCCTCGCCTGGACGCTGATCCTGCTGCCGGAGGGCGTACGCCGGATCTACGCCGGCCGAGGTCACACGCGCCGGGCCGAACTGATGGGCCCCGTCGCCGCGCTCTGCACGGTCGCCGCCACCGCGATCTGCTGGGCCGGCCTGGCCTACGACTGGTCCCAGGGCAACGGCACGAGCTGGCTGGTGCTGATCGCGACCGTGCTGCTGACCGTGGGCGGCGTGGCCTGGCTGGCCCGCAGGCTGCTGGAGCGCCGGTAGCCACCGCCGAGTCGAGGGGGCCCGTGGGCCGGCTGCCGCACCTGGACCGCACGCTCGACGAGTCGGCCCCGCCCCGCCGGCAGGGAACTGGCCCGCTGCGCCGCGCCACCCGTTCCGTCGAGCCGATCCGGTGGCGGGCCGACCCCGCCGACGGCCGCGCGGAACCGGTGGTGGCGGGCCCGGCCGGGCCCGTAGCGGGCCCGGTTGGTCGGGGCCGGTGCCCCGATCGGGGAGAATAGCCCGCATGAGCGCTCGTACTCCCTCTTCGGAAGCTCCCCATCGCGCGGGCTTCGCCTGTTTCGTCGGTCGCCCGAACGCGGGCAAGTCCACCCTGACGAACGCTCTGGTCGGTACCAAGGTGGCCATCACCTCCAACCGGCCGCAGACCACGCGGCACACCGTGCGCGGCATCGTGCACCGCCCCGAGGCGCAGCTCGTCCTCGTGGACACCCCCGGCCTGCACAAGCCGCGCACGCTGCTCGGCGAGCGCCTGAACGATGTCGTGCGGACCACCTGGGCCGAGGTCGACGTGATCGGGTTCTGCCTGCCCGCCGACCAGAAGCTCGGGCCCGGCGACCGTTACATCGCCACCGAACTGGCCGGCATCAAGAAGACGCCCAAGGTCGCGATCGTCACCAAGACCGACCTCGTGGACTCCCAGCAGCTCGCCGAGCAACTGATCGCCATCGACCAGCTCGGCCGCGACCTCGGCATCGAATGGGCCGAGATCGTGCCGGTCTCGGCCGTCGCGGACACCCAGGTCCACCTGCTCGCCGACCTGCTCGTGCCGCTCCTGCCGGAGAGCCCGCCGCTCTACCCGGAGGGCGACCTGACCGACGAGCCGGAGCAGGTCATGGTCGCCGAGCTGATCCGCGAGGCCGCCCTGGAGGGGGTACGGGACGAGCTGCCGCACTCCATCGCGGTCGTGGTCGAGGAGATGATCCCGCGCGCGGACCGCCCCAAGGACAAGCCCCTCCTCGACGTGCACGCCAACGTCTACATCGAGCGGCCGAGCCAGAAGGGCATCATCATCGGCCCGAAGGGCGCCCGCCTGAAGGAGGTCGGCATGAAGTCCCGCAAGCACATCGAGGCCCTGCTCGGCACCCCGGTCTACCTCGACCTGCACGTCAAGGTCGCCAAGGACTGGCAGCGCGACCCCAAGCAGCTCCGCAAGCTCGGTTTCTGAGCAACAGCTCCGGGCCATCCCGGCAAGGTGAGCCGGGGCCCTGTGCCCCGGCGTGCGCTCCGGCGCGGGCCCGCCCCGAGCGGTCCCGGCCGGTGCCGGGCGACCGCCCCGGGGCCGGCGTCACGCCGCCGGGCTCGCGACCATCGCCGTGCCCACCCGCACGAAGCCGATCTGCTCGTACAGCCGCTCCACCTCCGCGTCGGACGCGGACAGGAAGACGGTGCGCACCCCGCGGGCGCGGGCGTCCGTCGCGAGCGCGGAGGTCACCGCGAGCGCCAGCCCGCGGCGGCGCGCCGCCGGTAGCGTGCCCACGCCGACGATCTCGCTCACGTCCGCGACCACGTGCCGCTGGCCCGCGCACAGCGCGAGCCCGCTCTCGTCGTCCACGGCCGCCGCGACCGCCGTCCGCCCGGCCCTGATCCCCTCCACGACGGTCCGCACCGCCGGCTGCCCGCCGTGCCGGGGCAGCGCCGCCTCCAACTCCGCGAGCCCCGTCGCGCCGACCCGCCCGCCGGGTTCCGCGAACGCGAGGTGCGGCACCGTCAGGGCGCTGGGCAGCGCGGGATCGGCGGGGGCCACCATGCGCACCGTGACGCCGTCGGGCCGGTGGCGCACGACCGGCAGCAGCGCGCCGGCCCCCAGCACCAGCAGCGGGTGCTCGCGCACCACGAGGCCGGACCGCTGCGCGGCGGCGCGCAGCGTGGGCGTGGTCTCCGCCACCCACTCGAAGCTCTCCGGGAGGCCGAGCGCCCGCTGTCTGGCTCGCATCCGGTCCACGTCGTCCGCGCTCACGCCCGCCGTCAGCCCGAGCGCAGGCCGCGCGTACAGCGGCCAGCCGGCCCCGTCGCGGACGAACAGGGTCAGCGGCCCGACATCCTCGGCCCGGGCGAGCGGGCGTAACACCGCGTCGTAGTACCGCTCCAGGCGATCCAGCGTGGGGTGGTGAGAGATCATGTCGCGATCCAAGCAACACCCCGCTGCGCGGGCCAGTGGTTTGTACGCTCCGTAGTCGGCCGGGGTGCGCCGGTTACGCCCCCTCCCGCAGCACCGTCCTGATCAACTCCCGCTGCGCCGCGCTGAGTCGCGGGTCGGCGCAGTAGACCGTGGCGCCGTCCACCTCGATGCCGTACTGGAAGCCGTCGGGCACGCCCGCCGGCCGGTCCGGTGCCCCGTCGGCCAGCGCGGCGCGGGCCAGTTCCTCCAGGTGGGGGGCGTCGGCCCGGCCGGTGCTGTCGAGGCCCGCCCGGCGCGTGATGCCGGCGAAGCCGCCGGTTCTGGTGACGGTAATCCGCATGGTCCCTCTCTACCGGGCCGAGGGGGTGCCCCGCTACCCGCCGTCCCCGCGGGTGTGCCCGGGCCGGCGCCACCGGCCCGGGCACGGCTCGGCGGCTAGGCCGTCTCCACCCCCACGCGGGACCACGCCTTCTGGAGCGCGCGCTGCTCGTCGCCGGCCCCGAACCTGCTCTCGGCCGCCGCGAGGGTCAGCCGGGCGAAGTCGGTGAAGTTGGCGTCGGCGGCCAGCTCGCCGCCGGTCAGCACGTCGTACCAGATCTGCCCGGCCCGCTCCCAGGCGTAGCCGCCGAGGTCCGTCGCGGCCAGGTAGAACGCGTGGTTGGGGATGCCCGAGTTGATGTGGACGCCGCCGTTGTCGTCGCTGGTGTCGACGTAGTCGTCCATCGTGGCGGGCTGCGGGTCCTTGCCGAGCACGTCGTCGTCGTACGCGGTGCCCGGGGCCTTCATCGAGCGCAGCGCCTCGCCGGTCACCCGGTCGGTCAGCAGCTCCGCGCCGATCAGCCAGTCGGCCTGGTCGGCGGTCTGGCCCAGGGAGTGCTGCTTGATCAGCGTGCCGAAGACGTCGGAGACCGACTCGTTGAGCGCGCCCGGCTGGCTGAAGTACTCCAGGTTGGCGGTGTACTGCGTGACGCCGTGGGTGAGTTCGTGGCCGATGACGTCGAGCGGCAGCGTGAAGTCCCGGAAGACCTCGCCGTCGCCGTCGCCGAAGACCATGCGCTCGCCGTCCCAGAACGCGTTGCCGTAGTCCTGGCCGTAGTGGACGGTCGCGTCCAGCGGCAGGCCGCCGCCGTCGATGGAGCGCCGGCCGTAGACCTTGAGGAACAGGTCGAAGGTGGCGCCGAGGCCGGCGTAGGCGCGGTTGACGCTCGCGTCCTGGCCCGGGTCCTCGCCCTCGCCGCGGACCTTCTCGCCGGGCAACTCCTCGCGGTTCCCGGCGTCGTAGATCGTCCGGCGCGGCTGGTCCGTGGCCTCGCGGTCGGCGGCGGTGGCGCGGATGCCGCGGACCGTGGTGATGCGCCGCCTGGTGCGCTGCAGGGCGTCCCGCTCCAGGGTGCGGCGGGCCGGCTCGTGCAGTGCCGGGTCGTCGGCGCGGGCCAGCCGGTCCAGGACGTGTGGGGGGACGATGGTGCAGAAGACACCGTGGTGGTGGGTGTGGTGGGAGAGGGGTCGGGCCGCGTTGGCGGCGGCGGGCGGGCGGTTGCGCGTGCGTGAGTCGTCCATGCGGGCAATGTGACACCGGCCGGTGGTCCTGTCATGACGTGGCGTCGCGATTACCGAAATTGAGTGGTTGCCCGCGCACAGCGCGTGACAGCGCCCGTCCCGCATAGTGATACGTGATGCGGCATCCTCTCGCCGCTCGGTTACGCTGCCGCACATCATGCGTTTCGGGCTGCTTCTCCTTAGCTGCCGCGGCGAGGGCCTGTAGTCGTAGGCCGACCCCCTCCCCGCGGTGATTCGGCGTTGCGACATTCGCGCCCCGTCGGCCGGTCCCAGCGGACAAGAGGAGCCTGCAAGCCCATGTCGAACGCGTCGAACACCCCTCGCACCGTCGAACCGTCCAGCCCCACGCGACCCGCCCCCGCCGGCCGCCAGGCCCGCCCGGAGAACGCCGTGGGCCGCCCCACCCCCCCTGACGGCCGCCACCCTCACCCAGCGCCCCTCCGGGATGCCCGTCCACCGCTACGGCGCGTACGAGGTCGTGGACATCCCCGACCGCACCTGGCCCGAGCGGCGCATCACCAAGGCCCCCCGCTGGCTGTCCACGGACCTGCGGGACGGCAACCAGGCCCTGATCGACCCGATGTCGCCGGCGCGCAAGCGGGAGATGTTCGACCTGCTGGTGCGCATGGGCTACAAGGAGATCGAGGTCGGCTTCCCCTCGTCCGGCCAGACCGACTTCGACTTCGTACGCTCGATCATCGAAGAGGGCGCGATCCCCGACGACGTCACCATCTCCGTCCTGACCCAGGGCCGCGAGGAGCTGATCGAGCGCACCGTGGAGTCGCTGCGCGGCGCCCACCGCGCCACGGTGCACCTGTACAACGCGACCGCGCCCGTCTTCCGCCGGGTGGTCTTCCGTGGCAGCCGGGAGCAGGTCAAGCAGATCGCCGTGGACGGCACCCGGCTGGTCGTGGAGTACGCGGAGAAGATCCTCGGCGACGAGACGGTCTTCGGCTACCAGTACAGCCCGGAGATCTTCACCGACACCGAGCTGGACTTCGCGCTGGAGGTCTGCGAGGGCGTCATGGACGTCTGGCAGCCCGAGGACGGCCGCGAGATCATCCTCAACCTGCCCGCCACGGTCGAGCGCTCCACGCCCAGCACGCACGCCGACCGCTTCGAGTGGATGAGCCGCCACCTGTCGCGGCGCGAGTTCGTCTGCCTGTCCACGCACCCGCACAACGACCGGGGCACCGCCGTCGCCGCCGCCGAGCTGGCGGTCATGGCGGGCGCGGACCGCGTCGAGGGCTGCCTGTTCGGACAGGGCGAGCGCACCGGCAACGTCGACCTGGTCACCCTCGGCATGAACCTGTTCAGCCAGGGCGTGGACCCGCAGATCGACTTCTCGCAGATCGACGAGGTGCGCCGGACCGCCGAGTACTGCAACCAGATGGAGGTCCACCCGCGCCACCCGTACGCGGGCGACCTGGTCTACACCGCCTTCTCCGGCTCCCACCAGGACGCCATCAAGAAGGGCTTCGAGGCGATGGAGGCCGAGGCCGCCGAGCGCGGCGAGCCGGTGTCCGCCATCGGGTGGGCGGTCCCGTACCTGCCCATCGACCCGAAGGACGTGGGGCGCTCCTACGAGGCGGTCATCCGCGTCAACTCGCAGTCCGGCAAGGGTGGCGTGGCCTACGTCCTGAAGAACGACCACAAGCTGGACCTGCCGCGCCGGATGCAGATCGAGTTCTCGAAGATCATCCAGGCCAAGACCGACGCCGAGGGCGGCGAGGTCACCCCGGACCAGATCTGGACCGTCTTCCAGGACGAGTACCTGCCGACCGAGCCCGGCTCGGGCAACCGCCCCTGGGGCCGCGTCCAGCTCCGCAACGGACAGACCACGACCGACAAGGACGGCACGGACACGCTGACCGTGGAGGCGGTCGTGGACGGCGCCCCGACCGTGCTGACCGGCTCGGGCAACGGCCCGATCTCCGCCTTCTTCCAGGCGCTGCAGGCCATCGGCATCGACGTACGGCTGCTCGACTACCAGGAGCACACGATGAGCGAGGGAGCCAGCGCCCAGGCCGCCTCGTACATCGAGTGCGCGATCGACGGCAAGGTGCTGTGGGGGATCGGCATCGACGCCAACACCACGCGCGCCTCGCTGAAGGCGGTCGTCTCCGCGGTCAACCGCGCCGCGCGCTGACCCCGGGGCACCACACCCGCCCCGCCGGCCCCACCGGAATCCGCCGGCCGTCTCCCGGTCGCCGATTCCGGTCCGGCCCCGTCCCGCACGGAGCCCGGGCCCCGCACGCCGTTCTTGGGTTCTAACGGTCCTCGCAACACCCGCGATCTGTGGGAGTTGCGGGGACCGTGGGCGTTGAGCGTGATGATCTTGCTGGGTTGCGGGAGCGTTTCCTTGCACGTCTGGATGTCGTGGGGAACGTGACCGTCGTGGCGCGTGAGTTGGGGAGGAACCGGAACACCGCCTTCAGCTGGGCCCGGAAGGCCGGAGTGCGCTCGCAGCGTCGGCGGCACCCCGGGCGGGATGAGTACGAGCGGCTTCGGGCCGCCGGTGTCGCACGCCGGGTTGCAGCCCGGAAGGTCGGTGTGAACGAGCGCACGGCCAAGGACTGGGACTGGGGCGTCAAGAAGAGTGGCAGTACGCGCACTTACGCCGACGGCCGCCGTGTCGACTACACCACCGGGACCGTCACGATGTGCGGTGTGACCACGCCACCGGTGAGCCTGAGCGCCCTGGAGAAACAGCTTCACCCGCGGTTCTTGACGCTCGCCGAGCGCGAACAGATCCGCGATCTGCGTGCGGCGGGGCAGTCGCTGCGGGCGATCGGACGTGGCCTGGGACGGCCGGCGAGCACGGTCAAGCGGGAGATCGACGCGAACTCGGGCACCGGAGGGCTACCAGCCCTACGCGGCCCACCGCGCTGCCGCAGCGCGCAGGCCCCGGCCCAAGGACCGCAAGCTCCTACGCGAGGGACGCCTGCGCCGTTTCGTCCAGGGCGGACTGCGCCAGCGGTGGTCACCGGAACAGATCTGCCACGCTCTACGCAAGGAGTGTCCCGACGATGAGAGCATGCGGGTGAGCGTGGAGACGGTCTACCAGACGCTGTATTTCCAGGCCCGCGGCGGCCTGAAACGGGAAGTGCAGGCAGCCATCCGCTCCGGCCGCACCCGCGGCAAACCACGCCGTGACCCCAGCAGCGCACGCCCCGGTTCACCGACCCGATGATCATGATCAGCGACCGTCCCGCCGACGTCGAGGACCGGGCCGTTCCCGGGCACTGGGAAGGCGACCTGATCATCGGCGCGGGCGGGCGCTCCGCGATCGCCACCCTGGTCGAACGCAGCACCCGCTACACGATGCTGGTCCACCTGCCCGGCGGAGCCCACGACGCCGAGACCGTCCGCGACGGCCTCACCACCACGATCCAGACCCTGCCCGCCCACCTGCGCGGCTCCCTCACCTGGGACCAGGGCAGCGAGATGGCACGCCACCAGCAATTCACCATGGCCACCGACATGCCCGTCTACTTCTGCGACCCCGCCTCACCCTGGCAACGCGGCTCGAACGAGAACACGAACGGGCTGCTGCGCCAGTACTTCCCCAAAGGCACCGACCTGAGCGTCCACAGCCCCGAAGACCTCGAACACGTCGCCCAGGAACTCAACGGCCGCCCACGCAAAACGCTCGGCTGGGATACCCCAGCCGAGCGTCTACGTGATCTACTCACCACCTAAAACCAAGTGGTGTTGCGACGACCCCTTGAACCCAAGGTTTCGGCAGGCGGGGCCCGGGCCCGTGGCGTTCGGGCCCGCGTACGCCCCTGGGAGCAACCACAGTTGTCTCCGCACGGGGTACTGACGCCGCGTCTCGGATGTGGCTAACATCACGTCAAGGCGGCGACTCTGCTCTCGGGTGCATAACAAATGCGCAGAGACGTGTTGAAGCAGCGCAACGGAGCGATGCGAAGCGTCAGGGAGGTGCCACGCGATGTACGCGCGAGAGCCACGCGAACGGAGCCTGTGCGTCATCGGCATCCGCACGAGCTGGCGCACGGTCGACGACGGGGAGTTCTTCTGCACCGCCTGCGGCGGCGACCGCAACTACCGTCGCCGTACGGGCCGCCGCAGAGTCGTCCTCCTCGGCCTGCCCCTGTTGCCGCGCGGCGCCGTGGCGCCCGTCGTCGAGTGCTCGGCCTGCCACGCCCGCTTCGGCGCCGAGGCCCTGGACCACCCCACCACCACGCGGCTGTCCGCCATGCTGCGGGACGCCGTGCACACGGTGGCCCTGGCCGTCCTCGCCGCGGGCGGCACCGAGGCCCGCCCGGTGCGCCAGGCGGCCGTCGGCGCGGTGCGCGCGGCGGGGTACGCGGACTGCGACGAGGACCAGTTGCTCGACCTGATCGCGGCGCTGGCCGCCGACACCGGGCGGCTGCCCGGCATCGGCGCCGACGTGCCGACCATCGCCTTCGGCCTGGGCGACCCGAGCACGACGCTGGCCATCGAACTGCACGAGGCCCTGGAACCGTTAGCCCCGCACCTGGCCCCGGCCGGCCGCGAGAGCATCCTCCTGCGGGGCGCGCGCATCGCGCTGGCGGACGGCGCGTACTGCCCCGCCGAGCGCGCGGTGCTGGAAACGGTGGGCCGCGCCCTGTCGCTCGACGCCGACGACACGGCACGCCTGCTCCTCGCCGCCTCCCACGCCGCTCCCTGACCCCGCCCCTCGCTCCCCGTCACACCGAGACGCGGTACGCGGTACCCGTGCGACGCGGGGCGCGGGGCGCTGTCGGGTGTACTCCCCGGGGAGTAACGCCGAGGTGCGGCCCTCCGGCGAAGTACCGGACATCTCCCTCCCCATGGCGACGATCGCCGCCCCCCGACGCGGAACCCTTGACGTGTCAGCACATCAGGCACAGGAGGGGAGGCCCGCATGGCGGTCGCACGGACCACCGGGGGCAGCGGGTTGGCGGGGGAAGCGCCAGACCCGGACGGCGGGAGAGTGGACGCTGCGCCGGCCGGGGGCGGCGCGCGCGGCCACGGCGAGGCGGCGGCCCGGGGGAGCGGACCGGTACGGGAGCACGGCCCGACGGGCCCCGCCGCGAGCAAGCGCCAGCGGCGGGGGGTGCCCTGGGCCGTGGTGGCCCTGTGGATCGCCATCATCGCCGTGGCCATGCCCTTCGCCGGCAAGCTCGGCGGCGTCCAGGACGACACGGCGGTCAACTACCTCCCGGCGAGCGCCGATTCGACCCGGGTGGCCGAGCTCCAGGAGAGCATGCCGGGCGGTGACACCACCGACCTGATCCTCGTCTACCACCGCGACGGCGGGCTGACCGAAGCCGACCGGGCGAGCGCCCGCGAGCACATAGCCGGGCTGGCCGACGCGTACCAGTTCAGCGGCGGCCAGCAGCCACGGGCGGTGGACTCCAAGGACGGCGCCACGGTGATGTACGGGGTGTCGCTCGCCGGGATGCCGGACGAGGAGGACCAGAACAAGGCGGTCGACGACATCCGCGAGGCCGTCGACGACCATCCCGAGGGGCTGAGCGTGGAGGTCGGCGGCTCCGGTGGCCTCGGCGCCGACGCGAACAAGGTCTTCGAGACCGTCGACGGCACGCTGATGTTCGCCACCGCGGCCGTCGTCGCCCTGCTGCTGGTCCTCACCTACCGCAGCCCCTTCCTGTGGCTGGTGCCGCTGCTCGTCGTCGGCGCCGCCACGGTGTCCGCGATGGCCGTGGTCTACGGACTCTCGCAGGGGTTCGACGTGACCGTCACCGGCATGAGTTCGGCCGTGATGACGGTGCTGGTCTTCGGCGCTGGCACCGACTACGCCCTGTTGCTCACCGCCAGGTACCGGGAGGAGCTGCGCCGCTACCCGCACCCGTACGACGCGATGGTGGCCGCCCTGCGCGGCTGCGGCGCCGCCGTGCTCGCCTCGTCCGGGACGGTGGCCGCCGGCCTGATGTGCCTGCTCGCCGCCGACCTGAGCAGCAGCAAGGGGCTCGGGCCGGTCGGCGCGGCGGGCGTGGTGTGCGCGCTGGCCGCCATGCTGACGCTGCTGCCCGCCATCCTGGTGCTGCTCGGGCGCCGGGTCTTCTGGCCGCTGATCCCCGCGTACGGCAGCACGCCCGCCAAGCGGCGCAACGTGTTCGCGGCCATGGGCGGTTCGGTCAGCCGGCGCCCGGTCACGTTCCTGGTGGGCGGCGTGGCGCTGCTTGGGGCGCTCGCCCTCGGCGCGCTGGCCGCGCCCGGCGACCTCAAGCAGGAGGACACCTTCACCAACAAGCCCGAGTCGGTCTCGGCCATGCAGACGCTGGCCAGGGCCTATCCCGAGCAGGGCAGTCAACCGATCACCATCATGGCCCGCACCACCAACGCGGACGCCGTGCTGCGCGTGACCCAGGACCACGACGGGATCGTCAGGGCCGAGCGCGGTCGCAGCGGCGAGGGGTGGACCGAGATCAGCGCGTTCGCCAAGGACGCCCCGGAGTCGGCGGGCGAGGTCAGCACCATCAAGCGACTCCGCTCCGAACTCGCCACCATCGACGGGGGCAAGGCCCTGGTCGGCGGCGCCAGCGCGGAACAGATCGACCTGGAGAAGACCAACGCGGACGACCGCAAGGTGGTCATTCCGCTGGTGATGCTCGCGGTGTTGCTGATCCTGATAGCCCTGCTGCGCAGCCTGATCGCGTCGGTGATGCTGGTGGCCGCCGTGGTCGCGGTCTGGGGTGCGGCGACGGGGCTCGGCGGGCTGCTCTTCGAGCCGGTCTTCGACCTGAAGGGCATCGATCCCGGACTCCCGCTGATCACCTTCGTCTTCCTGGTGGCCCTGGGTGTTGCGACACCACGCCATACTAGTCTGGTGTCGTCGGGTAGCGGCCCGTCGCCGCTGTTCAGGGGTGGTTAGCGTGAGAGAAGTTGATCTCTACCTTCGTAAGAGCAAGCGCGACCGACGTGGAGTCAAGGCGCTGTCTTTCAAGGCGCAGGAGACTAGGGGGCGCAAGTGGGCCGACGATCACGGCTACAGCGTGCGGAAGATCTGGAAAGACAACCTCAGCGCGTGGACCGATACGAAGCGTCCGGGTTTCGACCGGGCGCTGTCGGCGTTGCGGGCCGAGGAAGTACCGACCCTGTGGTGCTATGCGGGTGACCGTCTGACACGGGCAGGCTCAGACCTGATTGCCCCGCTGTTGACAGCGGGGCGTCGCCTGATCTTCGACTATGAGCGGTTGGACAGCGACGATCCGCGCGACCGTCGACGGATCATCGACCGTGCGGAGGAGGCGCGCGAGTTCAGCGATCTACTGTCGTACAGAGTCCGCGATACGAAGACGACGCAGCGGCGCGAGGGGGCATGGCTGGGGGGTGCGCCGTACGGCTTCCGCATAGCCGACAAGGACACGCGAAAGCTTGAGCAGGACTCAACACGTGTGGCCCCTGGGGTCACGGCGTGGGATGTGGTAATACGCATCTTCCGTGAAGTGAGTGAGGGCCGGTCGGCTCGACAGGTGGCTAGGCGGCTCAACGCCGACGGTATCCCCTCGGCACGTGGTGCGGCGTGGGGCTTCGGCGCCATACACCGACTGATCTCCAGCCCTGTCTATGAGGGGTGGCAAGTGGTTGTCGGTGGTCCGGGTGGTCGGTCGCTGGTGTGGCGAGACGAGAAGGGGAAGCGCGTCTCTGTGTTGGCGGAAGGCACCGATCCTGTCCCCGGCGAGTTGGTGTCCCTAGCACGCCAAGTGATTGCCGGACATGCGCCGGTCGCGGACGCCACGGACAACCGGGGGCGCGTCAAGCACCCGTTGTCGGGCCTATTGCGGTGCAGTAACTGCGGTAGCGGCATGGTCCTACACGGCAACTCGTATCGATGCAACCGCCACACATCGGGCGGGTCATGTCTCAACCCGGCAACCGTCATGCAAGCGCGCATCGAAGAGTACGTCTTCGGTCGATGGGCCGCTGAGGTAAGCCGAGCCAGCATCGACGCTGGTGATCCGCTGATGCTTGCTGTTGCCGAGCGCTGGCAGGCGCTCACGCAGCCGGAGCAGACCGAGGAGGCACGAGCCGCCATAGCTGCCGTGAAAGCGGCTGAGGCGGCTATCGAGCAGCTTGCCAACGACCGTGCGGCGGGGCTCTACCGGGGCGCCATGGGGAAGCACTTTCCGCGCCTAGTGGCTGAGGCTGAGACCACGCTCTCCGACGCGCAGGAACACGCTTCGACGTTCAGCGTCAAGGGGCTGGACGTGACCATGTTCGATGAGACGAGCATGCTCCACGCCCGATGGGAAGCCGCTGACGACGCGTTGCGGCGCGACTTGCTGCGGTTGGCCATCGACAAGGTGACCGTCTCGCGTGGCACGCGTGGCGCCCGCTTCGATGGTGACGATCGCTGTGTCATCACTTGGGCCCACCCCGCCGATGCGGCTGGAGAGGCGTAGGCGACGCGCTGAGCGCCGTTCACGGCCCGCTGCTGGGAGCGCCCAGTGGCGGGCCGTTGGGCGTTCTCGCGGGAGCGTGCGGCTATGCGTTGACGACGGGGTGTCGAAGTGTCGTATTACAGCATCGAGCGAACTTCCCCTTACGTCAGAGTTGTTTGTTTTTGCTCTCTCTATACACCTAAACAGGGTCTGAGCTGTAGGTTCAATGGTTCGTCCGTTCACCTACCGAGCCACCTTCTTGTCACCTTGTCCACCTATTCGGGTCCGGGAGCGGCAAGACAGCGGGGTGAAGTGTCTTGAATGGATATCTATGGGAGGTTTGAATGAGTAAGTACATAGCCGATGCGTCTGCACGCGATGCGCTGGAAGTGGCGGCAATGCATGCCAGTAGGGCAGACGTTCCCGTGCCGTTCGTCTGGAACGGGGCGCAGTGGGCCACCCAGGGGGGAGAGTGGCGCGACTGGCCGCTGATCCGTCGAGAGGTGGGCGGGTGGCTGCGAGGGCTGGCAGACGCTCTGTCGGGCGACGGGGCGTTGACCGAGCGCCGACGCCGTGCACGGCGACAGTTGGACGCTGCGCGAGAAGCGTTGGAGGACGCTGGGGTGAGTGAGGAGGAGGAAGAACGTCAGACGCAGATCATCGGCGTGGCGTACAAGGAGTTGGAGGCCACCCGGGGCGCCGTGACTGTTCAGCCAGCATTGGTCCGTGACATGCGTGTGGTGGCGTCGGAGATCGAGTCCGCATCCGATGCGCGCGCCACACAATTGCTCTCGCTGGCATCGCAGTTCGACGCGTTCCGCGCTTCGCTGTCCGATCCGGCATCGTGGGTCCGGAGCCTGGGTACCGCGCCGCGTGGTGTCCACGTGCGGACGGCTGCGGTGTGGGAGGCATTCAGTGCGGCCGAGCCTGTACTAGCTCGCTCGTTGGGCATGACGACAGGCAAGCGGGCGTTGTTCGCGGCCATGGACAAGAGGTTCGGTGCGCGCCGCAAGCTTGCGGGGTATGAGGGCTGGCGCGGGGTGGCCTTGCCAGAGTGAGACCCAGGGGGGTACTCCCCCCTCTCGCCATGCCTGAGCGGGAGTGAGGCGAAACTTCCGCATGGCTGATTGGGGCGTTTGCGCGGAGGAGGGGCAGGGGGGTGACCTGTGTCGCGCTTGTCGGCGGACCGTTGAGGTGCTCACCCGCTCCCCGAGTACGGGTCTGGGGACGGAGCGTCACCGGCTCGGACCGTCTCATAAACGATGGTTTATGAGACGGTCCGCCGCCTGCCGGGCGGGTGTCCGTTTCGACCCGTCTACCCGTCTCAAAACCCGTCGCAAAACATCTGCCGAACCCGTGGATTATGAGACGCCTTTATGAGACAGTCATGGCATGACGACGAAGACGAACTCCCCGGCCGAACTGATCGAGCGCCACGACTGCCCGAAGTGCGACGCTCCCGCCGGTAGCCCCTGCCGCACTGGCAAGGGCAAGACAGCCGCGAACTATCACACCGGCCGGTTCGCCTTGGTGCCCTCGCTCAAGGCAGAGTTGTCCGTCAAGACACCGGCCGACCGTCGCCCGGGGAAGACGTGGGTGGCTCTAGCGGCTCCCGTGGCGGACGCCGACGCTACCCCCGGCGCCCCGATCCGCATCGGTTACGCGCGCTGCTCCACGGCCAACCAGGAGCTACAGAGCCAGTTGGACGCGCTGGCCCGTGCTCAGTGCACCCGAGTGTTCTCGGAGAAGATCAGCACGCGAGTCAAGACCCGCCCGGAGTTCGAAGCCGCCTTGACGTTGGCGCGTGAGATCAAGTCCGCTGCTCCGCAACAGCCGGTGATCTTGGCGGTGCACGAGATGAAGCGTCTAGCGCGCAATGCCGCTGAGCTGATGGCGCTGGGGCCAGACCTCCAGGCCAGCGGCATTCAGCTTGAGATTCTGTCCGGCCCCCTCCAGGGCGTGCACGACCCCCATGGCCCCGGAGCCATCGTGTTCGCCGTGATGGCGGTCGGTGCGGAGGTGGAGCGCGACTACATCCGGGATAGGACCATGGAGGGGCTGGACGCAGCGGCAAGCAAGGGCAACTACGGCGGGCGCCCGACCGTCATGGATGCCGACAAGCTGGCCGTGGCACGGGCACGGCGGGAGAAGGGCGAGAGTGTGACCGACGTTGCCAAGGCGCTCGGTGTGTCTCGCGCGACGCTCTACCGGGCGCTGTCTGACGCCCAGTGAGCCCCACACAGCAAGCGAGCCCCTGCCGACGACTGGCAGGGGCTCGCTGTCCTTTGGGATCAGGGGGCCGGGAACTCTCCAGCCTTGACACCTGTCACGAACGTTGACCACGCCGACGGGGTGAAGGCGAGCGTAGGGCCGTGCGGGTCCTTCGAGTCGCGAACCGGGACGACGCCCAGCGAACTCGCGGCGTCAGGTGACCACTCCACGCACTCCCCCGCCTGCCCGTTGCTGTAGCTGCTCTTTACCCAGGTCAGGTCATGTGCGTTGGCGTCAAGAGTCAATGTCATTCTCATACTCTTCCAGGTATCTGCGGAGAAGAACCACGCTCTCCTTGCTGTCAAGGGCCTTGGATCGGGCGATATCGAGAAGAGTCGTCAGTTCCAGAACGTCGGCAGGGGTGTCAACCGACGTGCCGGTTGCGAACGACTCGACATACGCGAAGGTCAGACCGTTCCGAAGGGTGAGCAGACTCAAGCTACCGCCCAACAGGGGGTGGACTCCACGCGAGAACGGGAGCACCTGAACCCGCACGGTGCTGTTGTGCTGAACCACGTCGAGTATGTGACGAACTTGCTCCGCCATGATGGCCGAGTTGCCGACGGGACGACGTAGCGCCGCTTCGTCCATGATTGCCCAGTAGAGCGGGGGCGCTGGCGACTCCAACACCGCGCGGCGATGCATCCGGGAAGCCACTTGCAGTGCAACCTTCTCGGCATCCTTGCCGGGCATCGACTCCACGAACAGCGCGGACGTGTACGGCTCAACCTGCAAGAGCCCGGGGACGACGCTGCTGTTGAACGTCTGGATGCGGGCGGCGCGCTTCTCCTCCTCCAGCACCTTGCGGCCGTACACAGGGCCTTCCGCTGCAACGGCCACCGTTAGTAACTCGGTGATCAGTCCGTCCGTCCCGTAGAAGTCGTCCAGGGCTTCCGCCAGTGCGACGGAGGGCAGTTGCTCCCCCCGCTCAACGCGGCTCAAGTACGTGTGCGGGTATCCGACCTTCTCGGCGAGTGCGCGCAGCGACAGGCCGACCTTTGCCCGTGCTCGGGCGGCTCGATGGGCAAGCATCTCCGCTGGTGAGGCGGGTATTGCGTCGGCTTCCGAATCTAGCTCCATGCGGCTGACTCCCTCTCAAGCGCCTGTCCACTGAGGGTAGTTGGTGACGTGCTGTCCGTATACCTGGGGCGCTCCGACGGCGATGCTTGAGAAGTCCCCAGGTGACCAATCACCGGGATGTAAGCCGACCATGGAAGGCGGTGAAACGGTGAGCGCACAGACCAGAGCGGCGGGCGTTCCGGAACTCGAACCCGTGGCTTTCCCTGAGTGTCGGGTGTGCTTCGTGGCAGACAGGGACCGGACGGACGCCAGGGAGCGGCAGGCGTCCAACCGGGTCCGTGACTGCAACCAGATCATCTCGGAGCACCCCCGCCACCAGCGGAGCGAAGCGAGGCGTACCGCTCTCAGCGTCGCTGCGCTGGCGGGGGAAGTGGCCGAGGTGTCGGCGGGTGTGTACCTCGCCCACATCGCGACCAAGGCCGACTAGATGCCGCCCGACTGGAAGGTGGGCGCGTTCTTCGTCCTCCAAGCCGCCGCATGGATCGTCTTGGCCATTGTCGCCACCGGGCCCCGGCCCTGGTGACTGCTGGCCCCACCTACCCCCTGCCTGGCGCCGTGCACACACCGCCAGGCAGGGACGCAAGGCACGACAGTTCGGGGACCGTCCCCGAACTGGCACGGTGACACGAGGAGAAACCGACATGTTGCACGCCGCATCGTGGCAACTCGCTGTGGACCCGGACGACGACGACGGGGGCGAGCCGAACCCGCCGACGGGCGACTCTGACGACGGACGCCCGTACTAGATCGCGTCGTCAAGTAGCCTGCCCTAACCGGTAACTCACGTGCCCGGCGCCCCCATTGCGGGGCGTCGGGTTCGGCGCGAGAGGGGTATCCATGAGCGGAAACACTGGGGTGCACTGGCACGCCTTTGCGTGGACCGGACATGAGCGGCCCCCGGACAGCGAACGAGTGATTCCCACCAATCCGACGCCACCGTTGGAGGTGGCGCACTGGCTCCGCAAGCAGCGCAAGCACGTGGCGGCCACGTTCACGGACGCTGACGCCGCAGTTGAGTGGATGCGGGAGGAACTAGCCGCATGGCCCATGGCTGACCAGACGCTGAGCACGGTTGAGTCGAAGATCGAGTTCACACGGGAGTGTCTGAGCCGACCCGACGCCGACGTGGTGTTCGGCTTCTACCCCGCCGTTCAGCGGTACGTGTCTCGGTGCCTGATCTACTGCCCCCGGCCCGGGGAGAAGTGCCCGGACCCTCCTGCCTAGCCAACGTGGGTGGCGCGCCCCCATCTGAAAACAGTCCCGCTCACCTCGTCGTACCGGACGAGTGGGCGGGACTGTTGCATTGCGGGGTGTCGCGTTTACCCTCGGCGTCGACTACGGCATCTTCCTGATGCACCGCATGCGCGAAGAGGCGATCAAGGGCGCGAGCACGCCGCAGGCGGCCCTCACCGCGCTGCACACCACGGGCGGCGTGATCGCCTCGGCCGGGTTGGTGCTGGCCGCGACCTTCGCGGTGCTGGCGACCATGCCGATGGCGATGATGCTGGAACTCGGCTTCATCATCGCGGTCGGCGTACTCCTCGACACCTTCCTGGTCCGCACCTACCTGGTCACCTCGGCGAGCCTGCTGCTCGACCGGTGGATCTGGTGGCCCGGCAAGCTCTTCCGCCGCCAGGCGCCGCAGCCCGCCCCGGCACCGGAGCGGACGGCAGAGCCGGTCGGCTGACGGTCCGACGGGCCGCCCCGGGCGGGAGTCGGCCGAGGGACTGATCGCTTGCCCGGTGCCGGCCGGCCGCCGCGACCGCGTGACGGCCCGCCGGCGACCGGCGAGCCCCGCACGCCTCCGCGCACGCCCCTCCCGGGCGTGCGCGGAGGCGCGACCACGGCCGGGCCCGTACGGGCCTGGCCGCGCCGCGCTCACCAGGTCAACGGCCCGATCCAGCAGGCGTGATCGAGAGTTATCCACAGGCATGGACGGGTCGGAGCGAAAGTCGGCGCCGTGCCGCACGATGGGACCGTGCAGATGACCGAATTCACCGCCGCCTTGCGAGGCGACCGGCGCCCGCCCGCCAGGACGAGGGCCCGGCCGTCGGCGTGGGACGTGGCACTCGCGCTGGCGGTGCTCGTCGTCCAGAGCCTGCTGGCGCTCAGCGTGCGCAACGACGGCAGCCGCCCCGACGCCCTCGGCTGGGCACTGCTCATCGTGAGCGCGCTGGCGCTGGTGTCCCGCAGGACCGCCCCGACGGCCACCACGGTGGTGGTCGTGCTGGCGGTCGGCCCTTACCACTCGCTGGACTACGCCCACTTCGCCACGGTGCCGGCGGGTGTGGTCGCGCTGTACGCGCTGGCGGTCGGCGCGCCGGCGTACAGGTCGTTGGTGGCGCTCAGCGCGATAGTCGGCGTCATGGCGGTGTTGATGTCCAACTCGCCTGACGAGCAGGCGCTGCCGGAGATGATGCGCAGCTCCGGGTGGCTGTTGGCCGTGGTGGTGATCGGCATAGCGGTCAGGACGCACCGCAACTACGTGGCCGCCATCGTGGAGCGGGCCGAGCGCGCCGAGCGCACCCGTGAGGAGGAGGCCGCGCGACGGGTCGCCGAGGAACGCCTGCGGATCGCCCGTGACCTGCACGACCTGTTGGCCCACAGCATCACGCTGATCGGCGTGCAGACATCGGTGGCGGCGCACGTGCTGGTCGCCGATCCGGACCGGCTCGACCGGGACGCGGTCGCCAAGGCGCTGGACTCGATAGCCGACACCTGCCGGGACGCCCGGGCAGAACTCCGCACCACGCTGCGGGTGCTGCGGGCCGGGGAGGCGGAGCCGGCGACCGACTCCACCCGCCCGCCACCGGGCCTCGCGGGCCTGCCCGACCTGGCGAACTCGGCCGAGGCGGCGGGGGCCCGCGTCACGCTGGACTTCCCGCTGACCCCGTCCGCCGCGTCCGCGGTCCCGCCGGCGGTGGGGGCGGCGGCGTACCGCATCGTCCAGGAGGCGCTCACCAACGCGGTGCGGCACGCGGGCCCCGATGTCCGCACGGTGGCCACCGTGCGGAAGGTTCCCCACCCCTGGGCGGAAGGCGAGGCGTTGAGCGTCACGGTGACCGACGACGGGCCGCCCTCGGTCCGCCTCCCGGCCCAGCGTCGCGGTGGCGCCCCGGCCGACCCCTCCGCGCCCACGCGCGAGTTCGCGCCCAGCGGGCGCCGCGCCGTCGGTGCGGTCGGTGCGGCCGGCGCCACGGGCCGGCCGGGCGCGAGCGGAGCGGCCCAGGACCGCGGGGTCTCGGCTGGCGCCGGCCCGGGGCCTGGCGGCGGTACGAGCGCCGCCAGGCCCGGCACGGACGGCCAGGGCTCCGGGAGTTCGGGCGGTCCCGGCGGTTCCGGTAGTCCGGGCGGGCCTGCCGGAGACGGCTCGGTCGGGGCCGAGGGGTTTGGCATCGCCGGCATGCGCGAGCGGGCGCGCAGCGTCGGGGGTTCGGTCACGGCCGGCTGGCGGGCGGACGGCCCGGGGTTCGTCGTCCGGGCGATCCTGCCGCTGACCAGTACGCCGCGTGGCGGCCCGGCCGCACCGCGCGGCGAGTCGACGGCCTTCGGCTGGAAGGGCGCCAGGAGCGCGAGTGCGGGTGGGAAGGCCGCGGCCAGGGACCAGGCGTGCCCCGACGCGGAACCCGTGGACCGCGCCGCGCCCCGGCCCGATCCGCAGCCGGCCCGGCCAGGTCCGCAGCCGGCCTGGTCCCCCGAGCCGCGGTTGGCACCGCTGCCCGAAACGTCCCCCGAGTCGGATGCGGTGCGGCGTGACGAGCCACGGGCCGGGCCACGGTTCCCCGGGGCACAGGTGGCGGCGCGGTCCGAGATATCCGAGGCAAGAGGACAGACAGAGGAGGACGCGTCGTGAGTGCGTCGCAGCCCATTCGGGTACTGCTCGCCGACGATCAGACGCTGGTGCGGGCCGCCTTCGCGATGCTCGTCGAGTCGGCCCGCGACATGCGGGTGGTCGGCCAGGCGGGCAACGGCAGGGAAGCGGTCGAGCTGGCCCGCGCGGTCGACGTCGACCTCGTCGTGATGGACATCCGCATGCCGGAACTGGACGGGATCGAGGCGACGCGACGCATCGCGGCTGACGCGGAGTTGGCCGACGTGAAGGTGCTGGTCCTCACGACGTACGACACCGACGAGTACATCGTGGACGCCCTGCGCGCGGGTGCCTCGGGGTTCCTGGTCAAGGACACCAAGCCGGCGGAGCTGCTGGACGCGATCCGTACCGTGGCGGCGGGGGAGGCCCTCCTGTCGCCGGGCCCCACGGCCCGCCTCATCGCCCGCGTCCTCCGCCTGCCCGCCCCGCTGCCACCGGCCCCCGCCGTCCCCGACACGCTGGCCGCGCTCTCCGACCGGGAGCGCCAGGTGCTCACCCTGGTGGGGCGCGGGCTGAACAACGCGGAGATAGCCGAGGCGTTGGGCCTGAGCCCGTTGACGGCCAAGACGCACGTCAGCCGGATCATGGGCAAGCTGATGGCGCGCGACCGGGCCCAGCTCGTGATCGCCGCGTACGAATCGGGGCTGGTGTCCCCGGCGGCCCGGACGGACGCGGGGTAGCGGTCGGCCGGCGCCCGAGCGGCCGGGAGGTTCGCCCCGGAGTGGGGGAGGCCGTGCCGTGGACGGGTGCCCGGAGGCCAGCCGGGCGGGGGAGGGGCGGGGGAGGGGGAGGGGGGAGGGGCCCGGGAGACGTAAGGAAGGCGACCGGCGGTTGGCATGGCGGGTCGGGGCGTCGGCTACCGTGGCCGCATGCCGACGCACGCCCGAGACCGACTGCTGAAGGCCGCCGCGGAGTTGTTCTACGTGGAAGGCATCCAGGCGGTCGGGGTCGAACGGTTGCTGGCCGTCTCGGGGGTGGGCCGGGCGTCCTTCTACCGACACTTCGCCGGCAAGGACGCGCTGGTCGCGGCCGTGCTCCAGCGCCAGGGCGAACAGTGGCTGGCGTGGCTTGGGGCGGCTGTCGCCGAGCACGGCGGTGGGCCGCTGGCCGTCTTCGACGCGCTGGCCGACCGCGCGCGGAGCCGCGGGTTCCACGGGTGTGCGTTCGTCAACGCGATGGCGGAGACGGCCGACCCGAGCAGCGAGGTGTATTGGTTGGCGCAGGCGCACAAGCGCCGGGTCACGGCGTACGTCGAGCAGTTGCTCAAGGCGGCGGGGTACGAGCGGCACGAGGCGCTGGCCGAGCAGTTCGTCCTGCTGATGGACGGGGCGACGGTGACCGCGATGCGGGAGCGCACCGGCGCGCCGGCGCTGCGGGCCCGCGAGATGGCCAAGCACCTGCTCGGCTGAGCGGAGCGACGCGCGGGGAGGGGCCCGACCGCCGGGTGACGCCGCATCCGTCCGCGCCAAACCGCCCGCGTCCAGCCGGCCGCACTCGACCGCGCCCAACCGGCACACCAGGCCGCCCGCGTCCAGGCTTCCGCACCCAACCGGGGCCGGCCCGCACCCACCCGACCGAACCCAGCCGCCCGCGTCCGGGCTTCCGCACCCAACCGGGGTCGGCCGCACCCAGCCGCCCGCAGCCGGCCGCCCCCCCAACCGCTCGAACCCAGCCGCACCCGGCCGCCTCCAGCCAACCGCGCCTACCTGACCGCACCCGACCGCCCGCGCCCGCCCGAGTCCTCACCCCTCACGCTCGTCCTCGGCCCCACCCCTCCCGCGCGCGTTCAACCACCCGTGGCCACGCGTGCTCGCAGTGCCTTGACCTCCTCGTCGAGGGCGGCGTTCCGCTGCTCCAACGCGGCGTTGCGCCGGGCCAGTTCGGCTTGTGCGGCCAGCAAGCGCTCGTTCTCGTCCTCCACCTCGGCGATGTGGGCGCGTACCGTCGGAAGTGCGCTGACCAGCTCGGACTGGGTGAAGCGCGGGGTGATGTGCTGGGGGCAGTTCCAGTTGAACCCCTCGACCCGGATGGTCACCAGCCGCTCCACCCGCCCGTCGGTCCGAACCTGACCAAGCCGCTCGGCCAGCGCGGGGTGCTCGTCCAGCGCCCTGATCTCGGCCCGGCCGAAGATCTTGAGCCGGGCCTGTCGCGCGTAGTCCATGAGGAAGAGGGCGACGCGCCCGTCGGCCCGTACGTTTCCGGTGGAGATGTACTGCCGATTGCCCCGCACGTCCGCGTAGCCCAGGGTTCCTTCGTCCAGTACGTGCAGGAATCCGGGTGGGCCGCCGCGGTACTGCACGTACGGCCATCCCGTCTCGCTGACGGAGCCCAGGTAGAAGCCGTCGCGGGAGGCGATGAACGCGGCCTCCTGCGCGCCGAGGGGATCGGTCGCGCCCTCCTCGGCGTCCGACCGGTCCAGCGCGCGGGCCGCCGCTGACGCGCTGCCCTGCTCCCGCTGCACGCGCCGGACGCTGTCGGTGTAGGCCAGATGGGCATAGCGGCTCATCGCGGATCCCCCTCGTGTCGGGCGCGAGTTGGCGCCTCCCGATGCTGAGATGGTACCAATCGGTTCCGTCTTGGGCGACGGAGATCGCGAGCGGGTGGGCGAACGGCGGCACGACCGGGCGGCGACACGGTCGAGCCACGGCGCTGGCGGAACGGCGTGCCCGACCCGGCGGGCGGCGCCCCCGGCGGCTTAGGCACCCTCAGCGCCCGCTGCGCCTGCGGCACCCGCGGCACCCGCGGCACCCGCAGCGCCCTCGACGGCTTCGAAGGCTCCGGCGGCTCCCGTGCGAGAGGTGGCGAGGTGGTCGACGCGTGGAAAGTGGGGAGGATGCCAGGGCGGTGCGGCACGCCGCGTGTGCCGGAGGCGGTGGGCGCTCAGGTGGTCGGTCGGCGACCCGCGACGGCTTCCGTACCCTCGTACGCCAACGTAAGGAACGTGATGCTGAACAACATATGTCCCCCATCGCCACGCTTCGGTCAGTCGGCGACAGGTATGGCCAACGACGCGACCGCACCGACGCGGACGGGCGCCGCGGCGCACGCCGGCGCACCGGATGGGCTGGGGCACGCATGACGGCGATCGTGACGTACGACGACGTCCAGGCCGCCGCCGAGCGGATCGCCGGGCACACCCGGCCCGTCGCGCTCGCGCGGGCGGACACCGACGTGTGGTTCGCCCTTGAGTACCTCCAGCACACCGGGAGTTTCAAGGCGCGCGGCGCGGCCAACTTTGTCGCGGCGCACGTCCTGGCCGGGACCATGCCGGAGGCCGGGGTCGTCATCGCCTCCGGTGGCAACGCGGGCCTCGCCATCGCCTGGGCCGCCGCCCGGCACGGCGTGCCCGCCACCGTCTTCACGCCCGCCACGTCGCCCGCCGTCAAGGTGGACCGGATTCGCGCGCTGGGCGCGGACACGCGGCTGGTCGGCACGGAGTACGACCAGGCGCTGGCCGCGTCCCGCGAGCACGCCGCCGCGACCGGCGCGCTGCTGTCACACGCGTACGACCACCCGCTGGTGGCGGCCGGTGCGGGCACCCTCTTCGAGGAGATCCACCGGGCCCGGCCGGGGCTCGACACGGTGCTCGTCGCCTGTGGTGGCGGCGGGCTTTTCGCCGGGGTGGCCGCCGCCGCGCACGCGCGCGGCGTACGGGTCGTCGCCGTCGAGCCCGTCGGCTGTCCGACGCTGCACGCCGCGATCGAGGCGGGCGAGCCGGTCGAGGTCGGCGTGGACTCGATCGCGGCCGACGCGCTCGGCGCCCGCTTCGTCACCCCCGCCGCGCTGCACTGGGCCCGCGAGAGCGACGCGTCGGTACTGCTCGTGCCGGACGCGGCGATCACCGCGGCCCGCCGCGCACTCTGGGAGGAGCGTCGCATCGTGGTGGAGAACGCCGCCGCCGCCGGGTACGCCGCCCTGCACAGCGGGGCCTACCGACCCGCGCCGGGCGAGCGGGTCTGCGCGGTGCTGTGCGGGGCCAACACCGACCCCGCCGACCTGGTGGCCCGCGCGTAACCCCGCCCGCCCGACGCGCTCCCCGCCGCCTACTGGACGCGCTCGCCGTCGGCCGTCCGACGCGTTCCCCGACGCACTCCCCGCCGGCCGCGCGGAAGCGGGCCCGCCGACCCCGGCTCGGTGGGCCCGCCGCGTACGGGACAATGAACGCATGAGTCTGTTCCGCGACGACGGCATCGTGCTGCGCACCCAGAAGCTGGGGGAGGCGGACCGGATCATCACGCTGCTGACCCGGGGCCACGGCCGAGTGCGGGCGGTGGCCCGAGGGGTGCGGCGGACGAAGTCGAAGTTCGGGGCGCGCCTGGAGCCGTTCTCCCACGTGGACGTGCAGTTCTTCGCGCGCGGCAGCGAACTCGTCGGCCGCGGGCTCCCGCTGTGCACGCAGAGCGAGACCATCGCCCCCTACGGCAGCGGCATCGTCACCGACTACGCGCGGTACACGGCCGGCACCGCGATGCTGGAGACCGCGGAGCGGTTCACCGACCACGAGGGCGAGCCCGCCGTCCAGCAGTACCTGCTGCTCGTCGGCGGCCTGCGCACGCTCGCCGCCGGCGAGCACGAGCCGCACCTGGTGCTCGACGCGTTCCTGCTGCGCTCGCTCGCCGTCAACGGATACGCGCCCAGCTTCGAGAACTGCGCCAGGTGCGGCATGCCCGGGCCGAACCGGTTCTTCTCGGTCGGCGCGGGCGGCGTGGTCTGCACGGAATGCCGCGTTCCCGGCAGCGTCGTACCCTCTGCGGAGTCGCTGGCGCTCCTCGGCGCGCTGCTGACCGGGGACTGGGCGACCGCCGACGCGTGCGAGGCGCGCCACGTGCGGGAGGGCAGCGGCCTGGTCGCCGCCTACCTGCACTGGCACCTGGAGCGGGGCCTGCGTTCGCTGCGGTACGTGGAGAAGTGAGCCGCGGCACGTGGGAGCGGGGGGTACCGCGCCGTACGGCGTAGCGCGCGCCGCGCGGGGCGGCACGGAAGATGACGGCGTACGGCAACCGTACGCGCGAGGCTGACGGCGCACAGGCGTCGCACGAGCGAGATGTGGGAGACGTGGCAGGCATGGCAGGACGCGGTTTCATGGGCCGGGGACGACGTGAATACCGGGCTCCGGACCCGCATCCGTCCGGTGCGCGGCCGCCGAAGATCCCCGGCGAGCTGGTGCCCAAGCACGTGGCGATCGTGATGGACGGCAACGGCCGCTGGGCCAAGGACCGCGGCCTGCCGCGCACCGAGGGCCACAAGGTCGGCGAAGGCGTCGTGCTCGACGTGCTCAAGGGCTGCCTGGAGATGGGCGTCAAGAACCTTTCCCTGTACGCCTTCTCGACCGAGAACTGGAAGCGCTCGCCGGACGAGGTGCGCTTCCTGATGAACTTCAACCGCGAGGTCATCCGCCGCCGCCGGGACGAGATGGACGAACTGGGTATCCGCGTCCGCTGGGCGGGGCGGATGCCCAAGCTGTGGAAGTCGGTGGCCAAGGAGCTCCAGGTGGCGCAGGAGCAGACCAAGGACAACGACGCCATGACCATGTACTTCTGCCTGAACTACGGCGGCCGGGCGGAGATCGCCGACGCCGCCGCCGCACTGGCGGCCGACGTGGCGGCGGGCCGGCTCGATCCGTCGAAGGTCAACGAGAAGACGTTCGCGAAGTACCTCTACTACCCAGACATGCCGGACGTGGACCTCTTCGTCCGCCCCTCCGGCGAGCAGCGGACGTCCAACTACCTGATCTGGCAGAGCGCTTACGCGGAAATGGTCTTCCAGGACGTGCTGTGGCCGGACTTCGACCGCCGTGACCTGTGGCGCGCCTGCCTGGAGTTCGCCCAGCGCGACCGGCGCTTCGGGGGCGCGCTGCCGAACCTGCCCGCGAACGGGGCGCCCTCGACGGAGGGTGGCGCGGGGGCCTGACGCCCGAGTCCGGGCCCGGGTCCGGGCCGAGCCGTCGGCCCGGGCCTGGTTGCCCCGTCCTGCCCCCGGGGCCTGACCTTGGCCTGGCCTGGGTCCGGGCCTTGAGGGCGGCGGCCGCCGCCTCGCCCGCTCAGTCCTCGGCCGTCGCGTCCGGTTCCGGCCCGGCGGTGTGGGTGTCGCGGCGCCAGCCCTGGGTGGGGACCACTCCGGCGTGATCCGGTCGGCGGCCAGCCGGGCGGCCACGGTCCCCGGGGGAGGAGCTGGGCCGGCGCGGGGCCGCGCACGCCTGAAGCCGGCCTGCGAGCCGGGCGTGGCGTGCCGGAGGTGGACGGGGGGCCGGGCAGTTCGGGCGCCGCCCGTGCGCCGCGTTCGGCGCGGTTCGGTCAGCCCTTGGCCGCGGCGCACTCGCCGCAGGTGCCGAAGATCTCGATGGTGTGCGCCACGTCCACGAAGCCGTGCTCGGTGGCGATCGAGTCGGCCCACTTCTCCACGGCCGGGCCCTCGACCTCGACGGCCTTACCGCACGAGCGGCAGACGAGGTGGTGATGGTGGTCGTCGGTGCTGCATCGCCGGTAGACGGACTCGCCCTCGTCCGTACGCAACACGTCCACCTCGCCCGCGTCGGCGAGGGACTGGAGGGTGCGGTAGACCGTGGTCAGGCCGACCGAGTCGCCGCGGTGCTTGAGCATGTCGTGGAGTTCCTGCGCACTGCGGAACTCGTCCACCTCGTCCAACGCCGCCGCCACCGCGGCGCGCTGCCTGGTGGCCCGGCCGCGTACTGGGGGACCCGCGGTCGCCACAGCTTCCTCCTCAGTTGCCTGCTCGTCGCCTGTCCGGCATCCGGCTGGACATTGTGCCAGTCTGCCAGGTGACGCGGCCGGCACGAGAGTTCCTTCCCATCCCGCCCGTCACACCCGCGCGTCGCCGGTGGCCGATACGCAATGGGTCGCCACCTCCAGCGCGCACCGTTCCTCCTCCAACGCGGCCCGCCGCGCTCGTCGTCGGGTGAGGGGTGCGGCCAGCGCGGTGATCACGGCGAAGACGGCGATGGCCAGGACGACGATGCTGGCGCCGGGCGGCACGTCCTCGTAGTACGAGTAGCTCGTGCCGGACAGGGTGACCAGCACGCCGATCGTGACCGAGAGCGCCATGGTCATCCCGAAGCTGCGGGTGGCCTGCTGCGCCGCGGCGACCGGCACCACCATCAGCGCGCTCACCAGGAGCAGCCCCACCACGCGCATGGCCACGGTCACGGTGACCGCCGCGGTGACGGCCAGCAGCAGGTTCAGGAACCGCACCGGAAGCCCGGTCACGCGCGCGAACTCCTCGTCCTGGCAAATGGCGAAAAGCTGCCGCCGCAGGCCCAGTGTGATCAGCATCACGAAGGCGGCTAGCGCGCAAATGGTCCGTACATCTCCCTCGGAGACCGTCGTGATCGAGCCGAACAGGTACGAGGTGAGGTTGGCGTTGGAGCCGGTGTCCGACATGTTGATCAGCAGCACGCCGCCGGCCATGCCGCCGTAGAAGAGCATCGCCAGCGCGAGGTCGCCGCGGGCCTTCCCGTACCAGCGGATCAGCTCCATCAGCACCGCGCCCAGCGAGGCCACCGCGACGGCGGTCCACACCGGGTTGTTGCCGGTGAGGAAGCCGAGCGCGACGCCGGTGAGGGCGACGTGCCCGATGCCGTCGCCCATGATCGCCTGGCGGCGCTGGACCAGGTAGATGCCGACCGCCGGGGCCGTGACGCCGACTAGGACGGCGGCGAGCAGGGCCCGCTGCATGAAGGCGTAGTCGAGCATTTCCATCAGATCAGCAGCCCTGTCCGGATCGGCTCCGCGGCGTCCGCGGCGTGCGGGTGGATGTGGTCGTGGCCGGGCAACGCGTGCTGGCCGACCGCCTTGGGCGGCGGCCCGTCGTGCACCACGCAGCCGTCGCGCAGCACCACGGCCCGGTCGATCAGGGGCTCGAGCGGCCCCAGCTCGTGCAGGACGAGGAGCACCGTGGTGCCCCGCGCCACCTGCTGACGCAGCGCGTCCGCCAGCACCTGCTGGCTGGCCAGGTCGACGCCGGCCATCGGCTCGTCCATGATCAGCAGCTCCGGCTCGCCGGCCAGCGCGCGGGCGATCAGGACCCGCTGGTGCTGGCCGCCGGAGAGCGCGTTGACCGAGTCCCTGGCCCGGTCGGCCATGCCGACCAGTTCCAGGGCGCGGTCCACCGCGGCCCGGTCGCCCCGGCCGGGCCAGCGCAGCTTCGTACGGGCCAGCCGGCCGGCGGAGACCACCTCGCGCACGGTGGCCGGAACGCCGCTGGCGGCCGTGGTGCGCTGCGGCATGTAGCCGACGCGCGCCCACTGCCGAAAGCGCCGCCGCGGGGTGCCGAACAGCTCCAACTCGCCACCGGTGAGCGGCACCTGTCCGACCAGGGCGCGCACCATCGTGGACTTGCCCGAACCGTTGGCGCCGAGCAGCGCGACCACCTCGCCGCGCCGGACGGTCAGGTCCACGCCGCGCAGCACCGGCCGCGAGCCGAGCGAGGCACGCGCCTGGCGCACCACCACGACCGGTTCCTCGCGCTCCGGCGCGGCCGGTTCCGCGTCGCCCGACGCGGGGCCGGGGCCGTCGCCCGGGCTCGCGGCTCCGGAGTCCGTGGCCGGTGGCCTGGTCGGGTCCGGCCGCTGTGTCGTGGACCGTCCGGCCGCGCCGGGTATGTCCCCGGCGGGCCCTTCGCTTCGCTCGCTCGCCACGCCTGCCTCCGCTGTTACTCGCTCGTCGTACTGGTCGCCGTAGGGGTGCGCGCCGGGCGGCGCGCCTGGGTGCGCGGGACGCGCCTCACGCGGCCTCGCGGGCGCCGGCGGCGCCCGGTGCGCCGGGCGCGTGCGGGACGCTCCGGGGCGCCACCTCGCCGGGACGGCGGCCCGGGGCGCTCATCGCGCGCCGAGCGCCTGCTTGAGGGCGGCGAGGTTGGCCCGCATCACCTCGAAGTAGTCGTCGCCCTTGGACTTGTCGTTGATGCCCTCGATGGGGTCGAGGACGCCGGTCTTGAGGCCGGTGTCCTCGGCGACGGTCTCGGCGCCCTTGTTGCTGGCGAGCGTCTCGAAGAAGACCGTGCTGACCTTCTCCTTCTTGGCGATCTCCTGGATCTCCTTGATGCGGGCCGGGCTGGCCTCGGCCTCGGGGGAGACGCCGGAGATGCCCTCCTGGTCCAGACCGTAGCGCTCGGCGAGGTAGCCGAACGCCGCGTGGGTGGTGATGAAGGTGTCGGTGGTGCGGTTCTTGAGGCCGGCGGTGAACTCCTTGTCGAGCGCGGTCAGCTTCGTGACCAGCGCGTCGGTGTTCTTCTGGAAGTCGGCCTTGTGGTCGGGGTACGCCTCAGCGAGCTTCTTGTTCAGACCCTTGGCGACCTCGGCGTACTTGGTGGGGTCGAGCCAGATGTGCGGGTCGCCGCCGGCCTCGCCGCCGTGGTCGTGGTCGTGCTCGCCTTCGTGCGCGTGCTCGCCTTCGGCGTGGTCGTGGCCCTCGGCGTCGTGGTCGTGGCCGTGCTCACTGGCGCCGTGCTTCTCCAGCGAGGTGAGCGTGGTGGCGTCCACCTTGTGCTTGGCCTCGGACTGGCCGACCGCCTCGTCCACGGCGGGCTGGAGCCCCTTGAGGTAGACGACGACGTCGGCCTCGCTCAGGTCGCCGACCTGGCGGGGCTTGAGCTCCAGGTCGTGCGGCTCGACGCCGGGCTTGGTGAGGGTGCCGACGCGGATGTCCGCGTCGCCGATGATCTGCTTGGCCAGGAACTCCATCGGATAGAACGACGCCACGACCTGCGGCTTTCCGTCCTTGTCGGAATCGCCCGAGCAGGCGGAGAGCGTGACCAGCGAGAGCGCGGTGGCGCCGGCTATCGCGGTACCGGTGAGGAGGCGTCGTCGTACGTTCATGACAGTCATTTTCAACTAAACTGGAAACGATTGTCAACAAGACTGGTTGAAGGTTGTCAGACCCGGAACCGATTTGATCCCAGGGGTGTCGCCGCCGGTAATCTGGGGCTTTCGCTGGGGCGCGCGGGCGAGTACCCGGCGGACCCCGCACTGACCGCTTCGTCGTCGTAATGAAGAGAGCACCGTGGCCGCCGACAAGATCGACACCATCGTCAGCCTGAGCAAGCGCCGTGGCTTCGTCTATCCGTGCAGCGAGATTTACGGCGGTCAGCGGGCCGCCTGGGACTACGGACCGCTCGGCGTGGAGCTGAAGGAGAACATCAAGCGCCAGTGGTGGCGCGCGATGGTCACCTCGCGCGACGACGTGGTCGGCCTCGACTCGTCCGTGATCCTCGCCCGTGAGGTGTGGGAGGCATCCGGCCACGTCTCCACCTTCACCGACCCGCTCACCGAGTGCACCTCCTGTCACAAGCGCTACCGCGCCGACCACCTGGAGGAGGCGTACGAGGCGAAGCACGGTCAGCTCCCGCCGAACGGCCTCGCCGACATCAACTGCCCGCACTGCGGCAACAAGGGCGGCTTCACCGAGCCCAAGCTCTTCTCGGGCCTGCTCTCCACGCACCTCGGCCCCACCCAGGACGCCGGCTCGCTCGCGTACCTGCGCCCCGAGACCGCGCAGGGCATCTTCACCAACTTCGCCGCCGTGCAGCAGACCTCGCGCAAGAAGCCGCCGTTCGGCATCGCCCAGCTCGGCAAGTCCTTCCGCAACGAGATCACGCCCGGCAACTTCATCTTCCGCACCCGTGAGTTCGAGCAGATGGAGATGGAGTTCTTCGTCAAGCCGGGCGAGGACGAGCAGTGGCACGAGTACTGGATGGAGCAGCGCTGGAACTGGTACACCGACCTCGGTATCCGCGAGGAGAACATCCGGTGGTTCGAGCACCCGGCGGAGAAGCTGTCCCACTACTCGAAGCGCACCGCTGACATCGAGTACCGCTTCAACTTCGGCGGCACCGAGTTCTCCGAGCTTGAGGGCGTGGCCAACCGCACCGACTACGACCTCAAGGCCCACTCGAAGGCGTCCGGCCAGGACCTGTCGTACTTCGACCAGGAGGCCGGCGAGCGCTGGACCCCCTACGTCATCGAGCCGGCGGCCGGCGTGAACCGCGCGATGCTCGCGTTCATGCTCGACGCGTACATCGAGGACGAGGCGCCCAACGCCAAGGGCAAGCTGGAGAAGCGCACCGTCATGCGGCTCGACCCGAGGCTCGCGCCGGTCAAGGTCGCGGTGCTGCCGCTGTCCCGCAACCCGCAGCTCTCGCCGAAGGCCAAGGGCCTCGCCGCCGACCTGCGGCGCAACTGGAACATCGAGTTCGACGACGCCGGCGCCATCGGCCGCCGCTACCGCCGCCAGGACGAGATCGGCACGCCGTTCTGCGTCACCGTCGACTTCGACACGCTTGAGGACAACGCGGTGACCGTGCGCGAGCGCGACACCATGAAGCAGGAGCGGGTCTCCCTGGACCAGATCCAGAGCTACCTGGGCGGGCGCCTGCTGGGCTGCTGAGCCCCGCACGTACCCTCATTCCGGTCGTGTGACGCCGGGCCGACGTTTTCGTCGGCCCGGCGTTTCGCGTGCGGGCGCGCGGTGGCCCGGCCGGCACCTTCGCAGCCGACAGGTTTCCCCGCCCCTCACGGGCAGCTCGGCCAACGACCCGCGTGGCCCCCACCCGTGGGGCACCGCCAACCCATCCGTGGGGCGGGCGGGTTGGCACCCCTCACCGCACCACCCGCGGCAACCGCAGGCTCAGCACCGCGGTGACCGCGATCGTCGCGAGCTGGACCAGCAGCGTGGTGGTCAGGGCGTCGCGCATGCCCACCGAGGCCGCGCGGGAGAGGAAGAGGGTGCCGAGGGTGGCCACGCCCAGGGCCAGGGCGGACTGTTGGGTGGTCACCATGACGCCGCTGCCCACGCCGGCCCGGTCGCTCGGCACGTCCGCGAGGACGATCCGGAAGAGCACCGGCAACTGGAGCGCCTGGCCGACGCCGGCCAGGACGAGGCCGGGGGCGAGGGCCGGGATGCCGGTGTCCGGCCAGCCACGGGCGACGGTCAGCAGGAAGATGCCGATGCCAAGGCCCTGGATCAGCGCGCCGACCGTGACCACCCGGCTGCCGTACCGGCCCACCAGACGCGGGCCGGCCAGCGAGACCACGAAGAACGCCACCGCCATCGGCACGAGGGCGAGCCCGGCGGCCACCGGGCCGTAGTCCATGCCCTGCTGGAGGGCGACCGCGATGACGAACATGAAGCCACCGAAGCCGATCGAGAACGGCACCACCAGCACGAGGCCGCGGCTGAGGCCGGGCAGCGCGAACAGGCTCGGCGGCACCAGCGGCACCCTGCCGGCCCGGTCGGCCCGGCGCTCGACGACGTAGAAGACGGCGGCGACCACGGGGAACGAGCCGAGCAGCAGCCACGTCCACAGCGGCCAGCCCGCCGCCCGGCCCTCGGTCAGCGGCAGCAGCAGGGTGATCAGGGAGAGCGCGAGCAGCAGGGTGCCGGGGATGTCCACGGTGGTGGGCCGGTCCGAGCGGGTCTCGGGCACCGTACGCACGGCCAGGGCCAGGCCGATCAGCGCGACCGGCACGTTCACCAGGAAGACCATGCGCCAGCCGGTGCCCCAGAGGTCGGCGGCGACCAGGACGCCGCCCAGGATCTGCCCGGCGACCATGGAAAGGCCCGCCGTCGCTCCGTACAGGCCGATCGCGCGGGCGCGCCGACCGCCGGCGGTGGTGGCGTGGATGGTGGCGAGCACCTGCGGCAGCATGAACGCGGCGGCGGCGCCCTGCGCCACCCGGGCCGCCACCAGGCTCCACGCGTTCGGGGCGAGGCCGCAGGCCAGCGAGGTGATGCCGAAGGCCGCCATGCCCGCGATGAAGAGCCGGCGGCGGCCGAACATGTCACCGAGGCGCCCGCCGAGTACCAGGAGCACCGCGTAGGCGACGCCGTATCCGGCGACGACCAGTTCGAGTACGGCGGGGCCGGCGTGCAGGTCGTGGTCCATCGCCGGCAGGGCGACGTTGACGATGAAGAAGTCGATCAGCGGCAGGGCCGCACCGAGCAACACGGTGAACAGCCCGAGCCCGCTGAGCGTGGCCGGGCCAGCGCCGGGGCCCGTGCCGGCCGGCCGTGGCGGGTCGGCCGTGGCGGACGCGGACGCGGAGGCGGGAACGGGGGAGATGAGGTTGGCGGATCGCACTCGGGTCAGGTTCACGGGTACGACGATCGCGCGGTCCGTAGCCAGGTACCAGAGTGTCCTTATCCTGGTATCGACACTACCTGGAAAGTGGATCTCCCATCCCGCACCCTGGAGACATGATGACGACCGGGCAGGCCGCGGGCCACGACGTACGGCGCAGCGAACTCGCGGCCTTCCTGCGGAGCAGGCGCGAGCGCGTCGTGCCCGAGCAGGTGGGGCTGCCGCGCGGCCGGCGGCGGCGCACGCCCGGGCTGCGCCGCGAGGAGGTGGCGCAGCTCTCGGCGGTGGGCGTGACCTGGTACACGTGGCTTGAGCAGGGGCGCGACATCCACGTCTCGGCGCAGGTGCTCGACGCCATCGCGCGGGCGCTGTTGCTCGACCCCAACGAGCGCGAGCACCTGTTCACGCTCGCCGGGGTGGCCGACCCGGCGCCGGGGACCGAGTGCGCCACCGTCTCCGACCCGATCCGGACGTTGCTGCGGCAGCTCGAACCCATCCCGGCGTGCGTGCAGAACAGCCGCTACGACCTGCTGGCGTACAACCGCACGTACGGCAACCTGCTCTGTGACCTGGACTCGCTGGCCCCGCAGGAGCGCAACTGCATGTGGTTGGCCTTCACGCACCCGGGCTGGGAGCAGGGGCTGGTGGACCGGCAGGAGGTGATCCGGGCGATGGCGGCCAAGTTCCGTTCGGCGATGGCCGAGCACATCGCGGAGCCGGCCTGGAAGCACATGCTGGGGCGGCTCCAGGAGGCGTCGTCCGAGTTCCGGGAGATCTGGGAGCGGCACGAGGTGATGCGCACGACGCCGGGCCGCACCAAGCGCTTCCTCAACACCCATGTGGGGCTGCTGCACCTCGACTACCAGATCATGTGGCTCGGCCCACGCCAGGGGCCGCGCATGATCACGTACGTGCCGGCCGACGCGGAGTCCCGGGCGCGGCTGGAGCGGCTCCACGAGCTGACGCTCGCGCGACAGGTCGCGGCGGCCTGACCGGATTGACCGGCCCGCTCGCCCTAGGCGACCCGGGTACCCGGTCGGCGGCGGTGCGGGGCAGCCCGCGCGGCGGCCCGGCGTACGCACCAGAGCCGGTGCCGGCGGGCTGGGTGGCCGCGCGCCCCGGTGCCGCGCGCCGATGGGGGACAATAAGAGGTCTGCCACCCGCTGCCCGAGCACCCGCGGCATGCGCGGTGCCCCCGGCACCCGCGGCGGAGGCGACGCCCCAGCACCCCGAGCACCACGAGAACCGGAAGGACGCGTCCTAGATGACCGCCGAGACCCAGCCGCTGTACGTCGGTACGCACGCGGTGGTGCCCCCGGTGATCCTCGCCCCCATGGCGGGAATCACCAACGCGCCCTTCCGCACCCTGTGCCGGGAGTTCTCCGGCGGCAAGGGCCTGTTCGTCAGCGAGATGATCACCACGCGGGCGCTGGTCGAGCGGGACGCGAAGACCATGCGGCTGATCCACTTCGACGGCACCGAGAAGCCGCGGTCCATCCAGTTGTACGGCGTGGACCCGGCGACCGTCGGCAAGGCGGTCCGCATGATCGTGGACGAGGGCCTGGCCGACCACATCGACCTGAACTTCGGCTGCCCGGTACCGAAGGTGACCCGCAAGGGCGGCGGCTCGGCGCTGCCGTACAAGCGCCACCTGCTGCGGGCCATCCTGCGCGAGGCGGTCGCCGGCGCCGGCGAGCTGCCGGTGACCATGAAGATGCGCAAGGGCATCGACGACGACCACCTGACCTACCTGGACGCCGGGCGGATCGCGGTGCAGGAGGGCGTACGGGCCATCGCGCTGCACGGTCGCACCGCCGCACAGCACTACGGCGGCGAGGCGGACTGGTCGGCGATCGCGCGGCTCAAGGAGGCGGTGCCGGAGATCCCGGTGCTGGGCAACGGGGACATCTGGTCGGCACAGGACGCGCTGCGGATGATGCGCGAGACCGGCTGCGACGGGGTCGTGGTGGGGCGCGGCTGCCTGGGGCGGCCGTGGCTGTTCGGCGACCTGGTGGCCGCCTTCGCCGAGCCGGCGACACCCGGTGCCACCCCGGGCGGCGCGAGCGCCGCGCAGGCGCCCTCCGAGGCCGTCGGCGGCGCCGCGTGGGCGGCCCTGACGCGGGGCCCGCAGGGGTCGGCCGCGCCCACGTTGCGCGAGGTCACGCGGGTGATGCTGCGCCATGCGGAGCTGTTGGGGCAGTGGCTTGAGGACGAGTCGCGCGGCGTCATCGACTTCCGTAAGCACGTGGCCTGGTACACCAAGGGCTTCTCGATCGGTTCGGAGCTGCGTAGGCGGCTCGCCGTCGCCTCCTCGCTGGCCGAGTTGGCCGCTCTGATGAGCGAAATGGACCTCGACCAGCCCTGGCCCGCGGGTGCGGACGGTCCCCGGGGCCGTACGTCTGGCCGAAACCGCGTGGTTCTGCCAGACGGGTGGCTCAATGATCCCTACGACCGGGCCGAAATCGGAGCCGAGGCCGAATTGGACACCTCCGGTGGCTGACGGGCCCCGGTTTGACGGCGTGATTCTCGCCACGTGTGATCGGTAGTTTGCTCAGATGAGCATGCTCATTTGAAGATCCATTTACCCTTCTGAGCGCACACACCTCTCCAATGCGTGGCACTGAGTGCCACCCCTGCCGCCTTCGACAGTCATACGGATGGCCGCTCTCCGCTTGTGGCTCATCGCTGCCCGTGTCCAGAATCGAGCTGTCCGCAAGTCCCGCGTTCGGAACCTGAACGCGGTTCCGCGCCCGTCGGCTTCCCGATGGATCACAGGTCTCGTGGTGTGGATCACTTTCGATCTCGTGGCGGCCGGCCAGTTACGGCCGAATGTCCGCCGAGTGGACGTACCCATGCACCTTCGATCTGGGTACGCTCCCCGCCGTCAGGGCAGCCGTCCTCCGGGCCCACATCCCGGGGGTACCTCAGCGAGGTGTCGAGAACCGTGTCGGAAAACACCGATCCCCAAGCACAGCCTGCTTCCCAGAAGTTCGTCTACGACTTCACCGAGGGCAACAGGGACCTGAAGGATCTGCTGGGCGGCAAGGGCGCGAACCTGGCCGAGATGACGAATCTCGGGCTGCCCGTCCCGCCCGGGTTCACCATCACCACCGAGGCGTGCAAGGTCTACCTCGACAGTGGCGAGGAGCCGGCGGCACTGCGTGACGAGGTGAGTGCGCACCTGGTCGCCCTCGAGACCACCATGGGCAAGAAGCTGGGCCAGGCGGACGACCCGCTGCTGGTCTCCGTGCGCTCCGGCGCCAAGTTCTCGATGCCCGGGATGATGGACACCGTCCTCAACATCGGGCTCTCCGACGAGTCCGTCGTGGGCCTGGCCGCGCAGGCCGGCGACGAGCGGTTCGCGTGGGACTCCTACCGCCGCCTGATCCAGATGTTCGGCAAGACCGTCCTCGGCGTGGACGGCGAGCTGTTCGAGGAGGCCCTGGAGGGCGCCAAGCACGCCAAGGGCGTCACCGTGGACGTCGACCTGGACGCCGGCGACCTCAGGAAGCTGGTGGACGAGTTCAAGGGCATCGTCGCCAAGGAGACCGGCCGCGACTTCCCGCAGGACGCCCGCGAGCAGATGGACCTGGCCGTGCGCGCGGTCTTCGACTCGTGGAACACCGACCGGGCCAAGCTCTACCGCCGCCAGGAGCGCATCCCCGGCGACCTCGGTACCGCCGTCAACGTCTGCTCCATGGTCTTCGGCAACCTGGGCCCCGACTCCGGCACCGGCGTCGCCTTCACCCGCGACCCCGCCAGCGGCCAGCAGGGCGTCTACGGCGACTACCTGCAGAACGCGCAGGGCGAGGACGTCGTGGCCGGCATCCGCAACACCGTGCCGCTCGCCGACCTGGAGGGCATCGACAAGCCCTCCTACGACGAGCTGATGCGGATCATGGAGACGCTGGAGACGCACTACAAGGACCTGTGTGACATCGAGTTCACCATCGAGCGCGGCAAGCTGTGGATGCTCCAGACCCGGGTCGGCAAGCGCACCGCGGGGGCCGCCTTCCGCATCGCCACCCAGCTCGTGGACCAGGGCCTGATCGACGAGGCCGAGGCGCTCCAGCGGGTCAACGGCGCGCAGCTCGCGCAGCTCATGTTCCCCCGCTTCGACGAGAGCGCCGCCGTGGAGAAGATCGGCCGGGGCATCGCGGCCTCGCCCGGCGCCGCGGTCGGCAAGGCCGTCTTCGACTCGTACACGGCCGTCAAGTGGTCGCGCTCGGGCGAGAAGGTCATCCTCATCCGCCGGGAGACCAACCCGGACGACCTCAACGGCATGATCGCCGCCGAGGGCATCCTCACCTCGCGCGGCGGCAAGACCTCGCACGCCGCCGTCGTCGCCCGCGGCATGGGTAAGACCTGTGTGTGCGGCGCCGAGGAGCTTGAGGTGGACACCAAGCGCCGGTGCCTGACCACCAAGGACGGCACCGTGGTGCAGGAGGGCGACCTCGTCTCCATCGACGGCTCGTCCGGCAAGGTCTACCTCGGCGAGGTGCCGGTCGTGCCCTCGCCCGTGGTGGAGTACTTCGAGGGCCGCATGCACGCGGGCGCCGACGACGCCGACGAGCTGGTCAAGGCCGTGCACCGGATCATGGCGTACGCGGACCGGGTGCGCCGGCTGCGGGTGCGGGCCAACGCGGACAACGCCGAGGACGCCGCCCGCGCCCGTCGCTTCGGCGCGCAGGGCATCGGCCTGTGCCGCACCGAGCACATGTTCCTCGGTGAGCGCCGCGAGATGGTCGAGCGGCTCATCCTCGCCGACACCGAGGCCGACCGGGAGGCCGCCCTCGGCGACCTGCTGCCGCTGCAGAAGGCCGACTTCACCGAGCTGTTCGAGGCGATGGACGGGCTGCCGGTGACGGTGCGGCTGCTCGACCCGCCGCTGCACGAGTTCCTGCCCGACATCACCGAGCTGTCGGTGCGCGTCGCGCTGGCCGAGGCCCGGCAGGACGCCAACGAGAACGACCTGCGCCTGCTGCAGGCCGTGCACAAGCTGCACGAGCAGAACCCGATGCTGGGCCTGCGCGGCGTACGCCTCGGCCTGGTGATCCCCGGCCTGTTCGCGATGCAGGTACGGGCCATCGCCGAGGCCGCGGCCGAGCGCATGAACGCCAAGGGCGACCCGCGCGCGGAGATCATGATCCCGCTGGTGGGCACCGTCCAGGAACTGGAGATCGTCCGTGAGGAGGCCGAGCGGGTCATCGCCGAGGTGGAGCAGGCGCGCGGGGTGAACCTCAAGCTGACCCTGGGCACGATGATCGAGCTGCCCCGGGCCGCGCTGACCGCCGGCCAGATCGCCGAGTCGGCCGACTTCTTCTCCTTCGGCACCAACGACCTGACGCAGACCGTGTGGGGCTTCTCCCGGGACGACGTGGAGGCCAGCTTCTTCACCGCGTACCTGGAGAAGGGCATCTTCGGCGTCAGCCCGTTCGAGACGATCGACCGCGACGGCGTGGGCTCGCTGGTGCGCGCGGCCGCCGAGGCCGGCCGCGCCACCCGTCCCGACCTCAAGCTCGGCGTGTGCGGCGAGCACGGCGGCGACCCCGACTCGGTGCACTTCTTCCACGAGGTGGGCCTGGACTACGTCTCCTGCTCCCCGTTCCGCATCCCGGTCGCCCGCCTCGAGGCCGGCCGGGCGGCGGCCGAATCGGTCGGCAGCGACAGCCGCTGACCCCCTGAGCGGGCCCGTTCCGCGGGCCCACGCCGTCGGCGGCCGGTGCACGAACACCGGCCGTCGACGGTCACCAGCAGACGAGCACGCGCACCACAACGTCCTCGCGGGCCAGGCCAGGCGAGGGCCGCATACCACCGGAAGTCGTCCCCTTCGTAGCGGGGACCGCGTCGGGGACACCCACCCTCACCCCCCGGCACCCGGTCTCCTCGCCGTAGGCGGACTACGGCGGGAGCACGGCTCCGGCATACGAAAGGGGGCGGCGCCTGTGCGAGGCGCCGCCCCCTACTACTCCCCCCACGGGAGCCGTTGCCGCCGACCAGATGTGCGGCGGCAACTGATGCTCAACGGCCTTGCGGCGCCCGTTACCCCCCACGGGAACGAGCAATCCGGCCTGAGCACCCACCGGGAAAATGCCCCTGCCTTTTCCCACGTCCAAGCATTCCGGTTGGACATGTTGGAGCGCGACCCGTTTCAACTCTGGCCAAAAGGGCGTGGTAACTGCTCGTGTTGGGGTGCATACTCAGGGATTGGGGGAACTACGGATGCCACATGTGGGGGTTTAGTGCTGCGCGTCCATTTCACAAGCGTGGACCTGGCACGGCTGCGGATGGCCGCTCGCCCGGACGCACTCTGGGAAACTATTTTAAGTTTCCATCGACTTCGCGAGAAACAAGCGGAGAACATCTTCGGCGAATGGCGCTCGCAAACGCGGGCGCGACTGCATTCCGAGCCCCGGTTGCTGGCACCCCTGGTGCCGCAACGGGGCTATTTTCCCGACTTCCTGACGCCGTCCGAGGGCGTCATCGGCGTCGAGGAGGCGATGGAGGCGGTGCGGGCCACGCCGGCCGAGAGGTTACGCACCGAGATATCCCACCTCCCGGCGGGACGCGCCCTGCCGGCGTGGATGCGCCCGATGGCCGACGGCGAGGGCGCCGACCGGGCCCTGGCCCGCCTCGTGGACACGCTCCGGGACTACCACCGGGCCGCCATCGCACCGTACTGGCCGCACCTGCACGCCCGCATCGAGGCCGACCGCGCCGCCCGTGGCCGGGCCCTGCTGGACGGCGGCGTGGACGGGCTGCTGACCTCGCTGCCGGCCACCATGCGCTGGCGCCCGCCGGTCCTCGAAGTGGACTACCCCGTGGACCGGGACCTGTACCTGGACGGGCGCGGACTGCTGTTGCTGCCCTCGTTCTTCTGCCGGCGCACGCCGGTCACCTTCCACAACCCGGCGCTCACCCCGGTGCTCGTCTACCCGCTCGACCACGCCGCGGGCCCCGCCCTGGTCACGCCCGCGCGCTCGCTGGTCAAGCTCGTCGGCTCCACCAGGTCGGCCGTGCTCCAGGGGATAGGCGCGGGCTGCACCACCAGCGAACTCGCCCGCCGGGTCGGCGTGTCGCTCGCCTCAGCCAGCCAGCACGCCACCGTGCTGCGCGACGCCGGGCTGCTGGTCACGCTGCGGCAGGGCAGCGCCGTGTTGCACACCCTGACCCCGCTGGGCATCGCCCTGCTGCGCGGCGGCAGCCCGGGGGAGCGGCCACCGGGGCCGGAGGCCGCCGGGCCCGGAGGTGGCGGATCGTGGGCCGGCCGGCCCGCCGCGCACGCGACGGACCGACCCGAGCCCAGACCGGTGGCTACGAGCGGAACGGCCCCGTCACCTCGTACGTGATGCCGCCCGACGAACTGCCCGTCGTGCCGCGCTGGCTGGAGAAGTAGAGCCGCTGCCCGTTGGGCGAGAAGGCCGGGCCGGTGATCTCCGAGCCCGACTGGCCGTTGATCCGCAGGAACGGCGCCACCACGTCGTCCGGCGTGATGATGCAGATCTCCATGTTGCCGCCGTCCTCGGCGATGAACAGGTCACCGGACGAGGAACCGGTGACGTTGTCCACGCCGGAGAGCGGGGCGGAGCCGCTGACCAGCGAGTCGTCGTAGGCCAACTCGTAGGTGTTGTTGGTCAGGTTGAGCTGCCACACGCGGTTGTCGCCCTTGGTGGTGAACCAGACGGTGTCGTTCGCGTAGTGGCAACCCTCGCCGCCGTTGAACCGCTTGGCGCCCGAGACCTGGTCGCGCGTCACGGTCGGCGCCCCGTCCGGGTCGGGCACGTTGGCCCAGGTGAAGGAGCCCGAGGAGGACGTGCCCGCCTTCAGCACCTGGAGCGTGCCGGAGGACAGGTTGCCCCAGGTGGTGGGGACGAAGCGGTAGAAGCAGCCGTTGGACACGTCCTCGGTCAGGTAGATCACCTTGCGCACCGGGTCGGCCGCCGCGGCCTCGTGCTTGAAGCGGCCCATCGCGTCGCGCCGGGTCGCCGCGTTCACGCCCCACGGGTCGGTCTCGTACACGTACCCCAGGCTGACCTCCTCACAGGAGAGCCAGGTGTTCCACGGGGTCTTGCCGCCGGCGCAGTTCTGCCGGGTGTTGGAGAGCACGCGGTGCGCGCCGGTGATGGTGCCGGAGGAGTTGAACTTCACGGCGCCCACGCCACCGTTCGGGCTTACCTCCGAGTTGGAGACGTAGATCCAGCCGGTGCCGTCCGCGAAGCAGGCGCCGCCGTCGGGGGCGTTGTGCCAGGTGTACGAGGTGCCGGCGACGGTCTGGCCGGAGCGGGCGATGATCCGGCTGGTGAAGCCGCTGGGCAACTGGATGCCTCTGGCGTCGGCGGAGCCGAGCGGGCCGTACGGGCCGGAGCCCGGCTGCGCCGGGGCGGCGTATGCGGCCCCGCGCATCAGGGTGCCGCCGAAGGTCGCTACCGAGGTGCCGATGACTGCGCCGCGCAGGAAGGTGCGTCGTTCCACGGTCCACTCCAGAAAGGGGAAGACAACCGACGGCCGGGCGGCCTGCCGGGCGGACTCCGCCCAGGTCACAGGGCGTCGCATCGGGCGGTGCCCGCAAGCCGCGGAGACTATAGGTCGGGTTTTGACGGGGCAGCAACAACTGGTGGCGTGGGGTGGGTACCGCGATGGCTGAAGTTCGCCCGCCCTTTTCCGTCCCACCCCTTCCGGTAGCGGCACTACGCCTCCACCCGCTCACGGCCCGCGATAGGCCCTGGTCAGAGCGGTGCGCCGAAGCCGATCCGCAGCGCGCGGCCCGCGCCCGGCGGCGCCGGAGGCCGGGCCGTGCCCTGTCCCACCGGCGCCGTGACCGGCCGGCACGGCCCCATGTCGCGGGGGCGCGGCGCCTCTTCGAGGGGGCGCGCGGGCGACCGCCACGCTCCGCGCGGGCTGACTATCGCCCCTCGCGCTGGCCGAACCGCACCACCCCCGGCCGGCCGAACCACCCCGCGCCCGAAGCCGCCGCCGACGCGGGGGGTGGGCTGGTGAGGCGGGTGCGGAGCCGGCAGATGACGGCGTCGGTCTCGCGGCGCACCGCGTGGGCCACCACGCCACCGCGCCGGTTGTGCAGCAGCCGGTGCCACGGCCGGGCGGGCTCCACCTCGGGGATCAGCACGGTGATCCGCCAGTGTGGCCGGTCGGCGGTCACCTCCCGTACGTAGGCGGCGACCGGCCGGCCCACCTCGCGCCGGGCCCAGTCCAGGGCGACCAGCGGTACGCCGGGACGCCACAACTCCCAGTCGCGGCGCAGCGCCTCGACCGCCCGCCGGTCCTCGGCGTCGCCGTGGTGGACGGTCACCGCGACCACCTCGTCGCCCAGCGAGACGGCCGCGGCCAGCGCCTCGCTGGTCACCGCGGACAGGCCCGAGACCGGCACCACGACCAGCGAGGGGGCACGGTGCGGCGGATCGGGAATCCGCCCGAGGCCGAGCTGTCGCCCGATCCGCTCGTACGCCCGGCGCACCGCCTCGAAGGCGAGCACGATCAGCGGCAGCGCGACCACGATGAACCAGGCGCCGTCCGTGAACTTGGTCGCGGTGACCACGACCGCGCTCACGCCGGTCAACAGCGCGCCGAAGCCGTTCAGGACCATCCGCGCCCGGCGCCCGCGCATCCCGGGCCGGCGGTGCCAGTGCAGCACCATCCCGGTCTGCGCGAGGGTGAAGCCCACGAAGACGCCGATGGCGAACAGCGGCACCAACGTGTTGGTGTCCCCGCCCGAGCCGACCAACAACAGCGCGGCGACGGCGGCCAGGGCCAGCACCCCGTACCGGTGCACCTGACGGTCGGCCCGCAGGCCGAAGACGTGCGGCAGGTAGTTGTCCCTGGCCAGCAGCTTGAGCAGGACCGGGAGGCCGCCGAAGGAGGTGTTGGCGGAGAGCGCCAGCAGGGCCATGGTGGCGAACTGCACGACGTAGAAGCCGAGTCCGTGGCCCAGCGAGGCGTCCGTGAGCTGGGCGAGCACGGTCACGCCCGCCACCGGTCGCAGCTCGAACCGGGCGATCAGCACCGACAGGCCGATCAGCATCACCCCGAGCACCACCCCGAGCACGACCTCGGCCCGCTGGGCCCGCCGCGCGGCGGGCGCGCGGAAGGACGGTACGGCGTTGGCGATGGCCTCGACGCCGGTCAGCGCGGAGCAGCCGGACGCGAACGCCTTGAGCAACAGCAGGGCGCCGACGGTGGTCGCGTCGTCGGCGAGCACCGCCGCGTGCCCGGCGGACGCCTCCGTGGACAGCGGGGCGTCCCGGCAGAGACCGACGGTGATCACGGTGAGCACGGCGCACACGAAGACCGCCGTCGGCACCAGGAAGGCGCGCGCCGAGTCCACGACGCCGCGCAGGTTCACGCCGGTGACCAGCGCCAACACCCCGAGGCACAGCCACAGCCGGTCGTCGTGCAACCCGGGGTAGGCCGAGGTCAGCGCGGCGACACCGGCGGTCACGGCGACCGCGGCGTTCAGCACGTAGTCCAGGACCAGCGAGGCGGCGGCCACCAGCGAGGCGCGCCGGCCCAGATGCCGCCCCGCCACCGCGTACGCCCCGCCACCGTCCGGGAAGGCCGCGATGACCTGCCGGTAGGAGGCGACGAGCACGGCCAGCAGGGCCGCGATGGCCAGGGTGACGGGCACGGTGTACCCCAGCCCGCGCGCCCCCGCGGCGGCCAGCACCAGGACGATGGCCTCCGGCCCGTAGGCCACCGAGGCCATGGCGTCCAGCGACAGGGCGGCCAGGCCGGTCAGCGCGGTGAGGCGATGCCGGTCCGCGGGGTCGCCCGCGCCGCTCCCGGCGTCGCACTCGGCCCGGGGGGCTTCGGCGGCCGGTGGGGGCGCGGTGGTACCCGGGGAGGCGTCGGCGGCGCGGGCCGCGCCGGACGCCCCCGCCCTTTCGGCGTCGCTGAACATGGCTGGTCTACCTCCGCTGGTGCCGTCGATGGGCGGGCACCAGCGTGAGTGCGGACTTTCCCGTGCGCGCCCCGTCTTGGCACGCCCTTGTCGCCGCGCGCCCCGATCCTCACGCACCCCTGACGCCCGCGCTGACCAGGCACGACGCGAGGCGTGACGGCGCCCAGCGCGGCCGGTGTCAGCGGTGCGTCAAGGTGCGTCGCGCCTGCGTCAGCGCCCCGTCAACGCCCCGCGCCGGCCACCCGCCACCGGCCTACGGTCGCCGTATGCGAAGGCGAGGAGAAGGCGACGGGCCGCCCGGCGAGGCGCCCGCCGCGCGCCGAGAGCGGCGCCCGGGGGCGGGGGTGGCGCGACGGCGCGCCGCGAACCGGGCGAGCCCGCGCCCGCGCGCGCCGGTGGCCTTCGAAGCGGCTGCCCCGGCGACGCCCGCGCCGGCCCCGGGCCGCCAGGGCGCGCCTCGTGGAGGGCGCGGCGGGCAACGGCTAACCGCCGTACCGCGCCCGGCCGCCGCGCCCCGCGCGGTCGGGACGCCGCCCGCCCGGCCCGTGGTCCGGGGCGCGCACTGGCGCGGCGAACTGCGGTTCGCGGTGGGCCTGGCGGCCGCGCTCCTCGCCGGGCTGCTGCTGGTCGACCTCGCCAACGGGACGCTGGGCCTGACCCGCGGCCTGTGCTGGACGGGCCTGGCCCTGTTGCTCCTGGCCGTCCTGACGCCGCCTCGGGTGACGGCGGGCGATGACTGGTTGGCCACGCGCGGGCTGTGGCGCACCCGGTCGGTCCGTACCGACCTGCTGGTGACGGTGCGGCTGGTGGGCGGGGTGACGCCGCGTCTGCTGCTGCGCGACGCGCGCGGGGCGACGGTCTGGATCGACCCGCGCGTGCTGGTCACCGACCCGCCGCTGTGGCGCCGGGTGGAGCGCGGCACGCGCACGGCACAGCGCCGGCGCGTGCTGCGCGGCGGCGCCTGGCTGCTGGCCGAGTTGGGGCGGCGCGCCGCCGAGCACCGGCCGCGCGCGCCCAGGCCGGGGAGCGCGCGGCCCTGACACCGCGCCGCCGCCGGGGCGCGGTGCCGGGCGCGTACGGGGTGGGCCGGGCCGGTGGACGGGGCGTCAGTCGCGGTCGACGTGTTCGCCGACGACCTTCCCGGTCACCGCGTCCACGGCGAAGGTGGTCTTGTTCCAGTCGCGTGGCGTGACGACGTCCACGGACCAGACGAGGGCCCCGGCGTCGTCGTCCCCGAGTTCGACGGAGGTGACCGTGCCCCGCTTGGTGTCGGTGGCGGCCTTGGCCGCCTGTTCGGGGGTGCGCCGGGCCTTGCTGAGCTGGGCCGCCAACTCCCGCTTGTCGTCGCCGTCCTGGTCGGTCTCGGCCTCGGCGCCCAGCACCTTGCCGGAGCCGGCGTCGACGCGTACCCGGTGCGCGGTGCCGTCCTTGGCGGCGACCTTGGCGACCCACTCGGCGCGCCGCGTCCGTGGGCTCGCCGTCCCGCTCGGGCCCGCAGCGCCGGCGTCGGCCGCGCCCGCGTCGCCCGGGGCGTCGTCGCCCGTCCCCTTGTCGCCACGGTCGCCGCCCGTGCCCTTCAGCTCCAACTCGACCAGGCGCCCGCCGGGCACCTCGCCCACCGCCGTCTCGGCCGCCTTGGCGTGGTCGACCCTGGCGAGCGGGAGCAGCGCCTTGCGTTCGGCCTGGTCGTCGGTGAGCCGGCCGGAGGCCGACGGGCTGTCGCCCGGCTGGCTCGGGCTCGACGGGGCCTTGGACGCCTTCGTGGCGCTGGCCGTCGGGGACGCCTGGTCGCCGTCCCCGTCGCCGCCGTCGTCCCCGCAGCCGGCCAGCAGCGCGAGGCAGGCCGCCAGACAGGTCGCGGTCAGGGCGAGGCGGGCGGTCCGGGGGCGCCGGTCCGAGGTGGGCACGGGACTGTACGCACGACTCATGTGTTCACCCCTCACCCGTCGCCGGCCCGAACACTCGGCCCGGGCGCGGATTCGCCCGATCGGACGCCGGCGAGACCCGTCGCGCGCCGGCGCGCACACGTTCGCGGCGCCGCCCTGGTCCCGGGCGGCGCCGCTCGCCGTGCTGGCTGTGCTCCTGGTGTCACCCGTGCGGCGGGCCGGTCACCGGTCGGCCCTCAGCCGGCCCGCCGCACGGTGGGGGCCTCACTTCACGTTCAGCGTCACGTCGTCCACGACGAAGCTGGTCTGCAGGTAGGCGTCCTCCACCGAGGTGAAGGTCACCGTGATCCGCTGACCCGCGTACTGGCTCAGGTCCACCGAACGCTCCTGGTAGCCGCTGGCCGCGTCGGTGTTGTCCAGCGTCTCCACGGTGGTGCCGTTGACCTTGATGGTGAACTGGTCGTACGGCGTGTTCTCCGTCTCGTCGGTGTCCACGTGCAGCCAGTAGCCCAGCGTCGCCGAGGCGCAGCCGGTGGGCACGGTCACCGTCTGGCTGATGGTGTCGCTGGTGGCGTTGCCGTAGCCGCCGAGCCAGGCGTACCGGGTGCCGGTGTGCGCGGTCTGGCCGGCCTGCGAGCCGATCGCCCCGGTGGAGCCGGTCCACGGCGCGCTGCCGTTCTCGAAGCCGCCGTTGACGATGAGCTGCTCGTCGCAGCCCGGGGTGCCGCTACCGACGGTCAGCGTGTAGGTGGCGCTGTGGGTCGCCGTGCCGGTGCCCGTGATGGTGATCGGGTAGGTGCCGGCCGGGGACTGCGCCGACGTGGCGATCCGCACCGCGGCCTTGCCGCCGGAGGTGACGGTCTCCGGGTCGAACGTGGCCTGCGCCCCGCTCGGCAGCCCGGTGGCCGACAGGCGCACCGACTGGGCCGAGCCGTTCGTGGTGGCGGTGATGACGGTGGCGCTGGCGGTGGCACCCGGCTCCACGGTGCCCGAACCGGGCTCGACCGACAGCGAGAAGTCGTCGGCCGGGGCGGTCTCGGAGACGGCCTGCTTCCACAGCGTGTAGGCGATGCCGTCCACGCTACGGTTGAGCGCCGTGGCGTTGATGTTGTTCGTGGTGTCGCAGGACGAGTGGTAGCAGGGGTCGTACGCGCCACCCGAGGTGCCGCCCCACTTCGCGGCCTGGGCCGCGGTCTTGCGGTAGCTGGCGCCGGTCGCGTAGCCCGAGCTCGCGATGCCCGCCTGCTCGAAGGAGTAGTCGTCCGAGCGGCCCGCGCCCTCGGTGTTCTCCTCCGGCTGGAGCTGGAGCGAGTCCCAGTACTCCTTCATCGGCTTGGCGGCGGCGGAGGTGATGTGGTTGATGAAGTAGCCGCCGTTGACCGAGCCGATCATGTCGAAGTTGTAGTACGCCTTGATCTGCGACCGCTGCGTCGAGGAGAGCGAGCGCACGTAGAAGTCCGAGCCGTTCAGGCCCTGCTCCTCGTCGGTCCACCAGCCGAAGCGGACCCGGTTCTTCATGTTCGGGTTCTTCTCGGCCAGCGTCAGGGCCGTCTCAAGCAGCGCGGCCGAGCCCGAGGCGTTGTCGTTGATGCCGGGGCCGGCGCTCACGCCGTCCAGGTGCGCGCCGAACATGTAGGTGTTGGCCGCGTCGCCCTTGGGCCACTCGGCGATCAGGTTCGGACCCGCGCCGGAGGTGCACCCGGAGGTGCAGGCCTGCTCGGTGACGGTGTAACCCGCCGCCTGGAGCTTGCCTTTCACGTACGCGACGGAGTCCCGGTAGCCCTGGCTGGTCGAGCGGCGGTTGCCGCCGTTGCGGCTGGCGATGGACTGGAACTCGGTCAGGTGCGCCCGGACCTTGTTCACGTCGATGTCCGGGGCGCCGGTGCCGGGGCCGCTGCCGCCGACGGTCAGCGTGTACTGCGCGGTGTGCGTCGCGGTGCCCTTGGCCGTGATGGTGATCGGGTACGTGCCCGGGGCGGTGCTGGTGGACGTCGTCACCTTCATGGTGGAGCTGGCGCCGGAGGTCACCGTGGCCGGGGTGAAGGTCACGCTCGCGCCGGCCGGGGCGCCGGTCGCCGACAGGGTGACGGACTGGGCCTCACCGCTGGTGGTCGAGGTGCCGATGGTCGCCGTGGCGGCCGAACCCGGGTCCACGCTGCCCGCCGACGGGCTCACGGACACCGCGAAGTCGCCGCCCTGGCTGGTGCAGGTCGGGTCGCCGGGCTGGGCCGGGATGCTGATCGCGTCCCAGGCGGCCTGGGTCTTGCGGAACAGGTCGCAGGACGCGTCGAGGCCCTTGGCCGCGGTCAGCGTCGCGGTGCGGTAGCGCTTGTGGGTCATGCCGCTGGTCTTGAGCAGCATGCCGCCGTAGAAGATCTTGCCGGCGGTCTGGATGCCGACGCCGGTGACCGTGGAGTTGTTGCAGGTCGGGCTGGTCGGCTTGGAGCCACCGGGGTTGGAGCCCTCGGAGAGCAGGTAGAACCAGTGGTTGAGCGGGCCGGCCGCCGCGTGCACCTCGGTGTTGGGGATGGCCGAGGTGTAACACCGCGGGTGGTTGCTCACCTTCTGCGGGTCGTACATGTTGCGGATCGGGCCGCTGCCGCTGAGGTTGATCATCTCGCCGACGAGGTAGTCGCCGGGCGTGTCGTACGGGGCGGGCTCGTTGGCGTACGCCTCGGTCAGGGCGCCGAAGATGTCGCCGGTGGCCTCGCCGAGGCCGTTCTCGTTGTTGGCGCCGCCCGGCGTGAACTGGTCGATGCCGTGGCCGTACTCGTGGCCGATGACGTCCATCGCCGAGATCCACTCGTTGGCCCGGTTGTGGCCGATGGTGATCCGCGAACCGTCCCAGTACGCGTTCATCTCGTTGAGCCCCACGCGCACCGGCCAGCTTCCGCCGTTGCCGTTGTGCCCGTTACGGCCCAACCAGTCCTTCAGCATGTCCCACTCTTTTTGCGCCCCCCACATCGCGTCGACGCAGCCGGTCTCCTTGCTGGTGGGGTTCCCGTTGCCCCAGTTGTCGCTGGACTTGGTCATGACGCTGCCGCCGCTGTAGTCGGCGCAGCTCAGACCGGGCCGCTTCGGGTCCTTGAGCTGGAACTGGCTGCCGCTGGCGGTGGTGTCGATGGTCAGCGGGTTGGGGCCGTTCCACTTGCTGTTGCCGGTGCCGGCGCGCACGTCGTCGTACGAGTCGACGACCTTGCCGTTGATCGCGTCGACGAACACGTGCAGCCGGCTGGGCGCGTTCGCGGTCGCGCCGCTGAGCACGGTCTCCCAGGCCAGGTGCGCCTTGTTGTCCTTGACCCGGACCACGAGCCGGCGCGACTCGCGCTTGTCCACCTTCTTGAGCAGCGCGCGGCTGGTCTTCTCCGCGGCCGCCGCGGTGATCTTCGCCGTGGTGGAGACGTTGATCCGCGCCTTGGTGGCCGACTGGGTGCCGCGCACCTTGCCCTGCGCGTCGGCGAGTACGACGGCGTCCCCGCCGACGACGGGCAGCCCGTGGTAGGTGCGCTCGTACGCGACCGAGTACAGGCCGCGCAGCCACGGCGTGACGCCGCGCCGCTGGTACTCCTCGTCCGGGCCCTTGGCCAGCGCGTCCAGGCCGCTGGCGGTGGCCTGGTCGGCGGCGGCGACGGCCCGGTCGGCCGGCTTGGGCTTGGCGGTGGCGGTCCGCGGGTTCTCCGCGGGCGCCGCCGACGCCGTGGTGACGGCGGGCAGCGCGGCTATGCCGAGTGTGACGGCCAAAGACACGCCGACCACCGTGATTCTTCGTAGCACGTTGGCTCCTTGGGGATCGCGAGCTGCACGATTCGTGGGGTTCGGTTGAGCTGCCCGGCCAGGGCCACGTGCGTGGCGTACGCCGACCGCCAGGGGCCCGGCCGCACCGCGTCGCACACAGCATGTCCATGACTAAGCCGCCGCACCGTCACATCCGGGGGCGGGCGGCGTCAACGGATCGCCGGGCCGGCTGGGCTTCTGGCAACAACCGGAAAGGGCCGCCCGATAACCGGACGCGGCAGGTCGGGGCGTCAGCCGTGGCTGGACGGGCCGAGCGGCGGGCGACCCTGGCCGACAGGCGACCCCGGCCGACAGGCAGCCCCCGCCAACAGGCAGCTCGCGTCAGCAGACAACCCCGCCAGGCAGCCCCGCGCTCGGCGCCGGGTGGTCAGCCCTCCAGGGCGCGCAGCCGGTCGCCGAAGTCGCGTACCGCGTGCAGGTCGCCCCAGCGCCCGACGAGGCGCGCCGCCAGGCCACGCAGCTCCCGGGAGATGGTCATCTGCCGGGCGTGGCCCGCCTGTTCGAGCACCGGGCCGACCAGCGCGAGGGCCCCGTCCGGGTCGCCGGCGCACGCGTGGCAGTCGGCCAGCCGCACCGTCAGCAGCAGGTGGGCCAGAGCCATCCGGGGCGGGAGGTGCGCCAGCGAACTAGCCGTCGCCAGCGCCGCGTCCCGGGCGGTGGCCGGGTCGTCGGTGGCGGCCGCCAGGTCCCGCAGCGCCCCACCCACCGCCGACTCGACCCGTAGCAGCCCCTCCGCGCCGCACAGCCACGGAGCCTCGGCCTCGTCCCGCGCGTCCAGCGCGGCGAGCCTGCGGCGGGCGAGCGCCGCCTGCCGCCTGGTCTCCGCGCCGTCGCCGAGGACGGCGTACGCCCGCGCCTGGTAGGCGTGGGTCAGCGTCATCACCCAGCCCCGACCGGAGTCGACCGCGGCGATGTCCTGGGCGTAACCCAGGGCCGCCGTAGGATCGCCGTCGACCCGGGCCAGGGTGCTCAGGTCGCTGGGCAGGATGCCCCGGGCCACGATGTCGTCGGTGCTCTGCGCCCAGCGGAGGCCGTGGCAGAACCAGGCCATGGCGATGGCGCTCTGCCCGCGCTCCATCCGCAGCCGGCCCGCCAACTGCGCGTAGTCGGCGGCCAGTCGGAGTTGCGCGGTGGGGAAGGTGCCCGTGACGTGCACCGCCTCCGCCCAGGCCACCACCGAGCGCAGCACCCGCTCCACGGTGCTCACCTGGGCCGCCGTCGGCGTCGCGGCCGTGCTCAGCCGTACCTGCGCGCTGAGCAGGCCCGCCAGGCCGTGCACGGTGTCCGGGTCGGAGGCCACCGGCAGCCGGTCCTCGGCGGCCCGGTGCACCCGCGCGAGCAGCGCGTGGGTCTCGCCGAGCGCGGGCACCGCGCAGTCCACGCGCTCGTGCAGCGGACAGCGCGGCCCCTGTACGGAGAGCCTGGTCGGCCAGTCGTCCACGGCCAGCGGCCCCAGCAGGCGCGGCTGCCGCCCGCCGGGCACCGGCCGAAACAGCGACGCCGCGTCCCAGGGCGAGCCGCCCGGCCAGCTCATCGGCGAGCCGTGCGCGCCGGCCGCGATCGCCGACAGCTCGCCCCCGGCGCCGAGCACCGCGTCGACCCGGCGCACCAGGCTCGCCGGCAGCTCCCGCTTCCCGCTCTCCCACTTGCTGACCACGCTGTGGTGGTAACCCAGGCGCAGCCCGAGCTGGTGCTGGGTCAGCCCCGCGCGCCGCCGGCAGTGCCGAAGCTGTCGTCCGAACTCGGTCCACACTCCCGACACCGGGGCGTCCTTGACGGGCATGGCCAACTCCTGTCCGTGACTGCGCGCCCATCGCCCGCTGGCGACGGCGGCTTTCGCAGGGCCCACCTACCGGATGCTGCTGCGTCGGCTGAGCCCGGAGATTAACGGTTCAGGGAATGCGGCGTATATGAGCTTTACCCAAAGCTGACGTGTTGCCCCGAGCTTGACCCGCGGGTGACCCCGCGACGGCCGGTATCCGGCCGTCAGCCCGTCCCGCCGGCGGTGAGCCGGACCGGCAGGGTGTGCGTGCTGTTGCCGATGAAGCTGGGGTGCGGCGGCAACTCGGCCTCCGGCACCGCGAGGTCGAGATCCGGGAACCGCTCGTAGAGCATGCCCAGCGCGAGGGTCGCCTCCATCCGGGCCAGCGGGGCGCCCAGGCAGTAGTGCGGGCCGTGGCTGAACGCCAGGTTCCGCACGTCGGTCTCGCGCGTGACGTCGAACCGGTCGGCGCCCGGCCCGTACGCCAGCGAATCGCGCCCCGCCGCCGTGTACGAGGCGAGCACCGGGGCGCCGCGCGGGATGACCGTGTCGCCGACGGCCAGGTCGGTGGTCGGGTAGCGGAACGGGAAGTAGCTGACCGGGCTGTCGTAGCGCAGCGTCTCCTCGACCACCGCGTCCCACCCGACCTCGCCGGCGAGCACGCGGGCCAACTGGTCACGGTGGGCGCACAGCGCGCGCACCGCGTTGGTGATCAGGTGCAGGTTGGTCTCGTGCCCGGCGATGACGACCAGCAACAGCGTGGCGGCCAGCTCCTCCTCGCTCAGCCGGTCGCCGTCCTCCTCCCGGGCCGCGATCAGGGCGCTGGTCAGGTCGTCCCCGGGGGCGGCCCGCCGGTCGGCGGCGACCTGGGACAGGACCGCGTACATCTCCTCGGTGGCGGCGCGCGCCCGCCGCGGGGCGGTGGCGGTACTGACGATGTCGTGCGACAGCTCGTGCAGCCGCCGTTCGTACGCCGGGGCCACGCCGAGCAGTTCGCAGATCACGCCGAGCGGCAGCGGCAGGGCGAAGCGCTCGCGCAGGTCCACCACGCCGTCCGGGGCCTGGGCCGCCGCGTCGGCCACCTGGTCGAGCAGCGCCCGGGTCCGCTCCCGCACGCGCGGGCGCAGCGCCTCCACCCGGCGCGGCGTGAACGCCCTGCTGACCAGGGCGCGCAGCCGCCGGTGCTCGTCACCGTCCGCGGTGGTCATGCCCCGGACGGTGGCGAACGCGGTCAGCGGCCAGCCCGCGGGCAACTCGCCGGCGTGCAGCGCGGCGAAGTGGCGGGCGTCCTTGGCGACGGCGGGGTCCTGGAGGAACTCCGTCAGCTCAGCGTGGCGTACGACGGCGTACGCGGGAACCTCGCCCGGCAGCACGAGCGGCACCGCCGCGCCGAGCTCGCGCAGGGCGGCGTTGACGGCGTGCTGGTCGACCCCGCGCGGGTCGAGCCGGTGTGGGAGGGTGACAGGGCAGCGCTGGGGGTCGCTCATCGACCATCTCCCCGTGGAGGGCGGACCGTTGCCGGTCAGGGTAGCCACGGAACGGCGGATTCCCCCCGGGGGCGGGAAGGCGCCGAAGCTCAGAACTACCTCAATAATCGGCCAGTTCGCGGACGCGCCCGGGTTCGGTTTCCTAGGCTCGTGATCATGACCGCCACACCGGCGCCCGGGCCCCTCCGCAAGCGACGCCCTGCCGCGACCCCCCACCCGCCGGCGGGCGCACCGGAGCCGGCCCACCCCGACGCGCCGGCCGGGCCCCGCGCCGCCGCGCCCGCCCCGCCCTCGCCCGAACCGACCTCGCCGGCCCCGCCGCCGTCGCGCGCCGCCGCCCCGCTGCCCGACGAGGACCCGCGGCACTACCTGGAGCACGGCGCCCGACTGCTCCGCGATTGCCTGCCCGCCGCCACGTTGCAGCGCGTGGCGCGCTGGCGGAGCGCCCCCACGCCGTGGCTGGAACTGACGGGGTTGCCCCGGCCGGAGACCGAGGTGCCGACCCCGCGCACCGGCTTCTGCGACGAGTCGCTGCTGACCGTCCCCAACCTGGTCCACTTCGGACTGCTGCGCCTGCTCGGCCTGGAGCCGGTCGCCTACCGCTGGGAGAACCGGGGCCGCCTGGTCCGCAACGTCGCCCCGAGCCCCGACGCCGCCCGGAGCCAGACCTCCTGGGGGTACGCCACCGGTCTGGACTGGCACACCGACGACTCGGTGCTCGACCACCGCGCGGACGGCACGCCCGAAGAATCCATTCCGCACTTCCTCTCCTTCTACGGCATGCGCAACACCGAGCGCGTCCCGACCTGGCTGCTGTCCGTCGACGAGGTCCTCGCCGGCCTGCCCGCCACCACCGCCGACGCGCTGCGCCAACCGGACTTCGACGTCACCGCCCCCGAGTCGTACGCCCCCACCGGCGCCGACACCGCCGGCAGGCCGCCGCTGCGCACCGGCGTACCCCTGCTGTGGACGCTGCCGAGCGGAGAGGTCGGCCTGCGGTACGGGCCGGGGCGGGTCACCGGGCGCACGCCGGCGGCGCGCGCGGCGCTGGCGCGGTTCGAGGCCCGGATCTCCGCCTGCGAGGGCGAGCCGGTCACGGTGGAGGCGGGCGGCTTCCAGATCTTCGACAACCGTAGGGTGATGCACCGGCGGCTCCCGTTCGAGCCCGCCGCCGCGGACCGCGCACGCTGGCTTCGCCGCTGCTACGCGCGGAGCACCGCGGCGGCCTGACCCCGGCACCGCCGGGGGCCACGCCGCGCGGGCCGGCGCCCGCGGGTCAGGAAGGGTACGGCCGCGGCCCGACGCGACGGCCTGAGAGGCGACGATGCACGACATATCCCTGCTGACGCTGGCCCTGCTGTGCCTGGCGGCGGCCATGGCGGGCTGGATCGACGCGGTGGTCGGCGGCGGCGGGCTGCTCCAACTCCCGGCCCTGCTGGTCGGCCTGCCCCACGTGCCCGCGGCGCACGTCCTCGGCACGAACAAGGCGGTCGCGGTCGTCGGCACGTCGGCCGCCGCCATCACCTACACCCGCAAGGCCCCGGTGGACGTGCCCACCGCCATCCGCATCGGCCTCGCCGCGGTCGCCGGCTCCTTCGGCGGCGCGTTCTTCGCCGCCGGCATCAACAGCGCCGTCCTGCGCCCGCTGATCATGGTGGTGCTGCTGGCGGTGCTGGCCTTCGTGCTGCTGCGCCCCACGTTCGGCGCGAGCCCCGGCACGGGCCCGGTGACCCGTAACCGCGTGCTGGCCGCCATCCTCGTCGCGGGCCTCGGCATCGGCTTCTACGACGGCCTGATCGGCCCCGGCACCGGCACGTTCCTGGTCATCGCCTTCGCCGCGATCCTGCACATGGACCTGGTCACGGCGTCGGCCACCACGAAGGTCGTCAACACCTGCACCAACCTGGGCGCGTTGGCCATGTTCACCGCCCAGGGCGCCGTCCTGTGGTCCATCGCCGCCCCCATGGCCCTGTTCAACCTGGCCGGCGGCATGCTGGGCGCCCGCATGGCCCTCAAGCGGGGGAGCGGCTTCGTGCGCGTGGTGCTGGTCGTGGTCGTGGTCACCCTGGTCTGCAAGCTGGGCTACGACCAGTGGGTGGCCTGACTCGCGGGCTTGCGGACTCGCGCCAGCGGGGACGATTCTTCGCGATCTTGGCGTGCGAGTTTTCGCAAGTCGGTGGCTGTGACGCTGTGTTGTCGGCAAGTGTGGTCTCGGTAATCGCCGATCGAGCGGGAGGCTTGCGCGATGACTGACGTTCCCACCTTCCAGGAGCTGTTCACCGCCTGCCGGGAATCCGCACTTCACCTGGAGATGCGTGATGGCTACATGCGCAGTGAGGCGAACTTCCGGGCCTGGCAGAAGGGAGAGTACGGAGCGAAGGAGGCCGCCGACCCCACGCGTCCCTGGTTGAACCTCATGCGTGAGGTGACGGGACGTGGCGTGGCGGGCGCCGGGCGCGCATCGTGTCGGAGCCGCTGAGCGAATACGTGCGCTACGAGTACGACGTGACGGCGGGCAACGTGGCGGGCGGCGAACAGGTCCGCTGGCTGCCCCGGCGCCGGGCCACTGACCTGGCGCTGCCCGGGAACGACTTCTGGTTGTTCGACGGGGAGACGCTGCTGATCAACCACTTCGACGGGGAGGGCGAGCTGACTCCGCAGGATGACAAGGAATTGATTACCGATCCCGCTGTGCTCAAGCTGTGCGCGACGGCGTTCGAAGCTGTGTGGGATCGGGCTACGCCACATGAAGATTACCGGCCAGCCTGATCCCTGTGCTCGTCCGGGAAACTGATGCCGTGCCTTCGCCGTCATCCAGTGCCCAGGAAGCCAGGAGAGCCCTTGGCCAGCGCCTCCGGGAGATCCGGAAGGAAACTTCGCTCACGGCGAGAGCGCTGGCCAAGCGTGCCGGTTGGCACGAGTCGAAATGTTCCCGCCTTGAGAACGGGAAGACCCGGCCCTCCGAGGAAGATCTGCGCGTATGGACACTGCACTGCGGAGCGCTGGACCAGCTCGATGGTCTCATTGCCTTTGTTCGCAACATGGAAGGCATGTACGTCGAGTGGCATCGCGCCATGCGCGGTGGTCTGCGCAGACTGCAGGAGAGTGACGTATCGCTCTACGAGGCGACCCGGAGATTCCGGATCTACGAGCCGGGCGTCATCCCGGGGCTGCTGCAGACTCCTGGTTATGCTGCCGCGCTGATGGGCGACATCATAGATTTCCATCAACTGCCGGATGACTCCCGGGCCGCGGTCGCCGTTCGGATGGAGCGTCAACGCGTCCTTTGCCGCGGTGACCGCACCTTCGCGATGGTGCTTGAAGAGTCAGCGTTGCGGACCCGCATCGGTGGAGCCGAAGTCATGGCGGCGCAGCTTGGCCACCTGTTGGTCGCAGCGTCGTTGCCGCGCGTCAGTTTGGGGATTATCCCGGCGAGCGTCGAACGACGTATGTGTCCGGCAGAAGGGTTCTGGGTCTTTGACGATGACCGCGTGAAGGTTGAGCTTGTATCGGCTGAAGTGACAGTCACGCAACCTCAGGAAATCGAGCTCTACGCCAGGACTTTCGCAGGGATGAGCGCACTGGCGGTTTACGGCGAGCAGGCCCGTGCGCTGATCGAGGACGCCCGCGCCGCGCTCGGGTGAAGCGGGCGCAAGTTCGCGCACATCCGTGGAGGCCCGCTGGTCCCGCTTCGTAGCTTCCTGCTCAGCGCGGCGCTGCCGAGCGTCGCCGAGCAGGAAGGACGAAGCCGATGACCTCAATCGACCTTTACGAACTCGACCTCTACGAACTCGACCTCCGCGACGCGCGGTTCAGCCCGCCCGCCGGCTGCGGCGGCAACCCGCCGGACGCTCCCGAGACGTGCGTGACGCTCGCGCCGATCCCGGGCGTGGCCGGTGCGTACGCGCTCGGTGACAGCAAGCGGCCCGGTGCCGAGCCGTTGCGGTTCACCGGAGCGGAGTTGCGGCGGGCGGGGATCGATCCGGCGCGGTTTCGCCCCTCCGCGTGAGCGGTGGTCGGCCGCCGCACTTCCACGCGTACTCCTGGGTCGGGCCCAAGCCCGACTTCGACCGGGAACGTGACCGGCGGCCCGAAAGCCCCGGGTTCGCGGCCTCGGAGTTGCCGCCGCTCCAGGTGGCGCACTGGCTGCGCAAGCCGGGGCGGCTGGTGCGGGCCACGTACCAGGGGCCACGCGAGGCGGCGGCGTGGCTGGCCGAGCGGGTGGCGGAGAACGTGGTCGTCGAGCGGCTGCGCCCGCCCCTGGACGCCCAGGTCACGCTGGCCGTCCAGACGCTGGGGTGGGGCGGCGACATCGGCTGGGGCGCCTACGTGGGCGGAACGCGGTTCCTGTCACTCGCGGTGGTCGCCTGCCCCAACCGGGCCGATCCCGGCGCCCGCTGCCCGCTTCGCTAGCCCGACGACGTGGCCCGTCAGCCTTCCCCCGTGACCGCCCCGTATGCGTACGGGGCGGTCACGGAGCGGCATGCTCCGCCACAAGCGGCTGAAACGGAGGTAATCGGTCCGCGCGCGAGTAAAAGGATCAGCCGCGTGGCACTACTTTCCGTAGTTGATCGCTCGCGCGGCGACCGGCCGGGTGGGAACTCCGATCGGCCGAGTTGACGTGCGCAAGACCGTTCTTCCTGGAGGTGTGTGGTGACCTTGGCGCCCCAAGGCCCGTCCGGTCTAGCTGGCGATACGGACCAAGCCGCCGTAGCGTACGACCGATTTGATTACACGCCGTATCCGAAAAGCGTACTGCGGGCCCGTAAGCGCGCCGCGCGGCTCGTCGCGGAGTGGGGGCTGCCGGCCCTCGCCGACGACGTGGCCCTGGTCGTCTCCGAGCTGGCGAGCAACGCCGTGCTGCACGGCGCGTTGCGCGGCCGGCTGTTCCGCGTGCAGCTCACGCTCACCGAGGCGGTGCTACGGATCGCCGTCAGCGACCCGAAGGGCGAGCGGCTGCCGCGGACCAGACAGCCCGGGCCCGACGACAAGTTCGGGCGGGGGCTGCTCATCGTGGACGCGCTCGCGGCCCGGTGGGGCGTGCGGGAGCGCACGATCGGCAAGGACGTGTGGGCGGAGTTCGATGTGGCGCGGGGCGCGCGACCTCGCGGCTAGACCACGGCAACGGGCCCCCGCCGTGCGGCGGGGGCCCGCCCCTTTCCCACCGCGCCCCGCACGGCCGCCCGGCGCCGCTCCGCACTGCTCGGCGCCGTGCCGCGCGGGCGCGTGGGGCCCGGGTCACGCCGTGGGCTTGGCCCACGCGCCGGAGGCGGCCGTTGCCTCGATGTAGCCGGCGATGTCGCGCGGCTCGCGCCCGAGCACGCGTTGGACGCCGTCCGCGAGACGGGCGTTCCCGCCGTCGCGGATCACGGCGAACAGCCGCCGCAACACCTCGACGAAGTGCGGGTCCGTCCCCGCCTGCGTCAACTCGGCGGTGAACCGCTCCTCGTCGAGCGCGGTGTAGCGGATCTCCCGGCCGGCGGCCCGGGAGATCTCCGCGACGACGTCCCCGAACGTCAGCAGCCTCGGCCCCGTCAGTTCGTACGTCTGCCCGGAGTGTCCGTCCTCGGTCAGCGTCGCCACCGCCACGTCGGCGATGTCCTCGACGTCGATGAACGGCTCCTGGCCGTCCCCGGTCGACAACCGCACGTCACCGGCCAGAATCGACGGCAGGAAGAAGTCCTCGCTGAAGTTCTGCGCGAACCAACTCGGCCGCAGCACCGTCCACTCGGCCACCCCGGACTCCCGGACCGCCCGCTCGCCGTCGATGACCGGCTCCGACTCGCGCGCCGACAGCAGCACGACGCGCCGTACGCCTGCGGCCACGGCGCGCGTCGCGAACGCCCGTACCGCGCTCGCCGACTCCGGGCTCGTCAGCTCGCCGGGCGGCACCAGGTACACCGCGCCCACCCCCGCGAGGGCCGGGTCCCAGGTGTCCTCCTCCTCCCAGACGAAGCGCTGCCGCCCGCCCTCGGCGGACCGCGACGCCACCCGTACGGCCAGGCCACGCTCCCGCAGTCGCTCCACCACGCGGCGACCGGTCTTGCCAGTCCCGCCCAACACCAGAAAGTCGCTGTCCCGCAGCAGACCGTTGTCCGTCATGCCGCCCAGTCAACCGGCGCGCGCTGGGGGCGACCATGGTCGAAAGGCTCGCCGGCATGTCCGTTCGTCCACCCCGCGCGCGGAAATCCGTCCGCACCGCGCACAGACGTCCGTTTACGCTGACGCCATGGACGCGCTCGCTGATCTCCTGAACGAGGCACGGGCCCGCGGGGCTCTCTTCCACCAGTCCATCCTGGCCCCGCCCTGGTCGTTGCGGTTTCTGCACGGCGCGCCCCTCGCGCTGGTCACCATGGTGCGCGGCGACGCCTGGATCACGCCCGGCGGCGCGGCCCCGGTGGCGCTGCGGGCCGGCGACATCGCGATCGTGCGCGGGCCGCAGCCGTACACGGTCTCGGACCGCGCCGGCGTCCCGCCCCAGGTGTTGGTCCACAACGACGACCACTGCACCACGCCGACCGGCGAGGACGTCAGCCAGGCGCTGACGCTGGGGGTGCGGACGTACGGGAACAGCCGGGCGGGGGAGGGGCTGTTGCTCAGCGGCGCGTACCAACTCCCCAGCGACGTGGGCGAGCGGCTGCTCGCCGCGCTGCCCCCGCTGCTCGTGCTCACCGAGGAGTGCTGGGACTGCCCGCTGATGCCGTTCGTCGCGGAGGAGGTCGCGCGCGACGAGCCGGGCCAACAGGTCGTCCTGGACCGGATGCTCGACCTGTTGCTCATCTCGACGCTGCGGGCCTGGTTCGCCCGCCCGGAGGCCGAGGCCCCCGCCTGGTACCGGGCGCACGGCGATCCGGTGGTGGGGCGGGCGCTGCACCTGCTGCACGACAACCCGGCGCACCCGTGGACCGTCGTCGAACTCGCCGCCAAGACCGGCGTCTCGCGCGCCGCCCTCGCCCGCCGCTTCACCGCGCTCGTCGGCGAGCCGCCGATGACGTACCTGACCGGCTGGCGCATGGCGCTCGCCGCGGATCTGCTGCGCGAGCCGGACATGACGGTGGAGCGCGCCGCGCGCCGGGTCGGGTACGCCAACGCCTTCGCTCTGAGCGTGGCGTTCAAGCGGGTGCGCGGCGTGAGCCCGAGCGCCCACCGGGCCCGCGCCCAGCGCTCCCGGCCCGCCCAGCCACCGCGTACCACCCCGGCGGCCCCGCGCGAGGCCGCTTCCCCGGCCCCGGCGTCACCGGCCTCGCGCGTCTGACCCCGCGGTAGCCGCGCCACCGGCACCGTGGCTCGCGCCGCCACCGGACCCGGCACCTGCCCCGCGACCGTCCCCGGGCCCCTCCGTACCGCTCGGCCGACGCGGCGGCCGAGCGCGGCCCAGCGCGGCCGCGCGCGGGCGCGTGTGCGAGCGGCCGCGAGTGGACTACAGCCAGCCGCGCCGGGCCGCCTGGAGACCCGCCTGGAAGCGGGTCTGGGCGCCCATCAGGGCCATGAGCTGGGCGACGCGGCGGGTCATGGTGCGCTGCGTGATGCCCAGCGTGCGCATGATCGACGCGTCCTTCATGCCGCTGGCGAGCATGCTCAGCAGTTCCCGGTCCCGCTCGTCCAGCGGGCTGTCGGCCGGGGCGCTGACGCCGATCGGCGCGGCCCGCTCCCACATCAGGTCGAAGCACGTGACGATCGCCGTCAGCAGCGGCGACGGGCGCACCACGATCGCGGCCGAGGACTCGCTCGCCTCCAGGACCAGTGGGATCACGGCGCTGGAGCGGTCCGCGATCAGCATCTTGAGTCGCGCCACCGGCAGGCTCCGCGCCTGCTCGCCCTTGGCGACGCAGGACCAGACGAACTCCATCCGGCCCGGCATCTCCAGCGCCGACGCGTCGTAGATGACCCGGCACTCGACGCCGCGCCGCAGCAACTGGTCCTCGATGGGGTTGTCGTTGGCCGTCGCGCTGAAGTACGGCGGGCAGTCGACCACCAGCATCTCCCGCTCCGCGCCGAGCTGGAGCTGCTCGACCCGGTCCCGCATCGCGAGTGGGCCCTCGACCAGCTCGATGAGGTCCCCGGGGCTGTTCGCGGTCGCTCCCTGGTAGCGCACGGCCAGCTCCCGCAGGTGCCCGCGCAACTCCTCCAGCTCCTGGTGGCGCCGCTCGGCGAGGGCGTCGAAGGCCGCGCCGGGCGGGGCGGCGGTGTAGCGGGCGGGCCGGCCCCCGATCCTGGCGATCAGGCCCGACTCTACCAGCCGCCGCAGGGCGGGGCGGACCTGGGCCGGGGTCGCCCCGACGGCTTCGGCGAGTTGGGTCGTGGTGCAGCGAGGGGTGGACAGCACATGCAGATACAGGGCGCTCTCGGTGGCGCCGAGACCCACGGGTTCCAGCAGCGCATCCGGCATCGGCCCAGCATAGGAAGGGCGAGCGCGGGCGGCTAGTTGTGGCCATCGGCCACCTTTCGGCATTCCGGCCGATGGGTATCCACGCTACGGTGCACCAGATTCCACCTGCCCGATTCATCCTGGCCAACGAAGTCTGAGCCAACCATTTGGCCACTGGTCTGGACCGATGACGCGGAGCCGCTCGCACCACCCGATGACGTTCGACCCGACGCCCACGGGAGGCCCGCCAGACGCCTGGCGGACGCCGACCGTACGCGGGAAGGACGCGTGAGGAACGTGATGCCGACGTGGACGACGTGGGGGACGTGAAGGATGTGAACCCGGCGCCATGACCGCCACGAAAGCGCCCAGCCTCGCGCAGCGGCGCCTCACCCTGCCCACCGTCCCCGCCTCCGTGCCGCTCGCGCGGCGCGAGGCCCGGAAGCTGCTGGCCGACTGGCTGACCGAGGCCGACGAGGCGCTGGCCGACGCCGCGCTGCTCGCCCTCAGCGAGCTGGTCACCAACAGCGTCCGGCACGCCGCGATCACCTCGCCGCTGGCCGACGTCCTCCTCGCCCTCACGCCGGAGGTGCTGATCATCGCCGTGCACGACCGGCACCCCGCCATCCCCGCGCCGCGCTCGCGAGCCCACGCCGACGGAGGCGGCGGCCGGGGCCTGGCCATCGTCGCCGCCCTGGCCGAGGAGGCCGGCGGCGAACTGCGCGTGGTGGCCGACGCGGACGCGCTCGGCAAGACGAGCACGGTCCGCCTGCCGCGCTAGGGCTCTGCCGCCCCGCTCAGCCCCGCGCCGCGGCCGCCTCGGCGACCTCGGTCAACTGGTCGAAGGTGCGCACGAGCACCGCGCGCCGCTCGTCCTTGAACCCCTCCGACGGCTCCAGCCCGTCGATGGTCCGCTCCCAGACGGCTGTGAAGTGGTCCTTCCACCCCTCGATCACCTCGGGCCGTGGCAGGCGCTCGGCCCCGTAACCGGCCCGCGTGAGGACGTACAGCAGCTCCAGGTCGCACGGCACCACGTTGCCCCGGTACTCGTCCGGCTCCAGCTCCACGGGGTCGCCGGCCATCGCGTCGGCCACCCCGGCGACGATCCGGTCGACGAACTCCGCCAGGTGCTCGGCCGACGTGTCGTTCTCGAAGTTCCCACTGCCCCACGTGCCCATGCGGGCCCTCCCCGTTCGAGCCGTCCGTGCTTCGGTAGGGCTCCAGCTCACCACGGGGGTCTGACAGTCACGTGACCGGTCAGGGTTCGAGCGCGCAGTCGGGGGTCGCGGTCACCGCCGTCAGCAGGACCACCGAGTCCTCCACGGCGAGCAGTGAGTTCCGCTCGTGCGGGATGGCCTGCATCTGGCCGGCGATCAGGTCGCGGTCGCCGCTCTCGCTGCCCGTCAGCCGCACGTGGCCGTGCAGCACCTGGAGGCTGGCCGCGGGCGGGGCGTTGTGCTCGTCCAGCTCCGTGCCGGTGACCAGCGCGATCAGGCTCTGCCGCAGTGGCCCGTCGTGCAGGAACAGGTGCGCGCTGCGCCCGTGCGCCTCCATCCGCGCCCGGTCGAGATGGTCACGGGCCAGTGCGGTGAGGTCGTCCATGGACCGTCCTTTCGCTGCGCTCCGCGTGCCGCTTTGGTGGTATTTGACCGTACCGCGAGCCCGGATGGCCCGCGCGGCTACCGTGGTACCCCGCGTGTGCGTCCGCATGCCACGTTCCCCGCCGCCACCGCCCGGGAGTGCGGTCGGAGGCGGCGGGTAGCCGGACCGTCAGCCCGAGCCGAAGGAGCCGTACCCGTGGCCCACAACCCGTCCGATCCCGCCGCCACGCCCGCTGTCGCCGAACCCGACTCCGCCGCCTTCCTCACCGTCCTGACCACCACCGACGCCGGCGAGAAGGCCGACGCCCTGGCGCGCGGCGCGGTGGCGGCCAGGGTCGCGGCCTGTGCGCAGATCAGCGGGCCGGTCACCTCCGTCTACCGGTGGCGGGGCGAGGTGGTCACCGAGCGGGAGTGGCAGGTGCTCTTCAAGACGACGGTCGCGCGCTTCGAGGCGCTGGCCGAGTACCTGCGGGCCGAGCACGACTACGAGACGCCGGAGATCATCGCGACCCCGGTCACCCACGGCGACCCGACCTACCTGGCCTGGGTGGTCGACGAGACCCGCCCCGAGTAGCCCCACCGACGCCGCGTACTCCGACGTGCTCCGCACGCCGGACGCGCCGGAGGGATATACGGCCAGGGCGCCCCGACGACCCCGTACGAGCGCGTCGTGCGGCACGCGCGGCGCGCCGCCGGCGACCCGGCGCGGGCCCGGGTCCACCGCGCCGGGGGGCGCCCGCGCGGCCCGGACGCGCGCCGTGGACCCGGCCGTGGCCGACGGTGACCGGCGCCGCCGCGACGTTACGCTGGGAGCTTCTTTCCGCAGCTCAGAGCGAGATCAGGTGCCATGTCCGACCCGTCCGACCCCACCGCCAGGCCCGCCGACCAAGACCCGGCGGCCCGGGCCGCCGGGTCCGCCCCCCGCCCGTCCGCTCTCCCCACCGCGGAGCTCCACCTCCACATCGAGGGCACGTTGGAACCGGAGCTGGCCTTCGCGCTGGCCCGGCGCAACGGCGTCACGCTGCCGTACGCCTCCGAGGACGAGCTGCGCGCCGCGTACTCCTTCACCGACCTCCAGTCCTTCCTCAACCTCTACTACGCCCTGATGGACGTCCTGCGTACCGAGGAGGACTTCGCCGAGCTGGCGCACGCCTACCTCGCGCGGGCCCGGGCGCAGGGGGTGCGGCACGCCGAGATCTTCTTCGACCCGCAGGCCCACGTCGCGCGCGGGGTGCCGATCGGCACGGTCATCGACGGCCTCGCCCGCGCGCTGGACCAGGCGTCCGAGGCGTACGGCATCACCACCCGCCTCATCATGTGCTTCCTGCGCGACGAGAGCGCCGAGTCGGCGCTGGCCACCTTCGAGGCGGCCCGCCCCTGGCTGCACCGGATCACGGCGGTCGGGCTCGACTCGGCCGAGGTGGGCAACCCGCCGTCGAAGTTCCGCGAGGTCTTCGAACGGGCCCGCGCCGCCGGGCTGAGGTGCGTGGCGCACGCGGGCGAGGAGGGCCCGCCCGGTTACGTGTGGGAGGCGCTCGACATCCTCGGCGTGGACCGGGTCGACCACGGCGTGCGCTGCCTTGAGGACGAGGCGCTGGTGGCCCGGCTGGTCGCGGACCAGGTGCCGCTGACCGTGTGCCCGCTGTCCAACGTGCGGCTGCGGGTGTACGAGGACCTGGCCGACCACCCGCTGCCCGCCATGCTCGCGGCCGGCCTGCGGGTGTGCGTCAACTCCGACGACCCGGCGTACTTCGGCGGCTATGTCGGCGACAACTACACCGCCGTCCGGGACGCGCTCGGCCTGGACGCCGAGGCGCTGCGCACGCTCGCGCGCAACTCCTTCCTCGCCGCCTTCCTCGACGAGCGGACCCGGGCCGGATACCTGGCCGAGGTGGACGCGCACGAGTTCTGAGGCGCGTCGGTTGACCTCAACAATGGTTTAACTCCTACCGTCGTCGTCATGGAGTTCTCACACAGCGACGAAGAGTTGGTCAAGCAGCCGATCGGCTACTGGAGTTGGGCCGCGAGCCAGGCGGTCGTCACGTACATCAGGGCCGGCCTGTCGGGGGTCGGGCTCACCCAGCCGCAGTGGTGGACGCTGCACCAGGTGGCCGAGCACCCGGCCGGGCGCACCCGCGAGGAGATCACGGCCGTGCTCAAGGGGTACCTGGACGTGGGCGCCGACCTGGAACCCGAGATCGACGCGACCCTGGAACGCGGCCTGCTCGCGCCCGACGAGGAGGGGCGGCTGCGCTTCACGGAGGCGGGCGAGGCGCTGTACGCGCAGGCCGCCGAGATCCAGCGGGCCAGCCGGGAGACCGTGCACGAGGGCATCACCGACGCGGAGTTCCTGACCACCATGAAGGTGCTCCAGCGGATGATCCACAACACGGGGGGTGAGGCGTGGCACCACTGACCGGCGCCCGCGGCACGCTACCGCCCGCCATCCGCCCCGGGGCGCGACACCCCGGGGCCCGGCGGCGCGGGGCGCGCCCGGTCAGGACCGCCCGCCCCCCGGCGGCTACCGTCGGGGTATGAACGGCACACCACCGCCTTCCACCGGGCGACCCGGGCGAACCGGTCAGCCCGGACGGATAGCCCCGGCGGGCCAGCCCACCCCGGACGACACCACCCCGGACCACACCGCCCAGGACCGGCCAGGCCGGGCGACGGAGCCGGGCGTGCCCGGCTACTCGGGCGCCGACCTGGAACGCTGGGAGCCCGAGCCCGACAAGCGCCCCGGCCGCACCGCCTTCCAGCGCGACCGGGCCCGGCTGCTGCACTCCGCCGCGCTGCGCCGGCTCGCCGGCAAGACCCAGGTGGTCACGCCCGGCGTGAGCGGCCAGGCGTGGGACGCCAGCCCCCGCACCCGGCTCACGCACTCCCTGGAGTGCGCCCAGGTGGGCCGGGAACTCGGCGCCGCGCTCGGCTGCGACCCCGACCTGGTCGAGGTCGCCTGCCTGGCGCACGACCTCGGCCACCCCCCGTTCGGACACAACGGCGAACGCGCGCTCAACGAGATCGCCCAGCCGTGCGGCGGCTTCGAGGGCAACGCCCAGTCGCTGCGCCTGCTCACCCGCATCGAGCCCAAGCGCTTCCGCGCCGACCCCGAGACCGGCGAGCCGACCAGCGTCGGCCTCAACCTCACCCGCGCCGCCCTGGACGCCGCCACCAAGTACCCCTGGCCACGCGGCGGCCACCCCACCGACCCCGCCTCGCCCAAGTGCGGCGTCTACGCGGACGACCTGCCGGTCTTCCACTGGCTGCGACAGGACGCCCCGCCGACCGCCACCTGCTTCGAGGCCCAGGTCATGGACTGGTCCGACGACGTCGCGTACTCCGTGCACGATGTCGAGGACGGCCTGCACGCCGGGCACCTGGACCCGGCGATGCTGCTCGCCGAGCCCGAGCGGCGCGAGATCTTCGCCGTCGCCGCCAGCCGCTACGCCCCCGGGGCCGACCCGGCGGAACTGGCCGAGGCCCTCGACCGGCTGCTCGACCAGGAGTGGTGGCCGCACGGCTACGACGGCTCCGCCCTCGCGCAGGCCCGCCTCAAGGACGCCACCAGCCAACTCATCGGCCGCTTCTGCCAGGCCGCCGAGGAGGCCACCCGCGCCGCGTACGGGACGGGCCGGCTCACCCGGTACGCGGCCACCCTCGTCGTGCCAGGGCCCGTTCGCCTGGAGTGCGCCGTCCTCAAGGCGGTGGCCGATCGGTACGTGATGCAGCGCCCCGACCAGGAGCGGCTGCGCGCGGAGCAGCGCGTGGTCATCGCCGAACTGGCCGAAGCGCTGATCGCGCGGGCCCCGCACGGGCTCGACCCGCAGTTCCGCGCGCTGTTCGCGACCGCCACCAGCGACGGCGACGACGCTGCCGGGCTGCGCGTCATCGTGGACCAGATCGCCTCGCTCACCGACGCCTCCGCCCGCTCGCTGCGCGCCCGCCTGGCCACGCCCCGCTGAGCCGCCCGCCGCGCGGCCCCTGCCGGCCCCCCGAGGGTGCCGCGCCGGCCGGGCCTCCGGCTGGCCCGTCCGGCGTAGTGCCCCTTCCCGCCAGCCGCTCGGTGCGGGACCCTCCTCCCTGTGGTGGGACGGCCGGGGTGTACACCAGACGTTCATGCTGGGTGTACGCGCGGGCACACACCCGCACAGGCGAACCGGGACACCCCGGGCGCAGGCGTACCGCGCGCGAGCGAGGAGGCGACAAGTGGTCGACGCACATCGAACGTTCGTCATCGTCGGAGGAGGGCTTGCGGGGGCGAAGGCCGCCGAGACGCTCCGGGCCGAGGGCTTCACCGGCCGGGTGATCCTCATCTGTGACGAACGCGACCACCCCTACGAACGCCCGCCACTGTCCAAGGGGTTCCTCAGCGGCAGCCAGGAGCGCGACAGCGTCTTCGTCCACGAGCCGGGCTGGTACGCGCAGGCCCACATCGAACTCCACCTCGGCCAGCCCGCCGTGCACCTCGACCGGGAGGCCAGGTCCGTACGCCTGGGCGACGGCACCCGCATCCACTACGACCGGCTGCTGCTGGCCACCGGCGCCGAGCCGCGCCGCCTGGAGATCCCCGGCACCGACCTGGCCGGCGTGCACCACCTGCGCCGCCTCGCCCACGCCGAGCGGCTGCGCGGCGTGCTGGCCTCGCTCGGGCGCGACAACGGGCACCTGGTCATCGCCGGCGCCGGCTGGATCGGCCTCGAAGTCGCCGCCGCCGCCCGTGGCTACGGCGCCGAGGTGACCATCGTGGAGCCCGAGCAGGGGCCGCTGCACACCGTCGTCGGGCCCGAACTCGGCGCGCTCTTCACCGACCTGCACGGCAGCCACGGCGTCCGCTTCCACTTCGGCGCCCGGCTCACCGAGATCACCGGCCAGGACGGCATGGTGCTGGCCGCGCGGACCGACGACGGCGAGGAGCACCCCGCGCACGCCGTGCTCGCCGCGATCGGCGCCGCGCCCCGCACCGCGCTCGCGGAGGCCGCGGGGCTGGAGATCGCCCCCCGCACCGGCCCGGCCCGTGGCGGCATCGCCGTCGACGCCGGCCTGCGCACCAGCGACCCGGACATCTTCGCCGCCGGCGACGCCGCCGCCTTCCCGCTGCCCCAGCTCGCCGCCGGTCTGCCCGCGGGCGAGCGGCTGCGCGTCGAGCACTGGGCCAACGCGCTCAACGGCGGCCCGGTCGCCGCCCGCGCCATGCTCGGCCAAGACGTGACGTACGACCGGGTGCCGTACTTCTTCTCCGACCAGTACGACGTGGGCCTGGAGTACTCGGGCTACGCGCCGCCCGGCAGCTACGCGCAGGTGGTGTGCCGGGGCGACGTCGGCAAGCGCGAGTTCATCGGCTTCTGGCTGGACGCGCGGGGGCGGCTGCTGGCCGGGATGAACGTCAACGTGTGGGACGTCACCGAGCCGATCCAGGCCCTCATCCGCGCCGGCGTGCCGCTCGACCCGGAGGCCCTGGCCGACCCCTCCCTCCCGCTGACCTCGCTGCTGCCGTAGGGCGCGGCCAGCCGCCCGGGCCCGCTCCCGTAGCGTGGCCGTATGTCGATCGTCACGTCCGTGGTCCCGGTGGCGGAGATCCTCGACCTGCGCTGGTCGGTGCTCCGCCCCGGGCAGCCCCGCGCGAGCGCCGCCTTCCCCGAGGACGACGCGCCCGGCGTCTTCCACCTCGCCGCCTACCCGGGCGCCGACACCACGGCCCCGGACGCCGACGCCACCGCGCGCCCGCTGGCCTGCGCGACGTTCTTCCCCGACCCGCTGCCGCCGGCCGCGGCCGACCTGGCCGGGCCGCGGGGCCGCGCCGAGAGCGCCTACCGGTTCCGCGGCATGGCCAGCGCCCCCGCCGCCCGTGGCCAGGGCTACGGGGTGGCCGTGCTGCGCGCCGGGCTGACCGAGGCCGCGGCCCGTGGCGCCCGCTGGACCTGGTGCAACGGCCGCACCTCGGCCCGTGGCTTCTACGAGCGGCACGGCTTCGCGGCCGTGGGGGAGGAGTTCGACGTCCCCACCATCGGCCCGCACCTGGTCTTCGTGATCGAGTCCCCGTGACCGAGCCGGCGATCCTGCCCGCCATGGCGGCCCTGGCGATCCTGCCGAGCCTGGCGGTCCTGGCGGTCCTGGCGGACGGGAGTGTCGGGGGCCACCCGTAGAATTCACGCGTGGCAGGACGGATCAACGATGACGACGTGAAGGCGGTCCGGGACGCGGTCCCGATCGACGCCGTCGTGTCCGAGTACCTCCAGTTGCGCAACGGGGGCGGCGGCAACCTCAAGGGCCTGTGCCCCTTCCACGACGAGAAGTCCCCGTCCTTCCAGGTCAGTCCCAGCAAGGGCCTCTTCTACTGCTTCGGCTGCCAAGAGGGCGGCGACACGGTCGACTTCATCATGAAGATCGACCACCTCTCCTTCGCCGAGACCATCGAGCGCCTCGCCGGCGTCGCCGGCATCACGCTGCGCTACGAGCAGGGTGGGTACACCCCCGGCCGCCAGCAGGGCGAGCGCACCCGCCTGGTCGAGGCGCACAAGGTGGCCGCGCAGTTCTACGTCGAACAGCTCGCCAGCCCCGAGGCCGAGATCGGCCGCGCCTTCCTCGCCCAGCGCGGCTTCGACCAGGCCGCCGCCGAGCACTTCGGCGTCGGCTACAGCCCAGCCGGCTGGGACCACCTGATCCGCTACCTGCGCGGCCGGGGCTTCAGCGACAAGGAGCTGCTGCTCTCCGGCCTGGCCCAGGAGGGCCGCCGCGGGCCCATCGACCGCTTCCGGGGCCGCCTGATGTGGCCCATCCGCGACATCACCGGCGAGGTCATCGGCTTCGGCGCCCGCAAGCTGCGCGACGACGACAACGGCCCGAAGTACCTGAACACCCCGGAGACCCCGCTCTACCGCAAGTCCCAGGTGCTCTACGGCATCGACCTGGCCAAGAAGGAGATCGCCAAGACCAACCGGGCGGTCGTCGTCGAGGGCTACACCGACGTCATGGCCTGCCACCTGGCCGGCGTCACCACCGCCATCGCCACCTGCGGCACCGCCTTCGCCGGCGAGCACATCAAGATCCTGCGCCGGCTGCTGATGGACAACTCCGGCTCCGAGGTCGTCTTCACCTTCGACGGCGACGCCGCCGGCCAGAAGGCGGCGCTGCGCGCCTTCGAGGACGACCAGAAGTTCGCGGCCGAGACCTCGATCGCCATCACCCCGGGCGGCATGGACCCGTGCGAGCTGCGGCTCGCGCAGGGCGACGCGGCGGTGGCCGGCCTGGTGGACAGCCGCACCCCGCTGTTCGCCTTCGCCATCCGGCACGTCGTCGGCCGGCACAACCTGGACACCGCCGAGGGCCGCGCCGCGGCGCTCGAAGCCGCCGCGCCCATCGTCGCCAACATCAAGAACAGCTCCATCCAGCACGAGTACGCGGTGACGCTGGCCGGCATGCTGGGCATCCTGGACACCCAGTTCGTGGTCCGCCGCGTCGCCCAACTCGCCCGCTGGAACCGCGAGCGCGGCCAGCGCGGCGGCCCCTCCGGCGTCCGGGGCAATGGCTCCTACGGCCGCGACGGCGGCCCGTCGGGGCGTGGCGAGCCGCACGGGCCGGCCGAGCAGCGGAGCGCCCCGCCGCCCGGGCTGCGCGGCCCCGCGCTCAACCTGCGCAGCCCCGCCCACCGCGTCGAGCGCGAGCTGCTCAAGCTCGCCCTCCAGCGCCCCGAACTGGTGGCCCCGGCCTTCGACGCGTACGGCGCCGACGAGTTCACCGCCCCGCCGTACGCGGTGGTCCGCGAGGTCATCGAGCAGGCCGGCGGAGTCTCCACGGCCGACGCGGGCTACGTGGCCCGCGTGCGCGAGGCAGCGCCCGACGACACGGTGCGCGCCCTGGTCACCGAGCTGACCGTGGAGCCGCTGCACACCCGCCGCGACGCCGACGAGGTGTACGCCGGCATGCAACTCGTCGCCGTTCGGCTGGCCGCCGTCAACCAGCGCATCACCGAGATCCGCGGCACCCTCCAGCGCCTGGGCCAGCAGGCGGACCCGGCCCACCTGGCCGCCGTGCAGAACGAACTCTGGGTCCTCCAGCAGTACGGGCAGTCCCTGCGCGAGCGCGGCGCCGCCGCGCTGTAGCCGTCCGGTCACGCACCGGACGCAGAAAGTGCCCGCACGCCCCTCGTGGCGGAAGTGTGTCGTGCCCCACACTGGAGCCGGTGCCTGAGCCTTCGGAACGCGGCGGTGCCGGCCGCAGAGGCCCACATTCCCCCGCACATCCACTCACGACGTACGGGACGGGTGACGGTCAGTCCGCAGTCGCCCCGCCACCGAACGCCGCCCCCGATCCGGCGGCGATCACCCTGGAGGTCGCCCGCGTGCAGACCCGTACCCGCACCGCCGAGGCGAGCGTCGTGCCGCCGCGGAGCCTGCCGCCCCGCCACCCGGAGGACGCGGCCGAGCCGGCCGAGCCGGACCCCGCCGCGCCGGACCCCGCCGCGCCGGACCTCGCCGCACCGGGCCCCGTCGCGGCGGATTCCGTGCCGGAGCCGGCCGTGGTCGTGCCCGCGCAGCGACCGGACGCCACCGGCCCCTCATCCGACCTCTTCCGCCAGTACCTGCGCGAGATCGGCCGCATCCCGCTGCTGTCGGCCGCCGAGGAGGTGGAGCTGGCCCGCCGCGTGGAGGCCGGCCTGTTCGCCGAGGCCAAGCTGGCCGGCGCCGCCGACCTGGACACCCAACTCGCCTCGGACCTGGACCGGTTGGTGGTGCTCGGCCGGATGGCCAAGCGCCGCCTGATCGAGGCGAACCTACGGCTGGTGGTCTCGGTGGCCAAGCGGTACGTCGGGCGCGGCCTGACCATGCTCGACCTCGTCCAGGAGGGCAACCTCGGGCTGATCCGCGCGGTGGAGAAGTTCGACTACGCGCGCGGCTACAAGTTCTCCACGTACGCGACCTGGTGGATTCGCCAGGCCATGTCCCGCGCGCTGGCCGACCAAGCCCGCACCATCCGGGTGCCGGTGCACGTCGTCGAGCTGATCAACCGGGTGGTACGGGTGCAGCGCCGGATGCTCCAGGAACGCGGCCAGGAGCCCACCGCGGCCGAGGTCGCCGAGCACCTCGGGGTGCCGGAGGAACGCGTCAGCGAGGTGCGGCGGCTGGCCCAGGAGCCCATCTCGCTGCACACGCCGGTCGGCGAGGAGGACGACGTGGCGCTCGGCGACCTCATCGAGGACGGCGACGCCACCTCGCCGGTGGAGTCCGCCGCCTTCCTGCTGCTGCGCGAGCACCTGGAGGCGGTCCTGTCCACCCTCGGCGAACGCGAGCGCAAGGTCGTCCAACTGCGCTACGGCCTCACCGACGGCCGCCCACGCACCCTGGAGGAGATCGGCCGCATCTTCGGCGTCACCCGCGAGCGCATCCGCCAGATCGAGTCCAAGACCCTGGGCAAGCTCCGCGACCACGCCTTCGCCGACCAACTCCGCGGCTACCTGGACTGACGCGACCCTCGTCGACACCGGGCCCGCCGACACCGCCGCCGCCGAACCGCCCGCCGACACCGACACCGCTCCAGCGGGCCGGCGCCCGCCTCAGGCGTTCGGGTTCCAGCCGAACGCCTCCGGGTGGATCTGGTCGCGCACCGTCCCGAACTGCTGCCGCACTGACTGGCCGACCGTCAGCTCGTCACCCGGCTCGAACACCTGGCTCGCCGCGGCCGGCCAGTGCGGCGGCGTGTGCGGCGCCAGGGTGCCGTGCGCGACGCCGAGCGCCCACGCGGCCTGCCGAGCCGCGCCGATGGCCGCGTAGTCCGCCGGCTCGGGCACCACGATCTGCGCGCCCAGCAGCGACGGCGCGATGGCCTGCACCGCCGGCAACCCGGCCGCGGGCCCGAGCAGGAACACCCGCCGCACCTCGACGCCTCGCCCGCGCAACACGTCCAACGCGTCCGCGAGCCCGCACAGCATCCCCTCGAACGACGCCCGGGCCAGGTGCTCGGGCTTCATGCTCTCCCGACGCAGCCCCGACAGCGTGCCCGCCGCGTGCGGCAGGTGCGGGGTGCGCTCACCCTCCAGGTACGGCAGCAACACCAGGCCGTGCGAGCCGGGTGTGGACTTCACCGCCAGCTCGGACAGCCCCTCCAGGTCCGTACCCAGCAGCTCGGCGGTGCCGCGCAGCGCCCGCACCGCGTTGAGCGTGTGCACCACGGGCAGGTGCATGCCGGTGGCGTCCGCGTACGAGGTGATGGTGCCGGTCGGGTCGGCGAGGGCCTCGTGGTGCACGGCGAACACCGAGCCCGAGGCGCCGAGCGAGACCACCGCGTCGCCCAGGGAGACCCCGAGCCCGAAGGCGGCGGCCATGGTCTCGCCGGTGCCGGCCGAGATCAGCAGGCCCTCGGGCGTGTGCCCGGCGGGCTCGGCGGGGGCGATGACCTCCGGCAGTCGGACGGGATGGCCGAGCGCCAGCTCGGCGAGGTCCGGCCGGTACTGGCCCGACGCGGCGGACCAGTAGCCGGTGCCGGACGCGGCACCGCGGTCGGTCGTGCGCCGCCCGGGCCGCCCGAGGAGCTGCCACACCAGCCAGTCGTGCGGCTGGAGCACCTCGGCCGCCCGCCGCGCCGCCTCCGGCTCGGCGCGCGCCAACCAGCGCAGCTTCGCCACCGCCTGCCCGGCGTGCGGCACGGAACCGACCGCCTCGGCCCAGGCCGGTCGCCCGCCCAGCGCGTCCACCAGGTCGGCTGCGGCGGTCTGCGCACGCTTGTCGTTGCCCAGCATCGCGGGCCGTACGAGCACCCCGCCGGCGTCCAGGACCAGCAAACCGTTCTGCTGGGCGGAGACGCCGATGGCCTGCACACCCTCAAGCAGCCCGCCGTCCGCGGCCTCCCCCAACGAGAGCAACCACGCCTGCGGGTCCACATCGACCCCGGTGGCGGGGTGCGGCGCGTAACCCTGCTTGAGCACGGCGCCCGTGTCCGTGTCGCAGACGACGACGCGCGTGCTCTCCGACGAACTGTCCAACCCGGCGACTATCCCCATGGGCCCCGATAATGCCTCATCGCCCACCACCCACCACGCCACGGTCGCCCCCACGCCCCCGCGCACCACCCCGCGCGCCGCCCTGACCTGCCCGGATCACCGACCACCGAGCACGGGCCCGGCCTGCCCGCCGGTCGGGGGCCGGACAGGCGCCCGCGGGCAGTAGGGGGAATGCCGCCCGCGAGAGCGCCCGGCCAGGGCGTGACCCGAGCACGACGCGGGCCCGGGGGATTCGCCCCGGGCCCGCGCTACGCCGACGAGTGGCGGCCTAGGTGTTGCTCGTGCCCCAGTCGTCCCCCGCGCCGTTGCGCTGCTCGCGCAGGGACTGGACGCGTGCCGACACCGAGTCGGGGAGCCGGTCGCCGAACTTCGCGCTCACCACGTCGAACGCCTTACCGGCCGCCTCGCGCCCACTGTGCGCGGCGGCCTCGGCCGTATTGCGGACCGCCGGGTTCTGGGAGACCCGCTGCGCGTTCTTGCGCAACTGCTCGTACCGTTCGCGCCCGGCCCGTGCGCCGAGCACGTAGCCGACGGCGACTCCGGTGATGAACGTCAGCCGGTAGCGCATCACTCCACCTTTCCTGGCTTCTCCGCTGCCGCTTGAGCGAGCGGAACACAACAGCCCCGCTGGGTTGTGCTGCCCGCCTACCCGCAGGTGCTGGTGATCATCCTCCGATCACTCCCTGATCATCCAGGGGGAACCGATTGGCGAAGCACCCCCCTGCTTGCGCTAATGTATGTGTCGCAGCGAGCGCGCGCCCCCCGGGAAGCCGGAGGGGAGCGCAATCGAGGCACACGGAGCAATCCCCTGTAGCTCAATTGGCAGAGCAGCCGGCTGTTAACCGGCAGGTTACTGGTTCGAGTCCAGTCGGGGGAGCTCGGTCCCCTGTAGCTCAATTGGCAGAGCATTCGGCTGTTAACCGGAGGGTTACTGGTTCGAGTCCAGTCGGGGGAGCTGAAGGAAGAGCCCCGTAAGGGGCTTTTTTCATGCCCGTTTCATGCCCCCGGTACGGTTTTCTCCGGCCCGGGAACCGCTCGCCGGTGCTCCACAGTCCTCATCAATGCGCGATGCGGACCCTCAGGGGCAGCAGATCGTATGAGCGGCTATGCTGCGGCAGACGACGCGCACAGTTGTGCGCGACGCGCCGTTACGGGGCGGTAGCTCAGCCGGTTAGAGCAGCGGACTCATAATCCGTCGGTCGTGGGTTCGAGTCCCACCCGCCCCACTCGGCGCCTCCTGTGAAGGATCGTTCTGAGCTGGGGGAACGCGAGTGTGAGGGGCGCCACTTCAGGTGGTTCCCACGGTTCAGGTGTGGTGGAGCCGCTGGCTCGCCGAGGTGGCCGTGACCCCCGGCAAATCTTTCTGAGTCGGCAAGCTGTTCGGCAGGCTTCGCGGCGGCGTCGAGCCCAGCGTTTACAGGTCGTCGGGCAAACGCCGGAAGGCTTTGTGGTCGGTCAAGGATCGGGCCACGACGGAAGTGGCAGCCCGTGGTGAACATGGCGTCGGTTCGGTGCGCGGCGGCCAGGGCCACGCTCGTCGCATCGGTCAATCCCATGCCCTTTCCGTCGTCAGCGTCGGCCTACCCTTCGGCGACAGCGATCGCCGCGCTCAGGTGCTCGGCGACCAGGGAACCTCGAATCGGTAGCGCGCGCCACGGTGTGCGGTCAGGTGCCTTGACCGCACACCAGCCTTGCGCCTGGGCCGCTGGTTCGAGAAGCGCGGACCCGATCGCATGGCCGCGCCGCCGTATTCTCGCCGGGGGACACGGAACGTGAAGGACGATGCGGATGGCGGGTAGCGGGGCGGGGCTGGTGGGTGGTGGGCCCGGGGAGGGGCGGATGTCGTTGAGCGCGCAGGCGCGGGAGGCGGTGCGGCAGCGTATCGTGGACCGGCGCTACGCGATGGGTTCGCGGCTCGTCGAACGCGAGGTGGCCGAGGAACTGCGGATGTCGCGGGTGCCCGTGCGTGAGGCGTTGCGCGCCCTCGTCTCCGAGGGGCTGCTGGAACTGTCGCCGCACAGTGGGGTGCGGGTGCGCACGTTGGAGCCGGTCGACGTGCGGCACCTATACGAGGTGTGGGAGCCGCTGGCCGTCCAGGCGTCGCGGCTGGCGGCGCGCCGCGTGGCCGCGGCGGGGGAGCCGGAGGGGCTCGCCGCGCTGCGCGCGTTGCTGGAGCGGGCCGAGAGCGCGGCCGTGGCCGGCGAGGCCGATCGGGAGGTCGGTGCCCATACCGCGTTCCACGAACAGATCGTGGCGCTCGGTGGCAACCCCCTGTTGGCGCGCACCATGGAACAGTTGAGCTGGCAGCTCCAGTTGTTGTTCGGGCTGCGCGAGGAGCCGGCCCAGATGCGGGCGCAGCACGCCGAGATGTTCCGGCACATCGCCGCGGGGGACGAGGAGCTGGCGGCGGCCAGCACCCTGCTGCACGTACGCGACAGTCGCACGGTGGCACTGCGCTCCCTCTTCGGTGACACGTAGCCGTCCACCCCGGAGTCGGTATACCGAAGTGCTCGGGGCGTTGTTCGTCAGGGCTGGTAGGTGCGGTTTCGGGGCGGGCCGCTCGTCGAAAAATGTGCTCAATCTGGAGATTTCGGCTCGAAAGAACTCCGTCCGTTCGAGGTGATCTTGCCGCGCTTCAGGGCTTGGTATACAAAATCTGGAGGCGGGGTCCGGGCCCCGCGCGGCGTCGCGTCGTACGCCGTCGCCCCTCGAACCCGCAAGGAGACCGGTCATGGTTCCCCCTCCGCTGTCCCGCCGCCACGCCCTTGCCAGTGCCGCGCTCGCGGGCGCCGGCACCGCGCTCTCCGCGTCCGCCGGTCCCGTGGCCGCCTCCGACGCGCCCACCTCTCCGGCGGCGGCCGGCCACGGCAGCCGTGGGCGCCCCGGGAAGGCGGTCGTCTTCCGTGACGTACGGCCGCTGGGGGCGAAGACCCCCGTGGACCTGACCGTGGTCGACGGGCGTTTCACCGACGGCCCCGCGCCCTCGGGCGCGCGGATCATCGACGGTGGTGGCCGCATCGCGTTGGCCGGCCTCGTCGACGCCCACATCCACCCGGACAAGACGACCTGGGGCGGCGACTGGGTCTCGCGCCAGCCGGCCTCCGGTATCGCCGAGTACTGCGAGCAGGACGTCGCGTTGTTCCACAGCCAGCGCCGCCCGGTGGCCGAGCGCGCCCACGCGCTGCTGGCCCACGCGGTGACGCGGGGCACCCGCGCGATGCGGGCGCATGCCGACGTGGCCCCGGCCTACGGCCTGCGGGGGCTCGAAGGCGTCGCCGAGGCACGCGAGCGGCTCTCGCACGCGCTCGACGTGCAGGTCGTGGCCTTCCCGCAGCACGGCGTGGTCCGTACCCTCGGCACGGCGAAGCTGCTTGAGGACGCGGCGCGCAGCGGTCTGGCCGACCTGATCGGCGGCATCGACCCGATCAGCTTCGACCACGCGCTCGACGAACAACTCGACCTCGTCTTCGGCCTCGCCGACCGCTACGGCGTGGGCGTCGACATCCATCTGCACGACCGGGACGAGAAGGGCGTCCGCGTGCTGCGTGGCATCGTCGAGCGCACCAGGGCGCTGTCGCTGCGCGGCAAGGTGACCGTCAGCCACGTCTTCTGCCTGCCGTTCCTCGGCGAGGGCGAGTTGGAGACTATGGCGCGGGACCTGGCCGAGCAGGACATCGCCCTCACGACCGTCGCCCCGAGCGGCTCCCTGGTCCTGCCCCTGGCCACGCTGCGCGAACACGGGGTACGCGTGGGCCTGGGCTCGGACGGGGTGCGCGACGCGTGGAGCCCCTTCGGCAACGCCGACATGCTGCACCGCACCCACATCCTGGGCTGGGTCACCGGTGTGCGCCTCGACGAGGAACTGGTGGACTGCCACACCCTGGGCACGCACGGCGGCGCCGACGTGCTGGGCCTTGACCGGGTGGAGTTCAAGCCGGGCGACCCGGCGGACTTCAACCTGCTGCGCGGCGAGTGCGTACCGCAGGTCGTGGTGGACATGCCGCGCCGGGACATGGTCGTACACGGCGGTCAGGTCGTCGCCCGCGACGGCGAACTCGTCTGAGCCGGCCACCCGCGCGGCGCGCTCGGGCCACGCGGGTGGGCCGGCCGCCCGTGGGCGACGTCAGGGCAGCAACCGCTGTTCCTTCGCCACGGCCACCGCTCCCGCGCGGGTCTCCACGCCCAGCTTGTCGTAGACGCGGCGGAGGTGGGTCTTCACCGTGGCCTCGGAGACGAACAGGGCGCGGGCGATCTCCCGGTTGCCGAGCCCGCGCGCCAACTGGCGCAGGATGTCCAGCTCGCGGGCGGTGAGCGTGGGCCCGGGCGCCCGCATCCGGGCCATCACCCGGCTGGCCACCGGTGGCGAGAGCGCGGTGCGCCCCCGCGCCGCGGCGTGGATCGCGGCGAACAACTCCTCGGGCCGCTCCGCCTTCAGCAGGTACCCGGTGGCGCCGGCCTCGATGGCGCGGGTGATGTCGGCGTCCGTGTCGTACGTCGTCAGCACGAGCACCCGCACCCCGGTTCCGGAGATCCGTCGGGTGGCCTCGATGCCGTCGATGCCGGGGCCGAGCTGGAGGTCCATCAGGACGACGTCGGGGGTGAGCTTCGCGGCGAGCGCGACCGCCTCCTCGCCACCGCCCGCCTCCCCGACGACCTCGATGTCGGGGGCGCTGGCGAGCAGGGCCAGTAGGCCGGCCCGTACGACGAGGTGGTCGTCGCAGACCAGGAGACGGACCGGGGCTGTCATGGGCTCTCCAACGGGATCGCGGCGGACAGGACGGTGCCCTCGCCGGGCGCCGACTCGATGGTCAGGGTGCCGCCCAACTGCCGTACCCGGGCGCGGATCGCGGGCAGACCGTGGCCGCGCATGCCCTCGGCGGGCACGGCGGCCGGGTCGAAGCCCCGGCCGTCGTCCGCGACGTCGAGGACGACCAGGTCGCCGAGGTGGGTGAGGGTGAGTTGTGCGGTGCGGGCGCCGGAGTGCTCGCGTACGTTGGCGAGGGCGCCCTGCGCGATCCGTAGCAGCGCCGACTCCACCCGCGCGGGCAGCCTCGTCTCGGCCCCCTCGGCCCGGCAGCGGACGGTCAGCTCCTCGGTGGACTCGCGCGCGGCGAGCAGCCGCAGCGCCGCCGGGAGGGAACCGCCCTCGTTCAGGTCGGCGGGGGCCAGGTCGTGGACGAAGCGGCGCGCCTCGGCCAGGTTGTGCTCCGCGATGCCCGCCGCCGCGCGCAGGTGGCCCCGGGCGGTGGCCGGGTCGGTGTCCCAGATCCGCTCCGCCGCCTGGAACAGCATCCGCTGGCTGGACAGGCCCTGCGCGAGGGTGTCGTGGATGTCCATGGCGAGCCGCTGCCGTTCGGCGAGCATGCCCTCGCGCCGTTCGGTGGCGGCCAGGTCACGGCGGGTGCGGACCAGGTCGTCGATGAGGGCCCGCTGCCGGGCGGCCTGCCGGTCCATGTGGACGAAGACCGCGATCGCCAGCGCGGCCACGGCGGGCGGGGCGATCAGCAGGTTGGGGTCCACGCCGGACACGAGGCGCTGCTGGGCGACCACCATGAACGTGGTCAGCAGCGCGGCCAGGCTGAGCGCGGCGCGGGGCGGCAGGGTGCGCAACCCCGTGTAGAACAGCGGCACCGCGCACCACCCGAAGCTGGGCGCGAGCACCACGAGCACGACCCAGACGCCCACTTCGGCGCCGAGCCACAGCAGCCTGCGCAGGGTGGGCCGGGAGCCCATCGCGGGGCCGAGGACGTAGAGCAGGCCGAGCACCGCGCTGAGCGCGACGATCCACGCCGTGTGCGGCGACCCCGGGTGCCGGATGAGGTAACGGGTGAGGGAGGCGGCGAGCAGCAGGAAGAACGCGGCATGCATCACCGCCGACAGCCAGCGGGAGTCGCGCTCACCCGCGCTGGTCGGCTCGTCGGGGCCGCCCCGGGCCCAGCTCACGGCCGTGACCCCGCGAGGTTCCTGGAGGCTGTACGCACCCCGTGCGCTCCGTTCTGGTCGCGTGCGCGCCGCACGAGGTGTGCGGCACGGTTCCCCATCGTGCCCGCGCCGTACGCGGACGGTTCGACACTGCCCGGACCTGCGCGGATTCCCTCATTGTCCGTCGAAGCGCCGACCGCCGGGTCAACCGATCGGATGACCCGGGGCTCGGCCGTACGGTGCCGGGGACGAGGCCGATCCGTCGAGCCGTGAGGGCGGACCCGGACCGCAGGCTTGGAGCACAGCACGTCACCGAGGAGCAGGAGACACTCGATGAAGAAGCTTTCCCGTGGCGCCCGCGCCCTGACCGGCACCGCCGTCGCCGCCACCCTCGCGGCCGGCACCTTCGGCGCGCTCTCCGCCAACGCCGCGACCCCGGCGGCCGCGCCGGCCGCCGCCGTCGCCAGCGCGCACACCACGCAGTCCACGCACCTGTCCGTCGAGGCCGCCACCAAGGCCGCGAAGGCCGCACTGGACGAGGCGCGCAAGCACAACGAGCGGGTGTCCGTCGCGGTCGTCGACCGCAACGGCAACACCGTGGTCACCCTGCGCGGGGACGGCGCGGGCCCGCAGTCCTACGAGTCGGCGGTCAGGAAGGCGTACACCTCGGTCTCCTGGAACGCGCCCACCTCCGAGCTGGCCAACCGCCTGAAGACGGCGCCGAACCTGAAGGACATCCCGAACACCCTGTTCCTGGCCGGCGGCGCCCCGATCGCCGTCAAGGGCGCCCCGATCGCGGGCATCGGCGTGGCCGGCGCCCCCAGCGGCGACCTCGACGAGAAGTTCGCCCGCGCCGGCGTGGCCGCCCTGGGGCGGTAGCCGCTCCCGTACGGTGTCCGCGCCCGGCGCCTGGCGTCCGGCGCCCGGCGCCTGGCGTCCGGCGCGCGTCGGTCGCGGACATCGGTCGCGGACATTGGTCGCGTCGGTGGTGCTCGTACGGCGGGCCGGGGGAGCGGATCGCTGCCTTCGCCGGCGCCGTGGTCGGGCTCACAGCACCGTTCTCAGGTCGACCACGTGCGGGAACTCATCCGCGACGTAGTCGCTCGCCCGGCCCTCCGCGAAAAGGTCGCGCAGGTACATTCCCGGAAAGTCGAGGGGTTCGTTTCGGTTCGCGAGCTGGACGCGGGCCCGGAGGCGGGTGTCGCCGTCCCGGAGGAGAACGTCACACCAATCCGGTACGGGGGCGTCGAGGCCGTCCACGGTGACCTGGATTTCGGAAAGGTCCGCGAGCCAGGTGCTCATGTCATCGAGCAGCCAGGCCAATTGGAGATGGGGAGGCGATTTTGGGGCGGGTTGCCAGTCGTGGTCCGCGCGCCAGGCACGGTCGGCGGCCTGTCGGGGGCTTCCGTGGAGGAAGATACCGGGTGCGGGAGCGGCGCCGGTATCCGCGAAGGTGAGCCTGCGGGTCGGGATATCGAGATGGAGCAGGCGGTATCCGTCGCCGCCCATGGTCATTGCCGCTTCGGCGGCGCGCGCCAGAAACGGGGTGCTGGTGTGCACGGTTCAGCTCCTGGGCGGTGGCCGGGCTCGGGTGCCTGCTTCGACCCCACTGGTCGGAGTCGAAGCAGGCACGTCTTCCGAAAGGGCGCGGGGAGGTTACTCCGCGAAGCCGCCGAAAGCGGGCGTGTTCAGCGACGGCTTGTGAGCGGCCGCGGATTTCTCGGCCGGCACCGCGGTGGCCGTCAACGTCCGCGTGCTGGTGGCGAGTGGCCGGTAGGAGCGCTGGTACTGCTCGTCGGAGCTGGCTGCTGATCCGCGGTTGAGCTTGGCCAGCGTGGTGGACACCCACTTCGGGCACTTGACCACGCCCGTGCAGTACATGGTGATGACACCCTTGTCCTGACCGTCCCGCAGTTTCTTCTCGTTGACGGTGAGTTGCACCTTGTACTGCTTGACGAGTTTGCAGACGCCGTTACGGCACTTGTACTTGCCCGCGTACGCGATCTCCCGGTACGACTTCCCGCCGATGTGCTGACGGTTGGGTGACTGCGCGACGTACTCGACGGCGCCGTACTTGGTGATGTTGTGCTTCTTCTTCAGCTTGTTCCAGCCGAATCCCTTGTCCTGGGCGCTGTTGTAGTAACCAACACGCAGCGAGGCATGGCCGGGACCCATGTACTTGAGGTGCTTGAGAATCTTGTACGCCGGGTCCGCCGCTATCGACGGAGGGGCCGGCGGAGAATTCGTGTCGCTGACCGCTGAGGCGGTTCCGGCGACGCCGACGGTCATCACCGTCGCTGCCGCTATGGCCGTGAACTTCGTGCGCAGCATGTGTTTCCCCCTTGTTCATCGTCCTGTCGGGTGCTGGCCCGACATGACCCGTACAAGCTAGCCAACTGGCGCACCGTCATCAACGAAGTGGTGAACCCGGTGAGCGGGACGACCGAGGGAGACAGCCGTCTACCAGGGAAAGGCTGGCGAAAGGTGGTTTCTCTTCGGCGTGTTTCTCTTGCGTGTCGGTATTGCCGGTGGCCGCCCCCATTCGAGCCCCCGCCGGGACGTACCCGGCCCGCCGCCGAGAGCCCACCAGCCCGAGCGAGGCCCCCGGTCCGACTCCCGCTCCCGGCCGGCCCGTAGGAGGGTGGCGGTCCCCTGGGATACTGCGGTGATGGTGTCGCTGGAGAGGGTTCCCGAGCCGATAACGGCCGACCCGCCGCACGACGCGGAGTACCCGCTGCTCACGCAGTCCTGGCTGGACCTGACCTTCCTGCACTGGGCCGCCGAACCCGCCGCCGTCGCGCCGCTGTTGCCCGTCGGCACCCGTCCGGACACGTTGGACGGTCGCACCTACGTCGGGCTGGTCGCCTTCCGGATGCACCGGGTGGGCTGGTTCCGGCTCCCGGGCGTCCCCTACCTCGGGACCTTCCCGGAGACCAACGTCCGCCTGTACTCGGTGGACGCCCACGGCCGGCGTGGGGTGGTCTTCCGCTCGCTGGACGCGTCCCGCCTGGTTCCCGTCGCCGTCGCCCGGGCCGCGTTCCGCCTCCCCTACCTCTGGTCGAGGATGAGCGTGCGCCGGGTCGGCGACACCGTCACGTACACCAGCCGTCGGCGCTGGCCCGGGCCGCGGGGCGCGTACAGCCGGATCGCCATCCGGGTCGCTGGGCCGGTTGACGAGCCCACCGACCTTGAGCACTTCCTGACCGCCCGCTGGGGCATGCACAACACGTTCTTCGGGCGCTCGATGTACCTCCCGAACACCCACCCCCGCTGGCCCCTGCACCGCGCCGAACTCCTGCGCTGCGACGAGAACCTGATCGCCGCCGCGGGCCTGCCGGCGCCGGCAGCGCGGCCGGTGAGCGTGCTGTACTCGCCGGGCGTCCCGGTCCGGTTCGGGCGTCCGCCGCGCGCCCCGGCGGGCATCCCCACGCCGTAGCCGGGCCGCCGCGGGCAGGTCACCCCAGGAGCCGGGTCACCACGCGGTCGAGCGCCTCGATGTCCTCGCGGGGCAGGGCGAGCAGGTCGTCGGGCGGGGTGGCGAGGATCGTGGCGGCGCGGTGGGCGGCGGCCTTGCCCTCCTCGGTGAGGCGGACCAGCTTGGAGCGCCGGTCGACGGGGTGTGTGACGCGCTCCGCGAAGCCGCGTCGTACCAGGTCGTCGACGATGACGGTGGTGTACGGCGGGTCGGTGCCCATCCGCTGTGCCAGGTCCCGCAGCGTGAGCGGGCCCGGGGCGATGCGGCGCAGGGCGCGGATGCGACTGAAGCTCATGCCGAGCGCGTCCGCGACCTCCTTGCGACGGTTGTGGCGCTCCAACAGGAGGGTGTGCAGCCCCTGCCAGGCTCGGGTGGCGGCCTGAGCGGTGGCGTCGTCCACCGGTTGGTCCGTCTCGCGTGCGCGTTCCATCAGGCCTTCACTGTCGCTTGGGTCTCCTCGGCGGCCAGCCGCCGCGCGGTGCGCCGGGCCGTGGACTGCGCCCAGCGGCCAGAGGTGAGCGTACCCACCAGCAGGATTCCGCCGCCGCACCCGGCGATGAGCCACCAGGCCGTCCGGCTCGCGTCGATGAACGCCGTCGGGTCCGGGTGCGGGCCGGTCGCCGCCGGGTCCAGGTGGGCGCCGGCCGCCAGCAGCGCGCCGATGACCGCCACCCCGAGCGCCTGGCCGAGCTGGCGGCTGGTGGAGGCCATCGCGGCGGCCACGCCGGCCCGCGAGCGCGGCAGCGAGGCCACAGCGGTGTTGGTGATGGGGGCGTTGACCATCCCGAAGCCGATGCCGAACAGCGCGTAGGCGGGGAACAGTACGGCCACCGAGAGGTGCGCGGAGTAGGTCAGCGCCTGGAGGGCCGCGCTCGCGCCCAGCGCGGCCCCGGCCACCAGGAGCGGCGTGCGGGGCCCGTGGGATCCGACGATCCGCCCCGACAGCGGCGCGCTGACCAGCGCCATGACGGCCATGGGCAGCATGAACAGGCCGGCGTGCAGCGGGTCGAAGCGCCGTACGTGCTGGAGGTAGAGGGAGCTGATGAACAGGAAGCCGCCCAGCGAGAAGAACGCGGCCACGGCGGTGACGGTGGCCCCCGAGAACGGCACGGACCGAAAGAGTCGCAGGTCAACCAGGGGATCGGCGCGCCTGGGCTCGTACCACAGGAGCCCCAGGAGCGCGCCGAGGGCGGTGAGCGCGCACGCGACCACGAGCGGCGAGTCCCAGCCCCGGGCCGGCGACTCGATGATCGCGTACGTCACCGTCGCGAGGAGGACGATGACCAGGACCTGCCCGACGGGATCGACGCGGCGGGGGCGCGCGGCGCGGGACTCCGGTACGTAGCGCCGGGTCAGGACGAGCGCGGCCAGGCCGATGGGGACGTTGATCCAGAAGATGGCGCGCCAACCGGCCGCCTCCACGAGCGCGCCGCCCATGATCGGCCCGGCCGCCATGCTGATCCCGACGACGCCGCTCCACACGCCGATCGCGCGGGCGCGTTCGCGGGAGTCGGCGAACACGTTGCTGATGATCGACATGGCGACGGGGTTGAGCATCGACCCGCCGACGGCCTGGAGCACCCGCGCGGCGATCAGCCAGCCGAGCCCCGGCGCGAGGCTGCACAGCAGCGAGGCCGTGGTGAAGACGGTCAACCCGGCCTGGAAGACGCGCCGTCGCCCCACCCGGTCGGCGAGCGAACCGGAGAACATCAACAGGCTGGCCAGCACCAGGGTGTAGCCGTCGACCGTCCACTGCAGTCCGGAGACCGAACTGCCCAGATCGCGCTGGATGGAGGGCAGCGCGACGTTGAGGGCGGTGACGTCGAAACTGACGATCAACAAGCTCAGGCAGCAGATGGCCAGCACCAACCAGCGCCGGCGCGGAGCGAGCTGGGCCACGGGACATCCTCGATTCATTGTGTGGATACAACTATTGCGTCCACACAACTAAATGTCCAGGGGGCTGGGGTTGAGGTTGGCGGGGCCGTCACCCCGCCCGGCAGGGGGCCGGAGTGGTTCTGTGGCCTCGTGCGGGATCGCTCCGGTCTGCGGGACCCGTGCGGTGAGGACTCCTCGGCCACTGCGCGTCGCTCCACGCCTGGATCGGCATCAGGCCGACGAGGCGCAGGAGTGCTACGGACAAAGATCGACGCACTGGACATCTGCACCGACTTCGATACCGCAGCGGCGGCCGAGTGAGCGTCATTCGGCGGCGAGGCGCTTGCCACTCATCGAGCTGCGAGTTGGGCACATCCTGCCTGGTGGCCGATGAGGCGTACGGCATGTTGGCTGCCAGCAGCGGACCTCGGCGCCGCCTTAAGTGGTCAGGAGTCTTTCCATGCTACGGAGAACTGCGGCTTCGCGCTCAGTGTCTCCGAGGGCGCGAAACATGGCCGCAGCGCGACTCAGTTGCTCCCTGGCCATGGAAATGTCTCCCGCAGCGGCCCCTACCCGGCCGACCGCATGGGCCGCATTCGCTTGCCCGAGCCGGTCGCCGAGGGTCCTGAACAATGCCGCCGATTCGAGTATGAGCTGTGCTGCGGCCCCGAGATCACCGGATTCGCTCCTTACCCTGCCGAGGCCGTACACGGCATTGGCCTCACCGTGCACATCGCCGAGAGCGCTGGCCAACTGCCGGGCGCGTGTCAACGCCAGGGCGGCAGCCTCATGGTTTCCCAACTGACGCCGCGTGCGCCCCAGGCTGCTCAGAACCGTGGCCTCACCTCCCTGGTCGCCGACCCGTTGGTGATGAACGAGAGCTTGCTCCAGTAACTCCGCACCCTGCGCGTGATCGCCCATGGCAGACCACACGCGGCCCAAGTCGTGCAGCGCAACAGCTTCCCCCGCCTGATCACGCGCCTCCCGGCACAGGGTGAGCGCCTGCTCCTGCAAGGCGGCGGCGGCCGAAAGGTCTCCGGTCATGTCCCGAACCCGGCCCAGCGCCCCCAGGGTGACCGCCTGGCACCGACGATCCCCGATGGATCTGAACGCGGAAAGGGCCTGCTCTTGGAGCCGGGCCGCCGCAGGGTAGTCGCTGGTCGCCGATCGCATCCGGCCCAGCTCGCGCAAGGTAGTGGCGGCACCATGCGTGTCATGAGCGCCTTGGTACCAAGCCAGGGCTCGCTCGTGCAATTGGACGGCTTCCTGGTAGTCGCCGATCGCAGCCCGGGCGCAGGCCAGCTCGTATGATGCGTGCGCCTCAGCGCGCTGTGCGCCACAACGGCGGGCCGCTGCGACGGCGGCACGGTGGAGGGAGGCAACGTGCGGCCAAGGGCCGTCGTGACGCAGAAAGACCGCCATCGAGGCCGTCAGCGTGACGACCCGAGCGTCGTCCGACTGGGCTCGCGCAAAGTCGATGCAGGCGATGAGAGTGGCGCGCTCTCGACGCATCCACGCCAGTGCCTCGTCTCGATTCTGTGGTAGATGACCAATGCGCGTGCCCCCAGGTGGTGAGCTGCCGTGGTGGCACTGCCGCAGAAACCAGTCGGCCTCTGCGGTCGCGCCCTGGTAGTAGTCCAGAAGGCGATCAAGGCTTCGGCACCTCGTCGCGGGAGTGTCTTCAGCCTTTCTGCGGTCTTCTGCGTATGCGCGAATGAGATCGTGCATACGGAAGCGACCTGGGGTCAACTCGTCGATCAGGTGGTCCGCGTACAGGAGCTCAAGACCGTGGCGTGCCTGTTCTACCCTGATGTTGTTAAGGGCCGCAGTGGCGTACGCGTCGAAGTCCGGCCCGATGTGCGAGCTCAGGCTGCGGAAGAGGCGTCTTTGCTCCGGGGGGAGGGCCGCGTAGGACAGGTCGAAGGCCGCAGCGACAGCGCGGCCTGGGACGCGCAGTTCACTGAGCCGGTCCCGAGCCGCGGCGAAGTTCGCTGCGAGTTGAGTGATCGACCATTTCGGGTGATGAGCCAAGCGCCCGGCAAGTACGGCTATTGCCAGAGGGAGGTTGCCGCACTGCCGGACCATGCCGGCGGCTGAGGCCAACTCGGATGGTTCCGGGGTGCGGTGCGCGAGCTGGTGGAGGAGTCGAACCCCCTGCTCTGTCGGCAGGGGAGCGAGGGTTATGGACGTGGCGTTGTCCAGGGCCAAGAGTCGGCGACGGCTGGTCACGAGGGCCAGGCAATTACCGGTTCCTGGCAGTAGCGGTTCAATCTGGGCGGAATCCACTGCGTCATCGAGGACAATGAGTGTCTTCTTCCCTGAGAGCTGGGCTCGCCATAGCGCGGAACGGGCGTCCAGATGGGCTGGGATCAACTGCGCGGGGACGCCGTGGAGGGTGAGCAGGGAGGCGAGGAGCTCTGAGGAGTCGACGGGGCGTTGCCCGGGCGTGTGCGCGTGCAGGCGAAGGAAGAGTTGTCCGTCGGGGAAGTGTTTGGCAAGCAGATGTGCTGCGTGAATGACGAATGCGGTTTTGCCGACTCCGGCCATGCCGTCCACGACTGAGACGACGGTGGCCCCGCATTGCTCAGTGGCTTCACGGAGTAGGGAACGCAGTTCGTCCTCACGGCCTGTGAACCCGGAAACCTCGCGCGGCAGGCTGGGCAGGGGACCAGGGGTGCAGGCCGGGTGGGTGCTCTGGTGGAGGTCCCCGGCCACTTGAATGACTTGGCCATGACCGTGAGAAGTAGCGTTCTGTACGAGATGGGGTTGAGGGGGATCGTGGGGTCGGCTCGTCATGGCCTCGGCGGCCGATGGATATGGGCGTCACGACCGACCTGGATGATCTCGGAGTGATCGTTAGCTGTGGCATTCTGCACGACCTTGTGGGGGCGGTCGAAGCCCTTCCCCTCCAGTGCCGGCGTGAGGTGTTCGTCCAAGAGTCGCCGTAGCTCGTCGGCGAACTGGGGCTCTTGGTCGAGAAGCTGTTGGAGGCGCAGGCGCCATGTGCCAGCCAGGGCGTCCTCCGGATCCTGATGCCCCTGTTGTCGCGCGGTCAGCATCAGAGACCGGACCTCGTCCAATTCTGTCCCTATCGCGGCTGCCCTCTCAGGGGCCACCCGGCGCCATAGCGCCACTGTCGCTGCCTGTGCTGTTCGCCAACCATCTGTCGCCATCGCGCAAACCAATGCGCTAGCTGCCGCGAATGCGAGTGGTTCCATGTCGCCCCCTCACAGGAATTTCCCCGAGGAAAAAAGCTTACGGGTGGGAGGGGCCCCCGTCGTGGCCTTGCGGGCATTCAGTCGCATGATGCTTGCGCGCTCGGGTCGTTGGCCTGGGTCGACCTGAAACGAGTGGCGTAGTGGGGAGCCTCTGGGCGCGTGTTGCGCTAACCGCTCGGGTGACGGAGTCGGCTTACGCCCCAGGCCCCACCGTGCCATCCCGCCCGGCAGGGGCGAAAGCCGCGAGCCCGCCCCGTCGGCTCGCCGCTCGGGGCGGGGTGTCGACGGGGCGGGCGCGTTGCGTGGTTCAGATACCGCACTTGGGGGCGGACCAGAACGCCGACGGGTCGAAGGCCACGTGGGTGTGGTCGTTGTGGCCGGTGTAGCCCGGGCCGAGGATCTCCGAGAAGCCGTGCGTCCTGGCCTGCTGCGCGAGGCGGCACAGGGTCGGCGAGCCGACGAGGTCGGCGGCGTCGCCGTACAGGTGGCGGCTGCTGGACGCGCCGCCGACCGCGCTGTTGCAGGCGTAGGAGCGGAAGCCGCTGGAGATCTGGATCGGCACGTCGCCGAGCGCGTGCCGCATCGCCTCCAGCTTCCACATGGTCTTCAGGGCGTTCGCCTTGGCGGTGGTGGCCGAGACCGCGCCGCCGGACCAGGTGGAGTTGCACTTGTTCAGCTCGGCGTACGTGAAGTGGATCGGCGTGCAGTCCGCGTCCTGGAGCGAGTAGATCTTGCTGAAGGTCTTCGGGCCCGCCACGCCGTCCGCGCTGAGGCCGTACGCGGCCTGGAACTTCTTCACGGCGGCGGCGGTACGGGCGCCGTAGTTGCCGTCGTACGAGAGCCGTTCGCCCGAGGTCACCCAGCCGGCCACGCGGATCTGCAACTGGGTCACGTCGCTGCCCGTCGAGCCCTGGGAGAGGGTGCGGTTCCAGGTGTAGCACGAGGCGGCCTGTGCCGTGCCCGACGTGGTGCCAACGCCGATCACGGCGCCCGCCATGACCATGACAAATGAGACAAGCAAACGTGTGGTGCGTCTGAGCATGCCGGCCTCCCGACCGTCAACCGTCACATCGCTGGCGGGAACCGTCGGCCCCCGGCTGAAATGGCCGTCGCCAACGCCTCGTTGGTGGCCGGGACCTAGCCTGTGGCCGGCACGCTACGCGCGTCAACCGCCCGTACGCGGGCCGCCGAAAGTTCGCCTCCCCGTCGCGTGGCGGCAAGGGAACGTCGCGCGGGGGCGGGGAGAGGGGCGCGGCGCCGCGGTGGGCCGGGTTGGGTGGCGGAGGCGGTCGTCGGGCCGGTCGGCGGTACGGGCAGGATCGAAGGCCCGTCAACACCAGCGGATCAGGAGCGCACGGACGTGACCACCCAGCCCACGACGCACACCACCACCTACGGGACCGACGCCCTGGCCATGGACGTGCACCGCCCCGACGGGGCCCGGACGGCGGCGCCCGTCGCCCTGCTGTGGCACGGCATCGGCCCCGAAGAACGGGACGTTCTGCGGCCGCTGGCGCGCGAGGTCGCGCGGCTCGGGTTGCTCGTCTACGTACCGGACTGGCGCTCCGACGCCGCGGACGGCGGGCGCGCGCACCTCCTCGAGTCGCTGCGCTTCGTACGGGAGCACGCCGGCGCCCACGGGGGCGATGCCGATAGGTGCGTGCTCGCCGGCTGGTCGGCCGGGGCCGGGGCCGCGGCGGGCCTCGCGCTGCGACCCGCCGCGTGCGACGGATGGCGGCCGATGGCCGTCGTCGGCATAGCGGGCCACTACGGCCGGCCCGCCCGGACCACCGGCGCCAGCCCGTTGGCGGAGTTGGCCACCACGTCGGCGGGGCCGCTGCCCGTGCGACTGGTGCACGGGACGGCGGACGACATCGTGGCGGCGGAGCACACCCGCGAGTTCGCCGCCGCCCTGCGGGAGCGCGGCTGGCCCGTGTGGCGGACGGAGCTGGCGACGGACCACGCCGGTGTCGTCATGGCCGAGTTCAGCGTGGAGCGCGGGCGGTGCGTACCGGCGCGGGCCGCGCACGCGGTGGCCGGCGGGCGGGCCACGGCCGAGGTCATCGCGCACGCGGCCGGCCTCGCGCCGGCCGAGGGCGGCGTGGGTGGGAAGGGCCCGGCCGGGCGGTGAACGTGGCGCGTGCCGGGCTGGTCTGCGTAGGTGGCGAGCATCCGCTCCGTCAACATACGTACGCGTATGTCGTGAGCTATCAGCACATGCATACCCCGCCGTGCGAAGGGGTAGCTCGCTGACCCCCTGACCGGTGTCAGCAGCAGTAGGGAGATGCGGATGGGCACACCAGCACCCGGCGAGGATGCTCCGACCGGCGCCACTCACGTGCAGGTTCTGGACGTGACGATGCAGGACACGCTGCGGGCGGTGGGCATCCCGGTGGATGCCTCGTCCGCCCGCCCCGTCGCTCAGTTCTACGCACCGGACGAGACCGCCCCCGCCGATGGCGCGCCGCCGGTCGCCGGTGGTCGGGCAGGAGTTGGGGAGGCGGTGCCGCAGGCGGTGGTGGTCAGCGCGGTCGACGGGCTGCCGCGCCGGGCCCTGCACGTGGTGCGCGACGCGCGGGTCCCGCTCGGCTGGCGGGTGACGCCGCTCGACCTCGGGGCCGGGACCGAGCCCGCCGAGGTCGTCGTCGTGGGTCACTCGCCGCGCTGCGTGGTGCTGGACACCGCGGGCGCCTTGCACACCTGCGCGCTCGCGCCGGACGGCGGCTTCGGCCCGGCTCGGCGGCTGTCGGCCGACGACGGGGCCCGGTGGGAGGCCTTGCGTTGTGACGGCGAGGGGCTGGCGTACGCGCGGCAGGGAGACGGCCGGTACTGCCTGATCCGCGAAGGCGAGGCGATGGAGGCGGAGTTCGACGACGCGGGGCCCGGTGGCGGCCTGCTGGCCGACGTCGAACTGGGCGACGGTCGGTACGCCTGCGCCGCGTGGGTGCGACCCACCGACGCGTACCCCGTGCACGTGGCGTGGCGCGGCGCGGACGGAGCGCGGGGTGGCAGCGCTCGCCTCTCGCACGAGGAGGGCAGGCGGGCGCGGCAGGTAGTGGCGCTGTACCCGGACGGCGGGGCCCTGCTGGTCCTGGTGGCCAACCGGGACGGATCCTTCTCGTGCGCGCGCCTCGACGGTAGGGCGGGCGGCGAGGGGCGGCTCGCGCCGGCGCCCGTACCGCCGATGCCCGTCGCCGTGGGGTTCGCCGACGTGGTCCCGCACCGTCGCCGGGAGTCGTACGGCGGGGGCGAGCGGGACTTCCGGGACATGTACGCGCTGGACGTGGCGCGACGGCTGTGGGTGATCCGCGAGAGTCGGTCGACGCCGGGGCGCTGGACGCCGCCGGTCCCCATCGACCGGGAGGTCGGCCTCTTCGCCGTCGCCGGAAGGACGCGCGGGGAGCGGGACACCGCGCTGTTCACCTGCCACCGCGACGGCCCGCTGCTGCGACTGGCCGTCCAGCAGGCGCGTACGCGCAGGTGGCGCTCTGTCGAGGTGCGCCGGCCCGGCACCGCGGGCGAGGCGCACACCGCGGACTTCCACCACGTCGAGCTGAGCGTGTTCGACGCGACCGGCAGGCCGCTGGTCCTGCACGAGGTCGGCCTCGCCAGTGCCGCGCACGCCGGCGACTGCGAGATCTACTGGCAGCGACCCGGAGTGACAGGCGTCGAGCCGACGTTGCACACGCTGACCGCGGAGCCCCAGCCGTTCCTGACCGACCACGCGGGCCTGCTGCGATTCATGGTCCGGGCCACCACGCTGGCCAGGACGGAGTTGGTGCTCATGAACGGGGCCGGGAACCACGTGGCCACCATTCGCCCCGGTACCAAGACGCTCGCCTACCTCGCCGGCACGGGCACCCTGCGCGAGAGCGACGCCCGGGGGCGGCTGCCCGCGTTCGACGCCGGGGGAGCGGCGCTGGGCGACCTCGCCGCAGGCGTCGCCCCCGACCGGCTCGCCCGCACCGCCGAGGTCATCCGAGCGATCGCCCGGCACGCACTGGAGGGACCTACCGCCCCGCCCGCCGTACAAGTACCGACCACCACCGACGCACCGACCAGCACCGATGCCGCGTGTACCGCCAACGGGAACGAGGTTGCGGCCAGCGCCACGGCCCAGGGCACGCGGGCCGGGGCGGACGGCGCCGGGGACCCGCTCGTGATCGGCGACCTGTGGTTCGGGGTGGAGCGCGGCGTGGTCGAGGTGGGGAGCTGGGCCGCGGACGGGACAGGCTGGGCGGCGACCGGACTGGCGCTCGCGGGGCGGCCCGTCGCGCCGGGTGTCCGGTTGCCCGTGCGGGGCATGGAGGAGGGCGGGCGGGCCGTCGGCGCGTGCTTCGCGGGCGTCGGTGTCCCCTCCCGGGAGGTGATCGGCTGGTTGAGCACCGCGACCGACTGGAAGGCCGTGTGGGAGGCCAAGACGGCGCTCCAACGGGCCATGAACCTCTCCCGGACGGTCGCCGACGCCGACGGGTTCGCTCGCCTGGACCAGACCGTCGACGCCTGGCTCGACGCGCGGGAGGGTGACCTCGACCAACTGCTCGACGTGCTCGCGCACGGATTGCTCAAGGACAAGACGTTCCAGGCCGGCATCGCCTTCGCGGTGCCCCGTCCGGTGGTCTTCGAGGCCCTCAACGACCCGATCGCCGGCTGGCTCGAGGAGCGGCTCCAGCGACTCGGGCCGCTGACCTTCCCCGCCCTCCGGCTCGACCCCGCGCTTGAGCGGGCCTTCGCCACGGACTTCGCCGCGGTCAGGGAGCGCGTCCTGTGCCATCTGCACGCCCTGTGGGAGGCGGTCGGCGGCCTCGTCGGCAGCCAGCGGCAGGTGTACGACCAGGACCTCGCCCACCTGCTGGCCGAGGCCAAGAAGTGCCTGCGGGCGGTCTTCGGGTGCGTGCGGGAGATCGTGCACAGCCTGCTGCGGGTCGTGGACGCCGCCGTGGGCGCGATCGCCGGTTCGCTGAACACCGCGTTGGACGGGTCGCGGCTCACCCCGCTGTGGCAGCAGGCCGCCCGCGCCGCGCGGCGTGAGGACGACGACACGCCGACCGTCGGCGGCCTCCTCGCGCTCATGGCCGCCTACCCGGCGACCATCGCGCACAAGGTCGCCACGGGTGACGCCCGGGCCAGCCTGTTCCCCGACGGGATCTGGCCGTACCACACCGGCGACGAGCCCGGGTCTCGGGACGAGGAGGAACAGGGCCTGGCGCTGGGGGTGTTGACCAGCATGAGCACCTGCTACCTGGCGTTCGCGCGGGCCGGCATCGACCTGTGGACACCGCGCGCGCCGGACCAGCCGCTGCTGCGCCACTTCCACGGCGGCGTCCTGGCGTCGAGCCTGGTGGTGCTCGCGGCCGGCTTCGGCGACTGGACGCTGGCCACCACCCCCGACGAGCACGTCCCGTACCCGGTGCTCGGGGAGGTCGTCGCCGGGATCGGCAGCCTGCTCGGCCTGTTGGGGCACGACACGCCGGCGGGCCGGACCCTGAGCCAGGCGGCGCCCGTCGTCACCACGCTGGCGGCGCTGTGCGTCCTCCCGCCGCTGGTGCGGGCGTGGGAGGAGGGGCGGCTCGCGGGCGGCGCGGGGGGAGTGGGCGGCGTCCCTCGGTCCGATCGGGCCGCTCTTCGCCTTCCTCGGCCTCCCCGAGTTCGCGGAGGCGCCCGGGGTGCCGGAGGCGCACGCGGCGATCGACCTGGGGGCGCACGTGGCCGCGGCCATCCCCCAGTTCGTCGCCGCCCTGCGGTCGTAGCCGTGTCACGCGCCGGCGCCTCAAGTCCGGTCGGCCAACCGCCGTGCCGCGCTGGGCGGTGAGCATCGGCGCCCCCCTTCGGGTGGTCAGCCGTCGGCTCGGACGGCAGCGGTCGGCGGGGTCGGTGAGCGCGCGGTCGGTGAGCGCGCGATCGGTGGCAGGGCCGGGTGCGGGCCGGACCCGGGTGGGTCCGGCCCGGTGTCCGCATCGCGCAGCAGCCAGCAGCGTGGATAGGGACGGTTCACACGCTACGACCGACCACTGACAACGCACGGCCGTCGGCCACGCCCCCGCGCTGTCGCCACGGCGCGCGCGCCGGCGGCGGTCCGCACACCGCGCGCCGGCCGGGACCGGCCCGCGCTGGCCCCGGCCCGTTCCGGGCAGCGCGGTCAGGGCTGCTCGAAGCGGGTGGCGGGCCCGCGCGACCACGGCTGCTCCACGGGGCGTGTCACCGGACGCACGTGGTCAGGGCGTGCGGTCAGAACGCGCGGTCAGGGCGTGCGGTCGGGGCGCGTGGCCGGCGCGGGGCGCTGGCCCAAGTGGGCGACGGCGTGCTCGCGGAGGGTGTGGGGCGGGCGGCCCGTGAGGCGCAGCACGGTGTCGGTGACGTACTCCTCGGCGCCCTCGGCGATGGCGCGGTCGAGGCCGGCCAGGAACGCGGCGTACTCCATCGGCAGCCCGGCCGCCAACCGGTCGCGTAGGTCGGCGAAGCCGACCGGGGCGTGGCTGACGGGGCGGCCCGTCACCGCGCTGAGCAGGGCGGCGACCTCGTCGTAACTCAGCGCCTCGGGACCGGTGATGACCAGGTCGCCGGTGGGTGGCGGGTCGTCGGTCAGCGCGTGCACGGCGACCTCGGCGATGTCCTCGGCGTCCACGAAGCCGACGCGGCCGGTGCCGGTGGCGGTGGTGAGCACGCCGTCGCCGCGGACGCTGTCGGCGTGTGGGTGCTGGCCGGTGAAGTTCTGCATGAACCACGACGGCCGCAGCACGGACCAGGTCTCGAAGAGGTCGTCGAGCGCGGCGTGCACCTGCCCCACGCCCGGGTCGCCGGCCCGGATCGCGGACGAGCTGAGGAGTACGACGCGGCGCACGCCGGCCGCGCGCGCCCGGCGCAGGAACGGCAGTACCACCGGCGCCGGGTCGGGGTCGCCGACCGGCGGGACGACGTACACCCGGTCCGCGCCGCGCAGGGCCTCGTCGTGGGTGGCGGGGTCGTACCAGTCGAAGCGCGCGCCTCGGGCGCCCGCCGGCGCGGTGGCGCCACGGCTCGCCGCGGTGACGGGCCGCCCGAGCGAGACGAGCCGGCCAACGACGCGCCCGCCGGTGTTGCCCGTGGCCCCGGTGACCAGGGTGGTTCCACTGGCCCCTGTGGCTGGGGTGGCCGGTGCGGTGTCGTGCTCGGTCACGGCGCGCTCCTCGCGGTGGTCCGCTCGGCGGCCATCGAGTCCGGGATGGCGAGCGGGTTCCAGTAGTCGCGGTAGTGGGTGAAGCGCCCGTCGCGGACGGTGGCGACCACCACGTACGTCATGTCGTAGGGCGCGCCGGTCGCGACGACGCGGCCGGTGCCGCGCCACTCGGCGACGATGGTCGTCGGGTCGGTGGTCTCGTGGATCTCCAGGTGGGCGACCTCGCGCAGGTCGATGTGGTCGGGGTAGTCCCGCAGGTACGCGGCGAGTTCGGCGCGGCCCGTCAGCCGCCGCGGGTAGCCGGGCGGGGCGTACGGGAACTCGACGCGCACCTGCTCGTCGCTCAGCGCCACCCAGCCGTCGATGTCCTTGGCGAGCAGCAGGCGCAGCCCGTGGCGGAAGAGGTCCGCCGGTGCCGTGGGGTCGGTCATCGGAAGTGCTCCGTCCGATACGATGCGGACCGATAGTCCGCTTGTGTCATCGGCAATATACGGACCGCTGGTCCGCTTCGCAAGAGGAGGGTTCCGTGACCGTACGGAGGGAGCGCGCGGACGCCGTGCGCAACCGCGAGGCCGTGTTGGCCGCGGCCGACGCGCTGTTCGCCCGCAGCGAGCGCCCGCGCGGCATCTCGATGGACGACGTGGCGGCGGCGGCCGGGGTCGGCAAGGGGACCCTCTTCCGGCGGTTCGGGGATCGGGCAGGGCTGATCCGCGCCCTGGTCGAGGCCCGGATCGAGCCGCTGCGACAGGCCGTGGAGGCCGGGCCGCCGCCGCTCGGCCCGGGGGGCGCGCCCCGGGAACGGGCCCTGGCGCTGCTCGACGCCGTGCTGGAGTTCAAGCTCGCCAACCGGCACCTGACGCTGGCCCTGGAGGACGCGGGTGGCGCCAGCCCGTACCAGGCCGGGCACTACGTCGGGTGGCACGCGACCCTCCGCGACGTGCTGCGGGAGCTGCCCGACGTGCCCGACGCCGACTACGCCGCCCACGTCCTGCTGGCCGCGACCCGGGCCGACCTCGTGGAACACCTGGTGACGGTCGAGGGGTTGGCGGGGGAGGAGGTGCGGCGGCGACTGGCGGGGTTCGCGGCGGTGGTGCTCGGCTAGCGAGACGCCCGCGCCTCGCCCGCCGGCCGCCGTGGCTGTCCCGGGGTGGTCAGGCTGTCTCAGGGGTGGCCCGGGGTGGCCCGGTTGGTGTCCTCGGCGCTGGTGTCGTCCGTGGCGAAGGGCTCGGGCCGCGCCCTGTGAATTGCGCGATTTAGGGGGTGCCCGTATTCCCGGTCACGCGGTGGGAGTTCTCGGCGAAGGGCGGCGGTGGGGCGCCTTGGCCCGCCGGGCGCGAGCATGCGGAAAGGCCGTTGCCGTAAGGGATTTGACGTAAGATCGGGTCGGCGGCTGAATGCGCGACGCGGTGAACCGCGCGTAACGCGTGTCGTGTTCGGAGCGGCGCCCGAGTGGCGGTCCCGTGCTGGGTGCGCGTCGCGCGCCCGGCTGGATATGCGGATCGAGGAATGGCTCGGCACGGCATGTCCGCTGCGCGGGCTTCCCCGTCCGGTGGCGCCCGTAACGCGGCAACCGGAATTCACGCGATCCCGCTGGGGTGTTTGAGGGGTGTCGCTGGGGCCGGCGGCGACGGCGAATGTCGCCGCGCCGGGGATGCTGACGCGGCGGATTTCGCTGCCTGTTCCCTCCGGTCGACCGGGAATTGACGGGTCGTGAGGAAAGGCCCGGGCATACCCGGCCAATCGGTGCGGATTCCGCGTGTGCGATGTGTCCGCCGGTGCGGGGGCGAAGAACCCGGAGTCGGTCGCGGGGGCGGGGCGGGGCGTTGGCGGCTCGTGGTGGTTGTCGCGACGCGGTCGCCGGGCGCCCCAGGTGTGGCATGTGCCCTGGTGGGGTGGTGGATGCCGGGCGTGGTGGGCCGGCTCGGCGGCCAGGCGCGGGGCGGCCCGCGCGACCTGGCCGGTGGTCGGGGGCGGCGCATTTCGCGGCGACGGACACCGGCCCCGTCGATACGGGCCGCGAGTGGGCCTCCGGGTGCCGGCGGCTGTGCCGATGCTCACACTGGAGGTCCACGAGGGATGGCAGTCATATGGCGCGGCAATGAACAAGGCGTTGTTCGGTGCGAAGGGGGAACGGCGCCTCGGAATCACCATGGAAATCCGGCCGGGTCCTATGCCATGATTCAGCGGCGCGACGCACTGGATGCGACCCAACTGGCCACGTAGCTACTGGGATCGCTGGGAAAACCCGTCAGCACGAGACATGGAGGGTCCAGGGATGCGTGTCGCCGCACCGAGCGGTCACCGTTCTCGTTTCTCTCTTCCACTATCCCGCGCCATGGTCGGCGCCACGGCCCGTGGCGCGGATCGACCGGACGAAACCGTCACTTCCGTCAACGTCGGAACGCGCTCCGGCCTTGGCGGTACGGGCGTGCGCGGGAAGCGCGCCCCGCATTTCTGCCAGTCGTTTCGTTCGCCCAATGGCAAGGCCGCCGAAGGCAACGGCAAATTCCTGCTAGTCACCCGATTCCGGTGGTGCTACTGCGCCGATCTGCGGCGCGCCGTACGGTCAGCCCCATGAGCACCCGGCCACCTCGTCCGCGGTTAGCGGCCCGCACCCGGGCGGTGAGCGGTGGATCGCCCCGCCCCCGGTGCGGCACGGGGCCGGCCCCCGGCCGGGTGCGCGCGGCCCGCACACGGATCGCGCGGCCCGCCACCTCCGCCGCGCCTCCCACCACTACTGGCGGGCAGCCCACCACCGCCGCGCGGCTCGCGACATCCGTCGGGCCGCTCGCGACGCCCGTCGCGCCCGCGCCGCAGGCCGTCAGGCCATCCGTGGCAACGCTGTCGCGGGCCGCCCCGCCGCCGCGTACCACCGCGCGGTGGTGTGGCACACCCGCCCCGGCGGCCCCGCGCGCCGCCGGCACGTACGCCACCACCTCACCCGCGACCACCTCACCCGCCACCAACCCGTCCGCCGTCGGGCGCTTCGCCGCTCAGGCCCCGCGCCGCAGGCCCGCACCGGGCGAGCCGTGGCGGCGCTCGATATCCGACGCCCGCGCCGCGACCTCGGCGGGCGCCCAACGCCGCGGCCCGGTGCCCGGCCCCACGCCGGACCGACCGGCCGGCAGAGCCCCACCCATGTGAGCCCGCGGGGCCCACTCGCCCCGCGAGTCGTCGGTGGGAGCCATGCGCGATGTGACAACGCAACACGGGGGAAGACATGAAGGACGGCGCGTTGCCCGATGCGGGCACACCCGATACCGAGCCGACGGCCCTGCGCATCGGGGTGCTCGGACCGATGGAGGTCAGAGAGCGGGGCGAGAACCGCACGCCGTCGGCGCCCATGGCCCGGCGCGCCCTGGCCGTACTGCTCATCCACGCCAACCGGCTGGTCACCACCTCCGCGCTGATCGAGGAGTTGTGGGAGGACGAGCCGCCACGGCTCGCCCGCAAGACCGTACAGACCTACGTCTACCAGCTCCGCCGGGCGCTGCAGAGCGCGTCGGGCCCCAGCAACCGGCTGGAGACGTGCCCCAACGGCTACCGGATCAACCTGCTGGTGGACGAGCTGGACCTGTGGGAGTTCGAGCGCCGGGTCACCCAGGCGCGGCGCGCCCTCGGCAAGGGGGACGCGCTGAACGTGGTGGCCACGCTGCGCTCCGCGCTGGCCCTGTGGCGCGGCGACCCGTTCGCCGGGCTTGAGGCGGGGCCGGTGCTCGCGGCCCGGATCACGCAGATCTCCGAGGCCCGGATCAGCGCCCTCGAACTGCGCATCGAGGCCGAGCTGCAACTCGGCCGGCACCGCAGCCTGCTCGGCGAGCTGCGGCAACTCACCGCGGCGCACCCGGTGCACGAGGAGTTCACGGCGCAGCTCATGCGCGCCGCCTACCGGGCCGACCAGCGCAGCATGGCGCTCGACGCGTTCACCCGGCTGCGCCGCAACCTCGTCGAGGACCTCGGCATCGACCCGTCGGAGCGGTTGCAGAAGCTCCAGTGGGACGTGCTCAACGAGACCCTCGAACCCGACCAGCCCGCGGCGCGCGCCGAACCGGTCGCCCTGACCACGCCCGCCACCGTCCCCACGCGGCCCGAGCCGGCCCCGCTGGCGCCAGCCGGGGCCGCGCCCGCCGCCGCCCTCGCGGCCCATCCGGCGGCCGGTCACCGCCCGCCGGCACAACTTCCGGTGGACACGGCCGACTTCACCGGCCGCCGGGCCGAGTTGGCGCGCCTGGAGGAGCTGGCGCAGCCGGCCGCCGGCGCGCGGTCCGCGCCCCGCATCGTCACCGTGCTCGGCGGCGCGGGCGCCGGCAAGACCGCGCTGGCCGTGCACGCCGCGCACCGGCTGCGCGAACTCTTCCCCGACGGGCAGCTGTACGCGCGGCTGCACGACGACGACGACCGCCCGGTGCGCCCGGCGTGCGTGCTGCGCGCGCTCCTGCGCGACCTCGGACACCCGGTGGTCGACCTGCCCGACGACACGGAGGAGTTGGGGCGCATCTTCCGCAACTGGAGCGCGGAGCGACGGCTGCTGGTCCTGCTCGACGACGCCACGTCGGCCGACCAGGTGGCGCCGCTGCTGCCGGGCGGCCCGGGCAGCACGGTGCTGGTCACCTCCCGCGTGCGGCTGCCGGGGCTGCCGGGCGCGGCCACTGTGGAGCTGGGCCCGATGGAGACCGACGAGGCGGCCGAGCTGTTCGCCTCGCTGGCCGGCCGCCACCGGGTCGGCGCGGACTCGGCGGTGGCCCGCCAGGTGGTGCGGCTGACCGGCAACCTGCCGCTCGCGGTGCGCGCCGCGGGCGAGAAGCTGGCGGCGCGGCCCATGTGGTCGGTCACCGACCTCGCCGCGCGGCTGGCCGAGGAGGACCACCGCATCGCCCAGTTGCGCACCGGTTCGTTCGATGTCCTGGCCCGCCTTGCCAGCGCTTGCGCGCGCCTTGACCAGACCGCGTACGAGGCGCTGACGCTGCTGTCGGCCGCCGGCGGCGAGCCGTTCACCATCGCGCGCGCCGCGACGCTGCTCGGCGTGGACGCCTGGAGTGCGGAGATGCTGGTCGGACAGCTTCTCGACCACTGCGTCGCGGAGATGTGGCACGAGGGCCCGGACGCCGTGCCACTGTTCCGTATCCCCGTGTTGACCCGGCTGTCCGTGCCCGTACACGCGCCGGCGACCGCCGCGTTGCACGTACTGCCCGGAGCGCGCGAGCGAGCCGTGCCGGCAGCGGCGGGCACCTCGGCGTAAGTCAACCCCTATCCCCGGGCCCCCCTTTTCCACGCCTTGAACGCGCCTTGGCCACCGGCCACCAGGATCGCTGTCGGAGCGTTCGAACAACGCTCCGACATGCCTCCCCCACCGGCCGTGCGCCGACCGCGACGAAGCGGCGGCCCCACGGCCGGCGGGCGGAGCAGACAGGGGGTGCCCCATGGGACACGGCGGATGGCCGCTGGTGCCCGTAGGGCTTGACGTGGAGGTCGTCGCGGCGGGCCACGGTGACATCAGCGGATGTCGCTTCGAGGTGCGCCGCGCGGCCGAGCGCGCCGCGGACCCGGGCCCGCACGCCGGGGTCGGCACCGACCCGGCCCACGGCGGTCGGGAGTCCCGCCGCTGACGGCCACGACCCCGCCCAGGCCCACCACGCCGAGCGCGCCTACGCACCCGCGCAGTCGTGCGATGACAACGGAGGACGAACCGACATGGCAGACCTGGAGTTCGGACAACTCGACGTCCGGTACGCCGACCACGAGACGCTGGTGCTCGACGGCGGTGTGGAGCTGAGCTACGAGGTGCGCGGCGAGGGCCCCGCCGTCGTCATGCTCAACAACTTCGCCATGGTGAGCCCCTTCTGGCACGGCTTCACCACCCAGCTGGAGGGCGACTTCCAGCTCATCAACTACGACCTGCGCAACCAGGGCAACTCCAAGCCCGGCCCGGAGAAGGTCCGCTTCGTGGACCACGTCGAGGACCTCAAGGCCCTCCTCGACCACCTCAAGGTGGACAAGACGTACCTGATCGGCACCTCGATCTCCACCCTCATCGTGCGCGACTTCGCGCTCAGGTACCCCGAGCGGGTCGCGGGCCTGGTCCTGGTCGGCCCGGCGTTCTCGCCCAACGGCGGCCTGCGCCGCGAGCTGGTCACCCGTTCCTGGGTGGCGAGCCTGGACTCGGGCGGCATCCCGCAGTTCTTCAACCACCTGTACGCCATGTCCTTCTGCGACCAGACCATCAACGGCGGCGGCCTGCCCGCCTACCTGGCGCTGCGCGACAGCTTCGCCTCGCTGTTCACCGCCGAGGGCATCAAGGAGAACTTCCTCGCCTCCCTCGAACTGGACGACAACCCCGAGCTGCTGTCCCGGATCGCCGCGCCCACCCTGCTCATCCTCGGCGACGGCGACTTCTCCTGGAGCGAGTCGGTCGTCGAGGACGCGCTGGCCCGCATCCCGGGATCGCGCGCCGTGACGCTGGCCCGCGCCGGCCACGTGCCCTTCTTCGACGACCCGGACGGCTTCCAGAAGGCCACCGGCGAGTTCCTGCGCGAACTGGTGGCGGCCGGCCAGCACGTCACGGCCTGATCCACCACCCGGCGGGGGAGCGGGCCGGCGAGAACCGCCCGACCGTCCGGCGCGCACCGGCCGCCACCCCGGGCCCGCGCGCCCCCGAGGCCCGTCCCCGCCGCACCCACGCGACCGACCGACAGTCACCGCCGCCACGGCGAGCGGACCGACCGCGCTGTCACCATCCCCTGGGAGAAGCACTGATGACGATCCGTCTGCTGACCGGGGCCACCGGCTTTGTCGGCGGCACCGTGGTCCTGGAACTGCTGGAGCGCACCGAGGGCGTCATCTACGCCATGGTGCGCGGCAGCGACGACAAGGTAGCAACCAAGCGCCTGCACGAGGCGCTGAACGGCCTGGCTGAGGGCTACGGACGCCCCGAGCTGGCCACCGCCATCGCCGAGCGCACCCGGGCCGTCCGCGGCGACATGACGGTCGCCGGCGGCGGCGTCGACCTGACCACCGCCCCCCGGATCGACGAGCTGTGGCACTGCGCGGCGTCGCTGCGGTACGAGGAGGAGTACCGCGAGGAGATCGAGGCGCAGAACATCGGCGGCACCCGCAACATCCTCCAGCTCGCCCAGGACCTCGGCGCCACCACGTTCAACTACGTCAGCACCTCCTACGTCGCGGGCGCCCGGCGCGGCCTGATCCGCGAGGAGCGCGCCACCGACACCTCGGTGGCCAACAACAGCTACGAGCGCTCCAAGATCCAGGCCGAGGCGCTGGTCCTGGACGCCGCCGACCGGATGCGTATCCGCGTGCTGCGCCCCAGCATCGTCATCGGGCACAGCGTCACCCGGCACGGCATCAACTGGTCCGGCATGTACGGCTTCGCCCGCCAGGTGCTGCTCTTCAAGCGGGTGGCCGGACGCCGGCTCGGCGTGGAGATGCTGCCCGACACGCCCGTGCGGCTGCTGGCCGACCCCGAGTCCCGGCTGAACTTCGTGCCGGTGGACATGGTGGCCCGCAACGCGGTCTCCATCGCGCTCTCCGACTCCCCGGAGACCTTCTTCCACCTGGCCAACGCCGAGCAGCCCACCACCAGCGACATCATCACCACGGTGATGGACCTGGTCGGCCTGCCCAGCCCCATCTGGGCCTCGGACACCACCGACTTCACGCCCGTGGACGACGTCTTCGACAAGGGCATGGACTTCTACCGCCCGCACATGAAGAACAGCAAGACGTTCGACCTGACGCACACCGACGCGGTGTGCGGCGCGGACGCCTCGCGGGCTCCGATGGGCATCGACGACCTGGCCGAGTACGTCCTGTACTTCCTCCGCCAGCAGCGGGGGTTCGACGAGAGCGCCGGCCTCGGGCGCGTGGTCAAGCCCGCCGCCGAACGCCTGCGCGTGGCCTAGCCACGGCCAGGCCGCGGCGGTCGCGGCCCGCGCACCGCGGTCGCGACCGCCGCACCTTCCGTATCGCCCGCACTGTCGAGAAACGCCCGCACCACCCGTACCACCCGAGCCTGCCAGCACACGCGGGCAGTGAATGGAGGACCCCAATGCACAGCCCGGAAGCGGTAGCGGAGAAGCTGCGCGCCCTGCTGGAGGACATAGTCGGCGGCGCCGTGCCGCTGGACGAGCCGGGTGCCCGCACGGTGCCGCTGTGGAACCTCGGCCTGACCTCGACCGGCTTCATGCGCCTGCTCGACGCCATCGACGAGACGTTCGGCGTCGAGTGGGACCTGTTGGACTCGGTCGACGCCGTCTCCTCGTTCGACAACCTGGTGGCGCACATCGCCGCCGAGCCCGACACCCGCGCGGCCGTCCGCGAGGGAGCCGACCAGTGAGCCGGCGCACCATGGCGCTGGCCACCGCGCCGGCGGAGGCCGCGCGCCGCCACCCAGGCGCCTCCCTCTACCTGGACCGCCCGCTCGACCTGTTCCCGGCCGCCGGCACCGAGCTGAGCTTCGTGGACTTCCGCGACCGCGTCGACCAGGCCGCGGGCCTGCTCGCCGCCGCCGGGGTCGGCTCCGGCGGCCGGGTCGTCATCGTCAAGCGGCCCAACTTCGACGTGCCGCTGCTCGCCTTCGCGTGCGCCCGTATCGGCGCCGTGCCCGTGCTGGTGCACGACGCGGTCGGGGCGGCCTCGCTGGGCGCTCTGGTGCGTACCGCCGAACCGGTCGCGATCGTCACCGACGCCGCCGTCGAGGCCGGCGGCACCCTGGCCGAGGTGGCCGCCGACGCCGCGCCCCGCTGGTACGTCGGCGACGCCGGAGCCCACGGCCGCTCGCTCGGCGACCTCGACCCCGCGCCACTGCCCGCCCTTGCCGTACCGCCTCAGGACTCGCCGCAGTTGGTCACGCACAGCTCCGGCACCACCGGGGTGCCCAAGCTGGTGGTGCACTCCGTCAAGAGCTTCGCCGGGCACGCCAAGCCACAGGTCATGATCGGCCGGGTGCTGCGCGTCAACGACCCGCTGCTGATGTGCCTGTCGCCGGTGCACGCGCGCAGCATGTCCGGCATGCTCGCCATCCTCGCCCTCGGCGTGCCGCTGGGCTTCATGGTCGACCCGGAGCCGGCCAACGCCGCCGCCATGATGGCCCGGGTCCGCCCCGGCCTCCTGGAGACCGTGCCCAACGTGTTCATCCGCTGGGAGGAGGTGGCCGAGGAGCGGCCCGAACTCTTCGCGGGCGTACGGATGTTCCTCAGCTCCTTCGACGCCGCGCACCCCAGGACCATCAACACGCTGCTGCGGGTCGCCAAGCCGAAGGCCCGTTACCTCCAGGCGTACGGCCAGTCCGAGACCGGCCCCGTCACCGTCAAGCTGCACAGGCTCGGCGGCGGCTGCGAGGACGGCCGTTGCGTGGGCAAGCCGGTCTTCGGGCACACCAGGATCCGCATCAGCGACGAGGACGGCGACACCGACCTCGGCAAGCAGACCCCCGGCGCGATCTTCGCCCGCTCCGGCGGCATCACCCCCAGCTACATCGGCTACCCCGACCAGCGGAAGAACGGCTGGTGGGCGATGGGGGACTACGGGATGGTCAGCAAGAAGGGCTGCCTGCACCTGTACGACCGGCTGGTGGACCGCGCCAGCGGCGTGGACAGCTTGCTGGCCACCGAGGACCACATCCTGGAGAGCATCCCGCAGCTCACCGAGGCCGTGCTGATCCCGGTCGAGGACGGGCTGCCGGTGCCGCTGGTGTGCACGCGCGGCGACCTGCCGCTCGACCCGGTGGCCTGGGCGGCGGCGACCAAGGAACTGCCGCCGCTGGCGGACCCGGTGCACTGCCGCTGGGACGACATCCCGCACACCGCCACCTGGAAGGTCAAGCGACTCGAGGTCGCGCGCCGGCTCGCCGCCGGCGAGCTGACCCGGCTCGCGGAACGGTAAACGGCGACAAGGAGCCCGGAAGATGACGACCGACCACCGGAACGCGGCGGGCGACCCGCCGGCCTCGCGGCTCGAGGCCATGAAGCGCGGCGTGGAGAAGATGATCCCGGTGCCCACCGGGCACCGGGACCCCAGGCTCGGCGTGGAGGAGGCGGCCCACCAACTCGGCTGCGACACGGGCCTGGTGGAGCAGCTCGTGGCGGCCGGCTTCCCGGCCGAGGAGACGCCGGACGGCCCGCGGTTCGACTACCACGACGTGATGAACCTGGGCCTGCAGTCGGGCACCGGCCGGTCGGTGGCCGAACTCGGCGAGCGCTCCTGCATGCGGCTGGCCACGGGCAAGCCGGAGAGCTGGACGGCGACCCGCAACTGGCGCGTGCGGCTCGCCGCCACCGTCGAGGGGTCGCCCGAGTCCGTGGTCGCCCCGCTGCCCCCGGCGCCCAAGGTGCTCGGCGGCGAACTCGTCGACTGGCGGGTGGACGTCGACGGCCCCGGCACCGCCGAGGCCCGCCTGACCACCCGGGGCCTGGTGGACAGCCCGCGCACCGACGCCGTGCGCGACATCCACGACCAGCTCCTGGACGAACTGGCCACCGGCGTCTACCAGTACGGCTGGATCCCCGGCACGCTGCGCGCCGAGCCGCGCACCGCGCTCGCCCACCGGATGGCCGACTGCGTGGTCTCCGCCTGGCTGATGCGCGAGCGCGCCGAGGAGGCCGGCCTGCGCGCCCGCACCCGCAAGGGGTTCCTGCTCGGCCTCATCGGCGTCGAGCACGCCTGGACCGAGGTGTACGAGGAGGGGCGCTGGCTGGTGCTCGACCCGGTGCTCGCCTATCTCGGCGGACGCCAGCGCAATACCGCCCCGGAGTTCGCCGACTTCTGCCGAGGTTCCATTCACAACCGCGTACTCGCCTGGGACCGAACGGCCGAAGAGACACTGGCCGATCACGTCTCTGCCAATGGCGAGCGAATTCTGGTCGACTGCCGCCCGCTGCCACTGGCCGACTGATCTGATCATCTCCGACACACCCTCGTCGGAACCGAATCGGCCGGTTCCGAAAGCTCCACACTGGAGGATCTGATGTTCAACAAGCTGGCAGCGCTGGCGACCGGACGCAGAAAGCTGGTGCTCATCCTGTGCCTGCTTTTCTGCGTGGTCGCCGGAGGGCTCGGCGGCAGCGTTTCGAGCAAGCTGTCGTCGGGCGGGTACGAGGTGCCGGACGCGGAATCGACCAAGGCGAGCAAGGCGCTGACCGACCGCTTCGGCACCGGCGAGCCCAACCTGGTGCTGCTGGTGAAGACCCCACAGGGCGCGGACCAGGCACAGACCGCGCGCAAGGGCGCCGAACTGACCAGGAAGCTCAGTGAGGAGCCCGGCGTCCAGTCGGCCGGCTCCTACTGGACACTGGGCAAGGACCCCTCGCTGCGCAGTGAGAAGTCCGACTCCGCGCTCGTCCTGGCCCACCTGGAGGGCGACGAGGACGAGGTGGAGGACAACCTGGAGAAGCTGCTCCCGCACTACGAGGACGGCTTCGAGGGGCTGGACGTCCTCTTCGGCGGCCGGGCCGAGGCGTACCGCGAGCTGAACGTCCAGACGCAGGACGACCTGCTGCTCGCGGAAACCATCGCGCTGCCCATCACCCTGATTCTGCTGATTCTGGTCTTCCGTGGCGTCATCGCCGCCCTGTTGCCGCTCGCGCTCGGAATTGTCTCCATCATCGGCGCCATGCTGGTGTTGCAGATACTCGTCTCGTTCACCGACGTCTCGGTGTTCGCGATGAATATGACAACGGGGCTCGGACTCGGACTCGGTATCGACTACAGCCTCTTTGTCGTCAGCCGATACCGCGAGGAACTCGGAAAGGGCGCGACCGTCGAGGAAGCGGTCGCCACGAGCGTCAAGACCGCCGGGCGTACGGTGCTCTACTCGGCCATCACCGTCATTCTGTCGCTTTCCGCCCTGCTGTTGTTCCCCATGTACTTCCTGCGGTCCTTCGCCTACTCCGGCATCGCCGTCGTGGCCTTCGCCGCGCTCTCCACCCTGGTGATGCTGCCGGCGCTGCTGGCCGTCATCGGGCCGCGCATCAACAAGTGGTCGTGGACCAAGCAGCGGACCAGGTCGGTCGAGGACGGCTTCTGGCACAAGGTCGCGACCAAGGTGATGCGTCGCCCGGTCCCCTTCGCCTCCGGCGTCATCGTCGTACTCCTGGTGCTCGGCGGCCCGTTCCTCGGCATCAGCTTCAACCTCGCCGACGAGCGCGCGCTGCCCAAGGACGCCGAGGCGCACCGGGTCAACACCACGCTCTCGCAGGACTACACGGCCCGCGAGATGGAGCCGGTCATGGTCGTCGCCGAGGGCCTTGGCGACCCGAGTGCCAGGACGGCCGAGATCGGCGACTACGCCAGCGCGCTGTCCCAACTCGACAACGTCGCCCGGGTGGACGCGCTGACCGGCTCGTACGCCGAGGGCCGCCAGGTCAGCCGGGCCACCAGGGAGTCAGCCCGGTACGCGGGCGAGGACGGCACCTGGCTGTCGGTGGTGCCCAGCGTCGGCTCCTACAGCGACGAGGGCCAGGACGTGGTGCGCGACGTCCGCGCCACCAACGCGCCCTTCGACGTCAAGGTGGGCGGCACCGGGCCCGCGTTCCGCGACACCATGGACTCGCTCGGCGACCGGCTGCCGTACAGCATCGCGCTGATCGCCGTCTCCACCTTCGTCCTGCTCTTCCTGCTCACCGGCAGCGTCCTGGTGCCCGTCAAGGCGCTGGTGCTCAACCTGCTCAGCCTGACGGCCACCTTCGGCGCCATGGTCTGGATCTTCCAGGACGGGCACCTGCAGTGGCTGGTGGGTGACTTCACGGTCACCGGCGGCATCGTGGCCACCACGCCGATCATGATGTTCTGCGTGGCGTTCGGCCTCTCCATGGACTACGAGGTCTTCCTCCTCTCACGGATCAAGGAGGAGTACGACCTGACCGGCGACAACACCCGCTCCGTCGCCCTCGGCCTGGAGCGCACCGGCGGCATCGTCACCGCCGCCGCCGTGCTCGTGGCGACGGTCTTCCTGTCCTTCGTCGTCTCCGGCATCACGTACATGAAGATCCTGGGCCTGGGCATGGCGCTGGCCGTGATCATGGACGCGACCCTGGTGCGTGGCGTGCTCGTGCCGGCCTTCATGCGGCTGGCCGGCAAGTGGAACTGGTGGGCCCCCGGCCCGCTGGCCAGCCTCCACCAGCGCTTCGGGCTCAGGGAGGGCGGCGAGGCCGCCCCCGCCCCGGCCCCGGCGCGCAGGGACTCGGAGGTCGGCGGCTAGCCCACGGCGCCCACGCGCACCCGAGCGGCGGCGGGGCCCACGCCACGGCCCACGGCCCCGCCGCCCACCTCGGTGTACGACGGCGCCCGCCGCCGCGGCGCCGACATCGCGCACCACCCGGCGCCCGCACCACCCGCACCACCCGCACACCACGAGGGGAAGCCGAAGCCGTGACCGACCAGCTCACACCGGGTCACCGACTGCCGCTGGAGCCCAACGTCCTGCCGGAGACGGCCGACCCCGTCGCCCGCGCCACACCCGGCGTCGCCGGCCGGGAGGCCCCCTGATGTGGATGGCGCACTTCGTCCGCCGCCACCGCCAGCAGCGCCCCGACGCGCTGGCGGTGGTCGCCGGCGCGCGCGAGCTGACCTGGCGCGAACTGGACGCCCGCACCGACGCGCTGGCCAGCGCGCTGCTCGACCGGGGCGTACGGCGCGGCGAGCGGATCGCGGTCAGCTCGCCGAACCGCGCCGAGGTCCTTGAGCTGTACGTCGCGGCGGCCAAGGCGGGCGTCATCGTCTGCCCCGTCAACCACACCTTCCCCGGGCCCGAGGTCGCGTACGCCATCGACACCGTGGAGCCGGTGGGCGTCTTCGCCGAGCGGTCCGTGCTCGACCGGCACGGTGAGGTGTTCGGCGACGGCTGGCGGGTGACGCTGGGCTCGCCCGCGTACGAGGCGATGGCCACCGGGCCGGTGCGCGTGCTGCCGCTGCCCCGGCAGGACGACATCCACGCCATCCTGCACACCTCGGCCACCACGGGCCGGGCCAAGGGCGTGACGGTCACCCACCGCTCCCTGTCCGCCTGTTACACCGGCATGGCCGCCGAGCTGGGCTTCGGCCCGCACGACGTCATGGTCCACCCGTGCCCGCTCTTCCACGGCAGCGTGGTCATCGGCCTCGCCCTGCTGGCCGCGGGCGGCACCCTCGTCCTGGAGCCCGGGTTCACCCCGGAGCGCTTCCTGGCCGACGTGGCCCGGCACCGCGCCACCCGCGCCTTCCTGGTGCCCGCCATGGTCCGCGCCGTGCTGCGCGAGGCGTCCTTCGACGCGGCGGGGCTGGCCACCCTCACCGAGGTGATGTGCGGCGGCGCGCCGATCCCCGACGAGGTGTTGCGGGAGGCCCTTGAGCGCCTCCCGTGCCCGGTGCGCAACGTCTACGGCATCACCGAGGGCGGCGGGCCCGTCGCCGCCATGCTCTTCGACCGCGCCCAGGTGACCGGTGGCGCCGGCGTCGCCGACGCCACCGCCGAGCTGCGGCTGCGCTCGGCGGGGCGGATGCTGCCCGGCTGCCACATCGAGGTCCACGACCGCGCGGGCCACCGGGTGCCGCCCGGCGAGATCGGCGAGCTGTGCGTGCGCGGCGACGGGCGGATGCTCGGCTACTGGGGCGAGGAGGCCGCGACGGCCGAGGTGCTGCGCGACGGCTGGCTGCGCACCGGCGACGCCGCGTACGCCGACCCGGACGGCTACCTCTACCTCGTCGACCGGCTCCGGGACGTCATCGACCGGGGCGGCCGGCACGTCTACCCGGCCGAGGTCGAGCGGGTGCTCGCGGCCCAGCCGGGGGTGGCGGACGTGGCCGTGGTGGGCGAGGCGTGCGCGGAGTGGGGCGAGGTGCCCGTCGCGTTCGTCGCCGTGGCCGAGCCGGCGCCCAGCGCGTCCACCCTGCTCGCCGCCTGCGTCGCCGAACTGGCCGGCTACAAGCGCCCGGCGCGCGTCGTGTTCGTCCCCGAGGTGCCCCGCAGCACCGCGGGCAAGGTGCTGCGCCGGGTACTGCGCGCCCAGCTCGGCCAGCCGGCCACCAGCGCCCCGGGCACGGCCGACCAGCCCACCGGGGCCCGGACCGCGACCACCGGGGCCCTGCCCACCGGCGCGCCGAGCGCCGAACCCCGGGCAACCGACACGCCGACCGCCGACGTCCAGGCCACGGACGCCCAGGCGACCGACGCTCAGGCCACGGACACCCAGGCCACGGGCGTGGAGGCAACCCGTCCGGCGCCGGGCGGCGAGCCGCTCACCGGCCCGGACGGGGGCGCGCCGGGCGCCCGACCGAGCGGTGCCGACGCCGCTTCGACCAGCACACAGGCGCCGACCGACGGCGCCGCACAGGACACCAGCGGGAGTGGCGAGGCGGACCTTCCGCCCGCTACCCCGGCCAAGGGGGTATGAGGACGATGCGAGTTGCATGCGTGGGAGCGGGTCCCGGCGGGTTGATGCTCGCCCTGTTGCTGCGCCGGCTCGGCGACCACGAGGTGGACGTCTTCGAGCGCAGCCCGGCCGACGCCACGTTCGGCTTCGGCGTGGTCTTCTCCCGGCTGAGCCTGGCCCGGCTGCGGCAGGCCGCGCCCGACGTGGTCGCCGCCCTCCTCGACCAGGGCGCCCGCTGGGACGACGTGGAGGTACGCCGCGACGGCCACGCCGTGCGCTCCTCCGGGCACGGCTTCGCCGCCGTCGAGCGGCGCGCGCTGCTGCTGAGCCTGCAGAAGCTGGCCCGCGAGTCCGGCGCCCGACTGCACTACCGCACCGAGGCCGACGCCAGCGACCTCCTTGAGCGCTACGACGTGGTGGTCGCCGCCGACGGCGCCGGCAGCCGCACCCGCGCGGCCCACGCCACGCGGTGGGGCGCCCGCCAGGTCACCGGCGAGAGCCGGTACGCGTGGTTCGGCGTGGAGCGCGCCTTCGACGCGATGACCTTCCTGTTCGCCGACGGCGGGCACGGCCCGGTCGGCGCGCACGTCTACCCGTACACCCGGGACAAGTCCACCTTCCTGGTGGAGATCAGCGCGGAGACCTTCCGGGCCGGTGGGTTCGTCGACGGGCACACCCAGCCGCCGGGGTGGAACGACGAGCAGGCCATGGAGTACTGCGCCAAGGTCTTCGCCGCCGACCTGGAGGGCGCGCGGCTGATCGGCAACGGGTCGCGTTGGTTGACGTTCTCGCACGTCGACGCCGACCGCTGGTCCCACGGCCGCCTCGTCGGCATCGGCGACGCCGTGCACACCGCGCACTTCTCCGTCGGCTCCGGCACCACCATGGCCCTGGAGGACGCCACCGAACTCGCCCGCCGCCTGCACGACGCCGCCGAGACCGGCCCCGACGCGCTGGAGGAGGCCCTGGTCGCGTACGAGAGGGCGCGCCGGCCGATCGTGGCCGGCATCCAGCGGGCGGCCTGGGCCAGCCGCCGGATGTGGGAGCACCAGGAGGACCACGCCGACCTGGACGTCGGCACGCTGATGCTGCGCCTGCTCAGCCGCAGCGGACAGTCCCCGGCCGACCTGCTGCTGCGCCTCGACAAGGGGCTCGCCGAGCGCTGCGGGCACGCGTGGACCCCCAGGCCCACCGAGCCGGTGCCCGCCCTGGTGCGCGCGGGCGAGCCGGCCGGAGCCGGCGACGCGGTGCTGGTGGGGACGGCGGACGAACCCGTCGCGCCGACGCCGCGCGCGGACACCGTCGTCGTCGAACTCGACGCGACGACGGGCTCGTTCGAGGCGTTCCTGAGCGACGCGCGGGCCCGCCTGCGGCAGGCGCGCGCGGCGGCGCCCGGCGCCCGGGTCGGCGTCCTGGTGCGCGCCACCGCGCCTGCCGAGGAACCGGTGGCCGCGGCCGTGGCGCGGGTGGCCGAACTGGTGCGGGCCGAGGCCGTGGACGTGGTCGCGGTGGCTCCGGGCGAGCGCGACGCGGCCGACAACCGGACCGCCCAGATGGCGCTGAGCGAACGCGTCCGCGCCGTCACCGGCGCCCGCACCGCCTACGTCTGCCCGCCGGCCGAACTCAGCCAGGGCTGGACCCACGTGCAGTCCGCCCGCGCGGACCTCCTCTGGACCACCACCGCGTGACCCGGTGATCGACACGGGGTGCCCGCGCGGCACCCGGGCTTGAAAGGAGCCGGGAGATGACCCTGCTGGAAGCCGCCGAGCCGCCCGCCGTCCGGGCGGCGGAGACCACGCGGTGGACCACGCCGGCCGGCGTGCGGGTGGTGCGCACCACCGAGCACGTCGGCAGCGCCACGGCCACCCGCGGCGTCCTGGAGGACGCGCTGTGCGAACGCCGCGGGCTGCTCCAGTTCCGGGACGGTGACCGGGCCGTCGGCTACCTCGACCCGCCCGTCGAGGTCACCGCGTCCGGCGCCCAGGTCACCTTCCGTGCCCTCAACGACCGGGGCGGGCTGCTGCTCCCGGTGCTCGGCGCGCTCCTGGACGGGGTGCCCTCGCTCACCGGGATCAGCGGCCTCTCGGGAGCAGGGGGCACCGCGCGCGGCGGGGACAGCGTGCGGGTGCAGGGCGCGCCGCCGGCCGGGCTGTTCGCCGAGGAGGACCGCACCCGCCAGGTCGGCGTCTTCGCCGCCGTGCGGGCCCTGGTCGAGGGCATGGCCGGGCCCGACCCGCTGCTCGGCCTGTACGGCGCGTTCGGCTACGACCTGATCTTCCAGGTGGACCCGATGGAGCGGCACCAGCGGCGCGCGCCCGGCGACCGCGACATGGTGCTGCACCTGCCGGACGCGCTGTACGAACTCGACCTGCACAGCGACGAGGCGCTGCGGCACGCCTACGAGTTCCGGGTGCCGGGCGGCGGCACCGAGGGCCTTGAGCGCACCACCCCCGCCTGCCCGTTCACGCCCGGCCGGCGGCCGGCCAGGGAGCGGGACCTGGAGCCCGGCGAGTACGCCCGGGTGGTGGACGCGGCCATGCCGCTGTTCCGCTCCGGGGCCCTGTTCGAGGCCGTGCCCGGGCAGGTCTTCCGGCGCGCGGTCAGCGCCGGCCCGGCCCAGCTCTTCCGCCGGTTGCGGCACCGCAACCCGACCCCGCGCAACCTGCTGATGAACCTCGCCGAGGGCGAGTTCCTGGTCGGCGCGTCACCGGAGGTGTTCGTCCGGGTCCGCCGCGACACGGGCGCCGACGGGACGCGCACCCTGGTCGAGTCGTCACCGATCAGCGGCACCATCCGGCGCGGCGGCAACGCCCTGGAGGACGCCGAGCACATCCGTACCCTGCTCAACTCGGCCAAGGACGAGAACGAGCTGACCATGTGCACCGACGTGGACCGCAACGACAAGTCCCGGGTGTGCGTGCCGGGCACCGTACGCGTCACCGCCCGGCGCCGCATCGAGATGTACTCCAGCCTCATCCACACCGTCGACCACGTCGAGGGCGAACTGCGCCCGGGCCTGGACGCGTTGGACGCCCTGATGGCCCATCTGTGGGCGGTCACCGTGACCGGGGCGCCCAAGCTGGCCGCCGTCGAGTTCATCGAGCGGCACGAGCGCTCGCCGCGCCGCTGGTACGGCGGCGCCGTCGGCCGGGTCGGCTTCGACGGCGGCCTGGAGACGGTGCTCACGTTGCGCACCATCGAGCTGCGCGACGGCGTGGCCACCGTGCGGGTGGGCGCCACGCTGCTGCACGACTCGCGGCCCGAGGACGAGGAGCAGGAGACCGAACTCAAGGCCAGGACGCTGCTCGAGGTGCTGGAGGACAGCGTCGACCGGCCGGCCGCCGGCCGGCTGCACGTACGCGAGGCGCCGGGCGAGGGGCGCAGCGTGCTCATCGTCGACCACCGCGACTCCTTCGTGCACTGCCTGGCGGGGTACTTCCGCGAGACCGGAGCCCAGGTGGACACCTACCGCAGCGGCGGCCACCTGCGCCTGTTGGAGGAGCGGCGGCCCGACCTGGTGGTGCTCTCGCCGGGGCCCGGCACCCCCTCCGACTTCGCCACCGCCGCCACCATCGCCGAGGCCGAACGCCTGGCCATCCCCGCCTTCGGGGTCTGCCTGGGACTCCAGGGCCTGGTCGAGTACTTCGGCGGGCGCCTGGCCACGCTGCCCGCGCCCGTGCACGGCAAGCGCTCGCGCATCCTGCGCACCACCACCGACTCCCTCCTCCTGGACGGGCTGCCCCCGGCCTTCGAAGCGGGCCGCTACCACTCGCTGTACGCGGTGCCCGAGCTGCTGCCCGAACAGCTCAAGGTCACCGCGACCACGGAGGAGGGGCGGGTCGCGATGGCCGTGGAGATGCCCGAACGCGGCTTCGCGGCCGTGCAGTTCCACCCGGAGTCGATCCTGACCGTCGCCGGGCACACGGGCCGGACCGTCATCGGCAACGCCGTGACCCACCTGATGCGCCGGGCGCCGCACAGGGCCGGCCGGTGAACGGCCCAGTGAGCCCCGCCCGCCGGCGGCGCCCACCGACAGCGCCAGCCCACTGAACCCGCCAGCCCCACCGGCACCCTCCCCCCAACAGTCAGCACCACCCCCACCGTCACCTCACCACCACCTACCGCCACCTCTACCGGCAGGACGGACGCGCATGACCTCCAGGCAGCAAGCCGTGTGCGTAGTAGGCGCGGGGCCACGTGGCCTCTCCGTGCTAGAGCGCCTGTGCGCCGCCGCGCGCGGGACCAGCCGCGACACCCGGCTCCACATCCACCTCGTCGACCCCTACCCGCCCGGGCCCGGCCGCGTCTGGCGCGTCGACCAGTCCCGGCAGTTGCTCATGAACACCGTCGCGGGACAGATATCCCTGTTCACCGACGACAGCGTCGAGCTCCAGGGCCCCCTCGAACCGGGCCCGAGCCTCTACCAGTGGGCCCAGGCGCTGCTGGCCCCGGGCGGCGCCGCCGACTGCGGCGACCCGGCCTACCGCGACGTCACCCTCGCCGAGGCGCGTGAGCTGGGTCCCGACTCGTACCCCACCCGCGCCTTCTACGGCCAGTACCTGACCTGGGTCTTCGACCGGATCGTCGCCGGCGCCCCGGCCCATGTGCACCTCACCACGCACGCCGCCCGGGCCGTCGCCCTGGACGACGCGCGGGCGCGGCCGGGGCACGAGGTGCCGCTCCAGCGGGTGACGCTGTCCGACGGCACCGTGCTGGACGGGCTGGACGCCGTGGTACTCGCCCTGGGCCACCTGCCCGCCGACGCCGGCGCGGGGGAGCGCGCGATCGCCGAGCAGGCCAGCGCCCACGGACTCGGCTACCTGCCGCCGGCCAACCCGGCCGACGTCGACCTGAGCGCGATCGGCGCCGGCGAACCGGTGCTGCTGCGCGGCCTCGGGCTGAACTTCTTCGACTACCAGGCCCTGCTGACCGCCGGCCGCGGCGGCGTCTTCGAGCGCGTGACCGGCCGCCTGGTCTACCGGCCGTCGGGCCGCGAGCCGCGCCTGTACGCCGGCTCCCGCCGCGGCATCCCGTACCAGGCGCGCGGCGAGAACCAGAAGGGCCCGCACGGCCGGCACGAGCCGCTGCTGCTCACCCCCGAGAAGATCGCGGAGCTGCACCGCAGGCCCGAGGACAGCCCGGGCGTGGACTTCCGCGCCGAGGTGTGGCCGCTGGTCGCCAAGGAGGCCGAGACGGTCTACTACAGCGCCCTGCTGACCAGCCGCGACCGGGCCGCCGACGTCGAGGCGTTCCGCAAGGAGTACCTGGACCGGCCCTGGAACAGCGCTGAGGAGTCCCGGGTGCTCGACGCGTACGGGATATCCGGGGCCGACCGCTGGGACTGGGACGGCCTCGCCCACCCCTACCGCGACCAGGAGTTCGGCGGCCCGGACCACTTCGAGCGCTGGCTCGTGGACCACCTGCGGGAGGACGTCGCACAGGCCCGCCAGGGCAACGTCAGCGGCCCGCACAAGGCTGCCCTCGACGTGCTGCGCGACCTGCGCAACGAGATCCGGCTCGTGGTGGACCACGGCGGGCTGCACGGCGACAGCCACCGCGAACACCTGGACCGCTGGTACACCCCGCTCAACGCCTACCTGTCCATCGGCCCGCCCGCCCGGCGCACCGAGGAGATGGTGGCGCTGATCGAGGCCGGCGTGCTGCGCGTGATCGGCCCCGACCTGCGCGTGGACGTCACCGAGGACGGCTACCGCGCCTGGTCCCCGTACGTCCCGGACTCGACGGTGCGCGCGCGGTTCCTCATCGAGGCCCGGCTGCCCGACATCACGCTGCGCCGCACCGGCGACGCGCTGCTGCGCCACCTCCAGGCCAGCGGGCAGTGCCGCGCGCACCGCGTCGCCACCCGGGACGGCGGCTGGTACGAGACCGACGGCCTGGCCGTCACCGCCCGCCCGTTCCACCTCCTGGACGCCGCCGACCGCCCGCACCCGCGCCGCTTCGCCTTCGGCGTGCCCACCGAGGCCGTGCACTGGGTCACCGCCGCCGGCATCAGACCGGGTGTGGGATCGGTGACCCTCACCGACTCCGACGCCATCGCCCTGGCCGCCCTGGCCTGCGGCGCCGCCACCGCCCCCGACCCGGAGCCGGCCCGCACCGAGAGCGCGGCATGAGCGCGCCCGGGCCGCCGGCCCACAGCCCACCCGGCCACCCGGCCTGACGTACCCCACCCACCCACGAAGGCCCACGAAGGGACGCGAGTAACGAGATGACAGCCCACCGCGGTGAACCCGCCGGGTCGTTGGACGCGGGACTGCTGTCCCCGGTCAGAGCGGCCACGCCCGTCGAAGCGGAGGTCGACGACCAGGCGTGGCTGCGCGCCATGATCGAGGCGGAGGTCGCCCTGGCCCGCGCCCAGGCCCGGCTGGGCACGGTCCCGGCCCAGGCGGCGGAGGTCATCGCCGCCGTCGGCGCCGACGCGGAACTCGACCTGGTGGCCCTGGCGCACGCGGCCCGGGAGACCGCCAACCCGGTCGTCGGCTTCGTACAGGCGCTGACCGTGGCCGTGGCCGACCGGGACGCGCTGGCGGCCGACTACGTCCACCGCGGCTCCACCAGCCAGGACGTGCTGGACACCGCGGCCATGCTGGTCACCCGGCGGGCCGTGCGGCTGATCCTGGCCGACCTGGACCGCTGCCGGGTCGCTCTGGAGCGGCTGGCCCGCGACCACCGGGACACCCCGATGGCCGGCCGCACCCTCACCCTGCACGCGGTCCCGACCACGTTCGGGCTCAAGGCGGCCGGCTGGCTCGACCTGGTCCGCCAGGCCACCCACCGCCTCCAGACGCTGGCCGACACGCTGCCGGTGGAGCTAGGCGGCGCCGCCGGCACGCTGGCCGGCTACCTGGAGTACGCGGGCCACGGGGACACCGGGGACGGCGCCGCCCGGGAGCGGCGGCGGGCCGAGGCCGCCGCGTACGGCGAGGCCCTGACCGCCGCGTACGCCGAGGAACTGGGCCTGGCCGTACCGCTGTTGCCCTGGCACGTGCTGCGCACCCCGCTGGCGGACGTCGCGGCGGCCACCTCGTTCCTGGCCGGCGCGCTCGGCAAGATCGCCGTGGACGTGCAGTCGCTGGCCCGCACCGAGGTCGGCGAGGTCAGCGAGCCGGGGCCGGCCGGGCGCGGCGCGTCGTCGGCCATGCCGCACAAGCGCAACCCCGTGCTGGCCACCCTGATCCGCTCGGCCGCCCTGCAACTGCCGCAGTTGGCAGCCGGGTTGTACGGCTGCATGCTCACCGAGGACGAGCGCTCCGGCGGCGCCTGGCACGCCGAGTGGCAGCCGCTGCGCGAGTGCCTGCGGCTGGCCGGCGGCGCCGCGCACACCGCCGCCGAACTCCTGACGGGCCTTGAGCCGCACCCGGAGCGGATGCGCGCCAACCTCGACCTGACCGACGGGCAGATCGTCTCCGAGCGCCTCGCCGCCGTACTCACCCCGCACCTGGGCAAGGCGCGGGCCAAGGCCGTGCTCGGCGCGGCGGCCCGTACCGCCGCCGAGCGCGGAAGCGGGCTGGGCGCGGTCCTCGCCGAACTGCCCGACGTCACCGCCCACCTCGACCAGGAGGAGATCAACGAGCTGCTCGACCCCGCCCGCTACACCGGGGCGGCGTCGGCCCTCACCGATCGGGCCCTACGCGCCTGAGCCGGTCACCACCGACACACCGAGCCGGCCACGCGCCGGGCCACTAGGGAGCACCACACCATGACCCCCACACACCAACGAACTTCCCGCCTGCCCTCGCTGACCGGCATGCGCTTCATCGCGGCGCTGATGGTCTTCGCCTTCCACGTCGCCTGGGAGCGCTTCTTCCGCGATCCCGAGGTGCAGGGCGACTACGCCGACGTCGTGAACAAGGCCGGCTGGATCGGCGTCTCGTTCTTCTTCGTGCTCAGCGGGTTCGTCCTCGCCTGGTCGCGCCGCGAGGGCGAGCGCGCGCCCGGGTTCTGGCGTCGGCGGATCGCCAAGGTCTACCCCGGGCACCTCGTGACCGCCCTGGTGGCCTTCTGGCTGATCTCGCGCACCGACGGGATGCTGGCCGCGGCGGGCACGGTCGACGCGGACGAGGCGATCACCAACCTGTCGCTGATCCACTCCTGGTGGCCCGAGTACGACGTGTTCCTCAGCGGCAACGCCGTCAGTTGGTCGCTGGCCTGCGAACTCTTCTTCTACCTGGCCTTTCCCGTGCTGTGGATGGGCGTCTCCCGCATCCGCGCCTCGCACCTGTGGCCCGCCGCCGTGGTCGTGACCGCCGCGATCATCTGCGTGCCGCTGGTGGCCAAGCTGGTCACCGAGGACCCGGTGATGATGCTGCCCGACGGCACCGCGAGCCTTAAGCAGTACTGGTGCGTCTACATCTTCCCGCCGGTGCGCGCGCTGGAGTTCGTGCTCGGCATGCTGCTGGCCCGGGTGGTGGCCGAGGGCAGGTGGTTCCGGATGCCGCTGGTCGTGCCGATCGCGCTGTTCGGCGTCGGCTACTACCTGGCCGCGCGAGAGGTCCCGTACCTCTACAGCCTGGTGGCCGCCACCATCATCCCGATCGCGCTGCTGATCCCGGCCGCCGCCGACGCCGACATCCGCGGCGGGGGCAGTTGGTTCGCCAGCCGGCCGATGGTCTGGCTCGGCGAGCGCTCGTTCGCCTTCTACCTGGTGCACTTGCTGGTCCTGCTGTACGGGCACGACTGGCTGGGGCGCGGCAAGAACTGGGAGACCGGCCAGGCCGTCCTCGTCATCATCGGCTTCCTGCTGGTCAGCCTGGCGCTGTCGGCCGTGCTGTACGAGGTGGTCGAGAAGCCCGGCATGCGCTACCTCAGCGGCTCCCGGTCGACACGGCCGGCCCCGGGCAGCGGCGGCGCCGCGCGGGCGGCGGGCGTGGTCCCCGGCACGCCGGAACCCTCCGCCTCGGCCGCTGCCACGCCGGACTCCGCCGAGCGGGCCCGTACCGAGCGGCCGAGTGGCGACAGCGACGAGCGGGTGCCGAGCAAGACCTGAACCGGTCGCGGTCGGTCGACACCTGCATGACGGCTTCCTGGGGGCGGCCCGCGCTCGCGGCGGGCCGCCCCGACCCGGTGCCCGCGAGGTGTCAGTCCGCGGCCCGGGAGACCAGGGTCAGGTAGACGGTGACCACGTGCTCGCCCTGGTCGGTGCCCACCTCGCCGCGCAGGTCCACCACGTCGTTGCCGGCCAGCGCCTTGATGCCGTCCACGTGCACGACCACGGTCAGCCGGTCGCCGGCGTAGATGGGCCGGCTGTACTCGAAGCGCTGGTCACGGTGGACCACGCGGCTGTAGTCGAGGCCGAGTTCGGGGTCGTGCACCACCTGGTCCGTGGCGCGCTGGGCGAGGGTGAAGATGAACGTCGGCGGGGCGATCACGTCGGCGTGCCCGTGCTCCCGCGCCGCCTGGGGATCGGTGAAGACGGGGTTCGTGTCCCCCACGGCCGTCGCGAACTCGCGGATCTTCTCGCGGCCCACCTCATAAGGAGCGGTGGGCGGATAAACCCGTCCGACGTAAGAGGTGTCGAGAGGCATGCGGTGCTCCTAGCACGTGAAACTACGGATATCTTGCGGATAGTGAGCGCGGCAGAACTGGCGGCACGGTAGGCGGCCGGAAACGAAAGCGTCGGCTACCCGGCGCCCACTGTCCGGGCGCGATCGGCGGTACGTGCGCGCCCCTCGCGAACCGAGCGGAACAAGGCCCCCCGTTTCGCCTCGCGCGGTCAGTCGCTGCCGCTCCTCCCGGTAATTCCCGGGCCGATGAGAGACCTTGGCGGCAACCCTCCGCATTCTGCCACGGAACCACGCCCGGGGGACTGCGAAAGAGACCACACCGACGCGGCGGCAGAGCGCTCCCACCACCCGGCGAGCGGAATTGCGCCCGCGCCGAACTGGCGGCCACCGACCGACCAATTGCGCCATGAAACCATCTGCCCCGCAGCCGCCCCCACCTCCGGCCCGCCACCCGACCACCACCCCGCCCGCCCCGCTCGTACGCCCGCCCCGCCCCGCTCCGTACGCCCCGCCACCGCCCCGGCCCGGGACCCGAACCGGAAACGGAGGGAACTGCCGCCGGGGCACGGGACTCTCTACAGGTGTGTCCTCACTCTCCCCCTCCACCCAGGCTGACCCGTCCACGGCGCTGACCGGGCACATGATCGTGTCCGGCGACGACGCCCTGGCTCACCGGCTCGCGGCCGAGTTGCGCGGCGTCTACGGGGAGCGGGTGACGCTCGTGGTGCCGCCCGTGCGGGAGGTCGCGGGGCGGCCCGCGCGGGGACGGGCCGTCGGGCGCGCCACGGCGCTGTTCGGGCGCGTGAGCGCCGCGATGGCCCGCGCGACCGCCACCGGGAACGGCGCCGACCCCGCGCCGGGCGCCGCCGACGACGCGCCAACGATCCTGGAGGCGGCGGAGCTTGACGAGGGCGTGCTCATCGAGGCGGGCGTGCGGCGGGCCGCCGCGCTCGCCCTGGTCCACGATGACGACGAGGCCAACATCCGGGCCGCGCTCGCCGCCCGCCGCCTCAGCCCCCACCTGCGCCTGGTGATCCGCCTGTACAACCGCAAGCTCGGCCAGCGGCTGGAGGAACTCCTCGACCAGGCGGCGGCCGTCGTCGGCCCGGGGAGCGCCGGCGGCGCGGGAGCCGCGCCGGAGGCGGTCACCACCGTGCTCTCCGACGCCGACACCGCCGCCCCCGCGCTCGCGGCCACCGCCATCGCCGGGACCAGCAAGGTCGTCCAGGCGGACGGGCTGATGTTGCGCGTGGTCGAGCGCGCCCCGGCGTCCGGCGGCGCGGACGCCGACCGTGGGCTCGGCGTCCTCGCGCTGCTCTCCTCGACCGTGGGCGACCCGGCCGGCTCCGACGGCTCCGACAGCAGCGGCGACGAGGGGCCGAGGCTGCTGCCCGACGAGGCCACGGTGCGGGCCGCGACGGGCCGCCGCAGGCTGGTCCTCGAAGCCGTCTCGCACGACGTGCCCGCCCACTCCTCGCGCCGCGTCGGCGGGCGCCGGGCGCCGCTGGCCGCGCTGCTGCCCACCCGGCTGCGCTGGTCGATCGCGGGGGTGAGCGCCGCGGTGCTCGCACTGGCCGTGACCTCCTAGCTGACCACCGGCGACCACCCGCTGCACGCCGCGTACCTGACGCTGCTCGACCTGTTCGCCATGGGCGACCCGGCGGTGGGGGAGCGCACCAGCCGACAGGCGATGCAACTGCTGACGGGGCTGATCGGGCTGCTGTTGCTGCCGGTCATGGTCGCCGCCGCGCTGGAGGCGTTCGGCACCTTCCGTACCGCGTCCGCGCTCCGCCGCCCGCCGCGCGGCCTCTCGGGCCACGTCGTGCTGCTGGGCCTCGGCAAGATCGGTACGCGGGTGCTGGTCAGGCTGCGGGAGTTGGACATCCCGGTGGTCTGCGTGGAGAACGACCCGGAGGCCCGGGGCATCGCGCTGGCCCGCCGCCTGCGGGTGCCCGTGGTGCTCGGCGACGTCACACAGGAGGGCGTCCTTGAGGCGGCCAAGATCCACCGCGCCCACGCGCTGTTGGCCCTGACCAGCGCGGACATCACCAACCTGGAGGCCGCGCTGTACGCCCGCTCGGTCCACCCCGGCGTACGCGTCGCGCTGCGGCTGTACGACGACGACTTCGCCACCGCCGTCTACCGCACCCTGCGGGCCGCCCACCCACAGGCCCTCACCCGCAGCCGCAGCGTCTCCTCGCTGGCCGCGCCCGCCTTCGCCGGCGCCATGATGGGCCGTCAGGTGCTCGGCGCCTTCTCGGTGGAGCGCAAGGTGCTGCTGGTGGCAGCCGTCGAGGTGGCGGGCCACCCGCAACTCGCGGGGCGCACCGTCGAGCGGGCGTTCCGGGCCGGGGCCTGGCGGGTGCTCGCGCTGGACACCTCGGCCCCCGGCGACCGGTCGGCCGACCTCAGCGCGGCCCTGCCACCCGACGGCGCGTCCGGCGCGGAGGCCCCCCGCCGCCTGGTGTGGGACCTGGACCCGGCGTACGAACTGCGCGCCGCCGACCGCGTCGTCCTGGTCGCCACCCGCCGCGGCCTGGCCGAACTCCTGGGCCGCCCGCAGGCGCGCCGCGCCGAATAGCGCGCCGCCCCCGTTTCTTCCCCACCTTTTCGCGCCGCGAGCGGCCCGTACGTTTCACGCGTTTCTCACGGCCCGCACCACCACCGCGTCACCGCCCCACGAGGTTCGGGAATGGGGGCAGTTGGCGAGCGACCGTCGCATCGCGGCGGTTCCACCGGGAGAGAAATCCCCACCCCTGCCCGCCTCACGCCACCGGAGGAAATCGACCACCGAGGCAGCGCGAAATGCGCGACGTACGGCCCGCGCGTACGGCACCGAAAGGGCGAGGACGGGCAGTGCGACGGCGAGGTGAAAGGCGCCGGAAACCGGCGGCGACCGCCTCGCGAAAGAAGGCAGATGACCCGCGTGACGCGCCCGTGGGCGATTTCCCCGCTCAGTACCCCGCCACTTTTTCCGGGCCCCCGCCCGCCCGTACCGCAGCCTGGAACCACCGCCCCGCGCCGCCGAGTGGCCACCACCCGCCAGGGCGGAAGCGGGCGGTCCGCGGCGGCCCGGGCCCGTGGGGGCGTCCCGGGCGCCGGGATGGCCTGCGGGACGCCTTCTCGGCGCGGCGGAAGGACGATAGGTTTCCGGTCCTATGGAACTGGAGTTGCGTCACCTGCGCACGTTGGTGACGATCGCGGACACCGGCAGTCTGACCAGGGCCGCTGCCACCCTCCTGCTCTCCCAGCCCGCGGTCTCCACCCAGCTCAAACGCATCGAGGCGGCGCTGGGGCGCCCCGTGTTCGTCCGCGAGGCCACGGGCGTGCGGCCGACGCGCTTCGGGGACGAGGTGCTCGCGCACGCGCGCAACGCCGTCGCCAGCGCCGACCGCATCCGCGAGAGCAAGCGCATCGCGGCGACCGAGGCGGTCACGGTACGGCTCGGCGGCTCGCCCGGGCCGGTCTTCTCGCACCTGGCGACCAAGCTGTCCGGCCTGATCGACGCGCCGGTGGTCTCGCACCAGTTCCCCTCCGCCTCCTGGGCGTTGGACCGCCTGGCGGGCGACCAGCTCGACGTCGCCGCCATCACCGACGTACCCGGCTACGAGTCCAGACCCCAGGCCGGCATCGTGCACGCGGTGATCGGCATCGAGCCCGCGCTGGTGCTGCTGCCGCACGGACACCCACTGGCCGAGGAGGAGCGGGTGGACCTCGCGGACCTGGCCGACGAGAGCTGGACCATGTCGCCCCTGGAGCGTGACGGGGGCGACCGCGCGGCGTTCATCGCCACCTGTAGGGCGGCCGGGTTCACGCCCCGTATCGACCACGACATCGTCGACGCCGGGACCGCCTTCGACCTGGTGATCCAGGGGGCCGCGATCGCCCTGGCGCAGGGCGGGGTGCGGATGCGCGAGGGAACGGTCGCCAAGCGGCTGACCGGCGATCCGATACGGGTGCGCCACGTGCTGGCCTGGCGGGACCCCGGGCGGCTCGCCGACTGCCAGCAGACGCTGGTCACGGCCGCCGAGGAGGGCTTCGCCAGCCGACGGCGCGCGACGGACCTGGAGTGAGGGCGGGCGCGCGGGGTGCGAGAGCGCGCGCCGGCGCCCTTGGGCCAGCGGCCGACAGGCGTGTGAGACCACGGCTGCCGGCCGCTGGAGTCTTGCGTGGGGGGTGGCTGCGCCGGTCCCGGAACCCGGCGACCGGCACGGGCCGGGCCACCGCTCCCCATGAGCAAACGGCGTGCGAAGGACCCGGCCGTGGCTTCACTATCCCGCGCCGCTCGCTGTGCGGCCAATGTCAAAAGCCCATAACGTACAGGTGTTATGGCGGCCCAGGACTGGGCAGCAGATGTCCGTCGAACCTCCGACCACGCCGGCGGCGGACGGCTAAAAAATACGCGGCGCTCGCGGGAATAGCGCGCGTGCAGGGACCGTTAGGGTTGCCGGAACCACCGCCGAGACGGAAAGCAGGGAGCCGCACATGAGCACGGTGGAACTCACCAAGGACAACTTTGACGAGATCGTTTCCGGGAGTGAATTCGTCCTGATCGACTTCTGGGCTTCCTGGTGCGGCCCGTGCCGCACGTTCTCCCCAGTCTTCGAGAGCGCGTCCGAGCGCCACGACGACCTGGTCTTCGCCAAGGTCAACACCGAGGCGCAGCCGGAGTTGGCGGCGGCCTTCGAGATCCAGTCCATCCCGACGCTGATGATCGTCCGGGACAACATCGCGGTCTTCGCCCAGCCGGGCGCGCTGCCGGCCACCGCGCTGGAGGACGTCATCGGCCAGGCGCGCGCGCTGAACATGGACGAGGTACGCGCCTCGGTCGCCGAGGCGGCGGCCAAGCAGCAGGGTTCGAGTGACTGAACTGCTGCTGGTGCGGCACGGCGAGACGGACTGGAGCCGTTCGGGCCAGCACACGAGCTGGACTGAGCTGCCGCTCACGGAGCGGGGCGCGGAGCAGGCGCGCGCCCTCCGTCCGCCGCTGGCGACCAGGACCCTCGCGAGGGTCCTGGTCAGCCCGCGGGTGCGGGCGCGGGAGACGGCCCGGTTGGCCGGTCTGCTCGACCGCGCCGAGGTCGACAGCGACCTGAGCGAATGGGCCTACGGCGCGTACGAGGGCCGGACCACGCCCGACATCCAGCGCACCCGCCCCGACTGGTCCCTGTGGACCGACGGCGCCCCACAGGAGTCCCCCGAGCGCCCGGGGGAGAGCCCCGAGCAGGTCACCGCCCGGGTCGACCGGCTGCTCGCCGGGCTCGCCCCGCTGCTGGACGCGGACGCCGAGGACGCCGGTGACGTGCTCCTCTTCGGGCACGGGCACATCCTGCGGGCCGTCGCTGCCCGTCGGCTGGGCCTGCCGGTGGCGGCGGGCGCGTTGTTCCGGCTGGACACGGCGACCGTGAGCCGCATCGGCCTCGACCACGGGCGCCCCGCGGTCACCGGGTGGAACGTCCCGGCCAGCTGACGCCGCCGCCCACGAGCGCGCCCCGCGCGCCACCGAACCCCTTCGCTATCGCGCCACGGACGGTTCGACTCGCGACACGCGGCCACGGGGTCCTCACCCGGCCCTGGCCACCCGCTGGAGCAACCCCCAGGTGAACTCCGCGACGTACGGCTCCGGCGCCAGGTCGCCGCCCCCGGCCGCCCCGGCGGGCCCCGCCGGGGCGGTGAAGGCCAGCCGCCAGCGGGTCGGCGCCGTTCCCTCCAGGGGGCGGGCCGGGGCGAAGGCCCGCGCCACCTCGTCCACCGTGCACGACCAGGGCGCCAGGTCGGCGGCGGTACGAAGGGCCGGCCCCGCCGCCCCCGGGGCGCGGACCAGCCACTCGTTCCAGACCGCCCCGCCCGGACCGGCCAGCACCTCGAACCGCAGCGTGGGCCACAGCGGCACCGGCCAGCTCAGCGCCTCGCAGGTCAGATCCCCGATCCGGCGCCGGCCCACCGCCTGTGGCGGCCCCAGCACGGACCGGTAGCGCCGCGCGGCCCCCTGCTGTCGGGGCGAGCGCACCATGGCCTGCCAGCGGCGGTTCGCCTCGCGCAGGTCGGCCCGACTCACCCCCAGCTCCCGCAGCGCCTCCGCGACCAGTTCCCCCTGGTGGTCGGCCATCCGTCGGAGCAGTACGAGCTGGAAGTGCAGCGGCCCGAAGGCCGCCGGGAGCCCCCGCGCGCCGGAGGCAGCGAGCAACGACCTCCCGGCGGCCTCCTCCCCGACCCGCTCCCCGCTCCCGTCTCCGGTTTCCTCTCCGCTCCCGTCCCCGGCTTCCTCGCCGGCCACCTTCCGGCCCGCGCTCGCGGGCCCGGTGCCGGGCTCCGTGGGGTCGGTGTTCGCGCCGGGCGGGAGCGGCGGCCGGTCGGGGCCCGTCGGACGCTCGGGAGGCGCTGGACGATCGGGGTCGGGGGAGGCGGCGGGGCTCATGCCCCCATCGTGACGCACCCGGCAGCACGCCGGGGCCGAGCCCCCACCCCCTCGCGCGCGTGACGTACGCCGGCACGCTCGGCCGCCCGAGGAGGGCGTCAGGAGTTCGCAACGGGGACCAACACGCTTCCCGCGCAACGGAGTTGGCGCACGAGGTGCCGGTGGCCGGGTGTCCGGGCGGTCGACCGGTGTACGTCGTCAGGCGCTGGCGCGGACGAGCTGGGCCAGGTGTTCGGCCGCGAGGTGCAGCGGCTCGTCGTCGCTGGAGACGCGGCTGAGCAGCTCGGCGCCTTCGAGGGTCGAGAGGATCGTGCAGGCCAGGGCGGTCGCCTTGACCTCGGGAATCGCGCCTTCCTTGAGCTTGGAGGCGATCAGTTCGCGCCACTGGCGCAGCGCCTCGTCGGAGGTGCGCTGGATGACGGGGGAGCGGCCGATGATCTCCAGCGCGGTGGCCGCGACGGGGCAGCCGTCGGTCCAGTTGGACTCGCGCAGCGTGTCGGCCAGCAGGTGGGCGCAGTTCGCGACGGCCTCGGCGGGCTCGTCGGCGCTGGAGAGGCCCCGGCGCAGCAGGTCGGTGAAGTCGGCGGCGCCAAAGCGCAGCGCCTCGGCCGCGAGCTCCTCCTTGCCGGCGGGGAAGAAGTGGTAGAGGGAGCCGTAGGTGGCCTCCGCCTCCCGCAGGATCTGCTTGACGCTGGTGCCCTCGTACCCCTGGCGTTGCAGCAGCGTCGCCGTCGCCACCACGAGCCGGGTTCGGGTGTCACTGCGCGCTTCTGGCTGAGCAGTCGTCCGTTCCGTGGCGTTCATGCCACTCAGGCTACCGGATGGATCGATCGATCTACTCTGCTATCGTACGGACTAGAGCGATCGATCCATCTAGGGAAGGCTGATGTCATGAGTGACGCGTTCGTACGTGATGCGCACCCGGGTTTCGCGCGCATGTTCGGCGAGGGGAAGCTGACGGTCGGTCTCTTCCTGCCGCTGTGGCAGTACGCGGGTGACATGAAGGCCATGGCCGGCCAGGCGGAGGCCATCAAGCGCGCCGACGAGGCGGAGTTCTCGGCCGTGTGGGTGCGCGACGTGCCGCTGTTCGACCCCGGGTTCGGCGACGCCGGTCAGGTCTTCGACCCGTGGACCTACCTGGCCTGGCTGGCCGCGCACACCAAGCGGGTCTCGCTGGCCGCCGGCAGCGCCATCTTCACCCTGCGCCACCCCATCGACCTGGCCAAGCAGGCCGCCTCGATCGACCACCTCAGCGGCGGGCGCGTCGTGCTGGGCGCCGCCTCCGGCGACCGCGCCTCCGAGTTCCCCGCGTACGGCATCGACCACGCGACGCGCGGCGAGCGCTACCGCGACGCCGTGACCTGGTTCCGCGAGCTGACCGAGGCCAGGAACCCCTCCATCAGCTCCAGCCTGGGACGTTTCGGCGGCGGCGTGGACGTGCTCCCGAAGCCGGTGGCCGGGCGCATCCCGCTGCTGGTCACGGGCTCCTCGCAGCAGAAGCCGCAGTGGATCGCGGAGAACGCCGACGGCTGGCTGGTCTACCCGGGCGCCACGGCGACCCCGGCCGGCCCGAAGGCGCTGGGCCAGAAGGCCGCCGCGTGGCGCGAGCTGATCCCCGGCGGCCAGTTCAAGCCGGTGGCCACCAACGAGTGGATCGACCTGGTCGAGGACCGGAAGTACAAGCCCACCCCGCTGCGCGGCGGCTTCGTCCTGCGCACCGGCTCCGACGGCCTCATCGAGCTGCTCCAGCGCTGGCAGGACGCCGGCGTCAACCACGCCGCGCTCGGCGTGCAGCACGGCCGTCGGCCGGCCGCCGAGGCCGTGGCCCAACTGGCCGAGGAGGTCGTCCCGCACTTCCCCGCCCTGGCCGGGCCCGCGCCGCACCAGCCGACGTGGTGACCGAGTCCGTCACGCGTACCGCGCCCGAGGTGCGCGGCACCGACGCCGAGGAGTTCCGTGCCGTGATGCGGCACTTCCCCACCGGCGTCACCGTGCTGACCACCATCGGCCCCGCGGGACCGCACGGCATGACGGCGAACGCGGTGATGTCCCTGTCGCTGCACCCGCCCACGGCGCTGGCCGCGGTCAACCACGAGACGAACACGTACGCGATCCTGCGGAACGCGTCGAGCTTCGCGATCAACTTCCTGGCCGCCGACCAGGAGGAACTCGCGGTGCTCTTCGCGCGCTCCAACCCGGAGGAGGACCCCTTCGCCCGGGTCGCGTGGCGGCCTTCGCCCGAGACGGGGGACCCGGTGCTCGCCGCGAGCGTGGCCGTCCTGGAGTGCCGCCTGGAGCAGCGCATCCCGGTGGCGGACCACAGCCTGATGGTCGGCGCCGTCGCCGGCTCGTACATCCACCGGCCCGACGCCGCCCCGCTCGTCTTCACCCGGGGCGGCTTCCGGACCGTGACCGGGTCACCTCTCCAGCACGAGGAAAAAGATGCCTGAGCCCCAACGGAGAACGCTGGGCGAACTCGACCTCTTCACCGGCGCCCCGCAGCACGAGCGCTTCAGTCGGTTGCAACGGCTCCTGCCCACGAGCGAGTTAACCCCCGCCGCCCGGCCGTACACCTGGCCGCACGGCGCGTCGCTCAGCCTGCCGGAGACCTTCGCGTTCGACGGCACCGAGCTGTCGTGTGAGGAGTTCCTGACGGACACCGACACCGCGGCGCTGCTGGTGCTGGTGGACGGCGAGATCAGGTACGAGCGCTACACCCTCACCGGCGGCGTGGACGCGCAGTGGCTGTCGATGTCGATAGCCAAGAGCTACGTCTCCGCGCTGGTGGGGATCGCCGTCGCGGACGGGCACATAGCCGGGGTCGAGGACCCGATCAGCTCCTACGTGCCGGTGCCGGCGGGCTCCGCCTACGACGGGGTGTCGATCAGGGACGTGCTCCAGATGTCCTCCGGCGCCCGGTGGAACGAGGACTACAACGACCCGTCCTCGGACTTCAACCGGCTCACCGGTGCCACCCTGGAGGGCTTCGCCGAGGGCCTGGAGCGCGAGAGCGAGCCCGGCACGGTGTGCCGCTACAACTCGGCCGAGACCCAGTTGCTCGGCACCCTCCTGGCCAAGGCCACCGGTCGCTCGCTCACCGCGTACACGCAGGAGAAGCTGTGCGAGCCGCTGGGCACGGAGGCGCCCGGCTACTGGCTGGTGGACCCCCAGGGGACCGAGCTGGCGTACGCCGGGCTCAACCTGACCGCGCGCGACTACGCCAAGTTCGGCGAGCTGTACCGCAACGGCGGCGTGTGGCAGGGGCGGCAGATCGTGCCCGAGCAGTGGGTGCGGGACTCGGTCACGGTCGCCGCCGACCACCTGGCGCCCGGCGGCCCGATCATCGCCGACCACGCCGTCGACGTCGGCTACGGCTACCAGTGGTGGCTGCCCGAGGGCGACGAGGGCGAGTTCAGCGCGATCGGCGTGTACAACCAGTTCGTCTACGTCGCCCCCGCTCACCGGGCCACCATCGTGAAGCTGTCCGCCAACCGGCGCTACGGCACCACGACCGGCGAGCAGAGCAACCGCGAGATGGAGACGGTGGCGTTTCTGCGCGCGGTGGCGCGGCACGCCGCCTGAGGCACGCGGCCCCGTGACCGACGGCTGGGCCGACGGTCACGGGGCCAGGCTCCACCGGGCGGGCCGCGGCGGTGCTGGCCGCCGCGGCCCGTAGCTGGATCAGGCGGTCTCCCGGATGGCGCGGGCCAGGATGCGCAGGCCCTCGTCCAGTTGCTCCGTCGAGATGGTCAGCGCCGGCAGCAGCTTGACGACCTCGCTCTGCGGCCCCGAGGTCTCCACGATCAGGCCCAGCTCGAAGGCGCGCGCGCACACCTTGGTGGCCCGCTCCTTGTCGGCGAACTCGATGCCCCACACCAGGCCACGGCCCCGGACGCTGACGATGGAGCGCCGGTGCTCGTCGGCCATGGCCAGCAGGCTCGTCTCCACGACCTCGCCGCGGGCGAGGGTCTGCTTCTCCATCTGGCCGTCGGCCCAGTAGGTGTCGAGGGTGGCGGCGGCGGTGACGAAGGCGGGGTTGTTGCCGCGGAAGGTGCCGTTGTGTTCGCCGGGCTCCCAGACATCGAGTTCGGGCTTGAAGAGGGTCAGGGCCATGGGCAGGCCGTAGCCGCTGATGGACTTGGAGACGGTGACGATGTCGGGGACGATGCCGGCCTCTTCGAAGGAGAAGAAGGCGCCGGTGCGTCCGCAGCCCATCTGGATGTCGTCGACGATGAGCAGCATGTCGCGGCGTTTGCACAGGTCGGCCAGTTCGCGCAGCCACTGCGCGCGGGCCACGTTGATGCCGCCCTCGCCCTGCACCGTCTCCACGATCACCGCCGCCGGGTAGTTGAACCCGGAGCCCGAGTCCTCAAGCAGCCGCTCGAACCACAGGAAGTCCGGGGTGCGGCCCTGGAGGTAGTTGTCGAACGGCATCGGCGTGCCGTGCACCAGCGGCACCCCGGCGCCCGCCCGCTTGAAGGAGTTGCCGGTCACGGCCAGCGAGCCGAGGGACATGCCGTGGAAGGCGTTGGTGAAGGAGACGATCGACTCGCGGCCCTTGACCTTGCGGGCCAGCTTGAGCGCGGACTCGACCGCGTTAGTGCCGGTCGGGCCCGGGAACATCACCTTGTACGGCAGGTCGCGCGGGCGCAGGATGATGCTCTGGAACTTCTCCAGGAAGCTCCGCTTGGCCGTGGTCGACATGTCCAGGCCGTGCGTGATCCCGTCACGTTCGATGTAGTCGATTAACGCGCGCTTGAGGACCGGATTGTTGTGGCCGTAGTTGAGCGACCCGGCCCCGGCGAAGAAGTCCAGGTAGGTGTGGCCGTCCTCGTCGTACATGCGGCTGCCCTGCGCCCGGTCGAACACGGTGGGCCAGCTCCGGCAGTAGCTGCGCACCTCCGACTCCAGGGTTTCGAAAACGCTCAGGTCAGGGGGCGTGATGGTCACAGCATCCTCCGAGGGGGAACAAGGGGAAGGATCGAGAAGCCGTGTGGTGCCGGCTGCTGCGCAGTGCAGTGGGTCGCGGTCGCGGAGGCGGCCCTGGGGCTTGTCGACGAAGGGACTTCGGTGGCGGCACCGGTCGTCCGACCGGCGCCGCCACCCGTGGTGCAACAAGGGGACCGGCACGTGGCCCGCGCACGCCCCCCGGCGGTGTGGCAGGTGGTGGCACCCCTAGGCGCCGCGCGGCCGACGGGCGGCCGACAGGGCGAGCAGGGCGTAGATGGAGGCCGTGGCCGTGCCAGGGCCGAGCAACAGGAGGGCGACGCTCCAGTCGAGCGCGGCGGCCAGGCTGAGGGCGGCCAGCGCGATGGCGACCGCCACCGCGATCCCCCGCCGCTCGGGGCCGCGCGCCGCCCCCGCCCCGGTGGCTTCGGGACGCAGGTGCCGCCAACGGGCCCCCACGGCAAGCAGGTTGGTCAGACAGTAGGAGGCGAGGACGAGGGCGGCGAACCACCCGAGCGCCGTCTCGCCGGCCTGGCCCCCGGGCGGCGCGGCGTCCCGGGGGGACAGCAGCACGGCGTACAGCAGGGCCGGTGCCGCGAGGCCCAGCACGACGCCCAGCGTGCCGGAGGTGGGGGAGGAGCGCAGGGACGGCACCGTCGACTCGAGCCCCACCCACGCGAAGAGCAGCGGTACGACGAGCAGCGACGCCCCGCCCGGGAACGAGTCGCCCGTGTCGAGCGACAGCGACCGGGGCGAGAGCCACCAGAGCGCGGCCAGCGCCAGGACCACCACCGTCCGCCCGTCGCGCACCGCGGCCGACGGCGTCACCCCGGCCCAGGCCAGCGCCCCGGCCAGGAGCAGCACGGCCACCCCGAGGACGTAGGCCGTCGGGCCGGAGCCGGCGAACTCGCCGGCCGCACCGACCACGACGGCCTGTCCGATGGCGAAGCCGCCGAAGTACAGGCCGTGCACGACGTACGCCACGCCCGGCCCGACCCGCTCCCGTACGAACTCCGCCGCCCCGAGCCCGCGCGTCCCGCCGGCGGCCCCGACCAACAGGGCCCAGGCCAACAACGCCCCGGCGAGGACGAGCGAGGCCGATCCGCTCTTCGACACGGGTGCCAGTGCCGCGGGTACCAGCAGTGTTCCCGCTCCCAGAACCGCGGTCGTGGTACCGAACGCGGTGCGCACGACACTCATGCCGGCCCAGCTCACCCGAGCTTGTGGAAGACGTCCGGCAGCGGGGTCCTCACCTGCCGGCCCGCCGGCACGAGCAGCAGGTCCGCCAGCTCGGGCCAGCTCGGCATCCGCGTCGCCACGTCCACCGGGATGTCCAGGTGCTTGGCGATCAGGTGGGCCCACCCCGGCATCAGCGGCGCGGCCAACACCGACACCAGCGCCAGCGTCTCCACGTGCGTCACCAGGCGCGAGGCGTACGCCCGCTGCCCGTCCTCGGAGCCCTCGGCCGCGCCGCGCGCCTCGTTCAGCCGCGGCAGGTCCTTCACGGCCCGGTCGATGGTGGCCGCCAGCTCGGCCGCGGCGCGTTGCGGCGAGAAGGAGTTGGCCGACAGCGAGCCGGCGATGGCCTTGGGGAGTTCGAGCAGCGAGATGGTCAGCGGCTCGGTCAGGCCCTCGTGCTCCGGCACCGTCGAGCCGAAGTCCTCGGCCAGCAGCGACAGCACGGTCTGCGCCCACCGCTGCAACCCGTCGACGAGGATCGTCTCCACCGAGTTGACGAGCTCCTTCATCGCGAAGTTGCCCTGCTCCCGCTCCGGCCCGGTCAGGCACAGGTGGAAGCGCAGCGCGTCCGCGTTGACCTGGTGCAGGAACTCCCCGCCCCAGATCGCGTGGCCCCGGCTGGTGGAGAACTTGTCGCCCTCCAGCCGGTAGAACTCGTTGGTGATCACCTGGCTCGGCAGCGTGTAGTCGCCGTGCGCGAGGAGCAGCGCCGGCCACAGCACCGCGTGCGAGAAGGAGCAGTCGAAGCCCAGGAAGTTGACGATCTTGGTGTCCGGGTCGGACCACTGCTCCTGCCACAGGCCCGGCCGCCCCTGGGCCTCGGTCAGGCAGGCCGTCCCGGCCAGGTAGCCGCAGATGCCGCTGAACCAGGTGTCCAGGATGTGCCCGTCCCAGCCGTCCAGCGGCACCGGGATGCCGTAGTCGGCCTGCCGGCTGATCGGTGTCAGGGGCAGCTCGTTCTCGAACAACGTGTCCAGGTAGGCGCGCAGCCGGGGCCGCCACTGGCCGCCGTTCTTCGTGTAGTAGGCGAGCAACTGCTCGCGGTACTCCTCAAGCGGGAAGACGATGCGCTGGAGCGTGGTCAGCTCCGGGGTCTCCCAGCACGCCGTGCACTTCGCGGCGCCCAGCGCACCGGACTCCTGGGCCAGGCCGCACGCCTCGCAGTAGATGCCGTCCGACGGCGCCTCGCAGAACTGGCACTCGCCGCGGACCTCGGCCTCGTACAGGTAGCGCTCGCACCGGGGGCAGTGGAACACCGGCAGCTCGACGACCCTGAGCTTGCCCTCCTCCCAGAGCCGGGTGAAGAAGCTCTGGACGATCTCGGTGTGCTTGGGCGTCATCAGCGGACGGGTGAACCAGTCGTGGTGCATCGAGCCCAGCGAGAGGGTCTCCTCCATCCGGTTGCCGAACAGCAACGCGGTCTCGTACGGAGTGGACCCGATCTCGGCGGCGCGGCGCGGCACGTAGCAGGAGTGCTCGTCCGAGTAGCCGACGTAGCGCACCTCGTGGCCGCGCTGGCGCAGGTGCCGGCTCAGCACGTCCGCGCCGAGGAAGGGACCGGATATGTGACCCAGGTGCAGGTCCCCGTTGGGGTTGGGCGGCGCGCTGGTGACGATGTAGGTATTCACGAAACGCTGCTTCCTTCCGCGATACGCAGGGCGGAGACGACGTCGTCCGACGCGTGGGGGTACGTGACACCGGCACCGATACGGGCGTCCGGCGGCAGATCGTCCAGGATCACGGCGTGCGCGCCGATCCGGGTGTTCACACCGATGCACACCGGGCCGAGCACGCTGGCCCCGGTGCAGATGATCACGCCGTCCTCCACCACCGGGTGGCGGCGCGAACGGGCGGGTCGCTTCAGGTCCTTCCACCAACCCACCGAGCCGAGGGTGACCTGGTGGTAGAGCATCACATCGTCGCCGATGCGCACCGTCTCCCCGATGACCACGCCGGTGCCGTGGTCGATGAAGAAACGCCGGCCGATCGTCGCGCCCGGGTGGATCTCGATCCCGCTGACCGCCCGCGCCATCAGCGACAGCGCGCGGGCGATGGTGCGGTTGCCGCGCTTCCACAGGCGGTTGGCCAGCCGGTAGGTCCACAGGGCGTGGATGTGCGGGTACAGCAGGACCTCTCGGTTGCTGCGCGCCGCCGGGTCCTTGGCACGAACGGTGGCGAGGTCCTCGCGCAGCATCTCTAACACGGACTTATATGTGGGCATACGGAGCCTCCGGCGTGATCAGGTTGCCGTTCGCGAAACGCTGCGGACGGTAGGGCTCCAGCAGCGGCTCGCCGGCCTTGCCGATGACGGCCTCGCCCTCGCTTATCTCTCGTGCGGCCAGCTCGGCCACGGCGGGTGCCAACTTGAATCCGCCGCCGCTGAAGCCGAGGGCCAGGTACAGCCCGTCGGGCCCGGCCGGCCCGATCACGGGTCGCTTGTCCGGGGTGTAGCCGTCGTAGCCGGCGCGGGTGCCGACCAGCGGCGCGCTGTCCACGGCCGGCACCCGGCGGGAGACCGCCGCCACCGCCGCGTCCACCTCGTCGCGGGTCAGCGGGGCGGCACCCTGTTCCAGGTCCACGTCCGGGTGGCTCTGCACGCCGAAGAAGAACCGGTCCGTGCCGCCGGGCCGGAAGTAGCTGCCGATGGTGTCGTCGATGCAGGTCGGGAGCTGGTTGTCGGAGCCACGACGGCCGGCGCCGGGCAGCGCGACCTGGGCCAGCCCGATCCGTCGGGGAACGACCGGGACCTCGACCCCGAGGTGGGCGGCCGACTCGGCCCCCCAGGCGCCGCTGGTCAACACGACCAACGGCGCCTCGATGCGGCCCGCCGAGGTCTCCACCCCGGTCACCGCGCCCTCGTGCTCCAGCACCCGGACCACCCGCGTGCCCTCGGCCTCGCTGACCCCGATCCGGCGCGCCGCCGCGATCAGCGAGTTGGCCGTGGCGGCCGGGTCCGCGTAACCGCCGGACGGCTCGTACGCCACGGCGGCCACGCCCGCCAGGTCCAGGCCGGGAAAGAGGGTCCCGGCCTGGTCCGGGTCGATGACCTCGACCCGCTCGTACGACATCGCCTCGGCGGCCACGGCGGTGTTCACCCGCAGGGCCTCCACGTGCTCCTCGCCCACCAGCATCGCGAAACCGGTGCGCCGGTACCCGCAGTCGCCCCCGATGACCTCGCCCCACTGCTCGAAGGTGGGCAGGCTGAGCGCGGTCAGTAGGGTGTCGCAGGCCGTCGTGTGGTGCAGGCGCAGCAGCCCGCCCGAGCGGGCCGTGGCGCCCTGCGAGGCGATCCGGCTCTGCTCGCACACGACGACCCGCTCCAGGCCGGCGAGGGCGAGGTGGTAGGCGATGGCCGCCCCGATCACGCCGCCGCCGACGATGACGGCGTCCGCGCTCCGGGTAGCGGTCACTGACTCGGCCCGGTGGCGTCGTCCTCGATGCCGAACTCGGCCGCCCACTTGGCGCGCTCGGCGGCGATGGCCTCCGCGCTGCCCCACCAGATGGTGACGAACCGCAGTCGGGTGTCGCCGTCGTTGGTCAGCGCGTGGTCCTTGAACGGCGTCATCAGGATCGTGTCACCGGGGCTCACCCGGCGCTCCTCGTCGCCGAGGCGCAGCACGCCGGTGCCCTCGGTGATGAAGAACATCTCGTACTCGTCGTGGTTGTGCGGCGTGGAGGTCGCACCGGGCGCCACATCGACCCAGGCGCCGCCCCAGAACGGGGTCTCCGGGACCGCCTCCTCCCAGGGGAAGATGCGCCGGCCGCTGACGTTGAACTTCTCCTCGAAGGTCATGTCTTCCGGGCGTGTGGTGAAGAAGTGCACGATTGATTCCTCTCCTGAACAGTGCTGTTCCGACGGTGCTAGACGGCGAGGGCGGCGGAGGCCGCCTGCTGCTGGCGCGCGATGGTGGCCCGCAGGTCGCGGTGGACGGTGTCCGCCTTGGTCGCCATCTGACTGAAGGACGTCGCGCTGGCGATGCCGTGCCGCCACTCGGTCATTCCGTCGAGGTAGATGCCGACCGTGCAGCGGTCGCTGTTCTCGGCGCGGTAGGCGCGGGTGACGTTGAGGAGTCCGTCGGCGTCGCGCGACAGGTGGGGGGCGAAGGGCTCAAGCGCCGTCGGGAACTGCGGCTCCGTGTACCCGGTGCACAGGATCACCGCGTCGGCCTCGATGGCGCCCGCCTCCTCCGTGTACACCTCGGAGGTCGTCAGCCGCACCCCGCTCTCGGAGACCGCGAGGTCGGTGACCTCGACGCGGCGGTGCATGTGCAGCCGGTTGGTGCCGGACAACCGGTCCTGGTAGGCCGCCTGGTAGAGGGCGGTGGACACGTCGGGGTCCACGGCCGAGTAGTTGGTGGCGCGGGCGTGCGCGAGCGCCCGCTCGCGGGCCTCGCCCTCCAGGCCGTAGAAGTAGTCCGTCTCGGCGGGGAAGTACGCCTCGTTGCTGAAGTGGCCGAGTTCGTACATCTTGAAGCCGCCGTGCCGCACCAGCGAGTGGATCTGCGCCTCGGGGTGCTCGCCCGCCAGGTACAGGATGATCTCGCCCGCGGTCTGGCCGGCGCCGATGATCGCGAAGCGCGGTGCCCGGCCCAGGTTCTCGCGCAGCGCGGTCATCCGGGGCAGGAACTCGCTGGCGTGGAAGACCCGCTCGCCGACGTGCTTCTGGAAGGACTCCGGCACGTAGGGGACGTGGCCGGTGGCCAGTACCACGTTGCGGCTCAGGTGCTCGTGGGTGGCGCCGTCCCGGGGGTCGCGGCTGATCACCCGCGCGACGCGGACGGTGCCGTCGGCGTCGGTGACGGGCTCGACGCGCAGCACCTCCCGGTGGTACTCGGCCTGCCTGCGCACCTGGGCCGCGGCCCACTGCACATACTCCGACCACTCCAGGCGGCTCACGTAACCGCCCAGCAGCGTGAACGGGTAGAAACGCCCGCTTTGCATGAGGAAGTTGGTGAAGGAGAAGCGGGAGCGGGGGTCGCGCGGGGTGGCGAGGTCGCGCAGGAAGTGGTGCTGGATGTCGGTGCCCGGCAGGACCTGGTTGGGCTGCCAGGCCGACGTCGCGCTCCGTTCCAGGTAGACCGCGTCCAGGGGGCCGGTTCCCTGATGAGCGTCGTCGTGGTCCTCGATAGCGGCGGCGAGCGAGATGCCAGAGGGGCCGAATCCGGCCACCACAACGTCGTGGATGTGCATATTGGGGTGTCTCCCGTCGAAGGTCGCGGTCCGGTGGATCAGAGGGCGATCGGGACAGAGTCCGAGGGGTCGTCCAGCTTCTCGCCCAGCCGGGCGGCCAGTCCCTCGGCGAGGGTCCCGGTACGCAGCGACAGCAGACTGAACGAGCCGGCGTCACCGATGCCGTGGCTGGACTCGCACAGGCCGTTGAGGAACAGCGGCGGGAGGGCGTTCTCGTCCTCGTTGGAGACCAGCGCGTAGTCGCGGCTGACCTCGAGGCGGCCGTCCACCTCCTTCTTGAGGTGCTGCGCGACGGGGGCCAGCAGCGGCGGGAACAGCTCCTCGTGCGGGCCCGGGCCCATGTTGCGGAAGCCGGTGGCCAGCACCACGAAGTCGACCTCGTCGCGCACCTGCTCGCCGGTGTGCAGCTCCTCGAAGTCGATGACCACGCCCTTGTCGTTGGGCACGACGGAGGTGGCCTGGAGGTTGCCCTTCACGAACAGCCGCTGGTCGCCGTCGAGCTGCTGCTCGTAGATGGCCAGGTACAGCTCCTTGAGCACGTCACCGTCGGCCGAGGAGTAGTTGGTGGGCTGCATGTACGCGTCCAGCGCGCGGCGGCTTTCCCGCGAGGCGTTGAAGTAGTACTCGGTGAACTCGGGGAAATAGCCCTCTTCGCTGAACGGGCTGGTGTCCTTGAGTCGCAGCGAGTACGAACGCGGGTAGGTCATCACCCGGGCTCCGGGGAATTGCCGGTGCAGGTCGAGCGCGAGCTCGACGGCGCTCTGGCTGCCACCGATCACCGCGACCGCCTTCGGGGGCTCGTCGGCGGTGAGTTCCTTGAGCCGCGGCAGGTACTGGGTGAGGTGGAAGACGCGGTTGCTCTCCGCCGCGGCCGCGTCGTACGGGGTCGGCACATAGGGCGTACGACCGGGTGCCATGACCACGGAGCGGGCCAGGTACCTGCGGCCGGAACCGGTGGAGACCTCCCAGACGCGCTCGCCGGCGTTTTCCACCACGTCGATGCCGACGGCGTACTGGCCGCAGTCCACCTGGTGCGAGAAGAAGCTCGCCGCCCAGCGGATGTAGCCGGCGTACTCCTTGCGCAGCGGGAACTCGATCGGGAGGTTGAAGTGCTTGAGCAACCGACCCTGCTCGTGCAGGTAGTTGATGAAGCTGTAACGACTGCGCGGGTTCCGCAGAGTCACCAGGTCGCGGCTGGGGTGGTTCTGGATGTCGGAGCCGTCGAGGAGCATGCCGGGCTGCCAGTCGGGCGTCGGGCGAGCCTCAAGAAACCGTATGTCCAGGCTTGGATACTTCTCCTCTAATGCGATCGCCAACGCAAGGTTGGCAGGGCCGAAGCCGACACCGAGAACGTCGTGCACACGCGCAGGAAAAGACATGACAATTCTCCTCTTACTCGCATTGAGTTCAAGCCTAACGCTGAGGGCGTCGCGAATTGAGAACAAGCCCTGCAGGTGATTCAAACCGTATGCAGCTTTGGCGCGACATGCGGACAGGTTGCAGCGCAACCTGTCGGTACTTTCCTGGGCAGCCCAAATGCTTCTCCGGGCTGTACTGAAGGGGCGCTGTAGCGGCTCTCGGGCCGGCCTCAGATGCCTTCGAAAACCCGTAGAGAGGGGCGGGTTCGAGAGGCGCATCGATGCCGGATTTGACCGAGAATCAAGAGTTCCGCTTATCCACTCTTGCGGCAGCGAAGCTCCGCAGTCAAAGGGATTCACTGGTAACCGATAGCGACGATCACAGGCTGACGCCCGTCAGAAGGCAGCCGACGGGACCTTCATTGTTGGGCGCTGGAATTACTGTACCCCAAGGTCGCTAGCAACTGACGCTAAGTCCTTGTTTTTTGCGCATGGGTTGTAGCATGATCAACCACCATGGACAGAATTGATCGCATGATCCTCCATGAGCTTGAACGGGACGGTCGGTTAACCAATGCTGATCTTGCCGCCAAGGTGGGATTGACCCCGACGCCGTGCCTCCGGCGCGTCAGGAACCTGGAAAGAATTGGGGTCATACGCGGTTACCGAGCGGACCTGGATGGCAGTTTCCTGGACTCGGGATTCCAGCCCTTCGCCACGGTGGCGCTGAAACAAGGGGATTGGCATCTTATGACCGAATTTGAGGCCAAGGTGGCCGCCCTACCCCAGGTACTGGAAGCGCACCGGCTCTTTGGTGACCCGGACTACCTGCTGCGTATCGCGGTGGCGGACATCACGGCCTATGAGCGCTTCTACGCCGAAACCCTGTGCCGGTTGCCGGGAGTCGCACAAGTGACGACGCACTTAACCATGAAGGTAGTCAAGGGCAACCGGGGGCTACTCGCGGGACATGAGTGAAATCACACCCGGTGCCGAGGCGAACGCTTGCTTTCGATGAGGGCGAGATCGCCGCATGGAGACGTTTGAAGCCCTGGGAGCGATACGACATCGCTCCCGGGCGATCCATCCGAGGGCAGCTCGGGCCCGGCCTGGCGCCGCGCCGATTCGCACTTGAGGTGACTATGTCAAGCCTGCGTGATCGGTGAGGAAGCGCTGGTCGCAGCGGGTATATGGGGGATGGGCCGGCGTATGACGCGTTCGGCCCGCAATTCATTGATAAGCGTGGAAATAGGTTGGCCAAATCGAGCGCGGCGGGGCTCGGTTGGTGCCGTCGATAGCGATCACAAAGCGCACGCGCAGCGTACACTCACCGTTCATGACGGTTGATCTACGGCAATTCCGCTACTTCATAGGCGTCGCTGAGGAAGGCAACTTCACCCGGGCGTCGGGCCGGCTCAAGGTCGCCCAGCCATCGCTCTCCCGGCAGATCCGCCAGTTGGAGCGGGAACTCGGGTTACAACTCCTGATCCGACATCCACACGGCGTCACTCTGAGTGCCGCTGGGGCGGAGTTCCTCGTGAACGCCCGCGTTGCGGTAGCGGCGTTCGACGAGGCAATCGGCGCGGCGCAGCTCGCGGCCGAAGGCAAGAGCGGTCGTCTCAAGGTGGGCTTCCTGGTTGCCGCGGCCCTTGAATTCACTCCGCTCGTGCTACAGATGTTCCGCAAGCGCTTCCCCGATGTCAAGGTCGAGGTGCGGGAGTTTGACTTTAATGACACATCGGCGGGGTTGGCGGATCGCACGACAGATGTTGCCTTCCTTCGCCTCCCGCATCAGACATCGGGTTTGGATCACTTGGTGTTCACCGAGGAGCGACTGGTCGCCGCCATGCCGGTCGATCACCCGCTCGCGCGCGGCGTCGACGTCAGTGTTGCCCAGTTGCTCAAAGAACCACTCATCGCGCCGCCAGGAAATGGGGCGTGGCGAGATTTTTGGATGTTCAACGATCAGCGGGGTGGCGCTCCGGAAGTCGTCGGTGTCGAAGCCGCTTCTTTCGAAAGCGAGCTGCAGGCGGCGGCGGCCGGTCACGGGGTCAGTATCACCACCGAGGGCGCGTGCCGCTTCTATAATCGGCCTGACCTGGTGTTCGTCAACATCCGCGACGCGCCCATGTCCACCATCGCCCTGGCCTGGCGCGCGGACAGCGTCTCGCCGCCCCTGCGGCAGTTCATCGCTGTCGCGAAAGAGGCCATCGAGCAACAGTCGGGCAGTACGTAACCCCCGGACATCGTTGCCTGTACAGCGCACGTGATGTGTCCACCCTCTGCCCCCTCCACGCCCTTCGTCACCCTCCGAGATATCCGGCGTGACCTGCGACGCTCGCCGCTCCCCACAGCGTGAACCCGCGTCGAACGTCATGCCCGTCGTGACCCTCCTGCCCCTCCTGACACGATCCCGGCCCACACGACCAGCCGCAACACCCCCTCGGCCCGCTCGTGGGCATCTGCGTCCCGCCAGCCACGTACATGGCCAAAACGCATGGGTCGGCAAGGTCGCACCCGCATCATCGGGCGCACCCGCCACCCTTGGAAGGGGGAAAGCGGGGCATAAGCGCGATCGCGTACGACAGTCCGGTGGCTCGTACGGCTCCTCGCGCTGGCGCCCGGCGAACCCGCCGGGCGAGGCCCCGCCGCGGCGCCCCGTCGCGAGCCGCCCGCACCCCGCCCGGCCAGCGTCGGGTCGAGAACCGACACCGGTTCGCCGATGTGCCCCGGGCGGTGCCCCGAACCGTGGAAGGATGAGATCCTTCCGGTTCCGGAGCAGGTCAGCGCGCTGCGCAGGGTCACGGGTTAGTTACGTCACAGAGTCGTCCGGAGCCCGGCGGCAAAGGAGGCGCTAAGCGGAACCTCTTCCGCTAATCGCTCCGAGGCCACGTGAAATACGTTTCCGGCATATCTCTATTCAGATTCGCTATACCTGATCCCGCAGATCAGCGCCGTGAAGTTTCTGATAGCGTCACGGAGAGCCGACCTTTCTACACGGGAAGTAGGTATATCCGGGATGGACCTCACGGACGAGCATCCTGGCTTTCTCAGGATGTTCACCCCGGGCAAGCTGACAGTCGGCCTGTTCCTGCCGTTGTGGCCCTACACCGGTGACATGACGCGGATGGTCGGGCAGGGTGACGCGATTCAACTCGCCGACCGGTCCGGCTTCGCGGCGATCTGGGTGCGGGACGTACCCCTGCTCGATCCGAGCTTCGGCGACGTCGGGCAGGTCTTCGATCCCTGGACGTACCTGACCTGGCTGGCGGCGCACACCAACCACGCGGCGCTGGCCGCGGGGAGCGTCGTCTTCACCCTGCGACACCCGATCGACCTGGCCAAACAGGCCGCCTCGATCGACCAGTTGTCCGGCGGTCGCCTGGTCCTGGGCGCGGCCTCCGGCGACCGGCCGGCCGAGTTCCCGGCCTACGGGATCGACTTCCCGACGCGGGGCGAGCGTTACCGGCAAGCGGTGGAGATGTTCCGGACCGTCCTGGAGTCCGAACGCCCCACCGTGTCCTCCCCGCTGGGCCGCCTGAGCGGTGGCGTCGACGTACTGCCGAAACCGGTCAGTGGCCGTGTTCCGTTGTTGGTGACGGGTTCTTCGCAGCAGGACCCGGAGTGGATCGCGGAACACGCCGATGGCTGGTTGACGTACCCCGGGGCCATGGTCAACGCGGCCGGACCGAGGGCCCTGGGGGAAAACGCGGCCGCATGGCGAAAACTCATTCCGAGTGGCCGGTTCAAGCCGGTGGCGACGAATGCGTGGATTGATCTGGTCGAGGACCGGCGACACGAGCGCACGGCACTGCGGGCCGGATTCATCCTGCGGACCGGAACCGACGGCCTCCTGGAGCTGCTGGGGCGCTGGCAGGACGCCGGCATCAACCACGTGGCCCTGGGAGTCCAGCACGGCCAGCGACCGGCCGCCGAGGTGGTGGCCCAACTGGCCGAGGAAGTCGTCCCGCATTTCCCCGCGCTGACCGCGCCGGCACCCCAGCGGCCCGCGTGGTAGCGGAACAGTGGTAGTGAACAGCGGTAGTGGAGCAATGGAAACCCTGGGCAGCGAAGTGCTGGACACCCCCGTCGGGCCGTTGGTGGTCGTCAGTCACGAGGACGGCGCGGTGGCGGTGTGTGGATTTGCCCGTACGGCCGAGGAACTGTTCGACTCCTTGGACATACCGCACGAGCCGACTTCACCGCGAGGCGAGCCGACCGCCGCGGCAGCGGCTTTGCGGGCGTATTTCGACGGCGATCTCACGGCAATTGACGCCATAGAGGTACGCCAACCCGGTACGGCCCTGATGCAACAAGCCTGGCAACGTCTGAGGGATCAGCCCGCGGGGGTGACGATGACCTACAGCGAAATGCTTCCCAAGGCGCCGCGTGCGGCCGGTCGCGCCTGCGCGGTGAATCGGGTGGGCATTCTCGTGCCCTGCCACCGCGTGCACCGCACCGACGGCAACCTGGGTGGTTATACCTGGGGCCTGGACATCAAGCGCTGGTTGCGCCACCACGAAAACCAAGCTGACTCCCTCTTCTAGGAGAGCGCCCGATGACTGCTGCCTCCCCCAAGCAGCGATGTTTCACCGATGAGGAGTACCTGAGCCTTATCGAGACGTGGACCGCGGAACTACTCGACATCTCGGCGCACGACCTGGACGTCACGGTGCCCAGTTGCCCGGGATGGCGGCTGCGCGACCTCGTGCACCACGTGGGCAATATCGCGTACTTCGTCAACGCCGTCATCGACGCGGCCGGCCCGGAGCCGGAGTTCACCGACGCCACCCCACGGCCCGATCCCGAGGTCGCCGCGTGGGCGGCGGACCAGACGCACGCCATGGTCAAGCAGTTGCGCGCGCTGGACCCGGAGACACACGTCTGGAACTGGTCGCGCGAGCCCCAGCGACTCGACTTCTGGCCGCGCTGCATCGCGCACGAGGCGCTGGTGCACACCTGGGACGCGCACCACGCGCTGGGACGGGAACGCGCACTGCCGACGCGGGCCTGTCTGGACGGCATCGGCGAGATCCTGGACATCCAACTGCCGCTGCGTACCGAGGAGATCGCCGACGCCCGCTGGACGGCGGTCGTCCACGCCACCGACGAGGCGGCACAGGGGGCGCGGTGGTCCGTCACGATCGATCACGGCACGGTGGAGACCGTGCTCACCACCGGCCGCCAGGCCGCCGGAGAGCACGCCGACGACCAAGCCGACGTCCTGCTCAGTGGCCCGGCCGAGCATCTCTACCTCGGCCTGTGGCGCAGGGTTCCGCTCCCCCTCACGCACGGTGCCCCGGACCGGGTGCGGGTCCTGTGTACGGACTGAACCCGCCACCGCGATCCGGGGCACATGAGACGCACACCCCGAAGGCTTCCTATCGTCCCAACCCGGCGTAGACCTTCGGTTCCGAGACAGCCGGGAGCTGGAAGGCCGCACTGAGCGCGCGCACTGCCTCGGCCAACCGGGAATCGTGGCAGACCGCCGAGATCTGGAGCTCCGAGGTGGTGATCAGATCGATGCTGATCCGGTGACGCGCCAGCGTCTCGCAGAACTTGGCGAGAACGCCGGGGTCCGCCCGCATACCGAATCCGCGCAGCAATACCCTGCCGATGTGGTCGTCGAAGAGAACTTCGTCGAAGTCGAAGGCGGTACGCAGATTCGTCAACTGCGTCATCGCCCGCCAGCCCAGCTTGTTCGGGACGGTGAAGGTGATATCGATGCGATCGTCGGCCGATCGGTTCGCGCTTTGGGAAATCGTGCCAACGACGAGCCCGGAAACCGCAAGGGCCCGCAATATCTGACCAGTCACGCTCGGCTTGGTCGGAACGCCGATGAGGGTTATTTTCGCCTCGGACCGGTCCTGTGCGATGTCGGTGATCTTGGCCTGCTCCACTGTGCTCCCTTTCGCCGTGTCAGCAACTGCGGTGCCTGGGTCGAAAATGCAGGGGACTTGAGCTGGATGAATGCGCCATGCCTTCGGCCGCATTCGACCGATGAGGGTCACAGGGTACCTACCCCGCTTCTCGTCTTTTCAAGTGCCGGGCTGAGTAAATTCTCCTGAACCCCGCGGCGGCATAGAGATGTCGGGAGCGTCGGATGCGACTCTCCTTTTGAAAACCACCTCTTGGCAGCAGCCCTTATTGGTTGTAGATTTTCGGTGCCGGGGGAATATCCCCGTGCTACTTTCCGCGCGATTCGCGCAACCTCAAGACGAGATAGGCGATGATGAGTGATCTTATTTCTGCCGACCTAACGGAGTCTTGGCTCCTCAAGCCGAGCCCCCTGGACATCGGCCCGGAGCAGGTGGACGAGTTACTCGAAACCACCGTCACGCTGGTGCGCAAGCACGCGGACGGCGTGGCCGACGGGTCCGTGGCGCCCGTGTCGTTCGACAGCGACCAGATCCGCAAGTGGGTGGGCGAGTATGACTTCTCCACGCCCCACTCCGCCGAGTCGGTGCTGGCCGACGTGGCCACGGGGCTGGCGCAGTGGGGCGTCCATACCACCCACCCCCGTTACTTCGGGCTGTTCAACCCCACCCCGCACTGGTGGGGCGTCGCCGGCGAGTTGCTGACCGCCGCGTTCAACCCCCAGCTCGCCGCGTACAGCCACGCGCCGGCGGCGGTCGAGATCGAGCAGCACGTGCTGCGCTTCCTGGCCAGCCGGCTCGGCCTGCCGTCCCCGGTGGCCGGCTCGTTCACCACCGGGGGCGCCGAGGCCAACCTGAGCGCGGTGCTCATCGCGCTCACCCGGCACTTCCCGGAGTACGCCGACCGCGGCCTGGCGGCCGTTCCCGGCCAGCCGGTGATGTACGCCTCGGCCGAAAGCCATCTGGCCTGGCTGAAGATCGCGCACATGACCGGACTCGGCCGGGACGCGGTGCGACTGGTCCCGGTCGACGACAGCTACCGGATGGACATCAACGAACTCCGCAGGCTGCACGCCGCCGATGTCGCGGCCGGCATGCGGCCGTTCCTGCTCGTCGGCACGTCGGGCACCACCGGCGGCGGCGCCCTCGACCCGCTGCCGGAGCTGGCCGCGTGCGCCGCCGAGTGGAACACGCACCTGCACGTCGACGCGGCCTGGGCGGGCACGGTCGCCTTCTCCGACGAACTGCGCCCCATGCTGGCCGGTATCGAGCACGCGGACAGCGTCACCGTGGACGCCCACAAGTGGATGTCCGCACCGATGGGCGCCGGCATGTTCCTGAGCAGGCACCCGCAGGCGGTCGCGGAGAGCTTCCGGGTCAGCACCTCGTACATGCCCGCGGACACCGTGGGCAGCGACCCCTACACCAACAGCGTGCAGTGGTCGCGCCGGCTGATCGGTCTCAAGGTCTTCCTCGGGCTGGCCGTGACCGGGCAGGACGGTTACGCCACCCAGGTCGAACGCGACACCGCGCTCGGCCGGCTGCTCGCCGTCCGCGCGACGGAGAGCGGCTGGCACCGCATCAACGACACGCCGCTGCCCCTGGTGTGCGTCGTGGACCCGGCGGTCGACGAGCGGTTGAGCCCGGCGGAGAGCTGGGCCTGGCACTCGGCCGTCGCGGACAAGGTGGTCGAGCGCGGGCAGGCGTGGATCAGCCCGGTGCGTCTGTCCGGCCGCGCCGCGCTGCGGCTGTGCATCACGAGCTACCGCACCGAGGCCGCCGACGTCGCCGCGTTGGTGGAGGAGATGGACAAGGCCCGTATCGCCGTCGGAATCCCCGGCTGACGAGCGGTCACGACAGCGAGCCGGACCGGCACGCTCCGGTCGCCGAACACCCCGCCGCCGGCCCGCCGTTCCGGTGCCGGACCCGTGGTGTGTCGGCCACGGCACGCGCCGGACGAGGTATGAAGTACGCACGCCGCACGCGACAGGACGCCGCCGGTGGGGAGTCGGTAGGCGTCAGCGGCGTGCGGGAGCCGGGCCCCCGGGCCCGGCACGAGAGCAGGCTGCGGTCACGGCCAGCGTTGTCCACGCGCCGGAGGACACCCCCGGCGCGCCCGACCGCAGCGGGTGCGATGCGGTCGGGCCGCGAGGACCACTCGGTCAGAAACGCGGCCCGAACGAAACCCGCAAACCCAGCGGCCGAGCGTAACGACGCGCCCCGCGAACAGAATTGGTCGGCGCGACGTGGCCGGAAGTGGCCCGTCGCGCCGTCGTACGTACCAAACCCCCACGCCTGCCGCGGTGTTGAGGCGGGAGTTGAGCGACCGGGCCGGCGCGGAGGGGACGTGGCGCGCGGGGCGGTGGCGCAGCGGCGACCCGGCCACCGCGCCACCGCCCCGCGTGGTGCCTCAGGAGAAGTCCAGCTCCCCGGTCCGGGAGCGCTTGAGCTCGAAGAACTTCGGGTAGCCGGCCAGCAGCCGGGCCCCGTCGAAGACGCGCAGGGCCTCCTCGCCACGGGGGATGGCGGTCAGCACGGGACCGAAGAAGGCGACGCCGTCGATGTGCAGCGTCGGTGTACCTACCTCCTGGCCCACCGGGTCCATGCCCTCGTGGTGGCTCTTGCGCAGCGCCTCGTCGTACGCGGTGGTGTCCGCGGCGTCCGCCAGCTCCGTCGGCAGGCCGACCTCCGCCAGTGCCTCCTCGATCAGCTTCCGGTCCGCCTGGCGGCCCTCGTTGTGGATGCGGGTGCCCAGCGCCGTGTACAGCTCGCGCAGCACCCCCTCGCCGTGCTGCTGCGCCGCGGCTATGCAGACACGCACCGGGCCCCAGTTGCGCGCGAGGGACTCCTTGTAGCGCTCGGGTATGTCGTCCCGCCCCTCGTTGAGCACGGACAGGCTCATGACGCGAAAGCGCAGGTCAAGGTCGCGGTGCTGCTCCACCTCCAGAATCCAGCGGGAGGTGATCCAGGCGAAGGGGCAGGCCGGGTCGAAGTAGAAGTCAACGGAGTGGCGTGTGGTCTGATCGCTCATGGTCCGAACCTAACTATTCAGCGGGCTCTTCCGGGGTGATCTCCAGCATCCGTTGCAGAAGATCACGTAGCACCATGCGTTCCTGGTGCGAGAGGCCGGCCAGCGGCTCTCGCGCGAAGTCGAGCGAGCCGCGCAGCCGGACCGCGGTCTCCATGCCCGACTCGGTGGTGGCGGCGAGCTTGACCCGACGGTCGGTCGGGTCGGGGCGACGCTCGACCAGGCCCCGGCCTTCGAGGCGGTCCACGATGCCGGTGACGTTCGACGGCTCGCACTTGAGCTGCTGCGCGATCCGGCGCATCGGCATCGGCTCACGCGCGAGCAGCCCGAGCACCCTGGCCTGCGCACCGGTCAGCGCGTGCTGCGCCGCCGCGTGCTCGTACTCCTCGTGGTAGCGCGCGACGACGGTGCCGATGAGCTCGATGACCTCGAAGGTGAGCGGGTCGATGCGTGGGGCCATACGGGTCAGGGTACCGCGTTGCTTGACACCATGAAATATCCAAGTGCATGGTTGTTTCACCACCTGAAGTAACTGGAGGTTCCGCCGCATGTCCGTCACCCACCCGACCGGCCTCCCCGCGACCAGCCGCGCCTGGCACCTCGTCGCCCGCCCGAAGGGCTGGCCCACGCCGGACGACTTCGCGCTCCGCGAGATCGCGATCGACGAGCCGGGCCCGGGCGAGATCCTGGTGCGCAACACGCACATGTCGGTCGACCCCTACATGCGCGGCCGTATGAACGACGTCAAGTCGTACGTGCCGCCCTTCGGGCTGGACGAGCCGATGGACGGCGCCGCGGTCGGCGTGGTCGTCGCCGTCGGCCCCGACACCCCCGAGTATCGGCCCGGCGACCACGTCACGCATCGCCTGGGCTGGCGCGAGTACGCGCTGGTGGCGGGCAAGGACGCCAGCACGGTCAACCCGGACGTCGCCCCGCTCTCCGCCTACCTCGGCGTGCTCGGCATGACCGGCCTCACCGCCTACGCGGGGCTGCTGCGCTCGGCCGCCTTCCAGGAGGGCGACGCGGTCTTCGTCTCCGGCGCCGCGGGCGCGGTCGGCAGCCAGGTCGGCCAGATCGCCCGGCTCAAGGGGGCCTCGCGGGTCATCGGCAGCGCGGGCTCGGACGAGAAGGTGCGGCTCCTCCTCGACGAGTACGGCTTCGACGCGGCCTTCAACTACAAGAAGGGCCCGGTCGCCGAGCAGCTCAGGGAGGCGGCCCCCGACGGCATCGACGTCTACTTCGACAACGTCGGCGGGGACCACCTGGCCGCGGCCATCGACTCCCTCCACGTGCACGGCCGGGTCGCCGCCTGCGGCATGATCGCGCAGTACAACGCCACCGAGCCGACCCCGGCGCCGCACAACCTGCCGCTGATCGTCGGCAAGCGGCTGCGCATCCAGGGCCTGCTCGTCACGGACCACTTCGACCTGCGCCCCCAGTTCGTGAACGAGGTCGGCGGCTGGCTGCGCGACGGCAGCCTGCGCCACCGCGAAACCGTGGTGGCCGGCATCGAGAACGCCGTGGACGCCTTCCTCGGCATGCTGCGCGGCGAGAACGTCGGCAAGATGATCGTCAGCCTCGGCGACTGACAGCCCCCGCCCACCCGGGCGCCCGCCCGTGCCCACCGCCCGGGCGGGCGCCCGGGCCCGGCACGACCCCCGCGTCACCAGGAGGTGTCGCTGGCGGTCCACCGGCGCCGCGGCCACCGTCGGCCACGACGGTTCCGGGCCCCCGGTGATCTTCCGACCGGTCACCGCCTAAGCTGCGCCCATGCGAGATCTGGCGGCCGGCTTGGGCTATCTGATGAAGGGTCAGCGCTGGGTGGCCCGCCACCCCCGCTCGTGGGGGCTGGGCATGGTGCCGGCCCTGATCACCCTGGTGGGGTACGTCGCCGCGCTGGTCGCGCTCGGCTGGTGGACCGACGACGTCATCGCCTGGCTGACGCCCTTCGCCGACGACTGGGGCACACCCTGGCTCGGCCTGTTCCGTGGCGCGCTGGCGGTGCTGTTCTTCGGCGGCTGCCTGCTCCTCGCGCTGATCACCTTCACCGCGGTCACGCTCCTGGTGGGCCAGCCGTTCTACGAGTCGCTCTCCGAGCGCGTGGACCTGGCCATCGACGGCCACGTCCCCTCGTCGGGGCTGCCGCTCTGGCGCGAACTGCTCATCTCCGCGCGGGAGAGCACGGCCGTCCTCGCGCGCGTGGCGCTGTGGGGCACGCTGCTGTTCGCGGCGGGCTTCCTGCCGGTGATCGGGCAGACCGCGATCCCCGCCATCGACTTCTGCGTCTCCGGCTTCTTCCTCACCGAGGAACTGGCCGCCGTCGCGCTCGCGCGCCGCCGGGTCCCGCTCGCCGAGCGGCTGCGTCTGTTGCGCTCCCGCAAGCTGCTCGTCCTCGGCTTCGGCGTGCCGCTGACCCTGCTCTTCCTGGTGCCGCTGGCCGCCGTGATCGTGATGCCCGGTGCCGTGGCCGGGGCGACGCTGCTCGCCCGCGACCTGCTCGGCGAACCGACCTCCGACGACGGACCCGCCCCGGGCGAGGCCGCGGCGGGCACGGGCGGTGCCGGTACGGGCGCGCCGCACGGCCCCGTCGGCCCCACTCCGTACGGCTGAGTCGCGCGGCGCGTTCGGGCCGTGCGACATGACCCGTACGGCTGACGCCGCCGCGCCCCGCGCTGACCCGGTACGGTGGCGCGCCCGGCGGCGGGGGAGCGGAGATGTGTGGCAACTCCCTCGCGGAGTACGCCGCTGGGGTGGGCCGGGGTGGTCCCGCGCCGGGCTAGGCGCCGCCGTCGCGGCGGGTGATCTCGGTGTAGGCCAGGGAGGCCAGCTTCCGCTGGCCCTCCTTGCTGGGGTGGAACCAGTCCCACTTGCTCAGCTCGTCATCGGTGAAGCGGTAGTCGTGCACCGCCTTGTCGTAGCGGCAGAGCACGACCTTGGCGCACTCCTCGCGCAGCACCTCGTTGTAGTCCCGCACCCGTTGGTGTACCTGGTCGCGCCGGTCGTTGGCCCGTTCGTGGGTGGACTGCGCGTCGCGCAGCATCGAGGGGCAGATGCCCAGCTTCCACACCTGGCGCCGGATCGCGTCCTTGCGGCCCTCGGACCACAGTCGCTTGAGGTCGGGCACGCTCGCCACGTACACCTGCGTCTTGGGCAGCGCGCGGCGCAGCGTGTTCAGCGAGGCGGCGAAGTCGGCCCGGAAGTCGGCCACCGGCGTCATCTGGGCGACCGTGTCCTGACAGGCGTCGTTCGCGCCGATCAGCACGGTGACCAACTCGGGCCGCTTGGCCGTGGCGGCGCTGATCTGGGCCGGCAGGTCGGCCATCACGGCACCGGTCTTGGCGTAGTTCCAGGCGCGGCGCTGTGGGTTCGGCAGCAGTTGCCGGGCCAGGCTGTCCACGTCCATGCCGGTGGACCAGGACGCCTCCGGGCAGTCGGAGAGCACCGAACAGGCGTCGAAGCCGCGGCTGATCGAGTCACCGACCGAGGCGATCGAGCCGGGTCGGGGGTCCCACGTGGGAGTGGGTTTCGCGACCGGGCGGTTGGCCCCCGACCGGGCGCTCTTCGCGCCGGCCTCGCCGGAGTCGCTCGTACACCCCGCGAGCAACGCCACGCACGCCAGCAGGGCGGTAGCCGCGGTGGAGCGCCGCAGACGTGTTGACTGAGCGTGATCCCGCACCGCTGTTCCCCTCTCGGGCCGCGCAATGATATGTATCCGAGACCGACGGTACGTCATCCCCTCGGTATCGCCGCGCGGTAGCTTTGCCCGTGTGGGGTGGGTGCCAACCGTGGGAGTATGCGTTTCCGCGCTGGCAGGTTACATCGCGTCATTTCCTGTCCCATTTCGAGAGAATTACCCCCAGTAGTGTTTACTGCAGGTAGCCTCGGGGGCTGGTGCGGGTGTGATCATTGGGGCAGAATGGTTGCTGTCCTGGGCTCAGGCCGGTACGGAACGCGAGGCCGCTGGGGAAGGCGAACCTCGAACCGCACTGGAGGTCCCGGTGACGACACGTGGAGTTCTGTACGTACACTCCGCCCCGCGCGCGCTGTGTCCGCACGTCGAATGGGCCATCGCGGGCGTGCTCGGCGTGCGCGTCACCCTGGACTGGATCAGACAGCCCGCCGCGCCCGGCACCTGGCGCGCCGAGTTCTCCTGGCAGGGTCAGGCCGGCACCGCCTCCAAGCTCGCGTCCGCGCTGCGCGGTTGGCACCTGCTGCGCTTCGAGGTGACCGCCGAGCCGTGCGCCACGGCCGAGGGCGAGCGCTACAGCTCCACGCCGGAGCTGGGCATCTTCCACGCCGTCACCGGCATGCACGGCGACATCCTGATCCCCGAGGACCGGCTACGCGCCGCGCTCGGCCGCGCCTCGCGAGGCGAGAGCGAACTCGCCTCGGAACTCACCCGGCTGCTGGGCAAGCCATGGGACGACGAGCTTGAGCCGTTCCGGTACGCCGGCGAAGGCGCCCCGGTGCGCTGGCTGCACCAGGTCGTCTGAGCCGACGCCGTCCACGGCGCGAGCCGGCGGGCGAGCGCGGTGTCGCGCTGTGCGGGCGCGCGCCGTAGGCCGCCCGGGCCTGCTCCCGCCGTAGACCGCTTGCCGTGCGCCGCGTGCCGTGCGCCGCACGCCGCCGGGTGTCTTTCCCTGCCGTACGCCCCGTGCGATGCGCCGCCCCCGTCGTACCTCGCGCACTCCCGCCGTAGGCCGTCCGTGGCGTGTCGTCGGGCCGGTACGCCGCGAACGCAGAAGCGCCCGCCCGGTCGAGTGGAGACCGGACGGGCGCTTGTGCGTACGTCGTCACGCGGGGCCGCCGCGTCACGCGGGCCGTCGCCGTGGGGTAGCCGTCGGGCGGGGCCGGTGTGGTCGAGCGGGGTGCTCGGCGGGGTCAGACCGTGCGGAAGGCGAGCGCCACGTTGTGGCCGCCGAAGCCGAACGAGTTGTTCAGCGCCGCGATCGTGCCCTCGGGCAGCGCGCGCGGCTCGTCGCGCACGATGTCTCCGTCCACCTCCGGGTCGAGCTCGGAGATGTTGATCGTCGGCGGGGCGATCCGGTGCTTGAGTGCCAGCACCGTCGCGACGGTCTCGATGCCGCCGGCGCCGCCGAGCAGGTGGCCGGTCATCGACTTGGTCGCCGAGACGGCCATGTGGTCGACGTCGTCGCCGAACACCTTGCGCAGCGCCTTCAGCTCCGCCACGTCGCCCAGCGGCGTGGAGGTGGCGTGCGCGTTGACGTGCGTGATCGTGGCGGGGTCGAGGTCGGTGCCGTCGAGCAGGTTCTGCAGGGCGTTGGCGATGCCGCTGCCGGAGGGCTCGGGCTGCGCGATGTGGTGGCTGTCGGCGGACAGGCCCTGCCCGACGGCCTCGCAGTACACCGTGGCGCCGCGCTGCGCGGCGTGCTCGGCCGACTCCAGGACCACGACGCCGGCGCCCTCGCCGAGCACGAAGCCGTCCCGGCCCGTGTCGTAGGGGCGCGAGGCACCCTCGGGGTCCTCGTTGTTCTTGGTCATCGCCATCATGTTGCCGAAGGCGGCGATGGGCAGCGGGTGGATGGCCGCCTCGGTGCCGCCCGCGACGACCACGTCGGCGCGTCCGCTGCGGATCATCTCGACGGCGTAGCCGATGGCCTCGGCGCCGGAGGCGCACGCGCTCACCGGGGTGTGCACGCCGGCCTGCGCGTTGACCTCGAGTCCGACGTTGGCCGCCGGGCTGTTCGGCATCAGCATGGGCACGGTGTGCGGGGAGACCTTCCGCACGCCCTGCTCCCGCAGGATGTCGTACTGGCCGAGCAGGGTGGTGACGCCGCCGATGCCGGAGGCGATGACCGCGCCGAGCCGGTCGGGGTTGACGGCCGCCTCGGCGCCGGCCTTGCCGGTGTACCCGGCGTCCGCCCACGCCTCGCGGGCCGCGATCAGCGCGAACTGCGCCGACCGGTCGAGCTTCCTGGCCTGCGGCCGGGGGATGGACTCACCGGGGTCGACGGCGATCTGTGCCGCGATCTGGACGGGCAGCTCGGCCGCCCAGTCCTGCGTGAGGGGGCTGACGCCGGAGCGTCCGGCGAGCAGACCCTCCCAGAATGACGCGCTGTCGCCACCCAGCGGTGTGGTTGCGCCGATACCGGTGACGACCACCGTGCGATTGGTCGCGTTCACAGGAATTCTTTCTCCACGGGTAGAGGTGCGGAATGCGCCACCGCTCGGGTGGCGACAGGCGGTGCCTCAGGACTGGTGCTTGAGGATGTAGTTCGTCGCGTCGCCGACGGTCTTGAGGTTCTTGACGTCGTCGTCCGGGATCTTGACGTCGAAGCGCTCTTCGGCGGCGACGACGACCTCGACCATGGACAGCGAGTCGACGTCCAGGTCGTCGGTGAAGGACTTGTCCACCTGGACGTCCTCGGCCGGGATACCGGCGATCTCGTTCACGATCTCTGCGAGACCGGCGACGATCTCTTCCTGAGTGGCGGCCATGTTGGCGCTCTCCTTCGATGTTGTGCGATGAGGTGTGCAGCCCCGAGGGTTCCGGGCTGCGGTGAAGCGGTGAATCCGCGGGTCGATCGTACGGACCTAGGGGAGGGTAACGACCGTGGCGGCGTAGACGAGACCCGCCCCGAAGCCGATGACGAGAGCGGTGTCGCCGCTCTTCGCCTGGCCGGTGGCCAACAGCCGCTCCATGGCGAGCGGGATGGAGGCCGCCGAGGTGTTGCCGGTGGACTCCACGTCGCGGGCGACCGTGACGTGCTCCGGCAGCTTGAGGGTCTTGATCATCGAGTCGATGATGCGCATGTTGGCCTGGTGCGGGATGAAGACGTCGAGGTCCTCGGCCCGCACGCCGGCCTGGTCCAGGGCCTGCTGGGCGACCTTGGCCATCTCGTAGACGGCCCAGCGGAAGACCGCCTGGCCCTCCTGGGTGATGGCCGGGTAGCGGACCTCGTTGCGGTCCTGGGCGTCCTTGAAGACCTCCCACGACTCGGTCTGCATGATGGTGTTCGACTTGTCGCCCTCCGAGCCCCAGACCGTGGGGCCGATGCCGGGCTCCTTCGCCGGGCCGACCACCACGGCGCCGGCGCCGTCGCCGAACAGGAACGCCGTCGCGCGGTCCGTCAGGTCCGTCAGGTCGGACAGCCGTTCCACGCCGAGGACCAGCACGTACTCCGCGCTGCCCTCGACGATCAGGCCCTTGGCCAGCGTCAGGCCGTAGCCGAAACCGGCGCAGCCGGCGGAGATGTCGAACGCGGCGGGCTTGCCGGTGCCCAGCCGGTGCGCGATCTCGGTGGCGATGGCCGGGGTCTGCTTGAAGTGCGAGACCGTCGAGACGATCACGGCGCCGATCTGGTCCGGGGTTATTCCGGCGTCGGCGATCGCCTTGCCGCCGGCCTCCACGGACATGGCGGCCACGGTCTCCTCCGGGCCGGCCCAGTGCCGGGTGGCGATGCCGGAGCGCGAACGAATCCACTCGTCCGACGAGTCGATGTGCTTGAGGATCTCCTCGTTCGGCACCACCCGGGTCGGGCGGTAGCCGCCGACGCCGAGAATGCGCGCGTACGGGGAGCCCTTGGCGGGCTTGATCTTCGACGTCATGCTCTGAGGACTCCTATTCGGCCGGGACAGCGTGCTCGGCGATCAGCGTGCGGGCCGCTTCGAGGTGGTCCGGCTTCTTCAGTGCCACGTGCTGCACGCCGGGGAGCGCGCGCTTGGCCAGCCCGGTCAGGGCTCCGCCGGGCGCCACCTCGATGAGGGCGGTGGCGCCGAGGTCGCTGAAGGTCTCCATGCACAGGTCCCAGCGCACGGGGCTGGCGACCTGGCCGACCAGCCGGTCGATGACGTCCTTGCCATCGGCGACGAGCTGGCCGTCCTTGTTGGACACGTATCGGGTGTGCGGGTCGGCGGGCACGAGCTGGGTCGCGGCGGACGCCAGGGCCGCGACGGCGGGCGCCATGTGCTGGGTGTGGAAGGCGCCGGCCACCTTGAGCGGCACGACCTTGCGGGTGCCCTCCGGCTTGTCTGCGGCGAGCGCGGCGAGCTGCTCGACGGTGCCGGCGGCCACGATCTGGCCCGCGCCGTTCACGTTCGCCGGCGTCAGGCCCAGCTTCTCCAGGTGCGGCAGGACCACGTCCTGGTCGCCGCCGAGCAGGGCGGCCATGCCGGTCTCGGCCACCGCCGCGGCCTCGGCCATCGCCAGGCCGCGCTTGCGCACCAGGCGCAGCGCGTCCACGGTCGACAGCACGCCGGTCAGCGCGGCCGCGGCCACCTCGCCGACGCTGTGCCCGGCCGCCACGCCCACCTTCGCGGAGAAGTCCTCCGCGGTCGGGAAGAGCTGCTGGGCCGAGACCAGCGCGGCGGCCACGAGCAGCGGCTGCGCCACGGCGGTGTCCCGGATCTCGTCCTCGTCGGCCTTCGTCCCGTAGTGGACGAGGTCGAGGTCGAGGACGGTGGACCAGGCGCGAAGCTGGTCCTCAACGCCGGGAAGTTCGAGCCAGGGGGTGAGGAAGCCGGGCGTCTGAGCGCCTTGGCCGGGAGCGACGAGTACGAGCACTCTCACACTCTCTCTTGTGCGGGGTCCCGAACGCCCGTGGGGACAGGGACGAAGAACCGTGTGGGGAATTGTTGGGCTTGGACAAAACCCTGGACTCACGTTCCGGCGTCGGTCAGCCGCCCCAGGATGAGCGCGATACGCAGCGTGAACGCCGACCGCACGTCGGAAGGTGACCACCCGGTGACGTCGGTCACACGTCGCAGCCGGTAGCGCACGGTGTTGGGGTGCACGAACAACATCCGGGCGGCGCCCTCCAGGCTGCTCGCCTGCTCCAGGTACACGCTCAGCGTTTCCAGGAGGGCCGAGCCCGCCTCGCTCAACGGTCTGTAGATCTCCTCCACTAGCTGTTCACGAGCGGCAGGGTCGCCCGCCATCGCTCGTTCGGGCAGGAGATCGTCCGCGAGAACCGGTCGCGGAGCGTCGGGCCAGGCCGCGCTCGCCTTTAGGCCGGCCGCCGCCGCCCCGGCCGAACGGGTCGCCGACACCAGGTCGCCCACCACCGGGCCGGCGACCACGGGACCGGGCGCGAACGGGCCGATGAGGGCCTTCGCCGTCTGGAGCGGATTGTCGGAACCGCCCGCGATAACCACCAGCCGCTCGCCGAGCACCCCGGTCAGCACCTGCACCTTGGCGTGCCGGGCGGCGCGCCGGATGGCCTCCACCGTCAACTCGCTGTTGCCGCTGGGGGCCGTGCCGAGCACCACGCACACCGATTCGGGCGAGGTCCAGCCGAGCGCCGCGGCCCGCGAGAGGGCACCCTCGTCCGCCTCGCCGGAGAGCACCGCGTTGACCACCAGCGACTCCAGCCGGGCGTCCCAGGCGCCCCGGGCCTCGGCGGCCTGCGCGTACACCTGGGCCGTCGCGAACGCGATCTCGCGCGCGTAGACCAGGACCGCCTCGCGCAGCACCGACTCGTCACCGGGCGCCGCCACCTCGTCGATGGCCGACTCCATGACCTCGATGGTCGTACGGACCATCTCCACGGTCTGCCGCAGCGTGATCGCCCGGGTCAGCTCCCTGGGCGCGGTGCCGAACACGTCGGTGCTGATGGCCTGCGGCGTCTCGGGATGCCGGAACCACTCCGTGAACGCCGCGATACCGGCCTGGGCGACCAGGCCGATCCAGGAGCGGTTCTCGGGTGGCATCGCCCGATACCACGGGAGCTGCTCGTCCATGCGGGCGATGGCGACCGCCGCGAGCTTGCCGGACGACTTCTCCAATCGGCGGAGCGTCGCGGGATGCGGGTGCGGGGTAGCGGATGCGGGTTCAGGCACGGAGACAAGCCTGCCTTATCGGGTGGGGTGCGCGGGGGCACGGGGTCAGCGCAGGGGCTACCGTGGGCCGATGACGTGGGTGCAGCGGGCTGATGAGCGCTACCGGGGCGGAGTCGAACCGGGTGTCGAGACCTGGCATGCCTTCTCCTTCTCGGGTTTCTACGACCCGGACAACGTGCGGTTCGGACTGCTGGCGGCGTGCAACGAGGAGTACCTCGCGCCCGGCGCCGGGTTCGACGAGCACCCACACCGCGACCTGGAGATCGTCACCTGGGTGATCGAGGGAGAACTCACCCACGAGGACTCCACCGGGCACCGGACGGTTGTCCGCCCCGGCGACGTGCAGCGGCTGAGCGCCGGCAGCGGCGTACGGCACAGCGAGCGCAACGAGGGCAGCCGGCCGTTGCGGTTCGTGCAGATGTGGCTGACGCCTGCGGCCTGGGGCGGCGAACCCGAGTACGAGGTGGTACGGGGCATCTCCGACGCCACCCCGTACGCGCTGGAGCGCACCGAGGCGGTGCTGCACCCGCGCCGGCTCGCGGACGGCGCGCACACCGAACTGCCCGACGCGCCGGCGATCTACGTCCACGTGGTGCGCGGCGGGCTGCGGCTGGCGGGCGAGACGCTGGGCCCGGGGGACGCCGCGCGCCTGTTCGAGCGGCCGGGGCTGCGGGGCACGGCGGTGGGCGAGACGGAGTTCCTGGTCTGGGAGATGCACGCGGAGCCCGACTACGGCTTCTAGGGCCGGCGGGTATGGCCGCGGGCGTGTCGACGCGCCGGACGGTTGACGCCCCGGGGGCCCGGGGGCCGGTGACGGGCGAGCCCTCCCGCGGCGGCGCCCGTCACCGGTCCGTAAGCGAGCGGAGGGCGTCAGGTTCGTGCCAGCTCGGCGAGCACCGCGTCGGTGAGAACCGGCCATGCCTCGATGGCCCACGGGCCGAACGCCCGGTTCGTCAGCGCCACGCAGGCCGCGCCGGCCGCCGGGTCCACCCACAGGAACGTGCCGGCCTGCCCGAAGTGGCCGAACGTGGCGGGCGAGGAGGCGGAGCCCGTCCAGTGCGGCGACTTGTGCGCGCGGATCTCGAAGCCGAGGCCCCAGTCGTTCGGCCGCTGGTTCCCGTAGCCGGGCAGCACGCCGCCAAGGCCCGGGAAGACCACGGACGTCGCGTCGGCGAGGGTCTGCCGCGCGACCAGGCGGGGGTGTTGCAACTCGGCGGCGAAGGCGACCAGGTCGGCCACGGTGGAGACCGCGTCCTTGGCCGGCGAACCGGCCAGCTCGCTGTCGGCCATGCCGAGCGGCTCGAACACCGCCTGCCGCACGTACTCGGGGAACGGGATCTCGGTGGCCGCCGCGATGTGCTCGCCGAGCACCTCGAAGCCCGCGTTGGAGTAGATGCGCCGCTCACCCGGGCCGGCCATCGTACGGTGCTCGTCGAAGGCGAGCCCCGAGGTGTGCGCGAGCAGGTGCCGCACCGTGGACCCGGCCGGACCGGCCGGCTCGTCCAGCTCGACCGCACCCTCCTCGACGGCGACCAGCGCGGCGAGCGCCACCAGCGGCTTGGTGACCGACGCGAGCGGGAAGCGGTCACGGATCGGGCCGTGCGTCCCGACCACGGTGCCATCGGCGCGTACGACGGCCGCCGCCGCGGCGGGGACCGGCCAGTTCTCGATGATCCGCAGGCTTTCCATGGCAGGGAGCCTACGACCTGGCCCGTGCCGCACGACGAACAGGGCCCGCTCCACGTCGGGCCGCTCGCCTGCTCGCGTGCTCGTCCGCCCGACCGCCCGCCCGGGTCGGGTTCGGCCGGCCGGCTCGACCGGCCCGCCGGGGGGACGGGCCGCCCTGCCGTGGCCCGCGGGCAACGACTTCGCAATATCGGCGCTTGCTTGGAGTGCACTCCAACTCTCTAGCGTTGAAGACGCCGCGAGGGACAGGCAACCTGCGAAGGGTGGACGGCATGACCGTGACGGACAGCGCATACGCCACGACGGCTCCCGCAGCCGAGGTGTCGGCGTGCGCGCGGCCGCTGGTACATCCACGGCCGACCGGCCAGGACCGCTACACGATCAGCGAGGTCGTCACCGCGACCGGGCTCAGCGCGCACACCCTGCGCTGGTACGAGCGGATCGGCCTGATGCCACACGTGGACCGGTCACACACCGGCCAGCGCCGCTACAGCAACCGGGACCTGAACTGGCTCGACCTGGTCGGCAAGCTCCGACTGACCGGCATGCCGGTCGCGGACATGGTCCGCTACGCCGAACTGGTCCGCGCCGGCGAGCACACCTTCCCCGAACGCGAGAAACTGCTCACCGCGCACCGGGAGGACGTACGGCGCCGCATCGCCGAACTGCAGGGCACCCTCGCGATCCTCGACCACAAGATCGACAACTACGCTGACGCCCGGCGGGCGTCGGAGAGGGCCTGAGCGCCATGAGCAACGAGAAGATCGCGGCCGTCACCCTCGGCACGGACGGCCCCCTGGTCGGCGTGCAGGGCCTGGGCTGCATGGGCATGTCCCACGCCTACGGCCCGACCGACGAGGCCGAGGCCCGAGCCACCCTGGAGCACGCCCTGGAACGGGGCGTCACGCTCTTCGACACGGCCGACATCTACGGCTTCGGCCGCAACGAGGAGTTCCTCGCCCCCTTCGTCAAGGCCCACCGTGACGAGATCACGCTGGCCACCAAGTTCGCGATCGTACGCCGCGAGGACGACCCGTCGTACCAGGAGATTCGCAACGACCGCGACTACATCCGGCAGTCCATCGAGGGCAGCCTGCGCCGGCTCGGCGTGGACCACGTGGATCTCTACTACATGCACCGCCGCAACCTCGACGTGCCGATCGAGGAGACCGTGGGCGCCATGGCCGAACTCGTCACCGAGGGCAAGGTCAAGCACCTCGGGCTGAGCGAGGTCTCCGGCACCGAACTGCGCGCCGCGCACGGCGTGCACCCGATCGCCGCGGTGCAGTCCGAGTGGTCCCTGTTCAGCCGCGACGTGGAGGAGGGCGTGGTGGCCGCGGCGCGTGAGCTCGGCGTCACCTTCGTGCCGTACTCGCCGCTCGGCCGTGGCTTCCTCACCGGCGCGTTCGTCCACGCCGACCAGGAACTGGCCGAGGACGACTGGCGCCGCACCCAGCCCCGCTTCACCGGCGACAACGCCGCCGCCAACGCCGCCCTCCTCGAGCCCGTGCGCGGCATCGCCCAGGAACGCGGGGTGACGCTCGCCCAGGTCGCCCTGGCCTGGGTGCACCAGCGGTCCCGGGTGCACGACCTGGCGGTGGTCCCGATCCCGGGTACCCGCAAGCGCTCCCGGCTGGACGAGAACCTCGCCGCCGCCGACCTCACCCTGGACGCGGCCGAACTCGCCGCCCTGGAACCGATCGCCAGCCGGGTCACGGGCGGACGCTACGCGGACATGTCGTTCACGGCGGCGGGCCGCGAGTAGCGCCCCCTGGCGGAGGCCGGCCGGGGGCCCGCCCGCACGGCACGCCGGCTCCTGACCGGGGAGCGGGCGGGCCGGGGGGTGGGGCCGGGTCCCGGTTGGCGGGCAGGAACTGGACCGGGGCGCGGGTCGGGTGCCCGGGGCGGGTGTCGACGCCCCCGGGGCGGGTGTCGGCGCTCGGGCAGCGGCGTCGGGGGCGCACGGGCGTCGGGGCATGGGCGTTCGCGTCGTGCGGGTCCTGGGTGAGGTGACGGCCGGTACCGGCTACGGGCGGCGCGGCCGGCACGGTATCGCCTCCCGCTCGGATGACGCCGACCGTGTGGCCTGGGCCGGTGGCACCGCGGGCGGGGGAAGGGCTCCTCCCCCCTCGTGCGCCGGCTGCGTCGGCCGCGCGGGCCGCGCCGCCCGGGCTGGCGGCGTCGGCGTGGCCTCCCGCGCTGAGAGCGCGTCCCGCGCCTCCGGCCCGGGCCCTATCCGCCGCGCCCGCCCGGCGGCCTGGGTGCCCGGGCCCCGCTCGAACTGGCGGGCCCACCGCACCAGGACCAGCAAGACCACCGCGAACAGCGGAAGCCAGGCGCAGCGCAGCAACAGCCAGTCCACCGAATCCGGCGCCGCCACCAGCCCCGGCACGTCACCGAACCACGCGGCGGGCACGGCGAAGGCCAGCGGCGCCCACTGGTGCCAGCACAGCACGGTCACCGCCGAGAGGTTGATCAGCGCGACCGGGGCCCACAGCAGCGGCCGTCGCAACATGCGGGCCAGCGGCCCGCGCAGCAGTATCGCGGCCCCGCACTGAGCGGCGGCCAGCGCGAGCACCAGCAGGGACGGTGGGTGCGAGTTGGTGCGGTCGGCGCCGGGTACGCCGACCATGCTCGCCGGGTAGCCGCACTCGCCGACCAGCACCGCGAACAGCGCCGCGCCCCCGACCAGCAACAGCCAACCCCCGCGCCGATCCAGCCGCCCGCACCCCCAGGCCACACCGAGCTGGTACCCGAACAGCCAGCCAGGCAGCACGTTGAGCAGCCCGACCACGGAGGGCACGGACTGCGCGTACGGCCCGTACCGCAGGAGGTCAACGGCGGCCACGCACAACAGCAGCGGCACCGCCGACCAGGCTCCGGCGCGGCGCGCCGCGCGGTCGCAGTACGGGGTGAGCGCGGTGAGGACGGCGTAGACGGCCAGGAACCACAGGGGCTGTGCCACCAGCGTGAGGGCGGTGCGCAGCGTCCCGCCGGGTACGCCCACGGCGTGCAGCTCGGCGACCAGGACCGCACAGGCGACCGCGAGCGCGCCCACCGGCCGCCCCAACCGCACCAGCCGGGCCCACAGCCACTGGCCCGTGCGCACGCCACGGGCCTCCGCCCGGCGCCACGAGCGCACGGACGCGTACCCGCCGACCAGGAAGAACAGGCCCAGGAGCTGAAGGACCCAGCTCAGCGGTGCGAACTGGTCCAGCGACGCCAGCGGGCTCGCGGTCTCCAGCACCCCGCCGTCACCGCGGGTCAGCCCACCCAGCAGCCAGTGGCCGAGCACGACGGCCAGCAGCGCCAGCGCCCGCAGCCCGTCGATGGCCCGGTCGCGTTCGGCCGGCGTACCGGCGTCGATGCGGCGGGCGGCACGGCGGGCCCGCGCTAGCGGCCCGCCGGCGTCCCATCGCGAGCCGCTCTGGGCACGGTCGTGGCCACCCGTCCCCGGCCCCTCCGCCCCCGGCCTCTTCGCCCTCGCCCCCTCCGCCCTCAGCTCCTCCGCCCCGGACCCCTTTGTCGCCGGTCCTTCCTCGCCCGGCCCTGGTCCGCCCGGCCCACTCGTACCCCGACCCTCCGCGTCCGGGCCCTGCGCACCCGGGCCCTCCGCGTTCGGGGCTTCCGCGCCCAGCCCCTCCGCGCCCGGGCCGCTCCCATCAGGGCTCTTCTCACCGTGGTCGTCGGTGCCCGTGTGGGCCGCCGGGGTTGACGTCCCGCGTTCAGAGCAGATCACTGACGCACCCCCGAACGTCGGCGGCGGTGCTGTCGGAGCCCACCGCGCAGCGCACCGCGCCGAAGTCGCCCAGCGTGATGCGGGCGAAGTTGCGCAGCGACTCGGTGTTCGGCGCGAAGTACCCCGCGTGGCCGTCGACGCGTGCCGTGGACAGCCGGCGGGCGCCGAAGCCGTCACCTGCCGGGTCGGCACCGTGACCGAGGCCGAACAACTCGACGTGCGGGATCTTGCCGATCCAGTCGGAGCCGTCCTTGGCGGCCCACACCCTGGCGCTGGTCCCCAGGTCGGCCACGCTGTCCGCGCGGGTGCCGGGGCTGCCGAGGACGACCAGGTCGGAGGCGTCGGGGCCGATCCGGTGCGCGGCGAGCCCGCAGACCACCGAGCCGTAGCTGTGACAGAGCACGGTTGGCGGGGCGGTGGGCGCGCCGTCGGCGGCCGCCAACCCGGCCAGGAACCGATCGAGTCGGGGCGCGCCCGCCCGCGCGAGCCGGCCCGTCGCCGCGTCCAGGCCGAGGCCCACCGGCGTGGAGTAGCCGGTCCAGGAGATGACGGCGGTGCCGGTGTGCGGGGCCTGGCGCGCGAGTTCGGTCCGCAGCGACGTGGCCATACCGATCGGCGTCGCAGCCGCCGTCGTAGCCGCCTCGGCGCCGGCCGGCGGTGTGCTCGCCCCGCCGTCGGGGCGACCGTCCGCCCGGCCGGCCGTGGCCGTGGCCGCGGGGGACGGTGTGGCTGGGGTGGCGTACGAGCCGAGGTCGATGTCCGAGCCCGGCACGATGACGGCCGTGTGGCGGGCCCGGGTCAGGTCCCCGTAGACCTCCGCCACCTGGCCTCGGTCGCGCGGGTCGAACGCGAGGATCTGCCGGTCGCCGGCGAGGAGCGCGGCATAGCGCTCGGCGCGGTCGCGGGCGCGGTCGCGGCCCTGCGAGGTCAGCCCGTCGTCCCGGGCGCGGGTCAACTCCCGGTCCCGCTCGACCGCGAGGGCCCGCTCGTTCGCCTCGTACCGCAGGGTGATCGGGGCGCCGTCCAGGTTGCCGGTGATCAGCGGGTGTCGCTGGGCCAGCGTGTGCTGCTCGGCGGTGGTGAGGCCCGCGAAGAAGCGGGCCACGGCGGTGGGTGAGGCGGTCGCCGGGTCGGGCAGGGGGCGGCCCAGCGAGTCGTCCGCGCGCCAGGCCGCGGCGCCCGGCGGCGGGCCGGTGATGGCGGGCTGCTCGTGGGCCACGGCCCAGCCCGCGGTGCCGGTCACGGTGGTGACCGCGAGCGCGAGCGCCACCAGGGTCCGTCTGCCCCGCCCCGCGCGCCGCCGCCGTCCGCGCCGTGCGCGCGGAGTGACGGAGGAGCCGGCCGTGGCCGACGGGGACGCGGCGGCGGCCGGCCGTGTCTCGGCCGTCTCGGCCAGCAGCCCCGCGCCCCGCGCGTACCGCTTCCGCTCGTCGTGCTGCCCCCGCTGCACCATCGCCGCTCACTTCCCTCGTCCGTGGCCGCGCGCCGTCCTGGCGGCCTGACGAGGGGAAGGTAGGAAGCGAAAGGGTCGCGGCACTTGATGCCTCGGAGCCAACTCGCGGATAGCTCCGAGGTATTGCCGGGTGCTACTGGGGTAGGGGGTCGCTGCCGTACGCCCAGGTCAGCGGGGCACACCTGAGCACGGGGCCGGTCGCTCGGCCCGGTGCGGGGGGCGAGGCAGCGGAGGCAGAGCGTGCGGAGTCCGCCCGCCCGGGGAGCAGGGCCGCGACATCAGGCTCGGACGCGGCACACGAGGCCGGCCCGGCACATGACGACGGGGCATGCCGACCGAACCGACCGCCACAAACCTCCGCCGCCCGGGCCCCCGTCGCCCGCCGCCCCGTCCTCGGGCAGCCCGCCCTCCGACAGTCCCCCCTCCGGTCAGGTCAGGGGGCGTCGCCGGGGGTGACCAGGCCCGACTCGTACGCGAAGATCACGGCCTGGGCGCGGTCGCGCAGCCCCAACTTGGCCAGCACCCGGCCGATGTGGCTCTTCACGGTCTGCTCGGCCAGCACGAGCGAGGCGGCGATCTCCGAGTTCGACAGGCCCCGGGCTATCAACTCCAGGACCTCCGTCTCGCGAGGCGTGAGGCCCTGGAGGCGCAGCGCGGGGTCCCGGCGCGGGGCCGGGCGCTGCCGGGCGAAGTCGGCGATCAGGCGGCGGGTCACCGACGGCGCGAGCAGCGCCTCGCCCCGAGCGACGATCCGTACCGCCGAGATCAGGTCGGCCGGCGGCGCGTCCTTGAGGAGGAAGCCGCTGGCGCCCGCGCGCAGCGCCTCGTACACGTAGTCGTCCACGTCGAACGTGGTCAGCATCAACACCTTGGGCCGGTGCACGACGCCCGGCGGCGGCGACAGGAGCTGCCGGGCCGCCTCCAACCCGTCCATCTCGGGCATCCGGACGTCCATGAGCACCACGTCGGGGTGCGTGGACCGGCTGACCTCGACCCCCTGCTTCCCGTCCGGGGCCTCGCCGACGACGTCGATGTCGCTCTGCGTGGCCAGGAGCGCGGCGAAGCCCGCCCGCACCATGGCCTGATCGTCAACGATGATCACGCGGGTGGTCATGGGTTACTGAGGTCCTTCGTCTCGCGGGCCACTCTGCCAGGGGCGGGCCCGCCGGGGGCCCGTGCGGAGACTAGCCGTCCGGGGCGGGCGGGGAAGCGGTCCCCGGGATGTCCACCTCTTCGGGGCCCCCGGCCGAGCTGGCCGAACCGGACTCCGCCCCCGCGCCGTGTGCCGCGAGCGGCAACCGGGCCGCGACGCGGAAGCCACCGTCGGGCAGCGGCCCGATGTCCACGGTGCCGCCGACGAGCCGCACGCGCTCACGCATGCCCACCAGCCCGTGACCGGTGCCAGCGGTCTCCAGCGGCACCGACGCCGGCTCGGGCGGCGCGTAGTTGATCACCAGCACGCCCAGATGGCTGCCGGTCGTGGTCAGCGACACGTGTGTGGGGGCGCCCGGCGCGTGCCGTACGACGTTGGCCAGCGCCTCCTGCACGATCCGGTACGCCGACAGCTCCACGGCCTGCGGGAGCGGGCCGAGCCGGTTCACCGCGTCCGGGATATCCCACTTCACCGGCACCCCCGCCCGCAGCGTCGCCTCCACGAGCTGCGGCACCCGGCTCAGCCCCGGCTGCGGCATGCGCTCGGGGTCGCTGCCGGCGCCGTCGTTGCGCAGCACGCCGAGCAGCCGACGCATCTCGGTCAGCGACTCGCGGGCCATGGCCGCGATGGTGCCGAACTCCTCGCGCGCCTGCGGCGGCAAGTCCTCGATGCGGTACGGGGCGCTGTCCGCCTGCACCGTGATCACCGACATGTGGTGCGCCACCACGTCGTGCAGCTCGCGGGCGATGCGCGCGCGCTCCTCGAGCAGCGTGCGGCGGGCCCGCTCCGCCTCGCTGATCGTCTCCACCTCGGCCAGTCGCCGCTGGGCGTCGCGGCGCTCGCGCACCGTGCCGCCGACCAGCAGCACGATGCCGCCGAGGACGAACAGCAGCACGGGCGAGCCGTCACTGCGGTCCTGCGAGATCAGCTCGAACAGCGCGCCGGCCGCCCCGCTCAGCAGCCAGATGGTGACCAGCGTGCGCCGTCCCTCGCGCAGCCCCAGCGCGAGCGACAGCGCCAGGTAACCGATGATCGCCATCGGCGTCCAGGGCCAGGGCTGCTCCTGGTCGGGCACCGTCAGCAGCGCGAAGGCGCCCACCACGTCGGCCGGGAAGATGATCCACCACGCCTGGAGCGGCCGGCGCACCGCCAGCAACAACGGTGTGACCTGCGTGATGGCCAGCACTCCGGAGGCCGCCGGATGCAGGCCGTAGCCGTTGGTCAGCATCGTCCCCGTGACCGGCAACAGGATCGCCGTGAGCACGCCGAGGAGGAAGTAGGGCAGCCGGCGCAGCCAGCGCCGTTCGCCGGCCGCGAGCGACGCCCGGGGCGGCTCGGCGGGCGTGGTCAGATCGTGTACGACGTCGCGCAGCACACGACGTGCCGCGGCACGCGCCCGCTGCCGCAGCGGCGCGTGCGGTTCGCCGCCGGACGACGGCGCGGGGGAGGGGGGTGCGGTGGACATGAGGTGCCCAGCGTATGGCCTGACCGTCCGGGGCCGCGTGCCCCCGCGTGCGGTGACGCCCGATACGCCCGCGAGGTCGATCCGCCGGGGCGCGGGCTCCCGCCAGGGGAGGACGCCACGGCGCGCCCCGGCCCCCCGGGCCGAGACGCACCGCGCGCACGGTCACCACCGCTCGACGCCGCCGGCCAGCGCCCGACGCGGGTCACCGCTGGAGCGCGGGGTCAACCCTCGCCGCGGGCCGGCGCACAACACGCGCTGCCGCGCGCGTGGACCACCGGACATCGCGTACCACCGCACGCGGCGTATCACCGCACGCCGGGAACCCGCTCGACGCGCGTCACAGCTCCGCCAGCAGCTCCGCCTTCTTCGACGTGAACTCGTCATCCGTCAACAGCCCCGCCTGGTGCAGGTCGCCCAGGTGCCGGATGCGGTCGGCGATGTGCCCGGGATCGGGGCGGGCCGAGGCCTGCTGGGCCTCCACCGGGCTCGGCACCGGCGCGCCGTGCGGGTGCGGCCCGCCACCGTTGCCGGTGGACGCGGCCCGTACCGCCTCCAGGACGGCCGCCGCGAACGGCAACGAGTCGTGCACCAGGCCGTACCCCATGCCGAAGACGACCGCGGCCGGGTTCTGGTCGGCCGCGCCCGGTTCGCTCCCGTCCGCGCCGCGCGCCACCAGCCGCAGGTGCCCGTTGAACACCTCGGGTGACCGCCACTCGACCCCGGTCAGCTCCGAGACCTGGAACCGCTGGTCACCGGCCTTCCACTTGGCGGAGGACGCGCCCGTCCAAAACCACCGGAAGACCACGGACGACCCGTCGAAGGACGCCTTTCCGTCGTACGCCTTGAAGGTCAGCGGCGGCGCGGGCGCCGCCACCAGATGGGTATCGGCCGGCGCCTTGGCGTCCGGACCCAGCGCGGCCCGTATCTCGTCCGCGTAGTACTCGGCGAGCGTCTCCCGCTCGGCGGGCAGCACCAGCCGATACGGGTCGTAGTTCTCCTTGAGCTGCCCGTCCGCCGCGTCCATCAGCGGATCGGCGCCGGGCCTCGGCACCGCGCGCAACACCACCGTGCCGCGCTTGCCGGGCGTCAGCTCCACTCCTGCCAACGCCTCGTAGGGGATGCGGCGTTCACCGAGCGCCTGGAGCAGCTTCGGTGTGCGAATCCCCCGTTCGAAGCGGATGAGCACGGAGTCAGCGTTGAACTCCCAGACCGTGTGAAAACCGGCCAGCACATCACCCATGTGGCTCATCGTATGTTGCGGTCGCCCGCCCGTCCCCCTTTGGTGCGCTACGCGCGTCAAACCTCTGCCTGGCGTTTCTTCGTCGTCCTCCGCGGTCAGATCAGGCCCGCGGTGCAGGCGTCACCACCCCCGCAACTCACCGACGTCACCGCGCCGACGCCGACCCTGGCGAAGTTGGCGAGGCTCGTCGTCCCCGGTTCGAAGTATCCCGCGTGCCCCGCCGCCCCGTCAGCAGACAGCACACGAGCGCCGAAGCCCGACTCCACCGGGTCGGCCCCGTGCCCGAACCCGGCGATGTCGAGATGAGGTACGTCGGCGATCCAGTCGCCGGAATCCCGCGCGGCCCACACGCGCGCCGATGTGCCCAGGTCGGCGACGTTCTCGGCGCGCATGCCCGGGCTGCCCGAGACGGCGATGTCGGTGACCGCGCGCGGCAGGTCGTCGGCGGCGACCCCGCACACCACGGAACCGTAGCTGTGACAGAACAGGGCGACCTCGGCCCGCGACCGCCGGGGCAGTCCGCCCAGCGTGGCGCGCAGCCGCCGCGCGCCGTCCTCGGCCCGCGCGCCGGTCGCGGCGTCGATGCCGATGCCGGCCGGGCTGGTGTAGTCGGCCCAGGCGATCACGGCGGTCCGGCTCGCCGGGCTCGCGGACCGCTCGGCCGCGTACAGCGAACGGGCCATGCCGACCGGCGCCCGGTAGGGCTGGCGGGTCCGCTCGAACGTGAGGAGGTCCGTGTCCACGCCAGGTACCACGACCGACACCCGCCGCGCGGTTGCCAGGTTCCCGAAGACCTCCGCGACCCGGCCCGATCCCGTGGGGTCGAACGCGAGAATCTGCCGTCCTTCGCTCAGCAACGACTCGTAGCGGTGCATGCGCCGCTCCGCCTCGTGCTGCCCGTACGGCGTGAGCCGGTCGTCGTGCGTCCGCTTCCGCTCCACCAGCCTGGCCTGGTTCAGTGCCAGCCGGTTGGCCCGGTAGCGCAGCCCGACGGGGGCGCCGTTGAGGTTGCCCACGGCGAGCGGGTAGCGCCGGACGAGGCGGGTGAGTTGGGCGCCGGTGAGCGAGTCGAAGAAGCGCGCCAAGCGGCGGGGCGAGGAGTCCGTGTCCGGCAGCGGGCGCCCGGCGATGGTGCCCTTCCCCCACGCGGCGAGCGAGGCGCTCAACGGGTCGGGCCCGGCGCCGATCCGCCTGCCCATGGCCCAACCGCTGGTGGCGAGCAGCACGAAGACCACGACCAGCGCGAGCGTCGTGCGCCAGGCCGTGGCCGTGTGCACCCAGGACAGGGAGGAGGGGGAGCCGAGCTCCGGAAAGGAAGTCACCGCGAACCACCCTAGGAGAAGCGGGGCAACGGTCGCCAAAACGCGTGAGTCATCTCACGTTTGAATGCGGACAATTGAACTCAGGGGGTGATTTTTCTTCGCCCTTCCGGCGCCTTCCGAACGCTCGTCCGGACCATTTGCCGGCGCTTTGCGGTGCTTTCTGGCGCTCCGCCCTTGCCGTGACATGGTGGACGACGCCGCGGCGGCCCGGACCGATCGCCGCGCCCGCCACCACGAGCGGCACGCCCGACCCACCCAGGCCCGGCCCCGCCGCTCCCGGCTGTGGGTCACGCGCGACACGCGCCGTCCGCGCCGGCCACGGTGGTCGTACGGCCACGGCCGGGGCCGGGGTCGTTGGGGCTGGCGGTGCTGACCGGGCTGGCGGGATTGGCCGGGCTGGCGATGTTGCCCCTGCTGGCGGTGCGCGGTCGGTGCCAGTCGTCGGCCAGCGCCGGGGGCAACTGGTCCAGGTACGACTCGGTGAGGTCGCGAATCGCGGCCACCGTGCAGTCGTCGCCCTCGCTCCACACCTTGGCCGCCACCCGCATCACGCCCCCGAACGCCGCCACCAACACCCGTGGCCTGGGATCGGCCGCCAGGTCCACTCCCTCGCGCCGGGCGATCTCCTGCGCGAACCGCGCCTCCAGCTCGGCATTACGGCGCAGGTGAACGGCGAGCAGGGCGGGGGTGGACTCGATCATTCGGTAGGCGCGCATGTGGAGTTCGAGCGGCACCACCTCCCGGATGGCCTCGTCGACGCTCTCCCAGGCCGAGGAGACGGCCCGGCGCAGCGCGACGAGCGGCGCCTCGTGCGCGGGCCGGTCCAGCACCGCCGCGTAGAAGTACGCCTCGGCCAACTCCTGTACGGAAAAGGCCACTTCCTCCTTGTTGGCGAAGTAGCGGAAGAACGTCCGCTGCGAGACGTCGACGGCCTCCGCGATCTCGTCGACGGTGGTGTCCTCGTACCCCTGCTCCACGAAGAGTTCGAGCGCCGCGCGGGTCAGGGCGTCGCGCGTCCGTTGCTTCTTGCGCTGCCGCAGGCCGATGGGGGGTGTCACCTGGTCCGTCATCACCTTTCGGCTCTCTCCTCGCGAGGGCGGGCCCACGCGCCGTCCGCACGTCACCCGACCGGGCCCGTACGTCACCCGGCCCGGCTGCCGGCGTGCGGCGTTCGGCGGTGTCCCGCCGTACGGGGCACGCCGCACCACATGTCGTACGAGGCGCCTGCCTGTCGTGCGAGGCGCCGCGTGTCGTACGGCGTGCGCCCGGTCGTGCGCTCCGGTGGCACGGGCGTGCGTCCGGGGCAGTTCACCCTACCCAGCGCCAACCGTGGCAGGCTCCGACTCTTGAAACTCTTTGTCACTTGTCAGCAGCTGTCATTAATCTCATTAAATGACCTCAGAGACCACCGTCGCCGGCGCCGCGCCGGAGCAACAGGAGCCGCTGCCCCAGTCCGGAATGCGAGGCCACCCCTGGCTCACCCTCATCTCCGTCGCGATCGGCGTCATGATGGTCGCCCTCGACGGCACGATCGTGGCCATCGCCAACCCCGCCATCCAGCACGACCTCGGCGCCTCCCTCGCCGACGTGCAGTGGATAACCAACGGCTACCTGCTGGCCCTCGCCGTCGCCCTGATCACGGCGGGCAAGCTCGGCGACCGCTTCGGCCACCGACAGACCTTCCTCGTCGGCGTCACCGGCTTCGCGCTCGCCTCGGCCGCCATCGGACTGTCCGGCAACGTCACGGCCGTGGTGGCCTTCCGTGTACTTCAGGGCCTGTTCGGCGCCCTGCTGATGCCCGCGGCGCTCGGCCTGCTCCGCGCCACCTTTCCGGCCGAGAAGCTCAACATGGCGATCGGCATCTGGGGCATGGTCATCGGCGCCTCCACCGCGGGCGGCCCGATCGTCGGCGGCCTGCTCGTGGAACACGTCAACTGGCAGTCGGTCTTCTTCATCAACATCCCCGTCGGCGTCGTCGCGCTCGCCATCGGCCTGCTGATCCTGCGCGACCACCGGGCCGACAACGCCCCCCGCTCGTTCGACATCCCCGGCATCGCGCTGCTGTCCGGCGCGATGTTCTGCCTGATCTGGGCGCTGATCAAGGCGCCGGAGTGGGGCTGGGGCGACCCGGCGACGCTGCTCTTCCTCGGCCTCGCGGTGGTCGCCTTCGCCGCCTTCGCGTACTGGCAGACCCGGGCGGCGGAACCGCTGCTGCCGCTCGGCCTCTTCCGCTCCGTCCCGCTGTCCGCCGGCACCGTCCTGATGGTGCTCATGGCCTTCGGCTTCATGGGCGGACTGTTCTTCGTCACCTTCTACCTGCAGAACGTGCACGGCATGAGCCCCGTGGACAGCGGCCTGCACCTGCTGCCGCTGACCGCGATGATGATCGTCGCGTCCCCGGCGGCCGGCGCCCTGATCACGCGGGTCGGGCCGCGCGTGCCCCTGGTCGGCGCGATGGTGCTGACGGCGATCGCGCTCTACGGGCTGGCCGGCCTGGACGTCGACTCGGGCACCGGGCTGATGTCGCTGTGGTTCGCCCTGCTCGGTCTCGGCCTCGCACCCGTGATGGTGGGCGCGACGGAGGTCATCGTCGGCAACGCCCCGCTGGAGGCCGCCGGCGTGGCGGGCGGCCTCCAGCAGGCCGCGATGCAGGTCGGCGGCAGCCTGGGCACCGCCGTGCTGGGCGCGGTCATGGCGGGCCGCGTGGACCGTGACCTGCCCGTCAACTGGGCGGAGGCCGGCCTGCCCGCGCCCTCCGGGCACGAGCTGGACCAGGCCGCCGACGCGGTCGCCATCGGCCGGCCGCCCATCGACCCGGACAACCCGCCGCCTGCGGACGTCGCGGAGAAGATCACACACGCCGCGCACGAGACGTTCGTGTCCGGCATGGGCCTGTCCTTCACGGTCGCCGCCGTCGTCGCGGTCGGCGCGGCCGCCGTCGCGACGCTCGCCAAGCGAGGCGCCCAGTCCGACGCGAGCACCAAAACGCCGCACATCTGACCGCTTACCGTCCTCCGTTCGGGTGACTCTCGGGCGCCTCGCGCGGCGGCCCTGTCGGGGGTCCGGCAGGGCCGTCCGGGCCGGCCAACACCCATCTGACCTCGGACGTAAGGCTCAACCCAGTCCCTCACGCAGCGTCAACGCCGCACGTCAACGAGGGCCGCCGCCGCCAAACCGACGCGAGCGTCCCCTATCCGGGTCACGTCCCGCCCCCGCCCTTGGCGCACCCCTCCGCGACCCAGCAAGCTGCGGATACGGGGGAAGCGGCGCCGGCCCACACGAGGGCCACGCCGACACCTCCCCGGGGCGTGCCACCAGGCACGCCCGAATCCGAGCACACGGGGAGTAACAGAAAATGCGTACGACGACGAAGCGGGGCACCACGGTTCGGGCGCTGACGACCCTGGCGGCGATGGGGGCGGTGGCGGCCATGACCACGGCCCTGGCCCCGCCGCGAGCGAGCGCGCAGCCGACCACCCCGCACGCCAGCCGACCGAGCGACTGCGCGGCGGGCCAGCTCTGCCTGTGGGAGCGCCCCGGCTTCAAGGGCCCGCGCCACACCTACGAGCTGTCGAACACCGACATCGAGAGCTGCGTGCCGCTGCCGGCCGGGGCGAGGGCCGAATCCCTCGCCAACCGCACCGGGCGCCCGGTCACCACGTACCAGAGCGCCGAGTGCGGGGAGACCGGCGAGTTCGACACCTATCCGGGCAAGGGCAGCGGCGCCCGGCTGGCCGAGTCGCCCTACCAGATCGGGGCGATCAAGATCTGGGAGCGCTGAGAACGCCGCCGGGCCGGACGGGAAGCCCCGTCCGGCCCGGCGGTTCACGCCTCGTTACGCGGTACCGCTCACGCGTCGCCGCCCGCCGCGCCCGGGTCGGCCGCGGTGGCGTCCAGGAGCTGGTAGCGGTCGATGGCCTGCTTGAGAAGGGAGCGGTCGACCTTGCCCTCCTGGGCGAGCTCCGTGAGCACGCCGAGAACGATCGACTGGGCGTCGATGTTGAAGTAGCGGCGGGCCGCTCCCCGGGTGTCGGCGAAGCCGAAGCCGTCGGCGCCCAGCGACTGGTACCGGCCGGGCACCCAGCGGGCGATCTGGTCGGGAACCGCGCGCATCCAGTCGGAGACGGCCACGAACGGGCCCTGCGCGTCGGCGAGCTTGCGCGTCACGTAGGGCACGCGCTGCTCCTCCTCCGGGTGCAGGAGGTTGTGCTCCTCCACCTCCACGGCGTCGCGGCGCAGCTCGTTCCAGGAGGTCGCCGACCAGACGTCCGCCTTGACGTTCCACTCGTCGGCCAGGATCCGCTGGGCCTCCAGCGCCCACGGCACGGCCACGCCGGAGGCGAGAATCTGCGCCGGGATGGCGCCCTTCTCGCCCGACCTCAGGTGGTAGATGCCCTTGAGGATGCCCTCGACGTCCACGTCGGCGGGCTCCGCCGGGTGCTGGATGGGCTCGTTGTAGACGGTGAGGTAGTAGAAGACGTCCTCGCCCGGCTGGCCGTCCGCGGTCTCGCCGTACATCCGGCGCAGGCCGTCCTGCACGATGTGCGCGATCTCGTACCCGTACGCCGGGTCGTAGGACACGCACGCCGGGTTCGTCGAGGCCAGGAGCTGCGAGTGGCCGTCGGCGTGCTGGAGGCCCTCACCGGTCAGCGTCGTGCGCCCGGCGGTCGCGCCGAGGACGAAACCGCGCGAGAGCTGGTCGGCCATCTGCCAGAACTGGTCACCGGTGCGCTGGAACCCGAACATCGAGTAGAAGACGTAGACCGGGATCAGCGGCTCACCGTGCGTGGCGTACGCGGAACCGGCCGCGATCAGCGACGCGGTACAGCCCGCCTCGGAGATGCCGTCGTGCAGCATCTGGCCGGTGGGGGACTCCTTGTACGCCAGGAGGAGGTCGCGGTCGACGGACTCGTACTGCTGGCCCAGCGGGTTGTAGATCTTGGCCGACGGGAAGAACGCGTCCATGCCGAAGGTGCGGTACTCGTCGGGGGCGATCAGCACGAAGCGCTTGCCGATCTCCTTGTCCCGCATCAGGTCCTTCAGGACCCGCACGAAGGCCATGGTGGTGGCGATCGACTGCTGGCCGGAGCCCTTCTTGGCCGCCGCGTACAGCTTCTCGTCCGGCTGCGGCAGCGGCTTCGCGCGCACGACACGGGTCGGCACGTAGCCGCCCAGCGCCTTGCGGCGGTCGTGCATGTACTGGATCTCCTCGGAGTCGCGACCCGGGTGGTAGTACGGGGGAAGACCCGACTCCAGCTCCTTGTCCGCGATCGGCAGGTGCAGCCGGTCACGGAAGCGCTTGAGGTCCTCGACCGTGAGCTTCTTCATCTGGTGGGTCGCGTTGCGGCCCTCGAAGTTCGGCCCGAGCGTCCAGCCCTTGACGGTCTGCGCCAGGATCACGGTGGGCTGGCCCTTGTGCGCCTTGGCCGCCGCGTACGCCGCGTAGATCTTGCGGTGGTCGTGGCCACCACGGCCCAGGTGCAGGATCTGGTCGTCGGTCATGCCCTCGACCATGGCGCGCAGCCGGTGGTCGTCGCCGAAGAAGTGCTGGCGGATGTAGGCGCCGGTCTCGGTCGCGTACGTCTGGAACTGACCGTCCGGGGTCGTGTTCAGCTTGTTGACCAGCACGCCGTCCCGGTCCTGCGCGAGCAGCGGGTCCCAGCTCCGGTCCCACACGAGCTTGATCACGTTCCAGCCGGCGCCGCGGAACTGCGACTCCAGCTCCTGCATGACCTTGCCGTTGCCGCGCACCGGGCCGTCGAGGCGCTGCAGGTTGCAGTTGACGACGAAGGTCAGGTTGTCCAGGCCCTCGCGGGCGGCGATGGAGAGCTGGCCCAGCGACTCGGGCTCGTCCATCTCGCCGTCGCCCAGGTAGGCCCAGACGTGCGAGGCGGAGGTGTCGGCGATGCCGCGGGCCTCCATGTAGCGGTTCATCCGCGCCTGGTAGATCGCGCCGAGCGGGCCGAGGCCCATGGAGACGGTCGGGAACTCCCAGAAGTCCGGCATCAGCCGCGGGTGCGGGTAGCTGGACAGGCCGTAGGGGGCCTTGGACTTCTCCTGCCGGAAGGCGTCGAGGTGGTGCTCGTTCAGCCGGTCGAGGAGGAAGGCGCGGGCGTAGATGCCGGGCGAGGCGTGGCCCTGGAAGAAGATCTGGTCGCCGCCGTCACCCGCGTCCTTGCCCCGGAAGAAGTGGTTGAAGCCCACGTCATACAGGGAGGCCGAGGAGGCGAAGGTGGCGATGTGGCCGCCGACGCCGATGCCGGGGCGCTGCGCGCGCGAGACCATGACGGCCGCGTTCCACCGGGTCGCGTTCAGGACCTTGCGCTCGATCTCCTCGTTTCCGGGGAAGAACGGCTCGTCCTTGGTCGCGATGGTGTTGACGTAGTCCGTGCTGCGCATCTCGGGCACGGCAACCCGCTTTTCGCGGGCGCGCTCGATCAGGCGGAGCATCAGGTAGCGGGCGCGTTCCCGGCCTCGCTCATCGACGGCTGCGTCGAGCGAGTCGAGCCATTCCTGGGTCTCTTCGGGATCGAAGTCCGGGACCTGGCTGGGAAGGCCGCCAATGATGATCGGGTTGCGATCTGATCCGGAAGCCACGCTGTTCCTTCGCTGTTCTGTCGTGTCGTGCTCGGCACGTGAGTGCTGCTGCGCACGCGGTCTTCGTATCTGGTCCTGCTTTCGCGCCGTCCTCCATCGTGTACCGCGGTGTGCGAGTACGTCATCTCTACTCAGCGGTAACCACCACAGGGTGAGACGGGCGCCAGGGAGCCCAGCGACTGGCGACGGCCAAATCGCAACCATACGCCCACTATGGAAGTCCCTCGTGTACGGCCGTTCGACCTCGAATGCCGCAGTGGCGGGAAACAACTTCGCAAGCCGGACATAAGCCTGTGTCTTGAATCACTTACGCCTGTGGCGTCAGGATGTGAGTTGCGGCGAGTCGTCAACGTTTGGGCGGGATCGGCAGCCGGGTACTTGCGCGAACCGCCCGGCACGTGTGGACTACGCCCAATGCCCCGCGTACGCGCGAGGCGATCAAGACAATTTCTGCAGGATGACAGGAGGCAATCCGTGAGCGCGACCGCGGACCACGCGGAGGAGCGGACCAATCCGGCCGCCAGGCTGGGTTTCGAGCCCGGGCAGGTGGTCCAGGAGATCGGCTACGACGACGACGTGGAGCAGGAGCTGCGTGAGGGCATCGAGGAGCTCACCGGCACCGAGCTCGTCGACGAGGACTACGACGACGTGGCCGACGCCGTGGTGCTGTGGTTCCGAGAGGACGACGGCGACCTGACCGACGCGCTCGTGGACGCCACCACGATGATCGACGAAGGCGGCTCGGTCTGGTTGCTGACCCCGAAGACCGGTCGCGACGGGTACGTGGAGCCCAGCGACATCGGTGAGGCGGCGACGACCGCCGGTCTGTCCCAGACCAGGAGCATCAGCGCCGGGAAGGACTGGAGCGGCAGCCGCCTGGTCACCCCGAAGACGGCTCGCTCCGCCAAGCGCTGAGACCGTCGGTGGCCTTGGCCCGAGGTCGCTGCGAGAGCCCCCATCCGACGACGGTCGGATGGGGGCTCTGCGCGTAGGGTGGTCGCGATCTGTCGAGATTCTTCGAAGGGACGTCCCCTCATGGCCGTCGAGGTCGGTGCGAAGGCCCCGGAATTCGCGCTGCGGACCCAGCATGGCGAACAGGTCACGCTCTCGGAGTTCCGCGGCGAGCGGAACGTCGTACTGCTCTTCTACCCGTTCGCCTTCACCGGTGTCTGCACGGGCGAGCTGCGCGCGCTCCGCGACGAACTGCCGAAGTTCGTCAACGACGAGGTCCAGCTCCTCGCGGTCTCCAACGACTCGCCGTTCAGCCTGCGCGTCTTCGCCGAGCAGGAGGGGTTCGAGTTCCCGCTGCTCTCCGACTTCTGGCCGCACGGCGAGGTCTCCCGGGCCTACGGCGTCTTCGACGAGGAGAAGGGTTGCGCGGTGCGCGGCACCTTCGTCATCGACAAGGAGGGCGTGGTGCGCTGGACGGTCGTCAACGGCCTGCCGGACGCCCGCGACCTGAACGACTACGCCAAGGCGCTCGCGGAGCTCTAGGCGTCCCCCGCGCCCCGCGTCGGCCGAGCGGGCCGGCGGGAGCGGCGCGACACCTCTTCCCGGCGGCGCACGGTCGTACCGCTCGGGGGGAACCGCTCACTAGGATCAAAACGTTGATCCGATGGCAACCGTATGACGGGGGCACGCTGTGCTCCCTGACGAAACTCACCTGGGAGGACTCGTGGGAGTCAGCCTCAGCAAGGGCGGCAACGTCTCGCTGACCAAGGAAGCCCCTAACCTGACCGCCGTTATCGTCGGTCTCGGCTGGGACGCCCGTACGACCACGGGCACTGACTTCGACCTCGACGCCAGCGCGCTGCTGGCGAACGCCGAGGGCAAGGTCGCCAACGACTCGAACTTCGTCTTCTTCAACAACCTGAAGAGCCCCGACGGCTCCGTGGAGCACACCGGTGACAACATCACCGGTGAGGGCGAGGGCGACGACGAGCAGATCAAGGTGAACCTGGCCGCTGTTCCGGCCGATGTCGCCAAGATCGTTTTCCCGGTCTCGATCTACGACGCCGAGACCCGCCAGCAGAGCTTCGGCCAGGTGCGCAACGCGTTCATCCGCGTCGTCAACCAGGCCGACAACGTCGAGCTGGCGCGCTACGACCTGAGCGAGGACGCCTCGACCGAGACCGCGATGGTCTTCGGCGAGCTGTACCGCAACGGCGCCGAGTGGAAGTTCCGGGCCATTGGTCAGGGGTACGCCTCGGGCCTGCGCGGTATCGCGCAGGACTTCGGCGTCAACGTCTGACCCCCGCGTCTGTCGTAGCGCGTCCGGCGCCGCACACCCCGACCTTCCGGTGGGGGCCCGACTCAACCCCGGGAGTGCGGCGCCGGACGTGCTGCGGGGCCGCCTCGTTTCGGCCACGGCCGAAGGCCCGGCCGGCGCGGGCCCCGCACCCGGGCCACGCCCGTACCCGGGCCCCGGCCGGCGCCACGTGGGGCGTGCGCGCCCGGGCGGACCGACGTCGGCCCGCGCGGATGGGGAAGCGGGTAGGGAAAACGAGCAGAACGAGCAGTACGCGCTGTACTGGCCCGGCCAGTGGGGCGTGCAGTACGAGTAGTGCGGTGGTGCAGCGCGAGCCGTACCCAGCGCCGTGACTTTGGGGAGGAACAACAACATGGGCGTAACGCTCGCCAAGGGAGGCAACGTCTCCCTCTCGAAGGCCGCGCCGAATCTCACCCAGGTGCTGGTGGGGCTCGGCTGGGACGCGCGCTCCACCACCGGTGCGCCGTTCGACCTGGACGCCAGCGCGCTGCTGTGCCGGTCGGGGCGGGTGCTGGGGGACGAGTACTTCGTCTTCTACAACAACCTCAAGAGCCCCGAGGGCTCCGTGGAGCACACCGGCGACAACCTCACCGGCGAGGGCGACGGTGACGACGAGTCGCTGATCGTGGACCTGACCAAGGTGCCGACCGAGGTCGACAAGATCATCTTCCCGGTCTCCATCCACGACGCCGACGCCAGGGGCCAGAGCTTCGGTCAGGTGAGCAACGCGTTCATCCGCGTGGTCAACCAGGCCGACGGCAGCGAGCTGGCCCGCTACGACCTGAGCGAGGACGCGTCGAGCGAGACGGCGATGATCTTCGGCGAGGTGTACCGGTACGGCGGCGAGTGGAAGTTCCGTGCCGTCGGGCAGGGGTACGCGTCGGGTCTGCGGGGCATCGCTCTAGACTTCGGGGTCAACGTTTCGTAAAACCGCGCACTAGCGCGCGGGGGACCCCTCACACACGATTGGGTGGCCAGTGCTCCTGAGAACCTTCGGCTGGTCTTTCGGCGTCACCGCCGCGGGACTCGCCTGTGCTGCGATCTTCTGGGGCTGGGAGGCCTTCGCGATCGTCGCGATCCTCTCCGTCCTGGAGATCTCACTCTCCTTCGACAACGCGGTCGTCAATGCCGGCGTGCTGAAGAAGATGAACGCCTTCTGGCAGAAGATCTTCCTGAGCGTCGGCATCATCATCGCCGTGTTCGGTATGCGACTGGTCTTCCCCGTCGTCATCGTCGCCGTCACCGCCCAGATGGGGCCCATCGAGGCCGTCGAACTGGCGATGAACGACGCCGACAAGTACGAGCAGTTGGTCACGGACGCGCATCCGGCCATCGCCTCCTTCGGAGGCATGTTCCTGCTCATGATCTTCCTCGACTTCATCTTCGACGATCACGAGCACAAGTGGATCGGGTGGCTTGAGCGCCCGCTGTCGCGGCTCGGCAGGATCGACGGCTTCTCGGTGTGCGTGGCCCTCATCGTGCTGCTGGTCGCCGCCACCACCTGGGCCGAATCGGCCGCGCAACACGGCGGCGGACACGTGGACAAGGCGGCGACGGTGATGCTGTCCGGCATCGCCGGCCTGATCACGTATCTGATCGTCGGCGGACTCTCCGGACACTTCGAGAACAAGCTCGAAGAAGAGGAGGAGCGCGAGCACGAGGCGGAGGAGCAGGCCAAGAAGGCGGGCAAGGAGCCCACCATGGTCGGCCTCGCCGGCAAGGCCGCGTTCTTCATGTTCCTCTACCTTGAGGTGCTGGACGCGTCCTTCTCCTTCGACGGCGTGATCGGCGCCTTCGCGGTCACCAACCACATCTTCTGGATGGCGCTCGGCCTCGGCATCGGCGCCATGTACGTCCGGTCGCTCACGGTCTACCTCGTTCGCGAGGGCACCCTGGACGACTACGTCTACCTGGAGCACGGCGCGCACTACGCGATCGGCGCACTGGCCGCGCTGCTGCTGGTGACCATCAAGTGGCACATCCACGAGGTCATCACCGGTGGCATCGGCGTCGCGTTGATCGCCGGTTCGTTCTGGTCCTCGGTCGTCCGCAACCGTCGCATCGCGGCGGAAGAGGGCGGCGCTGGTGGCTCGAACGAGAAGTCCGAGGTCACCTCCAGAGTGTGACCCGGGCTCGGATGCGGAACGCTTCTACGGGGCGGGCCACGAGGTCGCACCTCGCGGCCCGCCCCGTTTCGGTGTGGGTGGCCACGGACATGGGGGTGTGCGCAATGCCGTTGTGGAGCGGCTGGGGACGCGGAGCGGGGCAGGACTTCGACAGCGGCGGTGCCTCCGGGGCCGTCGAGCTGACCAAGCGACATCCGACCGTCTCGCTCACCAAACAGGGCGCGGCCAGCGGCAACCTACGGGTCAACCTCTCCTGGCAGATGCGCACCACCGACTTCAACGCCAAGCCGAACCGAGGGCTGTGGCGCAACCCGCTCCAGATGTTCAAGCCGCAGCCGGTCCAGACCCAGGGGCCCGCGATGGTCAACGTGGACCTGGACCTGGCGTGCATGTACGAGATGCAGAGCGGCAGCAAGGGCGTGGTGCAGCCGCTGGGCAACTTCTTCGGGTCGCTGAACGAGCCGCCCTACGTGCACCTCAGCGGTGACGACCGGTTCGGCTCGGCCTCCGGCGAGACCGTCTACATCAACCTCGACCACAAGGACGACTTCAGCCGGCTGCTGATCTTCGTCTACATCTACGACGGCACGCCCGCCTTCGACCGGACGCACGGGGTGGTCACGCTCTACCCGAGCAGCGGGCCGCGCATCGAGATCACCCTCGACGAGCGGGCCCCGCAGGCGCGCTCGTGCGCCGTGGTGCTCATCGAGAACATCAAGGGCGAGATCGTGGTGCGCCGCGAGGTGAAGTACGTCTACGGCTTCCAGGCGGAGCTGGACCGGCTGTACGGCTGGGGACTCCAGTGGGGCCGGGGCTACAAGAAGACCAAGGTCTGAGCCGGGCACCGGCCGACCGATCGCCGCCCGGCCTTGACGACCCCGCCGGCCTCGGCGCCGTATCCGGCGCCGCCGACCCGCCCGGCCCCGGCGACCGGCCCGGTTCTGGCGATCCGTCCGGCCCCGGCCGCCCCCGCGCGGGGGCGGGGCTCAGCGGCGCCGTTGGAACTGCGGTCCCTGCGGCGGAAGTCGGAACTGGTGCGGTGGTGGGGCCACTGGCTGCGGGTGCTGCGGGTAGCCGTACGCGGGGTGCGGCGGATAGCCGTAGGCCGGCTGCTGCGGAGGCACCGGCGGTTGCCGCGGGTGCCCGGCCCACTGGGCGTCGTGCCGCGCGCCGGCGCCCGCGGCGTACGCGGGGGCGGTCGCGGGCTGGGGCGGGACGGCCGGTGGCGCGGCCGGCGGAGCCGTCGGTGGCGCGGGCGGGGGTGGCGGGAAGCCGTAGCCTCCCACGGGCTGGGCCGGGACCGGTACGGGGCCGGCCGCCGGGCTCGGGGCGCCGGGGCCCGGTGCCCCGGGGTGTGGGGCGGGCGCGGGAGGTTCGGGGGACTGGGGCGCCTCGGAGTCGTCCACCGAGATGCCGAACTCCGTGGCGAGGCCGACCAGGCCGGAGTCGTAGCCCTGGCCGAGCGCGCGGAACTTCCAGCGGTCGCCGCGTCGGTAGAGCTCGCCGCAGATGAGCGCCGTCTCCTCGCCCGTCTCGGCGACGACGTTGAAGACGGCAAAGGGCTCCGCGCCGTCGGCCGCCGCGCTGTCGTACAGCCGCAGGCACAGGTCCCGGACCAGGCCGAAGGGGCCGCCGTCGGCGGAGGCCGCGAGCACCACCCGGTTCACGCCGGCCTCCAGGGAGCCCAGGTCGGCCTCGATGGTGTCCGTGAGCCCGTCGGCGATCCGCTGCTTGGGCAGGTGCCGGACGAGGCCGGAGGGGTGGCGGGGCTGGTTGTAGAAGACGAAGTCCTCGTCCGAGCGCACGTGTCCGTCGGCGGCGAGCAGCAGTGCCGAGGCATCCACGTCCGGCACGCCGGAACCCGGCGTCCACTGCAGCACCGCCCGTACGGCCGTTGCCGGCAGCGGGATGTTCGACCCTTTCGACATCGCGTGCGTCATGGTCGCAATCCTGCCCTCCCGGAGGGTGCCGGAACAACGTGGGGGTTACGGGCTGGCCATCTGGGAGATACGGGGAGCGAGTGCACCCTGCGTACGCATGTGAGTTACCGGACTTTCACGTACTTGGGGAACTCTTGACCCGCATGGGTCGTACGATTATCGGCCACGCTTCCGGCCAGTCGGGCCGTCGGAGGGCTGCGGCAGCTTTGGGAGTTACATGCGTCATTTCGGATATCTGTCGGCGGCGGCGCGGAAGGATCTGTTCCACCGCGAGCCCATCGAGTTCACGCCGGACGCGCCGGCCGGCACCCTCGCCGTCGCGCTCGGAGCCACCCTCTACAGCCCCGCGACCCGCCAGGGCCTCGCCGACGCCATCGTCAAACAGGCAGGTCGGGGCGTGGTTTCGATGGTGCTGTGCCTGGAGGACTCGATCGACGACAGCGAGGTGACGCAGGCGGAGGAGAACCTGGTCCGCCAGTTCGCCGCGCTGGCCGCGCGCACGGACGACCCGCCCCTGCCGCTGCTGTTCATACGCGTGCGGGCCGCCGAACAGATCCCGGATCTGGTACGGCGGCTCGGCGCATCCGTGCGATTGCTGTCTGGTTTTGTACTTCCCAAGTTCACCGAGGAGCGTGGCGTACCGTTCCTGGAGGCGCTGACCTCGTGCAGCCCGGACCTGGAGCGGCGGCTGTACGCCATGCCGGTCCTGGAGTCGCCGGAGCTGCTGCACCTGGAGACCCGCGGGGAGACGCTGAGCGGCATCGCCCGCACCGTCGACAAGTACCGGGACCGGGTGCTGGCCCTGCGCCTGGGCGTCACCGACTTCTGCTCCGCCTACGGGCTACGTCGGGCGCCCGACATGACGGCGTACGACGTGCAGTTGGTCGCCTCCGTCATCGCGGACGTGGTCAACGTGCTCGGCCGCGCGGACGGCACCGGGTTCACCGTGACCGGCCCGGTGTGGGAGTACTTCAAGCCGCACGAGCGGATGTTCAAGCCGCAGCTTCGGCGCAGCCCCTTCACCGGAGAGGCCGAGGCGCTGCGTACCGCGCTCATCGAGCACGACATGGACGGCCTGCTGCGCGAGATCGAACTCGACCGCGCCAACGGCCTCCAGGGCAAGACCTGCATCCACCCCACCCACGTGGCCCCCGTGCACGCGTTGTCGGTCGTCAGCCACGAGGAGTTCAGCGACGCGGTCGACATCCTCGCGCCGCGGCGCGGCGGTGGCGGCGTGCTGCGTTCCGCGTACACGAACAAGATGAACGAGGTGAAGCCGCACCGCGCCTGGGCGGAGCGCACCATGTTGCGCGCCGAGGTGTTCGGCGTGGCGCGCGAGGGTGTGGGCTTCGTGGAACTGCTCTCGGCGGGGCTGCCGGCGGCCGGCTGACGGTGGGCTGGTGGGCTGTTGGTCGGCGGACCGGGTCCGGGCGTGGCCGGCCGTGGTGGCCGGGGTGCGCGGGTGACGCGGCGGACAGGGGCGATGATGCGTGAAGGGTGCGGGAGTTGACGGTTGACGAGGGAGCGGGGCGGCACGTGATGTGGTCGGGGCAGTGGGTCGCGGATCAGCTCGGCATCGCTCTGGAGGACGCGCGGGACGCGTCGGACGCGGTGGCCGCCGCCGACGGTGACGCACGGGCCGACCAGATCGGCCAGGCCAGTCAGACCAGCCAGAGCCAGACCAGCCAAGCCGGCCCGGACGGCTCCGGAGGCGCGGCTGGGGACGGTGCCGGGGGCGGGCGGCTGCGGGAGTTGCTCGGGCTCGCGCTGCGCCGCAACCCGCGCCGGGCGCACCTGCTGGTCTCCAACGTCCTCGGCAAGCACGTGCCGCAGCGGCCCGCCGTGGTCTACGGGGCGGGGGTGCGGCTCGGCGAGCGGGTGCGCGCGCTGCTCGGCGACGCGGACGCGGCGCGCGCGGTGGTGCTCGGCTATGCGGAGACGGCGACCGGGCTCGGCCACAGCGTCGCCGACGGCCTCGCGCTCGCCCCGTACCTGCACTCGACCCGTCGGCCGGTGGAGGGGGTGCGACCGGTGGGCGGCTTCGAGGAGGAGCACAGCCACGCGACCTCGCACCTCCTGCTGCCCGAGGACCCCGCGCTGCTGGCCGGGGACGGGCCGCTGGTGCTCGTGGACGACGAGTTCTCCACCGGGCGCACCGTGCTCAACACCATCCGCACGCTGCACCGACGCTTCCCGCGCGAGCGGTACGTGGTCGTCGCCCTGGTGGACATGCGCTCCGCCGCCGACCGCGCCGACCTGGACCGCTTCGCCGCCTCGCTGGGCGCCCGGGTCGACCTGGTGGCGCTCGCGGCCGGCACGGTGCGGCTGCCCCCGGACGTGCTGGCCCGTGGCCAGGCACTGGTGGCCGAGCACGAGACGGGCCCCACCGCCACCCTCCCGGACGGAGCCCCCGAGCACGCCGGGCCCGCGCACCCCGCCCCCGAGCACGCCGGGCCCGCACATCCCGCCCCCGTACGCGTCGAACTCGACTGGCCGCGTGGGCTGCCCGACGGCGGCCGGCACGGCTTCACACCCGCGCACCGCCGGGCCCTGGACGCCGCGCTGCCCGACATGGCCCGCCGCCTCGCGCGAGCCGTGCGCCCCGAACGCCTCGCCCCCGGGGCCCGGGTGCTCGTGCTCGGCTTCGAGGAGCTGATGTACGCGCCGCTGCGGCTGGCCGAGGCGTTGCAGGCCGAGTTCGACCACGCCCCGGCCAAGGGCACGAGCGACGCGGGCGGTGTGAGCGGCGCGGCCGCGGGCGTCGAGGTGCGGTACTCCACCACGACCCGCTCGCCGGTCCTCGCCCTGGACGACCCCGGGTACGCCATCCGCACCAGGCTCACCTTCCCCGCGCACGACGCGCCCGCCGACGGCCCCGGCCCGCGCTACGCGTACAACGTGGCGCCCGGTGGCGACCCGGCGCGCCGCTTCGACGCCGTCGTGGCCGTCGTGGACTCGGCCGCCGACACGCCCGCCCTGCACGCGCCCGGCGGGCTGCTCGACGCGCTGGCCGCGCAGACGCCGCGCCTGGTGTACGCCGTCGTCCCCTCCTACGTCCCCACCGGCGCCGCCGACGGTCCGGCCAGCACGGCCGAGCCGGCCCCCGTCGAGGCCGCGATCCCGGCCCGCCGCGCCCCGCAGGACCCGCCCGCGCCCGCCACGGCCGTACCCGCCGACCGGGCCCGGGCAGCCGGTCCCGCCACCTCCGTACCCACCCCCCGCACGCCCGGCGGCGTGCCCGACCGACAGGCGTCACCCATGCAAGAACCGCTCCGCGGGCCCGACTTCTCCTCGTACGCCGCCGACGAGGTCGGCTGGCTGCTCCAGGACTTCTCCGAGGTGACCCTGGAGGCGCCGATCGAGGAGCGGGAGGAGGCGATCCAGGGCGGCGGGGCGCACTACGCCGAGTCGCTGCCCATCGAGTACCAGCCCAGCGACGCCTACCAGGATCTGTTCCGTTCCGCGCTCCAGACCTCCGCCGCGCGCATCGCGCGGGCCGTCGGGGCCGTCACCGAGACGCTGCTGGCCGAGCACCAGGACCGCCCGGGCCGTGGGCCCGACTCCCGCCCGGTGCTGGTCTCGTTGGCCCGCGCGGGCACGCCCGTCGGCGTGTTGATGCGCCGCTGGGCCCAGCACGCGCACGGCGTCGACCTGCCGCACTACGCCATCTCCATCGTGCGCGGCCGGGGCATCGACACCGCGGCGCTGCGCTGGCTGGCCCGCCACCACGACCCGGTCGACGTCGTCTTCGTGGACGGCTGGACCGGTAAGGGCGCCATCACCCGCGAACTGGCCGCCGCCATCGAGGAGTTCGAAGCCAGCGAGGCGGCCGGGGGCGTGCGCGGCTTCGACCCGCGGATCGCCGTACTGGCCGACCCCGGTGGGTGCGTTGCGACCTACGGCACCCGGGACGACTTCCTCATCCCCTCCGCCTGCCTCAACTCGACGGTCTCCGGGCTCGTCTCGCGCACCGTGCTCCGCGCCGACCTGGTGCGGCCCGGCCAGTTCCACGGCGCGAAGTTCTACCGCGAGCTGGCCGACGTCGACCTGTCCGCGCTGTTCCTCGACACCGTCACGGCACGCTTCGCCGAGGTCGCCGACGCCGCCGTCCGCGACGCCAAGGAACTGATCGCCACCCCGCACCGGGCCCCCACCTGGGAGGGCTGGGCCGCCGTCGAGCGGATCAGCGAGGAGTACGGCATCCACGACGTGAACCTCGTCAAGCCGGGCGTCGGCGAGACCAGCCGGGTGCTGCTGCGCCGGGTGCCCTGGAAGGTCCTCGCCCGCCGAGGCGCCGGCCCCGACCTGGACCACGTACGCATGCTCGCCGAGCAGCGCGGCGTCCCGGTGGAGGAGGTGGACGACCTGCCGTACTCCTGCGTCGGGCTGATCCATCCCCGCTACACGCGCGCCGCGACCGGCGCCGACGGCCGGGCGGTGGCCCGGTGAGCGCCTCCGTCGCGGAGAGCCCGGTGAGCGCCCCCGTCGCGGGCGGCGCCGCCCCCGTCCTGGTGGCCAGCGACCTGGACCGGACGCTCATCTACTCGGCCGCCGCGCTCGGGCTCGACATGCCCGACGCGCGGGCGCCGCGCCTGCTGTGCGTGGAGGTCTACCAGGCCAAGCCGTTGTCGTACCTGACCGAGACCGCCGCCGGGCTGCTCACCGAACTCGCCTCGGCCACCACCTTCGTGCCGGCCACCACCCGCACCCGCGAGCAGTTCGGGCGCATCCGGCTGCCGGGCCCGCCGCCGCGCTACGCGGTCTGCGCCAACGGCGGCCACCTCCTGGTGGACGGCGAGAGCGACCCCGACTGGCAGCGCACGGTGGACCGGGCGCTGCGCGGCGAGTGCGCCTCGCTGGCGGAGGTACGGGCCCACCTGGTGGCCACGGCCGACCCGGCCTGGCTGCTCAAGGAGCGGGTCGCCGAGGACCTGTTCGCCTACCTCGTGGTCGAGCGCGCGCTGCTGCCCGACGGCTGGGTGGCGGAGCTGACCGACTGGGCCGACCAGCGCGGCTGGGGCGTCTCGCTCCAGGGCCGCAAGCTGTACGTGGTGCCGCGCCCGCTGACCAAGAGCGCCGCCGTCGCCGAGGTGGCGCGGCGCACCGGGGCGCGGCGGGTCCTCGCCGCCGGTGACGCCCTCCTGGACGCGGACCTGCTGCTCGCCGCCGACCAGGGCTGGCGCCCGGGCCACGGCGAGTTGGCGGCCGTGGGCTGGTCGGCGCCGCACGTCACCGCCCTCGCCGAGCGCGGGGTCGCCGCCGGTGAGGAGATCCTGCGCCAGTTCCGCAAGGCGGCGGCCGACGGCGCCTGACCGGGCCGGCCACGCGGCCCGCCCGGTCAGGCACCCCGGCCGCCCCTCAGCCGCGCCGCTTGCCGCGCCCCGGCCGGGCCAGCCGCAGGGTGACGAAGGCGAGGACGGCCAGCACGGCGGCGGCGAGCACGCCCTTGGAGTAGACCGAGACGTAGTCGGACACGTCCTCCCAGTTCTCGCCCAGGGCGTAGCCGGCCAGCACGAACGCCGTGTTCCACAGCAGGCTGCCGAGGGTGGTCAGGAGCGTGAAGACGGGCAGCGGCATCCGCTCGACGCCGGCGGGCAGGGAGATGAGGCTGCGGAAGATGGGGATCATGCGGCCGAAGAAGACCGCCTTGGTGCCGTGCCGGACGAACCAGCGCTCGGTCTTGTCGATGTCGGCCGGCTTGACCAGCGGCAGCCGCCCGGCCAGCGCGATCACCCGGTCCCGGCCGAGCAACGCGCCCACCCAGTACAGCGCGAGCGCGCCCACCACGGAGCCGGCGGTGGTCCACACCAGCGCGGCCAGCAGGTTCATGTCGCCCTGGCTGGCCGAGAAGCCGGCGAGCGGCAGGATCACCTCGCTCGGCAGCGGCGGGAACAGGTTCTCCAACGCGATGGCGAGTCCCGCGCCCGGCGCTCCCAGGGTGTCCATGAGACCGGTTGCCCAGTCGGTGATGCGATCCGTCATGCCCGAAACGCTAGGAACGGCGCCGCCCCCGGGCCATGGTGTGCGCCGCCCACCAGGCCGGCCGTCGACCACAGCCACGACCTGCGGAAATCCTCAGTGTGCCGGCCCCGGTGGGGCGGTTAGCGTGCGGGGCATGGTCATGTGGGTGCGGCGCGGGCTGCGCATATCGGTGGGGCTGGTGATCGGCGGCTGCACGGCCGTGGTGGGCCTGGTGTACGCGGCGCTCAGCGGCCTGGCGCTGCTGTGCGTGTTCGTCTGGCCGCGGGCCCGGCAAACGGTGCTGCGGGCCGTGGCCGGCGGCGCGCGCCGCCTGGCGCGGGTGGAGCGGCGCCGCCTGGCGTACTTCCTGCACGTCGAGATCGGCTCCTCCTACGGCGGCAGCCGGGCGCTCGGCTACCTGGCCGTCCGCTGGCTGCTCGCTCCGCTCGGCTGCCTGGTGGTGCTCTCCGTGCTGATCGGCGCCCTGTACGGGTCGCTGATCATCTGGGGCTGGCCGATGTTCCACTCGTACAACCGCGACGAGCAGATCTACTCCTCCGTCGCCGGCATGTTCCTGCTCTTCCTCGCCGCCCAGGGCCTGTTCGGCGTCGTCGCCCTGGAACAGCGGGTCGCCTGGTACTTCCTCGGCCCCGAACCGCAGGACGAGTTGCGCCGCCGGATCGAGGAACTGGCCAGCAGCCGGGCCGGCGTCGTCGCCGCCGTGCACGACGAGCGCCGCCGCATCGAACGCGACCTGCACGACGGGGTGCAGCAGCGCCTCGTGGCGCTCGGCATGCTGCTCGGCCGGGCCCGCCGGGGCCAGGACGCGGCGCGCACCCAGGCCCTGTTGGAGCAGGCGCACGCGGAGAGCCGGCAGGCGCTGGACGAGCTGCGCGAGGTGGCCTGGCGGGTCTACCCCACGGTTTTGGACGAGGCGGGGCTGCGGGCCGCCCTGGAGACCGTCGCCGAACGCGTCGGGCTGCCCGTACGACTCGACTACGGCCTCACCGCCGAGCCCGCGACCGAGGTCCGCACCGTCGCCTACTTCGTCATCAGCGAGGCCGTCACCAACGCCGTCAAGCACTCCGGGGCACAGCGCGTGCACATCGCCGTGACCCGCGCCCCGGCCGAGCCCGCGCCGCCCGCCCCGGTGCCCGTCGCCACGGGGCTGCCCGGCGCGCGCGACGGAGCCCCGGAGCCGGCCCGACCCCGACCCCCGGCCCGCACCGCCCGCGGCGCCGACCGCGCCCCGTCCTTCGTCCTACGGGCGCGGATCACCGACGACGGCTCGGGCGGCGCCGACCCGACGGGCAGCGGCCTGCTCGGGCTGGCCCGCCGGGTCGCGGCCATCGACGGCACCCTGCGGGTGGACAGCCCGCCGGGCGGCCCCACCACCATCACCGCGGAGTTGCCATGCGCGTAATCCTGGCCGACGACTCGACCCTGCTGCGCGAGGGCCTGGTGCGGCTGCTGACCGAGGAGGGCCACGACGTCGTCGCGGCCGTCGGCGACGCCACCGCGCTGCTGGCGGCGGTGGACGAGCACCCGGCGGACGCGGTCTGCGTCGACGTGCGGATGCCCCCCACCCACACCGACGAGGGGCTGCGCGCCGCCCTGGAGATCCGCGGCCGCCACCCCGGGCTCGGGGTGCTCGTGCTCTCCCAGTACGTCGAGAAGCGCTACGCCACCGAGCTGCTCACGGGTGAGATGACCGCCGGCGGCGGGGGCGTCGGCTATCTGCTGAAGGACCGGGTCATGCAGGTGGACGAGTTCCTGGACGCCCTGGAGCGGGTCGCCGCGGGCCAGGCCGCCTTCGACCCCGAGGTGGTACGCCAACTCCTGGCCCGCAGCACCCACACGGACCCGCTCGCCCGGCTCACCGAGCGCGAGCGCGAGGTGCTCGGCGAGATGGCGCAGGGGCACGCCAACGCCGCCATCGCGCAGCGGCTGCACGTCTCCCGCAGCGCCGTCGAGAAACACATCAACGCCATCTTCGACAAGCTGGAGCTGACCGGAACCACCGGCTACAGCCGCCGGGTGCTTGCCGTGCTCCGCTACGTGGGTAGTTAGGGCGGGATCGCCCCGTGCGGCACGCCGTGCCGCCCGGGGCGCTCGCCCAGGGCGGCCACACCGCTCGGTGGGCGGTCGCCGCCTTCGGGCGAGTGCGAGGAACGCCGTCGCTCCGCAGTGAGAGGGAAGGGTTTCCATGGCCGATTCCAAGCGTCCGGCACAGTCCAGCGCGCTGCACGCCTACGTACTGGCGCACAACCCCCCACCCGACGCCGTACAGCGCGAACTCGTCGCCCGGACCAGGGCCGCCCTGCCGGACCACGCGGGCATGCAGATCGCCCAGGAGCAGGGGCCGCTGCTCGCGTTCCTGGTCCGGCTGATCGGCGCCCGCCACGTCGTGGAGATCGGCACCTTCACCGGTCTGTCCACCCTGTGCATGGCCCGGGCGCTGCCCCCGGACGGAAGGCTCATCGCCTGCGACGTCTCCGCCGAGTGGGCGGAGTACGGCCGCGCGGCCTGGCAGCGCGCCGACGTCGCCGACCGCATCGACCTGCGCATCGCCCCCGCCCTCCGGACGCTGCGCGCGATGCCCCCCGAACCCCATGTCGACCTGGCCTTCATCGACGCCGACAAGCAGGGCTACCTGGCCTACTGGGAGGAGCTGGTGCCCCGGATGCGCCCGGGCGGGCTGATCGCCGCCGACAACGTCTGTTACGGCGGCGAGGTCGCCGACCTGTCCTCCGCGTCCCCCAACGGCGCCGCGATCCACGCCTTCAACGAGCACGTGCTGGCCGACCCCCGGGTGGACTCGGTGATGCTGGAGGTCGCCGACGGCCTGACACTGGCCCGCCGCCGCTAACCACCCCGCCCCGGCCCCGGGGCGTCCGGCGAACGCGCCGCGCGCGGCTAGGCTCCCCTCCCAGGACGCGCGCGGCGCCAGCACCTCGCGGCACGGCTGTACGTGACGAGGGGCGCTGGCCAGGCGCGGGCGCGGGAGACGTGGAGGAGAGGCAGTGGTGAACGGCGCGACCGCGGGCGACACCGCGGCGGGCGGTGCCGTGGCGGGCGGCGCGCCCGCGGGCCGGCCGCGGACGATGTACCAGAAGGTGGCCGCCGACCTGCGGCAGGCGATCACCGACGGGGCGTACGGATCGGGCGGCCGGCTACCGGCCGAGGGCGACCTGGCGCAGCGCTACGGCGTCTCGCGCGGCACCGTACGACAGGCGCTCGCCGTGCTCCGCGCGGAGGGCCTGGTCACCTCCCGGCGCGGCACCCGCCGGGTCGTGCTCGGCTCCGAGGGCGCGCAGAGCTTCGGCGAACTCCTCAGCTTCACCCGCTGGGCCCGCTCCATCGACGAGGAGCCCGGCGGCCGGGTCGTCTCGATCGAGCGCCACCCGGCCGACGCCACCGAACGCGAGCTACTCCGGCTCGACACCCAGGCCACGGTCTACCGCATGCTCCGGGTCCGTACGCTCTCCGGCCGGCCGGTCATGATCGAGCGCACGGTCTACCCGGAGTCCGTCGGCGCCCTCGTCGCCGCGCTGGACCCGGACACCGTCTCGCACACGGTACGGCTCGAGGAACAGGGCGTCATGATCGCCGACGCGCACCACACCATCGACCTCGTACGGGCCGACGCGGACGACGCCCGGCTGCTCGGCTGCCAACCCGGCGACCCGCTGCTCCGCGAGCGCCGCCGCAGCACCGATCCGGCCGGCGCGCCCATCGAGTGGTCGGACGACCGGTACGTACCCGGCACGATGGCCTTCACGGTGCACAGCTCGGCCGCCACCGGCTCACTCGCCCGGCGCCGCGCCACCCCCGAGGAACCGGACTAGGACGCGGACGCGGGACCAGGCCGGGCCCCGGCCCCGCCACCGGCGGAACGCTGAGCGCGCGGGCCGGCGGACAGGTGGGCCGGGACGGCCTGGTAGGGACGCCGAGCGCGTTACTTGCGGGCGCTCAGCCGCAGCAGCCACCGCCGCAGCAACCGCCCCCGCCCCCGCCGCCCGCGGCGGGCGCGGGACCACGCGAGGCGGCGCCGGTACCGACGGCGACCGTCGACAGCAGCTTGACCGTGTCGCCGTGCCCGTCGGGGCAGGTGGCGGGCGCGTTGAAGTCCGCCATGGGCCGGCTCAGCTCGAAGTTGGCGCCACAGGCGCGGCAGCGGTATTCGTAACGAGGCATGCCCGCAGCCTAATCGCGATCCGCCGCCGGCCGGACCCCTGTGCGCAACCCCGTCCCGACCGCCGCCCCACGGCCACGCGGCCCGCGCGTCGTGGCCGGGAGTCGGCGCGGGTCAGCCGCCGGACGCCCCGCGCTCCTCGCGGATCTCCCGCACCACCCGGGCCGCGGTCTGCCGCACGGCCTCGGTCTCGGTGAGGAAGTGCCACCAGTCGGGGTGCCGCCCCTCCAGACCGGCGATCGCGCGGTCCAGCCGCGCGACGGCGTCGTCGAGCGGGCGGGCGTGGCGCGGATCGGGGGTGTTGCGCCCCGCCATGGCCAGCCGCTGCGCGTCCCGCACGGCGAACCGGGTGCGCTCCACCTCGTGCGCCTGGTCGTGGGAGACCTCGTCCAGCCGGCGCAGCCGGTCGCCGGCGGTGGACACCGCCTCGTCGGTGGTGTTGAGCAGCGCCCGCGCCGTGGACAGCAGGGCCAGCGCGTCCGGCCAGCGCTGCTCGTCGCGGGCCACCCGCGCCTCGGCCAGCCTGGCCTCGGCCTGCGCCACCGCGTGCGCGGCCTGCTCGGGCACGGGCTGGAGGTCCTGCCAGCAGGCGGCGCTGTAGCGCCGGCGCAACTCGCTGAGCACCGGCTCGACGCCCGCGGCGCGCGTGGTGATGGCCTCGGCCCTGGTGCGCAGCGAGACCAGCCGTTTGTCGATGTCGGCGGCGGTCGCCGGCAGCCGCTCGGCTTCCCCGCGCACGGCCTCGGCCGCGCGCAGCACGTGATCGGCGCGCCGGATCGTCTCCTGTACGCCGTGCTGCCCGGCGCCCTGGTTGAGCTTGGTCAGCTCGGGCGAGAGCGCGGCGAGCCGGGCCGCCAACTCGTCGGCCCGCAGCCCGGAGGCTCGTACCGCGTCCAGCGCCTGGGTGGCGGCCAGCAGCGCCTGCCGGGCCCGTTCGACGGCCGGCGCCAGCCGGGCCAACTGGGTCTCGGCCGTACGCAACAAGGGCGCCAGGCCCTCGGCGAACCGGTCGAGGTCCCCCTTGGCGCGCTCCAGACCGGCCTTGGCCCGCGTCAGTTCGGCACGGGCGCGGGAGGCGGCGGAGGCTTCCAGGTCGTCGCGGTCCAGGTCGTGCGAGTCGACGGCGCTGATGTAGTCGTGGCTGGCCTGGTCGATGCGCTGACCGAGCGCCGCGAAGTCGCTGACGGCCCGGCGCGCGGCGGGGGAGTCGTCCACGGCCGCGATCGTCTCGATGGAGATCCGCAGGTCCCGCTGGGCGGTGTCCAGCTCGTAGAACGCGGCGGCGGCGGCGTCCTTGGCCGCCTGCGCGTCGGCCCGCTGACTCTCACCCCGCCCGAACCAGCGCCGCGTCCCGCCCCCGGTGAACGACCCGGCCAGCGCGGCCAGCACCAGCGGCACCGGCAGCGCGACGAGCACGAGGACGTCCCCGGCCACCCGGCGCGTGGCACCGCCGCCGCAGGCGCGTCCGGCCGCACGGCGGGCCACGGCGGCGGAGCCGGCGCCGCGCCGTACGGCAGCGGCGGCGGTCGCACCGGCTTCGGCGGTGGCGCCGGCACCGGCCCTGGTGGTGGCACCGGCGCGGGCTTCGGCGCCCGCGTGGGCCGGGCTGGTCACGGCGGCCGGGGCGACGGCGCGGGCGGGCGGTCGGCCATGAAGCAGGCGACGTGCTAGGCGTACAGACTGCGCGGTGGTCGCCGTCACTACCCTCTCCCGATGAATCGCCCCAGGCCCGGATGCCATTCTCCCACCCGTTAGGGACGAACACACGGGCCGGATAGTTCGCGCCCCACCCAGCCGATCCGAGCACCCCCCGCCCCTCGCCTCCACCCTCCGCCCCTGCCCAGCGCCCCCACGGCCCGACCGGCCGCGGCCCGGGCCCACAGGGGCACGAGTTTGCGAGTACGGGGCCGGGTCGGGGTAGGCTGTCGGCGCGTGCCAGGGCGCATAGCTCAGCGGTAGAGCGCTGCTCTTACAAAGCAGATGTCACAGGTTCGATCCCTGTTGTGCCCACCCAGCCGGCCTGGTCCCTCCTCGCGAGACCGCGAGAGGGACCGGGCCGGAAGTGTTTTCCGGGCCCGGTGGCGGAGCGCGTCGGGCGAGGTGTCGGTGGTCGGGTTCGTCGGCGCGTACGAGCCTCCCGCCCGACCCCGCCGCAGCCCCCGGAACCGGGCTCCGAAACGGTGTCGGAGGGTCCCGGCCGGCCGGCGAGGCCGCCCGTGGAGCGCATACTTCAAGCCCACTCTCGCGGAGCATGTTTGACGCCACGTCAACAACAAGAGTCCGGGGGTGTCTTCACTCGTACGAGTGTTCTTCGGCTCCCAAGAATCGTTCTTGCATGCCCTCTCGATGAGGCTCGCCGCTAGCGTGGCCCGTCTGTCACCCCAGTTGCCAATGGCGTGAAATCGACGTCGGCGAGCACCAGGCACCGGCACCAGGCGTACCCGTGCCAGGGCGGCAGGTCAGGCGGACATGGGGACCTCGGCATGGGCTGTGACCATCAACGGAGGACGGCGGCGGTGGAGCACGGGGAGACCGCCCGGTCCGCCCGCACGCAACGGGCGCTCGGGCCGGCGGAGGCCGGGACGGTAGGTGCCCTCAACGGGCACTCGGGACATCTGGGGGAGACATGCGGTACGGGGGATGCGCGGGACACGGGAGTGACCAGGGGAGCAGGGGGTGCGGGGGCTGTGGGGGAAACGGGGCCGTGCGGCGGGTGTGGGGTGAGCGTGAGCGGTGCCGCCTGGGCGAGCGAGCGGGACGACGGCGAGCGGCTGGCACGGTCGTACGACGTGCGCGGCTGCACCGTCGTGGAGCTGTCGGGGGATGTGGATCTCGCCACCGCTGGGGCGATCCGGGTCGTTCTTGACGAGGCGACGGCGCCGAACGGCACCCCGCACGTCGTCGTCGACCTGCGGCGCACGACGTTCTTCGACTGCACGGGGCTGGCCCTGCTGGTGCGCGCCGAGGAGCGCATGACGCGGCGCGCGGGGCGGCTCGGCCTGGTCTGCGCGCACGCCGTCACCCTGCGGCTGATGGAGATCGCCAACCTGACGGGGCTGCTGCGGCCCGTGCCGACGCTGGAGCAGGCCCTGGAACGGGCAGCGTGACCGGTATCGGCGCCAGGCAGGAGACGGCGGCCGAGGACGGGCGCGCGCCGGGCGCGGCCTCGTCGGAGCGCAGCAGCGGGCTGTTGTGACGCAGCAGCCACAGCCGGTACGCCGGGTTCGCCCAGGCCAGCTCCAGGTAGGAGGCCCTGAGGTCGGCGTAGAGCGCGTCCGCGTCGGGGGCGCAGGTGGTGTGTGGCCGGGAGACCATGAACAGCCGGACGGTCAGCGGGTCGTCCCGGAGCGGGCGGATCACCGTGCCCTCGCGGGCGCTCGTGGTGGGCTGGCAGGGTGTGACGGCCTCGCCGGAGGCGACGAGTTCGGCGGCCGTGGTGTTGTCGCGTACGTGCACCAGACGGGGGTTGAGGTCGGCCTCGGCGAAGACGCGGCGCAGCGCCGCGCACTCGTCCTCCACGGTCAGGTCGACCACCCAGCGGTCGTCGGCCAGGTCGGCGAGTCGGACCACGGGGCGTTTGGCCGCCGGGTGGGTCGCGGAGAGGGCGATGAACTGCGGCTCCCGGGCGACCAGTTCGCGCCGCTCGACGCCGCTGGGCACGGGCAGCGGGAAGCCCGAGAACTCGTGCACGAACGCCACGTCGAGCTGCTGGGTGGCCACCATCTGGAGCAGCATCGTGGCGGAGACGTCGACGTGGATCGTGGTGTCCGTGTCGGGCAGCCGGGCGTGCAGCCTGCGCAGCCAGCCGGCCACGGCGCGGTTGCCGGTGCTGCCGATGCGCAGGTGCGCCTCGCTGATGTTGGCGGCGGCGTCCTTGGCGGCGGTGACCAGGGCGCTCATGTCGGCCACTATCGGCCGGGCCCGGGCCAGGATGGACCGCCCGAGCGGCGTGGGATGGCTGCCTGACTGTTCGCGGGTGAACAGCAGGCCACCGATCGCCTTCTCGATGCGCCTGAGCTGTGTGGTGAGGGACGGTTGCGTCATGCCCAGTTGCAGCGCGGCCTTGCGCACGCTGCCCGCGTCGGCAATAGCACAGAGCGCACGAAGGTGTCTCACGTCGAGCTCCACGGCCGGAGCATAACGGCGCACGCGCGGCGCACACCAGAGACACCATCCGATCGTCCGCGTCGGCGTCCGGACGACGGCGCGTCGCCCCACGTTGCCCTTCCGGCCCCGTAGCAGTGGTGCCTTGCCCGAGTACGAGCGGGTATGCGCGGTTCACCGACTTCCGCGCCCCTATAACGCCGTGCTATCGCCAGTTGGCATCATCCGCGCCGCGCGATCCCTCCCTGACACTCGGCGGGACACGTTCCGGACGGCCCGACCGCTACCCCACGGCGGTCGCCGGGGTCCCCGGACGCACGAAGGAGTCCCCCCACATGAAGCACTCCAGGATATTCCTGTCGGTCTCGCTCGGCCTCGGCCTGGCCACCATGAGCGCGCTGCCCGCCTCGGCCGCCACCAGCACGGACGCCGCGCAGCGCTCGACGCCGGCCAGCATCGCGGCGTACGAGGCGTCCGGCGAGAACGCCGCGGCCACCAAGGCGTTCTTCACGGCCGTCATCGAGTCGGCCAAGGCCAAGCAGGCCAGGACCGGCGAGCGGGCCGTCACCGTCACCTACGACGCCAGCCAGGCGCCCACCTTCGCCTCGCAGATCGCGCGCAGCACGCAGATCTGGAACTCGCACGTGTCCAACGTGAAGCTCCAGGAGGGCTCGGGCGGCGACTTCCAGTACCGCGAGGGCAACGACCCGCGTGGCTCGTACGCCAGCACCGACGGGCACGGCAGGGGCTACATCTTCCTGGACTACAGGCAGAACCAGGAGTTCGACTCGACCCGGGTCACCGCGCACGAGACCGGCCACGTCCTCGGCCTGCCGGACAACTACTCGGGCCCGTGCAGCGAGCTGATGTCGGGCGGCGGCCCCGGCCCGTCCTGCACCAACCCGAACCCGAACGCGCAGGAGTCGGCCCGCGTCGACCAGCTCTGGGCCAACGGGATCGCCAACGTGAGCGCCTTCGACAAGGGCGCGTTCCTCAAGTGACGCCGCCCGTGGCCTGACCCCGCACGACGGACCGGCCGCCCCCGCACGTCCAGTGCGCGGGGGCGGCCGGTCCGCTGCCGTACGGAACGAGGCCGGGGCCGTCGGGCCTGACCGGCCGTGTCGGGCCAGGCCGGGCCGGGGATCAGTAGAGCTTGTTGACCGCGGTCGTCGTGGTCTGCTTGAAGTCGGGCACCTGCGCGTGCTGGAAGTTGCCCATCTGGCCCCACTTCACGACCGTGACCGTCCGGCCGTCCCGGCCCACCGAGAACATGTTGATGTCGGACGAGCCCCAGGCGTGGGCCGTGTGGATGCCGTAGACGTTGGCGCCCTCCTCGACGTTGATCGAGCCGAAGTCCCGGAACTCCGCCGTCATGTCGGGGTCCTCCTGCTCGACCTTGTCCGCGCAGGCGCGGATGGTCTTGTTCCACAGGGCCGCCAGCGACTTGGCGCGCGTCTCGTCCCGCTCCACGACGGTCACCTGGACCGCGCCGGTGTCGTACTCGGTCCAGAAGTCGCGGTGTACGGAGGTGGCGCCGGGCAGCGCGGGGCCGACGCAGAACGGCAGCGGGTCCGGCGTGCCGGCGGTGACGGGGCTGGCGTACCAGGCGGAGGAGGCGTGCGGGGGCAGCTCGTTGGGCGCCAGGAACGCGGGCTCGGCCGCCTGGGCCGCCCGCGGGGCCGCGGTCGCGGTCGGAGCGAGTACGGCGGTGGTCGCCGCGGTGGCCAGGACGGCCAGGCCGACGGCGCCGGCCCGGCCGAGCCGGGCCCGGACGCCGGCACGGGCGGTGCTGACGGTGGTGCTGGCGCTGACGGTGGTGCCGGTGCTGGCGCTGTTGTTGAGGTGCGAGTGCTTGTTCATGGGGCAACTTCGCCACGGCCGCGCCCGGGCCGGCAAGGGAGCCGCGCTCATGCGGGACGCTGGAACGCCAAAAACCCCGTTCACCTGCGGAAATGCCCGTTGCCTGGAACGCTGGCGCGGAACGCGGGAACGGCGCTGGCACTAGGATCGGGCAGCGTGTCGACCCCATCGCCCCCACGACGACGGAAGCCGCGCGCCGACGCCGAGCGCAACCGGGCCCGTGTCCTGGCCGCCGCCCGCGCGCTGTTCACGGCACGTGGCCAGGACGTGCAGATGCCCGAGGTGGCTCGGGCCGCGGGGGTCGGCATCGGCACCGTCTACCGCCACTTCCCGAGCCGGGCCGCGCTCATCGAGGCCGCGGGCGAGGCGCGCCACGACGACATCGTCGAGTTCGGCCGTACGGTGTGCGTGCCGTGCCCGGACGCCGCCGACGGGCTCGCCCGCTACATCGGGTACATCGGCGAGGTGCTGGCCAGCGACCGTGGGCTCACCGCGTCGATCGAGGCGACCCTCGGATCGGCCAGGCCCGAGGGCGCGGCGGCGGAGCGGACCGAGGCCATAGCGGCCGAACTCATCGCGCGCGCCAGGACGCAGGGGACGATCCGGCCCGATGTGGAGGTCGCGGACCTCAGCATGATCGTGTGCGGGCTCGCGGCGATCATCCGCAACGGGACCGGGGACTGGCGTCGTTACCTGGACATCAGCCTGGCCGGCCTGCGCGACGTGTCCGCCGGCCCGCTCGACGCGGCCCCGCGCGACGCGGCCTCACGTGACGCGGCCCCGTTGGGCGCGGCCCCGGCCGCCGCCCCCGTGCCCCGGCCGAGCGGTGGGCCGCGCGACGCCACGACCTCCGGCGAGCGCCACGAGGCGGCGACCTGACGGCCCGCCGGGCCAGCGGCCGCCGGACCCGTGCTTCCGGCGCGGCGCCCGCCGCACCGGGCGGGCACACGGCGGGAGCCCGGCCCGCGGGCTGCGGGGCCGGGCTCCTGTCGTACGGCGTGGGCGGCGTGCGCGCGGCGTGGCGGTGGGCGTTACGCGGACTCGGCCGCCACCAGCTCCGCGAGCTGTACGGCGTTGAGCGCCGCGCCCTTGCGCAGGTTGTCGCTGGCGCAGAAGAAGGCCAGGCCGCGGCCGTCGGGGACGGTCTCGTCCGACCGGATGCGGCCGACGAACGTGGGGTCCTGGCCGGCGGCCTGGAGCGGCGTGGGGATGTCGGAGAGCGTCACGCCCGGCGCGTCGGCGAACAGCTCGGCGGCCCGCTCGGGGCTGATCGGCGCCGCGAAGCGCGCGTTGACCTGGAGCGAGTGCCCGGTGAAGACCGGCACCCGGACGCAGGTGCCGGAGACGAGCAGCTCCGGGATGCCCAGGATCTTGCGGCTCTCGTTGCGCAGCTTGCGCTCCTCGTCCGTCTCGCCCGAGCCGTCGTCGAGCAGCGATCCGGCCATCGGCAGCACGTTGTACGCGATGGGCCGGGCGTACTTGCGCGGCTCGGGCAGGGTCACGGCCGAGCCGCCGTGGGTGAGCCGCGCCGCCGTCCCGGCGGTCTTCTGGATCTGCTCCTCCAACTCGGCCACGCCCTCCAGGCCGCTACCGGACACCGCCTGGTAGGAGGCGACGACCAGGCTCTCCAGGCCGGCCTCGGCGTGCAGCGGGCGCAGCACGGGCATGGCCGCCATGGTGGTGCAGTTGGGGTTGGCGATGATGCCCTTCGGGCGCTCCGCGACGGCCTCCGGGTTCACCTCGGAGACCACCAGCGGGACCTCGGGGTCCATCCGCCAGGCCGACGAGTTGTCGATCACCACGGGCCCGGCGGCGGCCACCTTGGGGGCCAGCGCCTTGGAGGTGGCGCCGCCCGCCGAGAACAGCACGATGTCCAGGCCGGAGTAGTCGGCGGTGGCCGCGTCCTCCACGGTGATCTCGGTGTCCTGCCACGGCAGGGTGCGCCCCGCCGAGCGTGCCGAGGCGAACAGCCGCAACTGCTCCACCGGGAAGCCACGCTCGGCGAGTATGCCGAGCATCACCCCGCCGACCTGGCCGGTGGCACCGACGATTCCGATTCTCATCCTGCTCCTCCACTCACCCGCGCCCGCCGGGACCGGCGGACGCACCGCCACCCCCGGTCGTGCTCCGTCATCACGTCGTCACCCCGTCCGCACGCGCCCCCGCCCCCGGGGGCGACCCCCCGCCGCCCCGCTGGCCGGGCGCGTACGACCGTTGCAGTATCTCCCGCACCTTCCCGTCCGCCGCCCCGGTGTAAGCCCGATCCGCGGGTGAAGCGGGTCACGCGGATGGGCGGGTTCCGATCGTGGGTGTGATCTCGGACCGGGGCGACGCGGCTGGCGGCGGCGCTACGGGCGGGGGCGGCCGGGCGCCCGCCCGGGGCGGCGGGGCGCCGCCGATCCGGCCAGCCACCTTGCCCGGGCGCCGAGTTGCGGCCACGGTTATGCCCTGTGGGTGTGCCAGGCACCCGCGTCCACCCCGGATCGGAGGCGCCGTGGCACCCCTCGCTCCCTTCGTACCACCGCACGAGGTCATCGGAGAGGGCCCGCACCGGGTCGTGGCCGTCCACGGCTGGTTCGCGGACCGCTCCGCCTACACCGCGCTGCTCCCGCACCTCGACCGCCAGGCGTTCACCTACGTCCTGCCGGACCTGCGCGGATACGGCAAGGCGCGCGGGGTTCCCGGCGAGTACACCACCAGCGAGGCGGGGCACGACCTGCTGGCGCTCGTCGACCACCTGGGGTGGGAGCGCTTCTCCGTGCTGGGCCACTCCATGGGCGCCGCGGTGGCCCAGCGGCTGCTGGCGGCGGCCCCGCACCGGGTGCGCCGGTTGGTGGGCGTCTCACCGGTGCCCGCGAGCGGGGTGCCGATGGCGGGCGAGCAGTGGGAACTGTTCGCGTCGGCCGCGGAGCGCCCGGACAGCCGGCGCGCGATCATCGACCTGACGACGGGCAACCGGCACCCCGACGCCTGGCTCGACCTCATGGTCCGACACTCGGTCGAGCACATCGACCCCGAAGCGCTCCGGGCCTGGCTGGACTCCTGGGCCCGGGAGGACTTCCACGAGCAGATCGAGGGCCTGCCGCTGCCGGTACGGGTGGTGGTCGGCGGGCACGACCCGGCGCTGTCGGCGCGGGTCATGGGCGAGACCTGGCTGCGCTGGTATCCGGCCGCGGAGTTGGTGGAACTGCCGGCCGCGGGACACTACGCGGCCGACGAGGCCCCGCTCGAACTCGTTCGCGTGGTGGAGGACTTCCTCGCACCGGACGCCGGCTGAGGGCGCGGCGCCCACACCGGGCCCCGCGCCCCGCCCCCTCGCCCGCGCGGCCGGAAACCACCGCAGGCTGTCAGCGCCTACGGCTACGTCAGCGCCTACGGCTACGTCAGCGCCTACGGCTACGTCAGCGCCTACGGCTACGACTGCGGTTACGGCTGCGGCTCGACGGCGCCGGTCGCGTCGGTGGGGCTCACGGCGGTGGGGCTCGCGTCCGTGGGCGGGGCCGCCGTGGGCGTCGGGTCCTCGCCGTCGGGGTGCGCGGTCCCGGCGGTCTCCCCCAGCTTCTCGCGCCGCTCCCGCTCCGTCTGCTCGTACTCGGGCAGCAACCGCCTGGTGATCCGGTCGACGTAACCCCGGGTCTCGTTGAACTCCGGGATGCCCCGCGCCCGCAGCACCGCGCCCGGGCCCGCGTTGTAGGCGGCGAGCGCCAACTTGGTGCGGTCGCCGGGGACGTCCTTGACCGAGTCGTACAGGTGGCACAGGTAGCGGGCCTGCGAGGCGATGGCGTCCTTCGGGTTCCAGACGTCGGCCTGGCCGTCGCCGTCCCCGTCGCGGCCCCACTCGGTCCAGGTGACCGGCGCGAACTGGGCGATCCCGTCGGCCTTGCCCGAACTGGCCCGCGGGTCCCAGCCGCTCTCCGCGTCGATCTGCGCGGCGAGCAGCGGCACGCTCAGCGGCGCGCAGGTGCGGGCGGCGGCCTCCAGGGTGGCGCGGTGTTCGTCCGGGACCGTGGGCAGCGGGTCCGATCCGTCCGTCACCAGTTCGCGTACGGCGAGGACCCCGGCGCCCAGCAGCGCCGCGCTGACCACGATGCCCAGACCGGAGCGGGCACGGCGGGTCACCATACGGAAGCGGAAGGTGGGGAGATGAGCATGGGAGGGACGATAACCGGATTTACGTGGGCGCCCGTAATCGGACGTGGGCGTGCGCCGGTTGATCCGCATTCGCGTTCCCACCTCGTGCGCGGGTGCCCCGCCGTGGGCCGCGCCGCCGGACGTCGCACGGGCCCGCGCGGTCTCGCGCGGGCCCGTAACGGGGAGTGGTGCGGCGGCGGTTGGCCGGTGTGGCGGTCAGGCGGCCTGCTGGGCCTTCTGGTTGCTCGGCCGCCGGCTCATCACGTACCCGGCGATCGTGCCCACGGCGAACAGGGCGAGCACCGAGACCGCGGTACTGAGCCACGTGGCGCCGAGCCACTGGCTGCCGAGGTAGCCGAGGCCCACGCTGTACGCCGCCCACATCAGCCCGGCCAGCGCCGACCACGGCAGGAACTCGGCGACCTTGCGGTGTGCGGCGCCGGCTCCCAGGCTCACCACGGAGCGACCGGCGGGCGCGAAGCGCGCGAGGACCACGAGCGTGGCCCCGCCGCGCTCCAGCGCGGCGCCCAACTTCTGCTGGGCGGCGGTCAGTCGGCGGGAGCGGGCGATGGCGCGGTCGAGGCGTTCGCCACCGCGCCAGGCCAGCCGGTAGGCGACCAGGTCGCCGAGGACGGAGGCGGTGGCGGCGCACAGCACGAGCGCGAGCATCTCGGGGACGTCGGCGTCGGGTTTGACGCCCCGCGCGGCCCCGACGGCGTCGGCCGTCGTCGTGCCGGCGGCGGCGGTGGCCGCGGCGATCACCAGGATGCCGCTGGGTAGTACGGGCAGGAAGACGTCGAGGACCACGGACGCACCAATGATCACGTAGATCCACGGGGTGTCGACCAGCGACCCCAAGGTTTCCAGCAACGTCTCTCCCGGTCCCGTTCCCCCGCCGCGACGTCGCAGGGGAGCGGCAGGAGCGGCCTCTTCAGCACAGCCATACAGCGTATGCCTGTGCTGATAGAGCATACCGAGCCGAGGGCGGTCACCGCGGCTGCATAACGCCGAGATCACGGCGTACGGCCGCCCGCGGCGCGGGTGACCGGGCGGTCTCCGGTCGATCATGCGCCCGATACCCGGGTGCACACCATGAGCAACGGTTCATAACGGTCCACTCGCGCGGGCGGGTCTCGGTATCTCGATATGTCGACTCGTCATCACGTCGTTACATCCGCAGGTCGGCGAAGTCGCTCGAACCGCGGCCGTCGGGACCCCCGGTGGTCGGCTCTGGCGGGCCGGAACGGCACCCGGCCGCGCCCCGATCGTGATCGGGGCGCGGCCGGGTGGAGACTGCGCGGGTGGTGCCGGACGTCGCCCGGTGGAGGCGGGCGGTGGGCCGGCGGTCGCCGGGCGGCGTCAGACGCGGGTCGGCTGGCGGTGCGGCTCGGTGACGCGCCGCTCGCCGAGGAGCCGGTCCAGGGCCCAGGGGCCGGGGCCGGTGAAGACGATCATGAGGAACGCCCAGCAGAACATCGCGGACGCCTCGCCGCCGTTCTCCAGCGGCCACAGCTTCTCCGTCTGGTGCTCGGTGAAGTAGGCGTACGCCATCGAGCCGGAGGATATGAAGGCCGCGCTGCGGGTGAACAGGCCGGTCATCACGAGGACGCCGCCGACGAGCTGGATCACGGCCGCGTACCAGCCCGGCCAGGTGCCGGTGTCCACGGTGCCGCCGGCGCCGTCGACGCCGCCGAAGCTGCCGAAGAGCGACGAGGCGCCGTGGCAGGCGAAGAGCAGGCCGACGACGATCCGGAAAAGCGAGGTGACGCGCGGTCGCGCGGCGTCGAGTTGCTCGGTGAGCGAGCTGGGGGACGACATGACAGGGGACTCCTCGTTTCGGGGACGGGAAACAACGAGGGGGCCAGGTTAGGGACGCCTAATAGTTTGTTGCAAGTTCAAGTTCTGCCAGATCTGCTCGTCCCGTGCCGGTGCTCGCGCGTCGGCGGGAGTGGTGGGGGTCGCGCGGCGGCGCGGGTGCCCGCTTTTGTCCATCGCCGCTGCCAGGGGCCGTGTGGTAGCCGGTGGGCGCGCGTTACGCAAGGTCGTTGCGTGTGCGGTGGGGATCGCCCCGTTGTGGGCGGGGTGTTGTGAACGGGCTCGGTCGCTGTGTCGAGCGTAGGGCGACATGGGCATGACCGTCAGGTGGTCTCGACCAGTTGGTATGGACTTTTTGTGGGTCGCTGGTGAATCGCTTCCTGGCGCCCTGGGTGGCCTGGCTCTCGAATGGCCGAAACGCATCGCCTTGGTCGGGGTGCGGCCCCCCGTTCCGCATGTGCCGGACGCGGCAGGTCCCGCCCGTCGGGGTGGGATGCCGGTCGAGCCGCCCGGGAGGAGTGGTGCGCGTCGGTGTGGCGCGAAGGTGTCGCGAGGGCGCTTGGTGCATCTCCACTGTCAACGTCGGGTTGACGCGCCAGGATTTGTCAACCTACGGTTGACGCATGACGAAGCCCTTGGACATCACGCCCCCCGTGCGGCTCGACGAACTGATCGAGGCCATCAGGCGGGCCCACCCCGACGCGCTCGACCAGCTCTCCGGCGCGGTGGTCGCCGCCGACCACCTCGGCGACCTCGCCGACCACCTCATCGGCCACTTCGTGGACCAGGCCCGCCGCTCCGGCGCCTCCTGGACCGAGATCGGCAAGAGCATGGGCGTCACCCGGCAGGCGGCCCAGAAGCGGTTCGTGCCCAAGGGCGCCACCGAGGCGCCGGCGCTCGACGCCCAGCAGGGCTTCAACCAGTTCACCACCGCCGCCCGCAACGTCGTGGTGAGCGCCCACAACGAGGCCAAGACCGCGGCCAGCCCCGAGGTCGGCCCCGCGCACCTGACCCTCGGCCTGCTGAGCGCGCCCGACACGCTGGCCGCGCAGGCCATCCGCGCCCAGGGGGTGCCCCTGGAGCGGGTACGCGAGGCGGCGCTCGCCGCGCTGCCCGCCCCCGCCGCCGGCGAGGCGCCCGAACTCATCCCGTACAGCGCGGACGCGCGCAAGACGCTGGAGCTGACCTTCCGCGAGGCGCTGCGCCTGGGCCACCGCGAGATCGGCACCGAGCACCTGCTGCTCGCGCTCCTTGAGCAGGAGGACGGGGCGGGCGTGCTCACGGGCGTCGGCGTCGCCAAGGACGCCGCCGCGGCCCACGTGGCGCAGGCGGTCGCCGACAGCGCGCCCACCGACGAGCCGGGGTAGCCCGCGCGGCCCGGGGCCCCGGTCAGCCGGGCGTCAGGTCCCGCTGCTCCGTGGTGACCAGGCGTGCCGGCCCAGGGCCGGACCCGCGCGTCTGGTCGAGCCGGAGCCGGGCGTGCCTGCCGCGCAGGGTCAGGGTCATGAGCTGGTTGCCGAACCACGGCCCGCCCGTGCGGCGCCAGCTCAGCTTCGGGCGGCCGGCCCTGGCGTGCCGGGCGAAGAGGCGGCCGAGCAGCCGCGCGGGCCGGCTCCAGCCGAACCGGAAGCCGATCCGGATCGAGGCCGGGATGCTGTTGTGCACCGGCGAGCAGGTCAGTTGCAGCACCCGGCTCACCGGCGGCCGTGGCCACCGCGACCAGTCCGGCTCCGCGACGTAGGCGTGGTGCACGTCACCGGAGAGCACGCTGATCGTCGCGGGCGCGGCGGGTCCGCCGCCCGCCTCGGCGATGAGCTGGGTCAGCGCGTCGAACGAGGCGGGGAAGGCCGACCAGTGCTCCAGGTCGGCGCGTTGGCGCAGGTCCTCGGAGATCCTGGTCCAGCGCGGGCCGCGCTCGCCGGCGCACAGCGCCGCGTTCCAACCCTCGACGTCGTGGACGAAGGGCGGCAGCAGCCACGGCAGCGAGGCGCCGACGAGCAGGTGGTCCACACTCTCGGGGGCGTCGTGGAGCTGGTCGCGCAGCCAGCTCAGCTCCTCCTTGTCGAGCATCGACCGGCTGCCCTCGGTCAGCACCCGCGCGGCCCGGTTGTCCACCATCACCAGCCGCACCCGGCCGAAGTCGCGGCGGTAGCTCCAGCGGGTGAAGGTCGGGTCGGCGTCGGCGCGCGCCGCGAAGTCCCGCAGCAGCTCCGTGGCCCCGTCCGGCCCCTCCCGGTCGGCCGCGCGGACGGCCGCGAACAGCTCGTCGGCCGCGAGTTCGGCGGGGGAGAGGTTGCCCAGGTGCTGGTAGACCCAGTACGACATGAGGCCGCTCAGCACGCGCTCGCGCCACCACGGCGTGGCGCGCATCCGCGCCTGCCAGGCGGCGCTGGTGTTCCAGTCGTCGCTCACGTCGTGGTCGTCGAAGATCATGCAGCTCGGCACCGTCGACAGCAGCCAGCGCACCTCCGGGTCGAGCCAGGACTCGTCGTAGAGGCGGGTGTACTCCTCGTAGTCGGCGACCTGGTCCCACGGTGGCTGGCTCAGGTCGCGCCGGGTGGCCAGCCAGTCGCGGGTGGCCGCCGAGGTCTCGTCCGCGTACACCTGGTCGCCGAGGAGTACGAGCACGTCGGGGCGGTCGCCGTCCGGGTCGCGGGCGATGCGGGCGGCCAGCGCGTCGAGGGCGTCCGGGCCGATCGGGTCGTGCCCACCGCCCCCAGCGGCGGGCGGCGCGGCCCACCGGCAGGAGCCGAAGGCGACCCGTACGGCGCGGTCGCCCGTGGCCGTGGCCTCGTCGCCCGCGTCGGTCCGCGCGGGTGGGGTGTGGATCGTGGAGGCGGGGAAGCGGGAGTCGGGCAGCGGCCACACCCGCTCGCCGTCGAGCAGCACCTCGTAGGCGACCACGCTGTCCGGGCGCAGCCCCGCCACCTCCACCAGGGCGTAGTGGTGGCCGGCGAGCCGCCAGGTGTGGGCCGTGCCGCCGGGCCCCGGCGCGGGGTGGCCCGCCCCGCGCGCCGGCGCGTCCGCCGGGGGCGCGCAGCGCACCTCGACCTCGCACGGCGCGTCGGTCTCGACCCACACGGTGGCGCGCTCGCCGGTCTCCCAGTCGATCTGGCGTAGCAACGGCCCCAGTCGCAACCCGGCCATCCGCGCTCCCTCCATCGCCCTCACCCGCCGACCCGCGGGCGTCTCACCGGTGGCCGCCGGCGGCCACCGCCGCGGCGCCGCGTGCCGTGCGGGCCCGGCGTACCCGTGTTCGTACGGTACGGAACGGGGGGGCCGGGCGGGGCGGAACGCGACCGAGGGAGGCGACCGGAAGCGGGCGGAGGCTGGGAGGAGCCGGTCGGACGCGTCGCGACGAACGGTCCCGGGACGCGGCCGATCCGCCGCCCCGTCGGTCGGGTGCGGCGGATCGGCGCGGCGGTGGGCCGGCGGTGGGTGGGGGCCGTCAGCAGCCGTTGAGGATGCGGCTGAGGGCGCTCTTCTCGGTGCTGTCCACGGACAGGTCGTAGTGGTGCTTGACCGAGACCCACATCCGGGCGTACGTGCAGTGGTAGCTCTTGGTGGGCGGCAGCCACTCGCCCGGGTCCTTGTCGCCCTTGGCCTGGTTGACGTTGTCCGTCACGGCGATGAGCTGCGCGCGGCCGAGGTCGTTGGCGAAGCCCTCGCGGCGGGAGGTGGTCCACTTGCTGGCGCCGGACTTCCACGCCTCGGACAGCGGCACCACGTGGTCGATGTCCACGTCCGACGCGGCGCTCCAGGTCTGCCCGTCGTAGGGCGAGAACCAGGTGCCCTTGACCGCGGCGCAGCTGCTGTTCTGCTCGACGTTCTTGCCGTCGCGCTTCAGGACGACCTCGCGGGTGTTGCAGGCGCCGCTCTGGGTGCTCCAGTGCGGGAACTTCTCGCGGCTGTAACCGTCGGACGAGCCCTCGGACTTGACGGTGAGCTGGGAGAGGTAGGTGCGCGCGGTGTCGGCGCTCGGCGGGGTGGGCGGCGCGGCCTGCGCGCTCGGACCGCTCAGCACCAGCGTGCCGACCAGCGTGGCGAGACCGCCGACGGCGGTGGCTCGACGCGCGTAGATGCCGCGACGTGTCGAAGTCGTGTCCGTACGGGACATGGCGAACTCCCTCTGCGGTGGGGGGATGCGGGCGCTGTGGCCCGAACAGGGTCTCGGCGCCCGGTTTCCGTGGGGTGGGCGCCAGGTAACAGAGTGACGACGCGGTCATGTCAAAGCAAGGGGGCGCGGCGGGTCGACGCGCCCCAGACCGACGTCGTGGCCAGCGCTTTGACGCCCCGTAAGGTGTGGTGGTGCCTGCCACCGTCCCCCTCGCGGGCGCCGCCCTGCTCCCCGTCGGGCCCGCGCTCGGGGTGCTGCTCGCGGCCTTGTTGCTCGCCGCCGCCACCGTGGGCGCGCTCGCCCACCTCACGCACGGCACCGGCCGCCCCGGCGGTGGGGGCCGGTCGGCCGGCGGCGGGCACGGCCACGCGCGCGCCGTGCTGAGCGCGGGGCTGCGCGCCGTCGTGCAGCTCGCCGCCGTCTCCCTGCTGATCGGCTGGGTGGTGCGCGCGGTGCCGCTGCTGCTCACGTTCATCGCCGTGATGTTCGCGGTCGCCGTGCGCACCGCCGGCCGGCGCATCACCGCGAACCGCTCCTGGTGGTGGGCGGCGGCGCCGATCCTCGCGGGCGTGCTGCCGGTGGTCGCCGCGCTGCTGCTGACCGGACTGGTGCCGGTGCGGGGCATCACCCTGATCCCGATCACCGGCATCCTCATCGGCGGCGCGCTCACCGCGACGGTGCTCGGCGGCCGGCGCGCCCTGGACGAGCTGGAGGCGCGGCGGGGCGAGGTGGAGGCCGGGCTCGCCCTCGGTCTGCCGCCACGCGACGCCCGCCTGGAGATCGCCCGCCCGGCCGCCTCCGACGCGCTGCTGCCCGGCCTCGACCAGACCAGGACCGTGGGCCTGGTCACGCTGCCCGGGGCCTTCGTCGGCATGCTGCTGGGCGGCGCGTCGCCGGCGCAGGCCGGCGCGGTGCAGCTCTTTGTGCTGGTGGCGCTGATGGCGGTGCAGGTGGTGGCGGTCGCGGTGGTCCTTGAGCTGGTCGCCGGGGGACGGCTGCACCGCGACGTGGACCCTGACGTATCCTCGACGGCAGCAGAAGGGGAGTAGCTCTTCGCCGGACCGTCGACATACTGCTCACCCGCCTCCCAGCCACCGCCCGCGGTGGGGTGCACGCGCACTCGGGGGAACGGGGAGCCGGCGCCCGGAGGCCGGTGGGTGCGGACCGGGCACATCTACGCGATGTGCCGAGGGGTTCGTCACGTACCACCGTGCCAGCGAGACCTTCGGCCGCAGTGTCCGACGCTGCCGTGCCGAAGCGACCCCTCTCGCAGGGCCCCATCGGCGCGGACGCCCGACCGAATGAGGGACCAAGCCCCGTGTTCAGCCTCACCGTCGCCGCCGTGACCTTCGGCGTCGTCTTCCTCGCCGAGCTGCCCGACAAGACCGCCCTGGCCGGTCTCATGCTCGGCGCCCGTTACCGCGCCTCCTACGTCTTCGCCGGCGTCGCCGCCGCGTTCGCCGTCCACGTCGCGCTCGCCATCGCCGCCGGCAGCGTCCTCACGCTGTTGCCGCAGCGGCTGCTCCAGGCCATCGTCGGCGTGCTCTTCCTGGCGGGCGCGGCGATGCTGCTGTTCAAGAAGGACGAGGGCGACGAGGAGATCGCCAAACCGGCCGACCAGAGCTTCTGGAAGGTCGCCGGCAGCGGCTTCATGCTGATCCTGGTCGCCGAGTTCGGCGACCTGACGCAGATCATGACGGCCAACCTCGCCGCCCGCTACGACAGCCCGCTCTCCGTCGGCGTCGGCGCGGTGCTCGCGCTGTGGGCGGTCGCGGGCATCGGCATCGTCGGCGGCCGGACCCTGATGAAGTACGTGCCGCTGCGGCTCATCACCAAGATCGGCGCCTGCGTGATGCTGGTCCTGGCGGGCTTCAGCCTGTACGAGGCGGTCGCCGGCTGACCCGCGCCCGGCGGCCCCACGGCCCTGCGGCTATGCGCCACGCGCCTTCCGGCCCGTCGCCCGCCCGTCCCCTGCTGGGTCGTGGAGCGGGCCGGTGGCGCCGCGTGCCGGGCTGGCCCACGCCCCGCGCCGTGGTGGCCCGCCGGCTGGTTCGCGCGGCGGGCCGGTCGGCGGCGCGGCGCCGTCAGTGGTACGGGATCGAGCGCGGCGGGGCGGCGGCCAGCGCGCGGGAGGTGCCGCGCGCCGTCGGTACGCGCCCGTGCGGCGCGTGCCCCGGCGTGTGGCGGCGTACCTGCTCGGGCTCGACCGTCCACTCCACGCCGCCGCGCTCCGGCCGGATGAAGACCAGGAACGTCGTGCGTCGGGTGGTCGGCGAGGTGTACGGGCCGGCGTCGGTCAGCACGCCGACGCGGCCCGTGGTCAGGTCCTCCACCGCGTCGCCGATCGCCTCGACCGCCTCTTCCTCGGTCACTTCCCCCACCGCCCGTTGACGATCGCGATCCGCGCGCTGAGCCGCTCCCGTGGCGTGGGCGGCCGTACCGCCGCCGTCTCCGCCTCCCACCGGTCGCCCCCGGTCAGCGAGCGCAGCGCGACGCGGCCCGCGCCGGGGCACAGCACGATCCCCATCCGGCCCGACGACTCGTCCATGGCCAACTCCCCGCGGGCCGGCCCCTGCTCGGGGCCCATCGGCCACGGGCCACCGGACCCGTCCAACGCTGCCGGAGGCTTCCCCATGGAGGTCATCGTTCCGTTTCCCTTCCTCAAGGTGCGGGGCTCACGTGCGCCCGTGCGGAGACCAGCCCAGGGTGGGCCAACCGGCGGCGTGCGGTGGGGAAGGCGGGATGTGCGGCGCGTCAGGTAGGAAATCAGCCTGTACCACCCGGGCGGTTGACGCGGCGGTACGCGGGCGGGCCCGGGCTGGTGCGCGACGGCGCGCGTGACCGGATACCGTGCCCCGGCGGCGCCGGGGCGGTGGCAGTCGGCGCGGCGGCGGCCCCTCCGCGTGCTTCCGTTCGCGGCGGGGCCGCTTCAGGCGTGGCCGCCCGGATCGGTCAGCGGCGCACCTGGTAGCGCAGGTGGAGCACGCGGTCGCCCTGGACCACCAGGTCGGGGCCGTCCAACAGGTGCTGCGCGTCGACCGACCCGAAGTAGCGCTTGCCGGAGCCGAACACGACGGGTACGACGTCCATGCGCACCTCGTCGACCAGGCCCGCGGCGAGTACCTGGCCACCGACGTCGCCGGCGGCGATCTCGACCAAGCGGTCGCCCGCGAGTTCCCGCGCCCTGGCCACGGCCGCCTCGACGCCGTCGACGAAGTGGAACGGCGCCTCGGGGTCCCAGCCATCGGGCCGCGGCCGGTGCGTCACGACGACCATGTGGTCCATTCCGCCCGGCGGCTTTCCGTCCCAGCCGTCCGTCAGGTCGAAGACGTGCCGGCCGACGACCGTGACGCCGATCTGGTCCCAGTACGGCCGGATGTAGTCGTAGGACGTCTGCGACACCTTCAACGCGCCGCTCTCGTCCAACGGGACGTCACCGCTCATCAACCAGTCGAACAGCGGCCCAGGTTGGTCGTTCTCGTCCGCGACGAAGCCGTCCACCGACACCGAGCTGTACATGACGACCTTGCCCACGGGGCTCTCCTCTGCTTCGGGGTGCCCCAAACTAGCGCGTGTGGGCTGGCACTTCGGATGGCAGGGCTGCGGATCTCCCTGCGGCCGGGGCGAATTGACCCGGAGCCGGCTACCGGGTGGCCCGGCTCACGGGGCGATGTGCAGGGTGAGGCCGCCGTCCGGCAGCGCCTCGACGCGGACCTGCGTCAGGTCGCGCACGTGGGCGGTGGGCGCGTGGGCCGCCGCGCGGGGGCCCACGCCCACCACGCGCATGCCGGCCGCGCGGGCCGCCGCGATGCCCACCTCGGAGTCCTCGAAGGCGACGCAGTCGGCGGGCGCGAACCCCAGCTCGGCCGCGCCCTTGAGGAACCCCTCCGGGTCGGGCTTGCTGGCGCTCACGGACTCGGCGGTGACCCGCACGCGCGGCATCGGCAGCGCGGCGGCGTCCATCCGGGCCTGGGACAGGCCGCGGTCGGCCGAGGTGACCAGGGCGTGCGGCAGCCGCGCCAGGGCGGCCATGAACGCGGGCGCGCCCGCCACCGGCACCACGCCCGCCACGTCGGAGGTCTCCCAGGCGAGCATCCGCGCGTTGTCGGCGAGGTTCTCCTCGTGCGGGCGGTCGGGGAGGAGCACGGCCATGGTGGCCTGGCCCTGCCGGCCGTGCACGACCTTGATCACGCTGTCGCCGTCGAGCCCGTGCTCCGCGGCCCAGCGCCGCCAGCAGCGCTCCACGACGGCGTCGGAATTGACGAGCGTCCCGTCCATGTCGAGGAGCAGCGCCTTGACGGCGCCGATGGTCTGGGGGGTGCTCGTGGGAGCCATGGGGCACTCCTGGGCTCGGCGTGGACGCGCGGTGCGTGAAGGAAAGCGGCTCCGCTCACGGTCGGGGGTGCGGGCGGAACCACTTTGTTTCTCAAACATACAAAGAGTCGCCCCGCGACGCCAGCGCCCCCGGCCATGGCCCTGATGAACACCTCATATCCGGCGTGTGACGGACCCGCGCGCGGCCGGCTCCCCGCCGCGCGCCGCCGGCTCCTCACCGCGCCCTGTCGCATCCCGCCGCGCCGGTTCCCCGCCGCGCCCGCCGGGCGCTGGCGGCACGCGCGGGCCCGCCCCGCTAGGGCTGGTCCGTGCGGGCCTCCAGGTAGTCGCGGGTGTGCGGGCCGTAGACGCCCTCCGGGTCGGCGGTGATGTCGTGGCGGCGCTGGTAGGTGCCGACCGCGTCCGTGACGCCCGCGTCGTACTCGCCGTCCGCCGCGCCGACGTAGGTCCACGTCTGGCGCAGCCGGTCCTGGAGTTCGGCGACCTCGGGGCCGCTGTCGCCCTGGCGCAGCACGGGCGGGCCCGCGGGTGTGGTCGGCCGGGGCGGGTCGGTCGGGGCCGAGGTGGCGGGCGTGGGCCGCTCGCTCGGCCGGTCGGGCGCGCCGGTGTCGGAGGGGCGCGCCGACGACGCGGAGGGCGAGGCGCTGGGCTCGCGCGTGGGCGACGGCGTCGCCGACGGTGTCGCGGACGGGCTCTCGCCGCGCGAGCGCGAGGCGCTGGGCGAGGGGGTCGCGGTGCTGCTCGGCGGTGGCGTCGCGCCGTCGGTCATCCGCCCGTCCCAGGTGGACAGGGCGGCGGAGGGGGTGGCCGCGCGGTCGTCGGTCAGCGCCTGGTCGTCCGACGCATCGCCGCTCTGGCCGCCGAGCAGCCCGGTGCCGAAGGCGACGGTGCCCACCACGGCGACCAGGACCGCCGCCGCGATCACGATCGCCAGCGGGCGCCGTCGCCGGTGCCGTGCCGGTCTGCCCCCCGTCGCCCCGGCGCCGCCCTCCTCGGGACCGTCCCCGCTCCCCGTCGCGCCGGACGGCGTGGCGCCCGGGCCGTCCCCGGCCGCCCCGCCCGTCGCCGCCGAGCCCGCGTCCGCCGGGCCGGTGGTCTGCGGGGCTTCGTCGAAGAGCCGCAGGTCGTCGGGGTTGGGGCCGGTCTCGGGTATCTCGGGCAGCGCGGCGGTCGGCGTGAGGTCCGGTAGGTCGGCCCCGCGCGCCGCGCAGGCGCAGCCGGGGCGCCCGTCCGCGCGCGGTGGTGCGAAGCAGTGCGGGCAGAGTTCTCCCGTCACGTTGTTCCCTCCCTCGTACGTCGCTGGCGATTATGCAGACCGGACACGTGTTCGCGCAGGCGGATGTCCGTGGCGAGGACGGCGCTCGGCAGGCCGTAACCGGGCAAACGGGTGAGGATGGGATGAGCGGTTGGTCGCCGTCGGCGGCCAGCGGAACCCCGCGCAGCCGGACCCACGGACAAGGAGGCGCCACATGGCCGAGGACGCACGTTCGCGGGGCCCGCTACCCAGCGAGCCCGCCGCGTCCGCCGGCGCCGCCAGCCACCCAGCCACCCATCCGGACCGGCGCCGCGAACACGAGCGGCGCACCGTGCTGGTCGCGATCGGCGCGCTGCTGCTCGGCATGTTGCTCGCCGCCCTCGACCAGACGATCGTCTCGACGGCGCTGCCCACCATCGTCAGCGACCTCGGCGGCCTGGAGCACCTGTCCTGGGTGGTGACGGCGTACCTGCTCGCCGCGACCGCCGCCACGCCCCTGTGGGGCAAGCTCGGTGACCAGTACGGACGCAAGAACCTCTACCAACTGGCCATCGTCATCTTCCTGGTCGGCTCGGCCCTGTGCGGCATCGCCCAGGACATGCCCCAGCTCATCGGCTTCCGCGCGGTGCAGGGGCTCGGCGGTGGCGGGCTGATCGTGCTGTCCATGGCGATCGTCGGCGACCTCGTGCCGCCCCGCGAGCGGGGCCGCTACCAGGGCCTGTTCGGCGCCGTCTTCGGGGCCACCAGCGTGCTCGGGCCGCTGCTCGGCGGCGTCTTCGTGGACCACCTGAGCTGGCGCTGGGTGTTCTACATCAACCTGCCCGTGGGCGTCGTGGCCCTGCTGGTGATCGCCGCCGTGCTGCACATACCGCGCCGCCGCACCCGGCACACCATCGACTACCTGGGCACCTTCCTCATCGCGGCGGTCGCCGCCTGTCTGGTCCTGGTGGCCTCGCTCGGCGGCGTCAGCTTCGACTGGGACTCCTGGCAGATCACGGGCCTGGGCGTGCTGGCCATCGCGCTCCTCGCGGCCTTCGTACGCGTCGAGCGGCGGGCCGCGGAGCCCGTGCTGCCGCTGCGACTCTTCCGCAGCCGCACCTTCGCGCTCTGCTCGGCCATCGGCTTCGTCATCGGCTTCGCGATGTTCGGCAGCATGACCTACCTGCCGACGTTCCTCCAGGTCGTGCACGACGTCACGCCGACCATGTCGGGCGTGCACATGCTGCCCATGGTGCTCGGGCTGCTCATCGCCTCCACGACCTCCGGGCAGATCGTCAGCCGCACCGGTCACTACCGCGTCTTCCCCATCGCCGGCACCGCCGTCACCGCGCTCGGCCTGCTGCTGCTCCACCAGCTCGACCGGCACAGCGGCGTCGCCGAGATGAGCGCGTACTTCTTCGTCTTCGGCCTCGGGCTCGGCCTGGTGATGCAGGTTCTGGTGCTGATCGTGCAGAACGCGGTGGACTACGCGGACCTGGGCGTGGCCACCTCGGGCGCCACGTTCTTCCGCTCCATCGGCGCCGCGTTCGGCGTCTCCATCTTCGGCACGATCTTCGCCAACAAGCTCGGCCCGCGCATCGCCGACGCGCTCGCCGGACAGCCGCTGCCACCCGGCGTGAACCCCGACTCGCTCAGCGCCGACCCGCGCGCGGTGAGCGGGCTCCCGCCCGGCCAGCGCGCCGGCGTGCTCGACGCGTACGCCGTCTCCATCACCGACGTGTTCCTGTACGCGGTGCCGCTGGTGCTCGTCGCGCTGGCGCTCGCCTGGTTCCTGCGGGAGGAGCCGCTACGCGCCTCCGTGACCGCCCCCGAGGCGAGCGAGGTGCTGGCCAGCAACCCCGTCGAACGCACCTCGCGCGACGAGGTGGCCCGCGCGCTGTCCACGCTCGGCAGCCGCGAGGGCCGCAAGCACGTCTACGCCAGGATCGCCGAGCGGGCTGGCGTCGAGCTGCGGCCCGCGTCCTGCTGGCTGCTGCTGCGGATCAACTTCCACGGCCTCGTGGAACCCGCCCTGCTCGCCGAGCGCGCCGACCTGCCCCTCGGCGTGGTCACCGCGGCCGCCCGGCAGGTCGAGGAGCGTCGCCTCGCCGAGCGCGAGGGCATGGCGCTGGTCCTCACCGAGCAGGGTCGCCAGGTCGCGGCCCGCCTCGCGCGCGCCCGCGAGGAGTCGCTGGCCGAACTCCTCGGCGACTGGTGGGGCCCGGACCGCCCGACCGACCTGGTGGCGCTGGTGCACGAGCTGACGGGGGAGCTGTGTGGCTCCGACGGCGAGCGCCCGCACAACGGCGACGCCTACCGGCCGAAGGCCGGTGTGCGCCGCCGCCCGGTGTGAACCAGGGCCCCCGCGACGCCGCCTCCACCAGACTCAGACCAGGTCCTTGGCGAACCAGTGCTCCGCGTACGGATCGTCGTTGTAGCGCTCGATCTCGACGTACCCGTGCCGCTCGTACAGCGCCCGCGCCTCGACCAGGTCGTTGCGGGTGTCCAGGATGACGCGCCGGGCGCCCAGCTCCCGCGCGCTCGCGTGGGCGGCGGCCAGCAGCGCGGAGCCGCCGCCCGTGCCGCGCTCGGCGGGCCGCACGTACAGCCGCTTCAACTCCGCCGTCGCCGCGTCGCGCAGCCGCACCCCGGCGCAGCCCGCCGCCGCACCCCCCGTACCACCCGACCAGGAACACCGCGCGCGGCGGTATCAGGTCGTCGCTGTGGTGTTCGAGGAGGCCCGACTCGATCTCCTCGGGGGTCGACCGACGGTTCTCGTACCGCAGGTAGTAGCGGTCGCTCACTTCGACGAAGTACGCGCGCAGCAACGCGGCCGACTCCGCCGCGTGCACGGGTCGCGCGGCGACCTCCCAGGTCGAGCGCTGGGTGAAGGCTGATGTCATGCGGGCCATTGTGAGCACCCGCCATCCGCCGCCGCAGCCGGATTTCGCCGGGTCGGCGGGGCGCGGGCCTCAGCCCTTGGGGGCCGCCTGCTGGACGACCTCGAAGGACCACAGCGTGGAGCCGGAGGCGGCCGGCTTCGGGCGCTCGCCGCCCTCGCCGCCGTGGCTGGCCCTCATCGTGCCCTCCATCCACGCCGCGAAGTCCTCCTCGCTGCGCCACCGGGTGTAGACGAGGTACTGGTCGGTGCCCTCCACGGGGCGCAGCAGCTCGAACCACTCGAAGCCGTCGGAGCCCTCCACGGCACCGGCCCGGGAGGCGAAGCGCTGCTCCAGCACCTCGCGCTGCTCCGCCGGAACCGTCAGTACGTTGATCTTGACGACGCTCACTCGACACCTCTCACACCCGGAGGCCACCGCGCCGGCGACCTCGCCTCGATCTGGTGCGAGCAGTCTCCTACATCGCCCCGAGCGCCGGTCGCGGCGGTCGGCGGCCCGGCCGCCGCGACCCGGGCCGGGCTACTTCGGCAGCTCGACCGTGAAGGAGGGGGACTCGCCACCGGCGTTCGCGTCGTAGTAGTGGACGACCCCGCCGCGCCGTACGACGTCGAGCACCAGCCGCCCCGTCACGGACTGCCCGGGCTTGTACGTCGTGTCCAGGTCCGCGCCCTCGCCGACGCCCTCCAGCGTGGTGGCGTCCTGCGCGGCCGTCTTGGCGTCCTCCCACTTCATCATCCCGTACGCGGCGAAGTCGGCCGGCGCCCCGCCGGTGTTGCGCACGGTGAGGGTGAGGGCGACGTACTGCCCCTTCTCGGGCTGGTTGGTGGTGTTGACCTGCGCGGGCGTCACGTACTCCGCGCTGACCACCGTTACCTTCATCCTGGACGTGACCTTGAAGTTCTCGCCGTACTCGTCGGTCTCACCGACCTCGTACGTGCCCGACTCGCCGACCGCCAGGGACGGGGCCGCGGCGGCGGGCGTGGTCTTCGTCTCGGTCTTCTCCTCGGGCACGTCGAGCGGGGCGTCGCCGGCCGCGTCGGTGTCCGTACCGGTGGCGCTGGCAGTGCTGGTGGCCGGTCGCGCCTTCGACGCGGCCGGGTCGCCGGTGCCCTTGCCCCCGTCACCACCGTCGTCGGAGCAGCCGGCGAGAACGGCGCTCAGCAGCGCCGCGGACGTCAGGACAGCAAGGGCGCGGGACACGCGCATGGGACCCCCCGAATGACCACGAGCGGCCCGGGCGCCGCTGGTGCGGGCTCAGTATGCACCGAACGGTTCCGTTTTTGCCGCCTGGCCACCTGACCTGCGGTGATGTCGGGTATCTGGCCGTTTTCCGGTCAGGTCGCGGTCAGGTAAGCCGAACGCGGCGGGGTCTGCGGCCAGATCGCCGCCGCGGCTTCCCGGCCGGAGACCGCCAGGGCGTCGATCAGTCGCAGCGCGGTGACCACCGCGAGGTCGTACTCGTGCGCCGCCAGCAGCCCGTCCGCGTACGGCCCGGGGCGGGCGTTCTGGATGAGCGCTCGGCCACGCTCCCGGCCACGCTCGATGCGTTCGATGGCGGACTGCCGCTCGGCCTTCGACATGGCGAGTGCGGTGGTGAGGTCCACGCGTGTCCTTCCACGGAGGGAGTTGTCTGCCCGTCCATGGTGGCCAACGCGCCCCGGCGTGTCCGGGAAACAATGACGGTCCGGGGCGTGCGGCCAAGCCCGTCAGCGCCCGTGGCATCCCGCACGCCCCGTACGCGCGCGGACGCAACCCCTCGGTCCGCCCGTCAGTCGTGCCTGCGCAGGCCCCGGACGACCTTGTCCACGGCCGCGCGCGGGCCGCGCACCGCCAGGCCCGCCAGGTCCAGGTCCGGGGCGGGCACGGCCAGCACGGCGGCCCGGTTGTCGTCGTCGTTGTCCGTGGCGAACAGCTCCACCGGGTACAGGGCCGTGGTCACACCCCGGCTCAGGGCGCGCTGGTGCGTACGGAGCAGGGTGGCGGCGTCGGCCGCGTAGACGAGGACGGGCTCGCGGAACATCGGCGGGTACCCGTTGCCCGAGCCGTCCTCGTAGGGCTCGCCCACGACGTCAGTCGCGGCGTGAGCGATGCCACTGGAGACGAACGCGGTCACGTTCAGCTTCTGCCAGGCGGCGAGGTCGTTCCGGACGATCACCGCGATCTTGGTGTCAAAGCGCATGTCAGCACGGTGCCGGAGGGCCCGGGGCGGCGTCTTGGACGCTGGTGCGCGGCGCCGGCCGGGCGCCCCCCGAGCACCGCCCCCGCGTCGCGTGCGGCCGGCTCGCGGAGCGGGCTCCTCCGAGATCGCGGCACAATGACGTGATGGAGCAGCGAGCGGAGCGGCGACGCGAGCGGACCCGTCGGCCCGCCACGGAATCGGCGGCCGGCGCTCGCCGGCTTGGCCGCACGCCCGCCCCCGCCGGCCCGCGCGCCGTCGGAGCTCCCTCGAACGGCGTAGCCGCGCGGTGCCCCGTCGCACGGCGGCCGCGCCCGGAGCCCAGCGCTCCGGGCGTCCCGTGCGGGCGTCCGCGCCGGCGCGCGGGATGCCGCGCGCTCGCACCGAGGGCCGGCCGACCGACGGCGGGTGCCCCCGGCCACCCAGTGATCAGACGGCACACGGGAAAGTGGTGAAATTACTCCTGGCGACGTATTCGCGCACATGGTTACCCCGCCGAACGACAGGCGACTTCCAGGCGACCCGCGGTAGCGGTCAGGTGACGTGGGGGTTTTCCGCGTCTTTTCCGCGGGCTCAGTAAGGTCTCGAACATTGGATACGAGTGACACGGCGAGTGGGGGAGCAGCAGGGCGTGACGGACGTCGAGCGGAGCGGACTGGGCAGATCCGCGGGCACCCGGCCGGAGCCGGCAGCCCGTTCGCGGATCGGCATGGCGCTCGCCGGGCTGTGGGTGGTGGCCGGCCTGCTGGCCGCCCGCCAGGCGGCGGCGGTGCTGCGACTGCCCCCGGACCAGCGCCTGACCGATCTGGAGACCTGGATCGGCGAGCGGGGCGTCCTGCACGTCCGGGGCTCGCTGTACGACACTGACGCCTTCACCGGCACCCCCTTCGCCGGACTCGTCCTCAAGCCACTGACCCGGGCCGCCGAGCAGAGCCTCGGCGTCGCCTGGACCTTCGGCACCCTCGCCCTCGTCGCCGTCCTCGGCCTGGTCGCCGCCCGCCTGCTGCCGAGCCCGGTCTCCCGGCGCACCGCGCTGCTCGCCGCCCCCGTCGCCATCAGCCTGATCGTCCTCTCGCTGCCGGTACGCAACGCCTTCACGCTCGGCCAGACCAGCATCATCCCCGTCCTGCTGGTGCTGCTTTCCCTGCTGCCGAAGACCTCCGCCCGCCAGTCGGCCCTGCTCATCGGCGTCGCCGCGGCGCTCCAGCCCGCCCTGCTGCTCTTCGCCGGGCTGCTGTGGCTCACCGGCCGCCGCCGGGTCGCCGTCCTGACCGGCGCCACCTTCGCCGCCTGCTCCGCGCTGGCCTGGGCCGCAATGCCGCACGACTCGTGGACGTACTGGGTGCACCACATCGGCGGCGCCGGCCTCGGCGAGAGCCCCGACAGCCTGTCCAACCAGTCGCTGCACGGCCTGCTGCTCCGCGCCGGGCTGCGCGGCCCGCTGGAGCTGACCCTGCTGGCCGTGCTCGCCGCCGCGGTGATCTGGTGGGGCCTGCGCCGCGCCGCGCACTACGCCAGGGACGGGCAGTTGCTGCTCGCCGCCGCGATCACCGGCTGTGTGGCACTGGCCGTCTCGCCCACCTCCTGGCAGCACCAGCTCCTGTGGATACTGCTGGCCGTCGTTGGCCGAGTCGGCAGGCGGCAGGCGGACCGGCTGGTGTGGCCGGTGCTCGTGGTGCTGGTCATGACGCTCAACCGGCACGCGTTGATGCCCGGCGGCCTGGAAGGGCTCGGCTTCATCGGTGACAACGCCCAGCTCTTCGCCGCGCTGGCCGCCGCCTGCCTGGTGCCCTTCCTGACGCGCGACGCCCCCGAGTGGAACAGGCCGCAGCCGAGCCCGACGGCGGAGCCCGTGCGCACGCCGTACTCGTGGGTGCCGATGCTGAAGTTCTGGCGGCGCCCGCTGTCCCGGCCGAACCTGCTCCTGGAGCTGATGCTCATCCGCGTCGGCTACTGGGGCTACTCGTTCATCCGTGCCCACGCGCCGGACGAGCGGAGCCTGGCGGAGGGGCACGGCCGGCAGATCCTCAGCATCGAGAGCTGGCTGCACATCGACGTGGAGTACTGGTTCAACCACTTCGTGGCCGACACCCCGTGGCTCGAAGCGAGCATGAACTACTACTACTCGACCTTCCACTTCCTGGTCCCGCTGTCGCTCCTTGCCTGGCTGTACGTCAGCCGCCCCGCCACCTACCGGTGGGCGCGCACCCCGCTGGCCTTCGCCACGCTGCTCGCGCTGTTCGGCTTCTGGCTCTACCCGCTGGCGCCGCCGCGCCTGATGGACATGGGCTACATCGACACCGCGCACGGCCCGCAGGACCTCAACGACCCGGACTTCGGCGCGCTGACCAAGCTCTCCAACCAGTACGCGGCGATGCCCTCGCTGCACGTCGGCTGGTCGCTGTGGTGCGGTGTGGTGATCGCCCTGGTGGCGCCCAGGCTGTGGATGAAGGTGCTGGGCCTGCTGTACCCGGTGCTGACCACCGCGGTCATCGTCGGCACCGCCAACCACTACCTGCTGGACGCGGTGGGCGGCGCGGCCGTCGTCGCGGCCGGCTTCGCCCTCCAGTACGTGCTGACCGGCGCGGGCCGCGCCCCGATCGAGCCGGCCAGGGCCACGGAGGCCGGGGCCGCCGCGGCCCGTGGCCGGGCGGCCACCCTGTGGGCCAGGGCCCGGGCCAAGCTGCCGGGGACCGACCCCGCCCCGGCCCCCGGCACGGCGGCCGCCACGGCGCCCACCGCTCTACGGGACGCCGCCGAGCCCCCCGGCCCACAGTCCGCCGAGGCCGGCTCAGCGGAGACCGACCCCGTGGAGCCCGACGCGGTGAAGCCCGGCTCCGGGAAGCACGACCTCGTCAAGCACGATTCCGTAGAGCCCGGTCCCGGCGAGCCCGGGGGCCCCGACGCGGACCCGGACGACCGGCCGGCCCCGGCCGACGCGGCCCGCTAGCGGCGGACCGCGACGGGCGGCGCGCCGGTCGCGGCGCGGCTCAGGCGTCGGGAGGGCGCGGCGGGGGATCCGGGGCGCGTTCGCGCCGGGCGCGGGCGGCCGGCGCCTCGTGGTTGGCCGACCGGCCCGGGCCCCGGTCGCCGTGGCCGGGCCACCACGCCGTGTGGCCGATCAGCGCCGTCAGGCTCGGCGTGAAGATCATGGCCATCACGAACGCCGCCACCACGATGCCGAAGGACAGCGCGAAGCCCATCTGGGACAGGGTGGCGTTGCCCGCGAGCATCAGCGTCGCGAACGTGCCGGCCAGGATGACGCCGGCGGCGGCGATGGTCGGCCCGGAGTGGCGGACGGCGGTGCCCGCCGCGTCGCGCGGGTCGCGTCCCTCGCGGGCCTCCTCCCGCAGCCGGGAGACCATCAGGATGTTGTAGTCGGTGCCGAGGGCGACCACGAACAGGTACATGATCACCGGCAGCATGAACATCAGCCCGGGTTGGGTGCCGATCCGCTGGAAGATGATGGACGTCGCGCCGAGCGTGGCGCCGAAGCCGAGCGCGACCGAGACCATCAGGTACCAGGGCGCCACCAGGCTGCGCAGCAGCAGGCCGAGAATGATCATGATGCAGAGCGCGGCCACCGGGAAGACCACGGCGTAGTCGCGGTCGACCGCCTTGTTGATGTCGACGTACACCGCCGTCGTGCCGCCCACCAGGGCCCGGGTGCCCCCCGGCGCCGCCTCGTCCGCCGCCGGGCGCAACCCGCTGCGTACCGTGTCGAGGGCGTCGTCGGAGGCGGGCGGGTCCGCGAGCACCACCTCGTACGACGCCGTCCGCCCGTCCTCGCTGAGCTTGGCCGGGTCGACCGAGCCGACGCCGTCCACCTGGCGGAGCCGGTCGCCGAAGGCCGTCGTGTCGGCGCGGCTGAGCCGGTCGCCGGCGGGGGCGTCCAGGTAGACGGAGGTGGGGTCGGTGGTGCCGGCCGGGAAGCCCTTCTCCATGTCGCGCTGGGCGACGATGGACTCCTTGCTCTTGGGCAGCGAGGAGCCCGCGAGGTCGAAGTTGGCGCGGTAGCCGAGCGCTCCCACCGCCAGCGCCCCCATGAAGACGGCGGACGCCACGGCCCACACCGCCGGCCGGCGGGCCAGCGCCAGCCCGAAGCGGGCGAAGCCGGTGCCGGACGGCTCGGCGCGCCAGGAGCGCGAGGGCCAGAAGACGCGGGTGCCGAGCAGCGACACCACGGCGGGCACCAGGGTCAGCCCCGCGAGCAGCGTGACGAAGACGGCGATGGCCAGCGCCGGGCCCATCGACTTGAGCATCCCGAGGGTGGACAGGGCCAGCGCGGCGAACGCGACGATGACGGCACCGGCGGCCGAGGCGATGGCCTCGCCGACCCGCTCCACGGCGTGCACCATCCCGCCCTTGGCGTCCTCGCCGGCGCGCAGCGCCTCGCGGTAGCGGAACAGCAGGAACAGGATGTAGTCGGTGCCGACGCCGAACAGCACGACCGTCAGCAACTCCTGGATGGAGCGGTCCGCCTTCATGTCGAAGGCGTCGTTGGCGCTGGCGATCAGGCCGGTGGCCATCGGCGAGATGAGGCCGATGAGCACCACCGGCAACAGCGCGATGATCGGGCTGCGGAAGATGGCCACCAACAGCACGATAATGATCACGACGGTGCCGACGGCGACCAGTGTGCCCGCCCGTTCGGAGGACTCGCGCTCGTCCAGGGACTGGGCGGCCGAACCCGTCACGCCCGCCGTGAGGTCGGTGCCCTTCAAAGTCCCGGGCAACTCGTCCCGCAGCGTCTGCACCGCGTCCTGCTGCGCGGTGTCGTCCGGGTTGGCCACCTCGGGCATGGCCACGGTCGCGGTCTGTACCCGCTTGTTGGGCGACACCGCCGCCGCGCTGACGTCCTGGATCTCGGGGATGTCCCGCCCGGCCAGGTCGGCGGAGACCTCTCGTACGTCCGCGGAGTCCGCCGAGGTCAGCCGGGCGCCGTCGGAGCGCTGGAAGACGATGATGGCGGCGATGTTGCGCTTCTGCGGGAACTGCGCCTCCTGGAGGTCCATCGCCTTGATCGACTCGTACTCCGACGGCAGGAAGCTGGCCTCGTCGCTGGTGGCGGTGAGCTTGGGGGCGAACGACAGGACGGCGGCGGCAGCGATGACCCAGGTCGCGATCACCCACCACGGGTGACGCACCACGAAACGGCCCAGACCTGCGAACATGCCTGCCCTCCCGCTCGCCCCCGTTCGGATCGTCGCGTTCAGCCAGCATCCGTCGCCGCGCCGCCGCGCGCATCTCGGAGCCGCCGGTCGGGCGCGGGTGGGTCAGGCGGGGTGGCGGTCGTTGAGGATGCGGTGGAAGAGCAGGTGGTCCCGCCAGGCGCCGTCGATGTGCAGGTAGCGGTCCGCCCTGCCGAACCGCTCGAAGCCGCTCTTGACCAGCACCCGCTGCGAGCGCGTGTTGTGCACCAGGGTGCCGGCCTGCAGGCGGTGCAGGCCCAGTTCCCCGTCGGCCGCCTGACACGCGGCGCGCACCGCCGCGGTGGCCAGCCCCCGGCCGAGTCGTCCGGCCGCGATCCAGTAGCCGAGGGAGGCGCTGCGGAAGGGGCCGTGGACGATGCCGGAGAGCGTCAGCCCACCGACGACCGCCTCGCCGTCGGTCAGCAGCCAGGCCGCGAGGCGCCCGGCGCGCTGTTCGTCGGCCTGCTCGCGGAGCCGGGTCAGTTGGCCCTCGGTGGTGAAGAAGCTGTCGGGGCGCCGTGGTTCCCAGGGCCGCAGGTGGTCGCGGCTGCGCCGGTAGGCCGCGGCCAGCGCCTCGGCGTCGGACTCGGCGGCGGGGCGTATCAGCACGCCGTCCAGGAGCGGTACGGCGGCGGTGAGCGAGGCGGGAGCGAGGGGAGTGGACATGGCGACACGGTAGGCGAAGCCCGGGCCCCGGAGCACGGGAAAAAGGCGTGGTCAGACGGGTCCGGCGGGCCGCCGTCCGGGCTGGCGAGGCCCCGGCGCCCCGGGCGGCGAGCCTGGACGCGCCGAAGGCCCCGCCCCGGCCCGGGCGTTGGTCGCGCCGGGTCGGGGCGGGAGAGTGAGCCGGATCAGGCGGTCACGGCGAGCGTGGCCGACGGGTCGGTGACGTCCGAGACGTCGTACGCGGCGCTGAGCGAGGCCGAGGTGACGTCGGTCGGGCAGCCGGCGCCGCCCGTGATGGTCACCGGGACGGTGGACTCGGCGTAGCTGAGCTTGGCCGGGGAGCCGTTGGTCCAGGTGCCGGGGACGTTCGCGGCGCCGGAGGTGCCGGTGCAGGTGAGGGCGCCGGTCAGGCTCATGACCAGGCCGCCCTGCGGGGCGGACAGGTTGGCCGCGATCGTGGAGCCGTGCTGGATGGAGATGCCCCAGGTGCCGGAGGTGGCGATGGAGACGTTCACGCCGGGCACGTTGGTGGTGCAGGACTCGAAGGTGGGCGCGGTGATGGTGCCGGACACCGGGCCGCTCGGGTTGGTGTTGTTGGGCGCCGCGGGTATCTGGTTGGCGCTGCCGCTGCCGGTGGGCTGCGAGGTCGAGACCTTACAGGTCACGGTCATGCCGCCGGCCTTGAGAACGACGTCACCCGACTGCTTGGCGCCGAAGTAGTGGCCCGCCGGGGTCACCGTGGTGGACCCGGCCGCCGTGGTCCGCGACTCGGCGGTGGCGGTGCCGGCGAGCGAGAGCGCTACGGCCGCGGCGGCGGCGACGCCGGCGGCGGAGGTGGTCAGAACGCGGGAGCGGTGCGTGCGGTTCGTCATGAAGGGGCTCCTTGAGAGCAGCGTTGCGGAGCGGGCTCCGCGCACAACATGAACCGAGCTGATTACCTGACGTAACGGGGCCCGATCCTAAAGCTGCCAATGGCCATTGAAAAGATCAGCCACGGCGGTTTTCGGCCGGCCCGGCAGGTTCTGATGAACCGTCGGATCAGCGATCGATGCCCGTCCGTGCCAGCGAAGTGCAGGTATGCCGTCGTTGTCAGCCATGAGATGGAAGCCGTACTTGGCGAGAACGTGCCCCGGGGAGCGCGGCACCCCGCCGGAACGGACCGGGCCCGGGGCGGGGCGGACCCACGGCGGGTCGCGGCAGGTCAGGGCCGGCCGAGCCGGTCAGCGCGCGGGGTCGGCGTCGTCCCGTGCCGGCCGCCGTGCCGCGCCGTACTCCGCCGCCACCGCGCGGTCCACCGCCCGCGCGAACTCGGCGCCCAGCGCCTCGCCGGCCAGCGGGCGCAGGGTGGCCACCGCGCGCGCGAGGCGCCGCGCCGAGGGCGGCGGCGCGGCGGCGCTCGCCGGAGCGGCCCCCGCCGGCTCGGCGCCCGCCGGCTCGGTGTCGGGCCCGGGCGTCTCGGTGGGCGGTGCGTCGTGGGGGTCTGCGGGCGCGGGGGCGCGTACGGCGGTGACCAGGTGGCGGGCCAGTCGCGCGGTGTGGTCGCGGACCATGGCGCCGGCGGTGAGCAGCGCGTCCAGCGGCACTCCGGCACGCACCAACTCGGCCGCCAGGTCCACGAGTTCGGGGCTCCCGTGGGTGATCGTCTCGCCGTCGACGCGGAGGTAGCCGAGCTGCGCGGCGCGGCGCAGGTTCTCCTCGGTCGCCTGGTCGCCGAACCGCTCGCGCAACTCCTCGCGGCAGGTCACCACCGGTGTGGGGCGTTCCGTCTGGCGCCGGCACCCCCGCGCGGGGTGCTCGTAACCCAGGAACTCGGCGAGGCAACTGCCCCGGTCCCAGGCGGCGAACAGCTCGGCGATGCCGTTGACCGGGTAGCCGCGCGCGAGCAGGTCGCTGATCAGCCGCAGCCGCGCGAGGTGCGCCTCGGAGTACAGCGCCACCCGGCCCTCGTAGCGCGGCGGCGGCAGCAGCCCACGGCCCTGGTAGTAGCGCAGATTGCGCACCTTGACGCCCGCCGCGCGCCCCAGTTCCGCCACCCGGTACTCCCGGCCGTGCCCCGATGCCTGGTCCACGCGAGCGAGTGTAGGGTCCCGGCATCACCACCGGGTGACATGGCGGCGACCCGACGGCGGCTGGCAGCAACCTGCCCGCCACGCCGGCGCGTTCACCGCCCGGCCGGTCCGTGCCCCCCCCGGTCGCGTGCGGCGGCGGCCGGCCCCCGGGCCGCGCGTGGGGGCGCCCGCCGACCGGTCCAGCGCGCCCCTCCCGCAAGACTCTTGCGCCCCCGTCGCCACCTCCGCAGACTGAACGCCCGTCACAGATACGCGTACCAGTCCGATTCCGGGGGGCACGCACACCGGTTCGCCCCGCGCGTGGACGCGAGAGAGGACGAGCCATGGCCCCGGAACCCGTCATCGTCGAGGCGGTGCGCACCCCGATCGGCGCCCGTGGCGGGGCGCTCGCCGGCCTGCACCCGGCCAGCCTGCTCGGCCAGACGTACGGCGAACTCCTCGCCCGCACCGGGATCAGGGCCGACTGCGTCGAGCAGGTCGTCGGCGGCACCGCCACGCCGGCCGGGGAGCAGTCGATGAACGTGGCCCGGCACGCCTGGCTCGCCCAGGGTCTGCCGTACGAGACCGCCGCGACCACCGTGGACTGCCAGTGCGGCTCGTCGCAGCAGGCCAACCACATGGTGGCCAGCATGGTCGCGAGCGGGGTGATCGACGTCGGCATCGGCTGCGGGGTCGAGGCCATGTCGCGGGTGCCGCTCGGCAGCAACAGCCGGCAGGGGCCGGGCCGACCGCGGCCGGACCAGTGGCAGGTGGACCTGCCGGGGCACTTCGAGGCCGCCGAGCGCATCGCCCGCCGCCGGGGCCTGACCCGGGAGCGGGTGGACGCGGTGGGCCTCGCCTCGCAGCAGCGGGCGGCGCGGGCGTGGGCGCGGGGCCGGTTCGCGCGCGAGACGTTCGGTGTGCGGGTGCCGCCATCCGGGGCGGGCCGGGCCGGACACGCGGCCGATCCGGTCGGGGACTGGGCTGGCGAGGCCGGGGAGTGGGTCGGTGGGACGGACGCGGCCGGGGACTGGTTCGGCCAGGCCGCCGGCGAGGCCGACTGGCGGCTGGTGGAGCGGGACGAGGGGGTGCGGGAGACGAGCCTGGCGGCGCTGGGCGAGCTGCGGGCGGTGATGCCGGCCGCGGTGCACACGGCGGGCAACACCGCGCCGGTCTCCGACGGGGCGAGCGCCGTGCTGTGGGCCGCCCGGCCGGTGGCCCACGCCCTCGGGCTGCGCCCACGGGCCCGTATCCTCGCCCAGGCCCTGGTCGGCGCCGATCCGCACTTCCACCTCGACGGCCCCGTCGACGCCACCCGAGCGGTCCTCGGCCGGGCGGGCATGACCCTCGCGGACGTGGACCTGGTCGAGATCAACGAGTCCTTCGCGTCGGTGGTGCTGTCCTGGGCGCAGGTCTTCGAGCAGGACCTGGAGCGGGTGAACGTGAACGGCGGGGCCATCGCCATCGGCCATCCGGTGGGCGCCACCGGCGCCCGGCTGATCACCACGGCCCTGCACGAACTGGAACGCCGGGACGCCGAGGTCGCGCTCATCACGATGGGCACGGGCGGCGGCCAGGCGACGGGCACCCTGCTGCAACGCCTGTGAGCCCCGGCCTCCCGCCCCCTCACGCGCCCGCTCCGGGGTGCGCCGGATCACGCCGGGCACGGGTGGAGGCCCGCCACCGCGCGTAATAGCCTGGCACTTCATTGATCTATTACGCGACGGGCGTGCGTAGGGCCCGGCCCGCGCGCGAGGGTCGCGGCCAGGGCAACGGGAGCGGTTCATGCACGGAACGGACGTCACGATCCGACGGGCCACGGCGGCGGACGCGCGCCGGCTGACGGCGCTGGTCCGGGGGTCCTCGGCGTACGTGGGGCAGTACGCGGCGATGGTGGCGGGCTACCGGGTCGGCCCCGACTACATCGCGACCCACCACGTGTTCGTGGCGGTGGACGCGGCGGATCGGCTGCTCGGGTTCTACTCGCTGATCCTCGACCCGCCCGAGGTGGACCTCATGTTCGTGAGCGACCGCGCGCAGGGCCTGGGCATCGGGCGGCGACTGGCCGAGCACATGAAGGCACAGGCGCGCGCCGAGGGCATCGCCAGCGTCCGCGTCGTCTCCCATCCGCCGGCCGAGGGCTTCTACCGCAGCGTCGGCGCGCGGCGCGTGGGCACCCTTCGCGCCAACCCGCCGTCGGTCGCCTGGGACCGGCCGGAGCTGGCCTTCGTCCTCGACTGAGCGGCGCGCGCGTGGTCGGTCGGGGCAGGGCGGCGCCGCGTGGACGACGGCGCCGGACGGGCTAGGTCGGCGGCGCGCGGTCGGGTCGCGGCGCGGGCGGATGCGGCCGGAAGGCGATCGGCGCGTCGAACGCGGCCCGCCGGGTGGCGCGGCGCAGCGCCGCCAGGATGGTGCCGCCGAGGGTCAGCACGAGGACGACCGTCAGGACGGCGCGCGGCAGGTCCCAGCCGAGCGAGGTGGCCAGGTGGTAGGCGAGGAAGCGGGACAGGTTCTCCGGCAGCGGGTCCCCTGGCACGAAGGAGATGCCCGAGCCCAGGCCGCCGATGTACGGCCAGCCCTGGAGGTTCATGATCAGGCCGTAGAGCGCCGACGCCAGGGCCCCGTACGCCGCGAGCAGCGCGAGTTCCGCCCGGCCCCGCAGCCGGTGGGGGCCCGGCAGCAGTCCGGCGCCCATCGAGACCCAGCCCATCGCCAGCATCTGGAACGGCATCCACGGGCCGACGCCCCCGGTCAGCAGGGCGGACGCGAACATCGCCACCGCGCCGAGCACGAACCCGAAGCCCGGCCCGAGCACCCGGCCCGAGAGCACCATGAGGAAGAACATCGGCTCGATGCCGGCGGTGCCCGCGCCCAGCGGGCGCAGCGCGGCGCCGGCGGCGGCCAGCACTCCCAGCATCGCGATGGCCTTGGCGTCCAGGCCGGTGTCGGCGATCGTCGCCACGACCACGGCGAGCAGCAGCGGCAGCAGCGCCGCGAACAGCCAGGGCGCGTCCCGCGAGTGGGCGAGCCCCGACTCCGAGTCGGCCAGCAGCGGCCAGCCGAACGCGGCCACGCCGACCGCGCTGACCAGCACGAGCGCGACCACCGAGCGCGGGCCCAGACGGATCGGCCGGGACTGCCGCCGCGCGCGCGGCGGGTGCGCGGCGGCGCCGGCCGTGGGCGCGTCGTCCGGTCGCGGCTGGTGGCCCGTCACGCGCCGGCCCCCAGGGCGTGCGCGACCTGCGGGACGGTGAGGTAGGGCAGCGGCGCCAGCACCTTGGCGACCTGGGGTGCGAAGGCCGGTGACGAGACGACGACCTCGGCCGTCGGCCCGTCGGCGACCACCTCGCCGTCGGCGAGGATCACCACCCGGTGCGCCAGTTCGGCGGCGAGTTCCACGTCGTGGGTGGCCAGCACGATGCCGTGGCCGTCGGCCGCGAGGGCGCGCAACACCTCCACGAGCCGGGCCTTTGCCGCGTAGTCCAGGCCCCGGGTCGGCTCGTCGAGCAGGATCAGCGGCGGACTCGCGGTGAGGATCACGGCCAGCGCGAGCGCGAGCCGCTGCCCCTCGGACAGGTCCCGTGGGTGGGTGGCGTCGGCGACGTCCGGCAGCAGCCTGGTCACCAGGGCGCGGCAGGTGCCGGGCGGCGCGTCGGCGTCGCGGTCGGCGGCCTCGCACTCGGCGGCCACCGTGTCCGCGTACAGCAGGTCGCGCGGTTCCTGCGGGACCAGGCCCACCCGGCGCAGCAGTTCGGCCGGGCGGGTGCGGTGCGGTACCGCGTCGCCGACCCGCACCGTGCCGGCCGCCGGCTCGTGCAGCCCGACGAACGCCGACAGCAGCGTGGACTTGCCGGCCCCGTTGCGGCCCATCAGGGCGACGCTCTCGCCGGGGCGCACCGTGAGGTCGACCCCGCGCAGGGCGTCGATCCGGCCACGGCGCACCGTCAGCCCCTCAGCCCGGCCGACGGGCGGCGCGACGGCGTCGGGCGCGGCCGGCTCGCCCGCGCCGGTCGCGGCGGGCGCCGGGGCCAGCCGGTCGCGCAACGTCCCCGCCCTGCGGCGCGCGTCGCGCACCGACAGCGGCAGCGGCGACCAGCCCGCCAGCCGGCCGAGCGCCACCACCGGCGGGTGCACCGGCGAGCGGGCCATCATCGCGGCGGGCTCGCCGACCAGCGGCGCCTCGCCCGGCGCGGGCAACACGACGACCTGGTCCGCGTACTGCACGACCCGCTCCAGGCGGTGTTCGGCGAGCAGCACGGTGGTGCCCAGGTCGTGCACGAGCCGTTGCAACACGGCCAGCACCTCCTCGGCGGCGGCCGGGTCGAGGGCCGAGGTCGGCTCGTCGAGGACCAGGACCCGAGGGTGCGCGGTGAGCACCGAGCCGATGGCCACCCGCTGCTGCTGGCCGCCGGAGAGGGTGGCGATGGGCCGCTCGCGCAGCGCCGCCAGGCCCAGCAGGTCCAACGTCTCCTCGACCCGGCGGCGCATGGTCTCCGGCGGCAGCCCGAGCGACTCCATGCCGTACGCCAACTCGTCCTCGACCGTGTCGGTGACGAAGTGCGCCAGCGGGTCCTGGCCCACGGTGCCGACGACGTCGGCGAGTTCGCGCGGCCGGTGGGTGCGGGTGTCGCGGCCGGCCACGGTGACGGTGCCGTGCAGGGTGCCGCCGCTGAAGTGCGGCACGAGCCCGGACACGGTGCCCAGCAGCGTGGACTTGCCGACCCCGGACGGCCCGACGAGCAGGCACAGCTCCCCCTCGTCCGCGGTCAGGTCCACGCCCGCCAGAGCGGGTCCGGCGGCGTCGTCGTAGGTGACGGACACCTGGTCGAAGCGGATCACCGCTCGGTCTCCTTCGCTGGTGGTTCGGTGCTCGGGTACGCCGCGCGGGACGCGGGCGGCGGGTCGGCCGCGCGCCGGGCCCCGGTCGCCGTGCGGCGCCGGCCGCCGCCCGGTGCGCCCGCCGGGTCCCGCCCGGCCGCGTCGGACCGTACGTCCGGGCCGGTACGCCGGTCCCGGCCGGTCCGTACGACCGCGTCCGGCGGTACGGGGGCGATCAGCGCGGGCAGCAGCCCGAGCAGCACCGAGGCGGCCGGCCACAGCGGGAGCGTCGGCGCGGTCAGCGGGACGGCGGGCGGGTGCAGCGCCGTGGGCGCGTACGAGCCCGCCCAGATCATCAGGCCCGCCACCGCGACCCCGGACCCGGCGACCAGCCAGGCGCGCGCGCCCCACCGGTCGGGCCGGTAGCGGCTGCGCGCGGAGCGGCGCCCGCCGAGCCACAGGCCGCCAAGGGCGGCGGCCAGCCCGGCGAGCAGCACGGGCAGCGCGTACCCCGCGCCCTCGGCGGCGAGCAGGCCGTACGTGCCGGCGCACACGCCGAGCAGGCCGCCGATGCTGAGGGCGGTCGTGGTGTGCCGCACGGCGCGCGGTACCTGGGCGGTGCGCCCGTAGCCGCGGGCGTCCATCGCGGCGGCGAGCGCCACCGAGCGCTCCAACGCCCCCTCCAGGACGGGCAGCCCGACCTGCAACAGGGCCTTCAGCCCCCGGTCGGACCGGCCGCGCAACCGCCGGGCGGCGCGCAGCCGCTGTACGTCCGCGACCAGGTGCGGCGCGAACGTCATGGCGACGACGACCGCCACCCCCGCCTCGTACAGCGCCCCCGGCAGCGACTTGAGCAGCCGGGCCGGGTTGGCCAGCGCGTTGGCCGCGCCGACACAGATCAGCAGCGCGGCCAGCTTCAACCCGTCGTACAGCGCGAACACCAGCCCCTCCGCCGTCACCCGGCCACCGAGCCGCACCCCCTTGGCCCACTCCGGAAGCGGCACCTCAGGGAGGGTGAACAGGGTGTGCGTGCCCGGGATCGGCGAGCCGAGGAAGACCGCGAAGACCAGCCGGATGCCGAGCACCACCAGGGCGATCTTGACGAACGCGCCGTACGAACGGGCCCATGGCGCCCGCGTGCGGCGCACCGCCACCACGTACCCCGCGACCGCTACCAACAGGGCCAGCAGCAACGGGTTGGTGGTGCGGGAAGCGGCGACGGCGAGCCCGAGCGCCCACACCCACCACGCCCCGGCGTGCAGGGCGCCCGCCCGGGTGGCCACCGGCGCGCGGGCGGCGCGCCGAAGACGGGCCGGGCGCCCCTCGCGCGGGGTGGCGGCGCGCCCGGTGCCGCCCCGGCCGGGGGCGTGTTCGCGGGCGGCGGTGGTCTCGCCGCGTGGAAGGTCGCTCATCGGGCAGTCGGCGGCGCTCATCCGCGTCGGCGGCGGGCCTGCCACAGCGCCGCCGCGCCCAGCGCGGCGATCGCGACGGCGCCACCGATCAGCCCGGCCGACGGCCCGCTGTCGTCCGCGCCGTCCTTCGCCGTCGCGTCCCGCCCCGTGTCCTCCCGCGCCGTCTCTCCCGTGCCGGGGGAGTCCGCCGAGTCGCCCACCTGCTCGCCACAGCCCGACCTGGGGTAGCCGGCGATGGCGCACAGCAGGGCGGTGGAGTCGTAGCGCAGCGGCTTGGCGACCTGGGCGAGCGCGTCGGCGGCGGTGCCGTCATCGCCCACGCGCGCGCACGCCGTACGGGAACGGGGCGGCCGGTCGCCGCCCGGCGCGTCCCGCGCCGTGCCGAAGTCGAGCACCACCGCGACCCGCTTGCCGCCACCGTCGGGCGTACCGGCGCAGATCGCGGCGAAGTCGGCGGCGCCGCGTGGCCGCGCCGCGTCCCGGGTGTTCTGGCTGACGGCGAACCGGAAGCCGATGGTGTCCCCGTCGCCCGGCCGCGCGGTCGCGGGGCCCTGGGTCGCGTACGTCCACTCGCCGCCGTCGCGCTCCCAGAACGACCAGTAGCGGTAGCCGTCGGCGGCGGCCGGCGCCGCGCCCCACAGGCCGAGCAGCGGGGCCGCCAGCGCGAGCGCCACCGGCGTGGCGAGCGACCCGCGCCGCGTCCGGGGGCCGGCGGAACGCCGCGAGCGCGCGCCGGCGGCCGGCCGCGCCGACCGGGTCCGGCGCGCGGCCGTCGCCCCGTGGCGGGCCGGCCCGGTCGCGGCCTGCTCCGTCGCCTCCCCCGCGCGCATCAGAGCCGCTGCTTCTTACGGCCGCTCAGCAGGAAGCCGATCCCGATGCCGGCCACCAGGCCCACGCCGACGACCCACCAGACGCCCGCGCCGCCCCCGTCGTCGTCCTTCTCGTCCTTGTTGTCCTTGCCGTCCTCGCCGTCCTTGGCGCCCCCGCCGTCCGAGGAGACGGCGGCGGGGGTCGGGCCGGTGGCGTTGAGCTGCTCGACCAGGTCCGCGCCGCCGAACGCGCGCGGGTCGGCGCCGCCCGCGTGCGCGGCGAGCACCAGCTTGGCCAGCGCGCCCGGGTCGCCCTTCGCCCAGGTCAGCGCGCCGCTCTTGGACGCCTGGAGCCACTTGAGCGGGCCCTGCGCCGCGTCCTTGTGGCCGCCGGCCGCGAGCGCGATCACCGCGTCGGCGGTGCTGCCGTAGTCGGGCTGCGGCTCGGTGCCGGGCATCGCGGACGTCAGGTGCTGGTCGCCGGCGGACAGGGCCTTCGTCAGGTACGCGGCGGCGGCGTCCGCGGTGCCCTGGCGCCCCGCCGCCTTCGCGGCCTCGCCCTTCGCGCCGTCGGCACAGGCCAGTGGCTTCGGGTCGGCACCTGACCGCTTGGCCGGCGCCACCAGGAAGCCCCGCCCCTGCGCGGCCAGCGCGCCGTCCGCGGTGGCCAGCCCGTTCGGGGACAGCTTGCCGCTCTTGTCCGGCAGGTAGCCGAACGCGCCCCGCTCACCCTGCTTCGCGTCGCAGCCGAGCTGGAAGTTCCGCAGCGCGTCGTACGGGTTCTTGCCGCCCTTGGCGGTGACCTTGCCCGGGTCCTTGTCCGCGGCGGCGAACGCGCCGATGGCCACGGCCGTGGAGTTCGGGTCGCTCGGGCTGCCCGGGTTCATGCCCCAGCCGCCGTCCGCGTTCTGGTGCCGGGTGAGCCAGTCGAGCCCCTTGGCGACCTCGGCGCCACGCCCCTCGACCGTGGTCAACGCCTGCACGGCGGCGCCGGTCGCGTCGCTGAACTCGCCCTTCTTCGCGTCGCACGGGGTCTTGGTGTCCGCCCGGTAGGGGGTGAACCCGCCGTCCGCGCACTGCTGCCCGGCCAGCCAGTCGATGGCCTCGGTGGCCGGCGTCACGCCCGCCGCGTCCTGCGCGAGGAACGCCAGCGACTGTCGCCACACGCCGTCGAACTTCGGGTCCTTGGCGCCGTACAGCCCCCTGGGCGGCTTCTGCGACCCGGGCGCCGGGGCGGATGAGGACGCCGCGGCGGACGGGGCCTCGTCGGCGCCCGCCGCGTTCGCGACGGGTGCCGAGGCCGCGCCCACGGCGACGGCGCAGGCCAGCGCCACGGCGCCGCGGCGCGCGTGGACGGCGAAGGAGGGGGCCATGGTCGGTGCCTCTCGGTGGGTAGCGTCGCGATGTCCGTCATCGCGGCGTCGGTCGTCGCGCCGCGCAGCCGCGCACGCCGCCCTCCGCGCGCTCCGCGCGGTGGCACCGGGCTCAGCTCCGCAGACCTCGACGGGTGCCGGCGACCGGTCGGCGCCCACACGGGCCCGGCCGGCTCCGGGAGCCTGTCGCCCCGGTGCGGGTGGTCCGGCTCGCGCGCTCGCGCCACGGGGCGCGCCGCGCTCACGGTTGCGGGTCAGCGCCGGTCTCCCACCGGCTTTCCCCGACGCGGGGCGGGATGAAGTTGTCCGCGACAGCTTATCCGCCGCCCCCGCGCCCCCGATGCCCGCCGCCCCCGGGCCGGGGCCCGGCCTCCGGGCCCCGGCTCCGGTCGCGCCGGCATCCGTCAGCACGTCGTCGGCCCCCACCGCCCGCGAGGGGAGGTGAAGGCCGACGGGGCGTCGCTCCGGCTGGGCCGGGCGTCAGGTCAGCACCAGTGCGGGGCCGGGCCGATGTTGACGATGTAACGGGCCGCGCCCCACGCCCACTTGCCGGTGCTCAGCAGGTACCAGCGCGGGTTGCCGTCGATGTTCTGCCCGTTGACCTTGCACACGATGTTGACGACCGTGCCGTGCGGGAGGGCGCCGACGACCTTGTGCTTCTGGCTCGGGCCGCTCCGGATCAGCAGGCCCGACTTCGCGATCACGCGGCCCTTGTAGTGCGGCCGGGCCTCGGCGGAGGCGTTCTTCTCCGGCGCGGCGGTGGGGGTCGCGGCGAGGGCGGGGGTGGCGGCGGTGGCGAGCGCGAGGGCGCCCGTCGCCGCCGTCACGGCGAGCTTGCTGAACGTGGACTGCAGGAACATCTGTTTCTCCAGTGAGGTGAAAGAGCGGCTCCCCGGCGGGGAGTGCGCGGAGCCAGCGGAAGAGTGCGGCGGCGTGCCGCGCCGGGCGTTCGGCGACGCCGGCGACTGCCCACCGGCGCCTCAACGGGCACCCGACAGCGACCGGGCAGATCCAATGAAAATCCACCTAACCGCCACAAAGCACGCTAAGTAGGTCACGGAAACTTCGCAACTCGTCACATTCGGTAACTTCCGTCACCTGTCGCCCCACCTGAACTGGCCTTCCGGCGCCGCTCACCGCTCGCCCCGTACACCCCGGCCAGCCGCCGGCCGGGGTCGCCCACCCGGCCGTGGGCCCACGGCCGGCGCGGCGGCGGGGCGGGAGGGGCGCGGGTCGGGGGAGGCGTCGGGTCGGGGGAGCTGGCGCGGAGTCGGCGTGCGGCCGGGTGGGGGTGGTGGTGTCGGGCGGGCTTGTGGCGCTCGTCGGGCGCGCCGGGGCGGGTTGGCGGGGTTGGGTCGCCGGGTGGGGCGGCCTATCGTGCGCGGGGAATGATCACGTGCCCTCGGGGCGTACGCGGAAGGCGGGACGGCATGGCGGAGCGCTGGCAGATCGAGGTTGACCAGGGTCGATGCATCGGCTCGGGGCTGTGCGTGGGCGAGACGCCGGACGTGTTCCGGCTGGGGGCGACCCGGCGGTCCGAGCCCGTCGCCGCCGAAGTGGACGCATCCGAGCGGGTGTTGGACGCCGCCGAGAGCTGCCCCGTGGAGGCCATATCGCTACGGCTCGGCGGCGGCGAGCCCGTCTTCCCGCCCGTGGACTGACCCGGCGGCGCCCCCCTCCGGGCGCGCGGCGGACGGGCCCCGGATGCCCGACCCGCCGCGCGGCCACGGGTGCCCTGCCCGCCGCCCGGTCCCGGGTCGGTGCGGCGGCAACGGCCCACCCACGACGACGAGTTGTCGTGGCGTCACCAGGCGGGTCGCGTCGGTGTCGCGTTGAACGCGGCTCCGGCGGCGAGTTCCGCGCCCTCCGTCCGGCCGGTCGCGCCTCGCGCGCCCTGGTGGGTCAGGCGGGGGTCGTGAGGTCGATCAGGCGGCAGACGGTCTCGATGTCGATCTTGACCTGGGCGATGGAGGCCCGCCCCGAGAGCCAGGTGACGAGCGCGGAGTGCCAGGTGTGCTCGATGACGCGGACGGCCGAAAGCTGAGCCGGGGTCGGCGTGCCGGCCAGGCCCATCGCGTCCAGGATGATGGCCGTCGTCAAGCGGGAGACCGTGTCCACCTCGGGGCTGACCGAGCGGTCGGCGAAGGTCAGGGCGCGCACCATGGCGTCGGCGAGCTGCGGCTCGCGCTGCATGGCCCGGAAGGCCCGCATGAGCGTCTGGGCGACCCGGGCCGAGGGCTCCTCCTCGGCCGGGGGGCGCTTGCGCAGCGTCTCGTGCAGCCGCTGCAACTGGTCCTGCATCGTCGCCACCAGCAGGTGCACCTTGGACGGGAAGTAGCGGTAGAGGGTGCCGAGCGCCACCCCCGAGGTCTCGGCCACCGCCCGCATCTGGACGGCCTCGAACCCGCCCCGGCTGGCCAGTTGGGCGCTGGCGTGCAGAATCCGACGGCGGCGCGCCTCCTGCCGCTCGGTGAGCGGCGCCGAGGTCGGCTTCGAGACTGCGGTCATCTGTCCTACTTCGGTGCGGGAGCCGGCGCGTGCGCCGGGCGGCTGCGAACACCGTGCATGATGACAGGGCCCACGGGGCCGCGCGAGTGCTGAAACCTGTTTCACTTTGACGCGCCCCCGGAGCCCCGGGCCGCCCCGCGCCCGCCAGCCGGCGCCCGGGTCGCCGGCCGTGGCCGGCGACCGGCACACCGCCGCGACCACGGTTCACCCAGTGGCGCGAATCACCCGGGCCCGGACCGGGGCGCCCCGGCACGGCGGGTATCTTCGAGACTTCCCGCACGTTCCGATGGTGGAACTTGTTCTAGATCTCAGCGAGCGGTTACGCTCCCGCTGAACTGCGTCGAGAAGGGGGCCGCGAGTGACCGCTGAGGCCGTGCAGACGACCGGGCCCGAACCGCTCCGGGCGGCGCCCCCCGCCGCCGAAGGCGCCCCGTTGCGCATCGCGCTGCTCACCTACCGGGGCGACCCGTTCTGCGGCGGCCAGGGCGTGTACGTGCGCCACCTCTCCCGCGAGCTGGCCCGGCTCGGCCACCACGTCGAGGTGCTCGGCGCCCAGCCCTACCCCGTCCTGGACGGCGCTGACGGGGTGAACGGCGCGGACGGGCCCGACTATCCCGCTGGCGGCGGCGTCCACCTCACCGAACTGCCCAGCCTCGACCTCTACCGGCAGCCCGACCCGTTCCGCACGCCCAAGGCGCACGAGATCCGCGACTGGATCGACGCCCTCGAGGTCGGCACCATGTGGACCGGCGGCTTCCCCGAGCCGCTCACTTTCAGCCTCCGTGCCCGCCGCCACCTCGCGGCCCGGCGCGGCGCCTTCGACGTCGTGCACGACAACCAGACCCTCGGCTACGGCCTGCTCGGCCTGGAACGCGCCGGCTTCCCCCTGGTCACCACCATCCACCACCCGATCACGGTGGACCGCAAGCTGGAGCTGGACGCGGCCACCGACCGGCGCCGCCGCGCCTCGGTCCGCCGCTGGTACGCCTTCACCCGGATGCAGAAGCGCGTCGCCAAGCGGCTGCCGACGGTGCTCACCGTCTCCGGCTCCTCCCGCCAGGAGATCGTCGCCGACCTCGGCGTCTCCCCGCGCCGCGTGCACGTGGTGCCCATCGGCGCCGACACCACGCTCTTCTCGCCCGACCCCGCCGTTCCGCGGATCCCCGGCCGCGTCGTCACCACCTCCAGCGCCGACGTGCCGCTCAAGGGCCTCGTCTACCTGATCGAGGCGCTCGCCAAGCTGCGTACCGAACAGCCCGCCGCCCACCTGGTCGTGGTCGGCAAGCGCGCGGACGACGGACCGGTGGCCGCGGCCATCGAGCGGTACGGGCTCGCGGACGCCGTCCAGTTCGTCAAGGGCATCACCGACACGGAGCTGGTCGACCTGGTCCGTGGGGCGCAGGTGGCGTGCGTGCCCTCGCTGTACGAGGGGTTCTCGCTGCCCGCCGCCGAGGCCATGGCCACCGGCACCCCGCTGGTGGCCACCACCGGCGGCGCCATCCCCGAGGTGGCGGGCCCGGACGGCGAGACCTGCCTCGCGGTGCCGCCCGGCGACGCGGGCGCGCTCGCCCAGGCCATCGGCCGGCTCCTGGACGACCCCGCGCTGCGGGCCCGACTCGGCGCGGCCGGCCGGGAACGCGTGCTGAGCCGCTTCACCTGGGAACAGGCCGCGCGCGGCACCGTCGAGCACTACCGCGAGGCCATCCGCGTGCGGGCCGCCGCCCGGCGTCGCTGACCCCGTCCGCCCCGTACCCGCCGCACCACCCCGCCCGCCGAGCCCGCCCCCGACCCCGTGGCCCGCAAGCCCCGCCCGCCGCGAACCGCCCCGCACCGCCTCCCCGCCCCGGCACCCCCGCCGGTCCCCGGGAGGTGCCCCCACCGCTTGATGGAAAGAGAGGGCAGACCCCCGTGCTGACCGTCGACTTCTCCCGCTTCCCGCTCGCCGCAGGCGACCGGGTCCTCGACCTCGGCTGCGGCGCGGGCCGGCACGCCTTCGAGTGCTACCGGCGCGGCGCGCACGTCGTCGCGCTCGACCGCAACGGCGAGGAGATCCGCGAGGTCGCCCGGTGGTTCGCCGCCATGAAGGAGGCGGGGGAGGCGCCCGCGACGGCCACCGCCACCGCCCTGGAGGGCGACGCGCTCGCGCTGCCCTTCCCCGACGACAGCTTCGACGTCGTGATCATCTCCGAGGTCATGGAGCACATCCCCGACGACAAGGGCGTGCTCGCCGAGATGGTGCGGGTGCTGCGCCCGGGCGGTCGGATAGCGGTCACCGTTCCCCGGTACGGCCCGGAGAAGGTCTGCTGGGCCCTCTCGGACGCCTACCACGAGGTCGAGGGCGGCCACATCCGCATCTACCGCGCCGACGAACTGCTCGACAAGCTCCGCGAGGCCGGGCTGCGACCGTACGGCACCCACCACGCGCACGGCCTGCACAGCCCGTACTGGTGGCTCAAGTGCGCGTTCGGCGTGGACAACGACAAGGCGCTGCCGGTCCGCGCGTACCACAAGCTGCTCGTCTGGGACATCATGAAGAAGCCACTGGCCACCCGGGTCGCCGAGAGCGCGCTCAACCCGCTCATCGGCAAGAGCTTCGTGGCGTACGCGACGAAGCCGCACGCCCCCGCGCGGCCGTTGCCCGACCCCGTGCCGGACGCCACCGCGAATGCCACCGGTCAGGCCGCCGCTCCCGCCCGCGCCGCCGTCGAGGAGCGGGCGTGACCGTCGCGGGCCGTGGGCCGGGGCGTACCGAACGCCTGGTGCTGCCCGGCGTGTTGACGGCGGAACAGGCCGCCGAGACCGTCGCCGGCATCCTCGCCGTACAGCGCGCGGACGGCGCCATCCCGTGGTTCCGTGGCCACCACCTCGACCCGTGGGACCACACCGAGACCGCCATGGCGCTGGACGCCGCGGGCGAGCACGAGCGCGCCGAGGCCGCCTACCGCTGGCTGGCCCGGCACCAGAACTCCGACGGCTCCTGGTACGCGGCCTACCCCGACACCCCCGACGGCGTGGCCGCCGACCGGCCGACCGACCGCGCCAAGGAGACCAACTTCTGCGCCTACGTCGCCGTCGGCACCTGGCACCACTACCTGGCCACCGGCGACGAGACCTTCCTCGACCAGCTCTGGCCCACCGTCTACGCGGCCATCGAGTTCGTTCTCGGCCTCCAGCAGCCCGGCGGCCAGATCGGCTGGAAGCGCGCCGCGCCCGACGACGGCGGCGCCCTGGTCACCGACGCGCTGCTGACCGGCTGCTCCTCGATCCACCACGCCCTGCGCTGCGCCCTGGCCATCGCCGAGCACCGCGAGGACCCGCAGCCCGACTGGGAGTTGGCGCTCGGCTGGCTCCGGCACGCCATCCGGCACCACCCCGAGCGGTTCCTCGACAAGAGCCGCTACTCCATGGACTGGTACTACCCGGTCCTCGGCGGGGCGGTCACCGGCGCCGCCGCCAAGGAGCGCATCGCGAGCGGCTGGGACCGCTTCGTCGTCCCCGACTACGGCGTGCGCTGCGTGTCCCCCAACCCCTGGGTCACCGGCGGCGAGAGCTGCGAACTGGCCCTCGCCCTCTGGGCGATGGGCGAGAGCGACCACGCGGTACGGGTGCTGCGCTCCATCCACCACCTACGCGCCGCCGACGGCCTGTACTGGACCGGCTACGTCTTCGACGACGACGCCATCTGGCCGCGCGAGCTGACCAGTTGGACCGCGGGCTCGCTGCTCCTCGCGGTGGCCGCGCTCGGCGGCGACGAGCCCACCGTGCAGGTCTTCGGCGGCGAGCGGCTGCCCACCGGGCTCGCCCCGGACTGCTGCTGACCCCGCCGGGCCCGCCCCGGCCGCGCGCCCCGACGCCGCGCGGCCGGCGAGCCCACGGGGGTGGTCACGGCCACCCCGGCCGGCCTCGGCCCCCGACGCGAAATACCGAGGCGAGCCGCGCGGAGCCGGCCATACGGTAAGCCCATGACCGACCTTGGATACGACCGCTACCGTGCCGCGTTGGCCACGGAGAGCGACCTGCTGCGCGCGGCCGTGGCCGACGCCGACCTGTCGACGCGCGTGCCCACCTGTCCCGACTGGACCCTGGCCGACCTGCTGCGACACGTCGGCCGGGCCCACCGCTGGGCCGAGTCCCTGATCGTCGCGCGCGCGACGGAGTACGTGGAGGACGAACGGCCAGCGTCGGCCGGCCCGGACGGGAGCGACCCGCGCGCCATGGACGCCTGGCTGGCCGAGGGGGCCGCCATGCTCGACGCGGCGCTCGCCGAGGCGGGCCCCACCGCCCCCGTGTGGACCTGGGGCCAGGAGCAGAGCCCGGCGTTCTGGGCGCGCCGCATGACGCACGAGACGGTGATCCACCGGGCGGACGCGGTCTCCGCCACGGGGACCGAGTACGCCGTGGCCCCGGACGTCGCGGCGGACGCCGTCGACGAGTGGTTGGAGATCGTCACCAACCCGCTGGCCGCCCACTTCAACCCCAAGCTCGGCGAGTTGCGGGGCACCGGCCAGGCCATCGGACTGCGGGCCACGGACACCGCGCCGGAGCAGGCCGGCCACTGGACCATCGAGCTGACCCCGGAGGGCGTGCGCTGGGCCCGTGCCCAGAGCGCCGCCGAGGTCACCGCCAGTGGCGCCCTCACCGACCTGGCGCTCCTCTTCTACCGCCGGCTGCCCCGGGACACCGACCGCGTGCGGATCACCGGCGACCGCGCGCTGCTGGACTTCTGGCTGGACCGGGCCAGCTTCGAGTAACCGCCGGGCGCCGCCGGCGCCGGGCACGGCGACGGCCCCCCGCCCGCGAGGGACGAGGGGCCGTAGCGCCGCGAACGGCTGGTGGATCGGCTCAGCCGCGCTGGATGCCCGTGGTGTCCTGCAGCACGCCGCGACGGCCGTCCTGCGTCTGCGCCACGAGCGCCTGCCCGCGCTGCTCCACCGCCAGGTACCAGGTGCCCGGCGCCAGCTCGGCGATCGGCGTCGCCGAGCCGTCCTCGGCGTAGAGCGGACGCGCCACCGGAACGGCGAACCAGAACGGGGCGAACTCCCCGGCACCGGCGCCCGCCGCGGCCGGCGCCGCGCTCGCGCCACCCGGCTGCCCGCCGTACGAGGGCTGGCCACCGGCCGGAGCACCGTACGGGGAGGAGGCACCCGGCTGCTGACCGCCGGGGTAGCCGTAGCCACCGGCCGGCTGGCCGGCCTGACCCGGCTGGCCACCGTAGGGGGAGGGGGTGGGCTGCGGCGAGGCCGTGCCCAGGAGCGGAGCCTTGAGCGCGGGCACGCGCGGACCGGCCACGGCGGCGCCGGCCAGCAGAAGCAGGGCGATGAAGCCCAGGATCTGGCCCGCGCCCTTCTCCATGCCGTCCGGGTGGCTGAAGATCATCGTCCAGGTGGAGGTGAACGCCGCGGCCACCGCGAGCGCCGTCCCCCACTGCTCCAGCGTCAGACCGAACAGGTTGCGCTGCGGCAGCAGGTGCGACAGGACGACCAGGGCCGCCCCGACCACACCGAGGACGAAGATGCCGGCCGTGTTGGAGGCGAAGTCGGAGCTCCAGCCGTTCCACGACGAGCACTGGGAGGACGGCACGCCTGACGGGCATTCGATGGCAAGGAAATCGAGGAACGAGGCGACGAACAGCAAAACCGCTGCTCCGATCACCACGCCATCGCCTCGAGTGAGGGAGCGGATGTTCACGTAAGGTCCTCTATCGGTCTCGTCTGTTTTCGTCGCTGTCGCCGGACGCGAAGTGCGAGGGCGCGGGGGTGGCCCCCCATCGTACGGGTGAATCTATCGCCGGAACGGCCGGGTGCGCCCCTTCGGGAGCGACCGTTACGGCTGCTCAACCCGGCCGTTATCGCTTCCCGCGCAAGAAGTCCGTAATGCCGTCGGCAATACCACGCGCCGCCCGCTGTCTCCAGCGCGCATCGGTCAACAACGCCGCATCCTTCGAGTCGCGCATATTGCCACACTCGATGAACACCTTGGGAACCGTGGAGAGATTGAGTCCGCCCAAATCATCGCGGACCGTCAAGCCCTCGCCCCCGCCCAGGTAGTTGGCGGGAGCGCTCCCGGTGGCCTCGCCGAAGCGGCGCGCCAGCGAACTGCCCAGGTGGCGCGAGGGACCGGTGATGGCCGACGTGTCGGCCCCGCCGCCGCGCACCGACGCGGGCAAGATCACATGGAAGCCGCGCTGGCCGGCGCCCGCACCGTCGGCGTGGACGGAGACGGCCGCGTCCGCGCGCGCCGTGTTGCCGATCGCCGCCCGCTCGTCCACGCACGGCCCGTACGGGCGGTCGTTGTCCTGCGTGAGCTTCACGGTCGCGCCGCGCTCGCGCAGCAGCGTGCGCACCCGCCGCGACACGTCGAGCGTGAAGGCGGCCTCGGCGTACCCCGCGTTGGTCGCGGCACCCGTGGTGTCGCACTCCTTGCGGTGGGTGCCGACGTCGACCAGCCGGGCGATCTCGGCGGTGTGGTCCCGGTTGCGCGGGTTGTGCCCCGGATCGATGACCACCACCTTGCCCCGCAGGGCCCGTTGGTCGGGCGTGTGCCCCGGCGACGGGGGGCGTTCCGAGGCGGCGGGGTCATCCCGCCGCCCGTCGTCCCGCGTCGCGGACGGCGCGGCCGAGGAGGCGGCGGCGAGCGGCGGCGCGCCGGGGGCCCCGGTGTCGCCCTCGTCCATGGAGCGCCACACGAGCCAGCCCGCGAAGCAGACCGGCGCGAGCACGGCCAGCACGATGACGAGGGTGCCGCCGAGCCGGCGCGGGGTGGGGGGAAAGCTGCCGTTCGACACCCGGGCGATGGTAGTGCGCCGCGCGCCGGCCAGTGCGCTCCGGGGCGCGTTCCCGTGGCCCGCCGCCGCGTGCCGGCGCGCGAGCGGGGGGCGCGAGTGCGGCGGAAGCGGGACGTAGCAGGCAGGGCGTACGAGCCGGGCGGTACGCGGCGCGACGGGCGGTCCGGGAGAGCGGTGGGAGAGGCGGAAGCGGACGGAGCGGACGGAGCGGACGGAGCGGAGGGAGCGGGGCGGCGGGCGGCGGGGCGTCAGACGCCCGGGGCCGTACGGCGCAGGACGCGGAGCGAGCCGGTCTCGGAGACCTCGGTGAACGCCCCCGACTCCAGCGCCCGCCGGTAGACGCGGTACGGCGCCTGCCCGCCGTCGGCCGGGTCCGGGAACACGTCGTGGATCACGAGCAGGCCGCCCTGCGCGAGGTGCGGCGCCCAGCCCGCGTAGTCGCCGCTCGCGTGCTCGTCGGTGTGCCCGCCGTCGATGAACACCAGGCCGAGCCGGCCGCCCCACACCGCGGCGACCTGCGGCGACTTCCCCACCACCGCGATCACGTGCCCTTCGAGCCCGGCCGCGTGCAGCGTGTGGCGGAAGGTGGGCAACGTGTCCATCAGCCCCACCCGAGGATCGACCAGCGACGGGTCGTGGTACTCCCACCCCGGCTGCTGCTCCTCCGAGCCGCGGTGGTGGTCGACCGTGACGACCACGGTGCCCGCCTCGCGCGCGGCGGCGGCCAACAGGATCGTGGAGCGTCCGCAGTAGCTGCCGACCTCGAGCAGCGGTAGCCCACGCGCCCCCGCCTCCTCCGCCGCCTCGTACAGGGCCAGTCCCTCGTCGAGCGGCATGAATCCCTTGGCCGCCTCGAAAGCGGCGACGATCTCCGGCTTGGGCGACATGGTCGGTTCCTCTGCTCTCTGACGATCTCTGGGTCTTCCCGGCCACGCGGTGTGGTCGGTTGTCGGGCGGGGGTATGAAATTTTCCGCGATGTGCGGCCATTCCGGGACTTACGGCATCCCTTTCGCTCCCCGGAACTCTGCCAGGACGCCTTCGACCGCAATTCCCGAACGGTCGGATTTCCCACCGCATTTCGCCCCGGATTTCCCGCCGCGCGATACGGGCCACGGTCGGCCGCCCGCACCGCTCGGGGCTCGCACCGGATCGCGGTACGGAGGGCGCCGTACCTCCGTGCCACGCCACGCCCCGGCGCGGTCGCCCGCGCGAGGAACCCCGCCGCCCGGACCGGCCGGCCGTTCATCGTGCCCCACGCGCCGGCCCCGCGCACGCGCGGGGTGGCGCCAACGGCGCGGCCCGCGACCGACGGCGGACCAGACGGCCAGGGGTGGGCGGCCCGTGACGGGGGGCGGGGCGGAGCCCGTACGGGGCGCGATGGCGCGCGCGGCGGCCGTGCGGTAACCGGCCAGCTGGCGCGCGTGGCCGGGCGGGGGTCCGCACGCACCGGAACGAGGGGCGCGAGCGCAGGGGTGTGTGGTGCTGGTGTGGGCACGGTCAGGTGGGGAGGGGCTCGGTCCGACAGGGAGGGGCACGGTTCGACGGGCCCGGGCACGGCCAGGCACGGAGGGACGCGGTCAGCCACGGAGGGGCGCAGGGGCCGGGGGAGCACCCGGAGTTGACCCCTAGACGGTCGGGCGGAGCCCCTAACTCGGCCGGGTGGGGCCCGGGACGCGGCGAGCGGGCGGCGGCAGGGCGGTGCCCCGCTGCCAGCATGACTGTCATGTCGCAGACAGAAGCTGGTGGGCCCGCCGCGGCCGACGCTCCGGCCCCCGCCGCCGCCCGGCCCACGCCGCTCGCCTGGGCGGTGATCCTCGCCGCGTGCGCCGGGCAGTTCCTCGTCGTCCTCGACGTGTCGGTCGTCAACGTGGCCCTGCCCTCGATGCGGACCGGGCTCGGCCTCGACGAGAGCGACCTGCAGTGGGTGGCCAACGCCTACACCCTCACCTACGCCGGCTTCATGCTCCTCGGCGGCCGGGCGGGCGACCTCTTCGGGCGCAAGCAGGTGTTCCTGGCCGGCCTCAGCCTGTTCACGCTGGCCAGCCTCGCCGGCGGCCTGGCGCAGGAGCCGTGGCAGATCATCGCGGCCCGCGCCGCCCAGGGCGTGGGCGCCGCCACCCTCGCCCCGTCCACGCTCACCATCATCACCTCCTCGTTCCCGGAGGGCCCGGAACGGATGCGGGCCATCGGGCTGTGGATGGCCGTCGGCATCGGCGGCGGCGCGGCGGGCGGACTCATCGGGGGCGTGCTGACCGACGCCCTGTCCTGGCGCTGGGTGCTGCTCATCAACGTGCCGATCGGCGTGCTGGTGTGCGTCGTGGCCGCCACCTCGCTCACCGGCCAGCACGCGACGCCCTCGCGCCGACCGCTGGACCTGCCGGGGGCGGCGCTGGTCACCGTCGGCGTCGGCGCCGTGGCGTACGGGATCGCGCGCACCGAGGAGTACGGCTGGAACGGGGCCGAGGCCCTGGTGCCGCTGGGCGGCGGGCTGCTCGCGCTCGCCGGTTTCGTGGCCGTCGAGTCCCGCTCGGCGGAACCGCTGGTGCCGCTGCGGCTGTTCCGCGTCCGCGCCGTCTGGTCGGCCAACCTGGTGCTGGTCGTCTGCGGCATGGGCTTCTTCTCGATGTGGTACTTCCTGTCGCTGTACATGCAGAACGTCCTGGACTACAACGCCGTCCGCGCCGGCCTCGCGTTCCTGCCGCACACCATCTCGATCGTCGTCGGCGCGCAGGTCGCCCCCAAGTTCATGGCCCGCGGCGTGGACCCGAGGCTGCTCACCTTCGCCGGCGGCGCCGTCGCATCGGCGGGCTTCTTCTGGCAGAGCGCCATGGACGTGGACGGAACGTTCCTGACCACCCTCCTCGGGCCCGGCATCCTCATGTCGTTCGGCGCCGGCCTGATGATGACCCCGCTCACCGCCGCGGCCACCTCGGGCGTCCCGCCCACCGACGCCGGTGTCGTGTCGGGCCTGCTCAACACCGCGCGGACGATCGGCGGCGCGCTCGGCCTGTCGCTGCTCGTCACCGTCGCCGCGGACCGCACCGACGCGCTCGGCAGCCGCTCCGCCGACGCCCTGACGCAGGGGTACGCCCGGGCCTTCCTGGTCGGCGCCCTGGTCCTGGTCCTGGCCACCGCCCTGGTGGCCCTGCTGCCGCCGCGCCCCGCCCGGCCGGCGGCGGACGACGCGCAGCAGGAGCAGGAGCAGGAGCAGGGGCCGGAAGAAGCGGACGCGTCGGACGTGCTGGCCACGCCGGCCGCGCCCGGTGGTGTTACGGCGGGGCCGGACCGAGCCGACGCAGGACGGGACGGGAGCGCCCCGGGCCAACGGGCCGAGTCCGGGAGCTGAGCGCACCGGGGCGCGGAGCGGCCAGGCGGGAAGCAGAGGCGCGGCCGGGCGCGTAGGCGCGGGACGTGGGGGTGCGGGACAGCGGGGTGCGGTGGCGCGGGGCAGTGGAACGTGGGGAGTGCGGGGCGCGGAGGGGGCGCCGGGGCGCGCGGGCGCGGCGACATAGGCTGGCCGCGCCGGCCGCGAGGCCCACGCGGCACCGCGAGGAACCCGCGTAGCCGCGTAGCACAGCGCGGAGACCGAGACCGCGTACCACCGCGAGGAGAGAGCGCAGCCATGGCCAACCCCCCGCCGCCCACCACTGGTTTGTCGCCCGGGTCGGCGTTCGCCGCCACCGGGCGGCGGGTGCTCGTCAGCGGGGCCTCGCGCGGCCTCGGCCGGGCGGTGGCCGCGGCCTTCGCGGCGCACGGCGACCGGGTGGCGGTGCACTACGGCACGCGGCGCGCGGACGCCGAGGCCACGCTCGCCTCGCTGCCCGGCACCGGACACGCCCTCGTCGGCGCCGACCTCGCCACCGCGGACGGGGCACGGGAGTTGGTCCGCGAGGCGGTCGCGGCGCTCGGCGGCATCGACGTCCTGGTGAACAACGCCGCCGTCAACACCCCGCACCCACCGGCGGAGACCTCCTACACGGAGTGGACCGAGGCCTGGCAGGCGCACGTGGCGGTCAACCTGCTCGGCACCGCCCACCTCAGCCACCTCGCCACCCGGCACATGATCGACCAGGGCACCGGCGGCCGCATCGTCAACATCGGCTCGCGCGGCGCCTTCCGCGGCGAGCCCGACCACCCGGCGTACGGGGCGACGAAGGCCGCCGTGCACGCGCTCGGCCAGTCGCTGGCCGTGGCCCTGGCCCCGCACGGCATCGCCGTCGCCTCGGTGGCGCCGGGCTTCATCGACACCGACCGCGTCGCGCACCGGCTGACCGGCGCCGAGGGCGAGGCGATCCGTGCCCAGAGCCCCTTCGGCCGGGTCGCGGAACCCGCCGAGATCGCGGCCGCGGTGCTGTGGCTGGCCTCGCCCGAGGCGCAGTGGAGCTCCGGCACCGTCCTGGACCTCAACGGCGCCTCGTACCTGCGCACCTGACGCGCCCGGGCCGCGACAAGCCCGCCGTCCCGACGGGTTCCGTGCCGGTCCCGGCCGCCCGGACGAGCGGTGGGCCGCTCAGAGCCAGCCGTTCTGCCGGGCGGCGCGGACCGCCTCCATGCGGTTGCGGGTCCGGGTCTTGCCGATGGCGGCCGAGAGGTAGTTGCGCACGGTGGCGGGGGAGAGGTGGACCCGGCCGGCGACGTCCGCGATGGTGGCGCCGTCAGCCGCCGCGGACAGCACGTCCCGCTCGCGCGGCGTCAGGGGGTTAGGCCCGGCGCTCAGCGCCGCCGCCGCGAGTGCCGGATCGATGACGCGCTCGCCCGCCAACACCCGGCGGATCGACGCCGCCAACTCCTCCACGGGTCCGTCCTTGACGAGGAACCCGTACGCCCCGACCTCCATCGCGCGCCGCAGGTAGCCGGGGCGGCTGAAGGTGGTCAGGATCAGCACGCGGCACTCCGGCAGCCGCTCACGGAGTTCGGCCGCCGCGTCGAGCCCGCTGCGACCCGGCAGTTCGATGTCGAGCAGCGCCACGTCCGGCCGCGCCTCCACCGCCCGAGGCACGACCGCGTCGCCCGTCGCCACCTCCGCGACCACCGTTATGTCCGGCTCAAGCCCGAGCAACAGCGCCAACGCGCCGCGCAGCATGCCCTGGTCCTCGGCGAGCAGGACCCGGATACGCGGCACGCCCTCCTCGCTCGCGGCCTCGGCGGTCTGCTGACTGGCGGAGTCGGTCATGCGGGCAGCCTAACGAGGGCCGGGCGCGCGCCGGACCAGTCCCGACCGGCCGCCGCGCGCGGGACACCGCCCGCGCGACCACCCGGGCCCGGGCGACCACCCGACCACCCGGCCCCGCCGCGGCCGTACGGACCGTACGGTCCCACAGCGCCCGGTCCTGTCCGGGCCGCGCCCGCCGGCTCGGCCGCCTGCCCGCTCGCTGGCTCGCCCTCTCGCCCGTCCGCTCGCTCGCCCGTCTGCTCACTTGCCCGCCCTCTCGCGAGAAAACGTCATGCGGGTGCGCCGTCACACAGGTAGCGTCACCGGCCATGACGCCACCACCTCGCGAGCGCCCTCCCTACACCGCTGACGAGCGGACCCAGTTGGTCGGCTGGCTCGACATGCAGCGCGCGGTCGTCCAGTGGAAGTGCGCCGACCTCAGCGACGAGAACGCGCACCGGGCGCTGCTGCCCACCTCGCCCCTCATGACGATGGCCGGCCTCGTCGCCCATCTGACCTGGGTCGAGCACCTCTGGTTCGAGCACGTCTTCCTCGGCCGGCCGGAACGGGGGCCGCGCGCCGCCGCCGACGCTCCCGACAGCGCCGAGATGCGGGTGGACGGCGTACCACTGGCCCAACTCCTCGCGGAGTACGAGCGGCAGTGCGCTGTGTCGAACGAGATCATCGCGGGCCACGCGCTCGACGACACCGGCCGGGCGCCGGGAGTCGCCGCCCGCGAGGCGAGCCTGCGCTGGATACTGTTCCACCTGATAGAGGAGACCGCCCGGCACGCCGGACACATGGACACCATCCGGGAGTCGCTGGACGGCGCGAAGGGTTACTACTGACCGGCCGCCCCGCCCACACCGCTCCCCGCCGCCACCTCGAACCCGGGCGGCGGCGCGGGGAGGTCCACGGGCAGCACGGCGGTGAGCCGGAAGCCGCGCCGGCCGTCCGGGCCGAAGTCCAGCGTGCCGCCGGCCACCGCGAGCCGTTCCGTGAGACCGGCGAGGCCCGTCCCGCCGCCCCGTCGCGTCGCACCGTGCTCGCGCGGGCTCGCGGGCCGCTCGCCGGTTGCGCCCGCCATTCCCGCCGTCCCCGCCGTTCCTCCCGTACCGCCGGACCCGTCGTCCACGATGCTCAGTCGCACCGTGTCCACGCCCGTGCGGAGTTCGATCTCGCACCGCGTGGCGCCGCTGTGCCGGACCGTGTTGGTGACGCCCTCCCGGACCACCCAGCCGAGCAACGCCTCGGTCTGGGCCGGTAGCGGCGGGCCCCACTGGCGTACGACCGCCGTCACGCCGGCCGCGTCCAGCAGCGAACGCGCCCGGTCCAACTCGGTGGCCAGACTGCCCTCGCGGTAGCCGGTGACGGCCTCGCGGATCTCGGTGAGGGCCTGCCGGCCGATCGCCTCGATGTCCGCCGCCTGGGCCAGGGCCGCCCGCGGGTCGTGCGGGGCGAGCCGCCGCACCGCCTCGGCCTTCACCACCACGACCGACATCGTGTGGCCGAGCAGGTCGTGCAGGTCGCGGGAGAAGCGCAACCGCTCGCGCTCGACGGCCGAGCGTGTCAACGCCTCCTGGGCGTCGTGGAGTTTGTGGACGGTGACGATCAACCTCCGGACGATGGCGACCACCGCACCGGACATCAACGAGGAGTACGCCACGGTCACCACCTCGTCGGGATGACCACCGACCATGGCGCTGAGGACGCCGACGGCCACCACGCCGAGCAGTGCCGGCAGCACCGTCGGCGGGCGCACCGTGACCCCGGTGGCCAGCGACAGCAGCGAGAACAGGGTCAGCCAACCGCCCCCGTACGCGGCGCCGAGCACGCTGGCCAGCAGCGTGGCCGGCAGGAGGAACAGGATCGCGGCGCGGCGCCGGGCGCGAGTGGACGCGCTCCCGACGAATATGGCGGCGAGGTAGCACCCCACGAACGAGACCAACCCCGCCGCCGCCAGCCACCGGGGGGCGACATGGCCCTCCCACACGTCCACCGCGGCCCCGCTCGCCAGCAGCAGCCAGGGGACGAGCACCCACTCGCTGGGCCCCTCGTCACGGTTCCCGGGAAACCGCACGGCGTAGCCGTCCGCCCGACGTCCCAGCCGTGCGTCGATCCGCTCCCACCACGCCATCCCCCACACCCTCCCGCCACCGCTCCAGATCCTTCTGCCACCCCCACCCACCCAGCCGCTCTCGCCCGTGCGGCCGTGAGCGCCGGTCCGCGGCCAGTGCGTACCGTACGCCCCGGATCCGGGGCGTTCGCCCTTCGCCCGCTGTGGGCGGCGCGCACCACCCGGGCCGCGACGGTCTCGGGGCACCGGGTCATGCCGTACGGGTGCAGACGCGGTACGAGCGCAGGGCGTAGCCGGCGAAGAGGGCGAGCCAGCCGGCCAGTGTCAGGGCCGTTATCAGGTGCGGCGCGTGTCCGTCGGTCACGCTCCAGCCCAACTCTGCGAAGCGGTGGGTGGGCGTCCAACTGGACAGGGCCCGGAGCCAGTCGGGGAAGGAGTCGGTGGGCACCCACAGGCCGCCGACTATGGACAGGCCCAGGCCGCAGACGAGGTTGACCACGCCGGTGGTCTGCGCGCTCAGCCGGTAGCCGTTGCCGAGGCCCAACAGCGTGAAGGGCGCGGTGCCCAGCCAGAGCAGGCCGAGGAGGGCGCCCCACTGCCAGGGGGCCAGCGCCACGTGATTGACCAGCCCGCCGGCCAGCAGCACCGCCACGATGGCGGGCAGCACGACGACCGACCCGGTGAGGGCGCGGGCGGCGACGACCCGGGAGGGCGCGAGCGGGGTGAGCCGCAACTGTCGCAGCCAGCCGAGTGAACGGTCCTCCGCGAGCCCCGTGCCGACGCTGAGCGCGGAACCGAGCGCCCCGTACGCGGCCATGCCGACCATCAGCGACACCGTGGTCTCCGCCCGCTGGTCGCCACCGTCCAGGACCAGGTTGGAGAAGAGCAGGTACATCGCCACCGGCATGCCGACGCCGAAGATGACGAATCCGGAGTCGCGCAGCGTGCGGCGTACTTCGAGCATCAGGTAGGCGATCACCGGGCTACCGCCTCCGCCGCGCCGAGCCCCGCCGCCCCGTCTCGCGCCGCCCCGTCTTCCGCCGCGTCGTCTCCCGTCGCGCCGCGCGTCGTCTCGGGCGCGGCGGTCAGGGCGAGGAACACGTCGTCGAGGCTGGCCGGGGTGACCTCAAGGCCACGGACCGCGCCGCGCTCGGCCAGGGCCACGACGGTGGCGTCGGAGTCCACGCTGCGCAGCCGGGCGCGACCGCCGCGCACCCGCACGGCCGTCACGCCGGGCAGCCGCGCGAGGTCCGCGCTCGACGCTCCCGCCAGGTCGAAGGCGACCAGGTGGCCACCCACGGAACGCTTCACCTCGGTGCCGGAGCCGTCGGCGACGATCCGCCCGCCGTCGATGACGACGATCCGGTCCGCGTTCTCGTCCGCCTCCGGCAGGTAGTGCGTGGAGAACAGCACGGTGTTGCCCCGCCCCGTGTAGCGGCGCATGGCCTCCCGGAACGCCCGCCGCGCGGCCACGTCTAGGGCCGTAGTCGGCTCGTCCAACACGACCAACTCCGGGTTTCCGGCGAGTGCGAGGGCGAACCGGACGCGCTGTGCCTGGCCCCCGGAGAGCCGGTCCACGCGCCGGTCGGCGAGCGCGTCGAGGCCGGCGAGCGCCAGCGTGCGCGCCACGGGCAGCGGCGCCGGATAGCTGGCGGCCACGAACCGGACCAACTCCCGCACCGTCACGCGCGGGATGGGCCGGCCGTCCTGGAGCATCGCCCCCACCCGGCCCTCGCGCACCGCGCGCCGCGGCGGGCCGCCGAAGAGCGAGACCTCGCCCGCCGTCGGCGGCAGCAGGCCGAGGAGCACGTTCAACGCGGTGGACTTGCCCGCGCCGTTCCGGCCGAGCAGGGCGACGGTGGAGCCGCGGGCGATCTCCAGGTCGAGACCGTCGACGGCGCGGACCGTGCCGTCGTGGCGCGTCACGCCGCTCAGCCGCACGGCCGGCGCGGCGGCCCGGGGGCCCGGCCCGCCGAACGGGCCGCCCGCGCTGTCCGGGTTGGCGGGGCCGCCTGGCCTGGTTGGGCTTGCTGAGGTGGCCGGGCCGGCGGCGCCGGGCGTGGCCGGCGCGTGAGGGCCCGTGCGGGCTGGCTGCGTCATGCCTTAGACGCTACGAAATCGGCCGCTGAGCTGGGCAGATGTAAATGTCAGCGGCTCACCGGGACAAATGTCACGGGTGTGGGGAGGGGCGGGAGGAGAGGGGGAGGGCCGGTGGCGGGGTGTCCCGCACGTGACCGTCGAGTGCCCCCTCGCCGCGTCCCGCTCGCCCCGACCGCCCGGCGGTGCTTTCTCCGCGCGTGGTGGGTGTCGCCTATTGGCCCGCGGGGCGTCGGTGCTTGCCGTGCGCCTGTTCCTGGCCGCTTTCGGCGGCGGCCGGGCCGCGGTGCTTACCGGCGCCAGCGGCCTCGGTGGACGCGGCATCGCCCCGCTGCGACGCGGGCGATCCCCATTGACGAGTATCGGGGGAATCCATTCGGGCATTGGCCATGAGGGAAGTCACTCCGTGAAATATCGCTAATGTCGTGCGCGCGGGGGGTCACTGCCCGTGCACGCGAGCTGTGACCAGCGTCAACACGCCACCAACGACAGGCCGTTCGGCGCACGAAAACATGCCCCGCCTACGGCTTGCGTAGCCCCCACTCAAGTCTAACCAGCCCGTGGATCACGCGCCGACCGCATAAGGGGCCTGATTTTGTCGCCCTTTAGTCACCGACTTGGTCGCCGTCTTCGGCGCGGATAAGAGCGCGCCGAACGGTGCGTATTCACACGCGATTTCGCAGACGCTCCCGCTTTGCTCCGCTGGGACGGATATAGCGGGAGATGCAATGCGTTGTGCGGCCCGGGAGTTGACGCGAGGCGCCGGCCGGTCGAGCGGAATCGACCACCGGCGCCCACGCGACACCGACGAACCGTTCGCCGGCGCCCCCTACGCCGGCCGCTCCAGCGGTGCCTGCTGGAGCGGCACGGGGCGGGGCGCGGCCGCCGCACGGCGCGGATCGGCGGCGGGCCCCCAGGCGGCCGGCGCTTCGTACGCGCTCGCGCGGTGCCGGCTCTCGTCGTACGGGCTCACGTGGTGCGGGCGCCCATAGTGCTGGTCCACGCTGTGTGAGCCCACGCTGTGTGGGCCCGCGTGGTGCTGGCTCTCGTCGTGCGGGCCGGGCCCCTCGTGCTGCCAGGGCCGCGAGGCGTCGAGCGGGAGCGTCCGGCCCGCGCGCGGGGCGGCGGGGTGCGCGGGCTGCTCGGCGCACCGCTCGTGCATGGGCGGCGGCGCCTCGTAGGCGGGCAGCGGCGCGCGGAAACGGGCCGGCTCGTACGGGGCCAGGGAGTGGCCCGGCGCCCTGGACCGGCCGGCGCCCGGCGCGCGCACTGTGCCACCCGCGCGCGCCTGCCCCACGCCGTCGCGTACGCCACGGCCGACGGGCCCGGCCTGCGCGAGCTGGGCTTGCGTGGGCCCGGCCTGCGTCCGTCGCCTGGCCGGGGGCTGCGGGGCGAGGTCGGCCGCGCGCAGCCGGGCCAGGCCGCAGGCCGTCTGCGTGGTGGCGTACGGCAGGCGCAACTCGCCGTCCCGGGTCCACAGGCCCGCGCCCGGCAGCCAGCCGGACGGCGCGGACAGGTGCCGCAGCCGACGGTCCGCCGGGCGCCACACGGCGACCCAACTCGCGCCGCCGCCCGGGTGCGCCGGCGTCAGCCGGAACGCCACCGCGCAGTTCTCCGGCGTCAGCGTCTGGCCCGGCTGCGCCGCGAACGGCGCCAGCGTGACCGCCGGGTGCGCCGTGCCGCCGGTGCGCGGGTCGGTGGGGCGCGGATCGAGGCAGTCGGGGAAGCGCACCGGCAGCGTGCTGCCGAGCACGCCCCAGCCGAGCCGCTCCCGGCCCGGCGCGTTGGACCGCACGAGCAGCAGGCCGCTGTCCGGATCGGCCAGTACGAGCCGGTCGTCGCTGTCCTCGGCGATCTGGAGCAGCGGCGTGGTCTCGCCGCCCCGTCGCAGGTCCACGACGACGGACTTGACCCGGCCGTTCCACTCGCGGTCGAGGGCGAGCAGCCGCCCGGAGCGGTCCAGCCAGCTTCCCCCCGTGCACCGCCCGGGCACCTCCGCGACGTGCTCGGGCCCGAACGAGCCGCCGTGCACCAGCCACACGTGCGTGGAGTGCTCGCCGGGCGCCAGCGCGTACGCCAGGGTGCCGCAGGGCGCCGGTGGCAGCAGCGACAGTTCGTCGCACTCGATGAAGCCGAGCGGGAGTTCGCCGGTGCCGGGGCCGGCGGGGTAGAGCAGCGAGAGCGCGTGCCGCTCGGCGACCTGACGGCGGATCAGCACGCGCCCGTCCGCCAGCGGCGACACCTCGCTCTCCGGCTCCTCCGGCTGTCGCGCCGGCAGCGGCACCGCGTACGGCTCGGGACCGCTCAGCGTCCAGCGCTCCGGGAACCACTCACCGGTCGCGCGGCAGACCGCGAGCCGGGCCGCGTACGAACCGTCGGCCGCGAGCGTGAGGGCGGCCGGGCCGGGCTGCGCCGCGGTGGCTGCGGTGGTGTGCTCGGCCGGGCCCCGTACGGCGTCGCCCGGGCCCCGTCCGCCGTCGCCGGGGGCGGGCCCCGGGGCGGTCTCGGGGTGGGTGGAACGCGTGGTGCGGTCAGTCTGGGGAGCGGTCTCGATGGCACAGGCCGTCATGGAACGGTCACCTCCAGTGCCTGAACGTAGTTTTGTCGACCCCGTGGGGAGCGGCGACCGGTGCGCTACTTCACGCGAAAGGGTGGCTAGCACTCGGATTTCCGGCATGTGCGTGGTTGGTGTGCTTGGACCCGGCTGGACGGCCGGCGCGGCGTGGCCGCCAACGGAGCGCCGTGCTGGCCCAGACCCACCCGGCGATCGCCCCGGGCGGGGGACGGGGCGGCGAGGGACGCGGCTCAAGGGGGACTCGCGGGGCGGCTTAAGGTAAGGGTCGCCTCACCTGGAGACCGGCACGCCGCCGCGGTTCGCCCCGCGCGGCGCCACGGCCCCGTGGGGCCCCGCGAAACCCTCGTAGAGCAGGAGCACGTCATGCCCCCACGCCGTCGCGCCACGGTGCCCGCCCTCAGGCGGCGCGCCCTCGCCGCCGTCTCCCTCACCCTCGCCGGCACGCTCGCCCTGTCGGCCTGTGGCGCCTCGGACGACGACGGCGGCGGCTCGGGCGGCGGCTCGAAGTCCGTCGCGCAGGGCGGCAAGGACTTCGGCAAGGCCGCCGAGGAGACCGCGCGGATGGGCACCGACGCGCGGCCCGGCGAGTTCCCGCGCACCGTCACGCACGCCATGGGCAAGACGGAGATCAAGGCCGCGCCTCAGCGCGTGGTCGTGCTCGACGTCGGCGAGCTGGACAACGTCGTCTCGCTCGGCATACGGCCGGTCGGCTACGCCCCGTCCGAGGGCGACGACGGCATCCCCGACTACCTGAAGAAGGCCGCGGGGAACCCGAAGAGCGTCGGCACCATCAACAGCCTCAACCTGGAGGCCATCCACGCCCTGCGCCCCGACCTCATCCTGGGCAGCAAGCTGCGCGCCGAGGGCCAGTACAAGAAGCTCGCGCAGATCGCCCCGACCGTCTTCTCCATCCGCCCCGGCTTCACCTGGAAGGAGAACTACCTCCTCAACGCGGCGGCCCTGGACAAGACCGAGGCGGCGCGCAAGGAGTTGGCCGCGTACGAGGCGGCGGCCAAGAAGCTCGGCGCCGACATCGGCCCTGACAAGCCGACCGTCACCATGCTCCGCTACATGCCGCAGTTCACCCGGCTCTACGCCAAGGCGTCCTTCATCGGCACCATCCTGGCCGACGTGGGCCTGCCTCGCCCGAAGAACCAGCAGGTCAACGACCTGGCCACGGAGATCAGCCCGGAGCGTATCGACGAGGCGGACGCCGACTGGATCTTCACCGGCGTCTACGGCGACCCGAAGACCACCAAGCGCGACCGCGCCGAGGACAACCCGCTGTGGAAGAAGCTGGGCGCGGTGCGGGCCGGGCAGGCCAAGGACGTGCCGGACGAGACCTGGTACCTGGGCCTCGGCGTCACCGCGGCCCGCAGCGTCCTGAACGACCTGCGCGGCTACCTGGCGCCGTAACGCCCGCCCACCCCGTCCCGCCGCCCCGTATGGCAACGGTGTCGGCCGCCCGGCCCCGCCGCTCCGCCCGTGCCGGCGGCCGGTCGGGGGCGGGGTGCCACAGCTCAGGGGCGTGGGGGCGGGGCGGGCAGGTAACCTCTGACCCGTGCCCGCACTCGCTGAAGTTCTCACCGCGCTCGACGCCCTCTGGCCCCCGCAGCGGGCCGAGGAGTGGGACGCCGTCGGCACGGTCTGTGGAGACCCGGACCAGCCCGTCACCCGCGTCCTGTTCGCCGTCGACCCCGTGCAGGCCGTCGCCGACGAGGCCGTACGGATCGGCGCCGACCTGCTCGTCACGCACCACCCGCTCTACCTGCGCGGCACGACCTCCGTCGCGGCCTCCACGTTCAAGGGCCGCGTGGTGCACACCCTGATCAAGCACGACGTCGCGTTGCACGTGGCGCACACCAACGCCGACCGCGCCGACCCCGGCGTCTCCGACGCCCTCGCCGGGGCGCTCGACCTGCGCGTCACCGCGCCGCTCGTGCCCGACCCGAGCGACCCGGCGGGCCGCCGCGGCCTCGGCCGGATCTGCGAGCTGGACGTACCGCTGAGCCTGGCCGCCTTCGGCGAGCGGGTCGCGGCGCGGCTGCCGCGCACCGCGCAGGGCGTGCGGGTCGCCGGCGACCCGGAGGCCACCGTGCGCACCGTCGCGGTCTGCGGCGGCTCGGGCGACAGCCTCTTCGACGCCGTGCGGGCCGCCGGCGTGGACGCCTACGTCACCGCCGACCTGCGCCACCACCCGGCCTCCGAGGCCCGGGAGACCGGCCCGCTGGCCCTGGTGGACGCCGCGCACTGGGCCACCGAATGGCCCTGGGTCGAGCAGGCCGCGGCCCAGCTCGACGAGATTTCCGACCGGAACGCGTGGGGCCTGCGTACGCACATCTCGCACACGGTCACCGACCCGTGGACCGCGCACGCGTCCGCCACACCCCAAGCCCACACGACTCAGCCCTCTGGAGCCCCGAACTGAACGCCGCGCCCGCCGACCAGATCCGCCTCCTCGACGTCCAGGCGCTCGACGTACGGCTCTCCCAGCTCGCCCACAAGCGCGCGAGCCTGCCCGAGCACGCCGAGATCGAGACCCTCAACGCCGACCTGACGCAACTGCGCGACCTGCTCGTCGCCGCGCAGACCGAGGAGAGCGACACCGCCCGCGAACAGACCAAGGCGGAGCAGGACGTGGACCAGGTCCGCCAGCGCGCCGCCCGCGACCAGAAGCGCCTCGACTCCGGCGCCGTGACCTCGCCCAAGGACCTGGAGAACCTGCAGAGCGAGATCGCCTCGCTGGCCAGGCGCCAGGGCACCCTGGAGGACGTGGTCCTGGAGATCATGGAGCGTCGCGAGTCCGCCCAGGCCAGGGCCGCCGAACTCACCGAGCAGGTCGCCGCCGTCGAGGCCAAGGTCGTGGACGCCACCGCGCGCCGGGACGCCGCCACCGAGAGCCTCGACGCCGAGATCGCGACGGCCACCAAGGAGCGCGAGGTGGTCGCCGGCTCCATCCCGGCCGACCTGCTCAAGCTGTACGAGAAGCTGCGCACCCAGCAGGGCGGCGTCGGCGCGGCCCGGCTCTACCAGCGCCGCTGCGAGGGCTGCCGCCTGGAGCTGAACATCACCGAGATCAACGAGGTCAAGGCGGCGAAGCCGGACGAGGTCGTGCGGTGCGAGAACTGCCGCCGCATCCTGGTCCGCACGCCCGAGTCGGGGCTCTGAGCCGAATGCCGCACCGCTTCGTGGTGGAGGCGGACGGCGGGTCCCGGGGCAACCCGGGGCCCGCCGGCTACGGCGCCGTCGTCTTCGACCAGGAGACGGGCCAACCCCTCGCCGAGGCCGCGGAGTTCATCGGTACGGCCACCAACAACGTGGCCGAGTACCAGGGGCTGATCGCCGGCCTGCGCGCGGCGTACGCCCTCGACCCGGCGGCGCACGTGCTGGTCCGGATGGACTCCAAGCTCGTGGTGGAGCAGATGTCGGGCCGCTGGAAGATCAAGCACCCCGACATGCGCCCGCTGGCCACCGAGGCGGCGGCGATCTTCCCGGCCGGCCAGGTCAGCTACGCCTGGGTGCCGCGCGAGCAGAACAAGCACGCGGACCGGCTGGCCAACGAGGCGATGGACGCGGGCGGGCGGGGCGAGCCCTGGCGCCCGGCCACGGCCCTGCCGGCGGCCGGCCCGGCGAGCCCGCCGGGCACCGACACCAGCATCGGCACCGGCACTGGGGCGGGCGTGGGCCCGGACGCCGACTTCGGCGCGAGCGCCTCAGCGGAGGCGGCCGGCGCCACCGAGGTCCGGCCGGCGGCCCCGACCATGGGCTGGAGCCCCGCCCCCGACCTGGGCCCGCCGACCACCCTCGTACTGCTGCGGCACGGCGAGACCGCGCTCACCCCGCAGAAGCGGTTCTCCGGCAGCACCGGGTCCGACCCCGAACTGTCGCCCGTGGGGCTTCGGCAGGCCGAGCACGCCGCGGCGGCGCTCGCCGCCCGGGGCACCGTCGAGGCCGTCGTCACCTCACCGCTGCGGCGCTGCCGGCAGACGGCGCGGGCGGTGGCGGACCGGCTCGGCCTCGATGTCCAGGTGGACGCGGGGCTGCGGGAGACGGACTTCGGCGCGTGGGAGGGGCTGACCTTCGCCGAGGTGCGCGAGCGGTACCCGGCCGACCTCACCACCTGGCTGGGCTCGACCAAGGCCGCCCCGACCGGCGGCGGCGAGAGCTTCGCGGCGGTCGCCCACCGGGTGGCGGAGGCCCGCGACGCGCTCATCGGACGGCACCCGGGCCGCACGGTCCTGGTGGTCACGCACGTCACGCCGATCAAGACGCTGGTCCGGCTCGCACTGGGGGCCCCGCCGGAGTCCCTGTTCCGGATGGAACTCTCGGCGGCCTCGCTGTCGGCCGTGGCGTACTTCGGCGACGGCAACGCCTCGCTGCGCCTGCTGAACGACACCTCACACCTGCGCTGAACGACACCCCCCCGCGCTGACCGGCCCGGCGTCACGCGTTCGGCCGGCCGGCCTCCGGGCCCGCGCCAGGGAGCTACGCGGCCGGGGCCAGCGCCGCCGCCTCGCGAGCCAGGTGCTCGACGCGCGACCAGTCCCGGGCCCGCAGCGCGTCCGATGGCAGCATCCAACTGCCGCCCACACAGGCCACGTTGGGCAGGGCCAGGTACGCCGGCGCCGAGGCGAGGCCGATGCCGCCGGTGGGGCAGAAGCGCGCCTGCGGCAGCGGGGCGGACAGCGCGCGCAGGTAGCCGGCGCCGCCGGCCGCCTCCGCCGGGAAGAACTTCATCTCGTGCACCCCGTGCTCCAGCAGTGCCAGCACCTCCGAGGCGGAGGAGACACCGGGCAGGAACGGCAGCCCCGAGCCCTGGAGCGCGCCGAGCAGCCGCTCGGTCCAACCCGGGCTGACCAGGAACCGCGCGCCGGCCGCCACCGAGGCCCGCACGTCCTGCGGGGTGAGCACGGTGCCCGCGCCGACCACGGCGTCCGGCACCTCGGCGGCGATGGCCCGGATCGCCTCGGGCGCCGCCGGCGTGCGCAGCGTCACCTCGATCGCCGACAGCCCGCCCGCCACCAGGGCCCGCGCGAGCGGTACGGCGTCGGCCGCGTCGTCGATGACGACCACCGGGATCACGGGCGCGAGGCCCAGGACCGAGCCCGGCGAGCCGGCGCCGGTGGTGGGGGAGGGAGCGGCGGAAGCCGCGGTGGCAGAGGAGGAAGCAGCACCAGTCACGCGGCCATCCTCCGCCCGTACGGCACTATCCGCAATGCCTGTTGCGAACAGTGCAACGCGCACCCTGGTGGGCTACCTCAGAGCTCCGTCACGATCACGTCCAGCGCCCAGGTGGCGCCCCGTCGCGCCGGCGGCGTGGCCTCCACGGTGTAGCCGAGTTCGCGCAGCGCCTCGACCAGTTCCCGGGGCCCGCGCGGCGCGCTGCCCGCCGTCAGCAGGTCGCGCACCATGCGGCCCTTGGTCGCCTTGTTGAAGTGGCTGACCACCGTCCGCTTCTCCACGCCGGCGACCACCTTCGACTGCAGCACGCGCACCGTCGCCGTGCGCTCGGCGATCTCGCCCGCCGGCTTCCACGCCGTCGCGTACGCCGCCGAGCGCAGGTCGAGCACCAGCCCCTGGCCCGCCGCCGCGGGCAGTGCCTCGCTCATCGGGCCGCGCCAGTGGGCGCCGAGCGCGCCGAGGCCCGGCAGCTTGACCCCCATCGAGCAGCGGTAGGAGGGGATGCGGTCGCCGATCCGCACGGCGCCCCACAGCCCGGAGAAGACCAGCAGCGAGCGGGCCGCGCGGCGCCGGGCCGCGGCGTCGAAGGTGGCCAGGTCGAGCGCGTCGTACAGGACGCCCGTGTAGATCTGGCCGGCCGGCCTGGTCCCGGCGGTACGCAGCTCCGCGTTCTTGGCGATCTCGCCGCGCAACCCCGCGCTGAGGCCGAGCACCTGCGCGGCCTTGTCCTCGTCGCCCCCCGTACACAACGCCACCAGCTCGTCCAGGACGGCGGACCGCGCCGCCCCGAGCTCCGGCAGCGACAGCCCCTCCAGCTTCAGGGCGGCACCCGACCCGCTGGGGGCCTTCCCCTCGGACGGCGGCAACAGTACGAGCACGGTGGTTCTCCTCATCCGGACCGACGACGCGGGGGACGCGGTGTGTCGGGGCCGCGTCGGGACGCCGGGTCCGGAACGGCGACCGGCAGGCGGCCCCGCCGCAGCCTATGCCGGCCGCGCCGATGCGACGAAACCGCGCGTACCGGGCCCGGCCGTCAGCTCCGCCCCGCGCCGACCCAGCGGCCGCGCACCCCGTACGAGAGCGCCCCCACCGCCAGCACGCCGACACCCACCAGGACCGAGGTCAGCGGCAGGGCGAAGGCGAGCGCGACGCAGCCGGCGAGGCCGACGACGGGCACCGCGCGGGGCGGCCGGGACTCGTCCGGGGTCAGCGTCCAGGCGCTGGCGTTGGCGATCGCGTAGTAGGCGAGCACGCCGAAGGAGGAGAAGCCGATCGCCCCGCGCAGGTCCGCCGTCGCCGCCACCACGGCCACCACCGCCCCGACCGCGATCTCCGCCCGGTACGGGGCCGCCGTACGCGCGTGCACCGCCGTCAGCGCCCCCGGCAGATGCCGGTCGCGCGCCATGGCCAGGGTGGTACGGGAGACGCCGAGGATCAGCGCCAGCAGCGAGCCGAGCGCGGCGAGCGCCGCACCGGTCCGTACGAAGGGGGACAGCCACCCCGCGTCCGCCGCGCGCACCACGTCGGTGAGCGGCGCGCTCGCCTCGGCCAGGGCGCCCGGCCCGAGCACGGCCAGCGCGGCGGAGCCGACCGCCGCGTACACCACCAGGACGATGCCGAGCGCCAGCGGGACGGCCCGCGGGATGGTACGCGCCGGATCGCGCACCTCCTCGCCGAGGGTGGCGATCCTGGCGTACCCGGCGAACGCGAAGAACAGCAGACCCGCCGCCTGGAGCACCCCGCCCACCGTCACGTCCGGGGCCGTCGCGTCCGCCGCCCACGGGGCCCGGGTGCCCTCCGCGCCCCACGCGGCCACGCAGACGGCGGTCAGCACCAGGAGCACCGCCGCGACGATCGTCCAGGTGAGCCAGACGGCCTTGCGCACCCCGAGGCAGTTGACCACCGTCAGCGCCACGACGGCGGCGACCGCCACCGCCCGCTCGTGCTCCGGCCACGCGTAGGAGCCCACCACCAGGGCCATCGCCGCGCACGAGGCGGTCTTGCCGACCACGAAACCCCACCCGGCCAGGTGCCCCCAGAACGGACCGAGGCGCTCCCGCCCGTAGACGTAGGTGCCGCCGGAGGCCGGGTAGCGGGCGGCGAGCCGGGCCGACGAGGTGGCGTTGCAGTACGCCACGATCGCGGCCAGGCCGAGGGCGAGCAGCAGCCCGGAGCCCGCGGCGTCGGCGGCGGGCGCGAAGGCGGCGAAGACGCCGGCGCCGATCATGGCCCCGAGCCCGGTCATCACCGCGTCGAAGGTGCCCAGCTCACGGCGGAGCCCAGCGTCGGTCGTCATACGGCTGATTGTGTCGCCCGCCGCGCCGTGACGCCATGGCCGCCAGCTTCCGGACACTCCACGCCCCCCGCCCTGGCCACCGGCCCGGGCCCGCCCGAACCCCCTTCGGCCCAGGGCACCGGCGCCGGCCCGCCCCGCCGCGGGCCCGGCCGGCGCCGGCCGCGCGACGACCGGCGGGTAGCATGGTGGGCACGACGGACGAGTCGGCTGGGCGGTCGCGTCGGGTGGCACCACATTCCTCGGAGTGCGGAGGCTACCCGCCGAGGAACGTCCGGGCTCCACACGGCAGGGTGGTGGGTAACGCCCACCCGGGGTGACCCGCGGGACAGTGCCACAGAAAACAGACCGCCGAGGGCCGTCAGGCGCTCGGTAAGGGTGAAACGGTGGTGTAAGAGACCACCAGCGTCCGGGGTGACCCGGACGGCTAGGTAAACCCCACCCGGAGCAAGGTCAAGAGGAACCGCCGACTGGCGGTTCTGCGCGAACGCCTGAGGGCTGCCCGCCCGAGTTCGCGGGTAGACCGCACGAGGTTGTCGGCAACGGCAGCCCTAGATGGATGGCCGCCTCCCCCGCGCGCCGCAAGGCCACGGGGAGACAGAACCCGGCGTATATGGCCGCACTCGTCCGTCGCTCAAACGTCCCCTGACCAGCGCACGCGCTGGTCAGGGGCCGTTTCGGTGGGCAGCGGAGCCCCGTGGTGCCAGCTAGCGTGCCGGCGTGCCCGGTGCCTCCAGGCGGTACAGCTCCGGAACCGAGACCTTGATCGGTTCCTGCGTGGTCCGGGCGATGACGACGACCGCGGGCTCGTTCGGGTCCGGGTTCTCCTCGCGGTGCGGGACGAACGGCGGGACGAGGAAGAAGTCGCCGGGGTGGCCCTCCAGGCGTACCTCCCGGGTGCCGTCGTGGTAGACGAACACGGGGTGGCCGCTGACCACGTAGATGCCCGCCTCGGAGTCGCCGTGGTGGTGGTTGTCCGTCGCGCTCAGCGGCGGGTTCTCGACCAGGCCCATCCAGAGCCGCTTCGAGCCGACCGTGCCGCCGCTGATGGCGGCGTAGCCGTCCAGTTCGCCACTTCCGACGCGGTGGACGCGATCGTTGAGCGGGGCGTCGGGTGGGGTGTGCGCCTCGGAGGCGGGTGCGGGGGCGGCGTCTTGCGGGGGCGTCGTCATGGTGCGGCCTCTCGGGTGTGGTGGTCGTCTCGGCCGGAACCAGGCTGCGACTCCCTTCCCCAAGTGAGCAATTATCGTTGCTGTTCCGGCAACGCGGGCCCGCTGGCGCGGGGCGGATGGATGCCGCGCCGGGGCGTCCGGCCAGGGGGAGACGGCGGCTGTGGAAGCCCCCCGTCGCCGTATCCGGACGTCAGTCGCGACCACGGGTCGCGTCGTGTGACGGGAGCTGGCCTTTAGGGCCTGTCTGATAATTGGTCTTGTGGTGGGTCGTGGAGAGCTGACGGATGCGGCGTGGGAGCGGGTAGTCCCGCTGCTGCCGGGTGTTGATGGTCGTGGTCGGCCGTGGCGGGATCATCGGCAGGTGATCAACGGGGTGTTGTGGCGGTTGCGGACCGGTGCTCCGTGGCGTGACCTGCCCGAACGCTATGGACCGTGGCAGACGGTCTATGAGCGGTTCGCTCGCTGGGAGGCGGACGGTACCTGGGCTCGCCTGCTCGAGCAGGTCCAGGTCCGTGACGACTCCATCGGAGCCGTGGAGTGGGTGGTGTCGGTCGACTCCACGATCAACCGGGCGCATCAGCACGCCGCCGGGGCCCGCAAAAGGGGGCGGCGGCGGGGGACGAACTGGAAGATCCGGCATATCCGTCGGCTGGCCAGGCGCTGGGCCGCTCCCGCGGCGGGCTGACCACCAAGCTCCACCTCGCCTGCGACGGCCGTGGCCTGCCCTTGGCCGTTGTCCTCACGCCCGGCAACGTCAACGACTCCACCGTCTTCGACACGGTCATGGACGCGCTGAGGGTGCCCCGGGCCAGCGCCGGGCGCCCGCGCCTTAGGCCCGATGCCGTCATCGCGGACAAGGCGTACTCCTCCCGGGCGATCCGCCAGTCCTTGCGAGGCAGAGGCATCCGGGCAGTGATCCCGGAGCGGGCGGACCAGAAGGCCAACCGCCTACGGCGAGGGAAGGCCGGCGGCAGACCGCCGGCCTTCGATCGCGAGCTTTACAAGGCCCGCAACGTGGTCGAGCGCTGCTTCAACCGCCTCAAGCAATTCCGCGCGATCGCCACCCGCTTCGACAAACTCGCCACCCGCTACAAGGCCGGCATCCACCTCGCCGCACTCATCCTCTGGCTCCGCCAACCCAACCAAGATCCTTTGTCAGACAGGCCCTAGCCCGCTACGCGGCGGCTGACTGATACCGCCAGACGGCGTGTTCGAGCCCGCTTAGATCGTGTCCGAGGAGCGTGGCGGCTTCCTCGTACGCGGCGCGTAGCTGCTCGTAGCGCAGGTCGGACAGGCCGGCCTGGGTAGCGAAGGCGCGTAGGTGTACGTCGACGGCGACCTGGGAGCGTCCGACAAGGTTGCCGACGTAGTCGATGCTTTTCGCGCCCACCCCGCGCACCGTGCGCAGCAGGGCGCGGTGGTTCTGGTCGTCGAGCCAGGCGCGGAGATCGTCGCGGGTGTCGACGCCGTGGGTGGCCAGCAGGTCGGTGACGGCGTGGGCCGTCGCGACCTTCCGGGGGGAGTTGAAGTTCATGGCCACGGCGAGGTCCTCGACGGCGAGCCGCCGCTGGAAACCCTGGACCGTCGCCGCGTCCGGCCAGTTGGCCTGGAGCCGAAGCAGTCGCGGCCGGAGCGTCGCCTCGTACCGGCAGCGGGCCTGGAAGCTGACGTCGCAGATGACGGCTCCCATATGGGCCCACCCACCGGGCGCGGAGAAGGGCCCCTCGCCCAGGAGGCGTTGAATGTGGTCAGCGAGCCGCTGGGCGGGGACGAGTGGAGTCATGGGGCCATGATGTCGCTGTGAGCCGTTGACCGGGACGGAAAGCTCAGCATCTTTCGCGTAAGACCCCCGGCCCGGCGGGTCGGTGAGCCCCGAAGCGCTCACCGCCCCGCGCGGGCTCGTGGGCGGTGTTGGTCAGCGCGTCGTGAACCCGCCGTCGACGGCCAGCGCGGCGCCGGTCACGAAGCTGGCCTCGTCGCTGAGCAGGAACGCGGCGAACGCGGCGATCTCCTCGGGCTGCGAGATCCGGCCCAGCGGGTGCAGGGCCGCGATCTGGGCCACGGCCTCCGGGGTGGTGCCCATCGTGCCGCGGAACAGCGGGGTGTCGACGCCGCCGGTGATCAACGCGTTGACCCGTACGGCCTGTTCGGCGTTCTCCAGCGCAGCCGCCCGGGCCAGGCCGACCACGCCGTGCTTGGCCGCCACGTACGGGGCGACGCCCGGCATGCCGACGACGCCGAGGTTGGAGGCGTTGACGACGACGGAGCCGCCGCCGGCCGCGACGATCGCCGGGAGCTGGTGCTTGAGGCTGAAGAAGACGCTCGTCAGGTTGTGTTCCAACTCGGCCGACCACCGCTCGGTCGCCGTCTCCTGGAGCGGGCCGAAGGAATTGACGCCACCGGCGTTGTTGAACGCGCCGTCCAGCCGCCCGAATTCCCGTACCGCCGTTTCCACCAGGTGGGCCATGTCGGATTCCACGGTGACGTCGGTCGGTACGAAAAGGGCATTGCCGCCGTTGGCGCGGATGCCCGCCACCACCTCGTCGCCGACGTCCTTGCGGCGGGCCGCGAGCACGACCGAAGCGCCCTCGGAGGCAATGCGCTCGGCCACCGCCCTGCCGATTCCCGAAGTGCCGCCGGTGACCACGATGACCTTGGATTCCAGTCGCGTTGACATGACGGATATTCCTTTCCTCAATACTCTGCTGGCCGCCGAATTCGTGCGGCGAATTCGGCGTTGAGGAAAGCTTCGTTCGTGGCGTCGCGGCGTGCTGGCGGTAAACGGACAGGTAGATCGGGACCGGGGCGGACCGGCCGGGCCGGGCGGGTCGGGACCGGTGGATCGGGGCTGGCCGTGGGCGGTGGGAGCGCGGTGGTGAGCGCGGTGCCGGGCGGCGACCGCCGCCCGGCACCGGTGCCGCCCCGACGCGGGGTCAGGGAATCCGCGTGGCCGCCCCCGTCACCGCGATCCGTGGGTCGCCGGCGGTGATGCGGACCTCAAGGAGGCCGGGCCGGCCGAGGTCTTCGCCCTGGTGGAGGGTGAGCGTGGCCGGCGCCGTGGTGATGCCGAGGGCGCGCGTGTAGGCGCCGAAGGCCGCCGCCGCCGCGCCGGTGGCCGGGTCCTCGACCACCCCGCCGACCGGGAACGGGTCGCGCACGTGGAAGGTGGCCGACCGCGCCGTGCCGCCGGGCGCCGCCCACGCCAGTTGCAGGGTGGTCAGGTCGTGGGCGCGCATGAAGGTGGCGAGCCGGTCGAAGTCGTAGTCGAGGTCGGCCAGCCGTTCCCGGGTCGCCGCGCCGATGACCAGGTGGCGCGCGCCCGCGTACGCGATGCGCGCGGGCAGCCGCGGGTCGAGGTCGGACGCGGCCCAGCCGAGCGCCGCCAGGGCCTCGGCGAGATCGGCGGCGGAGATCTCGGAGACCTTCGGCTCGACGCTGGTGAGCGTGGCGTACGCGACGCCGTCCCGCTCGGTCACCGCCACCGGGACGGTGCCGGCCCGGGTGGCGAACAGCACCTCGCCCGGGCCGATCCGGTCCGCGAGCGCCACCGCCGCGGCCACCGTGGCGTGGCCGCAGAACGGGACCTCGGCCAGCGGGCTGAAGAAGCGCACCGTGTACGCGCGGCCTGGCTCGCCGCCGAGACCCGACGGGGGCGCGGTGAGGAACGCCGTCTCCGAATAGCCGAGTTCGGCCGCGATGGCGAGCTGCTCCGCGTCGGTCAGACCGGTCGCGTCGAGCACCACCCCGGCCGGGTTGCCGCCCCGTGGATCGCGCGAGAAGGCCGTGTAGCGCAGCACCTCGGGTTGGCCGGCCGGTGCCGGCGTGGGCTCGGAGGGGTGGGGTTCCAGATCGTGTCGCGTCGTCATGGCCCCTCCAACTGACCAGGTCAGCGGCGTATTCCGGGCCGTCATCGGAGCGCCGCCCGCGCCGCGCGCCCCGAGCGGACGGCGCGTACCCCGCGACACCCCGCACGCCCCGCGCCCCGGGGTGGCTGCCTCCCGCGCCCCCGGGCGACAGTCCCCGCCCGTCCGTGACGGCCCCGCCTGCCCTGTGGCGACAAAGAGCCGTCACGGAATGCCGCAAACGCCCGTTACGGGAAGGGAACTCACGCACCCGACATGTGTGGGTCGTACACGGGTCAGCGGGCCGCCGTCCGTCACCGCTCCAATCGCCTGCGACCCACACGAGCCCAGGAGGGGCAGATGACGCACTCATCGTATGACGACCAGGTGGAGCGGGAGATACGGGCCGCGGCCGCGCACCTCGGACGCCGGCGGTTCCTCACGGTCACCGGCGCGGCCGCCGCGCTCGCCTTCGCCACCAACCTGCCCGGCACCGCGCAGGCCGCGTCGAGCACCTACGATGCCGCGCGCATCGCGGACAACCCGTTCACCCTCGGCGTCGCCTCGGGCGACCCGCGCTCCGACTCGGTGGTGCTGTGGACACGGCTCGCCCCGCGCCCGTTCGAGGTCGGCGGCGGCCTGCCGCGCAAGAAGGTCCAGGTGCGCTGGGAGGTGGCGCACGACGAGCGGTTCCGCCGGGTCGTGCGGCGCGGCACGACCAGCGCGTACGCCGAGTTCAACCACACCGTGCACGTCGAGCCGGCCGGGCTTGAGCCGGGCCGCACGTACTACTTCCGCTTCCGGACCGGCAAGTGGATCAGCGAGGTCGGTCGCACCCGCACCGCGCCCGCCGCCCAGGCCCGCGTCTCCGACCTGAGCTTCGGCCTCGTCTCCTGCCAGGCGTACCACGACGGCTACTTCACGGCCTACCGGCACCTGGCCGACGAGGACCTGGACGCCGTCTTCCACCTCGGCGACTACCTCTACGAGTACGCGGTGAACTCGGTCGGCGGCGCCCGCAACTACACCGACCGCACGCTGCCGGAGGTCTTCAACCGGGAGACCGTGAAGCTGGAGGACTACCGGCTGCGGTACGCCCTCTACAAGACCGACCCGGACCTCAGGGCCGCGCACGCCGCGCACCCCTTCATCGTCACCTGGGACGACCACGAGACCGAGAACAACTACGCGGACGACACCCCCGAGAACGACGTGCCGCCGGCCGAGTTCCTGATCCGCCGGGCCGCCGCGTACCGCGCGTACTGGGAGAACCAGCCGCTGCGCGCCCCGCAGCGCCCCAACGGCCCCGACATGCGGCTCTACCGGCGCCTCCAGTACGGGCGGCTGGCGCAGTTCGACATCCTGGACACCCGCCAGTACCGCTCCGACCAAGCGTACGGCGACGGCTGGCAGGTGCCGGGCCCCGAGTCGACCGACCCGTCGCGCACGATGACCGGCGCTGAGCAGGAGCGCTGGCTGATCGACGGCTGGCGCCGCTCGAACGCGGTGTGGAACGTCGTCCCGCAGCAGGTCACCTTCGCCGAGCGGCGCAGCACCGACAAGCCGGACTACAAGCTGAGCATGGACTCCTGGGACGGCTACCCGGCCTCCCGTGAGCGGGTGCTCGCCGGCGCCGAGTCCGCGGGCGTGGACAACCTGGTGGTCCTCACCGGCGACGTGCACGTGCACTACGCGTTCGACATCAAGCGCGACTTCGCCAAGCCCGACTCGCGCACCGTGGGCGTCGAGTTCGTCACCACGTCCGTCGCCAGCGGCAAGGACGGCGTGGAGAAGCCGGACAACTGGGACCGGTACATGAAGGCCAACCCGCACCTGAAGTTCTACAACGGCAAGCGCGGCTACGTGGCCCTCACGCTCGACGGCGAGCAGGCCCGCGCGGACTACAAGACCGTGCCCTACATCACCCGGCCGGGGGCCCCGATCCAGACCGTGGCCTCGTACGCCACCGAGGCCGGCAACCCGGGCCTGCACCAGGTCTGACCGGCCGGTCGAGCTGACCCCGGACGCGGGGCCCGCCCCCGTGCCCCCGCGACCGACTCACCCGTTCGGCGGATGCCCGTTGGCCGTGCCGGCCGCCTGCCCGTGTGCTGGAGGTATGGACGTCAACCCGATCGAAATGCAGAAGTGCCTGGGCGGGGTGCACTACCCCGCCTCCAAGCGCGAGATCGTCGACCAGGCCAAGGAACACGGTGCGAGCAAGGACGTCATGGGCGCCCTGAAGTCGCTCCCGGAAAAGGAGTACGACTCGCCCGCCGCCATCAACAAGGAAGTGGGTCAGCAGTAGCTGGAGCCGGCCGGACCCGGCCGGCCAGAGCAGGTGCCGGTGTCGCCTCGTGGGGCGACACCGGCACCTGCCCGTGCCTCCCGGCACTCCCGTCCCGCGCCGGCCCCGGCCCGCGTCGGCGGCGCGGTGGGTCGCCGATCGCGCGGCCGGCCCGGCTGAGCCGGGAATCACGTGTGGAAAGCGGCTGATTCGGCGAGGTCGGAGGCGTCCTCGTGACAACATGGTTAGGCCATCAAACGACTATGGAGTCACGCATGACGGACCCCGGCCCCCGCGCGGCCGAGCCCACCCACCACACCCCGACCTCCACTCCCGTCACCGTTCCCGACGCCCCCGCCGGCGTCGCCGACGCCCCGGCCGCCACCGCCGACCCCGTCATACCCGGGCGGCCGGCGCGCCCGGACCCCGCCGCCTCCACCCTGCCCGGCCAGCGCTCGTCCGGCCCGCACGGCACGACGGCGGACGCCAAGGCCGCGGCCGCCAAGGCGGCGGATGCCAAGGCCGCGGGCGCCGCGCCCGCCGCGCCGCACCTGGTCGCCCAGCGCCGCACCGGCCTGCTGGTCACCCTCATCCTCGGTGGTCTCACCGCGCTGCCGCCGCTGTCGATGGACATGTACCTCCCGGCGCTGCCCGAGGTCACCGACGCCCTGCACAGCCCGGCCGCCACCGTGCAGCTCACGCTGACCGCCTGCCTGGCGGGCATGGCCCTCGGCCAACTCGTCGTCGGCCCGATGAGCGACCGCTGGGGCCGCCGCCGGCCGCTGCTCATCGGCATGGTGATCTACGTGATCGCCACCGCCATCTGCGCGTTCGCCCCCAATGCCGAACTGCTCATCGCCTTCCGGCTGCTCCAGGGGCTGGCCGGCGCCGCGGGCATCGTGATCGCCCGGGCGGTCGTGCGCGACCTGTACGACGGGGTCGAGATGGCCCGTTTCTTCTCCACCCTGATGTTGATCTCGGGCGTCGCGCCGATCATCGCGCCGGTGATCGGTGGCCAGGTGCTGCGGCTCACCGACTGGCGTGGGGTCTTCGTCGTCCTCACCGTGATCGGCATCCTGCTCACCCTGGTGGTCTGGCGCCGCCTCGACGAGACGCTGCCGCCCGAGCGGCGGCACACCGGCGGTTTCCCGGAGACGATGCGCACCATGCGCGGGCTGCTCGCCGACCGCGTCTTCACCGGCTACACGCTGGCCGGCAGCTTCGCCTTCGCCGCGCTCTTCGCGTACGTCTCCGGCTCCGCCTTCGTCATCCAGGAGATCTACGGGGCCTCGCCGCAGACCTTCAGCCTGCTGTTCGGCCTCAACTCGATCGGCCTGGTCGCGGTCGGCCAGCTCAACGGCAAGGTGCTCGTCGGCCGGGTCAGCCTCGACAAGGCCCTGTCCGTCGGCATCGCGGTGATCATGCTGGCCTCGGTGGCGCTGCTGCTCATGGCCTGTGGCGTGTTCGGCACGGTGGGCCTGGTGCCGATGGCCACCGGACTGTTCGTGCTGATGTCCGCGATGGGGCTGGTGATGCCCAACACCAACGCGCAGGCCCTGATGCGCACCCCGCACGCCGCGGGCTCCGCCTCGGCGCTGCTGGGCACCACCTCGTTCCTGGTCGGCGCGATCGCCTCGCCGCTGGTGGGCATCGCGGGCGAGGACACGGCGGTGCCGATGACGGTGGTCCAGGTCGGCTGCACGTTCGCCGCCGCCGCCGCTTTCATGGGACTGTGCCGCCCATGGCAGCGCGCGACGAACAGCGACGAGACGGTGCGGGTCCAGCCCCCGGCGGCGGGCGGCCCGGCGAAGGACTGACCGGCCCGGCCGCGCACCGGGACCAGCTCACGGCGTTGACGCGCGAGGTGGCCGCGTTGCCGGCGGGCGAGCGGCCCTGGTGCGCGGGCGTCGTGGTGCTCGCCGGGCAGGGCGACCGCACGCTGGTCCACGAGGCGTTCGGCTGGGCGGTGCGGTACGGGGCGTACGACGAGGCGACCGACCGGGGCGTCGAGCTGCCGGTGGGGGAGCGGGTGCCGATGCGCCCCGACACCGTCTTCGACCTCGCCTCGCTGACCAAGCTGTGCACGGCCGTGGTGGCGGTCGGCGCGGCCGAGCGGGGCGCCATCGCGCTGGAGCGGCCGGCCGCCGCGTACGCCCCGGAGCTGACCGCCGCCGCGGCGCACGGCATCACCGTGCGCCAGCTCCTCACGCACACCTCGGGGCTGCGGCCCGAACTGCCGCTGTACGCGCTGCCCGCCGGCCCCGCCGACGACCCGGCCGCCGCCCGCTGGGCCGCGGTGGCCCGCGAGGCGCCGCTGACCGCGCCGGGCGGCCCGTACCGCTACTCGGACCTGAACATGCTGCTGCTCCAGCGGGTCCTGGAGCGCGCCACCGGGCGCCCGCTGGACGCGCTGGTCCGCGAGATGGTCACCGGGCCGCTCGGCATGCGCCGTACCCGCTTCGTCCCGCCCGCGTCCTGGCGGCCGGAGATCGCCGCGACCGAGGACCAGCGCCCGCCGTGGGGCAAGCTCGACCGGGGCCCGGTGCGCGGCGTCGTGCACGACGAGAACGCGTACGCGCTCGGCGGCGTGGCCGGGCACGCGGGGCTCTTCGCGCCGGCCGGGGACCTGGAGATCCTGTGCCGGGCCCTGCTGGCCGGCGGCGCCTACCGGGGCGCGCGCATCCTGTCGCCCGAGTCGGTGGCCGCGCTGCTCGCGCCGCCGGGGCTCGGCTTCGCGGTGGACCAGCCCTGGTTCATGGGGGAGCTGGCGGGGCGCGGCGCGGCCGGGCACACCGGGTTCACGGGCACCAGCCTGGTGCTCGACCGGGCCACCGGCGGCTACCTGGTGCTGCTGGCCAACACCGTGCACCCGCGGCGCCGGCCGGCCGACAACGGGCCGCGGGCCGCCGCCGCCACCCGGCTGGCCCGCGCGCTCGACGCGCGGCGGGCGGCCGGGCGCACGGACTAAACTCCACCGGATGCACGCCCCTCGCCCCGCCGCCCGCGCCCCCTTCGCGAGCCCCCTCACCGGCCACCCCGACGGCCCTGCTGACGGTCCTGCCGAGAGCCCTGTCGACAGCGCCGGGGGCGCCGCCGACGGCCCCGTCACCGGCGAGAGCCTGCGCACCGCGCTCGCCACCCTCCTGGACGGGCTGCCGCCCAAGCAGGCCGCGCAGGCCGTCGAGCGGCTCATCGCCACCTACCGGGGGCGCACCCCGACCGGGGCGCCGGTCCTGCGCGACCGCTCCGACGTGGTCGCGTACGCCGCGTACCGGATGCCCGCCACCTTCGAGGCGGTCCGGCACGCCCTCGGGGCGCTGCGCGCCGCCGCACCGCACTGGGTGCCCGCCAGCCACCTGGACATCGGCGGCGGCACCGGCGCCGCGACCTGGGCCACGGCCGCGACCTGGGCCGACGAGCGGCGAGTCGGCACCGTCTACGACTGGGCCGAACCCGCGCTCGCCCTCGGCCGCGAACTGGCCACGGACTCCGGGTCCGCCGCGCTGCGCGCGGTGCGGTGGCAGCGCCGCCCCATCGGCGCCGGCTTCACGCTGCCGGAACCGGCCGACCTGATCACCGTCTCGTACGTGCTCGGCGAGCTGACCGAGGCCGACCGGGAGACCGTGATCGACGCGGTGGCCGAGAGCGGGCGCGCCGTCGCGGTCGTCGAGCCGGGCACGCCGGAGGGCTACCTGCGGGTGCTGCGGGCCCGGGAGCGACTCGTCGCGGCGGGGCTGCGGGTGCTCGCGCCGTGCCCGCACAGCGACGCCTGCCCGATCGCCCCGGGCAGCGACTGGTGCCACTTCGCGGCCCGCGTCAGCCGCTCGTCGCTGCACCGCCAGGTCAAGGGCGGCTCGCTGGCGTACGAGGACGAGAAGTTCAGCTACGTGGTGGCGGCGCGGCCGGACGTGGCCGGGCGGGCGGCGGAGCACCGGGTGGTGCGGCACCCGCAGATCCGCAAGGGTCAGGTGCTGTTGGACCTGTGCGCGGCGGACGGCGAGCTGCGCCGCGAGGTGGTCACCAAGCGCCGCGGGACGCTCTACCGGGCCGCCCGCGACGTGGCGTGGGGCGACGGCTGGCCGCCCGAGCCGGACACGGAGCCGGATTCGGGGGAAGCCTGACCCACGCGGGCCGGGGCGACCCACCCGCGCGCGGTGCGGTGTCGCGGCGGGTCGGTCGCCGGGCGGGCCTGACGCGGGTACGCGAGGGTGTGCGCGGGTGCGCCCGCGCGCCAGACCAGCGGGGTCAGTGGATGAGGGTGAGGGAGATGAGGGCGAGGGTGCGGGGTTCGGCGGGAGAGGGCCCGCCGTGGGGTGCGCCGGGCCGGCGGCCGGGAGGCGTGGACCGGCGAGCGGCTACCGCAGCTCCTGGGTGCAGCACTTGACGCTGCCGCCGCCCTTGAGGAGTTCGCCGAGGTCGAGCCCGATCGGCTCGTAACCGCGCTCGCGCAGCGGCTCGAACAGGCCCACCGCCTCCTGCGGGAGCAGCACGTGGCGCCCGTCGCTGACGGCGTTGAGGCCGAACGCCGCCGCGTCCGCCTCGCTGGCCAGCAGCGCGTCCGGGAAGAGCCGGGCGAGCACGGCCTGACTGCCGGCGGAGAAGGCGCCCGGGTAGTACATGATGTCGGCGTCGGTGGAGTCGTCGAGCACGGCCAGCGCCGTGTCCAAGTGGTAGTAGCGGGGGTCGACGAGGTCGAGGCCGATGACCGGGCGGCCGAAGAACTCCTGGGCCTCGGGGTGGGAGAGCGGGCTGCTGCGGAAGCCCCGCCCGGCCAGCAGCAGGGTCGCGGTGACGGCGAAGTCGCCCTCGCCCTCGTTGATGTGCTCCGGCTCGTAGACGTCGGTGTAGCCGTGCGCGCGGAACCAGGCCGCGTGCGCCGCGGCCTCCGCCGTGCGCTCGGGGTGGGCGAAGCGGGCGCCGAGCACCCGCCCCTCGACCACGAGCGCGCCGTTGGCCGCGAACACCATGTCGGGTAGCGCGGGGTCGGGGGTCAGCTCCTCGACGGTGTGCCCGAGCGCGCGGTACCGGTCGCGCAGCACCTCCCACTGCGTGCGGGCGAGCGCGAGGTCCACGGGCTTGTTCGGGTCCATCCAGGGGTTGATGGAGTACGTGACCTTGAAGTGCGCGGGTGGGCACATCAGGTAGCGGCGCGGAGTCGCGCGGCGCTCAGACGTACGCAAAGAGGGCTCCTCCCGGTGGGGTGGCTACGCACGGATCGCGTGCGCACCAAAATCGTCCATCCTTATGGACCGCGGTACATGGACCGAACGGGCCATTTGCTGCTAGCCCGGGCTGACCCCTTGAGCGGCCGCTATGCACCGATATCACACCGAACGCAGCCCTTCACGCGCGGGCGATCGTGGGGCGGCTCCAAGCGACCGAGTGCGCCGGCGTACGCAGAGCGCGCTCACCGACCCGGCCGAGCCGGTCGCGGGCGCCCCGCGACACGCCGCGGGCCCGCGGCCGATGGTGGCCGCGGGCCCGCCCTCGAACGGTGGGTGCGAGGCTGGTGCTGCTGGTGCTGCTGGTGCCTGGTGTCGATGTCGATGCCGGCGCCGGGGGAGTGGCGTGGTGCCGGCCGTCCGGTGCCACGCGCGTGACGGCGGCGCGGGGCCCCGCCCGTGGGCCGCGGATCACGCGTCCGCGGCCCGGTTCTTCTCCTGGAGCTTGCGCAGCAACTCCCGCTTCTGCGCCATCGGGTCGAGGTCGCCCTGCGCGCCGCGCCGCCCGCGCCCGCCACGCAGGGCGGAGCGGGAGAGGTTGGCGCGGGTGCCGCCGACGCCGAGCATGCTTCCGGAACGTCCCTTGCTCATGGGGGTCTCCCTTTCGGAGTGCGAGGAATGGGGTACGAAGCGAGCGAGACGAGGCGTCTCGCATGCCGTCGAGTCTGCGCGAGACGTATCGTCTTGTCAAGACGATACGTCTCGCCTCGCGGTTGGTAGATTGCCCCCATGACCAAGAACATGGCCCGCAAGACGGCCCCCGACTCAAGTCGCCGCAGCGAGCGCTCGCGCCGCGCGATCCTGGACGCCGCCCTCGAACTCGTCGGCGAGGTCGGCTTCGGCAAGCTCACCATCGAGGCCATCGCCGCCCGCGCCGGGGTCGGCAAGCAGACGATCTACCGCTGGTGGCCCTCGAAGGCCGCCGTGCTCTTCGACTCCTTCCTGGAACAGAGCGGCGGGGCCGGCGCGGAGATCACCCTGCCCGACACGGGCGACCTCGCCGCGGACGCGAAGGACGTGCTGCGCGCCACCGTGGACACCATGGACGACCCCAAGTACGCGCTGCCCACCCGCGCGCTGGTCGCCGAGAGTCAGAACGACCCCGAACTCGGCGCGGAGCTGAACGCCCGGGTCCTCGAACCGCAGCTCGCCGCCTGGACCGGCCGGTTGCGTGCCGCGCAGGAGGCCGGCCAGATCTCCGCCGACGCCGATCTGCGGGTCGCCGTCGAAATGCTCGTCGGCCCGATCTTCCACCGCTGGTCGCTGCGGACCCTGCCGATGGACCACGCGTACGCGGACGCCCTCGTGGACCAGGTGCTGGGCGGCATCGCCACGCCCGCCGCTGCCGCCCCCGCCGCCCCCGCCGCCACCCCGGCCCCCCTAGCCCGGCGCGCTGGCCCGGCCCGCCGGCCCGCCCTGTCTCCTCTGCACGCCGGGCCGAGGCCCCGGTCCGAACCGTTCCGACCCGAACCGGTCCACCCCGGAACGGCCCGGTCGTAGATGGTCCGAGACGGTCCGATCCGTCGCGTGGGCCCGCCGCCTCCCGTGGGCGGCGGGCGTCGCGAGCGCGTCCGGGGCTGGCCCGTCGGCGGTGGCGGAACGCTCAGGGATGGCGTGCGGACGGCCAGCACGACGCCCCGAGTGATCATAAGCAAAACGCTAGGGCCAAAAATCGGGATTTGCCCGCTCTTCGCGCCGGGCACCGGGATAGTCTCTGCCGCCCCGGCTCCGCACTGCGGTCACCTGGGGCGCAGGATGGTGGCAGCATTGATCTCAGGACAGCGGCGAAGCGAGGGGATAGATGGAACGCAAAGGCAGGTTCTCCCAGTGGCTGCGCCGACCCCGGGGCGGCTCGGACCCGGCCGCGAGTGCCGGGGGCACGCGTGAGGATCTGCTGCTGGCCGCGGCGAGCGCCGGCCTCCCGCTCGCCCCCGCCGCGCACCCCGCCGGCTACCGGTGTTCGTGTGAGCGCGTCGGCTGTCCCACCCCGGCCCGACATCCCCTCTCGTTCGCCTGGCAGACCCAGGCGACCACCGACGTGGAGCGCGTCACGCACTGGCTGCGCACCCAGCCGGAGGCGAACTTCATCACCGCGACCGGCATCGCCCACGACGTGCTCGACGTGCCGGTCGACGCCGGTCGGCACGCCCTGGAGCGGCTCGGCGCCGCGGGCGTCGAGGTCGGCCCGGTCGCCACGTGCGACCCCGACCGGATGCTGTTCTTCACCGCGACCCGTGGCACCCCGGACGACGAGGACGAGTGGTGGCCCTGCGAGTTGGACTGCCACCCCGAGACCATGGACGAGCACCCCGGGCTGCGCTGGCACTGCCGCGGCAGCTACGTACTGGTGCCGCCGGCCCGGCTGCCGGGCGACGGGCACGTGGCCTGGCTCCTCGGCCCCGAGCGTCCGCTGCCCGACCCGCTCAGCCTGCTGGAGACGCTCACCGACGCGTGCGCCCTGTACGCGAGCGACGACGCTGAGCACGAGACGGCGGCCTGGCCGATCGGCCACTGAGCCCGCACCGCCCGCCGGCCCGGGTCACAGCTCACGGCCGGCCCGGGCGCGCGTCGTGCCCGGCGCTATTCGCCCTTGGCGGCCGTGACGCCTTCAAGCCGGTTGAGGAAGACCACCTCGCGCTCGGTGGCGCCCTTGGCCGGGACGCGCACGGAGGACTCGAAGACCCGGGTCAACGTGATCGCCTTGCGGACCTCGCCGGTCATGACCGCCTCCACGCGCTTGGGCGGGGTGGGCCGGAAGCCCTTGGCGGCGGTCTGCTTCTGACGGTGGTAGGAGGCGAAGAAGACCACGCCCCCGCCGTCCTTGGTGCGCAGCCCGACCGGGGCGAAGTCGCCGCCGTGCGCGGGGGTGTCGATGTACTCGGTCCAGTACTTCGGCGTGCGCACGTGCTTCTGCCGCTCCGCCCGCAGCCCGGAGGTCGCCGGCCCGTCCGCGAACTCGGTGCCCTTCCCCGTCATCAGGTAGTTCACGTACGCGGAGCTGAGCCGGTCCGGGCGTACCGTGAGCCCCGAGTCGGCGCCGGTGGGCACCGGCTTGGCGAACCCGTCGGCGTCGAGGGCGAAGTCGGGCACCTCGTCCTCGCTGAGCAGCGACAGGTAGGCGGCCCGCCACGGCTCGTCGGGCCCGCCCCGGGTGAACATCAGCATCCAGCGGTCGGTGCCCCGGTTGCTGTCCGCGTCGGCGACGAAGAACTTGGGCCAGCCCGCCTGCTTGGGGATGGTGAAGCGGGCGTTCTTGAACTCCAACGCGCCCACCCCCGGGTTGCCGTCCGGGTGCTCGGCCCGCTCGGCCGTCAGGTCCGCCCTGCCGATCGCGAGCAGCGGCCCCGTCTCGGCCTGGGCGATCAGCTTCGGATCGGCCGCGCGCCACGCCTTGTTGTACGTGTCGGTGAAGTGGCGGAGGACCTTCGGGGCCTCTTCCTCGCTCACCGCCGGGATCACCTCCCGCTCACCGTGCACCGTCATGCAGCCGGTCAGCGTCAGCAGCGCCGCGGTCGTCAGCGCCGTCAACCGCGGGCGGGGCAACCTTCCCATCATGGTGCTCCTGCTCCTTCGGGTGCGCCTCGCTCTGCACCGAGGACGCCACGAACGGCGCAACCCTATACGGGCGGGCCCGGGTCAGGCCCCCGGGGACCGGCCCGTCAGCCGAGCCGGGCGGCGGCCCCGGAGCCCCGGCCGTCGCGGCGGGGCACCACCAGCGGTACCCCGGTCCGTGGGTGCGGCAGCACCTCGACCGGCTGCCGGTAGACGGCCGACAGGAGTTCCTCGCCGAACACCTCGTCCGGCGGCCCGGCGGCCGCGATCCGCCCGCCGTGCAGCACGGCGGTGCGGTCCGCGTACGCCGCGGCCAACCCCAGGTCGTGCAGGACCACGACGACGGCGTCCCCCGCCGCGGCCCGCTCCCGGCACACCCGCAGCACCAACTCCTGGTGCCGCAGGTCCAGCGCGGCCGTCGGTTCGTCGAGCAGCAGCAGGGCGGTGCGTTGGGCCAGCACCCTGGCCAGCGCGGTACGGGCGCGTTCGCCGCCGGAGAGCGCGCCGAAGGGGCGGTCGGCGAACGCGGCCACCTCCGTGGTGACCATGGCCGCCGCCACCGCCGGGTCATCCTCGTCCTCCGCCGGCGTGCCCACCCACGGGGCGCGGCCCATCCGTACCACCTCCTCCACCGTGAACGGGAAGGACAGCGCGGCGGACTGGGGCAGCACGGACCGGCGCAGCGCCAACTCGCCCGCGCTCCAGTCGGCCACGGGGCGCCCGTCGACGCGTACGGTGCCCGCGGCCGGGGTCAGGTCGGCCGCGAGTGCGGACAGCAGCGTGGACTTGCCCGCCCCGTTCGGCCCGACCAGCGCGAGCACCTCGCCCGCGGTGACCCGCAGCGACACGTCGTCCAGCACCGTCCGGCCGCCGAGTACGACCCGCAGGCCGGACACCTCGGCCGCCACCTCGCCCGGCGCGGGGCGGCCCGGCAGCCGCCGGGCGCGGCCGGTCAGCCGGCCCGTCAGGGAGCGCACGCTCATGCCCAACCTCCTTGCTTGCGACGGGTCCTGCGCAACAGCCAGAAGAAGAACGGGCTGCCGAACAGCGCGGTGAGCACGCCGAGCGGTAGTTCGGCGGGTTGCGCGACGGTGCGCGCCGCGAGGTCGGCCGCGACCAGCACGACGGCCCCGCCCAGCGCGCTGCCCGGCACCAGGAACCGGTGCCCCGGGCCGGCGGCCATCCGCAGCAGGTGCGGTACGAGCAGTCCGACGAAGGTGATGATGCCCGCGACGGCGACCGCGGCGGCCGTCAGCAGCGCGACCAGCACCACGACGGCGACCCGCAGCCGCTCCACGTCCACGCCCAGGTGCCGGGCCGGGCGCTCGCCGAGGGCGAGCAGGTCCAGTTGGCGCGCGTACACCGGCGCGAGGACCAGGCCGGCCACAGCGCACGGCAGCACCGCGAGCACCTTGGGCCAGGTGGCCTGGGAGAGGCTGCCGAGCTGCCAGAAGGTGATCTGGGTGATCTGCGCGTTGTCGGCGAAGAAGATGAACAGGCCGATCAGCGCGCCGGCGAAGGCGTTGACGGCGATGCCGGTCAGGATCAGCGTCACCACCTCGGTCTTGCCGTCCGACCGCGAGAGCACGTACACGACCAGCACGGTCAGCAGCCCGGAGCCGAACGCGCAGGCGGTCACGGTCCAGTCGCCGAGGAAGGTGAGGCCGAGCGCGATGGCGCCCACCGCGCCCACGGCGGCGCCCGCCGAGATCCCGATCACCCCGGGCTCGGCCAGCGGGTTGCCGAACCCGCCCTGCATCAGCGCCCCCGCGCACCCCAGCGACGCCCCGACCAGCAGGGCGAGCACGACGCGCGGCAGCCGTACGTTCCACAGCACGCTCTCGCCGACCCGGTCCAGCGGCGCCCCGCCGAGCCCCACCCGGTGCAGCGCCGAGCGCGCGACGTCGCCGATGGGGATGTCGTACGCGCCGGTGCCCGCGGCCACCAGGCACAGCGTGACCAGCGCGACGACCAGCCCCCCGGTCAGCGCCGCCGCCCGCGCGCGGCGCCGCCCGGCCACCGTGGGGCTCGGCGGCCGCGTGATGGCGGACTCGGTCGACGATCCCGCCACGGGCTCCGCAGCCTTCACGGGCTCCAGAGCCTCTACTGGTTCCGGAGCCTCCGGGGGCGTGGCGGAGTCATGGCCTCGTGGGGACTTCTCCGTCCGAGGGGACCTCGGGGCGTGCGGGGGCTGGGAGGGCCCGGTCGAGAGCGTCACGCCGCGTCCTCGTACAACTGGTCCACGAGCGAGCGCAGCACCTGGTCGGTGCGCGGCCCGTAGTTGAGCAGCTTGCCGTCCTCGATGGAGACGACGCGGCGGTCCATCCCGGCCGGTGTCTCGGCGACGCCGGGCAGCTTGAGCAAACCGTCCACGCCGCCGACCGAGTCAAGTCCCTTGGACATCACGAGGATGGCGTCCGGGGCAGCCTTGGCCAGGGCCTCGCTGGTGATCGGCGTGAAGTCCTTCTCCAGGCCGGACTCCCGGCCGGCGTCCCGCGCGCCGGCCGCCTCAAGCAGCGAGCCGGCGCCCGAGTCGCGCCCGCCGAGCAGGTAGACCGCGGCCGAGCCGCGCAGGTACAGGAACGCCACCCGTGGGCGCTTGCCGTCGGCCGGGCGCTTGATGTCGGCCCGTACGGCGTCGATCCGGCGCTCGGTCCGCTCACGCAACTCCCGGCCCGCGTCCGGCACGCCGAGCGCGGCGGCGACCGCGTCGATGCGGGTGCCGACGTCTGCGAGTTCCTTCGCGGGGGCGAGGGTAATGAGCGGTACGCCCGCGTCGCGGATCTGGTCGATGGCCTCGGCCGGTCCGGTACTGGTGTCGGCCAGGACGACGGTGGGCTTCAGCGAGAGCACGTTCTCGGCCGACACGTCGTGCGCGCGCGTGACCACCGGCAACTTCCTGGCCTGCGCGAAGTCGGCGGTGACGTCGCGCCCGACCACCCGGTCGCCGAGTCCGAGGGTGAACACGATCTCCGAGAGCGAGCCGGTGAGCGGCACGATCCGGTCGGCGCTGGTCACGGTGGTGCGGTGACCGTCGGCCGAGTTGACGGTGGCCGGCAGGGTCGGGCTCGGCTTCTTCGCGAGCGGTTCCAGCGCTTCCGCTTGTGCCGCGGCGGCGTTCTTCCCGCCGCCCTTCCCGCCGCCCGAACCGCCGTCGGACCCGCCGCACCCGGCGAGCCCGAGCGCGAGCGCGAGGGTGACGGCGAGGGCGGGGACGATGCGCGGAAGGCGGGCGGATGGCCTCGCCGACTGCCGTTGCTGCACGTTTTCGCCTCTCTGTCGTCCTGCCGTCCACGGGGGCCGCCGGCCCCGGGGTTCCGACCAGGCCGAGCTGTAGCTTAGGTTAGCCTTACCTGCATCGCTACGTTTCGGGAGGGGCATCTGATGCTGCCAGCCAGACCCACCCGCGCCGGTGTGCTCGTGCTTCTCGCCGGGCTCCTCGGCGCGCTGTCACCGGTCACCGCCGCCCACGCGGCGGACCGCGCGGTCGCCGGCGGACGCCTGGACTGGGGCCTCAAGTCCTCCTTCCAGCGCTACGTCACGGGGCCCATCGCCCAGGGCAGTTGGAGCCTCCGGCAGGGCGCCGCCACGGTGGGCGAGAGCCAGTTCCGCTTCCACTCGGCCAAGGGCTCCTACGACCCGGACAGCGGCTCCTTCAGCGCCGCGTTCTCCGGCGGGGTGCACTTCGTCGGGCATCGCAAGCCGAGCGGCACGTACGAACTCGACCTGAGCCTCAGCCGGCTGACGGTGCGCACCTCGGGCAACGGCACCGGCACCCTGTACGCGGACATGGTGAGCCGGGCCAAGGGCACCGGCAAGGTGACCAGCGCCAGCCAGGTCCCGTTGGCGTCCCTCGACCTGTCCCGGGTGAACATGCGCGGCGGCGGCACCGCCGTCGTCCTCCAGTCCATCCCGGCCACCCTCACCGCGCGCGGCGCGCAGGCGTTCGCCGGCTACTACACGGCCGGCACCCCGCTCGACCCGCTGAACCTCTCGGCCGACATCGCGCCCGGCGCGACGGACGACAAGGGCGACAGCGGCGACAAGGGGGGCAAGCCCGGCCAGGACAAGCCCGAGGACGGCGCCAAGAGCGGGGACAAGGACGGGGACAAGCCCAAGACCGGCGACGAGGCCGACCGGGCCGGGGGCGCCGCGAGGATCGAGGACGCCGCCGTGGACTGGGGCGTGCGCCGCACCTTCCGGGAGTACGTCACCGGCCCCATCGCGAAGGGGCGTTGGAAGCTCACCGACGGGGCACGGGACGGCGGCGCGCTGTTCCGCTTCCCGGCCGGCAAGGGCGACTACGACCGCCGCACCGGGGCCCTGGACGCCACGTTCACCGGTCGTACGCACTTCACCGGGGCCCGTCTCGACCTCGCGCTGAGCGGCGTACGGGTCAAGGTCGCCGACGGCCGGGGCACCCTCGCGGCCGACGTGACCACCGACGGCGCCACCCGCCGCGGCGTGCCCCTGGTCACCTTCGACGCCACGGCGCTCAAGGCGCCCAAGGCCAAGGACGGCCTGGTCACGGTGGCGGAGGCGCCGACCAGGCTGACCCGGCAGGGCGCCGAGGCGTTCGGCGGGATGTACCGGGCCGGCACCGCGATGGACCCGCTCTCGCTGGCCGTGGCCACCGACGCGGACGCGACCCTGCCGCCCCTGCCGGACCTTGGCAGCGAGCCGACGGCCACGCCCTCGCCGGAGCCCTCGGCGACGGCGGTCGCGGCACCGGCCGACTCCGACGGCGGCCAGGCGGCCGACGACTCGGACGGGCCCTCCACGCCCGCGCTGGTGACCGGCGGCGCCGCGCTGCTCGCCGCCGTCGCCGCGGCCACCGTGCTCGTCGTCCGCAAGCGCCGCACCGCCGAGGCCACCACGCCGACCGACACCGACGGCGCGCCCGCCGGCGGTTGACCCCGGCGCCCCACGAGACCCGGCCCGCGCGGCCCCGCCGCGCGAGCCCCCCACCCCCCCCACGCGAGAGCCCCCGAGCGGGGCAGCCACGCGGCGGGCGACCGGCCCTCTCCGGGTTCGCCCGCCGCACGGCCCAGGCCAACCCGGCCCGTGCACGCCGGGCGCCGCCCACCACGCAACGGGTCCGGCCGCATCCCCCCGGCGGCCGGTCCCACCACCCATTCGAGGAGATGTCTGACGATGTCCGCCACCCACCCCGCACCCCGCGGACCGCGACGCACCACGGTCGCGCGGACCGCCGCCATAGCCACCGCCGCCGCGCTCGGCGCCGCCGCGCTGAGCCTGCCGGCGTTCGCCGCCGGCGACGACGGCGGCAAGCCGGCCGGCCCGCCGAAGCTGGAGCTGAAGAACGGCACCCTGGACTGGGGCGTGAAGGAGAGCTTCCGCAAGTACGTCGCCGGGCCCATCGCCGGCGGCAAGATCACCGTGTCGGACGGCGCGAAGCAGGCGGCGGGCAACGGGCCGTTCACCTTCGTCGACGGCGCGGGCACCTATGACACCGGCACGCACGCCGTCAACACCGCCTTCAAGGGCGCCGTCCGCTTCACCGGCCACGAGGAGAAGCTCGACCTCAGGCTGAGCGACCTCAAGCTGAGCACCGAGCGGACCAAGGGCGCGATCACGGCCGACGTCAGCTCCAAGGACATGAAGACCGGCAAGGTCACCAACAGCGACGACGTGCGGCTCGCCGACCTCGACCTGACCAACGTCCGGCCGGGCCAGGGCGCGGGCGGCGCGATGACCTTCGCCAACATCCCGGCCAAGCTGACCGAGGACGGCGCCAAGGCGTTCAGCGGCTTCTACGCGGCCGGCGACGACCTCGACCCGGCCACGCTCACGGTCACCCCCGGCGGCCCGGTCAAGCCGGAGCCGACGGACAAGCCCACGGACAAGCCGACCGACAAGCCCACGGACAAGCCCACCGACAAGCCGACGGACAAGCCGACCGACGAGCCCACGAACCGGCCGACGGACAAGCCGACCGACAAGCCGACGAACCAGCCCACCGACCAGCCCACGTCCAAGCCGACCAGCGACACCACCGAGCAGCCCGGCGTCAGCGGCGAGATCCACTCCGGCAACCTCGACTGGGGCGTCAAGGAGAAGTTCCGCAAGTACGTCACCGGGCCGATCGCGAGCGGCAAGGTCGAACTCTCCGGCGGCGCCAGGAAGCAGGGCGACGTCTACCGCTTCCCCGAGGGCAGCGGGAACTACGACGCGGACGCCAAGTCACTGGACGCCAAGTTCGCCGGCACGGTCCGCTTCACCGGCCACGCGGGCAAGCTCGACCTCAGGATCAGCGACCTGAAGGTCAGGGCGAACGGGGCCAAGGGCATCCTCGTCGCCGACCTGTCCTCCAAGGACATCAAGACCGGCAAGGTCACCCGCAGCGACGACCTGACGCTGGCCGACCTCAAGCTGCCCGCCGACGGCCTGACCGGCACCGACAAGGTGCTCTCCCTCAACAACGTCCCGGCCACCCTCACCGAGGACGGGGCCAGGGCGTTCGCGGGCTACTACGAGGCCGGCGAGGCGCTCGACCCGATCAACCTCGCCGTCTCGCTGGACAAGGACGCCAGCCTGCCGGGCGGCACCGCCGGCTCCGGCGGCACCTCGGGCTCCGGCACCGGCGGCTCGGGTGACACCGGCGGCACGGGCTCCGACACCGAGGCGTTCGGCACCGGCGGCGTGACCGGTGGCGACGGCGGTGGCGGCAGCACGGGCGGCTCCGGCTCGCTGGCCGCCACCGGCGCCGACGTGCCCACCGGCGTGCTGCTCGGCGCCGCCGGCGTGCTGGTCGCCGGCGGTGGCGCGGCGGCCTTCGCCGTCCGCCGCCGGGCGGCGGCCACCCCCGCCCAGGGCTGACCTCCCGCCGCCTGACGCGAGGCGAACCCACCCCCCACACCGCGCCCGCGCCCCCGGCCCCCAGCCGGTGGGCGCGGGCGCGCGGCTGCACCGCCGGGGCCGCCGCCGGGAAGCCACTCGCCCGAGGGTCGTCGCGGCGGTAGGGTTTTTACCGACAGGACGTCGGGAAGGCATTGACTTAGGCAAACCTAAGTAGACAGAATTGCCGGCGGGACCACCCACGAAGCGGGTGTCTCCCGTGTTCTCGGCTTCTCATGTCGCTTTTCGGCATGCAAGGCCCGCTCGCTCTCGTCCCATCGGCACCCGGAGGTCCGTCTTGGACGCCGCACCCGCACCCGAGCCGTTCTCCACGGTCATCCGCACCGCCTCGCACGCGCAGCACACCGAGGCCGAGACCTCGATGTTCATGAGCGCCATGCTCGGCGGCCAACTCGGCGTGACCGCCTTCCGGCGGTACACGGAGCAGCTCTGGTTCGTCTACCGGGCCCTGGAGAGCGCCCCGGCCACGCTGGCCGACGACCCGGTGGCGGGCCCGTTCATCCGGCCCGAGCTGGCACGTACGGCGGAGCTCGAACGCGACCTCGCCTTCCTCGGCGGCCCCGACTGGCGCGCGGGCCTGGAGCCGCTGCCCGCCACCGCGGCGTACGCGGAGCGGGTTGAGGAGTGCGCGCGGCGGTGGCCCGGCGGGTTCGTCGCCCACCACTACACGCGCTACCTCGGCGACCTCTCCGGCGGCCAGATCATCCGCGGCACCGCGGAGAAGACCTGGGGCTTCGAGCGCAAGGGCGACGGCGTGCGGTTCTACGTCTTCGAGGAGATCGGCAACCCGGCCGCGTTCAAGCGCGAGTACCGGGCGCTGCTCGACGCGCTGCCGGTGGACGACCTGGAGAAGCAGCGCGTTATCGAGGAGTGCAAGCGGGCGTTCGCGCTGAACACCGGGGTCTTCCGGGAGCTGGGCGAACTCTTCGGCACCGACGGCCCGGGCGCGCTCAGCGCCTGAGCGGGTCCGCCCGCCCACGACGCGAGCCCGCCACCCCGGCAGTGGGGTGGCGGGCTCGCGTCGTGGTGGTCGTACAGGCCGTCGTGGCCCGTCGGACCGGTGTCGCCCCGGGGTCAGGGCAGCGTAAGGATGTCCGCTCCGGTCTCGGTGACCACGAGCGTGTGCTCGAACTGGGCGGTGCGCTTGCGGTCCTTGGTGACCACGGTCCAGCCGTCGTCCCACATGTCGTACTCGTGCGTCCCCAGGGTCAGCATCGGCTCGATGGTGAACGTCATGCCGGGCCGGATCTCGGTGGTGTGGTGCGGGCTGTCGTAGTGCGGCACGATCAGGCCCGAGTGGAACGACGTGTTGATGCCGTGCCCGGTGAAGTCCCGCACCACGCCGTAGCCGAAGCGCTTGGCGTACGACTCGATGACGCGCCCGATGATGTTGATCTGCCGACCCGGCTTGACGGCCTTGATGGCCCGTGCCAGCGACTCCCGGGTGCGCTCCACGAGCAGCCGCGACTCCTCGTCCACGTCGCCGCACAGGTAGGTGGCGTTGTTGTCGCCGTGCACGCCGCCGATGTACGCGGTGATGTCCAGGTTCACGATGTCGCCGTCGCGCAGCACGGTCGAGTCGGGGATGCCGTGGCAGATGACCTCGTTGACCGAGGTGCACAGCGACTTGGGGTACTTGCGGTAGCCGAGCGTGGACGGGTACGCGCCGTGGTCGCAGAGGAACTCGTGCGCGACCCGGTCGAGTTCGTCCGTGGTGGTCCCCGGCACGATGTGCCGCGCGGTCTCTTCCAGCGCCTGCGCGGCGATGCGCCCGGCGACCCGCATCCGCTCGATCGTCTCGGCGTCCTGCACCTCGGGACCGGTGTACGGGGTGGGGGCGTCCTTGCCCACGTATTCCGGCCGCGGGATGGCGGCGGGGACGGTGCGGAGGGGGGAGAGCTGCCCCGGGACTAGAAGCGACTGGCCAGACATGCCAGCGAGTGTATCCAGGACGCATCGGGCACCATGGCGGCAAGTGAGCCAGCACACGTGAACGCGGTGCGGTGGAGACAGGTGAGGAAGGCGAGGCACAGATGGCGCTGTTCTCGAAGGGCACGCCCGGCAAGCCCGGCGAGTGGTACTACTGCGTGCGCCACGGACGCGTGGAGGAGGGCCCCGAGTGCCGGGCGGCCGACCGGCTGGGCCCGTACGCCACCCGCGAGGAGGCGGCCCAGGCGATCGAGCACACCCGGGACCGCGAGCGCGACTGGCAGAACGACCCCCGCTGGAACGACTAGCGTCCGCGCCGGCGCCACGCGACTTGGCCCATGATCCTGGCCCGAACTTGGACCACGGGACGGGCCAAGGCCGCGACTAGCGTCGTCCTCGTGAGCAGCGCGGGGACCAGCTCGCTGCGGGGAGGAGAGTGACCATGAAGGCGATCAGGGTGCGCGACCGGGCGGCCGGGACGGGCGGGCTGGTGTACGAGGAGGCCCCGTATCCGCACGCGGCCGAGAACGACGTCGTCGTCCGGGTGCACGCGGCCGGCTTCACGCCCGGCGAACTGGAGTGGCCGGGCACCTGGACGGACCGCGCCGGCCGCGACCGCACGCCCTCCGTCCCCGGCCACGAGGTGTCCGGTGTGGTGGCCGAGCTGGGGTTCGGCACCACGGGCCTCACCGTCGGCCAGCGGGTGTTCGGGCTGACCGACTGGACGCGCGACGGCACGCTGGCCGAGTACGTGGCCGTGGAGGCCCGCAACCTGGCGCCGCTGCCGGCGTCCGTCGGCCACCTGGAGGCCGCGGCGCTGCCGATCTCCGGGCTCACCGCCTGGCAGGGACTCTTCGACCACGGGCGGTTGGTGGCCGGGCAGAGCGTGCTGATCCACGGCGCGGCCGGCGGGGTCGGCAGCGTCGCGGTCCAACTCGCCCGCGAGGCCGGGGCGCGGGTGGTCGCCACCGGCCGCGCCCGGGACCGGGCCACGGCCCTGGAACTGGGCGCCGACGTCTTCGTCGACCTCGACGGCGAGCCGAACGGCGGGCGGGACGGCGGGGGGCGGGCCGGGCGGCGGGCGCGGCGGCGCGGGTGGCCAACTGGCGGACGCCGGCCCGGTGGACCTGGTCCTCGACGTGATCGGCGGTGAGGTGCTCGAACGCTCGGCCCGGCTGGTGCGGCCCGGCGGCACGCTCGTCACGATCGCCGCGCCGTCCACGGTGCGCCCCGAGAACGGTCGGACGGTCTTCTTCGTCGTCGAGCCTGACCGGTACCGCCTGGCCGATCTCGCGCGACGGGTCCAGGACGGGCGGCTGCGGCCACTGGTGGGCCCGGTCTACCCGCTGGCCGAGGCCGCCGCCGCCTTCACCGCCCGGCGCGCGACCCCCGGAAAGCCCCTGATCCAGGTCGCCGACGCGCCGCCGGAGGACTGAGGCCACGCCGCGTGGGCGGGCCCGGTGAGCGGTCGGCGCGGACCCGGCCTACGGGTTCGCGGTTTGGCGAGAGGTGGTCCGGTTCGCGCGGCCGACGGCGCGGCCCACCGCGTTGCGCACCGCGAGGCCCGGCCGGGTGCGGGGCACCATGAGCCTGGAGAGCGGACCGACGCGTCGCTGTCGCGGGCCCACCTCGCGGCGGAGCCGCGCCTCGTAGGCGGCGAAGGCGCGGGCGTGGTCGCCGGGGTGGGCGGCGAGCTCCTCCGCGAGGGCGTACGCACCTGCCATCGCCATGCTGGACCCGTCGCCCAGCAGGGCTGTCGCCGCCGCCGCGTCCCCGAGCAGGACGACCCGCCCACGGGACCACGAGGGCATCCGGACGGTGGTCAGGGGGTCGAAGAACGGAGCCGGGTGGTCGAGGAACGCCGCCACGAACTCCGGTGCCCGCCACCGCACGTCGGCGTAGGCGTCGGCCACGGTCTGCTTGTGACGGGCGATGTTCTTGCGGTCGTGGGGCGCTGCCTGTGCGGCCCGGAAGGTGAAGATCGCGAGCGGAGTGGTCCGCGAGGGGTGGAGGACCAGCATCCGGTTCGGCACGGTCAGCATCGTCATCTCGCTCGGGTCCTCGACGGCGTCGGGTTCCAGCGGGACGGTCGCGCCGTACAGGCCCAGGTCGCTCACGAACTGCCGCTCGGGCCCGAACACCAGGCGCCGTACGGTGGAGTGCATCCCGTCGGCTCCGACGACCAGGTCGAAGCGCCGTGGCGCGGACCGCCGGAAGGTGACGTCAACTCCCCCTGCGTCCTGGGCGAGGGCGGTGACGGTGTCGTCGAACAGGAACTCGGCCTCGGCCCGCGCCGACCGGTGAAGCACCTCGGACAGGTCGGCCCGGGTCACCTCGACCGTCGGCGCCTTGTCCGAGGTGACCGGGAGTCGCAGGACGCGCCTGCCGCCGGGGTCGAGCAGGGTCAGTGACCGATTGCGGGTGGCGAGCTCGCGGAGCCGCGGAAGGACGCCCATGCGGTCGGCGACCGGGATCGCGGGCCCCTTCACGACGATCGCGCTACCGCCGGAGCGCAGTTGCCGGGCGTGTTCGACGACCGTCGGCCGGTAGCCGTTCCGGGAGAGCCAGTACGCGAGTGCGGGCCCCGCGATTCCGGCACCGACTATCAGCACCTCGGGCTTCTGCATGACGATGACCTCTCGGAGTGTCGATGACCAGGTTCCCCGGCGAGTGCGGCCCTGGTCTCAGGGAGCGGAGGCACGGGGGAGCATGGTCGAGTAGGTACGAAGAATTTCGTACCTCAGTGGAGCACACCTTTCAGGTACGATTCAAGTCGTACCTGGAGGAGGTGCCGCGTGGCCGGGAAGAACCTGGTCGGCCCGGAGGCCGACGCACTCGATCTGGGCGCGGTGTTTCGCGCCCTCGCCGACGAGCACCGTCGTTCGGTGATCACCCGGTTGGCCGCCGACCGCAGCGACAGCGAGCGGGGCTGTAACTCGTTCGACCTTCCGATCTCGAAGCAGACCCAGACCCACCACTTCCGCGTCCTGCGCGAGGCGGGTCTCGTCGACGAGATCGACTACGGCAACCGCAAGGGCATCCGACTACGACGCGCGGACATCGAGAGGCGATTCCCCGGGCTGCTCGCGCTCCTGGGAGCGGAGTCCCCGGGTGGTACCGCTCCTCACTGAGCGCGGACGGGCACGCCGGAGGGAGTCCGGGCCGGCCCGCGTCGCGAACTCGACCGGGTCCAGCTCGCGCCCGGCTCGCGGGTAGCCGAGCACGACGCGGACCGGATCGCGTCCGACCGGACAACCCGGCCCGCCGCGCACGCCTCACTGCGGCGCGGGGCTCGCCTCGCTTGTCTCACGTGCCTCACGTGCCGCGCGCATCTTGAGGGCGTGCGGGTTGGTCCGGGAGTCGTACGCCATCAGCTTCGGCAGCGAGGCCGCCAGCAGCCCGACCGCCGCCACGCACGCGATGCCGCCCGTCCACACCGAGGCCCGCACGCTCGTCAGCGCGGCCATCGAACCCGCCCTGACCTGGCCGAGCTGTGGGCCCGTCATGTACGAGAGCAGCTCGATGCCGGCCAGTCGGCCGCGCAGCTCGTCCGGGATGGTCTGGTTCCACAGCGTGGACCGGAACAGGCCGCTGATCATGTCCGCGCCGCCCGCCACCGCCAGGCACAGCAGCACCAGCCAGATGCTCGGCAGCGCCCCGGCCGCGGCCATGGCCAGCCCCCACAGCGCGGCGCCGGCCGCCACCATCCGGCCGTGCCGGTACACCCGTGAGGTCCAGCCGCTGGTCAGGCTGACCAGCACCGAGCCGACCGAGCCCGCCGCGTACATCAGGCCGAGCGCCCAGGTCGCGTCCAGGTCGTCGGCGAGGAAGGGGAAGATCGCGTTCGGGTACGCGAAGAACATGGCGACCATGTCGACCGCGTAGGTGCCCAGGAGTTCCTTGCGCTGCCACGCGTAGCGGGCGCCCGCCCAGATGCCGGCCAGCGAGGGGCGCTGCGCGTCGTGCGCGGGCGGCGCCGCCGCGAGCCGCACCGCCAGCAGCGTGGAGACGACGAAGGTCAGCAGGTCGAGCCCGTACGCCACGGGCAGCCCGGCGAACGCGACGATCACCCCGGCGACCGAGGGGCCGACGATGGCCGAGAGCTGCCAGCGGATGGAGTTGAGCGCCGCGGCGGCGGTGAGCTGGTCGTGCGGGACGATCCGGGCCATCAGGGCGTCAAGGGCCGGTTGCTGGATGCCGGCCAGCGCGCTGGTCAGCCCCGCCACCACGTACAGCAGCCACAGCATGGGATGCGGCAGCAGGCTGTTGACCAGCAGCAGGACGGTGAGGACGCCGAGGCCCAGCTCGGTGAGCAGGATGAGCGTGCGCCGGTCCATGGCGTCGGCGAGGGCGCCGCCGTACAGGCCGAAGACGATCAGCGGCACGAGCTGCACGGCGCCGATCGCGCCGACCGCGAAGGCCGAGCCGGTCAACTCCTTGACCTGCAACGGCAGCGCGATCATGGTCAGGAAGCTGCCGAAGGAGGTCACGGCGCCGGCCATCCAGATCAGCCGGAAGTCCCGCGAGGAGCGCCACGGCGACAGGTCGGGGAGCAGTGCCCGCACGCGCCCGCCGGGCCGCGGCGGCTTGTCCGTGGCCCCACTGCCCTCGTCGCTCTCGCCCGCTCCGGCGTCCGCCGCGCCATCGGCCGGCCGGGGGATCTCGGCGACCCCACCGGTCTCGACAGCCTCGACGGGGGAACGATCAGCATCTGCCACGTCGGGCTGTTCGGGATGGGTCACGAGAGGTCATCGTCCGCCGACCAGCGAACACGGGCAACCGAATATCGATCGACCTCGCGTGCGACCGGCGCGAGGTCACCCGCCCTCACGGCACCAGCCCCCGCGCCAGCCTCAACCCCCGACCCCGCCCCGTTCCCGTGCCCGCTCCCGCGCCGCCGTGTCCCCGCCTCGCGCCTCAACGCCTCCCGCGCGCCGAGGCCCGTACGTACGCGCCGTAGAGAAGCTGCGCCACGCCGATGAACGCCAGCACCACGCCCACCTTGCGCAGCGTGATGACCGGGGTGTGCACATCCGCGGTGAACCGCCACAGGGCGAGACCCACCACGGCCGTCGCCGCTCCCTCGACCAGGTGCTTGCCCGCCGGTCGGCCGCCGTCGCGCGCGCTGTGCCACTTCTCGTACATCCGTACGCCCCTCTCCCCGCCGGTCCCTGCCGGCGCGCCTCCGTAGTGCGCCGCGCGAACGGCGCTCGACCAGGGGCTCGCGTAACCCGTTCGCACGCCGTCCGGCGGCCCTTCGGGCGAGCCGCGCCGGCGACTCGTTCGCGGCACCCGCCGACCGCCCCCGACCGGTGCCGGGCCGGGCGCGCGGGCGCCCCCTTCACGCCGTTCACGCTAGGTCTCGGCGGGTGCCCGCGCCTCGACCCAGGGCACGAGAACGCGACCGGTATGACTGCATCCTTTGGCGGAATCGCTCAGGCTGCGCCGCTAACTGTTCATGTGCCGTGTCTTGACGCTCTGTAATGCGGTCCTTATGGTCGCCGCACACAAGGGACGTCCTACGTCCTGTCGTTGGCGCTCGATTGCACCGGGGCATCGGGAGGGTCTGATGGCAAGCGATATGACGGCGTACAAGACCTACGAAGTGTCCGTCCCCTTCCGCGCCGGCACCGATGGGTACGCGAGCTATCGGATTCCCGCGCTGGTCGTCACGGACCGGGGCACCGTGCTCGCCTTCGCCGAGGGGCGGGTGGCCTCGTCGGCCGACTGGGGCGACATCGACCTGGTGCTGCGACGCTCCACCGACGGCGGGCGCACCTGGGGCCCGCTCCAGACCGTCAGCCGCAACGGCGACGGCACGGCGGGCAACCCCGCGCCCGTGGTCGTCGACGGTGGCCGGATCGTCCTGGTGCAGGTGCACAGCGCGGCCGGCGCCACCGAGGACCGCATCCGCCGCGGCGAGGTCTCGCCGGCCGACGGCCGGCGGGTGTGGGTGCAGGACAGCGACGACGACGGCGCGACCTGGTCGACCCCGCGCGAGATCACCGAGCACGTCAAACGCCCCGAGTGGCGCTGGTACGCCACCACGCCCGGGCACGCCCTCCAGTTGCGCCACGGAGCGCACGCCGGGCGCATCGTGGTCCCGGGCAACCACTCGCTGCCGCCCTCCGGCGCCGACAGCGGAACGGAGGGCAAGTACAACGGCGGCCACGACCTGCTCAGCGACGACGGCGGCGCGACCTGGCGGCTCGGCTACGTGGACGACAACCCGGACGGCTACGTCAACGTCAACGAGACGACCGCCGCGCAGCTCCCGGACGGCCGGGTCTACTTCAACACCCGCACCGACGCCGCCGCGCCCGGCAACCGGGCCGACGCCTACTCGACCGACGGCGGCGCCTCGCTGGTCAAGCCGTTCCGCCCGCAGGCCGGCCTGGTGACACCCGTCGTCCAGGGCAGCGTCCTGCACCTGGACCGCCCCGGCGCGCGCGGCGGCGGGACGCTGCTGTTCTCCGGGCCCGCGACGCCCGACTACCGGGCCCTGATGACCGTGCGGGCCAGCGACGACGGGGGCGTCACCTGGCGCACGGCGCACACCGTGGACGGCCTGCCGGCCGCCTACTCCGACCTCGCGCGACTGGACGAGGACACCGTCGGACTGCTCTACGAGACGGGTGACTTCAGCGCCTACTCGACCCTCACCTTCCGCCGCGTGCCCGTGCGGGACCTGACATGAGCGCGCGGGGACCCGGCCGGCGCACCGTCGTGGGCGCGGCAGCGGCCGCGGCGGCCGGGGCCGCGCTCGCCGGCTGCGGCGACGACGGCCACGAGGTCAGGGAGCGCAGGAAGGGCGAGAAGATCACGCTCAACTTCTGGTCCTGGGTGCCGGGCATCGAGAACCCGGTGGCGCTGTGGAACGAGCGCCACCCCGAGGTGCGGATCAACCTGGAGAAGGTCTCGGCGGTGGGCGGCGCCCAGTACGCCAAGATGCACGCCGCCGTGAAGGCCGGCGACGCCCCGGACCTCGCGCAGATAGAGTATTCGGTCGTCCCCAGCTTCCTCCTCGACAACGCCCTGGTCGACCTGTCGGCGTACGGCGGCGACCGCTACCGGTCCCGCTTCGTGGGCTGGCAGTGGCAGCAGTCGGTGTACGGCAGGTCCGTGTACGCCATCCCGCAGGACTCGGGCCCGATGGGCCTGTTCTTACGCCAGGACCTGTTCGACGAGTGGGGGATCAGGACGCCGCGTACCTGGGCCGAGTACGCGGACGCGGCCCGGGCGGTGCGCGAACACGGTGCCTGGATCGAGACGTTCTCGGCCACCAACGGCAACCGCTTCGCCGCCCTGGCCTGGCAGGCCGGCGGGCGCTGGTTCGGCACCCGGGGCGACACCTGGACCGTCGCCATCGACGACGCGCCCTCGCTCAGGGTCGCCGACTTCTGGAGCAGGCTCGTCGACGACGAGCTGATCAAGACCATCCCGGACCGGCAGAACGCCTGGTACAAGGACATCCAGACCGGTGACATCGTTTCCTGGCTGGGCGCGAGCTGGGGCGACGCGCTGCTGACCGGCAACGCCCCCGACACGGCGGGCAAGTGGCGGGCCGCGTCGCTGCCGCAGTGGAAGCGGGGCGAGAACGCGCAGGCCAACTGGGGCGGCTCGACCACCGCGATCTTCACCGACTGCACCTACCCCAGGGACGCCCTGGCTTTCGCCGTGTGGCTCAACTCCGCCCCGGAGGCCGTCCAACTGCTGATCAAGGGCGGCTACGGCTTCCCCAGCGCCGTCTCCGGCTACACCACCGCCGACCTGGAGGGCCGCCGGGAGTTCTTCGGCGGCCAGCACTACAGCCGGATCTTCATCGAGGCCGGCAAGGCCGTGGACACGAGCTGGAAGTGGGGGCCCACCGTGGACACCCTCTACCAGCGGCTCGGCGACGCGTTCCTGGAGGCCATCGGGGACGGCACCGCCTTCCGCTCGGTGCTGGAGAAGGTGCAGGGCGAGACCATCGAGGACCTCAGGGACAAGGGGCTCAAGGTCGAGGCCGGGCGAAGCTCGGCCAGCGGGTGACCCACCGGTGCGCGGGGCGCCCACCGCCGGGCCCCCGCCCCGCCCGCCAGGCCCGCTCCCACGCGCGTGACCCCGGCCGTCCGCGCGCCGCCCGCAGACCCCGCCGGACTGCCGGTCGATAGGAGTACCGCAACGTGAAGCGACCCACCCGCACCGAGGCCCGCAACGCCCGCGCGGCCCTCGGCTTCCTGCTGCCGTTCCTCGCGGTGTTCCTGCTCTGCTTCATCGCGCCCATCTGTTACGCCATCTACCAGAGCCTGCTCAAGGTCGAGCGGCCCGCGCCGCTGGGCATCGGCGGCCCGACCAACGAGGTGTGGGCCGGCCTGTCCAACTACGGCCACGCGCTGGAGGACGAACGGTTCATCAACGGCTTCGGCCGCGTGCTCCTCTTCGGCATCGTCCAGGTGCCGGTCATGCTCGTCTTCGCCACCGCGCTCGCGCTGCTGCTCGACGCCGCGTCCGCGCGCTGGGTCGGCTTCTTCCGTACCGCCTTCTTCCTGCCGTACGGCATCCCCGGCGTCATCGCCTCCATCCTGTGGGGCTTCCTCTACGTCCCCGGCATCAGCCCGCTGGTGGAGATCGCCGACTCGGCCGGCTGGCAAGTGGACTTCCTCGGCCGGGACGCCGTCCTGTGGTCCATCGCCAACATCGTCACCTGGCAGTTCACCGGCTACAACATGCTCGTGCTGATCGCCCAGCTCAAGGCCATCCCAGGCGACCTGTACGAGGCCGCGCGGATCGACGGGGCCAACGCCTGGCAGATCGTCCGGCACGTCAAGCTGCCGCTGATCAAGCCGGCGCTGGTGCTCACCACCGTCTTCAGCATCATCGGCACCCTGCAACTGTTCGCCGAGCCGATGGTGCTCCGCCCGCTCAGCACCTCCATCGACTCCGGCTACACGCCCAACCTGCACGCCTACAACGAGGCGTTCACCAGCAACAACCAGCACATCGCGGCGGCCGAGGCGGTCCTGCTCGCGCTGGTCGCCTGCGTGCTGTCGTTCGGATTCCTCAAACTCGTCGGCCGGGGCCCCCGGGACGGGAGGGACGGCAAGTGAGTCAGCAACCGCCGCTGCGGCACCGCATCATCACCCTGTCCCTGCTCTCGGTCGCCGCCATCTACTTCCTGGTGCCCGTCTACTGGCTCACCGTCTCGGCCACCAAGGACACCGGCGACCTCTTCGGCACCTTCGGCTTCTGGTTCGCCAATCCGCACCCCGTCGACTACCTGCGCGACGTCCTCACCTACGACGACGGCATCTACGTCACCTGGATGCTCAACAGCCTGCTGTACGCCGGCGTCGGCGCGCTGGCGGCCACCCTGCTGTCGGCCGCCGCCGGCTACGCGCTGGCCAAGTTCGTCTTCCGTGGCCGAGAGGCGATCTTCAACGTGATCCTGGCCGGCGTGCTCATCCCCGGCACCGCGCTCGCCCTCCCGCTCTACCTGCTGTTCAGCGAGATCGGCCTCGCCAACACGTACTGGGCGGTGCTCGTACCCAGCGTCGTCAGCCCCTTCGGGGTCTACCTCTGCCGGATCTACGCCTCGGCCGCCGTACCGGACTCGCTCCTGGAGGCCGCCAGGATCGACGGCGCGGGCGAGACGCGGATCTTCGGCACGGTGGTGCTGCGGCTGATGAGCCCGGCCCTGGTGACCGTCTTCCTCTTCCAGTTCGTCCACATCTGGAACAACTTCTTCCTGCCGCTGGTCATGCTCAACGACTCCGACCTGTACCCGGTCCAACTCGGCCTCGTCGGCTGGCAGGGCTACGCCGACCGGGCGCCGGAGCTGTACCAGTACACGGTCGGCGGCGCGTTCATGTCCGTCATCCCGCTGATGGTGCTGATGGGCGTGCTCCAGCGGTACTGGCGCACCGGCCTGGCCGAGGGCAGCGTCAAGACGTGAGCCGCGACACTACCGGCCAGTAAGGCCGGGCTGGCGCGCGGCTGGCAGGATCGCCGTATGACTTCTCCTGATGACACGAGCAAGGCCCCGGCACCGGCCGGGGGCAAGGCGCCGGCCAAGGACCCGTGGGAGCTGCCCGACGTGTCCGGCCTGGTGGTCGGCGTCCTCGGTGGCACCGGCGACCAGGGCCGCGGGCTCGCCTACCGGCTGGCCAAGGCGGGCCAGAAGGTGATCGTCGGCTCCCGCGCCGCCGAGCGCGCGCGGGCCGCCGCCGAGGAGCTGGGCCACGGCGTCGAGGGCGCCGACAACGCCGAGTGCGCGCGGCGCAGCGACATCGTGATCGTCGCCGTGCCGTGGGACGGGCACGCCAAGACGCTGGAGGCGCTGCGCGCCGAACTCGCGGGCAAGCTCGTCGTCGACTGCGTGAACCCGCTCGGCTTCGACAAGCAGGGCGCCTACGCCCTCAAGCCCGAGGAGGGCAGCGCCGCCCAGCAGGCCGCCGCGCTGCTGCCCGACTCGCGCGTCACCGCCGCCTTCCACCACCTGTCGGCGGTGCTGCTCCAGGACCCCGACATCGCCGAGATCGACGCCGACGTGCTGGTACTCGGCGAGCGCCGCGCCGACACCGACACCGTGCAGGCGCTGGCCGCCCGCATCCCCGGCATGCGCGGCGTCTTCGCCGGCCGGCTGCGCAACGCGCACCAGGTGGAGTCGCTGGTGGCCAACCTCATCTCGGTCAACCGCCGCTACAAGGCGCACGCCGGCCTGCGAGTCACGGACGTCTGAGCACCCCCGCCCGCCCCGCGCGCCCCGCGACCAGCGCGCGGGGCGGCGCACCCGGCCCCGGCGCCGCGCGCGGGTGGGGGACAATGGCGGGGACACACCCCCGCCCCGCAGGAGCCATCGCATGTCCGCCCAGTCCAAGCCCGACCCCGCCCGGCGCATCGCCCTGTACGCGCTCGTCGTGTGTGCCTTCGCCACCGCCGCGGCCGTCGTGTCCTTCGTGAAGGGGAGCTGGCTGGGCGTCGTGTGGGTCCTGTTGGCGGGGCTCACCAGCAACCTGTGGTGGATCTACCTGCGCAAGGTGCGCACCGAGCGGGCCGCCGCGCAGGGCGGGCTCGGCGGGCTGCCTCCCAGGTAGGCGCTCACGACAGGTAGGCACTCACGGCAGGCAGGCGCTCACCGCGTGGGTTGCTGCCAGGTGGGGGACCAGTCGAAGTCCTCCTTCTGCTCCTGCCAGAAGCGGAAGCTGTCCAGGCCGTACCGCGTCTCGAACTCCGACACCCCCAGCGCCCGCAGGATCGCGTCCACCGCGTCGAAGAACGCGTGGTTGACCTCGGGAATCCACAGCAACCCGAAGGCCGCCAGCAGCCCGAACGGCGCGAACGGCGCCGCCTGCCGGCGCACCCCGGGTGAGAGCCACGGCTCGATCACCCCGTAGCCGTCCAGGCCCGGCACCGGCAGCGCGTTGATGATCGCCGCGGTGACCTGGAGCAGCGCCAGGAACGCCAGCGCGGCCCGGAACTCCGGCGGCGCGCCGTCCAGCCAGCCGAGCCAGAACGGCGCGGTCAGCAGCAGCGCGCACAGCGCGTTCGTCAGCGGCCCGGCCGCCGAGATCAGGCTGTGTCGCCACCGTCCCCGGATGCGGTGTCGCTCGATGAAGACCGCGCCGCCCGGCAGCCCGATCCCGCCGAGCACCACGAACAGCAGCGGCAGCCCGATGCTCAGCAGTGGGTGCGTGTACCGCAGCGGGTTGAGCGTCAGATAGCCCTTCGCCCCGATCGACAGGTCGCCGCTGTGCAGCGCCGCGCGGGCGTGCGCGTACTCGTGCAGGCACAGCGAGACGACCCAGCCGGAGACGACGAACAGGAACACCGCGAACCCGGTGCCGCCCGCGGCCTCGGTCCACACCGCCCAACCCGAGACCCCCATGACCGCCACGATCGCCAGGAAGACGGGGCTGACACGCAGGTCACGGCGGGTGGCTGGCGCAGTCATCGGACGCGGCTCCAGGGATGCGGGCGAAGGGAGTGGGCGGTTCAGGGCCGGACAGGGCAGGTCAGGGCCGGACGGGGTGGCGCGGGGCCCGCGCGCGGCGGTGTCCCGGGCCGACGGTAGTCGGGGGCGGGGCCCGACGCGGCGAAAACGACGCGCGACGGGCACGGGGTTCCAGGCAGAGTGGGCCCGTGGGTACACGCAACGGGGATGTCGGGGGCGCGGGGTGCGGCGCCCGGCCGGCGCGGCGGCGGGTCGCGCCGTGCGCGGGCCGAAGCCGAGGACGGGGACGAGGACACGGGGAGCGCGCCGCGGAAGGGCTTGCGGGAGGTTTCGGAGGAATGCGACAACGCCCCGGCGCGCAGCGCCGCTTCCAGGCTGACGAACGAGGACCCGTGAACGTCGGCAGTTGGCCGTCGACCACAATGGACGGCGTGCGCTACGGCATACTCGGCACCACCCAGGCCCATCACGACGACGGCACCCTCGTCGCGCTCGGCGGCGCCCGTCTGCGTGCGCTCCTCGCGGCGCTCGCCCTGCGCCCCGGCCGGGTGTGCTCCGCCGACGCCCTGATCGCCGAGGTCTGGGACGCGGAGCCCGGCGCCCCCGGCAGCGCCCCACGGCAGGCCAGCGGCGCGCTCCAGGCCCTGATCGGCCGGTTGCGGAAGGCCATAGGACGCGCGGCGATCCTCTCCGTGGACGGCGGCTACCTGCTCCAGACCGACCCGGATTCCATCGACCTGTTCCGCTTCGAACGACTCGCCCGGGACGCCTCCGGCGCGCTGGCCGACGGCGACCCCGGCCGGGCCTCCGCCCTGCTCGACGAGGCCCTGGCACTGTGGCGCGGCCCGGCCCTGGCCGACCTGCCCAGCCGTACGGCGTCCGCGGCGCGGGCCGAGGCGCGGCACCTGGACGCGCGGCGCGACCGGGCCCGGGCCGACCTCGCCCTCGGCCGCGCGGCCCACGCCCTGCCCGCCCTCACCGAACTGTGCGAGGCCCACCCGCTGGACGAGCCGCTGCACGCGCTGCGCATCCGCGCCCTGCGCGACACGGGCCGCGCCGCGGAGGCGCTGGCGGCCTACGAACAGGTACGCCGCGAACTCGTCGACCGCCTCGGCACCGACCCGGGACCGGAACTGCGCGCGCTCCACGCCGAACTCCTCACCCCGGACGCCGGCCGCGCCCCGACCGACGGGAGCTGGCCGGCCGGCCCCGGTGGCCGGCCCGACCGCGCCGGCCGGAGCGGGCCCGGCATCCCGGCGGGCCCGCCCGAGCCGTCCGACCGGAGCGGACCCACCGGACAGGCCGGGCCCGCCGACCCGAGCGGCACCGCCGCCGAGAACGGTTCGCCCGGCCGCGCCGCCGGCTGGCCCGCCCCCGGCCAGCTCACCGGCCCTTCCCCGGTGACCGGCCACGACCCGCTGCCCGGCCCCGGGGAGCCGTCGGACCGCGACGAGTCGGCGGACCGCGACGCCCCGGCCGCGAGCGCGGGCCCGGACGTGGGTACGGGCCCGGTCGCGTGGACGGACCCGCGCCCGCACGCGGCCGTCAGCGCGGGTACGGGCCCCGGGTCGGCCGGGCGCCCTGTCGTGCACGGCACCGTGCACCCACCCGTGCCCTCCACCGTGCCGGCACCCCCGGGAGCGCCCGCCGCCACCGCCGATCCGCCCGTGACCCCCGCCGCGCCGGCCGCCCCCGGTGGTGGCCGGCCGGTGGGCAACCTGCGGGCGTCGCTCACCAGCTTCGTCGGGCGCGAGCGCGACCTGCACGCGCTGCGCGCGGACCTCGGCACGCACCGGCTCATCACGCTGCTGGGGCCGGGCGGCTCCGGCAAGACCCGGCTTTCCAAGGTGGCCGCCGCCAGCGTCGCCGACGACTGGCCGGACGGCGCCTGGCTCGCCGAACTCGCCCCCGCGCACGACCCCGACACGGTCGTCGAGACGGTTCTGACGACGCTCGGCGCGCGGGAGACCGTCATCCGCAGCACCGCGGCCGAGGGGCTGCACGCCGCGGCCGAACGGACCGCGCTCGACCCGCTGACCCGGCTCACCGAACACTGCGCGGCCCGCCGCATGCTGCTCGTCCTCGACAACTGCGAGCACGTGATCGAGGTCGCCGCCCAACTGGCCGAGACGCTCGTCGCGCACTGCCCCGGCGTCACCGTGCTCGCCACCAGCCGCGAGCCGCTGGCCGTGCCCGGCGAGGTCGTACGCTCCGTCGAGCCGCTGCCGCAGCCCGTCGCGCTGCGGCTGCTGGCCGACCGGGGCGCGTCGGCCCGGCCCGGGTTCCGCGTCGAGGACGACCTGGCCGCGTGCGCGGAGATCTGCCGCCGCCTCGACGGGCTGCCGCTGGCCATCGAGCTGGCCGCGGCGCGCCTGCGGCTGCTCTCGCCCCGACAGCTCGCCGACCGGCTCGACGACAGGTTCCGGCTGCTGACCACGGGCAGCCGCACCCTGTTGCCACGGCAACAGACGCTGCGGGCCGTCGTGGACTGGTCCTGGGACCTGCTCGACGCGCGGGAGCGGGCCGTACTGCGGCGGCTGTCCGTCTTCGCCGGCGGCTGCGACCTGGCCGCCGCCGAGGCCGTGTGCGCCGACGACCCCGCCGGGCCCGGCGAACCGGTCACCGCCGCGAACGGCGGCGCGGGCAGCGGTGCGCACGCGGGCGTCGACCCGCGCGACGTCGCGGCCCTGCTCGGCTCCCTGGTGGACAAGTCGCTGGTCGTCGCGGCCCCCGCCGAGGCGAGCGGGCCGGGCGCCCCGGACGCCGGCGCGCCCGGCCCGCATTCCCCGACGGGCGGGCGCGGGGCGGTCCGGGACGCGGGAGCGCCCGGGTCGGGCGCGGGCGGGCGGGGCGATCCGGCGTACGACGACGGGATGCGCTACCGGCTCCTGGAGACGGTCGCCGAGTACGCGGCCGAGCGGTTGGACGAGGCGGGGGAGCGGGTGGCCGTGGAGCGCCGGCACCTGGTCGCGTACCGCGAACTCGCCCGCCGCGCTGACCCGTTGCTGCGCGGCGCCGCGCAGGTCGCTTGGTTGTGGCGGCTTGAACTGGAGCACGAGAACCTGCGTACCGCCCTGCGCCGGGCCGTCGCCGCCGGCGACGAGCAGGAGGGGCTGTGTCTGGTGCTGTCCCTGAACTGGTTCTGGCACCTCCGGGATCACCGCGCCGACCTGCGCACCTGGGCGGCGGCCGTGACGGAGCTGGGGCCCAACCCGTTCCAGGCGCCCGTCACGCCGGCGCCGCCGCTGCTGGCGCGGGCCACCGACGCGCCGCCGCCCATGCCGCCCGACCAACTGTGGGAGGCGCGGCGCAGCGTGCGTCTCATCGGGCTCGCCCTCCTGGAGGGCGACCTGCGCGGACTCGAAGACCCCGCTTCCCGGGGGGAGTTGCGCGGCGTGGTCGCGGCGTACCGGCCGGGGCTGCCGCAGACCTGTCGACTGCCGGGCCTGCTGTGGTTCATCGCGCCGCTGGTCGTCGGCGACTCCGCGAGCCTGCGCGAGATCGTCGACGCCTCCGTACGGGCCGGCCGGGAGATCGGCGACCCGTGGGAGTTGGCGTTCATGCTGCAACTGCGGGCCAAGGTGCTCGCCGCCCAGCACTTCGACCCCACGAGCCTGGACCGGGACATCGGCGAGAGCCTGGAGATCTTCGCGCGGCTCGGGGACTCGTGGGGCGCGGCCGAGGCGCTGTCCGGCCGCGGCGCGGCGCGTGAGGAGCGCGGTGAGTACGCGGCGGCGACCGCCGACTACCAGGAGGCGATCGGTTACGCCGAGCGGCTCGGCGCGCAGACACAGGTGTGGCTGCTGCGGGCGCGGCTCGCCGGCGTGATGATCAAACGCGCCGCGAGCCCGCGGGAGACCGAGCAGGGCGTGCAGATGCTCGTCCAGATCATGACCGACGGCCAGCGCACGAACACCGAGGCCGTGTCGTACGCGCGCCTGCACTACGCCGTGTGGTGCGCCGAAGCTGGCCGCTACGCCGAGGCGCGCGCCCATTTCGAGCACCAGCTCACCGAGTTCGGCGGCCGCAGCCACGAGCTCTTCCAGGGAATCATGGAGGGCCTGTTGGCCTGGCTGGACACGTTGGAGGGTCGGCCGGCCGAGGCCCTGCGGCGGCTGCGGGGCGCCCTGGCCAAGACCCGGTCGGCGGTGGGCTGGCTGGTCGCGCCGCAGGTGCCGGTCGCCCAACTGGTGACGGGCGCGCACGCGTTGACCGCGCTCGGCGGCACCGACCGGGCGCGCGTGGCCGCCCGGCTGATCGGCGCCCACGACGCGCTCTTCCCGCCCGGCGTGTGCCTGGCCCGCACGCACCAGGCGGAGCGCGCCGAGGCGGAGCGCTCGGCCCGGGCCGAACTGGCCGAGGCGCGGTACGAGCGGGAGTACGCGGCGGGCCGCGGCCTCTCCCTCGCGGAGGCCGCGGCCCTGATCTGACGCGTCGCTGACCGAGGCAGGCCACCGGCTCGGCCCCCGCGCCGCGGTGTGCGGCGTGCGGCGCCCGACGTCCCCCGCGCGGCCGCCGGGTGTCCTACCCCCGCGGCCGCCGGTCGGGAGACTGGCCGGCCCTGTCACGGCTCAGACCTTCGTGCGGAACTTGCGCACCGCCAGCGGGGCGATCACCACGGTGATCCCCACCGACCAGGCCAGCGTGGCCAACACCGGGTCGGCCACCGCGCCCTCGCCGTTGAGCAGGGCACGGACCGCGTCCGCGAGGTTGGACAGCGGGTTGTAGTCGGTGAACGCCTGCAACCAGCCCGGCATCGTCCCGGTCGGGGCGAACACCGAGGACCCGAACTGCAGCGGCATCAGGATCAGGAAGCCGATGCCCTGCACCGCCTGCGGGGTCTTCATGGACAGGCCGAGCAGCATGAAGATCCACGTGAGCGACGTGCCGAAGGCCAGCGCGAGACCGGCGGCGGCCAGCAGCTCCAGCGGGCCCGTCTTCAGGTCGAAGCCGATGATGAACGCCACCAGCAGCAGGATGGTCGAGGAGACCAGCATCCGGCCGCCCTCGACTATCAGCTTGGCCACCAGCACCGAGGAGCGGGCTATCGGCATCGTGCGGAAGCGGTCCATCACCCCCTTGCTGAAATCGTCGTTGATGCCGGTGCCCACCGACATGGCGATGTTCAGGCCACCCATGGCCAGCAGGCCCGGGATGACGTAGTTGGTGTACACGTCGCGGTTGCCGCCGAGGCTGCCACCGACCGCGCCGCCGAAGACGTACACGAACAGCAGCGTGAAGATGATCGGCATCAGCATGGCGTCGACCATCGACCCCGGGTCCTGCTTGATCTGCATCACGTTGCGGCGCGCCAGGGCGCCGATGTGGCGCAGGTTCCCGCGCAGGCCGATCCGGGCGTCGTCGGACGTCCTGCCGGTCGGGCCGCGCTGCTGGTCCGGAGCCTTGTCCGGAGCCGTGATGGTTGCCGCGCTCATGCGGCGACCTCCTCAAGCTTGTTCTGGTCCTGGCCCTGCTCGGCGTCCGAGGTCTTGCGGCCGGTGATGGCCAGGAACACCTCGTCCAGGCTGGGCAGATGGGTGTCGATGCTGGAAATGGTGAAGCCGCGCTGGCTGAGCAGCCCGACCAGCGCCGTGAGCTGCTCGTCGCTGACGATCGGCACGCTGACCAGGCCCTCGGCCTCGTCGGCGCGCGCGCCCGCGACGCCCTCGAGGCCCGCCTGTGCCACGGCGCCGACCATCCGGTGCAACTGCTCCGGGTCGGCCGGGCGGATCTGCAGGGTCCGGCCGCCGACCTTCGCCTTCAGCTCGGCCACCTGGCCGCCGGCGATGACCTGGCCCCGGTCGATGACCGTCAGCTCGTTGGCCAGTTGCTCGGCCTCCTCCATGTACTGCGTGGTGAGCAGCACCGTGGCGCCGTCGCCGACCATCCGGCGCACCTCCTCCCACACCTCGTTACGGGTGCGGGGGTCGAGGCCGGTCGTCGGCTCGTCCAGGTACAGCACCTGGGGGTTGCCGATCATCGACGCGGCGAGGTCGAGCCGGCGCCGCATACCGCCCGAGTACTGGCTCGCCGGCCGCTTGGCGGCCTCGGTCAGCGAGAACCGCTCCAGCATGTCGTCGGCCCGCTTGCGGGCCGCGCGGCGCGACAGGTCGAGCAGCCGCCCGATCATGTAGAGGTTCTCCCAGCCGGAGAGCTTCTCGTCCACCGACGCGTACTGCCCGGTGAGGCCGATCGCCCGGCGGAGCTGGCGCGGCTGCCGCCGCACGTCGAAGCCGGCCACCCGGGCGCTGCCGGAGTCCGGCTCGACCAGCGTGGAAAGGCAGCGCACGAGCGTGGTCTTGCCCGCTCCGTTGGGACCGAGGACACCGAGCACGGTGCCTTCCTTGACGTCGAGGTCGACGCCGTCGAGCGCCTTGGTCGTGCCGTAGTGCTTGACCAACCCCCGTACCTCGACCGCGTTGCCACGGCCGGGACTTGTCTCGTGTGGTGAGTTTTGCGAACGCGTCATGGCGCAACGCTCTCAGACACCACTGACAATCGACCTACAGGCCACCGACGGCCAGCCGACACCCGCGTGTCGGCGGGCTGTCGACCGTTCCTCCGCCCAGGCCCTGACCTGCCGTTTGTGCTTTCGTCAGAATCAAACCCCGGTCGGCTTACAACCGATCGACTTCGGCCACTCCGGGGCCGGTCGCCGCTGAGCCCGACCGCCGCCGCGCGCGCCGCGACGTTCGGGCCGGGCCCGGGTGAGGTACCCGGGCCCGGCCCGACCCTGTCGCGCGTGCGGCGCCTCAGCGGAACGCGTGCTCAGGCGCCGGGTAGGTGCCGCCGACGACCTCGTCGGCGAAGGACCTGGCGGCGTCGCCGAGGGTCTCGCGCAACCGCGCGTACTGCTTCACGAACCGTGGCACCCGGCCGCCGGTCAGGCCCGCCATGTCCGTCCACACCAGCACCTGCGCGTCGCACTCCGCGCCCGCGCCGATGCCCACGGTCGGCACGTGCAGCGAGCGCGTGACCTCGGCGGCCAGCTCGGCCGGTACGAGTTCGAGCACGACGGCGAACGCCCCCGCGTCCTGTACGGCCTTGGCGTCCCGCAGCAACTGCGCGGCCGCCTCCTCGCCACGGCCCTGGACCGGGTAGCCGCCGTAGGCGTTGACGGACTGCGGGGTGAGGCCGATGTGCGCCATCACCGGGATGCCGGACCGTACGAGCAGCTCGATCTGGTCGGCCGAGCGCTCGCCGCCCTCCAGCTTCACCGCGCCCACGCCCGCCTCCTTGACCAGCCGGGTCGCGCTGCGCAGGGCCTGCACGGGGCCCTCCTGGTACGCGCCGAAGGGCAGGTCGCCGACGACGAGGGCGCGCTTGGTGCCGCGCACCACGGCCGCGGAGAGGATGGTGATCTCGTCCATCGTGACCGGCACGGTGGACTCGTAGCCGAGGTGGCAGTTGCCCATCGAGTCGCCGACGAGCATGACGGGGATGCCCGCCTCGTCGAAGACCGACGCGGTCATCGCGTCGTAGGCGGTGAGCATGGGCCACTTCTCGCCGCGCTCCTTGGCGGCCGCGATGTCCCGGACGGTGATCCGCCGGGTCCCCTTGCCGCCGTACAGCGCCTTGTCGCTCGCGGGCGCGCCGGTGCCCGGTGCGGCGGCGGGCGCGGCCGGTGTGACGGGTGTGGCTGGTGTGGTGTGTGCAGCCTGTTGCGAGGCATGCGTCGTCATGACATGGCTCCGATTTCGTCATCTCAAGGCGCCCTCACGGCGTCCCTGGACCGCCTCCATGCTGGCACGCGGCCTACGTGCTGCGGAAGGGTCGTCCGCCCTCGTTCGTCCCACGCGTCACGCCCGCCATCTGGACAGCGGTGGGCGGGGCCGGGCCGCGCCCACACCGGGAGCGCGCCGCCACCGCGCCGACGCGGTGTCCACGCGACCGCCCGGTCCCTCCCGCGCCCACGCCGGAGCCTGGCCGAAAGCCGGTCCGGAAGTTGATCATCCGCTCGTGGCGCTACGTAAAGACTTTCCAATACGAGACGGTCTCGTATCGAAATAGCCGTAGCCTGGGCGCCATGGCAACACCTTCCGACATAGCCACGGTCCGCACCGTGCCCGAGGCGATCCACCGCAGGCGGTGGGCGATCCTCGTCGTCCTCATGTTCAGCGTGCTGATCGTGGTGCTGGACAACTCGATCCTCAACGTCGCCATGAAGACCATCTCGTCGCCGGAGCCGACCGGCCTGGGCGCCACCCAGAGCGAGCTGGAATGGGCGATCAACTCCTACACCCTCGTCTTCGCCGGGCTGCTCTTCACCGCCGGCCTGTGCGGTGACCGGTACGGCCGCAAGAAGGTCCTGCTCGCCGGCATGCTGGTGTTCGGCATCGGCTCGGTGCTCGCCGCGTTCTCCGGATCGCCCGGCGAACTGATCACCTACCGGGCCGTGATGGGCCTCGGCGGCGCGCTGGTGATGCCCGCCACGCTGGCGATCCTGATGAACGTCTTCGAGCGCGACGAGCAGCCCAAGGCCATCGGCATCTGGGTCGCCGCCGTCGGCCTCGCCATCGCGATCGGCCCGATCACCGGCGGCGTCCTGCTCGACCACTTCTGGTGGGGCTCGGTCTTCCTCGTCAACGTCCCCGTCGTGATCGTCGGCCTGATCGCGATGGTCGTCCTGGTGCCCGACTCGCGCGACCCCAAGCCCGGCCGCCTCGACCCGATCGGCGTGCTGCTGTCCATCGTGGGGCTCATCTCGCTCGTCTACGGGATCATCAAGGGCGGCCAGCTGGCCGACTTCACCGACCCCGAGGTGCTCGGCACCATCGGCCTGGGCGTGCTGGTGCTGGCGCTGTTCGTCTGGCACGAGAAGCGCAGCGACCACCCGGCCGTCGACGTCAGCTACTTCCGCAAGCCGGCCTTCTCGGCCGCCATCGCCGCCATCGCGCTGGTCTTCTTCGCGCTCATGGGCGTCACGTTCTTCATCGTCTTCTACACCCAGAGCGTGCGCGGCTACACCCCGCTGGAGTCCGGCCTGTTGCTGCTGCCGCTGGCCGTGGCGCAGTTGCTCTTCGCCCCACGCTCGCGCCTGGTGGTCGAGCGCTTCGGAGCGCGCGCCGTGTGCACCGGCGGCATGCTGGTCGTCGCGGGGACCCTCGCCGGCTTCCTGCTGCTCGACACCGACAGCCCCATCTGGGTCCTCGAGGTGCTCTTCTTCCTCCAGGGCGCGGGCATGGCGCACATCATGCCGCCCGTCACCGTGGCGATCATGCAGGCCCTGCCGCGCGACAAGGCCGGCTCCGGCTCCGCGCTCAACAACACGTTCCGGCAGGTCGGCGGCGCCCTGGGGGTCGCCGTCCTGGGGTCGCTGCTGTCGACCACGTACCGTAACGACATCGAGGACGAACTCGCCGCCGTACCCGGCCTCTCCGACGCCCAGCGGCACACCGCCGGCGAGTCCATCGAGGCCACGCTCGGCGCGGTGCAGCGGATGGGGGAGCAGGGCAGGGCGCTGGTCGAGCCGGCGCACGACGCGTTCATCCACGCCATGCACGTCACCGCCCTCAGCGCGGCCGGCGTCGCGCTGCTCGGCGCGCTGGTCGTCGCCGTGTTCCTGCCCGGCAAGAAGGCCGGCGCGGGGCCCGGCCAGACGCCCGGCGAGGGGGCCGGTGAGGAGTCGGCCGCGCGGGCGGACGGCGCGGGCGCGGCCGGCGGCGCCACGGAGCGCGGACAGGACGAGCCGAACACGCTGGAGGCACACCGGTGATCCCCACGCCATCCGACGTCGAGCGGGCGTCCGACCGGCCCGACCCCGCACCCGGGGAGGGGCCCGCCGAAGTGGCGGCCCCCTCGGGGGCCGGCGGTGCCGCGCGGGCCGAGGCGTCGGGTGGCGGGGCGCCGTGCGGTACGACGCCCTCGGTCGACCCCGCCGCGACGGAGTGCCCCGTGGGCCTGCCGGCCCCGGTGGTGCCGGGGGAGCGGCGGGGGCGGCCACGGAGCGCGGCGGCCGACACGGCGATCATCGAGACCGTGCTGCGCCTCCTCGAAGAGGGCGTCACGGTCGGCGAGTTGTCCATGGAGCGCATCGCGCGCGAGGCGGGCGTCGGCAAGGCCACCGTCTACCGCCGCTGGTCGGGCAAGCCCGCGCTGATACTCGACGTGATGCGCGCCCTCGACGCCGACCCGCCGGCGCCCGTGGGCGAGTCGGTCCGCGACGACCTGGTGCGGTTGCTGGAGTTCCTCCGCCAGCGCGGCCTGGCCAAGCGGCACTCGGCGCTGCTGCGCACGGTGGTGACGCAGGTGAAGGCGTATCCGGAACTGTGGCGCACGTACCACGAGACGGTGGTGCACAAGCGGACCGAGTTCCTGCGCGCGGTCCTGCGGCGCGGCGTCGAGCGCGGCGAGATCCGCGCCGACCAGGACGTGGACTTCCTCGCCGAACTCTTCGTCGGCCCGATGCTCTCGCGGATGCTCCTGCACGAGTGGATGGACCTGCCCGACGGGCTCGCGGAACGCATCGTCGACACGGTGCTGGACGGGGTCCGTCCGCGCGGTTGAGTGTGACGGACGGGGCCGCGAGGCTTCGCACTGACGGGTGAGGCCGGTGGGTCGCGGGTGACCCTCCGCGTTGGGCAGGTTTCGGCCAGCCATGGCGGTGGTCACGGACCGGGCCGGCGGCCACCCGTGTGCGCCCGCCGCGTCCGCGCTCCCACGGCGCCGGCCGGCACGTACGCCGATTTGTGCCTGTCGTGTCACAGCGCCCGGCTCAGGCCCGCGCGGCGGAACCCGGGCCCGCCCGTCACTCGTCCTCCCTTTCGAGACGTCCACCCGGGGCGTCGGGAAACGACCTGGTCATCGCCTATGGTCTAGGCGGTGGCGGGCCGGTGAGCTAGTGAGGACGACGCATGGCGCAGGCGTACGCGGAAGAGACCGGGCACGACCGGGACGAACCCGGACCGGTCCGCTCCCGGGTGCGTCGCCTGATCGGTTCCCGGGGGCGTCGCCTGGTCAACGGCTGGCGGGGGCGCGACGTCTGGCGGCGCGGCCTGGTGGTGGCGGGATTCGCGGTGCTGCTGGCGCTGTTGATGATCCTGCACGCGCAGGTCCCCAACGACGTCGGCAACCTCGGCAGCCTGCTGGAGACGTTCCTGCCGTGGATCGGCATGGTGACCATTCCGGTGCTGCTCGCCTGCGCGCTGTTCCGCAGGTCGGCCAGCGCGTTGGTGGCGCTGCTGCTGCCGGTGATCGTATGGCTGAATCTCTTCGGTGGCCTGCTGACCAGCAAGTCCGGTTCCGGCGGGGACCTCACCGTCGTGACGCACAACGTCAACGCGGACAACTCCAACCCGGCCGGCACGGCCAGGGACGTGGCGGCGTCCGGCGCGCACGTGGTCGCGCTGGAGGAGTTGACGGCCGACGCGCTGCCCGCCTACGAGCGGGCGCTCAAGTCGGCGTACCCGTACCACACCGTCAAGGGCACGGTCGGCCTGTGGAGCGCGTACCCGATCAAGGACGCGCGGGCCGTGGACATCAAGATGGGCTGGACCCGCGCCCTGCGGGCCACGGTCGCCGCGCCCAAGGGCGAGGTGGCGGTGTACGTGGCACATCTGCCGTCGGTGCGGGTCAAGTTCGACGCGGGGTTCACGGCGGGCCAGCGCGACGACAGCGCGGAGACCCTCGGCAAGGCCATCTCCCACGAGCGCCTGGACAAGGTGATCCTCCTCGGCGACCTGAACGGCACCATGAACGACCGCGCGCTCGCCCCCGTCACCTCCCAACTGCGCTCCGCGCAGGGCGCGGCGGGCGACGGCTTCGGCTTCAGTTGGCCCGCGTCCTTCCCCATGGCCCGCATCGACCAGATCCTGGTGCGCGGCGTGGAACCCGTCTCCGCGTGGACCCTGCCGGAGACGGGCAGCGACCACCTGCCGGTGGCGGCGTCGGTCAACCTGTAGCGCCGGCCTTCCCGGCCTCCCTGGCCGCCGGGCCGAGCCGAGCCGGGCGCGCGGGCGAACCGGGCGTGCGGGCGGACCGGGTGCCGCGCGCGGGCGGCGCGGTCGCGTGGAACGCCCGCCCCGCCGCCCCGCACCGTCCGGGCCGCCGCCGCTCAGTCGCGCGGAACCTCGCACGCGTCGCCCTCGCACGCGGCGCCGCCCTGGCCCGCCTGGCCCGCGCCGGCGTCCTGGCTGGCGGCGGCGGGCGCGGCACCGGCCGTCTCCCGGGCCACCTGCTCGAAGACGCGCAGGAAGGTGTCCGCCTCCTGGCCGCCCTGGACGGCCCACTGCCCCTCGAACACGAAGGTGGGCACGGCGGTGACGCCACGGGCGCGGGCCACCTCGATCTCGTCCAGCACCTCATCGTGCAGCTCGTCGCCGTCCAGGAACTCGGTGACCGGGTCGCGGTCGAGCCCGACCGCGACGGCGGCGTCGGCGAGCTGCGCGCGGTCGCCGATGTCCATCCCCTCGCCGAAGTGCGCGGCCAGGAGGCGCCCCTTGAGTCGCGCCTGGGCCTCGCTCCCGTACGTGTCGAGCACGTACCGCAGCAGCCGGTGGGCCAGCAGCGAGTTGTTCTCCACGACCGTGTCGAAGTCGAAGACGAGGTTCTCGGCCGCGCCCAGCTCCGTGATCCGCGCGTCCATCTGCACGGACTGCGGCCCGTACTTGGCCGCCAGCACCTCACGGTGCGGCAACGGCTCCTCCGGGGCGCCGGGGTCGAGCTGGAACGGCCGGTAGACCACCTCGACCTGGTCCGCCTGCGGGTACGCGGCCAGCGCCTGCTCGAAGCGCGTCTTACCGACGTAGCACCACGGGCAAGCGATGTCGCTGTAGATCTCGACCTTCACTGGGCTACTCCTTGTTGCCGCACTGATCCGCTGCTGCCTTGACATGCTCTTGAACATTCAAGCGTTCCTGGTGACAACCAGACCGCGCGACCGAGTATTCCCGGGGGTGAGTGGGGGCGCCTCCCAGAGTGAGGCCGCTCACCGTGGGCCCGACGGGGTCGGCCCCTCACGCGAAGTCGAGAGGGTGCGTGCCCACCATGTCGGCGAGGTGCGTCAGGGCGTCACGCAGGCTGGGGGGCGCGTCGCGGTGCCTGCGCCCCCGCTCCGCCGTCCGCCCGAGGGAGGAGCGGACGCGCTGAGACGAGCGTGCCCGCACGGCCGCGATGACCTGGTGGGTGAGCGCGTCGGCGTCGCGCCAGGCGCGCTCCCGGAGCAGGCAGTCGAGCAGGCGCGCGTCGCTCATCCCCGCATGGCCAACCGGCACCGTCGCCGGACCGTTGACCACCCGCTGGAAAACCTCGATGGCCTCGCCCGTACGACCGGCGTCCTGGAACACGTGCCCCAGATGCCCGTCGATCTCCTCGGGCGTCACCCACCATGCCCAGTACGGGTCGCTCTCGCGCGTCCCGTCCTCCAGCAGCGAACGGGCGGCCGACAGGGCTTGGAGCGCCTCCGTGGTGTACGCCAACCCGGCCAGGCCCTTGGCCTCCCGGACCCGGAAGATGGCCTCCACGCGGGGCGAAAGCGCACCCTGCGCCAGCACACCTCGCGTGACGGCCAACGCCTCGGGGTGGTTCCCCGTCCACTCGCCGCACATCGCGATGTTCTGCCGGATCAGCAGTTCCATGCTCGCGTCGCCGGCCTCTCGGGCCAGAGCCAGGGCCGTCTGGTTGGCTCGCCGCGCGGCGGCGTGTTGCTCGACGTCGAACAGTGCCCACCCGGCCACCTCGGCCAACTCCGCCGCCGCGGAACGGATGTCACGCCCGTGTCGTGGGTCGTAGTCGGCGCGGTCGAGCCGGTCGCGCACTATCCGGAACGCCCGTACGGCCGGCTCGGCCACGGGCACACCGAGCGGCCCGTTGTCCAGCGCGACGAGTTGCTGGGACGCCTGCCGAATGGCCTCGGCGAAGTCGGCTCCCCGGGTGTCGCTGATGCGGAGGGGGGAGTCGGTGAAGGGTGGGGGGCCACCGGCGGGGGTCGTCATCAGCTGATCCCCCTGCCCATCCAGCCCCACGCGGTACGTTTTCCCCAAGGAGGAAGATGCCCTGTGGCCATGCCCATCCTCACCACCACCGGCGCCCGCATCGCCCGCGAGCGGAAGATTCGCGGTCTGACGCAGCGAGCCCTGGCTGATCTGTCCGCCGTCAGCTACTCGACGTTGACGAAAGTCGAGCAGAACCGCATGCCCGCCAGCCCCTCCGTGTTGGGAGCCTTGGCGCGCGCCCTGTCGATCTCCGTGACGACGCTGACGGGTCAACCGTATCTGGAGGAGCTGCGCCAGGATCAGCTCGACGGACTGATACAGCCCATTCGCGAGGCCCTCAACATCTACGACCTGGGCCCCGATCCGGACGTCGCCCCTCGGCCCCTGGCTGAGTTGAGCGAGGCCGCCGACCAACTGTGTGCGCTGGTTCGGGCCACCGAGATCAAGCGGGTGGCGGCGGACCTCCCAGCGCTCCTGCACGAGACGACCACGACCGCACACACCCACCCGAGCACGCAGGCGTGGACGGTGCTCGCGAGCCTGTACCGCACCGCGTACGACATCACAACCAAGCTCGGCTTTCCGGATCTGTGCAGTGTGGCGCTCGACCGGTTGGAGTGGGCGGCGCAGCGGGCCTCCGATCCGGTACTCAGCGGGATGCGGCAGTACCTGCGTGCCCTGGCCTATTTCCGGGCCAGTGACTACCGAACTGGCAAACGCCTCATCGCGCTTGGCATGGGCGTACTGGACCAGGCGGAGCCCGGGCGGGTGAAGGACGTGCTCCAGGGACAACTGCACCTCGGGGCGGCGGTCCTCGCGGGGCGCGACAAGGACCAGGACACCGCGGAGGAACACCTGGCGGAGGCGAAGCGCATCGCCACGCGGACGGGCCACGCGGAGAAGGTCCACTGGCTCTCCTTCGGGCCGACCAACGTCGAAGTCCACCGCGTCAGCGTGCTCGCCGAGTTGGACCTGTACCCCGAGGCCGTCTCCTCGGCCAAGGCCGTGGCGTTTCCCGAGGGCTGGCCACCGTCGCGGCTGGCACACCACTACGCGGAACTGGCCCGGGCGCAGATGTGGACCGGGCAGGCGGACGCCTCGTTCCAGAGCCTCGTCAAGGCGCGCAAGCTAGCCCCACAGCAGACGCGGTACCACCCGACGGTGCGCGAGACGTACGCGGGGCTCGAAGCGGCGAAGCGCCGGATGTCGAACTCGTTCAACAACTACGGAGCTTGGCTGGGCTGGTAACCACTCACGCTGCGTTACGGCTAGGGCCAGAACTGTCATCGGGATATGGCAGTTCTGGCCCTATGTGTCAGCAGGCTCAAGGCGGGACTCCATCCAGTCACTTCTTGAGGAGCTGACTCACGCATGATCGACCACGTTGGTGCCCGGCCGCACTGCCGGGGAGCGGCCCGATGAACCACAATCCCGCCCTCGCCGCAGGCGCCACACCTCCGACCCCCGCCGGAGGCGCCATGCTGAAACACCTCGTCTTCGAAGGCACGCATCGTGTCATCGTCAAGGGGGTGGCGCTGCGGTTCTTCCTGCGGGCCGATGGCGTGTGGGCGCCGGCCACCGATACCGACTTCCAACGCGCGTACGAACTCGCCCTCTTCGACCCCGACGCGCTCCGCAAGGACGTGCTGTGCCCGAACGCGCGGCGCGTAGAGCGCACCACGGTCGAGGGCTGGTTCTGGTCCAACGGGTGCAACTCGGCGGGGCTGTGCACCTTCGATGACCGGAGCCCGGAGGAGTGCGCCGGGATGGCCCGGATCGCGGGTGGGGCGGCGCCCTGATGACTCGGCAGACGTGGGTCACCCTGCTTGTGTGGCAGCCGGCCGACCCGCTCAACCCGCTCGACGTCAGCCGTGCTTGGCCTCGCGTACTCCAGGTCGTACGGGACGGCGAGGCGGGCCCGCCCGGGGTCATCCTGCGCCCCGACGAGCCGCTGCGGCAGGCTGCGGCACGGGTGACGGCGGCCCTGGGGTTACGGGCCCCGGCGCAGCCGCCCCCGCTCCTGGCCGTCGACCAACGGCCGTCGGGGCGCGAGGGCGGCGTGGAGCAGATGGTGCTGGTGCTCGACGGCGGAACGCTGTCCACGGAGACGCTTCCGCCGTGTGGCGGATGCGGCCGGTCCCACCTGGTGTGGACGCCACTGGAAGAGGCCGAGCAGCCCGCTCTGGTCCACGCGTTGCGCGCCCGCGTGCGAGGCGGGCAGCCTCCGACGTTGTGGTGTGGCGAGCCCGTTGCCGGGGGCTGAGGTCCGACTGCTCCGCGCGGCGGCCCCGCCCGTACGTTCCCTTCGTGCGCGACGGGCGGGGCCTGACCCTGCCGTACGCCCGCTGCCTGAGCTGTGGCGCGGACGTCAGCCCGATGGAGGGCCTGAGGTCCTCAACAAAGTCGTTCGAAGCTCATTCGCTTAGGAAAGTCCAGCAATGGCAAGTGCGGCGACAGTCAACGCGGCGACATGCGCGACCTGGTCGATGTGGGCGGCCCCTCCTTCCTCGAAAGACTTCTCCTGGAGGTTGCTTCTCATCCACCGCTCCACTGGCCACCCACGGTCGATAAAGGAATGGCTGGCGCCGATCCAGACCAGGGCGATAGCGGACACGGGAATGCTGAAGTGGAGGTCGAGCACGACCGCGCCCGTGGCGAGGAGGGTGGCTGACGTTCCCACATGGATCAGAGCGTGAGTGGCGTTAGCGCGCCGCCCGATCGCGGTTTGCTCCCCCTTATGCGCTACTTGATGGTCTGTCTGGAACGGGTAGTCGGCTAACAAATGGGCGACGTATAACAGAACAAAGAGCGATGCGAACATGCGTAGTGCCTCCCAGGGGGCATGGTGGCGGGCGATGCTGTCGGTGGGCCCGCGAGTCGGCAGCTTTCCACGTCTCTCGCGGCGCCTGACGGCTTCTGGTCACCTCGGGGTGCCCGTTTCGCGGGCCGTTCGCTCGCGCCGGCGGTGACCAACCCGCCCGACCAGCCAGTTGTTGAACGGAACCGAGTGGTGGCCGTGATGGAGAAGATCGAGAGTCCCGTGGCCGAGAGCCTGGTCGTCTGGCGCGCGTACGAAGATGGCGGGCGGAAGTCGGGCCCACCCGCCGCGCCTGTCTACATGGCCACCGCGGTGTTCGTGCGGGGCGGCGAGGAAGCGGTCCAGCCTGGCTGGCCGGCCTCGGCGGACCAACTGAGCATCCTGTTGCAGGAGACTGAGCGATTGGACGGCCACCGCCGCCGGTGTTTGGTGGGATTCCTCGTGCCAGAGTTGGCCCAGCCTCACCTGCGCTTGGGAGCGGAACTGCTGGTGTTGGAGGGCCCGCGCACGGTCGCCGGCGCGCGGATCGATACGGTGCTTGCCCATGGACAGCCGGGGACTCGAAGGCGCTGAGCGATGATCGAAGAGAGCCGGGCAAGGGAATTGGCGGCGGAGTTCGCCAAGGGGAAGTCGTCGGAAATGGAACTCGCTATCGCGCCCGAGCCTCCCGTGCGGCGGGGCAACGTGGCATATTTCGCCTGCCAGTCCGCCGAGTTCTTGCGCACTGGTAACTGGCGGGACATGGCCATCGGAAATGGCCCGGTGGCTGTGGATCTCGTGACCGGGGAGTGTCACATGCTGGGCGCAGCGGAGGCCGCTGAGATGGAACTCTAGTGCGGGTCAACTGCTCCGCGCGCACGATGGCCCGCCGGAACCCACCGGCGGGCCGTTCGCGCGCGGCGCCGCCAGCCGTACCAGGGCGCCGCCTCCGGCTCGAAGCCCGCCGCGACGATTCCCGCATAGCCCGACGCCAGAGCCGGGCGTGAATGCTAAGGCGGCCCTGATGGCAGACGACTTCCACCTGTACGGAAGTGAAGAACTGACCCCGAGCGCACTCAGGGATGTGGTGCGAGAGTCGCTGGGCTGTTCCTTTGAGGAGCGCGAGAGTGGCTTCAAGGGCGGCATTTACTATCTGCGCAAGGAGCAGGGCGGCGGCACGATCTCGATCGAGGCCAACTGGGTCGATGGAGACGGCTATCCGGCCGAGCCGGACTTCCCGGAGCATCGCACTCTGCTCTACGTGACGAACCCGACCCAGCGGGACCACGACCGTCTCAGCCAAACGAGCGGCCTGCGTCTCCTGCGGCGCACGCGGGTCGACTGACCCGAGCGCGTAGCGGCCCGCCGGAACCCCCGGCGGGCCGTTCGCGCGAGCCACCCCGGCCAACACGCCGGCGTCGAATAACTCGCCCGGACCGACCACCGGATCAACCAGGTGATGAGCGGAATCGAGTGGTGGGCGCGATGGAGGGCCCGCGCGCGGTCGCCGGCGCGCGGATCGATACGGTGCTTACCCAACCACAGCCGTGGACCTGAAGGCGCTGAGTGATGATCGAAGAGAGCGAAGCAAGGGAGTTGGCGGCGGAGTTCGCCAAGGGGTATTCGCTGGAGATGGAGTTCGCCATCATCCCCCGTCCGCCCGTTCGGCGGGGTGATACCGCGTACTTCGGTTGCCAGTCCGCCACGTTCCTGCGGACCCGTAACTGGCGGGACATGGCCGTTGGTGGTGGCCCGGTGGCCGTGAACCTCGTGACGGGGGAGTGTCGCATGCTGGGCGCCGATGAGGCCGCAGATATGGAGCTCTAGCGCGGCTCAACTGCCCCGCGCCCACGACGGCCCGCCGGAAACCACCGGCGGGCCGTTCCACGCGTCACCCCCAGCCGAGCCACGCCAGCCCCCCGACCCGACTCCACCCGCGTCAGCGCCCCGTTCAGCCCGACTCGCGCCACCGGTTGGTGATGGGCAGGCGGCGGTCCTTGCCGAAGCCCTTGGCGGAGATCTTGGTGCCCGGCGGGTACTGGCGGCGCTTGTACTCCGCCGCGTCCACCATGCGCAGCACCCGGGTCACCGTCTCCGGGTCGAAGCCCGCGGCGACGATCTCCGCGCTGCCCTGGTCGCGGTCGACGTAGCGCTCCAGGATCTGGTCGAGCACGTCGTAGTCGGGCAGCGAGTCGGCGTCGACCTGGCCCGGGCGCAGTTCGGCGCTCGGGGGCTTGGTGATCGAGTTCTCCGGGATCGGCGGTGTCTGGCCGCGTTCCTCGGCCGCCTGGTTGCGCCACCGCGCCAGGCGGAAGACGCCCGTCTTGTAGAGGTCCTTGATCGGGCCGTACGCGCCGACGGAGTCGCCGTAGAGCGTGGAGTAGCCGCAGGCCAGCTCCGACTTGTTGCCGGGGGCCAGCACGATGTGGCCCTCCTGGTTGGAGAGCGCCATCAGCAGCGTGCCGCGCAGCCGCGCCTGGAGGTTCTCCTCGGCGAGGCCGGTCAGGTCGAGCGAGCCCATGTACGCGTCGAACATCGGGACGATGGGCACCGTACGGAAGTTGAGGCCGGTGCGTCGGGCCAGCTCGGCGGCGTCCTCCTTGGAGTGGCCGGAGCTGTACTTCGACGGCATGGACACGCCGTACACGTTGCGCGCGCCCAGCGCGTCGCACGCGATGGCCGCCACCAGCGCCGAGTCGATGCCGCCGGAGAGGCCGATGAGCACGCTGCGGAAGCCGTTCTTGGCGACGTACGCGCGCAGGCCCACCACCAGGGCGGTGTAGATCTCCTCCGCGTCGCCGAGCCGCTCGGCCTCGCCGCCGGCCAACTCCCGCTCGTACGCCGGCACCGGGTCCTGGCTCAGGGTGACGTGGTCGACGCGCAGCCCGTCGTCGACCACGCCCGAGGGGGGCTCGGGCGCGGCGGCCGGCAGGTCCAGGTCGACCAGGACGCAGCCCTCGGCGAACTGCGGGGCCCGCGCGATCACCTCGCCCTCGCGGTCGACCACGATCGAGTCGCCGTCGAAGACCAGGTCGTCCTGGCCGCCGATCATGGCCAGGTAGGCGGTGGTGCAGCCGGCCTCGCGGGCGCGCCTGCGTACCAGCTCAAGGCGGGTGTCGTCCTTCTCGCGCTCGTATGGGGAGGCGTTGATCGACACCAGCAGGCCGGCGCCGGCGGAGCGGGTGGCGGGCACCCGGCCGCCCTCCTGCCACAGGTCCTCGCAGATGGCGAGGGCGACGTCGACGCCGTGCACGCGGATGACCGGCAGCGTCTCGCCGGGCACGAAGTAGCGGAACTCGTCGAAGACGCCGTAGTTCGGCAGGTGGTGCTTGGCGAAGGTGAGTGCCACCTGCCCGCGGTGCAGCACGGCCGCGGCGTTGCGCGGCGCGCCCGCCGGCTGGCCGTAGCGCGGCTGCTCCTTGTCGCTGCGGTCCAGGTAGCCGACGATCACCGGCAGCTCGCCGAAGCCCTCGGCCCCCAGCCGGGCGGCGAGCGCGGTCAGCGCGGCGCGGGACGCCTCGACGAAGGAGGCGCGCAGCGCCAGGTCCTCGACGGGGTAGCCGGTCAGCGCCATCTCGGGGAAGGCCACCAGGTGGGCGCCCTGTTCGGCGGCGTGCCGGGTCCATTGGACGACGGCCTCCGCGTTGGCCGCGAGGTCACCGACGGTGGAGTCGATCTGGTTCAGAGCGAGGCGAAGTTGAGGCACGCCGGCCAGTGTAATCGTCTGTTTGACGCGATGGGGTGGTGAGGGCGGCCACACCGCGCCGGGCGTCACTCGGTGGGCTCCGCCGGCTGCGCGGGCTCCCTGGTCTCCGCGGGCTCCGCCGGCTCCGTGGGCTCCGAGGCGCCGCGCGGCGCGCCCGGGGCGGCGTCTGACGGGCGCTCCGCGGCGGCGCGGCCGAAGTCGGTGGTCAGCCAGTGCTCGATGGACGCGTCGGGGAACGGGCGTGGCGGGAAGGCGCCCGCCACCGGGGTGATGTCGGCGATCCGGTCGAGCCGGAAGGTGCGCCAGTCGTCCCGGTCCACGTCGAAGGCCACGAGGTACCACGCGCCGGCGCGCAGGAAGTGGCGGTACGGCTCGACCAGTCGGGTCGTACGCCGGTCGTGCTGGTCGGTGTAGCGGAAGCGGAGCCGGCCGCCCTCGGCGACCGCGTCCGCGATCACGCCCACGGTCGCCGCCGCGACCACTGCCCCGGGCTGCTGGAGCACCTCGGTGGCCAGGTCGGTCGCGGCGGCGCGGCGGCGCAGCGGGCGGGGCAGCACCTGGTCGAGCTTGACCAGCGCGCTGGAGGCGACCGCATCCTCCGGGAGCCAGGCGCGGATCAGGTGCAGCCCGGCCACCAGGGCGGTGATCTCGTCGGCGGTGAACAGCAGCGGCGGCATCCTGACCCCGGGGCGCAGCCGGTAGGTGCTGCCGGGGCCCGGGCGGGCCTCGACCGCGTAGCCGAGCCGGCGCAGCCGCTGGGCGTCGCGGCGCACCGTGCGCGTGCTCGTGCCGAGCCGTCCGGCCAGGTCGGCGGCGGTCCACTCGCCGCCGGACTGCAACAGCGTGAGCAGCGCCAGGGTTCTGGTCGTGGGGTCGTGGTCCATCTCCGCAACCTCTCAGAAGAGGAGGACGAGTTCCGGCCGGCTCTCCTTCTAGCCTGCGGGCAGAGCCACCGAAGGAGAGAGACCATGCGGAGCGAGACAACCGTGCCGGACCAGGCCACCCCACGGATCGCCGTGACCACCCCCACCGGCAACGTCGGCCGGCACGTCGTCGCCGCGCTGCTGCGCGCCGGGGTCCGACCGCGCGTGCTGTCCCGCGACCCCGACCGGCTCGCCCCCGACCTGCGGGAGGCGGTGGACGCCGTACGGGTCGACCAATACGACGCCGACGCGGTGGCGGCCGCCACCGTGGGCGTGGACGCGCTGTTCTGGGTGGTCCCGACCCCCGGCGGCCCGGACCCGCTCGCCGCGTACGCGCGCGCCACCGCCAGCGTGGTCCGTGCCGTGACCGACAACCGGATCGGGCGTGTCGTCTTCCAGAGCAGCGTCGGCGCCGAGAAGCGGCGGGGCGCCGGCGAGATCGACGGCCTGGCCCACGCCGAACTGGCCCTCGACGCCACCGGCGTCGACGTCACCCATCTGCGCTGCGGCTACTTCTTCAGCAACCTCGAACTCCAACTCGACGCCCTGCGGGCGGGCGCCCTCCAGGTGGTCCTGCCGCTCGACGCGCCCATGCCCTGGGTGGCGCCGCGCGACATCGCCGAGGTAGCCGTCGCGCGGCTGCTGTCGCCGGGCTGGTCCGGGCGGTGCGTGCGGGCGGTGCACGGGCCGGCCGACCTGACCTGGCGCCAGGTGGCCGACATCCTCGGCGCGGCCACCGGCCGGCCGATCGGCGTCGAGCGGATCACCGACGACGCCATGCGCGCCCAGCTCCGGCGGGTCGGGATGGCCGACGCGGCGGTCGAGGCCGTGCTCGGCATGTCGACCGGTCTGCGCGAGGACTTCGTCCCCGAACAGCCCCGCACCGTCCACACCACGACCCCCACCACCCTCGCCGCCTGGGCCTACGACCACCTGCGACCCCGGCTCGCCGACGACGCGCCGTGACGCGGCCGGGGCCGGCCCGGCTCGTCCTGGCCTGACTTGACCTTTGTCCGGGCCGGCCCGGCTGGCCCGGCCCCGTCGCGGGGCTGCGACGGACGCGCCGTAGCCCCGCTCGCCGAGGCGTTACTTCCGGTAGCCGAGGACCGTCATCATGCCCGACTCCGCGTGGTAGACGTTGTGGCAGTGGAGCATCCACAGGCCCGGGTTGTCCGCGTCGAAGTCCACGTCGAGGCGGCGTCCCGGCAGCACGATGGCGGTGTCCTTGCGCGCCCCGCCGCCCGCCGCCGCCCCGGCGCGCGCGCCGGAGGACGAGGCCAGCGCGAAGGTGTGTCCGTGCAGGTGCATCGGGTGCCACATGGTCGTGTCGTTGACGAACGACAGCCGCACGCGTTCGCCCGCCCGCACCGGATAGCGCTGCTTCGGGCTGTAGCGCCTGCCGTTGATCGCCCAGTCGTACCGCGCCATCGAGCCGGTCAGCCGCAGCCGCACCGTACGGTCCGGCGCGCCGGCGGCCAGCCGTACGGGCTCGGCCGCGCGCAGCTTCTCCGCCGTCAGCAGCCTGCCGGACAACTCGCGCGGGCGGACGTCGGCGGCCGGCGCGGCGCCACCGCCGGTACGCAGCACGGCGAGCGCGGCCTGCCGCTTCCCCTCGGCGACGGCGGTCAGCGGGAACACCCCGTCGCCCACCGTGACCAGCACGTCGTAGCGCTCGCCCATGCCCAGCAGCAGCGCGTCCGTGCGCGCGTGCTCGACGGGGAAGCCGTCGGTGTGCGTGACGGTCATGGTGTGCCCGCCGAGCGCCACCCGGAAGGCCGTGTCCCCACCCGCGTTGACGAGCCGGATGCGCACCCGGTCCCCGGGGCGGGCCCTGAACGTGTGCGGGTCCTTGGCCGTACGCCCGTTGACCAGGTAGTACGGGTACGCCACATCGCCCGCGTCGCCGCCAAGCAGCTTGCTGGTCGCGCCCATCATCATCCGGGGCGGCCCGGAGCGCGCCGGCCCCGTCGGCGTACCGCTGGGGCTCGCGCCCCCGTGGTCCATCCCTCCGTGGCCCATCTCCCCGTGATCCATCCCGCCGTGGCCGCCGGCGCCCGTGTCCCCGTGGCCCATGCCCGAGCTGAGTTCGGCGAGCACGGCGTCCGGGGTGCTGCCCTGGACGCCGTCCACCCAGTCGTCGAGCACCACGACCCACTCCCTGTCGTACGCGAGCGGCTCCTTGGGGTCCTCGACGATGAGCGGCGCGTACAGGCCACGGTCCTGCTGTACGCCGCTGTGCGGGTGGAACCAGTACGTGCCGGGGTGCGGCACCGCGAACCGGTAGGTGTGCGAGGCGCCGGCTCGCACCGGGCGCTGGGTGAGGCCGGGCACGCCGTCCATGTCGTTGCGCAGCGCGAGGCCGTGCCAGTGCAGCGAGGTGGCCTGTGGCAGGTGGTTGGCGAGGGTGAGGGCGAGCGTGTCACCAGCGGTGATCCGCAGCTCGCGCCCCGGCAACTCGCCGTCGTACGCCCACGAGTTGACGCTCACCCCGCCGCCCAGGTCGAGCCGGGCGCGGGCGGCGGTCAGGCTCACCTCACGTACCGGACCCGGGCGGCGCCGGCGCTCGGCGGCGGCGACCGCGGGGTCGTCGGGGGCGACGTAGTCGCCGGGGGCGGCGTCCTTGCCGTGGCCGCCGTGCGAACCGGAGCCCGAGGGGGAACCCGGGTCGGAGTCGGAGGAACAGGCGGCGAGCAGGCCGCCGCCGGCCAGCGCGGTGGTGGCGGCCAACAGGGCACGCCGGGAGGTTGTGCGCATGACGAAAAGCACCTCGATCGGTGTCGACGCGTAAGGGTGGGCTCGGCCGCCGCTCGCGGGCACCGCGCGGCACCCGGCCGACGTCCGGACACACGCGTGCCGGGTCGGTCGAGCGGGATCTCAGCGAGGTGGTGGGGGAGCGGCGCGGGCCGTCCTACAGGCGCAGCACCGTGGTGCGGGTCGGGGGAGCGGGGCGGGGTGGCGGAGCGGGCCACGGCGCGGGGGCGTACGCGGTGCCGAGCCGGGCCGAGCCGGCCGTGGCCCGGCGTCGCGCGGCCGCGCTCAGCAGCAGCACGACGGACCACGCCGCGAGCACCGCGAGGCACACCGACAACGGGTCCATCCCGCCGCGCCCGGGCGCGCCGAGCTGAACCGGATCGCCGAGGCCGACCGCGGCGCCTGACGCGCGGATGTCGTCCGAGGTGAGGGTGGGGTGGTCGGCGGTGTGGGCGGCCGGAGCGTGCGCGGGCGGCGGCGGGTCGGCTGGCGGGGCGTCAGCCGTCAGCGGACGGCCGGCCGTCGCCTCGCTCGGCCGCGCGTGCCCGGCCGTACCGCCGTGCCCCGCCGTACCGCCGTGCTCCGTGGGATGGCCGAGCGTGTGCATGGTGACGATGCCGAACAGCAGGGCCGTGAACAGCAGCAGCCGGGCACCCCAGGTGGTGCCGCCTCGCTGCTGGTTCGGCGCCGTGCGCCCCCGTACGGTCATCGCGGGCCAGCCTACCCCCGTGGGGTATGCCCGGCGGAGGGCAGGTAGCGGGCCGCCCGCCCCGTCCGACCGCCGCGCGGCCACCCCGCGCCCCCGCGTACGCCGCGCCCCCGCGTACGCGTACTCCTCGCCCCCACGCACGCCGCGCACCCGCCGACGCGACTACTCCGCCCCGCGCACGCCCCCCCTGCTCGTCCCCGTCTCCGTCCCCGTCCTCGCCCTTGACCGGTGAGGACCACAGCGAGCGGACGTGGCCCAGGTGGCGGCGCATGCACTCCTGGGCGCCCGGCGCGTCGCCCGCGATCATCAGGTCGAGGAGTTCCAGGTGCTCCTCGGCCGAGGCGATCAGCTCCCCGTTGCGGTCGAGCCGGGCGAGACCGAACAGCCGGGCCCGCTTGCGCAGGTCGCCGACGACCTCCACCAGGCGGGCGTTGCCGGCCAGGCCCACGAGTTGGAGGTGGAACCTGCGGTCCGCCTCCAGGTAGCCGATCAGGTCGTGCCGGCCGGCGGCGGCCACGATCTCCTGGGCCACCGGGCGCATCGACTCCAGGTCCTCGACGGAGACCGTGCGGGTCACCCGCCCGATGGTGGGCACCTCGATCAGCTCGCGGATCTCGCTGTACTCGTCGAGGTCGCGGTCGGACAGTTCGGTGATCCGAAAGCCCTTGTTGCGGACCGGTTCCACCATGCCCTCGCGGGCCAGGGCGAGCATGGCCTCGCGGACCGGCGTCGCCGAGACGCCCAGTTCGGCGGCGAGCGCCGGGGCGGAGTACACGGTTCCGGCCTGGAGCTCACCGGCGATCATGGCGGCGCGCAGGGCGTTCGCCACCTGGTCGCGCAGCCGCTCCTGGACCAGGATCAGGTTGCGTTGCCGCAGGTCAGCCACGTGGGCCTCCGTCCTAGGTTCGGCCCGGAGAGTATAACTTCACATTTCATCAAGCCTTCGGCCCAACCGGTAGCACCCATGGCGTAAGGGGCCGCCGCCCCCGGCCCGGGTGGGGTCCGGGCCGGGGGCGGCGGGGCGTGGCCGCGCGGCCGGCCGTGGGTGGCCGGGCCGCGCGGAGCGTGCGTCAGGCCGTCCTGGCGCAGCCGCCGGCCGCGCACTCGGTCAACCAGGCGTTCCAGTCGGCGTCGTACCGGGTGCCGATGGTCCGCGTGAGGTGCTGCCGCGCGGCCCGCCAGTCGCCCGCGCGGTAGTACCCGAGCACCGTGTCCACGTCGTCGCGGTGGCGTTCGAGCAGGTAGCGCACGGCGAGGTAGCCCCAGCGGTAGACACGCGTGGTGTCGGCGTTCTCGTACGTGGTGTCGAAGAGCGTGCTCAGCGGGTAGGTGTGCTTGCCGGCCTCGGCGGCGGCCTCCTCGTAGGGCAGGTCGCGGTAGGAGTACGAGACGTACTCGGCGAACCCCTCGATCCACCACACGGTCGGCGTGCTGACCCCGGCCTCGAAGTCGCCGTGCATGTTGAACCGGCCGTCGAGGTAGTGGGTGTACTCGTGGTTGAGGTTCCAGATCGCGAAGTCGGGCCGCAGCCACTCCGCCTCGTAGGCGACGAACCGAGGCTTGTTGCCCTCCACCGACGGGTCGCCCTCCAGGTACATGCCGCCGTTGTTGGTGTCGATGCCGAAGATCGCGCCGGCGTACGTCTGGTAGTCGGTGCTGGAGTCGAAGGCGGTGACCTCGATGGTCTCGTTGTGGTCGTCGGCGACCGGGCCGCTGTCCCGGGCGATGTCGTGGAAGAAGGCGTCCTGGCCGGTCAGGCTGGCGCAGGTGGCGGCCAACTGCTCCGCGTCGATCTCCTGCGCGCGGATGTCGATGCTCGGCCCGCACGCGTGCCGCACCGGCAGCGCCGCCTCGGTCAGCCGCTCGGGCAGGTCGCAGGTGCCGTACGTGGCGCAGTTGTCCCCGTCGTACGCGGCGGTCATCTCGGCCACGCCGACCCACAGCGGGGCCGTGCGGCCGGTGATCTCACTGCGCTGGAGCAGCCCCCTGGCCAGCGGGGCGACCTCGGGCCGCAGCGCGTCGTGTTGGAGGAAGCGGCCGAGTTCGCGCCCGGCGTTCGAGGTCAGATAGCTCTGCTCGCCGCCGAGGAGGTCCAGGTGCTGCTCGGCGAAGTCGGAAAGCGTGTAGAGGATGCTCGGGTCCTGCTCGACGGCGCGTACGAACTCGGGCACCTGGTGACCACGGAAGAGCACGGTGTACACGTTGTTGACCGCGTTGAGCATCCACCAGGAGTCGTCGTACGAGGCGTCGTACCCCTCCAACAGCCGCTTGACCACCGGCAGGTAGCGGGCGTTCTCCTCGGCGCTGTCGATCAGGGTGACGGCCTCGGCCAGGGTCTCGCCGTTGGCGTCCGTGACGTCACCGGCGCGCGGGGAGTCGAAGAACGCGTCGAGGCCGCCCTGGATCGCCGAGCGCAGCGCCGGCCCGTACTCGCCGACGTCGTCCGGGTTGTACCAGTGGACGTAGTACCCGGCCCGCAGGAACAGCACGATCTGCGGCATGCCGGTCGAGCCGTCGCCCGGGTAGTCGGCGGAGCCGGCGCGCAGCGCGTCGGCCACGGTGACCATCTGCTCCTCGCGGAAGGCGCCGCGCGCGTCGGCGCCGGTGAGGTTGAACAGGGTGTTGACGCAGTCCGGGGCCGCGCCCTTGACCTTCTCGACCAGGGCCGTGCCCGTGTTGCCGGTGAAGTCGCCGACGTCGCACGCCGCGCGCCCCGTCCCGCGCGCCGAGGGGCGGCGCCGCTCGGGGGAGAGCGTGGCGGGTGCGTCGTAGTCCTGTCGCGGTACGTCCCGGTCGGCCGACAGGGGCGGGCGCTGGTCGAGCGGGGTACGCGCGTCGCGTACGTGCTCGGCCTCGACGGGTCGTGCGGCCGACGGCGCCGGCCCGGACGGCCCCGCGCCGTCCGGGCCCCGCGTGGTGGTGGGCGCGGCGCCGGGCGTGGGGGGTGGGGCGGCGGGGGCCGCCTGGCTCGGGGCGGCGAGCAGTCCGCCGCCGAGGCACAGGGATATGGCCAGGGCTGCCAGTGGGCCGGTGCGCCGTCGCACCGGGGTCCTTCTCATCGCAGATGCCTCCTGTGGGGGTGGAGTGGCCGCGCGCGGGGCGCACGGACGCGCGCCCGTACGTCGTGTCATGGACACGTACGGAGCGTGTGCCATGTAAAATTTCACACGTCACCTCACGCCGGGAAGAGTTGAGCGCGAAAGAGTTCCGCACGCGTGCTCCGGCCCGCGTCGGGCACCCGCGCGCGACGTGAGGGAGGGCCGACCCGCCGGGCGAGGGCCCGGCACCAGGACAAGGCGCACGCGCCGGCGCGAAGCGCCGGTACGGATGCGAAACTCAACGGAAACCCGGTGGCGTGATACTGAGGTGTCACCGGATCTGCCAAGCACCCCAGAGCAGCCGTCTGACCTGCGAGGATAGGTACTATGGATAAGCAGCAGGAGTTCGTGCTCCGCACGCTCGAAGAGCGCGACATCCGCTTCGTACGGCTGTGGTTCACCGATGTGCTCGGCTTCCTCAAGTCCGTCGCGGTCGCTCCCGCCGAGTTGGAGCAGGCGTTTGACGAGGGCATCGGCTTCGACGGCTCAGCCATCGAGGGCTTCGCCCGGGTCTACGAGTCGGACATGATCGCGAAGCCGGATCCGGCCACCTTCCAGATCCTGCCCTGGCGCGCCGAGGCCCCCGGCACCGCGCGCATGTTCTGCGACATCCTGATGCCGGACGGCTCCCCGTCCTACGCCGATCCGCGCTACGTCCTCAAGCGCATCCTCGCCAAGACCTCCGACCTCGGCTTCACCTTCTACACCCACCCCGAGATCGAGTTCTTCCTGCTGAAGAACAAGCCCGTCGACGGCACCCGCCCGGTGCCCGCCGACTCCTCCGGCTACTTCGACCACACCCCGCAGAACGTGGGCATGGACTTCCGCCGGCAGGCGATCACCATGCTCGAATCCATGGGCATCTCGGTCGAGTTCTCGCACCACGAGGGCGCGCCGGGCCAGCAGGAGATCGACCTGCGCTACGCCGACGCGCTGTCCACCGCCGACAACGTCATGACCTTCCGCCTGGTGATGAAGCAGGTCGCGCTGGAACAGGGCGTGCAGGCCACGTTCATGCCCAAGCCGTTCTCGGAGCACCCCGGCTCCGGCATGCACACCCACCTCTCCCTCTTCGAGGGAGACCGCAACGCCTTCCACGAGTCCGGCGCCGAGTACCAACTCTCCAAGGTGGGCCGGTCCTTCATCGCCGGCCTGCTCCGGCACGCCGCCGAGACCTCGGCCGTCACCAACCAGTGGGTCAACTCCTACAAGCGCATCTGGGGCGGCTCCCAGCGCACCGCCGGCGCCGGCGGCGAGGCCCCCTCGTACATCTGCTGGGGTCACAACAACCGCTCCGCGCTCATCCGGGTGCCGATGTACAAGCCGGGCAAGACCGGCTCCACGCGCGTCGAGGTCCGCTCCATCGACTCCGGCGCCAACCCCTACCTGACCTACGCGGTGCTGCTCGCCGCCGGCCTCAAGGGCATCGAGGAGGGGTACGAGCTGCCGGCCGGCGCCGACGACGACGTGTGGGCGCTCTCCGACTCCGAGCGGCGCGCCATGGGCATCGAACCGCTGCCGCAGAACCTGGGCGAGGCGATCGCCCTCATGGAGCGCAGCGAACTGGTCGCCGAGACGCTGGGCGAGCACGTCTTCGACTTCTTCCTGCGCAACAAGAAGCAGGAGTGGGAGGAGTACCGGTCGGAAGTGACCGCCTTCGAACTGCGCAACTTGCTGCCGGTGTTGTAGGGCTGGTCAGCGGCATAGGGAACGCCAAGCGGGCGGGCCGTCGGGCGCCGCGGCGAAGCAACGGCACGCGGGCGGAGCCCGCATAGCGTGCGACGGTCGAAGGCGATGCCTCCGGCGGGGATCGGCCGGCGGGATGGAGGGCACTCCACCAGGTCACCCATTCGGCCGTATGGCCCCTACTGGGCGTAGCGCCCGGGAGAGGGGCTCCACCGCACTTCAGCAGGAGTTGTCGCGCCTGCCGGAGTTGCGCGCCCTCGCGGAGCCGTTCCTATGGGGAGCAAGACCCACCTTTTGGGTTATCCAAGGAGGAACTATGCGTCGCACGACTATCGGTGCTCTCCTCACCGCCGCTCTCCTTGCGGGACCCGCCGCGGTCACCGCGGAAGCGCAGACACCGGTGGTGGCCCAGACAGCCACCGTGCAGGCCACCCAGAGTCAAGCGCAGGGTGATGACAACAAGGACGACGACAACGGAGGCTGGGGCCTGTGGGGTCTTGCCGGCCTTCTGGGTCTGCTCGGCCTCATCCCGCGTCGGAGTAAGACACACGACACGGGAACCCGTCGCGGGACAGGGGCTGGTGGCGCGCACCCGAATGATCGTCTCTGAGCCGGACGCGCGTCAGGAGATCCATCAGTTGATGTCGTCGAGGTCCCCGGCCGGCGCGGTCGGGGACCTCGGTCGGCCCGGGGTTCTTCCTTTCCGCGCGACAGGAAGCAGGAACGGGTGACGTGCCGCTCCGAGGTGGCCACCTTCCAACTGCGCGACAGGCTGCCGGTGTTGTAGGGGCCGGCCGGGCGGGCCCTGCGGGCGGTGGGCCGCCGTTCGGCCACCGCCGTCTTTCTCTGTCCCCCTCCGTTCCCTCCGTTCCGCACGTTCCTCGACGCCCTCGGCTCGCCGCACATCGCGGGCGTACCGGAAAACGCATACGCCCGCGATACACGTCTCCGTCTTCGATGGGCGCGTGGACCGCCGCGCGCCTGTGGGCGGCCCGTCGATCAGGAATGGAACGTGATCATGGACTCGGATTCCGTACGCGGCGTACGCGGCATCGACCGGCGGAAGCTGCTCGGATGGGGCGGGTTGACGGCCGCCGGCGTGGCGGCGGGCGGCGCGCAGTTAGCAGGTGCCCGGCCCGGCCACGCCGCCCCGGCCGCGACCGACCCCGACACTATTCCGGCGGACGCCAGGCCCGGCGGGGCCTACGACCGGTACGTGGCGAAGCTGGCCGCCGAGGACAAGTTCTCCGGCGTGGTGCTGCTGTCGCACCGTGGCCGCACGGTGCTCTCGCGCAGTTACGGCATGGCCGACAAGGAGAAGGGGGTCCGCAACCACGAGGGGGTCGCGTTCAACCTCTCGTCGGCGGGCAAGCCGTTCGGCGCGGTGGCCATCCTGCAACTCGCGCAACAGGGCAAGCTGCGGCTCTCGGACCCGGTGGGCGCGCACCTTACGGGCTTCCCCCAGGAGATCGCCGAGCGGGTGACCATCCACCACCTGCTCTCCGGCACTTCCGGGTTGAACACCCCGGAGGAGGACCTGGAGCGCGTCTTCCAGAGCAGGGACGAGGTGCGTGAGTACTACGAGCGGTGGGCCCGTCAGGCCAAGCTGGTCTCCGCCCCCGGCACCCCCACCGACCACGCCGGCGCCGAGGTCGCCATCCCCGCCCTGATCGTCGAGGCCGTGTCGGGCACGACGTACTGGGACTACGTCGAGGAGAACGTCTTCCGGCGGTGCGGCATGACCGGCACCGCGTTCTACACCCGGCCGCAGTGGCTGACCGACAAGCACATCGCGCACTCGTACATGCGGATCGCGGACGGCAGCCGGGTCGACGCCGTCCGCAACCTGGACAAGGGCAGCCCGGACCCGTACCAGTTGGGCAAGAACCCGGCGCGCGGCTTCATCGACTTCCCCGGCGACGGCGGCTTCGCCACCGCGCCGGACCTGGTCCGCTTCGCGCACGGGCTGAGCGACGGCACGCTCCTCGACCGACACTACGCCGAGCTGTTCTTCGGCCCCAAGGTCCCCCTCGCCCCCCAGGGCGGCGGCCTGGCCCGCAAGGCGTACAGGGCCGTCCCCGCCGACGCGGCCTTCGGGACCTACATGATGCCGGTCAGCCTCACCAACGGGCAGTGGGTCAACGGGCGCGCGGGCGTCAACCCCGGCAGCTTCGCCAGCTGGAACATCTATCCCGACACCGGCTGGGTCGGCGTCATCCTCGGCAACTCCGACGACGTGCCGTTCTTCGATGTGGTCCAGCGGGAGGTGGAACTCCTCACCCGCTGACGCGACCACACCGCCAGTCCCGACCACACCGCCAGTCCCGACCACACCGCCAGTCCCGACCACACCGCCAGTCCCGACCACACCGCCAGCCCCGCGTGCGCCCCACACGCCGTCCCCGTCCCCCCCGCACGGGCCGGAGGTCAGCCGTTCTCCGGCCCGTGGCACCCCGTGCCGCGCGGGTATAGGGCACAGTGGACACGGCCGCCCGTGCCGGCGGGTCCCCGCTGGGCAGGTACTAAGCTCCCTCGCGGACCAGGGCGAGCGGCCGTGGCCAGGGCGGCCGGGCCCAAGGGGCCGGCACCGGGTGACGACCGCGCGGAAAGGCGGGTACGCCGTGCTGCAAGGGCGACGGGACAGCCGGTTCGGCCGGCTGCTGCGCTATGGATTCACCGACCCCGCGGCGGCCGGGCGGCTGCTCGACGCGCCGGGGCTCGCCGCCGTGCGGGCCGATCCGGTGCTGCTCGACGCGCTGGGCGCCACCGCCGACCCCAACCTCGCCCTGATGGGCCTGGTGCGGCTGGCCGAGGCGCTGCCGGAGGACGAGCGGCAGACACTGCTCACCACGGTCACCACGGCCAAGCCGCTGCGCGACCGGCTGCTCGGGGTGCTCGGCGCGTCCGAGGCGCTCGGCGACCACCTCGCCCGGCACCCCGACGACTGGCGCTCGCTGGCCACCTACGAGTCCGCCGACCTGAATCCGAGCATCCCCGAGTTCGAGCAGGCGCTGACGCACGGCGTGTGGGGCGACCCGGCGGGCGAGCTGAGCAAGCCCGACGCGCTGCGCGTCGCCTACCGCAGGTGCCTGCTCGGCATAGCGGCCCGTGACGTGTGCGGAACCACCGGCGTGGCACAGACCGCTGCCGAACTCGCCGACCTGGCCACCGCGACCCTCCGCACCGCCCTGCGGATCGCCGAGGAGGAGGCGCCCGAGGACGCCGCCGCGTGCCGGCTGGCCGTGATCGGGATGGGCAAGTGCGGCGGGCGCGAGCTGAACTACGTGTCCGACGTGGACGTCATCTTCGTCGCCGAGGCGCCGCACCGCCCCGCCACCGCGCGCCCCGACGCGCCCGGCGACGCGGCGGCCGACGAACCCCGGCGGTCCGGCGCCGCGGCCGACGACGAGTCGGCCGCGCTGCGCGCCGCCACCCGGCTCGCCGCCCACCTGGTTCGCATCTGCGGCGACGTCACCGCCGAGGGCACCATCTGGCCGGTGGACGCCAACCTGCGCCCGGAGGGCCGCAACGGCCCCCTGGTGCGCACCCTCGCCAGCCACCTCGCCTACTACCAGCGGTGGGCCAAGACCTGGGAGTTCCAGGCGCTGCTCAAGGCCCGCCCGGTGGCCGGGGACGCCGCGCTCGGGCAGGCGTACGTGGACGCGCTGGCCCCGCTCGTGTGGCAGGCCGCCGAGCGTGAGAACTTCGTCGCCGACGTCCAGCAGATGCGCCGCCGGGTCGTGGAGAACATCCCGGCGGCCCAGGTGGACCGGGAGATCAAGCTGGGCCCGGGCGGCCTGCGGGACGTCGAGTTCGCGGTGCAGTTGCTGCAACTCGTACACGGCCGCAGCGACGCCTCGCTGCGCAGCGGCAGCACGCTGGACGCCCTCGCCGCGCTGGCCGCCGGTGGCTACGTGGGGCGCGCGGACGCCGCCGCGCTCGACGACGCGTACCGCTTCCTGCGCACCATGGAACACCACATCCAGCTCTACAAGCTGCGCCGCACCCACCTGGTCCCTGAGGACGAGGCCGACCTGCGGCGCCTGGGCCGCTCGCTGTCGCGCCCCTTCGACTGGCCGCGCACCGAGCCGGTGACCCGGCTGCGGCAGGAGTGGAAGCGGCACGCGCGCGAGGTGCGCCGGCTGCACGAGAAGCTGTTCTACCGGCCGCTGCTCGACGCCGTCGCCCAGCTCGAACCGGGCGAGACCCGGCTCAGCACCAAGGCCGCCGGGCAGCGCCTGGAAGCGCTGGGCTACGCCGACCCGGTGGGTGCGCTGCGCCACCTGGAGGCGCTGGCCTCGGGCGTCACCCGCAAGGCCGCCATCCAGCGCACCCTGCTGCCGGTGCTGCTCGGCTGGTTCGCCGACTCCGCCGACCCGGACGCGGGCCTGCTGGGCTTCCGCAAGGTCTCCGACGCGCTCGGCAAGACGCCCTGGTACCTGCGGCTGCTGCGGGACGAGGGCGCCGCGGCCGAGAACCTGGCCCGCGTCCTGTCCGCCGGCCGACTCGCCCCCGACCTGCTGTTGCGCGCCCCGGAGGCGGTCGCGCTGCTCGGCGACCCGCAGGGGCTGCGCGCGCGCACCCGGGCCCACCTGGAACAGGAGGTGCTCGCCGCCGTCAGCCGCGCCGACGGGCCCGAACAGGCGGTCGCGGCGGCGCGCGGCGTACGCCGGCGCGAGCTGTTCCGCACCGCGGCGGCCGACCTCATCGGCGCCTTCGCCCCGTACCACGAACACCCGGGCCACCCCGGGCACGCCGGTGGCACCGCGCCAGCGGCGGGGGCCGCCACGGGGACCGCCACCGGGGGGGCGGCCGAGCCGGCGGCGCACGGCCCCGGCGCGGCGGCCGGCGGCGAACCACCGGCCGGGCTGGACGCGGGCGCCGCCGCCGACGCCGTCGGCGCCGCGCTCTCCGACCTCAACGCGGCCACCATCGCCGGCGCGCTGCGCGCGGCCGTGCGCGACACCTGGGGCGAGACCCTGCCCACCCGGTTCGCGGTCATCGGCATGGGCCGCTTCGGCGGGCACGAGCTGAACTACGGCTCCGACGCGGACGTGCTCTTCGTTCACGAGCCGCGCCCCGGCGTCGACGAGCAGGAGGCGGCCCGGGCCGCGTTCGCCGTCGCCAACGAGATGCGCCGGCTGCTCCAGCTCCCCACCTCGGACCCGCCGCTGCTCATCGACGCCGACCTGCGCCCGGAGGGCAAGTCGGGACCGCTGGTGCGCACCCTCGCCTCGTACGCCGCCTACTACCGGCGCTGGGCGAAGGTGTGGGAGAGCCAGGCGCTGCTGCGGGCGGAGCCGGTCGCGGGCGACGCCGAACTGGGGGAACGGTTCATCGAGCTGATCGACCCGCTGCGGTACCCCGTCGACGGCCTCGGCGAGGACGCCGTACGGGAGATCCGCCGGCTCAAGGCGCGGATGGAGTCCGAGCGGCTGCCGCGCGGCGCGGACCCCACCACCCACACCAAGCTCGGCCGTGGCGGCCTGTCCGACGTGGAGTGGACCGTGCAGCTCCTGCAGTTGCGGCACGCCTGGGCGGAGCCCGGCCTGCGCACCACCCGCACCCGGCCCGCGCTGGCCGCGGCGCACGCCATCGGCCTGATCGACACCGACGACGCGCAGATCCTGGACGAGGCGTGGGTGCTGGCCACCCGGGTGCGGAACGCGGTGATGCTGGTGCGCGGCCGGCCGGGCGACACCTTCCCCGCCGACGGCCGCGAGCTGGCCGCCGTCGGCCGCTACCTCGGCTACGAGCCGGGACACGTCGGCGAGATGGTGGACGACTACCGCCGCACGACCCGGCGCGCCCGGGGCGTGATGGAGCGGCTGTTCTACGACTACCCGGGCTGATCCGCGACGCCCTGGCCCGCCGACGGGCCGGCGACGGGCCGGCTCGGCCGATGAAGGTAGACCGGCCGGAAATCGCTGGTCAGCCGGTCAGCCGGTCAGCAGGGGTGAGCTGGGGCGGTCGGCGGTCAGGAGCGGCGGGCCGCGGTGCTGGGGCGGTCGGCCGCCGCCCCGTCACCCGTGGCGGGAGCCGCCGCGGCACCGTCCGTGGGGCCCGGCGCGGGCGGGGCCGCCTGGGCCTCGCTGGCCTTCGGGGCGGCTGACGCCCCGTGCCGCTCCCGCTCGGCCGGGGGCGCGGGGCTGGGCTCGGCCGCCGCCGGTGCCTGCGTGGCCCGGCCGGGGACGGAGCGCCGTGCGACGGGGCTCGCGATGTGCTGCGGCAGCCGGTACGGCGAGGCCGCGTACCACAGCGTGGCGACCGCGAAGCCGAACGACAGGCAGATCAGACCGCCGACGGCGTCGAGCCAGAAGTGGTTGGCGGTGGCGACGATCACCACCAGCGTGGCCACCGGGTACAGCACGCCGAGCGTCCTGACCCAGCGCGGCCTGGCCAGCGCGGCGATGGTGATTCCGCACCAGGTCGACCAGCCGATGTGCATCGAGGGCATGGCCGCGTACTGGTTGGACACCTCGGCCAGGTTCCCCGAGGCCAGCGAGCCCCAGGTGTGGTGGACCAGCACCGTGTCGATGAAGTCCATGTCCGGCATCAGCCGGGGCGGGGCCAGCGGGAAGAAGAAGAAGCCGACCAGGGCCACGCCGGTGGTGGCGAAGAGCACCAGGCGGATCGCCGCGTACCGCCCGGGGTGCCAGCGGTAGAGCCACACCAGGACGCCGATCGTCACCACGAAGTGCAGCGTGGCGTAGTAGTAGTTCATGCCGACGATCAGCCACGTGACCGAGTTGACGCCGTGGTTCACGCCGCGTTCGACGGCGAGGCCGAGGTACTGCTCGGCGTCCCAGATCCAGTGGGCGTTGCGCAGCGCGGTGTCCTTGTGCGCCGGCACCGCGTTGCGGATCAGCGAGTACGTCCAGTAGCTCACCGCGATGAGCAGGATCTCGAACCACAGCCGGGGCCTGCGGGGCGCGCGGAGCCGGGCCAGGCGGGTGCGCGCGACCGGCGGACCGGCCTCTTCCGCGCGCTCCTCGATGGGTGGCGGGAGAGCTGCCGTCCGGCCTTCCGGAGTCCTCGAAATCGCTTCACCCATAGAAGAACAGTCTGCCAGACTTGTCTGCTCGGCAGATCACCCGCAGGTCGGGTATGCGCCTCACCCGAGAGGCGGACACCCGCCCCTCACGCCCCCTGGGCTGGGCGAGCGCGGGTGGCCGGTGAGACACCTGGCGCGGAAGCGGTTGATTCCCGTACGACCAACTCGGGCAGGAACACGAACTCGCTGTACAGCGGGGCCGAGGCGGCGCTCGCCGCGTCCGCCGAGTGCGCTCCGCCGATCTCCTCCAACAGGGCCCGCACCGCCGCCTGCCCCATGGCGCGTACGGGCTTGCGCACCGTGGTCAGCGGCGGGTCGGTGAAGGCGATCAGGGGCGAGTCGTCGAAGCCGATCACGGACACGTCCCGTGGCACCCGCAGCCCGCGCTCGCGGGCGGCCCGCACCGCGCCGAGGGCCATCATGTCGCTCGCGCACACCACCGCCGTACAGCCCCGCTCAAGCAGCGCGCCGCCGGCCGCCCGGCCGCCCTCCAGGGTGTAAAGCGAGTGCTCGATGAGTTCCGCGCACGCCTCGGGCGCGACGCCGAGCCGCTGCCGCATGCCGCGCAGGAACCCCTCGATCTTGCGCTGGACCGGCACGAAGCGCGCGGGTCCGAGCGCGAGGCCGATCCGGTGGTGCCCGAGCGCGGCCAAGTGGGTGACGGCCAGCTCCATCGCGGCCCGGTCGTCGGGTGAGATGAAGGGCGCGCGCACCTGGGGCGCGTAGCCGTCCACCAGCACGAAGGGCATGCCACCGGCGCGCAGGCGCGCGTAGCGGCGCACGTCGGCGGTGGTGTCCGCGTGCAGCCCGGAGACCACGATGATGCCGGCCACGCCCCGCTCGACCAGCATCTCCGTCAGCTCGTCCTCGGTCGGACCGCCCGGCGTCTGGGTGGCCAGCACCGGCGCGTACCCCTGCCGGGTCAGGGCCTGCCCGATGACCTGGGCGAGGGCGGGGAAGATCGGGTTCTCCAGCTCGGGCGTGATCAGCCCGACGAGCCCGGTGCCGCGCCGGCGCAGACGCAGGGGGCGTTCGTAGCCGAGCGCGTCGAGCGCGGCGAGTACGGATGCGCGAGTGGCCGAGGCCACGCCGGGCTTCTCGTTCAGCACCCGGCTCACGGTGGCTTCACTGACCCCCGCCTGGGCTGCGATGTCGGCGAGCCGTGCGGTCATGGAGTGGGACCCTACCGGTCGCCCGCCGCCCTGCCCACCGCGGGCGGGGCGGTCCCGGACGCCGTTCGCGCGCCACCGCGAGGGGGTGTCGGGGCAGCGGCGCGCGGGGAGCGTGCGGGGGCGCGCGGTGGAGGCCGAGCACCGTTCTTGCAAGTTCTTGCAGTCGCAGTCCGGCGCGGTAGGAGGATGGAAAGGCCCTGGCTGAGCTGGTTGTCAAGGGCGTGCGGCGGCTGGCGGGCCGGCGCGTGGGAGCGGTGTCTCGGGGGCGCGGTGGAAAACTCTCGCAAGCTCTTTCCGTGTCCTTGCAACCCTGTTACGTTCCTCGGCAACCCAGCCAGCCCGCCGTGGCCCGACCGCCGGCCGGCGAGCGACCACACCCCCGCCGCGCCCCACCGTGGCGCCGCACCGGCCCGTGGGCCGGCGCCGCCGCTCCGTATCCGAGCACCCCAGGGATGACATGACAGAGCACCTCGCCGCCCCCACCGGCACGGCTCCGACGGACCACCCCGCAGCCACCCCGGTCGCCCCCGCTTCTTCCCCGGACGCTGTCGCCGCCCCCGACGCTGCCGGCGCGACGGCGCCGCGCGCCGACCACCGCCCCGGCGCCGACCAGCCCGCCGAAGGCCACCCCGTCGGCGAACCCCGCACCGCCGACCACCGCGCCCCCGCCGGCGCGCGGCACTCCGAATGGTGGCGCGAAGCCGTCATCTACCAGGTCTATCCGCGCAGCTTCGCCGACGCCGACGGCGACGGCATGGGCGACCTGGCCGGCGTCCGCCACCGCCTGCCCCACCTGCGCGACCTCGGCGTCGACGCCGTCTGGCTCAGCCCCTGCTACGCCTCGCCGCAGGCCGACGCCGGTTACGACGTCGCGGACTACCGCGCCATCGACCCCATGTTCGGCACGCTGGCCGACGCCGAGGCCGTCATCGACGAGGCCCACCGGCTCGGGCTGCGGGTGATCGTGGACCTGGTGCCGAACCACTGCTCCGACCAGCACGCCTGGTTCCGACGGGCGCTGCGCGAGGGGCCGGGCTCCGCGCCGCGGGACCGCTTCCACTTCCGGGCCGGCAAGGGGGCGGACGGTCAACTGCCGCCCAACGACTGGGAGTCCATCTTCGGCGGGCCCGCCTGGACCCGTACCACCAACCCCGACGGCACCCCGGGCGAGTGGTACTTGCACCTGTTCGCACCGCAGCAGCCCGACTTCAACTGGGACCACCCCGCCGTCCAGGACGAGTTCCGCACCATCCTGCGGTTCTGGCTCGACCTCGGCGTCGACGGTTTCCGCATCGACGTCGCGCACGGCCTGGTCAAGGCCGCCGGGCTGCCCGACATGGGCCGCACCGGGCAGCTCAAGCTGCTCGGCAACCAGGCGTTGCCCTTCTTCGACCAGGACGGGGTCCACGCGATCTACCGGAGTTGGCGCAAGGTCCTGGACGAGTACCCCGGGCAGCGCGTGGGCGTCGCCGAGGCGTGGACCCCCAGCGCCGAGCGCACCGCGCGCTACCTGCGCCCCGACGAGCTGCACCAGGCGTTCAACTTCCACTACCTCACCACGGGTTGGGACGCCGCGGCACTGCGCGCGGTCATCGACGAGTCGCTGGCCGCCATGCGTCCGGTCGGCGCGCCCACCACCTGGGTGCTGTCCAACCACGACGTGGTGCGGCACGCCACCCGGTTCGCCGACGCCGGCCCGGAGCAGGGGCTAGCCCGCGCGCGGGCGGCGGCGCTGCTGATGCTGGCGCTGCCCGGCTCCGCCTACCTCTACCAGGGCGAGGAACTCGGCCTGCCCGAGGTCACCGACCTGCCCGACGAGGTGCGACAGGACCCCTCGTTCTTCCGCGGTGACGGCCAGGCCGGGCTGCGCGACGGCTGCCGGGTGCCGCTGCCCTGGTCGGGCGACGTTCCGCCGTACGGGTTCGGCCCCGAGCCCGGTGGCCCGAGCTGGCTGCCGCAGCCGGCCACCTGGGCCCGGCTCAGCGTGGCCGCGCAGACCGGTGACCCGCACTCGACGCTGGAGCTCTACCGGCGGGCGCTCGCGGTCCGCCGCGAGCAGCCGGCGCTCGGCGCGGGGGACGCGGTGCGCTGGCTGACGGCGCCCGAGGGGGTGCTCTCCTTCCGGCGCGACGCGCCGCTGGGCGGCGTGCAGTGCACGGTCAACACCACGTCCGCCCCCGTGCGCCTGCCCGAGCCCGGCCCGGTGCTGGTGGCCAGCGCCGAACTCGGCCCCGCCGAAGGGGGGACGCGCGAGCTGCCCGCCGACACGGCGGTGTGGTGGGCGGTGTGAGCCCGGGCCCGGGGCGGCCGGCCCCCGCCCCGGGCGCCCGCGAGGCGGCTCAGCCGCGCAGCCGCACCCCGTACCGGGAGCGCAGTCGGCTGATCTCCCAGCAGGAGAGGGCCGTGACCGTGGCCGGACCGCCGACGAGCAGCACGTACGCCAGGACGGGCGGCCCGTTGGGCAGTCCGCCGATGGCCGCGATCTCCCAGACCAGGACGCTGGTCAACAGGGCCGGGGTCGCGGGGTGCACGGCCGCCGTGCCGAAGCCGGTGCGGGCCACCGTGGCCGACGCGAACAGGAACAGGAAGACCGACCACATGCCCGCCACCACGCACGCCAGGATCAGCAGGGTGCCGAGATTCCCGCCCACGTGCGAGGGGTTGAGCAGGTCCAGGCCGTAGAACAGGGCCGGTATCAGGGCCAAGGTGCCGAAGAACAGGCCGAGTTGGCGCAGTGGTCCGCGCAGCGCGGCCCGCATCGTGGCGCGGCGGGTGGGCGGCGCGAGCCAGATGAGGACGCCGAGGACGACCGGGCCGCTGGCGATGAGCAGCCAGGGCGTGAGCAGGAGCGTGGCCCAGTGCTCGGTGAGGTGCTGGTCCAGGTCCCGCAGGCTTCCCAGGGCCGCGACGACCGCGATCGAGACCGCGACCGCCGCCCACGTCCGGAGGGTCTTCAGGCGCGCGACCTGCGGATCGTGGACCGGGACCGGGGCGCCGCCGCGCACGAAGAGGCGCCAGGCCGTGAGGCGGGCGCCGCGGGCGATCGAGTACAGCGCCACCAGCGGCGAGAGCAGCAACAGGAAGGGCAGCAAGACCGGGATCAGGCCGACGGGCACGCGCCGCAACGTCCGCAGCACCGACGGCCAACCCCGAGGCCGGGCGGGGGCGTTCGGGACGCCCGGTGGCGGCGGGGCCGGTGGGGCCGGCGGTGGGGCCGGCGGTCCCGGCCGCAGCGGTACGGGCCCGCCGCCTGGGGGAGCCGGAGGGCTCGGTGGACGGGGGCCGCCTCCCCGGCGGGTGGTTGTCATCTCCGCGCACCTCACTCTCCGGCGCTCTCGCGCCGCCCGGGACCATGCCGCCCCACAAGACGCCCGCGCGGAACGGCGCGGTTGTCGGAGCGGCGTGTCACCTTCCTGGCGGCGACCGATGCGAAACCGTGTTCCACCACGCGGGTTACGGTCCCCGTGACGAGCCGGCCCGGCCCGGCCCGGCGGCGCGTGGCCGGGCCGGCCTAACCCGGACCGGTCAGTCCCACCAGAACGACCAGTTGTGCTTGCCCACCAGGTGCTCCCGCGCGTACCGCTCCAGGGTCTCGCTGTCCTGCCAGATGTTGTCCGGGCAGAACGCGAAGTGCTCGGCGGCGATCGGCAGCGCCTCCTCCAGGGTGCGGGGCGGGTGGGGCACCGACACGTGCAGCACGTCGAACTCCAGCGCCACCACGCGTATCCCGAACCGGTCCTCCCAGGAGCGCAGCACGGCGGAGAACGGGGCCGCGTCCTCGTCGTAGTTCAGCGGGCCGAGCCAGCCGATCGCCGCGAGGACGTCCGCGCTGCGCTCGGCCGGCACCAGGGCTATCCGGGGCGCGGTGAGGATGTCGTACTCCACCAGGGCGGCGGCCACCTCGGCGGCGCGCTCGTCCGGGTCCACCACGGCCGGGCAGGCCGGCGCGAGGCCGGGCCACGCGGTGCCGTACGGAGCGAGCGCCACGGCGTCGTCCAGCTCCGCGCCGCCCTCGCGCGCCGGCTGCCCCGGGGCGCGCCCCGCGCGCCAGGGACCCTCGGCCGCGCCGTCCGCCAACTCCTCGTCCGCGTCGGGCTCCAGTCCGTCCGCCCGCTCAACGTCCCCGTCGACCACGGCGGCGCCCCGCCGGTCAGCGCCGGCGGCGTCCTCCTCGTCCTCCACCGGGGCGGTGTTGTCGGCCCACCACTCGGCCAGCAGCGCGCCGGCCTCGTAGTCGTCCGGGTCGGACGCCAGGTCCGGGCCCAACTCCTCGTTCCACGGCTGGTCGCCATCGCTCTCGCGCTCCCCGCCGAGCAGCACCGGGCGCAACCCGGCCGCCTTCAGCGCGGGCAGCAGCCGTCCCCACGAGTCCTCCGTGGCCGGCTCGGTGGCGCGCCACAGCAGCGGCTCGTGCCACAGGCCGTCGAGGGTGAGCCGGTGCAGGGTGCCCGGCGGCAGGTCGAAGTCGAGTCCCAGGGAGCGTCCCGTGGGGTCGGCGGCCAGGATGTGGAGGGGGTTCGGGGGTGTCGCGTGCGTGGTCACGGGGGTGACGCTACCCCCAGTGTCTGACAACTCAGCGTCGAACAGGCGTCGGGCGGTCAACGTCCCGGCGCGCAACAGCCGGCGACCCATCGGCCGGCAGCCGGCGGCCACCCGCCACCACCCGCTCCGAGGGCAGGACACAGCCCGCGAAACCCGGCCAATCCGGACCCACGTGTGCCAGCTCTAGGGAAGTCCGGACGCGGGGGATCTCAGACCCGGGGGACCTCGGACGCCCGGGGAGCGTGCGGCACGTGCGGGGGGTGCGAGACGTGCGGCGCGTGGGGTACGTGGGGGTCCAGCGGTACCTGGGGGGCGTCGGTCACCTCGGGCACCAGCGTGATCAGCCGCGTCAGCAGGTCGGCGAAGAGTCCGTCCGGCGGCTCCCGCACGAGCAGCTGCCGCACCAGGTCGGCCAGTTCCGGGTCCGCCGTGGCGCCCACCGAGGCCAGCGCCACGAAGTCGTGCACGAGCTGCACCTCAAGCTCCGCGCGCGCGACCGTGCGCCCGTCGAGCCACAGCAGGGCGGTGGTCTCCGCCAGCGAGACCCACGAGCGCACGATCAGCGCGAGCCGCGCGGAGGGCCGCTCGACCTCCAGGTGCGCCAGGATCTGTTCGTACGCCGCCTGCCGCACGTCGTCGATGGTCGCGCGGGCACTGCCCGTCGGGTGCGGCACCTCGCCGCCGCCGACCGCGGCGGCCGGGCCGCCGCGCATCAGGGCCGAGAAGCCGGGGCCGTGGTCCTCGACGAAGTCGAAGAAGCGGCCCATGACGCGCAGCAGCCGCTCGCCCAACGGCCCCTCCCGGGGCTCGACGAAACGGGCGCTCAGCTCGTCGGCGGCGCGCCGCAGCGCCGCCTCGTACAGGCTCTGCTTGCCGGGGAAGTAGTGGTAGACCAACGGTCTGGAGATGCCTGCGCGTTCGGCGATCTCGTCGATCGAGACGTCCTCGGGGGACCGACTGCCGAAGAGGTCGAGCGCCACCGTGATGAGCTGTTCACGTCGTTCCTCGACGCCCATTCTGCGGCGCGCGCTCTTGGCCATGGCCTCATCCTAGTTGGCCACCGCGCCCCTCCGGCCGGCTCAGAGGTCGAGTACGAGCCTGTCCCCGTACGCCCGCGAGACGCAGATCAGCATCTGGTCGTCGCGCTCCGCGTCGGTCAGCAACTCGTCACGGTGGTCGATGTCGCCGGCGACGACCCGTTGCAGGCAGGTGCCGCAGAAACCCTGGGCGCAGGAGTACGCGAGGTCGGGCAGGGCCTGTTCGCGGATGGCGGTCAGCACGCTGGTCCGGGGCCCGACGCTGACCGTGGTGCCGGTGCGGCGCAGCTCCACCTCGAACGCCGTGTCCACGCCGCCACGGTGCCCCGTCCCGCCCGGCGCGAACCGCTCCATGTGCAGCCCGCCACCGGGCGGGTCGGCCGCGCACAGCTCGGCGACCGCGTCCATCAGCCCGTCGGGCCCGCAGCAGTAGACCGCCGCTCCCTCGGGCGCACCGGCCAGTACGGCCGCCAGGTCGGGGCGGCCCCGCTCGTCCTCGGGCAGCACGCTGACCTTCTCCGGCCCGCCGAGCTTCTCGACCTCGGCCACGAACGGCATGCTGGCCAGCGAACGCCCCCCGTACACCAGCCGCCACGGCACGCCGGCCGCCTCCACGGCGCGCAGCATCGGCAGGATCGGCGTGATCCCGATGCCGCCCGCGACGAAGACGTACGCCGGGGCCTCGACCAGCGGGAAGCGGTTCCGTGGCCCGCGCACCTCGACCTCCTCGCCCTCGTGCAACTGCTCGTGGACCTCGCGGGAGCCGCCGCGACCGTCCTCGACGAGCCGGGTGGCGATGGTGTACGAGGTGGTGTCGGCCGGGTCGCCGCACAGCGAGTACTGCCGGATCGTCCCCGAGGGCAGCACGAGGTCCAGGTGGGCGCCGGGCTGCCAGGGCGGCAACTCGGTGCCGGCCAGCCGCAGGAGCATCACGCCGTCGGCCACCTCCCGCCGTTCGGTGATCATCATGCGCGGCGCCGCGCCGCCGGACCCGCCCCGGCCACGGCCGGATATCGGGTCCTCCAACGCGGGCATGGGCCACAGCGGGGACCGCTCGACCTCGCGACCCAGGGCGTGCCGGACGACGAGCGCGGCGGCGGCGAGCGCGATGACGGTGCGGGGGCGGGGCAGGGGGACGCGGGCCATGGTCAGGCACCTCCGGTCGGGCGGGCGGGGGCCGCCTTGGCCTCGGCGGCCGTCGCGGCGGGGGAGTTGGCCAGGTAGGCCAGAGCCTGGGCGGTGCTGAACTCCCGCGAGGGGTGGTAGCCGGGGCTCAGGTAGGCCGGTATGGAGCGGGCGATGGCGCCGGGTCGGGGCAGCAGGCCCTGCCGCCCGGCCCGGACGAACTCCCGCAGGCTGGCCTTGCCGTCGCGCAGCGTCGGGTCGTTGGCCATGAAGAACCTGATGCCGCGCTGCCAGAGGAAGACCAGCGCGGTGAAGGCCGCGCCCCAGGTCCGCGCCCGGCGCCGGTAGCCGCCGTCCACGTGCTGGAACAGGTCGAACGCCACCGAGCGGTGTTCGACCTCCTCGGCGCCGTGCCAGCGCAGCAGGTCGAGCATGACCGGGTCGCAGCCCCTGCGGTCGAGCGCGTCGGCGCCGAGGACCCAGTCCCCGAGGAACGCCGTGTAGTGCTCGATCGCCGCGATCAGCGCGATCCGCTCAAGCAGCCACCACTCGCGCGCCCGGCCGGGCGGCAGCGTGCGGTCGCCGAGCAGCTTCTCGAAGAACCAGTCGACCTGCGCCGTGTACGGGGTGGGGTCGAGCCCGAGCCGCGCCAGGTGCGGCAGCACCTGGTCGTGCGCCTGGGAGTGCACGGCCTCCTGGCCGATGAAGCCGAGCACGTCCGCGCGTAGCCGCTCGTCCCGGATGAGCGGCAGGGCCTGCTTGTAGACGTGCACGAACCAGCGCTCGCCGGCGGGCAGGAGCAGGTGCAGCACGTTGATCGTGTGCGTCGTGGCGGGGTCGCCCGGCACCCAGTGCAGCGGGGTGCCGGACCACTCGAAGTCCACGTTCCGTGCCGCGAGCGGGGTGTACTCCGAGGCCACGGGGGCGGGCCGCGCCTTGGCCGTATTAGACATGGTGTCAATGTACTGGCGGGTAAGTAGATGGCAACAGGGGTGCGCACCCGGGAATTCCCACCACCGACGGCCGCCCGCCGGCCCCGCGCCCGCCGCCCCGCCACTCGGCCCGCCAGCATCCGCTGCCCCGCGACCCGCCTCCGCCGTTCCGCTGCCCGAACCCCTCGCGAGCCCGCCGAACCGCCGCCCCCACGCGAACCGGCCCGGTCCCGGGGTGAGCCGGGACCGGGCCGGCCGGTCAGGTGCGGGGAGGAGCGGGGCGGGTTGGGGGAGGTGGTCGGTCAGCGCAGGGCGGTGAGGCGTTCGCCGCTGGCGAGGGTGGCGCTGAGGTCGGGGCGGGTGCCGGGCTTGGTGGGAAGGGCCAGCAGGTTGCCCGGGGCCGAGCCGGTCATGCCGCCGCTCAGGGTGATCGAGGTGACCTCGGAGTCGCCCGCGGCCAGCACGTACCACTGGCCGGCCGGGGACTTCCACAGCACGCCGGACAGCACGTGCGGGGCGCGAGGCCCGCACGCCGCCGAGTCCTTTGAGCGGGCGGCGACTGTGCCCGGCGCGTCGGGGCGGCGCGCGGGCAGTTGGAGTTGGGCCAGCGTCCTGGCGCCCGTGCCGCGCCACGTCTCCGCCCTGGTGCACACCCAGGCGGCGCTGCCCGCGGCCTCCGGGAGCACCTGGCTGGCGAACTGCCAGGCGTTCACGTCGCGCACGCCGGCCCCGCGAAGCTCCGGCAGGTGACAGGCGGTACGGGCGAGATCGCGCAGCGCCTGCGCGCCCGTCGCGTCGGTGCCGGCGCCGGGGGGCCCGTACGTCAGCCGGGCCGGGACCAACTCCCCGAGGTCGGTGGCCAGGTGCGGGCCGAGCTGCAGGGCCGGCCAGGAGGTGCACTCCCTGGCCTGGACGGGGCTGCGCACCGGGGCGGTCACCCCGTCGGCGCCGCGCGTGACGGGCCGCGCCGCTTCCTGCGGGGCCAACAGGTCCCGCACCGCGACCGAGCGCACCCAGGGTGCCGTCAGATAGCGCACGGTGCCGCCGACGCGGCCGAGGACCAGGGCCGTCGCCGACGCCTGGTCGGCCGCGTCGGCGCGCCCGAGGTCGAGCAGCGCGCCGCCCCCGTCGCCGCTCCTGGCCTCCGCGTACCTGACCACCCGCAGCCCGTCGTGGAACAGCACCACCGCGGCCTGGTCCACGGTGCCGGCGAACAGCAACTGGGGCGGCCCGGCGGGCGGTCCGGGCAGGGTGCCGGGGGTGGCCGCGACCCGCACCGAGCCGCCGGGCCGCGCCCACACGGCCAGCGCCCGCCGCAGCAGCTCACGGTCGCCGAGCCGGTCGCCGCGCGCGGGCCAGGTCGCGAAGTCGCGGCGGCTGGCGGTGCGCCAGGCGTCCGGCTCGGCGCGGGTGAGCCGGTTCGGGTCGAGGGCCGCGTCGGCCGCGGGGTTACGGGCGTAGGTGGGGGCCGCGGCGCCGTCCGGGCCCCAGCCGTCGCCGGGAAGCCCGAGCAACACGGCGCACACCGCGAGGGCCGCGGCCGCGGCCAGCGCGGCCCGGCCGTGTTGGCGGCGGCGCGCCAGGTCGGTCGGGCGGGCGCGCAGCGCGCACGGGTCGAACTCCGGCGAGTCCAGCCGCGGCCGGTCGGCGCGGTCGGCCCGGGGGACGCCGTCGGCCTCGGCGACGGCCGCGGCCGCGTCCGCCACGCCCGCATCCGCCAGGACCCGGCGCAGCGCCGGCCCGTCGAGCCCGTCGAGGTCGCGCAGCGCGAAGGCGGCCCGGCCGGGCCCGGAGAGGGAGGCCAGGGTCTGTTCCAGGGCCAGCGCGGCGGGCCCGTCGGAGCGGGGGGCCAGCCGCAGCCCCCACACCTGCGGCAGCAGCGGCGGCAGCGCGGCGCGGGGCGGCAACTCCCAGCGCCGTCGGGGCCGCGCGGCATCGAGGGCGGCCCGCAACACCCGCAGCCGCAGCGGCGGGTAGCCGTCGGCCGCCCCGCGTGCCCCGCGCTGTCCCGGCAGCCCGGCCGAGCGGGTCGCGGCCGGCTCGGCGGCGTCTGTCGCGCCGCGCGGCAGGGCGCGTTGGGCCAGGGCGTGCGCGGTCAGGACGCGGCGGGTGCGGCCGAGGTCGGGCGGCAGGACGACGTAGCCGAGCCGCACCAGGTGCCGATAGTGCTCCGTGAGCGCGGCTTCGGCCAGCTCCGGGTCGAGGGGGCCGGGGGGCTCGCTGGGGGGCGCTGTCGCCTGCTGCTGTTCCACGGCCCGTAGAACGAGCGAGGCAGGCGATGGTCACCTGCGCGGCAGGGTCGCGGGGCCCGCGCCGTGGGCCCCGCGACCCGTGGTCTACCGCGTCTGCCAGTCGGCGAAGTCGACCAGCCCGTGGGCCCCCGAGCCGCCGTGCGTGGCCGTCATGAACAGGCCCGCGTCCTGCCGGTCGGCGGCCCCGGGCACGCTCACCGTGCCCACCGTGCGCCAGGTGGCCCCGTCGTCCGTGGACAGCGCCCCGGTGTACGCGCCGGACGGCTCGCGGGTCAGCCGCAGCAGTACGGGCGCCCGCACGCCGGTGACGCGCCGGTAGGTGTCCACGGTGCCGTCGCCGTTGGCGTCGTAGGAGAGCACGACGCCGTTGCCGGGCGTGACCGCCAGGTTGAGGAAGCCCGGGGAGCCGGCGGTGGACAGGTCGTCGCGGACGATGATGCCCGCGCGCGCCCACGGGCCGGTCGCCGGCTGCTGGGTCACGCGCACGCTCACCGCGCCGCCGGTGGCCAGCGACCGCGGCCGGTAGACCGCGCCGAACTCGGCCGTGGCCTTCCACAGGTCCCGGCCGCCGCCGGCGATGGCGTACCGGTCGCCGAGCTGGCCGAAGACCGCGTCGTTGGTGGTGACCGTGCGCAGCCCGGCCTCCAGCGGGCCGGCGACGTGGAGGGTGCCCCGGCGCACGTCGGTGATCCGCTCCTCGCCGCGCGGCCCGTAGGCCGTGCTCAGCTCGTACGGCAGCGGCTCCAGCGGCGCCGTCAGCGGCGTGCTCGGTGCCGTCACCCGCCAGTGCGCGGCGACGTGGCCGGCGGCCGGCACGCTGGGCACCGAGGTGGGGCCCTGCGGGGTGGCGTCCGGGCCGGTGAGGCGGAAGTCCACGCGGCCGGTGGGGGCCAGGCCGTTGATGTTGTGGAAGTCCACCGTCACCAGCGCGTTGCCACCGGGTTCGAGCGCGGTCGGGTCGGCGCTGACCTCGATGGCACCCTGGTACGGGGCGCGGGCCAGCACCTCGCGGACCCGGCTCGCGGTGCGGTACGCGTCGCGCGTCGGCCGCTGCGGGTAGCTCTTGCGCTCCCGGGTCCAGGGCTCCTCGATGGTGTACCAGTCGAACGTCTTCGGCTCGCGGCCCTCGGCGAGCGCGTCCTCCAACTCGTCCAGGTAGAGCCGCCACTGCGGCAGGTGGAAGTCGCCGATCAGCCCCTGCCAGTCGCGGTTGCCGTAGTTGGCGAGCCGGCCCGTGTCGGCGGTGGCGCGGTCGGCCCAGGTGGTGATCAACGCCCGTGCGGAGTGCTCCAGTTGGACCTGTTCGGCCTCGCTGGACGCCATCCGCTTCGCGTCCTCGAGCCACGGGCCGAGCAGGAAGCCGCGGTGCGCCGCCGACATCTCCTCGCTCAGCTCCATCAGCCGCAGCCACAGCCGGGACAGGGCGCGGAAGGCGGCCAGGTCGCCGCGCTGGTAGGCCGACTTGAGCTGGGGCTGCAACTGCCAGGAGCGGTTGGCCAGCACCTGTCGACCCAGGTCCGTGATGTCGTACCGGTAGGCGTCCGAGCCGCGCAGCGCGGGCCGCACGCCGAGCAGCGCCGCGAAGGCGGTGTCGAAGACGGCCAGGTCGAAGGCGGGTTCGCGGGTGGCGTAGTAGGTGCCCGAGCGCGCGCCGAGGTTGGGCCGCGCCGCGAAGATCGAGTCGTGCGGCCTCCCGTCGGCGCTGCTGATCTCGTACGCGCTCTCGCGCAGCGCGTCGAACGCCTCGTGGGCGTGCCGGTCCCGGCCGCCGTAGCGGGCGTCGGCGTACTCGCGGAACCAGGCCGTGCGGTCCACGGCCGCGTCCCGCCAGGCCAGCTCGCTGAAGAGTTCGAAGGCGGCCGGGTCGCGCTCGGCGGCCTCGGGCATGTACGCGGTGCCCACCAGCGCGCTGTCGGGTTTGTCGCGCCATACGGTGAAACGGTCCGCCCACATATGGGTCTTGGCGCCGATCGTGGTGCGTCCGCCGAAGTTGGGGATGGTGCCGAACGCGTACGGCGTGCCGCCCCAGTCCTGCTCGCGGTCGCCGATCCGCTCCAGGTCCGAGAGCCCGTCGACGACCAGCAACCGGCTCTTGTCCACGGCGTTCAGCAGCTCCCGGCGCGGGTTCTCCTGCCAGCCGAGAATCACCCAGACGGCCTCCGGCCGGGCGGCGGCGAGCGCCTTCTGCACGGCGCGCGCCGCGTCGGCGACCGGCACGTCGCCCGGGTTGCCGCCCTCGTGCAGCAGGTCCATCTTGTAGCCGACGGCCGGCCCGAACAGTTCCTCCTGGTGGCGGTAGAAGGAGGCGGCGACCCGCTCGAAGACGGGCGTGCGCGGGTCGAGCCACTCCGGGCGCGGCAGCCCGTTCCAGGTGCCCTGCTCGATGGTGCGCCCGCCGGGGTTGCGCTCGGCGAAGCCGCCCGGGACGGTGCCGAAGTAGCCGGGGAAGATCGGCGACATGCCCAGCTCGCGCAGCCGGTCCGCGATCCGCTGGCCCAACTCGGTCCGCTTGGCCAGCAGCTCGGGGCTGACCGGGCCCGCGTACTCGCTCATGTTCTGGAGCATCCACCAGGGCTGGTGGGAGGGGGCGGGCAGCCAGGTGCGCAGCTCGGTGTCGGAGTAGCCGAACTCCTGGAGGAAGCGGTGGTAGACCGCCTCCTGGCCCGCGGTGATCAGCACCTCGTTGCAGCCGTGCAGCGCGAGCAGGTCGATCATTCGCTCCCAGCGGTCCCAGTCGGCGTACGGCGAGGTGTAGCCGTCGTGGGTGTCGTTGAAGGCGAAGCGGTGCGGGAGGGCGGTGGAGCGGCGCAGCGGCTCGCGCGGGGCGGGCAGCCGCTGCGGCAGGTCGAGCTGGTTGCCCGACCACGACAGGTGCGCCCGGCAGGTGTACTTGAGGTACCAGTGCACGCCGGTCAGGATCACCGCGGGGCTGGTACCGGCGACCTCGACGCGTCCGGTGGAACCGGTGACGGTGAAGCGCTCGCGGCGGTCGCGGTCGTGCCGGCCGGCGGGCCGCTGCCCGGCGCCACGGCCGGGGCCGTCGGCCAGCAGCCGCAGCCGGAACTGGTCCACGTGGTCGGGCAGCAGCCGGGCCAGGGCCGCGCGGGCCGGGGCCAGGGAGTACGGCTTGCCATCGCGGGCCGCGCCGGCACCGGCGTGCGGGGCGGCGCTCGCCCCGCTGCCGTGCGCGGCCAGCGCGGCGGTGACGCCGATGGCGCCGGCGGTGCCAAGGACGGTGCGTCTGGTCAGGTCACTCACGGATGCCCCCACGGTTCGTCAGGATCGGTGGACACATGCGAGGGCACCGTAACCGCTGCCAGACCCCGGGTCGAGACGCCTTGCGGGCCGGTGTCGTCAGCCCCGGTCGAGGTAGGCGAGGACGGCCAGAACGCGCCGGTTGTCGTCGTCGGACGGCGGCAGGCCGAGCTTGCCGAAGATGTTCGAGGTGTGTTTGGCGACCGCCCGCTCGGTGACGAAGAGCTGCGCGGCGATGGCCGCGTTGGACCTGCCCTGCGCCATCAGCTCCATCACCTCCTTCTCACGGGGCGTCAGGTTGCCCATCGGCTTGTCCTGCGAGCGCCGGGTCAGCAGTTGCGAGATGACCTGCGGGTCCATCGCGGTGCCGCCGGCGGCCACCCGGCGGACCGCGTCGATGAACTGGTCGGCGTCGAAGACCCGGTCCTTGAGCAGGTAGCCGATGCCACCGCTGCCGTCGGCGAGCAACTCGCGCGCGTACAACTGCTCCACGTGCTGGGACAGGACGAGCACCGGCAGGCCCGGCCTGGCCCGGCGCGCGGCGAGCGCGCACTGGAGGCCCTCGTCGGTGAAGGACGGCGGCAGCCGCACGTCCACCACGGCCACGTCGGGCTCCAACTCGGCGAGCGCGCGGGAGAGTTCGGGCCCGGACTCGACCGCGGCGGCGATCTCGAAGTCGTACGCCTCCAACATCCGCACCAGACCGTCCCGGAGCAGGAAGAGGTCTTCGGCCACGACTGCGCGCACGGCGTACTCCAGCGAGGGGGATCAGGTGCCGCCGGCGTTCCGGCGGCGGATGCCCTGGCACTCTACCGAGCGCGCCCCGCCCGCCCTCCACGGAGTGGGCGGTGACCAGGTGGGCCCGGTGCGCGGCCCGGCCGGCGTACCGCCGGGGAGCCGGCGCGGCTCAGGCGGAGGAGAGGCCCGTCGCCGGGGGCCCCTCCAGCCAGGCGGCCGGCCCGGCAGCGGGCAACCGCTCCGCGACCGGTGTCCAGAAGTCGTCCCCCGGGTCGGCGGAGACCGTCACCCGCTCGCCCCCGGCCCACGTCGCGTCGAACGCCAGCCGCCACGAGTGCAGGCAGGTGCGCTCGCCACGGGCGGCGGCCTGCTTGTCGAACAGCGGGTCGCCCACGATGGGGAAACCGATCCACGCCAGGTGCACCCGGATCTGGTGCCGGCGCCCGGTCACCGGCTCGATCGCCAGCAGCGTGTGCCGCTCGTCCGCCCACAGCCGAGTGAAGTGGGTGATCGACGGATACGTCTTGACGTGCGTGAACACCTTCTCGTCCGGCACCCGCCAGCAACCGTGCGCCGCCTCGGTGCCCGCCGGCGCGTCGGTGGTGATGTCCTCGCGCTGCGCCCCCACCCGCACCCGGTTCTTGCGCCCCACGCTCAACGGCATGTCGATGGTGCCGCGCTCCGGCAGCCCCCCGGGCCGGCCGTCGGTGGGCACCAGGGCCAGGTACGCCTTGTCCACCGTGCGCTTGTTGAACTGCCTGGTCACCTCGGACTGGATGCGCTGCTGCTTGGCGAAGAGCACGACGCCCGAGGTCGCCTTGTCGATCCGGTGGCACGGGATCAGCGTCTCGCCGACCTCCTCGGCCATCCGGACCAGGTCACTCTCGTGCCGTTCGCCCATCACGGAGACGCCGGCGGGCTTGTTCACCACGAGGAACGCCGCGTCCTCCCGCACGATGGAACCCGTACGGTCCCGGATCTGGGTCCACTCGTTCATCTGCATCCATCTCAGGTCCCGGGCGCGGCGGTGCGCCAGCGCTCGCCCCATGCTCCCAAACCACCCGGCGGGCGCGAAATCCAGCCGACCACCGGGGCCCCGGGCGCTCCCACGGCCACGGGCCGCGCCCGGTCACGCCCGGCGCGGCCCGATCGGGTCCCGTACCCACTTCGCGGAAAGGCTCACGCCCTGCCGGAGGGGGCCGGGTACGGATCGCACGGGATCTCCATGGTCACCATGGTCGGCCCGCCGACCGGGCTGCTGACGGCCAGCACCCCGTCGAAGGCGCCGAGCCGCCGCTCGATGCCGGTCAGCCCCGAGCCGGCGGTGGTGTCCGCCCCGCCCCTGCCGTTGTCGGTCACCGCGATCCGCAGCGTGCCGTCCGCGTGGTGCACGTCCAGCCACACCCGCTCGGCCCGCGCGTGCTTGGCCGCGTTCGTCAGCACCTCGCTGATCGCGAAGTACGCCGCCGACTCCACCGGCTCCTCGAACCGCCCGGGCAGCTCCACGTCCACCTCCACCGGCATCGCCATCCGCAGCGCCAGCGCCCGCACCGCGTCGCCGAGGCCGCGCTCGGCCAGCACGGGCGGGTGGATGCCGCGCACCAGGTCGCGCAGCTCGGCCAGGGCCTCGGCCGAGTTCGCCCGGGCCATCGACAGCATCTTCTTCGCCTGCTGCGGGTCCTTCTCGATCAGCGCCTCGATGGTGCCCAGGCTCATGCCCATCGCCACCAGCCGGGCCTGCGCGCCGTCGTGCAGGTCGCGCTCGATGCGGCGCAGCTCGGCGGCCGAGGTGTCGACCGCGTCGTGCCGGGTCGCGGTCAGCCGCTCCACCCGGGCGGTGAGCGCCATCTGCGGGGTGGGCGCCAACAGGCCCCGGGCGATGAGGAAGTGGGCGCGCTGAAACACCGGGTTCACGAACAGGGCGAGCGCCACGAGGGCGATGCCGAGCAGCGCCGCGAGGTTCGCCGTGGACTGCGAGGAGACCGGGATGAAGGCGTACCACTCGTTGCCGCCCGAGTTGACGATCGGCCGCCACACGCCCGCCGCGAGCACCCATCCGTAGACGGCGTACGGGATGAGGACGAAGGAGAGCAGGGCGGTGACGAAGCCCGCCGTCATGTCGGTGAACAGCCACAGCAGGTCGCGCCAGGTCGCGGGGTCCTTGAGCAGCAGGGTGCACCGCTCGACCAGGCCGGTGAAGCCGGGGCGCAGGTCGGGCGGGAAGGGCCGGTAGGGCACGGGGATCGTCACCCCGGCCCAGTCGCCCGCGATCCGCCGCCGCCAGTTGGCGAAGCCGCGCACGGCGGCCAGCACGTACGGGGTCGTGATCAGGCCGATGCCCAGCAGGATGAAGACGATCGACAGCACCGTCAGGACGAACAGCGTGATCGAGCCCGCGAGGGTGATGAACATCAGCGCGAACCCCTGGGCGGACACGCGCAGCGCGTTGCGGACTCTCATGTGTGCTCTCCCCGTCGTGGGCCGTACCGCCCGTACCTCGGGCACTGTCCAGTCTGGCCGCCCGACCATTGTGCGGCACTGGCGCCGGACCCCGAGCCGGGGTGTACCTAGCACCACCCCGCCGACCTCGCCTTTTGCTTCGGGCCTTGGGTGCTTTGGCGGCTGGGGCGCGGACCTGGCGATTCCTAGGTTGAGGACGTGACTTACTCGGTCCTTACCTCAGGGGGAGAAACGCCATGAAGCAGAACCTCGCGGCCCGGCTCGGCGGGTGGAGTACCCGCCACCGCAAGACCGCGATCTTCGGCTGGTTGCTGTTCGTCGTGCTGCTCGCCGTCGCCGGCGGAGCGTCGGGCATGGTCGAGATGACCAAGTCGGAGGACGGCGCGGGCGATTCGGTCAAGGCCGAGAAGATCCTGGAGGACGCCGGCCTGACCACCCCCGCGGGCGAGATGGTGATGGTGCGCAGCGCCGAGCCGGACGGCTGGCGCGCCGTCGCCGACCAGCTCGCCGCCGACATCGAGAAGACCGGGGAGGTCGACGACGTCAAGGACCCGGTCCGCTCCGACAGCGGGCGCGAGGGCCTGATCAGCTTCGACATGAAGGGTGACGCCGACACCGCGGGCGACCGCGTCGACCCCGTCATGGACCTGGTGGACAAGGCGGCCAAGTCCCACAAGGAACTGGAGGTCTACCAGTTCGGCGAGGCCAGCTCCGCCACCTGGCTGGACACGGTGCTCGGCGACGACATGAAGAAGGCCGAGTTCACGGCCGTACCGCTGGCGCTCGGCATCCTCTTCGTCGTCTTCGGCGCCGCGGTCGCCGCGCTGCTCCCGGTGATCCTCGCGCTGACCGCCTGCGTCGCGACCTTCGGCGTGCTGGCGCTGGTCAGCCACCAGATGCACCTGACGCCCACCATCAACTCGGTGATGTTCCTGGTCGGCCTGGCCGTCGGCGTCGACTACTGCCTGTTCTACCTGCGCCGGGAGCGGGACGAGCGGGCCGCCGGCCGGGACGCGGAGACGGCGCTGCGCATCGCCGCGGCCACCAGCGGGCGCACCGTGCTGGTCTCCGGCTTCACGGTGATGGTCGCCATGGCCGGCATGTTCTTCTCCGGGCTGCTGCTGTTCAAGGGCTTCGCGGTGGCCACCATCGTGGTCGTCTTCATCGCCATGCTGGGCTCCGTGACGGTGCTGCCCGCGATGCTGTCCTGGCTGGGTGACCGGGTCAACAAGGGCCGGCTGCCCTTCCTGGGCCGCAGGGCCGAGCGCCGGGCCGCGCGGCCCGAGAAGACCGGCGTCGTCACGGCGCTGATCAAGCCCGTCGTGGCCCGGCCGAAGGTGTTCGCCGTGCTGGCCACGGTCGCGCTGGTGGCGCTGGGGGCGCCGGCGGCGGGCATGAAGACGGAGCAGCTCGGCCTGGAGAAGCAGTTCGGCAAGGACGCGGGCATCGCGGTCGCCTTCCGTGAGATCACCGAGACCTTCCCCGGCGGCCCGTCCCCGGCCCAGGTGGTCATGGAGGCCGACGTGAGCGCGCCCGGCTTCGTCAACGCGGTCGCCGACTTCAGGAAGAAGGCCGCGGCGACCGGCGAGTTCGGCACCGTCGAGGTCGTCACGCACCCGGAGAAGGGTGTCGCGGAGATCGACGTGCCGCTGGCCGGCAACGGCTCCGACGACGAGTCAAAGCACGCCCTGACCACCCTGCGCGAGGACGTCATCCCCGGCACGCTGGCCGACGCCACCGAGCAGGTGTACGTCACCGGCGACCTGGCCGGCTCGGTCGACTTCAACGACCAGCTCAAGACGGGCATCGTGCCGGTCTTCCTGTTCATCATCGCGATGACGTTCGTGCTGATGCTGGTCTGCTTCCGCTCGGTGCCCATCGCGCTGGTCTCGATCGTGCTCAACCTGCTGTCGGTGGCCGCCGCGTACGGCGTGATGGTCGCGGTCTTCCAGCACGGCTGGGGCGCCGGAGCGCTCGGCATGGAGAAGGTCGGCGCGATCGAGTCCTGGATGCCGCTGTTCGTGCTGGTCATCCTGTTCGGCCTGTCGATGGACTACCACGTTTTCGTGGTCTCCCGTATCCGGGAGGCACACGACCGTGGCCGCTCCACCCGGGCGGCGATCGTCGAGGGCATCCAGGCCACCGCCGGCTCCATCTCCGGCGCCGCGGCGATCATGGTGGCCGTGTTCGCGGTCTTCGCGATGCTGTCCATGCAGGATATGCAGCAGATGGGCGTCGGCCTGGCGGTCGCGGTCCTGCTCGACGCGACCCTGGTCCGTATGGTGCTGCTGCCCTCGGTGATGGCGCTGCTCGGTGACAGGAACTGGTACCTGCCCCGCTGGCTCGGCTGGCTCCCGCACTTCTCGCACGGCGACGAGCCGGTGGAGCCCACCACCCGCCCGCTGGCCCACCAGCCCGCGATGGCCGCGACCCCCGGCCCGTACGCCCAGCGGCCCGGCCACGACCAGGGGTACGGCCAGGGCTACGGCCAGGACCAGTACCCCGGCTACGGCGCCGGCCCGGGCCAGCGGCCCGGAAGCGGCCAGGGATACGACGGCTACGGCCGGCCGTAGGGCGACGGGGGCGCCGCCCCTGACCGCCCCTGACCCCGCGGCCCGGCGGACGCCCCCGCCGGGCCCGGGCCCTCGGAAACCGGGCCCGTGTCAGGGCCCGCCCCGCACCACGCGCCGCCGCCGGACACGGAACCCCGTGTCCGGCGGCGGCGCGAGCGCGCCCGGCGACCGGGGTGCGACCGGGCGTGCGGCGCGGTGGCGGCGCGCGCCGTCAGGCCGCCGCGACGACCGGCTCGACCCGACGCGCGACGGCCTGCAACATCTCCAGCCGGACCAGCCCCGCGCCGCCCGCGCGGATCGCCAGCCAGTACGCCCCGAAGACCAGCCGGGACCGCTCGTCCGTGCAGCGCACCCGGGTCTCGATGGTCATGAGGCTGCCGTCGCCGTCGGCGACCACCCGGGCCCCGGTGACGGTCTTGGCCCAGCCGGGCTCGGTGAAGTCACAGAACGCCTCTGGGTCGCCGTCCGGGATCGGGGCCACCTCGGGCCGTACGTACCAGAACTTGGCGATCTTCCCGCGCACCTCGGCCAGCTCGTCGCGCGCCAGCAGCGGCACCGGCGCCGACTCCGAGACCCGCCCGCTGAGCCGCAGCGTGCCCAGCGAGCGGATGCCGGTCAGCATCTGGGTGATGTGGAGTTCCTCGGCGGTCAGCTCCTGGAAGGCGCGCCAGGTCGTCGCGGGATCGGCCGCGATCCGACGGCTGTAGACGGACCGGAAGTCGTGCTCGGGCATGAAGCGATCGAGTTCCATACGGGCACGCTATACCGCGACCCGCGCCCGTGGATGGCCGTCCGAGGTACGTGAGTCAGCCGATGGGCGCGTACTTGTAGCCGACCCGGCGCACGGTGACGATGGCCGCCCGGTGTTCCGCGCCCAGCTTGCGGCGCAGCCGGGCGATGTGGACGTCGACGGTCCGGCCGTCCCCGACGTGCCCGTAGCCCCACACCGTGGTCACCAACTGGTCCCGGGTGTGCACCCGGTGCGGGTGCGCGACCAGGTGGGTCAGCAGCTCGAACTCCAGGTAGGTCAGGTCCAGCGGACGGCCCGCGACCTGGGCGGCGCGTTGCTCGGGGTCGATCTGGATCAGCGCGTCGCCGTGCGTGGTGGCGGCCGGCGCCGGCGCCACCGGGCCGGCCCCGGGCCGCCGATCGGCGGGGACCAGGACCAGGTAGCCGACCATCGGCGGCTGCCCGGGCAGCGTCGGCAGACTGTGCGCGGGGGCGGGCAGCCAGGTGGCCTCCGAGTGCAGCAGGTCCGCGACGGGCGGCAGTTCGTCGGGGGCCACCGCGCGCAGTCGCTGCCGGGGCGGCTGCGGGCGCGCCGCGCGCAGCGGCGTGGCGGCGGAGACGGGGGAGCCGGCGGCGCCGGGGGGCAGGTGCGCTGCCGAGGACGCCGAGGAGACGGACGAGACGGGAGACGCGGAAGGAACGGCGGAAACGGCGGATACGGAGGAAACCGACGGGACGGAGGTCGCGGGCGAGGGGGACAGCGAGCGTGCGTGGGTCATGAGAGGTCAGCTCTTTCGCGCAGAGGGCGTCGTGGACGTCGTGCGCGCGGGCAGGGCTGGCGGCCGGAGAGCCGACGTCCGAGGGGGACGTCAGGTGTCAGCGCAGTGAGCGGGCCCGCGCGTCAGAGCGCGCGACAACACTCGCGGTCGAAGTGGTGCCCCTGGCGAGAAGGCCAAAACGGCTCAAGGTCGCTGCGACCTGTCGCGGTGCTGTGGAGGCTGGCCATGCCCCTATTGAAGCAGACAATCCGACGAGGGTCCCGGCTCGGTCGCAGGTCACATCCCCGGCCCCGGCCCGCCTGGCGCCACGTGTGCGGCGCTCGGTAGCGCGCCCCGGCCGCCGCCCGGCCCGCTCGCGCCGCCGCCCCGCGCGCGGACCGGCCCCCTCCCGTCCGGCCCGGGGGCCGAGGGCGTCGACGCGGCGTCGGCGGAGGACGCGGGGGAGCGGTCCCAGGGGGCGGGCGGCCGGCCCGGTGGTGACGGTCACGCCGTGACCACCGCAGCGTTTCGGACATGCCGACGCATCGTCGGATCATGGAAGACCGCAGTCCGCATTTCCGTCGACGCTTCGTCAAGACACCGTCTCACCAGGGGAGATAAAGGATTAGCCACGATATGCGTCCGTGTCATGAACGTGTCGATCGTGGGCAAAGTTTCCCCTTGGTCTGCACCACTTGTCACTGCTGGCTGGCAACATGTCGACTATGACCACTGGGCTGGCGTCCCGCGCCATACGAGCCGCGACCTTCGCGGCCGTGTGCGTCGTCGCCGCCGCCGCTGGTCACTCACTCGCTTCCGGCACGGGCGTGTCACCGCTCGCGCTGGGCAGCGCGTTCGCCGGGACGGCGTCGGCCGCCTGGTGGCTCGCCGGGCGCGAGCGGGGCGCGTTCGCGGTGACGGGGGCGACCGTCTTGTCCCAACTCGCGCTCCACGTGCTGTTCTCGCTGATGGACCGGTCGGCGTCGATGGCGGCGCACGGCCACGCGGGCCACATACCCAAGGCGGCGTACGAGGTGCGCGCCGGCCTCTCCCCGCCCACGGGGCAGCCGAGCGCCGCGGACGCCGCCGAACCCCTCGCACGACCCACCGCCGGCCCGCGCGGCGCCGGCCAGGACAGCCCGGACGGCCTGGAGGGGCTGACGCCCTTCTGCCACGGCTGGGGCATGCTGCTCGCCCACGTGCTGGCGGCCCTGGCCTGCGGGCTGTGGCTGTGGCGCGGTGAGCGCGCCGCCTACCGGCTCGGCCGCGCGCTGGCCGCCGCCGTCTTCGTCCCGCTGCGCATCGCCTACCACGGCCTGGTCGCCGGACCGCGGCGATGTCCACGGCCCCGCCTGACCCGCACCTCGCGCGTCCGGCGCCCGCGCCGACTCTTCCTGCGCCACGTCCTGGCTGGCCGCGCGCCGCCATACCGCCTCGCCCTGCGCTGAACGCACCGTCACCCGCGCCCCCTCGGGCGCCCATGCCGTGGTGACGGGCGCAGTTCCGATGCCGGTGGTCGTTCCCGCGAAGACGGCCCCGTAAGGCGTCGGCTCCAGGCCCCGCGGTCCCTCGCTGTGCCCCGCGCCGAAGACGTCGGTGCCCTTGTCGGCACCGCGGCCACCGGCGTGGCCGAGCGAGGTGTGCGGAGCTGTCATCGCCGGGCCGTGGTTACCCATGGCGCGGCACACAGCCCCCCAAAGGACTCCGTTGCGATGATTCCTGCCCTAGTCCGGGCCTGCCCCGGACCGTCCCGCCCCGCGGACGACGAGGAGGTGACCGACTGGGCGCTGGCGGCACGGGATGGCAACCCCGCCGCCGTCGAGCGCTTCGTACGTGCCACCTACCGGGATGTCTGGCGGTTCGTCACCCATCTGAGCGCCGATGTGCACAGCGCGGACGACCTCACCCAGGAGACGTTCCTGCGCGCACTCAACTCCCTGCCGCGCTTCGCTGGACGCTCCTACGCGCGTACCTGGTTGCTCTCGATCGCCCGTCGCGTGGTCATCGACCGCTACCGGTCGGCCGCCGCCCGGCCCCGCGTCGCCGACGCCCCCAACTGGCAGTCGGCCGCCGAGGGGGCGCAGCCGTCGGGGCTGCCCGGCTTCGAGGAGGGCGTCGCCCTGCTCGACCTGTTGAACACCCTTGAGCCGCACCGGCGCGAGGCGTTCATCCTCACCCAGCTCCTGGGCCTGCCCTACGCGGAGGCCGCCGCCGTCGTCGGCTGCCCGGTCGGCACGGTTCGCTCCCGGGTGGCCAGGGCGCGCGAGGACCTCATCACGCTGCTGCGCACGGCGGAGGTGTCCGGGGTCGCGTTCGCGGCCTGACTGGCGTACCGCCGTCGAATTCGGGCCCGCGCGCCGGTCGTTGGGTGGCGCGCGGGGGAGGCACGCCTGTGCTCGACATGATCCGGCCACCCCACGTGGCCGGATCGAGCGAGCTTCTGTATCCGGCCACCGGGGTATGCCCCGGTTGTCCGGACCGCGGCGGGAAGAGGCCGCGCGGCCCCCGACGCCGCCGCTGTTCCCCGCCCCGTTCCCCGAGTGCCATTCCCCCCTCTTACGCTTTCTCACCTAACTTTGCCTCACCTTTTCTCTCACCATCAGGAGAATTCAGTGACACCGGAGATTGAGAACGCCTTCGCCGCGATCCGGAGCGAGTACGGCTCCGACTCCATCGAGCGCGTGGAGGAGATGCTCGACAGCAAGAAGCAGCAGCGCCACCCGTTGCAGCAAGGTGCCAAGTGGATCATGCCGGGAATTTCGCAGCAGCCCTGGCACGATCCGTACGGACATGCCGAGCACACGCCCTTCATAGCCGCCCTCGAGGAGCAGCACGGGGCGATCAAGTCGGAACTGGAGACGGCCTGGGCCGCGCGGCGCGAGGCCTTTTCCAACTACGAGCACTACCTCACGCCGCAGGACGACTGGCAGGCGCTCTACCTCTACCGCAAGGGGGGCCTGGTCGCGGAGTCGGAGGCGACGGCGCCGACGGCGTACAAGGTGCTCAAGGAGTTCGCCGTCGACACCGAGAAGATCTGCCCGCTCCTCGAATGCCATTTCTCCACGCTGCTGCCGGGCGCCGCCATCAAGCCGCACTCCGACCTGTGGAACTTCAGCATCAACCTGCACCTGGCGGTGGACATCCCCGAGGGCTGCGGGATCAAGGTCGCGGGGGAGACCCGCTCCTGGGAGGAGGGGAAGTGCCTGCTCTTCGACTACTCCTTTGAGCACGAGGCGTGGAACTCCGGGACCCGCCCGCGTACCTGCCTGCTGGTCGACCTCTGGCACCCCGACACCACCGTGCCCGAGCGCGCGGCGCTGGTGGCGCTCATCACGGAGATCCGGAAGCTGATGGGCGAGGACTGACCGAACCCCCGCCCACCAGGTACGACTGCCGCCGTTCGTCGTTCGCGACGGACGGCGGCAGTCGTGTTTCCGGAAGCGGATTCCGGTGAACGCCAGGTGGACACTGGGCGAGGGGATCACGACGCACCGTAGCCGTATATGCTCCCCCGACCTGGCGGGCGCGATCCCCGGAAACGGGAGGAATTCGCCGGGCCGAGCGGCGGGCGGGCGGCTTTCGGGCGCCTCGTACCGCGGGTTCCCGGTCACCTCCCGTTGACCTGGTGGGCTTTCGGGTGAACGGCGGTCGGCATCGCCCTATGCGGGCGCAAATCACTCGTCAACTCTCCAACATCTAGACAGCTTGGTCTATGCCAAGGCAGCATGTGATGAAGAACTTCGGGTCAGTCGGGAACTCGATGACTTTCTCGTCCGACTACCGAAAAAGGCCCTTCCTGGCACCCCGGAACGGCACCCTCCGAATAGCGGTGGGAATGCTTCCCTGGTGCCCGCATTTCGGCTGCCTAGCCGCTTGAATCGGTCATCCCTGCCCCTGTACGCTCACCTGGCGTTGGCCGAAAAGAGTCTGTTCGGAGTGGGTCACGGGACCGCCGAACCGGGCAAAAAGCGCGAAGTTCAACGGTGTTTCGCTCACTCTTTCGCGGGGTAACGCCCTGGCCCGCCGGATGTTCCTGTGAAGGGAGAGAGGGGAACGCGCCACTCGGGGTGGCTGAATCCCACTTGTCATGAAGACGCTCAGTGACGCCTTAACCAGAACTGCAACCGGAATCTGAGCCAGGCCGAAAAGAAGGCCAAATGCTTGCCGTGCCGATGGGGGTGAGCAAGCATCCAGGGCGAGTCGCCCAATGACGTGTGGCCAGGTGTTCGCGGGCTGGGGAGGCCCGCCGCCGGGGCCGGTCATTTCAGTGTGTGGTGCAGCATTTCGGCACCCAGCAATGATTCGCCGTACGCATCGCAGTGATGATCCACCGCACGAGGCATGGGGAACCGCTGTCGTGATTTCAGCAGTTTCCTGAGGGGGAATGTCCGAGGATGTCCGCAATAACGTCGTCACCCGCACCACCTCGTCAGCGGCTTGGGCTGTCCCTGTTCGTACTGGCCGCCGCGCAGCTCGTCATCGCACTCGACTTCAACATCGTCTACGTCGCCCTGCCGAGCATCCAGGAGGGCCTCGGCTTCTCCGAGCAGGACCTGCAGTGGGTGGTCAGCGCCTACGTCGTGGCCACCGGTGGGTTCCTGCTCCTCGGCGGCCGGGCCACCGATCTGCTGGGCCGGCGCCGGATGTTCGTGCTGGCCGCCGGGTTGTACGCCGGCTCGTCGCTGATCGGCGGACTGACCGACACCGCCTGGCTGTTGGTCGCCGTGCGCGCCGTGCAGGGCATCGGCGGATCGCTGCTGTTCCCCGCCACCCTCTCGCTGATCACCACGATCTACGAGGAGGGCCCGCGCCGTAACAAGGCGCTGGCCGTGTGGGGCGCGGCCGGCGCCGGCGGGCTGTGCTTCGGCTCGCTGCTCGGCGGCGTCCTGGTCGAGGCGTTCGGCTGGCCGTCGGTGTTCATGGTCAACGTTCCGCTGGCCGGGGCCATCGCGCTGGCCGGGTGGCTGCTCTTCCCCGCCGACCCGCCGCGTTCGCGGGAGCGCGACTTCGACGCCCTGGGCGCCGTCACCGCGACCGCTGGCATCACGCTCCTGGTGTTCCTGCTGGTCCGCGGGCCCGAGGTGGGCTGGACCAGCAAGGCCACCGTGCTGTGCGCGCTCAGCTCGGTGCTGCTGCTCGCGGCGTTCGCGGTCATCGAGGCGCGCACCCGCGATCCGCTCACCCCGGTGCGACTGCTCACGCACCGCTCCCTGGTGGCCGGAATGGCGCTGGCCGCGGTCTTCAACGCGACCTTCGCCTCCGTCCCCTACTTCCTCACCCGCTACTTCCAGCTCGTGCACCACTACAGCGCGCTGGAGACCGGGTTGGCGTTCCTGCTGCCGGCCGTCATGGTCGCGGCCGGGACCCAGGTCGGCGAGCGGGCGATCGCCGCCTTCGGCGTACGGGCCACGCTGCTCGGCGGGTTGCTGCTCGGCGCGGCCGGCGCGGTCGCGCTCGCCGTGGCCTTCACCGACAGTGGCTCCTACGGGCGCCTGGTCCCCGGACTGGTGCTGCTCAGCCTCGGTCAGGGCGCGGCCTGGACCGCGCTGTGGATCGTGGCCGCCTCCGGCGTCGCCCCGACCGACCAGGGCATCGCGTCGGGTCTGGCCTCCACGACGCTCCAGGTGGGCGGCGCCGTCGGGCTCGCGCTGCTGGTCGCCGTGGCCAACACGCGCAGCGACGGACTGGCCGGCGAGGCGCTGCGCGACGGGCTCGTCGACGGCGTACGCCTGGTCAGCTACCTGATCGCGGCCGGCATCTGCTGCGGGACGCTCGTGCTCCTCGCGCTCAGGAGGGCCCCGAGCCGGTAACGGCCCCGTCAACCGCCGGTCCCACGCCACCGCCCGCCACCGGTCGGGCCTCCACCCCTCACACCAGTACCCGACCGAACCCGCTGACTCCGCTTGCCGACCTGCTCGCCGATTGAGGAGACCGCTGTGCCCAGCGACGCCGCCCCACCGCCCGAACCCGACGAACGAGCCCTCGCGTACGCCCCGCGTGCGGCTGGCGCGCGGCCGGCGCGTGCCGCCGTGTTGTGCGGGCTCGCGGGTTGGCTGCCGCCGCGCATCGTCACCAACGACGAGTTGTCCACCTACCTCGACACCAGCGACGAGTGGATCGCCACCCGCACCGGCATCCGCCAGCGCCACTTCGCCGACCCCGGCCAGGCCACCTCGGACCTCGCCGTCGAGGCGGGCCGGCGCGCGCTGGAGTCGGCCGGCACCGAGCGCGTGGACGCCGTGGTCGTGGCCACCACCACGCCCGACCGGAGCTGCCCGGCCACCGCCCCGCTGGTGGCCCACCGGCTCGGCCTGACCGGCGTCGCGGCCTTCGACGTCAGCGCCGTGTGCACCGGCTTCGTCTACGGGCTCGCCACCGCCGCCGGCCTGATCACCGCGGGCGTCGCCGAGCGCGTGCTCCTGATCGGCGCGGACACGTACACCACCATCATCGACCCGCTGGACCGCGCGAACGCGATCATCTTCGGCGACGGCGCCGGGGCGGTCGTGCTGCGCGCCGGCGACGCCGACGAGCCCGGCGCCATCGGCCACTTCGACCTCGGCAGCGACGGCGCCGAGGAAGAGATGATCATGGTGGCCGCTGGCGGCTCCCGGCAGCGCTCGCGCCGCGAGGAGCAGCCCAGCCACGCCGACCGGCACTTCTCGATGCAGGGCAGGGCGGTGTTCCGGCACGCGATCACACGCATGACCGGCTCCGTCCGCGCCTCGCTCGCCGCCGCCGAGTGGAAGGTCGACGACGTCGACCACCTCGTGCCGCACCAGGCCAACCAGCGCATCCTGCGCGCGGTCGCCGACGATCTCGGCCTCCCGCGCGAGCGCTGCGTCTCCAACGTCGAGTCGGTCGGAAACACCGGTGCCGCCTCCATCCCGCTGGCGCTCGCGGACGCGGCGGCCGGCAACGTTATCGAGCCCGGGGACCGCGTGCTCCTCACCGCCTTCGGCGGTGGCCTGACCTGGGGCTCCTGCGTGCTGCGCTGGCCCGACCTGACACCCCGCACGCCGACCGCATCCGCGGCAGCCGCACCCGTAACCGCCCAAGAGGGAGGACCTCTCGCACCATGAGCGCCACCTATGACCGACTCATCGCCCTGCTGACCAAGCTGCACGAGGCCCCGCCGGAGGACACCACCCCGGACGCGACCTACGCGGAGCTCGACGTCGACTCGCTGACGCTCGTGGAGATCGTCATGCACGTCGAACGCGAGCTGGGCGTGACCATCGAGGACAGCGAACTGCACCCCGACCTCAGCCTCGGCGCCACGGCCAAGCTCATTGACGAGCGGCTTGCCGGATAGCCGTGCACGTCCTCCCCGAGCCAATTTCGACAAACACGGTTCACCTTTAACTCCCGGAAAGGCAGTCACCATGGAGATCGTCCCGCAGGAAGGCAAGAAGCTCGGCGCGGCCGTGCACGGGTTCGACTACGCCAGCGCTTCTGAGGCGGACATCCAGAAGCTCAAGGAAACCGTCTACACGAAGAAAATCGCGGTGCTCAAGGGGCAGGACCTCGACCCCGCGCAATTCCTGGAGCTCGGCAAGCGGCTCGGCCGTCCCGAGACGTACTACGAGCCGATGTACCAGCACCCTGACGTGCCCGAGGTCTTCGTCTCGTCCAACGTTCCGAAGGACGGCAAGCAGATCGGCGTGCCGAAGACCGGTAAGTTCTGGCACGCGGACTACATGTTCATGCCGGACCCGTTCGGCATCACGCTGATCTACCCCCAGGTCATTCCGCAGAAGAACCGCGGAACGTACTTCATCGACATGGGCAAGGCGTACGAGGCGCTTCCCGAGGACCTCAAGAAGGCGGCCGAGGGCACGCGTTGCCGGCACTCCGTCCGCAAGTACTTCAAGATCCGCCCGCACGACGTCTACCGCCCGATCTCCGAGATCATCGAAGAGGTCGAGACCAAGACCCCGCCGGTGGTGCACCCCACGACCTTCACCCACCCGATCACCGGTGAAACGATCCTCTACATCAGCGAGGGCTTCACCGTGGACATCGAGGACGCGGAGGGCAAGCCGCTGGAGACCGACCTGCTGCACGACCTGTTCAAGGCCACCGGGCAGCTGGACGACACCTTCTCCAACGACAACATCCACCTGCAGAGCTTCGAGAAGGGCGACCTGCTGGTCTGGGACAACCGCAGCCTGATCCACCGCGCCCTGCACACCACCGCCCCCGAGCCCACCTCCTCGTTCCGGGTCACCGTGCACGACGAGCACAAGCTCTACGACGGACTCACGGTCTGATGGCGACCCACACCGCCGAACGTGTCGTCGGGGACAAGCCGTCGGCACCCGAGTGGTACGCCACCGACCGCGAGCTGCTCCCGTTGGTGCTGCGCCCCTACAAAGAGAACTGCAAGTACCTGCTCTCCGCGGAGGTCAGCGCCAACGCGGGACTGGGCACGGCGCGTTGTGAGTTCGCCATTCCGGAGTCGTGCTACATCGACGACACCGGGCACCTCAACGCGGTCGAGGTGAACATCTGCTACAACCAGATGATGTATTACCTGGTCGCCAAGTCCGTGCAAGAGGGACTGATGCCGGGATTCGCCTCGTGGACGATGGAAGACTACTGGCGGCACCAGCTTCCGGATATCCTCATCGCCCGCTTCGGCAGCAATTTCCGGCGACCCATCAATCCCCGGTCGTTCTCCGGTGAGATGACGTTCCTCTCGCTCACCCGGCGTACTCCGGGCGGCGGCGATCCCATGCTGCTCGCCGAAACGTCGTACCGGTACTGGGACGCCGACGGCGGACGCTGCGACGGCGAGGCCACCCTCGCTTTCGTGGGTGTCGCTTAGCCGTCACCTTCACACAGCGATAACACCTGCCGTGGTGCGGGCCGCCGAGAAAAGGGCGGCGGCCCGCACCACGGACCGAATGCGGAGGCGCAGGACATGGCCGATTCCACGATGACGCGTACAGCCGACGGCAGGCTCTACCACCCGAACCTGCACACCCTCGACGAGACGGCACGCTTCCACGCCGAGCGGCAGCCGGACGTACCGGCGGTGCTGTGCGAGGGCCGCGTCCTGACCTACGGGGACCTGCACCGGGAGAGCAACCGCATCGCGCACGCCATCGAGGCCGCGGGACTGGCGCCCGGCGCGCGCGTCGCCTACCTCGGCAAGGAATCCGAGCACTACTACGAGATCCTCTTCGGCTGCGCCAAGAGCCGGACCGTGCTCGTGCCCATCAACTGGCGCCTGACCGCGCCCGAGGTCAGCCACATCCTGCGCGACTCCGGCAGCGAACTCCTCTTCCTGGAGGAGGAGTTCGCCCCCGTCATCGACCGGGTGCCGGACGCCGTGCCCACCACGGTGGTCCGGCTGAGCACCGGCGCGGGCCCCGCCACCGCCGGCGAGGACGCGCCCAGCGCCACGGCCGTCGACTTCGCCGCCTGGAAGGGCGCGCACCCCGACACCGAGGTGAACCGCCCGGCGACCCCCGACACCCCCGTCGCCCAGATCTACACCAGCGGCACCACCGGCCTGCCCAAGGGCGTGGTCCTGGCCCACCGCAGCTTCTTCGCCATCCGCGACGCGCTCGCCTCGCAGGGCCTGGACTGGATCGACTGGCGCCCCGGCGACATCGCCCTGATCGGCATCCCCGGCTTCCACGTGGGCGGCCTGTGGTGGGCCACGCAGAACTTCAGCGCTGGCGTGACCGTCGTCGCCATGCGCGCCTTCGCGCCGCACCAGGCCAACGCGCTGATCAAGGACCTGGGCATCACCACCGCCTGCGTGGTGCCCGCGATGCTGCGCATGATGCTGGCCGAACCCGGCGTGAGCCCGGAGCACTTCAGCACGCTGCGCAAGATCGTCTACGGCGGTTCACCCATCTCCGAGGCGCTGCTCGAACAGAGCCTCGCCCTCTTCGGCTGCGAGTTCGCCCAGATCTACGGCCTCACCGAGACCGGCAACACCGCCGTGTGCCTGCCCCCCGCCGACCACGTGCCGGGACACCCCCGGATGAAGGCCGCCGGCCACCCGTACCCGGGCGTGCGCGCCAAGGTCATCGACGGGGACGGCAAGGAACTGCCCGTCGGGACCGTCGGCGAGGTGTGCCTGGCCACCCCGGCCCGCATGGTCGAGTACTGGGGCCTTCCCGACAAGACCCGCGAGACGCTGGTCGGCGAGTGGATCCACACCGGCGACGCCGGCTATATCGACGCCGACGGCTACGTGTTCATCAGCGACCGGATCAAGGACGCCGTCATCGTCGCGGGCGAGAACGTCTACCCCGCCGAGATCGAGGGCGCCCTCGAGGCGCACCCCGGCGTGCGCGAGGCGTGCGTGGTGGGCGCGCCCGACGAGCGCTGGGGCGAGACCATCCACGCCTTCGTCGTCGCCGTCCCCGGCGAGCAGCCGACCCCCCGGGACCTGCACCGCTTCCTGGTGGACCGGCTCGCCAGCTTCAAGCTCCCCGCCAAGTACGAGTTCATCGACCAGGTGCCGCGCAACCCCAGCGGCAAGATCCTCCGCCGCGAACTGCGCGACCGCTTCTGGAAGGACGCGGACCGCAAGGTCAACTGACCGCCGTCGCCGCAGCCCCTGCCCCGCTACCCAAGAGAGAACGACATGTCTGAGCCCTTGACGCTGGCGACCTTCCGCGCCGACCTCGCGGAGGTGCTGCACCAGCAGCCGGATGAAGTAGACCTCGACGAGAACCCCCTGTACGCGGGCCTGGACTCGCTGCGCATCGTCACCCTGGCCGAACGCTGGCGCTCGGCCGGCGCCGAGGTCAGCTTCGTGGAGCTGGCCGAGCGCACGTCGTTCGCCCAGTGGTGGGACCTGATCGCCGAACGCCAGGCGGGAGTCGAACATGCCGAAGCCTGACGGCACCCAGAGCGGCACCGCGACCCCCGCCGGCCCCGGCGCGGACGGCGCGGGGGAGCGGCACCCGCTGCTCGCCGCGCAGGAGGGCATCTGGACCGGTCAGCAACTCGACCTGGACAGCCCCGCGTTCAACACGGCCGAGTACGTGTGCATCGCCGGCCCCGTCGACACCGAGGTCTTCGTCGCCGCGCTGCGCCAGGTGGTCGCCGAGACCGAGGCGCTCGGCGTGCGCTTCACCGCCCAGGACGGCAAGCTCTGGCAGGTCACCGCGGACGTCACCGACTGGCAGCCGCACGTGGCCGACCTGACCCCGGAGGCCGCCCCGCGCGCCGCCGCGCTGGCCTGGATGGCCCGCGACATGGCGCGCCCGGTCGACCTGGAGCGCGAACCGGTCTTCGGACACGCCCTGTTCCGCGTCGCGGAGAACGAGTACTGGTGGTACCACCGCGTCCACCACATCGCGCTCGACGGCTTCGGGCTCTCGCTCGTCGCCCGCCGCGTCGCCGACGTGTACACCGCGCTGGTCGCCGGCCGCCCCACCGGCGACAGCGGCTTCGGCACCCTGCGGTCCGTGCGCGACGAGGAGCACGCGTACCAGAGCAGCCCACGGCGCGACAAGGACGGCGCGTACTGGGCCAAGCGGTACGCCGACCGGCCCTCGGTGCCCAGCCTCACCGACGACTCCGCGCTGCCCGCCCGCACCTTCCGGCGGCAGATCACCGACCTGGCCCCGGCCGAGGTGAGCACGCTGCGCCAGCGGGCCGACGAACTCTCCGTCACCTGGTCGGACGTGCTGCTCGCGGTCACCGCCCGCTACATCCAGCAGGTCAGCGGCGCCCCCGAGGCCGTGCTGAGCGTGCCCGTCATGGGCCGGCTGGGCTCGGTGTCGCTGCGCGTGCCGTGCATGGTGCGCAACGTGTTGCCGCTGCGGGTGGCCTCCGGCCCGGGCGACAGCCTCGCCGACCTCGCCCCACGGGTGGCCGCCGAACTGCGCGCCGGCCTGCCCCACCAGCGCTACCGCTACGAGCACCTGCGGCGCGACCTCAAGCTGGTCGGCGGCAAGCGACGCCTCTCGGGCCCCGGCGTCAACATCATGCCCTTCGAGTACGACCTGCGCTTCGCCGGCCACGCCAGCACCGTGCACAACGTCTCCGCCGGCCCCGTCGACGACCTGTCCGTCAACGTCTACGACCGGGCCGAGGGCGCCGGCCTGCGCTTCGCCTTCGACGCCAACCCCGACCTGTACGACGCGAACGACCTGGCCACCCACCAGCGCGGGCTGCTCGCGCTGCTGCGCGCCGCGCTCGCCGAGCCCCACCGCCCGCTCTCGCAGCTCGCCGGTGCGCCCGCCGAGCGCCCCGCGCCGGCCACCACCGAGGCCGGCCCGACCGACGCCGGCGCGGCGGCCGAGTGGCCCGTCGTGGACGGCGGCCCGCTGCGCGCGCCGGCCCGCCCCGTGCTCGACCAGATCGCCGAGCGGGTCGCCACCCGGGGCGACGCCACCGCCGTCGAACACGGCGACCAGCGCGTGAGCTACGCCGAACTGGACGCCTCGGCGCGCCGGCTCGCCGAGCGGCTCACCGCGCAGGGGCTCGGCCGTGGCGCGCTCGTGGCCGTCGCCCTGCCGCGCGGCGTCGACGCCGTCACCGCCATCCTCGGCACGCTCTACGCGGGCGCCGCCTACTGTCCGATCGACCTCGGCGCGCCCGCGACCCGTACCACCGCCCTGCTGGCCGCCGCCGACGCCGCGGCCGTGCTCACCACCGCCAACCACGTGGCCAAGCTGCCCGGCGGCGGCGCGGGCGCCGGCGGTTCGGCCGGGCTCGCCGTGGCGCTGCCGGGCGACACGGGCACCGTTCCCGTGCTCCTCCTGGACGCCGCGGCCGACCCGGAGCCGGCGACCGCCGCCCAGCGCGCCGACCGCGTCGCCGCCGAGCGGGCCGCCTCCGACGCGTTGGCGTACGTCATCTACACCTCGGGCTCCACCGGCGAGCCCAAGGGCGTGGAGATCGGGCACGGCGCGCTGGCCCACTTCGTCGCCGGCGCCACCCAGCGCTACGAGCTGGGCGCGGACGACCGGGTCATGCAGTTCGCGCCGCTGCACTTCGACGCCAGCGTCGAGGAGATCTTCCTGACCCTGTGCGCCGGGGCCACGCTGGTCGTGCGCACCGACGAGATGACCGAGTCCGTCGCCACCCTGACCGGCGCCTGCGAACGGCTGCGCGTCAGCGTCCTCGACCTGCCCACGGCGTACTGGCACGAGGTCGCGTACGCGCTCGCCACCGGCTCCGCCACGCTGCCCGCGTCGGTACGTACCGTCATCATCGGCGGCGAGGCCGCCGTGCCCGAACGGGTGGACGGCTGGCGGCGCGCGGTCGGGTCCTCGGTGCGCCTGTTCAACACCTACGGGCCGACCGAGGCCACCGTCGTCGCCACCGTCGCCGACCTGCACGACCCCGAACTGGCCGCGGGCGACGTGCCCATCGGCCGCCCGCTGCCCGGCACCCGGGCGGTCCTCGTCCCGGTGGACGGGGAGACGGACCAGGGGACCGCCGCAGGCACGGGCGAGGGCGGCACGATCGGTGAACTGCACCTGGTCGGCGACGCGTTGGCACGCGGCTACCGTGGCGCGCGCACCGCGGACGCCGAACGGTTCGCCCCGCTGTCCGACCTGCCGGGCGCGCCCCGCGCCTACCGCACCGGCGACCTGGTACGGCTCGCCGACGACGGGCTGCTGCGGTTCGTCGGCCGGGTCGACGGCGAGTTCAAGATCAGCGGACACCGGGTGCACCCCACCGAGGTGGAGGCGGCGCTGCTGCGCCAGCCGGGTCTGCGCGAGGCCGCGGTGATCGGGCAGATCCTGCCCGACGGCACCCGCCGGCTCGTCGCCCACCTGGTCGCCGACGGCACCGCGCCGCAGGCCACCGAGGTACGCGAGGCGCTGCGGGCCGTGCTGCCCGCCGCGATGATCCCCTCCGCGCTCACCTTCCACGAGCGGCTCCCGCTGACCGGCTCCGGCAAGATCGACCGCAAGGCGCTGGCCGCACTCGACGCCCCGGCCCCCGCCGCCGACCAGGAGACCGACGCCGCCCCGGGCGCCGCTCCGGACGCCGCCCCGGCCAACGCGCTGGAAGCGGCCATCACCGGGGTCTGGGCCCAGGTCCTGGGCGCCGACCACATCGCCCCGGGCGACGACTTCTTCGACCTCGGCGCCCAGTCGCTCCAGGCCATCCAGGTCGCCAACCGGCTCGGCGTGGAACTGGCCCGCGAGGTCAAGGTGGCCTGGCTGTTCCAGTACCCGACGGCCGCCGACCTCGCGGCCCACCTCGCCCAGCAGGCGGGCCCGGACGACGCGGCCACGCGGACTGACGCGGGGCCGGCCGCCGCCCCGGCGACCGGCACGCCGGCCGCCGACGCGACGGAGGTGGCCGAGAACGGACTGCCGGCCGCCGTCGCCGCCGTGGCGCGCGACGCGGAGCTGGAGGCCGACATCGCGCCGGGCTCCGGAACCCGGGTCGACCCGACGGCGCCGCCGCGTCAGGTGCTGCTCACCGGCGCCACCGGCTTCGTCGGCGCCCACCTGCTGGCCGAGTTGCTGACCAGCACGGACGCCGAGGTCGTCTGCCTGGTACGGGCGGCCGACCGCGAGCAGGCCACCGCCCGGCTGCGGCAGGCGCTGGACGAGCAGCAACTCGCCGTCGGCGAGGCCGCCCGGCGCATCGTCGCCGAGCCGGCCGACCTGGGCCGCCCGCACCTGGGCCTGTCCCCGGAGCGGCTGGCCGAACTCGCCGCGAGCTGCGACGCGATCTTCCACAACGCCGCGACCGTCAGCATCATGCGCGAGTACTCCAGCCTGCGCGGGGCCAACACGGAGTCCACCCGGGAGCTGCTGCGCCTGGCGGCCGGCCGGAGCATCCCGTTCCACCTGGTCTCCACGCTCTCCACGGCCCCGCCGTACAGCCGCAGCCCCGAGGTGCCCGAGGCGTTCCTGCCGCCGCACCCCGGTCTCATCTACGGCTACCAGCAGAGCAAGTGGGCCTCCGAACGGCTCCTGGAGCAGGCGGCGGAGCGTGGCCTTCCGGTCACCCTGCACCGGCTCGGCCGGGTCGTCGGCGCCCCCGACACCGGCTTCGTCAACGACCGCGACTTCGTCTGGAGCGTGCTGCGCGCCGGCATCCCGGCCGGCATCGTGCCCGACCTCTTCGAGGCCGAGGTGTGGACGCCGGTGGACTACGTCGCCCGCGCCGTCGTCCGGCTCGCCCTGCGCCACGAGTCCGGCACCGACGTCGTGTTCAACCACGCGCCGGCGCCGCAACTGAGGCTGGACGACCTGTACGACTGGATCACCGCCTACGGCTACCGGGTGCGCCGGATGCCGCTGGCCCAGTGGCGCGCGGAGCTGCCGCGCGCGGCGGACGTGGCCACCACGACGCTCGCCTTCTTCGACACCTTCGACGGCCCGGGCGACGCGGACGCCGGCTCCGACGCGAACGGCGCGCGGGGCGGCGACAGCGCCGGCGCCGCACCCGAAGCGGCGGCGGCCGAGCCGGAGCTGAGGCTCGGCCACATCCGCGCGGACAACGTGCTGCGCGGCCTGGCCGACACCGGCATCACCTGCCCGACCATCGACCGGTCGCTGGTCTTCCGATACCTGGACCATTGCGTGAAAACCGGCAGCCTGCCCCGCCCCACGGGAGGTGATCGGCCGGAACCCGTCACGGCGGGTTAGGGCATCCCGGGAACTGGGCCGGACTCCGCCACGACTACTGAGGCGGAGTCCGACCCACCCCCGAGGAGCCCGCATGCATAGGAAACGGCCCGCCATGGCGGTGCTGGCCGGAGCGCTCTGCCTGGTCACAGCGGCCTGCGGCGGAAGTTCGACGTCCGCCACGACCGAGAACGCCGCCAAGGGCGAACGCTCCGGCGCCGGCTACCCCGTCACGCTGAAGAACTGCGGGCGCAGCACCACGTACACCAAGGCGCCCAGCCGCGTCGTCGTCATGAACGGCGCCTCCGTCGCCGAGGTCTCCGCGCTGCTCGCGCTCGGCCTCGGCGACCGCGTCGTGGCCAACCAGCAGTCGTACGGTGCCTCCGAGGTGAAGGGTCGCGCCGAGGCCATCGCGAAGCTGCCCGACGGCGGCGTCAAGCCCAACGACGCCTTCGACATCCCGCGCGAGGCGATGCTGGGCCTGCGGCCCGACCTGGTGCTCTCCACCACCGCGTACGGTTTCTCCTCGGGCAACGGCTTCGCCACCCGGGACGACCTGGCCTCCGTCGCGGCCAACAGCTACGTCTCGCCGCAGGGCTGCGACGAGGACACCTCGAAGATGACCATCGAGGACAGCTACCAACTCCTGCGCGACCTGGGCAAGATCTTCCAGGTCGAGGAGCGCGCGGAGAAGCTGATCGCCGACTCGAAGCGGAAGATCGCCGACGTCTCCCGCAGGATCCAGGCCAAGGGCGGCAAGCAGCCCCGCGTCATGGTGGTCTTCTCCAACATGTCGATGGGCGCCAACGACTTCAGCTCCGTCGCGGCCAACGGGATCTGGAACGACCTCCTGAACAAGGCCGGCGGCACCAACGCCTTCGCCACGGTCACCAAGAACACCTTCGCCGACCTCAGCAAGGAGAAGGTCGCGGCCGAGCCCGTGGACGCGCTGGTGGTCATCGGCTACCAGGACAAGAACCCGGCGGCCTTCGCCCGCAAGCTGCTGCGGGACTTCCCGCAGTGGCCCGCCGCCAAGAACAACCGGTACGTCACCCTCTCCGACTCGGCCTACCTGGGGCCCAGCAACGACCTGGCCGTGACGAAGATCGGCGAGATGCTGCACCCCGAGGCGCTGGGGGAGCGGTGAGCGCGCAGGCAGCGGAGGAGCCCTACCCGCCCCGGACACCGCACGCGAAAGCCGCGAGCGCCCCGCCGGGCCGGGCCGCCCGCTCGCTGGCCGGCGCCCTGCCGCGCGCCCTCGCCGCCCGTGGCGCGACCGACACCGCGACCGACACCAGGCCCGGGCCCACCCCGTCGGCCAAGCGCCGCACGCCGCGCCGGGTCAAGGGGCCGCGCATCCTCAACGTACCCACCGGGCCGCTGCTCGTCGGCCTGCTCGCGGTGCTCGCCGGCACGATGATGGTGGCCATCAGCATCGGCTCGGTCACCATCCCGGTCGTCGACGTGTGGCGCATCGTCTGGCACCACCTCACCGGCGCGGGCGCCACCGCGGACCCCGCCCTGGACCAGATCGTCTGGAACTTCCGCACCCCGCGCGTGGTGCTCGCCGCCCTGGTCGGCGCCGGCCTCGCGGTCTCCGGCGTGGTCCTCCAGGCCGTGGTGGCCAACCCGCTCGCCGACCCGTACGTCCTCGGCGTCTCCTCCGGCGCCTCGCTGGGCGCCGTCATGGTCATCACCATGGCCGGCGGCGCGCTGGGCGGGCTCGGCGTCTCGGCCGCGGCCTTCGCCGGCGCGATGGTCGCCGTGGCACTGGTCTTCGTGCTCGGCCTGACCAGGGGCCGGCTCGCCCCCACCCGCCTCGTGCTCTCCGGCGTGGCCGTCGGCTACCTCTTCCTCGCCGGCACCAGCTACCTCCAACTCCAGGCCACGCCCACCGAGTTGCGCTCGGTGATGTTCTGGATGCTGGGCAGCGTCGCGGGCGCCAAGTGGGACCAGCTCGGCCTGGTCAGCACCGTGGTCGTGACCAGCACGGTCTTCCTGGCCCTGTTCGGCCGCCAGCTCAACGCGCTGCTGGCCGGCGACGAGTCGGCCACCGCGCTCGGCGTGGACGTGCACCGGCTGCGGGGCGCGCTGCTCGTGCTGTCCTCGTTGCTCACCGGCACCGTGATCGCCGTCGCCGGCGGCATCGGTTTCGTTGGCCTGATGATTCCCCATCTGGTACGGCTGGCCGTGGGCGCGGATCACCGCAGGCTGCTGCCGCTGGCCGCGGTCGTCGGGGCCATCTATCTCGTCGTTGTCGATCTGTTGTCGCGCACCGTTAACCGGCCAAATGAGTTGCCGCTCGGCATCCTTACGGCGCTTTTCGGGGCACCCTTCTTCCTGTGGCTGCTGCGTCGCAACAAGACGCTTGATGCCTCGTGAGTAGCGTGATGCGATCCCGGGCCGCCCGCCTGCCCCTGGCGTACGCGCCCCAGACCCCGGCCCGGCCGACCGCCGCGCAGCGGCGCGAGGTACGGGCCCCGGAGACCGGGAGCCACCAGCTTGGACACCGCATGAACAGCGTGAACCGTACGAACGGCATGAGGAGCGTGACGACATGAAGCTCACCGTGGACGGGCTCCACGTCACCCTCGACCACCAACCCATCCTGCGCGACGTCAGCCTCGACGCCGCCCAGGGCGACATCGTGGGCCTCATCGGCCCCAACGGCAGCGGCAAGTCCACGCTGCTGCGCGCCGTCTACCGCTCGCTGCGCCCGTCCCAGGGCGTGGTGCGGGTGGCCGGCGACGACGTGTGGAAACTGCCCGCCCGCACCGCCGCCCGGCGCACCGCCGCCGTCCTGCAGGACAGCAACAGCAACGCGGTGGGCCTGTGCGTCCAGGAGATCGTCGCACTCGGTCGCACCCCCCACCACGGGCTGCTCGGCCGGGACGGCGCCGAGGACCACCGCGCCGTGGCGGAGGCCATGGACGCCTGCGGAGCCCGTCCGCTGGCGGAGCGGGACTTCGCGTCCCTCTCCGGCGGCGAACGCCAACGGGTGCTGCTGGCAAGGGCGTTGGCGCAGAAGCCGAAGTTGCTGGTGCTCGACGAGCTGACCAACCACCTCGACATCCGCGCCCGCTTCGAACTGCTCGACCTGATCCGTGGCACCGGCACCACGACCCTGGCCGTGCTGCACGACCTCGACCTCGCCGCCCGGCTCTGCGACCACCTCGTGGTGCTGAGCGAGGGCGTGGTGGCGGCGGCCGGCAAGGTGCTCGACGTGCTGACCCCCGACATCCTGCGCGAGGTCTTCGGCGTGCGGGCCGTGGCGGAACGGCACGCCGACGGCGTCATCCGCATCACCTACGGCGCCGACCCGCTGGCCATCCACGACGCGACGCCGGACCCGGCCGCGACGGCCGAACCCACCGACCGCACGCCCCCGGCGCCGCTCACCCCGACCCACCCCGCGCCCCTGACCCCCACCGAACACGAGGCTCAGGCCCCGGTACCGGGCTGACGCCCCGCCCCGCGGAGCGACCACCCACCGTCCCGCCGGCCCGCCCCGTACGACCGCCCGACCCGCACGGCACGTACGAGCGCCCGACCTGCCCGAAGGCCAGGCCGCCCGACCCCCGGGCCGTACGACCACCGTGACCGCACCACTAGATCCACCGGCACCACCCGCACCACCGCACCGCCCGTACGTCCCCGCTCCACCCCCGAACGCGCGCCCGTGCCCCGCGTACGAGCGCGCCCGTGGCCCGGTCGCCTCGCGCGTCCCCACGCGCGAACCCGGCCGGTCGCGGCGTACCACCAGCACATCGGCACACCGGCACCCGCCGCTCGGTTCATGCTCCACTGCCCCACCGCGCGGTGCTGCTCGGCTCGTGCCCCGCTGTGCGCGGAACGTCCCACCGCACACGGCACCTGTCCCACGGCTCCATCGCTAGGCCCGCACCATCGCACCACCCGGGTGATGCCCCGCCCGTGGTGTTCGTCTGCCGCGAGCCCTCACCCCTGGCCGGTCCCCGGCCCGCGTGCGCCCTCGTGCGCTCGCATCGCACCACAAACGCACCATTCGCACCATCTGCACCCCCTACCGTCCCCCACATCACGAAAGCTGGTCACTCTCCATGAACACCGTCACGCCCGTGAACGTCGGAGTGCTGTTCTTCGAGGAAGTCGAGGAACTCGACGCCGTGGGACCCTGGGAGGTCCTCGGCTACTGGGCCCACCACGTCGCCTCGTTCCCCGTCCGGATCTTCGCGATCGGCCGCGAGGCCGGAGTCGTCCGCTGCTCCAAGGGGCTCGGCCTCACGATGGACTACGACGTGGAGCACGCCCCGCGGCTGGACTTACTGGTCCACCCCGGCGGTGACGGCACCAACGTCCTCCAGGAGGACGAGCACCACCTCAAGTGGCTGCGTCAACTCCACGGCGAGGGAACCCTGTTGGCCAGCGTGTGCACCGGCTCCCTGGTCTTCGCCGCCGCCGGCCTGCTGGCCGGCCAGCCCGCCACCACGCACTGGCGCTACGGCCAGTTCTTCGCCGACATCGACACCTCGGTCGACGTCCGCGTCGAGGAACGCTTCGTCGACAACGGCACCGTCGTCACCAGCGCCGGCGTCTCGGCCGGCATAGACATGGCGCTGCACCTGGTCGGCCGCATGGACAGCCCCGAGGCCGCGGAGACCGTACGGCAGGGCATCCAGTACCAGCACGCCGCCTGACCGGGCCGTACCGCGCCAACCGGAGCCGGCTGCCGTGCGCCCCGGCCCCATGCACCACCCGGCGCCGTACGCCCCGGCCCCACGCACCACCCGACACCACACCGCACCACCGCCCCCGGCCGAGCACGCCACCGGCCGGGGGCGGCGGCCCCACCCGTGGCGCGCGTCCGCGAGTGGGGCCACCGGCGCCGCGACCCGGCCGGCGGGCTCAGCCCCGGGAGCGGGCGACGGCCTCGCGCACCGCCTCGTCCGTACGCCCCACCACAGCCGAACCGTCGTCCGCCGTGATGATCGGCCGCTGGATCAGCTTGGGGTGCTCGGCGAGCGCCGCGATCCAGCGCTCGCGCGCGTCGGCGTCGCGCGGCCACTCCCGCAGCCCCAGCTCCTTGGCCGCGGCCTCCTGGGTGCGCGCGATGTCCCACGGTTCGAGGCCCAGCCGCTCCAGCACGGCCCGGATCTCGTCCTGGCTCGGGACGTCGTCGAGGTAGCGGCGGACGGTGTAGTCGGCGCCCTCCGCGTCCAGCAGGGTGAGCGCGCTACGGCACTTGGAACAGGCCGGGTTGATCCAGATCTCCATGCCCGCCACGGTACCCCCTCGCGCCCGCTCCAGCCCGGTCAAACCCCGTCTGGCCTGGGGCGATTGTCAGTGCCCTGACGTAAAATAAGGGAGTAAGAGAGAGGGCGAACGACCGATCTGGAGGACGCCGATGGCCGTTGCCGCAACACCTCTTCCGTACCTGCCGGACCTGCCGAGTTTCCCGACGCTGCCGAAGAAGCGGGTGCCAGCCGGGCACCCGCGCGAGTGGTACGAGTCGCACCACCGCCGCCTGAAGGCCATGCGCCTGGCGATCGCCCTGCTGCACGCCGGGGTGTACCGCCCAGAGCAGGCGTCCAACCGCAAGATACGCACCACCGCGGCCCGGATCGGCGTGCACCCGCCGTCCGACACCACCTGCCGCATGGTGCGCTCGCTCATCCACTACGACGACTGACCGACGCGACGGACCAACCCACCGCCCCGCGGCCTCGGCCGCGGGGCGGTGGTGCGTGCGGTCGACGCGCGGTGTGCGAACGGTGGGGGCGGGGCAGGGTGCCATCGGCGGCGGCGCCGACAGTGCCGGTGCCGGGGTCACGGCACCCCCGGGCGGCCCCTGGGCGAGCGACGCCGGCACGGCGCCCCACCGCGCCCGGTGGCGTGTGGCGTGTGGCGTGTCACAGACAAAGGCATCGCCGTGACCGTCACCAACTGCGTTACTCGCCAGTAGAGTTGCTGCCGCTGAGGCGGTGGACCCGGGGCCCGTCGGGTCACGCCCGGACGCCGCGGGGCGCCTCGGGGCGGGGCCGGGCGCGCGTCGGTTCGCCGCGTTCGTCGCCGCCTCGCAACGGCCGACCCGTACCTGGAGAGGACCCTCATGGGCACTGCGGAAGCGACGTCGCTCGATCAGGTGGTCAACACGGCGCGATACCCCCTGCTGGACCTCGCGGGGCCCGTCGGGCGGTCCGTGGTGGACCGGGCGCGGCGCGAGCTGGCCTCGCTCGGCTGCACGGTGCTGCCCGACTTCGTCCGCCCCGAGCTGCACGAAACCCTGCGCCAGGAGTGCGCGGCGCTCGCGCCCCGGGCGTACGCCGACGTCGAGACGGTCAACGTCTACAACATCGCCGAGACGGCCGACCTGCCGCCCGACCACCCCGGCCGCACGCTCTTCGAGCGCGGCAACGCGTTCGTCGCCCGGGACCACATCCCGGCCCAGGCCCTCATCAGCCAGCTCTACGCGCACCGGGCGTTCCAGCGCTTCGTCGCCCGCTGCTTCGCGCTGCCCGAGCTGTACGAACTCGCCGACCCGCTCTCCGGGTTGGTGCTCAACGTCGTGGAGGCGGGCAGGGGCCACCCGTGGCACTTCGACACCAACGAGTTCACCGTGAGCATGCTCACCCAGGCGCCCCGGGACGGCGGCGTCTTCGAGTTCTGCCCGCACATCAGGTCGGCCCGGTCGGAGAACTTCGACGACGTGCGGGACGTGCTCGCCGGCCGGGGCGAGCGGCTCATCAGGCGCCTGTCACCCGGCACCGGCGACCTCCAACTCTTCGCCGGCCGCTACGCCCTGCACCGGGTGAGCCCGGTGCGCGGCTCCGTCGCCCGCCACTCCGCGATCTTCGCCTACAGCCAGCGCCCCGGCGTCGTCGGCAGCGTGGCCCGCACCCGCCAACTCTTCGGCCGGGTGCTGCCCGCGCACCTGGCGGCCGACGCCGTACGCGGCGACAGCCTCCTCGACTAGCCGCCGCGCCCCGCCGTACCCCGTCGCCCGGCCAGCGGAGCGCGCCGGCCGATCCGTGGCCCGTACGGTAGGCCCCACCTCGCCCCACCGCACCGACCGATGGGTGCCGGGTCCCGGCCTCAACTCGCCTGTACACAACCGCTGTTGGCTGCAACCGGGTCCCCCGCCGTACCCTCGCCGCACCCAGACCGCCCCGTCCCGCGCACGCCCGTTCCCGCCTCAGCCCGCACCCCGACCAGCCCCACCGGAGCCGTCCGCCCGCGCCGCCCGTCCGGGCGGTCAGCGGAAGCGGCCCGGCCGCCGCCCTCCGTACCGCCCACAGCGCCCGAAGGAAGCAGCCCCATGCACACCAGCCAGGAAACGGACCCCACCCCGACCGGCCGAGGGGCGGCAGGCGCCCAGGGCGCCGCCGCGCCGGGCCCCGACCCGGCCAGCGCGCCCACCTTCGCGCACGAGGACGTGCTCCCGCGCGTCCCGCTGCCCACGCTTGAGGAGAGTTGCGAGCGGTTCCTCGCCTGGTGCGCGCCGCTGCTGACCGACGAGGAACGCGCGGCGACGGAAGCCGAGGTGGCGGCGTTCGCGGCGGAGGGGGGCGTGGGCCGGACCCTGCAGGCGGCGCTCGCGGAGTACGACGCGAGCGAGGGAGTGCACAGTTGGCTCGACACCTTCTGGCCCTACCGCTACCTGGGGCGACGCGACCGGATCGCGCTCAACGCCAACTTCTTCTTTCTCTTCCAGGATGTCGAAGGTGTCGAGGGTGTCGAGGGCGACCAGGGCGACCAGGGTGTCCAGGGTGTCCGGGACAGCGAGGTGCGGGACCCCGTCCAGCCGCAGGTGGAGCGGGCCGCCGGGCTCATCGCCGGGGCCGTGCACTACAAGCGGCTGCTCGACCAGGAGCGGGTGCCGCCGCTCGTGCAGCGCGGTCAGCCGCAGTCGATGGAACAGAACAAGTACCTCTTCTCCACCACCCGCATCCCCGGCCTCGAACAGGACACCGTCCGCGCCCCGTACACCGCGCGGTGGCCCGGCCCGTCGCGGGCCCGGCACATCGTGGTCTTCCACCGAGGCCACATGTTCCGCCTCGACGTCATCGGCCCGGACGGGACCCCGCACAGCCTGGCCGACCTGACGGCCGGGCTGCGCTCCGTGCTGGCCGCCGGCGCCGAGCCGCCCGCGCCCGACACGTCCGTGGGCCACCTGACCACCATGGCCCGCGCGGAATGGGCCGCGGCCCGGGACGCCCTGCTCGCCTGCCACCCGGGCAACGCGGCGGCCCTGGACGAGGTCGAGACCGCGCTGTTCTGCCTCTGTCTCGAGGACTTCGCGCCCGCGGACACCCAGCGCGCCTGCGACGAACTCCTCTACGGCGACCGGGGCAACCGCTGGTTCGACAAGGCCCTGTCGCTGATCGTCTTCGCCGACGGCCGGGCGGGCGTCAACGTCGAACACTGCGAGCTGGACGGCACGACCATCCTCAGCTTCGTGGACGCCGTCCTCGGCACCCCGGCGTCCGAACACGCCCTGCGCGCCGGCGCGCGCACCCAGGGCGCGCCCACGCCCCGCCCGATCCACTTCGAGCTGGACGCGGCGCTGCGGGCCCGGGTGCGCTCGGCCGCCGACGCCTTCGCGGAGTACGGCGCGGCCACCGCCACCCGCACCGTCTCCTTCGACGACTTCGGCGCCCGGCACGCCAAGTCGCTGCGCGTCTCGCCGGACGCGTTCGTACAGCTCGCCTACCAACTCGCGCACCAGCGCGCCAAGGGCCGGCTCGGCGCCACGTACGAGTCGATCGCCACCCGCCAGTACCGGCGCGGGCGCACCGAGGCGATGCGCGTGGTGACCCCGCGGATCCAGCGGTTCGTGGCGGCCATGGAGGACCCGGCGGCCGACGCCGCCACCCGCCGTGCCGCGCTGCGCTCGGCCGCCGAGACGCACGTGACCCGGGCCAGGGAGTGCCAGCTCGGCCAGGCGCCCGAGCAGCACCTGTGGGAGCTGGAGCTGATCCAGCGCCGCCGCGGCGCGGAACTCGGCGTCCCCGAGCAGCCCGCGCTCTACCGTAGCCCGGGGTGGTTGGTCATGCGGGACGACTACCTGAGTACGAGTTCCGCGCCCTCGGCCCACATCCAGTACTTCGGCTTCGGCTCCACCAGCCCTCGTTGCATCGGCGTCGCCTACGTCCTGCTCCCGGACCGCTTCCACGTCTACCTGAGCACCCCGCGCCCGGTGGCCGACCAGATGCATGCCTTCGCCGCCGAGTTGCGCGGGGCGGTCGACGAGATGCGCGACCTGCTGGCCGAGCCGGAGTGAGCCGCTGGCCGCGCCGGAGCGAGCCGGCCGAGCGCCCAGCCCTGACCGGCCCCAACCCCCGCGCCACCGCGCCCGGGACCGGCCCGCTCCCCACCCGGGGGGCGGGCCGCCTCGCGTGCGGCCCGGCTCGCGCGCCGCACTCGCGTGCCCGGCGCGCGGCCCCGCGCGCCGCGCCCGAGCGGGGGCGTGCGACGGTGGGAGCGGGCAATTCAGCCGCGAGATGACGGGCGAACCAGCTTTGGGTTAATTTTGCTCCCGGAATACCACGTATTCGATCATGCTCGTGCCCTTCGGCGGTTGCGAACTCCAGCGGTTCGAAACCCCTGGACGAGGGGCTTTCCCTGGCCGGACGGGGCCAGGGGTCCAACAGTCCACGACCTCACGGACGGGCCGTGACGACAGAAGCGGTGGGAGCCCCACAGTGAAGATCGTTTTCCTGATCCACAACGCGTACGGCATCGGGGGGACCATCCGCTCGACGGTGAACCTGTCCACCGCGCTGGCGGCCCGACACGACGTCGAGGTCGTCAGCGTGCACCGGGTCGCCGACGAGCCGCAGCTCACCTACGGCGCCGGGGTGCGGCTCAGCTCCCTGATCGACATGCGCGAGGACAGCCCCGGTTACGAGGGCGAGCACGAGCTGACGAAGCGGCCCAACACGATGTTCCCCGACAAGGGCGTCGACTTCGGCCGGCTGCACTACACCGCGCTGCACGACGAGCGCATCGCCGGCTTCCTGGCCCGGACCGACGCCGACGTGGTGATCGCCACCCGCCCCATCCTCAACGGCTACCTCGCCCGTTACGGCAAGCCCCACCAGGTGCGCATCGGCCAGGAGCACCTCTCGCTCGACGCGCACAGCGACCAACTGCGCACCGATCAGAACACCGCCCTGAGCGACCTCGACGCCTTCGTGACCGTCTCCGAGGCCGACGCCGCCCAGTACCGCGCGGCCCTCCCGGACGTCACCACCACCATCCTGGCCATCCCCAACGGCGTGCCGAAGGCGCAGGTAGAGCCCTCCAACCTGGCCACCCGGGTCATCGTCTCCGCCGGCCGGCTGGTCGCCGTCAAGCGCTACGACCGGCTGGTCAACGCGTTCGCCGCGGTCGCCGACGAGTTCCCCGACTGGACGCTACGGGTCTACGGCCGCGGCCCCGAGAAGGCCAAGCTGCGCCGGCTCATCGACCAACTGGGCCTGTACGACCGGGTGTTCCTGATGGGCGCCGTGTCGCCGATCGAGACCGAGTGGGCCAAGGGCGCGCTGGCCGCGGTCTCCTCGGACATGGAGTCCTTCGGCATGACCATCGTGGAGGCCATGCACTGCGGCGTCCCGGTCATCGCCACCGACTGCCCGCACGGCCCCGCCGAGATCATCAGCGACGGCCAGGACGGCCTGCTCGTCCCCCTCGCCCCGGCCACCGGCACGGACGTCTCCGCCTACGCCGCCGCCCTGCGCTCGCTGATGTCGGACGACGCGCTGCGCCGCAAGCTGGGCGAGGGCGCGCTCGCCAAGGCGGCCACGTTCGCCCCCGACGTCATCGGGCGCCGCTACGAGGAACTCTTCACCACCCTCGGTAAGGGGCGCACCCCGGCCCGTGGCCAGGAAACCGCGCGCGGCCAGAACACCGACCGCGCGCCCGAGCGCAAGACCGCGCGCCCCGGCCTGCTGCGGCGGATGCGGGCCGCGCTGCGCGGCGACGAGGCGACGCCGGAGCCGGCCGGCGACGCCGCGGCCCAGGGCGCGGCACCCGAGGCGCCGCGCACCGTGGCCTTCGCCCGGTCGAGCGCGAACGGCGACATCACCATCCGGCTGGCCGACCTCCCGCCGGGCCCCCTCGACTTCGTCGCCCGGCTGCGCCGCGACCCGCAACGCCGGGAGATCCGCGTCCCGGTCCCCGACGGCGAGGCCGGCGTGCTGCTGAGCCACCGCGAACACGCGCTCGCCGAGGGCCGCTGGGACTGTTACGTCGCCCCGCGCGACACCCACAACCGCACCCGCCTGACCGCCGCCATCGCCGAGACCGCCCGCCTGATCGGCGAACCGCCCGCCCGCGACGCCGACGGCCTCGCCCCCTGGGTGCCGTACGCCACCACCGACGGCTTCCTCGCCCTCCGGAGCTGGCGGCGCCCGGCCCACGCCGAGGTCACCAGGGTCGCCGTCGACCACGACGCGGCCACCCTCACCGCCCGCGTCCTGGCCCCCACCGACCTCCCCCTGGCCTCGGCCACCGTGCACGCCGCGGCCCGCGAGGACTCCGCGTACGACTTCGACGTCCCCGTCACGGACCTGGGCGAGGGCCGCTTCAGCTTCACCCTCCCCTACGCGGAGGCCCTGCGCCGCCGCTCCGTGGAACACGACCTGTGGGACCTCACCGTCCGCACCCCGGGCCGACCCCCCGTCCCGGTGGGCCGCATCACCGGCGACATCGTCGACCGCAAGAAGACCGACTACGCACCCCCCGCCCACCACGACCACCCCACCCGCGGCACCACCCGCGTCAAGCCCTTCTTCACGGCGACCAACAACCTGGCGCTGAGTGTTCGGGACGAGGCGGAGGAGGGGGAGTAGGGGCGCTGGCGCCGGGCATGGTCGGCGCCGCGAGTGCCCGCCAGCGCCCGGGGCGGGCCGGCCTCGCACGCTCACACCCCGACGTGCTCGCGTGGCGGGCGAGGGGGGCTTGCGTCGGCCGCCGCGCCCCGACGCACTCCAAGGCTGCGACCGCCCGCCCCGCCTCCCGCCGGCCATTCCGCCGCGCGTTCTGCCATGACCAGGTCGGCAGGACAATCCCGGGTGCACTTGGGCACACCCCCATCCGACCCACCATGCCCCAACCTCGGCCGCCCCTCGGCCACTTGGAGGGATTCGCCCCTACCCCCGACCCGCGTCGCTCACAATGTGCGCATGGTTGATGACTGGAAGCGACAGCTCGACGCCCTCCACGCAGCGCTGGTCCGCCGGGACGACCCGGTCGCATGGGTGACGGAGGCCGACGCGGTGACCGCCTCGCGGCGTTACCCGAACCCGGCCCTGCGGGGACCCGTCTTCGGGATCGCCGCGCAGGACCCCGCCCGCGGGGCGCGCTGGCGGGTGCTGTCACCGGTCGTGGACGGGATGCCCCAGCAGGCCCGGGACGCGCTGAACTCGCACCTGTGGTTCAAGGCCAAGGACGACACCGACGACCCCGCGGTACGGCGCGAACTGCTGGCCGCCGTGGCCGTTCTCGAACGTGAACCGGTCAACGAGATCGAAGCCCTCGGTGTGCGTTACCGGGTCGTACGGGGGGACGAGTTCGCGCGCAGCGGGGAGGACGGGCTTGAGCCGCCCCGCCCCACCGACCGGGAGCCGGTCGACCGGGCCTGGGGCGTGCCCAGCAGAGAGCCCTCGCCTGACGTGGACTTCGCCATCGATCCAGGCCAGGACGACGGCCTGATCGCGGGTGCCACGAAGCTGGGCATGCGCGACTTCGCCTACACCGGCTCCCGCTACCCGGCCGCCGTACGCGAGGACTCCGAGCGGGCGGCCGCCGCCTACCCGGACATCGCGCTGCTGCCCGTCGGCTTCCGCGTGGCCGAAGGCAACGAGAGCGGCTGGGAGCCGCACGGCGCCATGATGGCCACCCCGCACGAGGCCCGGGACCTGCTGCACGGCGCGATGATCGACTTCTGGCCCGTGCTCTACGAGTTCGACGAGCGGCAGAAGGCCGCGTACGCCGAAGCGGCCGAGAAGTTCAAGGCCGCCGGCGACGCCAACGACGTGTGCGTGGGCGACCGCCACTACCGCATCTGCCGCATTGAACGCCTCGTCCGCTGCGGCCCGGACGGCCCGGAGCCCCCGCGCCGCACCGACGTCGACGGATACGGCCCCATGAAGCTCCACCCGACCATGGACGAGAACGGCGACATCCATCACGACCATGACCACGACGACTGAGTGCTGACTTCAACGATCTAGTGACGAAGTGCTGGGTCTACGGGTCTTCCGCAGCATCAGGCTCCCAGGCGACCAACTCGATCAAGCTCTGCCGAGCAGCCGATCTTCGGCGAAAGCGGCCCATCCCTCGCTGAGGTCAGCACAGAGAAACCGGGAGTTCAATCTGGGGTGTACGTCATGATGACCCGTTGACGATTGTGGCCGGTCGTCGTGAATCAGTTAGTAGGCACCCTCGTTCAGGCGCGCGTCACATCAGCGCCGCAGTGAACGTGAAGGAAGCGAGCCCCAGCAGAGCTATAACGCAGTACTGGAAGGTGCTGATCGCGGATCGGAGATGCTGATGCCGTTGTGCGTGCTGCAGGATGTCCGTCCAGAGCTCAGCCACGGCGTGGCCCAGAGCTGCATCTAAGCTGAGTTCGCATATTTCCCTCGCAAAGCTGCTCTGGTCGTCAACAGACTTGAGAGTGTCCCCCCAATTGAACAGAAACCTCGATGGGATCTCGGCGGCGTGCAGCACGCGGATGGTCTTGCGCGTTGCGATAGCGTTGATGCAGCCCCATAAGCTTCGCAGAATGAGTGCTAGCGTCAGAGTGGTCAGCGCTCCGAAGCAGATTTCGCCCCACAGAGACCATGAGCCCCTGCTGGTTTGCAGGTGATAGTTCACGAGGATCAGTGCACCAGTTGCCAATATTGAATTAGCGCTGAGTAAGGCAGAAGCGCGGGTTGACGTGGACGAGCGCAGTCGGTCGTATCTGTCGATGTGCCATTTCGTCAGGTCTAGTAAGTCGGCTTCAGGTAGCGGCCCTCCGGTGCTGCCTTGTTTTTCGAGTGATATTTTGTATCTGCTCTTGCCTTGTCGCGGTCGACTCCCGTCGTGAGTTCCAGCCACTGGGCCTGTCCTCCCGTCGCCACAAGCGCACGATTGATGACGTGCGGCTCCTTGCTGGCCTAACACGTTTCCGCTGGCCGGCTATCCTAGGGCAGAGGTGTGATCAATGTGGGGAGTTCATGGAAAGGTAGTCGCATCGATAGCGTGGAAAGTGGGATGCGTTGACATTGATCTTTCTTAATTACCGTCAAGAAGGCGGAGCTTACGCAGCGGCTCTGCTTGATGATTTATTGATCAGACGTTTCGGCGAAGGACAGGTCTTCCGTGCCGCCAGGTCGATCTGTCCGGGATCGGACTACGCGGACGCCATTCTTCGAGCTGTGGCCGAGTGTGAAGTCATGCTTGCAGTCATAGATGAAGGATGGGCAGCGAGTATGAAGCGCCAATTCGACGAGGGGGTCGATGGGAGCGGCTGGGTCCTGCGGGAGCTTGGGGAGGCGTTCAGATACGAGAAGAAGGTAATCCCCATACTGCTTTCTGGGGTTGAACGCTTGAGTGCAGAGGGCTCGCTTGAAGTGCCTAACGAGATGTCGAGACTGCAATATTTGAGGTTCGACTATCGAAACATTCGACAGGATGTTAATTTCATTGCAGAGCAGCTTGTTAAGGTGTGTCCGCACATCCAAAGTGTTCGCGGAGAAGAGTCGCGCCGCAAGGGCTTGCTCGGTAAGGCAGTTGACGCGTTGCTTCGATGAAGTTGCCACTGCGAGCTACGACGGCCTCCCGTACTCGGACCGCCTCGTTCGGCACCAGACCCCCTTCCTTGGATGTCGACTGGTCACCTTGAGAGACGGCACCCAGCCCTGAGAAGCACACGGCTGAGGACCGCCTTCCCTTGCGGAGAAGACGGTCCTCAGTTGCGAATGAGATGAGGCTGGGCTAGGCGGCAGACGTCCGGTGCAACCTCCTGTGCCCCGGGCCAGCGCGCTCCAGCCCCACTGTCCTCAGGTCGACTTACAGGTCGAAGTACAGCTCGAACTCGTGCGGGTGCGGCCGGAGCTGGATCGGGGCGATTTCCTGGGTGCGCTTGTAGTCGATCCAGGTCTCGATCAGGTCCGCCGTGAAGACGCCGCCCTGTTGCAGGTACTCGTTGTCGGCCTCGAGGGCGTCCAGGACGGCCGGCAGGGAGGTGGGGACCTGGGGGACGCCCGCGTGCTCCTCGGGGGCCAGCTCGTAGAGGTCCTTGTCGATCGGCTCGGCCGGCTCGATCTTGTTCTTCACGCCGTCCAGGCCCGCGAGGAGGAGCGCCGAGAACGCCAGGTACGGGTTGGAGGACGGGTCCGGGGCGCGGAACTCGACGCGCTTGGCCTTCGGGTTGGAGCCCGTGATCGGGATGCGCATGGCGGCGGAGCGGTTGCGCTGCGAGTAGACCAGGTTGACCGGGGCCTCGAAGCCGGGGACCAGGCGGTGGTAGGAGTTCACCGTCGGGTTGGTGAAGGCCAGCAGCGACGGGGCGTGCTTGAGGATGCCGCCGATGTAGTAGCGGGCGGTGTCCGAGAGGCCCGCGTAACCCTGCTCGTCGTAGAAGAGGGGCTCGCCGCCCGTCCACAGCGACTGGTGGACGTGCATGCCGGAGCCGTTGTCGCCGAAGATCGGCTTGGGCATGAAGGTGGCGGTCTTGCCGTTGCGCCAGGCGACGTTCTTCACGATGTACTTGAAGAGCATCAGGTCGTCGGCCGCGGCCAGCAGCGTGTTGAACTTGTAGTTGATCTCGGCCTGGCCGGCGGTGCCGACCTCGTGGTGCTGGCGCTCGACCTGGAGGCCGGCCCGCTCCAGCTCAAGGGAGATCTCAGCGCGCAGGTCGGCGAAGTGGTCCACCGGCGGGGCCGGGAAGTAGCCGCCCTTGTAGCGCACCTTGTAGCCGCGGTTGTTCTCCACCGCGCCGGTGTTCCAGGCGCCGGCCTCGGAGTCGATGTGGTAGAAGGACTCGTTCGCGGTGGTGTTGAAGCGCACGTTGTCGAAGACGTAGAACTCGGCCTCGGGGCCGAAGAACGCGGTGTCCGCGATGCCGGTGGAGGCCAGGTACGCCTCGGCCTTCTTGGCGATGTTGCGCGGGTCGCGGCTGTACTGCTCGCCCGTGATCGGGTCGTGGATGAAGAAGTTGATGTTGAGCGTCTTGTCCCGGCGGAACGGGTCGACGCGCGCCGTGCTCAGGTCCGCGCGCAGCGCCATGTCGGACTCGTGGATCGCCTGGAAGCCGCGGATCGAGGAACCGTCGAAGGCGAGCTCTTCGGAGGGGTCGAACACCGCCGCCGGGATGGTGAAGTGCTGCATCACGCCAGGCAGGTCGCAGAAGCGGACGTCCACGAACTTGACGTCCTCATCCGCGATGAACTTCTTGGCGTCGTCGCCGTTCTGGAACATCCCACTCCTCCTAGCCCGGCCGGGAGCGGTCGGGGTTGCTTCGATAGCGCTGACCTGTGCGGTGGCGGTGGCGCCGGGCCCGACCATAGGTAGCCGGGATTTCCCGAGCATGACCCATTTGTTTCGCTCAGGTTAACCGGTACGCGGGGTCGGAACGCGTGCCCCGCGCGCCACCCGTGGCCGGCCACCGCCCCTCGGCGGGCCGTTCCCGGCCCCCGAGGGGCCGGAACGGGGCGTCACCGCAGTACCGTGGTGGGGTGGATAACAGGCAAGTAATTGGCTCGTGGCTCTCCGGGCCCCGCGCGGCGGCCGAGGAGATGGGCGTCGACTTCGGCTACCGGGGTGAACGGCTCGGCCTGCCCCGCGACGGACGGGGCGCCGTCGCCCCGCCCGGCCGGCGCATGCTCGCCCTCCTCGTCGACTGGGGGCTGTGTCTCCTCATCGCGTACGGGCTGATCGCCGACCGCGACGCGGCGTCGGCCGGGAACTGGGCGCTGCCCGTCTTCCTGGTGATGTCCCTGCTCACCGTGGGCACGCTGGGCTGCACGCCGGGCAAGATGCTGCTGCGCATCCGCGTCGTCGACCTGAGCGGCAACCGGCTCTCGCTGCCGCGTACCCTGCTGCGCTGCGTCCTGCTCAGCCTGGTCGTCCCGGCCGTCATCTGGGACCGCGACTCCCGTGGCCTGCACGACCGGGCCGCGGGCGCCGTCCAGGTCCGCCTGTAGTTCGCGCGGCGCCGGCGCCCGGCGCCCGGTCCTTGAGGTCCGGCGCGGCACCCGTGGCCCCCTACGGGTTGACCGTTGCCGCCCGCCAGACTTCGCGTACCGGCGCGGCTACGGAGTCCTGCCGCGCCCGCGCGCCCGTGTCCGCGTACGGCCCCACGGGACCGGCGCGCGGCCCGTTCGCCTCGCTCCGCTCGCGCGCCCCTGACGGCCTCATCGGCCCGCCGGGGGCGCGTTTCGCTGTCGTACGGCGGGCGTGACGGCGGGCGCACGCGGGCCCGCGCTCAGGGCGCCGCGTACGCGCCCGTACGCACGAAGGGCGGCCCGAACGGAGATGTTCGGGCCGCCCTTCGTGGGAGGCTCTGGGGCGCGCCGCGCCGGTGGTGGGGGACTAGCGACCCTTCGGCATGCGCAGGTTCTTCGGCATGGGGCCCTTGGGGATCGGCATGTTGCTCATCAGGTCACCGAGCGCCCTGAGGCGGTCGTTGACCGCGGTGACCTGCGCGCCGGGGAGCACCCGCGGCAGCTTCAGCAGCTTGGTCCGGAGCTTGCTGATCGGAACCTCGCCCTCGCCGTTGCCGACCATCACGTCGTGCACCGGCACGTCGGCCACGATGCGGGCCATGCGCTTCTTCTCGGCCGCCAGCATCGACCGCAGCCGGTTCGGGTTGCCCTCGGCGACCAGCACGATGCCGGCCTTGCCGACGGCGCGGTGGATGACGTCCTGGTTGCGGTTCATGGCCACGGCCGGCGTCACCGACCAGCCACGGCCCACGTTCTCCAGTACGGCGGCCGCCGCGCCCGGCTGGCCCTCCATCTGCCCGAAGGCCGCGCGCTCCGCCCGTCGGCCGAAGATGATGGCCATCGCGAGGAAGGCCAGCACGAAGCCCAGGATGCCCAACAGGATCGGATGGTCGATCCACAGGCCGATCGCGAGGAAGACACCGAACGTGATGATGCCCACAGCCGCGACGACAAGACCGACCTTCGAGTCGACCTTCTTGGTCATCTTGTAGGTCAGGGCGATCTGTTTCAGCCGCCCGGGGTTCTCGGATGTTTCCTTCCTCGCCATGTACCGCAGTTTACGTCGCCTGCGGCGTGCGGGTCGCCACGGCCTCCAGCACGTGTTCGGCCTCGTGACGGGCCTTGGCGCGACGCCGGTCCTCCAGGACCGCCGTCCACGCGTTGCGGCGCGCGGTGCGCTGCCCGGCACCGAGCAGCAGGCCCTCGATCGCGCGCAGGGCCACGGCGACGGACGGGCGCACGGAGGGGCGGGTGGCGGGGCGGGCGGGCGCGGCCGGCATGGTGGCGGTCTCCTCGGGCGAATCGCGGGTACGCGTGGATGGGCTGTGCCGGGGTGTCGCTACGTCTCCATGGTCGCCCTCCGGCGTGAGCCGGGGGTGACGGCGCGGTCAAACCTGGGTTACGTGCCGAGCCCCGGCGAACGCCGGCGCGGCCCGCACGGACCGCGCGGTGTCGCGGGTGGTGCGGGCCGCGCGGGGCGTGCCGAAGGTGCTCACGGCCGGGGGCGAGGCGGCGGTGCCTCGTCTGACCGGTGGGATCAGGCGGTCTTGGCGGGGACCGCCGCGTTACGCCGCTCGATGGCCTGCTGGTAGAGCCGGCCCGCGCGGTAGGAGGAGCGGACCAGCGGGCCCGACATGACGCCGGCGTAGCCGATCTCCTCCGCCTCCTCCTGCAGCTCCACGAACTCCTGCGGCTTCACCCAGCGCTCGACGGGGTGGTGGCGGGGGGTGGGGCGCAGGTACTGCGTGATGGTGATCAGCTCGCAGCCCGCCTCGTACAGGTCGTGCAGCGCCTCGCTGATCTCCGCGCGCTCCTCGCCCATGCCCAGGATCAGGTTGGACTTGGTGACCAGGCCGGCCTCGCGGGCCTTGGTGATGACCTCAAGAGAGCGCTCGTAGCGGAAGCCGGGGCGGATGCGCCGGAAGATGCGGGGCACCGTCTCGACGTTGTGGGCGAGCACCTCGGGCCGGGAGGAGAAGACCTCGGCGAGGGCGGCGGGCTCGGCGTTGAAGTCCGGGATGAGGAGTTCGACGCCGGTGTCCGGCATCGCCGCGTGGATCTGGCGCACGGTCTCCGCGTACAGCCAGGCGCCGCCGTCCTCCAGGTCGTCGCGGGCGACGCCGGTGATGGTGGCGTAGCGCAGCTCCATCTGCTGTACGGACTCCGCGACCCGGCGGGGCTCGTCGCGGTCGAGCGCCTGCGGCTTGCCGGTGTCGATCTGGCAGAAGTCACAGCGCCGGGTGCACTGGTCGCCGCCGATCAGGAACGTCGCCTCGCGGTCCTCCCAGCACTCGAAGATGTTGGGACAGCCAGCCTCCTGGCACACCGTGTGCAGGCCCTCGGTCTTGACCAGCTTCTGCAACTGGTTGTACTCGGGACCCATCTTCGCCCGGGTCTTGATCCACTCGGGCTTGCGCTCGATGGGGGTCTGGCTGTTCCGGACCTCCAGGCGCAACATCTTGCGTCCATCGGGTGCGACTGCGGACACGTCCGGCACTCCACTTCGCTTGGCGCGGCTTTCGAATCTTCGGCGAACACCAGGGTACGCCCGTATATCGCGTGCTCTTCTGTCGAGACCAACCCGCGAGCTGCGGGGTGCATTCCTCAGACAGCGCGGGGCAGCGGCACGCTTTCGGCCAGCACGTCCGCCAGGTGCCGCTCGACCAGCGGGAGCACCTCAAGGACGGTCACGTCGCGCCCCAGCTCGTGGGAGAGGGAGGTCACGCCGGCGTCGCGGATGCCGCACGGCACGATGCGGTCGAACGACGTGTTGTCCGGGTTGCAGTTCAGCGAGAAGCCGTGCATGGTCACGCCCTTGGCGATGCGTACGCCGATGGCGGCCAGCTTGCGGTCCTCGCGGCGCTGGCCCGCGTTGGAGGGGGCGTACTCCGGGCCGTTGAGCCGGGCGTCGAACTCCTCGTCGGTCAGTCGCGGGTCGAAGTCCAGGTCGAGGCCGCCGATGGCCGGGCGCTGCTCGACCGGGTCGCCGAGCACCCACACGCCGCTGCGCCCCTCGACGCGGGTGGTCTCCACGCCCAGCTCCGCGCAGGTGCGCAGCAGCGCCTCCTCCAGCCGCCGTACGTGGGCGATCACGTCCACCGGGCGCGGCAGCTTCAGGATGGGGTAGCCGACGAGTTGTCCGGGGCCGTGCCAGGTGATCTTGCCGCCGCGGTCCACGTCCACCACGGGGGTGCCGTCCAGGGGGCGTTCGTTGTCGGCCGTGCGCCGTCCCGCGGTGTAGACCTCGGGGTGCTCAAGGAGCAGGCAGGTGTCCGGGATCTCGTCGGCGAAGCGTGCCGAGTGCACCCGGCGCTGCTCTTGCCAAGCCTCCTGGTACTCGACCGCGTCCGCGCCGAATCCCAGGTGGACGAAGCGCAGCTCGCTCTGATCTCCGTGTGGCTGGGGAAGCCCCATGGCAGCTCCTTCGAACAAACTCGCAACCGTTTCGCCTCCGCCACTGTACGGCGGTGCCGCGACCTGCCGGCACGCGGCCGTCGGACGCGCCCGCCCGGCGCGGGGCGTGGGGCGCGCGACCCCGCCCGCGCCGGCCTGCCGCGCGGCGCCCGGGAGCCGACCGGCGCGCGCGATGGGGGCGGCCAAGGGAGCGCCAGGAGGCGGGCCGGAGGGCGGGCGGGGGGCGGCCCGCGCGGCGGGCGGGACCGGGGCACGCCGGCGTGGGGCGGGGGGAGTGGCGGGGGCGAGTTCGAGCCGTGGCCGGGGCGGTGGTCGGCCGGGTTTCGACCGCGCCCGGGTGGAGGCGGGGGCGAGGCCGTGCCAAAGCCTGAGGTGGGGTCGTTGCCGGACGCGGGAGGCGGGCGGGCCTGCGCCGGAGCGAACGGGCGTGAGCTGGGCGTTACGTATCTCATCGCTTCTCACACGATCGGATGAATGCGGGGCGAAGCTGGCGAGTAGCGCACTGTCAACCGCTAAATTCACGCCGTTCCACAGAGCGATGCGATCAGGGAGACCGGCAGGCTGATGACGGAACGATCCCCGCAGCACACCCCCAACCGTCAGCTCGCCGCGCTTATCGCCGAGGCCGGTTTCTCGCACGCGGGCCTCGCCCGGCGAGTGGACCAGCTCGGGCTTGAGCACGGCCTTGACCTGCGATACGACAAGACGTCGGTAACGCGCTGGCTACGCGGGCAGCAGCCGCGTGGCACGACCCCGGCACTGATCGCCGAGGTCTTCACCCGCCGCCTCGGCAGGCGCCTGTCCGCCCAGGACCTCGGCCTCGACGCGTGCGCCCCGGTCTACGCGGGACTGGAGTTCGCGTCCTCGCCGGAGGAGGCGGTGGACATTGTCAGCGGACTGTGGCGGAAGGACTCCGGCAGCCACAGCGAACTACGGAAGATCGCCTTCACGCCGGCCGGTCTGGTGGTCCCCAGCCGGGACTGGCTGATCGGACGGGCCGACGACCGGGTGGCCCGCGGCGTCCCCGCCCCCACCAGGCCGGGCCAGCCAGGGCCCGAGGGCGCCGGCCGACCCGGCGTCGGCGCACCGCGCGCCGGCGGGCCCACCCCCAGCGGGGTCGGCCGTGGCGGCGCACCGGGCACACCCGGCGGGCCGGGCGCGGGACAGCCGGCGGTCGCCGGCGCCGCGGGCGCCGTGGCGGGCGTCGGCAACGCGCGCGTGCCGCTGCAGAACCGGGTCGCGGTGCCGCGCCAGCGGCTCACCGACCGCACCGACCGGGGCCCGGGCCACCGGGTCACCGCCGGCGACATCGCCGCGCTGCGCTCGGTCGGCGAACTCTTCCGGGCGCTGGACCACGCCTACGGCGGCGGCCACGCCCGGCAGGCGCTGGTGCGCTACCTGGAGCACGAGGGCGAGCCCATGCTGCGCGGCAGCTACGGCGAGACCATCGGGCGCCGCCTGTTCGCCGCCATCGCGGACCTGACCCGGCTGGCCGGCTGGACCTCGTACGACATCGCCGCGCACGGGCTGGCGCAGCGCTACTTCGTGCAGGCCCTGCGGCTGACCCAGGCCGCGGGGGACCGGGCGTACGGCAGCTACGTGCTGGTCACGATGAGCCGGCAGGCCGTCTACCTGGGCCACGGCCGGGAGGCGGTGCAGCTCGCGCGGGTGGCGCAACAGGGCGTGGGCTCCGGGGCGCCGCCGGTGGTGCAGGCGCTGTTGCACGCCGCCGAGGCGCGCGGGCACGCCGTCCTGTCCGAGGCCCGGGCCTGCACGGCGTCGCTGGCGCGGGCGGAACGGGCGCTGGAGACGGCGCGGCCGGGCGACGACGTGCCGTACTGGGCGCGCTTCTTCGACGAGTCGCAGCTCGCCGACGACTTCGGGCACTGCTACCGCGACCTCCAGCAGTACCGCGCCGCCGCCCAGCACGCGGAGCGCTCGCTCCAGCTCCGCGGCGCGGGGTTCGCGCGCAGCCGGGTGTTCTGCCGGGTGGTGCTGGCGACGGCCCGGCTCGGGCTCGGCGAGCTGGAGCAGGCGTGCGCGCTGGGCGCGGAGGCGGCCCAGCAGGCGGCGGAGATGCGCTCGGCGCGCGCGGTGGAGTACGTGCGCGACTTCGAGCGCCGGCTCGAACCGTACCGGGACGCGGCCCCGGTACGCGGGTACCGGGAGCGGGTGGCGGCCCTGGGGTGAGCCGGGACGTCGTGCACGAAGAGGGGCGTCGAACAGGCGTCGTACGGCCGGTTCCGCGTTCGGGTGCGGCGCGGGCGCGAGTGGGAGCGGTTGCACGACCCACCCGGCGCGCGCGTGCCGTACGTGGCTCCCGCGGGCCGGCCGCCGCCTCCCCGGCCGGCCCGCGGGCGGTCAGGCGGCCGCGCTGAGAGGCGTGGCGTCGCAGCCCGGGTTCAGGCCGAAGTCGCGCAGGACTTCCCGGGCCGCGCGGCGCCCGGAGTGCAGCGCGCCCTGGGCCGAACTGGTGTCGCGGTGGTCGCCGCACACGTACAGGCCGTGCAGCAGCCGCACCGGGCGGCGCAGGTCGTGCGGCGCGGGCATGGCCGGCACCGCGTAGGGGTCGGGGAAGGCGGCGAGCAGCCGCCAGTCGCGGGTGGAGGTGGCGTAGACGCGCGCGAGCTGGCCGCGCGCGGCGCGCTCCAGCGTGCCGGCCGGCTCCGTCGCCGCCGCGCCGAGCGCGACCGCCGTGACGAGCGCCTGCCCCGGCCGGCTGCGCGCCGGGTCCACCTCGCTGGCCACCATCGTGTACGCGACGGGGCCGCGCCGGTCGCCGGCCAACACGAGCGCGGGCTCGCGCAACGGCGCGCTCGGCGCCGCGTAGTGCAACACCGTCACCGGGTGGAAGGCCGGCAGGCGCAGCCCGGGCAGCAGGTCGGCCGCGGCCTTGGCGCCGGTGGCCACGACCACCGAACGGCAGCTCAGCTCGCCGTGTTCGGCGGTGGCCACCCGGGTGGTGGAGGTGGAGACGGCGCGTACGCCGGTGCGCACCGTCCCGGGCGGCAGCAGGGCCGCCAGCAGCTCCGGGACCGCGGCGGCGCCGCCCGCGGCCAGCGACAGCCGGCCGCGCGCGTATCCGCGCAGCGCCAGATCGGCGCAGCGGCTTGAGGTGATCAGCTCCGGGTCGGAGAGCAGCGCCGTCAGCAGGGGGCGCAGGAAGCCGTCGATGGTGCGCGAGGGCAGCCCACGGACCGTCAGGGACGCGGCGGTCGGGCGCTCGGGGCGCGCGAGGAGCCGGTGCGTTGGCACCGCCGCGAGCCGGCTGAGGGCGGCGCCGAGCCGGGCTTGGTCGAGCCCGCCGGCGCGCGGCGCGCGGGCCGCCGTCGCCAGCGCGCGCGCCGTGGTGAACGCGCCGCCGGCGCCGCGCGGCTCGCCCATCCGGTGCGTGCGGCCCTCGCCGTGCACCAGCACGCCGGGCGACAGCGGGCGCAGGGGCAGCTCCCCGAGCCCCGGCGTGCGCCGCAGCTCGGGGAAGGAGGTGTTGAGGAACTCGCCGGTGCGGTCGAGCCGGAATCCGTCGATGTCGTCGGTCGTCATGCGCCCGCCGACCCTGGGTTCGGCCTCCAGGACCCGCACCGTCAGCCCGGCGCTGGTCAGTTGGTGAGCCGCGGCGAGGCCGGCCAGACCGGCCCCGACGATGACGACGTCCGTGTGGCGTGCGCTGCCGAGCACGTGCCCCTCCCCGAGGTCGCTGCGATGTATCTGGGGCCTGATGCCCTCAACTGGCTAGGGCGATGCGTGAACCGAACTCGACGGTAGAAAGAAAGCCGGGCGACGGCAGTCGCGCATCGACCGAGCACGGTCGCACGACGGTCGCACGCGCGTCGGGTGGTACCGGCGGGCGGCGCGGGCACCGGTGGTGGGGCCGGGGGCGCGAGGGCGCGCGGGCGTGAGCCCCGCGCCGCCGGCACGCGGCACGCGGCGCACGGCACGGCGGGCGCGGGGAAGCCGGCGGCGCGCGGGTGCCGGCGGCGCGGGGGAGCCGGTGGTGTGGGCGGCGCCGGGCGGGCGGGGTGGTGGCGGTCCGGGTCAGCGTGCGCCGGTGGTGGGCGGGGCCGCGCCGGCGGCCTCCGTCCGCCGCCCCGTGCTCAGGCGGCCCGGATCGCGTCGTCGATGTGTGGGAAGGCGAAGCTGAACCCGGTGTCCAACAGGCGCCGGGGGAGGACGCGTTGGCTGCTCAGAACGTCGGTGGAGAGTTCGCCGAGGGCGAGCCGCAGCGCGGGCCGGGGCACGGCCAGCTTCGCGGGCCGGCGCAGCACGCGCCCCATGGCGGCGGTGACCTCGCGGTTGGTGACCGGCTCGGGCGCGGTGAGGTTCACCGGGCCCGACAGCGACTCGGTCGCGATGACGTGGCGCAGCGCCGCCACCTCGTCCCGCAGGGCGATGAAGCTCCAGTACTGGTCGCCGGTGCCGAGCCGGCCGCCGAGCCCCATCCGGAACAGCGGGAACATCCGCCCCCAGGCTCCGCCGCCGCGCGCCACCACCAGACCGGTGCGGGCGTACACGGTGCGGATGCCGGCCTCGACGGCGGGTTCCGCCGCCTCCTCCCACTCCTGGCACAGGTCGGCCAGGAAGCCGTGCCCGGGCGGGGTGTCCTCGTCCACCGGGCGGTCCCCGGTGTCGCCGTAGACGCCGATGGCGCTGCCCGAGACCAGCACGGCGGGCGGGGTGTCGAGCGACGCGACGGCCTCGGCGATCGCGGCGGTGCCCAGCACCCGGCTGTCCCGCAACTCCCGTTTGCGCGCCGCGCTCCAGCGCCGGTCGCCGATGCCCGCGCCGGCCAGATGGACGACGGCCTCACAGCCGATCAGCCCGCTGGCGTCCACCCACTGCCGGTGTGGATCCCACTCCACCTCGTGGTCGGTGCGTGGGGCACGTCGTACGAGGCGTACGACGTGGTGGCCGTCGCCCCGCAACGCGTGGGCGAGCGCGGAGCCGATGAGGCCGGACGCACCGGTGACTGCAATACGCATGCCCGCCATCCTGCCCCCGATCGGCCCGGCGATGTGCCCGGACAGGCGGGTGGGCGCCGCGCGGCGGTCGGGCCGGGCACATCCGCGAGCGGCCCGGGGGTGCCGGGGGCCGGGGCCCGGTGGCACAGTGATCCACATGTGCGAACCCGCGCCCGCCGCGCCCCCCGGCCGACCCGCCCGTATCCGCCCGCTCCGCACCCGCCGCGCCGGCCAAGCTCACTGTGCCTGGCGCGCCGGCCGAGCCCGCTGTGCCTGGTGTGCCGGCCGAGTCCGCCGTGGCCGTCGCGTCGGCCGAGCCCGTCGCGACGGGTGGGCCGGCGCCCGTGGCGGGTGTGGTGGTGCGGCCCGCGCGGCGGGCCGACGGGGAGGCGCTGGCCGCCATCGACCGGCGCGTGTGGTCCACGGTGCACTCGCCCGCGCCCGCGCCGTCGAGGGACCCGGGCCAGCCGTTCTTCGACGACCAGGGCCCGCCGGCGCAGTACCTGGTGGTCGAGGTGGACGGCCGGGTCGCCGGCTACATCCGGCTGTGCCCGCCGACGCCACTGGCGTCCAACGCCCACGTACGGCAGATCCTGGGGCTCGCCGTCGACGACGGGGCCCGGGGGCGTGGCGCGGCGCGCGCCCTGCTGCGCGCGGCGTGCGCCCAGGCGCGTGCGGAAGGCGCCACGCGGCTCACGCTGCGCGTGCTGGGGCACAACGACGCGGCCCGGAAGCTGTACGCGTCCGAGGGGTTCGCCGTGGAGGGCGTGCTGCCCGGGGAGTTCCTGCTCGCGGGCGCGTACGTGGACGACGTGCTGATGGGGCGCGCCCTGTGAGGCCGGGGCGCGCCCTGTGAGGCGTCGGGCCCGCCCCTCGGGAGGCGGGTCGTAGCTTCGGGGGTCAGCCGCCCGCGCCCCGGAACCGGTCCCACAGCAGCGGGAAGCGGTCCGCGAGCGCCTTGTCGTCGCGCAGCGGGAGGGCGGGGCCGGCCGGCTCGCCCGGCGGCTCGGGAAGGCCGAGGTCGGGCGTTTCGAGGCCGGTGAGCTGCTCGTACGCCTCGTCCGCCGCGTAGCCCAGGTCCTCCGCGTCACCGTCCGCGCGCGGGTCGAAGTCGGCCAGCAGCCGCGCCAGGTCGTCGGGCTCGTGCAGCGCCCCCTCGAAGACCTCCCTGCCCTGCCCGATCAGCCAGCAGCGGAAGTCGTCGAACACGTCCTCGCTCGCGTCGTCCAGCAACACGGTGGCGGCGCCCCACAGGTCCCAGCGGTAGGCGCGGTGGTAGCGCGCCTCAAAGTGGCGCGCGAAGTCGGCCACGGAGTCCGGGTCGAGTCGCAGCAACTGGTCGATGAGCAGGTCCGCCTGGTACTCGGGGTCGCCGTCCGCGGCCTCGCGCGAGGCGTCGATCAGTGCCCAGAACTCCGTCTCGTCCATCACAGGGACCAGCATCGGCCCTGCGCCATGGCCGTGCACGCCGAGCGCCCCGGATGCGGCTGTGTCGTTACCGCGCACGGGGTCGGTCCGTTATTTCCCAGTTCGTACGACCGCCGTGATTCGTCCGACCGCCGCGCGACGGCGTACGCCCGCGAAATCCTCGGCAATCACGACAGGAGATGACTCCTTTCCCCGACACAGTCATCCACGGCAACAACGTTTGGCACCGATGAAGGGACGAGGACACGTGAACACCCAGGGCGGGCGCGCGCTGTCGGACAAGATCGCACTGGTGGCGGGGGCGACCCGTGGCGCGAGCCGGGCGATCGCCATCGCCCTTGGCGAGGCGGGCGCGACCGTGTACGTCACGGGGCGCACCACGCGCGGCGACGACGGCGCCGGGGTCCGGCTGAGCGAGGTGGGCCGGGCGACCGAGACCATCGAGGAGACCGCCGAACTGGTCACGGCGGCCGGCGGCACGGGCATCGCCGTCCGCACCGACCACCTGGAGCCGGAACAGGTACGGGCCCTCGCGCGGCGCGTCGACGACGGGCACGGGCGGCTCGACATCCTCGTCAACGGCGTCTGGGGCGGCGACCGGCTGATCGAGTTCGACACCAAGGCGTGGGAGGTGGACCTCGACAAGGGGCTGCGGATGCTGCGGCTCGGCATCGACTCGCACCTGATCACCCTCCACCACCTGCTCCCGCTGCTGATCCGGCGGCCCGGTGGCCTGGTCGTCGAGATGACCGACGGCACCGCCGACTTCAACGCCACCTACCGGGGCAACCTCTTCTTCGACATCGCCAAGAACGTGCCGATCCGGGCCGCGTTCGGGGTCGCGGAGGAGTTGAAGGAGCACGGCGGCACGGCCGTCAGCATGTCGCCCGGCTTCCTGCGGTCGGAGGAGATGCTCGACCACTTCGGGGTCACCGAGGAGAACTGGCGCGACGCCATCGCGCGGGAACCGCACTTCGCCATCGCCGAGTCCCCGGCGCTCATCGGCAAGGCGGTGGCCGCGCTCGCCAGCGACGAGGACCGGGCCCGCTGGAACGGCGCCTCGCTCTCCAGCGGCGAACTGGCCAGGGTCTACGACTTCCGCGACACCGACGGCTCCCAGCCTGACTGCTTCGGCTACTTCCGCGACCTGGTCTTCGGCAAGAAGGAGGGATCGGTCGAGGACTACCGGTAGGGCGCGGCGCGCGCCACGGCGGTGCGCGGTACGCGATGCGGGTGAGCGGGGCGCGGGGGAGCGGGGTGAGCGGCGCGCCGGGCCGGCGTCAGGCGTAGCGCGCCGCCGCCTGGGCCAGGGCCTCGGCCATGCGTGCGCGCAGCGCGGGGGGCTCGACGACCTCGCACTCCGGGCCGAGCCCGAGGAGCTGCTCGTAGGCGACGTCCAGCGTCTCGACGGGCAGGGTGACCGTGATCCAACCTCGCGGGTCGGGGTCGGCCGCCGCGGCGATCGACTCCCGGGCCGTGCCAGCGTCCGTACGGAGCGGCAGCAGCCGGACGCCGCGCTCCGACAGGCGGAGCACGACCTCCGCGCGCAGGATCGAGCGCAGGAACTCCGCCGCGCGGTCCGCCCAGAAGGCGGGCAGCTCGAAGGAGGCGTCGCGCTCGAACCGCTCTCCGGACGGCTCGACGGCCGTGAACCGGTCGACGCGGTAGACCCGCCACGAGGCGTCCGCGCGCGCCGCCAGATACCAGACCCCCGCCTTGAGCACGAGCCCGTACGGCTCCAGCTCGCGCTCCACCTCGCCGCCGCTCCGGCGGTAGCGGCCGGTGAGCCGTCGGTCGTCCCACACCGCGTCGGCGATCACCGGGAGCAGCTCGGGGGTGCTCGGCGCGTGGTACCAGGCCGGGGCGTCCAGGTGGAAGCGCTGGGCCGCGCCGTCCGCCGCGTCGCTCAGCTCGGGCAGCAGGGCGGCCGACACCTTCAGCCGGGCCGCGGAGGCGGCGTCCGCGAGGCCCATCTCGCGCAGCGCCGACGGCACCCCGGACAGGAAGAGTGCCTCCGCCTCCGTGCGGCCGAGGCCGGTCAGCCGGGTGCGGTAGCCGCCGATGAGGCGGTACCCGCCGGCCCGGCCCCGGTCCGCGTAGATCGGGACGCCGGCCTCGGAGAGGGCCAGTACGTCCCTGGCCACCGTCCGCTCCGAAACCTCCAACTCCTCCGCCAGCTCCGCCCCCGTCATCTGGGCCCGGGATTGGAGCAGCAACACCATCTTGATCAGTCGGGCCGCGCGCATGGGCTCATGATGCACGCGGCCACTGACAGTCGCGGTCGTCGCGTCCCGCCGGCCCGGGGGAGCGGGCCGGTGGGACGTGACCGATAGGGGAGCGGGCTGGCCCGAGCGCGGTCCGTACGGGAGGGCCGCCCCGGGCACGGGTTACCCGGGGACGGCCACCGGGAGGGCGGGTGGGCCGGTGGCGCGGGCCGGCCCGCCCGTCGCGAAGCGTCAGAGCCCGTACCGCTCCACGGCCTCGCGGACCGTCTCCGGCTTGACCTCCCCGCGCTTGGCCAGCGCGGCGAGCGCCGCCACGGTCACGGACTGGGGGTCGACGCCGAAGTGGCGGCGGACGGCCTCGCGGGTGTCGGAGAGGCCGAAGCCGTCCGTGCCGATCGAGGTCCAGTCCTGCTCCACCCAGGGCGCTATCTGGTCGGGAACCGACCGCATCCAGTCGCTGACGGCGAGGACCGGGCCCGGTGCGCCGGCCAGGGCACGGGTGACGTACGGGACCCGATCCTCGCCCTTGAGCTGCGCCGCATCGCAGGACAGGGCGTCGCGGCGCAACTCGGTCCATGAGGGTGCCGACCACACGTCGGCGGCGACTCCCCAGTCATCGGCCAGCAACCGCTGGGCGTCCAGGGCCCAGTGGATGGCCGTACCGGAGGCCAGGAGTTGCAGGCGCGGCGGGCCACCACCGTCGGTGGTGGGCGCGCCGGTGCTTGCCGCGGCCGATGCCGCCGCGGCCTGTTCGTCGGCCGGCCGGTAGCGGTAGAGGCCCTTGATGATGCCCTCCTCGACGCCCTCGGGCATCGGCGGCTGCACCTTGGTCTCGTTGTAGACCGTCAGGTAGTAGAAGACGTCGGGGTCCTCGCCCGCCTCGGGGCGGTACATCCGACGCAGCCCCTCCTTGACGATCACCGCCACCTCGTAGGCGAACGCCGGGTCGTACGAGATCGCCGCCGGGTTGGTGGAGGCGATCAGGTGCGAGTGGCCGTCCGCGTGCTGGAGTCCCTCGCCGGTCATCGTGGTGCGGCCGGCGGTGGCGCCGATGACGAAGCCGCGGCCCAACTGGTCGGCCAGCGCCCAGAACTGGTCCGCCGTGCGCTGCCAGCCGAACATCGAGTAGAAGATGTAGAACGGGATCATCGGCTCGGCGTGCGTGGCGTACGACGTCGCCGCCGCGGTGAAGTCGGCCAGCGAACCCGCCTCGGTGATGCCCTCGTTGAGGATCTGACCGTTCTTGGCCTCCTTGTAGTACAGGAGCTGATCGCGGTCGACCGGGTCGTACGTCTGACCGACCGGCGAGTAGATCCCGGCCGACGGGAACAGCGACTCCATGCCGAAGGTGCGCGCCTCGTCCGGCACGATCGGCACCCAGCGGTGGCCGGTCTCCTTGTCCCGCATGAGGTCCTTGACCAGCCGGACGAACGCCATCGTGGTGGCGATCTCCTGGGTGCCCGAGCCCTTGTACAGCGCCTCGAACGGCTTCTGCGCGGGGGCCGGCAGGGGCCTCGCGACCACCTTCCGGGCCGGGGCGGGGCCGCCGAGCGCGGCGCGGCGCTCGTGCAGGTAGCGCACCTCGGGGGAGTCCTGACCGGGGTGCCAGTACGGCACGAGGTCGCCGCTCAGCGCGCTGTCCGGGATGGGCAGCTCCAGCAGGTCCCGCATGGCGCGGAACTCCTTGCCCGTGAGCTTCTTCATCTGGTGGTTGGCGTTGCGGGACTCGAAGCCCGGGCCGAGGGTGTACCCCTTGACGGTCTGCGCCAGGATCACCGTCGGGGCCCCACGGTGCTCGACGGCCGCCCGGTAGGCGGCGTACACCTTGCGCGGCTCGTGCCCGGCGCGCGAGGTCTGGAACAGCTCCAGCAGCTTGGCGTCGGTCAGCTCGCGGCCGAGCGCGGCGAGCGCGGGCTCGCCGCCGAAGAAGTGCTCGCGCACATAGCCCGCGTCACGCGTCGCGTACGTCTGGAACTGGGCGTCCGGCACCTCGCGCAGCCTGCGGAGCAGCGCGCCCTCGGTGTCCCGCGCCAGCACCTCGTCCCACGCGGCGCCCCACAGCGCCTTGACGACGTTCCACCCGGCGGCGCGGAACTGCGCCTCGAGCTCCTGCACGATCTTGAAGTTGGGCCGTACCGGGCCGTCGAGGCGCTGGAGGTTGCAGTTGATGACGAAGGTGAGGTTGTCCAGCCCCTCCCGGCCGGCCAGCGCGAGGGCGGCGGTCGACTCGGGCTCGTCCATCTCGCCGTCGCCGAGGAAGGCCCACACCCGGGAGCCGGAGGTGTCCTTGATGCCCCGGTGCTCCAGGTACCGGTTGAACCGAGCCTGGTAGATCGCCGAGAGCGGGCCGAGGCCCATCGAGACCGTGGGGAACTCCCACAGCCAGGGCAGCCGGCGCGGGTGCGGGTAGGACGGCAGCCCGCCCGCGTTGCCCGCCGCCTCCTGCCGGAACCGGTCGAGCTGCGCCTCGCCGAGCCGGCCGTCGAGGAACGCGCGGGCGTAGATGCCGGGCGACGCGTGGCCCTGCAGGTAGAGCTGGTCGCCGGACTGGTCGCCCTCCTTGCCGCGGAAGAAGTGCTGGAAGCCGGTTTCGTACAGCCAGGCGGCGGAGGCGAAGGTGGCGATGTGCCCACCGAGGCCGAACCGCGCGCCGCGGGTGACCATCGCGGCGGCGTTCCACCGGTTCCACGCCGTGATCCGGGCCTCCAGCGCCTCGTCGCCCGGATAGGCGGGCTCGGCGGCGGTGGGGATCGTGTTGACGTAGTCGGTCTCCTGGAGCGGGGCCAGGTCCAGGCCTCGCGGGGCGTCCGGGCGCGCGGCGTGCTCCAGGGTGCGGCGCAGCAGGTACGCGGCCCGGTGCGGGCCCGCCGCCTTGGTCACGGCGTCGAGCGACTCGCGCCACTCCGCCGTCTCCTGCGGGTCCCGGTCCGGGAGCTGGTCGAGCTGGCTGTACGGCGGGCGTACGGCGTCGGGCATGGGTGGCCCCTTTCCGGACGAGTGAAGGCAAGAGCGGCAGGCAGGGGTCGCACCCCGCGTTCGACGATACGTCTGTGATCGATGATCGATCAATGGTTCTCGGGCGAAAGCGCAAAAGTCGGCACGCGGTGTCGCCAACGCCGGCACTGCGTGCCGCAACTGCGCGGTGGCGAAACGCCGTTCGCGCTCTCGGCGAAGGCCCCGGGGAGGGCCAGCGGGCGCCGCGCGGGACCCCGCCGGGCGCGCCCCCGCGCCGGGCCGCCGCGCCGCGTACCGCGCCCCGCACCACGCGCCGTACCGCCGGCCGGTGCCCGGCACGGGCGGGTCACCCGGGCGCGGCGGCGCGGTTCAGCGTGTCGGGGCGACCAGGCCCGCCTCGTACGCGGCGATGACCAGGTGCACCCGGTCGCGGGCGCCGAGCTTGGTGAACAGCCGGGCCACGTGCGCCTTGGCGGTGGCGACGGCGATGCACAGCTCGTCGGCGATCTCCGCGTTCGACAGTCCCCGGCCGACGAGGGTCAGCACCTCGCGCTCCCGGTCGGTGATCCCGCTCGGCGGCGGGGGCGGCGGCGTGGGCTCGGGGCGGCCCGCGAACTCCTCGATCAGCCGGCGGGTCACGCTCGGGGCGATCAGCCCGTCCCCGGCGGCGACCACCCGGATGGCGTCCAGGATCGCCTCCAACGCCATGTCCTTGACGAGGAACCCGCTGGCCCCGGCCCGCAGCGCGGCGTACACGGAGTCGTCGTCATCGAAGGTGGTGAGGATGAGGCTGCGGACGCCCGGCTGGTCGGCCGTGAGCCGCCGGGTCGCCTCGATGCCGTTCAGCTCCGGCATCCGGATGTCCATCACCACCACGTCGGGCGCGACCTCGGCGGCCAGCCGCACCGCCTCCGCGCCGGTCGCGGCCTCGCCCACCACGACGATGTCCGGCGTGTCGGCCATCAGCACCCGCAGGCCGGTCCGCACCAGCGGCTGGTCGTCGGCCAGTACGACGCGCACGCTCATCCCGCCACCCCCGTCGCCACCGCCGCCGCGCCCGAACCCGCCGTACCCCCGGCCCCCCAACCATCCGGCTCCGGCAGCACGGCCGCCACCGTGAACCCGCCCCCCGGTCGCGGGCCCGCCGTGAAGCGGCCCCCCAGCAGGGCGGCTCGCTCCCGCATGCCGACGATCCCGAGCCCGGCGCCGGGCCCGACGGTGCCGCCGCGTCCGGCGTCGGTCACCTCGACCGCCACCGCCGCCTGCTGGTAGGAGACGGTCACCCGGCAGGCGTCCGTCCGCGCGTGCCGGATGACGTTGGTGAGGGCCTCCTGCACGATCCGGTAGCCCGCCAGGTCGATGTCGGCCGGCAGCGGCCTGCGCGTCCCCTCCCACCGCAGTTCGACCCGCACGCCCGCGTCCGCCGTCGTCGCGGCGAGCTTGCCCAGGTCGTCCAGGCCGGGGGCGGGCTCACGGGGGCCGACCGCGCCACCGGTATCCGACTCGTCGCGGCGCAGCGCGACCAGCGTCCGGCGCAGCCCGGCGAGCGTCTCCCGGCTGGTGTCCTCGATGACGGACAGGGCCTTGCGGGCCTCGGCGGGCTGGGAGTCGATGACCCGACCGCCCACGCCCGCCTGGATGGCGATCACACCAATGCTGTGCGCGATCATGTCGTGCAACTCGCGGGCGATGCGCAGCCGCTCGGCGGTGACGGCCCGGGCGGCGGCCTGGTCGCGCAGCGCGGCGGCGTGCTCGCGGCGCTCGCGCAGCCGCCGCCCGCTCGTCCACGCCACCAGGACGGTCAGCGTGACCAGCGTGGAGGCGTTGAGGGCGTCGTCGTTCGCGCGTGCCCCGGTCGACACGACGGTGACGTGCGTCAGCAGGGTCAGCGCCGCCATCGACAGGCTCACACGGCGCGACCTGCGCGCCGCGACGTAGCCGAGCGCCACGTCGTCCACCAGGACCAGCAGGTAGACGATCTCCCAGCTGATCTCCGGCGGCGTCGACGCGGCGAGCGTGCCCGCCAGCATCAGCGGCAGCGCCACCACCGGGCCGCGCCGCAGCAGCGACAGCGGCAGCAGGGTGGCGACCACCAGGAGCATGACCCGCACCGCCACCGTCTGGCGCGGCTCCGCCTGCGCTACCGCGAACAGGACCAGCGGGTACACCAGGGCCCCGCCCCAGGCCAGCACCGTCACCACGACGGACCGGGCGCGTCGGCCCGGCCCGCCGGGCGCGGCGTCTGGGGCGGGTGCCGGGGCGGGGGGCCGACCGGGGCGGGCGGGCGCGCTCGTGGCGCGCGGTGTCAGGCATGGCGGGATCGTACGGTCCGCCGCCGCGCCGGGGCATCGGCCCGGGGGCGTACGCCCGTGGGCTACCTCCGGCGCCCCGCGTTGTCGCCGCCGGCCCGATGCCGCGCGGGCGGCGGGCGCGGCACCGTGAACCCGTGACCACTCACCGGGGCGCCGCCGCCCGAGCGCCGGCGGGGCTCCGGCGCGTGACCGCCCCGCTGCCGCGCGCCGGTCACCGCCCCGCGCACCCCGTAGGAGGAAACGTGCCCATGGTCTGGCTGCTGCTCGCGGTGATCATCGCCATGGCCTTCGCGTCCGGACGCCGCCCGTGACCGGCCGCGCGCCGGACCACGGCCGAACCGATGACCGCCAAACCGATCACCGCCGAGCGGAACCGATCCCAGCCGAACCGGTCCCAGTCGAACCGATCCGCTCACAGCCGGGGCGCGCAGCTCAGCACGTGCGTGCGTAGCAGTTCGCCGATGGCCGGGTCGCGGCGGCGGAAGGCGTCCACGAGTTCCTGGTGCTCCTGGGCGTGGGAGCGCGGCTCGGGGCTCAGCCAGCGGATGGACAGCGTGGTCCACACCTCGACGCCCAGTGACTCCCAGGTGTGCAGCAGGACGCTGTTGCCGGACGCCAGGACGATCTCGCGGTGGAAGGCCACCGTATGCCTGACCTGCGCCTCACCGTCCGGGGCCCGGTCCGCCTCGCACAGCGCCGCCACCTCGCGCTCCAGGGCCGTGGTGTCGGCGGCCAGCTTGCCCGCGGCCAGCTCCGCAGCCACCTGTTCGAGCCCGGCCCGTACCGGATAGCTCTCCTTGAGGTCGGCGGCGGTCAGACTGCGTACGCGTACGCCCTTGTTGGGGGCCGACTCGATCAGACGGAGCGACTCCAGCTCGCGCAGGGCCTCGCGCACCGGGGTCTGGCTGACCTCCAGCTCCACGGCGATGTGCCGTTCCACGATCCGCTCGCCCGGCTGCCATCGCCCGCTGATGATCCCTTCCAGGATGTGCTCGCGGATCTGCTCGCGCAGCGAGTGGACGACTGGCGGGGTCATGAAGGTGCTCCTCGGGGTCGCGCACCGCGCGCTCGTACGGGGCGCGCGGAAACGTCGGCCATTATCCCGGTATCGCGGCCACCGGCCGAGCCCCGTCACACGCCCGGCGCCAGTTCGCACCGCGCGGGGCCGGCCCGCCACGGCCCGGCCGGCGCGTACGCGCGCCCGCGCGCGAACGGCGGCGGCCCCGGTTCACCGAGGTGAACCGGGGCCGCCGGGTTACCGCGTCAGCGCGGCGTCGTTCACAGGCCGAGCTCGACCTCGAACTCGCCGGCCTCCAGGATCGCCTTCACGGCCCCCAGGTAGCGGGCGGCGTCGGCGCCGTCCACCAGGCGGTGGTCGTAGGAGAGCGTCAGGAAGGCCATGTTGCGCACGGCGATGGTCTCGCCCAGCTCCGGGTGGTCGATGACCACGGGGCGCTTGACGGTCGCACCGATGCCCAGGATCGCCACCTGGTTCGGCGGCACGATGATCGTGTCGAACAGCGCGCCGCGCGAGCCGGTGTTGCTGATCGTGAACGTCGCGCCCGCCAGGTCGTCCGGGCTGATCTTGTTGGCCCGCACGTTGCCCGCCAGCTCCGCCGTCTTACGGGCGATGCCGGCCAGGTTCAGGTCACCGGCGCCCTTGATGACCGGGGTCATCAGGCCCTTCTCGGCGTCCACCGCGATACCGACGTTCTCGGTGTCGAAGTAGGTGATCGTGCCGTCGGCCTCGTTGATCCGGGCGTTGACGGTCGGGTACGCCTTCAGCGCCTGCACTGCGGCCTTGACGAAGAACGGCATCGGCGAGAGCTTGACGCCCTCGCGCTGCGCGAACGCGTCCTTCGCGCGGGCCCGCAGCTTCATGATCTTGGTGACATCCACCTCGACCACGCTGGAGAGCTGCGCCTGCTCGTGCAGCGCCTTCATCATGTTGTCGCCGATGACCTTGCGGATGCGCGGCATCTTGACGGTCTGCCCGCGCAGCGGGGAGACCTCGAGGGCCGGGGCCTTCGGCGCGGCGGCGGCCGGAGCCGCGGCCGGGGCGGCCTGCTGCGCGGCCTTGGCGGCGGCAGCGGCGTCCACGACGTCCTGCTTGCGGATGCGGCCACCGACGCCGGTGCCCTTGACCGTGGACAGGTCGACGCCGCTCTCCGCGGCGAGCTTGCGCACCAGCGGCGTGACGTACGCGCCCTCGGCGTCGCCACCGGTCGAGGCGGCGGGCGCCGAAGCGGCGGGGGCGGCGGCCGGGGCCGGCGCGGGCGCCGGAGCGGCCGGGGCCGGGTCCGGAGCGACCGGGGCCGGCGTCGCGGCCTGCGGGGCGGGGGCCGACGGCGCCTGCGGAGCCGGAGCCGGGGCCGCCTGCGGGGCGGGCTGGGCCGGGGCGGCGGCCGGGGCCGGAGCCTCGGCGGGCGCCGCCGGAGCGGCGGCCGGGGCAGCGCCCGCGGCACCGATGACGGCCAGCTTGGCACCGACCTCGGCGGTCTCGTCCTCGCCGATGACGATCTCCAGCAGGGTGCCGGAGGCCGGCGCCGGGATCTCGGTGTCGACCTTGTCGGTGGAGACCTCGAGCAGCGGCTCGTCCTCCTCGACGGAGTCGCCCACCGACTTGAGCCAGCGCGTGACGGTGCCCTCGGTCACGGACTCGCCGAGCGCCGGCAGCGTGACCGCGGTGCCCTCGGCCGAGCCCGCGGGGGCCGCCTCGGCCTGCGGGGCCTGGTCCTGGGCCGGGGCGGCGGCCTGGGCCGGCTCCTCGGCCGGGGCCTGCTCCTGGGCCGGGGCCGCCTCTGCGGCGGGGGCCTCGGCGGGGGCGCCGGAGCCGTCGTCGATGACGGCCAGTTCGGCGCCGACCTCGACGGTCTCGTCCTCGGCCACCTTGATGGAGCTGAGGACACCGGCCGCGGGGGCCGGGATTTCGGTGTCGACCTTGTCGGTCGAGACCTCGAGCAGGGGCTCGTCGGCCTCGACGCGCTCACCCTCGGCCTTGAGCCAGCGGGTGACGGTGCCCTCGGTGACGCTCTCGCCGAGCGCCGGCAGGGTTACGGAAACCGCCATGGTTTCGGTTGCTCCTAACGATCTTGCGGATGTGGTCGCGCCCGGGACTACTAGTCGTGCGAGTGCAGCGGCTTGCCGGCCAGGGCCAGGTGGGCCTCGCCGAGGGCCTCGTTCTGCGTGGGGTGCGCGTGGATGAGCTGGGCCACCTCGGCGGGCAGCGCCTCCCAGTTGTAGATGAGCTGGGCTTCGCCAACCTGCTCACCCATGCGGTCACCGACCATGTGGACGCCGACCACGGCGCCGTCGCGCACCTGGACGAGCTTGATCTCACCCGTGGTCTTCAGGATGCGGCTCTTGCCGTTGCCACCCAGGTTGTACTTCAGGGCCACGACCTTGTCGGCGCCGTACAGCTCCTTGGCCTTCTCCTCGGTGATGCCGACGGAGGCGACCTCGGGGTGGCAGTACGTGACGCGGGGCACGCCGTCGTAGTCGATCGGCACGGTCTGCAGACCGGCGAGCCGCTCCGCGACCAGGATGCCCTCGGCGAAGCCGACGTGCGCGAGCTGGAGGGTGGGGACCAGGTCGCCGACGGCCGAGATGGTCGGCACGTTGGTGCGCATGTACTCGTCGACCAGGACGTAGCCACGGTCCATGGCGACTCCGGCCTCCTCGTAGCCCAGGCCCTGCGAGACCGGGCCGCGACCGACGGCGACGAGCAGCAGCTCGGCCTCGAAGGTCTTGCCGTTCTCCAGCGAGACCTTGACACCGTTGGCGGTGTACTCGACGCCGGAGAAGCGCGAGCCGACGGAGAACTTGATGCCGCGCTTGCGGAAGGCGCGCTCCAGGAGCTTGGAGCTGTTCACGTCCTCGACCGGAACCAGGTTCGGCAGCGCCTCGACGATGGTCACGTCGGTGCCGAAGGACTTCCAGGCGGAGGCGAACTCGACGCCGATGACGCCGCCGCCGAGCACGATCGCGGACTCCGGCACGCGGTCCAGGGTCAGCGCGTGGTCCGAGGAGATGACGCGGTTGCCGTCGATCTCCAGGCCCGGCAGCGACTTCGGCACGGAGCCGGTCGCCAGCAGGATGTGCCGGCCCTCGTAGCGCTGGCCGTTCACGTCGACGGAGGTCGGCGAGGACAGTCGGCCCTCGCCCTCCACGTAGGTGACCTTGCGGCTGGCGATCAGGCCCTGCAGGCCCTTGTACAGGCCGGAGATCACGCCGTCCTTGTACTTGTGCACGGCCGCGATGTCGATGCCCTCGAAGCTGGCCTTCACGCCGAACTCGGCGCTCTCCCGCGCCTGGTCGGCGATCTCACCGGCGTGCAGCAGCGCCTTGGTGGGGATGCAGCCGTTGTGCAGGCAGGTGCCGCCGACCTTGTTCTTCTCGATCAGGGCGACGTCCAGGCCAAGCTGAGCTCCGCGCAGGGCAGCGGCGTAGCCACCGCTGCCGCCCCCGAGGATCACTAGGTCGAAAACAGTGCTGGCGTCGTTCGCCACGTCACGTCCTCCATGCATGGGTACGCCGGAGCCGGTCACTCCGCTGCGCTTCGTTTCTCGGTTGTCTCCAACAGAGCCTACGGAAGCAGAGCCCGTGACCGGGCGGCGGCTGTTGTTCGGCCGCTGTGTAATCGGCCCTGCGGTCTGGCTCGTGTCCGAGCCGGGGCCCTGTCCTGCCGAGACAACATCTTCGCACTTGTTCGCGGACGGCGGGACGCCGGGCCGGTCCGTGAGGTGGTGGAAAGCACCACGTACGGCCCGAATCCCGGGCGGGCGCGGCGCTCGGCACCGTTCGTACCGGCGAGTAGATCGCTGTGAGCGAACGCGCCACGGCCCCGTGCACGCACGCACGGGGCCGTTGGTCACGCTCCGGAGTGGGCCGCGTTCATCCGGGGGTCGGCTGCTCGACTGCCCAGGTGGTGGACACCCCGGGCGGGCGACCGAGCCCCCGGATCACGCGGCGCCGGGCGCTCAGCCCAGGTCGCCCGCCGCGGTGCGCTCGGCCAGCCGCACCAGGGTACGCACGGCCGAACCCGTGCCGCCCTTGTGCGTGTAGCCGTACGGCGCGCCCTCGTGGAAGGCCGGACCCGCGATGTCCAGGTGCGCCCACGTGATGCCCTCGCCCACGAACTCCTGCAGGAACAGGCCGGCCACCAGGCCGCCGCCGGCGCGCTCGCCCATGTTGGCGATGTCGGCGATGGGGGAGTCCATGCCCTTGCGCAGCTCGACGGGCATCGGCATGGGCCAGGACTGCTCGCCCACCTCCTGCGCGATCTCGTGCAGCGAGGCGCGGAAGGCGTCGTCGTTGGCCATGATGCCGAAGGTGCGGTTGCCGAGCGCGAGCACCATGGCGCCGGTCAGCGTCGCCACGTCCACGATCGCGTCCGGCTTCTCCTCCGAGGCCCGGGTGAGCGCGTCCGCGAGCACCAGGCGGCCCTCGGCGTCGGTGTTGAGCACCTCGACCGTCTTGCCGCTGTACATCCGCAGCACGTCGCCGGGGCGGGTCGCCGAGCCCGACGGCATGTTCTCGGCCAGCGCCAGCCAGCCGGTGACGTTGACCTTGAGGCCCAGCTTGGCGGCGGCCACGACGGCGGCGAAGACGGCGGCGGCGCCGCTCATGTCGCACTTCATCGTCTCGTTGTGGCCGGCCGGCTTGAGCGAGATGCCGCCCGAGTCGTACGTAATGCCCTTGCCGACCAGCGCCAGCGTCTTGCTCGCCTTGGAGTGCCGGTACGCGATCTTGACCAGCCGCGGCGGGTTCTCCGAGCCCTGGCCGACGCCGATCAGGCCGCCGTAGCCGCCCTTGGCCAGCGCCTTCTCGTCCAGCACCTCGATGCTGAGCCCGAACTCCTTGGCCGCGGCCTGCGCCTGCGCGGCGAAGGACTTCGGGGTCAGGTCGTTGGAGGGGATGTTGATCAGGTCGCGGGCGCGGTTGACCTCGGCGGCCAGCGCCTCGGCCCGCTCGACCGCGGCCTTGTACGCCTTGTCCCGCGGCTTGCCGCCGAGGAGGGTGACCTCGGCCAGCGGCGCGCTCTTGCCGGCGTCGCCGCCCTTGGGGGCCTTGCCCTCGCCGCCCCGGTAGGCGGTGAACGCGTACGCGCCGAGCAGCGCGCCCTCGGCGACCGCGGCGGCGGACTCCACGTCCGCCAGCGGCAGCGCGAACGCGGCCTTCTTCGTGCCGGTCAGCGCGCGGGCGGCGGAACCAGCGGCCCGGCGCAGCGTCTCGGTGTCGAAGTCCTCGCCCTTGGCCGGGGCGTCGCCGAGGCCGACCGCGAGCACGACCGGGGCCTTGATCCCGGACGCGGAGGGCAGCTTGGTCACCTCGCCCTCGCCGCCGCTGGCGCCGAGGGTTTCCAGGACGGCGGCCAGCTTGCCGTCGAACGCCTTGTCGATGGCCTCGGCGCCCAGCGCGACGACGGGGCCCTTGGCGCCCTTCGCCACACCGACGACGACGGCGTCCGCACGCAGTGTGGTGGCACTCGACGTGCTGAGAGTCAGAGCAGTCACGGTGGTGGGGTCTCTCTTCCGTTGAGGTAAGGCCGCTTGGTGGGCCGGCCGCGCCGTGGGCATCGTATGCGCCGGCCTGAGGACGGGCGCGGCCCGGTGCGGTGGTCGTGGCGGCCATCGCGAGCCTAACTCGCGCTGTACGGGGCGTGTTGTGCCAGCATCGGCCGACCTGGCCGATGGACCAGGGCAGCGGCGGCGCGCGGCCGTCGGCCCGGCGCGCGGGGGGCCCCATCTGCCGCCCGCCGCCCGGCCGTTGACCCCCATCCCCCCGCCGACCAGCACTTTCGCCGCACCGTCCGACGCGCCGGGCTGGCCGAATCCGTAGCGTGCGCGGCCCTCAGCCCAGCGTGAGCGGTGTGTGTGGCGCTCAGCCCAGCGTGAACACCACCAGCGCCGTCGTCGCCGCCGTCTCCGCGAGCGCCCCGAACACGTCGCCGGTCACCCCGCCGAACCGGCGCCGGCAGTGCCGCAGCAGCGCCTCGGTCACGGCCAGCGCGGCGAGCACGGCCAGGCCGCACCGCAGCGCCCCGTACGGGCCCGCCAGCGCGCCCGCGCCCGCGCAGCACCCGGCCGCCACCGCCGCGACGGCCAGCGCGGCGCGCGCCGGTACGACGCCGGCCACCACCGCGCCGAGCCCCGTCGGGCGCGCGGCGGGCACCCCGGCGCGGCTGGCCAGGGTGAGGGCGCAGCGCGCGGCGAGCCCGGCGACGGTCACCGCGAGCGCGCCGACGGCCCAGTGGTCCGCGTACAGCTCGCGCACGGCCGCGACCTGCGCGAGGATGACGAAGACCAGCGCGAGCACGCCGAACGGGCCGATGTCGGAGCGCTTCATGATGTCAAGGGCCCGCGCCGGTGGCTTGGCGCTGCCCAGGCCGTCGGCCGTGTCGGCGAGGCCGTCCAGGTGCAGGGCGCGGGTCATGACGGCGGGCACCGCGACGGTGGCGACGGCCGCCAGCAGCGGACCGGCGCCGGCCAGCAGCAACAGGCCGCCGGGTACGGCCGCGCACAGCCCCACCGCGAGGCCGACCAGGGGCGCGCACAGCATGCCCGCGCGCGCGGCGTCCCGGTCCCAGCGCGTGACCCGCACCGGCACCGCCGTGAGCGTGCCGAAGGCGAACCGCAGGCCGTGCGCGAGCGCGGCGGCGCGGCCCGGGCGGTCGGGTCCCGGAGCCTCGGCGGGGTCGTCGGCGGGCGCGTTACGGGCGTCGGCGCGGTCGGGGCCGGGCGGGCGTGCGGGGGACGGGGGCGGCGTGGTGTCCATCGCGCCGCAGGTTATCGCGCAGGGTGAGGAGCCATGGGGCACTGGTGGCAGCGCGACATCGTGGAACCGGGCAAGCTGCCCCTGCTGCTCGCGCTCGCCTCGTTCGTGCTGGCCTTCGCCGCGGCGCGGCTGGTCACCCGGCTGATCCGGGCCGGCAGGGGGCCCTTCCGCGACGTGACGGCCGGCGGGCTGCACGTGCACCACGTGGTGCCGGGCGTGGTGCTCACCGTCGTCGGCGGCTTCGGCGCGGTGGCCAGCGGGCGGCAGGGGGCGGGGGCCGCGGTGTGCGCGGTGATCTTCGGCCTCGGGGCGGGGCTTGTCCTGGACGAGTTCGCGCTCGTGCTGCACCTGGACGACGTGTACTGGTCGGAGCAGGGCCGCAAGAGCGTGGAGGTCGTGGTGTTGACGGCCGCCCTGGTGGCGTTGCTGCTCGGCGGCTTCCTGCCGTTCGGGGTCAACGACCTGACGGCGGCCGAGCGGCACGACCGGCGGCTGGTCGCGCTCAACGTGGCGGTCAACTTCCTGTTCTCGCTGGTCGCCCTCGCCAAGGGCAAGCCACGGATGGCGGTGCTCGGGGTGCTGGTGCCGCTGGTGGCCCCGTTCGGCGCCGTACGCCTGGCCCGCCCGGGCTCACCCTGGGCCCGGCGCTGCTACCGCAACCGGCCGCGCGCCCGGGCCAGGGCGCGGCGCCGGGCCCGGGCTCACGACGCCCGGTGGAGCCGGCTGCGCCGCAGGGTCCAGGACTGGCTGGGCGGCTTCTCGCACTCGTGAGCCCGGCCGTCGCGCGGGGCGGGCAGCGCCGCTGCCGGGCCGGGGCGCTGGGCGTGCGGGCGCAGTCGGCGCGCCGTGCGCAGCACCCGCAGCAGCGGCGGGCCCGGGTAGCCGTGCGGGCCCCGCAGCCCGTCGGCCGCCCGGCCGAGCCACCCGCGCGGCCGGGCCCCGGCCGGGCGCGCGGCGCGCCGCCGCTCGACCCAGGTGCCCACCGCGCACACCACGAGGATGGCGCCGATCGCCACCAGGTGCTCGCGGCCGGCCAGGTTCGGCTTGGCGTGTACCTCGACCACCATCGAGGCGATCGTCAACGCGCCGGTCAGCCAGGCACGGTGGCGCCAGCACACGTACACCGAGAGCCCGACCACGGCCGCCGACGGGCCGGTGTCGTGCACCTGGGCGGTCTCCGGCGGCAGCCCGAGCGGTCCGCCGGGGCCGAGCGCGATGCCGACGCGCGCGTACGTGGTGCCCGCCAGCGTGGCCACGTACGCGATGACCAGCGTGCGGCGCCAGCCCAGCGCGCACTCGCAGATCGCGAAGACGACGAAGATCTGGAGCAACCCGCCCCACACCGGCAGGTCGGGCGCGGGTACGAACAGCGACAGCGGGGTGCGCAGCAGCGCGCCCCACCAGGGCTGGTCGGCCTGGACGTAGCCGAGGAGCGCGATGGGCTCGCGGCCCCAGGGCTGGTTCTGCACGTACTGGCAGGCCACGATCAGGAACAGGGCCGTGAGCGTCACCGTCAGCGCGGCGAACCGGCGGCGGGCCAGGCCCTCGCGTACCGCCCCGGCCAGCGAGCCCCACTCGGCGCGCACCAGCCGGCGCACCGGCCCGGGCACGAGGTCGAGCAGTGTGTGGGGCGTCATCTGTGGGTCTCCAGGTGCTTGCGGTTGAGCCACTTGGGCAGCCCCGGGGCCTCCAGGAAGCCCTCGGCGCGGGCGCTGGCGAGGCCGATCCGCAGCAGGTCGGTGCTCTTCTCGAAGAGCAGGTAGCGCGGCTCCCAGATGGGCCGGTACTTCGCGTTGGCCCGGTACAGCGACTCGATCTGCCACCAGCGCGAGCAGAAGCTGAGCAGCGAGCGCCACAGCCGAAGGACGGGCCCGGCGCCCAGCCTGGCGCCGCGCTCGAAGACCGAGCGGAACATCGCGAAGTTCAGCGAGATCTGGTTGACGCCCACCTCCTTCGCGCGCTGGATCAGCTCCAGGACCATGAACTCCATCAACCCGTTGTCCGAGTCGCGGTCCCGGCGCATCAGGTCGAGCGAGAGGCCGTGCGGCCCCCAGGGCGCGAAGCTGAGCAGGGCCTTGGGCGTGCCGTCGGCGTCGAAGCACTCCAGCATCACGCAGCGGCCGTCGTTCGGGTCGCCGAGGCGGCCCAGCGCCATGGAGAACCCGCGCTCGGTCGCGCCGTCGCGCCAGTCGTCGGCGAGGCGGACCAGTTCGGCCATCTCCGCGTCCGGGATCTCCTCGTGCCGCCGGATGCGCACGGTGTACCCGGCGCGCTTCACGCGGTTGTACGCCTGCCGCACGGTGCGCATCGCGCGCCCTTCGAGGGTGAACTCGGCGGTGTCCACCAGCGCCTCGTCACCCAGTTCCAGCGCGTCCAGGCCGTGCCGCGCGTAGACCGTGCCGCCCTCCTCGCTGGCGCCCATGACGGCGGGGGCCCAGCCGTGCTCGCGGGCCTCGGCCAGCCAGCGGTCGATCGCGCCGGGCCAGGCCTCCGGGTCGCCGATCGGGTCGCCGGAGGCCAGTGAGACGCCGCCGACGACGCGGTAGGTGACGGCGGACTTGCCGGACGGGGACCAGATGACGCTCTTGTCGTGGCGCAGCGCGAAGTAGCCGAGCGAGTCCCGCTCGCCGTGCCGGTCCAGCAGGGCGCGTAGCTTCTCCTCGTCGCCCGGCGTGATGGGGTCGACGGCGCGCCGGGAGCGGAAGGCGACGTACAGCACGAGCAGCAGCAACAGCGTGCTCATGATGTTGATGATCACGTCCACCCAGCCGGGGGTGGCGATGCCGGGGAACCGGTCCTCGTCGGCGGCGAGTGAGATCAGCCGCATGACGCCGTACCGCCAGCGGGTGAGGAAGGTGGAGCGCTCGTCGTCGGTGGCGGTGTTGGCGAGGGTGACCAGGCCGGCGGCGAGCAGCGAGCCGACCAGCAGCCCGCCGACCGCGACGACCGCGGCGAGCTTGGGGTTGGAGCGGTCGCCCTTGGCGTAGAACTCGCGCCGGCCCACCAGGAGCGCCGCCACGAACAGGGCGGTCAGCAGCAGCGAGACCCAGTTCTGCGCGTGCTGGCGGAACTCGTGGAAGGGCATCGCCAGCGCGAAGACCACCAGCAGCAGGCCGCTGATCACCAGGTTGAGGATCCAGGCGGCGCGCTTGCGGCGGCGCATGGTGACGGCGAGGAACAGGGAGAGCGCGGCCGAGAAGAAGCCCGCCGTCAGCAGGTAGGGCGTGAAGTACTCGTCGACGTTGTGGCGGCGCAGGTCGTTGCCGAAGGACACCCACACCGCGCTCAGCAGGTTGACGAACGTGACGGCACGTAGGTACCAGACCGCGAACGCCGCACTCCGCTGAGCCCAGGGGCCGCGCTGCTTGCCTTCTTCCGGACTCAAACGGACTTCTCCCATGAAAGTAGAGCATATGAGGGAGAGGTGTTTTATTCGAATTTTGGGCTGCTTTGCCCGATTGGATCGCACCAGGGCCCAGCACGACCCGGCGGCGCGAACGCGCGCCGCCGGGTGCCGGGCCAGCGGGCCCGTACGTCAGTCCCGCAGCGGAAGTTCCGCCGCCAGGGCCGCGGCCGCCTGCACCATCGGCAGAGCGAGCAGCGCCCCGGTTCCCTCACCCACACTGACGCCGTGGTCCAGGAGAGGGTTGAGCGCGGTCCGGTCCAACGCCTTGGCCTGCGCGGGCTCCCCGCTCGCGTGGCCGGCCAGCCACCAGTCCGGCGCCCGGAACGCCACCCGCTGCGCCACCAGCGCGCACGCGGCCGAGACCACCCCGTCCAGGATCACCGGCGTGTGGCGCACGGCGCTCTGCAACAGGAACCCCGTGATGGCCGCCAGGTCCGCGCCGCCCGAGGTGCGCAGCAGCTCCAGCTGGTCACCGAGGACCGGCCGGGCCCGGCGCAGCGCGTCCCGGATCGCCGCGCACTTGCGCATCCACGCCAGGTCGTCGATCCCGAACCCGCCGCGCCCGGTCACCACGGAGGCGTCGGTGCCGCACAGCGCCGCGACCAGGGTGCTGGCGGCGGTGGTGCCGCCCACGCTCAGATCGCCGAGCACCACCAGGTCGGTGCCGGAGTCGGCCTCCTCGTCGGCGATCGCCATCCCGGCCCGGAACGCCTGCTCGACCTCCTCCGCGCTGAGCGCGTCCTCGATGTCGATCCGGCCCGAACCCCGCCGCACCCGGTGCCGGGTGACCTCCTCGGGGAACTCGGCCGGGTCGCAGTCCACCGCGAGGTCCACCACGCGCAGCCCGACGCCGTAGCGGCGGGCCAGGATCGCCACCGCGCTGGTGCCGTCCAGCGCCTCCCGTACGAGCTCCTTGGTGGTGCCCGCCGGGCGCCCCGAGACGTCCAGTTCGGCGACGCCGTGGTCGCCGGCGAACAACAGCACCCGCGCCCGCTCGATGGGCTTGACCGGCACGCTCGCCTGCGCGGCGGCCAGCCACTCGCCCAGCTCGTCCAGCCGCCCCAGCGCGCCGGGTGGCGTGGCGAACCGGGCGCGGCGCTCCTCGGCGTCACGGCGTACGCCGCCGTCGGGGCGCTCGATCAGGTCGACGAAGTCATCGAGGTGTAGACCGCTCATCCGCCGCACCCTATCGTTCCCGCCCCTCCCGTAGGGCCCCCAGGCCCGTCCCGTGGGCCGGGGGCCCGGCCGCGCGTCCGGCAGGCCCCGTGACCACCGTCGCGGCCCGCTCAGCGCAGCGTCAGCGACTGGCCCGCGACCACCAGCAGGACGTGCTCGCACTCGGCGGCCACCGCCGCGTTCAGCCGCCCCAGCTCGTCCCGGAAGCGGCGGCCGGAGGCCGTCGCGGGCACCACGCCGGAGCCGACCTCGTTGCTCACCGCCACCAGCGGACGCCGGATGGCCCGTACCGCGGCGACCAGCGCCGCCACCCGCTCGCGCAGGGCGTGCTCGCCGCCGTCGGCCCAGCGTTCGTCCTCCCACGCCCCGACCGCGTCCATCGCGTCCGTCAGCCACAGCGACAGGCAGTCCACCAGCAGCGGCGGACCCTCGTCCGCGAGCAGCGGCTCCAGGTCGCACGTCTCGGCCGTACGCCAGCTCCCCGGCCGGCGCTCGCGGTGCGCGGCCACCCGCGCCGCCCACTCCGGGTCGCCGGCCCGGCGCCCACCGGTGGCCACGTACAGCACCTCGGGAAAGGCCGCGAGCCGCCGCTCGGCCTCCAGCGACTTCCCGGACCGCGCGCCGCCGAGCACCAGCGTGCGCCGCGGCAGGTCGGGCACCGCGTGGTACTCGCCGACCACCAGCGTCCGCCCGTCCGGGACGGTCCGCGCGCCCGCGGCGGCGAGCCGGCGGTGCAGCTCGGGGCCCGGCGGCACGGTGTGGTCGATGTGCACGGCCAGCACGTCCGTGGTGGGCGCCACCAGCCCCGCGGCCCGCAGCCTGGCCAGCGCGTCGGGCCGGCCCAACACGTCGAGCAGCACCATGTCGTACGGCCTGCCGGGACGGGCGGGCCCCGGGTCGGCCAGGCCCGCGGGCGCGGCGTCGGGCGGCAGGTACAGCAGCCGCTCGCCGTCGGGCCCGGTCACCTCGTACCCGGTGCCGGGGGCGTCCAGGGCGATGGCCCGCACCCGGTGCCCGCTCAGCAGCGCCAGCTCCCGCCCGTCCGCGGCCCGCCCGGGCGCCGGCAGCCCGGGCGGCACCTCGACCGCCGGCCCGTTGTGCGGGTGCGAGAGCAGCACCTGCCGCACGCCGGCCAGCGTGCGCCCGGCCCGCGCCGCGGCCAGGGCCGGGCCAGGGGTGAGGTCGAGCAGCAGCGCGTCGTCGATGAGCAGCGCCGTCGCGGCCCGCGCAGCGGCGCCCACGGCGGTGGCGCAGGCGGCGCAGGGGCAGTCGGGCCGGGGCAGCCCACCCGGGGCTCCGGTGCCGAGGAGAGTCAGTTCCACGCCCTGATCGTCTCGCGTCCACGGTCGGCCAGCGCGCGGGGCCACCTCCGATGGGGTGTCCGGCCGGGCTACGCTGCGGTCACCAGGGCCGTACCGGCACGGCGCAGCCGCCCCGCGCGGCGGCGTGACGTGCCGGGCGCGCGGGCCGCGACGCGTCGCCGACGGCGGGCGGCGCGACCCGCGCGGTGCGGCAACACGGCGGCAGAGACGGAGCGGACATGGCGTGGACGTGGCGGTTCGAGAAGGCCGATGGGACGCAGACGGCTCCCCCGGTGGAGCCGGAGGACTTCCCGACCCAGGGCGACGCGGAGTCGTGGCTCGGCGAGGTGTGGAAGGACCTGGCCGACGGCGGCGTGGATCAGGTGCACCTGTATGAGGACGACGCCAAGATCTACGGGCCGATGAGCCTGCACGCGGACCAGGCCGAGCCGACCGGCTGAGCACCCCGCCGCGCCGTGGCGCCCGCCGAGCACCGCCGGCGGGCGCCACGGCACGTCGGGCCACGGCCCGCCGACCGGCCGTGGCCCGGGCCCCGCTACAGCTCGCCCAGCCTGACCGACACGGTCCGCTGTCGCCCCCGCCGGTCGTACGCCACCTCGACCCGGTCGCCTACCTGGTGCCGGGCCAGCGCGTCGGTCAGGGCCGACATGGTCGCCGTCGACGTGTCGTCGACGCGCACGATCCGGTCGCCGGCCCGCAGCCCGGCCCTCGCCGCCGCGCCGTCCCGGGTGACCGCGACGACCGCGACCCCGGCCGGCTCGTACCCCGGTCCGAGCACGGTGCGCCCGCTGATGCCGAGCGCGGCCTTGCCCGACCGCGTCACCCGGCCGTGCTCGATCATCTGGTCGGCGATGTGGGTGACGGTGGAGGCGGGGATGGCGAAGCCGATGCCGGCGGCCTGGTCGCCCTGCTCGGGGTCGGCGGCGGCCAGTGTCGGGACGCCGATGACCTGGTGGTCGAGGTTGACCAGGGCGCCGCCGCTGTTGCCCGGGTTGATCGCGGCGGAGGTCTGCACCAGGTTGCCGATGGTGGCCCCGGTGCCGCCGCCGCGCCGGCCCTCGCCCACGGTGCGGTCCAGGGCGGAGACGATGCCCTGGGTGACGCTGCCCGACAGGCCGAGCGGGCTCCCCATGGCGAGGACGATCTGCCCGATGCGCACCTTGGCCGAGTCGCCGAACCCGGCGGGCTTGAGGTCCTTCGGCGGGTCCTCCAGCTTGATGACGGCCAGGTCCTGTGGCGGGAAGCTGGCGACCAGGCGGGCCGGCAGCGTCGCGTCGCCGGTGGCCAGGGTGACCTCGAACGCGCGGGCGTCGCCCACCACGTGCGCGTTGGTGACGATGTGGCCCCGCGCGTCGTAGACGACGCCCGAGCCGAGGCCGCCGTCGGTGGTGATCTGGACGACCGACGGCAGCACCGCCCGCACCGTCTCCTCGTACGCGCGCTGCACCTGCGGTCCGTCGCCCCCGCCCCCGGTCCGCAGCCCGCTCGCGCCGGGTGTCCTGGTGGCCGGCCCGGACTCCGCGCCGGTGGCCGACGCGGAGGCGGGCCCGGGATCGGAGCCGTCGGAGCTGCACCCGGCCAGCAGGGCCACCACACACCCGAGGGCGGGCACCGCCCGGCGTAGCCGTAGCGGCAGAGCGTACGCACGAGGAAGGCTCATGCCCGGAGTCTCCCGCGCCGAGCGGCCGTCGGCCCGTGGACGCCGCCGCTCGGGTCACCCCCACGGCCCCGGGCCCGCGCCGGCCACCGTCGCCACGGGGCGGCCCCGCCGCCCGCCTACGGGGCCGTGGCCAGGAGCTGGGCCGCCGCCAGCTCCCCGTACAGCGGGTCGGTGGCCACCAGCTCCGCGTGTGTGCCCACCGCGCGCACCCGGCCGCCGTCCATCACCACGATGCGATCGGCCAGCGTGACCGTCGACAGCCGGTGCGCGACGACCAGAATCGTCGTCTCGCGGGCCGCGAGCGCCACCGTGTCCCGCAGCGCCATCTCGTTCACCGCGTCGAGCTGCGACGTCGCCTCGTCCAGGAGCAGCAGTCGGGGGCGGCGCAGCAGCGCGCGGGCGATCGCCACCCGCTGCCGCTCGCCGCCCGAGAGCTTGCTGCCACGGTGGCCCACCAGCGTCTCCAGCCCGTCCGGCAGCCGCTCCACGAGGGCGTCCAACTTGGTGCGTACGAGGACCTCGCGCAGCTCGTCCTCGCTGGCGGTCGGATGGGCGAAGAGCAGGTTGTCGCGGAGCGTGCCGGCGAGCACCGGCGCGTCCTGTTCGACGTACCCGATGGCGGCCCGCAGCTCGTCCAGCGGCCAGTCCAGGACGGACCGCCCGTCCACGAGGACCCGGCCGCCGGTGGCCTCGTAGAACCGTTCGATCAGCCCGAAGACCGTGGTCTTGCCGGCGCCGGACGGGCCGACGAACGCCGTGAGCCCGCCGCTGGGGATGGTGAAGCTGACGCCGTGGTGGACGGGGGGCAGGTCGTCGCGGTAGCGGAAGGTGACGTCGTCGAAGGTGACGGTCGCGGGGCGGACCGGCCCGCTCGCGCCGGCCCCGTCAGCGCCCTCCGCGACCGGCGTGCCAACCCGTGGCCGGGCCGGGCCCACCGGCTCGGTCGCCAGTTGCTCCGCCTCGCTGATGCGGGCCACGGCGGCGGCCCCGACCTGGTACTGGGAGACGGCCTCGACCAGGCGGCTGACCGGGTCGATCAGGTAGAAGAGGAAGAGCAGGAAGGCGATGAGCGTGCCCACGTCGGTCGCGCCGGAGGCCACCCGAGCGCCGCCCACGCCGAGCACCACGAGGAAGGAGACCTGCACCGCGAACCCCACCGACGACCAGGCCAGCGCCCGCCACTTGGCGGCCCGTACGCCGTGTCGCCAGGCGTCGTGCGCCGCCGCGTCCACCGCGGCGTTCTCCCGGTCCTCGGCACCGGACGCCTTGATGGTGCGCAGGGCCCCGAAGGAGCGCTCCAACACCGTGGAGATCGCCCCGACCGCCTCCTGGGCCGCCTTGCTGGCCAGGGCGATCCGTGGCATGACGAGCCCCACCGCGCCGCCGATCAGCACCATCACGCCCAGCGTGACCAGCAGCAGCACCGGTTCCATGAGCCCCATCAACACCACGGTCGCGATCAGCGTGAGGGCCCCGGTAACGGCCCCGACCAGCGATTCCGTGGCCACCGAACGCAACAGCGTGGTGTCCGACGTGACCCGCGACATCAGGTCACCGGGCTGGGTGCGCTCGACCTCAGGCACCCGCAGCCGCAACAACCGCCCCACCAGGCGCCGCCGGGCCGCCAGCACCACGGACTCGGCCGTGCGCTCCAGCAGGTAGGCGCCGAACGCCTCGATGGCCGTGCCGAGCACCACCAGCAGGGTCAGCACCACCAGCATCCCGGCGATCGACTCGTCGTCCCCGAGCCGGTTGACCAGCTCCTTGGCGGCCAGCGGCTGCGCGAGCCCGGTCGCCGCGCCGATCAGCGCGAACACCGCGGCCAGCACGATCGTCCAGCGGTGCGGCCGGATGTGCTCGCGCAGGATGGCCCACGTCTGGCGGGCGGGCAGCTTGGTCGGCGGCGCCGACTCCGCCGCCGTACCCGTCCCGCTTGGGGACGGCTGGACCACGGGCGTCGCCGACGGCGCGGCGTCCTGCTCGGCGGACACGTTCTCTCCCGGGCTCTGGAACCTTCTGGCGAAGGACAGGACGCGGTACGGACACCCTTACCTGACCCGAACACCCGGCGAATCTCGCCGCGCGGCCCCGCGGACCGGCTCTCACCCGACAGGCAAGCCCGCTCGCTAGCCGCGCACCCCGCACAGGTGCAGCAGCGCCGCCAGGGACCGGTACGGGTCGGTGCGCCCGGCGCGGTCCTCCGCGTCGAGCAGCTGGGCCAGCTCGTCGGCGGCCGGCGGCACCGTGCCGTCGGCGGCGCCGTCGGTGAACAGCCGCACGCCGTACCAGGCGTGCACCGGCGCGCCGATGCCCGCCAGCGTGGCCGTCAGGTCCGCGCGCCGGTCGGCGCGCACCGGCAGGCCGAGCCGGTTGGTGTACGCGGGGGAGTCGAAGGCGGCCAGCGCCCCCGCCCAGTCGCCGGCGAGCCCGGGCCGCAGGGCGAGCGCGTCCGCGTTCCGCACGACCAGCGAGAGCAGCCCGCCGGCGGCCAGCACGCGGGCGAGGCCGGCGAGCATCGGGTCCGGCTCGGGCACGTACATGAGCACGCCGTGACAGAGCACCACGTCGAAGGCGCCCGGCAGGAAGTGCGCGCCGGTGTCCCGGCCGTCGCCCTGGATCAGCCGCACCCGCTCGCGCACGAACCGCGGCTCACCCTCCAGGGCGGCGCGCAGGGCCGCGAGCATCGCCGGGTCCGACTCCAGGCCGGTCACCTCGTGCCCGACGCGCGCCAACCGCAGCGCCTGGGTGCCCTGTCCGAGGCCGACGTCGAGCACGCGGAGCTGCCGCCCGGCGGGGTAGCGCCCGGCGATCTGCTCGTCGAGCTGTCGGGCGACCAGCTCCTGGCGGACGGTGTTGCGCAACCCGCCGAGGCCGCTGAGCCAGTTCTGTGCGCCGCGGGCGAAGGCAGCGCTCCCGGTCAGGGCCGCTCTCCGCGCTTGACCTGCGGCTTGGGCAGCCGCAGCCGGCGCATCTGGAGGCTGCGCATCAGGGCGTACGCCACGGCGCCGCGCAGGTTCTCGCCGGGGAAGCGCTGGCGCAACTGGCGCTTGAGCGAGATGCCGATGACCACCGAGTTGATCACGATCAGGAAGATCACGATCATCCACAGCAACAGCACGTACTGCTGCATGGCGCCGGCCTGCACCAGACTCAGGACGAGGATGATCACCGCGAGCGGCAGGAAGAACTCCGCGATGACGAACCGGGAGTCCACGTAGTCCCGGGCGAACCGCCGGATCGGGCCCCGGTCGCGGACCGGCAGGTACCGCTCGTCGCCGTTGGCGAGAGCCTCCCGCTGCCTGGCCAGGTCGGCCCGCCTGGCCTCGCGCTGCCGCCTGGCCGCGTCCTTGCGGGACGTCGGCGTGTTGGCCAGGCTGCGGCGCTGCGACTGTGCCTCGCTGCGCTTGGGCGTGGGGCGGCCCTTGGGCGCCTGCGGGTCACGGGGCTGCTGCGGCTCGTCCGCGGTCACCCGTGAGGGCGCGGACTGCTCATCCTTCGAACGGCTTCGGAACACAAAACCCAAGGGTACGGGGTGGCGGGGGGTAGACCACAGCCTCGGGGGGAACGATCCGGCAACGGCGGTACGTCTCATGAGTGGTGTGCTCACGTGTAGCGGTGTTTCCCCGGGCGCCACCTACTCCTCGGGCCGGAGACCGCCTACACCTGATCGTCCTCCAGGAGGAGTCCGAGAGCGCCCGAACAGTGCGGTAATAGATGCGGGGCCCGTACGCTGGGTCTGTAGAGGGTGCTGGAGCCGAAGTCCGTCAGAAGGGGGCGCGCGAGGCCCATGAGCGGTGTCATGAAGCGTATGGGAATGATCTTCCGCGCGAAGGCCAACAAGGCCCTGGACCGGGCCGAGGACCCACGAGAGACGCTCGACTACTCGTACCAGAAGCAGCTCGAACTGCTCCAGAAGGTGCGGCGCGGGGTCGCGGACGTGGCGACCTCCCGCAAGCGGCTCGAACTGCAGCTGAACCAGTTGCAGGGCCAGTCCTCCAAGCTGGAGGAGCAGGGCCGCAAGGCGCTCGCGCTCGGGCGCGAGGACCTGGCCCGCGAGGCGCTCTCCCGCAGGGCGGCCCTCCAACAGCAGGTCACCGACCTGGAGACGCAGCACCAGACGCTCCAGGGTGAGGAGGAGAAGCTCACCCTGGCGGCCCAGCGCCTCCAGGCCAAGGTGGACGCCTTCCGTACCAAGAAGGAGACCATCAAGGCCACCTACACCGCCGCCCAGGCACAGACCCGCATCGGCGAGGCGTTCTCCGGCATCTCCGAGGAGATGGGCGACGTCGGCATGGCCATCCAGCGCGCCGAGGACAAGACCGCGCAGCTCCAGGCGCGGGCCGGGGCTATCGACGAACTGCTGGCCTCGGGCGCGCTCGACGACCAGTCGGGGCTCGCCGCCAAGGACGACATCGCGGCCGAGCTGGACCGCATCTCCGGCGGCACGGACGTGGAGATCGAACTCCAGCGCATGAAGGCCGAGCTGGCCGGCGGCAGCGGGGCGCCCGCCATCGAGGGCGGGCAGGCCGCGCCCGGCAGCCAGGTGCAGCCCGTCGACCGGCAGAAGCCGCGCTTCGAGAAGTAGCCTCGCCGGACGCGACGTCGTGCGCGACGTGGCGAGGACACCGGCGCCGGTCGTTCGACCGCGCCGGGAAGACCGTGAGCCGAGGAGGCCATCGTGATCGTACGGATCATGGGGGAGGGCCAGGTGAGGCTGGACGACGTCCACTTCGCCGAACTCAACCGCCTGGACGACGAGTTGCTCGCCGAGATACAGGGCGGCGACCACGACGGCTTCCGACGCACGCTGGCCGCGCTCCTCGACGCCGTGCGCCGCCTGGGCGAACCGCTGCCCGACGACGCGCTCCAGCCGTCCGAGTTGATCCTCCCCGGGCCCGAAGCCACCCTCGAAGAGGTCGAACAGATGCTCAGCGACGACGGACTCATCCCGAACTGAGCACCGCCCGACCGCTCCAGCCACCCCACGCGCCTGGCCCGGACCGAGCGCACCCGCCGCCCCCGGCACCCGGAGGACGACCTCCCGGCGCCGGGGGCGGTGCGTGCTGCGCGGTGGCCACCGGCCCGCGCGTCAGCCCGTACCGTTGGATGCCGTGACTCCTCCCGCCACCGGACCGAGCACCCCGAGACCGGGGCCGATCCGCGACTGCTGGCTCCGTGCGCGCCCGCTCGCCGTGGACGCGGTGATCGCCGCCGGCGTCTTCGTCTGCATCCTGGTCAGCTCGGTGACCGGGCCCTCCGAGAACAGGCCCGACGTCGGCCCGCTCCTCGTCGGCCTGGCCGTGCTGTGCAGCGCCGCGCTCGTGCTGCGCCGCCGGCGGCCACGGACGGTGCTCGCCGTCACCACGGTGCTGAGCGTGCTGGGCATCGCCGGCTCGCGGGACGGCTCCGTGCCCCCCTCCCAACTGGCCATCAGCGTGGTCATCGCGCTCTACACCGTCGCGGCCTCCACCGACCGGCACACCACCTGGCGGATCGGCGCGGCCACCGTCGCGCTGCTCACCGGCACCGTGATGATCTTCGGGGTCCAGCCCTGGTACGCGCAGGAGAACCTCGGCATCTTCGCCTGGACCGGCATGGCCGCCGCCGTCGGCGACGCGGTGCGCAGCCGGCGGGCCTTCATCGCGGCGATCGAGGAGCGCGCGGTGCGCGCCGAGCGCACCCGCGAGGAGGAGGCCAGGCGCCGGGTGGCCGAGGAGCGGCTGCGCATCGCCCGCGAGCTGCACGACGTGGTCGCCCACCACATCGCGCTGGTCAACGTGCAGGCCGGGGTGGCCTCGCACGTCATGGACAGCCGCCCGGACCAGGCCAAGCAGGCCCTCGCGCACGTGCGCGAGGCCAGCCGCTCGGCCCTGGGCGAACTGCGCGCCACCGTCGGCCTGTTGCGCCAGTACGGCGACCCGAAGGCCCCCACCGAGCCGGCGCCCGGGCTCAGCGTCCTCGACCAGCTCATCGACGGCTTCGTCCGTACCGGGCTGCGGGTGACCGTGGAGGCGGCGAGCGAGGGCGAGCCGGGTGCGCGGGTGACCGACGCGGCCGGCGTCGCCGAGGTGTCCGGCGCCCTGCCGACCGCCGTCGACCTCACCGCGTACCGCGTCATCCAGGAGGCGCTGACCAACGTGCACAAGCACGCGGGACCCAGCGCCACGGCCGCGGTGCGCATCGTGCGGCAGCGGGACGAGCTGGAGATCACCGTCGTGGACGACGGCGGCGGCACCGGCGAGACGGCGGCGCAGCCGGCCGCCCGCGTCGGCGCGCTCCAGGGCAGGGCGGGCCCGACGGCCGGCAGGGGCCAGCCTGCGGCGCGCGGCGCCGACCGGGGCGCGCCGCCCACCGCCCGCGACCTCGGTGGCGCCTGGCGGGAGGCGGCCGACGGCGGCGGGCACGGCCTGATCGGCATGCGCGAGCGGGTCGCCGCGCTGCGCGGCGACTGCGAGGCGGGGCCCCGGCTTGAGGGCGGCTTCCGAGTGCGCGCGACACTTCCCGTACGGGGCCGCGCGGGAGGGGACGAGAACGTATGACGATCAAGGTGGTGCTCGCGGACGACCAGGCGCTGTTGCGCAGCGCCTTCCGCATCCTGGTGGACTCCGAGTCCGACATGGAGGTCGTCGGGGAGGCGTCGGACGGTGCCGAGGCCGTCCGGCTGACCCGGGAGACCGGCGCCGACGTGGTGCTGATGGACATCCGGATGCCCGGCACCGACGGGCTCGCCGCCACCCGGCTGATCAGCGCCGACCCCGCGCTGGCGGACGTGCGGGTGGTCATGCTGACCACGTTCGAGGTGGACGAGTACGTGGTGGAGTCGCTGCGCGCGGGCGCCAGCGGCTTCCTGGGCAAGGGCGCCGAGCCCGAGGAACTGCTGGCCGCCATCCGGGTCGCGGCGGCGGGCGAGGCCCTGCTGTCGCCGGTCGCCACCAAGGGGCTGATCGCCAAGTTCCTCGCGCAGGGCGCCGGTTCGGGAGATCACGCGGCCGACGGCGGCTACGAGGCGGCCCGGCTCGACGCGCTGACGGTGCGCGAGCGCGAGGTGCTGGTGCAGGTCGCCGGCGGGCTGTCGAACGACCAGATCGCCGAGCGGCTCCAGGTCAGCCCGCTCACCGTGAAGACCCACGTCAACCGGACCATGGCCAAGCTCGGCGCCCGCGACCGGGCCGGGCTCGTGGTCATCGCGTACGAGAGCGGCCTGGTGCGCCCGCGCTCGGAGTAGCTGTCGTCCCCCGCGAGGTCGGGGGCGCGGCTGGCGGTGGGCGGCCGGCGTGCGCGCGAACGCCCCGCGCCGCGTCGGTGGGACGGCGGGCGGGGCGTTCGCGGCGGCCCGCTGGTGGGGGCGCCGGGGCGGGGCTACGGCAGGGACAGCATCCGCTCCAGGGCCAGCTTGGCGAAGCTCTCCGTCTCCGGGTCGACCTCGATGCGGTTGACCACCTTGCCGTCGGCCAACGACTCCAGGGCCCAGACCAGGTGCGGGAGGTCGATGCGGTTCATCGTGGAGCAGAAGCACACCGTCTTGTCGAGGAAGACGATCTCCTTGTCCTGGTCGGCGAACCGGTTGGCCAGCCGCCGCACCAGGTTCAGCTCGGTGCCGATGGCCCACTTGGACCCGGCCGGCGCGGCCTCCAGGGTCTGGATGATGTGCTCGGTCGAGCCCACGTAGTCGGCGGCCGCGACGACCTCGTGCTTGCACTCGGGGTGGACCAGCACGTTCACGCCCGGTATGCGCTCGCGCACGTCCCGCACCGACTCCAGCGAGAACCGGCCGTGCACCGAGCAGTGGCCGCGCCACAGGATCATCTTCGCCGCGCGCAGCTCCTCGACGGTCAGGCCACCGTTCGGCTTGTGCGGGTTGTAGACGACGCAGTCCTCCAGGGACATCCCGAGGTCCCGTACGGCCGTGTTGCGCCCCAGGTGCTGGTCGGGCAGGAAGAGCACCTTGGCGCCGCCGGCCTGGCCGCCCTGCGCGAAGGCCCACTCCAGGGCCCGCCGCGCGTTGGACGAGGTGCAGATCGTGCCGCCGTGCTTGCCGGTGAACGCCTTGATGTCGGCGGAGGAGTTCATGTACGAGACGGGCACGGTCACCTCCGCCACGCCGGCCTCGGTCAGCACGTCCCAGCACTCGGCGACCTGCTCGGCCGTGGCCATGTCGGCCATGGAGCAGCCGGCGGCCAGGTCGGGGAGGATGACCTGCTGGTCGTCGCCGGTGAGGATGTCGGCGGACTCGGCCATGAAGTGCACGCCGCAGAAGACGATGAACTCGGCGTCCGGCCGGGCGGCCGCGTCCCTGGCGAGCTTGAACGAGTCCCCGGTGACGTCCGCGAACTCGATGACCTCGTCGCGCTGGTAGTGGTGGCCGAGCACGAAGACGCGGTCCCCGAGCCGCTCCTTGGCCGCCCGGGCGCGGGCCACCAGGTCGGGGTCGGAGGGGGCGGGGAGGTCGCCCGGGCACTCCACGCCGCGCTCGCTCCTCGGGTCGGACTCGCGACCCAGGAGCAGCAGGGCCAGAGGCGTGGGCTGGACGTCGAGAGGTTGGGCGGTGGTCACAGCACGCACCCTTTCTGTTTCCGCAGACAAGCCTTTTCGTCTGATTGACGCTATTTATCATAACCGCTTCGCGTCACGTTGACGATGGCCATCGCGTCGATGTGACGCATGCCCGGTTCGGCGGCCCGTGTCCGGGCGGAGGCCGGTGTGCGAGCATGAAGACGGAAGACGCGCGCCAGAGTCGGAATGAATTCGGCCCGGCGTGGGTTGCAGCCGAGGGCAAGCAGTCCGTACAACCCGGGAGAGAAGCAGATGACGGTTCAGGACGACACCACCACGAGTGACGGCATCCTCCTGTCCGATGCCGCCGCGGGCAAGGTCAAGGCGCTCCTTGAGCAGGAAGGCCGCGAGGACCTCGCGCTGCGCGTCGCAGTTCAGCCTGGTGGCTGCTCCGGCCTGCGCTACCAGCTCTTCTTCGACGAGCGTTCGCTCGACGGCGATGTCGTGAAGGACTTCGACGGGGTCAAGGTCGTCACCGACCGCATGAGCGCCCCGTACCTCGGTGGCGCCTCCATCGACTTCGTGGACACCATCGAGAAGCAGGGCTTCACCATCGACAACCCGAACGCCACGGGCTCCTGCGCCTGCGGCGACTCCTTCAGCTAAGGCCCCCACCCCTCCGCGGGCGCACCCGCCCGCGGGGCCGAGGGCCACACACGGCGGCCGACGGCGCACCGCGCCCCGGTCGCACGCCTGCCGCGCGCTCCGGCGCCCGGCTCACGGCGCGGCCGACCACGACGGAGGCGGCGGCCCCCGCCCCATGGCTCCAGGCCATGGCTGACGAGGGCCGCCGCCCCGGTCGCGTCCGCTGCTGTCCCGACGCTCCGGCGCCACGTGCCGTACGGGCCGTGCCGCGCTCGCGCTACTTGTCCTGCTTCGCGCCCTCACCCTTGGGCACGGACTCGCCGGTGGCGGCGTCCACCACCTCGCGGTCGCCCAGCGGCTCGTCGAGCGTGATCTTCTTCTCGAACTCCTTGGCGACCAGGACGCACTTCGCGCCCGGCTTCTTCTCCTTGCCCGTCACCCGCACGGTGACCTTTGAGTCGGAGGTGTCGGCGGTGGCCTCGTACGTCGAGCACACCCCGCCGTAGAACCGGACGGTCAGGCTCTTGCCGTCCGCGCTGTAGGACTCGATGTGCTTGCCCGGGCGGGTGCCGTTACCGGGCTCCCGGTCCGAGCCGCCGTCGGTTGGCGCGCCGGGGCCGGTCCTGGCGCCGATCACGTACTTCGGGTCCACGGCCGGGTGCGTGACGGTGAAGTCGGACTCGCCGTCCTTGGCGTCCGCCGGGCGCACCGTGAAGATCCACGAGGGCACCAGCACCTGCCGGCCCTCCTCGAACCGCATGCCGAGCCCGAACCTCGCCTCGCGCACCTCGTGCGCGGCGGACCGCTCGCCACGGGCCGGCGCGCACGGCGCGACCTCCCGCTCGCCGTCCCCGGCGCCGCTCGCGCCGTCGGTGCCCCGCTCGGCCTTGCCGCCGCTGTCGCCCTGGTCGCCCTTCTCCACGTCGTCCGCCACGTCGGGCGCGGCGGGCTCGGTGTGGGCGCAGTCGCCGACGGGGGCCCGGCCCGCGTTGCCCGGGCCGGCGTTGAGCGCCTTGACGGCCTCGTCCGCGTCGATCAGCGGGTACTCGTCGCCCTTGGCCAGCTTGTTGAGGAAGCCGTTGGCCCCGTCGACGTCGCCGTCCACGCCGACCTCAAGCGTGGTCTGCCAGCCGTAGCTGGGCAGCCCGTCGAAGGTCGGGTCGGCGGTCACCGCGCGCACCGCCCCGTAGGTGCGGCTCGCGTCGAGCTTCGCGTCGGACTGGCCGACCGCGTCGAGCACGGGCCGCGCGGCCTTCTCGGCCTCGGCGACGGAGACCGGCTCCGAACCGCCGTCGGGCACCGCCGGCGCGTTCTTCGGGCCGCGCGCCTCGCGGCCGCGCCCGGCGTCCTTGGTGCCGCCGCCGGAGGTGCCGTCCCGCAGCGAGCCGCAGCGCGGGCCGGCCGGGCTGGACTGGCTGGCGTCGTCGGCGTCGCCCATGGTGTGCGGCGGCTCCAGGCAGCCGTCGCCGCCCGGCGCGCCGAACTTGGTGTACGACCAGCCGCCGGCACCCGTCTCCTTCACGCGCAGCGTCGGGCTCATCCGGTCCGGGGTGCCGCCGACCTTCCACACGCCGCGCTCCAGCCGGGGCTCGCCGGCCACGCGCAGCGCCTTGGCCAGTCGCTCCACGTCGGCGCGGGAGACCTTCGGGGCGGTGCGGTAGACGGGGGCCGTCTCCCGTGGCGCGGTGGGCAGTTCGCCGGGTGCCCGGTAGTGCGCGCGGCCGGGGTCGGGTTCGCCGGGGGCGATGCCATCGCGCGCCCCGCGTTCGTCGCCGGCCCGCTCGCCGATGGCCAGGGGCGCCGGGTCGCTCGACCGGCCGCCGTCCCGCGACCCACCGTCGTCGGAGGCCGACGACGCCCAGTAGGCGCCGCCACCGCCGACCACCATCACCGCCGCGGCCACCGTGGCGATGGCCCACGGGGAACGGCGCTTGCTCGCGGTCTTCGTACTGGTGTGGCCGGAAGTCTCCTCGGAGAGGTCCTCGGGGGTGTCCTCGGTGCTCACGGTGTTACTCCTTCGGCTCCGCTCTTTGGTTCGGCTCCATCCCCGGGACGGGGACGCCGATGGGACGGAGCGGGGGAGCGGTCGGTTCCACCGGGTCGGCGCGGAACGGAAAACGGGCCGCCGCGCGCCCGAGTGGCACGCGGCGGCCCGAGGGCCCGAGCGGCGGGGGCGCGGCCGGAGCCGGCCACCTCGCGCGGCGGTTCAGTCGCCGTAGTCGGCCATGCCGTCCACCAGGTGGGCGGAGGCCGACGGCACCCGTACGCCGCGAAGCTGGGCCGGGCCCACCGGCGGCGCGGTCGCCGCGGCGCCGCTGGCGGACCAGCGCGGCGCCATCCGCGCGCAGTCGGCCCGCAGTTCGGCGAACGACTCCGGTTCGGCGGCGTGCACGGGAAGGTCGGGGGTGGCGTCCTGTCGCATGGGCTCTCCCGGTCCGTGGGGCGGCTGGCGCACACCCCGGCTAGAGGCACCGTAGGCACGTCGAACGCTGCGAAGAAAGCCCTACTATTGGGTAGTTTTGCCCGTTCGGCGCCGAGCGGCGGAGCCGGTAGCGTGAAGCGACCGTCCTCACCATCGTCCTTGTCGTCGCCCGCAGGAGCAGACTCGCCGTGCGCATTGCTGTCACCGGCTCTATCGCCACTGATCACCTGATGACCTTCCCCGGCCGTTTCGCCGACCAACTGGTCGCCGACCAGTTGCATACGGTCTCGCTGTCCTTCCTGGTCGACGCCCTCGACATCCGCCGCGGCGGCGTCGGGCCCAACATCTGCTTCGGCATGGGCGCGCTCGGCCTGCGCCCGGTCCTGGTCGGCGCGGCGGGCGAGGACTTCGCCGAGTACCGCGCCTGGCTGGAGCGGCACGGCGTCGACACCGAGTCGGTTCGCATCTCGGAGCTGCTGCACACCGCGCGCTTCGTGTGCACGACCGACACCGACCACAACCAGATCGCCTCCTTCTACACCGGCGCCATGAGCGAGGCCCGCCAGATCGAGCTGCAGCCCGTCGCGCAGCGCGTCGGCGGACTCGACCTCGTACTGATCGGCGCCGACGACCCCGAGGCGATGGTCCGCCACACCGACGAGTGCCGTACGCGCGGCTACGCGTTCGCCGCCGACCCCTCGCAGCAACTCGCCCGAATGGAGGGCGAGGACATCCGCCGTCTGGTGGACGGTGCCACGTACCTGTTCACCAACGAGTACGAGAAGGCGCTCATCGAGACCAAGACCGGCTGGACCGCCGAGGAGATCCTCGGCAAGGTCGGCACCCGGGTGACAACGCTGGGCGCGCGGGGCGTGCGCGTCGAGCGCGTCGGCGAGCCCACCATCGAGGTGGGCGTGCCCGAGGAGAAGGCCAAGGTCGACCCGACCGGCGTCGGCGACGCCTTCCGCGCGGGCTTCCTCGCCGGCCTGTCCTGGGAACTGCCCCTGGAGCGGTCCGCGCAGGTCGGCTGCATGCTGGCCACACTGGTCATCGAGACGCTCGGCACGCAGGAGTACGAGCTGCGCTCCGGCAACTTCGTCGAGCGCTTCCAGAAGGCGTACGGCGCGGACGCCGCCGCCGAGATCACCCCGCACCTGCCGGCCGACCTGGCCTGAGCCCCCGCCCGGAGCGCTCCGCGCACCGAGCACCAGCCCCAGCGCTCCGCGCTCCTTCGCCCCCGCTCCCGCCGCGTGACCGGCGGGGGCGGGGGCGAGCCGGTCCGCCGTCGGCGCGGCGGAGGCTACCGGCGGCGCACCCAGTACGCCATGCCGCGCCGCGCCGCGCGCTCGCCCACGTACTCCTGCCCCCGCATGTCGCACCAGGCCGGGATGTCCAGGCGCGCCGCGTCGTCGTCGGCCAGCACCGCGACCACCGCGCCGACCGGGACGTCCTCGATCACCTTGGCCAGCTCGATGACCGGCAGCGGGCAGCGCTTGCCCAGCGCGTCCACGGTCAGCGCCGGCTCCAGATCGCGCGCGTCGTCCGCGCCCGCGCCGTCGGCCTCGGCCCGGCCTTCGTTCCCAGCCCCGCCTTCATTCCCGGCCCCGCCTCCGGCCGCGTCCGCGGCGGCCGAGCTCTGAGCGCCGGGCGCCTCCACCGCGCCCGTCGGCGCCGCCCCGTCGGCGCGCGGCCCCCGTACCGAGGCCGACTCCCGCCCCGTCGGCGCCCCCAGCTTCGCGCGTACCGCCGACACGATCCCGGGCAGCAGCTCCAGGAACAGCTCCACGTCCGCCTCGGTCGTCCCCCTCGGGAGCGACACGCGCACGTTGCCCTCCGACAGCACCCCCATCGCCCGCAGCACATGGCTCGGGGTCAGCGTGCTCGACGTGCACGAGGAACCGGAGGAGACGGCGAACTCCGCCCGGTCGAGCCCGTGCAGCAGGCTCTCCCCGTCGACGTACAGGCAGGAGAAGGTGACCAGGTGCGGCAGCCGCCGCGTCGGGTCCCCGACCACCTCCACGTCCGGCACCAGCTCCGGTACCCGGGTCCGGACGCGGTCCACCAGGCCGCGCAGCCGCAGCGCCTCGGACTCGGCCTCCTCGCGCACGGCGCGCAGCGAGGCCGCCGCGGCGACGATGGCCGGGATGTTCTCGAACCCCGCGGACCGGCCCGACTCCCGCTCGTCCACCGGGCCCTGCGGCGCGAACCGCACGCCCTTGCGCACCACCAGCAGCCCCACGCCCGCCGGCCCGCCCCACTTGTGCGCGCTCGCCGTCAGCAGCGACCAGCGGCCCTCGACCCGACCCCAGGCCAGCGACTGCGCGGCGTCCACCAGGAGCGGCACGCCCGCCTCGCGGCAGACCTCCGCGACGTCCACCACCGGCTGCTCGGTGCCCACCTCGTGGTTGGCCGACTGGAGACAGGCCAGCGCGACGGGCTCGGCGACCCCGCGTAGCGCGTCGGCGTACGCGGTGGGCGCCACCCGACCCGTACGGTCCACGCCGACCTCGGTGACCGTGCCGCCCGCGACCGTGTGGGCGGTGGCCGCGTGGAGTACGGAGGAGTGCTCGACCGCCGAGACGACCAGCCCCCGGCCGACCCGCCGCCGGCCGGCGAGGGCCCCGGCGATGCCCTGGTGCACCGCGCGCGTCCCCGACGCGGTGAAGACCAGCTCGTCGGGGCGGCAGCCGACGGCGTCGGCCGCGGTCTGCCGCGCGGCGTCGAGCAGCAGTCGGGCCCGCCGCCCCTCCCGGTAGAGCCGGGCCGGGTCGCCCCACCCCTCGTCCAGGGCGGCGAGCAGCGCCTGCCGGGCCACGGGGTGCGGGGGAGCGGAGGAGGCCGCGTCGAAGTAGGGCACGCGACGACGCTAGACGACCGGTGGGCCGAGCGCCGTAGCGCGGCTCACGCCGCGTCGCCCGGGCGGACCAGGGAGCGCCGGACGACCGGCCGCCCCCGAGGGGCCGACCGGCCGCCCCCGGAAGGCGGCCGCGCCCGGGAGGGCTCGCCCGGGGCCGCCGCCGGAGCCGGGCCCCGGCCCGCGTGCGACCGGCGGCGCGGGCCGCCCCGGCCCGGCGTACGACCAGCCGGCCGCCCCTTCGGCCGGCCGCGCGAGGGTGCGCTCAGCACACCGTCAGATGCCGTCCGGAGCCGGCTGTTCCACCCCTTCGGGGCCCGGACCGGCGCGTTGGGCACCCTCCCCGCGCGACCTCAAATAGCGTCCAGTAGGGTTTGGTCCGCATAAACATCCAAACCCCTGCCCGCAGCGGGCCGGCGACCGACCAGCGAGACGGCCGCAGCCGGCCGCACGGGCGAGACTCTCGGGAAGGCGCTACGTGAGTCCCAACGGCTCCGACCGCTCGTCGCGGCGCCCGATGCGGCGGAAGCTGCCGCAGGCGCTGGCCGCGGGCCTGGTCCTCGCGACCGCTACCGGTTGCACATCCAAGGACTTCCCCCGCCTCGGAATGCCCACCCCCGTCACGGAGGAGGCGCCGCGGATTCTCTCCCTGTGGCAGGGCTCCTGGGCGGCAGCACTCGCCACAGGCGTGCTGGTCTGGGGCCTGATCCTGTGGAGCGTCATCTTCCACCGGCGCAGCAGGACCAAGGTCGAGGTACCCCCGCAGACGCGGTACAACATGCCCATCGAGGCGCTGTACACCGTCGTGCCGCTCGTCATCGTCTCGGTGTTGTTCTACTTCACCGCGCGCGATGAGAGCGAACTCCTCAAGACCTCCAAGAAGCCCGACCACGTCATCAACGTCGTGGGCTACCAGTGGAGCTGGGGCTTCAACTACATGGAGAACGTGGACGGCGACCCGTCCACACCCGCGAAAACCCCCAAGGAGGTCGCCGGCATCCCGGACCGGATGCTGAAGGCCGTGCCCAAGGGCGCCGAGGGCGTGTACGACCAGGGCATCCCGGGCGACCGTGACCCGGACAAGGGCTGGCCGGGCCCGACGCTGTGGCTGCCGAAGGGCGAGACGGTCCAGTTCGTGCTCACCTCGCGGGACGTCATCCACTCGTTCTGGGTGATTCCGTTCCTGATGAAGCAGGACGTCATCCCCGGCCACACGAACCGATTCGAGGTGACTCCGAACAAGGAGGGCACCTTCATGGGTAAGTGCGCCGAGCTCTGCGGCAAGGACCACTCCCGGATGCTCTTCAACGTCAAGGTGGTCTCCCCCGAGGAGTACCGGAAGCACCTGAAGGACCTGGCGAAGAAGGGTCAGACCGGATACCTCCCGGCAACCATCAAGCAGACGGACGCCGCCAAGAACGCGGAGACCAAGAACCAGTGAGCATCCTCAACGAACCTCAGGGTGCCGCCGCCGACACGGCAAAGGCAGCACCACCCGAGTACCGGAAAGCCCCCGGCAGTGCCGTGGTGAAGTGGCTGACCACGACCGATCACAAGACGATCGGCACGATGTACCTGGTCACCTCGTTCGCGTTCTTCTGCATCGGCGGCGTCATGGCGCTGTTCATGCGCGCCGAACTCGCTCGCCCCGGCACGCAGATCATGTCGAACGAGCAGTTCAACCAGGCGTTCACGATGCACGGCACGATCATGCTGCTGATGTTCGCGACGCCGCTGTTCGCCGGATTCGCCAACTGGATCATGCCGCTGCAGATCGGCGCGCCCGACGTGGCGTTCCCGCGGCTGAACATGTTCGCCTACTGGCTGTACCTCTTCGGCTCGCTCATCGCGGTCGGCGGGTTCCTCACCCCCAACGGCGCGGCCGACTTCGGCTGGTTCGCCTACTCCCCGCTGTCGGACGCGGTCCGCTCGCCGGGCGTCGGCGCCGACATGTGGATCATGGGTCTGGCCCTCTCGGGCTTCGGCACCATCCTCGGCTCGGTCAACTTCATCACCACGATCATCTGCATGCGCGCTCCCGGCATGACGATGTTCCGGATGCCGATCTTCACCTGGAACGTGCTGCTCACCGGTGTCCTGGTGCTGCTCGCCTTCCCCGTGCTCGCCGCCGCGCTGTTCGCCCTGGAGGCGGACCGCAAATTCGGGGCGCACATCTTCGACGCGGCCAACGGCGGCGCACTGTTGTGGCAACACCTCTTCTGGTTCTTCGGCCACCCAGAGGTGTACATCATCGCCCTGCCGTTCTTCGGCATCATCTCCGAGGTCATTCCGGTCTTCAGCCGCAAGCCGATGTTCGGTTACATCGGTCTGGTGGCCGCGACGATCGCCATCGCCGGTCTCTCGGTGACGGTCTGGGCGCACCACATGTACGTCACAGGCGGCGTGCTCCTACCGTTCTTCTCCTTCATGACCTTCCTTATCGCGGTGCCCACCGGTGTGAAGTTCTTCAACTGGATCGGCACCATGTGGAAGGGCTCTCTGAGCTTCGAGACGCCCATGCTGTGGGCGGTCGGCTTCCTGATCACCTTCACCTTCGGTGGTCTGACCGGCGTCATCCTGGCCTCGCCGCCGATGGACTTCCACGTCTCCGACTCGTACTTCGTCGTCGCGCACTTCCACTACGTCATCTTCGGCACCGTGGTCTTCGCGATGTTCTCCGGCTTCCACTTCTGGTGGCCGAAGTTCACCGGCAAGATGCTGGACGAGCGGCTCGGGAAGATCACCTTCTGGACGCTGTTCATCGGCTTCCACGGCACGTTCCTGGTGCAGCACTGGCTGGGCGCCGAGGGCATGCCCCGCCGGTACGCCGACTACCTGCACGCGGACGGCTTCACCACGCTCAACACCATCTCCACCATCAGCTCGTTCCTGCTGGGCCTGTCCGTGCTGCCGTTCTTCTACAACGTGTGGAAGACCGCGAAGTACGGCAAGAAGGTCGAGGTCGACGACCCGTGGGGCTACGGCCGTTCGCTGGAGTGGGCGACTTCCTGCCCGCCGCCGCGGCACAACTTCCTCACGCTGCCGCGCATTCGCTCCGAATCCCCGGCGTTCGACCTGCACCACCCGGAGATCGCCGCGCTCGACCAGCTTGAGAACGTCGGGCACACCGAAGAGAAGGCCCTCGCGGGTGGCAAGGAGGCAGGCAAGTGAAGATCCAAGGCCGGATGTTCATCTGGCTCGCCGTCTTCATCCTCGCCATGGCGATCGTCTATGGCGTCTGGTCCAAGGAGCCGGTCGGCACGACCGCGCTCTCCCTGTCCTTCGGCCTGAGCATGATGATCGGCTACTACCTGGCGTTCACCGCGCGCCGGGTGGACGCCGGAGCGCAGGACAACAAGGACGCTGACGTCGCTGACGACGCCGGTGAGCTGGGCTTCTTCAGCCCGCACAGCTGGCAGCCGCTGTTCCTCGCGGTGGGTGGCTCGTTCGCCTTCCTCGGCGTGGTCTTCGGTTGGTGGCTGATGTACTTCTCGGCCCCGATCATCATGATCAGCATCTTCGGCTGGGTCTTTGAGTACTACCGGGGCGAGAACCGCACCCAGTAGGCACACCCGTTCGCCGTACGGCCCGGACACCCCCTCGGGGGAGTCCGGGCCGTACGCGTTTCGGGGGACCCGTCACCGCCGTGGCCGCCCCTCGTTTGGCCCGCTGCGCGCGCCGAAACCGGCCGCCGTTCTTAGCGTGTGGTCATGAGCCACACCTCTCGCTCCCGAATACCCATCCGCTGCGCCCTCCTGGTGACGCCGCTGGCGATAGGCGCCGTGGCCTGCGCGGGCTCCCCCTCCGACCCGCTGGCTGACAAGCCGTACGACGCCGCCGAACAGGTGGCCTTCAACGGCGACCCGCGCGGCCGCCAGGCCGACCCCGACCGGCCCCTGGAGGTCACCGCCAAGGGCGGCGGCAGCCGGATCACCGACGTGACCGCCACCGACGCCACCGGCCGCTACCTGCGCGGCGAACTCACCGCCGACGGCAAGCGGTGGCGCTCCACCGCCCCGCTCGCGGCAGGCGCCCACTACACGCTCCGGGTGAGCACCGAGAACGCCGACGGCAGGCCGGGCCGCAAGACCATCAGCTACGACACCGCCCCCGCCGACAAGTTGCTCCGGGTGCGTTTCGGCCCGGACAGCGGCACCTACGGGGTCGGCCAGCCGGTCACCGCCGAACTCAGCGCCCCCGTGAAGAACCGCGAGGACCGGGCCACCGTCGAACGCGCCCTGCGCGTCAGCTCCCAGCCGGCCGTCGAGGGCGCCTGGCACTGGGTGGACGAGAGGAGCCTGCACTACCGCCCGCGCGCGTACTGGCCCGCCAGAGCCACCATCACCGTGCGCAGCCACCTGGACGGCATCAAGGTCGCCGGCGGCCTCTACGGCGGCCCCACCAAGCCCCTCACGCTGCGCACCGGCGCCAGGATCGAGGCCGTCACGGACGCGGCGGCGCACCGGATGACCATACGGCGCGACGGCAGGACGCTGCGCACCATCCCCGTCACCACCGGCAAGCCGGGCTTCGACACGCGCAACGGCGTCAAGGTCGTCCTCGCCAAGGAGTCCTTCGTCCGCATGCGCGGGACCAGCATCGGCATCGCGGAGGGCAGTTCCGAGTCGTACGACCTGCCGGTGCACTGGGCCACCCGGGTCACCTGGAGCGGCGAGTACGTGCACGCGGCGCCCTGGTCGGCGGGCTCGCACGGCGCCGCCAACGTCAGCCACGGCTGCACCGGGATGAGCACCGCCAACGCCCGCTGGTTCTTCGACACGGTGCGCCCCGGCGACCTGGTGACGGTCACGGGCAGCGGCGGCACCACGATGACGCCGTTCGACAACGGCTTCGGCGACTGGAACCTGTCCTGGGACAAGTGGCGCCAGGGCAGCGCCCTGACCACCGGACCGCGCGACGGCGGCGGCCCGGCCGACACGGCCCGGCTGCGACCGGCGGTCTGAGCCACGGCAGGACCCGGCCACGGCGGTCCGCCGTCCAGGCGGCCCGCGACACGCCGAGCCGGCCCGCCACATGCCGAAGGGGGCCCGACCGCTCCCGCGGACCGGACCCCCTTCGCCGTGAATCGGCCGTGTGCCGGTCTCAGGCGCTTATGGCCCGCTTCTGGCGCAGCAGCCCGGCCAGCGCGTCGGCGAGCGCCACCGGGTCCACCGGGAGCGTCACAGCGGCCTCGGCGCGGCTCCAGGTGGCCAGCCAGGCGTCCTGCGGGCGGCCCATGAGCAGCAGCACCGGGGGGCAGGCGTAGATCTCGTCCTTGATCTGTCGGCACACGCCCATGCCGCCGGCGGGCGCGGTCTCGCCGTCCAGGACGCAGACGTCGATCCCGCCGGCCTCCAGGGCCTCCAGGACGGCGGGCAGGGTGGCGCACTCCAGGTACTCGACCTCGGGGACGTCCGCCGCTGGACGCCGCCCGGCGGCCAGCCGCACCTGCTCGCGGGTGCCCGCGTCATCGCTGTAGACCAGCACCGTGGCAGTGGGCCGCATCTTTCCTCCAGGCAGGTGGACGGCACGGAACGGACTGGGTCCGTGGGGCGGATGCTACTGCGCCGGGGCCCGCGGCGAGGAGAGGTCGTACGGATCTTCCCCGGGCTCGACGGGGCGTCAGGAGGGCTGGCGCGCGGAACGCGTTGTGGAGCCCCGGATACCGTTTCCCTCCTTCGGGGGACCGCCGCAATAGGCCGTACGAGCCGCTTGAACAGCCTTGACACTCCGAACGGGACCCCCCGAGGTGAGGGCGGGATAAGCGACCGACATAATGTCGGTCGTGGCGACAGCAACAGCAGTAGATACCGGGCACGCGCACCCGTCGGTCAACCGGCCGAACCTCACCAGCGTCGGAACCATCATCTGGCTGAGTTCCGAGCTGATGTTCTTCGCGGCCCTCTTCGCGATGTACTTCACCCTCCGATCGGTGACCGGGGCAGAGCACTGGAAGGAAATGGCCGATGCGCTGAACTTCCCGTTCTCCGCCACGAACACCACGATCCTGGTGCTCTCCTCCCTCACGTGCCAGCTCGGCGTCTTCGCCGCCGAGCGCGGTGACGTGAAGAAGCTGCGCATGTGGTTCGTGGTCACCTTCGTGATGGGTGCGATCTTCATCGGCGGTCAGGTCTTCGAGTACACCGAGCTGGTCAAGCACGAGGGGCTCACCCTCTCGTCCGACCCGTACGGTTCGGTGTTCTACCTGACCACCGGCTTCCACGGGCTGCACGTGACGGGCGGACTCATCGCGTTCTTGCTGGTCCTGGGCAGGACGTACGCGGCCAAGAGGTTCACGCACGAGCAGGCGACGGCGGCCATCGTCGTGTCGTACTACTGGCACTTCGTCGACGTCGTCTGGATCGGCCTCTTCGCCACGATCTACATGATCAAGTAACCGGTCCCGCACCGGACCCGCGTTTCACCCGAGACGCAGCCAAAAGCATCGACGCTGAAGATCCTGACACCGGGGTAATCCGTGAAAAAGCTCTCCGCACGACGGCGCCATCCGCTGGCGGCGCTCGTCGTCCTACTCTTCGCGCTGGCGGCCACGGGGGGGCTTTACGCCGCGTTCGCGCCGGCGGACAAGGCCAAGGCCGACGAGGCCCAGACCTCCCTCGCCATCGACGAGGGCAAGAAGCTCTACGCCGTTGGCTGCGCAAGCTGCCACGGCACTGGCGGCCAAGGCACATCTGACGGTCCGAGCCTGGTCGGCGTCGGCGCCGCCGCCGTGGACTTCCAGGTGAGCACCGGCCGCATGCCGGCCCAGCAGAACGGTGCCCAGGCCCCGAAGAAGCCCAAGGTCTACACGGCCGCCGAGACCGAGCAGCTCGCGGCGTACGTGGCCTCGCTCGGCGCCGGCCCGGAAACGCCGAACAAGAGCCAGTACAGCCTCAACGGCAAGGAGGATGCTGCCAACGGTGGGCAGCTCTTCCGTTCGAACTGTGCCCAGTGCCACAATTTCTCAGGCAAGGGCGGGGCGCTGAGCAACGGCAAGTACGCGCCCCCTCTTGACGGTGTGAGCCCGAAGCACATCTACGAGGCCATGCAGACCGGCCCGCAGAACATGCCGTCTTTCCCCGACACGGTCATGCCGGAGAAGGAAAAGAGGGACATCATCGCCTACCTCAACAAGGTCAACAGCGACGACACCGAGAGCCCCGGTGGTTTCCAACTGGGTGGACTCGGCCCGGTGGCTGAGGGCTTGTTCGCCTGGGTGTTCGGCCTGGGCGCCCTGGTCGCCATCACCATTTGGGTCGCAGCCCGGACCACGAAGGCCAAGAAGTCATGAGCAGCCAAGACAACTCAGAAGAGAACCTGCCACAGCAGCAGGACGACGCCGACGGCGGCGTGCTGGCGACTCGGGACAACCCGTTCGCCAACCCGGGGCTGCCGCCCCACGAGCACCGTGTGCAGGACATCGACGAGCGGGCCGCCAAGCGCTCCGAGCGCGTGGTCGCCGGGCTGTTCACGCTGTCGATGCTGTCCACGATCGGCTTCATCGCCTCGTACGTCGCGTTCCCGGTCGACAAGATCGTCTACGTCTTCCCGATCGGCCACGTCAGCGCGCTCAACCTCTCGCTGGGTCTGACCCTGGGGCTCGCGCTGTTCTGCATCGGCGCCGGCGCCATCCACTGGGCCCGGACGCTGATGACCGATGTCGAGGTGCCCGAGGAGCGGCACGACATAGAGGCCACCCCCGAGGTGCGCGAGGAGGTGCTCGCCGGGTTCCAGGACGGTGCCCGCGAGTCGGACCTCGGCCGCCGGAAGCTGGTCCGCAACACGCTGATCGGCGCGATGGCCATGGTGCCGCTGACCGGCCTGGTGCTGCTGCGTGACCTGGGCCCGATGCCGGGCACGATGCTCAGGCACACCAAGTGGGCCAAGGGCAAGATGCTCATCAACGAGAACACGCACGAGCCGCTGCGTCCCGAGGACATCGCCGTCGGTTCGTTGACGTTCGCCATGCCCGAGGGCCTGAGCGAAGAGGACCACGACTTCAACAACCAGATCGCCAAGGCGGCGCTCATGATCGTCCGGCTGCAGCCGGAGGACATCAAGAACAAGCGCGAACTGGACTGGTCGCACGAGGGCATCGTCGCGTTCTCGAAGATCTGCACGCACGTGGGCTGCCCGATCAGCCTCTACGAGCAGCAGACCCACCACGTGCTGTGCCCGTGCCACCAGTCGACCTTCGACCTGACCGACGGCGGCCGAGTCATCTTCGGCCCGGCGGGCCACGCCCTGCCGCAGCTTCGGATCACGGTCAACGACAAGGGCTACCTTGAGGCGATGGGCGACTTCGCGGAGCCCGTCGGTCCTGCCTACTGGGAGCGCGGATGAGTACTGCAACCGACACTCGGCGCAAGAAGGCTCCAGCGGGCGAGCGCGTCGCCGACTGGGCCGACAGCCGGCTGGGCATCTACAGCCTGGCCAAGGCCAACATGCGCAAGATCTTCCCCGACCACTGGTCGTTCATGTTGGGTGAGGTCTGCCTCTACAGCTTCATCATCATCATCCTCACGGGTGTGTACCTGACGATGTTCTTCAACCCCAGCATGGGCGAGATCGTCTACGACGGTCCGTACGTGCCCATGCAGGGGATCAGGATGTCGGAGGCGTACGCCTCGACGCTCGACATCAGCTTCGAGGTCCGCGGTGGTCTGCTGATCCGGCAGATCCACCACTGGGCCGCGCTGATCTTCGTCGGCAGCATGTTCGTGCACATGATGCGCGTCTTCTTCACCGGTGCGTACCGCAAGCCGCGTGAGATGAACTGGGTGTTCGGCTTCCTGCTGCTGGTGCTCGGCCTCTTCACCGGCCTCACCGGCTACTCGCTGCCGGACGACCTGCTCTCCGGCACCGGTGTCCGCTTCACCCAGGGCGCCATCCTGTCGGTCCCGCTGGTCGGCACCTACCTGTCGATGTTCCTCTTCGGAGGCGAGTTCCCCGGGCACGACTTCGTCGGCCGGTTCTACTCGATCCACATCCTGTTGCTGCCGGGCATCATGCTCGGCCTGGTCGTGGCGCACCTGATCATGGTGTTCCTGCACAAGCACACCCACTGGGCCGGGCCCGGCAAGACCAACACCAACGTGGTGGGCACGCCGTTCCTGCCGGTGTACATGGGCAAGGCCGGTGGCTTCTTCTTCCTGGTCTTCGGTGTCATCGCGGCCATCGCGGCCGTCGCCACCATCAACCCGGTGTGGGCGATCGGCCCCTACCGACCAGACCAGGTGTCCACAGGTGCCCAGCCGGACTGGTATCTCGGCTTCGCCGAGGGTCTGATCCGAGTGATGCCTGGCTGGGAGATCAACGCCTGGGGCCACACCCTCGTGCTGGGTGTGTTCATCCCGCTGGTGATCTTCCCGCTGGTGCTGCTCGCCATCGCCGTCTACCCGTTCATCGAGTCCTGGGCGACCGGCGACAAGCGCCACCACCACCTGCTGGACCGGCCGCGCAACACGCCGACCCGTACCGGCTTCGGTGTCGCCTGGATCACCACGTACCTGACGATGCTGATCGCCGGTGGAAACGACCTGTGGGCCACCCACTTCCACCTGTCGATCAACGCGATCACCTGGTTCTCGCGCATCGCGTTCTTCGTGCTGCCGGTGGTGTCGTTCATCGTCACCAAGCGGATCTGCCTCGGCCTGCAGCGTCGGGACAAGGAGAAGGTGCTGCACGGTCGCGAGTCCGGCATCATCAAGCGGCTGCCGCACGGCGAGTTCATCGAGGTGCACGAGCCGCTGTCGCAGGACCAGTTGCACACGCTCACGGCGCACGACCAGTACAAGCCGCTTGAGCTGGAGCCCGAGGTGGACGAGAACGGCGTGGTGCGCAAGCCCACCCGCTCCGAGAAGCTCCGCGTCAAGCTGTCGAAGGGCCTGTACGGCGAGGACAACCAGATCGCCAAGCCCACCGTCGAGGAGTACAAGGAGATCACGAGCGGCCACGGTCACCACTGACCCCTCCTGATCACCTGCTGATCGCCACACGGAGAACCCCGTCCGATGTTTGGACGGGGTTCTTCGTCTGTTCCCGGCCCTGGATAGGCTGGCTCCACACCTCACCCACCACCAGGAGCGTGGACCATGAACGTTGTGACCCCGGCAGGCGGCGACAGCGCGACGGCCCACACCTGGCCGGGCATCCTGCGCAGCCTCCTCGCCGGCCAGGACCTCGGCGCCGACGCCTCCGCCTGGGCGATGGACCGCATCATGACGGGCCAGGCCAGTGACACCCAGATCGCGGGGTTCGCGGTCGCCCTGCGGGCCAAGGGCGAGACGGTCGACGAGGTCGCCGGCATGGTCCGCACGATGTACGAGCACGCCAACCTGATCGACGTCCCCGGGCCCACCGTGGACATCGTGGGGACGGGCGGCGACGGGGCCAAGACGGTCAACATCTCCACGATGTCCTCGATCGTGGTGGCCGGCACCGGCGCCCGGGTCGTCAAGCACGGCAACCGGGCCGCCTCCTCGGCCAGCGGCGCCTCCGACGTGTTGGAGAAGCTCGGGGTCAACCTGGACCTCACGCCGGCGCGGGTGGCCGAGGTCGCCGGGCGGGCGGGCATCACCTTCTGTTTCGCCGTCAAGTTCCACCCCTCGCTGCGGCACGTGGCGGCGGCCCGCCGCGAACTGGGCATCCCCACCACGTTCAACTTCCTCGGGCCCCTCACCAATCCGGCCAAGGTCGCGGCCCAGGCCACCGGGGTCGCCGACCCGCGGATGGCGCCGATCCTGGCGGGGGTGCTCGCCGGGCGCGGCACCAGCGCGCTGGTCTTCCGTGGCGACGACGGCCTGGACGAGCTGACCACCACGGCGACCTCCCGGGTGTGGGAGGTGCGCGACGGTACCGTGCGCGAGCAGAGCTTCGACCCGCGCGACGTCGGCCTGGAACTGGTCCCCGTGGAGGCCCTGCGGGGCGCTGACGCCTCGTACAACGCCGACGTGGCCCGCCGGCTGCTCGCCGGCGAGCACGGGCCGGTACGGGACGCCGTGCTGCTCAACTCGGCGGCGGCCCTCGTCGCCCTGGACGCGTTGAGCACGACGTCGGCGGCGGAGTCGGCCGCGCGGTTCGAGGCGGGGGCTCCCGCGCCGGAGCTGCCGCCGCTCGCCGAGCGGATCGGGGCGGCGATGGGGCGCGCGGCCGAGGCCATCGACTCGGGCGCGGCCAGGCGCACGCTGGAGCGGTGGGTGGCGGCCAGCCAGGAGTAGCCACGCGCCGCGCGGCGGCGTGGGCCAGGCGGCACAGCACGCAGCGGTACAGGGCAGTACAGAGTGAGGGCGCGTCCCCGGACGGGGGCGCGCCCTCGCGCCGCGTGCGGGCCCGTCAACGGCCCGCGCAGTCCGGGCGCGTGGCCGATTCGCCACCCCGTGTGCCGCCGGTGGGGGAGGTGGGCGGTTGCGGTGTGGGCGCGGTGTGGCATGATGCTTCGCAGGTCACGAGTGACAGCGACACAGGCCCCGGCCCGCTGTCCGGCAACCCTCCGTCCGTGGCGGGGTGCCCCGGGTGATGACCAGGCCGTAGGCAGCGAGGTCTACGGCAAGCGCGGACCCCTCGCACTCGTTTCCTCGAGTGAGACATCCAGGGGTCCTGGTGGTCGAGGGAGAAGCTCCGTGAGTCAGCGAATGCGTTAGGGCCCGCCGGCCCCGTTCAGCACGCTCCGGTTTTCCGGACATTCCGGCCCATCCGATCCGCGCCAGCGCGCGGGCACCCCCGGGCCGTCTTCCGCACCCACCGACGGGTCAGCCGTCGGCCGTGCGTTTCCCCAAGCCCTGTTGCTTCCCTCGTGTGAAGCCCTGCCCTGCCGGGAGAACTCGCCATGTCCACGCGCCCCTTCGCCGCCGCCCCGACCGCCGCCACCGTCGCCTCCGCCGACGCCGCTTCGGCCACCACCGCCGACACCGGGGTGGCGGCCGAGCCCGCCTGTGCGGCCCGGTCGGCCTCGCTGCCGCTGCCCGTGCTCGGGGCGGACGTGCGGGTTCCGCTGGTCACCGGGGGCGAGGTCGGCTACGCCGCGCTGGACTACGCCGCCAGCGCCCCCGCGCTGCGCCGGGTGTGGGAGGACGTGGCCGCGTACGCCCCGTACTACGGCAGCGTGCACCGGGGGGCGGGCTACCTCTCGCAGTTGTCCACCGACCTGTTCGAGACCAGCCGCGCGGACGTGGCCGCGTTCCTCGGCTGCCGCCCGGACGACCAGGTCGTCTTCACCCGCTCCACCACCGACTCGCTCAACCTGCTCGCCGCCGTGCTGCCCGAGGGCACGCGGGTGTACGTCTTCGAGACCGAGCACCACGCCGCGCTGCTGCCCTGGGAGCGGCAGCGGGGCGTGTCGGTGACCTACCTGAGCGCGCCCCGTTCGCCCGCCGCCGCCGTGCGGACGCTGGAGGCGGCGCTGGCGGAAGGGGCCGCCGAAGGGCCCGCGCTGGTCTGCGTGACCGGCGCGTCGAACGTGACCGGCGAGCTGTGGCCGGTGCGTGAGTTGGCGGCGACGGCGCACGCGCACGGCGCCCGGATCGTGCTCGACGCCGCCCAGCTGGCCCCCCACCACCCGGTCGACATCGCCGAGTTGAACGTGGACTGGGTCGCGTTCTCCGGTCACAAGCTGTACGCGCCGTTCGGATCCGGTGTGCTCGCGGGCCGCGCGGACTGGCTGCGCGCGGCGGAGCCGTACCTCGCCGGTGGCGGCGCCAGCCGCACCGTGGTGCGGGCCGCCGACGGCGGCGTGGACGTGGCCTGGCACACCACCGCCGCCCGGCACGAGGCCGGCTCGCCGAACGTGATCGGCGTGTACGCCATCGCCTCGGCGTGCCGGGCGCTGACCGAGGCCGGCTTCGACGCGCTGGTCGAGCGCGAGCGGGAGCTGATCGCCGCCGTACGGGCCGGTCTCGCCGACGTCCCGCAGGTGCGCCTCCTGTCGCTGTTCGGCGACGACGCGCCCCGGGTCGGGGTGCTCTCCTTCGTCGTGGACGGCTGGAACAGCTCGCACTTCGCCGCCGCGCTCTCCGCCGAGTACGGCATCGGCGTGCGGGACGGGCTGTTCTGCGCCCACCCGCTGGTGCGCACCCTGCTCGACAGCGAGGCGTCGGAGCCGGGCGAGTGCGGGGCGCCGGACCAGGCGCCCGGTGGCTCGGGCTCGCTGAACGCGATCCGGGTCAGCTTCGGCGCCGGGACGCCCGACGAGCACGTCGAGCGGTTCGTGCGCGCGGTGCGGGAGTTGGTGCGCGACGGCGCCCGCTGGAGCTATCGCACCGAGGACGGCCGCTGCGTGCCGGACCGGGGCGCGACGGCGCATTGACCCGTGACGCCGCCGCGCCGTGGCCCGTGCGCGGTGCCGCGCTCGGGCCACGGGCCGGCGGCGGGCGGGGCTTCAGCGCGACGCGGCGGGCGGACCGGGCAGCGGCACGAGGCGGCCGGGGCCGGGGCTCGGGGCCGTGATGGGCGCCGCCACGGGCGCGAAGCGGCCCGGGGCGGCGGTGAGTCGGGTGCCGATGAGGATCATCCGCAGGGCCGCCTCCGCCGCGTCCGTGAGGAACTCCCGGCCCCGCCCCAGGGCCTCGGCGAGCGCCACCGGCGCGGGCAGGATGCCGTGGTAGGCGTCGACCCCCGCGCCGCGTACCTCCTGAGCGCCTTCGCCGATGGTGCCCGCGAGGGCGAGCACCGGTCTGCCGTGGGCCTTGGCGCGGCGCGCCACCTCGGCCGGGATCTTGCCCCGGGTCGTCTGCCGGTCCAGTGCGCCCTCGGCGGTGACGACGAGGTCGGCGCGAGCCAACCGGGCATCCAGGTCCAGGCCGTCCAGGAGCACGTCGAAGCGGGGCAGCAACCGGGCGCCGATCGCGGCCAGTCCGGCGCCGAGCCCCCCGGACGCGCCGGTGCCGGGCCCGTGGCGCAGATCGACGCCGCCGGCGGCCGAGGGCAGCAGGGCCAGGGCCGGCGCCGCGCCCGGCGCGGCGTGCGCCGGCGCGGGGGCGGCGCCCGGTGGCGGGCCCGGCGCGGGGGAGGCGAGCGCGACGGCGGGGCCGCTCACGTCGCGCGCGAGGATGTGGGCCCAGCGTTCGAGCGCGGCCGACAACTCCTCGACCTGGGCCGGGCTCGCGCCCTTCTGTGGCCCGAAGACCCGGGCCACGCCCTGCGGGCCGCACAGCACGTTGAACGGGTTGCAGGCGACCAGCAGTTCGGTCTCGGCCAGTCGGGGGTCGAGCCGCGACCGGTCGACGCGGGCGAGGCGGGTCAGGGCCCGCCCGCCGGGCGGGAGTTCGCGGCCGTCCGCGTCGAGCAGTCGGGCACCGAGTGCCTGGAGCGCGCCCGCGCCGCCGTCGGACGTACCCGAGTCGCCGCAGCCGACGAGGACGCGGCGCGCGCCGAAGTCCAGGGCGGCGCGGATGAGTTCGCCGACACCGCGGGTGGTGGTGGCGCCGGGGTCGCGCTGGTCCGGCGGCACCAGGGACAGTCCGGCGACGGCGGCCATCTCGACCGCCGCGGTGCGCGCCCCGGCCGGGCCGCGCGCGCCGGGGCCGAGCAGCGCGAAGTGGGTGGGCACCGCGACGCCGGTCGGGCCGGTGGCGGTGAGGTGGTGCAGGGCGCCACCGGTCGCGGCGGCCAGCGCCTCGGCGGTGCCCTCGCCGCCGTCCACCAGCGGTATCAGGTCGGTGTCGGCGTCGGGCACCACACGGCGCAGCCCCTCGGCGATGGCCTCGGCGGCCTCGCGGGCGGACAGCGACTCTTTGAACCCACTGGGGGCCACGGCGAAGCGCAGGGGGCGGGGTGCGGGGGCGTTCATGGTGCTCCGTAGATCCGTAGGGGGTGGGGGCGGGTAGCGGTCCGGTGGTGGGGGCCGGCGTCGGCGGGTCACAGCGGTACGCCGAGCAGGGGCCAGACGCCCAGCGCGAACAGCCACACCAGGACGGCCGTCAGCGGGGCCAGGACCAGAGAGAGGCGCAACAGGTCGCGCGGCGCGTACGTGGGGGTGTCGTCCGGCAGGTCGGCGAAGAGGGCCACGGGCTTGGCCGAGGCCGGCAGGGTGTGGCAGAAGCCGGCGGCGGCCGTGGAGGCCAGCGCGGCGGCCACCGGGCTGACCCCGGCCTCGCCGGCGGCGGCCACCACCAGCGGGACCAGCACGCTGGAGCGGGCGGAACGGGACTGGAGCGCCAGGTGGGCCGCCGTGCTGAGGGCGATGACCACGCCCAGGAACAGCCAGGGCGGCACGCCGCCGCCGGGTAGGCCCGACACCAGCCAGCGGGCCGCGCCGGAGACCGAGAGCGCGATGCCCATGGCCATCGTGGCCGCCATGAACAGCAGCAGCGACCACGGGACGGTGCTCAGCGCGTCCTTGAGCCGCACCGTGCCCAGCGCCGGCGAGGCGGCCACCAGCGCGCCGATCAGCGCGACCACGGCCGGCGGCACCTGGTGCAGGGGTTCGCTGCACCACAGCAGCACGACGGTGCCAAGCAACAGCGCGCAGCGGGTCTCCGCGGCGCTCAGCGGCCCGGTCACCGGATGCGGGGTGTGCTCCTGGAGTTGCTCGGCGGTGATGCGTACGGGCCCCTGACGGTCGGCCCGCCGGGTCATGGTCAGCAGCACCACCTCGGCCGCCAGGTGCGAGGAGGCGATGGCAAGCGGCAGCCCGAGCAGCAGCCAGCGGGCGAAGCCAATCTCCTCGCCGGTCGACTCCCACAGCACCGAGACGGTGATCAGGTGCGCCCCGGCGCCGATCAGCGTGGCCACGGCGGAGAGCAGGATGACGGTGGGGAACAGCAGCGCCAGCATCACCACCAGCCGCGCCCGGTCGGCCAGCACCCGCGCGAGCGCCAGGAACACCGGCAGCGCGAGCGCCGCCCGCCCGGAGGTGGCCGGGACGGCGAAGGCGGTGGCCACCAGGGCGGCCGTGGTGAGGTGGACGAGCTGGCGCACGCTGCCCGCCCCGCTCACCAGGAACGCCGCGGCCCGCCCGGCGAGCCCGCTGCGGCCCACCGCGGCGGCGAGCACGAAGGCGCAGATCAGCAGCCACACGGTGGCGTCGCCCAGGGTGCCGAACAGCGTCTCGCTGCTGATCACGCCGGTCGCGGTGAGCGCCAGGCCCGCGCCGAGCGCGACGTAGGTGTCGTCGATCGGGGTGGCGATCCAGGCGCAGGTGGCCAGGGCGAATACGGCCAGGGTGAGCCTGGCGTCGGTGGCCAGCCCCGGCAGGGTGCCGGGCACGGCCAGTACGGCGCACGCGCTGAGGGCGGCGCACCAGGCGGCGGCCTGCCGGTGGGTGAGGGTCACTCCGTCAGTCTTGGCGCCGGCGGTGAGCCGCCGATGAGCGCGCGATGAGGAGAACTTCATCCCCGCCGGCGGCGCCCGCCGCCCCGCCACGTGACCGGCCCGGAGCCCGCCCCGGTCCGGGCCGTGCCGCGCGGGCGCCCGGCTCAGGGCAGCCGGTAGCCCATGCCGCGCACGGTCTCCACGCGGCCCGCGCCCAGCTTCTTGCGCAGCGCCCGCACGTAGACGTCCACGATGTTGGAGCCGGGGTCGAAGTCGTACCCCCACACGTGGGAGAGGATCTGCTCGCGCGTGAGGACCTGGCCCGGGTGGCGCAGGAACAGTTCGAGCAGGACGAACTCACGCGCCGTCAGGTCGACCGAGGTCTGCCCCGCGCGGGCCCTGCGGGTGCGCAGGTCGAGGCTGAGGTCGCCGCTGCGCAGCACGGTCACCTCGGGGGCGCGGGCGGCCGTGCGCAGCCGCAACCGCACCCGGGCCAGCAGCTCCTCGAAGCGGAACGGCTTGGTCATCCAGTCGTCCGCGCCGCCCTCGAGGCCGGCCACCGTGTCCCGTACGGAGTCGCGCGCGGTCAGGACGATCACCGGCGTCGTCACCCGGTCCTCGCGCAGCCCGCGCAGCACCGTGAAACCGTCCTGGCCCGGCAGTCCGATGTCGAGGATGATCAGGTCGAAGCCGCCGGTGCGGGCGTAGTCGGCCGCGGTGTCGCCGTCGGCCGCGATGGTGGTGGTGAAGCCGCTCGCGCGCAGGCCCTTCTCGACGAAGGCGGCGATGCGCTCCTCGTCCTCGGCGACCAGAATGCGCTTCATCAGGTGGTGTCCTCCAGCAGCAGGGCGAAGGTGGCGCCGGCCCCGTCCCCGGGCGCGGCCGGGCTCGGGTGCGGCGCGGTGGCGGGGCCGGTCGTCGGGGCGGGGGCGGCCGGGTCGTGCCAGTCGCCGGGGCGCAGCTCCACGCGGCCCCGGTGGCCCTCGGCGATGGCCTTGACGATCGACAGGCCGAGGCCGGCGCCCCCGCCGTGGGTGTCGGTGGCCGCCCCCGGGCCGCGGGCGCCGCGCCGGGCGGTGCCCCGGCGGAACCTCTCGAAGATCAACTCGGTGTCCTCGGGCCGCACGCCGGGCCCGGTGTCGCTCACGTACAGCTCCACCAGGCCGGGGGCGCGCCGGGAGCCGATGCGGATGCGCTGGCCGACGGCGGTGTGCTGCACGGCGTTCTGCGCGAGCTGCACCATGGCCTGGGTGACGCGCTGGGCGTCGAGCAGCGCCTCGCCCTCGGCGACCTCGGCCAGCTCCCAGCGGCGCTCGCCGAGCGTGCGGGCCTTGACGAAGACATCGGCGGTCAGCTCGGTGAGCTGCACCGGAGCGGGGGCGACGAAGTCCGGGCGCTCGGCCTTGGCCAGCAGGAGCAGGTCCTCGACGATGCGGCTCATCCGGTCCAGCTCGTCGGTGACCAGGCGCACGGTCTCCTCGCGCTCGGCCGCCCCGTCCGGGCCGGTGTTCATCAGTTCCAGGTGACCGCGCACGATGGTGATGGGCGTGCGCAGCTCGTGGCCTGCGTCGTCCACGAACTGGCGCTGGGCGCCGAACGCCCGCTCCAGGCGGTCCAGCATCGCGTTGAACGTCTCGGCGAGCGCCGAGATGTCGTCGCGGCCCCGCACCGGGATGCGCCGGGTCAGGTCCTGCTCGGTGAGCTGCGCCGCGGTGGTGCGCACCAGGCGTACGGGGGCGAGGATGCGGCCGGCGACGACCCAGCCGATGCCGCAGGTCATCAGCAGCGCGACGCCCGAGATGGCCAGCAGGATGCGGAAGACCTCGCCCGCGCGCGCCGTTTCGCGGTCCGGGTGGAAGGCGACCACGAAGGTGCCCTCGGGGCCCGCGCCGCCCGGCCGGATGGCGACCTTGGCCCAGCGCACCTCGCCCTCGTCCCGGTCGAGGGTGCCGGTGGTCCGCTCGGAGCGGGCGATGGCGGCCAGCGCCCGGTCGTCGCGGTACAGCGGTAGCCGCACGGGAATGTCGCGCTTCTGCCGGACCACCGACGGCGGCTTCGCGTCGTGCACCAGGCCGAGCAGTTCCTCGTACGGGTCGGCGTACTGCCGCTCCAGGAAGACCTTGAGCAGCCGGCGCGGCTCGGTGAACGGGGCGCCGGTGCGCGGGTCCTGGCCGCGCTCGACGAAGTTGGCGAACTCGCCGGCCTCCTGCGCGAGCAGTTCCGTCGTGCGTTGGTCGACGTCGCGCAGCAGGATCGAGCGGGTGGTGGTGGCGACGGCGGCCAGCGCGACGGTCATCACCAGGAGCAGCCACAGCAGGATCCGTACCCGGGCCGAGATCCGGCGGCCCGGCGCGGGGGGCGCGTCAGCCGTCGTCACCGGGTCCGTCGTCGCCCGCGTCGTCGTCGTGCTCGGTGGTGTCGTCTGCGGTGTCATCGGCCATACCGTCGGTCGCTGGCGGTGGGGGTACGGCCTCGTGGCTCGGGGAGGCGGGCCGGTCGGACGCCGGGGGCGGCCCGGTGGGCGTGGCGCCCGGCGGGGCGCTTGGGTCGGGCGCCGGGGTGCCGGATTCGAGCTCGACCTTGGAGGGGGCCTTGGGCGAGTCGGGGCTGTCGGTCAGCAGGTAGCTCGTGACGGCGATGCCGAGCGGGATCGCGACGACGGCCGTGAGGGTGGCGAGTCGGTGGGATAGGGCCATGCCCCCACGGTGCGCCGCCGACCCGCGGGCCGCGATGAAGACACCATGAGGACTTCTTCATCTTCCCTGGTCGCGCGGGGCGCCGACGGCGCGTACGGAACGCCGCGCGCGAGCGGGCCAGCGGGCCGGCCGGTACCGCGCGCGGCGGCCCGCGCCGGCTCCGTACGCGGTCGGCGCGCGGCCCCGGTTACGCGTCGAGCCCGATCGCGAAGGCCGCCTCCAGGTCGTGCTGCGAGTACGTGCGGAAGGCGATGTGCGTCTCCGTAGAGGCCACCCCGGGGACCTTGCTGATCTGGCCGGGGATGACGTCGGCGAGGTCGTCGTGGCGGGCCACCCGCACCATGGCGATCAGGTTGTGCGCGCCGGTGACCGAGTAGACCTCGCTCACCCCCTCCAGGGCGGCGATCTTCTCGGCGACCTCGGGGATCTGGTCCACGCTGGTCTTGATGAGCACGATTGACGTGATCACGGCTGGCTGTCTCCCTCGGTGGCCTGAACGGGCTCTTTCACTCTAGCCGGCGGCCCGGAACCCGCCCCGGGGCCCGTCCGCCCCCGCTGGTGGAGCAGGGCGTACAGGAACCCGGCGCCGAAGCCGATCAGATGGGCGAGGTGGGCGACGCCGGGGCGGGGGCCGCCGTGCCGGGCCGCCAGCCACTGGAGCGCGCACCACAGCGGCAGCACGAGATAGGCGGGGAAGCGCAGCGGCAGGAAGAACAGGAAGGGGAAGAGGCTGGTGACCCGGGCCCGCGGCAGCAGGAACAGGAAGGCGCCGAGCACCCCCGAGACCGCCCCGGAGGCCCCGACCAGCGGCTGTGTGGAGTCCGCGTGCGCCACGGCGAAGCCGACCAGCGCCAGGTAGCCGGCGAGCAGGTAGCACGCCAGGAACCGCAACCGACCCATGCGGGCCTCGGCCAGTGAGCCGAAGACCTGGAGGAAGAGCATGTTGCCCAGCAGGTGCGGCCAGGTGCCGTGCACGAACAGCGCGGTCAGCGGGGACAGGGCGGCGCGGGCGGGGCCGGCCCACAACTTGGCGGGGACCACACCCCACCGGGCGAAGTGGTCCTGCCGCGCGCGCAGGAGTTCGGCGCGGTCCCCGTCCGGGGGAGCGAGCCCGGCGGCGGGGCTGAGGAGGAAGAGCAGACAGCAGGCGGCGATGAGCGCGTATGTCACCAGAGGGCCGTCGGACGCCGCCTTCTTGAACATGTCCAGATCATCCCGTACCACACGGGACCCCGCAGATCTCCGTACCCGCCCCGGGTGCCGCCGTGGCCCCCACCCGGCGACCGTCAGGCCGTAGGGTTACGCCCAGCACTCCCGCAGTCCGACGGCGCACCGCGGAGGGGCCCGGGCGCTCCCGGGGGCAGGTGGCAGCCGTGTGCGGCGTACCGCGCCCGGTGCGACGCGCGTGGTCGCGGCGTACCGGGTGCACCAGGCCGGGCGGAAGGCCGCGTGGACCGCGAACGAATGCGAACGAAGACGTGAAGGACGACACGATGGCCTCTCCCCAGCCCACAGCCGACACCCGCTGGCGCTGCACCCTGTGCGGGAACCTCACCCGTTTCGACGTGACGCGCTCGACCAAGGCCGTCGAGTACGTGCACCTGGACCTGGCCGGGGAACCCAGCACCGAGGAGCGCAAGGTGGTCAGTGAGACCATTGAGTCGGTGCGCTGCCGCTGGTGCAACGCGGTCGACCAGATCGAGCTCGTCGACCGCCCGGGCGCGAGCGCCTGAGAACGGAGCGGTGACAGGTGGTGGAGCGGACGAGCGGCCCGGACGCCGTGGACGGCGCCGACGGAGCTGACGGCGTCGCGGGTGCCGTTGGCCCCGACGGTTCCGACGGGCCCGACGGCGGCACCGGCGACGCCGTCGAGGCGCTCGACCGCCCGCTGCCCGAAGGGGTCAGGCACCGGGTGGTGGCCCTGGTCGCCGACGCGTTCGGTGCCCTGACCGTCGGCGAGCTGCCGCCCCAGTTGCGGCAGTACGCCCGCTTCACCCCGACCCGGCGGGCCAAGTTCGCGGGCAACGCCATGGCCGCCGCCATCGCCACCGCCCCGGCCTTCCGCCAGCGGATCGCCGCCCGGCTGCGCGAGACGCAGCCCGAGCTGGCCGAGACCATCGAGGCCGGCTCGCCGCCCGCCGCGGCCGACCCGGTGGACGTCGCGGCCCTGGCGTACGTGCTGCGCCCCACCGGCTGGGTCAAGCTCGTCGAGGCCGCGGGCGAGGAGGCCCAGCGCGCCAACGCGGAACGCGCCGGCGCGCGCGCCCTGGACGAGCTGCGCCGGCTGCGCGAGGAACTGGACCAGGTACGCACGGCCGCCCGCGGCGACGCCGAGCGCTCGCGCGCGGAGCTGGAGGCGGCCCGCAAGGAGGCCGACGCGCTCCAGCGCAAGCTGCGCAGCGCGCTCAGCGACGTGCGGCGGGGCGAGGCCGCGCTGCGCAAGTCCGCGAGCGAACTGGAGGCGCAGCGCGCCGCCGCGGCGGCCGAGCAGGCCAGGGCCGACGGGGAGGCGCGGCGGCTCAAGACGCGGCTGGCCGAGACCGAGGCGGCACTTGAGGCCAGCCGCCGCGCGGTGCGCGAGGGGCGCAGCGTGGAGGACATGCGGCTGCGGCTGCTGCTCGACACGATGCTCGACGCCGCGCAGGGGCTGCGCCGCGAACTGGCCCTGCCGCCCGCGTCGATGCGTCCGGCGGACACCGTGGACGCCGTCGAGCCCGGCAAGATGACGCCCAAGGACATCGCCACCCGCGCGCTGTCCGACATGGACCCGGCGCTCCTTGACCAGCTCCTGGCCCTGCCGCAGGCCCACCTGGTGGTCGACGGCTACAACGTGACCAAGACCGGCTATCCGACGATGCCGTTGGAGAAGCAGCGGCTGCGGCTGCTCGGCGGGCTCGCGGTGCTCGCGGCGCAGACCGGCGCGGAGATGACCTGCGTCTTCGACGGCGCCGAACTGGCCGCCCCGGTGCTGCTCGCGCCGCCGCGCGGGGTGCGGGTGATGTTCAGCAAGCCCGGTGTGACGGCGGACGAGCTGATCCGGCAACTGGTGCGGGCCGAGCCGCCGGGCCGTCCCGTGGTGGTGGTCTCCACCGACCGTGAGGTGGCGGACGGCGTCGCCAAGTCCGGCGCCCGCCCGGTGGCCTCCGCCCTGCTGCTCAAGCGCCTCGCCCGCACCTGAAGCCCGCCCGCACTTGAAGCCCGCCCGCACCTGAGGCCCGCCCGCGTCCGCGCCGGCGCGCCACTTTCGTGCGCGCCGGCGCCCGCCCCCCCCGTAGCCGCCGCTGCCTCGCGTGACCTCGTCCCGCGTGCGCCCTCGTCCCCGCACGCGCCCTGGTCCCGTACGCACGCTGGCGGGCCCGTGCGGGCCTCGTACGGGCGCGGCGGGTCGGTGCGCGCGAACGTCCGCCCGCCCTCGCGGGTTTGTCCCTCCGGACCCGCATTGTGATCAACGCCTCGGTCACCCGCGCCCCCGCATCTGACCTGATAGTCGCTCATCTATCGCTATGCGCGGGAGCATCGGTCAAGTCACGTCATAGGGCGAACAAAAGCGGCATACCCAGCGCTCCCTCATGAGCTGTGCGTCAACTCGGGGTGACGGATTGTGTGATGTTGGTAAAGGATGGGCCCGAGAGCCAAGTTTTTTCCCTGTGAGTTTGAACGGATCACGGCGAGGTCACTAAGGTCAGGCCCCGAACCTTCGCGCGGTTGATCACTCATCCGGAGTGACAGCGGAGGTACCGCCGAGTCCGTGTTGACGGCCGTCCGCCCTGGGCGCTCGCGACGCGGAGCCGGGGTTAGCGCCCCCCGCCACCCGGTAGGCGGCTGGAGGAAGAAGGAGCTCGCCCACTGTGGCGTCCCACCGTCGACCCAAGCAGCCGAGCCGCACTCGGGTAACCGTCCTCACCGCGACCGCCGCCGCCGCCGTCGCCCTCACCTCGCAGGCCGCCCAGGCCGACCCGAAGCCGACCAAGAAGGACGTCAAGGCTCAGGTCGACAAGCTGTACGAAGAGGCGGAGGTGGCCACCGAGAAGTACAACGGGGCCAAGGAGAAGCAGGACACCCTCGAAGAGCAGGTGGACGGGCTCCAGGACAAGGTCGCGCGCGGCCAGGAGGAGCTCAACAAGCTGCGCAACGGCCTCGGCTCGATGGCCACCGCCCAGTACCGCTCCGGTGGCGTGGACCCCTCCCTCCAGCTCATCCTCTCGTCCGACCCGGACGACTACCTGGACAAGGCGTCCACGCTCAACCAGGTCACCAGCAAGCAGGCCGGGGCGCTCAAGAAGATCGCCGACAAGCAGCGCACCCTCAAGCAGCAGCGTGAGGAGGCCGGCCTCAAGCTCAAGGACCTGGCCGACACCCGCAAGGCGCTCGGCGACAAGAAGAAGGAAATCCAGGGCAAACTCTCCAAGGCGCAGTCGCTGCTCAACTCGCTCACCGCGCAGGAGCGCGAGCAGCTCGCCAAGGAGGAGCGGGAGGAGCAGGAGCGGGCCAACCGCTCGGCCAACCAGCGCGAGGACCTCGACGCCGACAAGGGCGGCGAGTCCGACCCGGCCAAGGACGTCCCGACCTCGGGACGCGCCGGCATCGCCCTCGCCGCCGCGAAGACCAAGATCGGCTCCCCGTACGTCTGGGGCGCGACCGGTCCGAACTCCTTCGACTGCTCCGGCCTCACCGGTTGGGCCTACAGCCAGGCCGACGTCTCGCTGGACCGCACCTCGCAGGCGCAGGCCAACAACGGCACCCGTATCGGGCAGAGCGAACTCCAGCCCGGCGACCTGGTGCTCTTCTACAGCGACCTGCACCACATCGGCCTGTACGCGGGCAACGGCCAGGTGCTGCACGCGCCCAAGCCGGGTGCCAACGTGCGCTACGAGTCGATCAACAACATGCCGTTCCAGTTCGGCGTCCGCATCTGACGTCCCGCCCGCTCGCTCCGTCGGCGCCCGTGGCCACTTCGGCCCGGGCGCCGAGGCGTACCCGAGGCCCTCTGATGCCCCGTCCCGCCGGTCGCGCGCCCATCAACTGCCGGCCGCCCGGCCGTGGTTGGCCGCCGGCCGACCGGCCCGCTCGTTCGTCGCTCCCGGATCGCGGCGCGCGCGCCGCCGGTCCGCCCCGTCGGCCGAACGTCGGCGGGCATCCGTTCGGGGGAACCGCCCGGTCCCCGGTTGACTGGCCACCCCGCCGGTGACCTGCGCCTGAGGCGACGGCGCCGGGCTCGGCCGGAATGCGGCGCGGCGGACGGTCCTTGGACCCTCCGTGTCCATACGGCTACTCTCTGCCGCGCGCGGTCACGCCCTGTCGTACGCCTGTCCGTGGGCGCGGGGGACCGCCGCCAGCGGAAGGGAATGCGGCCTCCAGTGGCGTCCCATCGCCGTACCTCGCCCTCAGCTCACGACCGGCCGGCCCGAGTGGCCATGCTGTCCGCCGCGCTCGCCGCCTCGGCGGTCGCGCTCACCGCGGTCCCGGCCGGCGCCGACCCGGGGGCCTCGCCGTCCGACGCGCACAGCAGCGACACGCGGAGCGGCAACACCAGCGGCCAGAGCACCAGTTCCGCCAGGCGCACCGTGGAACGCCTCTTCCACGAAGCCGAGCGGGCCACCGAGAAGTACAACCTGGCCAAGGAGCGGGCCGACCAACTCCGCGAGCGGGTCAGCGCGCTGCAGAACGGCGTGGCCCGTGGCCAGGAGCGGGTCAACCAGCTGCGCGGGGCGCTCGCCGGGCTCGCCGGCGCCCAGTACCGCTCCGGCGGCGTCGACCCGAGCCTGACCCTGCTGCTCACCGAGGACCCGGACGGCTTCCTCACCAAGTCGGCGGCGCTCGACCGGATCTCCAACCGCCAGGCCGGCCAGCTCCGCCTGCTGCACGCGGCGCAGCGCGCCCTGCGACAGGAGCGCACCGAGGCCGCCGGCAGGCTCGTCGAACTCGAACGCAGCCGGGAGGCGGTGGCCCGGCACAAGCGCGAGGTCACCGCCAAACTCGCCGCCGCCCGCACCGTGCTCAACGGGCTCACCGCGGCCGAGCGCGCCGCGCTGCGCCGCAGCGAGCGCGCCAAGGCCGACCGCCAGGCCCTCGGGCGGCAGGAGGAACACCAGCGCGCGGGCACGAGCGCCGCCGCCTCCCCGCGCGCCGCCTCCGCGGTGCGCGCCGCGCAGGGCGCCATCGGCGCCCCGTACGCGTGGGGCCAGAGCGGGCCCAGCTCCTTCGACTGCTCGGGGCTGACTCAGTGGGCCTGGCGGCAGGCCGGGGTGGCCATCCCGCGCACCTCGCAGGGCCAGGCCGGCGTCGGGCAGCGGGTGCCGCTCAGCCAGGCGCAGCCGGGCGACCTGGTGGTCTACCGGGGCGACGCCAGCCACGTCGGCATGTACGTGGGCGGCGGCCAGGTCATCCACGCCCCGCACCCCGGCGCCAACGTGCGCTACGACCCGGTGGGGATGATGCCCGTGACGTCCGTCAACCGCCCCTGACGGCGCGCCGCGTCGTCCGGTGTTCGCCTGCTGCCGCTCGCGCGCACCCCGTACGATCGACGGCGTGGCGGGCAGGTTGCGGCGGGGTGGACGGTGGGCGGTCAGCGGTGTGGTGGCCGCCCTTGTGGTGCTCACGGCGCTGCTCTGCACGCTGGCGGCGATGGCCGGCTGGGGCCGCGAGTCGGACGGCCCCGACCCGGACGCGCGGGCGATAGAGCGGCTGTTGGAGCGGCGCGCCGACGCGGTCCGGGAGCGGGACGAGGGTGCCTTCATGGCCACCGTCGACCGCGCGCCCGGGCGCCACCGCGCCGAGCAGCAGCGGACGTTCGCCAATCTGGCCGAGGTCCCCCTCAGCTCCGTGCAGTACCGTTTCATCCGAAAGGGCGGTTTTCCGCCCGTCGACGGCACCGGCCGTCGGGTCACCGCCCAGGTCGAGATGCGCTACCGGCTCGCCGGCTACGACACCGCGCCCGTCGTCGCGCCCCAGCGGCTCACCCTCGCGCAGCGCGGGCACCACTGGTACGTGGCCGCCGTCCAGGCGCCGACCCGTACCGCGCCGGGGGCCGCTGAGCGTGGCGCCGCGCAACTGTGGGACCAGGGCCGGGTCTCGGTGGTCCGTGGCGAACGCAGCCTGGTGCTCGGTGTCGGACAGGACCGGCGCTACCTCCAGGGCGTCGCCGAGACCGCTGACAGCGCCGTGCCGAGCGTGCACCGCGCCTGGCGCGGGCCGTGGGCGGGCCGCGTGGTGGTCCTGGTGCCGCGCTCGCTCCCGGACATGGCGGCCCTGCTCGGCGGGTCCGCCTCCGGCTACCGGGGCATAGCGGCGGTCACCACCGGCGAGATCGGCGGCTCGGGCACCGTCCCCGCGGACCGCGTGATCATCAACCCGGAGGCGTACGACGCGCTCGGCGACCTCGGCCGGCAGGTCGTCATGACGCACGAGGCCACCCACGTCGCGACCCGCGCCCACACCTCTGCCAGCACCCCGCTGTGGCTCTCCGAGGGTTTCGCCGACTGGGTCGGCTACCGCGACACCAAGACCTTCCCGCGCCAGGTCGCCCCCGAGCTGACCCGCGCCGTGGAAGCCGGCGACCTTCCCGACGACCTGCCGCGCGACGCCGACTTCGGCTTCGCGGGGGACGGAAACGTGCTGGCGCAGGCGTACGAGCAGGGCTGGCTGGCCTGCCGGATGATCGCCGAGCAGTGGGGCGAGCGGAAACTGGTCGCCTTCTACCGCGCGGTCGGCGGCGCGCCCGACCGTGAGGCGGGCGTGCGGGACGCGCTCCGCGACGTACTGCGGGTCAGCGAGAAGGAGTTCGTCCGGCGCTGGCGGGCCTACCTCAAGAAGCAGCTCGCGGCGCCCGCCGTACCGCGGGCGGCGTCCTAACGTGGGCGCGCGGGCCAGGCTCGCCTGCCGACGTGGGGCGGGCTCGCCTTGGGTACTGTCGGCGGCGATGGACAAGACCCTGATCGTCACGAACGACTTCCCGCCCCGTCCCGGCGGCATCCAGACCTTCCTGCACAACATGGCGCTCCGCCTCGACCCCGCCCGCCTCGTCGTCTACGCCAGCACCTGGAAGCGCGGCGAGGAGGGCGCCCGGGCCTGCGCGGCCTTCGACGCGGAACAGCCCTTCACCGTGGTGCGGGACCGCACGACCATGCTGCTGCCCACGCCCCGGGTCACCCGGCGGGCGACGGAGCTGCTGCGCGCCCACGGCTGCTCGTCGGTGTGGTTCGGCGCCGCGGCGCCGCTCGGGCTGATGGCGCCCGCGCTGCGCGCGGCCGGCGCGCGCCGGCTGGTGGCCACCACGCACGGACACGAGGCCGGCTGGGCCCAGCTCCCCGCCGCCCGCCAGCTCCTGCGCCGCATCGGCGACGGCACCGACACGCTCACCTACCTGGGCGAGTACACCCGCTCCCGGATCGCCGGCGCGCTCACCGAGCGGGCCGCGGCCCGGATGGTCCAACTCCCGCCCGGCGTGGACGAGAAGGCGTTCCACCCCGGTTCGGGCGGTGACGAGATCCGGGCCAGGCTCGGCCTTACCGACCGGCCGGTCGTGGTGTGCGTGTCGCGGCTCGTGCCGCGCAAGGGGCAGGACACCCTGATCCTCGCGCTGCCGCGCATCCTGAGCCGGGTGCCGGACGCGGTGCTCCTGATCGTCGGGGGCGGCCCGTACCGGGGGGACCTGGAGCGGCTGGCCCGGCAGACCGGGGTGAGCGATTCGGTGCGCTTCACCGGGCCGGTGCCCGGCGCCGAACTGCCGGCCCACTACGGGGCGGGCGACGTCTTCGCCATGCCGTGCCGCACCCGGCGCGGCGGGCTCGACGTCGAGGGGCTCGGCATCGTCTACCTGGAGGCGTCGGCGACCGGACTGCCGGTGGTGGCCGGCGACTCGGGCGGCGCGCCGGACGCGGTGCTCGACGGCGAGACGGGCTGGGTCGTACGGGGCGGCTCGGTCGAGGAGAGCGCGGACCGGATCATCGCGCTGCTGGGCGACCCGGAGCTGCGCCAGCGGATGGGCGAGCGGGGCCGCGCCTGGGTCGAGGAGCGCTGGCGCTGGGACCTACTGGCCCAGCGTCTGACCGAACTGCTCTGACGGAGCCACCCGGGCCGGGCTGCTCTGCTCGGGCTGCTCTGTCCTGGCCGGGCTGGCGCGGGGCGCGGGGCGCCCGCGCGCCGGTGGTACGCGGGCGTCCGGGCCCTCGTGGGCCCGGGCGGCGGCCGTCAGGTGCGGTAGATGGCCTCGATCTCGTCCGCGAAGTCCTTGGCCACCACGTTCCGCTTGAGCTTCATGGACGGCGTCACGTGGCCGGAGTCCTCGGTGAACTGGGTGGCCAGGATGCGGAACTTGCGCACCGACTCGGCCTTGGAGACCGCCGCGTTCCCGTCGTCCACCGCCCGCTGGATCTCGGCCAGCAGCTCCGGGTCGGAGCGCAGCTCGGAGGCGGGCGCGTCGGCGGGCCGGCCGCGTTCGGCCGCCCAGCGCGGCAGGAACTCCTCGTCCAGCGTGATCAGCGCGCCGACGAACGGCCGCGCGTCGCCCACCACCATGCACTCGGCGACCAGCGCGTGCGCCCGGATGCGGTCCTCGATGACGGCCGGGGCGACGTTCTTGCCGCCCGCCGTCACGATGATCTCCTTCTTGCGGCCGGTGATGGTCAGGTAGCCGTCCTCGTCCAACGTGCCCACGTCACCGGTGTGGAACCAGCCGTCGGAGAGCGCGTCGGCGGTGGCCGCCTCGTTGTTCCAGTAGCCGTTGAACAGGTGCTCGCCGTGGAGCAGCACCTCGCCGTCGTCGGCGATGCGCACCACCGAGCCCGGCATCGGCTGGCCGACCGTGCCGATCTTCTGCCGGTCCCAGGGGTTGAAGGTGGTGGCCGCGCAGGACTCGGTCAGCCCGTACCCCTCCAGGACCGTGAAGCCGATCCCGCGGTAGAAGTGCCCGAGCCGCTCGCCCAGCGGCGCGCCGCCGGAGATCGCGTGCGTGGCCCGGCCGCCGAGGACGGCGCGCAGCTTGCGGAAGACCAGCCGGTCGAAGACCTTGTGCTTGAGCCGCAGCCCGAGCGGCACGCCACCGGGGGTGTCCAGGGCGCGGCTGTAGGCGATGGCGCACTCCGCGGCCCGGTCGAAGATCTTGCCCTTGCCGTCGGCCTGGGCCTTGGCGCGCGCCGAGTTGTAGACCTTCTCGAAGACGCGCGGCACGCCGAGGATCAGCGTCGGGCGGAAGGCGGCGAGTTCGTCGGTGAGGGTCTTGATGTCGGCGACGTGGCCCAGCTTGATCGGCGCGAGCACGGAGGCGACCTGCACCAGGCGCCCGAAGACGTGCGCCACGGGGAGGAAGAGCAGCACCGAGGACTCGTTGGTCTGGAAGATCGGCTTGAGCCGCTCGACGGCGTTGCCGCACTCGGCGAAGAAGCTGCGGTGGGTCAGCACGCAGCCCTTGGGCCGGCCCGTGGTGCCCGAGGTGTACACGATGGTGGCGGGGGAGTCGGCGGTCGCCGCCGCGCTGCGCTCGTCCACGGCCTGGTCGGTGACGCCCTCGCCGGCCGCCGCCAGCGCGCCCACCGCGTCGCCCTCGATCTGCCACACGCGGTCCAGGGCGGGCAGCCGGTCGCGTACGGAGTCCACGACGGCCTCGTGCTCGGGGGTCTCCACCAGGCAGGCCACGGCGCCCGAGTCGCCCAGGATCCACTGCACCTGCTCGGCCGAGCTGGTCTCGTACACCGGGACCGTCACCGCGCCGGCGCTCCAGATCGCGAAGTCGAAGAGCGTCCACTCGTACCGGGTGCGTGACATGAGCCCGACCCGGTCGCCGGGGCGGACACCGGAGGCGATCAGTCCCTTGGCCGCTGACCTGACCTCGGCCAGGAAGACCGCCGCGGTGACGTCCTGCCAGCGTCCGTCGACCTTGCGCCCCAGCACGGGAACGTCCGGGTGCTGGGCGGCGTTGCGCCGGATGAGGTCCGTCAGGTTGCCGTCGGCCGGTACTTCATACAGGGCCGGGAGGCTGAACTCGCGCAAGACTGCTGCTCCTCGTCGGGCGCCGGCGCCACGTCGCTGTGGCGTGCTGCGTCGGCTGCGGTCCATCAGGCAGAGGTGTAGGACTGCCCGGACGTTACCCATCGGTACGGCTAGGGGATAGGGGTCACGCCTAGATGTTTGATGCGTCACACACTAGGAAGCTGGCTTCGCGCACAGTAGTCCCAAACTCGGGTGACGCGGAAGTAACCGCAGGTGGGGGCCCTTCCGGCGAGCTGCTTAACGGGCATAAGGTGAGCCGCATGCGAGTTCACGTGGTCAGTGATGTGCATGGCAACAGTGCCGACCTCGACAAGGCGGGGACCGGCGCCGACGCCCTGGTGTGTCTCGGGGATCTCGTGCTCTTCCTGGACTACGCCGATCACTCGCGCGGCATCTTCCCGGACCTGTTCGGGGTGGAGAACGCGCACCACATCGTGGCCCTGCGCACCGCCCGCCGCTTCGACGAGGCCCGCGAGTTCGGCCGCGCGCTCTGGGCGGACCTCGAGGAACGCACGGGCGGCAGCCGTGAGCAGGCGATCGAGACCGCGGTGCGGGGACAGTACGCCGAACTCTTCGCCGCCTTCCCCACGCCCACGTACGCCACGTACGGAAACGTGGACATCCCGGCCCTGTGGCCCGACTACGCCGGCCCGGGCACCACGGTCCTGGACGGCGAGCGGGTGGAGATCGGCGGCCGGGTCTTCGGCTTCGTCGGCGGCGGGCTGCGCACCCCGATGCGCACCCCGTACGAGATCGACGACGACGCCTACGCGGCCAAGATCGCCGCGCTCGGCGAGGTGGACGTGTTGTGCACGCACATCCCGCCCGACGTCCCCGAGCTGTGCTACGACACGGTCGCCCGGCGCTTCGAGCGCGGCAGCTCCGCGCTCCTCGACGCGATCCGCGCGACGCGCCCCGCGTACGCCCTCTTCGGGCACGTGCACCAGCCGCTGGCGCGCCGCATGCGGGTGGGCGCGACCGAGTGCGTGAACGTCGGCCACTTCGCCTCGTCCGGCACCCCCTGGGTGTTGGAGTGGTGAGCCGGCGCCGGGCACATGGGGCGGTCGGTGCGGTGGACGGCGCGCGATAGCCTTCACCGCAGGCGCACCAGGCGGCGAACGGGTACGGAGGAGCCACGGCGATGGCGGAACACACCAGCTCAAGCATCACGATCGAAGCGGCCCCGGCCGACGTGATGGGGGTGATCGCCGACTTCGACCGCTACCCCGAGTGGACCGGAGAGGTCAAGGAAGCCGAGGTCATCGCCAGGGACCCGCAGGGCCGCGTCGAACAGGTGCGGCTGCTGCTCGACGCCGGCGCCATCAAGGACGACCACACCCTGGCGTACACCTGGATCGGCGAGCGCGAGGTGAGCTGGTCGCTGGTCAGGTCCCAGATGCTGCGCTCGCTCGACGGCTCCTACCGGCTCGACCCGCTCGACAGCGGCGCCCGCACCCTGGTCACCTACCAGCTCACCGTGGACGTCAAGATCCCCATGCTCGGCATGATCAAGCGCAAGGCCGAGAAGGTCATCATCGACCGGGCGCTGGCGGGGCTGAAGAAGCGCGTGGAGAGCGCCCCCAGGGGCTGACCCGGATGCGCACCGTTCTGATCACCGGCGTCGGCGGCGGTGGACGCACCACCGTCGCCGCCGCCACCGCGCTCGCCACGGCCCGCTCCGGGCAGCGCACGCTGCTGCTCAGCACCGACCGCGCCGGCGCCCTGGACGAGGTCTTCCACCCCGCGGGCCCGGCCCCCGCCGCCGAGCCGACGGCCGAGACCGCGCCCGCCCCCTGGACCCCGCCCACCGAACTGGCTCCCGGGCTGTGGGTGGCGCGGATCGCGACACCGGAGTACTTCCGGTCCGAGCTGGCGGCGGTCCAGGAGCGCGCCCGTAGCGTCCTCGACTATCTCGGGGCCAGCGCCGTGGCCGCCGAGGAGGCCACCGAACTGCCGGGCGCCGACACGTTCGCCCTCCTGGCCACCCTGCGCGCGGTCCACCAGGCCGCGGACCGCGGCGCCGCCGCCCGCGCGGCTGGCGGGCCCCCGCGCGGTTGGGACGTGCTCGTCGTGGACCTGCCGCCCGCGCCCGAGGCGATCCGCCTCCTCGGCCTGCCCGAGCAGCTCGGCCGCTACCTGCGCCGACTGCTGCCCGCCGAGCGCCAGGCGTCCCGCGCGCTGCACCCCATGCTGGCCCAGCTCGCCGGCGTGCCTGTGCCCGCGCAGCGGCTCTACGAGACCTTCGGCCGCTGGCAGGAGGACCTGGCGGCGGTGCGGCGGCTCATCGAGTCGGACGCGGTGACCGTACGCCTGGTCGCCGAGCCGGGGCCGCTGGCCGCGCGAGCGCTGCGCGCCGCGCGCGCCGGGCTCGCCCTGCACGGCTGCCGGGTGGACGCGGTGATCGCCAACCGGCTGCTGCCCGTCGGCTCCGCCGACCCGTGGCTGGCCGCGGCCTCGGGCCAGCAGCAGGCCGCGCTCAAGGAGTTGCGCGAGGCGTGCGGGAGCGCCACGGCCGCCCCTGAACACGCCGCCGAGGCCACCGACGAAGGGCCGGCCGGCATCCCCGTACGCGAGGTGCCGCACGCCGGGCGTGACCCACGGGGCCTGGCCGACCTCGGGCCGCTGGCGGACGCCGTCGGGCCCGTCGACGCGCGCCCCGACCGGCCCGCCGCCGAGCCGTGGACGGTCGAGGACCGGCTGGCGGACGAGGGGCTGCTGGTGTGGCGGCTGCCGCTGGACGGCGCCGAGCGGGACGATCTGTCCCTGGTGCGGCGCGGCGACGAACTCGTCGTCACCGTGGGCGAGTTCCGCCGCGTGCTGCCGCTGCCCTCCGCGCTGCGCCGGTGCACCGTCGCCGGCGCGGGGCTGCACGAGGGCGCCCTGCGCGTGCGCTTCGCCCCCGACCCACGGTTGTGGCCCCGCGACCACTGAACGGCACACCGCTGTTCGGGTACCGTCGAAAGAGCCGACCAGACCAGGCCGGGCCGATCGCGCCGGACGGGCCGACGGCCTGGCCGCACCGCAGGAGCCCGCCATGAGCGATGCCACCGAGCGCCCGGACGACGCCGCCAGCGCGCCCGGGCCCGCCTCCCAGCCCGGCGCCGACGGCCCCGCCGGCGACCGCGCCCACCCCGCCGACCAGGACACCCGCGAGAGCGGGCCGCGCCAGGCGCCCGACCCGGGCGCCTGGGAGCAGGCGTGCGCCGAGGACCTCGACGCCGAACGCGCCAGGCGACGGGACCGCTACGGACCGCAGCAGGTCAGTGCCGCCGAAGAGTTGCGTAAGTTGGCGGAAACAGTGACCAACAAGCTCTCTTCGCTTCAAGGCCCGATTGCTGGCGCCGCCGCCCAAACCGTCGTACGGCAACTGATCGGGCAGGCGCGGGCGGTGGTCGAGCCCGTCATCGAGCGCAACCCCGACGTCTTCGACCACCTGGCAACTGCCGGTACGGAGCTGCTCGCTGCTGCTCGGGCCGCCGTCAGTGGACAGGAACAGCGCTGGACCCGGGGCGACGACGAGGCGGCGCGCGGGGCGGCGCCGGGAGCGGCGACGGAGCGCGAAGACGACGAGCGCCGAGACGATACGCCTCCAGGAAGTGAACACATCGACCTCGACTGAGCCCGCGCTCCGGTACGGTTGGCCGCAGCGGGGTTCGACCGAAGACTGAGGGACACATGGGACTCACCATCGGCGTCGACATCGGCGGCACCAAGATCGCAGCGGGCGTGGTCGACGAGGAGGGCGCGATCCGGGGCACCTGCAAGGTGCCGACCCCGCCCACTCCCGAGGCCGTCGTGGACGCGATCGCGGAGGCCGTGCGCACGGTCAGCGCGGACCACGAGGTGGAGGCGGTCGGCATCGGCGCGGCCGGCTACGTGGACGACAAGCGGGCGACGGTGCTCTTCGCCCCGAACGTCAACTGGCGTCACGAGGCGCTCAAGGACAAGGTCGAACAGCGCGTCGGGCTGCCGGTGGTGGTGGAGAACGACGCCAACGCGGCGGCCTGGGGCGAATACCGGTTCGGCGCGGGCCAGGGCCACGAGGACGTCATCTGCATCACGCTCGGCACCGGCCTGGGCGGCGGCGTCATCATCGGCAACAAGCTGCGCCGCGGCCGGTTCGGCGTGGCGGGCGAGTTCGGGCACATCCGGGTGGTCCCGGACGGCCTGCTGTGCGGCTGCGGCAGCCAGGGCTGTTGGGAGCAGTACGCCTCCGGCCGCGCCCTGGTCCGCTACGCGCGCCAGCGCGCCGCCGCCACGCCGGAGAACGCGTCGCTGCTGCTCGGCCTCGGCGACGGCACCCCCGCCGGGATCGAGGGCAAGCACGTGAGCCAGGCCGCCCGCAGCGGCGACCCGGTGGCCATCGACTCCTTCCGCGAACTCGCCCGTTGGGCGGGCGCCGGCCTGGCCGACCTCGCCTCGCTCTTCGACCCGTCGGCGTTCATCGTCGGCGGCGGCGTCTCCGACGAGGGCGACCTCGTGCTCGACCCGATCCGCAAGTCCTTCCGCCGCTGGCTGGTGGGCGGCCAATGGCGGCCCCACGCCCAGGTGTTGGCCGCCCAGCTCGGCGGCAAGGCGGGGCTGGTCGGCGCGGCCGACCTGGCCCGCCAGGGCTGACCGCACACCGACGGCGCGGCGCCGCCCCCGCACAGCCCCGCGCGGGTGGGCACCGCGCCGTCGCGTCGTACGCGGCACGCCGTGGACGTACGCTCGCCCCGCGACCCGGCGGCGGCACTGCCCCGCGCGCGGCTCGAACGGGCCACCGCCGGCGGGAACTTCCGTCACACCAGCATCGTCGGCACCATGGGGCACGCATCAACAGGGTGTTCAGCACCACCAGTGCGACCCAGCACCACGGAACAGCGCACAGCAGATCATCGAGTCCGGTCCCAGTTCTGGAGTGGCGAAGTGACGTTCGCGGCCGTACGCAGTCAACAGCACGACCTGCCCGCCTCGCGCAGGGAGCCGGACGGCTCCGTCGTGGTGCGGGTGCTCAGCTACAACGTGCGCTCGCTGCGCGACGCGCCCGGCCAGCCGGCCGGCGCCGCCTGCCGCGCGGTGGCCCACGTCATCCGCGCCACCGCCCCGGACGTGGTGTGCGTCCAGGAGGCGCCCCGGTTCTTCCGCTGGCGCAAGGCGCTCGCGCGGCTCGCCCGCGAGGCCGGCCTGGTGCACGTGACGGGCGGCGCCACCACCGCGGGCCCGGCGATCTTCAGCACGCTGCGGGCCCACGTGGAGCGCACCGAGGAGACCCTGCTACCCGGGACGCCCGGCCTGCGGCGGCGCGGTGTGGCCGCCGCCGTGCTGCGCTTCGGCGACGTCCGGCTCGGCGTGCTGAGCTGCCACCTCAGCCCGGACGCCGCGGAGCGCCAGGTCCACGCGGGGGCGCTGCTGTCCCGGCTCGGCGGCCTCGACGCGCCGTACGCCGTGCTCGCCGGCAGCCTCGGCGAGGCGCCGGAGGGCCCGGCCTTCCAGCGGCTGACCGGCGGCCGGTTGCGGGACGCGTGGGCCGTGCGGCCGTGGGGCGGGGAGCACACCGCGCCGCCCGCCGGGCCGCGCGAGCGGGTGGACGCCGTGCTGACCACCGGTGGCGTGGAGGTTCTCGGCGCTGGCGTGCCGGCCGAACTGCCCACGCTGCGCCCGGCCGACCTGCGCGCGGCGGCCGACCACCTGCCCGTGCTGGCCGCCCTCCGGCTGCCGCACCCCGCGCCGTCCGAAGGCTGACCGACCGACCCGGCCGGGCCCGGGCGAGGCCCGGCGGCGGGGGGCTTGGCGGGGGAGTGTGAAGCCCCGGGCCGGTCGCGGGGTGGGCCGGCCCGGTCCGTTGATCAGGCCGGCCCGCCGTCGCTCAGACGACCGCGCCCCGGCCGGGGTCCTCGTCCTCTTCGTCCTCGTCGCCGCGCATCCGCGCCACCAGCGTGGCGAAGCCGCCCAGGAAGCCGCCGACCCCCAGGGTCGCGATCCACCAGGTGATCTCCTGGCGCAGCACCACCATGAGCAACAGCAGCAGCGGCCCACCGAGCACGGCCAGCCAGGCGAAGCGGGCCGTGGTGTCCGCGTGCGGCAGCGGCGGCGGCTCGGGCGGCACGAAATGGCCCTCGTCGCTCGCGTCGAAGTCGTCGTCGGAGGGCTCGGCCGGGGACCAGTCGCGCGGGCCGACGCCCGGCGCGAAGATCACGGAGCCGCCGAGCGCCATGGCCGGCTCCGCCGGCGGCTCGTCCGCCTCCCGGCCGGAGCCACCCGCCGTGCCGAGCGTCTTGTCCGGCTTGCCCGGCGCGATCTCCCGTGCGGGCCCGCCGGCCGCCCGGGCCCGCGCGTCGGCCGACGACCAGGGGGCCACGCCCGGCGGGTCCGGCGGCTCGTCCCCGTAACCCGCGACGATCTCGGCCCACGCCGCCTCCTCGGCCGAGCGCCGAGCCGCGTCGTGCTCCGGGCCGGCGGCACCGCCCGTTCCGTCGCTGGCCGCCGCCCCGCCGCTGGCCGCCGCGCCGTCGCCGGCCGCGCCGTCGGCCGGCGGCTGCTTCTCGGCGGTCGGGCCGGTGGCGGTCCCGCCACCCGGTGTGCCGTCGTGGGTGGCGAGGTCGCCCGTGGTGCGGTGGGTGTCGCCGGGCGGCCCCTCCTGGGGCTCGGCCGCCCCGGACGCGTGCGCCCCGTCCGCCGCGCGCCCGGCCTCGGCCGCGCGCGCCGCCTCGGCCTCGCCGGCCGGGCTCGGCACGCCCGGCGCGCGGTCGGCCGGCGCGCCGTCGGTGGGCTCCTGGGCGCCGGGAGCGGCCGGCCGCTCCTCGGGGGCGCCGGCGTCCGCCGTGTCGTCGGTGTGTGCGTCGCGCTCGGGCACCGGTCCCTGTCCTGCCTCTCCCTCAGCCCGTGGCATGGCTCAGCCCACCCGGTCCGGGCGCGGCGCGTCGGCGGGCGACGCCAGGCGGCTGATGAACGCGTGCGTGTCGGCGAAGATCAGCTCCGCGTCGTGGTCCAGCGTGGCCACGTGGAAGCTGCGCTCCAGCAGCCGTTCGGTGATGTCCGTGGACGAGACCCGGGCCAGGATGCGCGCCGAGTCCACCGGCGGCACCACGTGGTCCTGCGGGCTGTGCAGCACCAGCAGCGGCTGGGTGACCTGGGGCAGCTCCGCGTCCACGATCCGGAAGAACTGACGCAGCGAGTGCGCCGCGTGCAGCGGCACCCGGTCGTAGCCCAGTTCCTGGTTGCCCGGCTTGGCGATGTCGCTCGCGATGCCCTTGGTCGAGGGGACCAGGTGGCGCACCACGGGCAGCGCCCTGGCCGCCACGTCGTGCATCTTGTTCGCCGGGTTGACCAGCACCAGGCCGCTGACGGTGGCCCCGTGCCGGGCCGCGAGGCGCAGCGCCAGCGTGCCGCCCATGGACAGGCCGCAGACGAAGACCCGGGAACAGCGCGCCGCCAGCCTGCTCAGTTCCCGGTCGACCTCCGCGTACCAGTCCTGCCAGCCGGTGAGCGCCAGGTCCTGCCACCGGGTGCCGTGGCCGGGCAGCAGCGGGAGCGAGACCGCGTACCCGCGCTCGGCGAGCGAGGTGGCCCAGGGCCGCACGGACTGGGGGGAGCCGGTGAAGCCGTGGCAGACCAGGACACCGACGGTGTTCCCGGGGTTTCCGGGGTGGTGGAACGGCTCGGCTCCGGGGGACAGCGGCACCGGGGTCTCCGTTCGGTCAGGGGCCGGGCGCGGCCGGACGGTTGGGACCTCAGCCTACGCGGAGCGCCGCACGTCGGATAGGCCGATCGGTACGCCCGCGCCCGCCCGGTACGCCGCGCGCACGCCGAGCGCGGGGCCCGGGGCGAGCCGGGCCACGGGCGTCGGACCGGACCGGGCCGCGCCCCGGCCCGTCGCCCGCCGCCGAACGCGGGCGAGAGCCGTGCCCCGCGGCGGGTTAAGGTCTCCTCGTCGGATACAGGAGGTCCTCGGTTGTTCTACGGCGCAATGAAGCTTTCCATCGGTGGGTCGCTGAAGCTTGCCTTCCGACCCTGGGTGGAGGGCCTGGAGAACATCCCGTCCGAGGGGCCCGCGATCCTGGCCAGCAACCACCTCTCCTTCTCGGACTCCTTCTTCCTGCCGGCGATGCTCGACCGGAAGGTCACCTTCATCGCCAAGGCGGAGTACTTCACCTCGCCCGGCCTCAAGGGCAGGATGACCGCAGCCTTCTTCAAGGGCGTCGGCCAGCTCCCGGTGGACCGCTCGGGCGCGCGCGGCGCCGGCGAGGCCGCGATCAAGAGCGGCATCGAGGTGCTGGAGCGCGGTGAGCTCTTCGGCATCTACCCGGAGGGCACCCGCTCCCCGGACGGCCGGCTCTACCGCGGCAAGCCGGGCGGCCTGGCCCGGGTCGCGCTGGCCACCGGAGCGCCGGTGATCCCGGTCGCGATGATCGACACCGAGAAGATCCAGCCGCCGGGCAAGGTGATGCCCAAGCTGATGCGGCCGGGCATCCGGATCGGCAAGCCGCTGGACTTCAGCCGCTACCACGGCATGGACGGCGACCGGTTCATCCTGCGCTCGGTCACCGACGAGGTCATGTACGAAATCATGAAGCTCTCGGGCCAGGAGTACGTGGACATCTACGCGACCGCCGCCAAGCGGCAGCTCGCCGAGGCCGCCAAGCAGGAGAAGGAAGAGAAGGCGGCCAAGGCGGCGAAGGACGATGCCGGCAAGGCCGGCAAGCCCGGCCGGGCCGGCACGAGGGGTTCGGACGCGGCGGGCCGGTAACGAGGCCGGGGCGCTGGCGACGAGGCCAGGTCGCTGCCGACGGGCCCGGGTCGCTGGTGAGGGGGCCGGGTCGCTACGGTCGACGGGGGAGCGGTGCCCAGCGGGGGGTGTCAGGTGGCTCAGCAAGCGGCGCGTGAGCGTCCGGCGCGCGAGCGCGTGGTGCGGATGTCGGTCGAGCAGCCGCTGTGGCGAGCCCTGACCGGCTACCGCGTCCTGACCGCGCTCTACGCGATCGCCCTGTACGTCCACGCCTACGGCGAGTACGCGCACCCGCTCGGCGCCGGCGCGTACATGCTGCTGCTGGCCGGCTGGATGGCGTTCAGCTGGCGCATGGTCAGCTCCGCCGAGCGGTGCACCAGGCGGTTCCTGATCGCGGACCTCTCCGTGGCGATCGTCGGCATCCTGCTGACGCCGCTGGTCGACACGGACCAGCGGATCGTCGACGGCGGACCCACGCTGCCCTCGATATGGACCGCGGGCGCCGTGCTCGGCTTCGCCATCAAGGGCGGCTGGCGCTGGGGCGCGGTGGCCTCGGCCATAGCGGGCGCGGCCAACATCGTCGAGCGCGGGGCCTTCGCCCAGAACACGGTGCACAACGTGATGCTGGTCTGGGTGGCCAGCGTGGCGATCGGCTACGTGGTCGAGGTGGCCCGCGCCAGTGAGCGCACCCTCGCCCGGGCCCTGCAGATCGAGGCGGCCACCCGGGAGCGGGAGCGGCTGGCCCGCGACATCCACGACAGCGTGCTCCAGGTGCTGGCCATGGTGCAGCGGCGGGGCGTGGCCATCGGTGGCGAGGCGGCCGAACTCGGCCGGATGGCCGGCGAGCAGGAGGTCGCGCTGCGCACCCTGATCACCAGCGGACTGGACCGGTCGGGCCACCCGCCCGGCGCCCGGCCCACCGACACCGCACCGCCCGCCGGCCCGGCCGCGCCGTCCCCCTCGCCACCGCCCGGGCCGCCGCGGACGCCGCCCGTGAGGCGGCGGACGCTGGCCGCGCGTCGGAGCCGCTGGACCTGCGCACCCTGCTCGCGCCGTTCGCCGGGGCCTCGGTCTCGCTCGCCGAACCGGGCGCCCCCGTACTGCTGCCCGCGCACGCGGCGACGGAGCTGGCGAGCGCGGTCAGCGCCGCGCTGGACAACGTGCGCCAGCACGCCGGCGAGGGGGCCAGGGCGTTCATATTGATCGAGGACGAGCCGGACGCCGTGCTCGTCACCGTCCGCGACGACGGCCCGGGCATCCCGGAGGGGCGGCTCGTGGACGCCGAGCGCGAGGGGCGGCTCGGCGTCGCCCAGTCGATCCGGGGCCGACTGCGCGACCTCGGCGGCAGCGCGGACCTCGAATCGGTGCCGGGGCAGGGCACCGAGGTGGAGTTGCGAGTCCCACGGGGGAGGAAGGACGCGTCATGAGCGAGGCAGCGGTCGTACGGGTGATGGTGGTGGACGACCACCCGATGTGGCGGGACGCGGTCGCCCGCGACCTGGCGGAAGCCGGGTTCGACGTGGTGGCGACCGCCGGCGACGGGCCGCAGGCGGTGCGCCGGGCCACCGCCGCGCGGCCCGACGTACTGGTGCTCGACCTCAACCTGCCGGGGCTGCCGGGGGTGCGGGTGTGCAAGGAACTGGTGGGCGCCAACCCCGCGCTGCGGGTGCTGGTCCTGTCGGCCAGCGGCGAGCACGCGGACGTGCTGGAGGCCGTGAAGTCGGGCGCCACCGGCTACCTGGTGAAGTCCGCGTCGACTGCCGAACTCCTGGACGCGGTGAGCCGTACGGCCGCCGGCGACGCGGTGTTCACGCCCGGCCTCGCGGGCCTGGTCCTCGGCGAGTACCGGCGCCTGGCCACCGAGCCGGCCCCGGCCACCACCGACGAGGCGGGCGCGCCCCGGCTGACCGACCGGGAGACCGAGGTGCTGCGGCTGGTCGCCAAGGGCCTTTCGTACAAGCAGATCGCCGAGCGGCTCGTCATCTCGCACCGCACCGTGCAGAACCACGTCCAGAACACCCTGGGCAAGCTGCACCTGCACAACCGCGTCGAGTTGGTGCGCTACGCCATAGAGCGCGGCCTGGACGGCGACGCGTAACGCGCGAGGCCGCCGAACGTCCGTCCGCGGGTCGCTCGCGCCCCGCGCGCCCCTCGTACGAGTGAACGCGCCGGACCAACTCCCGCGCCGCGCGCGGCAATTCGCCCTCTACCCCCACTCGTGTGACCTGCGTCACCATTAGCGTGGCTGCCAAATCGGGTCATTCACGGGAGAAGGGAAGATGCGATGCGGGTCGGAGTGCTGACCGGTGGTGGTGACTGCCCCGGTCTCAACGCGGTCATCCGCGCGGCCGTCCGCAAGGGCGTCCAGGAGTACGGATACACCTTCACCGGGTTCAGGGACGGCTGGCGCGGACCGCTGGAGGGCCAGGTCGTACCGCTCGACATCCCCGCGGTGCGCGGCATCCTGCCGCGCGGCGGCACCATCCTCGGATCGTCGCGGACCAATCCGCTCACGGCGGTGGACGGCATCCGCCGGATCAAGGAGAACCTCGCCAAGCACGAGGTGGACGCGCTGATCGCGATCGGCGGCGAGGACACCCTCGGCGTCGCGGCGCGGCTGTCCGACGAGTACGGGGTGCCGTGCGTCGGCGTCCCCAAGACCATCGACAACGACCTGTCCGCCACCGACTACACCTTCGGCTTCGACACGGCCGTCAACATCGCCACCGAGGCCATCGACCGGCTGCACACCACGGCCGAGTCCCACATGCGGGTCCTGGTGGTGGAGGTGATGGGCCGGCACGCCGGCTGGATCGCCCTGCACTCGGGCCTCGCCGGCGGGGCCAACGCGATCCTCATCCCGGAGCAGCGGTTCGACGTGGCCGAGGTCTGCGGCTGGGTGGAGTCCCGGTTCAAGGTCCGCTACGCGCCCATCGTCGTCGTCGCCGAGGGCGCCATGCCCAAGGACGGCGAGATGGTCCTCAAGGACGGCTCGCTGGACTCCTTCGGCCACGTGCGGCTGTCGGGCGTCGGCGAGTGGCTGGCCAAGGAGATCGAGCGGCGCACCGGCAAGGAGGCCAGGACCACCGTGCTCGGCCACGTCCAGCGCGGCGGCACGCCCAGCGCCTTCGACCGCTGGCTGGCCACCCGCTTCGGCCTGCACGCCATCGAGGCCGTACGGGACCAGGCGTACGGCGCGATGGTCGCGCTGCGCGGCACGGAGGTGGTGCGCGTGCCGCTGACCGAGGCCACGGCCAAGCTCAAGACCGTGGACCCGCGGCTGTACGCGGAGGCCGGGGTCTTCTTCGGCTGAGCGCGTGGCGGGCCCGCCACGGACACGCGGCGGGCCCGTCCCGGCCGGGGCCCGGCCGGGGCGCGCCAACCGGCCCTCAGCCGGGGGGGGGGCGACCGGCTACCGCGCCGGCCGCCCCGGGCCCGCCCCGTTACGCCTGCGGCACCGTCTGCCGGGCCAGCGCCAACTCCTGGGCCACCAGCGCCGCGCCGCCCAGCGTCAGCACCGACTCCGGGTGGAACTGGAGCCCGCCGAACCCGGGCCCGCGCAGCGCGTGCACCTCGCCGCTCACCGCGTCCCGACTCAACTCGACCCGGCGCGAGGCGAGTTCCGTCTCCGCCCGCGCGTCACAGCGGGCCGTGAACGTGTTATAGAAGCCGACCGTCTCCGGCCGGCCGAAGAAGTCGATCCGCTCCTGGGCGCCCTGCGCCGGCACCCGCTTGCGGACGATCGGAAGACCCAGCTCCGCGGCGATCAGCTCGTGCCCCAGGCAGACCCCGAGCAGCCCGTGCCGGTGCTCGCGCAGCAGGTCCGCCGCCAGGCCGCGCAGCAGCCGCATCCTCGGGTCGGCCGCGTCCGACGGGTCGCCCGGGCCCGGGCCGAGCACGACCGGACCCGGGTGCGCGAGCGCGGCCTCCCGCAGCCCCGGCTCGGCGAACCCGCGCACCTCAACCCGCAGCCCCGAGGTGGCCAGCAGGTGCGCCAGCATCGAGGTGAACGTGTCCTCGGCGTCGACGACCAGCGCGTGCCCCGCGCTCCCCGCGCCCGGCCCCGGCGCGTTCATCCGCAGCCAGAACGGCGCCAGGTCCGCGCGCCTGGCGTCGAGCGCGGCCCGCACCCGCGGGTCGTCCGCGAGACGGCTGGCGCCCGCGCCGGACGCCCGCGCCGGAGCCGCCCGCACCCCGAGCGCCGTCAGCACCCCGGCGGCCTTGGCGTGCGTCTCGGCGACCTCCCCGGCCGGGTCGGAGTGGCGTACCAGGGTCGCCCCGACCGGCACCCGCAGCCGCCCGCGCCCGTCGATGTCGGCGGTGCGGATGAGGATCGGCGAGTCCAGGGTGCGGGCCCCGCCGGCGTCCCGGCCGATCAGCGCGAGAGCCCCCGCGTAGTAGCCGCGCCCCCGGCCGTCCGTGCCGCGCGGCTCGTGCCGGGCGATCACCCGGCAGGCGTTCTGTACGGGCGAGCCGGTGACGGTCGCCGCGAACATCGTCTGCCGCAGCACCTCGCGCACGTCCAGCGTGCTGCGCCCGCGCAGCTCGTACTCGGTGTGCGCCAGGTGCGCCATCTCCCGCAGCCGCGGCCCGACCACCACGCCGCCCCGGTCGCCGACGGCGCACATCATCTTCAGCTCCTCGTCCACGACCATGGACAACTCCTCCACCTCCTTGCGGTCGCCGAGGAACGCGAGCAGGCCCTCGACGCTGGGACCCCGCTCGGGGTAGCGGTAGGTGCCGCTGATGGGGTTCATCACGACGGTCTCGCCCGACATCCGCACGTGCACCTCGGGACTGGCGCCCACCAGCGTCCGCTCGCCGGTGTGCACCACGTACGTCCAGTACGCGCCGCGCTCGCCGGCCAGCAGGTGGCGGAAGAGCGCGAGCGCGTCGCGGGCGGCGAAGCCGGGGATCTCGCCCTCGAAGGTGCGCCGGATCACGAAGTTGGCGCCCTCGCCGGTGCCGATCTCCTCGTCGATGACGCGCCGCACGATCCGCGCGTACCCCTCGTCGTCGACGTCGAAGGCGCCATCCGTCACCCGCACCTGGTGCGCGGGGAGCGCCGCGAGCAGCGCGGACAGCGGCAGCGCGTACGCCTCGTCGGGGCGCAGCACCGCCAGCGGGGTCCCGTCGTCGTGCGCCTGGAAGCCGCGCTCGCGGATCTGCCGGAAGGGCACCAGCGCCAGCGCGTCCCACGCCGGTCGCCCCGCCCGCGCGGGGTCCGCGCCCGGCTCGGGGAGCGGGATGTCGGCGAGCCGGTCGACCTCGGTGACCGGCCCGATCAGGACCTCGACGGTGTCCGCGTCGTGCCCGGGCGCCCGGCGCCGCAACAGCGCGTACGGAGGGCAGTCGGCGGACAGGAGGCGGCGGACGAGCTCGGCGGCGCCGGGCTGGTCGCGCTCGGGCGTACCGGGCTGGGCGTGGTGCGCCGGCTTGGGTGGCTGTGACTGCTCTGACATGGGGTCCTTCCGTCCGGAGGGGTCCACGGGTCAGGTGGACCTACGGGGGAGGGACGGCCCGCACACGCAGCGAAGGCCGCCCCTCGGGGCGGCCTTCGCGTGGTGCTGTGGACAACGCGCGCTAGTGGGCCGCCGAGTGAGCGGTCCACCACCAGAAACGGTTGGGCTGCGTGTGCATGGGCGGCACCCTACCCGAAGCGGGACGGGCGCCGGCGGCGCCGTGTCCACGGACTGGCGGCGCGGGCGGCGGCGCCCGGGTCGCGCGAAGCGGACCGGCCACAACCGGTCGTGAAGCCTTCCATCGCAGGTCAACAAGGTGTCGGCATCGAGCCAGGAACCGGTCGGAAACCGTCTCAACCCGTGGGCGGGGGCATGGACGCCCGGAGAGACCCCGTAATGTTGACAACGTGACCGTGAACGCTGAAACCCACGCCGGTGGACACACCTGGCGCTCCCTGCCCGCGGCGCAGCAGCCTGACTGGCCGGACCACGAGGCTCTGCGCGATGTGATCGCCGAGCTCGAGTCCTATCCGCCCCTCGTCTTCGCCGGCGAGTGCGACCAGTTGCGTGCCCGGCTGGGCGCGGTGGCACGCGGCGAGGCGTTCCTGCTCCAGGGCGGCGACTGCGCGGAGGCGTTCGACGCCGTCGGCGCCGACCAGATCCGCAACAAGCTCAAGACGCTGTTGCAGATGGGCGCCGTCCTCACGTACGCCGGCTCGGTGCCGGTGGTCAAGGTCGGGCGGATCGCGGGCCAGTACAGCAAGCCGCGCTCCAAGCCCACCGAGACCCGCGACGGCGTCACCCTGCCGACCTACCGGGGCGACTCCGTCAACGGCTTCGAGTTCACCGAGGCCGCCCGCATCCCGGACCCGCAGCGGCTCAAGCGCATGTACCACGCGTCGGCCGCCACGCTGAACCTGGTGCGCGCCTTCACCACCGGCGGCTACGCCGACCTGCGCCAGGTGCACGCCTGGAACCAGGACTTCGTGAAGTCGTCCCCCTCCGGGCAGCGTTACGAGGCGCTGGCGCGGGAGATCGACCGCGCGCTGAACTTCATGAACGCCTGCGGGGTGGACCCGGAGGAGTTCAAGACCGTTGAGTTCTTCGCCTCGCACGAGGCCCTGGTGCTCGACTACGAGTCGGCGCTGACCCGGGTCGACTCGCGCACCGGTGACCTGTACGACGTCTCCGGGCACATGGTGTGGATCGGCGAGCGCACCCGACAGCTCGACGGCGCCCACATCGAGTTCGCCTCCAAGATCCGCAACCCGATCGGGGTGAAGCTCGGCCCCACCACCACGGCCGAGGACGCCCTCACCCTGATCGAGCGGCTCGATCCGAACCGCGAGCCGGGGCGGCTCACCTTCATCACCCGTATGGGCGCGGACAAGGTCCGCGACATGCTGCCCACGCTGGTCGAGAAGGTCACCGCCTCCGGCGCGCAGGTCGCCTGGATCTGCGACCCGATGCACGGCAACACCTTCGAGGCGGCCTCCGGCCACAAGACGCGGCGCTTCGACGACGTGTTGGACGAGGTCAAGGGCTTCTTCGAGGTCCACAAGGGCCTCGGCACCCACCCCGGCGGCATCCACGTCGAGCTGACCGGCGACGACGTGACCGAGTGTGTGGGCGGCGGCGACGAGATCTTCGTGGACGACCTGCACCAGCGCTACGAGACGGCGTGCGACCCGCGGCTCAACCGCAGCCAGTCGCTTGACCTGGCGTTCCTGGTCGCGGAGATGTACCGGGACCAGTGACGGACGGGGCCTGAAACGGCGTGTGGGGCGCGGATCTGTGATCCGCGCCCCACTGCTGTGACCCCGACTGTTATCCCCGTGGGGTGCCGGGTAAGGTAAGGGTAACCTCAGCGATCAATGGTGATGAGGTTTCCCTATCAATCCCGTACGGGGGTGACCGCGTGTACGTCTGCTCATGCTTCGGCATCACCGAGCGGCAGGTACGGGAGCATGCGGAAAGCGGCGCGTGCACCCCTCGCCAGATAGCCTCCGCCAGCAAGGCGGGCACCGACTGCGGCTCGTGCGTGCGCCGCATCCAGGCGCTCCTCGGGCGGGGCGCGGGCTGTCCCCGGCGCGCGGTCCTCGACCGACTCGGTCCGGACGGTGCCGCCGCCGCGCTGGCCGCCGAGCAGCCGGCCGCTCCCGCGCCGGTGTCCACCGTCGAGGCCGCCTGACGCCAGGTCCCGCGTAGACTGCCGCGCGGACGGGTGCCGCCCGGCGAATACGGGACTAGCTGTCGGGCTGCTCGATGAGTTGCGCGATGTAGAGCGGCTCGCCCAGTTTCTCGATCAGTTCGAGCTGGGTGTCGAGATAGTCGATGTGGTGTTCCTCGTCTTCGAGGATGCTCTCGAAGATGTTCGCCGACGTGATGTCGCCCTTGGACCGCATGACCTCGATGCCGCGCCGCAGGCGATCGATCGCCTCCACCTCGACCTGCCGGTCCGCCTGGAACATCTCGGTCACCGTCTGCCCCACCCGGACGTGGAACAGCCGCTGGTAGTTGGGTAGGCCCTCCAGGAACAGAATCCGGTCGGTCAGCACCTCGGCGTGCTTCATCTCGTCGAACGACTCGTGCCGCGTGTACTTCGCGAGCTTGGTCCAACCGAAGTTCTCCTGCATTTTCGCGTGCAGGAAGTACTGGTTGATCGCGGTGAGCTCACCGGTGAGCTGCTCGTTGAGGAATTCGATGACCTCGGGGTCGCCCTGCATCGCAGAGACTCCTTCCAATCCAAGCGGGAACGGGAGTTCGCGCGCATCCTCGCACCGCGCCGGCGACACCGTCCAGTAAGTGCATGCTTAGTGTGAGTTGCCCGAATAGCAGAGCCGCTGGTCACGACCACCCCCGAAGGTCTGACACCATGGAGGCATGGGTCAGCCGGAAAGCCGCGAAGGGGAGCAGGGACAGCTACCTCCGGGGCAACGGCTACAACGGGGCTGGCCGGTCACCCACTACGGCCCGGTGCCCAGGTTCCGACCCGACCGCTGGGAGTTCCGCGTATTCGGCGCGACGGCCGACGGGGACAAGCACTGCTGGACGCACGAGGAATTCGCGGCCCTTCCGTACTCCACGGTCGTGGCCGATCTGCACTGCGTGACGAAGTTCAGCATGTTGGGCGCGGAGTGGGGCGGCGTGCCCGCCCGACTGTTCCTCGAACTCGCTCCGCCGGCCGAAGATGTCACCCATGTGATGGTGTGGGCGGAATACGGGTTCAGCTCGAATCTGCGACTCGAGGATTTCGCGGCCGAGCGGACAATTTTCGCCACGCACAAGGGCGGCGAGCCGCTGACGGCGGAGCACGGATTTCCGGTCCGCCTCATCGTTCCCCAGCTCTACGCGTGGAAAGGCCCGAAATGGGTGCGCGGCGTGGAGTACATGACCGCCGACCGGCGCGGCTTTTGGGAAGAGCGGGGATATCACAACCTCGGTGACCCCTGGCGCGAGCAGCGCTACTCCTACCAGGAGGAGCCGGGCGACGGCCCGGAGCTGTAGCCAGCGCCCCGGCGCCGGGTCTGACCCGGCCCGGCGGGGGTGCCGTCAGCCCGCGCGCAGTTCCTTGAGCCGGGCCACGTCCGCGGCGTGCCCCTCCTTGCCGCCCGGCGTCTCGATCACCAGCGGCACGCCGGCCGTGGCCGGGTGGGTGAACAGCTCGCCGAAGGCGTCCGCCCCGATGTGGCCGGCGCCGATGTTGGCGTGCCGGTCCTTGTGGGCGCCGACGACGTCCTTGGAGTCGTTGGCGTGGATGAGCTTCAGCCGCCCCTCGCCCACCACCGCGACCAGCTCGTCGAGGAGCGCCTTGGTGCCCCCGGCGGCGGCCATGTCGTGGCCGGCGGCGAACGCGTGGCAGGTGTCCAGGCACACGCCGAGCCGCGGGTGCCGGTCGAGCACGTCGAAGTAGGGGCCCAGGTCCTCGGCGAGCGCGCACAGCGACGCGCCCTGTCCCGCGGTCGGCTCAAGGAGCAGCCAGGGGTCGTCGTCGTGCGTCAGCTCGTCGAGCAGGGGCAGCAGCCGCTCCCTGACCTGCGCGAGCGCGGTGGCGCGGGACCGGCCACCGGTGGCCGAGCCGGTGTGCACGACCACCCCGAGCGCGCCGATGGCCCGGCCCCGGCGCAGCGAGTGCCGCAGCGACTCCACCGACTTCTCGGCGGTCGCCTCGGTGTGCGAGCCGAAGTTGATCAGGTAGGGCGCGTGCACGTACGCCGGCAGCGACTCGGCCGCGCAGGCCGCGCGGAACTCCTCGTCCTGGCGCGGGTTGCCGGCCGGGGTGGCCCAGCCGCGCGGGTTGGCGACGAAGACCTGGAGGCTCTCGGCGCCGAGGTCGCGGGCGTAGGACAGGCCGACGGAGGCGAGCCCTCCGGCCACGGGTACGTGGCCGCCGATGGGGTTGCGGGTGCGGATGGCAGACGTGCTCACGCACCAAGGGTGCCAGCCGGGCACACGCTCCGGAGCGCCGGGCCGGGTGGCGTCGGCCACCCCGCCGGCCCCGGCGGGCCGCCTTCGCGAGCGACGGGCCCCGCGCGCTCCGGACGGCCCGGCCCCCGCGAGCGGCGGGGCTCGCGGGGGCCGGGGCAGTCGTGGCGTGGCGGCGTCGGGTCAGCGCACTCGCAGGGTGATCTTGCTGCCCTTCGGCGCTTCGTCGCCGCCGTCGACCGACTGGTCGAAGACCGTGTCGCCGAAGAAGAAGCGGTTGACGCCGACCTCGAAGCCCGCGTCCTCCAGCTTCCGCTTGGCGTCGTCCAGGTGGTCGCCCTCGACGTGCGGCACCTCGATCATCTCCTTGCCCTTGGACGGCGTCAGGGTGATCGTGTCGCCCTCGGCGACGCGCGACCCCTCGGGCGGGTTCTGCAGCGCGACGGTGTCCTTGTCCTCGTCCGAGAAGACCGGCTCGGCGATCTTCACGTCGAGGCCGGCGTCCCGCAGCTCGCTCTCGGCGTCGTCGAGCACGTCGCCGACGACGTCCGGCAGGTCGATGGGGGCGCCCTTGCTCACGGTGACCGCCACGGCCGAGTCCGGGCGCCGTTCCGTACCGGCCGCCGGCTCGGAGCCCAGCACGTCGCCGCGCGGGGTCTCCTCGCTGAAGCGCTTGGTCACCTTGCCGAGGCTGAGCCCGGCGTCCTCGATCTTCTTCCTGGCGTCCTCCAGCGACATGCCCGCCACGTTCGGCACCTCGGCCATCTCCGTGCCGCGCGAGACGGTGAGGGTGACGGTGCCGGTGTTGCGGATGCGGGCGTTGCTCTCGGGGTGGGTGGAGATGATCCGCCCCTTCTCCACGACGTCGCTGAAGCCGTGCTTGATCTTGACGTCGAGCCCCGCGTCCCGCACCTTCTTCTCGGCTTCGGCCTGCTTCATGCTCAGTACGGCGGGCACGTGCGTGAACTGGCCGGAGTTGATGTACCAGATGCCGAGTCCGACGCCGAAGACCAGCAGCAGCGCCGTGACCGCGGTGAGCACCGGACGGCGCGGCATGCGCAGCCCGCCGGGGCGGCGCGGCCGCTTGGGCGGCGGGTCGTCGTTGACCGGGCGCTCTTCCAGCAGCCGCGGGCGCAGCACGCTGGTGCGGTTCAGCTCGTCGTCACCGTCCGCCGCCGCGCCGCCGGCCACGGGGCTCGGCGCCGGCTGCCGCCGGGTGGCGGTCTCGCGCGCCGCGGCGGCCCGTGGGATCACGCTCGTGCGGTCGTCGGGGCCGCTGCCGGAGCGCGGCACCGGGGCGTCGAGCGTGCCGGCCTTCGCCCGTGGCGGGGCCACGTCGAGCTGCGCGTCGGTCAGGCCCGAGCGGGCGGTGCGCAGCCGGCCGAGGAGTTCCACGGCGCCGGCCGGGCGCTGCTCGGGGTCGCGGGCGGTGGCCTCGGCCACCAGCTCGTCCAGCGCCGGGGCGAGCCCCGGCACGCTGCGCGAGGGCGCCGGGACGTCCTCGTGCAACTGCTGGTAGAGCACCTGGGCCGGGGTGGTGCCGGTGTGCGGCTTGGCGCCGGTGAGCATCTCGTACAGGACCACGCCGCAGGCGTACACGTCCGCCCTGGTGTCGGCCGTGCCGTGCTCGATCTGCTCGGGCGCCAGGTAGGAGACGGTGCCGAGGACGGCGCCGGTGGAGGTGTTGGTCGCCGCGTCCACCGTCCGCACCAGCCCGAAGTCGGCGACCTTGACCCGGCCGTCGTCGCCGATCAGCACGTTCTCCGGCTTCATGTCGCGGTGTACGAGGCCGGCCAGGTGGGCCGCGCCCAGCGCGGCGAGCACCGGCTCCGCGACGTCCAGGGCGATGCGCGGCTGGAGCGCCCCCCGCTCGCGCAGCACGTCGCGCAGCGTGCAGCCGGCCACGTACTCCATCGCGAGGTAGACGTACGTGCCGTCGGTTCCCTGGTCGAACACGCCCACCACGTTGGGGTGGTCGAGCCGGGCCACGGACTTGGCCTCGCGGATGAACCGTTCGACGAACGCTTCGTCGGTGGCCAGCGCCGGGTGCATCACCTTGAGCGCGAGCACGCGGTCGAGCCGGGTGTCGACGGCCCGGTAGACCGTCGCCATACCGCCGACGGCGATCCGCGCCTCGATCCGGTAGCGGCCGTCGAGTACCTGCCCGACGAGCGGGTCCTGCAGGGTCGTATCCACGACAGAGGAGTCTACGAGCCGTGCCCGACACCCGGGCTCACCAGCGGTGGCACCGGCCGCGACTGAAGCCGAACAGTGACCGGAGAGTGGCACTCCCGTGCGAACCGCCCGCCTGGGCCGGCGGCCGGCCGCCGCCGGCACCCGTCGGACGTGGCTATTCGAACGCGGGCCGCTCCGGGTCGAGGCGCGCCCTGCCCTCCTCGGGCGAGGAGGCCAGCGCGAAGTGCCGGCGCGGGATGCGGCCGGCGCGGCTGGCCAGGCGGCCCGCCGAGACCGCGTACCGCATCGCCTCGGCCATCAGCTCGGGCTCCTGCGCGCGCGTCACCGCCGAGGCGAGCATGACCGCCGCGCAGCCCAGCTCCATCGCGAGCGCGACGTCGGACGCGGTGCCGGCGCCGGCGTCGAGGATGACCGGCACCCGCGCCCGCTCGGTGATGAGCTGGAAGTTGTGCGGGTTGCGGATGCCGAGCCCGGAGCCGATGGGGGAGCCGAGCGGCATGATCGCCGCGCAGCCGACGTCCTCCAGCTTCTGCGCGAGCACCGGGTCGTCGTTGGTGTACGGCAGCACCGTGAACCCGTCGTCCACCAGCGTCTCCGCCGCGTCCAGCAGCTCGATGGGGTCCGGCAGCAGGGTGCGTTCGTCGGCCACCACCTCCAGCTTGACCCAGTCCGTGCCCAGCGCCTCGCGCGCCAGTCGGGCGGTGAGCACGGCCTCGCCCGCGGTGAAGCAGCCCGCGGTGTTCGGCAGCACCTGGATGCCGAGCCGGTCGAGTACGGACAGGACCGAGCCCTGCACGCGCGGGTTCAGGCGGCGCATGGCGACGGTCGTGAGCTGGGTACCGGAGGCGATGAGCGCGCGCTCCAGGATCTCCAGGCTGGGCGCGCCGCCGGTGCCCATGATCAGCCGGGAGGCGAACTCCCGGTCGCCGATGGTCAGCGGGTCGGCGCTGGGCAGGAAGCCGGGCGTGGGCGCCGTGTCGGCACCCACGGACGGGTTGGACGGGTTGGACGGGACGGGCGGGTCGGACGGGGTGTCGGGGGAGTGGTGGTGGTCGAGTGCGGGGTGGGACATGGGGGACGGATCAGCCTCCCTGTACGGCGGTGAGCACCTCGACGCGGTCCTCGGCGGACAGCGCGGTGGCGGGCCACTGCCCGCGCGGGACGACCGCCTCGTTGACGGCGGCGGCGACGCCGCCCGGCGCGGCGGTGAGCGTGGCGACGAGCTGGTCGAGCGTGGTGCCGTCCGGCACCTGCCGGGGCTCGCCGTTGACGGAGACGGTGAGGGTGGCGGGAGGGGAGACGGTCATGGCTTACGGCTCCTGGGGTGCGTCGGTCGGCCGGGTGGCCAGGGCGGGCCGGTCGGGCGCCGGGGCCGGCGCGGGCCCGGCGGGCGCGACCGGTGACGTGTCGTACGGCGGCGGCGTGGGGCCGCCGCTGGCCGTCTCGCGGACTGGCACGGTCGCTGGTGCTGGTGCTGGTGCTGGTGCTGGCGCTGGGGGGAAGCGCAGGGGCGTGAACGGGTGGGCGTACGGGGGGAGTTCGCCGGTGGTCAGCACCTCGGCCAGCACGTCGCCGGTCACCGGGGTGAGCAGCACGCCGTTCCGGTGGTGGCCGGTGGCCAGGACCAGGCCGGGCAGCCGGGTCGGGCCGAGCAGCGGCGCGTTGTCGGGCGAGCCGGGGCGCAGCCCGGCCAGCGTCTCGACCAGCTCCAGCTCTGTGACGCCCGGCAGCACCTCGTGCGCGTCCCGCAGCAGCTCGTACAGGCCACCCGCGGTGACGGTGGTGTCCCAGCCGAGTTCCTCGGTGGTCGCCCCGACGATCAGCTCGCCGTTCACCCGGGGCACGAGGTAGATCTGCCCGCCGCGCACCACGGCCCGTACGGTGCGGGACAGGAACGGCCCCGCGGCGGCCAGCGGGGCCGGCACCCGCAGCCGCAGCAACTGGCCCTTCACCGGCCGCACCGGCGGCACCACGTCGGCGGGCAACCCGGCGAGCCGGCCGCTGAGGCTGCCGCCGGCGAGGACCACCTGACCCGCCGCGACCCGGGCGCCGTCGGCCAGCACGGCACCCGTCGCGCGCCGGTCACCGGCGTGTTCCGCGGCCTCCCGGGCGTCCCCGGGGCCGGCCAGCGTCAGTCGGCGCGCCCAGGAGTGCCGGAAGTCGACCCCGGCGCGCCGGCAGGCGGTGAGCAGGGCGGCGGCGAGCAGCCGGGGGTCGATCTGGTGGTCGCCCTCGACCCACACGCCACCGCGCACGCCGGGCGCGAGCAGCGGCTCCAGGCGCCGGCACTCACGCCCGGTCAGCCACCGCGCGTCGAGCCCGCAGCGCTGCTGGAGGGCGTGCAGGTCGCGGAGTTGCGCCCGGTCGTCGCTGTCGAGCGCGACGGCGAGGGTGCCGCAGGCACGGTAGCCGGTGGGCTGGCCGCTCGCCTGTGTCAGCTCGGTGGCGAAGTCGGGGTAGCGGCGCGCGGACGCCAGGTTCAGGCCGAGCAGCGTCTCCTCGCCGTAGTGCGTCTCGGTGACGGCGGCCAGCATGCCCGCCGCGACCTGGGCGGCCCCGCCACCGGGCGCCGGGTCGGCCAGCACGGTGCGCAGCCCGCGCTGGGCGGCGCGCCACGCGGTGACCAGGCCGATGATGCCGCCGCCGATGACCAGCACGTCACAGCGGACGTCGGAGGCCGCTGGCCGCGCCGCCACCGCCCCCTGCGGCGCGGGCCGCCGCGCGTCAGCGGGGCGGGCCCCGGGCGGGGGACGGTGCGGGTCCTCGTGGTACGGGGGCGCGGTCGCGGCGGCCCCGTCGTGGGCGGCCGCGTGGTCCTCGGCAGACGCGTGCATGGGCGTCCAGCCCCTCCCTTCGCCGGAATGACCCGGATCAGGTTCGTACGGTCGGGGGCCGCCAGCCCCCCTCTCAGCCCGGTGCGTCCGGGCTCCCGCGAGTGGTGTGCACCCGCCACCCTAATACGCCCCCCGTGGCCCCGAAACGGAGCGGGCCCGGTATCCGTGGTGGGGCCACCGACCCCGCGCCCGGAGCGCGGGCCCGCCGTGTCACGGCGGGCGACCTTGTGTCGGAGATCTCCCCGCACGGCGCTGCGGCCCGTGAGACGCCTCGTCCTACAGTGATCGCGTGAGCGAGGACACCGAGGAGACGCGTAACGGCGGCCAGGGCCGCGCCGTGACCGGTGGCCCGAGCGGCGACGACCGCCGGGTCGTGATCGTCGGGGCCGGCATGGCGGGGGTGCAGACCGCGGTCGCCCTGCGTGAGCAGGGCTGGACCGGCACCATCACGCTGCTCGGTGGCGAACCCCACCAGCCGTACGACCGGCCACCGCTGTCCAAGGCGGTGTTGCTCGGCAAGGCCGAGGGGTCGGCCTTCGACGTGGACTTCGCCGCGCTCGGCATCGACCTCCAGCTCGGCCGCTGGGTGGCCGGCGTGCGGCCGGCCGATCGCCTCGTGGTCACCGACGCGGGCCCGGTGCCGTACGCCCATCTCGTGATCGCCACCGGCGCCGAGCCGATCGCGCTGCCCGGCAGCGAGGGCGTGCCCGGCGTGCACCTGCTGCGCACGCTGGATGACGCGGAGCGGCTGCGGCCGGTGCTCGCCGCACAGCACGACATCGTCGTCGTCGGGGCCGGCTGGATCGGGGCCGAGTTCGCCACCGCGGCCCGCGAGGCGGGCTGCGCGGTGACCGTGGTCGAGGCCGCGGACCGGCCGCTGGCCGGCGCGCTGCCGGCCGAGGTGGCCGCGCACATGGTCGGCTGGTACGCGGACAGCGGGGCCGTGCTGCGCACCGGGGCGCGGGTGGCCGCCGTGGAGCCGGGGGCGGTCTCGCTCGCCGACGGCACCCGGCTGCCGGCCGACGCCGTGGTGGTCGGCATCGGGGCCAGGCCCGCGACGGGCTGGCTGGCGGAGTCGGGCATCGCCCTGGGGCCCGACGGCTCCGTGCGGGCCGACGGCGCGCTGCGCACCTCGGCCCCCGACGTGTACGCGGTCGGCGACTGCGTCTCCTTCCCCTCGGCCCGCTACGGCCAGCGGCTGCTCGTGCACCACTGGGACAACGCGCTCCAGGGGCCGCGCACGGTCGCGGCCCACATCGTCGGCGGTGACGCCGCGCACTTCACGGGGCCGGTCTACGACCCGGTGCCGTACTTCTGGTCCGAGCAGTTCGGCCGGTTCGTGCAGTACGCGGGTCACCACACGGCCGCGGACACGATGGTCTGGCGCGGCGACCCGACGAGCGCCGCCTGGAGCGTGTGCTGGCTGCGCGACGGGGCCCTGATCGCCCTGTTGGCGGTGGGCCGCCCGCGCGACCTGACCCAGGGCCGCAAGCTGATCGAGCAGGGCGCCCACCTGGACGAGGCCCGCGCGGCCGACCCGTCGGTGCCACTCAAGTCCGCCGTCCGCTGACGCGCGGGCCGGGCTGGCGGCGGCAGGGGCCCGCGGGCGGCGGGCCAGGCCGGCGGCAGGGGCCCGCGGGCGCGCCGCGTGGGGCCCGCCGCCCCTCGCGGGCGCCCGGCGAGCGGGCTGGGCGAGGTGGCCGGCTGGCGCGTACCGGGCGCGGCGGCCGGGCGCCCGGGCCGCTCGCGAACCGGCCGGGCGAGGCCCGGCGGCGGCGCCGCCCGGTAGCCGCCACGGATCGCTTCTCGGCGTAAAACCCCAGGTCAGAGCGGGCGGCCGAGGTGTGAGAAGGGGGTAGCTGACCGTTTTCGGCTACCGAGTGTCAGTCCCAGATGGCAGGCTTGTCCCGTGACCGAGATTGACGCAAAGACCGATGCTCTCGTCCCTGCCTGGCTCACCCTCCCCGACATCGCCGAACTGCTCGACGTCGAGGTAACCCGGGTGCGGCAGTTGGTCAAGGAGGGCCAGTTGATCGCGGTGCGCCGTGGCGAGAACCGGGCGCTCCAGGTGCCAGCCGAGTTCATCGGCGAGGGCCGCATCGTCAAGGGCCTGGTAGGCACCCTGACGCTGCTGCGGGACGACGGCTTTACCGACGAAGAGATGCTGGAGTGGCTGTTCACCGCGGACCCGACACTCCCCGGCACCCCAGCGCAGGCGCTCCGCGAGAACCGCGGCACGGAGGTGAAGCGCCGGGCGCAGGCGCTCGCGGTGTAGGGCGCACGCGCGGTGCCGGGGCGCCGTCGCGGGCCGCCGGCCCGTGGCGCGCCGCCGTCCGCGCCCCGCGCGACCCGCTTCGCGATCCGTTCCGTAGTGCCCACAGCACGTAACCGTCCGGCGTACGGGCCGGGCCGGCGCACCCGCGCCCGGCCCGTACGCCGCTGATCTGGGGGGAGGCCATCCCATGGCCGCCGCAGTCACCGCAGCCGCCGCGCGCGAGCAACTCGCCGACGCCCGGCTGTACCTGTGCACCGACGCCCGCAAGCGCCAGGGGGACCTGCCGGAGTTCCTCGACGCGGTGCTCGCCGCCGGCGTGGACATCGTGCAGTTGCGCGACAAGGGCATGGAGGCGGCCGAGGAACTCGACCACCTCGCCGTCTTCGCCGAGGCGTGCCGCAGGCACGGCGCCCTGCTGGCCGTCAACGACCGCGCGGACGTCGCCTTCGCCACCCGTGGCGCCCACCAGCCGGGAGCCCACGTGCTGCACCTGGGCCAGGGCGACCTGCCGGTGCCGGCCGCCCGCGCCATCCTCGGCGACGAGGTGCTGATCGGGCGGTCGACCCACGCGGAGGCCGAGGCCCGTGCCGCCTCCGTCGAGCCCGGCGTGGACTACTACTGCACCGGCCCCTGCTGGCCGACCCCGACCAAGCCGGGCCGGCACGCCCCCGGGCTCGACCTCGTGCGGTACGCGGCCTCGCTCGACTCCGACCGGCCGTGGTTCGCCATCGGCGGCATCGACGCCGGCAACCTGGACGAGGTCCTGGACGCCGGGGCCCGCCGGGTCGTCGTGGTGCGCGCCATCACCGAGGCCGCTGACCCGGCCGAGGCCACCGCCCACCTGGCCAAACGGGTGCGGGAGCGTTCGGCGTAGCCGCCCGGCGCGGCCCGCCCGCCCGCGGGCCGGTGTCCGAAAACACTGGAGCGATCCGCGCTATCCGGGCATAACGCCGGGGACGGTTGGGGGCCTCGGGCGCGGCTCGATAACCTGCTGGTATGGCCCTTGGCACAGCATCCACCCGGACCGATCACGCCCGTACGGTGCGCGAACTCCTCGCATCCGGTGAACAGTCGTATTCGTTTGAGTTCGCGGCCCCGAAGACGGAGAAGGGCGAGCGGACCCTGTGGAATGCCATCCGTCGCATCGAGGCCGTCGCCCCCACCTTCGTGTCCGTGACGTACGGCGCGGGCGGCTCCTCGCGCGAGGGCACCGTCCGCGCCACCGAGCGGATCGCCACCGACACCACCCTCACCCCGGTCGCCCACCTCACGGCCGTGAACCACTCGCTGACCGAGTTGCGCAACGTCATCGGCCAGTACGCCGACGCGGGCATCCGCAACATGCTGGCGGTCCGTGGCGACCCGCCCGGCGACCCGATGGGTGAGTGGGTGCGCCACCCCGAGGGCGTCTCGTACGCCGCCGAACTCGTCGAACTGATCAAGGAGTCCGGCGACTTCTGCGTCGGCGTCGCGGCCTTCCCGGAGATGCACCCGCGCTCCCAGGACTGGGAGACCGACATCCGGCACTTCATCAACAAGTGCCGCGCGGGCGCCGACTTCGCGATCACCCAGATGTTCTTCTACCCGGAGGACTACCTGCGACTGCGGGACCGGGTCGCGGCGGCCGGTTGCCCCACGCCGATCATTCCGGAGATCATGCCGGTCACCAACGTCCGCCAGATCGAGCGGTTCGCGCAGTTGAGCAACGCCGCGTTCCCGCCCGAACTCGCCTCGCGCATCCTGGCGGTCAAGGACGATCCGGCGGCTGTACGCTCAATCGGAATCGACTACGCCACCGAACTGTGCGCGCGGTTGATGGCCGAGGAGATCCCCGGGCTGCACTTCATCACCCTGAACCACTCCACGGCGACGCTGGAAATCTACGAGAACCTCGGGCTGCACCAACGGCCCTGAAAGCGGTGACGGCCGCGCACCCGCGGCCGGACGAGAGGGGCGTACACGGGCATGGCGGTCCTCTACTGCGCGTTCGGCGTCGTCGCCCTGTGGCTGCTCGGTGAGGTGCTGTTGCAGCACAAGGCGCGGCTGCGCTGGCGGCTGCTGGCCTTCACCGGCTTCCTCGGCGTCGTGCTCGGCGTCGTCCTCGGGTCGGTGCCGCTGATCGGCGCGGGCACCGCGGCCTTCGCGGTCGGCCAGACCTACGTCACGCTCTCCTTCCGGCGCGGCTTCGTCACCGGCTGGTCGCTGCGCGGCTCGGGCGGCGCGGGGCGCGCCACCGGCGGCGGGAAGGGCCGCCGCCGCGGCGGCGCCCCCGCGTCCGAGCCGACGCTACGCGTCTCCGACCTCCAGGCCGAGCAGGCTGAGCCGGGGGCCCCGCCCGCCCCCGTCGAGCCGCCCGTCCCGCCGACCTACCAACCGGAACCGCTGCCCGACGACACCGACGGCTACGGCATATACCGCACGGACTCCGCCGACACCCCGTTCGCCGCCGCGCCGAGCGGCCCGCCCTCCTCCGGCGACACCGGCGCCGCCGCCGGTCCGGGTGGGCCGGGCGGCTACGAGGCCTACGCGACCTACGACGGTCAGGGCGCCGGCGACGGCCAGCACGGCTACCCGCCCGGCGGCTACGACGGCTACGGCGCGGACCCGTACGCCGGCTACCCCGAGCAGCCCTACGGCGCCCCACCGTCGCCCGCCGACGACCCGTACGCCCACACCGGCGACCCTCTGGGTGGCTACGGCCAAGGCCCCCTCGGCGCGCCGGGCCCGTACGCCCAGGGCGGCTACGGCCAAACCCCGCACGACCCCTACGGCCAGCCCGCCGCCGCGAACGAGGTCGCCCCGACCGGCTTCGCCGCGGGCGACCTCGCCCCGCACGACCTGGCCCCGGGCGGCTACGACCCGGCCGCGGGCTACTCCGACCCAGCGGGCTTCCCGGGCCAGACCGCCGGCGGCTACGGCACGGGTTACGCCCCGGGCGGCCTCGGCGGCGACGGGTACGACGGGTACGACCAGGCCGGCTACCCCGCGTCCGGCTACGGCGTGCCGCAGCAGTTCTCCCCGCAGGCGCCGCCCGAGGGCGCGTGGGTCCCGCAACAGCGCGACGGCGAGACCCCGCCGATCACCCCGCCCCCCGGCGAGCCCGACCCGTACTACCCCGGCCACCACGACCCGGACGGCCAGTACCGCTACTGACGCCGCCCGCGACGACCGAGCCCCGGGCGGAGGACGGAGCGGGCCGCTGGGTACGCGCCGACCACCGCGCGGCAGCCGCCGGGCACGGGCCCCTCGCGTACCAACTCGGCGCGTGACAACCCGTCGCGCACGGACCCGCCGCGCGCTGGGTGACGGCCGCGCGCCGGACGGGCGGCGGCCCGGTGACCCGTGGTCGGACCGGCCCGGGAGGGGCGGCTACTGCGAGCCGCGCCAGTCCGCGCCGTCGACGATGAGCCCGGCCACCATGGCGCCCGACATGCCCGCGTGCGCGAGGCCGCCGCCCGGGTGCGACCAGCCGCCCACCCGGTATAGGCCGGGCAGTTGGGCCGGGTTGGCCGGGGCCAGGTACCGGCCGCCGGCCCCCGCGAGCGAGGGGACCGGCACGCTGCCGGTGGCCACGCCCGTCTCCCGTGCCGTGTCGTACGGCGTGCGTATCTCGCGCCACAACACGCGGCTCCGCAGGTCCGGCACGGCCGCCTCGGCCGCCGCGACCAGGCGGTCCGCCGACCGCTCGGCCAGCTCCGCGTCAGTCCAGTCCACCGCCGTGTGCGGGCGCGCGGCGGCCGTGAGCGTCACCGCCTCGTGGTCGCCGTCCGGCACCAGCTCGGGGTCGGCGGGTCGCGACACCGTGACCGTCGGCGCCGTGGCCACCCCCGGGCCGGGCGCCGGGGCCGCCGCCCGCCGCCGGCCGGGGCGGGTCGGGAACAACTCCGCGTACTCCGCGTCGGGGTCCGCCGGGTGCACCACCGTGCGGTGCGGCGCGTCGGTGGGGCGGGCGCCACGCAGCGCCAGCAGCACGGAGAACCGGCCGAGCGGCGCTCGCGGCCCGCTGTCCTCGTCGCCCTCCGCGACCGGCGCCGAGCCGGCGACGGCCTCCGGCGGGAGCAGGCGCGCCAGTCGCTCCGGGCTCACGCCGGCGACCACCGAGTCGGCGGTGACCGTGGTGCCGTCCGCCAGCTCGATGCCCGCGGCACGACCGTCCTTGGCCAGCACGGCCCTGGCCTCCGCGCCGAAGGTGAACTCCACCCCGCGAGCCAGGCAGCGCGCGTGGAGCGCGTCGGCCAGCGCGCGCATCCCGCCCCGCGCGTACCAGCTCCCGAAGGTCTGCTCCAGATAGGCGAGCACGCTCGCGCTGGCCGGCGCCGCGCGCGGGTCGAGGCCGTACGCCAGGGCCTGGCTCTCCAGGAGCGCGGCCAGCCGGGGGTCGGCCAGCTCGCGCCGGGCGACCTTGGCCAGCGGGGCGGGGCCGCGCTGGAACCAGCCGCGCCGCAGCGCCGGATACGGGTCGTCGGCCAGCGCGGCCCGGTCGGCGCGCAGCGGCTCCTCCAGCAGGGGGCGCCGGGTGGCGTCCCAGACCTCGCGCGCGCGGTTGACCAGATCGCTCCACCGCTCGCCCGACCCGGCGCCGAACGCGGCGTCCAGCGCGCTGACCACGCCGGCCCGGGACGCGTTGGGCAGCGTGACCGTGGTGCCGTCGGCGAAGACGTGGGCGCCGGCCGGATCGACCTGGCGCAGCTCGACGCACTGCTCCAGCGACTCCTTGCCGGTCTTGACGAACAGATCGCGGTAGACGGCGGGCAGGTGCAGCAGGCCGGGGCCGGTGTCGAAGGCGAAGCCGTCCCGCTCAAGCCGCCCCACACCGCCGCCGTGCGTCGCACCGCGCTCGTACACCGCCACCCGGTGGCCCGCGACGGCCAGCCTGGCGGCGGCTGCCATCGCGCCCATCCCGGCGCCGATCACCGCAATCCGTGCCATGCCCGCGACTTTATCCGCCCCCTCTGACAACGCCGCCGGCCGGCCCCGGCCTCGGCGCGAGAACTCACGCGGTAGGTACGCGTACTCAGTCACCCAGATGAGTAGGTGCGCGGATGGGGCTCCACCTGCGGAGACGGAAGAGTGAGGGCCGCGGCAGGGACGCTGGCGTCACACCGCCGACACGGGGCGGCGGAGCGGCGCGGCGACCCTGCCGAGACGGGGGGCGGGTTGGCTCGGGGGACCACCGCGACGCGGCGGCCCCTCGGGGCCGCCGGACACGGGGGAGCAACGGGGGATACGGGGGGAGTACGGGGGAACAACGGGGGAGTACGGGGCAGGCGCTGTTCTGGGGGCGGTCGAGGGGGATCGATCGACGCCAGAACAGCGCCTTCGCCTGTGCGCCGGGGGTGGCGGCGCCGGCGCGCCAGCCGGCCCCGCCACCGACGCCCCGCCCCGGCCCCGCTACGCGGCCGGGCCCGGGCCCGGCGCCCTGGTGCCCCCCACCCGGCCCTGGACCAGCAGCGACAGCGCGGCGTGCACGTCGTCGATGCTGCGCTGCGGCTGGTACGACTTCCAGTCGACCCCGGCCACCAGGACCATGCCGAACAGGGCCGACGCCGTCAGCCCGGTGTCGATCTCGGCGCTCAGCTCGTCCCTGGCCACGCCGTCCCGCAGGACAGCCTCGATGACGGCGAGGACCTGTGCGCGCACCACCATCAGGGTCGACTGCCAGGCCCGGTTCGTGCGCCACAGCTCGGCCGCGTAGAGCTGGGTCAGCGCCGGGTAGCGGTCGATGAAGGCGAGCCCGGACCGGATCATGGCGTCCAGCGCGTCCACGCTGCCGCCGCCGCGCGCGGCCACCGTGTCGGCGGCCTCCTGCAACGCGTCCCGCAGCAGCTCGATGCCGTGCCGCAGCAACTCCTCGAAGAGCACCGACTTGCTGGCGAAGTTGTAGTAGACGGTGCCCTTGGCGACCCCGGCGCGTTCGGCGATCTCCTCCACCGTGGTGGAGGAGAAGCCCTGCTCCGCGATGAGCGTGACCGCCGCCTCGAAGAGCCTGCGCCGCGTGCCCTCGCGGCGCTTGTCGGCGGGTGGCCCCGGGGGCGTCTTCGGGGCGGGCGCGGCGCTGGTGTTCATGCCCCCGATTCTGCCCGTCGGCGGGGTCGGCCGGCGCGCGCGGTTCACAGAGTGAGCTCCGGGTGCAGCCGGTCGATGGTCCACACCTGCTTGCGCCGGGCCGTGAGGGTGGTCAGCGCGAGCGCGCCGACCGTGAAGGCCAGCAACACCAGGCTGCCCTGCCACACCGGTTCCAGACCGCCGCCGGTGATCAACCTGCGCAGCGCCTCCACGACGTAGCTCATCGGCAGCAGCGGATGCAGCGCGTTGAAGAACGCCGGGCTCGTCTGCACGGGGTAGGTGCCGCCGGCCGACGTCAACTGCAACATCAGCACCGCGAGGACGAGGATGCGCCCGGCGGGCCCGAAACGCGCGTTCAGCCACTGCACGATCGCCGCGAAGCAGCAGGTGACCAGCGCCAGGAAGCCCACGGTGCCGGCGGCGCGGGTCATCTCCAGGCCGAGCCCCCAGTGCAACACGGCCATCAGGGCCGCCGTCTGGAGGGCGCCGATGGCCGCGACCGGTAGCCACCCGGCCAGCGCGATCCGCACGGGCGAGGCCCCGGCGGCCAGCGCGCGCCGGTTTAGCGGCTGGATGAGCATGTACGCCACCATCGCGCCGACCCACAGGGAGAGCGGGATGAAGTACGGCGCGAATCCGGTGCCGTAGTTCGGTGCCGCGTGCATCGACTGGGAGGCGAGCCGCACCGGGTCGGCCATCACCTCGGTACGGGCGTCCCGCTGCTCCTTGTCGTAGTCGGGGATCTTCCTGACGCCGTCGTGCAGGCCGCCGGACAGCTTCTGCGAGCCGTCCACCAGCTTGAACAGCCCGCCGTTGAGGTTGCCCGCGCCGGTGTACAGGTCGTCCACGCCGGTGTGCAGGGAGGTGGCCCCGCTCTTGGCGCTGGTGAGCCCGGTGTGCAGGTCGCCGGCTCCGGTGGCGACCTGGTGCGCGCCGTCGTTGAGCGCGTTGATCTTGGCGACGGCGGAGTCGATGTCCCGGCTCAGGTGCGGGGCGCGCTCGGCCAGCCAGACGGCCTTGTCGTGCACGTCGTCCAGGTTCCGGGCCAGCTCGTCCAGGCCCTTGGTGTTGCTCCGTACCAGCGCGTCGAGGTCGCGCGCGACGTCGGCGGCGCGCTCCGCGGCCTCCACGGCGCTGCCCAGCGCGGCGCACACCGAGCCGGACGGTGCGCCGGGCACGCCGGGGCGCTGCGCAGGCGTGGTGGGGCCGGCGTCCGGGGCGGGTGTGTCGGGTGTGGCGGCCGTCGGGGGCGCGGGGCTCGCGGTGGGGCCGGGCGCGCCGCCGCTCGGGGCTGGCGTGGGCGATCCGGCGTCCGCGCACTGCTCGCGGTACTCGGTGGCGAGGTCGTCGGCCGCCGTGCGGGCCTCGCGGGCCGCGGTACCGGTGGAGCTGGGAAGCGTGTCGAGGTTGTCGCCGATGCGCTGCGAGGTGTCGGCGACGAGCCGGGCGGCCTCGCCGATGTCCTTGCCGTGCTCCTTGAGGAAGGCGCGCGCGTTCGCGTTGTCGCGGTAGGCGCCGTTGACCTTGTCGGCCAGTTGCTGGGTGCCGTCGGCCACGTCGCCCGCGCCCGCCTTGAGCCGGCCGGCCCCGGAGTGCAGTTTCGTCACGCCGCCCTGGAGGGAACTGCTGCCCTTCTCGGCCTTGTCGAGGCCCTTGTGGATCTTGTCGGCGCCGTTCTTGGCGTCCCCGATGCCCTTGCCGAGCTTGTCGGCGCCCTTGGCGGCCTCCTCCGTCTTGCCGTGGATGTCGGAGAAGCTCACGAAGATCTTGTCGTAGAAACCGCGCGACGCCTTGGCGGACGCGGCGGCGCGCACCTCGGAGAAGACGCTGCGGGAGATCTGGCCCACGATGTAGTTGTTCGCGTCGTTGGTACGCACCTTCAGCGCGCCGGTCTCCGGGGCGTCGCCGGAGTTGGAGGCGAGCTGGCCGCTGAAGTCGGCGGGAACGGTCAGCGACAGGTAGTACGTGCCGTCCTCCACACCCTCGCGCGCCTCCTTGGCGCTGGTCTCGTGCCAGTCGAAGGTGTCGCTGTCCCGCAGCCCGCGCACGAGGTCGTCGCCGATCACCCGCTTCTCACCGTCCACCGATGCGCCCTCGTCCGCGTTGACGAGCGCGACCGGGATCCTGTCGAGGCGGTGGTACGGGTCCCAGAAGGACCACAGGTAGAGCGCCCCGTACAACAGGGGGAGCAGCATCATCGCGGCGAGCGCGGCGCGCGGCAGCTTCCCCCGGCCGAACCGCTTCAGCTCAAGCGCGGCCAGCTTCGGCGATCGCATCGAACGCCCCTCCCTCGTGCTCGTGGGCCCCGTGCCGCCCGTTGCCCTGCCCGCCGGGCCCGTCCGCGCCGGTCTCGTCCGTGCTGACCTCGTCTGTGCCGGCCTCGTCTGTGCTGGCCGCGGGCCGCTGGGTGGCCGGCCCGTTCGCCGGGGTGGCGTCGGCCTCCTCCCGCGCGTGCGCCGGATCGTGCGCCCGCTCCCTGTCGCCCGGGTTGGTCGACAGCACCACGGCGTCCGCCGGCGGCTCGCCGCACACCGCGAGGACCGTCGTGCCGCCCTCCGCGATGCCGCGCAGCATCGACCAGGCGCGCTCCCGGTCGGCCGGCGACAGCTTGAGGTCCGTGTCGTCGACGGCCAACAGGCGCGGGGCGCCGATGAGCGCGAGGGCCACCGACAGGCGCAGGACCTCAAGGCGCTCCAGGTCGCGCACGGCGGTCCGGGCGCCCTTGGGCAGTGCGTCGACGTCCAGGCCGGCGCGGTGGAGCGCGTCCTCGATCCGCGCACGCGACTCGGCCGCACGCGCGGAGCGCGGCCGGAACAGGGCGCGCGGCGAGCCGCCGAACCGCCGGGTGAGGAGAGCGCGCTCCCGCAGGTGCTCGGCGACGGTGAGCGCCGGCTCGAGATCGGTCACGCCCGGTACGGGGCCGAGCCCCGTGCTGCGGCGCACGGCCGTCATCTGGCGCGGCAACCGGTGACCGCCCACCTCCGCGTGGCCGGCGGTGACGCGCATCCGGCCGGTGAGCGCGAGCAGCAGGCAGGTGCGACCGGACCCGGACGGGCCCGCGATCGCGATCAGCGCTCCAGGGTCCGCCACCACGCTGATGTCGCGGAAGACCCAACCGCGCGGCCCGCGCACGCCCAGCCCCTCGGCCGTGACGGCCGCCCCGGACCGAGAGTGAGCCTCCTCGGCAGGACGAGGGGTTCGCAACACGAGACTCCTTTGATCTGACTGGTCAGTCTAAAAAGTATGCACGCGAAGAGCGCCGCGACACCACCCGGGTGGCAGGCGGAGGGGGCTGAGGGAGGGCGGACCGGTATTCGGGCGGCGGTGAGGCGGGTACGGAGCGACGTCGGGCGGCGCCGGGCGCGAGAGCGGGGCGCTCGCGGGTGAGCGGGGCGCGAGGAGGCGTACGGGTACGGGAGAGGTGGCCGCCCGTCGCGGAATTGGCTCGATGCGGTGGGTACCGGGGCGGGTGGGGCGCGAGGCGGTGCGAGCGCCGGGGCCGGCCGGCGGGCGGGGCGGGCCACGCACACGGCAAGGGCGCCGCCGCCCGGGCCCCCGAGGGGCCGCCGCGACCCGACTATCGGGCGTTCGTGCAGGTCAGCGCCGATTGTCAGTGGTGTGCCCCACGATGGGCACATACGGCGGCCCTCTTACCACACGGTCGGGCCGCCCGACGACGACAGGAGGTTCGTCATGGCCAGTACCGCCGCCGCACGACGGCACCGTGCCGCCGCTGCCCCCTCGTTGCCCGGTCCCGCGAGCGATGTCCACCCCGTCATCCGCCGTGCCACGGCCCCGCCCGCGGCCCTCGATCTGCTCACCCAGGCTCACCACGGACTAGAGGAGGCCGCCGCGCTGGCGGTGCCCAACGAGCGGTTCGCCACCGCCCACCTCGCCGCCCTGCGCACGGCCGCCGCCGTGCTCGCCGTCCACGGCCGCCCGGAGACCAACCCGCGACGGCGGCAGCGCATCCGCAGCGCCTGGGAGGTGCTGCCGGAAGTCGCGCCGGAACTGACCGAGTGGAGCGCGCTGTTCGCCTCCGGCGCCGCCCGCCGGGCCCGGGCCGAGGCGGGCATACGCGGCGCGGCCAGCGACCGCGACGCGGACGACCTGCTCCGGGACGCGAGCATGTTCCTGCGCATCGTCGAGCGCATGCTGGTGCTGCAACCCGTGCTGCCCCGGCAGGCGCCACGCGACGACGCCGCGCGGGGCTGACCGCACCGCGCGGCCGGACGCGGCGCCGGAGGCAATAGGCTGGGGCTTTACGACGTCATCTCCCGCCGACACCGCCACAGGCCGGGTCGGCGCCGCGCCGAGGAGCCACCCGCTGTGTCAGACCCGTTGCGCCCCCGCGCATCCCTCCGTACCGCCGTGGTCTGGGATGTCCTCAAGGACGCCCTGGACCGCCGGGTCAAGGCCGAGCGACAGGGCGGCGATGGTGCGCGCGACGCCCTGGACGTACTCGACACCGGCGGCGGGACCGGCAACTTCGCCGTGCCCGTCGCACGGCTCGGGCACCGGGTCACCGTGGTGGACCCCAGCCCCAACGCGCTGTTCGCGCTGGAGCGCCGGGCCGCCGAGGCGGGCGTGGCCGACCGGGTGCGCGGCGTGCAGGGTGACGCGCACGGCCTGTTCGACGTGGTGGAGCGCGGCGGCTACGACGCGGTGCTCTGCCACGGCGTCCTGGAGTACGTGGACGACCCGGCCGAGGGCGTGCGCAACGCCGTCGCCGCGCTCCGCCCGGCGGGCGTGCTCAGCCTGCTCGCGGCCGGACTCGGCGGCGCCGTGCTCGCCCGCGCGCTGGCCGGGCACTTCACCGAGGCCCGGCAGGCGCTCACCGACCCGGCCGGGCGTTGGGGCGAGGGCGACCCGGTGCCACGGCGCTTCACCGCCGACCAGCTCTCCGACCTGGTGACGGCGGCCGGGCTGCGGGTGGGCGCGGTGCACGGCGTGCGCGTCTTCGCGGACCTGGTCCCCGGGGTCCTGGTGGACACCGAGCCCGGCGCCATGGACGCGCTGCTGCGGCTGGAGGCCGCGGCGGCGGAACAGCCGGCCTTCCACTCCGTCGCCACCCAGTTGCACGTACTGGCCGAGCGGCCGTGATTCCGCGGTGAGCGCAGCCCCATCCGTCACTCGCGTGGGCTAGCGCGTGGCAATGGCCGTGAGACCGGCGTGCAGTCGACCACAGGCCACCCGATCAGCCCGTTCCCCCCGTATGATCGAAGGCACACGGTCCGGCATGGCGGGTCGGTGGGTGGGGAATGGACGTCTCAGAGCTATCAGGCACCACTGCGGTTCTGGTGGGTGAATTGGCGCAGAGGGGCGGGTTTCACGGGGGCGATTCCCTGCCTATCCTGGAAGGGTCGCACCCCGGTCGCCCCCCGCGACCGACGAGTAGGAGGACTCCGTGCCGCTCTCGGAGCACGAGCAGCGCATGCTCGAGCAGATGGAGCGAGCGCTGTACGCCGAAGATCCCAAGTTCGCGACAGCGCTTGAGGGTAGCGGCCTGCGCACGTACACCCGGCGACGGGTCTACCAGGCGGTCGCGGGTTTTCTGGTGGGCATCGCGCTCCTTATGGCTGGGATGGTCGCCCAGCAGATCTGGATCAGCGTCGTAGGCTTCCTCGTCATGCTGGGCTGTGCCGTGTTGGCCGTGACCGGCTGGCGCAAGGCGCCCAAGCCAGGCGAGCAGGCGCAGGGGACGGGTGGTGGCGGGGCGGCAGCGCCACGCAAGCCAAGTCGTCACCAGCGTCGTTCGATGATGAATCGTATCGAGGAGCGGTGGCAGCGCCGCCGCGACGAACAGGGTCACTAGGGACTCACCGCACTCCGTCAGCGCGAAGGCGCGGGTGTCCCGGACGACGAACCCCCGCCGACGCGGGGTCGGGCCCTTCGACCCGACTCCCGGATCACCACCCCTGAACCACGTTCACCAGCGAAGAGCTGTGGGCGGAGCACCGCACGTTGGCGGTCCCCCCACAGCTCTTTCGTATTCCGCCACGACGCCCGCGCGACGCGGGGTCCCACCGTCGCCGCGCCGCCGCGCCGGGACCGGCCACGCCCGTGAGCGGAACGCCGGGTGGGCGGGGAGCCGTGGTCACGTCATGGGCGCTGTGGTGCGGTGAGGGGACGGACGCGGGCAGGCCCGACGCGGACCGCTCGGAAGCGAGCGGCCGTACGGGCTCGCATACGGGGCCCGCGTTCGCGGGTCCGCGCCACCCGACCCGTCAGCCAACCGACCAGCCGGCACCCGGCCCGTCGGTCGGCCGAGCGGTCAGCCCCCCAATCCACAGCCAGCCACCGGGGTTGGCCCAGGCCGCCCGGCCGGCGTTCCGTCCGCCGGGCGGCCCGGGTCAGCCGCGCTGCCGGCTCGGGAAACGCAGGTTGGCGAGCCGGCGCTGCCACGCGGAGGCGCGCCAGCGGTCGAGCAGCTCGGCCCAGCGCCTCGCGGCCTGCTCGGTGATTCGCGATGCCGAGCGGGGCAGCAGCAGGGCGCGTAGCCTCGCGGGCTTGGTGGCTGCCTCGCGCAGTCCCGCCGCCACCAGCCGTACGTCCTCCGCGAGGCCCGCCGCCGGCCGTGGCCGTGGTGCGTACCAGGTCTCCTCCACCGCCGCCGCCACGCGGTGCGCGGCCTCCGCCGGTGGCCCGGTCAGCTTGCCCACGCCGACGACGCGGGCCGCGGCCTTGCGCGGGGTCAGCGAGTCGTCGGGGGGTATGCCGTAGTCCCAGCCGGTGTCCAGCAACTCCTGCCAGGCGGCCACCGTGCGCGCGGTGGCGGCCTCGGGGGTGCGTCCGGCCGACTCACCCAGCCGTCGCGACCGTATCCGCACCCGCCAGAGCAGCGGCAGCAGCGGGATGGTCACGGCGGCCAGGGCGCCCGCGCTGATCAGCGTGGTCCTGACCCAGGGGAAGCCGCTGTCCTTGTCGTCCTCGTCCCGTTCCTTGGGGGCGGGCCCGCCGCACTCGCCGAGCCGCTTCATGTCGACCGTGCAGCTCTCCGACGGCGAGGGACGGGTGGACGGCTCGGTCGAACGGGTCGGCCGCGGCAGCGGCTGGACCGAGCCGTCGTCGGAGGGGGTCTCCTCGATGGTGTAGTCGGGCTGCGTACCCCGGCTCGGCGTGGGCTCGAAGCGCGTCCAGCCGACGCCCTCGAAGTACAGCTCGGGCCAGGCGTGCGCGTCCCGCAGGCCCACCGACATGGAGCCGTCGGTCTGCGCGGTGCCCGGGGTGAAGCCGACCGCGACGCGCGCGGGGATGTTCAGCGTCCTGGCCATGGCCGCCATGGAGAAGGAGAAGTGGACGCAGAAGCCCTCCTTGTCCCGGAGGAAGCGGGCGATGGCCTCGCTGCCGCTGCCGGTCTCCACCTGGGTGTCGTAGCGGAAGCCGCCCTCGAGGGAGAACCAGTCCTGGAGCTTGACGGCCTGTTCGTAGGCGTTGCTCGCGCCCCGGGTCACCCTGTCCGCCGTCCGGGCCACGACCGACGGCAGCGAGTCGGGTATCTGGGTGTACTCGCGGAGCAGCTCCGGAGGTGGCGGTGGGGCCTGGGAGAGCTGGGCGGCGGTGGGGTCCACGGCCAGGCTGGAGACCGCGTACTGGACGCCGCGCGTGGTCTGTCCCCGGTCGCCGACGATGGTGCGGCCCTCCGGTTCGAAGCGCCAGCGCCCGTCCATGCGCACCTCGGACGCGGGGTAGGGCATCGGGAGCCAGTTCTGCGCGTACCAGTCGGCTGCCTGGAACTGGGTCTCGACCGGGTTCGTGCGGATGTCGGGCCCCAGCCCCGCGGGGGAGGGGAGGATGTCGGGGACGTCCTCCACCGGTCGCTTCGACGGCTTCCACGAGGAGCCGTCGAAGTTGTCGAGCGCCACGATGCGCAGGTACATGTCCCGGGTCTCGGGGCTGGAGGTGCGGTAGCGCAACACCTCCTTGTCCTCCGGCTGGTTCAGGCTCTCGCGCAGTGACACCGCCGGGTCGACGCCCAGGACCGTGCCGCCGGTGCCGTCGCCCCGCCCGCGGTCGCCGGCCCGCTGGTCGAGCAGCCCGCCGTCCAGTGACGGGAGCACGGCCGGCACGGCCAGCGCGATGCCGAGCGCGAGGACGCCGATCCTGCGCCCCGTGCGCACCGGCGACAGGGAGGTGCTGCCCACGTCCAGGCCCGATGACGCCCGGCCCTGGCCGCGCGGGCCCGTACCGCCGGTGAAGACGCGACCCCACTGCGACAGCCGGTCGCGGCCCTCGGCCAGCAGGAGCACGAGGTAGCCGGCGCCGGCCGCCAGGAACCACAGCCAGTCGAAGCCGCCGTCGGACAGGCCGGCCGCGATGGAGAACAGGGCGAGCAAAGGCAGCCCGGCGGGGGCGGCGCTGCGGAACGTCACCGCGAGCGCGTCCACCACCAGGCCGATCACGAGCACGCCGCCGACGAGGAGCAGCTCGATGCCGGTGGTGCTGGGCGCCGGTATGGCGTACCGCTCGACGTCGTCGACGCCCGTGCTGAGCAGCCGACCCAGTTCGCGGAAGGCGGCGGGGGCTGGCAGCACGCCCGCGATCGCCTGGTCCCGCGCGAAGGCCAGGGTCAGCAGAAGCAGCCCGGCCAGGGCCTGGGTCGCGACGGTCAGCGGGCGGGCCAGCGGAACCCGGCGGGCCAGCACCCCGATCACGGCCTGGACACCGAGCAGCACCATCGCCTGCAGGAGCCAGCCGGAGCCGTCCACGAGCGGCAACAGGGCGCAGCTCGCCGCCAGCGTGGCCAGCGTCGCACACAGCGCCAGCCGGGCGCTTCCACTCATGCCCAGCCTCCGTCCGCCGCACCGGGCGCCGTGACGCCGCCGTGCCGCGCTCGATACTGATCGGCCTGCCGCCACAGCTCGGGCAGCGGCGTGCCGGGAGCGACCGGCAGCGCCGCCCAGCCGGCGTCCCGCAACAGGCGCAGCCGCTCGTCGAGCTGGCGCGGCCGCGTCCACGCCCCGCCGCGCGCCCAGGCGGCGCCGTCGAGGACGAACGCCACGGCCACGCCGCTGCGCTGCCGCATCCTGGCGACGAGCATCGCCTGCTCCTCGTCCAGCTCGCCGAGGAACGCGACGAGCAGGCCCTCGTCACCGCCGCGCAGCACGTCGTGGGCGCGGGAGAACCCGGCGCCGTCCGAGTGCCGCACGACCGAGAGCGTGTCCAGCACCAGCCCGGCGGCGTCCGCCGAATCGTGCGAGCTGGCGTGCCCGCCGGCGCCGTCGTGGCCGGGCACCGAACTGCCGGTGTCGGTGAGCAGCCGCACCGAGTAGCCGCGCTCCAGCAGGTGCACCGCGGCCGACGCCGCGCCGGAGACGGCCCACTCGAAGGGGGAGTCGGGGCCCGCTCCCTGGTGTGCCACCCGGCGGGTGTCGAGCAGCACCGTGCAGCGGGCGCGCTGGGGTTGCTCCTCGCGGCGCACCATCAACTCGCCGTAGCGCGCGGTGGAGCGCCAGTGCACCCGGCGCAGGTCGTCACCGTGCCGGTAGCCGCGCGGAATCACGTCGTCCTCGCCGGCCAGCGCCAGCGAGCGGTGCCTGCCGTCCCCGTACCCCGCGGCCTCGCCCGACAGTCGCACGGGGGGAAGGGGCTCGGCCCGCGGCACCACCGTGAGCGTGTCGTAGCCACTGAAGGCACGGGTCAGCTCGCACATCCCGAACGGGTCGGTCAGCCGCAGTTGCAGGGGCCCCAGCGGATAGCGCCCGCGCAGGTCGGAGCGGACCCGGTAGGAGACCTCGCGCCGACCGCCCGTCTCGACGCGGTCGAGGACGAAGCGGGGCCTGGGCCCCAGCACGTACGGCACCCGGTCCTGGAGCATCAACACGCCCGTGGGCAGCCGGGACACGTTGTCGATCCGCAACTGCACCCTGGCCTCCGAGCCCGCCGGCACCCGGCCCGGGTCCAGCCGCCGGCTGCCGGCCACCCGGTACCTGGTGCGGTAGACCACGGCCACGCAGACCAGCGGCAGCGCGATCAGCAGCAGCCCGACGCGCAACAGGTCCGCCTGGCCGAGCACGAAGCTGCACAACGCCGCGGCCACACCGGCGGCGAGGAAGGACCTGCCGCGCGTCGTCAACCCGGCGAGCGCCGCGTGCACACCCCCAAGCCCGGGGTCCCGATCCACCGACGTCCCCCCGGCGGACATCACGCCCTCCGGGCGCCCGGAGGCTGCTGACCGTACGGCGAGGGCACCGGCGTACGGTGCAGGATCTCGGCTATGACCTGCTCCGAGGTACGGCGGCCCAGCTGGGCCTGGGCCGTGGGCAGCAGGCGGTGCGCCAGCACGGGGACGGCCAGGGCCTGCACGTCGTCCGGGAGCACGTACTCCCGGCCGGCGAGCGCCGCGGCCGCCTTCGCGGCGCGCACCAGGTGCAGCGTGGCCCGAGGTGACGCGCCGAGCCGCAGCTCCGGGTGGTGTCGCGTGGCGCCGACGAGCTCCACGGCGTAACGCCGCACGGGCTCGGCCACGTGCACCGTGCGCACCGCGTCGACCAGCTTGACGATGTCGTGCGCGTGCGCCACCGGCCGCATGTCGTCCAGCGGGGAGACGCCGCCGTGCACGTCGAGCATCTGGAGCTCCGCCTCGGGGTGCGGGTAGCCGATCGACACCCGGGCCATGAAGCGGTCCCGCTGCGCCTCCGGCAGGGGGTACGTGCCCTCCATCTCGACCGGGTTCTGGGTGGCGATGACCATGAAGGGGCTCGGCAGTTCGTACGTCTCGCCGTCCATGGTGACCTGCCGCTCCTCCATCGATTCGAGGAGGGCCGACTGCGTCTTGGGGGAGGCGCGGTTGATCTCGTCGCCGATGACGATCTGCGCGAAGATCGCGCCCGGCTTGAACTCGAACTCCTTGCGCTGCTGGTCGTAGATGCTCACCCCGGTGATGTCCGACGGGAGCAGGTCGGGGGTGAACTGGATGCGCCGCACCGAGCAGTCGATGGAGCGCGCGAGCGCCTTGGCGAGCATCGTCTTGCCCACGCCCGGCACGTCTTCGATCAGCAGGTGCCCCTCGGCGAGCAGCACGGTCAGCGAAAGGCGTACGACCTCGGGCTTGCCCTCGATCACTTCCTCCACCGACCTGCGGACTCGATCCGCTGTGGCGGTCAGATCGGTGAGGCTCGTTCGATCCTCATAGGTCGTCACCCGGCCCTCCTCGGCCCGTTCCCCGAGCCGCGTCCACGCCGTGGACCGGCCCACCCCAAACACCGACACCACTCCACGGTGGCGGGGCGTGATGTCACGTAGGCATTCTTGCCGCCCTTGCCACTGCCCGTCACTCGCCTGTGGATAACCCGGGGCGAAATGCCGGACGTGGGGGCGTTGCGGCGGATTCGACTGTGCTGTTTTGGTGCCTTCACCGAGATCGCCACCCGTGGCCGCGCGGCGCGCGTGGCCCGGCCGCCTGGCGGGCTCGTCATGATCGCAGGTTCCCCGCGCGACGAGGTGGTCGGGTGGGCGACTCGGGCGGCCAAGCTCGGGCGCGTGGTTCAGGGACGCGGGCTGATCTCCCGAAGCAGCCCGGTGGTCACGTCGAAGACGAAGCCGCGTACGTCGTCGGTGTGCGGCAGGAACGGCGACGTGCGTACCCGCTGCATCGACTGCCGCACGTCCCCGTCCAGGTCGCGGAACGCCTCGACCGCCCACGCGGGGCGCTGGCCGACCTCTTCCTCGATCTCGTGCCGGAAGTCCTCGGTCAGGCTGAGCAGACCACAGCCGGTGTGGTGGATCAGCACCACGCTGCGGGTGCCCAGCGCCCGCTGGCTGATCGTCAGCGAGCGGATGATGTCATCGGTGACCACACCGCCCGCGTTGCGGATCGTGTGACAGTCGCCCAGTTCGAGACCCAGTGCCGCGTGCAGGTCGATGCGGGCGTCCATGCAGGCGACGACCGCGACGCGCCGCACCGGGCGGGCGTCCATGCCGGGATCGGTGAACGTGGCGGCGTAGCGCTGGTTGGCGGCGACGAGGGCGTCGGTCACCGTTCCCACGGCGGCACTGTCACTGTCAGGGGAAGAGTTCAGCGGTGAGGGCGCAGATGTCGACATGGCACGACCGTAACCGGCGCCGGACCGAAACGCCGCGAGAGGGTGGGGTAAAGCCGATCAACCAGGCTCCGTGTGAGGTAACCCACAGGGAGTGGTTGGCTGCTCCCAACGAGTGAATCGGGCGGCGAAGAACAGGCGGGAGACGCGCTGGCCAGTTGGTTGACCGAAGGGACGAGTGGACTAAAGTGACGCGAAGTGGGAGACGTGTCGCTCCCCTCGCATCGACAAATCTCCCGCGTGTGCGGCGTGTACGTGCCACTCGGCCTCCTCCCGCTCCCGGCCGCCTGACGTCACTTCCCCGGCGCCAGTAGGCCGCTTCCCCTTCAGCGAGCGGGCGGGGACCCGGCGGCACGTGACCCCCTCACCCTCTCTGGAAGGGCGCATGAGCAGCAACGCTCTCCACGTTCCCGTGATGCTCCAGCGCTGTCTGGATCTGCTCGCTCCGGCGCTCGCCGAGCCAGGGGCGGTGGTGGTGGACTGCACGCTGGGGCTCGGCGGGCACAGCGAGGCCCTGCTCACCACCTTCCCCGCCGCCCGGCTCATCGCGCTCGACCGCGACCCGGCCGCGCTCAGGCTCGCCGGCGAGCGGCTGGCCCCGTACGGCGACCGCGCCACGTTGGTGTACGCGATCTACGACGAGCTGCCCGAGGTCCTCGACCGGGTGGGCGTACCCCGCGTGCAGGGCGTCCTCTTCGACCTCGGCGTGTCCTCCATGCAGTTGGACGAGGCCGACCGCGGCTTCGCCTACGCCCAGGACGCCCCGCTCGACATGCGGATGGACCAGAGCACCGGCATCAGCGCCGCCGAGGTGCTCAACACCTACCCGCCGGGCGACCTGGTGCGGGTGCTGCGCACGTACGGGGAGGAGAAGTTCGCGCGCAAGATCGTGGAGGCCGTGGTGCGCGAGCGCGCGAAGGAACCCTTCGCCAACAGCGCGCGCCTCGTCGAGTTGATCCGCGACGCGCTGCCCCAGGCCGCCAAGCGCACCGGCGGCAACCCCGCCAAGCGCACTTTCCAGGCGCTGCGCATCGAGGTCAACGGCGAGCTGCGGAGCGTCGAGCGCGCCATCCCGGCGGCCGTGTCCCGCCTCGCCGTCGGCGGCCGGATCGCCGTACTCGCCTACCACTCCCTCGAAGACCGGCTGGTCAAGCAGGTGTTCGCGGCCGGAGCCACCAGCACGGCGCCGCCCGGGCTGCCCGTCGTGCCCGAGCAGTACCAGCCACGCCTCAAACTCCTCACGCGCGGGGCCGAGCTGCCCACCGAGGAAGAGGTGGCCGAGAACCGGCGCGCCGCCCCGGCCCGACTGCGAGGTGCGCAGCGCATTCGCGAGGAGGCCCCGTGAGCGGCCCGCGGCAGCGCACCGGCGATGGCCGGATGACCCGGCTGGTACGGCTGCGGCCGACGGGCCGGGGCTCGGCCCGGCGGGCCCCGTTCGTGCTGCTGGTCGTCGTCCTGCTGGGTTCCGGGCTGATCACGCTGCTGGTGCTGAACTCCTCGCTCAACCAGGGCTCCTTCGAGCTGAGCCGGCTGGAGCGGCAGACCGACGACCTGACGGACGAGCAGCAGGCGTTGCAACAAGAGGTGGACGAGCTGGCCCAGCCGAACACCCTGGAGCGGCGGGCCCGCGAACTGGGCCTGGTACCGGGCGGCGGCCCCGCGTTCCTGAACCCGGACGGCACGGTACGCGGCGTGCCGGCGCCGGCGACGAAGGAGCCGACGACGCAGAGCGCCCCGACGGCCGTACTGCCGCCCGCGCTCCGGCCGTCCAGCCCGCCGCCGGCCGCCCAGGCCCCCGCCCCGTCCGGTCCGACCCTCGGCCCGGGCACCACCGCGACGCCCGCCCCGTCGGGTGCCGCCCCCGCCCCGGTCACCCCGGCTCCCTCGGCCATCCCGGGCACGCGGACGCCCACCCCTTCCGGCCACACCGTGGGCCCGGGGGCCACCGCGCCCGCCACCGGCCACGCCGCCCCGGGCGCCGCGCCCGCCGGCCAGCCGCCGGTGCCCGGCACCGATCCGCCAGCGAACTCCACCCCGACCTTCGGCAGGTGACGTTGTGCCGCACATCGACGACGGAGGCCGCGGATGACCGGCCGGGAGCCGCGAGACCCCCGCGAGCCGGGCGACCGGCGCGCCCCCCGCGACCGTCGTGGCGCCGGCGGCGCCGGCGGTGACCGTACGCCGAGGGAGCCGCGCGACGCCGGACCCCTACGGGGCGCGCGCGAGTGGGAGGAGCGCCGCGCCGCGCGCGAGGCGCGGCGGTCGCAGGGGCGCCCCGGTGGCCCGCGCGAGCCGGGCCGGCAGGACGGCGGCAAGGGCCCCGTGCGCCCACGCAGCGCCGCCCGGCGCGACGACGGACGCCCGGCCGACGGCGCGGGGCGCGGACGACCGCTCCCGCGCGACGAGCGACCGGAGCGGGCGGGCCCGCGCGAGAGCGGCAGGCCACGTGAGCAGGGCGGGCCGCGCGAGCGGGGCGTGTCACGCGAGCGGGGTGGGCCGGACGAGCGGGCGCGCCGCGCGGACGGCGCGCCGCGTGGCCCGCGCGGCCCGCGTGAAGCGGCGCCCCGACGCGACGGCGCACGCCCCTACGCCAGCGAGCCCCCACGCCGCGCGGAGCGCGCGCCGGGCCAGGCGCCCGGAGCGCGCCCGGGCGCGCGCGGTACCCGCCCGCCGGCCGCCGGCTCCCCGCAGGGGGACGCGGAGCGGCTGCGCGCGCGGGGCCCGTACGGCGCGGCCGGCCGGCCCGCCACCCCGAGGCCGGGCGAAGAGGGCAGGCCACGCGACGTGGTCCGCCCCCGAGACGAGGAGCGAGAAAGCGTCGGGCAGCGCGCGGCGGCGGCCCCCGGCCGAGCCCGCCCCCGGCCGCCGTACGCGGACGGGGAGCGGGGCGAGCGCGTGGGCGCCCGCCAGTGGCGCGAGGGCGCCGGCGCGAACGCGGTGGCCCCCGGCCCGAACGCCGGCGGCCAGCGCGACGCGGGCCGTGGCGAGGCCGAGCGCGCGCCCGGCAATCGGCGGGAGGCGGAGCGCGAGCGCCCCGCCCGGCCCAAGGCGCCCGCCGCACAGCGCCGCACCCCGGAGCGGCCCGGCTCCGGGCGGCCACGGCCGCCCAGGCCACGCGGCGGCTCGGGCGGAGCGGGGGGTTCGGGCCGTCCGCCGTCGCGGCTGCGCAACCCGCGCCCGAGGCTGCGCCTGGTGAGCCTCGCGCTCACGCTCGTGATGCTCGCCTTCGTCGTGCGGCTGCTCCAGGTGCAGGCCGTGGACGCCAACGCCTACACCGCCAAGGCCAACGTCAACCGCTACATTCCGGTCACCCTCGCCGCCGAGCGCGGCTCGATCACCGACCGCACCGGTGTTGAACTGGCCACCACCGTGGACGCGTACGACATCACCGCGGCGCCCGACCTGCTCACCCCCGAACGCGCCAAGGTCAACGACGCGCCACGGCAGGCCGCGGCGCTGCTCTCGCCGATCCTGGGCGTGGGCGAGCGCGAACTCGTCGGCAAGCTCACGGCCAACCCCAAGTCGAAGTACGCCGTGCTCGCCCGGCAGCGCACGCCCCAGGTGTGGAACCAGATCAAGGACCTCAAGAGCGCGCTGGCCGACAAGGAGGCCAAGGGCCGGGGCGTCAACGTGCTGGCCGGAATCAACCGGGAGCGGCACAGCAAGCGGGTCTACCCCAACGGCGACCTCGCCGCCGGCGTGCTGGGCTTCGTCAACGCGCAGGGCAAGGGCAGCGCCGGCATCGAGCAGATGCTCAACGCCGAGCTGGCCGGCAAGGACGGCAGGCGCGTCTACGCCCAGTCCGGCGGCCGGCAGGTGCCCACCGCGGACGTGAAGGAGCAGCCCGCCGTGCCGGGCTCGGACGTCGAGCTGACCATCGACCGCGACATCCAGTGGGCCGCGCAGCAGGCCATCAGCGACCAGGTGCGCGAGTCCAAGGCCGACGGGGGCTACGTCGTCGTCCAGGACACCAGGACCGGCGAGATCCTCGCGCTGGCCAACGCGCCGGGCTTCGACCCCGCCAACGTCTCCGCCGCCGACCCGGCGGCCCTCGGCAACGCGGCGCTCACCGATGCCTACGAACCGGGCAGCACCAGCAAGCTCATGTCGCTGGCCGCCGTCCTGGAGGAGGGCGCCGCGACCCCGCACACCCGGGTCGTGGTGCCCAACCGGCTGCCCCGGGCCGACCGCGCGTTCGCCGACGACATCGACCACCCCACCTGGCACCTGACGCTCAACGGCGTACTCGCCAAGTCCAGCAACATCGGCACCATCCTGGCCACCGAGCAACTGGGCAGGAACCAGCCCGAGTCCAACGAGGTCCTCTACTCCTACCTGCGACGGTTCGGCCTCGGCCAGCCCACGGGGCTCGACTTCCCCGGCGAGACCGCCGGCATCCTGGCCAAGCCCGGGGACTGGAGCGCCTCGCAGCAGTACACGATCCCCTTCGGGCAGGGCCTGTCGCTCAACGCCGTCCAGGCCGCCTCGGTGTACTCCACCATCGCGGGCGGCGGCGAGCGGGTCGTGCCAACGCTGGTCCGCGGCACCAAGGGGCCCGACGGGCGGTTCACGCCCGCGCCCGAGCCGCAGCGCACCCGGGTGGTCAGCGAGAAGACGGCCAGGACGCTCGCCCAGATGCTGGAGTCCGTCGTCGACGACCAGGAGGGCACCGGCGCGAAGGCCAAGATCCCCGGCTACCGGGTCGCGGGCAAGACCGGTACGTCCAACCGGGTCGACCCCAAGACCGGCCGCTACCACGGCTACACCGCCTCCTTCGCCGGCTTCGCGCCCGCCGACAAGCCACGGGTGACCGTCTACTGCGCCGTCCAGAACCCCACCAAGGGCAGCTACTTCGGCGGCCAGGTCTGCGGCCCGATCTACAAGCAGGTCATGGAGTTCGCGCTCAAGACCATGCGGGTGGCCCCCACCGGCAAGCAGCCCGCCCGGCTGCCCGTCACCTACCAGCCCGGACAGTGAGCGCGGGGCGCCGTGAGTACGATCACCCCCGGCCCCGGGAACCACGGCTCGCGGCCCCCCGCACATCCCCCGTTCGGCCCGCGGAAAGGCACCCGCGACACCTCGTCCGCCGCGGGCCCCGGAGGCGTGCCCTGGCGCCCCGCGACCCCCGCCCCGACGGGGTCCGCCGCCGCTGGCCCGGGCCCCGCGAGCGCCGAGCCCCGGCCCCCCTCATTTCGCGGCGGACCCCATGGGCCCGGTACGCTCACCGCCGTGCCACACGCTGATCAGTCTCAAACCACCCAGAAGGACGCCGCCCCGGTCTACCCGGGGCCGCCCCGCCCCGTACGGGTCCGCCCCACCCCCTCGCGGAGCTGGCCGGTCAGCTCGGTATCGAGGCCCCAGCGGCGAGCGAGGAGGGCGCCGAGGCCACCGGCATCACCCACGACTCCCGGGCGGTACGACCCGGTGACGTCTACGCCGCGCTGCCCGGCGCCCGCGTACACGGCGCCGACTTCGCCGCCCAGGCCGCCGACCTGGGAGCCGTCGCCGCGTTGACCGACCCGGCGGGAGCCGAGCGGGTCGCGGCGGCCGGCCTGCCGGCGCTGGTCGTGCCGGACCCGCGGGCCAGAATGGGCGCGCTGGCGGCCACCATCTACGGCGAGCCGGGCGAGGACCTGCTGCAGATCGGCATCACCGGCACCTCGGGCAAGACCACCACCGCGTACCTCATGGAGGGCGGCCTGCGCGCCGCCCTGGCGGCCGGGCAGGCGCCGGGCGCGCCCGACCAGGCCGGCGGCGCCGAGCTGACCGGCCTCATCGGCACCGTGGAGACCCGCATCGGCGACGAGCGGATCAAGTCCGAGCGCACCACGCCCGAGGCCACCGACCTGCAGGCGCTGTTCGCGGTGATGCGCGAGCGCGGCGTGCGCTCGGTCGCCATGGAGGTCTCCAGCCACGCGCTCGTGCTCGGTCGTGTCGACGGCTGCGTCTTCGACATCGCCGTCTTCAACAACCTCAGCCCCGAGCACCTCGACTTCCACCCGGACATGGAGGACTACTACCGGGCCAAGGCGCAGTTGTTCACCAAGGCCCGCAGCCGGGCCGCGGTCATCAACCTCGACGACGAGTACGGGCAGCGGCTCGCCCGCGAGACCCAGATCCCGGTCACCACGTTCTCCGCCGAGGGCCACCCGGACGCCGACTGGCGCGCCGCCGGCGTCGAGATCGGCCCGCTGGGCTCGACGTTCACCGCGCTCGGCCCCGAGGGCCAGTCGGTGCGCGCCGCCGCCCCGCTGCCCGGCACCTTCAACGTCGCCAACGCGCTCGCCGCGATCACCGCCCTGGTCGTGGCCGGGATCGACCCGCAGACCGCGGCCGACGGCGTCGCCGCCGTGCCCGGGGTGCCGGGCCGCCTGGAGCGCGTGGACGCCGGCCAGCCCTACCTGGCGGTCGTCGACTACGCGCACAAGCCCGACGCCGTCGAGTCCGTGCTGCGCGCCCTGCGCAAGGTCACCGACGGCAAGCTGCACGCCGTACTCGGCTGCGGCGGCGACCGCGACCCGCACAAGCGCCACGCCATGGGCGCGGCCCTGGCCCGGCTGTCCGACACCGCCGTCCTCACCTCTGACAACCCGCGCTCCGAGGACCCGTTGGCGATCCTGGCCGCGATGCTCGCCGGCGCCGCCGAGGTGCCCACCCACGAGCGCGGCACGGTGCTGGTCGAGGAGGAGCGCGCCGTGGCCATCGCCGCGGCCGTCGCCCGCGCCGAGCCCGGCGACACCGTCGTCGTGGCGGGCAAGGGCCACGAACAGGGCCAGGACATCGCCGGCGTGGTGCGCGCCTTCGACGACCGCCAGGTGCTGCGCGAGGCCATCGAGGCCGCCCGCCAGCACCCGGGCCACCCGTACTACGCATCCGCGGCGCCCAGCGCCTCTCGTACGCAGCACCACGACGACCAGGGATGACCCACCGCCATGCGCGCATCACCCTCTCCAAGGCAGCTCACGGGAACCGCCGGAGGTGACCTGTGATCTCGCTGTCCCTCGCCGAGGTCACCGCCATCGTCGGCGGGCAGCCGTACGACATACCGGACCTCGACCAGCGGGTCTCCGGGCCCGTGGTGATCGACTCCCGTGAGGTGCGCCCCGGCGGCCTGTTCGCCGCGTTCGCCGGCGAGCGGGTCGACGGGCACGACTACGCCGAACGCGCCGTCGCCGCCGGCGCGGTGGCGGTGGTGGCCACGCGCCCCGTCGGCGTGCCCGCCATCGTCGTGGACGACGTGGTGGCCGCGCTCGGCGCGCTCGCCCGCGCCGTCGTCGAGCGGCTCGGCGCCCGCGTCGTCGGCCTCACCGGCTCGGCCGGCAAGACCAGCACCAAGGACCTGATCGCCCAACTCCTGGAGCGGCTCGGGCCGACCGTGTGGACGCCGGGCTCGTTCAACAACGAGATCGGCATGCCGCTGACGGCGCTGCGCGCCGACGACGAGACCCGCCACCTCGTCCTGGAGATGGGCGCCCGCGGCATCGGCCACATCCGCTACCTGGCCGAACTGACGCCCCCGCACATCGGCCTGGTGCTCAACGTCGGCACCGCGCACATCGGGGAGTTCGGCGGCCGCGAGCAGATCGCCCAGGCCAAGGGCGAACTCGTGGAGGGGCTGCCGACGGCCGAGGCGGGCGGCGTGGCCGTGCTCAACGCCGACGACCCGCTGGTGCGCGCCATGAGCGCGCGTACCCAGGCGGAGGTCCTGTTGTTCGGTGAGGCCGCCGAGGCCCACGTACGCGCCGAGAATGTCCGGCTTACCGACCTCGGACAGCCCAGCTTCACGCTTCACACACCCACCGGGTGCGGCGACGTGACCATGCGCCTGTACGGTGAGCACCACGTGTCGAACGCGCTCGCCGCTGCCGCCGTCGCCCATGTGTTGGGCATGTCCGCCCCAGAGATCGCCGAGGCGCTCTCCGAGGCGGGACAGCTCTCCCGCTGGCGGATGGAGGTCACCGAGCGCGCGGACGGCGTGACGATCGTCAACGACGCCTACAACGCGAACCCCGAGTCCATGCGAGCCGCGCTGCGCGCGCTCGTGGCGATGGGCACGGCCCACCGGGCGCAGGGGGGACGCACGTGGGCGGTGCTCGGTCAGATGGCCGAACTCGGCGAGGAGTCACTCGTCGAGCACGACGCGATCGGACGGCTGGCCGTTCGACTCAACGTCAGCAAGCTCGTGGCGGTCGGCGGCCAGGAGGCCGCCTGGATCGACATGGGCGCCAAGAACGAGGGTTCGTGGGGTGAGGAGTCGGTGCACGTGTCCGACGCGCGGGCGGCGGTCGAACTGTTGCGCAGAGAGTTGCGCCCGGGAGACATCGCGCTGGTGAAGGCGTCCAGGTCGGTCGGCCTGGAGCAGGTCGCGGCGGAGCTGTTGGGGGAACCGGGCACGGCCGAGGGCGAGGGTGCCGGGCGATGAAGCAGATCCTCTTCTCCGGAGTGATCGGACTCTTCCTGACCTTGGTCGGCACGCCGCTGCTGATCAAGCTCCTCGCCCGTAAGGGATACGGGCAGTACATCCGTGACGACGGCCCCCGTGGCCACCACGGCAAGCGCGGTACACCCACCATGGGTGGCATCGCCTTCATCCTGGCCACCATCATCGCGTACGCGCTGACGAAGGTGATCACCTCCAGCGAGCCGACGTTCTCCGGCGTGCTCGTGCTCTTCCTCTTCGCCGGCATGGGCCTGGTCGGCTTCCTCGACGACTACATCAAGATCGTCAAGCAGCGGAGCCTGGGCCTGCGCGCCAAGGCGAAGATGGCCGGCCAGCTCATCGTCGGCGTCGCGTTCGCGATCCTCTCGCTCAACTTCGCGGACGCCCGCGGCCAGACCCCGGCCTCCGACAAGCTCTCCTTCACCCAGGACTTCGGCTGGCAGATCGGCCCCGTGATCTTCGTGATCTGGGCGCTGTTCATGATCCTGGCGATGTCCAACGGCGTGAACCTCACCGACGGCCTCGACGGCCTGGCCACCGGCGCCTCGGTGATGGTCTTCGGCGCCTACACCTTCATCGGCGTCTGGCAGTACCAGGAGTCCTGCGCCAACATGCCCACCGCGGGCCAGGCGTGTTACGAGGTCCGCGACCCGCTGGACCTGGCCATCGTCGCCTCCGCGCTGATGGGCGCCTGCTTCGGCTTCCTGTGGTGGAACACCTCGCCGGCCAAGATCTTCATGGGCGACACCGGTTCGCTCGCCCTCGGCGGCGCCCTCGCCGGCCTGGCGATCTGCTCGCGCACCGAACTCCTGCTCGCGCTGCTCGGCGGCCTGTTCGTGCTGATCACGATGTCCGTGGTCATCCAGGTCGGCTCCTTCCGGATGACCGGCAAGCGCGTGTTCCGCATGGCACCGCTCCAACACCACTTCGAACTGAAGGGTTGGAGCGAAGTGCTGGTGGTGGTCAGATTCTGGATCATCCAGGGCATGTGCGTGATCGTCGGCCTCGGCATCTTCTACGCGGGCTGGGCGGCGGCCAAGTGACGAGCCAGTACGCCGGACGCCGCATCACCGTCGCCGGCCTCGGCGTCTCCGGGGTCCCCGCGGCGCGCGCGCTGCGGGGCCTCGGCGCCCTGGTGACCGTCGTCAACGGCAGCGACGGCGAGCGCCAGCGCGCCGAGGCGGCCGAGCTCGAAGCGCTCGGCGTCACCGTCCGCCTCGGCGACGGCGCGACCCTGCCGGAGGGCACCGAACTGGTCGTCACCACCCCCGGGTGGAAGCCGACCAGCCCGCTGTTCGAGGCCGCGGCCCAGGCCGGCGTCCCGGTCGTCGGCGACGTGGAGGTCGCCTGGCGGCTGCGCGCCGAGCAGGACCGCCCCGCCGCCCCCTGGCTGGCCGTCACCGGCACCAACGGCAAGACCACCACCGTACGGATGCTCACCGCCATCCTGGAGGCCGCCGGACTGCGCACCGCGGCCGTCGGCAACATCGGCGTCTCGCTCTTCGACGTCGTCCTCGGCGAGCGGGAGTACGACGTACTCGCCGTCGAGCTGTCCAGCTACCAGTTGCACTGGGCACCCTCGCTGCGCGCCCACTCCGCCGCGGTGCTCAACCTGGCCCCCGACCACCTCGACTGGCACGGCTCCATGGAGGCGTACGCCGCCGACAAGGGCCGCGTCTACGAGGGCAACCAGGTCGCCTGCGTGTACAACGTGGCCGACCCCGCCACCGAGGAACTGGTCCGGGCCGCCGACGTCGCCGAGGGCTGCCGCGCCATCGGCTTCACCCTCGGCACGCCGGGCCCCTCCCAACTCGGCCTGGTGGACGACATCCTCGTCGACCGCGCCTTCGTACCGGACCGGCAGCGCCAGGCCCAGGAACTGGCCGAGATCAGCGACCTGGCCTCGCCGGCGCCGCACAACATCGCCAACGCGCTCGCCGCCGCCGCGCTCGCCCGCGCCTACGGCGTGCCCCCGGCCGCCGTCCGCGAGGGACTGCGCGCCTTCCGGCCCGAGGCACACCGTATCGAGCACGTGGCCACCGTGGACCGGGTCGACTTCGTGGACGACTCCAAGGCGACCAACACGCACGCCGCGCAGGCGTCGTTGGCCGCGTACGAGCCGATCGTGTGGATCGCGGGCGGCCTCGCCAAGGGCGCCACCTTCGACGAACTGGTCAGCGCGTCGGCCAGCCGGCTGCGCGGCGTCGTCCTGATCGGCGCCGACCGCGCGCTGATCAGGGACGCCCTCGCGCGACACGCGCCGCAGGTCCCGGTCGTCGACCTCGACCGGACGGACACTGGGGCGATGTCCGCGGCGGTCCAGGCGGCCGTCGGACTCGCGGAACCGGGCGACACGGTGCTTCTGGCCCCCGCGTGCGCCTCGATGGATATGTTCACCAACTACAACAAGCGCGGCGAAGCGTTCGCCGATGCCGTGCGCGTGCTCGCCTCCGGACGAGCCGCGCACGAGTAGCCGTTGGTCCCCGTGCCGTGGGCCACGGCGCCGCACACCAGTGGAGGGGACACCGAGATGATGGCCGACGACTCCGCGCGCCCCGCCACCCGCGGCACCCGGCGGGCCCGATGGCCCCGCCCCGGCCTGGCCGCCGCGCGCCCGGCGCTGGCCGGTGGCGCGGGCCCGGCGCCGGGCGGCGGCCTCGGCATGGGCCTCGCGCTCCGTGGGAAGGCCACCGCGCGCCCCCCGCGCGCCACCGCCCGGCCCGGGCCCGGTGGCGGACCGCCCGGCCGCGCGCCCCGGCCGCGTCCCCCGCGACGCAGCCCGCTGGCGGCGCTGGCGCGGCTGCGCGAGCGGGCCCGCCGCGCCTGGGACCGGCCGCTGACCGCCTACTACCTGATCCTCGGCGGCAGCGTGCTGATCACCGTGCTCGGCCTGGTGATGGTCTACTCCGCCTCGCAGATCAAGGCCCTCCAGTCGGGGCTCGCCCCCTCCTTCTTCTTCCGCAAGCAGTTGCTCGCGGCCGTCATCGGTGGGCTGTTGATGTTGGCAGCCGTACGACTGCCCATCCGGCTGCACCGGGCGCTGGCCTACCCGCTGCTCGCCGTCTCCGTCTTCCTGATGTGCCTGGTCCAGGTGCCCGGAATAGGAGTCGCGGTCAACGGCAACCAGAACTGGATCTCCGTCGGCGGCCCCTTCCAGCTCCAGCCCAGCGAGTTCGGCAAGCTCGCGCTCGTGCTCTGGGGCGCCGACCTGCTCGCCCGCAAGCACGACAAGAACCTCCTCGGCCAGTGGAAGCACCTGCTGGTGCCCCTGGTCCCGGCCGCCTTCGTACTGCTCGGGCTGATCATGCTGGGCGGTGACATGGGGACCGCGATCATCCTCACCGCGGTCCTGTTCGGGCTGCTGTGGCTGGCCGGCGCACCGACCCGACTCTTTGTCGGCGTGCTCGGGGCCGCGGCCGTCGTCGGGCTGATCCTCATCAAGACCAGCGCCAACCGCATGTCGCGCCTGGCCTGTATCGGCGCCACCGACCCGGGCGCGAACGACCAGTGCTGGCAGGCCGTGCACGGCATCTACGCGCTGGCCAACGGCGGCTGGTTCGGTTCCGGGCTCGGCGCCAGTATGGAAAAATGGGGTGAACTCCCCGAGCCGCACACGGACTTCATCTTCGCCATCACCGGCGAGGAACTCGGCCTGGCGGGGACACTGTCAGTGCTCGCCCTCTTCGCGGCTCTAGGCTATGCGGGTATCCGCGTGGCCGGACGCACGGAGGACCCCTTCGTGAGGTATGCCGCGGGAGGTGTGACCACCTGGATCACGGCGCAGGCCGTGGTCAACATCGGTGCGGTGCTCGGCCTGCTGCCGATCGCCGGTGTCCCCCTGCCGCTGTTCTCCTACGGAGGTTCAGCCCTGCTCCCGACCATGTTCGCCATCGGTCTGCTGATCGCCTTCGCGCGTGCGGAACCCGGTGCCCGAGCTGCGTTGGCCATGCGGCAGCCTGGGGTGAGATGGAAGACGATGAGACGGCGCGTCAAGAAACGTCCGTCCGGAGAGCGGTGAAATTCGGTGCATGTCGTACTCGCCGGTGGGGGGACCGCCGGCCACATCGAGCCAGCGCTCGCCCTCGCGGACGCCCTGCGTAGGCAGGACCCGACCGTGGGGATCACAGCGCTGGGCACGGAGAAGGGCCTGGAGACCCGACTCGTGCCCGAGCGGGGCTACGAGCTCGGGCTCATCCCCGCCGTGCCGCTGCCCCGTAAGCCCACGCCCGAGCTGATCACCGTGCCCGGACGGCTGCGCGGCACCATCAAGGCCGCCGAGCAGATCCTGGAGCGCACCAAGGCCGACTGCGTCGTGGGCTTCGGCGGCTACGTCGCGCTGCCCGGCTACCTCGCCGCCAAGCGCCTCGGCGTGCCGATCATCGTCCACGAGGCCAACGCCCGACCCGGTCTGGCCAACAAGATCGGTTCCCGGTACGCCAAGTTCGTCGCGGTCAGCACCCCGGACAGCAAGCTGCGCAACGCGCACTACGTGGGCATCCCGCTGCGCCGCACCATCGCCACGCTGGACCGGGCCCGGGTCAGGCCCGAGGCCCGTGCCGCGTTCGGCCTCGACCCGGGCCTGCCGACCCTGCTGGTCTCCGGCGGCTCGCAGGGCGCCAGGCGGCTGAACGAGGTCGTGCAGTCCGTCGCGCCGTTCCTCCAGCGCGCCGGAATCCAGATCCTGCACGCGGTCGGCCCGAAGAACGAAATGCCGCGCGTCGACAACATGCCCGGAATGCCGCCCTACATCCCGGTACCGTACGTGGACCGGATGGACCTGGCGTACGCCGCGGCCGACATGATGCTCTGCCGCGCGGGCGCCATGACCGTGGCCGAACTCTCCGCCGTCGGGCTGCCGGCCGCCTTCGTCCCGTTGCCGATCGGCAACGGCGAACAGCGGCTGAACGCCCAGCCGCTGGTCAAGGCGGGTGGCGGGCTGCTGGTCGACGACGCCGAGCTGACGCCGGAGTGGGTGCAGAACAACGTGCTGCCCGTACTCGGCGATCCGCACCGGCTGTTCGAGATGTCGCGCGCGGCCGCGGAGTTCGGCCGCCGGGACGCCGACGAACTCCTCGTCGGAATGGTGTACGAGGCGATCGCCGCCCGCCGGGCCGGGTAGCGGCCCTGACAGCAGGAGGCTTGGGAGCGTGGCCGGACCGACGACCGCCCAGCGCGGCAGCGCGCACCGTGAGAACCGTTCGTCGTCCGGCCCGCCGCCGCCCCCCGCGCGCGGCGGGCTCCGACTCCCCGGCCGCCGCACGCTGGTGCTGCTCCTGGTCGCCGCCGTGCTCGTCGGCGGCGGCGGGACCTGGCTGTTGTACGGCTCCTCCTGGCTGCGGGTGGAGAAGGTGCGGGTGCGCGGCACCGAGGTGTTGCGCCCCGACCAGGTGCGCGAGGTGGCGGCGGTGCCGATGGACTCGCCGCTCGTCTCGGTGGACACCGACGCGATGGAGAGGCGACTGCGGGCCAGGTTGCCCCGGATCGACTCCGTACACGTCGAGCGCTCGTGGCCGAACACAATCAGCCTCAATGTGACCGAGCGTCAGCCGGAACTCGTACTGGAAAAGGCCGGAAAGTTCGTCGAAATGGACGCCGAGGGAGTGCGATTCGCCACGGTGGCCAAGGCGCCGAAGGGCATTCCCCGACTGGAAATGGAAGCGGAACGCTCGCCCAGCCTGCGGAGGTTCGGTGAAGAACGGTTGCGTCGCGCCGCGGTCGAGGTCGTCACCAGCCTGCCGCCCAAGGTCCGCGCCCAGACCAGGGTCCTCCGCGTACGCTCCTACGACGCCATCAGCCTTGAGCTGGCGGGCGGCCGTTCGGTGCGCTGGGGCAGCCCCGAACAGGGTGAGGCGAAGGCCACCGCGCTGCTCGCGCTGATGAAAGCGGAGCGCGAAGCGGAGCACTTCGACGTCAGCGTGCCGGGTGCCCCCGCGGCGGCCGGGAGTTGACCGGGATTTATCGCCGAGTTGACGCCCGTCGCGGCAGGCCAGCCCCCTGGCTGGCTAGCCCCCTGGGTGATCACATAGGGTGAAAAGAAAAACGGGAGGTTCGGCGTGTTCGTTGAACGCGCGCCACTTGTCGACTTAGTGTCCTGTCCCGAAGACTTCAAGGAACAGGCACACGGATAACCCTAAACTTCAGGGTTAGGGTTTGGGTCGGCAATGAGGACCGCCCCATCGGCATCCGTCGACGCACCGCGACAACAGCGGGGCGGCGACACGTAAATCGAGGCGAGAGGCCTTCGACGTGGCAGCACCGCAGAACTACCTCGCAGTCATCAAGGTCGTCGGCATCGGCGGCGGTGGCGTGAATGCCATCAACCGGATGATCGAGGTCGGGCTCAAGGGCGTCGAGTTCATCGCGATCAACACCGATGCACAGGCCCTGCTGATGAGCGACGCCGACGTCAAGCTCGACGTCGGTCGGGAACTCACCCGTGGCCTCGGCGCGGGCGCCAACCCCGATGTCGGCCGCAAGGCGGCCGAGGACCACCGCGAGGAGATCGAGGAGGTCCTCAAGGGGGCCGACATGGTCTTCGTCACCGCGGGTGAGGGCGGCGGCACCGGCACCGGCGGCGCCCCGGTCGTCGCCAACATCGCGCGCTCCCTGGGCGCCCTGACGATCGGCGTGGTCACCCGCCCGTTCACCTTCGAGGGGCGCCGTCGCGCGAACCAGGCGGAGGACGGGATCGCCGGCCTGCGGGACGAGGTCGACACCCTGATCGTCATCCCCAACGACCGACTGCTGTCCATTTCGGACCGTCAGGTCAGCGTTCTTGACGCGTTCAAGTCCGCCGACCAGGTGTTGCTGTCCGGCGTGCAGGGCATCACCGACCTGATCACAACCCCCGGCCTGATCAACCTGGACTTCGCGGACGTCAAGTCCGTGATGTCGGAGGCGGGCTCGGCCCTCATGGGCATCGGCTCCGCGCGCGGCGACGACCGCGCGGTCGCCGCCGCCGAGATGGCGATCTCCTCGCCCCTGCTTGAGGCGTCCATCGACGGCGCCCGAGGCGTGCTGCTGTCCATCTCGGGCGGATCGGACCTCGGTCTCTTCGAGATCAACGAGGCCGCACAGCTCGTCAGCGAGGCGGCACACCCGGAGGCGAACATCATCTTCGGCGCCGTGATCGACGACGCGCTCGGCGACGAGGTCCGCGTCACCGTGATCGCCGCCGGCTTCGACGGAGGCCAGCCGCCGGCCAAGGGCAACCGGGAGAAGGCGCTCGGTTCGTACGGCGGCCGTGACGACAGCGCCACCGCCGCGCAGTCCGGCCGGCCCACCGCCTCGGCCGAGTCGCGCCCCGCGTACGGCGGCCTGACCAGCGTCTCCTCGCGGGACAGCGGCGTGCCGGCGGCCGAGCCGGTCGAGCCCGAGCCGGCCCCTGTCTCCGAGGCGCCGAGCGGGTACCCGAGCCAGACCCCGGCCCCGCCCATCAGCTCGCCGCAGGTCCCCCCGGCCCGCCCCTACCAGGACAGCGCGGCCGAGGAGCTCGACGTGCCGGACTTCCTGAAGTAGCCGGCCGCGTGAGACGACTGAAGTGATCCACACACCGTGATAGGCCAGCACGAGACGACGAGCGGCGCGCACTTCGCCTTCACCGACCGGTGGGGCGGGGTGAGCGCCGCTCCGTATGACCGGCTCAACCTCGGCGGCGCGGTCGGCGACGACCCGGCCGCGGTACGGGCCAACCGCCTCAGCGCGGCGCGGGCGCTCGGCATCGACGCGGAGCGCGTCGTGTGGATGCGCCAGGTGCACGGCCGCGAGGTGGCCGTCGTCGACGGGCCGTGGGGCGACCGCGAGATCCCGGAGGTCGACGCGGTGGTGACCGCCCGTCGGGGGCTGGCCCTCGCGGTGCTCACCGCCGACTGCACCCCGGTCCTCCTCGCGGACCCGGTGGCCGGCGTCGCCGGCGCCGCGCACGCGGGGCGGCCGGGGCTCGTCGCCGGGGTCGTCCCGGCGACCGTCGAGGCCATGGTCGCGCTCGGCGCGGAGCCCGCCCGGATCATCGCCCGCACCGGCCCCTCGGTCTGCGGCCGCTGCTACGAGGTGCCGGCGGCGATGCGCGCCGCGGTGGCGGACGTGGTCCCCGCGGCCTGGGCCACCACGAGCTGGGGCACGCCGGCGGTCGACGTGGCCGGTGGCGTACGGGCCCAACTCGCCGCGCTCGGCGTCGAGGTGGCGGTCTCGTCCGAGGTCTGCACGCTGGAGTCGACCGACCACTTCTCCTACCGGCGCGAGCGCGACACCGGACGGCTGGCGAGCTACGTGTGGCTGTCCGAGGCGGCTGACCAGGACGGGGAGGCGAAGCGGTGACCGACCGCAGAAGTGAGTTGGCGGACAACCTGGCCCGGGTCGAGGAGCGCATCGCCGCCGCGTGCGCCGCCTCCGGGCGCGAGCGCTCCGAGGTCACCCTCATCGTAGTGACCAAGACCTATCCGGCCAGCGACGTACGGCTGCTGTCGGAACTCGGGGTTCGCGAGGTCGCCGAGAACCGGGACCAGGACGCGGCACCAAAGGCCGCCGAATGCACGGATCTGCCGCTGCGATGGCACTTTGTGGGGCAATTGCAGTCGAACAAGGTTCGTTCCGTGGCCAGTTACGCTGATCTCGTACAGTCCGTTGACCGGCAGCGGTTGGTCAACGCGCTGTCGACGGCCGCCGTACGCGCCGGTCGCGAGATCGACTGCCTGCTCCAGGTGGCCCTTGACGCGGAGTCGGGGGACGCCGGGGGGCGGGGCGGCGTCGCGCCCGACGGCGTGGCCGACCTCGCCGAAGCGGTGGCCGAGTCCGAAGGGCTGCGGCTGCGCGGGCTGATGACGGTCGCTCCGCTCGCCGGACCGTACGCGGGCAGGCCGCGGGCGGCCTTCGAGCGGTTGAGGGAAATCTCATCGAGCCTGCGCGCGGCTCATCCGGCTGCGACCATGGTCTCGGCAGGGATGAGCTCGGACCTTGAGGACGCCGTGGCCGCTGGTGCGACACATCTACGCGTCGGCACTGCGGTGCTCGGAGTCCGACCCCGGCTCGGGTAACGTCGCCAAGCAAGTCGGACCACAGTAGAAAATATGGTCATTCCCGCCAAAAGGTGGGCAGGCCGCGTGGATTCAAGGCATCTGGTGGCGGAAGCGATCCACCACAGAGCGGAGGACGCAGAGAATGGCCGGCGCTATGCGCAAGATGGCGGTCTACCTCGGCCTCGTGGAGGACGATGGGTACGACGGCCGGGGGTTCGACCCCGACGACGACTTCGAGCCCGAACCCGAACCGGAGCGTGCGCGGCGGCAGCACCAGCCGGAGACCGAACCGCGACCGGAAATGGACGAACCGGTGCGAGTCGCCCACCCGCCGGCGCAGCGTGAACCCGCTCCGCTCGTAGCGGAAACCGGGCGCCCCGCCCGCATCGCCCCCGTGGCGTCTATCACACCCGAACGTCAAAGCCTGGAGAAGAACGCACCGGTGATCATGCCCAAGGTCGTGTCCGAGCGGGAGCCCTACCGCATCACCACGTTGCACCCTCGCACCTACAACGAGGCCCGTACCATCGGGGAACACTTCCGCGAGGGCACACCCGTGATCATGAATTTGACTGAGATGGATGACACTGACGCGAAGCGACTCGTCGACTTCGCGGCCGGTCTAGTCTTCGGTCTGCACGGAAGTATTGAGCGGGTGACGCAGAAGGTGTTCCTGTTGTCGCCTGCTAACGTCGATGTCACGGCGGAGGACAAGGCCCGTATTGCAGAGGGCGGGTTCTTCAACCAGAGCTGAGACGCAATACCTGGCAATCACGGCCGCAAGGCTACGTACGAGCAAGGGGAGAGGGACGCGCGGGGATGGGCATCGCACTGGACGTGATCCACGTCGCGCTGTTGGTTTTCCTGGTCGTGTTGATCTTCCGGCTGGTGATGGACTACGTGTTCCAGTTCGCCCGCTCATGGCAACCCGGCAAGGCGATGGTGGTGGTCCTTGAGGCCACTTACACTGTCACCGATCCGCCACTCAAGCTTCTGCGGCGGTTTATCCCGCCGCTGCGTCTCGGGGGCGTGGCGCTCGATCTGTCCTTCTTCGTACTGATGATCATCGTTTACATCCTGATCTCCGTCGTGAGCCAGCTGTGAACGATACGGTCTTGCCGATTGCCGACGACAACGTTGAGGTGAAGAAGAGATGCCGTTGAGCCCCGAGGACGTGCGGAACAAGCAGTTCACGACCGTCCGCCTCCGAGAAGGCTATGACGAGGACGAGGTCGATGCCTTCCTCGACGAAGTCGAAGCGGAACTGACCCGACTGCTGCGCGAGAACGAGGACCTCCGGGCCAAGCTCGCCGCCGCGACGCGTGCCGCCGCGCAGAACCAGCAGCAGGGCATGCGCAAGCAGGAGCAGCAGGACCGACCCGGCGCCCCCGTGCCCGCCGCCATATCAGGTCCGCAGCCGGTGCCGCCCCAGCAGCAACAGCAACAGATGGGCGGGCCGCCCCAGTTGCCCGGTGGCGCACCGCAGCTTCCGGCCGGCCCCGGCGGCCACGGCCCGCAGGGTCCGCACGGCCCCGGCCCGATGGGCCAGGGTGGCCCGGGCCCGATGGGCCAGCACGGTCCGATGGGTGGCCCCATGGGCCCCGGCGGCCCGCAGCTTCCGCAGCCCGGCCAGGGTCCCGGCGGCGACAGCGCGGCCCGTGTGCTCTCGCTGGCGCAGCAGACCGCTGACCAGGCGATCGCGGAGGCCCGTTCCGAGGCCAACAAGATCGTCGGCGAGGCGCGCAGCCGTGCCGAGGGCCTGGAGCGCGACGCGCGTGCCAAGGCCGACGCGCTGGAGCGGGACGCGCAGGAGAAGCACCGCGTGGCGATGGGCTCGTTGGAGTCGGCCCGCGCGACGCTGGAGCGCAAGGTCGAGGACCTGCGCGGCTTCGAGCGCGAGTACCGCACCCGTCTGAAGTCGTACCTGGAGAGCCAGCTCCGTCAGTTGGAGAACCAGGCCGACGACTCGCTGGCCCCGCCGCGTACCCCGGCGACCGCCTCGCTGCCGCCGTCCCCCTCGATGAGCGGTTCGATGGCAGCCGCCGGCGCCAGCTCCATGGGCGGTGGCGGTGGCCACACCATGGGCGGCAACCAGAGCATGGGTGGCAACCAGAGCATGGGCGGCAACGGCGGCGGCCCCTCGTACGGTGGGCAGCAGCAGATGTCCCCGGCGATGACGCAGCCGATGGCGCCGGTGCGGCCGCAGGGTCCGCAGCCGATGCAGCAGGCTCCTTCGCCGATGCGGGGCTTCCTGATCGACGAGGACGACAACTGATCGCCCCGACCGGGCGCCGCTAGGCGCCAGTTGTCGGCGCACATACGGGCCGGGCCCCTGGGACTTCCCAGGGGCCCGGCCCGTATGTGCTGCCGGCGCACGGCCGTCGCGGGCGCGCTTCCCCCGTGCTGCTGAACCCGGCGCGTGGTGCGGGGGTTCCCCTGCGCGGGTGAGGTGCGCCGCGGCGCGGGGAAGTGGCCGGGGTGCGGCGGGGTGGCGCGGGTGTCGTACGGCTCGGCGGTACTCGAACGCGACGGCGCCCCGGCCCACGGGGTGCGCGGGCCGGGGCGCCGTCAGGGGACGGGGGCGGGTTACGCCTTGCGCAGCCGGAAGGTCAGGCCCAGCGACTCGTCCGTGAACGGCTCGCCGTAGCCGTCGCCGGCCTCGCCCTCGGCGAAGTCGGTGCCGAGCACCTCGTCGGCGATGAGCGCCGTGTGCTCGGCGACGGCCGCGGCGGTCTCCTCGTGCGATGCCGACCAGCGCACCGCGATCCGGTCCGCGACGTCGAGCCCGGAGTTCTTCCGCGCCTCCTGGATCAGCCGGATCGCGTCCCGGGCCAGGCCCGCGCGGCGCAGCTCCGGGGTGATCTCCAGGTCGAGGGCGACCGTCGCGCCCGCGTCGGAGGCCACCGACCAGCCCTCGCGCGGGGTTTCGGTGATGATGACCTCGTCGGGCGCCAGCTCCACGCGCTCGCCGTCCACGGTCACCGCGGCGGTGCCCTCGCGCAGCGCCAGCGAGAGCGCGGCGGCGTCGGCCTCGGCGACGGCCTTGGCCACCGCCTGCACGCCCTTGCCGAACCGCTTGCCGAGCGCGCGGAAGTTGGCCTTCGCCGTGGTGTCCACCAGCGAGCCGCCCATCCCGGACAGCGAGGCCAGCGAGGTGACGTTCAGCTCCTCGGCGATCTGCGCCCGCAGTTCGTCGGGCAGCGAGTCGAAGCCCGCCACGCCGATCAGGGCCCGCGACAGCGGCTGCCGGGTCTTCACGCCGGACTCGGCGCGCGAGGCGCGGCCCAGCTCGACCAGCCGGCGCACCAGCAGCATCCGCTCCGAGAGCAGCGGGTCGATCAGCGCCGGGTCCGCCTCGGGCCAGGTCGCCAGGTGCACCGAGTCCGGGGCGGCCGGGTCGACCGGGACCACCAGGTCCTGCCAGACGCGCTCGGTGATGAACGGGACGAGCGGGGCCATGAGCCGGGTGACGGTCTCCACCGCCTCGTGCAGGGTGCGCAGCGCGGCGGCGTCGCCCTGCCAGAAGCGGCGCCGGGAGCGGCGCACGTACCAGTTGGACAGGCCGTCCACGAACGCGGACAGCAACTTGCCCGCGCGCTGCGTGTCGTACGCCTCCAGGGCCCCGGTGACCTGGTCGGTCAGCGCGTGCAGTTCGCTCAGCACCCAGCGGTCGAGCAGCGGTCGGTCCGCCGGCGCCGGGTCGGTGGCGCTCGGGGCCCAGCCGGACGTGCGGGCGTACAGGGCCTGGAAGGCGACGGTGTTCCAGTAGGTGAGCAGGGTCTTGCGCACGACCTCCTGGATCGTGCCGTGCCCGACCCGGCGTGCGGCCCACGGGGAGCCGCCGGCGGCCATGAACCAGCGGACGGCGTCCGCGCCGTGCTGGTCCATCAGCGGGATGGGCTGCAGGATGTTGCCCAGGTGCTTGGACATCTTGCGGCCGTCCTCGGCGAGGATGTGGCCGAGACAGACCACGTTCTCGTACGAGGACCTGTCGAAGACCAAGGTGCCGACGGCCATCAGCGTGTAGAACCAGCCACGGGTCTGGTCGATCGCCTCGGAGATGAACTGCGCCGGGTAGCGCTTCTCGAACAGCTCCTTGTTCTGGTACGGGTAGCCCCACTGCGCGAAGGGCATCGAGCCCGAGTCGTACCAGGCGTCGATGACCTCCGGCACGCGCTCCGCCGTCAGCGCGCACCCCTGGTGCGGGCAGTCGAAGGTGACCGCGTCGATGTACGGGCGGTGCGGGTCGAGGCCCGACTGGTCGGTCCCGGTCAGCTCGGTGAGTTCGGCCCGGGAACCGACGCAGGTGAGGTGGCCCTCCTCGCAGCGCCAGATGGGCAGCGGGGTGCCCCAGTAGCGGTTGCGGGACAGCGCCCAGTCGATGTTGTTGTTGAGCCAGTCGCCGAAGCGACCGGTCTTGACCGACTCGGGGAACCAGTTGGTCCGCTCGTTCTCCTGCAGGAGACGGTCCTTGACCGCCGTGGTCCTGATGTACCAGGAAGGCTGCGCGTAGTAGAGCAGCGCGGTGTGGCAGCGCCAGCAGTGCGGGTAGCTGTGCTCGTACGCCACGTGCTTGAACAGCAGGTCGCGCGCCTGGAGGTCGGCGACCAGGGCCTCGTCGGCCTTCTTGAAGAACTGGCCGCCGACCAGCCCGATCTCCTCCTCGAAGGTGCCGTCCGGGCGGACCGGGTTGATCACCGGCAGGCCGTAGCCCCGGCAGGTCCTGAGGTCGTCCTCACCGAAGGCGGGGGCCTGGTGGACCAGGCCGGTGCCGTCCTCGGTGGTGACGTACTCGGCGCAGACGACGAAGTTGGCGCCCTCCAACTCGACCAGCTCGAACGGGCGCTGGTACGCCCAGCGCTCCATCTCGCGCCCGGTGAAGGACTCGCCGGTCGCCTCCCAGCCCTCGCCCAGCGCCTTGGCCAGCAGCGGCTCGGCGACCACCAGCTTCCGCTGGCCGTCGGTCGCGACGACGTAACGCACGTCCGGGTGCGCGGCGACGGCGGTGTTGGACACCAGCGTCCACGGCGTGGTCGTCCAGACCAGCAGCGCGGCCTCCCCGGCGAGCGGCCCCGAGGTGAGCGGCAGTCGCACGTAGACCGACGGGTCGACCACGGTCTCGTACCCCTGGGCCAGCTCGTGGTCCGAGAGGCCGGTGCCGCAGCGCGGGCACCACGGGGCGACGCGATGGTCCTGGACGAGGAGTCCCTTGCCGAAGATCTCCTTGAGCGACCACCACACGGAGTCCACGTAGCTCGGGTCCATGGTGCGGTACGCGTTGTCGAGGTCGGTCCAGTACCCCATGCGCGTGGTCAGCTCGGCGAAGGCGTCGGTGTGGCGGGTCACCGACTCGCGGCACTTCGCGTTGAACTCCGCGATGCCGTACGCCTCGATGTCCTTCTTGCCGTTGAAGCCCAGCTCCTTCTCGACCGCCAGCTCCACGGGCAGCCCGTGGCAGTCCCAGCCGGCCTTGCGGGCGACGTGGTAGCCGCGCATGGTGCGGAAGCGGGGGAAGACGTCCTTGAAGACGCGGGCCTCGATGTGGTGGGCGCCCGGCATGCCGTTGGCGGTGGGCGGGCCCTCGTAGAACACCCACTCCGGCTTGCCCTCGGACTGTTCGAGCGACCGGGCGAAGATCTTGTTCTCGCGCCAGAAGTCGAGCACGGCGTGCTCCAGGGCAGGCAGGTCGACCTGCGCGGGCACCGGGCGGTACTGCGGCGTCTGCGACGACTGTGGCGTCATGAGGGTGTCTCTTCCTCCGGCGGAACGGCTGCTGCGTGGTCCGTCGGAGGGACGAGAGCAGGGCTGCTCCCGCGGTACCACCCTCCTTGGCCGTGAGCGGTGCTCACGGCCCCCTCATTGGGGTCGCGCTGTCGGTTCTACTCGCATCCGCCTCGCGGAAGCTTTCTTCCGACGACTCCGGGGTGATCTTCACGCCGCGCTGACCCTCGGGCTCACACCGTCCCCGAGTCGCTCGTGGCCGCCTTCGGCGCTACTCGTCCCCTTCCACGCCTCTCGCTGCGCACAGTGTACGACCCGTCCGCCGACCGGCCGACCGCGTTTTCGTGCCGGCGGCCCGCCGCGGGCCGGGCGGGGGTTACCCCCGCGTACGCGCCGGACGGGCCCGGGCGCCCTGGACGCCGGGGGCGGTGACGTGGCCGGAGGCCGGATTACCGCGCGTGCGGCGGGGCACAACGGATGAGACCGGCCTGCCAGGTAGCGGGCCGAGTATCGCGTCTTCTCGGGCGGAGGTGCCCGGGCCCCGGAGGTCGGCGTGCCCTGTTGCCGCGTGGTGGGAGTCGTTTTATCGTTCCGGCACGATTCGCGCGCAAGGTCACCATATGTGAAGGGGTTGCGGCCATGGTGGCGAAGAAGACCGCCGTGCGGCACTCCACGGCCCCGGTCCCAGCGGCCCTTTCCGTGTGGCACACCACCTCCGCCGCCCCTGCCTCCACGGAGGGCGGGGCCCCGACGGGAGGGGAGGAGGCACCCGCTGGGGGAGCCGCGCCGGCGGCGAGGAAGCCGGCGAAGAAGTCGGTGACCCAGCAGGCCAAGCACTCCGCCGGGCGGCCGGCGACCGAGCGGGGCGCGACGGAGCAAGCGGCGCACGACCCGACATCGGCAACGGAGGCCGCCCCGAAGAAGGCCGTACCGAAGAAGGCCACGGCGAAGAAGAGCGCGGCGAAGAAGACGACGGCCAAGAAGGCCGCGGCGAAGAAGGCGGCGGCCAAGAAGACCGCGGCCAAGAAGGTCGCACCGAAGGCGACCACCGAGCCAACTACCGAGGCGGCGCCGGCCCCGGCCGGGGAGCCCGCGCGCGAGGCGGCGGCCCCGCCGCCAGCACCGCACGACCAGGAAGCACCCGGTCCCGACGCGTCGGGACCCGGGGACACGACCGCACCACACGGCACGACCGCCGCGCCCGCCGCGAACACCGTGGCCGCCCCGGCGCTGAAGAGCACGGCCAAGAAGGCTGCACCTGCCGAGAAGGCGGTGCCCGCGAAGAAGACGGGAGCCAAGAACGTGGCTGCTAAGGAGACTCCGGGTGGGGCGTCGACCGCCAAGCGGGCCGTGACGGAGGTGGCCGCGCTGCCGGGAGCGCGCGCGGCCACCGCCGCCGAACCCGGTGAGCTGGCCGTTCGGCCGGGCGAGGACCCCTGGTCGCCGGAGGAGGCGCGGGAGGCGCGCACCGCGCTCCAGGAGGAGGCCGAGCGGCTGCGCGCCGAGATCCAGGCGTCGGAGGAGGCGCTCAGTGGTCTGATGCGCGACTCCGGCGACGGGGCGGGCGACGACCAGGCCGACACCGGTACCAAGAACGTCACGCGCGAGCACGAGATGGCGTTGAACAGCAACGCCCGCGAGATGCTGCTGCAGAGCGAGCGCGCCCTCGCGCGGCTCGAGGCCGGTACGTACGGGCTGTGCGAGAACTGCGGCAAGCCGATCGGCAAGGCCAGGATGCAGGCCTTCCCGCGCGCGACCCTGTGTGTGGAGTGCAAGCAGCGGCAGGAACGTCGCTGACGGCGCTCGTCCCGAGGTGTCGTACCCTCGTGCTCTACCGGGCGTGGCGTGGCGCGCGGGGAGCGACGTAGAGGGATTTACGTGACAGAGGCGGAGCAGGCCATCGGAACGCCAGAGCCGGAGCGGTCGGAAGAGGCCGAGAAGGCAGCGCAAGCCGATGCCGCGGCGGAGCCGGGCGCGGACGGTGGGCGGGGCCAGCGGCGGATCCCCGTGCTGCTGGTGGTCGCCGCGTTCGCCTACCTGCTCGACCTGGTGACCAAGATCATCGTGGTCTCCGAGCTGGAGCACGAGGGCGCGATCGAGATCCTCGGCACCTGGTTGCAGCTTGAGGTGATACGCAACCGCGGCGCCGCCTTCGGCTTCGGTGAGGCCATGACCATCGTCTTCACCTGCATCGCCACCATCGTGATCGTGGTGATCGCCCGGATCGCCCGCAAGCTGTACAGCGTGCCGTGGGCGATCGCGCTCGGGCTGCTGCTCGGCGGGGCGCTCGGCAATCTCACGGACCGGCTGCTGCGCACGCCCGGCGGGTTCAAGGGCGCGGTGGTCGACTTCATCGCGCCCGCGCACTTCGCGGTCTTCAACCTCGCCGACTCCGCCATCGTCTGCGGCGGCATCCTCATCGTGATCCTCTCCTTCCGGGGCCTGGACCCGGACGGCACGGTGCACCGGGACTGATCCCTCGCGGGGGCTGACTCCTCGTGAGGCTGGCCGGCCGCCACCGGCCCCACCGACCTCCACCGATGCCCGGCCGGGCCACGGCGCCCGGCCGGGCATCGGCGCTCCCCGCGCCGCCGGGCGCCAGAAGCGGTGGCCGGGCGCCAGAGGCGGTGGCCGCGTCCCGGCGTGGGCGAGGGCGTGCGGGGGCGTGTCGCTCGTCCGGCATACTCGTCGGGTGAGCACGCTTCCCGAGATCCGCACGCTGCCCGTACCCGATGGCCTGGAGGGCGAACGCGTCGACGCCGCGCTGGCCCGTATGTTCGGCTTCTCCCGCACCAAGGCGGCCGAGCTGGCCGCCGCGGGGAAGGTGCGGGTGGACGGCTCGGAGGCCGGCAAGTCCGACCGGGTCTCCGGCGGCGCCTGGCTCGAGGTGGAGATGCCGCGGGCGGTGCCGCCCGTGCGGATCGTCGCCGAGCCCGTCGAGGGCATGGAGATCGTGCACGACGACGAGGACATCGTCGTCGTGGTCAAGCCGGTCGGCGTCGCCGCCCACCCGAGCCCCGGCTGGACCGGCACCACCGTCATCGGCGGCCTCGCCGCCGCCGGCTACCGCATCTCCACCTCCGGTGCCGCCGAGCGCCAGGGCATCGTGCACCGGCTGGACGTGGGCACCTCGGGGCTGATGGTGGTCGCCAAGTCGGAGCGCGCCTACACGCTGCTCAAGCAGCAGTTCCGGGAGCGCACGGTCGACAAGCGCTACCACGCGCTGGTGCAGGGCCACCCGGACCCGATGAGCGGCACCATCGACGCGCCGATCGGCCGGCACCCGAGCGCCGACTACAAGTGGGCGGTCACCGCCGAGGGCAAGCCCAGCGTCACCCACTACGACCTCATCGAGGCGTTCCGCTCCGCCAGCCTGCTGGACATCAAGCTGGAGACGGGGCGTACGCACCAGATCCGGGTGCACATGGCCGCCCACCGCCACCCGTGCGCCGGCGACCTCACCTACGGCGCCGATCCGACGCTGGCCAAGCGGCTCGGGCTGACGCGGCAGTGGCTACACGCCATGCGGCTGGGGTTCGAGCACCCGGCGGACGGGCGCTGGGTGGAGTTCGAGAGCGGCTACCCCGACGACCTCCAGCACGCCCTGGACCGGGTGCGGGCCGACAGCGCCTGACCCACCACGCCCCGAGGCACCGCACACCCCGACGTACGCCGCGCCCCGCTGGCCCTTGAGCATCCGCCCCGTGACCAGGTCGGGGGCGGCGGCTCACCCGGCCGGGCGAGCAGCCGCGTCCGGATCAGCCGCCGGGCGCGGCACGGCCGGTTGCCGCGCGCGTACCCGATCCGCCCCGTGCGCCCGCCCCGCGTACGCCGTGCGCACGTCCCGGGCGGCGCGCCGTACGTGCCCCGGCGCCGTGCCGGGGCGTGGCGCGGGGTGCGCCGAGTGACCCGGGCACGAGGCGAGCGCGGCGGGTGGCGTACGGAAATGGCACGCTGGAGGCCGTGATCATCTGACCGTCATCGGGAGGCGCGGCCCGTGGACCAGCTAGCCCTGCTGCTCCTGCTGCTGCTCGGGGCCGTGGTGATGGTCCCCATCGGGGAGCGGCTCAGCCTGCCGCCGCCGGTGCTGATGACCCTGATCGGGGTGGCTCTCGCGCTGGTGCCGTGGGTGCCGAACGTGCAGGTGCCGCCCGAGCTGATCCTCCCGCTGGTGCTGCCGCCGCTGCTGTACGCGGCCGTGCAGCGCACCTCGTGGCGGCAGTTCGCGGCCAACAAGCGGGCCATCTTCCTGCTCGCGGTGGCGCTGGTCTTCGTCACCACCGCCGCGGTGGCCGCGCTCGCGCACGCCATCGTGCCCGGGCTGCCGCTCGCCGGCGCCGTCGTGCTCGGCGCGCTGGTCGCCCCGCCGGACCCGGTCGCGGCCACCGCGGTGGCCGGGCGGCTCGGGCTGCCCCGGCGCATGGTCTCCATCCTGGAGGGCGAGGGGCTGTTCAACGACGTCACGGCCATCGTGCTCTACCACGTGGCCCTGGCCGCCGCGGTGAGCGGCGGCTTCTCGCTGCCGGCCGCGCTGGGCACGCTGGCGCTGTCGGCGGTGGTGGCGGTGGCCGTCGGTCTCGGCCTCGGCTGGGCGACGGCCCGGCTGATGGGGCGGCTTGAGGACCCGACGCTCCAGATCGGGCTGACGCTCCTGGTGCCGTTCGCCGCGTATGTGCTCGCCGAGGAGTTCCACGGCTCCGGCGTGCTCGCGGTGCTGACCACCGCGCTCTTCCTGACCGAGCACGCGATGGACGCCGACGACGTGCTGGGGCGGCTCGCCGGGCGCACCTTCTGGGAGGTCGTGGACACCCTGGTGACCGGCGTCGCCTTCGGGCTCATCGGCCTTGAGCTGCACAACGTGTTCGGCACCGTGTCCGGGCGCTGGGGCGAGATGCTCGGCACGGGGGCGGCCGTCGTCGGCGTCGTGGTCGGCGTGCGGCTGCTGTGGCTGCTGCCCGCGGCCTGGCTGGCCCGGCGGCTGCACCGGCGCCGGGACTACGACGAGGACATCCCGATGAGCTGGCGGGAGACGGTGATCATGTGGTGGTCGGGGATGCGCGGGGTGGCCTCGGTCGCGCTGGCGCTGGCCATCCCGTTCACCGTGGACGGCGGCGACGCGTTCCCGGCCCGGGACGAGATCCTCTTCATCGCCTTCTCGGTCGTGCTCGCGACCCTGGTCATCCAGGGCCTGACCCTGCCCTGGATGGTGCGGCGACTGCGGGTGAGCCCGGACGCCAAGGCGGAGCAGGCGTTCGAGCGGGAGCTGGCGGAGCGCGTCCTGAAGGCGACCCGCCGCCGGCTCAAGGAGATCCAGGAGGAGGAGGACCTGCCCGACGAACTCCTGGAGCAGGTCGCGCGCCGGGCGTACGACCTCGGCGTGCGGATCTACCCGGACATCCTGGAGGAGGACCGGCGGGAGGGCCACGAGAAGCGGGTGGCGCGGCTCAAGCGGCTCCAGCGCATCAACGGCGAACTGTTGTCGGCCGCCCGGCACGAGGTGCTGAACGCCCGCAGCGAACCGGGCGCCGACCCGGAGATCGCGGACCGGGTGCTGCACCAGTTGGACATGCGCAGCCTGCGCGGCGCCCCGCCGCCCGACCAGGGCTGAGCCGGCCCGCCGCGCCCGCCGGCGCCGCGACCCCGGCCGAGCGCCGCGCCCGTCCGCGCCGCGACCCTGGCCCAGCGCCGCACCCACCCGCGCCGGTCAGGACCTCGGCGCGGCCTCGGCCGGCTCGGGGGAGGGACCCTGCGCCGGCAGGTGGGCGGGGTCCTGGCCGGGCGCGGGGGCGGTGAGGACGCGCGGCAGCGCGTACGGGTGCTCGTCGCGCAGCCAGACCAGCAGCTTCTCGCGGACCTCGCAGCGCAGCGTCCACAGGTCGTCGGCGTTGCGCGCGGTGGCCAGGGCCCGTACCTCCATGGTGGTCGGCGTGGAGTCGGTGACGACGAGGTTCCAGGCCCGGCCGTCCCAGGCGGCGCACTCGTCGAGGATCTCGCGCAGCCGCTCGCGCATCTGGGCCACCGGCGTCGCGTGGTCGAGCTGGAAGAAGACGGTGCCGGTCATCTGGGCGCCGCCACGGGACCAGTTCTCGAAGGGCTTGCTGGTGAAGTAGGAGACCGGCATCGTGATCATGCGCTCGTCCCAGGTGCGGACGACCAGGTAGGTGAGCGTGATCTCGTGCACCGTGCCCCACTCGCCCTCCACGACCACCGTGTCCCCGATGCGGACGGTGTCGCCGAAGGCGATCTGGAGCCCGGCGAAGAGGTTGCCCAGGGTGGACTGGGCGGCGATACCGGCGACGATGCCGAGCACACCGGCCGAGGCCAGCATCGAGGTGCCGAACGCCTGCATCGCCGGGAACTGGAGCAGCATCACCGCGGCGGCCACTACGCCCACCACCGCCGTGACCACCCGCTGGATCAGCGTGAGCTGGGTGCGCACCCGCCGGGCGCGCGCGGGATCGCGCCGCCCCGTGGCGTAGCGCGCGTAGCTGGACTCGATGACGGCGGCCGAGACACGCACTATCAGCCAGCCCACCATGGCGATGCTCACCAGGGTGAGCACCAAGCCCACCGCCTCCCAGTGGTTCTCGTCACTGAGCAGGTGCGTCTCCCGGTACGAGCCGTGGATGACGCTCGTACACAGCGCTACCTGGAACGGCACGCGGCAGCGCCGAAGCAGCCCCCACAGCGGCGTCTCCGGATGGCGCTGGTCGGTCCTGCTCAACAGCCGGTCGACCAGCCAGCCGACGACGACGGTGAGCGCGACCGAACCGCCGATGACGATCAGCGGTCGCAGCACGTCCTCCATGGACTACTCAGCTCCTCTTCGGGTCCTCTTCGCGGGTCACCGCCCGCCACCGTAACTGGCACGATGGGGTGGGAACGAAAAAGCGACAGGATGTGACAGCGGTGGCCCCGACATCGACGATTGTGCTCTTCCACTCCGCGTACGGGTTGCGGCCCGCCGTACACGCGGCTGCCGAGCGGCTGCGCGCCGCCGGGCACGAAGTGCATGTGCCCGACCTGTACGAGGGCCGAACCTGCGAATCCGTCGAGGACGGCAGGGCGATCAAGGACGAGATCGGCAAGGACGAGCTGCTGGTGCGCGCCGTGCGCGCGGCGGCCCCGCTCTCCGACCGAGGTCTGGTCTACGCGGGCTTCTCGCTGGGCGGCTCGATCGCGCAGACCCTGGCGCTGGGCGACGCCAAGGCGCGCGGCCTGCTCCTGCTGCACGGCACGTCCGACATCGCGGAGGACGCGGCGACCGACGGGCTGCCGGTGCAGCTCCACGTCGCCGACCCGGACCCGTTCGAGCCGCACGACTGGCTGAGCGCCTGGTACCTGGGCATGGGCCGGGCCGGCGCGGACGTGGAGGTCTACCGCTACCCGGGCGCGGGGCACCTGTTCACCGACCCCGAGCTGCCGGACTACGACGCGGAGGCCGCGGAGAACACCTGGAAGGTGGCGCTGGCCTTCCTGGACGAGGTCGCCTGAGCCACCCGCGCGCCCGCTCGGTGCCCGCCCCGCTCGGGGCCCACTCCGCACGGCGCCCGCCCCCGCCGCACGGCCGGGGGCGGGCGCCGAGCCGTGTGCGCTAGCGCACCGGCTGGTCGGCGCGCTCCACGCGCTGGGTGCCGGACCGGGTGCGGTAGGAGCGGGCCCAGGAGGCGGTGGCGTTCGGGTCGGTGCGGTCGGAGATGGTGAAGTAGTCCATCTGCGTGCGCTGCTCCGTCACGTCGAGCACGCCGTAGCCGTGGGAGTCCATGTCCAGCCACTTCACGTGCCGGTTGGCGGCCTTGATCGCGGTGACCGCGGCCAGCGAGAGCGTGTGTGGCGCGACGTTCAGCAGGTCGTCGATGTTGTCCGAGGTCACCGACGTGACCACGAACTCGGTCGCGGCCGAGGGCGCGAGCGGGTACGTCGCGGCCCTGGTCGGCACGTCGTTGGCCCAGGCCATGTGGATGTCGCCGGTGAGGAAGACCGTGTTGTCGATGCCGCGCTCGCGCAGGTGGGCCAGGAGTTCGCGGCGGTCGTCGGTGTAGCCGTCCCACTGGTCGACGCTGGGCGCGATGCCCTCCGTGGGCAGGCCGAGGAGTTCGACCAGCGGCTTCAGCAGGTGCGCGGGGAGCGACCCGAACGCGAACGGGGAGATCATCACCGAGGTGCCGACCAGCTTCCAGCGCGCGTTCGAGGCCGCAAGGCCGGACTTGAGCCAGTCGAGCTGGGCCCGTCCGGTGATGGTGCGCTCCGGGTCGTCCACCGAGCCGCTGCCCGTCTTCGCCTGCTCCGAGCGGAACGAGCGCAGGTCGAGCAGGTGCAGATCGGCCAGCGAGCCGAAGCGCAGCCGGCGGTAGGTGGTGCCCTCGGTGCTCGGCCGCACCGGCATCCACTCGAAGTACGCCTGCTTGGCCGCGGCGACCCGGCGCGCCCACTCGCCCTCGGCGCCGGGAGTGTGGTTCTCCGCGCCACCCGACCAGGCGTCGTTGGCGAACTCGTGGTCGTCCCAGATCGCGATGACCGGGTGCGCCGCGTGCACCGCCCGCAGGTCGGCGTCGGTGCGGTAGTGGCCGTGCCGCGTCCGGTAGTCGGCGAGGGTGACGATCTCGTGCCGGGGCGAGTGCTGGCGCACCACGTCCTTGGCCTCCGGGTAGGTCCCGGTCCCGTACTCGTACAGGTAGTCGCCGAGGTGCAGCACGGCGTCCAGGTCGCGGCGCGCGGCCAGGTGCCGGTACGCCGAGAAGTACCCGGCCTCCCAGTTGGCGCACGAGACCACGCCGAACCGCACGTTGCCGTCCGAGGCGTCCGCCGCCGGGGCGGTGCGGGTGCGCCCGACGGGCGAGCGCGCGTCGCCGACCGCGAACCGGTAGTAGTACGCGGTGGCCGGCCGCAGCCCGCGCACGTCCGCCTTGACGGTGTGGTCGCTGTCGGCCGTCGCCCTGACGCTGCCGCGCGCGGCGAGTGCGGCGAAGTCCTGGGACTCGGAGACCTCCCAGGTGACCTCGACCGCCGCGCCCCGGCCGGAGCCGGGCACGGCGTCCGGGCTCGGCGTCACGCGGGTCCACAGCAGCACGCCGTCCGGCAGCGGGTCGCCCGAGGCGACGCCGTGCAGGAAGGCGGGGCCGGTGTCGGCGGCGTGCGCCGTGGGGAGCCCGAGGGGGAGCAGGGCCGCGGTGGCCGCGGCGGCCGTGACGGCGGTACGGCGGGAGATGCCGGTCGCGCGGCCCGCGGGGGAGGTCTCGGTTGCCTGGGATATGGCGTCTGGGGAGGTCACGGCCGTTGACCATACTGGCCAGTAGCCGGTGGCGTAAGAGCGGCGGGCGGGCGAACACCAAGTGTTCGCCCGCCCGCCGCTGTCAGGTCGCCGGCGCGCTGACTACTTCTTCAGGTTCTGGTCGACCACGGCGGTGAACTCCTCGGGCGACATCGGCGGGTTGTCCTTGCCCACCGTCAGCTTCTTGCCGTTGAGCTGGAAGGCGGGGGTGCCGGTGATCCCCTCGTCCTTCGCCTTGTCGAAGACCTTGGACATCTCCAGCGCCCACTTGTCGTAGGTGCCGTCCTTCACGGCCTTCTCGAAGTTCTTGTTGTCCTTCAGCGGCTTCACTTCCTGGGCCAGCTCGACCAGGCGCTTGTCGTCGGAGTACTCGTCCTCGCGCTCGTCGGGGTGGTTCTTCGCGTCGAAGAGGACCTTCTTGTACTCGAGGAAGGCGTCCGGGCTGACGTTCAGGGCGGCGCCGAGCGCGCTCAGCGCGTTCTTCGAACCCGAGCCGCTGATCTGCGGCACGTCGTCGAGGAAGGTGCCCATCTTGAACTGGGCCTTGTACTTGCCGTCCTCGATGTCCTTCAGGAGCGTCTCGCCGGTGCTCTGCTCGAAGGTGGAGCAGACCGGGCACCGCATGTCCTCGTAGACGGTGAGGGTGTTCTTGGCGTCCTTCTTGCCTATGACGACCTCGGTGCCCTTGTCGCCACCGGTGTTGGCCGGCTTCGCGAACGCCTTCTTCTTGGCCTCGCTCTTCCACTCCTTGTTGCTGACCTTGGTCTCGGCGCCCTCGTTCATGTTGGCGATGGCCACGCCGATACCGCCGGCCACGGCGAGGACCGCGACGATGGAGCCGCCGACGACCAGTTGCCGCCGCGTCTTCTCCTTCTTCGCCTGCTTCTCCCGCTCGGCGCGCAGCCGCTCACGGGCCGCCTGCTTGTTCTGCTGGGTGTTTCGCTTGCTCATGGCTGTGTCTTCTCCGTCGTCGTGGGGCTGGGGGGAGGGGGCGGCCGCGGGCGACCTCGTGATCACCGCGGGAGCCGGCGTACGCGGGCGCGCGGCGTACCGCGGGTCCCGTGTGCCGGCTTCGGTGCGCTGGGCGTCTGGCCCGCGCGAGGGCGCTGGCCGCTCGCCGCGGGCGCTGGGCTCAGGCCGCGAGGGCGAGCGGCGGACCGCGTCTGACGACGGAGTGCAGGAGGAGTGGCAGGTTCCGCGCGGGCAGGGCGCGGCGCGTGGGGCGGCCCGGCGCGCGCGGCGGCGGGTTCGCCGTGGCGGCGAACGCCACCAGGAGCGGGCGGAACGCGAAGGCGGCGAGCGCCCGCAACAACTGGCCGAGGGCGGCCTCGCCCCGGCGCAGCCACGCGGCGGCCACCAGGCCGATCGCCACGTGCGCGGCCAGCAGCAGCCACGGCGCGGCCGAGTCGGTGCCCGCCCCGACCGTGACGGCGGCGCTGTTGCCGTCGGCGGTCATCTGCGCCAGCGGCGAGCCGACGTCGCCGCCCCGGCACAGCAGGTCCACGCCCATCGTGCGCAGCGGCCCGGCCACCGGCCCGCCCGCCTGCCCGTAACAGGCGTGCTGGCCGGCGGTGAAGACGGTGTCGGCGGCCAGTTCGAGCGGTACGAGCAGGGCGGCGATCGAGCCGTAACCGCGCTCCCGGCCCGCCAGCGCGTAGGCGATGCCGAAGACGGCGACGCACAGCAGCACGACGGTCGTCAGGGGGAGCGGGGCACGGGAGAGCAGCACGTGGGAAGCAGCGGACAGCGTCACGCACAGCGCTGTGAACAGCGCCGCGCGTACCGCTCGCAACCGTGCCGCCGATATGTCCATCGCCGGAGAGTGTGCCACGGTCGCGGATAAGTGGCGTGTCAAGATTCGGCATCTCCCCGTCCGGTCCCGCGCCGACGCCGCTCAGCCAGCCGCATGTGACCCATGTCACGTACGCGGGCTGTCCGGTCGCCCGTGTCGAAGAGGCGGTACGCGCGGTAAGGGCGCGGGCCCGGGAGGGGATGCCGGGGTCGCGGCTACAGCCGCGCGTCCACCGCCCTGGTGAAGTCCGCGGCGGTCGTCGGCGGGCCCGCGCCGTCCACGCTCAGGCTCTGGCCGTTGAGCCTGATCGTCGGTGTGGAGGCCACCCCGCTCGCGTCGAACGCCTCGGACATCTTGGTCGCCCAGGCGTCGAAGGTGCCGGCGCGCACGTGGTTCTGGAACTCGGAGTTCGAGCCGAGCGCGGGGACCTGGCCGGCGACCTTGAGCAGGTAGGCGTCGGAGGCGAAGGAGTCCGTGCTCTCCGGGGGACGGTTGCGCTCGTCGTAGAGGGCCTTCTTGTAGTCCAGGAACGCCTCCGGGCTCACGTCCAGCGCCGCGCCCAGCGCGCTGAGGGCGTTGTGCGAGCCGGAGCCGCCCATGTTGCGGTCGAGGAAGGTGGCCATCGTGAACCGGGCCTTGTACTTGCCGTCCTTGATGTCCTTGATGATCGTGGCGCCGACGTTCTGCTCGAACTGCGCGCACGGCGGGCAGCGCAGGTCCTCGTACAGCTCCAGGGTCCCGGTGGCCTTCGGCTCGCCGATGACGACCGTGGTGCCGTCCTGGCCGGCGCTGTGCGCGGGCTTGACCAGCTCGCCCCCCGGCCGCGAGCCACCGGTGTTGCCGCTGCTCCCGCTGCCTCCCGTGGCGCCGGAGCCGCCGGTGCCGCCCGTGGAGCCGCTGGTGTCGTCGGCTCCGCCGGTGGTGCCGTTCGCGCCCTCGGGCCCGTCGGCGCCCTGTCCGTCGCCGCCGCCGATGAACCCGTCCTTGGCGACGGGGCCGGCGTCGCCCTTGCCGCCGTCGCCACCCTTGCCGCCCAGCACCAGGACGCCGGTGACCGCCAGCGCGATCGCGGCGACCGAGGCCACGACCGTCAGGGTCGCGCGCCGCCGCGCGTCACCGGCCGCCGGTCGCGGCGGCTCGGGCGCGCCCCACGCGCCACCGGCGGGCCCGGCCGGCGGCCCCGGGGGCGGGAACCCCGCCGCCCCCGGCTGGCCCTGCTGGGCGTACGGGCCCGCCGGCGGGGGCTGGGCGCCGGGCGGCGGGGCGGGCGTACCGGGCTGCGGCGGATACGGGGCGTGGGGCGGCGGGCTGGAGGGCGGGCCCTGGGTGGGCTGCTCGCCCTCGGGCCGCTGCTGACCTGGCTGCATGGCCAGTCACACTAGCCGGGCCGGACAGGAGTTCGGCAGGGTTCGCGACCCCGCCCCACCCCGGCCGGCGCCGGAGTGGGAGAGGTCACAGTCCGGGGATCGCCCCGTTGCGGAACAGGTCCACGAAGATCTGGTGGTCGGCCCGCGCCCGGGCGCCGTAGGAGTGCGCGAAGTCCACCAGCAGTTCGGCGAAGCCGTCCTCGTCGGCGGCGATGGCCGCGTCGATGGCCCGCTCGGTGGAGAACGGCACCAGCGAGTGGCCGCTCTCGTCGTCGGCCGCCGCGTGCATGGTCGCGGTGGCCCGGCCCAGGTCCGCGACGACCGAGGTGATCTCGTCCAGGTCGTCGATGTCGGACCAGTCCAGGTCCACGGCGTACGGCGAGACCTCGGCGACCAGCTGCCCCGCGCCGTTCAGCTCGGTCCAGCCCAGCCACGGGTCGGCGTGCGCCTGGAGCGCGCGCTGCGAGATGACCGTGCGGTGCCCCTCGTGCTGGAAGTAGTCGCGCACCCGCGCGTCGGTGACGTGCGAGGCGACGGCCGGGGTCTGCGCCTGCTTGAGGTAGATCACGACGTCGTTCTCCAGGGCGTCGCTGTTGCCTTCGAGCAGGATGTTGTACGAGGGCAGGCCCGCGCTGCCGATGCCGATCCCGCGGCGGCCCACCACGTCCTTGACCCGGTAGGAGTCGGGCCGGTCCAGGCTGGACTCGGGCAGCGTCTCCAGGTAGCCGTCGAAGGCCGCGAGCACCTTGTACCGGGTCGCCGCGTCCAGCTCGATGGAGCCGCCGCCGGGGGCGAAGCGACGCTCGAAGTCGCGGATCTCGGTCATCGAGTCGAGCAGCCCGAACCGGGTCAGCGAGCGGGCCACCCGCAGCGCGTCGAGCAGCGGCCCGTCGGCGGTGTCCAGCGTGAAGGGCGGCACCTCCTCGTCCTTGGCGCCGGCGGCCAGGGCCGCGACGCGCTCGCGGTAGGCGCCCGCGTACGTGCGCACCAGGGAGGAGATCGCCTCGTCGCTGAGGGCCTTGGTGTAGCCGATCAGCGCGACGGAGGCAGCGAAGCGCTTGAGGTCCCAGGTGAAGGGACCCACGTACGCCTCGTCGAAGTCGTTGACGTTGAAGACCAGGCGGCCGTTGGCATCCATGTAGGTGCCGAAGTTCTCGGCGTGCAGGTCGCCGTGGATCCACACCCGGCTGGTGCGCTCGTCCAGGTAGGGCCCGCCCTCGCGGTCGGCCTCCAGGTCGCCGTAGAACAGGGAGGCCGTGCCCCGGTAGAAGGCGAACGCCGAGGCGGCCATCTTCCGGAACTTGACCCGGAAGGCCGCCGGGTCGGCGGCGAGCAGCTCGCCGAAGGCGGTGTCGAAGACGGCGAGGATCTGCTCGCCGCGCTGTGCGGCCTTGCCGTGCTCGGTCGCCATCGCTGGGTCCTCCTGGGATGCGTCACGTGGAACAGTCGTTCCGGCCGGTCCAACGCGCGGCGCCCGCCGCGAGTGCCCGCCCGCTGTCAGTAGCCCGAAGTAGACTTCGGAGCCATCTTTCCCTCCTGGCTCACCCCGCGGGGAGGAGGGGACCGCATCCGTCACCCACTGTTCGCCGGAGGTCTTCCACCGTGGCCAAGCCGCCCTTCACGCATCTGCACGTGCACACTCAGTATTCGCTGCTCGATGGTGCGGCGCGGCTCAAGGACATGTTCGAGGCGTGCACCAAGATGGGCATGTCGCATATCGCCATGACCGACCACGGAAACCTGCACGGCGCCTATGACTTCTACCAGCAGGCGACGAAGGCGGGCATTACGCCGATTATCGGGATCGAGGCGTACGTGGCGCCCGAGTCGCGGCGGAACAAGCGGCGTATCCAGTGGGGCCAGCCGCACCAGAAGCGCGATGACGTCTCGGGTTCCGGTGGTTACACGCACAAGACGATCTGGGCGGCCAGCAAGACGGGTCTGCACAACCTCTTCCGTCTTTCGTCGGACGCGTACAAGGAGGGGTGGTTGACGAAGTGGCCCCGTATGGACAAGGAAGTGATCGCCGAGCACGCGGAGGGGCTCATCGCCTCGACCGGGTGCCCCTCCGGTGAGGTGCAGACCCGGTTGCGGCTCGGCCACTTCGACGAGGCGCTGAAGGCGGCGGCCGAATACCAGGAGATCTTCGGGAAGGACCGCTATTTCCTGGAGCTGATGGACCACGGCCTCGACATCGAGAAGCGGGTCCGCGACGGTCTTCTGGACATCGGCAAGAAGCTGGGCATCCCGCCGCTGGTGACCAACGACTCGCACTACACGTACGCGCACGAGGCCTCCGCGCACGACGCGCTGCTGTGTATTCAGACCGGAAAGAACATCTCGGACCCGGACCGTTTCCGGTTCGACGGCACGGGCTATTACGTCAAGTCCACGGACGAGATGTACGCGGTGGACTCCTCCGACGCCTGGCAGCAGGGCTGTGCCAACACCCTTCTGGTGGCCGAGCAGATCGACACGACGGGCTGGTTCGAAAAGCGCGACCTGATGCCCCGGTTCGACGTGCCCGAGGGTTACACCGAGGTCACCTGGTTCCAGGAGGAAGTAAAGCGCGGCATGGCCCGCCGCTATCCCGGTGGCGTTCCCGAGGACCGGCAGAAGCTCGTCGAGTACGAGATGGACATCATCATTCAGATGGGGTTCCCGGGATACTTCCTCGTGGTGGCCGACTTCATCATGTGGGCCAAGAACAACGGCATCGCGGTGGGCCCCGGCCGTGGTTCGGCGGCCGGTTCGATCGTGTCGTACGCGCTGGGCATCACCGACCTCGACCCGGTGGAACACGGGCTGATCTTCGAGCGGTTCCTCAACCCCGAGCGCGTGTCCATGCCCGATGTCGACATCGACTTCGACGAGCGTCGGCGCTCCGAGGTGATCCGGTACGTGACGGAGAAGTACGGCGCCGACAAGGTCGCGATGATCGGCACGTACGGCACGATCAAGGCGAAGAACGCCATCAAGGACTCCTCCCGTGTGCTCGGCTACCCGTACGCGATGGGTGACCGCATCACCAAGGCCATGCCGGCCGACGTGCTCGGCAAGGGCATCAACCTGGACGGCATCACCAACCCCAAGCACCCCCGCTACAGCGAGGCGGGCGAGGTGCGGGCGATGTACGAGAACGAGCCGGACGTCAAGAAGGTGATCGACACCGCGAAGGGCGTCGAGGGCCTGGTGCGGCAGATGGGCGTGCACGCCGCCGGCGTGATCATGTCCAGCGAGACCATCACCGACCACGTACCGGTGTGGGTGCGGCACACCGACGGGGTGACGATCACCCAGTGGGACTACCCCACCTGCGAAGACCTCGGTCTGCTCAAGATGGACTTCCTGGGTCTTCGCAACCTGACGATCATGGATGACGCGGTCAAGCTCATCAAGCGCAACAAGGGCATCGACATCGAGCTGCTCTCGCTGCCGCTGGACGACCCGAAGACCTACGAGCTGCTGTGCCGAGGCGACACGCTCGGCGTCTTCCAGTTCGACGGCGGGCCCATGCGCTCCCTGCTGCGCCTGATGAAGCCCGACAACTTCGAGGACATCTCCGCCGTCTCGGCCCTGTACCGGCCGGGCCCGATGGGCATGAACTCGCACACCAACTACGCCCTGCGCAAGAACGGCCAGCAGGAGATCACCCCGATCCACCCGGAACTGGAGGAACCCCTCAAGGAGGTCCTCGGCATCACCTACGGCCTCATCGTGTACCAGGAGCAGGTGCAGAAGGCCGCCCAGGTGCTCGCCGGCTACTCGCTCGGCCAGGCCGACCTGCTGCGCCGGGCCATGGGCAAGAAGAAGCAGGAGGTCCTCGACAAGGAGTTCATCCCCTTCCAGAAGGGCATGCGGGAGCGCAACTACTCCGACGAGGCCATCCAGGCGGTGTGGGACGTGCTGGTCCCGTTCGCCGGCTACGCCTTCAACAAGGCGCACTCCTCCGCGTACGGCCTGGTCACCTACTGGACCGCCTACCTCAAGGCCAACTACCCGGCCGAGTACATGTCCGCGCTGCTCACCTCGGTGCGCGACGACAAGGACAAGTCGGCGATCTACCTCAACGAGTGCCGCCGCATGGGCATCCGGGTGCTGCCGCCGAACGTCAACGAGTCGGAGGCGAACTTCGCCGCCCAGGGCGACGACGTGATCCTCTTCGGCCTGACCGCCGTGCGCAACGTCGGTCAGAACGTGGTCGACTCGATCATTCGCAGCCGCAAGGCGAAGGGCAAGTTCGCCTCCTTCCCCGACTACCTCGACAAGGTCGAGGCGGTCTGCTGCAACAAGCGCACCACCGAGTCGCTGATCAAGGCCGGCGCCTTCGACGAGATGGGCCACACCCGCAAGGGCCTGATGGCGCACTACGAGACCATGATCGACAACGTGGTCGCGGTGAAGCGCAAGGAGGCCGAGGGGCAGTTCGACCTCTTCGGCGGCATGGGCGACGACAGCGCCGACGACACCCCGGGTTTCGGGCTCGACGTCGAGTTCTCCGACATCGAGTGGGACAAGGCGTACCTCCTCGCCCAGGAGCGGGAGATGCTCGGCCTCTACGTCTCCGACCACCCGCTGTTCGGCATCGAGCACGTGCTGAACGACAAGGCGGACGCGGCGATCGCCCAGCTCACCGGCGGTGAGCACGCGGACGGCGCGATCGTCACCATCGGCGGCATCATCTCCGGCCTCCAGCGCAAGATGACCAAGCAGGGCAACGCCTGGGCCATCGCCACGGTCGAGGACCTGGCGGGCTCGATCGACTGCATGTTCTTCCCCGCCACCTACCAGCTCGTCTCCACCCAACTGGTCGAGGACACGGTCGTCTTCGTCAAGGGCCGGCTCGACAAGCGCGAGGACGTGCCCCGGCTGGTCGCCATGGAGATGATGGTTCCGGATCTGTCCGAGGCGTCCGTGGACGCGCCGGTCACCATCACCATCCCCACCGTCAAGGTCACCCCGCCGCTGGTGGAGAAGCTCGGCGAGGTGCTCACGCACCACCGGGGCTCCACCGAGGTGCGGATCAAGCTCCAGGGCGCCCGCAAGACCACCGTGCTGCGCCTCGACCGGCACCGCGTCACGGCCGATCCGGCGCTCTTCGGCGACCTGAAGGTGCTGCTCGGCCCGTCCTGCCTGGGCGCGTAGGCGACGCACGCGGCGGGCGGGCAGCGCACGCGCGGGGCGGGGCCGCGCGGGCCGCCGGTGAGGGCGGGCGGAAATCGCGGCGAGCGCGACGATAAAGGGGCGCGTCCCATGTGGGACGCGCCCCTTTTGTGCGTTCACCGCTTCTCTGGCGTGAATTCCGCACCGTCGAAGTTCTTTTGGGACTGTTGTGCTTACTGCGCTTCTTGTGTGCCCTGTGTCTGCATCGTTTGCTGTGGCTACTGTTTCGGCTGAACGTTCGGACCGCCCGCAGGGGTTCGTACGCCCGGGGGGGCCGGGGCCGCCGCGGGGACGGTTCCGCTTCGGGCCCAGGGGCCGGCGCGCGGCGGTGCCCGGACGGGCGTCCGCCGACGGGGCCGTGGGCCGGGCCGTCGGCGAGCGGTGAGCGGTGCGTCAGTTGTGGCCGAAGCGACGCTGGTGCTTGCGGGCCACGTCGGCCGGGCTGCCCTGGGCCTGACCCTGGTGCTGGTTCTGTGCCTGGACGGCGGTCTTCTGTGCCTCCTGCTGGCCACGCTCCGCGTCGCTGGCCTTCTGCCGCTGATTCCGGTCGCGCTTGTGCTTGCCCATCGTCGTGCCTCCAGTACGAGGGTTTCCCCCCGGAAAACACCCTGGCACGACTATTGGGAGGCTGCATGTCGGGCAATTACCCCGCGTAAAGGGCGGGATGGGCCGGGCCGTTCCGTATCCGCCACGCCGATGATCGAGTTCGGGCTGATAACCCTCGTACGGTCGGGCAGACTCAATGGAAAGCCAAAGCAAAATGCCGGGGCGGTGCCGCGTCGGGCCGCCGCGCACCGACCATGAGGAAAGAGGGTGGAACGTGGACCGCTGCGTCGTCCTGGTGGACGCCGGGTATCTGCTGGGCGCCGCCGCGAGCCTGCTCGCCGGCGAGCCCGCCCGCTCCCGCATCACCGTCGACCACACCGCCCTCATCAAGGGGTTGCGCGACCGCGCCGAGGCCGACACGCAACAGCCGCTGCTGCGCATCTACTGGTTCGACGGCGCCCCTGACCGAGTCCCCCAGCCCGAGCACCGCAGGCTGCGCGTGATGCCCCGGGTCACCGTCCGGCTCGGCGCCCTGACCCGCAGCGACGGGCGCTGGGCGCAGAAGGGCGTGGACGCCGCGATGCACGCGGAGCTCACCGAACTCGCGCGCAACCGGGCCTGCTCCGACATCGTCCTCGTCACCGGGGACGGCGACCTGCTGCCCGGGCTGATGTCCGCCAAGGAGCACGGGGTCGCGGTCCACCTGTGGGCCGTCCAGGCCGCCGACGGCGACTACAACCAGTCCGAGGACCTGGTGGCCGAGGCCGACGAGCGACGGGTCCTGGACCGGGCCTGGATCACCCAGGCGGTACGGGCCAAGGAACTGCCCGGGCCCTGCGTGCCCAGCTCCGTGCCCCGCCCCGAGATCGCCGCCATCCTCTCCGCGCCGCTGCCCGAGACGGCCGCCGCCGCGGCCGCCGCAGGCTCGGGGCAGAGCCGCCCGGCCGCGCACAACGGCACCGCGCGCACCGCGCCCGCCGCCGAGGAGCCGGCCGCCCAGCCGGAGACCGAGGAGCGGCCAGCGGCGGCCTCCGGCGAGGGCGGGACGGGCAACGGCACCAGGACCGTTCCCACCCCCAAGGACCTGGCCGGCCTCGGACGGCCCGGCGTCGCGGCCTCCCAGGCGTCCGTGGCCCCGGCGGCCGTGGCCACCGCGACGCTGCGCTGGTCGTCCGACAAGGGCTGGGTGGAGCGGGGCCCGGCCCCCGCCACCGGCGAACCCCCCGAAACCGCGTCGCTGCCCATGCTGGCCCAGCTCACGACGGCCGAGCAGCGCTGGGCCGACCGCGAGGAGGACATCACCGCCGTCAGCGGCGACCCCTTCGAGGTGGGCCAGGTCTTCGCCCGGCGCTGGATCGCGCGCCTGTCCGACCCCGCGCACGTGCAGCAACTGTCCACGGAGTACCCGCGCATCCCGCACCGCATCGACGGCGAGTTGCTGCGGTACGCGGCCCGCTTCGGCCTCCTCGCGCACAAGGACGACCAGATCGACGAGCACGACCGGTACGCCATCCGCGCCGGCTTCTGGCGCGAAATCGACACCCGGATGGCGGCCGACCACGCTCCCGCGCGGGACTAGCGGCCCGTTCGTCCGCCCGGAGCCCGCCGCGCGGCAGTCGACCACGGCCGGTTCGGGCCACCGCGCGGGCGTCGCGCGAGGCCGGGGGAGCCGCCCCGGAGCAGGGCGGCGGGGGCGGGGCGCGTACCCTCGTAGCTCGTGAGGACGGGCGCGAAGCAGCCGGAGCGCGACTCCGGGACCAAGGGGGCGGGCGGCGGCGCGGTGTGCGTGGTGCGCGGCCTCGTCAAGACGTACCCCGGCGCCCGGGCCCGACGCGGTGCCCCGCAGGGGCCCGCCATCCGCGCCAGCGACGGCATCGACCTGGACGTGCGGCGCGGCGAGATCTTCGGACTGCTCGGGCCCAACGGCGCCGGCAAGTCCACCCTGGTCCGCCAGCTCACCGGGCTGTTGCGGCCCGACGAGGGCAGCGTCGACCTCCTCGGCCACGACCTGGTGCGCCACCCCGACCGGGCCTCGCGCCTGGTCGGCTACCTGGGGCAGGAGTCGACCGCCCTGGACGACCTGACCGTCGCGCTCGCCGCCGAGACGACCGGGCGGCTGCGCGGCCTGGACGCGCGCCGGGCGCGCGCCGAGCGGGACGCGGTGCTGGACGAACTCGGCCTGGCCCCCATCGCGGGCCGGGCCATCAAGAAGCTCTCCGGCGGCCAGCGTCGGCTGGCGTGCGTGGCCGCCGCGCTGGTCGGCGAGCGCCCCATGCTGGTGCTCGACGAGCCGACCACCGGCATGGACCCCATCGCGCGGCGCGCCGTCTGGGCGGCCATCGACCGTCGGCGGGCCGCGAGCGGCACCACCGTGCTGCTGGTCACGCACAACGTCATCGAGGCCGAGACGGTCCTGGACCGGGTCGCGGTGATGGACAACGGCCGGGTCATCGCCTGCGACACGCCGTCGGGCCTCAAGGCGCTCGTCGCCGGTGACGTGCGGGTCGACCTGGTGTGGCGCGACCAGCCGCCGTTGGACGTGCCCGAGGTGGCGGCCCTCAAGGACGCCGCCCGCCCGACCGGGCGGCGCTGGACGCTGCGGCTGGCGCCCGACGAGGCGCGCGCGGTGATCGCCGCGGTGACCGGCGGCCCGGCCTTCGCCGCCCTCGACGACTTCACCCTGGCCACGCCCAGCCTGGAGGACGTGTACCTGGCCCTGGGCGGGCGCGCCGAGGGCCCCGACGGGCTGGTGAAGGCGTGAGCCGCGCACCGGGCGCGCGGCGCCCGGCGGGCCGGCGCGCCCACCCGGACCGCGCCGGCGTCAGCCGGCCCCGGCACGACGGCGACGCGCGGGCGGTTACCGGGCCCGCGCGGGCGCCTCGTACGCTGGTGGGCCAGGCGGCCGGGGCCGGTGCGCACGCCGGTCCGCGGGGCGTGTGCCGCCACCGCGCGCCGGGCGCCGGTGACGGATGCGCGGGCTCGCGCCGGCGTAGCGCGGGCGCGCCACCGGGAGCGCGGCCCACACGCCGCGGTGTACGGCTCGCCGGTGCACACCTCGCCGGTGCGCGACCCGCCGGGGCGTGGCACGGCGGGACAGGGAACGAACGGGGCCGGGCGGCGGACCGGGAGGCAGGTCGTATGACATGTTGCGGGGGACGCCGCAGCGAACGGGGCCACGGGGTCGCGCGTGGCGCCGCGGCAGGTCAGCTCGTACGGAACGCAGGGAACGTACGGAAGAGGAGCAGCGCAACGTGAGTGCCGTGTCCGCGGCGGCCGTGCCCGCCCGTGCCGCCGCCGCGCCGAGCGAGGGCGCGCAGGACGGCCAGAGTGCCCAGGAGACGACCGGCGTCCGGGAGCCGGCCCCGCTCGCGGCGCGGGCGCGGCTGCTGCCCTCGCTCGCCGCCGTGTACCGGGCCCAGCTCTCGCGGGCCCGGGTGGCGCGCATCCCGCTGCTGTTCGTGGCCACCTTCCAGTCCATCGGCATCATGATCCTGATGCGCGGAGTCGTGGACGGCGGGAGCGAGGCGCGCGCCGTGGTCTCCGGGGCCAGCGTCCTGGTCGTCGCCTTCGTCGCGCTCAACCTGCTCGCCCAGTACTTCGGAGCGCTGCGCGCCAGCGGCGGCCTCGACCACTACGCGACGCTGCCGGTGCCACCGGCGGCCGTGGTGCTCGGCGCGGCCGGCGCGTACGCCTCCTTCACCGTGCCCGGCACCATCGTCACGGCCGTCGCCGGCAGCGTGCTGTTCGGGCTGCCGATGACCCACCTGTGGGTGCTGCTCGCGGTGATCCCGCTGGCCGGCGCCGCGCTCGCCGGGCTCGGCGCGGTCCTCGGGCTGCTCGCGCCGCGCCCCGAGCTGGCCACGCTCTGCGGACAGCTCGGCATGTCAGCGGCCCTGCTGCTGGGCGTGCTGCCGGCCGAGCGGATGCCCGCGCTGGTGGCGTACGCGCGCGACCTCCTGCCCTCCACCTACGGCGTGGAGGCGCTGACCCGTTCCTTCGACGCGCACCCCGACTGGCTGGCCGTCGGGGTGAACCTCGGGGTGTGCGCGGCGGTGGGGGTGGTCTCGCTGGCCGCCGCCACCTGGGCCTACCGCAGGGCCGCGGTGCGGTGACACGGGCCCAGCACGCCGCCTGCCGCCGCACACCCCCCACCCACCTGGCACGATGACGGAGTGACCGCACCGTTGACACCCTCGGACCAACCCTCTGAACACCCCGCGTCGGGCTCCGACGCGGGGTCCCACCCGGCGTACCCGACCCCCGCCCACGGCGCGCACGGCGCCGGGCGGCACGGCACGGGACCCGGCCCGCGCGCCGAGCTGCGGGACGCGGCCGTGATCACCGGTGCCCTCACCGCCGCCGGGGCGCTGCTCGGGGTGTTGTGGGTGTGGCTGGCGCCGCGCGTGCAGATGGTCCTCATCGGCAACGCGGTCTACCCCAGGAACTCCGAGAGCGAGGAGGCGATCGGCGCCGACGGCACCTTCGTGCTGATCGGCCTGGGCGCGGGCGTGGTGACGGCGGCGGTCGTCTTCTGCTTCCGCCGCGCGGCCGGCGTGCCGGTGGTGCTCGCCCTGGCCGTCGGCGGTCTGCTCGGCTCGTGGCTCGGCTGGCGGTTCGGGGTCTTCCTCGGCCCCGACACGGACATCGCCGCCAGCGCGCGCGAGGCCGGCGAGCGGGTGACCTTCGACGGCCCGCTGGAGCTGGGCGCCAAGGGGGCGCTGTTGGCCTGGCCGGTGGCCGCGATGGTCACCCAGCTCGTCCTCACCGGCCTGTTCGGCCCCCGCGACCCCGAGCCCGACGACCTGCCGTACGCCACGGGCCAGCCCGCCGCCCCGCACCAGCCGCCCCGCGACGCGGGCCCGGCCACGGAGGGCTCCTAGCGCCAGGGGGCGCGCACGCGACCAGGGGCGGTCCCGGCAGGCCGGGGCCGTCCCTGGCGCGTGGTGCGGTCAGGCCGGGCGGCGGCCGTGGTTCGCCTTGGTCTTCCGTAGCCGCCAGCGGCGCTTGCGGGTGCGCTTGGACATGAGCGACCTCCCGGGTGCGGGGCGCGCGAACAGCGGCCCGTACCGCCTGTCGTAGCGCGGGCGCCGGCCGCCGTCCAGGGGGTCCGTCCGGGGGCGTGCGCGGCCGGGGCTCAGGCGCGGGCGATCGGGGCCAGCACCGCGTCGGTCAGGGCCACGAGGTCGGTGGGGGAGAGTTCGACCTCAAGGCCGCGTCGGCCCGCCGACACGCACACCGTGGCGTGCTCGGCGGCGGAGGCGTCGACGGCCGTCCGCAGCCGCCGGCGCTGGCCCAGCGGCGAGATGCCGCCGCGCACGTACCCGGTGGCCCGTTCGGCGGCGGCCGGGTCGGCCATCGCGGCCCGCTTGCCGCCCACCGCGGCGGCCAGCGCCTTGAGGTCGAGCGAGCCGGAGACCGGCACGACGGCCACGGTCAGCGCGCCGTCCACGTCCGCGACCAGCGTCTTGAAGACCTGTTCCGGCGCGAGACCGAGGGCGCGGGCCGCCTCTTCGCCGTACGAGGTGTAGGCGGGGTCGTTCGGGTCGTGTACGTACGAGTGCAGGGTGAACTCGACGCCGGCGTCGGTGAGGGCGACGGTGGCCGGGGTGCCACCGGACGGCTGTTTCCTCGCCTTCGCCGCCTTCGTACCGGGTTGCGACTTCTTTCCCACGAGGGCGCTCTCCCGCTGGGTCGGGGCGTTCGGTCGCCGTACGGGCCCGCTCGGCCGGCCCGTGTCCGCGTGGAGGTCAGTTGGGGCTGGTGGGGCGCCGGGTCAGGTCGACCATGGGCAGGGAGGGGAGCTTACCGATCACCGCGGCCTCGGCGCGCAGCAGTTTCAGCTCCTCCGCCAGCCGGCTGGCCGTGTCCGGGGCCTGCAGCAGCCGCTGCTTGGCCGGCACGTCGAGCACCGCGGCGGCGGCCACCAGGTAGGAGAGCACCGACGGCTCGTCCGGCAGGTCCTGGGAGGTGGCGACCGAGCGCTCACGCGCCCCGGCGAGCCGCTTCTGGTACGTGCGGAACGCCCGGATGACCCCGGAGGCCAGCGCGCCGGCGCCGTCGCCCGCGCTCTCCTCCAACGGCTCGACCTCGGCCGTCAGATACGGGCCCGAGGCGTCCACGGACAGCAGCTTGAAGCGGGTGGTGCCGGTGGCGACGGCCTCGTAGGTGCCGTCCTCCTGCTCGCGGATGGTGGCCGCGTCCGCGATACAGCCCACCGTGTGCAGGGCGCGCATCGGGTCGTCGCCGAACCCGGCCGCGGCCCCCAGCTCCGGCTCGGCGGTCGGGTCGGGGAGGCCGGGGGCCGTCGGCGCGACCTCCCGGCCGTCGCGGATGGCGACGACGGCGAAGTTGCGCGGCTCGTCCGACGGCAGGGCCGCGAGGTCGCGCATCAGGGCGCGGTAGCGCTGCTCGAAGACGTTGAGCGGCAGCACGAGCCCGGGAAACAGCACGGTGTTCAACGGGAAGAGCGGCAGGCGGGCGGCAGTCACGACGGGTAAGCCTAATGGCCCGCCCCGGCTGTGCCGATCGCGGCGTGACACGGCGGGCTCGAACGCCCCCGGGCGGGGCCCGTCACAGGGGGCGCGCACCGCCGCGCGCCGGGGCGCCGGGAACCCGGTGCGCGGCCGGTCAGTTGCGGCGCAGCAGGCGCGAGGCGCCGGCCGCGACCGTCGTGGCCAGCACCCAGCCGAGGAGGACGAGCACGGCCGTCACCCACTGCGCCGTACCGTTCGGCGTCCAGAAGTTGGCCTGGCCGAGGTCGATCACCGGTAACAACACGTCCAGCGTGTACAGCGCCGCGTTCCACTCCGGACCCTCGCCCTCCTTGATCGGCTCGGGCTGGTGGCGGGCGAAGAAGACCGCGCCGACCGCCCACAGCAGCGCGATCCACACCGCCGCCCGGCCCGGCCGGTAGCCGTAGGCCACCATCCAGTCCTGGAGGTAGCCCCACGCCTTGCCGGCCAGCGGCAGCGTCTCGCGGCGGCGGCGCTGCTTGGCGAGCAGCACCTCGCGGGCGAACTCCTCCTCGCCGCTGTCCCGCAGGGCGGTGGCCAGCATCTCGTACGGCTCCGGCGCGTACTCCGGGGTGGCCGCCGCCACCCACTCAAGGCGCCGGGGGAGCGGGAAGTGGCCACGCGGGATCAGCGACTCGTAGCCGAACCCCGCCATCGCCAGGCCACCGGGCCCCGGCCAGCTCGTGGACTTGTCGACCAGGTTGACCACCTTCGCGCCGGACAGCACGACCCGCCCGCTCTGCTGCCGCTCGCACAGGAACCGCAGCTCGGGCGTCTGCACCCGGCGCATCGACAGCTCCTGGTTGCTGGCCATGGTGAAGCGCGCCTGGTCGAGGTCGACGGCGTCGCCGAACCGGCCGTCGTCCAGGCGCACCCCGCCCTCGCACTCGAAGCGCTGCGTGCGCGGGCCCCCGGCCGGCGGCAGCGTCGTGCCGTACGGCGGGGTGGTGCCCGTCGAGAACGGGGAGCCGGTGACCCCCGCGGGCGTCAGGTACAGCGTGCGCTCCACGCTGAGCTGCGGGGCGTTGAGCGCGCGGCGGCCGTACGGGTTGCGCAGCTTGCTGCCGCGCAGGCTGAGCGAGACCCCGATCTGCGCGCCGCGCATGGTCAGCTCGCCGTAGGACTCGATCAGTTCGGCCTGGAAGTCCTGGGCGACGTTGAGGCCGTCCGCGGTGATCGACCGGCCGAACCGGTCCTTGCGCACCACGAGCTGGTTGAGCAGCAGGTCGGTGCCTATCTGCGCGTCGGTCAACCGGATGCCTCGGTCCACCGTGCAGCCCGGCAGGTGCAGGTCGCCCTCGGTGTGCAGCCGGGCGGCCTCGATGCGGGGGATGGCGCAGCCGACGAGCCGCAGCGTGGTGAACCGGCTCTCCGGCAGCAGGATCTCCTGTTCGAAGCGGCAGTTGCGCAGCTCCACGAAGGGGGCGATGGTGCCGCCGGACAGCTCCAGGGTGCCGGTGACGTACGCGCCGTTGAGCTTGAGCGCGGCGACCCGGCCCGGCTGCGCCGGCGGCGGCTCGAGCAGCAGCAACGCCAGCACCCGGGCCCGCACGCTGCGCTCGGGGCCCCAGGCGTGCGGGCCGGTCGGGTCGTTGCGGTGCTGGTTGGGGGAGCGCAGGTCGAAGGTGCTGCCGGTGCGGAACGCCTGCCACATGCCCCACTCGGCGGGAGTCAGGCCCAGCCCGTCGGGCGGGTCTCCCTCGTGTGGTTCCGTCACCGCTGCCGCTCCTTCCGCGCCCGTACGTGTGTACGGGTCCCATGCCCGTTCCGTGACCGGTTGAACACCACAGGTCAGGGCCAACCTAGGGGCGCGTATCAGCGTTTGGTACGCCGCGACGGCGCTCGGGACACGTCTGAGACAATTGACCGCGTGATCTCCCGAATCGATCTGCGCGGCGCCGCCCTTCCCGAGGGCGCCGCCCTGCGCGCGTTGCTGCCCCGAGCCGACTTCGACGTGTCGGCCGCCCTGGAGAAGGTGCGGCCCCTGTGTGAAGACGTGCTCCATCGCGGCGACGCGGCGCTGATCGAGCTGGCGGAGCGCTTCGACGGCGTGCGCCTGGAGCGGGTCCGGGTGCCCGAGGAGGCGCTCGACCAGGCCCTGGCCGACCTCGACCCGAAGGTGCGCGCGGCCCTGGAGGAGTCCATCCGACGGGCCCGCCTGGTCCACCGCGAACAGCGCCGCGCGCCGCACCGCGTGCAGGTCGTGCCCGGCGGCAGCGTCACCGAGAAGTGGGTGCCGGTCGAGCGGGTCGGCCTGTACGCGCCCGGTGGCCGCTCCGTCTACCCGTCCTCCGTGATCATGAACGCGGTCCCGGCGCAGGAGGCCGGCGTCGCCTCCATCGCGCTGGCCTCGCCGCCCCAGGCGGGGTTCGGCGGCCTGCCGCACCCGACGATCCTCGCCGCCTGCGCGCTGCTCGGCGTGCGCGAGGTGTACGCGGCCGGCGGCGCCCAGGCCGTCGCCATGTTCGCCCACGGCACGCGGTCCTGCGCCCCCGCGAACATGGTCACCGGCCCCGGCAACATCTGGGTCGCCGCCGCCAAGCGCTACTTCACCGGCCGGATCGGCATCGACACCGAGGCCGGCCCCACCGAGATCGCGATCCTCGCGGACGACAGTGCCGACGCCGAGCACGTCGCCGCCGACCTGATCAGCCAGGCCGAGCACGACCCGCTCGCCGCCGCCGTGCTGGTCACCGACTCCGCCGAGCTGGCCGACGCGGTCGACAAGGAGCTGGCCACCCAGGTCGCGGCCAGCAAGCACGTCGAGGACCGGATCGCGCCGGCGCTGGCCGGCCGACAGTCCGCGATCGTCCTGGTGGACGGCGTCGAGGAGGGGCTGCGGGTCGTCGACGCGTACGGCGCCGAGCACCTGGAGATCCAGACCCGGGACGCCGCCGCCCTCGCCGAGCGGGTGCGCAACGCCGGGGCGATCTTCGTCGGCCCGTACGCGCCCGTCTCGCTTGGCGACTACTGCGCCGGCTCCAACCACGTGCTGCCCACCGGCGGCTGTGCCTGCCACTCGTCGGGCCTGTCCGTCCAGTCCTTCCTGCGCGGCATCCACATCGTGGACTACACGCGGGACGCGCTCGCCGACGTCGCCCGCCACGTGGTGACCCTCGCCGAGGCCGAGGACCTGCCGGCACACGGCGCGGCGATCAAGGCCAGGTTCGGCTGGAAGGTACCGGAGACCACCACGTGAGCGGCATCGACGACCTGCCCGTCCGGGACGAACTGCGCGGCAAGAGCCCCTACGGCGCGCCGCAGCTCGACGTCCCGGTGCGGCTGAACACCAACGAGAACCCCTACCCGCTGCCCGACGAGCTGGTGGCCGACATCGCCCGGCGCGTCGCCGAGGCCGCCCGGAACCTCAACCGCTACCCCGACCGGGACGCGGTCGAGCTGCGCACCGCCCTCGCCGCCTACCTGACCCGCACCGCGGGCCACCGGGTGGAGACGGCGGGCGTGTGGGCGGCCAACGGCTCCAACGAGATCCTCCAGCAGCTCCTGCAGACCTTCGGCGGGCCGGGCCGCACCGCGATCGGCTTCGACCCCTCGTACTCGATGCACGCCCTGATCGCGCGCGGCACCGGCACCGGCTGGGTCTCCGGGCCCAGGCGCGAGGACTTCACGATCGACGTGGCAGCGGCCACCGCCGAGATCGCCCGGCTGCGCCCGCACGTGGTCTTCGTCTGCTCGCCGAACAACCCGACCGGCACCGCCGTCGCCGCGGACACCGTGCTCGCCCTGTACGAGGCGGCGCAGGCCGCGCGCGAGCGGGGCGCCCTGGTGGTCGTCGACGAGGCGTACGGCGAGTTCAGCCACCAGCCCTCGCTGCTGCCGCTGATCGCCGGCCGGCCACGGCTGGTGCTCAGCCGCACCATGTCGAAGGCGTTCGGCGCGGCCGGGCTGCGCCTGGGCTACCTGGCGGCCGACCCGGCCGTGGTGGACGCCGTGCAGTTGGTGCGGCTGCCCTACCACCTGTCCGCCGTCACCCAGGCCACCGCGCTGGCCGCCCTCGACCACACCGATACGCTGCTCGGGTACGTCGAGCAGCTCAAGGCCGAGCGGGACCGGCTGGTGACCGAGCTGCGCGCCATCGGCTGCCCGGTCACGGACTCGGACGCCAACTTCGTGCTGTTCGGCATCCCCACGGCCCTCGCCGGCCGCTGGGGTGACCCGGCCGCCGACTCGCACGGCATGTGGCGGGCGATCCTCGACCACGGCGTGCTGGTGCGCGACAACGGCGTGCCGGGCTGGCTGCGGGTGAGCGCCGGGACACCGGCGGAGAACGACGCGTTCCTGGACGCGGTCCGGGCGGTACTGAAGGAGAACGAGTGATGACCCGCGTAGGACGCGTGGAGCGCGCCACCAAGGAGACCTCCGTCCTGGTCGAGATCGACCTCGACGGCACCGGGCGGACCGAGATCTCCACCGGGGTCGGCTTCTACGACCACATGCTCGACCAGCTCGGCCGGCACGGCCTCTTCGACCTCACCGTCAGGACCGAGGGCGACCTGCACATCGACACCCACCACACGATCGAGGACACCGCCCTCGCGCTGGGCGCCGCGTTCCGGCAGGCCCTCGGCGACAAGGTCGGCATCTACCGGTTCGGCAACTGCACGGTCCCCCTCGACGAGTCGCTGGCCCAGGTCACCGTGGACCTGTCGGGCCGCCCGTACCTTGTGCACACCGAGCCCGAGAACATCGCCCCGATGATCGGCAGCTACGACACGACGATGACCCGGCACATCCTGGAGTCCTTCGTCGCGCAGGCCCAGGTGGCGCTGCACGTCCACGTGCCGTACGGGCGCAACGCGCACCACATCGTCGAGTGCCAGTTCAAGGCGCTGGCCCGGGCGCTGCGGTACGCCAGCGAGCGCGACCCGCGCGCGGCCGGCATCCTGCCCTCCACCAAGGGCGCGCTGTGAGCCGCACGGCCGCCCCGTACCCGGCGCCGCCCGCCACGCGCCCCGCGCCGACCACCCCCGGAAGGAACCTGTGAACGGCCTCTCCACCGTCCTCATCGTCGTCGGGCTCTTCCTGCTCGGCGGCGTCATCTCCTTCGCCAAGCAGGGCATGCCCAAGGGCGTGATCGTGCTGCTCGGCATCAGCGCCGCGCTGTGCCTGGTCGCCGGCGTCCTGCGGATTGACGGGTTGTACTGATGAGTGGACGCAAGCCCTCGGTGGTCGTCTTCGACTACGGCTTCGGCAACGTGCGCTCCGCCGAGCGCGCGCTGGCCCATGTCGGGGCCGACGTGGAGATCACCAGCGACTACGACCGGGCCATGACGGCCGACGGCCTGCTGGTCCCCGGCGTGGGCGCGTTCGCCGCCTGCATGCGGGGGCTGCGGGCCGCCCGCGGCGACTGGATCGTCGGCCGCCGGCTCGCCGGCTCCCGGCCCGTGCTCGGCATCTGCGTCGGCATGCAGATCCTCTTCGAGCGCGGCATCGAGCACGGCGTGGAGACGGAGGGCCTGGACGAGTGGCCGGGTACGGTCGGGCCGCTTGAGGCTCCGGTCGTACCGCACATGGGCTGGAACACGGTCACCCCCGCCGAGGACTCCACGCTCTTCGCCGGCCTCGACGCGGACGCCCGGTTCTACTTCGTGCACTCCTACGCGGTACGGGAGTGGTCGCTGGAGGTCGCCAACCCCGCGATGCGCCCGCCCCAGGTCACCTGGGCCACGCACGGCGAGCCGTTCGTCGCGGCCGTCGAGAACGGCCCGCTGCGCGCCACCCAGTTCCACCCCGAGAAGTCCGGCGACGCCGGAGCACACCTGCTGACCAACTGGCTCGACACCCTCTAGGCGCCGCCCGGCGGCCCGTCGGGGCCGCCGACGGACGTCTTCGACCTTGTCTGTGCACGTCCCTGACCCGAAAGACTGACACCAGATGAGCAAGCTCGAACTCCTCCCCGCCGTCGACGTACGCGACGGCCAGGCCGTCCGCCTCGTGCACGGGGAGTCCGGCTCCGAGACCTCCTACGGCGACCCGCTGGCCGCGGCGCTGACCTGGCAGCGGGCGGGGGCCGAGTGGCTGCACCTGGTCGACCTCGACGCGGCGTTCGGCACCGGCGACAACCGGGAGCAGATCGCCGAGGTCACCCGGGCCATGGAGCTCAAGGTCGAACTGTCCGGCGGCATCCGCGACGACGCCTCGCTGGCCGCCGCGCTGGCCACCGGCTGCACCCGGGTCAACCTCGGCACCGCGGCCCTGGAGTCCCCGGAGTGGGTGGCCAAGGTCATCGCCGAGCACGGCGACCGCATCGCCGTCGGCCTCGACGTACGCGGCACCACGCTGCGCGGCCGGGGCTGGACCCGTGACGGTGGCGACCTGTTCACCACCCTGACCCGGCTGGACGCCGAGGGCTGCGCCCGCTACGTCGTCACCGACATCGCCAAGGACGGCACGCTCCAGGGCCCGAACCTGGGACTCCTGCGGGATGTGTGCGCCGCCACCGACCGGCCCGTCGTCGCCTCCGGCGGCGTCTCCTCCCTCGACGACCTGCGGGCGCTGGCCAGCCTGGTACCGGAGGGCGTCGAGGGGGCCATCGTCGGCAAGGCGCTCTACGCCGAGGCGTTCACCCTGGAAGAGGCGTTGGAGGCCGTGTCCGCATGACCACTCCCGAGCCCGCCCGGCACCAGGGCGCGATCGAACGGCACCAGGGCGACAGCCCCTGGGAAGAGACGATCGGCTTCGCGCGTGCCGTGGCGGCCGGGGACCGGGTCCTCGTCGCCGGGACGATGCCGCTGGTGGACGGCGTGCTCCAGGGCGAGGGCGACCCGTACGAGCAGACCCGGGCGGCCCTGGGCAACGCGCTGACCGCGCTGGCCGACTTCGGTCTGGACGCCACGTCCGTCCTGCGCACCCGCCTCTACCTCACCCACGCCCGCGACGTGGACGCCGTCGGCCGCGCCCACAAGGAGTTCTTCGACGCCGCGCGCCCGGCCACCACCCTGGTCGTGGTCTCCGGCTTCGTGGACTCGCGGGTGCTGGTCGAGGTGGAGCTCGAGGCGTTCCGCCCCGCCACGACGCCCCCGGCCGGCCCCGACGGCCCGGCCGGCACGACGCGAGCCCGTACCACGCAAGCCAGCACCACCGAAGGACGAACCCCATGACCCTCGCGGTCCGAGTCATCCCCTGCCTCGACGTGGACAACGGCCGCGTCGTCAAGGGCGTCAACTTCCAGAACCTGCGGGACGCGGGCGACCCGGTCGAACTGGCCAGGCTCTACGGCGAGCAGGGCGCCGACGAACTCACGTTCCTGGACATCACGGCCTCCTCCGGCGACCGCGAGACCACCTACGACGTGGTCCGCCGCACCGCCGAACAGGTCTTCATCCCGCTCACCGTCGGCGGCGGCGTCCGCACCCCCGACGACGTGGACAAGCTGCTGCGCGCGGGCGCCGACAAGGTCGGCGTCAACACCGCCGCGATCGCCCGCCCGGAGCTGGTCCGCGAGATCGCCGAGCGGTTCGGACGCCAGGTCCTGGTCCTGTCCGTGGACGCGCGCCGCTGCCCGGAGGGCACCGAGACCGACTCCGGCTACGAGGTCACCACCCACGGCGGACGCCGCGGCACCGGCCTGGACGCCGTCGCCTGGGCTCGCCAGGCGGCCGAACTCGGCGCCGGCGAGATCCTGTTGAACTCGATGGACGCCGACGGCACGAAGGACGGCTACGACACGGCGATGATCAAGGCCGTCCGCGCGGCGGTCAGCGTCCCCGTCATCGCCAGCGGCGGCGCCGGCAAGCTCACCGACTTCCCCCCGGCCATCGCGGCCGGCGCGGACGCGGTCCTGGCCGCCTCCGTCTTCCACTTCGGCGACCTGTCCATCGGCGAGGTGAAGACCACGCTGCGCGAGGCGGGCCACCCGGTGCGGTAGCGCGCCGGGGGCGCGCGGGGGCGGGCCCGACCTCCCGAGGTCGGGCCGTTCGCGTGGGCGGTCAGGCGTCGAAGTCGTATTCGACCAGTGCTGCGCTCGGAGCCCGCGTCCGTCGGGCGGGCCCGGAGCTGGTTCCGCGGACTCGCCGCACATGAGCGCATGACATACCCACTGCCTGACTGTGAAGTCATGCTCTCGGAACTGGTCACCAACGCCGTCAAGTACGGCAGCGCGGAAATGGCGCGTCCGGGTGGACTGGTATCGGGTGGGGGCGACCCTACGTGTCGCGGTGCACGGCTGCTGCGTGGCCCCGGCGCGGTGCGGCCAGCGCGTCACGCGGCGTGCGGCGGTACGGGTCGCCCCCCGACTCACAGCCCCAGCGACGCCTCCCGGGCGCGGGCTACCGCGTCCGTGTCGCCCTCCGTGGTCACGCGGGCCACCCGCTGGCGGCCGTAGAGGAAGAGAAGTGCCTCGCCGGGATCGGCGGTGACGGTCACGACCGGGGTGCCCTTGTGGGCGACGACCGTGCGGCCGTCGGGGGCGCGCACGACGAGGCCGACCGGACTCTTGCGGGCCAGTGCCCGTGCCGAGCGTTCGACGCGGCTCCACAGGGCGTCGGAGAAGACCGGGTCGAGCGAGCGCGGGGTCCAGTCGGGCTGGGCCCGGCGGACGTCCTCGGCGTGCACGTAGAACTCGACGACGTTGGCGGCCTCGTCCACCTGCTTGAGGGCGAACGGCGAGAGCCGGGGCGGGCCGGTGCGGATGAGCTGGAGCAACTCCTCGTACGGCTTCGCCGCGAACTCGTCCTGCACCCGTGCGAGCCGGGCCGCCAGGGGCTTGAGCACGATGCCCGCCGCGGCGTCACCCCGTCGCTCGCGCACCACCAGGTGGGCCGCCAGGTCGCGGGTGGTCCAGCCCTCGCACAGAGTGGGGGCCTGGGGACCCGCCGCCTCCAACAGGTCGGCGAGCAGCAGTCGTTCACGCTTCGCGTACGTAGACATACCGCCAGCCTACGGCCGGTGGCCACGCCCTGCCACGGCTGACGGGCCGAGTGGCGCGGCCGCGCCGTCGCTCGCGGGCGGCGCGGCCGTACCACCGTCTGTCACTGCGGCGCGGGCCCCTCCGCCGGCCCGCGGTGTGCTACTTCGGCAGCTTCTCCGTCAGCTTGGGGCCGTCCGGAGTGGAGCTGAGCGTCAGGGAGCAGGAGACCTGGTCCTGACCGCGGATGCTGTACGTCGGCTGCGACGGGTACAGCGCGTAGTAGTAGTACGTCTTGGTGGCCGGGATGGTCTTCATCCGGCTCTTGGCGGCGCTCTCGCACAGCGACAGGGCCTTGGTCTGGATCTCCTTCTCGGTGCTGAAGGTGCCCGTCAGCGTCGCGTTGGAGATCACCTCGCCGTCGTGCGGACCGCTGCACGAGCGCGTCTCGACCTTCTTCACGCTGGTGTCGAGCCCCGGGTGGTCGAAGCAGGTGCCCGGGCTGAGCACGACGTAGGGGACCAGGTCGCTGGGGGTCTGCGCCGGGTCGGTGGAGGGCTCGGCGCTGGGCGTGTCGGTGCCGCCACCGACCGGGGCGCCCTGGCCCGGGGAGCCGGACGGCTTGGGGATCTCGATGGACGGCATGCCGCTCGGGACCCGCGGGGCGGTGGCGCTGGGCTGCCCGCCGGTCGGCTTGTCCTTGGCCTTGTCGTCCTTGCTGTCGTCACCGCCGGTCGCGGCGACCACGATGCCCGCGACGACGGCGACCGCGAGCACCGAGACCACGGCTATGACCGCGGTCTTCGTGTTGTTGCGACGGGGCGGCGGGGGCGGGGGCGGCGGGTACGCGCCGTACCCACCGGGCGGCATCTGCCCGCCGGGCGGCATGGGGGGCCCGCCCATGGGCGGCGGGCCTCCGGGCTGGGCGGGTGGCCCGAAACCCTGCTGCGGCGGTCCGAAGCCGCCGTGGTTTCCTGGCTGATGAGGGTCGTTCGGCGGCGGAAATGTCATGGCGAAAGCATGCCGCATGCGCCGCCGCGCATCGCCATCGGGCCGGCCCGGGCGGCAGCCGATGCGCGGGATAGGCCCAGAGTGACACGCAGCGGGGCAACTCACCCCGGGGCCGGCGGGTAAGGGGCGAGCGCCGGGGACAACTGGGGCACCGGTGGCCGGAAGTCGACCGTCCGGTGGAGGTTCGTCCGGGGCTGATGTGGCTGAAACGTGGTCGTTCGTAGAGGGAAGTGTGCGCGCCGGGGCGTGGGTGTGCGGAAGCGGTGACGCGGGGGCGCGCACGCGGAGCCGGGGGGGCGGGGCCGCGCGGCTGTCCACGATGCGAGCGGCCGTGCGACCCCACCGGAGCCCCACGGCCCAGCGCGCCCCCCGGCCCGGTGAAACGCGCCCGCCCGGACCCCGTCCGCTGGGCATAATGGGCCCATGTCCAGCCCCGATTCCCCCTCCGGCGCCAGCGGCAGCGCCCCGGCCGACCGTGCCAGCGGCCTCGATCCCGCCATCGCGGGCCGGCTCAAGCGCAGCGCCGACGGCCTCGTGCCCGCCATCGCCCAGCAGTACGACACCGGCGAGGTGTTGATGCTCGGCTGGATGGACGACGAGGCCCTCCACCGCACGTTGACCACGGGTCGCTGCACCTACTGGAGCCGTAGCCGGCGGGAGTACTGGGTCAAGGGCGACACCTCGGGACACGTCCAGCACGTCAAGTCCGTGGCCCTGGACTGCGATGCCGACACCCTGCTGGTCAAGGTGGACCAGGTCGGCGCGGCCTGCCACACCGGCGACCGCACCTGCTTCGACGCGGGCGGCCTGCCGCTCGGGCAGTAGGCTCCGCTGCCGAAGCGACCACCGGCCTCCCGCGCGGACGCCGAACGGGACGCGGGCACCGACCAGCGCCCCGGCCACGGCGCCGAGGGCGAGGCCCGCGGCGGCCTCACCCCCCACGCGAGAGCGGGGCCGGTCCGGGCGAGACCCCGGGGCCGGCCGCGGACCACCAAGACAGTTGATGCGTACGACACGACGGGCGATGCGGGTATGACGGACGCGACGGGCACCATGGACCGCGAGACCTTCCGGAAGTTGGCGGCGGACCGCCGCGTCATCCCCGTCAGCCGCAGGCTGCTGGCGGACGGCGACACTCCGGTCGGCCTCTACCGCAAGCTGGCGGGCTTCCCCGACGAGGCCACCAGGGCGGGCTCCCCCGACGAGGCGGGCTGGGTCGGCCGGCCCGGCACCTTCCTCCTGGAGTCCGCGGAGAACGGCCGCTCCTGGTCCCGCTACTCCTTCATCGGCGTGCGCAGCGCCGCCACCCTCACCGAGCGCGACGGCCAGGCGCACTGGCTCGGCGCCCCGCCGGTAGGCGTGCCCACCGACGGCGACCCGCTGGCCGCCCTGCGCGCCACCGTGGAGGCCCTGCACACCCCACGCGACCTGGGCGGACTCACCCACCTGCCGCCGTTCACCGGCGGCATGGTCGGCTACCTCGGCTACGACATCGTGCGCCGGCTGGAGAAGATCGGCGACACCGGCCGGGACGACCTGCGCCTGCCCGAACTGACGATGCTGCTCACCTCGGACCTCGCCGTGCTCGACCACTGGGACGGCACGGTGCTCCTGATCGCCAACGCGATCAACCACAACGACCTGGCCACCGGCGTCGACGAGGCGTACGACGACGCGGTCGCCCGGCTCGACGCGATGACCGCCGACCTGGCCCGCTCGGTGCCCACCAGCCCCACCGTGCTGCCGGCCGCCGAACTGCCGGAGTTCACCGCGCTGTGGGGCGGCGAGGCGTACATGGACGTGGTGCGCGACATCAAGGAGCGCGTCCACGCCGGCGAGGCGTTCCAGGTGGTGCCCTCGCAGCGGTTCGAGACGCCCTGCCAGGCCAGCGCGCTCGACGTGTACCGGGTGCTGCGGGCCACCAACCCGAGCCCGTACATGTACCTCTTCCGCTTCCCCGACGCGAACGGCACCGGGGCCTTCGACGTCGTGGGCTCCAGCCCGGAGGCGCTGGTCAAGGTCGAGGACGGGCACGCGATGCTGCACCCGATCGCCGGGACCCGGCCGCGCGGGGCGACGCCACAGGAGGACGCCGCGCTCGCCGAGGAACTGCTGGCCGACCCCAAGGAGCGGGCCGAGCACCTGATGCTCGTCGACCTCGGGCGCAACGACCTGGGCCGGGTGTGCGAGCCGGGCAGCGTGGAGGTCGTGGACTTCATGTCGATCGAGCGCTACAGCCACGTCATGCACATCGTCTCCACCGTCACCGGCACCCTGGCGCCCGACCGCACCGCCTTCGACGTGCTCACCGCCTGCTTCCCCGCCGGCACCCTCTCCGGCGCGCCCAAGCCACGGGCCATGCAGATCATCGAGGAACTCGAACCCACCCGGCGCGGCCTGTACGGCGGCTGCGTCGGCTACCTCGACTTCGCCGGCGACTCGGACACCGCCATCGCCATCCGCACGGCCCTGCTCCGCGACGGCCGGGCCTACGTGCAGGCGGGCGCGGGCGTGGTCGCCGACTCCGATCCGGCGGCCGAGAACGCCGAGTGTCGCAACAAGGCGGCGGCCGTGCTGCGCGCCGTCAGCACGGCGGGCCGGCTGCGGCGGGCGTGAACGGGCCGGCCACCCCCGCCGCCCGCGCGGCCGCCACGGCGGCGCGGGCCGGGGTGAACGGGCCGGCCACCCCCCGCGCGACCTGCCGCACCACCCGGTGAGGGATAGTGGTAGGCGTGAGTACAGCCGCCGTACCCCAGCCCCGTAGCCAAGCCGAGGTCGCCGCGCGCGCCGGACGCGGTGCCGCCGCGGGCAGGCGCACCAAGCTCAGCCTCGCCGCCGGGCTGCTGTTCGCCGCGCTCGGCGCCGCCCTGGTGCTCCTCGCCTCCGGCCGCACCTGGGCCGAGGGGAACGCCGCCTTCGCCCAGGGCGACCTGCGCCGCACGGTCGACGGGCAGGACATCACCGGCCTGCCCGGGGCGCTGGCGATCGTCGGCCTCGCGGCCCTGGTCGCGGTGTTCGCGGTGCGCGGGCTCGGCCGGTACGCGGTCGCCGGCATCCTCGCCCTGTGCGGCGTCGGCACCGCCGTCGGTTCACTGCTGGCCCTGGACGACACCGCCGCCCTGGAGGCCAAGGCCGCCGAGACCACCGGCATCACCGACACCGCCATCCACGGCGTCACCTACACGCCCTGGCCCTGGGCGGCGTTCGCCGGCGGCGTGTTGATCTTCCTCGCCGGCCTCCTCGCGCTGGGCTACGGTCGCGCCTGGCCCGCCATGTCGGGCCGGTACGAGCGCGCCGGCGGCGACCGCCCGCGCCCGCGCCGCGGCCGGCCCGCGCCCGACCCCGACCGGCCCGAGGAACTGTGGAAGGCCCTGGACCGGGGCGAGGACCCGACCGGCCGCGAGAGCTGAGCCCGTAACCGCGAACGCCGGCCCGCACCCGGCCCGGCGGGGGTGCGGCGCTCGGTCGCGCCGGGCGCCGGCGACCCCGCGTGGCACCGGCCGCCGCGTGGGTGAGTGGGGCCGCGGGCCCCGGCCCGTACGCCGGCCTCCCACTCGGCCCACCCCAGACTGATCTCGCGGCAACGCGTCAGCGACAATGGACGCACGAGCCCCATGCCCCGATCCCGGGGGCATCTCCCCGTCAACCCCGCTCAGGCGGCCTCTGGTCGCCCGGCGCGGTCGGGGGGAGCGACACAACGAACGAGGAGAACTCATGGCGGGTACCAGTCACGGACACACCCCGGCCGCCTGGACCGGCGTCACCATCGCCTTCATCGGCTTCTGCATCTCCGGTGCGTTCACCGTGATGGCCAAGCCGGTGGGCTTCTGGGCGGGGCTCGGTGTGGTCGTGCTCGGCGGCATCGTGGGCATGGGCATGTCGGCCGCCGGCATGGGGCAGCCGAAGCGGAAGCAGCCGCACGTGGTGCAGCACGGCTCGCAGTCCTAACCGGGTCCGCACCCGCGCGCGCCCCGCGCGCCGGCGTGCGACCCACGGGCCCGGGGCACCGCCCCGGGCCCGACCCGTTCCGAACGCCCCCTTTCCCGGCGATCCCGGTGATCTCGGCGTTCACAGTGTTCGCTGTGTTCGCTGTGTTCGCAGTGTTTCCGACGTTTCCGGCGCCTTCCAGGAGACCCCGTCATGCCCGCGCGCACCGTCCTGATCCTCCAGCACATCGAGGTCGAGAAGCCCGGCCTGATCCTCGACGCCCTGCGCGGGAGCGACCTCGATGTGGACGTACGGAACCTGATCGAGACCCCCGGCGCCGCGGCGGACGACCTGCCCCCGGTGGCGGAGCTGGCCGGGCTCGTCGTCATGGGCGGCCCCATGAACGCCGATGACCTGGCGAGCCACCCGGCGCTGAAGCTGGAACGGGACCTGCTGGTGGACGCGTTGCGCGCCGGCGTACCGACGCTGGGCGTGTGCCTGGGCGCCCAGCTCCTGGCCCGCGCCCAGGGCATCCCCGTACGGGCCGGCGCCGAACTCGGCCGGGAGAGCGAGATCGGCTGGGCTCCGCTGCGCGACGTGGACCGCGCGGACCCGGTCGTCGGCCCGCTGGCGCAGGCGCCCGCGGTGCTGCACTGGCACGGCGACCGCATCCAGCCGGGCCCGGAGGCCCGCCCCCTGGCCAGCACCGACAGCACCCCGTGCCAGGCGTTCCGGGCCGGCCCGGTTGCCTGGGGCCTCCAGTTCCACCTGGAGGTCACCCCCGAACTGCTCGACGACTGGCTCGCCGAACCCTCCTTCGCCGTCGAGGCGGCGGCCGCCCTCGGCCCGGACGCCCTGGACCGGCTGCGCCGCGACGCCCGCGCCGTGGCGCCGGCCCTGCGCCCGCTGGCCGAGCGGAGCCTGGCGCACCTGGTCGGCCTGTTCGAGGCCCGCGCCGCCGGCTGACCTCGACGGGGCGCCCCTCCTTCGGCGGACCGCCACGCCCCCGTACGGCCCCGGCCGGCGTCGGTGGGGCTGCGCGCGGGCCCGCCCGGGCACAGACTCGAACCGTGTCCGAGCAGCTCCGCCCCGTCAGCGAGCGCGGCCTCCGTGGTGCGCCGCCGCGCCGCCTGCTGGCCCCGCTTGCCGTGCTGGCGGCCGTGGTGACCGCCTTCGCGGGGGTGGCCACGGTCGATCCGTACGAGCCGGGGCACTACCCCGCCTGCCCGATGCTCCAGTACACCGGCGTGCTCTGCCCGGGCTGCGGCGGCCTGCGCAGCGCCCACTCCGTCGCCCACGGAGACTTCGCGGCGGCGCTCGGCGCCAACGCGCTCGCGGTGGCCGGGTACGTCGCCTTCGCCACCCTGTGGACCTGCTGGTTCGTCCGCCGCGCGGCCCGGCACCGGACGGACGGGCCGGGACGCGGCGCCCGGCGCGCGCCCGGCGGGGACGGGCGCGGGGCCGCAGGCCCCCGTGGCGTGCGGTACCTGGGGTGGGTGGTGGGGCTCGCGGTGCTCGCGTTCACTCTCGTCCGCAACCTGCCATTCGGGACGTCGTTGGCCCCCTGACGCCCGTCCCGGGCCCGCCGGAGCGTCCGGATGGTGGCGCTGTCGTCAACCGGATGCGCGACCTCCCTCGCTCGGCAGATACCATCGCCCATGTCTGGTGATGCGATCGTCCGCCGCACCGGCGCCGACCACCAAGCTCCATCGGAAGGGGGCCGCTCGCGTGAGTGTGCTCGATGAGATCATCGACGGAGTCCGTGCCGACCTCGCCGAACGGCAGGCGCGAGTCAGCCTCGACGAGCTCAAGGAGCGCGCCGCGAAGGCACCGCAGGCCAAGGACGGCGTGGCCGCGCTCAAGGGCGACAGCGTCAAGGTCATCTGCGAGGTGAAGCGCTCCAGCCCCTCCAAGGGCGCGCTCGCCGCCATCGCGGACCCGGCCGGCCTCGCCGCCGACTACGAGGCGGGCGGCGCGGCGCTGATCAGCGTGCTGACCGAGCAGCGGCGCTTCGGCGGCTCGCTGGCCGACCTGGAGGCCGTGCGGGCCCGGGTGGACATCCCCGTGCTGCGCAAGGACTTCATCGTCACCTCGTACCAGTTGTGGGAGGCGCGGGCGTACGGCGCCGACGTCGTCCTGCTGATCGTCGCCGCCCTCGACCAGGAGGCGCTGGTCTCGCTGATCGAGCGCGCCCAGTCGATCGGGCTCACCCCGCTCGTGGAGGTGCACGACGAGGACGAGGTCGAGCGGGCCGTGGACGCCGGCGCGAAGATCATCGGTGTCAACGCGCGGGACCTGAAGACGCTTGAGGTGGACCGGGGCAACTTCGCCCGGATCGCCCCCGAGATCCCCTCGCACATCGTGAAGATCGCCGAGTCGGGCGTGCGCGGGCCGCACGACCTGATCGCCTACGCGAACGAGGGCGCGGACGCCGTGCTCGTCGGCGAGTCGCTGGTCACCGGCCGCGACCCGAAGACCGCCGTGGCCGACCTGGTGGCCGCGGGCGCCCACCCCGCGCTGCGGCACGGCCGGAGCTGATCCCCGCCGTGTCCGCCGCCCCCGCCGAGCCCGACCGCCGCGCGTTGCCTCCCTGGCACCGCGGCTGCCGGGCGCCCGCTCGCCGGGTGCGGGGCCGTCGGGTGCGCTACCACATCGGCAGCGAACCGGGCCAGGTCAACGGCCGTCGATGGCCGGGGGCGCGCACCGGCCGCTGAGCCGCACCGCGCCCCGCCACCACACGCACCCACCACCCACGCCCAGCCTCTCGGCGGCCACCGGCCCCGGGCGGCGGGCCCGTGGGCCGTGTCGCGCGGTTGGCGCGACCGGTCGGCGTGGCGCCGGCAGGCCGTACGCCCCGACGCGCCCTCCCGCGCGCCACAGCGCCGGCGTGCGGCCCCCTGTGACGTTTCGTGTCCCCATATCTCACCGCCCCGCCGCCCGGCGCGTGGCGCGCCGTCCTCCCGCGATCCCGCGGTGTGGGCGGGCCGCCCCGCGTGCCGTGCCGGCCGGGGCGTGACATCCGCGGGGTGCCAGCCCCGTTCGAGGAGCACACCGAATGACTTCCGAGTTCTTCATCCCCGACCCCGAGGGTCAGATCCCCAGCGCCGACGGCTACTTCGGCGCGTACGGCGGCACGTTCATCCCCGAGGCGCTGGTCGCCGCCGTGGACGAGGTCGCCGCCGAGTACGAGAAGGCCAAGGCCGACCCCGCCTTCGCCGCCGAACTGGGCGAGCTGATGGTCAACTACACGGGGCGGCCCAGCGCCCTGACCGAGGTGCCCCGGTTCGCCGAGCACGCGGGTGGGGCGCGGGTCTTCCTCAAGCGGGAGGACCTCAACCACACCGGCTCGCACAAGATCAACAACGTGCTGGGGCAGGCGCTGCTCACCAGGCGCATGGGCAAGACCCGGGTCATCGCCGAGACCGGCGCCGGCCAGCACGGCGTGGCCACCGCCACCGCGTGTGCCCTCTTCGGCCTTGAGTGCACCATCTACATGGGCGAGGTCGACACCGAGCGCCAGGCGCTGAACGTGGCCCGGATGCGGATGCTCGGGGCCGACGTCGTCGCGGTGAAGTCCGGCAGCCGCACTCTCAAGGACGCCATCAACGAGGCGTTCCGCGACTGGGTGGCCAACGTGGACCGCACGCACTACCTGTTCGGCACCGTCGCCGGGCCGCACCCCTTCCCGGCGCTGGTCCGCGACTTCCACCGGGTCATCGGCGTCGAGGCCAGGCGCCAGCTCCTGGAGCGCACCGGGCGGCTACCGGACGCCGTCGTGGCCTGCGTCGGCGGCGGCTCCAACGCGATCGGCCTCTTCCACGCGTTCCTCCCCGACGAGGGCGTGCGCCTGGTGGGCGTGGAGCCCGCGGGGCACGGCATCGACAGCGGCGAGCACGCCGCCACGCTGAGCGTCGGCGACCCCGGCATCCTGCACGGCTCCCGCTCCTACGTCCTGCAGGACGACGACGGGCAGATCACCGAGCCGTACTCGATCTCCGCCGGGCTCGACTACCCGGGCGTGGGCCCCGAGCACGCCTACCTCAAGGACGCCGGGCGGGCCGAGTACCGCTCCGCCACCGACGAGGCGGCCATGCAGGCGCTGCGGCTGCTGTCGCAGACCGAGGGCATCATCCCCGCCATCGAGAGCGCCCACGCGCTGGCCGGCGCGCTGGACCTCGGCCGTGAACTCGGCCCCGAGGGGCTGCTGTTGGTCAACCTCTCCGGGCGCGGCGACAAGGACATGGACACCGCGGCCCGCTACTTCGGGCTCTACGACGAGCAGGCCGGCCAGCGGTCCGACGCGGCCACGCACGAGGGGGACAAGTGAGCGGCAACATCACCCTGCTGAGCGACGTGCTCGCGCGGGCCAAGGCCGAGAACCGTGCCGCGCTGGTCGGCTACCTGCCGGCCGGCTTCCCCACCGTGGACGACGGCGTACGCGCCATCTCCGCGATGGTCGAGGGCGGCTGCGACCTGGTGGAGGTGGGCCTCCCGCACAGCGACCCGGTCCTGGACGGCCCGGTCATCCAGACCGCCGACGACATCGCGCTGCGCGCCGGCGTCAAAATCGTCGACGTGATCCGCACGGTCCGCGAGGTGCACGCGGCCACCGGCGCGCCGGTGCTGTGCATGACGTACTGGAACCCGGTGGACCGTTACGGCGTCGAGCGGTTCGCCGCCGAACTCGCCGAGGCGGGCGGCGCCGGCTGCATCCTGCCCGACCTGCCGGTACAGGAGTCCGGGCCCTGGCGGGAGGCGGCCGAGCGGCACGGCCTGGCCACCGTCTTCGTCGTCGCGCCGAGCAGCCGCGACGAGCGCCTGGCCAAGATCACGGCGGCCGGCAGCGGCTTCGTGTACGCGGCCTCGCTCATGGGCGTCACCGGAACCCGCGAGTCGGTCGGCCGCGAGGCCCAGGAGTTGGTCGAGCGCACCCGGGCCAGCACCGAGCTGCCGGTGTGCGTGGGCCTCGGCGTCTCCAACGCGGAACAGGCCGCCGAGGTGGCCCAGTTCGCGGACGGCGTGATCGTCGGGTCGGCGTTCGTCAAGGAGCTGCTCCAGGCGCCCGACGTGGAGACGGGCCTGGCCGGTGTGCGCGCGCTCGCGGCCGACCTGGCCAAGGGCGTACGCCAGCGCGCCTGACGCCACCGGCGCACGGCCGATCCCACCCCCGCACCCCGGGCAGCCCCGCTGCCCGGGGTGCGGTCGTTCCGGCGCCGGCGGGGCGGGGTTCGGACGCCACCCAGGGGTGTGGCACGCGCGCCACTCGCGTCAACCATGGTTGACACGGGTCAAGTGTCAACGTAGGTTGACGTCATGACTGAGGCAACCGATCTCGCCCAGCAGGCGGGCGATCGTGACCCGCGGGTCGGACTGCGCGCGGTGGCCGCGCTGCGACGGCTGGTGGAGCAGTTGGAGGCCGTCCAGGTGCGCAGCGCCCGGGCCCGGGGCTGGTCGTGGCAGGAGATCGCCAGCGAACTCGGGGTCAGCCGGCAGGCCGTGCACAAGAAACACGGGAGGCATTGACGATGTTCGAGAAGTTCAGCCAGAGCGCCCGCGCCGCCGTGGAGGGCGCGGTCGGCCACGCGGAGCGCGCCGACGCGCCCACCATCACCGAGGAGCACTTACTGCTCGCCCTCCTCGACCTCGTCGAGCCGGGTGAGTCGCCGGGCGCCCGCGCCCTGCTCGCGCTCGGCGTCGACCAGCGGCGTACGGAACTGACGGCCGCGCTGCGCGAGGCCAGGCGGGTGGGTGGGCTCTCGCGCGCCGACATCGCGGCCCTGGCCCGGCTCGGCATCGACGTCGGCGAGGTCGTCGCCCGGGTCGAGGAGGCGCACGGGCCCGACGCGCTGGCCGCCGAGCGCGGGCCGCGCTGGTGGTGGCCGCGCGGGCACCGGCCGTTCTCGCGCGAGGCGAAGTCCGTGCTGGTCCGCGCGCTGTGGGCGGCCCAGGGGCGCGGCAATCGCACGATCGGCGACGAGCACCTGTTGCTCGGGCTCGCGGCGGGGCCCGGCGTGGTGGCGGACGTCATGGCCGAGCACGGGGCGTCGTGGGCCGATGTCGAGCGCGCGCTCGCCGTGCCGTGGTCGGGGCGCGCGGCGAGCTGACCCGGCCGCGCCACCGGGTGGGCGTCCCCCCCGCGGTGGGCCCGGGCCCACCACGGCCCGCCCCGTGCGGAACGCCCGCCCGTCGCTCGATCGGGCGAATACCGGGCGCCGGAGGGTAGCCCCGCTCATTCGTCTCGTTGTGCACGGGCGTGAGTCACAACCGTAAGGACAAGCGCAGCGCTCGCGAGCGGCTGCAGGAACAGCGCGCGAAGGACGAGGCGCGACAGAAGCGGAAGCGCGCCTACATCGCGGCCGGGATCATCGTCGTGGTGCTCGGCGCGGTGGGCGGCATCGGCGCCCTGATCGCCAGCCAGAGCGGCGACGACGAAGCGGACGCGCGGGGCCCGGTGGTCGACCCCAAGGGCGCCACGGGCGAGAAGCGGGTGGCCATTCCGGCCGGCGCGGCCAACGCGCCCGCGACCCTCACCGTGTTCGAGGACTTCCGCTGCCCCGGCTGCGCCGGCTTCGAGAACGGCTTCCGCAAGACGATCACCGAACTGCGTGAGGCGGGCCAGCTCAGGACCGAGTACCACCTGGTCCGGCTGATCGACGGGAACCTGGGCGGCAGCGGCTCGCTGCGCGCGGCCAACGCCGCCGCCTGCGCCCAGGACGCCGGGAAGTTCCCCGCGTACCACGACCTGCTCTACCAGAACCAGCCACGCGAGCAGGACGACGCGTTCGCCGACCGGGGCTACCTGATCGAGCTGGCGGGCAAGGTGTCGGGCCTGGACACCCCGGCCTTCCGGGCCTGCGTGAACAAGGGCACCCACGACAGCTGGGTGCAGAAGGTGGACAAGGCGTTCGAGAAGTCGGGCCACGGGGCCACGCCGACGGTCCTGCTCAACGGCGAGAACGTCTACGGGGACCAGGACGACCCGCTGACCCCGGAGAAGCTGAAGAAGGAGGTGGCGGAGGCGGCCAGGAAGAAGGGCCGCTGACCGACGTCGGACCGGGCCCCGCTCGTGGCCCGTTATGCAGCCGTTGTGCCGGGTGGGTTGCCGCGCTTCCCGCCCGGCAGGGTAGCGTCAGCCCTGTCATGGACCTCGCTTACATCCCCAGCCCCTCATCCGGCGTGATCGACCTCGGGCCGATCCCGCTGCGCGGCTACGCGTTCTGCATCATCATCGGCGTCTTCGTCGCGGTCTGGTACGGCGGGCGGCGCTGGGTCGCCCGTGGCGGCCAGGTCGGCACGGTGGCCGACATCGCCGTCTGGGCCGTGCCCTTCGGCCTGGTCGGCGGGCGGCTGTACCACGTCATCACCGACTACCAGCTCTACTTCGGTGAGGGCGAGGACTGGGTCGACGCCTTCAAGATCTGGCAGGGCGGCCTCGGCATCTGGGGTGCCATCGCGCTCGGCGCGCTCGGCGCGTGGATCGGCTGTCGCCGCCGGGGCATCCCGATGCCGGCGTACGCGGACGCGCTCGCCCCGGGCATCGCCCTCGCCCAGGCGATCGGCCGCTGGGGCAACTGGTTCAACCAGGAACTCTTCGGCAAGGCGACCGACCTCCCGTGGGCGCTGAAGATCGACGCGGACAGCGACACCGGCACCCTCGCCGGCACCTACCACCCGACGTTCCTGTACGAGTCGCTGTGGTGCGTGGGCGTGGCGCTGCTGGTGATCTGGGCGGACCGCCGCTTCACCCTCGGCCACGGCCGGGCCTTCGCGCTGTACGTCGCGGCGTACACGGTGGGCCGGTTCTGGATCGAGTACCTGCGCGTGGACGACGCGCACGAGGTGCTCGGCCTGCGGCTGAACAACTGGACCTCGATCGTCGTCTTCCTGGCGGCGGTGGCCTACATGGTGATCTCGGCGCGGCACAGCCCGGGCCGCGAGACGGTGGTCGAGCCGGCCGCGGTGGGCGACGGGGGCGACCCGTCGGACGGCGAACCCGCCGCCGCTCAGGCGGCACCGGCCGGGGCGTCCCGGGTCTCCACGGTGAAGGAGCCGAGGGGCGCGCGCCCGTCGTCGGCCGACGAGGACGGGGCGACCGGCGGGGCCGGGGACGCCGCGCCGTCGAAGAAGGGCTGAGCCCGGGCGGGAGCGCCCGCCGCGAGCGACACGAGGCCGTCGGACCGAGGGGTCCGGCGGCCTCGCGCGTGCGCCGAGCCTCTCCCGCGACGGGCTCCCCGCGCCGCTCACCCCGTGTGACGGGGCGCGTATCCGTGCAGGTCAGCGAGGTAAGTTCGGCCTTCCTTGCTGGCGGCGACGGGGAATTCGAGCGTACCTTCGAGGCGTTGGCGGCGGATGAGTCCTCCGTCGCCGTGTGAAGGGAGAGCTCTACCCCATGTCCGTCATCGCCGCCGCGGAACCGCCCCACGTCGCCCACCGTGACAACCACACCCACCGCGACGTCAACGGAGGCTGGCTGCGGCCAGCGGTCTTCGGCGCCATGGACGGCCTCGTCTCCAACCTGGCCCTGATGACCGGTGTCGCGGGCGGCGCCGTCAGCCAGCAGACGATCGTGATCACCGGCCTCGCCGGGCTCGCGGCCGGCGCGTTCTCGATGGCCGCGGGGGAGTACACGTCGGTGGCCTCGCAGCGCGAACTCGTGCTGGCCGAGCTGGAGGTCGAGCGCCGCGAGCTGCGCAAGCACCCGGGCGACGAGATGCTGGAGCTGGCGGCCCTGTACGAGTCGCGCGGGGTCGAGCCGGCGCTCGCCCGCGAGGTGGCCAGGCAGCTCTCGGCGGACCCGGAGCGGGCGCTTGAGGTGCACGCCCGCGAGGAGCTGGGCGTGGACCCGGACGACCTCCCCTCGCCGCTGACGGCGGCGCTTTCCTCGTTCGGCGCCTTCGCGCTGGGCGCCCTGCTGCCTCTGCTCCCGTACCTGCTCGGCGCCTCGTCCCTGTGGCCCGCCGTCCTGCTGGCGCTGGTCGGGCTGTTCGGGTGCGGCGCCGTCGTGGCGCGGGTGACGGCCAGGTCGTGGTGGTTCAGCGGGCTGCGGCAACTGGCGCTCGGCGGGGCCGCGGCCGGCGTGACGTACGCCCTCGGTGCACTGTTCGGGACCGCCGTCGGGTGATCCCGGGGGCGGCCGCTAGCGGTGAATCATACGGGGTTGCGCATAATATGCGGATTACCGCGCGGTTTCGGCTCGCTCACGAACGGGCATAAGGCCCGAGCGTCGCGGGCAACGTCGCTCGCTCCGCGAACCCAGCGGGCGCGCCCCGTTCGGCCCCTCGCCCACCCGCCACCGCGCTCCTGCGGTGTCCGCATGTTGGAATGAAGTATCCGCTTCTTGGGCAACGGGCCATCATGTAGCCTGCACCAAATTCACAGAGGGCCAACGTCGTCCCTCGGTATCAGCACTTGCCACCGACGACGACGGGAGAGCCGATGCGTTCCGCGCACCCCCGGCCCGTGCCTTCCGTGACCGGCAGCGACGCCACTGCCGCCTGGTCACCGCTGCAGGGGCGCCCCGCCCGCCAGGGCCTGTACGACCCCCGTAACGAGCACGACGCCTGTGGCGTCGGCTTCGTCGCAACCCTCACCGGCGAGCCCAGCCACGAGCTGGTCGAACAAGCCCTCACCGTCCTGCGCAACCTGGAGCACCGCGGCGCCACCGGCTCCGACCCGGACTCGGGCGACGGCGCGGGCATCCTGCTCCAGGTGCCGGACGCCTTCCTGCGCGAGAGCGTCGCCTTCCCGCTGCCCGAGGCCGGTGCGTACGCCGTCGGCATCGCCTTCCTGCCCGGTGACGGCCCGCAGGCCGCGGCCGCCGTCGCCCGGACCGAGGCCATCGCCGCCGAGGAGGGCCTGGCCGTCCTCGGCTGGCGGGTCGTGCCCGTCGCCCCCGAACTGCTCGGCAGCACCGCCCGGGCCACCATGCCCGCGTTCTCGCAGCTCTTCGTCGCCGACGCCGCGGGCTCCCTGAGCGGCATCGAACTGGACCGCAAAGCGTTCGTGCTGCGCAAGCGCGCCGAGCGGGAGGCCGGGGTCTACTTCCCCTCCCTGTCCGCGCGCACCCTGGTCTACAAGGGCATGCTAACGACCGGTCAGTTGGAGCCGTTCTTCCCCGACCTGTCCGACCGCAGGTTCGCCACCGCCATCGCGCTGGTGCACTCGCGCTTCTCCACCAACACGTTCCCGTCCTGGCCGCTCGCACACCCGTACCGGTTCGTCGCGCACAACGGCGAGATCAACACCGTGCAGGGCAACCGGAACTGGATGCGGGCGCGCGAGTCGCAGTTGGCCAGCGAACTGCTGGCCGGCGAGGGCCGTCCGATCGACCGGCTCTTCCCCGTCTGCACCCCCGGCGCCTCCGACTCCGCCTCCTTCGACGAGGTTCTCGAACTGCTGCACCTGGGCGGGCGGTCGCTGCCGCACAGCGTGCTGATGATGATCCCCGAGGCGTGGGAGAACAGCGCCTCGATGGACGCCCGGCGGCGCGCGTTCTACCAGTACCACTCCACGATGATGGAGCCCTGGGACGGACCGGCCTGCGTCACCTTCACCGACGGCACCCAGGTCGGCGCCGTACTCGACCGCAACGGGCTGCGCCCGGGCCGCTACTGGGTCACCGACGAGGGCCTGGTCGTGCTCTCCTCCGAGGTCGGCGTCCTGGAGATCGACCCGGCCCGCGTCGTACGCAAGGGCCGGCTCCAGCCCGGCAGGATGTTCCTGGTCGACACCGCCGAGCACCGCATCGTCGAGGACGACGAGATCAAGAGCGCGCTCGCCGCCGAGCAGCCCTACCAGGAGTGGCTGGAGGCCGGCGAGATCGAGCTGGAGGACCTGCCCGAGCGCGAGCACATCGTGCACACCCACGCCTCGGTCACCCGCCGCCAGCAGACCTTCGGCTACACCGAGGAGGAGCTGCGGGTCATCCTCGCGCCGATGGCCGCGAACGGCGCCGAGCCGATCGGCTCGATGGGCACCGACTCGCCCATCGCCGCCCTCTCCGACCGGCCCCGACTCCTCTTCGACTACTTCACCCAGCTCTTCGCGCAGGTCACCAACCCGCCGCTGGACGCCATCCGCGAGGAGCTGGTCACCTCGCTGACCTCCTCGCTCGGCCCACAGGGCAACCTCCTCGAACCGACCGCGGCCTCCTGCCGCAGCGTCACCCTGCCCTTCCCGGTGATCGACAACGACGAGCTGGCCAAGCTCATCCACATCAACGCCGACGGCGACCGGGACGGGCTCGGCGCCGCCACGCTCTCCGGCCTGTACCGGGTCGGCGGCGGGGGAGCGGCGCTGGCCGCGCGGATCGCCGAGATCTGCGCCGAGGCCGACTCGGCCATCGCCGACGGCGCCCGCCTCATCGTCCTCTCGGACCGGCACTCCGACGCCGAGCACGCCCCCATCCCCTCGCTGCTGCTCACCTCGGCCGTCCACCACCACCTCATCCGCACCAAGCAGCGCACCCAGGTGGGGCTGCTCGTGGAGGCCGGCGACGTGCGCGAGGTGCACCACGTCGCGCTGCTCATCGGCTACGGCGCCGCGGCCGTCAACCCGTACCTGGCCATGGAGTCCGTCGAGGACCTGGTGCGCGCGGGGACCTTCCTGTCCGACATCGAGGCCGAGGCGGCGATCCGCAACCTCATCAAGGCGCTCGGCAAGGGCGTGCTCAAGGTGATGTCCAAGATGGGCATCTCCACCGTCGCCTCCTACCGCGGCGCGCAGGTCTTCGAGGCCGTCGGCCTGGACCAGGGGTTCGTGGACGCGTACTTCCACGGCACCGCCACCAAGATCGGCGGCGCGGGCCTGGACGTGGTGGCCACCGAGGTCGCGGCCCGGCACGCCAAGGCGTACCCGGCCAGCGGCGTGCCGTCCGCGCACCGCGCCCTGGAGATCGGCGGCGAGTACCAGTGGCGGCGCGAGGGCGAGCCGCACCTGTTCGACCCGGACACCGTCTTCCGGCTCCAGCACTCCACCCGCGCCCGCCGGTACGACATCTTCAAGCAGTACACGGAGCGGGTGAACGAGCAGTCCGAGCGGCTGATGACGCTGCGCGGCCTGTTCGGCCTGAGGTCCGAGCGGCCGCCGGTCCCGCTGGAGGAGGTCGAGCCCGTCTCCGAGATCGTCAAGCGGTTCTCGACCGGCGCCATGTCGTACGGCTCCATCTCGCGCGAGGCGCACGAGACGCTGGCCATCGCGATGAACCAGCTCGGGGGCAAGTCCAACACCGGCGAGGGCGGCGAGGACCCGGAGCGGCTGTACGACCCGGCGCGGCGCTCGGCCATCAAGCAGGTGGCCTCCGGCCGGTTCGGCGTCACCAGCGAGTACCTGGTCAACTCCGACGACATCCAGATCAAGATGGCCCAGGGCGCCAAGCCCGGCGAGGGCGGCCAACTGCCGGGCCACAAGGTCTACCCGTGGGTGGCCAAGACCCGGCACTCCACGCCCGGCGTCGGCCTCATCTCGCCGCCGCCGCACCACGACATCTACTCCATCGAGGACCTCGCCCAGCTCATCCACGACCTGAAGAACGCCAACCCGCGCGCCCGCATCCACGTCAAGCTGGTCAGCGAGGTCGGTGTCGGCACGGTCGCGGCGGGCGTCTCCAAGGCGCACGCGGACGTCGTGCTGATCTCCGGCCACGACGGCGGCACCGGCGCCTCCCCGCTCACCTCGCTCAAGCACGCGGGCGGCCCCTGGGAGCTGGGCCTGGCCGAGACGCAGCAGACGCTGCTGCTCAACGGGTTGCGCGACCGCATCGTCGTGCAGACCGACGGCCAGCTCAAGACCGGCCGCGACGTGGTCGTCGCGGCGCTGCTGGGCGCCGAGGAGTTCGGGTTCGCGACCGCGCCGCTGGTGGTCTCGGGCTGCGTGATGATGCGCGTGTGCCACCTGGACACCTGCCCGGTGGGCATCGCCACCCAGAACCCGGTGCTGCGCGAGCGGTTCACCGGCAAGGCCGAGTACATCGTCAACTTCTTCCGGTTCATCGCCGAAGAGGTCCGCGAGCTCCTGGCCGAACTGGGCTTCCGCACCCTGGAGGAGGCCGTCGGGCACGCCGAACTCCTGGACACCTCGCGGGCCGTGGAGCACTGGAAGGCCAGCGGCCTGGACCTGGCGCCGCTGCTGCACGTACCGGACCTGCCGGCCGGCGCCGTCCGGCACCAGATCGCCGAGCAGGACCACGGCCTGGAGAAGGCGCTGGACAACGAGCTGATCAAGCTGGCGGCCGACGCGCTGGCCGCGCCGGACGCCGCCGCCGCGCAGCCGGTGCGCGCCCAGGTCGCCATCCGCAACATCAACCGGACCGTGGGCACCATGCTCGGCCACGAGGTGACGAAGAAGTTCGGCGGCGCCGGCCTGCCCGACGACACCATCGACATCACCTTCACCGGCTCGGCCGGCCAGTCCTTCGGCGCCTTCGTACCGCACGGCATCACGCTGCGCCTGGAGGGCGACGCCAACGACTACGTCGGCAAGGGCCTGTCCGGCGGCCGGATCGTCGTCCGCCCCGACCGCGGGGCCGACCACCTGGCCGAGTACTCCACCATCGCGGGCAACACCCTCGCCTACGGGGCCACCGGCGGCGAGATGTTCCTGCGCGGCCGGGTCGGCGAGCGGTTCTGCGTGCGCAACTCGGGCGCGACCGTCGTCTCCGAGGGCGTGGGCGACCACGGCTGCGAGTACATGACCGGCGGCCGGGCCGTGGTGCTCGGCGAGACCGGGCGCAACTTCGCCGCCGGCATGTCCGGTGGCGTCGCGTACGTCATCGACCTCGACCCGGCCCAGGTCAACCGCGAACTGGCCGCGGCCGTCGAGCCGTTGGACGAGGCCGACACGCGGTGGCTGCACGACGTGGTGCGCCGCCACCAGGAGGAGACCGGCTCCACCGTGGCCGCGGCCCTCCTCGCCGACTGGGAAGCCGCGGCACGCCGCTTCAGCAAGGTCTTCCCGCCCACCTACAAGGCCGTGCTCGCCGCCAAGGACGCCGCCGAGCGAGCCGGACTCTCCGAGTCCGAGACCACCGAGAAGATGATGGAGGCGGCGACGCATGGCTGACCCCAAGGGCTTTCTGACCACGGACCGCGAGGTCGCCGCGACCCGCCCCGTCGGCGAGCGCGTCAGGGACTGGAACGAGGTCTACGTCCCCGGCTCGCTGCTGCCGATCATCAGCAAGCAGGCGGGCCGCTGCATGGACTGCGGCATCCCGTTCTGCCACAACGGCTGCCCGCTCGGGAACCTCATCCCCGAGTGGAACGACTACGCCTACCGCGAGGACTGGAGCGAGGCCAGCGAGCGGCTGCACGCGACGAACAACTTCCCGGAATTCACCGGGCGGCTGTGCCCGGCGCCGTGCGAGGCCGCGTGTGTGCTCGGCATCAACCAGGCGCCCGTGACCATCAAGAACGTCGAGGTCACCATCATCGACAAGGCGTGGGAGTCCGGCGACGTGACCCCGCAGCCGCCCGAGCGGCTGTCCGGCAAGACCGTCGCCGTCATCGGCTCGGGCCCGGCCGGCCTGGCCGCCGCCCAGCAGCTCACCCGCGCCGGCCACACCGTCGCCGTCTTCGAGCGGGCCGACCGCATCGGCGGGCTGCTGCGCTACGGCATCCCCGAGTTCAAGATGGAGAAGCGGCACATCAACCGCCGCATCGAGCAGATGCGCGCGGAGGGCACCAAGTTCCGCACCGAGGTGGAGATCGGCCGCGACATCGACGCCGCCGACCTGCGCCGGCGTTACGACGCGGTGGTCATCGCGGCGGGCGCCACCGTCTCCCGCGACCTGCCGGTGCCAGGACGCGAGCTGAACGGCATCCACGCCGCGATGGAGTACCTGCCGCTGGCCAACAAGGTGCAGGAGGGCGACTTCGTCGCGCCGCCCATCACCGCCGAGGGCAAGCACGTGGTGGTCATCGGCGGCGGCGACACCGGCGCCGACTGCGTGGGCACCGCCCACCGCCAGGGCGCGGCCTCCGTCACCCAGCTCGAGATCATGCCCCGGCCGAGCGAGGAGCGCCCGGGCCACCAGCCCTGGCCCACCTTCCCGATGCTCTACAAGGTCACCTCGGCCCACGAGGAGGGCGGCGAGCGGGTCTACTCCGTCTCCACCACCCACTTCGAGGGCGACGCGGACGGGAACGTGAAGTTCCTGCACCTGGTCGAGGTCGAGTTCAAGGACGGCAAGTTCGAGCAGAAGCCGGGCACCGAGCGCAGGATCCCGGCCGAGCTGGTCACCCTCGCGATGGGCTTCACCGGCATCGACCAGAGCAACGGTCTGGTCGAGCAGTTTGGCCTGGACCTGGACGGACGGGGTAACGTCGCCCGGGACGCGAACTTCGCCACCAACGTGGACGGGGTCTACGTCGCCGGTGACGCGGGCCGAGGCCAGTCGCTCATCGTCTGGGCCATCGCCGAGGGCCGCTCGGCGGCCCGCGCGGTGGACGCCTACCTGACCGGCGCCAGCGCCCTGCCCGCACCGATCCGCCCCACGGACCGGGCCCTGACCGTCTGACCCACGGCCCGCCCGGCCCCCGCACTACCGGCCTGTGCCGGAGGTGTCCCGTACAGCGCCGTGCGGAACACGCGGCGCCTGCCCGTCCCCGACCGGATGGCAGGCGCCGCTTTTTCGTCTCCCCAGCGCCGCGCCTACGCCCCGGCTCCGCAGCGCCCTCGCGCGGGGTGACCGGGCGGCTACGGGTGGCGGTACGGTGGTCGCGTCATTCCGCTGTGGCCGCACATCGCTTGCCGGAGCGAGGAGTTGAGGACGAGTGACCGAACGGGTTCCGCACACGCGCCCTCCCCGGTTCCACGGGGTGGACCCCCAGGTCGGTCGAGACGTGCCGGCCCCACCCACCGACCTCCGCGCCGAAGACACGAACCCCGCCCGGCGCCGCCTCCTCGCCGCCAGCCTGTACTCCGCGACGCTCGCCGTACCGGCGTTCGCCGGTCCCGCCCGAGCCGAGGGGAGCGGGGGAGGGGCCCGCTCCGCCGGGCGGATCGGGCCGGGCGAGGTGGCCACGGTGCGCACGATGACGGACCGGATCGCGGACATCCTGGACGAGCTGGGCGGCGGCCACGCCCGCCCGATGGCGGCGGCCTTCCTGGTCAACACGGTGGCGCCGTACCTGCGGGCCCAGGCCAGCGAACCGGTCCGCGCGGGCATGCTCTCCGCCGCCTCCGACCTGACCTACCTGACCGGCTGGATGGCGATGTACGAACGCCGGCAGGGCCTCGGCCAGCGGTACTACGTCACGGCTCTGGACCTGGCCCGGGAGGCCGGCGACCACCTCACCTACTGCCGCACGCTGCGCGGTATGAGCCTCCAGGCGTCCCACCTCGGCCACGGGCGGCGGGCCCGGGACCTGGCAGACGCGGCGGCCGAGGCCGCGCCACAGGCCGGGCCGCGCCTTGTCGCGTTCCTGCGCGGCCAGCAGGCACACGCCGCCGCCATGGTCGGCGACCGCCGGCGGGCGCGGGCCCGGCTGCGGGAGGCGGAGTCGGCGCTGTCGCGGGCGGGCTCGCGGCGCGACGCGGTGGGCGGCTACGACCGGGCGGCGTACGAGTTCCACGTCGCCCACGTCCTCGCCGAGGGCGGCGACCTGCCGGGTTCCGTCGCCGCGCTCCAGGCTTCCCTGCGCGCCCAGCCGGAGCGGCAGCGGCAGGGCAGGCTGCACGCGAATGCCGTGCTCGCCAAGCGGCAGTTCGCGCTGGGGCACCTCGACGCGGGCTGTGCCACCTGGTCGGCGTTCCTCGACGACTACCTGACGCTGTCCACGGCGCGCGGTGACGAGCACTTCGCCACCCTGCGCGGCCAACTGCGCGCCCACTCCCGGGTGCGCGCGGTGCGCCAGTTGGCGGGCCGGGCCCGTGAGGTCGCGGCGCTCAAGGGGCCGACGGTGCGCTGACCCGGCCCCCAGCCCCAGCCGTACGCCGCGGGCGCAGCGTCCGCGTCACTCCTGCCCCACGTGCGTGATCCGGTCGTCCCCGAGCCGCCGCTGCACGTCGCTGAGCAGCAGGCGAAGCAGCTCCGTCAACTCCCGTTGCTGCTCGGCCGTCAGGCCCGTCAGCAGGTCGGCCTCCCGGGTCAGGGCCTGGTTCACCGTGGACTCGACCAGCGCGTGGCCGGCCTCCGTCAGGGTGACCTGGACCGTGCGGGGGCGGCCGGTGCCGGGGGCGCGGGTGACCAGGCCGTCGCGTTCGGCCCGGGCCACCCGCTGGGAGACGGCGCCGGCGGTGACCAGGGAGCGTTCGCCGAGTTCGCGGGTGCTCAGGGTGTACGGCGGGCCCTGGCGGCGCAGCACGCTCAGCAGGTCCAGCGTCGCGGCGTCGATCCCGGCCCGGGCCAGGACCCGTCGGCGGTCGTCGCCGAGCAGCTTCGCCAGCCGCCAGATCGGAGTGACGATCCCGATCGAGGAGACGGGTGTGCCGGGCCGCTCGCGCTCCCAGGCGGCGGCGATGGCGGCGACCGGGTCGGCGGGGGCCGCCTCCGGCGCAGGTTCCGCGGGGCGGGCGGAACGGTCCGGTGGCTGGTCGGCCGCGGTCATGGTTGTCCTCCGGCTCCGATTGCGTTTAGATCTAAACGTAGTCTGCGTTTAGAGCTTAACGAAAGCTTGTGGAGGTCACTCTATGCCCCGCACCATCCTGGTCACCGGCGCCGGCACGGGCATCGGCCGGGCCGTCGCCCGGCACTTCGCCGCCGCGGGCGACGCCGTCTTCCTCACCGGCCGTCGGCGCGACCCGCTGGCCGCCACCGCCGACGAGGTCGGTGGCACCCCGCTGGTGTGCGACCACACCGACCCGACGCGGGTGGCGGCGCTGCTCGACGCGTTGCCGGACCGCCTCGACGTGTTGGTCAACAACGCGGGCGGGAACACCGACTTCGGCGCCGGTGGGGAGTCCGACGGCGCCGACCCGGCCGCATCGCTGCACGCCTTCGCCACCCGCTTCCGGGCCAACCTCGACGCCAACCTGGTCAGCGCCGCGCTGACCACCCACGCCGTCTCCGACCGGCTGGCCGGCGGCGGGGCCGTGGTGCACATCGGGTCCATCGCGGCCGACCAGGGCGCCGGCTCGTACGGCGCGGCCAAGGCCGGCCTGGCCGCCTGGAACCTCGACCTCGCGGCGGAGCTGGGCGCCCGGGACATCACGGCCAACGTCGTCTCGCCCGGCTATGTCGCCGAGACCGAGTTCTTCGGCGACGTGCTGACCGCCGAGCGTCGGGCCCAGCTCGTGGCCGCCACCGCCGTGGGGCGCGCCGGGGTGCCGGACGACGTGGCGGGCGCGGTGGCCTATCTGTGCTCGCCGGCCGCGCGGCACGTCACGGGCCAGGTCCTGAACGTCAACGGCGGGGCGCGGATGACGCGTTGAGGCCCCGCGCGGGGTCGCCCGGCCGGTAGGACGCCGGCCGTCGACGGCGCGCGACGCTCGCCCCACCCGGGGCCGGCGTCGCGCGCCGTCGGCGTTTCTTGACAGGGTGCCGTTCGCACTCCACCATCATTCCACTAACTCATTAGTGAAAGGGTGATGCGGGTGATCGAGTACCGCATCGACCGGCGCGCCGGCGTCGCCACGTATCTGCAGATCGTCCAGCAGACGAAGCAGGCGCTGCGCCTTGGTCTGTTGCAGCCGGGGGACCGGCTGCCCACGGCCAAGGAGGTCGTCGCGGCCACCGCGATCAATCCGAACACCGTCCTCAAGGCGTACCGCGAGCTGGAGCGCGAGGGCCTGGTCGAACCCCGGCCGGGCCTCGGCACCTTCGTACGGCGCTCCCTCGCGCGGCCGGAGGCCGCCGCCGGGTCGCCGTTGCGCGCGGAGTTGGTGGCGTGGATGGACCGGGCGCGCGAGGCCGGGCTCGACCGGGAGGACGTGGCGGCGCTGTTCGCCTCGGTCCTCGACGAGTGCCTCGGCGACGCACCGCCGACGCCGAACTGACCAGGGGAACCGAGATGACAAGTGGGGGAAACGGGTGACCAGCGAGTACGCGGGGGACCCGGGGGCGGCCGTCGTGGCGCGCGGACTGGGCAAGAGGTACCGGCAGAACTGGGCGTTGCGCGAGGTCACGCTGCGGCTCCCCGCCGGACGGGTCTGCGCCGTGATCGGCCCGAACGGCTCGGGCAAGAGCACGCTGCTGGCCCTGGCCGCCGGGCTGCTGACGCCGACGACGGGCAGTCTGCGGCTGTTCGGCGAGGCGCCATCGGCGCCCGCCACCCGGCGCCGGATGGCCTATGTGGCACAGGACAAGCCGCTGTTTCCACGGCTGACCGTCGCGGAGACGCTGCGGCTGGGCCGCGAGCTGAACCCCGGCTGGGACCAGGCCGTGGCGGAGCGGACCTTACGGGACGTCGACATACCCCTGACGGCGCGGGTCTCGACCCTCTCCGGTGGCCAACGCACCTGTGTCGCGCTGGCGCTGGCGCTCGGCAAGCGCGCCGACCTGTTGCTGCTGGACGAGCCGATGGCCGACCAGGACCCGCTGCGGCGCACCCGCATGATGGGAGCCCTGATGGCCGAGGCCGCCGAACACGGCACCACCGTGGTGATCGCCACGCACGTACTCGCCGAGTTGGACGGCGTCAGCGACCACCTCTGGTTGTTCGGCGCGGGCCGGCTCCGGCTCGCGGGCGACACGGAGGCCGTCCAGTCCGCGCACGCCCTGGTCACCGGGGCCCGCCGGGACGGCGAACGGGCCGGAGACCGGGCGAGCGGTCCCGGGCTGCCGCCCGAACTCGCCGCCCACACCGTGGTCGAGGCCCGCGCCACGGGCCGGCAACTCACCGCGCTGGTACGGCCCGGCGGCACCGAACTGGAGGGCGAGTGGATCACTCGTGAGCCCTCCGTCGAGGAGATCCTGCTCGGCTACCTCCGTAACCCCACCGCCGCGCCGCTGCTGCTCGACGGCGGCCCCGCCGATGCCCCGGAGGTCGCCGCGTGAAGGGCCTGACCTGGGTGGTCTGGCGGCAGCACCGGGCCATGGTCTGGACGGTGCTGGCACTGACCGCGGCGGCCGCCGCCTGCTTCGGCTACTGGTTCCACGACCAGTGGGCCTTCCAGCACGACCACGGCATCGCGGGTTGTGACGTCATGCTGCCCACCTGCCAGGGCGTGCCGACGTCCGAGTGGGAGGCCGTGCCGCACCACGTCACCGTCAAGTTCGAGAACGCCTACCGCGAGACGTTGGTCAACGCGGGCCAGGCGCTCCGTTGCCTCCCGCTGCTGGTCGCCGCGTTCATCGGTGCCCCGCTGTTCGCACGGGACTTCGAGAACGGGGCGTACCGGGTGGCCATCACCCAGTCGATCAGCCCGCGCCGCTGGCTCGCCGCGAAGCTCGCCCACGCCGTTACGCTCACGCTGCTCGCCACCACCGTCCTGACCGCGCTCTACGGCTGGTGGTGGCACTCGACCTGGCGCGACTTCGGCACCCTGGTGTGGGACACGCCCGTCCCCATGCTGACCGCGGGGCCGGCCGCGGTGGCGGTCGCGGTCCTGGCCGCCGTGCTCGGCGCGACCATCGGACTGCTCGTGCGTCGGACGGTGCCCGCCATGGCCATCTCCCTCGCCGTGTGTGGCGGACTGATGTACCGCGCGCGGGAGCTGGACTTCCTTCACCGCCTGCTGCCCCTCAGCTCGAACCGGGCGGCCCTTGGCTCTGACTCCGACGTGTCCCGCTACTCGCGTGCCGACAACTGGTGGTATGAGACGTCCTCGGGCGAGAAGTTGGACCTCAGCACCTGCGTGGGCGTGGACTCGGAGTTCACGCGCTGCCTGAACCGGCATGACGTGGTCGCCGTGCTCACGGAATACCACCCCCCGAGCGCCTACTGGTCCATCCAGTGGATCGTGGCCGGCATCTGCCTGACCGTCGCCGCCGCCCTCGTCGCCGGCTGCCTGTGGTGGGTCGGTCGCCGGACGGCCTGACCGTCGACGTCCCGTGGCCCCTTCGACAACGGAGTTCCGCCGACCCATGGCCCTGCCCCCGCCGCGCGCCCGCGCCGCTGACGCCACCACTTCGACGAACCCAGCGGCCGAGCCCGCCAAGCCGCGCACCACCACCCGCACCACCCGCACCGCCCGCCCCTTCGCCTGGCGGGCGCGGGTACGACTACCGCGCCGGGCGCGCCCGTACGCGCTCGTCCTCCTGCCGGCCGTGCTCACGCTCGCCACCGGGTTATGGGGCCTCGAACGCGAGCACAGCATGTGGCGCGACGAGTCCACCACGTACCAGGTGGCGCACCGCGACCTCGGCGAGATCGTGCGGATGCTCGGCACCGTCGACGTCGTGCACGGCCTCTACTACCTGCTCATGTACGCCGTGTTCGACTGCTGGGACGGCGGCCTGTGGGCGCTGCGGCTGCCGTCGGTCCTCGCGATGGCCGGCGCCGCCGCCGGTGTGGCCCTCATCGGCCGCCGACTGGCCGGCCCCCGCGCCGGGTTGGCGGCCGGGCTGGTCTTCGCGCTGCTGCCGCCGGTGCAGCGGTACGCGCAGGAGGGCCGCTCCTACGCGCTGGTCTGCGCCTGCGTGGTGTGGGGCACGTACCTGCTGTTGCGGGCCGTCGCCGGGCGCACCCGGCGGGCGTGGTGGGGGTACGCGGCGTCGATGGCGCTGGCCTGTCTGCTGCACGAGTTCGCGGTGCTCGCGCTCCTCGCGCACGGCCTCACGCTCCGCTGCGCGCGGGTGCGCGGCGACGCGTTCTGGTCCTGGGCGCGGGCCGCCGCGAGCGCCGCCGTGCCGCTCGCGCCGCTGGTCGTGGTCAGCCAGCAGCAGGCGCAGCAGGTCGCGTGGATCTCCGCGCCGGGCGTCGGGCAGGTCGCCACCTTCCTCGGGCTCGCGTTCACCGCCGTCGCGCTGGCCCGGGTGGTCCGGACGGCCGGGGAACGGCGCGGGCGGATCGGGCTGCCGGCGCTGGCGCTGCCGCTGTTCCTCGTGCCTACGGCGCTGCTGATGGCCGCCTCGGCCCTGCACCCGATCTACGTCGACCGGTACGTGCTCTACGGCTGGCTCGGGTTCGCCCTGCTGCTCGGCGCCGCGCTCGACCGGGCGCTCCGCGCCGCCCGAGCCCGTGGCCCGGCCACCGTCGGCCTGCTGTGCGGCGTGGTCGCGGCGCTGCTCGTCGCGCAGGTGCCGTACGCGCTGACGCTGCGTACGCCGGACAGTCGGCTCGACGACACGGTGGCCGCCGCCCGCGCCGTCGGTGAACTGTCCGAACCAGGGGACGGGCTGCTCTTCCTGCCGTTCCACCGCCGCGAGCCGTTGATGTCCGCCCCGGACGAGTTCCACGGGTTGCGTGACCTGGCACAGGCCCAGGACGCGTTCTCCTCGGGCACGCTGTGGGGCACGGAGTTGCCGCCGGCGACCATCCGGGCGCGCATGCTGCGCGCGCACCGCGTCACCGTCATCACCGACCCGCGCCCCTCCGCCCGCCCCAGCCCGCAGGAGGCGGTCGAACGCGCGGTGCTGCGGGACCACTTCACGGTCTGCGAGCGGCGCCCGGTGCGGGGCATGCGCGTGGTGCGCTACGCCCGGCCGGGCACCTGCTGAAACCCCATCGACCAACGCGGCGACGGCGCGGGCCGCACCGCGTCCCGGATCGTAGACAGTCGAGGCGGGGGGCCTGTCGCGTGACGGTAGGTTGAAGCGGCTACGGTTCCGCGGACGACCGCCGGCCGTGCCGGTCCCCGTCGCGCCAGGCCATCGGCCGAGCGGAGGGGCGGCGCGGCCCGGGGGTCGACGCATCCGGAGCGGACGAGACCGACGGGGGTGTGGGATGCGACATCACCGTGCGTACGGACGGGAGAGGCACCATCATGCGGCTGCACACGCGGGAGTGGGGCGCGGGGGATCGGATCGCGCTGCTCATCCACGGGATCATGTCGGACCACCGCACCTGGCGGCGGGTCGGCCCGGCGCTGGCCGAGAACGGGTACCGGGTCGTCGCGGTCGACCTGCGCGGGCACGGGGCGAGCGAGCGCGCCGCCGAGTACAGCATTCCGCTGTTCGCCGCCGACCTGGAGGAGAACCTGCCGGTCGGCGCCGACCTGGCCATCGGGCACTCGCTCGGCGGCCTCTCGCTCTCCTTCGCGGTGGAGCACCTGCGCCCCAAGCGGGCCGTCTACAGCGACCCGGCCTGGGCCCTTGAGACCGGTGAGCGCCCCACCGACCCGGACACGCTACGGGCCCTGCGCAAGGCCACCCGCAGCATGATCGCCAACTTCAACCCGCACTGGGACGAGGGCGACGTGGACGCCGAACTCGCCGGCATCGCGGCCTGGGACCCGGCGACGGCGGACGCGGTGGGCGGCGAGTACGCCATCGACTACATACCCGAGCGGCCCGTCGTGCCCTCCCTGGTGCAGGCCGCCGACCCGAGCTACGTCGTCTCCGAGGCGCACAAGGAGCAGCTCCGCGCGGCCGGATTCACCGTGCACACCGTCAAGAACACGGGCCACTCGATCCACCGCGACGACCTGGACGGCTTCATGCGCTCCGTCCTCGGCTGGGTGCGCGGGGAGGAGCCGGTCGGGCTCGTGTGAGCCGGCCCCGCCGCGGGCGGCCGGTCGCGGGCAGCGCCCCGGGCGGGCCGTCCCCGGCGGTGCGGGCCCGGGCGGGTCGCCCCCGGTGGTGCGGGCCCGAATGCGAGCCCCAGCCGCGCGGGCGGCGCCGGGCGCTACGTGTCGCACTCCAGGACCGTCCCGCACAGCCCGCACCGGGCCCGCAACCTGCCCCGGACCGGCACCCGGATGCGCTGGTTGCACACCGGGCAGGGGAAGCGCACCTGGAGCGGGGCCTGTCCCTCGAAGGCGTAGCCGGCGTCCGGCTCGACGCTCGGGCGCGCGCCCCGCGCCAGCAAGCCCTCCCGCGCGTGCCGCCGGTCCTTGGCGTACCGGCGCCGGCTCGCCCAACCGCTGCCGACCAAGGGGGGTTGCCGCTCGTCGCGGCGCGCCCGCGCCAGGCCGTCGGCGTACGCGTCGTACCCCTGCGGGCTGGTGAACCACGGGGCGATGTCCTCGCCGAACGCCTGCCCCCGCTTGGCGAGCACGTAGCCGAACTCCTCCGGCGTGAGGTAGCCGAGCTTCTGCCGGGAGACCGAACTCTCCCGGTAGGCGTCGAGCAGCAGCCAGCCGGCGCCGAGGTAGGCGGCGGCGGTGTCGGTGAGGATCTCGTTGTCCCGGGTGCCGGGGAACGAGAGGTCGAGCCGGTGTAGGTAGACGTGCATCACCTCGTGCGCGAGGGCGGCCCCGATGTCGCGCCGGTGGGTCTTGAACCGCGCGTTCAGCTCGATGAAGTACTCGGGCCCAGCGGTCAGTTCGACGTTCCCCGCGTGCTCCATCTCCCGGAAGCTGATGATCATGCGCGCGTCGGGCAGGCGCAGGTGGCGCACCATCACGCGGGCGATGCGCTGCACGCCGAGGTAGAGGTCGTCGTCGTCCGGGAAGGCCACGTCGTCGGGTGGCACGCTCAGCGCGAAGCCGCGCACGGTGTCGTGGGACAGCCGCCGGTAGAGCGCGGTGATGGCCGCGCGCACCGTCTCCAGGTGCGGATATCCGTGCTGGATCTCGCTGCCCGTCGTCGCCACGCCCCACCCCCGCGCCGTCAACCCCGCTGACCTGGCTCAACCTTACGGATGACGGCCGGTGGCGTCAGCGCATCGGGCCGGGCCGCGCGGATCGCGCCCTCAACTGGCCGGTAGGAAGCCCTTGTCACGCGGATCACTCTCTACACATAATCACAGGGCGCTTTGCGGGCTCACCCCACGGGGTCCGGACGCTTTACGGCTCACCGCCTGGTCTGCACCAAGTTTCTTTGGTGGAACACGGGCGAGGGGCGCCGGATTTCCTGTGTGGACGGGTCCGCCAAACGCGGTCAACCCCCCACGAAAGGAACTCCGTTGTCCCTCCTCAAGAACGTGAAGAGAGGCGCCGCGTTCGGCGCCGTCGCCCTCGCCGCCTTCAGCCTCACCCCCGGCACCGCCTTCGCGCAGGCCACCTCGGACGCCTCCGAGGGCCCGCGCACCCGGATCGTCGGCGGCACCCCGGCCGAGCAGGGTGAATTCCCCTTCATGGTCCGGCTGTCGATGGGTTGTGGCGGCGCGCTGTACGCCCAGGACATCGTGCTGACCGCCGCCCACTGCGTGGACGGCAGCGGCCCGAACACCGACATCGGTGTCACCGGTGGCGTCGTGGACCTGGACGACCCGGCCGCGCAGAAGGCCACGTCCACCGAGGTCCTGCAGGCCCCCGGGTACGACGGCACGGGCAAGGACTGGGCCCTGATCAAGCTGGACAAGCCGATCGACCAGCCGACGCTGAAGATCGCCGACACGGACGCGTACGACAACGGCGAGTTCGACATAGCCGGTTGGGGTGCCGACCGCGAGGGCGGCAGCCAGCAGCAGAAGCTGCTCAAGGCCAAGGTGCCCTTCATCGACGACGCCACCTGCAAGGCCGCGGGCGGCTCGTACAGCGGCCTGGTCGACGCCGAGGAGATCTGCGCCGGCATCGAGGCGGGCGGCGTCGACAGTTGCCAGGGCGACTCCGGTGGCCCGATGTTCCGCAAGGACGACGCGGGCGAGTTCGTCCAGGTCGGCATCGTGAGCTGGGGCGAGGGCTGCGCGCGCGCCGGCAAGCCCGGCGTCTACACGCAGGTGAGCCACTTCGCCCAGGACATCAAGAGCGCTGCCGACCAGCTCGGTAGCTGATCCCGGCCGCCACCGGACCCGCCGACGCGCGGGCCCGGTGGCGGCGTCGCGGGTGTGAGCGCTCGTACGGGGCGGCGTCGGTGTCGCCCCGTACGGCGTGCCCGCCCCGGCACTGTCGGGTGCCCGCCGTGCGGTGCGAAGTGCCCGACCGTTGCCCGTTTCATTCCGCGTACGCGCACCGAGCGGACGCGGAATTCCGCATGCCCGGAAACGGGTTGAGCGGCGTTTTCCGGGCGCCCCGTCCGAGGCCGAGTTTCGGCGCGCCGCATTTCCGTCGCGACCCTGTCGCGGTGCGCCGCGACATTGCGGGAAAGCGCCTTTACGCGTCGCGTTGTCGCGCCCGTGGGGGATGTGTGCTCTGACCTGAATGGGGCGCGAGGGCTGCGGCGCGGTCGCTTCTGTTCTCTGTCATCAAGGCCCTGAGCTGCGCCGTTCGCGCGGAACGCCGCTTTCCGTCGGCTGGGTGGACCCCGCGCTGTCGCGGTGAATCGCGTGCGGTGCGCGAGCGCGTCCGTTTATCGGAATTCCCGGCGGGCTTCGATCGATGGGCATGCCCCGCAATCCACGGGAATCACGCACGGCTTCTCGGAACTGTCCGGAAGATCGTCTGCGATGTCCGGAACACAGCCCTTGCCACCGTGTCTCAAAGCTCCACATAATTCGAGCGGCACTTTCACGGTCTCGCTCCATTGAGTCTGGATGTTGTGCGGTCCGCTGCTCTGCCTCAACGGATGTTCTATGGCAGCGGTGTCCGGATTCTGGTTGTCATGATTCTGCCAATTGTGCGCTAACCACCCACGAGAGGACATCCGTTGAAGATCTTCAAGCACGTCAAGAGATGCATCGCCGCGGGCGCCGTCGCCCTCGCCGCCATCAGCATGAGCCCCAGCACCGCGATAGCCCAGAGCGACCCGAGCGGCCCGAGCACCCGGGTCGTGGGCGGCACCCGCGCGGCCCAGGGCGAGTTCCCGTTCATGGTCCGGCTGTCGATGGGCTGTGGCGGCTCCCTGTACGCCAAGGACATCGTCCTGACCGCCGCGCACTGTGTGGACGGCAGCGGCCCCAACACCAGCATCACCGCCACCGCGGGCTCCGTCGACCTGCAGAGCACCAGCGCCATCAAGGTCAGGTCCACCCACGTGCTGCAGGCCCCCGGCTACAACGGCAACGGCAAGGACTGGGCCCTCATCAAGCTGGCCAAGCCCATCAACCTGCCGACGCTGAACATCGCCACCACCACGGCGTACGACAACGGCACCTTCGACATCGCGGGTTGGGGCGCCAACCGCGAGGGCGGCGCGCAGCAGCGCTACCTGCTCAAGGCCAAGGTGCCCTTCATCAGCGACGCCACCTGCAAGGCCGCCGGTGGCTCGTACAGCGGCCTGATCGCCGCCGAGGAGATCTGCGCCGGCCTCCAGCAGGGCGGCGTGGACACCTGCCAGGGTGACTCCGGTGGCCCGATGTTCCGCAAGGACAGCGCCGGCGCCTGGGTCCAGGTCGGCATCGTGAGCTGGGGCGAGGGCTGCGCGCGCGCCGGCAAGCCCGGTGTCTACACGCAGGTGAGCCACTTCGCCACGGCCATCAAGAGCGCCGCCAGCCAGCTCGGCTAGCGCCCTCCCGGCGCCGAGCGGCGCCGCGCCCACAGCGCCCACCGGCCCGCGCGACGGGCAACACCCAAGGGCGCGCGACGCGGCCCCGCACGAACCGGCCGCCGCGTCAGGCCAGTTGAACGAGTAACCCGCACCACCGCACGGGCCGCGCCGACGGGCGCGGCCCGTGCGCGCGTGTCGGCCGCCGCGCGTGGCGATCCGGCGCGCGTGCCGGGGCCGGCAGGGCCTCACGCGGTGCGCGCGCCGTCGGCCGCGTTACGGGCGGTGGGTCGGGGCCGGGCGCAGCGTGGGCCAGTGTGCGAGCATCCGGTCGCGCAGCTCGACGCAGAGCGCGGCCAACCCGCTCGACTCCGCGCGCCCGCGCGTCAGTTCGGCCACCACCGCCAACCGGTGCGCCAGCCGCTCCCGGGCCGAGACGGTGCCCCACGTCCAGTCCTCGTGCGGGAGCCTGGCCAACTGGTCGACGGTGCCCCGGTGGGCCCGCTCGACCAGCGCGTCGCCCCTGATGAGCCAGCCGGCGCAGGCGTCGGCGAGGTCGAGGCGCAGGTCGGTGCCGGTACGGGCGCGCCAGGTCGCCGCGTAGGCCCGCTCCGCGCGCTCCAGCAGGGCGGGGGAGGCGGACGTGACGCACCAACAGGTGGGGAAGCCGACGCGCAGGTACGCCAGCTCCACCAGGCCGCTGCCCCAGGACGCCCCTTCGAGGTCGATGAAGGTGACCCCGTCCGCCGTGTGCAGGTCGTTGCCGGGGCACGGGTCGCCGTGCAGCAGCGCCCGCCCGGGGGCCGTGGCCAGCCGGCGGGTCAGCGCGCGCAACTCGGCGGCCACGCCGGGGGCGGCGCGGGCCCCGAGCGTGTCGGCCAGCGCGAGGAAGGAGTCGACGTCGGCGTCGTCCGGGCCGCGCCAGCGCGGCAGCGCGTCGACGACCTCGGGCCCGCCGCTGGCGTGCAGCGCGGCCAACGCCCTGGCGTAGGCGACGATCCAGCCGGCGGTCGGCCGCCGGTGCGGGACGTACGCCATGACCAGCACCCGCTCGCCGGGATCGGTGCCCCACACCGCGGGCACCACGGGTGCGTCGGCCGTGGCGGCCAACTCCAGCGCGGCCACCTCGCGCGCGTACCGCTCGTCGGCGTCCGCCCCGCCGACAACCTGCTTGACCACCGCGGGCCCGGCGGCCAGCTCCACGCGCCACACCCGCGACCGCGGGCTGCTGTCCAGCAGGCGGGGGTCACGGGGCTGGCCCAGCGTTGCCCGTAAACCGTCTCCGAACGACAGTGCCGACTCCATCGGCGCATCGTCCCACGCCGGCGCGCGCCCCGCCCTGGGGTTACGGGAGCGGCCCCGACGCGCCGGGCCCCGGGCCCGGGCCGCGAGGAGGAGGGCCGCGAGGGCGCGAGCCGCGAGGAGGAGGGCTGGAACGGGGCGCTCGGGGTACCCACGATCTCGGACCAGCGCGGCCGGGCGTGGCCCGGCGGACGGGAGCGCGCGGTCGTGGACACTCGGGTGCGGTGACTACGCGGAGGAGGTGCCGTTGTCGACCGGCGACAGGCTGATGACCGTGGGCGACCGGCTGCGGACGGAGGCGGAGGCGGCTTGGCGCAGCGCGCGCCGGGCCGTGCGCCAGTCGGGGCCCGAGCGGGACACCATGACCCAGGCGCTCAAGGCGGCGGGCGCGGCCATCGCGGCCTGGGCGCTGACGGGCTGGTGGCTGAAGGCCCCGCTCGCGCTGCTGGCCCCGTGGACGGCGTTGGCCCTCGTCGAGGCCACCGTCTACCGCTCCCTGCGGTCGGGCGTCCAACAGCTCGGCGTGATCATGGCGGGGACGCTGTGGGCGTCGGCGGCGATGGCCATGACCGGCGGCAACACGCTGGGCTCCATGCTGATCGCGCTGCCCGTGCTGGTGCTGTTCGGCACCTACCGCCGGCTGGGGGCGCAGGGGCTCTACGGCGCCACCACCGCCCTGTTCGTGATCACCTACGGCGCCTACTCGCTGGACGCGGTGGGCCACCGCCTGCTGGAGTGCCTGATCGGCGCCGTCATCGGCATCGGCGTCAACGCCCTGGTGCTGCCGCCGGTGCACCTGCGCAGCGTGCACGAGCGGCTGCTGCGCCTGATGCGCGAGAGCGCCGAACTCCTGGGCACCATGGCCGGCGCGCTGCGCGAGGAGTGGTCCGCCGCGGACGCCGCGCAGTGGCACGACCGCGCCCGGCGGCTCGAACAGCTCTCCCGGGAACTCGCGGAGGCCCGCCAGTGGACCGCCGAGAGCGCGCGGGCCAACCCCGGCTGGCGGCTGCGGCGCGTCGGCCCCGCCCCGCCGCCGGCGGAGGAGGACGCCCGCTGGACGCGCGTCGCCGGCCACCTGATCGCCATCGCGCGCTCCCTGGAGGGTACGGCGGGCGAGGAGGCCCGCCTCGTGGTGCCGGAGAGCGCGTTCCTGAACCGGTACGCCGATCTGGTCGAGGAGGTGGCGAACCTGTGCGCCACCGCCGAGCGCTCGCTGCGCGGGCAGCGGCCAGATCAGGCGGAGGCGCGGCGAAGCCGCGACCGGGCCTGGGCCCTGTACGACCAGTTCGCGGACGACTTCCGGCACCACCGCTTCGGGGCGACCACGGTCAGCGGCGCCCTGCTGGTGGAGAGCAAACAACTGCTGTACGAGCTGGCTCCCGACACCGACCGGGACGAGGCCGCGCGGGACACCGACGCCCGCGGCGACCAGCCCGGCCGCCCGTGATCACCGGTCCCGCTGGCCCTTCACTCCGCTGGCCGTTGACTTCGCTGGCTGTTGGTCCCGCTGGCCCCGCTCCCGCGGGCGCCCGGAGACGCCCGCGGGACCGGGCCGCGTGGGCCGGCGTCAGTCGTGACCGCCCGGCAGCATCTCCTGCACCTTGGCCTTCAGCCCCTGCCGCAGCACCGCGCCACGGTCGCTGTCGCCCTTGACCAGGGAGGCCGCGGCGGCCTCGATCTGGTCGAGCGTCGCGTGCGGCGGGATCGGCGGTACGGCCGGGTCCACCCGGAAGTCAAGGACGAACGGCCGGTCCGCGGCGAGCGCCCGCTGCCAGGCCGTGGCCACCTCGGCCGGCTTCTCCACCCGCGCCCCGCCCAGGCCGATGGAGCGGGCGAAGTCGGCGTACGGCACGTCGGGGATGGCCTGGGACGGCAGGAACTGCGGGGCGCCCGACAGGGCGCGCATCTCCCAGGTGACCTGGTTGAGGTCCTGGTTGTTGAGGACGGCGACGATCAGCCGCGGGTCGGACCAGTCCTGCCAGTACTTGGCGGCGGTGATCAGCTCGGCCATGCCGTTCATCTGCATCGCCCCGTCGCCGACCAGGGCCAGCGCGGGGCGGTCCGGGTGGGCGAACTTCGCGCCGATCGCGTACGGCACCCCGGGCCCCATGGTCGCCAGCGTGCCGGAGAGCGAGCCGCGCATGGCCCCGCGCAGCCGCAGGTGGCGCGCGTACCAGTTGGCGGCCGAGCCCGAGTCGGCGGTCAGGATCACGTCGTCCGGCAGCACCGCGTCCAGGGCGTGCACGACGTACTCCGGATTGACGGGGTCGGCCTCCACGGCCGCCCGCCGCTCCATCACCTCCCACCAGCGGGCGGTGTTCTTCTCGATCTTCTTCCGCCACGACCCGTGCTTCTTCGGCGTCAGGCGCGGCAGCAGCCGGGCGAGCGTCTCCCGCGCGTCGCCGACCAGGTTGACCTCGAACGGGTACCGCAGCCCGACCATGAACGGGTCGATGTCGATCTGTACCGCCCGGGCCTGGTCGTACTCGGGCAGGAACTGGCTATACGGGAAGCTCGAACCGATCACCAGGAGCGTGTCGCACCCCTGCATCAGCTCGTAGCTCGGGCGGGTGCCCAGCAGGCCGATCGCGCCGGTCACGTACGGCAGGTCGTCGGGCAGCGCGTCCTTGCCGAGCAGCGCCTTGGCCACGCCCGCGCCGAGCGCCTCCGTGACCTGCTCCACCTCGGCCCGCGCGCCCCGGGCGCCCTGCCCAACGAGGATGGCGACCTTCTCGCCGGCGTTGAGCACCTCGGCCGCCCGGTCCAGCTCGGCGTCGCCCGGGACGGGCGCGTACGAGCTGAGGCCGAGGCTGGAGGGGACCATCTTGAAGGCGTGCTGCGGCGGCGTGTAGTCCAGCTCCTGCACGTCGGCGGGGATGATCACGGCGGTCACGGTGCGCTTGGCGTAGGCCGTGCGCATCGCCCGGTCGAGTACGTTCGGCAACTGTTCGGGAACGGTCACCATCTCGCAGAACTCGGCGGCCACGTCCTTATACAGGCTCAGCAGGTCGACCTCCTGCTGGTACGAGCCGCCCATCGCGCTGCGGTTGGTCTGCCCGACGATCGCCACCACCGGCACGTGGTCCAGCTTGGCGTCGTAGAGCCCGTTGAGCAGGTGGATCGCCCCGGGCCCCGAGGTCGCGGCGCACACCCCGACCTTGCCGGAGAACTTGGCGTACCCCACGGCCTGGAAGGCGGCCATCTCCTCGTGCCTGGCCTGGACGAACCGGGGCTGGTTGTCGGCCCGCTCCCAGGCGGCCAGCAGGCCGTTGATGCCGTCGCCGGCGTACGCGAAGACGTGCTCCACCTCCCACGCGCGCAGCCGTCGCAGGACGTAGTCGGACACCTTGATGGACACGGAACTCCTCTCCGGGTGGTGCGTACTGAGGGCGGTGGCGGTTACGGCAGGGGAGTGCCGCCGGTGGCGTTCACGATCTCCGCGGTGATGTAGCTGGCCCGTTCGGAGGCGAGGAAGACGTAGGCGGGCGCCATCTCGGCGGGCTGGGCCGGCCGCCCGAGGGGCGACTGCTTGCCGAACTCGGCCGTCTCCGGCAGCGTCGCCGGAATCAGCGGCGTCCACACCGGCCCCGGCGCCACCGCGTTGACCCGTACGCCGCGCTCGGCGACCATCTGCGCGAGCCCCTGCGTGAAGGTGACGATGGCGCCCTTGGTGGTGGCGTAGTCGAGCAGGTGCGGACTGGGCTTGTACGCCTGTACGGAGGTGGTGTTGATGATGGAACCGCCCGCGGGCACGTGCGGGAGCGCCATCTTCGACAGCCAGAACAGCGCGTACAGGTTGGTGCGCAGCACCCGGTCGAACTGCTCGGTGGTGATCGCCTCGATGCCGTCCGGTTGGCTCATCTGGTAGGCGGCGTTGTTCACCAGGACGTCGATCCGGCCGAACTCCGACAGCGCGCGGTCGACCACCGCCTGGCACTGCTCCTCGTAGCGCAGGTCGCACTCCACGGGGACGGCCCGCCGGCCGGCCTCCGTCACCAGTTCGACCGTCCGCTCGGCCTCCGACCGTTCCTCCGGCAGGTGGGTGAAGAGCACGTCGGCGCCCTCGCGGGCGAAGGCGAGGGCCACCGCGCGGCCGATCCCCGAGTCGCCCCCGGTGATCACCGTCGCGCGGTCCGTCAGCAGGCCACTGCCCTGGTACGAGTCCTCGCCGTGGTCGGGGGGTGGGTCCATCGGACCGGTCCAGCCCGGGTGGGCCTGGTCCTGCTCGGGGAATTCGGGGCGGGGGTGCTTCTGGACGGGATCGCTCACGGGTCCTCCTGACCGCCGGGGCCGCCTCGCGGCGCCCCGGGTACGGGCAACAACAGCCCACGGGTTCCCACCGAAGGCCCCGGAACACCCGCTACCTCGCCGCTCCCCCTGGTTGGCCCAAGCAACTCCTTCGAAAGCCCCGGCCACGGGGGGCGATCACGGGGCCCGATCCCGGGGCACGGGCCCGGGGCCCGGGCTCGCGGTCGCCGTCGAAAACCCGTTGGCCGGCCACGGCGGCCGTTGCTAGCCTCCTGGCGGCCGTGCGATGGATCGAGGAGGTGGTACCCGTGAACGCAGTATCGACATGGGTGCTCCCCTCCGGGGTCACGGTCGGGCGATAGGTCGTCCGGGAGCGCCGCCCACGCGCACTCCCGAAGGACACGACCATGCACGTCACTTCCGAACAGCGTCTCGCCGACGGCGTCCGCGAGCGCGAGTTCACCCTTGGCGAGATCCCCGGCACCCTGTGGACCCCGGACACCACACCGGCCCCCCTGGTCCTGATGTCCCACAACAACGGCCTGCCCAAGGCGGACCCCCGCCTGGTGGCCCGGGCCCGCTACACCGCGGCGCACGGGTACGCCGTGGCCACCATCGACGCCGCCGGGTGCGGCGACCGCCCCCGGTCCACCGCCGACGAGCGGGCCCGCGCCGACCTGCGGCGGGCGCTGCGCGCCGGCGAGCCGGCCGACGAACTCCTCGAATCCCTCATCGGCCCGCTGGTCGCGAACGCCGTCCCGGAGTGGCGGTACACCCTGGACGCCCTGCTGGAACTGCCCGAGACCAGGGGCCCGGTCGGATACTCCGGCGGCTGGGCCGCCCTCGGCATCCACCTCGCCGCGACCGAGCCACGCATCGCGGCCGCCGGCCTCTTCGCCGGCGGATACGTGCCCCGGGCCCAGCGCGAGGAGGCCCGCAGGGTCACCATCCCCCTGCTCCTCCTGCTCCAGTGGGACGACGAGGGCAACCCCCGGCAGCGGGCCCTGGACCTCTTCGACGCCTTCGGCAGCACAGAGAAGACGCTGCACGCGAACGTTGGCGGCCACACCGGCACCCCGCCCTTCGAGCTGGAGGACGCGTGCCGGTTCCTGGACCGGCATCTGAGGTGAGGGCGGGGCCGGCGGCCCGGTGACGCGCGGTAGCCGGCGTCGGCCACGAAGCCGTCGTCGGGGCGGGCCCCGGCCTCCCCGACGACGGCGTCCCCCACCAGCGCCCGGGCGTGCCCCCCGTACGCCCCACCGCCTTAGTCCAACACCCGCCCCGGCTTTGTCCATCGGCGACCCCCACGGGCGCGGCCCACAGTGTCCCCACACCAGGAACCGGCGACGTGAGGAGCACACCGTGGCATCGGAGAGCGCACGAGAGCAGGGGACGGGGCGGCCGGCCAGGAGAACGCTGGTGGCCGGGACGGCACTGGTCGGCGTGGGCACCGCGCTCGGGCCGCTGGGCGCCGCAGCGCACGCCGCGCCACGGCGCCGGCCGCGTGGCCCGCTGCGGCTGCGCTCCGCGGCCCTGGAGGTGCGGGTGGACGCCGGGTTCCCGCGCGTCGTGGCGTACGTGGACCGCGTCAGCGGGGCCGTCCTGCACGGCCAGGAGGACGCGGTCGCCTCCGTCCTCATCGACGGGGTCGCGCACACCCCCACGGTGACCTGCGCGGCGGGGGCGGACCGCGCTGTCTACACGCTGGCCTTCGCGGCCGGCACCGAGATCACCGTGGAGATCCGGGTCACCGACTGGCGCGTGGACTGGCGGGTCACCCGCATCACCGAGGCGCCGGCGCTGCCCGTGGGCACGCTGCGCGTCCCCGACCTCGCGCTGCTCAGCGTGCGCAGCGACCAGCCGGGGGCGACGCTGCTCGCCGCCCGGATCGAGCTGGACCGGGCGAAGAGCGGCGACACCCTGGTCGAGGTGAGCGACGCGACCCCGGCCGACCCCGAGCCGGTCGGCTGCGCGTACGCCGTCGTGGCCACCGACCGCATCGGCGCGGCCATCGAGACCAACACCGTCTTCGACCTGCCGGCCAAGACACCCGGCGCCACCTGGGACAACGGCCGGCTGTGGCGGCAGACGGTACGCCGGGACGGCTACACCAAGGCCCAACTCGCCTGCGGCCAGTGGACCTACCGGGCGGCGGGCGCGCCGGCGGACATGACCGAGCCGCTGCCGTACGCCACCGTCATCGTCACCCGCGACCGGGGCGGTGACGGGCGGGTCGACTGGCAGGACGCGGCGATCGCCATGCGCGAGATCATGGTCAACCCGCTGGGCGCCGACGAACAGCACCTGCGGGTGGTGCCGCACATCCCGTTCAACTTCGCCAGCCAGGCCACCAACCCGTTCCTGGCGACCCTCGACAACGTCAAGCGGATCGCGCTGGCCACGGACGGGCTGCGGCAGTACACGCTGCTCAAGGGGTACGCGTCCGAGGGCCACGACTCGGCGCACCCCGACTACGGCGGCAACTACAACGAGCGCGCCGGCGGCCTGCGGGACCTGAACGCGCTGCTGCGTGAGGGCAAGCGGTGGAACAGCGACTTCGCCGTGCACGTGAACGCCACCGAGTCCTACCCGGTGGCCAACGCGGTCTCCGAGACGCTGGTGAACAAGGACGACGAGCAGTGGGACTGGCTCGACCAGTCGTACCGCATCGACGCCCGCCGCGACCTGGTCTCCGGCGACATCGCGCGCCGCTTCCGGCAGTTGCGCGAGGAGACCGACGCGGGCCTGAACACCCTCTACATCGACGTCTTCCGGGAGTCCGGCTGGAACTCCGACCGGCTCCAGCGCGAACTACGCGCGCAGGGCTGGCACGTGACCACCGAATGGGGCCACGGCCTTGAGCGCTCGTCCCTGTGGTCGCACTGGGCCACCGAGACCGACTACGGCCCCGACACCTCGCGCGGTATCAACTCCCGGCTGATCCGCTTCCTGCGCAACCACCAGAAGGACGTCTTCGCCGACAGGGAACCCCTGCTGGGCATCCGCGCACCGGCAACTTCGAGGGCTGGGTCGGCAAGGTCGACTGGAACGCCTTCTACCAGCAGATCTGGACCGACAGCCTGCCCGCCAAGTACCTCCAGGCGTACCCGATCAGGTCCTGGCACGCGCACGAGATCACCTTCTTCGGCCCCGGCGCGACCACCGTCTCCGACGCCGACGGCCAGCGGACCATCACCACCGCGGGCCGCGTGGTCTACGCGGGCGGCGCCTACCTGCTGCCCTGGGAGCCGCGCGACGCCGCCGACCCGGCCAAGCTCTACCACTACAACCCGCGGGGTGGCAGCACCACCTGGCACCTGCCGCGCGGCTGGTCCAACGCCCGACGGGTCACCCTCTACCGGCTCACCGACCAGGGCCGCGTGCGCGTGGGCCGGTTGCCCGTGCGCGGCGGTGAGGTCACCGTGGTCGCCGAGGCCGCGACGCCCTACGTCGTCTACCGCGACACCGCCCCGCGCCAGAGCGCACCGAACTGGGGAGCGCACACGCCCGTGTACGACCCCGGCTTCCACGCCGGCACGCTGGCCGGTTGGCGGGTCAGCGGCCCGGCGCGGGTGGTCCGCAGCGAGCGCGGTGACTACGAACTGGTCATCGGCGCGAGCGGGCCGGCCGCCGTCGGGCAGCGGCTCGGCCGCCTCGCCCCCGGCGAGTACGCCGCGTCGGTGCAGGTCGAGGTCGGCGCGCGGGCCGGCGAGCGACGCCGGGCCACCCTGGAGATACGGACCGCCGACGGGATCACCGCCAGCAACTGGGCCGACCGCTCGACCGCCGTCAACCACGTGGCCGCCGACCGCAAGAAGGACACCCGCTTCCAACGCCTGCTCACCCGTTTCACCGTGCCCGAGGGCGGCGGACCGGTGGAGCTGACGCTCCGCGCGGCGGCGGGCGCGGCCCGGGTCCGCTTCGACAACGTGCGCGTCGTGCCCACCCGCCACCCGCGCGGTCACGACCGTGACGTCCTCGTCCACGAGGACTTCGAGCACGTTCCGCACGGCTGGGGCCCGTTCGTCAAGGGCGACGCGGGCGGCGCCAACGACCCGCGCACGCACATCGCGCAGCGGCACGCCCCGTACACCCAGCGCGGCTGGAACGGGAAGGTTATCGACGACGTTCTCGACGGCGGCCAGTCCCTCAAGTCACGTGGCGAGAACGGCGGACTGGTCTACCGCACCGTCCCGCACACCGTGCGCTTCCGCCCCGGGCGCCGCTACGAGGTCTCCTTCCGCTACGCGAACGAGCGGGCCGGCCAGTACGCGTGGGTCACCGGCGTGGACGAACCGGCGCCACGCGAGCTGAGCCGCGCGCCGCTGCCGGTGGCGACGGCGCCGACGCGCTGGCGCCACACCTTCACGGCACCCTCCGACGGAGACGCCTGGGTCGGGCTGCGGAAGGTGGGGGACGACGGCAAGGCGGAGTTCGTCCTGGACGCGTTCACGGTGCGCGAGCTGGACTGAGGCTGGGCCGGGAGCGGCTTGGCGCCTTCGGCCGGCCGGGGCTCGCTTCGGCCCTGGCCGGCCGGGGCGCGTAAACCGGCCCCGGTCGGCCGGGTGGGCGCGTTCGACGCGCCGGACGCGGCGTGGGCACGGCGGGCCTGCCGTGCCCACGCCGAGCCGCTGCTCACCTCGCCGAGTCGGCGTCCTTGCGCCGGTTGGCCTGGAAGCGCGCCTTCTTCTGGCGGTTCCCGCACGTGTTCATGTCGCACCACCTGCGGGTGCGGCTTCGGCTGGTGTCGAAGAAGGCGGCCCGGCAGGTGGGCGAGGCGCACAGGGCCAGCCTTCCGTCGCGTTCGCCCGCGGTGACGCTGATCGCGTCGGCGGCGATCACGCCGAGGGCGTCCTCCACGCCGGACGCCGAGCCGAGCCGCCATCGGCGTTGACCATCGGGCGTCAGGACCGCCGTGGCCCGGCCCTGCGCGCTGCGGTCGTTGATGACCTGGACGGCGGACGGGGGGAGGGCGCCGTCGGTCGCGACCGCCGTCGCGGCGGCGTGGATCGACTCCCGCAGCTCCCGGGCGAGGTCGAGCTGGGCGGGGGTGCAGGAGTCCACCGCGAGTCCGTACACCGCCAGCCAGTCGACCAACCGGTGCGGCGTGGGGATGCGCTCCACGGCGTCGCCGTGACGCTCCGACAGGGTCCCCGTGAAGCTGGTGGCGAGCACGCTGCCGAGGCGGAAGTCAGGGAACGCGGCACACATGGAACCACCTTAGCCGGTTGCGGCTTGGCTCGACGAGCTGCTAGAACCGTCTAAGCCGATTCACGGCGTCGTGGCCGGCTCCTCGACGGCCAGGAGGTCCCATGCCCCCGCCCACCAGCGACGTACGGGCCTTCACGGCCCACGCGACCGACGCCGACCTCGAAGAGCTGCGCGCACGGCTCGCCGCTGCGCGGCTGCCGGAGGCCGAGACGGTCCACGGCGCCGCGCCCGGCCCCGGCCGATGGGGACAGGGCGTACCGCTCGCCGACCTCGTCGACGTCGTGAACTACTGGCGCACCGGGTACGACTGGCGGTCGTTCGAGGAGCGCCTGAACCGGATCGGCCAGTTCCGCACGGTCATCGACGGCCTGGGGATCCACTTCCTGCACCGCCGCTCCCCGCGCGCGGACTCCACCCCGCTGATCCTGACGCACGGCTGGCCGGGCAGCGTGGCCGAGTTCGCCCACGTCGTGGACGAGTTGGCGGAGCCGGCCGGTGCGGACGCGCCGGCGTTCCACGTGGTGGCCCCGTCGCTGCCGGGCTTCGGATACAGCGACAAGCCGACCACCACCGGATGGGGGACCGAGAAGATCGCCGCCGCCTGGGTGGAGCTGATGGGCAGGCTCGGCTACCGGACGTTCCTGGCCCACGGCGGCGACTGGGGCGGCAACGTCACCACGGTCCTCGGCGGCAGGTTCCCGGCGCACGTCCTCGGCATCCATTCCACTTTCGCGCAGGCCCCGCCCGGGGTGACGACGGACGGGCTGACGCCGGTCGAGCGCGCGTGGGCCGAGGAGACTCGCCAGTTCTGGCGCCACCGCGCGGCGTACGCGAAGCAGCAGGCGACCCGACCGCAGACCATCGGCTACTCGCTCGTCGACTCGCCGGTCGGGCTGCTCGCCTGGATTCTCGACAAGTTCGCCGAGTGGTCGGACACCGGGGACAGCCCCTTCGAGACGATCTCCCGGGACCGCGTCCTCGACGACGTCACCCTGTACTGGCTGACGCGGACCGGCGCGTCGGCGGCCCGCATCTACTACGAGAGCCACGCCTCGCTGGACCCCGAACTCCGGGTCGACGTCCCGTCGGCGATCACCATGTACCCGCGCGACGTGGAGAAGTGCCCGCGCCCCTGGGCCCAGGAGCGCTACCGGCACCTCGTCCGCTGGCGGACACCCGAAAGCGGGGGGCACTTCCCGTCCCTTGAGGTCCCCGAGTACTTCGTCCAGGACCTGCGAGAGGGCCTCGCGGCGGTGCTGTCCGCCCGTCGGTGAACGCGGCCGAACGTTGGGGCCCCGCCCCGCTCAGGACGCCGCTTCGGGGCCCAGGCCCTGCCCGTAGCACAGGCAGAAGGGGTGGCCCACCGGGTCGGTGAAGACGCGGAAGCCGGCGCGGGCGCCGCCCGTGTCGTGGACGAGGGTGGCGCCCAGCGCCTCCACCTCGCGCTGGGCCCGCTCCACGTCCTCCCGGGTCTCCACCTCCAGGTCCAGGTGGAAGCGCGGCGGGTGGGCCGGGTCGGGCCAGCGCGGTGGGTGGTAGTCCGCGACGCGTTGGAAGGCGAACTGCTGGCCGTTGGGGGAGGTGAGGGTGACCCAGTCGGGGTCGTCGGTGTTGCGCTGCCAGCCGAGGATGGCGCCGTAGAACCCCGCCATGGCCGTGGGGTCGGGGCAGTCGATGACGGTGCACTGGAGTTTCGCGATCATGGAGGCAGGGTGCCGAAGCGGGGCCTTGGCGTCCACCTCCCGCGCCCGGTCCGGCCCCCGCGCCGCTCAGCTCAGCAGGGCGGGCCCGACGGGCTGGGCGTCGGCGTCGGCGGGCGTCCCCTCCAGTTCGAGGAGCAGCAACTCGTTGTGGCCCGCCCGCAGCCAGGGGCCCGGCACGTACAGGCCGCGCTGCGGGCCGCGCGACCAGTAGCGGCCCAGGCAGCGGCCGTTGACCCAGGCGAAGCCGCGTACCAGGCCCGGCAGTTCGAGCCTCGCGTCGCCCGGCGCGGCCACCTCGAAGGAGCCGGCGAACAGGCCGGGCTCCGCGCCCCTCGGCGCCGGCCCGTACGCGATCCGGGCCAGCGCCCCGGGCCGCTCGACCGCGTCGAGCCGCAGCGGCCTGGCCCGTACGCCGTGCAGGTACTGCCGCTCGTGCAGCACGCCGCCGGTGATGCCCTTCGGCTCGGCCAGCCGTGGGCCGTAGTTGACCCGGCCCAGCGACTCCACCCACAGGTCCACCGTCGCGGGCCCGGCCACCTCGCCGAGCAGCGCGTCCCGCTCGTCGAGGACGGCGACCCGCGCCCCGTCCACGGTGACCAGCGCGCGGTCCCGCAGCCCGAGCACGCGCAGCGGGTAGGGCGCGCGTGGACCCGGCACCTCGAACCGGTAGCGGACGAGGCCACGGTCCACGTCCAACTCCTCGAAGGTGGGCGGCGTCGCGGTGTGCGTCTCCGGCCCGCCCAGCGCGTCGAGCACGCCCTCCAGCGGCGCCCACCGGTCGAGCCGCACGGCGACCGGACGGCCCAGCGACGGGGGGACCGGCGGCGGCGCGGGCAGCGGGCCCGACGCGTGGTCGGCGAGCACCTCGCGGAAGCGCCAGAACTTCTCCGTCGGCGCGCCGCGCTCGTCGATCGGCGCGTCGTAGTCGTACGAGGTGGTGGTGGGCCGCAGCGCCCCGTCGTGCAGGTCGCCGGAGCGGTTGGCGCCGGCCCAGCCGCCGAAGTTGGTGCCGCCGTGCGCCATGTACAGGTTGACCGACGCGCCGCACTCCAGGATCTCCCGCAGCGCCCCGGCCGCCTCCGCCGCGTCCCGGGTCGCCGGCTCGGCACCCCAGTGCGTGAACCAGCCGCACCAGAACTCCATGCACATCAGCGGGGAGCGCGGCCGGTGCCGGCGCAGCGCGGCGAACGCCTCGCGCGCGCCCGAGTCGAAGTTGACCGTCGCCAGCACCCCGGGCAGCGAGCCGCCGGTGAGCATGTGGTCCTCCGGGCCGTCCGAGGTGAACAGCGGCACGCTCACCCCGCACCGCCGCAGCACGCCGGCCAGGTGTCGCAGATAGCGCCGGTCGCTGCCGTACGAGCCGTACTCGTTCTCCACCTGCACCATGACCACCGGGCCGCCGCGGTCCGCCTGTCGGGGCACCACCTGCGCGAGCACCCGCTCGCACCACGCGTCCACCGCGGCCAGGAACCGCGGATCGCGGGTGCGCACCCGGGAGCCCAGCGGCCCGGTCAACCAGTGCGGCAGCCCGCCGTTCTCCCACTCGGCGCAGATGTAGGGGCCCGGGCGCACGATCGCCCACAGGCCGGCCGCGTGCGCCGCGTCCAGGAACCGGCCCAGCGCCGCCACGTCGCGGAACTCCCCGGGCCGCGGCTCGTGCAGATTCCACGGCACGTACGTCTCCACGCAGTTCAGGCCCATCGCGCGGGCCATCGCCAGCCGGTGCGCCCAGTGTTCCTCGGGGACCCGGAAGTAGTGCACGGCCCCCGAAAGCAGCCGCACCGGCCGCCCGTCCCAGGTGAACCCCTCGTCCGTGACCGCGAACTCCGCCACGCCCCGCACCGCCTCTCGCTCCCCGGCCCGCCGACGCCCACACCCTCACCCGCCGACCGGCGGCCGGTCCATGGACAAAGGTCGCCGCCGGGTGGACGGAGTGGGGCGGCGCGCGGGCGGCGGTGGCCATCGAGGGCGGTGTCCGGCCGCTGGGTGAACGGGAGTTGGCGATGAGGCGATGGTTGGGTGATCTTCGAGCGTGCGGTCCGTTCGGGGCCCGCCTCGGAGCCTGGCCCGGCCGGGCGACGGGGGCATCGGCCAGCCTGGCCGGATATCGTCGACCACGTGGCGCAGAAGATCTTGGCACCCCGAGCACCGGTCATCCAGCGACAGAACGAGAGGCAGGCGGTGGAGGAGCGCGCCTACCGGACCTGGATGCGGTACTTCATGCCCACCCCGGTCCACCACCAGCTCGGCCTGGTCTGCCTCGGCGTCGGCCTCCAGCACGGCGCGCTGCCCACGGTCGGACCGCGCGTCCTCGACCACCACGTGGCGGTGGTGGTCAGCGCGGGCAGCGGCTGGTTCGAGGGCGCCGACGGGGTCCGCCGCCCGGTCATCGCGCCCGCGTTGCTCTGGCTCACCCCGGGCGTGCCGCACCACTACGGGGCGAGCCGGGACACCGGCTGGGACGAGAGCTTCGTCGACTTCACGGGGACGGCCGTCGCCGCGTACACCGAACTCGGCTACATCGACCCCGACCGGCCCCTGGTCCCGCTCACCGACACCACCACCGCCCGAGCCGCCATCGGCCGCATCACCCGCGCCGCCCAGCCGGGCAATCCGCTGCTCGAAGTCGAGACCTCCGCCGCCGTGCACGAGTTGCTGGTCGCGCTGCGCCGGGCGCGCGCGGACACCGCGGGGGACACCGACCCGGTGCTGCGCGCGCTGGCGCGCGACGCGTTCCTCCCGCTGTCGGTCGCCGAACACGCCGCCCGGCACGGCATGACCGCGGCCGAACTACGCGCGGTGGTACGCCGCGCGGCCGGCGCGAGCCCCAAGGACTACCTGCTCGGCATCCGGCTCGGCCGGGCCAAGGAACTGCTGGTCGGCACCGAACTCCCGGTGGCCGCCGTGGCCCGCGGGGTCGGCTACGACGACCCCGCCTACTTCAACCGGCTGTTCACCCGCCGGGTCGGCATCGCGCCCGGCCGCTTCCGCGAACAGCAGGGCCGCGCCGCCCCCGGCGGCTGGAGCGACGCGGTCCCCCACCCGCGCCACCCGCCGACCATCCGCTCCACACCGTCCCTCGCCCCCTGACCCACGACGGGACCCGTGGCCCGCGCGCCGTACGCCCGGGCCGCGCTCGGCCCCCGGTCAGGCGTCCGGTCCCGGCCCCCGCCCGGCCCCCGCCGGCGCAGAGCCCGTACGCCGGCCGCGCTCTGCCCGTACGCGCCGCGTACCCCCGTTCGTGCCCCGTCCGTGCTGCGTACGCGCCCTCGTTCGCACCCCGGCGCGCCGCCGGGCGGTGCGGCCGGTGCGCGGGCGTGGTCGCGGCCGGCCGCCCGGCGCCGGGCGCGCCCTGTTAGCGTGGCGCCGTTTGCCGCCCGTGACCGCATCGGGAGACCCACGCGATGAACGACCAGCCCGACCTGCCCGCACGCTCCACCGAGCGGGCCACCTCCGCGTCGCCGACCGGAAAGCCAGACACCGCAGTACCGGACACCGCAGACCTGGACACCGCGGTACCGGACACCGCGGCCCCGGGCGACGCGGCCGTACGCGCCGAATTGTCGCGGCTGCGGGACAGCATCGACAACATCGACGCGGCCGTCGTCCACATGCTCGCCGAGCGCTTCAAGTGCACCCAGCGGGTCGGCCGCCTGAAGGCCGACCACAAGCTGCCGCCGGCCGACCCGGCGCGCGAGGCCCGGCAGATCGCCCGGCTGCGCGAACTCGCCGAGAGCGCCAAGCTCGACCCCGGGTTCGCCGAGAAGCTGCTGAACTTCATCATCGCCGAGGTGATCCGGCACCACGAGCAGATCGCCGACGACGTCGTGGCCAACGGCGGCGGCACCCCGTAGGAGTGGGCCCGGGGCGGCGGGTCAGCCGTCCGCGCCGGGGGCCACGCCGCCCATGCCGGCGGCGCGCAGGTCCAGGTAGTGCGCGCGGCGCTCCTCGTCGGCGGCGAGCGCGACGCCCGCCCAGGCCATGGCGCGGGCCGCCGCGAGCACCGCGTCGTCGGCCGCGGCGCCGCCCGTCCACTCGGCGAACTCCCTGGTGTGCGGCGTGCCGCTGGAGCCGACGAGCCCGAGGTGCGGGTGGATCGCGGGCAGCGCCCGGGTCACGTTCCCCATGTCCGTCGACGCGCCGATGCGCCGGGGCGGGCCGGCCGGCTCGGCGGGGGAGCGGCCGGCCGCCGCGCGCAGCCCGTCCGCGTACCGCGCCATCAGCCAGGCGTCGTTGCGCAGGTCGAGGTAGTCCGGCTGGGTCGGCGTGATCGCCACGGAGCACCCCGTGGCGAGCGCGGCGCCGCGGAAGCAGTCCGCGACCCGCTCGCGCAGCGCGGCCAGCTCCTCCGCCGTGGGCGTGCGCACCTCGAAGGAGAGCACGGTCCGCTCCGGGATGATGTTCGACTGCGCGCCGCCCTCGCGGACGATGCCCGCAACCCGGTAGCCGTCCGGCAGTTGCTGCCGCAACTGCCCCACCGCCACCTGCGCCACCACGGCGGCGTCTCCCGCGTTGATCCCCGCCTGGGGCGCGAGCGCCGCGTGCGAGGCGCGTCCGGTGAACGTCACGTCGAAGCGCGCGACCGACGTGGTGGACGAGCGCGGATCGATGTCGTCCACCGGCCCCGGGTGCGCCATCATCGCCACCGTCACATCGTCGAAGGCGCCGCGGTCGAGCATCAGCACCTTGCCGCCGCCCGTCTCCTCGGCCGGGGTGCCGAGCAGCTTCACCGCGAAGCCGAGTTCGTCGGCGACCGCCGCCAGGCCGATGGCGGCCCCCGCGCTCGCCGCGCAGATCACGTTGTGCCCGCAGGCGTGCCCCAGCTCCGGCAGCGCGTCGTACTCGGCGCACACCCCGATCGTCAGCGGCCCCGTACCGTACGAGGCGGTCAGCGCGGTCGGCAGCTCGTACGGGCCACGGCGGACGGCGAACCCCGCCTCCTCGAGCAGCGCCGCCAGCCGCCCCGCCGCCCGGTGCTCGGCGAAGGCCAACTCCGGGTCGGCGTGCAGGCTCCGGCTCAGCTCCGTGAGCCGGCCGGCGTACGCCTCGATCCGCTCCAGCGCGCGCCGCCGCGCGGCGACCTCCACCGGCCGCTCCCCGCCGGCCCCGGCGCCCGCCACCCCCGTCATCGCGCGCCCCCGACGGGGCGGCGGGTCACGGCCGGGGCGGCCGGCGGCGCGGGGCGGGGAGCGGCACCGGGCCGCGCCGGGAGCGGGGAGCGCTGGGTGCGTACGGCGATCGTCATGCCCCCAGCCTGCCATCGCGCCCCGAGGCGCCCCGGCCCCGCCCGGGCCGTACGCGACCCGGGGCCCCAGCCGGGGCCCCCGTCGGGCCCGGCGCCTGCCCGGCACCCACCGCAACCTGCACGGAACGCGAACCGTACGGCAGCATGTCCCCATGTCCGTACTCACGCGCGACGAAGCGCAGAACCGTGCCGCCCACATCGGCCTCCGCCGCTACACCATCGACCTCGACCTGACCCGAGGCGCCGAGGTGTTCGGCTCGACCACCTCCGTACGCCTGTGCGTGCTGGAGGCGGGGACCGACACCTTCATCGAACTGGAGGCCGCGGCGCTGCACCGGATCGCGCTCGACGGCAACGACCTCGACCCCACGCTGTACGCCGACGGCCGCTACCCGCTGACCGGGCTCGGCGAGGGCGAGCACGAGGTGCTGGTCGAGGCCGACATGCACTACTCGCGCACCGGTGAGGGCATGCACCGCTTCACCGACCCGGCCGATGGCGAAACGTACCTCTACACCATGTGCTGCATGTCCGACGCGCCCAAGGTGTTCGCCTGCTTCGACCAGCCCGACCTGAAGGCGGTCTTCGAGGTCACGGTCACCGCGCCGCCCGAGTGGACCGTGCTCGGCAACGGTGTCGCCACCCGCGTCGGCGACACCGCGGACGGCCGCTGGCAGATCGCCCCCACCCAGCCCATCAGCACCTACCTGATGGCCGTCGCCGCCGGCCCCTGGCACTCGGTGCGCACCCGGCACGCGGGGCTGCCGTTCGGACTGCACGTACGCCGCTCGCTCGGCGCCTATCTCGACGCCGACGCCGACGAGCTCTTCGACATCACCCGGCGCTGCTTCGACCGCTATCACGAGATCTTCGACGAGCCGTACCCGTTCGACTCCTACGACCAGGCGTTCGTGCCCGAGTTCAACTCCGGCGCCATGGAGAACCCGGGCCTGGTCACCTTCCGCGACCAGTTCGTCTTCCGCTCGGCCGTCACCGAGGGCGAGCGGCAGAGCCGCGCCATGGTCATCGCGCACGAGATGGCCCACATGTGGTTCGGCGACCTGGTCACCATGCGCTGGTGGGACGACATCTGGCTGAACGAGTCGTTCGCGGAGTACATGGGCTTCCAGATCCTCACCGAGGCCACCGGTTACACCGACACCTGGGCCGACTTCGGCGTCCGCCGCAAGAGCTGGGGCTACGACGCCGACCAGCGCCCCTCGACGCACCCCGTGGCCCCCGAGCCCGACGGTGTGCCCGACACGGCCGCCGCCCGGCTGAACTTCGACGGCATCTCGTACGCCAAGGGCGCCTCGGCCCTGCGCCAGCTCGTCGCCTGGCTCGGCGAGCAGGACTTCTTCGCGGGCATCAACGACCACTTCACGCTGCACCGGTTCGGCAACGCGACCCTCGCCGACTTCATCGACGCCCTCGCCCGCGCCTCCGGCCGCCCGGTGCCCGAGTGGGCCGACGCCTGGCTGCGCACCACCGGCGTGGACACCCTCACGCCCCAGGTCAGCGAGGGCCCCGACGGCTGGGAACTGCGCCTGCTGCACGAGGGCAGCCGCCCGCACCAGCTCACCATCGGCTGCTACGACCTCGACGCCGACACCGGCCGCCTCGTCCCCCGTACGCCGCTGCGCTGGAACGTCCCGGAGGACGAGACGCACACGGCCGACGGCCGCCGCCCCGACCTCGTCCTGGTCAACGACGGCGACTACGGCTACGTCAAGATCGGCTTCGACGAGCGGTCCTGGCAGACGATCGCCGCCGCCCTGTCCGGGCTGCCCGACGCGCTTTCCCGCGCCGTGGTCTGGAACGCCGCCCGCGACCTGGTGCGCGACGGGAAGCTGGCGCCCACCGACTACCTCGACGTGCTGCGCGCCCACCTCCCCAGGGAGAGCGACGTCGTCATCGTCCAGGGCGTCCTGGCCTTCGCCCGCGGTCAGATCGCCGACCGCTACCTGCCCGCCGAGCAACGCCCAGCGGCCCTGGCCACCCTGGTGGACACCTGCCGCGAGCTGCTCGCCCGCACCGCTGACGGCTCGGCGCCCGGGCTGCGCCTGGCGGCCGTGCAGACCCTCGCCGACAGCACGGCAGACTCGGCCGAACTCGGCGACTGGCTCGCGGCGGGCGCCGTGCCCGGCGGCCCCGAACTCGACCCGGAGCTGCGCTGGCGGCTGCTGCTGCGGCGCTCCGTGCTCGGCGCCGTCACGCTCGCCGACATCGAGGAGGAACTCGCCCGCGACTCCAGCGCCACCGGCCAGGAGGGCGCGGCCCGTTGCCGCGCCGCGCTGCCCGACGTGGCGGCCAAGGACGCGGCCTGGGCCGAACTCTTCGAGAAGGACGACCTGTCGACGTACCTGGCCACCGCGACCGCCGAGGGCTTCTGGCAGCCCGAGCAGCACGAGTTGCTCCGCGCCTACCTGGCGCGCTACTTCCCCGCGGTCGCCGACCTCGCCGCCCGGCGCGGCCCCGCCATCGCCCAGGCCGTCGGCCGCTTCGGCTTCCCGTTCCACGCGGTGGACGAACAGACGCTGCGGCTCGGCGAGGACTGCCTGCGCGAGGCCAACCCGATCCCCGCGCTGCGCCGTCGCTTCGCCGACGAACTCGACGACCTGCGACGGGCCCTGCGGGTCCGCGCCGCGCAGGCCACGGCCACCCCGGCGACCACGGGCTGAGCCGGGGCGAGCCACCCGCCCGCGCCCGGCGCCCGGGACACGCGCGCGAGCGCGCCGGGGCGCCGGGGCGTCGGGGCGCCGGGCGGAGTCGGGAAGCGGGTGCCGGGCGGGGGCCGTACAGCGGGGCCGTCCGCCAGGTCGCGCCGTGGCGCACGCCGGGCGTGCGGACAGCGGACGGGCGCGCTGCCCGGGGCCCGTCGTCGGCCCGGTCCTAGGTCTCTGGTCGCAGCCGGACTCCGCCTGGTTGACGATCCGGAGGGGGCATCCGGTTAACTAGCGTGGCGCGTGCCAACCAGCAGACCAGACCCCGGCGCTCCCCGCCGGGCCCCCAACGCCCCGCTCCGAGCGGCCGGTTCACCACCGGCCGACACGCCGTCGGGCGGCGCGGCGCCGGTCGGCCCGCTCCGCCGGGCCGTGACCCGGGCGCCCGCGCGGGTCGGGCGGGGTGTGGGGCGACAGAAAGGCGGCACAGCCGTGATCGTCGTGACCGGAGCCACCGGCAACGTGGGGCGCTCGCTCGTCTCCCAACTCGTCGCCGAGGGCCAGCCCGTACGCGGCCTGACCCGTGACCCCGACCGCGCCGCGCTGCCCGCGGGCGCCGAGGCGGTACGGGCCGACTTCGCCGACCCCGCCGCCCTGGCCGCGCTCTTCGCCGGCGCCACCGGCCTCTTCATCAATCTCAGCGCGGTCGGCGAGCACACCCCGGCCGTGCTCGCCGCCGCGATCCCGGCCGGCGTCCGACGGGTGGTGATGCTCTCCAGCGGCGCCGTCGACGACGACCCGGACGAGACCAACCCGCTCGTCGCGCACCACGTCGTGCCGGAGCGCGCGGTCATGGCCAGCGGCGCCCAGTGGACGCTGCTGCGGCCCAACGGATTCGCCGTCAACTCCTTCCAGTGGGCTCCCCAGATCCGCGCCGGCGACGTCGTGCGCGCCCCGTTCGCCGGGGCGCGCAGCGCGCCGATCCACGAGGCGGACATCGCCGCGGTCGCCGTCCGCGCCCTCGTGGACGACGGGCACCACACGGCCATCTACCGGCTCACCGGACCCGAGGCGTTCAGCAACGCGGAGCAGGTCGGCATCATCGGCGCGGCGCTCGGCCGCGACCTGCGCTACGAGGAGATCCCGCGCGAGCAGGTCAGGCCGGAGCTGTTCCCGCACGTGCCGCCGGGGCTGCTCGACACGGTCCTGGACGCGCTGGCCGCCGCGGCGGCCGAGGAGCCCGAGGTGTCCACGGCCGTCGCCGAGGTCACCGGCCGCCCGGCGCTGACCTTCGCCCGGTGGGCGGCCGACCACGCGGCGGCCTTCACCCGCCCGGCGGCCTGACCCGGCCCCGTCCCGGGCCCACCCCCGCCGACCGCGCCCCGGCCCTCTCACCCCGGCCCCGCGTCCCCCGCCCGACCCCGGGCCGGGGACGCGGAGCCGCCGCACACCGGGCCGACCACGCTGGGCCCGCCCCTCGGCCAGCCACCCGCTCCGCGAGGCCGTACGCCGTGTGGCCGCCCGAGGGGGCGTGATCTTCGTCGGAACCGCCCGTGACCCGCGGCCCGCGCATCCCTCGTACGAGCACGTGGCTACCCCTAACGAGTGGTGTCCGGGCAAGGGCCGTCGCGGCCGATGGCGGCGCCAGTAACTTAGGCCAACCCCAAACCTGCGACTGCCTATTGGAGGGCACATCCGTGCCTGTGCCCGTTGCCGACGCCGAACCGCCCCTGCCGCCCCTCGCGGGCGGCGCCGCGGGTCCGCGCGCGCTGCGCCCGCTGCTCGACGCCGTCCTGGACACGCTCGCCACCGGCGCCCGCGACCGCGCCGGACCGCTGCCCGGGGGCGGGCCCGAGGCCGTGGCGCGGGCCGTGCGCGACGCCGTGGGGTGCGCCATCCCCACCGAGGGCACCGGCGCGGACGAGGCCCTGCGCACCCTGGTGCACGCCGTCACCGTCGGCGCCGCGGACCCCGCCGACCCGCACTGCGTCGCCCATCTGCACTGCCCGCCGCTGGCCGTCGCCGTCGCCGCAGACCTCGCCGCGAGCGCACTTAACCCCTCGCTCGACTCCTGGGACCAAGCCCCGGCCGCCTCCGAGCTCGAAGCCCGCACCAGCCGGTCCCTCGCCGCCCTGGTCTACCCGGCCGCCCCGGCCGCCGACGCCCTGGTCACCACGGGCGGCACCGAGGCCAACCAACTCGCCCTCCTGCTGGCCCGTGAGGCGGTGGCCGGCCGCCCCGCCCGCACCCCGGCGCCCCCCACCACCAGGCCGGCCGACCGCTCGACGGCCCACGCCCCGGCGTACGCCCCCGGGGCGCCCGGCGACCACGCGCACGCCAACCGCGCGCCGGCCGGGCCCGCCCCGGAGCGTCCACCGGCCGGCCCGTGGCCGGGTCCGTACGCCCTGCCACACCCCCGCCGCCACCCGGACGCGCCACACCCCACCCCGCCGCACCCGCACCGGCCGGCGCACGGGCCGCCGGCGCTGCGCGTGGTCTGCGGCGAGAACGCGCACCACAGCGTGGTGCGCGCGGCCTGGCTGCTCGGGCTGCCGGACCCGGTCGTGGTCGCCACCCCGCGCGGCGTGCTCGATCCGGCCGCCGTGGCCGCCGCGCTCGGCCAACTGCCGGACGGAGCGCCGCAGTTGATCGTGGCCACCGCGGGCACCACCGACAGCGGCGCCATCGACCCGCTGCCCGAGCTGGCCGACGTGGCCGCCGCGTACGGCGCCCGGCTGCACGTCGACGCCGCGTACGGCGGCCCGCTGCTGTTCAGCGACGTCCACGCGGCCAGGGTGCGCGGCATCGAGCGTGCCCACACCGTCACCCTGGACCTGCACAAGCTGGGCTGGCAGCCGGTCGCGGCGGGGCTGCTGGCCGTGCCCGACGCCGCCGACCTCGCGCCGCTCGGCCACCGCGCCGACTACCTGAGCGCCGCCGACGACACCGCCGCCGGCCTCCCCGACCTGCTCGGCCGCTCCACGCGCACCACCCGCCGCCCCGACATCCTCAAGGTCGCCGTCACGCTGCGGGCCCTGGGGCGCAGGGGACTGGCCGAGCTGATCGACCGCACCTGCGCCGCGGCCCAGCACCTGGCCGACCTGATCGAGGCCACCCCCGGCCTCGAACTGCACGCCCGGCCCACCATCAGCACCGTCCTCTTCCGCCCCACCGGCGCGGACCCGCCCGCCGTGGCCCGGGCGCGCCGCCGGCTCCTCGCCGAGGGCCGGGCCGTACTGGGCCGCGCGGCCCGCCCCGACGGCCTGTGGCTCAAGGCCACCCTCCTGAACCCGCACATCCAGCCCAGCGACCTCGAAGCGCTGGTGAAACTCGTGGAAGGCCACCGCACCGGATGAGCACCACCGCCCCGACGCCGCGACACGAAGCCCAGCCGCAGGCGCCCGCCACCACCCCGGAACAGCCCTACGACCTCGCCGGCGTCGGCATCGGCCCGTTCAACCTCTCCCTGGCCGCCCTGGCCTACGGCGTCCCCGGTCTGCGCACCGCCTTCTACGAGGAGCGGCCCGCCTTCCGCTGGCACCCGGGCCTGCTCATCGAGGGCACCACGCTCCAGGTGCCCTTCCTCGCCGACCTCGTCACCCTCGCCGACCCCGCCAGCCCCTGGACCTTCCTGAACTACCTGCACGACCAGGACCGGCTCTTCCCCTTCTACTTCGCCGAACGCTTCCACATCAGACGCGCCGAGTACGACGCCTACTGCCGCTGGGTCAGCGAGCACCTGCCCGGCCTGTACTTCCGCCACCACATCGACACGGTGCGCTGGAACCCGGACCGCGAGCTGTTCGAGGTGGACTACGCCCAGTTGGACGCCGACGACGAGGTGGTCGCGCTCGGCCGCGCCTACGCGCGCCACCTGGCGCTCGGCGTCGGCACCGCGCCGCACGTGCCCGAGCCGTTGCGCCCGCTCGCCGACGCGCACGGCGTGCCCGTGCTGCACGCGGCGCACTACCTCGACCACCGGGCCGAGTTGCTGGCCGCCGACCACGTCACGGTCGTCGGCTCCGGCCAGTCGGGCGCCGAGGTCTTCCTCGACCTGCTGCGCCGCCGCCCGCCCGGGCGCGAGGGCCTGCACTGGCTCACCCGTACGCCGGCGTTCGCGCCCATGGAGTACAGCAAGCTCGGCCTGGAGCAGTTCACGCCCGACTACACGCGCTACTTCCACGCGCTCAGCGAGTCCACCCGCGACGCGCTGCTGCCCGGCCAGTGGCAGCTCTACAAGGGCATCGACCAGGCCACCATCTCCGCCATCCACGACGAGCTGTACGACCGCACGCTCGACGGCGGTTGGCCCGACGCCGTCCTGACCCCCGGCGTGCGGGTACGCACCGCTGGCCGCGTCGGCACCTCCACCATCGAGCTGCACGTCGAACACGAGCACCAGCACACCCGCAGCAGGCTCACGACCAACGCGGTCGTGCTGGCCACCGGCTACCGCGAGCGCTCGATCGACACGCTCCTCGCCGACCTGCAACCCCAACTGTGCCGGGACACCGCCGGCCGGCCACTGGTGGACGAGCAGCAGCGGCTGGTCCTCGACCCCGCCATCAAGGGCTCGATCTACGTGCAGAACGCCGAGCGGCACACCCACGGCGTCGGCGCGCCGGACCTCGGGCTCGCCGCCTGGCGCGGTGCCGTCATCCTCAACTCAGTCACGGGTCGGCTGGCGTTCGCGCTTCCGCGCCGGACGGCGTTCACCACCTTCGGCCTCGACCCGGCGGTCTGCGGCGGCGGCCAGCGTGGCGGCAAGCTCCCCGATCAGCGCGACCGTCACACCGTCGCGCGGACATGACCACACCGCCTGACCGTGCAGGACGACCGGCGCCAGCGGGTGCGCGTTGGGGTGCGCGGGACACTCGGGCCACACCGCGGGCATCGTCGCCGCGCACAGCGCCTCCACCGCCCACTCCTGCACCTGGTCGGCCAGCTCCGCGACCTGCTGCGCCCGTGGCTGGCCGAGCATCGTGGAGATGCCCATCCCGGTGCCGTCCGGCTCGTACAGCATGACCCCCGCGACCCCGCCCACGCCCGCGAGCTCCTGAGCCCACGCATCCTCGGCGAAACGAGGTCGCACGGCACATGAGGCAGCTAGATCTCGGCGAACGGCTTCGAACGCGGCAGCAAACTCCTCATTCATCCTTTCATTGTGCTGACCCGGGCCGGAGGGCGGCACGTTTATTGACACCCTTTAACGGTTGTTGACGCCCTTTAACACTTCCTGACTGACGGCACGTCACCCCGGCATGTGCCCCACCCGGCCCGGCCGCCGGCCACCCCGCCGGCCCGGCCCGACGCCACGGCGCTAAGGCGTCAGGCCAAGCCCGGCCGAGCGCCCGACGGGCGACTCAGCCGCAGCAGGGGCACTGCGCGTACGGCCGGTGCTCCAGCGGCGAGTAGAAGACGGGCGCCCCGTCGCGGGTCAGCTTCCAGTCCTGGGTCGCGAACTCCTCGGGATCGATCGTCCCCTTCGCCCGCACCCAGGCGATGATCGTGTTCCGGATCTCCTCGGACGTCGACCACACCTGCTTCGCCGTCGCGACGTGCGGGAAGTTACCGCCGCCGCTGGCCCGGTAGTTGTTCACGGCCAACACGAACCGCGCGTCGTCGGCCACCGGCCGCCCCTCGAAGCACAGCTTCGCGATCCGCTGCCCCGGCTCCCTGGCGATGTCGATCTCGTACGTCACACCGCTGACCGCGTCGTAGTTGTAGTCCGGCGTGCCGTTCGCGTTGGTCAGCTTCGCCGGGTCGACGCCGCCACCGGCCGGGGTCCGCACGTAGTACCGCGCCGAGTGCTCCAGGTACTCGCGCAGTTGCGCGCCGGTCAGCAGCCGCGCCTCCAGGGTGTTCTCGAACGGGTACAGGCCGGCCACCTCGCGGATGGTGACCTCGCCGACCGGCACCACGGCCGTGCGCGAGAAGCACGAGGCCTGCGAGAGCACCGGCACCTTCGCGTGCTCGGTGCCCGCGAGCGCCGCCCGCACCGTCTGCGCCTGCACGTGGTTGATGAGGTCGATGATCGGCGTGTCCTTGTACGGCGCCTCGTCGGCCGCCATCCGCCGCGCCGAGGTGCCGATCACCTGGTTGACGTACGACACGACCTTCTCGTGCTCCCCGGTGAGCAACCGCACGATCTCCGGGTCCTCGGCGACGGTGTTGGAGTTCAGCACCTTCGAGGTCACCGACTCCACGTGCCACCGGCCGCGCTCCCAGACCAGCCCGAAGTCGAACACCGTCAGCCGCTGCCCCCACTTCAGCGGCTCCGAGAGGACCACCTCGCGGCCCGTCTCCTCGTTCACCACCCGGTACTCCGGGATCTCGGCGTGCGCGTGTCCCACCAGGATCGCGTCGATGCCCGGTACCCGCTGCGCCACCTGCGCCGCCGCGTTCTCCACGTGCGGCAGCAGGTCACCGTAGGAGGAGGTGCCGCTGGTGCCCGAGTGCGCCGAGACGACCACCACGTCAGCGCCCATCGACCGCAGCCGTGGCACGTACTTCGCCGCCTGCTCGACCAGCCCCGGGAAGGTCAGCTTGCCCTGGACGTGTGCCTTGTCCCACAGCGCGATGCCGGGGTTGGTCAGCCCCAGGACCGCCACCCGCACCGGAGGCCCGAACGGCGTCCGCAGCCGCGTCATCCAGTACGGCGCGAACGCCGGCCGGGCCGTCCGCGCGTCCAGCGCGTTCGCCCCCAGCAGCGGGAAGTCGCACTGCTCGGCGAACTTCCGCAGCACCGGTATGCCGTAGTTGAACTCGTGGTTGCCCAGCGCCGCCGCGTCGTACCCGATCGCGTTCATCGCCTTGGCCATCGGGTGCACCGGGCCGCCGGGGCCGGTGATCGGATCGACCTTGGCGTAGTAGTACGACAGCTGGGTGCCCTGGATGGTGTCGCCGGCGTCGATCAGCAGCGTGTCGCGCGCTCCGCGCTCCGCGCGGACCTGTCTCACCAGCGTGGAGATCTTGGCGAGCCCGATGTCGTTGTGGTCCTTGTCGTCGAACTCCGCGTCGGTGAAGTAGTCCCAGTTGAAGACGTTGCCGTGCAGGTCGGTGGTGCCGAGGACACTGAACTCGTACCGCCTGCCCGGCCGGCGCCCGGCGGCGGGCGAGGCGGCCACGGTCGCCGTGCCGGCCAGCGCCACGGCGGCGCCCGTCGCGGCGGAGCGGCCCAGGAACTTCCTACGGTCCAGCGGCATGTCGTTGTTCTCCGTCTTCTGGCAGCGATGCGAGGCGCGTCCGCACACCGCGTCACGCGCGAGGGTTCTCCACCCGCGCCAGCCGGTGTGCCCCGGGCGGGTTTCGATCACATGACTACCTGATGCGCGGGCCGACTGCGAGAGTGAGCCCCATGACAACCACCACACCGCTGTCCTACGGAACGCCCGAGACCCCGCGCGTCGCGGTGCGCGGCGAGGCCAGGCTTGAGGTCGACCCGGAGATCGCCCGCGTCGGCATCACCGTCAGCGCCCGCGGCACCGACCGGCGCGGCGCGCTCGACCACCTCACCCGCCGCAACAACCAGGTCCTCGACCTCGTCCGGTCCTACGGCGACGCCGTCGAGAAGCTGGAGACCGGCGCGTTCAGCATCACCCCGCAACTGGCCGACAAGGGCCGCCACGAACGGGTCCGCGCCTACCACGGCCGGGTCTACCTGACCGCCACGCTCGCCGACTTCGGCGCGCTGGGGGAGCTGAGCACCCGCCTCGCCGACCTGGAGCTGACCAGCGTCGACGGCCCCTGGTGGGCGCTGCGCCCCGACTCGCCGGCGCACCGCGAGGCGCGCCAGGAGGCCGTGCGCGAGGCGGTCAAGCGGGCCCGCGAGTACGCGCAGGCGCTCGGCGCGGAACTGGCCGCCATCGTCGAACTCGCCGACATCGGTGCCGAGAACGCCCCGTTGCCCCCGCCCGCCGCCAGCATGCGCGCGGCGGCCCCCGGCTACGGCGGCGCGGCGGAGCAGCCACCCGCCCTCGACCTCGAACCACGGCGGCAGACCGTGTACGCGCACGTCAACGCCCGGTTCACGATGACGCGTCCCGCACTGTGAGAAGGGCGGGGACGGCCGCCGAAAATCGCTCATAGGAGCGGACCCGCGCACGTTTCATTAGTTGTCAAGAGCCTTTCATGCAAAGGTCGTTGGGCTGTAGGGAGTTCACGGTTCTCTACCCGCTGGTAGGTCATAGGCTCGACCCATGCGCCGAGCAAAAATCGTCTGCACCCTGGGCCCAGCCACCGACTCGTATGAGCAGATCAAGAGGCTTGTCGAGGCCGGCATGGACGTCGCCCGCTTCAACCTCAGCCACGGTTCGTACGTGGAGCACGAGGAGCGGTACCAGAGGGTGCGCCAAGCCTCCAAGGAGACCGGCCGCAGCGTCGGTGTCCTCGCCGACCTTCAAGGTCCGAAGATTCGCCTCGGTCGATTCCGCGAAGGACCGGTACTCCTTGAACGCGGCGACGAGTTCACCATCACCGTCGAGGAGATCGAGGGCGACCGCCACCGCTGCGGGACGACCTACGAGGGCCTGGCCGCCGACGTCACGCGCGGTGAGCGCATCCTCGTCGACGACGGTCGCGTCACCCTGGAGGTGACCTCGGTCGACGGACCGCGCGTGCACACCACGGTCATCGAGGGCGGCATGGTCTCCGACCACAAGGGGCTCAACCTGCCCGGCGTCGCGGTCTCGGTCCCCGCCCTGTCCGGTAAGGACGTCGAGGACCTGCGCTGGGCGCTGCGCACCGGCGCGGACGTCATCGCGCTGTCCTTCGTCCGCAACGCCGACGACGCCCGCGACGTCCACCGGATCATGGCCGAGGAGGGCCGCCGGCTGCCGCTGATCGCCAAGGTCGAGAAGCCGCAGGCGGTGGAGAACCTGGAAGCCATCGTGGACGCCTTCGACGGGATCATGGTGGCCCGGGGCGACCTGGGCGTCGAGATGCCGCTGGAGGCCGTGCCGATGGTGCAGAAGCGCGCCATCAAGCTGGCCAAGCGCAACGCCAAGCCGGTGATCGTGGCGACCCAGATGCTCGACTCGATGATCGACGCCTCCCGGCCGACCCGCGCCGAGGCGTCCGACGTGGCCAACGCCGTCATGGACGGCACGGACGCGGTGATGCTCTCCGGCGAGACCAGCGTCGGCAAGTACCCGATCGAGACGGTCAAGACCATGGGCCGCATCGTCGTCGCGGCCGAGGAGGACGTGCTGGCCAAGGGGCTGCCGCCGCTGACCGAGCGGAACAAGCCGCGCACCCAGGCCGGCGCCGTCGCCCGGGCGGCGGCCGAGATGGGCGACTTCCTCGGCGCGAAGTTCCTGGTGGCCTTCACCCAGTCCGGCGACACGGTGCGCCGCCTGTCCCGCTACCGCTCGCCGATCCCGGTCCTCGCCTTCACGCCCGACCCGGACACCTACGCCCAGCTCAACCTGACCTGGGGCGTGGAGACCTTCCTCGGCCCGCACGTCGAGTCGACGGACGCCATGGTGGCCCAGGTGGACGAGGAACTGCTGCGTATCGGCCGCTGTCAGCGGGGCGACGTCGTCGTCATCACGGCCGGCTCGCCGCCCGGCGTCCCCGGCTCCACCAACCTGGTCCGCGTCCACCGCATCGGCGACGATCCGGGCCAGTAGACGGTTCGGCGGTAATCGCCGGAAACATCGACAACGGGGCAAGTGATCCGCTCAGCGGGCCGGGGAATTCGGCTCGCTGGGCGCCTGCGCGTTGTGGGCCATTTCGCGGCCGTGCGTGCCGCGTCCCCTTTCGTGGCGGAATCCGTATTCACGCGCCAGGTGTGAGATGTGTCCTTCGCGGCGCGACCGGGTGACCCGGTCACGCGGGCGCCGGGGGAGGGGCGAGGCGAAAGGGAAGTGGTAAGACGAGGTGGCGAGCGCCGGATATCCTCGCATTTACCGTGCGTACGCTCTGCCGTTCACCAGGGGCGAATGCCGGTCGGCGTGCTCGCATTCGACCGGGAAGAGGCCGCGACGTTCACCACGGCGAATGAATCGCGCCTGCGCTGAACGAACCTTTGAAGCGAAGATAAGTGCCCTGGGTGGGATTCGAACCCACACTGAATACTGTTTGAGAGTATCGTCTCTGCCATTGGACTACCAGGGCTGGCCTCAGAAACAGAGGTTAGCGGAAAGACGCTGTGCGTCAAACATACAGGAGCTAGGTAGGCTCGTGGGGCACCACCTGCCTGATTCGAGGAGTCCCGTGAGCGACGTCGAGCCTGAGCCCGTCGATGAGCAGCAGTCGCACGTCCCGCCGTTGACCACACGTGTCGTCATCGCCGAGGACGAGGCCCTGATCCGCCTCGACCTGAAGGAAATGCTCGAAGAAGAGGGGTACTCGGTCGTCGGCGAGGCCGGAGACGGCCAGCGCGCCGTCGAGCTGGCCCGGGAACACCGTCCCGACCTCGTCATCCTCGACGTGAAAATGCCGATCCTGGACGGCATCTCCGCCGCCGAGCAGATCGCCGCGGACAGCATCGCCCCGGTGCTCATGCTGACGGCCTTCTCCCAGCGCGAGTTGGTCGAGCGGGCCCGCGACGCGGGGGCGATGGCCTATCTCGTGAAGCCGTTCAGCAAGAGCGACGTGGTCCCCGCCATCGAGATGGCCGTCTCCCGCTTCACCGAGCTGAAGGCGCTGGAGAAGGAGGTCGCCGACCTCTCGCAGCGCCTGGAGACGCGCAAGCTGGTGGACCGCGCCAAGAGCGTCCTCCAGACCCAGTACGGGCTGACCGAGCCCGCCGCGTTCCGCTGGATCCAGAAGACGTCGATGGACCGCCGCATGTCCATGCAGCAGGTGGCCGAGGCGGTTATCGAGGACGCGGAGGAGAAGAAGGCCGCCAAGAGCTCCAAGGAGCCCTGAGCCGGCCGGCGGCGGGCCCGGCGCCTTTCTGGCACCCCCGCCCGCCGCCGGCCCCGGCGCTCAGCCCGCCGCGGACGCGCTCGCGGCGGCGGGCACCTCGACCTCGCGCAGCAGACAGGTCAGCCGCGCGGTGCACACGCGCCGGCCCTCCTCGTCGCTGATGACGATCTCGTACGTGGCGGTCGAGCGGCCCCGGTGCACCGGCGTGGCCACCCCGGTGACCAGCCCGGAGCGGGCGGCGCGGTGGTGGGTGCAGTTGAGGTCGACGCCCACGGCGATCTTGTGCGGGCCGCCGTGCAGCATGGAGCCGACCGACCCCAGGGTCTCGGCGAGCACCGCGGACGCGCCGCCGTGCAGCAGCCCGTACGGCTGGGTGTTGCCCTCCACCGGGAGAGTGCCCACGACGCGCTCGGGCGCCGCCTCGATAATCCGCAACCCCATGCGCTCGCCCAGGTGGCCGGCCGAGAAGAGGGCGGGCAGATCAAGCCCCAGCCCCTCGTACTGGTCGATGATCTCCTGCGGGAACGTGGTGGTGGTCTGCTCACCCATGCTGTCCGGCTCCGATCCGCGGCGCTTGTTCGGCCTGTGCTCCGTCTTACCTATCAGCTCCCTGAGCGAACGCTTATACGGGGGCCGTCTGTTCCAGGCGGATGACCACGGACTTGCTCGCCGGCGTGTTGCTGGTGTCCGCCGTCGCGTCCAGCGGCACCAGGACGTTGGTCTCCGGGTAGTACGCGGCGGCGCAGCCCCGGGCCGTCGGGTAGTGCACCACGCGGAAGCCGGGCGCGCGCCGCTCGCTGCCGTCCCGCCACTCGCTGACCAGGTCCGCGTACGCGCCGTCGGCCAGCCCCCGCTCGCGCGCGTCCTCGGGGTGGACGAGGACCACCCGGCGGCCGTTCCTGATGCCCCGGTAACGGTCGTCCAGGCCGTAGATGGTGGTGTTGTACTGGTCGTGCGAGCGCAGCGTCTGGAGCAGCAGCCGTCCCTCGGGCACCTCGGGGAACTCCACCGGGGCCGCGGTGAAGTTGGCCTTCCCGGTGGCCGTGGGGAAGCGGCGCTCGTCCCTGGGGCCGTGCGGCAACGCGAACCCGCCGGGCGCGCTCACCCGCGCGTTGAAGTCCTCGAAGCCGGGGATCACGCGCGCGATGCGGTCCCGCACCAGCCCGTAGTCCCGTTCGAACTCCTCCCAGGGCGTGCGGCTGCGCTCGCCCAACACGCGCCGGGCCAGCCGGCAGACGATGGCCGGCTCGGAGAGCAACTGCGCGCTCGCGGGCTCAAGGCGGCCCCGGGAGGCGTGCACCATGCCCATCGAGTCCTCGACCGTGACGAACTGGTCGCCGCTGGCCTGGGTGTCGCGCTCGGTGCGCCCGAGGGTGGGCAGGATCAGCGCCCGCGCCCCGGTCACCACGTGCGAGCGGTTGAGCTTGGTGGAGACGTGCACGGTCAGCCGGGCCCGCCGCATCGCGGCCTCGGTGACCTCGGTGTCCGGCGTCGCGGAGACGAAGTTGCCGCCCATCGCGAAGAAGACCTTGGCCTGTCCGTCCCGCAGCGCCCTGATGGCCCGTACGACGTCCAGGCCGTGCTCGCGCGGCGGCGCGAAGTCGAACTCCGCCTCCAGCGCGTCCAGGAACGCGGGCGCGGGCCGTTCGAAGATGCCCATCGTCCGGTCGCCCTGCACGTTGCTGTGGCCGCGCACCGGGCACACCCCGGCGCCCGGCCGGCCCACGTTGCCGCGCAGCAGCAGGAAGTTGACGACCTCCCTGATGGTGGGCACCGAGTGCTTGTGCTGGGTGAGCCCCATCGCCCAACACACGATGGTGCGCCGGGAGGCGAGGACCATCTCGAAGGCCCGCTCTATGTCGGCGCGGGCCAGCCCGGTGGCACGCAGCGTCTCGTCCCAGTCGGCCGCGCGGGCGGTGGCGGCGAACTCCTCGAAGCCGTGCGTGTGCGCGCGGACGAACTCCTCGTCCACGGCGCCGTCGGCCTCCAGGATCATCCGGTTCAGGGCCCGGAACAGGGCCTGGTCGCCGCCCAGCCTGACCTGGAGGAACAGGTCGGTCAGCGGAGTGCCGCCGAGCGCCAGGCCGCGCGCGGTCTGCGGGTTCTTGAACCGCTCCAGGCCCGCCTCGGGCAGCGGGTTGACGGTGATAACGCGCGCCCCGCCCGCCTTGGCCTTCTCCAGCGCGCTGAGCATCCGCGGGTGGTTGGTGCCGGGGTTCTGCCCGGCGACGATGATCAGGTCGGCCTGGTACAGGTCGTCGAGCAGCACGCTGCCCTTGCCGACGCCGAGCGTCTCGGTCAGCGCGGAACCGGACGACTCGTGGCACATGTTGGAGCAGTCCGGCAGGTTGTTGGTGCCGAACTCGCGGGCGAAGAGCTGGTAGAGGAAGGCGGCCTCGTTGCTGGTACGGCCCGAGGTGTAGAAGACCGCCTCGTCGGGGGAGTCGAGGGCCCGCAACTCCTCGGCGACGAGGGAGAACGCCCGCTCCCAGGTGATGGGCTCGTACCGCTCGGCTCCCTCGTCCAGCAGCATCGGCCGGGTGAGGCGGCCCTGCTGACCGAGCCAGTACCCACTGCGCGTGGCGAGGTCGGCCACCGGGTGGGCGGCGAAGAACTCGGGCGTGACCCGGCGCAGGGTGGCCTCCTCCGCGACGGCCTTGGCGCCGTTCTCGCAGAACTCCGCCGTGTGCCGCTTGTCCGGCTCGGGCCAGGCGCAGCCGGGGCAGTCGAAGCCGTCCTTCTGGTTGACCTTGAGGAGGGTGAGCGCCGTGCGGCGCACGCCCATCTGTCGCTGGGCGGCCAGCAGCGAGTGCGCGACGCCGGGCAGCCCGGCGGCGGACCGCCGCGGCGGGCTCACCTCGGGCGCGTCCTGTACCGGGTCACCTGCGGGCGGCTTGGCTGCCATGACGCTCCCCTTTGCGCGGTCGGTCGCGACCGACGTGCGCCGTCGGTCGCCGCGGGCGGACCCGTGGCGCGCGGTCCGCCGCGTACGGTGGCTGGTCGCCACCCGGCCGTCGGCGAGCCGGGGCCGGGCGTCCGGTGCTGGACCGGTACGGAACGAATCCTGTCACGAGGCACTGACAGCGGATCCGCGCGCCGCCCGTGACCTTGACCCGCGGCCCGGGGCACGGGCCGGCCGCAGCCCGGTGGCTCGGGATTGTCAGTGGGGCGTGGCAGGATCGGGGACGTGGCAGAGAAAGCATCGAAGACGACAGCGACACAGTCCTCCGGCGAGCCGGCCGAGCACCCCCGCCTGCTCCTGCTGGACGGGCACTCCCTGGCCTACCGGGCGTTCTTCGCCCTGCCCGCGGAGAACTTCAGTACGAGCACGGGCCAGACGACCAACGCCATCTACGGCTTCGCCTCGATGCTGGCGAACACCCTGCGTGACGAGCAGCCCACGCACCTGGCGGTCGCCTTCGACGTCTCCCGCAAGACCTGGCGCTCCGAGGAGTTCCCGGAGTACAAGGCCACGCGCTCCAAGACCCCCGACGAGTTCAAGGGGCAGGTGGAGCTGATCGGCGAGATGCTGGACGCGATGAGCGTGCGCCGCTTCGCCGTCGAGGGCTTCGAGGCCGACGACGTGATCGCCACCCTGGCCACCAGGGCCGAGGCCGACGGCTTCCAGGTCTCGATCGTCACCGGCGACCGGGACTCCTTCCAGTTGGTCAGCGACCAGGTCACGGTGCTCTACCCCACCAAGGGCGTCTCCGAGCTGACGCGCTTCACCCCCGAGAAGGTGCAGGAGAAGTACGGGCTGTCGCCGCGGCAGTACCCGGACTTCGCGGCGCTGCGCGGCGACCCGTCGGACAACCTCCCCGGCATCCCCGGCGTCGGCGAGAAGACCGCGGCCAAGTGGATCAACCAGTTCGGCTCCTTCGACGCGCTGGTCGAGCGGGCCGACGAGGTCAAGGGCAAGGCCGGGCAGAACTTCCGGGACCACCTGGAGTCCGTCAAGCTCAACCGCCGGCTGACCGAGATGGTCCGCGACGTGGAGCTGTCCTGCGGCCCCGCCGACCTGCTGCGGGCGCCGTACGACCGGCAGGCGCTGACGGTGGTGCTGGACGCGCTGGAGTTCCGGCACCAGAACTTCCGCGAGCGGTTGCTGGCCGCCGACCCGGGCGCGGTCGAGGAGACCGTGGCACCGGCGGCGGGCGTGGCCGTGGACGGCGTGGCGCTGGGCGCCGGCGAGCTGGCGCCCTGGCTCGCCGAGCACGACGGGGTGCCGCTCGGCGTGGCGACCGTGGACGCCTGGGCGCTCGGCAGCGGCAGCGTGAGCGAGATCGCGCTGGCGACCGCGGCCGGCCCCGCCGCCTGGTTCGACCCCGCCGAACTGGACCCGGCGGACGAGCAGGCGTTCGCCGCCTGGATCGCCGACCCCGAGCGGCCCAAGGTCATGCACGACGCCAAGGGCGCGATGCGGGTCTTCGCCGAGCACGGCTGGACCATCGCCGGCGTGCGGATGGACACCGCGCTCGCCGCGTACCTGGTCAAGCCCGGCCGGCGGTCCTTCGCCCTGGACGCGCTGTCGGTCGAGTACCTGGGGCGTGAGCTGGCCCCGGCGGCGGCCGACAGCGGACAGCTCGCCTTCGGCTCCGACGACCAGGCCGAGCAGGACGCGCTGATGACGCAGGCGCGGGCCGTGGTGGACCTGAGCGAGGCGTTCGAGGGGCGGCTGACCGAGGTCGGCGCGGCCGAGTTGCTGCACGACATCGAGCTGCCCACCTCCGAGCTGCTGGCCCGGCTCGAGCGGGCCGGGATCGCCGCCGACCGCGGCTGGCTGGAGTCGATGGAGCAGCAGTTCGCCGCCGCCGTACAGCAGGCCGTGCGGGAGGCGCACGCCGCGGTGGGCCACGAGTTCAACCTCGGCTCGCCCAAGCAGCTCCAGGAGGTGCTGTTCGGCGAGTTGGGCCTGCCGAAGACGAAGAAGACCAAGACGGGCTACACGACGGACGCCGACGCCCTGGCCTGGCTCGCCGGCCAGACCGAGCACGAGCTGCCCGTCATCATGCTGCGCCACCGGGAGCAGGCCCGACTGCGCTCCACCGTCGAGGGCCTGATCAAGACGATCGCCCCCGACGGCCGCATCCACACCACCTTCAACCAGACGGTGGCGGCCACCGGCCGGCTGTCCTCCACCGACCCGAACCTGCAGAACATCCCGGTGCGCACGGATGAGGGCCGCGCCATCCGCCGCGGCTTCGTCGTCGGCGAGGGGTACGAGTCGCTGATGACGGCCGACTACAGCCAGATCGAGCTGCGCGTGATGGCCCACCTCTCCGAGGACGAGGGCCTCATCCAGGCGTTCACCTCCGGCGAGGACCTGCACACCACGGTCGCCTCCCAGGTCTTCGGCGTCGCCAAGACCGAGGTCGACCCGGAGATGCGCCGCAAGATCAAGGCGATGTCGTACGGGCTGGCGTACGGGCTGTCCGCCTTCGGGCTGTCCCAGCAGCTGACCATCGCGCCCGACGAGGCGCGCAAGTTGATGGACACCTTCTTCGAGCGGTTCGGCGGGGTGCGCGACTACCTGCAGCGCGTGGTGGAGGAGGCGCGGGCCACCGGCTACACCCAGACCATGCTGGGCCGCCGCCGCTACCTGCCGGACCTCAACAGCGACAACCGGCAGCGCCGCGAGATGGCGGAGCGCATGGCGCTCAACGCCCCCATCCAGGGGACCGCGGCCGACATCGTCAAGATCGCCATGCTGCGCGTCGACCGCGCCCTGCGCGAGGCGCGGCTCACCTCCCGGATGCTGCTCCAGGTGCACGACGAAATCGTGCTGGAGATCGCGGCGGGGGAGCGGGAGCGCGTGGAGGAGCTGGTGCGGCGCGAGATGTCCGGGGCCGTGGAACTCAGCGCCCCCCTCGACGTCTCGGTCGGCGCGGGCAGCGACTGGGAGTCGGCGGCGCACTGAGCCCCGCCGCGGGGGCCGGCCAGGGAGCGGCCCCCGCCCGTCCGCCCGTGCAACCACGGTGTGCCGAACGAGCAGCGGCCGGGGACGAAGGAGCAACGGTCGGCGGCGCGAAGGGCAGCGCGCCGGGTGGTCCGCCACCCCGCGGCCGCTCGCCGCCGACCCCGCCCCGCTCGACCCCTTTTCGGCCAGCGGAATTACCGGTAAACATCGTCCGAGGTGGGAACGTTCGGCCGGCGGGCGACGTCCTCGTCACCGACGGAACACCGCGAGAACACCTCGCTCACCACGGCCACAGCCCCCTGTGTACCCGTTCAAAAAGGAACATTGTGTGTCAGTAGATGCGGACCACAAGTTGCCGTAGGGTCACCAGCGTTGTCGCGCGGGGGAGCGCGGCACGGTCGATCGGGAGGGATGGACGATGGCAGCGCACATCAGTCGGCGGCTGCGCAAGGGGGCGGCGACGACTGCGGTGGCAGCGGTCGCGATGGCCGCGCTGACCGCCTCTCAGGCCCCGGGGTTCGCGGGCGAGCACTCGGAGAAGACCAGAGACCGGGACAGAGACGTCGCGGGCGAGGCGCCTTCGAGCGCGGACGACGCGATCAGCGGTGACTCCTCCTACCACACCGACCTCCCGCCGCTGCGCAGCCCGAAGCACCCCACCCGGCCGGGCGACCGGCCGAGCGGTGCCAACGAGCCCGCCGGGATGGGCGGCGCCGACTCCGGCATCCCGGCCACCGTGCTCGACGCGTACCAGAAGGCGGAGTCGTCCGTCGCGGTGAGCCGCGCCCAGTGCCAGCTCCCGTGGCAGTTGCTCGCCGCCATCGGCCGCGTCGAATCGGGCCAGGCCCGCGGCGGCGCCGTGGACCGCGAGGGCACCACGTACAGCCCGATCCTCGGCCCGGTCCTGAACGGCAACGGCTTCGCGCGGATCACCGACACGGACGGTGGCGCGTACGACGGCGACACCACGCACGACCGGGCCGTCGGGCCGATGCAGTTCATCCCGTCCACCTGGGCCACCTGGGGTCAGGACGGCAACGGGGACGGCGTGCGCAACCCCAACAACATCTACGACGCGGCCCTGGCGGCCGCCCACTACCTGTGCGCCAACGACCGCGACCTGTCGGTCAAGGCCGACCTGGACAAGGCGATCCTCGGTTACAACCGTTCCCAGGAGTACCTGCGGACGGTCCTGTCCTGGTTCGAGTACTACCGGTCCGGCACGCACGAGGTACCGGACGGCACCGGCGCGCTGCCCGAGGACGACGGCCCCGGCACCCGCGGCGACCAGCGCCCCGACGACAACGGCGACCCCGCCCGCAAGCCGGGTGGGCAGAAGGGCCATAGCGGGGGCAAGGGCGGCAAGGAGCAGGCGCAGCGCCCCGGCGGCACCGAGCGTCCCGGCAAGCCGCAACGGCCCGAGCCCCCGCACAAGCCGGGCCAGCCGAACAAGCCCACGCCGAAGCCCACCACGCCGCCGACGCCCCCGACCAAGCCGCCGACGTCGCCCCCGACGACGCCGCCCACCACACCTCCGACGACGCCCCCGCCGACCACGCCACCCGCGCCCAAGCCCGAGAAGTCCCTGACGCGGGTCGGCGCCGAGGAGTTCACGGCCACCGAGGGCACGTCCTTCGACGCGTCGCCCGAGGCCCGCGTGGTCGACGCCAAGAGCAAGCCGCTCGCCGGGGTGCGCGTGCGGTACGAGATACACGGCGAGACCGAGGCCCGCTTCTACGGCCTCACGGACCAGGTCACGGTCTTCTCCCGGCTGGACGGCACGGCACAGGCCCCCAAGATCATGGCCGGCAAGAAGGTCGGCACGTTCACCGTGCGGGCCACGCTGGTGGACGGGCCCAAGGGCGCGGTCGACTTCACCGGGACCGTAGTCGCCCGCCCCACGCCCACACCGACGGCCGACGCGGTGACGCGGACCGACACGCTGCCGCTCACCGCGAAGCCGGACGCCTCGTTCGTCGAGCCGATCACGGTGCGGGCCACCCACCGGGGAAAGCCGGCCGCGGACGTGAAGTTCACCGCGACCATGATCACCTCGGCCACTGAGGCCGCCCCGAACGACAAGGGTCCCTACTTCAAGGACGCCCAGGGCAAGCCCGTACGCACGCTCGGCGGCCTGAAGACGGACGCCAAGGGACAGCTCGTCCTGCCGCAGGTGTTCACCGACGGCACCTCGGGCACCTTCCTGCTCCGCCTCACCACCGCCGACGGCGCAGCCTTCACGCTCGCACTGACGGTCGCCTGAGCCAGCTCCACACCGGGCGCCGACGGGAATCCTCCCGCCGGCGCCCGGCCCGTTTCGGCCCGAACCCCCCGCGACCAGCCCGAGCAACTACGGCGCACCCGCCGGCCCGGGCCTCACCACCACCGCCGTCGTCGCGGGGCCACGCCCCGCCCTCGCTAACCCCGCCGCGCGCGTGCCGCGGTGTGCCGGGTGGGTTCGGCCGCCGTCGGGTCCTCCGGCCAGGGGTGCTTCGGATACCGGCCGCGCAACTCGGCCCGTACGGAGCGATAGCCCTCGCGCCAGAACGACGCCAGATCGGCGGTGACCGCTGCCGGGCGGCCGGCCGGCGAGAGGAGATGGACGACGACGGGCACCCGCCCGTCGGCGATCCGGGGCGTCTCCTGCCAGCCGAACAACTCCTGGAGCTTCACCGCGAGCACCGGCTGCTCCTGCGCGTAGTCCACCCGTATCCGCGAACCGCTCGGCACCTCGATCCGCTCCGGCACCAACTCGGCGAACCGCGCCGCGTCCCCCGTGGCCCACGGCAGCAGCCGGCTCAACGCCTGCCCCGCGTCCACCCGCCCCAGGTCAGCCCGGCCACGGGCGCGATCGAGCACGCCGGCCAGCCACTCGTCGGCCCGGTCGAGCAACGCCGTATCGCTCACGTCGGGCCACGGCTCGCCCAGCACCCGGTGGGCGAAGGCCATCCGCTGCCGGAGCGAGCGGGCATCGGCCGACCAGCGCAACAGCCCGAGCCCCTCGCCGCGCAGCCCGTCGAGCAGCCCGGCCCGCACGCGCTCCGGGTCGGGCTCCGCGAGCGGCTTGCTCCGCAACTCGATACGGCCCAGCCGCTCGACCCGACGGACCACCAGATCGCCGCGCTCGACGGACCAGCCGACCTCGTCGGCGGTGGTGTGGAGGGTGCCCGCCGCCGTCCGCGCCGTCTCCTCGTCGATCACCGCCGCGAGCCGCACCCGCGCCGACGCGGCGGCGACCGGCCGGTCGGCCACCGCGATGGCCAACCACTCCGCCTCCCGCAACCCGGACCCGGCCGCCAACTCCGCACCCGTGCCCGACGCCATCAACAGCGCGCCGCCACCACGCGCCCGGGCCACCCGCTCGGGGAAGGCCAACGCGGCGACCAGCCCGGCCACCGCGTCGTCGGAACCCGCCCCCTGCCCGGCGCCACCCCACGGGGTCTCTCCCCCCGTACCGCCGCCTCCCGCGCCCACACCGTCGTCCCGCACCTCGCGCAACGCCCCCGCCAACCGGCGGGCCTCCGTGCGCCAGCGCCCGGCGTAGGCATCGCCACCGCGCCGCGCGGCGCGCAGGGCGGCGCTCAGATCGTCCCCGTACTCCCGTGGCGGCTCCTCGCTCAACAGGGCCACCACCTCGGCCGCCGGGCGCGGACCCACCTCGCGCGCGCCGTCGAAGAGCGCCCGCGCCAGTCGGGGGTGCAGCCCCAGCCTCGCCATGCGCGCCCCGCGCTCCGTCACCCTGCCCGCGTCGTCGGTGGCGCCGATCGCCACCAGCACCTCCCGGGCGGCGGCCATGGCACCGCCCGGTGGCGGGTCGAGCAGCGCGAGGCCCGAGGCGTCGGGGTCGCCCCAGCACGCGCAGTGCAGGGCGAACGACGCCAGGTCGGCCACCGCGATCTCCGGCGCCGGCCAGCGCGGCAACCGCGCGTCGTCCGCCTCTGACCAGCAGCGGTACACCACACCGGGCGCCTCACGCCCCGCCCGGCCAGCCCGCTGTCGCGCCGCGGCCCGGGACGCCCGTACGGTCGTGAGCGCGCCGAGCCCCCGCGCGTGGTCGGTGCGCGGCTCCCGCGCCAGCCCCGCGTCCACCACCACCCGCACCCCCGGAACCGTCAGGCTCGACTCAGCGACCGAGGTGGCCAGGACCACCCGGCGCCGGCCGGTGCCACCCGCCAACACCGCGTCCTGCACCGCCGCCGGCGCTCGCCCGTGCACCTGCAGGACCTCGGCACCCAGCCGTTCCCCGCCCCCGAGCTGCCCGGCCACCCGGCTGATCTCCCCGACCCCCGGCAGGAAACAGAGCACGTCACCGTCCCGCTCCCGCAGGGCCCGCCGCACCACGGCCGCGACGTGGTCCAGGAGCACCGGATCGACCCGCATGCCGTGCGCCGGCCGCACGGCCCGCTCCGGCGGCGCCCACACCACGTCCACGGGATGGGCCGTGCCGTGCGCGGTCACGACGGGCGCACCGGTGCCCCCCACGCCATGAACCCCGTCCGCCGCGCCCCGCGCCGCGCCGTCCGGGTCGCTCGCCGCACCCCCGTCCACCCCGGCGTCCCCCGTCGCGATGGAGGGGACGGCGAACCCGTCATCGGCCGGCCCCGGAGCGCCGCCGGTCCGCGTACCGCCCACCGGCGCGGTCGAGCCGGCGCCGGCCCCGCCGAGCAGCGCGGACCAGCCCTCCGCGTCCGTCGTCGCCGAGGCCGCCACCAGCCACAAATCGGGCCGCAGCGTGGCCCGTACGTCGAGCAGGAACGCGGCGGCGGTGTCCGCGTCCAGGTGCCGCTCGTGGCACTCGTCCAGCATCACGACGGCCACGCCGGCCAGCTCCTGATCGCGTTGCAGTCTTTGCAGAAGCACGCCGGTGGTCACCACCTCGACCACGGTCCGCCGCCCGACCCGCCGCTCGCCACGCACCGTGAAGCCGACCCGCTCACCGACCTCCTCGCCCAGCAGCCAGGCCATCCGGCGCGCCGCCGCCCGGGCCGCGATCCGCCGTGGCTCGGCCACCACCACCCGCCGCACCGGACCACCGGGGCGCAGCAGACCGGCCAGGGCGAGCGGGACCAGCGTCGTCTTCCCCGTGCCGGGGGGCGCGCACAGCACGGCGGTCCCGTGTGCCTCCAGGGCGTCCCACAGCGCGGGCACGGCGCCGCGGACGGGCAGGCGGTCGAGCACGTCAGTACGGATCGTCACGCGTCCTATCCTCGCAGCGACCACTGACACCGCCACGGAGTGGCCGCCCGCTCGCCAGCGGGGGCCGGGCCCTTGCCAGCCATGGCCTGTCTCGGCCAGTCGGCAATCCCCGGCTGCGGCGCGCCCAAGCCGAAAGGTTCAGTCCCGCTCGCACACGAAGATCGCGGTGCCGGGGATGAGCCGGCCGCGCAGCGGAGACCAGCCGCCCCACTCCTGCGTGTTCCAGTGCGGCCACTCGGGCTCGACGAGGTCCACGAGCCGGAAGCCGCCGCTGACCACGTCCCTGACCCGGTCGCCGAGCGTCCGGTGGTGCTCGACGTAGACGGCGTGTCCGGCCGCGTCCTGCTCGACGTAGGGCGTGCGGTCGAAGTAGGAGGCCGCGACCGAGAGCCCCTCCGGGCCCGGCTCGTCGGGAAAGGCCCAGCGGATCGGGTGCGTCACCGAGAACACCCAGCGCCCGCCGGGCCGCAGCACGCGCCGCACCTCACGCATCACCCGCACCGGGTCGGCCACGAAAGGGACCGCCCCGTACGCCGAACACGCCAGGTCGAAGCTGCCGTCGGCGAAGGGCAGCGACCCCGCCTCGGCCTGCACCAGCGGCACCGACGCGGCCGGGGAGGCCCCGTCCGCGATCCGCAGCGCGTGCTGGAGCTGGCGGTGCGAGAGGTCGAGCGCGACCGGCCGGGCGCCCCGCGCCGCGAGCCAGCGCGAACACTGCGCCGCCCCGGCCCCGATCTCCAGCACCCTGCGTCCCCTGAGCCCCGCGACCGGACCGAGCAGCCCGGCCTCCTCCTCGTCCAGGCCCTCCGGGCCCCAGACGAACCGGTCGTCGCCGAGAAACGCACCGTGTTCGTCCTGGTACTCGTCGGCGTTACGGTCCCACCAGCCCCGGCTGGCCCGGTTGCTCTCGTCGTCCCCGGCGCGGCGTCGGGTGGCGGTGACGTCGTCCTCGTCCGCGCTCTCTCGCGCGGCGGCCAGCGCCTCGTCCACGGCGTCCCGCGCGACGCCGGCCCCGGCGCGCGCGGGGGCGAGAAGAGGCGCGGGGGACGGGCCGGGTGGGCCGCTTTCGGGGGCTTTAGAGGCGTCGGGCGCGTCGCTCGGCCGGCGGTCTTGGCTCATCGTCGGTGTCGTCGTACTCTCTGAATCGACCTGTGGCCGCGAACACCGTGAGTGACCCCCGATGGCGGCCCGGACCACACGTACGCCGGGCAACTGGCGTTTCGCCTTCCACGTGCGCTCTTCGCGCATTGACCCTGCCCGGCTGCCCCCGTATGCTACAAGTTGCGCTGCGAGCCTGCGTACCTCAGACGGAGCAGGTTGCGCTTGCATCTGTTGTATGTCCCCTCGGTTGTCGAGGCGCTAGCGGCTTTCCCCTCGGGGCGGACCGCGAAGCTCACGCCTCCAAGGCTGGCCGACTTCGGCAGTGCGATACGGGCTCCCGGCGTAGCAGTACCTACGACTTCAATGTCCGTACCGGAGCCCTTTCCCACATGACGAGCAGCACCGAGACCACCGCCACCACCCCGCAGGTAGCGGTCAACGACATCGGTAACGAGGAAGCCTTCCTCGCCGCGATCGACGAGACGATCAAGTACTTCAACGACGGCGACATCGTCGACGGCGTCATCGTGAAGGTCGACCGGGACGAGGTCCTGCTCGACATCGGTTACAAGACCGAAGGTGTCATCCCGAGCCGCGAGCTCTCGATCAAGCACGACGTCGACCCCAACGAGGTCGTCGCCGTCGGTGACGAGATCGAGGCCCTTGTTCTCCAGAAGGAGGACAAGGAAGGCCGCCTGATCCTCTCGAAGAAGCGCGCCCAGTACGAGCGTGCCTGGGGCACCATCGAGAAGATCAAGGAAGAGGACGGCATCGTCACCGGTACCGTCATCGAGGTCGTCAAGGGTGGTCTCATCCTCGACATCGGCCTCCGTGGCTTCCTGCCGGCCTCCCTCGTGGAGATGCGCCGCGTCCGCGACCTCCAGCCCTACGTGGGCAAGGAGCTTGAGGCCAAGATCATCGAGCTGGACAAGAACCGCAACAACGTGGTCCTGTCCCGCCGTGCCTGGCTGGAGCAGACCCAGAGCGAGGTCCGTCAGACCTTCCTCACCACCCTGCAGAAGGGCCAGGTGCGCTCGGGCGTCGTCTCCTCCATCGTCAACTTCGGTGCCTTCGTGGACCTGGGTGGCGTGGACGGCCTCGTGCACGTCTCCGAGCTCTCCTGGAAGCACATCGACCACCCCTCCGAGGTCGTCGAGGTCGGCCAGGAGGTCACGGTCGAGGTCCTCGACGTCGACATGGACCGCGAGCGCGTCTCCCTGTCGCTCAAGGCGACCCAGGAAGACCCGTGGCAGCAGTTCGCCCGGACCCACCAGATCGGGCAGGTCGTCCCCGGTAAGGTCACCAAGCTCGTTCCGTTCGGCGCGTTCGTCCGCGTCGACGAGGGCATCGAGGGCCTGGTGCACATCTCCGAGCTGGCCGAGCGCCACGTGGAGATCCCGGAGCAGGTCGTCCAGGTCAACGACGAGATCTTCGTCAAGGTCATCGACATCGACCTGGAGCGCCGCCGCATCAGCCTCTCGCTGAAGCAGGCCAACGAGTCCTTCGGTGCCGACCCGGCCTCGGTCGAGTTCGACCCGACGCTGTACGGCATGGCCGCCTCGTACGACGACCAGGGGAACTACATCTACCCCGAGGGCTTCGACCCCGAGGCCAACGACTGGCTGCCGGGCTACGAGAAGCAGCGTGAGGAGTGGGAGGGCCAGTACGCCACGGCCCAGTCCCGCTTCGAGCAGCACCAGGCGCAGGTCATCAAGTCCCGCGAGGCCGACGAGCAGGCCGCTGCCGAGGGCGCTGCCGCTCCGGCGGCCGGCGGTGCGAGCGGCGGGGGCAACGTCTCCGGCGGTTCGTACTCCTCCGAGTCGGACGACACCTCCGGTGCCCTGGCCTCCGACGAGGCGCTGGCTGCCCTCCGCGAGAAGCTGGCGGGTGGGCAGAGCTGAAGCTCTCCCTCTGCTGAGCACTAGCTGACGGCGAAGGCCCACCCCTCTGCGCGAGGGGTGGGCCTTCGCCGTTTCCCGTTTCCGGGGCGCCGGCCGTGAACGGGGTCAGTCGCGCACGGGGACGCCGGGATTGGTCAGGCCCCTGCCGCCGGAGACGGTGTTGTCGCGGGTGATCGTGACGGGGCAGCTTCGCGCGTCGTAGTTGGTCACGTGGATGGCGTACCGGTCGGGCCCGGTGGACCCGGTGAGGTCGGACTTGTTGCCGCGGAACGTGGCGCGACAGCCCCAGCCGTCCTGTACCTCGTGCGTCTGGTAGCCGTCGTTGGTGGTGCGCTTGCCGACGTTGTTCTCGACGAGAACGTCGTTCCCCTTGATGTCCACCCACGAGTCGTCGTAGTTCGCGCCGGTCAGGCCGCCGCCGTCGAAGGTGTTGCCGATGATCCGGGCGCCGGTGGTGCCTTCCTTCACGTCGATGTTCTCGCCGCCGATGCCCGGGCCCAGGGTGTTGTTCTCGATCAGGATGTTGTCACTCCTGTCCGAGGTGCCGCCGGCGCTGCCCACGTAGATGCCTTCGCCCATGCCGCGACCGTTGGTGCCGGTGTTCCGGATCGTGGAATTCTTGATCGAGCCGTCGGAGCTGGACTTGCGCCAGTGCACCCCCTCCATGTCGAGGTCGTGCACGGTGACGCCGTCGATGTGCACGTCGTCGGCCTCGTCCAGGACGATGCCCTTCTGGCCACCGGTGACCGTGAAACCGCGCAGGCTCCAGCCGTCGGCCCCGTTCAGGTGCAGGCCGTAGCCGCCGCCTGCGGTCAGGACGGCCTTGGCCGAGCCGATCAGGGTGATGGGGGAGTCACGACCGCCGGCGCGGGTGGTCTTGAAGTTCCCGCGGTAGGTGCCGTCGGCCAGCTTGATGGTGTCGCCCGGCTTGGCGACGGCGAGCGCGTCCTTGAGCTGCTGGGCGGAGGAGACGGGGGTGGTCGCGGTCGGGTGGACGGGCGTGGCGTGTGCGGGGCCCTGGGGAACGGGTCCCGCGGCCAGCAGCCCACCGCAGGCGAGCGCCGTGGTGGACAGCGCGAGCGGGCCGCGCGAGCGGCGGGGGCGGCTGGATCGGGCGGGGCGAGTGCGCATGGGGGCTGCCTCTGGGTCGGGGGCGGGTGTGTGGGGCTACTGGTGCGTGGGGCGTCGCGTCGGTGGGGGTGGGTGTGTTGACGCGTACGTCGGGACAGGTCGGGTCGGGAACGTAGGGGTATTACGTGAACGCGTCAACAGGGGGTGGAGGCGCGGAGCCTCGCCGCGCGACCCGACACCGATGCCGCCCGGTGTGGTTTGGACCGGCGCGGCCTGGCCCGTCCCGAACGGTGACCCGCTCCCAGCCCGGCTCGTCTAACCTGGGCTGGCGTTCGCGCCCCGGCCCTCACGACGAGACTGATCACCGGGAATGCGGGCGGTGACGGTGGCGTTGGCCTCAACGAGAACGAGGAGGAGCGCTCACGGTGTTGGAACCCCAGGACTTGTACGCATGGGAGCCGAGCGGGCTCGCGGCGGTTGACGCGATAACGTCGCGCGACTCGGCCGGGCTGGTGCTGCTCTACCACTTCGACGGCTACATCGACGCGGGTGAGACCGGCGCGCAGATCGTGGAGAAGCTGCTGAAGGGCCTGCCACACCAGGTCGTCGCGCGCTTCGACCACGACCGGCTCGTGGACTACCGGGCCAGGCGTCCGCTGCTCACCTTCGAGCGCGACCGCTGGACGGCCTACGAGACGCCCGTGATCGAACTCCACCTCGTACGCGACGCCACCGGCGCGCCCTTCCTGCTGCTGTCGGGCCCGGAGCCGGACGTGGAGTGGGAGCGCTTCGCTGCGGCCGTGCGCCAGGTCGTGGAGCGGCTCGGCGTACGACTCACGGTCAACTTCCACGGCATACCCATGGGCGTGCCGCACACCCGGCCGGTCGGGCTGACGCCGCACGGCAACCGGGTCGACCTGACGCCGGGCTACCAGGGTCTGTTCGACGAGGCCCAGGTGCCGGGCAGCGCGGAGTCGCTCATCGAGTTCCGGCTTGGCGAGGCCGGGCACGACGTGCTCGGCGTGGCGGCACACGTACCGCACTACGTGGCCAGGTCGCCCTACCCGGACGCGGCGTTGACGGCGCTTGAGGCGGTCACCGCGGCAACGGGGCTCGTGCTGCCCGGAGTCGCCCACTCCCTGCGTACCGCCGCCCTCCGTACCCAGGAGGAGATCGAACGACAGATCTCCGAGGGTGACGAGGAGTTGGTGTCCCTGGTGCGCGGCCTGGAGCACCAGTACGACGCGATAGCCGGCGCCGAGACGCGCGGCAGCCTCGTGGCCGAGCCCGCCGAGCTGCCGTCGGCGGAGGAACTCGGGGCGGAGCTGGAGCAGTTCCTCGCCGAGCGCGCGAAGCGCGACGGCGACGTCTGAGCCAGCCGGTGGCATGGCGCCGGCTGGCGGCGTGATGCGGGCTGTGCTGCTGTCGCGACGTAGGGGCGTGCCCGAAGCCGGTTCGGTGGTGGCCCGCGTGCGCCGGTGGGCCGCGCCGGGGTGAGCGCGCTCGCGCGCGGCCGTCCGCTTAGGCTGAGCGCATGCTGAAGCTGGGGCTCACGGGCGGAATCGGTGCGGGCAAGAGCGAGGTGACGCGGTTGCTCGCCTCCTACGGAGCGGTCGTGATCGACTCCGACAGGATCGCGCGCGAGGTGGTGGAGCCGGGGACTCCCGGACTGGCCGCGGTGGTGGCGGAGTTCGGCGAGGAGATCCTGGATGCCGAGGGGCGGCTCGACCGGCCGAAGCTCGGCTCCATCGTCTTCGCCGATCCGCAACGACTGGCGGCGCTCAACGCGATCGTCCACCCGCTGGTGAGAGACCGCTCGGCCGAGCTGGAGAGTGAGGCGGGGGCTGATTCCATCGTCGTCCACGACGTGCCGCTGCTCACGGAGAACGGTCTGGCGCCCCTCTTCGACCTCGTGCTGGTCGTGGACGCCTCGCCGCGGACGCAGCTCGACCGGTTGGTGCGGCTGCGAGGCATGACCGAGGAAGAGGCTCGCTCCCGGATGGCGGCGCAGGCGACGCGGGAACAGCGGAAGGCGGTAGCCGACCTGGTCGTGGACAACGACGGTCCGCTGGAGGCACTGGAGCCACAGGTCAGGAAGGTGTGGGAGCAGCTCAGGGAGCGAGCGGCGTCCGCGTAGCGAGGCCTGGCCGCACGCGGGACGCCGAGCGTGCCGCGCCGCTGGCGGGTGAGCGATACCGGTCCCGCCGTACCGCCGGGCCGCCATGCGATGCGCGGACACCGCGAGGCGGGCGCGGGACCCGTAGCGGCGCGGCGAGGCTGGGGAGTGGCGGGGGCGCGGGTCGGGGGCGGGCGCGCGGGGCGCACGCTGCGGAGCGAAGGCGAGGGGAGGGCAATCATGGCGTACGGGCCTGCCTCGGTGGTGGGACTGTTCGCGGTCGTCGGCGGCGCGGTGTCCCTGGTGGCCGGGCTGGCCGGCCTCCGGCACGTGTGGCGCCTGCGCGGCGGCGGGGTCGCGGCCTGGGCGCTGATCAAGCCAGCGCCCCAGACGCCCGGCCCGGCCGGCGGACACGCCGCGGGGGAGCGGCCGGTGCGGTCGCACATCGGGGAGAGGCCACGGTTGCAGTTCACCACGGAGGACGAGCGGGTCATCGAGGTCGTCTGCCCGGTGCCGCCGACCCGGCAGCAACCGTTGACCGTCGGCAAGCACGTCCTCGTCCGCTACGACCCGGCCGATCCGCACACGGTCGTCATCCACCGTCGGGAACGCCTCGCCCGGGACTACGGCTTCGCCGGTGCGGGACTGGCCTGGATGTTCCTTGGTCTGCTGGTCCTGGTGTTCGCCCCGTGAGCTGGGGCGTGGCTCTGCGCGACCAGTCGCGTCGGGGCGGTGTACGGGCGGCGGCGGGCCAGCGGGGCAGCCGGTAGGGGGAGCGTGCGCGCGTGAGCGGCCGACGACGCGGGAATACAGTTCCGGGGCGGATCGTTGTGGACCTCGTTGGCACCATTCCGCGAGGCCGCGAGAGTCCACGTTCTCGCATCGCGAGGCGCGCGTTGGCACGCGGCCCGACGGGCTCGTACCCAACAGCACCTCATCGCCCATGAGCCGGCGACCAGTGACCGGGAGAACCGGGAGAGGAGACGGCAGTGACCAGGCAGCACACGCCCGAGACGCATGTGATCGACTACCGCGCGGCGGAGCAGTTGCTCGCGGCGCGTGACCCGCGGGGTGCCGTGAAGCTGCTGGACTCCGTCATATCCGCGCACCCGGACAACACCGCGGCCCGACTCCTGCGGGCCCGGGCGTTCTTCCTCGGAGCCCAACTGCGAGCGGCTGAGCTGGAGTTCCAGCACGTCCTGGAGCGCGAGCCCGACAACGCCTTCGCGCACTTCGCGCTGGGGCGCACGCTGGAGCGCGCCAGCCGTCCGGACGAGGCCACGCGGCACTTCCGGCTGGCCGCGGCCCTCGACCCCCGCCCGGACTTCATCGCGGCGGCCCGGTTCGGGGACGCTGGCTAACTGGTCCACGCAGCCGCGCGACGGCCTCCCGCGTCTGGGAGGCCGTCGCGCGGCACGCCTGTCCGGCCACAGCGCGGACGGGCACGGCACGCGACAGCACGCCCTGCCGGTCCCCGGCGCGGATGCCTCCCCCTGACACCCAACTCCCGGTCAACGCGCGCGGCGACGACGGCTGCGCCGGCCGGCACCGCCGTACGCGTGGCGTGCTCCGGCGGCACCGCCATTGAGGGGTTCGTACGGTGGTACGTCGCGGCCGGGTTGGTAGTGCGGCCCCTGCCGGAGGCGCCGTAGGACGCAGCCGAGATCGAGGACGGCCAGGGCGGCGACCACGGCACAGGCCGCGGCCCAGCCGGGCCTGCCGACGCTGCTGAAGGCGACGGCACCACCGACGGCCCAGGCCAGACCCCACAGGGCCAGGCCGAGGCGCAGCCGCAGTGGGCTGCGCGCGTGCAGTGGCTCGTCGCCGGTACGGAGCATCACAACGCATCTCCCACGGCCCAAAATACTCCTGCCCGTGGGGTGCCCGGCCGGTTACCGCGCGCGGTGGCCGAGGCGTGCCGGCTCCTCGCCGGCGGCGCGAGCGAGTCTCTGCCCACCGCTGCTCCGTACGGTCGACCCCGCGCGTCTCGCTGGCCCGCGGGCACCGTCCGCGCAGCGTGCACGCTTCCTCCGCCTGGTGCGGGCCCCATGCTTCGCGGACGCGGAGGGCCGGCCGCGAGCCAGGGTGCACGGAGGGCTCGCGTTGTGGCGCACACCCGACGGCACCGCCACTGACGGGCGCCGCGCGCCGCGCGGGCCCGGGGTGTGTCCCGTGGTCCCGAGCCCAAGTGCCGCGCCCGGCCGCCGAGTCGGCGCACGGGGGTGCCCTCGGGCGCTGGCCCCGCTCCATACTTGCCGCTGTCGGCGCCACGCATGTGGCGGACCTCCGCCAGTCCAGCGCAGCCAAGGATGCCCCGCTCGCCCGACCTGGGAGGAACCATGAGAGCTCGCCCCTCCGCCGCCCGCGCGTCGCGCCCGATGTGGTTAGGCGTACTACTCGCCGTGTGCGCGCTGCTTCTCGCCGGAGCCCCGCCCGCTGCCGCCGTGGACCGGCAGACCATCGTCGCGGGCGGGGACGTGGTCTATGCCGGTAGCGGCGGCACCTGCGTGGTGGGCTTCAACGCGGAGAAGAGCGGTAACCCGTACGGCATCGTTCCCGGACACTGCGCGGAGACGGACACCACCTGGTACGCGGACTCGGCGCGAACGATACCCATCGGGCGCACGGAGGGCGCGGGTTTCCCCGCCTCCGACTACGGCCTCATCCGCTACACCAACACGGCCGTCTCCTTCCCCGGCGAGATCCGGGTCGGCACGGGCAAGCTCGTGGACATCACCGGTGCCGCACGCCCCACCGTCGGGCACGCGATGTGTCACTTCGGGCGAGTGACCCTCTTCGGGTGCGGCACCGTGCAGTCGGTGAACGTCTCGGTGAACTTCCCCGAGGGGCTGGTGACCGGCCTGTTCACCTCCAACGCATGCTCGGAGCGTGGGGACGTGGGCGGCCCCGCGTTCGCCGGTGACAAGGCGTTGGGCTTCATCTTCCACTCCAACGGCGGTTGCCGAACCGCTGGCAGGACGTACTACAAGCCGATCATTCCGGTGCTGGCCGAGCACGGGCTGGTGCTGCGCTGACCGGCTGGCGGCACTCCGCCCCTGGTTCTCGACGAGGTCGACGGCTCGCTGCCGCTCGCCGCGCTCGACGCGTCCGACATCCAGCCGCACCAGCCAGGTGGGGGCGGCCGGCACCCTCCGGGCAGACCCGGGGCCCGGACCCGTGCTCACGGTGGCCAGCGCCACGCGGGCTAGCGTGTCCGGATGACGTCAGCGCTCAATGCCCCGCACGGCAGCTCCGAGAACCCCGGCCGGCTGGGGCCGTCGGCCACGGTCGAGGCCCGCCCAGAACAGGTCGGCCCGGTGCGCACCGAGTACGCCCCCGACCCGGACGGCGACCCGGACCCCGGGGAGATCGTGTGGACCTGGGTGCCGTACGAGGAGAACGACGGGCGGGGCAAGGACCGACCGGTGCTGGTCGTGGCGCGGGAGAAGGCCGGGACCCTGCTCGCCGTACAACTGTCGAGCAAGCGGCACGACGAGGACCGCGAGTGGGTGCCGATCGGGTCGGGCCCGTGGGACAGCGCGGGTAGGCAGTCGTGGGTGGACCTGGACCGGGTACTGCGCGTGCACCGCGACGGTATGCGCCGCGAGGCCTGCGCGCTCGCGCGTCCGCTCTTCGACCGGGTGGTGACCCGGCTGCGGCGACGCTACGGCTGGCGCTGAGGAGGAGGCGGCATCGCCCCACCGGTTGACGCGCCGCGCCGCATACCGCGCCCCCGCGGCGGAGGCGGACGGCCGTGGATCGGGCCCCCGCTCGGATGGCCTGGTCCCGCGCTGGTGCGGTGTCCGGCCGGGCGAGGACCCATGCGCCGTGAGGCTCCGTGTGCTGGGGGCCGGGGCGCGGGTGGGCGCGCCGGGGGCGGTCGGCATGATGGTGGTGTGCGGCTCGAAGCGATCTCCTGGGAACGGTTGACCGACGCGCTCGCCGACCGGGTGACGCGGACCGAGGCCGCGGACGGCGGGCCCTGGCTACGCGTGGCGGTGGACGGCGCGCCGGCCGCGCACGGCGACGCGCTCGCCCAGCGGCTCGCCGACGCCCTGCGGGTGCGCGGCCGGTCCGTACTGGTGGTGGCGACGGCCGGGTTCCTGCGTCCCGCGTCGCTGCGCTACGAGTTCGGCCGGCAGGACGTCGACGCGTACTACGACGGGTGGACCGATACCGGCGCCCTGTGGCGCGAGGTGTTCAACCCCCTCGACGCGGGTGGTTCCGGGCGCGTGCTGCCCGACCTGTGGGGCCCGGTCACCGACCGTGCGACGCGCTCGCCCTACGTACCGCTTCCGCCCGGTGGCGTACTGGTGGTGCACGGGCCGCTGCTGCTCGGCCACTGGTTCCCCTTCGACCTCACGGTGCACCTCCGGCTCTCTCCCGCGGCCCTCGCCCGGCGCACGGAGCAGGGCCAACAGTGGACCCTGCCCGCTTTCGCCCGCTACGAGGCGGAGGTGCGCCCCGCCGAGAGCGCCGACGTCGTCGTACGCGCCGACGACCCCCGCCACCCGGCCTGGAACGGTGGAGCGACCCCGTGATCGGGCTCCCGCAGGCCCCCCGCGCGCCGAGGCGGCCACGCGGCAGGGGACGGGTGGGGCCGGATGGCCTAGAACAGCGGCTGCGGCAGAACGCCCTCCAGCGCGAGCAGCGTGCGCTTCATCTCCAGGCCGCCCCCGAAGCCACCTATGCCTCCGTCGCTCTCGACGACGCGGTGACAGGGCACGACGACCGGAATCGGGTTCGCCCCCATGGCCACGCCGACCGCGCGGGCGGCGTCCGGCTCACCGGCCCTGACGGCGAGATCCTGATAGCCGACCACGGTGCCGTACGGCACATGGGCGGCCAGCTCGCGGAGCACCCGGCGGTTGAAGCCCGAGATCAGCGACCAGTCAAGGGGCAGGGTGAAGTCCCGCAGCTCGCCGTCGAAGTACGCCTCGAACTGCCGGACCGCCGCCGCGACCGGCGGGTGATCGGGCGAGGGAGAGGAGGGCGCGGTGATCCCCAGCCGGCGACCGAGCCGGTCGAGTGCGTCGGCGCTTCTCGCCGCGTTGGCGTGGAAGACCACCTGGATCAGGCCCTGCTCCGTTATGGCGAGCAGCAACGGCCCGATCGGCGTGTCGATGGTCTGCCAGGCCAGGGTGCGACTGCCCGGCCGCCCCGCCCCGCGGTCCGTCGGGGCCGACTCCCGGTCCGACGCCCGCTCCGGCGCCGTGGCCACGGGGCGGGCCGCGCGCGTGGCCGGCTCCGCCTGCTCTGAGATGTTCACGCGTTCAGCGTAGATCGCCGTACTGACAATCGCCGTTGACTTGCGAGAACGCGGAGCGCGTGGACCGTGCTCGGGGGCTGGCCGGTGGGGCGAACCCGCAGATGTCGGACGCGGATCAGGCCGTACGCGGGCGCGGCGGGCCCGATCGCCTCACACGAGGACGATCGAGCCCGCCTGCTCCGCGGAGCGACGCTCCGTGCCGGCGTCCGCGTCGGCCGTGGTGGGCGGTGTTACGCCGCCGCGCTCGTCGCCGGTACCGCGTTCCGGCCGGCAGCGGGCTTGGCCTTGTGCCCCACCGCGTCACGGACGACGTCGGGGTAGTTGGTGATGATCCCGTCCACGCCCATGTCCGCGACCTTGACCGCCTTCGCGGCGTCGTTCACGGTCCAGGTGTAGACCTCCAGCGGCTTGCCGTGCGCCCCGCGCAGCGCGTGCACGGCGGCGACGTAGTCGGAACTGACGGTCGTGTGGCTCGGGTTGATCTGGTCCGTGAACTTCGCGTACTTGGGCAGGTCGGCCACGGCCGGCGTGCCGAGGAAGCCCGTCTTCACGTCGGGGCGCAGCTCGTGCGTGGTCTTGACCGAATCGGCGCTGAAGCTCTGGATGATCAGCCGGTGCTTGACGTGCTGGCGGTCGAGCCAGCCCTGGCGGCGCAGCTCGTTCAGCGTCTGGCGCTCGATGCCGGGGTACAGCTCGGGGGCCTTGAGCTCCATCAGCAGCTTCTGGTGGTTCCTGCTCACCCGGTTCATGTACTGCTCCAGCGTCGGCACGCGCTCGCCGGCGAACTCGGGGCTGAACCAGCTACCGGCGTCCAGCCGCTTGATCTCCTTGAGCGTGAACTCGGAGACCTTCCACGACGTGCGGTCGGGGAAGACCTCCTCGACGTTGGTGGTGCGGTTCAGCGTGGTGTCGTGGATGATCACCAGCTTGCCGTCCTTGGTGCGCTGGACGTCGTTCTCGACCCAGTCGATGTTCCGGTCGGCGGCGGCGTCCACGGCGGCGAGCGTGTTCTCCGGCGCGTAGGCCGACGCGCCCCGGTGGGCGACGGTGACCGGTCTGTGCGGGTGGTCAGCGGCCTGGGCCGACGCCGCGGGCAGGAGGAGGGCGGACGCTCCCAGGAGTATGCCGGAAGCTGCGGCGACGGAACGGATGTGCATGGGGACTCCTCGCGTCGGGTGAATCAGAAACGGACAGGACGGGCAGAGAGTCCCAGTCATTCCGTACCGAGAGATAGGTGTGGGATGGACAGGAACTGAACGAGAGGTGCGCCGTGGCCTTCGCGGAAATACCGCTTTCGGAGCGAATCCGGACAGTTGTCGGGCAGGCGTGGGGGGTTGAACTCAGTGGTGGCGCGCGTCGCCTCCACGGCGGCGAGGAGTCCGCCGCCTATCACGTGAACGATACGAGCGGTGCCGGCTCGCCGCGCGCCGTGGTGATCCGGGTCGGGCCGCACTGGCGCACGTCCGAAGAGGCCGAGTGGTGCCACGCGGTGGCCCGGTGCGCGGCGCGGGGTGGGCTGGTCGAGGCCGTGGTGCCGCTGCGTACGCCTGATGGCCGTACGGTCGTGCGGGCGGAGGGCAGGCCCGTTTCGCTGTGGCCGTACGTCGAGGGCGGCTGGGTCGGCGCGGCGGACGAGCGGCAGGCGGAGCGGGCGGCGCGGCTGCTCGCCCGGCTGCACCGGGCGCTGTCCGGGGCGGTCGTGCCCAGGCGTCCGGTGGTCGCGGACCTGACGGTCGGGCTGCGCGGCGAGGTGGCGTACGCGCATCCCGCCCTGCGCGATCCGGAGCTGGACGCCTGGTTGGCCGCGTTCTCCCGCCGGGTCGGGCGGGCGCATCCGCTGCACGGCGACTACTACCACGGCAACCTGCTGGTGAACGCCCACGGCCGGCTGGTGGCCGTGCTCGACTGGGACGAGGCGCTGGTCGCCCCGCCCGAGCTGGAACTGGCGGGCGCGGCCCTGGAGTTCGCCGGCGAGTTCGGCGACGACTGGGCCGCCTGCCGTCGGTTCGTGGACGCCTATCTGGCGGAGGGTGGCACGGTGGAGAAGCTGGACGACGCGGACATGGCCCAGCTCATGCGGCACCGGTTGCGACGGGAGGCGGCGTACTACGCGTCGGCGGTCGCCCGTGGGGTGCCGCACGACGCGGAGGACGTCGATTACCACGAGCGGCGGATGGCCGCCTTCGCGGCGCTACGGCCCTGACCCGGCCCCGGACCGGCGGCTCGCGTGGCCCCTCCGGAGCCCCGGACGGGCTCACGTGGCCCCTCCGGGGCTCCGGCGGCTCGCCCCTGGCGGCGGCTCGCCCCTGGGCGTCAGCGGCGCGGGCGCTCGAACGTGACGAGCAACCCCTCCACGCCGCCGGGGCCTATGCGCCCCTTCACGTCGGCGGCCGTCATCGCCTTGAGCTGCCACCCTTCGGCCGCGTGCTTGTTCAGCAGATCCTCGATCTTGTCGGGCGACATCTTGCCGCCGATCAGCTTTTCGCGAATCTGGATCACTTTGTACTCGTACATGGTCAATGGCCTTTCGTTTGTCGCGCCCGTGCCGTGAACTGGCATTTCCGCGGCCCAGGCATGTCCGGATCGATGCGAAGAGTGATCGATCGGATGCTTAGCGCCGTTTTCGTGGGCTGGCGAGACGCCAGGCTACGGGTCTGTGCCGAGGCCGTTGTCAGTGGTGAGCCGTACGGTAGTTCCATGCGGCCCGAATCTCAGATCCAACGCAAGGTGGCGCCCTTCGAGGTCGTCAGCCCCTACCAGCCGAGCGGTGACCAGCCGACGGCGATCGCCGAGCTCGAACGGCGCATCCGAGCAGGTGAGAAGGATGTCGTCCTGCTCGGCGCGACCGGTACGGGCAAGTCGGCCACCACCGCGTGGATGATCGAGAAGCTGCAGCGGCCCACGCTCGTCATGGCGCCGAACAAGACCCTCGCGGCCCAGCTCGCCAACGAGTTCCGCGAGCTGCTGCCGAACAACGCGGTGGAGTACTTCGTCTCGTACTACGACTACTACCAGCCGGAGGCGTACGTACCGCAGTCGGACACCTACATCGAGAAGGACTCCTCGATCAACGAGGAGGTCGAGCGGCTGCGCCACTCCGCGACCAACTCGCTCCTCACCCGTCGTGACGTGGTCGTCGTGGCCTCCGTCTCCTGCATCTACGGCCTGGGCACGCCGCAGGAGTACGTCAAGGGCATGGTCCACCTCAAGATCGGCGACGAGGTCGACCGCGACCGCCTCCTGCGGCGCTTCGTGGACATCCACTACACGCGCAACGACATGGCGTTCACCCGGGGCACCTTCCGGGTGCGCGGCGACACCATCGAGATCTTCCCGGTCTACGAGGAATTGGCCGTCCGCATCGAGATGTTCGGTGACGAGATCGAGGCGCTGTCCACGCTGCACCCGCTGACCGGCGAGGTGATCTCCGAGGACCAGGAGCTCCACGTCTTCCCCGCGAGCCACTACGTGGCGGGCGCCGAGCGCATGGAGAAGGCCATCACCCGCATCGAGGCCGAGCTGACCGACACGCTCGCCCGGATGGAGAAGCAGGGCAAGCTGCTGGAGGCCCAGCGGCTGCGGATGCGTACCACGTACGACATCGAGATGATGCGCCAGATCGGCACCTGCTCGGGCATCGAGAACTACTCGCTGCACATCGACGGCCGCGAGCCCGGCTCCGCGCCGCACACGTTGCTCGACTTCTTCCCGGAGGACTTCCTCCTGGTCATCGACGAGTCGCACGTGACCGTTCCGCAGATCGGCGCCATGTACGAGGGCGACGCCTCCCGCAAGCGCACCCTGGTCGAACACGGCTTCCGGCTCCCGTCCGCCATGGACAACCGCCCGCTCAAGTGGGAGGAGTTCCTGACCCGCATCGGGCAGACCGTCTACCTGTCGGCCACCCCCGGCAAGTACGAACTCGCCCGCGGCGACGGGTTCGTGGAGCAGATCATCCGCCCCACCGGCCTGGTGGACCCCGAGGTCGTGGTCAAGCCCACCGAGGGCCAGATCGACGACCTGATCCACGAGATCCGTCTGCGCACCGAGAAGGACGAGCGCGTCCTGGTCACCACGCTCACCAAGAAGATGGCCGAGGATCTCACCGACTACATGATCGAGCTGGGCATCCAGGTCCGGTACCTGCACAGCGACGTCGACACGCTGCGCCGCGTCGAGCTGCTGCGCGAACTGCGCGCGGGCGAGTACGACGTGCTGGTGGGCATCAACCTCCTGCGCGAGGGCCTCGACCTGCCCGAGGTCTCCCTGGTGGCCATCCTCGACGCCGACAAGGAGGGCTTCCTCCGCTCGGGGACGTCGCTGATCCAGACCATCGGCCGCGCGGCGCGCAACGTCTCCGGCCAGGTGCACATGTACGCCGACAAGGTCACCCGCGCCATGGCCACGGCCATCGAGGAGACCAACCGGCGCCGCGAGAAGCAGATCGCCTACAACACGGAGCGTGGCATCGACCCGCAGCCGCTCCGCAAGAAGATCAACGACATCGTCGCGACCATCGCCCGCGAGGAGGTCGACACCGAGGAACTGCTCGGCACCGGCTACCGCCAGCCCGACAAGGGCAAGGGCAAGGCCCCGGTGCCCGCGCTGGCCAAGCAGTCCACGCGCGGCAAGGCCGCCAAGGGCAAGGACGCCACGCCGACGGACCGCCCGGCGGCCGAACTCGCCGAACTCATCGAGGAGATGACCGAGCGCATGCGAGCCGCCGCGGCTGACCTGCAGTTCGAGGTCGCGGCGCGGCTGCGCGACGAGGTGGGCGAGCTGAAGAAGGAGCTGCGGCAGATGCGTGAGGCCGGGCTGGCCTGACGGGGCCGGCGGGCCGAGTGCGCCGCCAGCGCGCCCGGGTGTGGCCGGCGAGGGGACGCGCCGACGGTGTGTTGCAAGAGCGACACAAAGCCGCACGCGGGTGGTCAGGGCCGCGGGCGCAGTGCATAGGGTTCGAACAGGCCGTACAGACGGGCGGCCGGGGAAGCAGCGAGAGAGGTACAGCGCGTGACGGTCAACATGTCCAAGGGCCAGGCCATCAGCCTTCAGAAGGCCGACGGCGGCACTCTGACCGCCGTTCGGATGGGCCTGGGCTGGCAGTCCGCGCCCCGCCGTGGCCTGTTCGGGTCGCGGACCAAGGAGGTCGACCTCGACGCGTCGGCCGTGCTCTTCGCGGACAAGCAGCCGGTGGACGTCGTGTTCTTCCGGCACCTGACGAGTGACGACGGCTCGGTCCGGCACACCGGCGACAACCTGGTCGGCGGCGCGGGGCAGGGCGGCGACGACGAGGCGATCCTGGTCGACCTGCAGCGGGTTCCGGTGCACATCGACCAGATCGTGTTCACCGTCAACTCCTTCACCGGCCAGACCTTCGCCGAGGTCGCCAACGCCTTCTGCCGCCTGGTGGACGAGACCAACGGCCAGGAGATGGCGCGCTACACGCTCACGGGCGGCGGGCAGTACACGGCCCAGATCATGGCGAAGGTGCACCGCGCGGGGAGCGGCTGGCAGATGACGGCCATCGGCACGCCGGCCAACGGCCGTACGTTCCAGGACCTGATGCCGTCGATCGTCCCGCACCTGTAAGGACCGGCACCGGGTACGCCCGACCGCCGCGCGCCCCTGCCGACCCCGGCCGCTCGACCGGGCGGGCACGGGGCGCGGCGCGTACCCGGACCTGCCGCGGGCCGCGCGGCCGAGCCACCAACGGGCAACGGAGGGCCGGCGCGTACGGTAGCCGGCCCGCCCGCGGAAGCTCATCAGAGCGTGCGGGACTCGCCGCGCCGGAGCCCGGCCCGCCGCCCAGCCCGTACGACAAGCCAGCCCGTACGACAAGCCAGGCCGACCGCACGCCACGGCGACTCGGCGCACCCACGCACACCACCAACGAGAGGGCGCAGTGATGACGGCCGAGCTGGTCCGGGGGCAGAACCACCCGCTGCCTCAGACCCGTTTGGAGGTCCGGATAGCGGCGGGCAAGCCCGTCGTCGCCGGAGCGACACTCGGAGACGACCAGGGAAGGGTGCGGAGCGCCGACTGGGTCGCGCATCCCGCCGCTCCGCAGATGCCGGGACTCGAGGTGTCCCGGCAGGCCGCGGCCGACCACCGCCTCGCGGTCGATCTCGGCGCGATGCCGGAGGCCGTCCACACGGTGACCGTGCTGCTCGCGCTGCCCACCGGGGTGGGCGGGCCGGTGCGGTTCGGCGGCCTGGCCGCCCCGTTCGTCGCGGTGACCGACCTCGACGGGGACGAGATCGCCACGTTCACCATCACCGACCTCGACGCGGAGTCCGCGGTCACGGCGTTGGAGCTGTACCGCAGGAACGGCGCCTGGAAGGTCCGAGCCGTCGGCCAGGGGTACGCGGGCGGCCTCGCGGCCATGCTCCACGACCAGGGGCTGCCCGAGGCGGCCACGCTGGCCGCGGAGATCAACGACGCGGTGGCGCGCGGCATGGCCAGGTCGCTCGCGCCGCCGGCGCGGACCAACGGCGGCGACGGCCGGGTGCGGACGGCCACGGCGGGAGGCGATCCCACGCAGGGAGCGAGCGCGTCCGGCCCCGTGGCCGGCGCGGCTCCCGCATCGATCGGCGCACCGGACCCGGGCGGCGCGGACGCCTCGGCCGCGCCGGCCGGCGGGCCCGTGAACTACCGGCACCCGGGCCGACAGTCCGCGGCGCCAACCCCGCCCCCGGCCGCCCCGCAGCCCGGTCCGCAGGGCCAACCGCCGCGACCCGTGGCGGGTGACGCGCCGGGGTGGACGACGGAGGAGCGGCTGTACAACCAGGTCTGGGGCATGTTCGAGGATCTGGCGCGGAGCACGGCCGCCTATCGCAGCGCGGTCGACTTCGCGGACTCGCGGATGGAGAAGGAGCTCGACGCGGTCCTCTCCGACCCGCGGACGCGCGTCGGACCGCTCGCGGACGCCGCGCGCACCGAGGCGCGCGACAAGCACACGCGGCTCGTGGAGCAGGCCCGGGCCGTGCTGGACCGCGACCTGGCGCAGCTCGTCGCCGAGGCCGAGGTGGTCGAGCCGGCGCTACCGCCGGCCTACGCCCGCTGGAGCAGCCCGGTGTGGCAGGCGTACGAGGTGCCGATGGAGATGCCCATGGCGCTGCGCCTGGGCGATCTGCACCTGCCCGAGCGCACGGACCTGCGCATACCCATGATCGTCCGGTTGCCGTTGGAGCGCGGGCTGTGGGTGGACAGCGGGCGTGGCGGGTCCTCGGACGCGGCGATAGTGGACCCCACGGAGATGCGACGGCTCGCGATGGAGAGCGCCGTGGCGCACGCGGCGCGGTTGATCGCGGTCTACCCGGTCGGTGAGTTCACGGTGCACGTGATCGACCCCGCGGGGGCGGGCGCCTCCGCGCTCACCCCGCTGACCAGCACGGGCGTGCTGCCCGAGGCGCCGGCGGTCGGCGCGCAGGGCGTGGCGGCGGTGCTGGCGAAGCTGACCCAGCGGGTCGACCTGGTGCAGATGGCGGTGCGCAGCGGCGCCGTCGACGCCCTCCCACGGGACCTGGACACCGCCCAGCAACTGCTGATCGTCAACGACTTCCCGCACGGGTTCGACGACCGGGCGGTGAACCAGTTGCGGTACCTCGCGGACGAGGGGCCGTCCGTCGGGGTGCACCTGATGATGGTGGCCGACCGGGAGGACGCGCGGGCCTACGGGCCGGCGCTCGACCCGCTGTGGCGCGCCCTGTTGCGGGTCACCCCCGTCGCCGACGACCACCTCGCCGATCCCTGGGTCGGCCACGCGTGGACGTTCGAGCCATCGTTGGCGCCCCAGGGCAGCGAGGTCCTGACGCGCGTGCTGAGCCAGGTGACGCGGGCCCGGGAGTCCTACGGGGGGCACGACATCGCGGACTGAGTGCCGCCGCGTGCTGACAGCCGACGGGCGCCCCGGCGCCTCGACCACCGGCTCGGGGTCGAGGCGCCGGGGCGCCCGCGCGTTCTGCGCTTTTAGCTCTCCCTTTACTCTCTTTACTATTCCTTGGGTTTCCCTGTACTCTCTTGTGTGCGGAGGGGAGTACTCCCTACAGCGACGTTCCCGTCATCACGGACCCCGGTCCCGGGGCGTCGGCCTGATCCGTCGGTAGCACATACGGCCGACTCAGGCGGAAGAGACCTCCGGCAGCGACAACGCTGAGAGTTGCCGTACGCAATCTGCCGGAGGAGCAGTGGACGTTTCCTTGACCCTGTGGGTGCTGACCATTGTCGGTCTGTCCGCCCTGATCGCCGTCGATTTCTTCATCGGCGGCCGCAAACCGCACGAGGTCTCCATCAAGGAGGCCGGTATCTGGACCGTGGTGTGGATCGTCCTCGCCGGTCTCTTCGCGCTCGGACTGCTGGTCTTCGGGGGTGGTCAGCCGGCCGGTGAGTTCACCGCGGGCTACATCACCGAGAAGTCGCTGAGCGTCGACAACCTCTTCGTCTTCGTCCTGATCATGTCGAAGTTCGCGGTGCCGTCGATATACCAGCAGCGGGTGCTGATGGTCGGCGTGCTCATAGCGCTGGTGCTGCGCGCCGTCTTCATCGGCGCGGGCGCGGCGATCATCGCCAACTTCGCCTGGGTCTTCTACATCTTCGGCGCCTTCCTCATCTGGACCGCCTGGAAGCTCATCCAGGAGGCGCGGGCCGAGGAGCAGGACGAGGAGTTCGAGGAGAACCGCTTCCTGAAACTCGTGGAGCGGCGCTTCCCGTCGACCGACCAGTACCACGGCACCAAGCTCTTCATCGTCCAGAACGGCAAGCGGCTGATAACGCCGATGCTGATCGTGATGCTGGCGATCGGTACGACGGACGTCCTGTTCGCGCTGGACTCGATCCCCGCGATCTTCGGCCTCACCCAGGACCCGTACATCGTGTTCACCGCGAACGCCTTCGCCCTGATGGGACTGCGGCAGCTGTACTTCCTCATCGGTGGCCTGCTGAAGAAGCTGGTCCACCTCTCGTACGGGCTGTCGATCATCCTCGGCTTCATCGGTGTGAAGCTGGTGCTGCACGCGCTGCACGAGTCGGGTGTGCACGTCCCCGAGATCAGCATCCCGGTCTCGCTCGGCGTGATCTGCGCGGTGCTCGTCGTCACCACGATCACGAGCCTGCGCGCCTCCAAGAAGCAGGCCCAAGCGGACGCCGAGAAGGACAGCGTCGACGTCTGACGGGTCGACCCGGAGGGGCGCGCTACGGGCGAAACGTCGCTCGGCGCCCCTCCGGAGCATCGAGTGGGAAGCCGCCGTGCGCGGCGGCGCACAAGGCGGTGCCCCTGACGTCCACGGACGTCAGGGGCACCGCCTTGTGCGGGCGAGGCCCGCCGCGAGCCGACTACCAGCCGCGTTCCCGCCACTCGCCGAGGTGGGGACGCTCGGCGCCGAGCGTGGTGTCCGCCCCGTGGCCCGGGTAGACCCAGGTCTCGTCGGGCAGGACGTCGAAGAGCTTGCGCTCGACGTCGTCAATGAGGCTCGCGAACGAACGCTCCTCGCCCCAGGTGTTGCCGACGCCGCCGGGGAAGAGGCAGTCCCCGGTGAAGACGTGCGGGTGCCCGTGCGGGTCGTCGTAGACCAGGGCGATGCTGCCCGGGGTGTGTCCGACCAGGTGGCGCGCGGTGAGGGTGACCCGCCCCACCTGGATCGTGTCGCCGTCGTCCACCAGGACGTCGGTCGCGACGGGGATGCCCTCGGCGTCGTGCCGGCCGGCGTAGGTGCGCGCGCCGGTCGCCCGCACCACCTCGTCCAGCGCCTGCCAGTGGTCGCCGTGCCGGTGCGTCGTCACGACCGATGCGATGCCGTCGTCGCCGATGAAGTCGAGCAGGCGCGCGGAGTCGTTGGCCGCGTCGATGAGGAGTTGCTCGTCGGTGGCCCGGCAGCGCAGCAGGTACGCGTTGTTGTTCATCGGGCCGACCGCGATCTTGGAGATCATGAGGTCGGGCAGTTCGTGCACGTCGGCGGGGCCGCCGACCTCCACCGCTCCGCTGTACGTCATGGCCTCAGCCTAGTGGCGGGAGGGTGGGCAGCGGAGCGTTCGCGGCGAGGTCGGAGCCGTCGGAGCGGCCGGTGAGCCAGCCGAGCAGCGCGACGGGCGTACCCTCGACAGTGGTGGGCTCCTCTCCGGTGCGACCCGTGTGCCAGGTGTGCCCACCGGGAACGGTGAGCGTCAACGCGGGCACGTCCGCGTGGCCGGCGAACTTGCCGCTGGTGAGGAACTCCACCTCCCGCTGCACGAAGTCGGCCGGGAGGTCGGTGAGCTCGTAGCCGATGTCCAGGTCGACGTGGTGCAGCTCGACCTCGATGAGGCGGCGGAAGGGGAGCCGGGCAGCGCGCTCGGTGACGGCGTTGCGCATGGCGACCACGTAGTCCCACCGGTCCTTGGGAAGGGCCGCGGCTGCTGAATTGAAGCGAAACGCGCTGGTGCGGAGGTCGTCGAGGTGCACGATCATCGGACGGTTCGCGTCGCGGGCGATGTCGGCGTTGCGCGCTTCGTCGTTGGCGTACATCGGAGTCTCCTCGCCGGTGCGCGCCCAGGTGAGGAGGTTCACGATGGCGTCGGCGTTGCGGGCGAGGTGGGCCAGGATGTGGCCCCGGGTCCAGCCCGGCAACCGCGACGGACGGGCGGCCGCCGCGTCGTCCAGTGGGGTCACCGCGGTCAGCAGGCGATCGGTGGCAGCCTGCACGGCAGCCGCGTCGTGCGCGAAGTCAGTCATGATCCAACGTTAATGCGCGCCACTCGATCGGGTGAAGGTGGCAGACTCTCGCCGTAATTCGAATGTGCGTGCTATACGCTCGTGTGTGGCATCGAACCACCATCTCTCTGGGGCGCCCCCCATACCCTGGGTTCCGGGGCACCGCTCCGCTCCGCCTCTCTCAAGAAAGGTGCCGACCGGCGTGGCCGACCGTCTCATCGTCCGTGGCGCTCGCGAGCACAATCTAAAGAATGTCTCGCTCGACCTCCCGCGTGACTCCCTCATCGTTTTCACCGGGCTCTCTGGGTCGGGCAAGTCGTCTCTCGCGTTCGACACGATCTTCGCCGAGGGGCAGCGCCGGTACGTCGAGTCGCTCTCCTCCTACGCACGCCAGTTCCTGGGCCAGATGGACAAGCCCGACGTGGACTTCATCGAAGGTCTCTCGCCGGCTGTCTCCATCGACCAGAAGTCCACCTCGCGCAACCCGCGCTCCACGGTCGGCACCATCACCGAGGTCTACGACTACCTCCGGCTGCTGTTCGCCCGGATCGGCAAGCCGCACTGCCCGGAGTGCGGCCGTCCCATCGCCCGCCAGTCACCCCAGGCGATCGTGGACCGTGTCCTGGAGCTGCCCCCGGGCAGCCGCTTCCAGGTCCTCTCCCCGCTGGTGCGCGAGCGCAAGGGGGAGTTCGTCGACCTCTTCTCGGACCTCCAGACCAAGGGGTACAGCCGGGCCCGGGTGGACGGGGCCACGGTGCAGCTCTCCGAGCCGCCGAAGCTCAAGAAGCAGGAGAAGCACACCATCGAGGTGGTGGTGGACCGCCTGACCGTCAAGGAGAGCGCCAAGCGGCGGCTGACGGACTCGGTGGAGACCGCCCTCGGGCTCTCCGGCGGCATGGTGATCCTGGACTTCGTGGACCTCGACGAGGACGACCCGCAGCGCGAGCGGATGTTCTCGGAGCACCTCTACTGCCCGTACGACGACCTCTCCTTCGAGGAGCTGGAACCGCGCTCCTTCTCGTTCAACTCGCCCTTCGGCGCCTGCCCGGACTGCACCGGCATCGGCACCCGGATGGAGGTCGACCCGGAGCTGATCATTCCGGACGAGGAGAAGTCGCTGGACGAGGGCGCGATCCACCCGTGGTCGCACGGCCACACCAAGGACTACTTCGCGCGCCTGGTGGGCGCGCTCTCGGACGCGCTGGGGTTCCGCACCGACATCCCGTGGGCGGGGCTGCCGCAGCGGGCCAGGAAGGCCCTGCTCAACGGGCACAAGACGCAGATCGAGGTCCGCTACCGCAACCGGTACGGGCGCGAGCGCGCGTACACCACGGCCTTCGAGGGGGCGGTGCCGTTCGTCAAGCGGCGCCATTCCGAGGCGGAGAGCGACGCCAGCCGGGAGCGCTTCGAGGGCTACATGCGCGAGGTGCCGTGCCCGACCTGTGAGGGCACGCGGCTCAAGCCCATCGTCCTCGCGGTGACCGTTCAGGACCGGTCCATCGCCGACATCTCGGCGATGTCGATCAGCGAGTGCGCCGAGTTCCTGCGGGCCCTCAAGCTGAGCGCCCGCGAGAAGACCATCGCGGAGCGGGTGCTCAAGGAGGTCAACGAGCGGCTGCGCTTCCTGGTGGACGTGGGCCTCGACTACCTCTCGTTGAACCGGGCCGCCGGCACCCTCTCCGGCGGCGAGGCCCAGCGCATCCGGCTGGCCACCCAGATCGGTTCCGGCCTCGTCGGCGTGCTCTACGTGCTCGACGAGCCCTCCATCGGCCTGCACCAGCGCGACAACCACCGGCTGATCGAGACCCTGGTGCGGTTGCGTGACCTCGGCAACACGCTGATCGTCGTGGAGCACGACGAGGACACCATCAAGACCTCGGACTGGGTGGTGGACATCGGCCCGGGCGCGGGCGAGCACGGCGGCAAGGTCGTGCACAGCGGGCCGCTGGCCGAGCTGCTGGCCAACGACGCCTCGGTGACGGGGCAGTACCTGGCCGGCAAGAAGGCCATCCCGACCCCGCCGCAGCGGCGTCCGGTGGACCGCGACCGGCAGTTGACGGTGCACGGCGCGCGGGAGAACAACCTGCGGGACATCGACGTGTCGTTCCCGCTGGGCGTGCTGACCGCGGTCACCGGCGTCTCCGGCTCGGGGAAGTCGACCCTGGTCAACGACATCCTGTACACGCACCTGGCGCGGGAGCTCAACGGGGCCCGCTCGGTTCCGGGCCGGCACACCCGGGTCGACGGCGACGACCTGGTCGACAAGGTCGTGCACGTGGACCAGTCGCCGATCGGTCGGACCCCGCGTTCCAACCCGGCGACCTACACCGGTGTCTTCGACCACGTCCGCAAGCTGTTCGCGGAGACGATGGAAGCCAAGGTCCGCGGGTACCTGCCGGGCCGCTTCTCGTTCAACGTCAAGGGCGGCCGGTGCGAGAACTGCTCCGGTGACGGCACCATCAAGATCGAGATGAACTTCCTGCCGGACGTGTACGTGCCGTGCGAGGTCTGCCACGGCGCGCGCTACAACCGCGAGACGCTGGAGGTCCACTACAAGGGCAAGTCCATCGCCGAGGTGCTGGACATGCCCATCGAGGAGGCCCTGGACTTCTTCGAGGCCGTACCGGCCATCTCGCGCCACCTGCGGACGCTCAACGAGGTCGGGCTGGGCTACGTTCGGCTCGGCCAGTCCGCGCCGACCCTCTCCGGTGGCGAGGCCCAGCGCGTCAAGCTCTCCAGCGAGCTGCAGAAGCGGTCCACGGGCCGTACGGTCTACGTCCTGGACGAGCCGACCACCGGTCTGCACTTCGAGGACATCAGCAAGTTGATCCGGGTGTTGTCGGGACTGGTCGACAAGGGCAACACCGTGATCGTGATCGAGCACAACCTCGATGTGATCAAGACGGCCGACTGGGTCGTGGACATGGGCCCCGAGGGCGGCAGCGGCGGCGGGCTGGTCGTCGCGGAGGGCACGCCGGAGCAGGTGGCGTCCGTGCCGACCAGCCACACCGGCAAGTTCCTCCGGGACCTGCTGGGCGACCGGGTCAGCGACGCGGACGCGGCCCCGGCGCGGAAGCGGACCGCGAAGAAGGCGGCGCCCGCGAAGAAGACCGCGGCGGCGACGGCCACGGCGGCGAAGAAGGCCGGCGCGGCGAAGAAGGCCACGGCCAAGAAGACCGCGACGAAGCGGACCGCGCGCTAGCGGCGAACCGCACGAGGCAGGCCGCGCCCGGTCGCCCGCTGGCCTGCCTGGCGGGCGCGGCCTCAGGCGGCGAAGCGGGCCGGCCCCGCCACGGAGAAGGCCAGGCGTGGCGGGCCCGCCGGCCCGTCGCCCCCGCACACGTACGGGCGAGGGCGACGGCCGGCGCGCGTGACAGCCCGCCGCCTCTTCGCGCTGAAGGGGAGGGGCCGAGGGTCAGGCCAGTTCGGCGGCGAAGGGGGGCTCCGCGCCGGCGCGGGAGCAGGTGAGGGCCGAGGCGCGGGCGGCGAAGGAGAGGATGTCGCGCCAGGTGCCGGGCGCGAGGCTGGCCACGGCGGCGCCGGAGAGCGCGTCGTGCGAAGCCAGCCGGTGCAGGAGCGCGGCGTTGACCGTGTCGCCCGCCCCGATGGTGTCCACCACGTCGACCCGTACCCCGGGGACCCGCAACTCGCCGGCGTCCCGGGTGTGGACGCCGAGCCCGTCCGCGCCGTGCGTGACGACGACGGCCGCGGGGCCCGCCGCGAGCCAGCCCCGCGCGGCGGCGGCGACGTCGGCCGATCCGGCGAGCCACGTCGCGTCCTCCACCGAGAGCTTGAGGAGGTCGAGGTGCGGCAGCCAACTGGCGAAGCGGGCCCGGTAGGCGTCGGGGTCCGCGATCAGGTCGGCCCGGATGTTCGGGTCGAGCGCGGTGAACACCCCGCGCTGGGCCTCTCGGCGCAGCAGCGCCTCGTACGCGGTGGCGCCCGGCTCTAGGACCAGCGAGCACGTGCCCAGCGAGAGGGCGGTGGTGCCGGGCGGCAGGGCGGCCGGGAGCTGGAAGAGGCGATCGGCCGTGCCCTCCACGTAGAAGACGTAACCGGCCGAGCCTTCCGCGTTGACCTCGGCCACGGCCAGCGTGGTCGGCTCCGGCCCGCGTTGTACCGGGGCGGTGTCGACGCCGGCGGCGTGCAGGGCGTCGAGGAGGGCGGCCCCGTAGCCGTCGGTGGAGACGCGGGAGCAGAACGCCGTCGGGGAGCCCAGCCGGCCCAGGGCCAGAGCGGTGTTGTACGGCCCGCCGCCCCGGCGGGGGACCAGCGGCACCAGCCGCGCGTCGGCCTCGGGAGGCGTCGCTGTGCTCGGGACGAGGTCGATCAGGGCTTCTCCGGCGACGACGATCACGGGTGGGAGTCCTTCCAGGGGCGAGGTGGGTGACCATGGCGCGTGCGCGCCGGCCAGCGGCGTGCCGGGCGGCGGGGGGCGCCTGCTCAGGGGTCGGGCGCTGGTTCGGGGCGACGGGCGGCCGGGAGGGGGCGCGGACGCGGCGTGCGGCGCGGGCGGGCGGAGCGCGAAGCCGGCCGGCCGGCGCGGGTGGCGGGACGCAGGGGCCGGGGTGGGGTCAGCGCGGGGGAGACGGTGGCCGCCGAGACGTCCGCGTGTCGCGCCACCTCGTGCAGGGTCGTCACGTCGGAGCCTTTCGACGGGCGTGCCGCGGCCAGTCCGCCACGCCGCCCGAACCGTCGCCGGGGAGGGTGACCGGCGTGCGCTCACCGAGGTGAGGGGGCTGCTCGGCGCCCGGGGCCGGGCCGAAGTTACCGTACGGGAGCGGGGTGCGTAAACGCTCGCGTGGGCGCTGACCCGCAGCTCCGGCCGGGTATCGTCGGCGGTGCCCATTTCGTGATCCAGTTCCCTGAAACATCCCCGTGGAGTTCCCATGAGTTGCCAGCCCGCCAGCCGTCGGACCGTGCTGCGAGGGGCGGCACTGGCGGGGGTCGCGGGGCTCGGCGTAGCCGCGTGCTCGGCGGGCGTCGACGGGCCCGGGCCGGCGACGCCGACCGCCCCGGTGGACCTGGGGGCGCCCGACGCGGTGCCGGTGGGCGGGACGAAGCTCTACCGCGAGGACCGGCTGCTGGTCGCGCAGCCGGCGAAGGGGCAGTTCACGGCGCGCAGCGCGGTCTGTACGCACTCGGGGTGCACGCTCAGCAAGATCGAGGACGGCGAGGCCAAGTGCCCCTGTCACGGCAGCCGGTTCGACCCGGTGACGGGCGAGGTGCTCGACGGCCCGGCCGGCGCCCCGCTGCCCGCGGTGCCGGTGCGCCTGGAGGGCGGGAAGCTGGTCGCGGGGCCCAAGGCGTAGCACCCGCGGCCCCGCCGGCGGCGCGAGACGCCCGGAGGTGAGCGCCTCCGTGAGTGAACAACGCGGAGCCGGGCCAAGGCGTCGCGGTGACGGGGGAGTTAGGCTCGCGGTGTGATCGCTACCTGGGAGCCCGCGGCGGCGGGGGTGCTGCGACTGCCGTCGGGCCGGCTCGTGCGCGGACGGGGGCTGCGGCATCCGCTGCCCGACGGGCCGCGACCGGACTTCGCCCTCTATCTGCGGGGCCGCCGGCCGCCTCCCGTCGCGTGGGAGGCCCGGTGGGTGCGCTGGCCCGACTTCTGGCTGCCGAAGGACCGCGCGGCCTTCGGCCAGGCGCTGCGGCAGGCGTGGGCGCGCGCCGAGGCCGAGCGCGTCGAGGTCGCGTGCGGCGGCGGGGTCGGGCGGACCGGTACCGCGCTGGCCTGCCTCGCCGTACTGGACGGGGTGCCCGCCGGCGAGGCCGTGGCGTACGTCCGGCGGCACTACGCGCCCCGGGCCGTGGAGACGCCGTGGCAGCGGCGTTTCGTGGCCGCGTTCGGGTAGCGGGGAGCGGTCGCGCGCTCCGGCCGCGCGCGGACGCGTCGGGTGTGGGGCACGCGGGTTACGACCAGTCCCAGGCGATGCCCAGGATGCCGGGGCGTACGCCCTGTTCGGCCAGGTGGACGGAGCGGTGCTGGCCGCTCAGGGTGAGTTCCCGTTGGCCGCTGCGGGCCGCGCCCGTCGAGCCCTGCGCGAAGCGGTGGCACCGTACGGGCAGGGCGGCCGAGTCGAAGCGGACCTGGAGCACGTACTGGCCGCCCGCGAACGGGAAGCCCCGCACGTACTCGGTGCTCTGGCCGCCCGTGCCGTCCTCGACGACGTAGCTGAACACGTGCGTGTCGCCGGCGCGCAGCCGGGTGTCGAAGAGCAACTCGGTGACCAGCACGCCCGTTCCCGAGTGCCAACGGAGCCGTCCAACGCGGCAGTTGTCGGTGGCCCGCACCCGTACCTGGCTGGGCTCGCAGCCGTGGTCGCCCTGGTGGATGGCGAGGTACCGGTCCACGCCGTCCCGGTGCGCCCGGACCACGTGCTGTGAGTCGCGGGCCGCCAGCTCCCGGCGGGCGCCGATGTGGATGCGCTCCAGGTGACACACGGTGTGCAGGCCGCCGTCGAGGGGGGAGCCGAGGTCGGCGATCAACAGGGCGACGGACTCGGCCTGTTCGTGCAGGGTGCGGTAGGAGCGGGCGGCGGGGCGTTCGGCCTCGGGGCGCAGCGCCGGTTCGAGGAGTCGGGTCAGGGCGTGGCTGGGGAGGTCCAGGACGTCTTCGAGGGCGCGTACGGCGCGTAGGGACTCCGCGCGGCGCGGGGTCCTGGCGCCCTGCTGCCAGTAGCTGAGGCTGGTGACTCCGACCTTGACGCCGCGCTGCGCCAGCCGGTGCTGCACGCGGTGGAGGGCCAGCCCGCGCGCGGCGAGCGCGGTGCGCAGGGCGAGGTGGAACGGTCCGGTGCGCAGGGCCTGTGCCAGTTCGGCCTCGGCCACATCCGACCGTGCGGCGGTCTGTCGCATCGCATGCCTCCCCTGAGCCAAGTCAGGACGGATATTCACACACCGGTGCCCTACGTGAACATTCACGATCGGAATCCGCCAATTCGGCGCCTTGCGTGCCGTGATCCAGCTAGCGGGGCGCGGGGGCGTTCACATGTCGCGCCGACTGTTCACGTCGATTATCACCACGCATTGAAGCGTGTTGACTGTGCTCGGACAACACCTGATGCTCCTCGCAGCGTCCGGACGCGCTCCTCCACCCCACACCCCTCGCTCGCTGGGAGGAACGCCATGCCCCTCACCCCTCGACAGCGCCCCGCGCGCCGTCCCCACCCCAGACGGCTGACCGTCGCCGCGCTCGCCGCGGTCGCCGTGTTGGCCGTGCCCACGGCCACGGCGACCGCGGCCACCGACGACACGCGGGACACCCGCGCGGCGAACCGGCTGAACATCACCATGCAGGCGCAGCAGAAGACCAACTGGTGTTGGTCGGCCGCGGGCAACACGATCGCCACCTGGATGGGCAAGAACTACAGCCAGAACCAGTTCTGCAACGCCGCCTTCAACCGGCAGCAGGGCCTCGACTGCCCCAACAATCAAGCTACCCTCGGTAACGTGCAGACTGCGCTGCGTTGGGCGGGCATCAGGCCGGGCTCGTACATCAACGACTGGCTGCAGTACGGCGCGATACAGAACGAGATCAACGCGGAGCGCCCCATTGAGACCCGCATCCAGTGGTCGTCGGGCGGAGGCCACATGCACGTCATCTACGGTTACGACAACGCCAACGGCTTCGTCTACTGGGGCGACCCCTGGCCCTCCAACAACCGCTACAACTGGGCCTCGCACGGCTGGTACGTGGGCAACAACGAGTTCTCCTGGACCCACTCGCTCTACCGGATCGGAGCGTGAGGTCATGACCGTCGAGCGCACCCCCAGGTCGGTCACGACCACCCAGCCGTCGCGCGCCCGCTCCGCCGTGGGCGCGGCCACCCTCGCGACCGCGATCGCCGTGCTGGTCGCCGGCGCCCCGCAGGCCGCGGCCAGCGAGTCCCCGGCGGCGCCCAAGGCCCCCGCGGCCACCGCCGTCAGCGCCGCCCGCGCCGCGACCACCGCGCCGAGCACCCTCGACAGCCTCGCCCGGTTCTTCGCCCGGGACGGCGCCGTCGCCAGGGCGAAGGCGCAGCCGCGGATCGAGGGGGCGACGGTGCCCGTCTACACCCTGGCGCCGGGCTTCGTCGCCGACGCCTCGGGCGCCGACCGCGCGCCCATCGCCAAGCTGGACTTCCTGGCCAGCAAGGCGCTGTCGGCGGACGGCCAGGTCGCCTCGGTGTGGACCGCGCACACCGGCGGCTCCTGGAAGGTGGTCAACATCGCCACCGGCGGGGACGAGACGTACTACGTGGCCAAGGGCGCGAAGAAGCTCGCCGGCGGCACCGTCTTCCGCGAGCCGCAGATCGACGCCTGGTACGTCCAGCGCGGGTCCCGCGTGCTGCCCCTGGACGCCGACGCCGAGCGGGCCGTCGGAGCGCGCGGCACGACCGTGGACGCCTACCGCGAGCGCGTCCACAAGGCGTACGCGGACAAGCTCCCCGGCTCCCAGTACGCCAAGAAGGGCGAGGCCGGCGGCTACGGCCCCCGGTCCGACGCCGCGCCCCCGACCGACGCGCGGCCCGCCGACGGCGCGCGGGACGCCGTCCAGCACAACGCCACCGCGTCCACGGGAGACGAGGACCTGCTGACCGCGACGTCCACGCTCACCGCGCTGGCGGCGCTCGTCGCCCTCGGCCTGTCCGGCGCGGTGGCCCTGCGGCTGCGCCGGCGCTGACCCACCCGGCGCGCGCCACGCCGGGGCGTACGCCGCTCCTACGCGCCGGGGTCCGCCCCGCGCCGTACGACGCCTCGTGCGTGGCGCTCGTGCCTGAGCGAACCTGTCGTGCCGCACCGGTCCCACCGGACTGGTGCGGCACGGCCGTGCCGTCGGCGGGCCGGGTCCGGCGCCGGGGGCGTGCGCCCCGGTGGCGCGGGCGGCGCGCGGCGCGTGAGTGGTGGCTGGCGGCCGTCCCGGGCGGCCGGTGCCCGGCCCGAACCGGTGCCGCACCGAGGACGGACTGTCACTGCCCGCCAGTAGGGTGGTGACCATGGCCGACCCCAGCAGCTACCGACCCAAGCCGGGACAGATCCCCGACTCGCCCGGGGTCTACAAGTTCCGGGACCAGCACGCGCGCGTGATCTACGTCGGCAAGGCGAAGAGCCTGCGCCCGCGGCTGTCCTCGTACTTCCAGGACCTGGCGAACCTCCACCCGCGCACCCGCACCATGGTCACCACGGCCGCCTCCGTCGAGTGGACCGTGGTCTCCACCGAGGTGGAGGCGCTCCAGTTGGAGTACGCGTGGATCAAGGAGTTCGACCCCCGGTTCAACGTCAAGTACCGCGACGACAAGAGCTATCCGTCGCTGGCCGTGACGTTGAACGAGGAGTTCCCCCGGGTGCAGGTGATGCGCGGCCCCAAGCGCAAGGGCGTGCGCTACTTCGGCCCGTACGCCCACGCGTGGGCGATCCGCGAGACCGTCGACCTGATGCTGCGGGTCTTCCCCGTGCGGACCTGCTCCGCCGGGGTGTTCAAGCGCTCGGCCCAGATCGGCCGGCCCTGCCTGCTGGGGTACATCGGCAAGTGCTCCGCGCCCTGCGTGGGCCGGGTGAGCGCCGAGGAACACCGGGCGCTGGCCGACGAGTTCTGCGACTTCATGGCCGGCCGTACCGGCGCCTACATCCGACGCCTCGAGACGCGCATGCGCGAGGCGTCCGAGGAGATGGAGTACGAGCGGGCGGCCCGGCTGCGGGACGACATCGAGGCGCTCAGGCGCGCGATGGAGAAGAACGCCGTCGTCCTCACCGACGCCACCGACGCCGACCTGATGGCGGTCGCCGAGGACGAGTTGGAGGCCGCCGTGCAGATCTTCCACGTGCGCGGCGGGCGCGTGCGCGGACAGCGCGGCTGGGTCACCGACAAGGTCGAGGCCGTGGACACCGCGGGCCTGGTGGCGCACGCGCTGCAGCAGTTGTACGGCGAGGAGAGCGGCGACGCGGTGCCCAAGGAGGTGCTGGTCCCGGTGCTGCCCGAGGACACCGCCGCGCTCAACCAGTGGCTCACCGACCGCCGCGGCGCCGCCGTCTCCCTGCGCATACCCCAGCGCGGCGACAAGAAGGACCTGATGGCGACCGTCGCCAGGAACGCCGAGCAGGCCCTGGTGCTGCACAAGACCAAGCGCGCCTCCGACCTGACCACCCGCTCCCGGGCCCTGGAGGAGATCGCCGAGGCGCTCGGTCTGGACGCCGCGCCGCTGCGGGTCGAGTGCTTCGACATCTCCCACCTGCAGGGCGACGACGTGGTCGCCTCCATGGTGGTCTTCGAGGACGGCCTGCCGCGCAAGAGCGAGTACCGGCGCTTCCAGATCAAGTCCTTCGCCGGCCAGGACGACGTCCGCTCGATGCACGAGGTGATCAGCCGCCGCTTCCGTCGCTACCTCCAGGAGAAGCAGAAGACCGGCGAGTGGGACCTCGCCGACGCGGGCGACGCGCCCGGCGCCCCGGACGCCCCCGACGAGGCGGACCAGGTGAGCGTCGAGGAGCTGACGCCCGCCGGCGCGGCCGCGTCGGGGTCGGTGGCCGACTCCGGCCGCGACGAGGACGGCAGGCCGCGCCGCTTCGCCTACCCGCCGCAGCTCGTGGTCGTGGACGGCGGCCAGCCACAGGTCGCCGCCGCCCAGCGGGCCCTGGACGACCTGGGCATCGACGACGTCGCCGTGTGCGGGCTGGCCAAGCGGCTGGAGGAGGTCTGGCTGCCGGGCGAGGACGACCCGGTCGTGCTGCCCCGCAGCAGCGAGGGGCTGTACCTGCTCCAGCGGGTACGCGACGAGGCGCACCGGTTCGCCATCCGCTACCAGCGCACCAAGCGCGCGGCGAGCTTCAGGGCGGGCCCGCTGGACGCGGTGGCAGGCTTGGGGGAGACCCGCAAGCGCGCCCTGCTCAAGCACTTCGGGTCGGTCAAGCGGCTGCGCGCCGCCACGGTCGACCAGCTCTGCGAGGTGCCCGGCATCGGCCGCAAGACCGCCGAGACCGTCGCAGCGGCCCTGGCACAGGCGGCTCCGGCCGCCCCGGCGGTGAACACCGCCACGGGAGAGATCATTGAAGATGACGCCGCACCCACGGCGGCGGCATCGGAACGGGGGGACACGGCATGAACGCGATCGATGGAGATGAAGTACAGGTGAGTACGGGCATCACGGGCGAGGCCGCCGAACCGGTGGCCATCCCCGAACTGGTGATCATCTCTGGCATGTCGGGCGCCGGCCGCAGCACGGCCGCCAAGTGCCTGGAGGACCTCGGCTGGTTCGTGGTCGACAACCTGCCGCCCGCCCTGATCCCCACCATGGTGGATCTCGGCGCGCGCTCGCAGGGCAACGTCGCGCGGATCGCTGTCGTCGTCGACGTGCGGGGCCGCCGCTTCTTCGACAACCTGCGCGAGTCGCTGGCCGACCTGGAGGCCAAGCACGTCAAGCGCCGCGTGCTGTTCCTGGAGGCGTCCGACGACGCGCTGGTGCGGCGCTTCGAGTCGGTGCGCCGGCCGCACCCGCTCCAGGGCGACGGCCGCATCGTTGACGGCATCGCCGCCGAGCGCGACCTGTTGCGCGAGCTGCGCGGCGACGCCGACCTGGTGATCGACACCTCCAGTCTCAACGTGCACGAGCTGCGGGCCAAGATGGACGCCCAGTTCGCCGGCGACGAGGAACCGGAGCTGCGGGCCACGGTCATGTCCTTCGGCTACAAGTACGGGCTGCCCGTCGACGCCGACCTCGTGGTGGACTGCCGCTTCCTGCCCAACCCGCACTGGGTCCCCGAGCTGCGCCCCTTCACCGGCCTCAACGAGGAGGTCTCCGGCTACGTCTTCAACCAGCCGGGCGCCAAGGAGTTCCTCGACCGGTACGCGGAACTGCTCCAGCTCATCGCGGCCGGGTACCGTCGCGAGGGCAAGCGGTACGTGACCATCGCCGTCGGCTGCACCGGCGGCAAGCACCGCAGCGTGGCCATGTCGGAGAAGCTGGCGACCCGACTGGCCGCCGAGGGAGTGGAGACCGTGATCGTGCACCGGGACATGGGGCGCGAGTGACCGTCCGCTCCCGACGGTTCCGGCGCCTGGTCGGAGCCCGTACCAACCGCGGCGCCCAGCCCAAGGTCGTCGCGCTCGGCGGCGGCCGCGGGCTGTCGGCCTCGCTCGCCGCGCTGCGCCGCATCACCGGCGACCTCACCGCCGTCGTCACGGTCGCCGACGACGGCGGCTCCAGCGGCCGGCTCCGGGACGAGCTCGGCGTGCTGCCCCCCGGTGACCTGCGCAAGGCGCTGGCCGCGCTGTGCGGCGACGACGACTGGGGCCAGACCTGGGCCCGGGTGATCCAGCACCGGTTCGCCAGCGAGGGCGAACTGCACGGGCACGCGGTGGGCAACCTGCTCATCGTGGCCCTGTGGGAACAGCTCGGCGACCACGTCAAGGCCCTGGAGTGGGTGGGCCGGCTGCTGGGCGCGCACGGCCGGGTGCTGCCGATGTCGGCCGTGCCGCTGGAGCTGCAGGCGCTGGTGCGCGGGCACGACCCGCGGCGGCCCGAGGAGATCAGCACCGTCCGCGGGCAGGCGACCGTGGCCCTAACGCCCGGCGAGGTGCAGTCGGTGCACCTGGTGCCGAACGACCCGCCCGCCGTGCCGGAGGCGGTCAGCGCGGTGCTCGACGCCGACTGGGTCGTCCTCGGCCCCGGCTCCTGGTTCTCCTCGGTGATACCGCACCTGCTGGTGCCGGAACTGCTGGAGGCGCTGATCGAGACGAAGGCCCGGCGGGTCCTCTCGTTGAACCTCGCGCCACAACCCGGTGAAACCGACGGCTTCTCTCCGCAGCGTCATTTGGAGGTTTTGGCCCGACACGCCCCTAAACTCGCCCTGGACGTGGTGCTGGCCGACGAGGCCGCCGTGCCCGATCGAGACACCCTCCGAGAAGCCGCGGCGCGGCTCGGCGGCACGGTCGAGCTGGCGCCGGTGGCCGCGCCTGGAAGCTGTTCCCAGCCCGAGGCCGGGGAGGGCACCGCCAGGCACGACCCCGAGCTGTTGGCCGCCGCGTATGACCGTATTTTTCGGATGCATGGAAGGATCGGCCCATGGCGATGACGGCTGCGGTGAAGGACGAGATCTCCCGGCTTCCCGTCACCCGGACGTGCTGCCGGAAAGCGGAGGTCTCCTCGATCCTGCGCTTCGCCGGCGGGCTGCACCTGGTCAGCGGGCGGATCGTGATCGAAGCCGAACTCGATACCGGCATCGCGGCCAGGCGGCTGCGCAAGGACATCCTCGAGATCTTCGGGCACGCCTCCGACCTGGTGGTGATGGCGCCGGGCGGGCTGCGCAGAGGCAGCAGGTACGTGGTGCGGGTGGTGGCGGGCGGCGATCAGCTCGCGCGACAGACCGGGCTGGTCGACGGCCGCGGCCGTCCGATCCGCGGCCTGCCCCCGCAGGTGGTCTCCGGCGCGACCTGCGACGCCGAGGCGGCCTGGCGCGGCGCGTTCCTGGCCCACGGCTCGCTCACCGAGCCCGGCCGCTCGTCCTCCCTTGAGGTGACGTGCCCCGGGCCGGAGGCCGCCCTCGCGCTGGTCGGCGCGGCGCGCCGACTCCAGATCGCGAGCAAGGCGCGCGAGGTGCGCGGCGTTGACCGGGTCGTGGTTCGGGACGGGGACGCGATCGGCGCGCTGTTGACGCGGCTGGGCGCGCACGAGTCGGTGCTGGCCTGGGAGGAGCGCCGGATGCGGCGCGAGGTGCGGGCCACCGCCAACCGGCTGGCCAACTTCGACGACGCCAACCTGCGCCGCTCCGCCCGCGCGGCCGTGGCCGCGGGCGCCCGGGTGCAGCGCGCCCTGGAGATCCTGGGCGAGGAGGTGCCCGAGCACCTGGCCGCCGCCGGCCGGCTGCGCATGGAGCACAAGCAGGCGTCCCTCGAGGAGTTGGGCGCCCTCGCCGATCCGCCGCTGACCAAGGACGCGGTGGCCGGTCGGATCAGGCGACTGCTGGCGATGGCGGACAAGCGTGCCCAGGACCTGGGCATCCCGGGCACCGAGTCCAACCTGGCCGACCTGGGCGAGGAGATGGTGGAAGGCGCCGTCGGCTGACCGGCGCGCCACGCCGCCCGGCGTCGCCGACGCGCGCGGCCCGCGCCCACGCGTCCGCCGTCTCGGGCGGCTCGACCGGGGATGCGCCGGGGGTGTGCCAGGGGTCGTGGCCGGGTACCCGACGGGCCCGGCGGCCCGGCCGCGCCGGGCGCGTGCGAGGGCCCGCTCGGCCGCTTCCCACAAGGGTTGGAACGCCTCGCGGACCCTTGGTATCAGCGCCTGTCCAGCCCCGGTCAAATGTCACGTACGGGTCGCGTACGCGGTAGGGTCGAGGGCGGTCGGGGACATCCCATACAGCTCGCCGGCGTCCAGACCGGCACACCAACGAGGAGATCGGTTCGTGACGATCCGCGTAGGCATCAACGGCTTTGGCCGTATCGGTCGCAATTACTTCCGCGCGCTCCTGGAGCAGGGCGCGGACATCGAGATCGTCGGTGTCAACGACCTGACCGACAACGCCACCCTGGTTCACCTGCTGAAGTACGACTCGATCCTGGGCCGGCTGAAGCAGGACGTCAGCCACACCGAAGACACCATCACGGTGGGCAACCAGACCTTCAAGACGATGGCCGAGCGCGACCCGGCCGCCCTGCCCTGGGGCGAGCTTGGCGCCGACATCGTCATCGAGTCCACCGGCATCTTCACCAAGCGCGACGACGCCGCCAAGCACCTCGCCGCCGGCGCCAAGAAGGTCCTGATCTCCGCGCCCGCCAAGGACGAGGACATCACGATCGTCATGGGCGTCAACCAGGACAAGTACGACCCGGCCCAGCACGACGTCATCTCCAACGCGTCCTGCACCACCAACTGTGTGGCGCCGATGGCCAAGGTCCTCGACGAGAGCTTCGGCATCGTCAAGGGCATGATGACCACGGTGCACGCGTACACCAACGACCAGCGCATTCTGGACTTCCCGCACAAGGACCTGCGTCGCGCCCGCGCCGCCGCCGAGAACATCATCCCCACCTCGACGGGCGCCGCCAAGGCCACCGCCCTGGTCCTCCCGCAGCTCAAGGGCAAGCTGGACGGCATCGCCATGCGCGTGCCCGTGCCCACCGGCTCCGTCACCGACCTCGTGCTCGAACTGAGCCGCGAGGTCTCCAAGGAAGAGGTCAACGCCGCCTTCCAGAAGGCCGCCGAGGGCGAGCTCAAGGGCTACCTGGAGTACACCGAGGACCCCATCGTCTCCTCGGACATCGTCAACTGGCCCGCCTCCTGCACCTTCGACTCCTCGCTGACCATGGCGCAGGGCGCGCAGGTCAAGGTCGTCGGCTGGTACGACAACGAGTGGGGCTACTCCAACCGCCTGGTCGACCTGACCACGTTCGTCGGCGGCCAGCTCTAAGATTCCCCAGCCGCACTGCCCGGCGCGCCCCCGCGACCACCGTGGGGGCGGGCCGAGGGCACGGGGGCGCGGGGTGGTGTCCCCGGCCACCGGGTCACCGAGATGTGTTGCGGACAGGGCTCGGGAGACGCGACGGCGCGTCGTCCGGGCCCTGTCCCATGCAGGCCCACCGTGGAGACTCAAGGAGTCCAGGAAGCAATGAAGACGATCGACGACCTCAGCAAGGACGGTCTGGCGGGCAAGCGGGTGTTCGTCCGCGCCGACCTCAACGTGCCGCTTGAGGGCGCCACCATCACCGACGACGGCCGCATCCGGGCCGTCGCCCCCACGATCGCCAAGCTCGCCGACGCCGGCGCCAAGGTGATCGTCGCCTCGCACCTCGGCCGCCCGGGGGGCGCGTCGGACGAGCGGTACTCGCTCGCCCCGGTCGCGACCCGACTCGGCGAGCTGCTCGGCAAGGACGTCACGTTCGCCACCGACACCGTGGGGGACAGCGCGAAGGCCACCGTCGCCGCTCTGGGCGACGGCGAGGTCACGCTGCTGGAGAACCTCCGCTTCAACGCCGGTGAGACCAGCAAGGACGAGGCCGAGCGGGCCGCCTTCGCCGACCAGCTCGCCGCGCTCGCCGACCTGTACGTCGGCGACGGTTTCGGCGCGGTGCACCGCAAGCACGCCTCGGTCTTCGACCTGCCGGCCAAGCTGCCGCACGCCGCCGGCGACCTGATCGCCACCGAGGTCGGCGTGTTGCGGAAGCTCACGGACGACGTGCGGCGGCCGTACGCGGTCGTCCTCGGCGGCGCCAAGGTCTCCGACAAGCTCGGCGTCATCGACCACCTGCTGGAGAAGGCCGACCGCATCCTCATCGGCGGCGGCATGGTCTACACCTTCCTCAAGGCCCAGGGCCACGAGGTCGGCTCCTCGCTGCTCCAGGAGGACCAGCTCCCGGCCGTCCGCGACTACCTGGCGCGGGCCAAGGAGCGCGGCGTGGAGTTCGTGCTGCCGGTGGACGTGCTGGTCGCGCCCGCCTTCCCGGACCTCGCGGCCAAGGCCGACACCCACCCGGAGACGGTCGCGGCGGACGCCATGCCGGCCGGCAAGATGGGCCTGGACATCGGCCCGGAGACCCGCAAGCTGTACGCATCGAAGCTCGCCGACGCGGCCACCGTCTTCTGGAACGGGCCCATGGGCGTCTTCGAGCACCCCGACTACGCCGACGGCACCAAGGCCGTCGCCCAGGCGCTTCTCGACAGCTCGGCCTTCTCGGTGGTCGGCGGCGGGGACTCGGCCGCGGCCGTGCGCATCCTGGGCTTCGACGAGAACGCTTTCGGCCACATTTCGACCGGTGGCGGCGCCAGCCTCGAATACCTCGAAGGCAAGACGCTCCCCGGCCTCGCCGCACTGGAGGACTGAACACCGTGAGTGACCGCACCCCGCTGATGGCGGGCAACTGGAAGATGAACCTCAACCACCTTGAGGCCATCGCGCACGTCCAGAAGCTCGCCTTCGCGCTCGCCGACAAGGACTACGACACCGTCGAGGTCGCCGTCCTGCCGCCCTTCACCGACCTGCGGTCGGTGCAGACGCTGGTCGACGGCGACAAGCTCAAGATCAGGTACGGCGCCCAGGACATCTCGGCGCACGACTCCGGCGCGTACACCGGTGAGATCTCCGGCCCGATGCTGGCCAAGCTCAAGTGCACGTACGCGGCCGTCGGGCACTCCGAGCGCCGCCAGTACCACGGCGAGACCGACCAGGTCTGCAACGCCAAGGTCAAGGCCGCCTACAAGCACGGCATCACGCCCATCCTGTGCGTGGGCGAGGGCCTTGAGGTGCGCAAGGCCGGGCAGCACGTGCCGCACACGCTCGCGCAGGTGGACGGGGCGCTGGAGGACCTGCCGGCCGAGCAGGCCGAGTCCATCGTCATCGCCTACGAGCCGGTCTGGGCGATCGGCACCGGCGAGGTGGCCACGCCCGAGGACGCGCAGGAGGTCTGCTCGGCCATCCGCAAGCGCCTCGCGGAGCTCTACAACAAGGACCTCGCCGACAAGGTGCGCATCCAGTACGGCGGCTCGGTCAAGGCGGCCAACATCGCCGCGATCATGGCCAAGCCCGACGTGGACGGCGCGCTGATCGGCGGCGCGGCGCTCGACGCGGACGAGTTCGTCAAGATCGTCCGCTTCCGCGACCAGTAGCAGCTATGACGACGGGGCTACCCCGTCGTACCCTGTCGGGGCCGGGACCGGCGTTAACACGCTGTCCGGCCCCGACGGCGTTCAACGGTTCCATCAGTTTCATCAGATCGTTTTCAGAATTCTTGCATCCCAGAGAGTTGGTCCAGCCGTGGAAACTGGGTTCTCAATCGCCCTCATCATCTTCAGTGGGCTGTTGATGATGCTCGTGCTCATGCACAAGGGAAAGGGTGGCGGCCTGTCCGACATGTTCGGTGGCGGAATGCAGTCCTCTGTCGGCGGCTCTTCTGTCGCCGAGCGTAACCTTGACCGGATCACCGTTGTGGTCGGTCTGCTGTGGTTCGCATGCATCGTCGTGCTCGGCGTGCTGATGAAGCTGGATTAACTGACACACCGTCGTAAGCGCAGCCTATTATTGGGCTTGCGTCCTCGGGGGCGGGGTGTAACTCCTGTCGCTGGACGCGCGTTGGGCCTTACATAGACTGGGGCGCCCGGCAGCGGAGCCGCCTATCGGATGCTTCGCGGCACCATCACGCAGGGAGTTACAACCGTGGCAAGTGGCAACGCGATCCGAGGAAGTCGGGTCGGAGCGGGGCCGATGGGGGAGGCGGAGCGAGGCGAGTCAGCGCCGCGCCTCCGCATTTCCTTCTGGTGCTCGAACGGGCACGAGACTCAGCCGAGCTTCGCCAGCGATGCGCAGATTCCCGAAACATGGGACTGTCCGCGCTGCGGCTTCCCCGCCGGAAAGGACCGGGAGAACCCGCCGGACCCGCCGCGCACCGAGCCGTACAAGACGCACCTCGCCTACGTGCGGGAGCGGCGCAGCGACGCGGACGGCGAGGCGATCCTCGCGGAGGCGCTGGCCAAGCTCCGCGGCGAGATCTGACGGACCGCAGGGCCGCCCCGCACGGACCCCGTCCGGCACCCGGGTCGTGACCGCCACGCAGCGCACGTCCCCTCCGGCATCGACAGGGCCCGGCAGCACTTCCCCCGCGGGGGGCGCGCTGCCGGGCCCTCGTCGTGCGCCGGAGTCCGATGTCGTGCGTCGGGTCGCGATGACGACGTACCACCGCCCTGATCAACTAGGTTGGGCGACGCTGGCGCGCAATGACGAGAAGAATAGGGCTGATGTCCGAGATGAACGCTGAAGGCCGAACCCGGCTCGACCAGATGCCGGAGTGGATCGCGCTGGGAGAACACCGAGAGCAGCTCGGGGAGGTGCGCCTGCGCGAGGTGTTCGCGGCCGACCCCACGCGCGGTGAGCGCTACGCCCTCCAGGTCGGCGATCTCTACCTGGACTACTCCAAGCACCTGGTGACCGACGAGACGCTGCGGCTGCTGCGGGCGCTGGCCGCGGCGAGCGGCGTCGCCGAGCTGCGGGACGCGATGTTCCGCGGCGACAAGATCAACGTCACCGAGGACCGCTCCGTGCTCCACACGGCGCTGCGGGCCCCGCTGTCGAAAGTCGTCGAGTCCGACGGCGAGAACGTGGTGCCCGCCGTGCACGCGGTGCTCACCAAGATGGCGACCTTCTCCGACCGCGTCCGCTCGGGTGACTGGACCGGTCACACCGGTAAGCGGATCAGGACGGTCGTCAATATCGGTATCGGCGGCTCCGACCTGGGCCCCGCCATGGCCTATGACGCGCTGCGCGCGTACAGCGCACGCCACCTGGATTTCCGTTTCGTATCCAATGTGGACGGCGCCGACCTGCACGAGGCAATCCGCGATCTGGACGCGGCCGAGACGCTGTTCATCGTGGCCTCCAAGACCTTTACCACCATCGAGACGATCACCAATGCCACCTCCGCCCGCGACTGGCTGCTGACCGAGCTGGGGGCCGGCCAGGAAGCGGTGGCCAAGCACTTCGTCGCGCTGTCCACCAACGCGGAGAAGGTCGCCGAATTCGGCATCGATCCGGCCAACATGTTCGAGTTCTGGGACTGGGTCGGTGGACGTTACTCGTACGACTCCGCCATCGGGCTCTCCCTGATGATCGCCATCGGTCACGACCGGTTCCGGGAGATGCTCGCGGGCTTCCACCTGATCGACGAGCATTTCCTCAACGCGCCGCCCGAGGAGAACGTGCCGCTCCTCCTCGGCCTGCTCGGCGTCTGGTACGGCGGCTTCCACGACGCCCAGTCGCACGCGGTCCTGCCGTACAGCCACTACCTGTCCAAGTTCACGGCCTACCTCCAGCAGCTCGACATGGAGTCCAACGGCAAGTCGGTGGACCGCGCGGGCCGGCCGGTGACCTGGCAGACCGGGCCCGTGGTGTGGGGCACGCCCGGCACCAACGGCCAGCACGCCTACTACCAGTTGCTGCACCAGGGCACCAAGCTCATCCCCGCGGACCTGATCGGCTTCGCCAAGCCGGTGGACGACCTGCGGCCCGGCCTCGTGGACCAGCACGACCTGCTCATGGCCAACCTGTTCGCGCAGGGCCAGGCGCTGGCGTTCGGCAAGACGGCCGACGAGGTCAGGGCGGAGGGCGTGGCCGAGGAACTCGTGCCGCACAAGACGTTCCATGGCAACCGGCCGACCACCACCATCCTCGCCAGCGAGCTGACGCCCTCGGTGCTCGGACAGTTGATCGCGCTCTACGAGCACAAGGTCTTCGTGCAGGGCGCCATCTGGAACATCGACTCCTTCGACCAGTGGGGCGTCGAACTCGGCAAGGTCCTGGCCAAGCGGGTCGAGCCGGCACTGCGCGCCGCCGAACAGGTACCCGGCCTCGACAACTCGACGGCGACCCTGGTGTCCAAGTACCGGGCGCTGCGCGGGCGTTGAGTTCGTCGAGGCCGAGTCGGTAGCCGGGCCGCGCGGTAGCGAAAAGCGCCCGGCCGCCACTCCGTGTGAGGGGCGGCGGCCGGGCGCTCTCGCGTCGCTCGCGGGGCGGTCGGGCGTTGGCTCCGGCCGGTCACGAGCGGCGTGGTCGCTCAGGGCGAGGACGGCGGATACAGGCCGCGGGGCAGCTCGGCCGCCGCGCTCTGGTCGAGGAGCCACAGGGTGCGGCTCTGCCCGCGCGCGCCCGCGGCCGGGGCCTGCACCTCGCCGGCCCCCGAGAGGGCTATGGCCACGGCCCCCGCCTTGTCGCCGCCCGCGGCGAGCAGCCACACCTCACGGGCCGCGCGGATCGCCGGCAGCGTCAGGGAGATCCGGGTGGGCGGCGGCTTGGGCGCGCCGTGCACGCCGACCACCGTCCGCTCGGTCTCCCGCACCGCGGGCAGCTCCGGGAAGAGCGAGGCGACGTGCGTGTCCGGGCCGACGCCGAGGAGCAGCACGTCGAAGGCCGGTACGCCGCGACCGCCGGCGCCGGCCGGTGGCGACGCGGTCTCCCGCGCGGCGGCGGTGGCCAGCTCCGCGGCGTACGCGGCGGCCGCCCCGTCGGCGTCCCCGGTGTAGGCGCCGTCGGACGCCGGCATCGGGTGCACCCGGGCCGGGTCGAGCGGCACCGCGTCCAGCAACGCCTGGCGGGCCTGGGTCACGTTGCGCTCCGGGTCGCCCTCCGGCAGGAACCGCTCGTCGCCCCACCACAGATCAAGCCGCGACCAGTCGATCGCGTCCCGCGCCGGCGACTCGGCCAGCGCCGCCAACAGCCCGTTGCCGTTGCGGCCGCCGGTGAGGACGACCGAGGCCGAACCCCGGGCGGCCTGCGCGTCGACCACCCGGGTGATCAGCCGCGCGGCGGCGGCCCGGGCCATCAGCTCCTTGTCGCGGTGGACCACGATCTGCGGCGCACTCACGTGGACGCCGCCTTCCTGGCCGAAGACGAGGCGGCCTTCTTCTTGCCCGACTTGGTCGCGGCCTCGGCCCCGTCCCCGCCCTCGCCCTCCGGCGCGGCCTCAGCCGGCGCGGTGGGCGCGGCGGACTCACCGCGCGCGGCGCCGGCCTTGGCGGCGCCCTTGGCCGCCGAGGCACCCGCGCCCAGCCGCTGCACGCCGTACTTGACGGCGGCGGCGTACGTCTCGTCCGGGTCCAGGCGCCGCAGTTCCTCGGCGATCAGCTCGGCGGTGTCGCGCCGGTGCAGCGCCACGTGCCGGTCGGGTTGACCCGGCATCGCCAGCTCGGCCAGCGAGCCGTCCGCGCGGTCCAGGCAGATCGTGCCGTCGGCCGTCTCCAGGCGCACCGCCGTGAGCCCGGGCCCCTCGGAGACGGTCCGCTCGACCGGCACCCCCAGCCGGTCGGCGAGCCAGAGCGCCAACAGCTCGCTGCTCGGGTTGTACGCCTCGCCCTCGACCGAGGCCGAGGTGATCGGCGCGTGCTTCTGGTCCAGGGCCGCCGCCAACACGCTGCGCCAGGGGGTGATCCGGGTCCAGGCCAGGTCCGTGTCGCCGGGGGTGTAGGTGCCCGCCCGCAGGGCGAGCGTGGCGACCGGGTCCTCGGTGGCCTGGGCGTCGGTGATGCGGCGCGCGGCGAGCTGGCCGAGCAGGTCATCGCTCGGGTTCTCCGGCGCGTCCTCCGGCCACCAGACCACGACCGGCGCGTCGGGCAGCAGCAGCGGCAGCACGGCCGAGTGGGCGTGGCTGGCCAACTCGCCGTGCAGGCGCAGCAGCACCGTTTCGCCGGTGTTGCTCTCACCGCCCACCCGGACCTCGGCGTCGAGCCGGGCGATCTTGCGGTCGCGTGGCGAGCGCCCGGGCCGGCGGATGACGACCAGGATGCGCGAGGGGTGTTCCTTGGACGCCTCGCTCGCGGCCTTGAGCGCGTCGTAGTGGTTGCCCTCGTCGGTGACGATCACCAACGTGAGCACCATCCCGACCGCCGGCGTCCCGCTGGCCCGGCGCGCCCGCACCAGTGCGGAGTTGATCTGGCTGGACGTGGTGTCCGTGAGATCGATGTTCATGGCCGCCGCCAGCTCCGTCCGTCTCGTGCGAGCATCTCGTCCGCCGCCTTGGGTCCCCAGGTCCCGGCGGTGTACTCCTCCGGCCTGCCGTGCCGGTCCCAGTACGCCTCGATCGGGTCGAGGATGCGCCAGGACTCCTCGACCTCCTGGTGGCGGGGGAAGAGGTTGGCGTCGCCGAGCAGCACGTCGAGCAGCAGTCGCTCGTACGCCTCGGGGCTGGATTCAGTGAAGGACTCGCCGTAGGCGAAGTCCATGGTCACGTCCCGGATCTCCATCGAGGTGCCAGGCACCTTGGAGCCGAACCGGATCGTCACGCCCTCGTCCGGCTGCACCCGGATGACCAGGGCGTTCTGCCCCAGCTCCTGGGTGTCGGTGGTGTCGAAGGGGGAGTGCGGGGCGCGCTGGAAGACCACCGCGATCTCGGTGACCCGGCGGCCGAGGCGCTTGCCGGTGCGCAGGTAGAACGGGACGCCCGCCCAGCGACGGTTGTCGATGCCCAGCTTGATGGCGGCGTACGTGTCGGTCTTGGACTGCGGGTCGATGCCCTCTTCCTCGAGGTAGCCGCAGACCTCGGTGCCGCCCTGCCAGCCGTGCGTGTACTGGCCTCGCACGGTGTGCCGGCCCAGGTCGTGCGGCAGCTTGACGGCCGTGAGCACCTTGAGCTTCTCGGTGACCAGGGCCTTGGCGTCGAAAGACGCCGGCTCCTCCATCGCGGTCAGCGCGAGGAGCTGGAGCAGGTGGTTCTGGATCACGTCACGGGCGGAGCCGATGCCGTCGTAGTACCCGGCCCGACCGCCGATGCCGATGTCCTCGGCCATGGTGATCTGCACGTGGTCCACGTACGAGCGGTTCCACAGCGGCTCGAACATCGTGTTGGCGAAGCGCAGCGCCAGGATGTTCTGGACCGTCTCCTTGCCCAGGTAGTGGTCGATGCGGAAGACGTCGCTCGGCCGGAAGACCTGGTGCACGACCTGGTTGAGCTCCTGCGCGCTGGCCAGGTCGTGCCCGAAGGGCTTCTCGATGACCGCGCGCCGCCAGGAGTCGCCCTGGCCCTCGGACAGGCCGTGCTTCTTGAGCTGCTCGACGACGGTGGGGAAGAACTTGGGCGGCACCGACAGGTAGAAGGCGAAGTTGCCGCCCGTGCCGCGCGCCGCGTCCAGCTCCTCGATGGTGGCCTTGAGCTGCTTGAACGCCTCGTCGTCGGAGAACTCGCCGGGGACGAAGCGGAAGCCCTCGGCCAACTGCTGCCAGACCTCCTCGCGGAACGGAGTCCTGGCGTGCTCCTTGACCGCGTCGTGCACGACCTGGGCGAAGTCCTCGTCCTCCCAGTCACGCCGGGCGAACCCGATGAGGGAGAAGCCTGGGGGCAGCAGTCCGCGATTGGCCAGATCGTAAACGGCCGGCATCAGCTTTTTACGCGACAAATCGCCCGTGACGCCGAAGATGACCAGGCCCGACGGCCCCGCGATGCGCGGGAGCCGTCGGTCTTGGGCGTCACGCAGCGGGTTGTCACCGCGTGCGGGTTCAGACAAGGTCAGTCCTTCGCCGGAGTGAGGCGCGCCAGCTCCGCCTCGGTGGACTTCAGCAGGTCGGTCCAGGACGCCTCGAACTTCTCGACGCCCTCCTCTTCGAGTACCCGCACCACGTCGTCGTAGCTGACCCCGAGGCCGGCGAGGGCGTCCAGGTCGGCCCGCGACTGCGCGTACGTGGCGCGCACGGTGTCGCCGGTGATCTCGCCGCGCGCGGCGGTGGCCTCCAGCGTGGCCTCCGGCATGGTGTTGACCGTGCCCGGGGCGACCAGGTCGTCCACGTACAGCGTGTCCTTGTACGCCGGGTCCTTCACGCCGGTCGAGGCCCACAGCGGGCGCTGCCGGTTGGCGTGCGCCTTCTCCAGCGCGGCGAACCGCTCCGACGGCGCGACCGAGCCGTCCACGGAGCCGAAGACCTCCTCGTACGCCTGGTAGGCGAGCCGGGCGTTGGCGAGGGCGGCCTTGCCCTTGAGCTGCTTGGCCTCCTCGGTGCCCAGGTCGTCCAGGCGCTTGTCGATCTCGGTGTCGACCCGGGAGACGAAGAACGACGCCACCGAGTGGATCTTGGCGAGGTCGAGCCCGGCGGCCTTGGCCTTCTCCAGGCCCGCCAGGTAGGCGTCCATGACCTCGCGGTAGCGCTCAAGGGAGAAGATCAGCGTGACGTTGACGCTGATGCCGCGGCCGATGGTCTCGGTGATCGCCGGAAGGCCCGCCTTGGTCGCCGGGATCTTGATCAGCGTGTTCGGCCGGTCCACCAGCCAGGCGAGCTGCTTGGCCTCGGCGACGGTGGCGTCCGTACGGTGCGCCATGCGGGGGTCCACCTCGATGGAGACCCGGCCGTCCTGCCCCTCGGTCGCGTCGAAGATCGGCCGCAGGATGTCGGCGGCGTCCCGGACGTCCGCCGTGGTGATCATGCGGACGGCCTCTTCGACGGTCACCCCGCGCACCGCGAGGTCGGCGAGCTGCTGCTCGTACCCGTCGCCCTTGGAGATGGCCTTCTGGAAGATCGACGGGTTGGTCGTGACGCCGACGACGTGCTGCTGGTCGATCAGCTCGGCGAGGTTGCCAGAGGTGATCCGCTTGCGGGACAGGTCGTCCAGCCAGATCGCGACGCCTGCGTCCGAGAGGCGCTTGAGTGCGTCTGTCATGGGAATTGCAACTCCTACTAGTCGTATACGAGCGTCAGCGCCCGGCGGCGTCGAGGGATTCCCGCGCGGCCTGGACCACCGCGTCCGCGGTGATGCCGAACTCGTGGAACAGCACCTTGTAGTCGGCCGAGGCGCCGTAGTGCTCAAGGGAGACGACACGCCCGTGGTCGCCCACGAAGCGGTACCAGGTCAGGCCGATCCCGGCCTCGACCGCGACCCGGGCCTTCACGGTCGGCGTCAGCACGCTGTCCCGGTAGGCCTGGTCCTGCTCCTCGAACCACTCGACCGACGGCATCGACACCACGCGGGTGGGCACGCCGGACGCCTGGAGCCGCTCGCGCGCCTCGACGGCGAGCTGCACCTCGGAGCCGGTGGCGATGAGGATCACCTTGGCCTGGCCGCCCTCGGCCTCGCGCAGCACGTACCCGCCCTTGGCCGTGTTCTCGTTGGCCACGTAGGTGGGCACGTTCTGCCGGGTCAGGGCGAGGCCGTGCGGCGCCGGCTTGTCGTGGTGCCGGCGCAGGATCTCGCGCCAGGCGATCGCCGTCTCGTTCGCGTCGGCCGGACGGACCATGTTCAGGCCCGGGATGGCGCGCAGCGCGGCCATGTGCTCGACGGGCTGGTGGGTCGGGCCGTCCTCGCCGAGGCCGATGGAGTCGTGCGTCCACACGTAGGTGACCGGCAGCTTCATCAGCGCGGCGAGCCGCACCGCCGGGCGCATGTAGTCGGAGAAGACGAGGAAGGTGCCGCCGTAGACGCGCGTGTTGCCGTGCAGCGCGATGCCGTTCATGGTCGAGCCCATGGCGTGCTCACGGATGCCGAAGTGCACCGTGCGCCCGTACGGGTTCGCCTCCGGCAGCGGGTTGTCCGCCGGCAGGAAGGAGGACGAGGCGTCGATGGTCGTGTTGTTCGAACCGGCGAGGTCGGCGGAGCCGCCCCACAGCTCGGGGATGACCGCGCCCAGCGCCTTGAGCGTCTCGCCGGACGCCTTGCGGGTGGCCACGTCCTTGCCGACGGGGAACGACGGCAGCGACTTCTCCCAGCCCGCCGGCAGCTCGCCCGCGCTGATCCGGTCGAACTCGGCGGCCCGCTCCGGGTTGGCCTCGCGCCAGGCCAGGACCCGCTTGTCCCAGTCGCCGCGGGCCGCGCGCCCGCGCTCGATGACCGCGCGGGCGTGCGCGAGCACCGCCTCGTCCACCTCGAAGTGCCGCTCCGGGTCGAAGCCCAGCACCTCCTTGGTCGCCGCCACCTCGTCCGCGCCGAGCGCGGAGCCGTGCGACGCCTCGGTGTTCTGCGCGTTCGGCGCCGGCCAGGCGATGATTGTGCGGGCCGCGATGATCGAGGGCCGCTCCGTCTCCTCCTGGGCCGCCTTCAGCGCCGCGTACAGCGCCTTGACGTCGAAGTCGCCGCTGGGCGCCTGCTCGATGCGCTGCACGTGCCAGCCGTACGCCTCGTACCTGGCCAGCACGTCCTCGGAGAGCGCGGTCGCGGTGTCGCCCTCGATCGAGATGTGGTTGTCGTCGTAGAGCGCGACCAGGTTGCCCAGCTTCTGGTGCCCGGCCAGCGAGGACGCCTCGGCGGAGATGCCCTCCTCCAGGTCGCCGTCGGAGACGATCGCCCAGATGGTGTGGTCGAAGGGGGACTCGCCGCGCGGGGCCTCGGGGTCGAAGAGACCGCGCTCGTAGCGGGCGGCCATGGCCATGCCCACCGCGTTCGCGATGCCCTGACCGAGCGGCCCGGTGGTGGTCTCCACGCCCGTGGTGTGCCCGACCTCGGGGTGCCCCGGCGTCTTGCTGCCCCAGGTGCGGAACGCCTTGAGGTCCTCCAGCTCCAGGCCGTAGCCGGAGAGGAAGAGCTGGATGTAGAGCGTGAGGCTGGTGTGGCCCGGGGAGAGAACGAACCGGTCGCGGCCGGTCCAGTTCGCGTCCGAGGGGTCGTGCCGCATCAACTTCTGAAAGAGCAGGTACGCGGCGGGAGCCAGGCTCATGGCCGTGCCAGGGTGGCCGTTACCGACCTTCTGCACGGCATCCATGGCCAGGACGCGGGCGGTGTCCACGGCCCGCTGGTCCAGTTCGGTCCACTCAAGATCTGTGGTGGTCGGCTTGGTGCTCACCCTGAGTCAGGGCTCCTCTCCACAAGGTCGAATGCCGGTGAGGGTTCTTCACGCCGGGCAGGGCCGAGCCTACCCTCGCGGCAGCGGTCATCCATTCGACCGCTACAGCCTGTGGACAACCGCTCAGAGCCGCTGGCCACACGGGTTCCCCGAGTACCGCCCGTGAGTCATCGCCGGGACCGACGGCCGGTACCGCCGCCCCCCTCCAGCCTGCCCGCGCACCTGGCGGAGCGCCCGTCGAGAGCGCGGGGCGCGGCGGCTCCCGCGCGTTCCCGGCGGCGTGCTCCGGTCGCCAACACGACCCCACCCCGGCGACGGGCGGAAGAGCGGCAACGTCTAGAGTGGCGTGGTACGCGCAAGTCTTTACCGGGTCTTCATGTCCGGTGCTTGCTGGTCTGCCCGCGGCTCACTGCCGCTGATGTCACTAAACCAGGGGTGTGCGTGACGGCCGTCGAATCCCGTCCTGCGGGGTCGCTCTCTACCCAGAGCACCAGTCACCGGCCGTTCGGGGCCCGTGCCAGGGCGTTCCTCGCGTTGACGAAGCCGCGCGTCATCGAGCTGCTGCTGATGACGACCGTTCCGGTGATGTTCCTGGCCGCCGAGGGCGTTCCCGACCTCTGGCTGGTGCTCGCCACGTGCGTGGGCGGCTTCATGTCCGCCGGCGGGGCCGGTGCGTTCAACATGTATATCGACCGGGACATCGACGCGCTGATGGACCGCACCTCCCAGCGGCCCCTGGTGACCGGCATGGTCTCGCCGCGCGAGTGCCTGGTCTTCGCCTACACCCTCACCGTGGTCTCCACCGTGTGGCTGTGGGTCCTGGTCAACCCGCTGTCCTCGATGCTCGCGCTGGGCGCCCTGCTCTTCTACGTCCTCGTGTACACGATGCTGCTCAAGCGGCGTACCGCGCAGAACATCGTCTGGGGCGGCATCGCCGGCTGCATGCCGGTCTTCGTCGGCTGGTCCGCCGTGACCAACTCCGTCTCCTGGGCCGGCGTGGTCCTCTTCCTGGTCATCTTCTTCTGGACGCCGCCGCACTACTGGCCGCTGTCGATGAAGGTGAAGGACGACTACGAGCGCGTGGGCGTGCCGATGCTGCCGGTCGTGGCGGGCAACAAGGTCGTGGCCCGGCAGATCGTGCTCTACAGCTGGGTGATGGTCGCGGTCTCGCTGGCGCTGTGGCCACTCGGCTACACCGGCTGGTTCTACCCCGTGGTCGCCGCCCTGCTCGGCGCGTTCTGGCTCAAGGAGGCGCACGCCCTCCAGTCGCGGGCCAAGTCCGGTGTGACGGGCGCCAAGCTCAAGGAGATGCGCCTGTTCCATTGGTCCATCACCTACGTCTCGCTGCTGTTCGTGGCCGTGGCCGTGGACCCCTTCCTGCGCTGAGGCCCCGCGCGGGCCCGCCACCCACCGCTGCCGTCCGGGGCGGCGCCCCCACCCGGGGCGCCGCCCCGAACGCGTGGCGCAGGCCACGCGACCGCCCCGTCGCCAAGGTGATCTACCGCTCGGTAGCATCGCGGGCATGGCAGACACCGAGCAGGCCGAAGACACCCAGCGGGCCGACGCGAGCACGCCGGCGGCCGACGAGGCCGTCCGCGACGCCAAGGTGGAGCGGCACGCGGCCCGACTGGCCAAGCAGATCGACGCCTTCGCGCGCACCCACGGCGGCAGCGCCGAGGGCCAGCTCGCGCACATCGCCCGTGGCTCCGTACGCATCGCCCTGGTCGGTGCCAACGGCGAGTGGGGCAACCTGGTCGCCCCCTCGTACGCCAGCGCCCAGCGCGCCGTCGAACTGGCCGGGCTGACCGTGCACGAGGACTTCGGGGGCGAGTTCGCCGCCCAGGTGCGCACCGGCCCGTACGAGTGGTCGCGGATGGCCGGTATCCAGCTTGGTGGCTCCCGCAACCCGTAGCCTTCCCCGCACCGACACCTCACGCGGTCCCGCGCGCGTCAGACCGCCCGGGATCGGCACGGGCAGGGAGACGCGGATGCTGCTGGACGGCCCTGAGCGGCGACGATCCGTCCCGCCGGGGCCCCGACGTCCGCAGCGGGCACGGGCGGACCGACCCCTCGCGGTTCCCCGGGACGAGTCCGGCGCCGTCGTCGACGAGGAGCCGGGCTTCGTCCTGCCCCCCTTGGTGGACCAGTACGGCCTCGGTGTCTCGCATGCTGACATCGGGCTCGGCGCATTTGAGTCACATCTGGCCGCCGCGGTCGGCTCGCGCGGCCCCGCCGCGCCCGGCACCACCTTCTTCGACAGTTGGCTCGGGCTGGCCGTACGCCGCTGGTGCCCGCCGCTGCTCGGCGTCGAGCCGCACTGCACGCCCGCGCACTACCTCGCCGCGCGCCGCGCCCACGGCGCCTACCAGGCGACCCGACTGCTGCTGCGCGGCTGCGGGGTGGGCGCGTACCTGCTGGCGGCGGGCGCGGTGGAGGCGCCGCTGTCGGCGGCCGAGCTGGCGTCGGCCACGGGCGTGCCCGCGTACGAGATCGTCTCCGTCCGGGCGCTCGCCGGGCAGGTCGCCGACGGCTCGCACACCGCCCGCGGCTTCCTCGCCGCGACGGTCGACGCGCTGGCCGGGGCGCCCGCGCGGCGGGCCGTGGCCCTCGCCATCGCGCCCGGCCCGCTGCCCGCCCGGCCGCCGGACGCCCGCGCGGTGCGGGAGGCGGCGGAGCGCTGGCTGCGCGCCCGCGCGCGGGGGGCGCGGCCGAGCGATCCAGTGCTCCTGCACCACCTGCTGTGGAGCGCGCTCACCACCGGCCTGCCGATCCAACTGCACTGCCCCGAGCCTGACCGGGTCGCCGACTTCCTGGCCGCCACGGTCGGACTCGGCACCGATCTGGTGCTGCTGCCCGGCCACGGCGGGCACCGGAGCGCGGCCCGTCTCGCGGCGACGTTCCCGCACGTGTACGCGGATGTCGGCCCCGCGCCCCGGGAGACGCTGCGCCTCGCGCCGTTCGGGAAGCTGCTGTTCTCGACCGGCGCCCGGGGGCTGCCGGAGCTGTACGTGGTGGCGGCGCGCCAGTTCGCGGTGGAGATGACACGCCTGGCCGACGAGTGGTGCGCCGAGGGGGTGTGTACGCCGCCGCAGGCGCAGCGGATCGCCGACCTGGTGGCCTCCGGCACCGCCCGCCGGGTCTACCGGCTGCCGGCCGGGGCCGGCTCCTCGGCTCCCACGGCCTCCCCGGGGCGGGGCTGAAGCGCCTCGTGGTCGCCGGAGGGGGCGGGGACGGCCGGCGCCTGCGCCCGCTCGCGCAGCGCGAGGAAGACCCGCAGCACCGCGATCCACACCAGGCATGAGCCGAACATGTGCATGCCGACGACGAATTCCGGCAGGTGCGTGAAGTACTGCACGTACCCGATCACGCCCTGGGAGAGCAGTACGACGAAGAGTTCGACCACCGTGCGAGAGGCGGCCTGCGGGGCCTTCACGGCGCGCAGCGTGAACCACAGCGCGACGGTGAGGCCGAAGACGATGTAGACGAAGTCCACGTGGAGCTGGGTGATCTCCTGCCAGTCCAGCGGAATCCGGTGCACCTTCGTCGCGTCACCGGCGTGCGGCCCGGAACCGGTGACCACGGTACCGATCACGATCAGCGCGCCGGCGGCGACCACCAGCAGCCACGACAACTGCCGCACCGCAGGCGCCACCAGCAGCCTGGCCGGTCCGTCGCCCTCGCGGGTGCGCTGCCAGGTGACCATCGCGACGGTGAGCAGCGCGGTGGAGATGAGGAAGTGCGAGCTGACGATGTACGGGTTCAGGCCGGTGAGCACCGTGATGCCGCCCACCACGGCGTTGCCCATCACGATCCAGAACTGCAGCCAGCCGAGCCGGGTGAGCGGGCGGCGCATCGGCTTGGCCGCGCGGGCCACGATGATGAAGAACCCGATGACCGCGCACAGCGCGTACGTCAGCAGCCGGTTGCCGAACTCGATGATGCCGTGGACGCCCATGTCCGAGGTGGGCGTGAGGCTGTCGTCGGTGCACTTGGGCCACGTCTCGCAGCCGAGCCCGGACTGGGTCAGCCGCACGGCGCCCCCGGTCACGACGATGACCACGGCCATCACCACGGTGATCAGCGCTGCCACTCGCACCAGGCGCGCGGACGGCGTCCAGCGGCGGGCGATCAGCTCAAGGGGATTCCACGTATTCGGCACGGCATCATGGTAGGCCGCACCTTGTGCACCGATTCACGAGGGGGTGCCCACCCGGCGCGCGTCCCGCCCGGACCCCCTCCGTACGGCGGGTACGGGCGGGAGTGACGGGCTACTCCCAGCGGAAGAAGCGGCCCGCCGCGCCCAGGCCGAGCACGGCCCAGGCGGCCAGCACGCCCAGGTCCGACCAGGGCACCCCGGCGCCGTCCCGCAGCACGTCGCGCAGCCCGTCGGAGAGCGCGGCGACCGGCAGCAGGTGCAGCACCGCCTCGACGCCGCCGGGGAACTTCGACAGCGGCACGATGACGCCGCCACCGAAGAGGAGCAGCAGGAAGACCAGGTTGGCCGCGGCCAGCGTGACCTCGGCCTTGAGCGTGCCGGCCATCAGCAGCCCGAGCCCGGAGAAGGCCGCGGTGCCGAGCAGGAGCAGCAGGGCCACGGTGGCCGGGTTGCCGTGCGGCGACCAGCCGAGCGCGAGGGCGACCGCCGTCAGTAGCGCGATCTGGAGCACCTCGGTCACCAGCACCGCGCACGTCTTGGCGGTCATCAGCCCCCAGCGCGGCAGCGGTGAGGCGCCGAGCCGCTTGAGCACCCCGTAGCGCCGCTCGAAGCCGGTCGCGATGGCCTGCCCGGTGAACGCCGTGGAGAGCACCGCCAGCGCCAGCACCCCCGGCGCCAGGAAGTCCACGGCGTCGCCGTCGCCGGTGTCCACGATGTCCACGCTGCTGAACAGCGTCAGCAGCAGGGTCGGGATGACGATGACGAGCAGCAGTTGCTCGCCGTTGCGCAGCAGCAGCCGGGTCTCAAGGGCGGCCTGCGCGCGGATCATCCGCCCGAGCGGCGCGGCCCCGGGGCGCGGCGCGAAGGTGCCGGGCCCGCCGCCGGGCTCCGTGGTCTCAGCGGTGTCGGCCATCACGCGCGCAGCTCCTTGCCGGTCAGTTCCAGGAAGACGTCCTCCAGGGTGTGCCGCTCTACCGAGAGCCGGTCCGGCAGCACCCCGTGCTGGGCGCACCAGGAGGTCACGGTGGCCAGCAACTGCGGCGTGACCTTGCCGGTGACGCGGTACGAGCCCGGGGCGAGCTCGACGGCCGTGCACTCCGCCGGCAGCGCCGTGAGCAGCGAGACCACGTCGAGCCCGGGGCGGCCCGAGAAGCGCAGCGAGTTCTCCGCGCCGCCCCGGCACAGCTCCTCCGGACTGCCGGAGGCGATCACCTTGCCCGCGTCGACGATGTGGACCTGGTCGGCGAGTTGCTCGGCCTCGTCCATGTGGTGCGTGGTGAGGACGACGCTGACGCCGTCCGCGCGCAGCTCCCGCACCAGGTCCCAGGTGGCGCGCCTGGCCTGCGGGTCGAGACCGGCGGTCGGCTCGTCGAGGAAGACCAGTTCGGGGCGGCCGACGACGGCCATGGCCAGGGCCAGCCGCTGCTGCTGCCCACCGGAGAGCCGGCGGTAGACCGTGCGCCCGCAGCTCGCCAGGCCCAGGCGTTCGATGAGCGCGTCCACGTCGACCGGGTGCGCGTGCAGGGACGCGGTGTGCCGGAGCATCTCGGCGGCCCGGGCGCCGGGGTAGACGCCACCCGACTGGAGCATCACGCCGACGCGCGGGCGCAGCCTGGCCGCGTCGGCCAGCGGATCGAGGCCGAGCACGCGCACGCTCCCCGCGTCCGGTCGGCGGTAGCCCTCGCAGGTCTCGATGGTGGTGGTCTTGCCGGCGCCGTTCGGGCCGAGCACGGCGGTGACGCTGCCGCGCGCGACGGACAGCGTGAGGCCGTCCACCGCGGTCTTCGTCCCGTACCGCTTGACCAGGCCGACGACCTCGACCGCCGGCGCCTCCCCGGTGACGTCCCCCGGTGCGGGACCGGGGCGGGGGGCTGGGGGAGGGCTCGTCTCGCATGGGCGGAAGTCTACGAAGCTCCCGGGGCCCGCCGGCCGGCGGGCCCGCGCTGGGCCGGGTCTTGACGGGCGCTCGGCCGGCGCCCAGGGGGCGTGCGCGCGGGTGCGGTCGCCCCGGCGGCGCGCGCCCGCGCTCAGGGCTGGCGCCGGGGGCGGAAGCGCGGGGCGGAGCCTCGGCGCGCGGCCGTGCGCTGGGGTCGACGGCGTGCGGGCACGCGGACGGGTGGCGGATGGCTGGTTTGCGGGCTCGCCTTCGGGCGCGTGGGTCGTCCCGGCCCGCCGCGTCCGCGCGCCGGTGCTGAACGGCGGGCGTCGGCCGGACCCGCGCGCCCCGGCGTGCGAGGCGGCTCCGGGCGATGCGGGCGACCGCCCGCCGCGCGCCCATCCGCGCAGGTCAGGATCTGCGGGCAGGGAGGGGAACGGCCACCCGGGGACACACCCTCGTGACCTGCGGAGCAGGCCCTTGGATCCGCGCCCGCGTGATCGTTTACGCAGGTCAACTTAGGTCTCCCTAAGTGACGCACCCCACCGAGGTCGCCTGGGGAGCGGGTTGTATCGGCCTCGGGAATTACGCAACAATGGCGTTGTGAAATACGCGAGCGACGATCAGGAGCCCGCGGCCAAGCCGGCCGCGGCGACTGGCGTGCCTGCCGTATCCACCCACGATGACCTGCGCGGGACCCGTAACCGGGTGGCGCGCTCCATTCTCGACCACGGCCCGTCGACGGCGGCGGCGGTCGCCGAGCGGCTGGGGCTCACCCAGGCCGCGGTCCGCCGCCACCTGGACACCCTGGTGGCCGAGGGCATCGTCGAACCCCGCGAGCAGCGGGTGTACGGCGCGCGCGGTCGCGGCCGGCCGGCCAAGGTCTTCGCCTTGACCGACTGCGGCCGGGACGCCTTCGACCAGGCGTACGACCAACTGGCGGCCGACGCGCTGCGCTGGATCGCGCAGTCGGCCGGCGGTGGCGTGATGGGCGAGGCCGCGGTCGCGGCGTTCGCCCGCGCGCGCCTGGCCGCGCAGGCCGCGGGATACCGAGAGGCGGTCGAGGCCGCTGCCCCGGAGTCCCGTACCGAGGCCCTGGCCAAGGCATTGACCGCCGACGGGTACGCTGCTACGGCGCGCAGCGCGCCCAACCCTCAGCAGGGTGAACAGCTCTGTCAGCACCACTGTCCGGTTGCGCATGTCGCCGAGCAGTTCCCGCAGCTCTGTGAGGCGGAGACCGAGGTCTTCTCCCACCTGCTCGGGACCCATGTGCAACGTCTGGCCACCATCGCCCACGGCGACGGGGTGTGCACGACGTTCATCCCCAAGAAGAAGACCACCACAGCATCCGCAAGCACGTCCGGGAGGAAACCCGCATGACTCTCCCCACGGAGACTGCTCACCCCGAGCTTGAGGGCCTGGGCACGTACGAGTACGGCTGGGCCGACTCCGACGTCGCCGGTGCCAGTGCCAAGCGCGGCCTCTCGGAAGAGGTCGTCCGGGACATCTCCGACAAGAAGTCCGAGCCCGACTGGATGCTGAAGCTCCGGCTCAAGGGCCTGAAGCTGTTCGGCAAGAAGCCGATGCCGACCTGGGGCTCGGACCTGTCGGGCATCGACTTCGACAACATCAAGTACTTCGTGCGCTCCACCGAGAAGCAGGCCGCGAGCTGGGAGGACCTGCCGGAGGACATCAAGAACACCTACGACAGGCTGGGCATCCCGGAGGCGGAGAAGCAGCGTCTGGTCGCCGGTGTCGCCGCGCAGTACGAGTCGGAGGTCGTCTACCACCAGATCCGTGAGGACCTGGAGGAGCAGGGCGTGCTGTTCCTGGACACCGACACGGCGCTCAAGGAGCACCCGGAGATCTTCCAGGAGTACTTCGGCACCGTGATCCCGGCCGGCGACAACAAGTTCGCCGCGCTGAACACGGCCGTCTGGTCCGGTGGCTCGTTCATCTACGTCCCGCCGGGCGTCCACGTCGACATTCCGCTCCAGGCCTACTTCCGTATCAACACGGAGAACATGGGCCAGTTCGAGCGGACGCTGATCATCGTCGACGAGAACGCCTACGTGCACTACGTCGAGGGCTGCACCGCCCCGATCTACTCCTCGGACTCGCTGCACAGCGCCGTCGTGGAGATCATCGTCAAGAAGGGCGGCCGATGCCGCTACACGACGATCCAGAACTGGTCGAACAACGTCTACAACCTGGTCACCAAGCGCGCCGTGGCCTACGAGGGCGCGACCATGGAGTGGGTCGACGGCAACATCGGCTCCAAGGTCACCATGAAGTACCCGGCCGTCTACCTGATGGGCGAGCACGCCAAGGGCGAGACGCTGTCCATCGCCTTCTCGGGCTCGGGCCAGCACCAGGACGCGGGCGCCAAGATGGTGCACATGGCGCCGAACACCTCCTCGAACATCGTCTCCAAGTCGGTGGCCCGGGGCGGCGGCCGCACCTCCTACCGTGGCCTGATCGAGATCGGCGAGGGCGCGCACGGCTCGAAGTCGAACGTGCTCTGTGACGCGCTGCTGGTGGACACCATCTCGCGCTCGGACACCTACCCGTACGTGGACGTCCGCGAGGACGACGTGTCGATGGGCCACGAGGCGACGGTCTCCAAGGTCAGCGACGACCAGCTCTTCTACCTGATGAGCCGAGGTCTGTCCGAGGACGAGGCGATGGCCATGATCGTCCGAGGCTTCGTCGAGCCGATCGCCCGCGAGCTGCCGATGGAGTACGCGCTGGAGCTCAACCGGCTGATCGAGCTGCAGATGGAGGGCGCGGTCGGTTGATGCCGACCCGCGCACCCCTGGAGCAGCACCTGTTTTCTGACGCAGAGAGAGAGCACCACGACAGCCATGGCTGAGAACACTCCCGCCGGCAGCACCACCGACGGCGCCATTCAGGTCGGGGGGCCGCAGCAGCCCATCGACGCCCGGGTCAGCGCCCCCGCCTCGTATGACGTGGCGGACTTCCCGGTGCCGCACGGCCGCGAGGAGGAGTGGCGGTTCACGCCGCTGGAGCGCCTGCGGGGCCTGCACGACGGCACCGCCGAGGCCAAGGGCGGGCTGCGGGTCGAGGTGAGCGCCCCCGAGGGCGTCACCGTCGAGACCGTGGACCGCGAGGACCCGCGGCTGGGCCGGGCCGGCAAGCCGGTGGACCGCGTCGCCGCGCAGGCGTACAGCTCGTTCGAGAAGGCTTCCGTGATCTCCGTGCCCAAGGACACGGTGCTCACCGAGCCGGTGCGGATCGCCGTGCACGGCGAGGGCGGCGTGGCCTACGGCCACCAGGTCGTCGAGGTCGGCAACTTCGCCGAGGCGCTGGTCGTCGTCGACCACACCGGCGACGCGACGCTGGCGGCCAACATCGAGTACGTGATCGGCGACGGCGCCAAGCTGACCGTCGTCTCCGTACAGGACTGGGACGACGAGGCGGTGCACGTCGCGCAGCACACCGCGCTGGTGGGCCGCGACGCCACGTTCAAGTCCGTCATCGTCACCTTCGGCGGCGACCTGGTCCGACTGCACCCGCGGGTGATCTACGGCGGTCCCGGTGGCGAGGCCGAGCTGTACGGCCTGTACTTCACCGACGACGGCCAGCACCAGGAGCACCGGCTGTTCGTGGACCACGACACCCCGCACTGCCGGAGCAACGTGGTCTACAAGGGCGCGCTGCAGGGCCAGGACGCGCACGCGGTGTGGATCGGCGACGTGCTCATCCGGGCCGCCGCCGAGGGCACCGACACCTACGAGCTCAACCGGAACCTCGTGCTCACCGACGGTGCGCGCGTGGACTCGGTGCCGAACCTGGAGATCGAGACCGGCGAGATCGTCGGCGCCGGCCACGCCTCGGCCACCGGCCGGTTCGACGACGAGCAGCTCTTCTACCTGATGGCGCGCGGCATCACCGCCGAGGAGGCCCGGCGCCTGGTCGTCCGCGGCTTCTTCGCGGAGCTGGTCCAGCAGATCGGCATCCCGGACATCGAGGACCGCCTGCTCGGCAAGATCGAGGCGGAGCTGGAGGCGTCCGTCGGATGAGCGCCCCGTTCGTGCGGGCTTGCGCGCTGAGCGAGCTCGAAGAGGACACCCCCAAGCGCGTCGAGCTGGACGGCGTGCCCGTCTCGATCGTCCGCACCGAGGGTGAGGTGTTCGCGATCAACGACATCTGCTCGCACGCGAACGTCTCGCTGTCCGAGGGCGAGGTGGAGGACTGCTCCATCGAGTGCTGGCTGCACGGGTCGAGCTTCGACCTGCGTACCGGCAAGCCGTCCGGGCTGCCCGCGACGCGCCCCGTACCCGTATACCCCGTCAAGATCGAAGGGGACGGCCCAGACGCTTCTGTGCTCGTCTCCGTCACCCAGGAGTCCTGAGGCACCCATGGCAACGCTTGAGATCCACGACCTGCACGTCTCCGTCGAGGCCGAGAACGGCCCCCGGGAGATTCTGCGCGGCGTCGACCTGACCGTGAAGCAGGGCGAGACGCACGCGATCATGGGCCCGAACGGCTCCGGCAAGTCCACCCTCGCGTACTCGCTCGCGGGGCACCCGAAGTACACCATCACCGGCGGCACCGTCACCCTCGACGGCGAGGATGTCCTGGAGATGTCCGTCGACGAGCGCGCGCGGGCCGGCGTCTTCCTCGCCATGCAGTACCCGGTCGAGGTGCCCGGCGTCTCCGTCTCCAACTTCCTGCGCACCTCCGCCACCGCCGTGCGCGGCGAGGCCCCCAAGCTGCGGCTGTGGGTCAAGGAGGTCAAGGAGGCCATGGAGCGGCTCTCCATCGACCCCGCGTTCGCCGAGCGCAACGTCAACGAGGGCTTCTCCGGCGGCGAGAAGAAGCGCCACGAGATCCTTCAGCTCGAACTGCTCAAGCCCAAGATCGCGATCCTCGACGAGACCGACTCGGGCCTGGACGTCGACGCGCTGCGCGTCGTGTCCGAGGGCGTGAACCGGGTGCGCGAGAGCGGCGAGGTCGGCACCCTGCTGATCACGCACTACACCCGTATCCTGCGCTACATCAAGCCCGACTTCGTGCACGTCTTCGCGCAGGGCCGGATCGCCGAGTCCGGCGGCGCGGAGCTGGCCGACAAGCTGGAGAACGAGGGCTACGAGGCGTACGTGAAGGGCGGCGCGCACTCGTGACCCCCGCACGCGAGGCCATCGGCCCGCGGAAGATCCACGACCCGCGGGCCGTGCCTCCTCGCTCATCCGCGAGGAGGGGCCCCGCGGGCCACGCGACGACCGAAAGGGGAGGGGCGTGACACCGCTGCCGGGCCTCCTCGACACCGAGGCGATCCGCAAGGACTTTCCCGTCCTGGACCGTGTGGTCCACGACGGCAAGAGGCTCGTCTACCTGGACAACGCGGCGACTTCGCAGAAGCCGCGCCAGGTGCTCGACGCCCTCAACGCGTACTACGAGCGGCACAACTCCAACGTGCACCGCGGCGTGCACGTGCTCGCCGAGGAGGCCACGGCGCTCTACGAGGGCGCCCGTGACAAGGTCGCGGCCTTCATCAACGCGCCCAGCCGCGACGAGGTGATCTTCACCAAGAACGCCTCCGAGTCGCTGAACCTCGTGGCGAACATGCTCGGCTGGGCCGACGAGCCCTACCGCGTGGACCACGAGACCGAGATCGTCATCACGGAGATGGAGCACCACTCCAACATCGTGCCGTGGCAGCTGCTCTCGCAGCGCACCGGCGCGAAGCTGAAGTGGTTCGGGCTCACCGACGAGGGCCGGCTCGACCTGTCCAACCTGGAAGAGATCATCACGCCCAAGACGAAGATCGTCTCGTTCGTGCTGGTCTCCAACATCCTGGGCACCGTCAACCCGGTCGAGGCCATCGTGCGCCGCGCCCAGGAGGTCGGCGCGCTGGTGCTGGTCGACGCCTCGCAGGCGGCCCCGCACATGGTGCTCGACGTGCAGGCGCTGCAGGCCGACTTCGTCGCCTTCACCGGTCACAAGATGTGCGCCCCGACCGGCATCGGCGTCCTGTGGGGCCGCCAGGAACTCCTTGAGGACCTGCCGCCCTTCCTCGGCGGTGGCGAGATGATCGAGACCGTCTCGATGCACTCCTCGACGTACGCCCCGGCGCCGCACAAGTTCGAGGCGGGCACGCCGCCGATCGCCCAGGCCGTGGGCCTCGGCGCGGCCGTGGACTACCTCTCGGCGATCGGCATGGAGCGCATAGAGGCGCACGAGCACGCGATCACCGAGTACGCGGTGCGCCGCTTCCAGGAGGTCCCCGACCTGCGCATCATCGGCCCGACCACGGCCGAGGACCGGGGCGCGGCGATCTCCTTCACGCTCGGCGACATCCACCCGCACGACGTGGGGCAGGTACTGGACGAGCAGGGCATCGCGGTGCGCGTCGGACACCACTGCGCGCGCCCGGTCTGCCTGCGGTACGGAATTCCAGCGACCACGCGAGCGTCGTTCTATCTGTACTCCACGCCGGCCGAGGTCGATGCCCTGGTCGAGGGGCTGGAGCACGTACGGAACTTCTTCGGGTAGGGGCTGCTGACTCGTGAAGCTTGATTCGATGTACCAGGACGTCATCCTGGACCACTACAAGCACCCGCACGGCCGGGGGCTGCGCGATGGCGACGCCGAAGTGCACCACGTCAACCCGACCTGCGGGGACGAGATCACGCTCCGCGTGCGGCTGGACGGCGACACCATCGCCGACGTGTCGTACGAGGGGCAGGGCTGCTCCATCAGCCAGGCGAGCGCCTCGGTGCTCAACGAACTGCTGGTGGGGAAGGAACTCGCCGAGGCCAGCAAGGTCCAGGAGACGTTCCTTGAGCTGATGCAGTCCAAGGGCAGGATCGAGCCGGACGAGGCGATGGAAGAGATCCTGGAGGACGCCGTGGCGTTCGCGGGCGTCTCGAAGTACCCGGCACGCGTGAAGTGTGCGCTGCTGAGCTGGATGGCCTGGAAGGACGCCACGGCCCAGGCACTGGGCGAGGGCACCGGGAGGAAGACCGCATGAGCGAGAACGCAACGATCACCAAGCCCGCCAGCGAGGAGGAGGTCCGCGAAGCGCTGTACGACGTGGTCGACCCCGAGCTGGGCATCGACGTCGTCAACCTGGGCCTGATCTACGGCATCCACATCGACGACGCCAACATCGCCACCCTCGACATGACCCTGACGTCGGCGGCCTGTCCGCTGACCGACGTGATCGAGGACCAGGCGAAGTCGGCCACCGAGGGCATCGTCAACGAGCTGCGCATCAACTGGGTCTGGATGCCCCCGTGGGGCCCGGACAAGATCACCGACGACGGCCGCGAGCAGCTTCGGGCGCTCGGGTTCAACGTCTGAGCCATCTCGCGCGACCCGGCCCGTGCCCGGCACCGCCCGCCGGGCGCGGGGCCGATGGCCCGATGGCCGATGGCCGAGCAGGTCACGCGCGGGGGCGACGGACCCGCGACGTGAGTTGATCACCTGACACAGCCATGCCCGCCAGGCAGACTGGCGGGCATGGCTGTCTCTCTTTACACCATCGCCGTCGACGCACACGACGTGAAAGCTCTCGCCGACTTCTGGACCCAGGTCCTGGACTGGCAGATCGTCTACGAGGACCCCGAGGAGATCATCATCGGCGCGGACGCCTCCGCGATGCCCGGCATCGTCTTCCTGCGCGTCCCGGAGAACAAGACGATCAAGAACCGGCTGCACCTCGACCTGAACCCGGAGGACCAGCAGGCCGAGGTGGACCGCCTGATCGCCCTCGGCGCCCGCCCCGTCGATGTGGGGCAGGGTCCGGAGGTGACGTGGCGCGTACTGGCCGACCCCGAGGGCAACGAGTTCTGCGTGCTGCGGCCCAAGCAGACGCTGCTGGGCTGAGCGCGCTCTCCCCGGATGTCGGGCCGGCCCGTGCGTTCGGGGCCGGCCCGTTGGCGTGCGGCCGGTGCGCGGCGGGCGACCCGCGTGTGCTGTGCCGCGCGTCACATCGGCCGCGTGTCACGAACGGGCCGGCTCGTCCCATCCCGTGGTCGTCAGCAGCAGGCGTACGAAGGGCGAGACCATGAGCGCACGGCAGCAGGGCGGTCCGGCGGGCACGCATCGCGTGGTGGTGTTGGGGGCGGGGTACGCGGGGTTGTCCGCGGCGGTCCAGCTCGCGGCCCGGGTCAGGGGGCGCGCGGGGGTGTCGGTGACCGTGGTGAACGAGTGGGACCGGTTCACCGAGCGGCTGCGGCTCCACATGACGGCGACCGGCCAGCCGACCGCCGAGCTGGACATCCCCGGGCTGTTGGAGGGCGCCGGCGCGCGCTTCGTACGCGGCCGGGTGACGGCGTTGGACGCCGAGGCGCGGACCGTCCGGATCGACGACGCCCGCCTCCTGTCGTACGACACGCTGGTGTACGCCCTGGGCTCGGTGGCCGACACGGCGACGGTGCCAGGCGCCGGCGATCACGCGTACGCCCTCGACGGCGCGCGGGACGCCGACGCGCTGGCCGAACGGCTGGCGCGGCTCGCCCGGGGCACGGTGGTGGTCGGCGGCAGCGGGCTGACCGGGGTCGAGGTGGCCGCGGAGATCGCCGAGCGGTATCCGGAGCTGGACGTCCTGCTGCTCGGCCGGGACGAACCGGGAGCGTTGCTGGGCCCGCGCGCCCGGGCCCATGTGCGATCGGCGTTCGAGCGGCTGGGCGTGCGGGTGCGCGGCGGGGTCGAGGCGGTCAAGGTGTTGCCCGACGCCGTCGAGCTGGCGGGCGGCGAGTGGGTCGACGCCGACGTGGTGGTCTGGGCGAGCGGCACGCGCGCGGCGCCGCTGGCGGCCTCGGCCGGGCTGACGGTGGACGAACGGGGCCGCGTCGTCACCGACGCCGCGCTGCGGTCGGTCTCGCATCCGAGCGTGTACGCCGTGGGGGACGCCGCCTCGGTCCGGCAGGGCTACGGCGTGCTGCACGGGACCTGTCAGAGCGGCATGCCGACCGGGGTGCACGCGGCGGTCTCGATCGTCCGCGAGCTGCGGGGCAAGCGGCCCAAGCCGTTCCGCTTCGGTCACTACCACGCCCCCGTGAGCCTGGGGCGGGGCGACGCGGTCGTACAGTTCACCCGGCCCGACGCCAGCCCCCGTCGCCTGTGCCTGACCGGCCGCGCGGCCGTCCGGTACAAGGAGGCGGTGACGTCGGCGCCCTGGCCGGTCTTCGGCCGCACGGCGAAGCTGCCCGCCGCCGGCGCGTTCTGGCCACGCGGCGGTCGCTTCACCAGGGTCCGGGGGCAGCGGTGAGCGAGCGCCTGGGAGCGACGACGAGTGGGGGTTCGAGGGTAGCGATGAGTGAGCCGACCGAAGACCGCGACCAGCAGGTCTTCCACCAGCACCGGAAGCTGCTGTTCTCGGTGGCCTACCGCCTCCTGGGCAGCGCGGCCGACGCGGAGGACGCCGTCCAGGACGCCTGGCTCAGGTGGTCGGGCGCGGACCGCGCCGAGGTGGCCGACCCCAAGGCGTATCTGGCGCGGATCGTGACCAACATCGCTCTGGAGCGGCTGCGTTCGGCCCGCCACCAACGCGAGACCTATGTCGGACCCTGGCTGCCGGAACCCATTCTGACCTGCGGCGACACCGCCGATGTGGTCGCGGATGCCGAGTCGGTCTCGATGGCGATGCTGGTGGTACTGGAGACGCTGAGCCCGCTGGAGCGCGCGGTGTTCGTGTTGCGGGAGGTCTTCGGCTTCAGCCACGCCGAGATCGCCGAGGTGGTGGAGCGCTCCGAGGTCGCGGTGCGCCAGGCCGCGCATCGGGCCCGCGAGCACGTGCGGGCCCGGCGGCCCCGCTTCGCCGCCGCACCGGCGCGGCAGCGGGAGGCCACCGAGCGGTTCCTGGCCGCCGCGACCGGTGGGGACGTCAACGCGCTGATGGAGCTGTTGTCCCCGGACGTCACGCTGTGGACCGACGGCGGCGGCAAGGTGCGGCAGGCCAGGCGCCCGGTGGTGGGGGCGACGGCGGTGGCGACCTGGTTCGCGGCGGTCGGCACCACCGCGTACGAGGGGATCGAGCCGGCCGACATGCGCGCCGACCTGGTCGAGCTGAACGGCGGCCCGGGCCTGGTGTTCCGGGGCGCCGGCCGGGTGATCGCCACGGTCACCTTCGACTTCGACGCCACCGGGCGCGTTCTCGCCATCCACAACGTGGCCAACCCGGACAAGCTCGGGGCCGTCGCCGTCGGCACCGTGCACGACGTGGGCCCGCGGTAGCCCCGGCGGGCCGGCGCTCTGGCGGGCCAGCGCCCGGGCGGGCCGACCGGCCGCCTCCGCGAGGGCACGCGGTGGGCGCGCCTTAGCCAGGGCACGCGGTGGGCGCGGACCGCCCGGGCGACGCTCCGGCCGGGCGGCTCAGTCGGCGTCTGGGGCGTCGCCCAGTTGGGCCGTGGTGTTCGCGCCGTCCAGGCACTCCCGGATGATGTCGGCGTGCCCCGCGTGCTGGGCCGTCTCGCGCAGCATGTGCAGCAGGGCCCGCCGCGCCGTCCAGGTCTCCGGGGCGGCCTCGGGGTCCCACGGGACGGGCGGCAGCGGCACCGCGACGTCCAGGTTCGGCAGGGCGCCGACGGCCGCGTCCATGGCCCGGGTCGCCGCCGCGTACGCCGCGCGCAGGTCGGCCAGCGTGTCGTCCGCCGTCAGGTGGTACTGGCCCATGTCCCACATGCCGTCGGGCGTCTCGCCCCGACGCTCGCCGATGAGCTGTGCCCACACCCGCTCGCCCTGGGCGAGGTGCTTGAGGATGCCGCCCAGGGTCAGTTCGCTGGCCGTGGAGCGGCGCCCGGCCTGTGCGTCGGTGAGCCCCCGCAGCGTGATCAGCAGCGTGGCGCGCTGCTCGGCGAGCGCGTGCAGCAGCGCGTCGCGTTCGGCCTCGGCGTGCGCGGCGCGCTCCGTGGCGCGGGTCGGCGGCGGGGTGGTGGCTGCGGTGGTCATGGGCACGTCCTCCGGTCGGGGGTGGGGCGCCAGGCGCGTTCCGTGCGGCCCGACGACGCCGACGCTAACCAGCCTTCAGGTCAGCTTCTGTCCGCGAGGAGGAACGGTTCGCGCCGGCTCAGCGGAGTTGCGTACGGCCGTACGCAACGATGTGTACGCTCGTCCGCATGGTGTATCTGACGCTCGCCGGGGCGATCTCGGCGGAGATCGTGGCAACCATCGCCATGAAGTACAGCGACGGGTTCAGCAAGCTCTGGCCCTCGCTCGGGACGCTGGCCGGCTATGTGGTGGCGTTCTCGCTGCTCGCGTACACGCTCAAGACCATGCCGGTGGGGACGGCGTACGCGATCTGGTCCGGGGCGGGGACCGCCGTCGTCGCGCTGATCGGCATTGTCTTCCTCGGGGAGGCGGCGACGGCGGCCCGGATCGGCGGGGTGCTGCTCGTCATCGCCGGGGTCGTGGTGCTCAACCTGGGGGGCGCGCACTGATGGCCCGCCGGTACGACCCCGATCGCCGCCAGCGCATCATCGACGCGGCGATCCGGGTGGTGGCCGAGCGAGGCATCGAGGCGCTCAGCCACCGCACCGTGGCGGCGGCGGCCGACGTGCCGCTCGGCTCCACCACGTACCACTTCGCGACCCTGGACGACCTCCTGGTCGCCGCGCTGCGGCAGGTGTGCGCCGAGCCGGGGATGGCGGTGCCGACCTGGCGGCGGGCCGTCGAGGGGCCGGAGCCGCTGGCTGACGCCGTCGCCGACCTCCTGCTGGACGCGGCGCGGGACGTCCACGGCGAGGTGCGGCTCGCCTACGAGCTGTACCTGGCGGCGCTGCGGCGCGAGGCGCTGCGGCCGGTGGCCGCCGAGTGGCTGGAGGCCGTGGTGGCGGTCCTGGTCCGGCGCACCGGGGACGAGGCCAGCGCGCGGGCCCTGCTCGCGCTGGCGGACGGGCTGATGTTGCAGGTCCTGCTGACCGGGCGGCGACTGGAGCGGGCCGAGGTGCGCGCGGCGCTGGCCCGGGTGGCCGGGTAGCCAGGGGCGTCGGGGGCGGGGGAGTGTTCGGGGTGGCCGGGCGGTCGGGCCGCCGGTCGGTCGGAGAACCGGCCGGTGGCGGGCGCGGCGGCCCGGGGAGTGGGACCGGTTCGCCTCGACGGGGCGGCTCCGGTTAGCGTTCGAGCATGACCGAAGCAGCAACTCACCGCACCACCGGCGCCGTCGCCGCCGGGCTCGCCACCCTGAGCGAGGACGGGACCGTCCTGGACACCTGGTTCCCGGCCCCCGTCCTGTCCGCCGAGCCCGGCCCGGCCGGCACCGAGCGCATCACCGACGACGAGCGGGTCGCCGAACTCCTCGGCCCCGGGGCGCCCGCCGCGCTCGGCAGCGACCTCCGCCGCGGCGTCGAGGTCGTGGCCGTCCGCACGGTCATCGCCTCGCTCGACGACAAGCCCCTGGACGCGCACGACGCGTACCTGCGGCTGCACCTGCTCAGCCACCGGCTGGTCCGCCCGCACGGCGTCAGCCTGGACGGCCTCTTCGGCCTCCTGGCCAACGTCGCCTGGACCTCGCTCGGCCCGGTGCCGGTGGACCAGGTGGAGCGGGCCCGGCTCGCGGCGCGCGCCGAGGGGCTGCACCTCCAGGTGACCAGCGTGGACAAGTTCCCGCGGATGACCGACTACGTGACGCCCGCCGGGGTCCGGATCGGCGACGCCGACCGGGTGCGGCTCGGCGCCCACCTGGCGGCCGGCACCACCGTGATGCACGAGGGCTTCGTCAACTTCAACGCGGGCACGCTCGGCACCTCGATGGTCGAGGGGCGCATCAGCGCGGGCGTCGTCGTCGGCGACGGCTCCGACATCGGCGGCGGCGCGTCGATCATGGGCACGCTCTCCGGTGGCGGCAAGCAGGTCGTCTCCATCGGCGAGCGCTGCCTGCTGGGCGCGGAGGCCGGCATCGGCATCGCGCTCGGCGACGACTGCGTGGTGGAGGCCGGCCTCTACATCACCGCGGGCACCCGCGTCACGCTGCCGGACGGCGAGGTCGTGAAGGCCCTTGAGCTGTCGGGCGTGAGCAACCTGCTCTTCCGGCGCAACTCCACCACCGGACGCGTCGAGGCCCTCCAGCGCTCCGGCTCCTGGGGCGGCCTGAACGAGGCGCTGCACAGCCACAACTGACGTCCCCCGGCCCCGGCCGGACGACCGCCCGGCCGCCCCGAGCGCCGCCCGGCCCCCGCCTGGCCGGTAACCCCCTCCGCCCCGCCCCTGCCCGTCGGCAGCGGCGGGGCGGAGCCGTACGGCCACGTTGACTAGTAGCGGATGCGAACGACCTGCGGGTCGTGGTCGCTGGCCTGGTCGGCGAACTCCGCGTTGACGTGAACGATGTCGTACTCGGCCCGGCGCACGCCCTTGCTGGTCAGGATGTGGTCCAGGACCTGCGAGTTGCCGTTGTAGACGTAGCCGTAGCGCTCCCGCTTCGGCAGCTTGTTCACCAGGTCGGTCAGGACCCCGCCGTCGGTCAGGGCGTCCAGGGCGGGCGAGAACTGGAAGTCGTTGATGTCGCCCGCGACCACCACGCTCGCCCGGGGCTTGACCTCCAGCACGTCCTTCACGAACGCGTTGACCGCCTTGGCCTGCGCGGTCCGCTGCACCTCCGAGCCGCGCCGGGGCGGCTGGAACCGGCTGTCCAGACCCTGGTCGCCGCCCTTGGAGTTGAAGTGGTTGGCCACCACGAAGACCGGCTGGCCGCGGAAGGTGAACTCGCCGACCAGTGGCTTGCGACTGTCCCGCCACGCCTCGTTCGCCGGGTCGATCCGGCCCGGCGACGCCGACAGGGCGGGCTCGCCGTCGCGGTCGATGACCCGCACCGGCGTGGTCGCGTCGCCGCCCGCGGTGTCGGTGAAGGAGACCCGCTCGGGGTTGAAGAGGAACGCGTTGCGGATGTTGCCGCCGGGCTGGCCGCCGTCCTGGTCGTCGGCGGGGTCGATCTGGCGCCAGGAGTAGGAGGGCCCGCCCGCCGCCTTGATGGCCTCGGTGAGCTGGCGCAGCGTCGCGTCGGCGGAGACGACGGAGTCGTTGGTGGGGCCGTTGTCGTCCTGCACCTCCTCAAGGGCGACGATGTCGGGCGAGGCCAGGTCGCGGACCAGGCCCTGCGCCAACCGGTCGAACTTGGCCCGAGGCGTCTTCGGCGACAGGTTCTCCACGTTGTACGTGGCGACGGCCAGCTCGCGGGAGCCCTGCGGCCGGGTGCGCTCGCGGGGCAGCCCGCCGTCCACCAGCTCGCCGAGTTCGGTGGCCTGGATCTCGTACCCGCCGAACTGGTCGTAGTCGAGCGGCCCCGAGGTGACCCCGGCGAGCCGGTCGCGCACGTTCGCGACCGGGAACGGGCGCTCGGCGTAGGGGATGAGCGAGGCGACCTTGACCCGGCCCGAGCCGGGCTTCCGGTACGAGTCGTAGAGCACGCCGCCGCGCGCGGTGCGGTCCTGGTACGGCTCGGCGGTGACCCACAGCTCCTTGTGCTCGCTGGTCGCCCCGACGACGGGGGCGTTCCGCACGGCCACCCGCATGCCCTCCAGCGACTCGTACCGGTCAAGGGCGTAGCGGCCGGGCCGCAGCCGCAGTGACTCGATGCTCTCGCCCTCGCCGGCGGTGGGCGCGTAACGCCGGGGAACGGCGGCCGAGTCGAGCGTGAACGCGGCGGGCAGCGGCTGGCCCGAGGCGCGCACGGTCCACGTCGCGCGGGTCAGCTCGGTCACCGACTGGAGCCCCGCGTCCGCGCCGCCGGGGTAGTACTCGGTGACCGTGCCCGAGACCTCGACGGCGTCGCCGACGGCCACCTTCGGCGTGCTGGAGCCGGTGAAGACGAAGACGGCCTCGCTGGTGGCCGGGTCGCGGTCGGGCCTCGGGTCCTGGACCCAGAAGCCGCGCGCCGAGCCGAAGGCGCGTACCGCCGTGACCACGCCCGGTACGCCGGTGACGTCCTTGCCGGCCAGCGGCGAGAGCCGGGTGGCGCCCTGGATGTCGTGCACGCGTATCTCGGCGGCGGACGCGGACTGCGGGACCGCGAGCAGCCCGGCGGCGAGCGCCGCCGCGACGACGGCCGTGACGGCCGCGGAGCGGCGCCGGGCGCGGGAGGCCCGGAGCGGGACCGGAGGCGGCGACGAGGGGGACAGCGACGACATGGCGGGCCTTTCGGGAAGCGGGAGTGGCGGCGACAGCGGACGCTGCGTGCCGGGTGGTACGGGTGGGTCGGCGCGGGACTGTGGGCCTCACGCGCGAGGGGACGGGCGGAACGTGTCGCGGGTGGTGGGCGCGGCGGCGGCCCGCCGGGGCGGCCGGGCGCCCGGGACGCGGTGCCCGTGGACGGGCGCGCGGGAGTGTCCGACCTCTCTACGCGCGTCAATCTCGTGCGCGCGTCAGGGTGTTGTCAAGGCTCGCCGGATGGACGGCGGCTGACGGATACGTGAACCGGATGACCCCCCGCGAATCCGTCTACGCTGGGACACCGTGCCGTCACGCGATTCGTACGGCCGCGACCCCCGAGGAGATGACCCAGCAGATGCCCGAAGACCGCCCCACCATGCCGCCGGTCGTGCTGCACACCGAGGCAGAGCTCGCGCGGGACGCGCTGAGCGCACCGCTGTTCGTCCGCGCGGTGCGGCTCGCCCGCTGGGCCGATCCGCACAAGCCGGTGGGGGCGGGCGGCGAGCTCCTGGCCGACGAGTTGCGGGAAGCGGTCAAGGAGCTGGGCCTCGACGACGACGAGGACGGCCCCGGCTACGCCGCCGAGGCGTGGCAGCTCGCCCTGGACATCGGGCTCGTCGAGGTGGAAGGCCCCGAAGACGCAGCCGGGGCGGCCGAAGCCGACGGCGCCCCGGCCGACGGCACGCCGCTCGCCCCCGGCGTCGACGCCTCCGAACCGGCCGGCACCGCGCGCCCCGGCGAGGAGCTGCCCCGCTTCGCCGGCGGCGCCCCGCAGGAGGTGCTGGAGCTGTGGCTGAACGGGCTTGAGACGGTCCTGGCGGACGCGGCGGCCCCCGACCTGGCCGACATCATCGACCAGTTGAGCGAGGGCGACGAGCTCGACCTCGACGGGCTCGACTGGAACCCGGAGGAGGAGGCCGACTTCCTCGACGGCGTGCTGGGCAACCTCTACCTGCTGACCGCGCTGGACGAGGAGACCACCGACCGCGCGGTGCCGCTGCCCGCGCTCGCCGCCTCCATGATCGTCCCGGACGACATGGACGAGCCGACCGACGCCGTCCTCGAAGAGGTCTCCGACGCGATGATGCGGCTGGACGAGCAGTTCCGCATGCTCGCGCCCACCGGCATCGTGGACTACCGGCCGGTCGACGAGGAGCTGATCGAGGAGGCGGACGGCGAGGGCCGGGTCTCCGAGCCCGAGCGCGGCATCGCCGAGGCCGAGGTCGACGAGGAGGACGTCGCCCGCTACGGCATGGTCAGGCTCACACCGCTCGGCCTGTACGCGGTGCGCTCGCGGATGCTGGAGGCCGGCGTGGACGCCCCCGTCGTCGGCGAGTTGGCGCCCGCCGACGCGCACACGCTGCTCGCCGCCCTGCCCGGCTTCCCGGACGCCGCCGCCCGGGCCGAGGTCGAGCAGTGGCTGTCCGGGCGCACGGCGACCGACGCCGCGGCCGAACTGCTCGCGGCGGCCCGTGGCGACGACCCCGAGGCGCCGCTGCGCCGCCTGACCTGCCAGCAGACGCTGACCCTGGTCGGCCCGGAGGCGGAGTCGGCGCTGCGCGCGGTACTCGGCGACCGGCAGCTGGGCGGGCTCGCCCGCGTGTGGCTCGCCGAGCACGGCGTGGACCAGGTGCCCGAGCCGTCGGAGGAGATGGTCTTCTGGCTGACCGTGGACACCATCGCGGCGCAACTGGCGGCCGGTGGCGACTCGGAGGAGCTGCGGGAGCTGGTGCAGGGTCTGGTGGACCGCAGCGCCGGCTTCTTCGACTCGGTGTGGCGCGTCGAGCACCCGGCGACGGCGGAGGTCCTGGAGGCGATGGGCCGGCTGCACCCGGACAAGAAGACCGCCAAGGAGGCGCGCAAGGCCGCGTTCAAGGCCCGCTCGCGACACTGAGCCGGCGCGCGGGCGAGCGCGGGGGCCGGCCGTTCGGCCGCGCCCCGGGCGGGACGATCCAGGCGTACGGCACGGCCAACCGGTCCTCCTGATGTCGCACCGCGTTCAACTGGTGTTCGGCCGGGCGCGGCAGCCTGACCGCGGCACGTCAGGCGGACAGTTCCGGCCACCAGGAGATGAAGATGCCGCTTACTCGCAGGGATTTCGCGAAGCAGTCCGCGTACACCGGGGCCGGTGTCGCGCTGGTCGGCACGGTCGATGTGCTCGCCACCGCCCCCGGGGCCCTCGCGGCGGAGGGCGCGGGCGAGCGGGGGCACCGGCCCTCGCTCGGCTACGGGCCGCTCGTCCCCGACCCCAAGGGCCTGCTCGCGCTGCCCGCCGGCTTCTCCTACCGGGTGATCACCCGCAGCGGTGAGACCACGCTGGAGTCGGGCGAGTCCACCCCGTCCAACCACGACGGCACCGCCACCTTCGAGGGCCCGCGGGGGTCGACGCTGCTGGTCAACAACCACGAGCTGAGCGGCCCCCGGTCGAAGTGGGCGCACCCGGTGCCGCTGGTGGAGGGCCTGGTCTACGACCCGGCGGCCTCCGGCGGCTGCACCGTCGTCGAGGTCTCCCGGCACGGTGACCACGTCAGCGAGTGGGTGGGCATCGCGGGCACCGCCACCAACTGCGCGGGCGGTCGCACGCCCTGGGGCACCTGGCTGACGTGCGAGGAGACCGAGGACAAGGCCGGCGAGAACGGCATGACCAAGGACCACGGCTACGTGTTCGAGGTCGACCCGCACGAGCGGCCGCGCGGCCACCGCGCGGAGGCGGAGGGCGCGCACGCCCAGCGGGGCCCGAAGCCGATCAAGGCCCTTGGCCGGTACGCGCACGAGGCGGTCGTGGTCGACCCCCGGCGCGGCCACTTCTACCTGACCGAGGACGCCGACGAGCCCAACGGCCTGTTCTACCGCTGGGTCCCGCCGCGCGGCTTCACGCCCGGGCGCCGCGCGCTGCGCCACCTCGCCGACGACGCGGGCGTGCTGCAGGCCCCGCAGTGCTACGACTCGGGCGGCCGGTTCGTGGACGACCTCTCGCGGGCGCGGAAGGTGGGCACCGTCTACGGCGTGGACTGGATCGACGTGCCCGACCGCGACGCCCGGGAGGTTCCGGTGCGCCAGCAGTTCCAGGACCACCAGGTCACGCGGGCGCGCAAGCTGGAGGGCATGTGGTGGGCCGACGGCGGGGCGTACATCGTGGCCTCCTTCGCCCGCGACGAGAGCCCGGTCGCGCACGACGGCCAGGTCTGGTTCTACAACCCGCGCCGCCGCACGCTCACCCTGAAGGTGCTGCTCGGCGTGAACCAGGACCCGGACAAGGACGGTGCCTTCGACGGCCCGGACAACATCACCGTCTCCCCGTACGGCGGCCTGATCATCGCCGAGGACGGTGACGGCGTTCAGCACCTGTTCGGGGCGACGGACCGGGGCGAGACCTACCCGATCGCCCGCAACGAGCTGAACATCGGCACCGCCCAGAAGCCCTCGTACAGCGAGTTCACCGGCGTGGTCTTCTCACCCGACGGGGACACCCTGTACGCGAACATCCAGGTGCCGGGCATCATGCTCGCGATCACCGGCCCGTGGCGGCGCCAGCCCCACCGGCCGCACGGCCACGGCCACGGCCGTGCGCAGGAGCAGAACAGCTAAGCCCTCGCCGGCACCTCATCTCCGGCCCCGCCCGCCCGGCGCCCCGTGCGCCCGGGCGGGCGCTGTCGTGGGGGGCGCCGCCCGTGTGACCGGCGGCTTCAGGTGGCCCGGGGCGGGGGTGGGGGAATCCTGGCCGGCGTAGGGCGTTGACACCCATGTGACCTCACGCGTGACGAGCATCCCGTTCTCCGTCCTCGACCGCTCCCGCACCCGGCAGGGCCGGGCGGAGGGCGAGGCGCTGCGCGACACCGTCGCCTTCGCCCGCCTCGCCGAGGAACTCGGCTACCACCGGTTCTGGGTTTCCGAGCACCACAGCGTGCCCGGGGTGGCGGGCTCGGCGCCGACCGTGCTGGCCGCCGCCGCGGCCGCGGCGACCGACCGCGTGCGCGTCGGCACCGGCGGCGTGATGCTGCCCAACCACCAGCCACTGGTGGTCGCTGAGCAGTTCGGGGTGCTGGCGGCGCTCTACCCGGACCGGATCGACATGGGGCTCGGCCGCTCCGTCGGCTTCACCAACGGCATCCGGCGCGCGCTCGGCCGGGACAAGGAGGCGGCCGGCGACTTCGGGGCCCAGTTGGCGGAGCTGCTCGGGTACTTCACCGGGCGGCAGCAGGTGCACCCGCAGGTGCACGCGCGGCCGGCGGAGGGCCTGCACGTGCCCGCGTTCGTGCTGGCCACCGGCGCGGGTGCGACGGTGGCCGCCGAGGCCGGGCTGCCGCTGGTGATCGCCGCCGTGGTGGGTGAGGACCGGATGCTGGAGGCCATCGAGCGCTATCGGGCCGCCTTCCGCCCCTCCGCGCAGGCGACGCGCCCGTACGTGGTGGTGGCCGGGACCGTCGCGGTCGCCGAGACCACCGAGCGGGCCCGCCGGCTGCTGGTGCCCGAGGCGTGGTCGAGCGCCTACTCGCGCACCCACGGGGTGTTCCCGCCGCTGGAGCCGGCGGAGGAGATCGAGGCACGGACCATGTCGCCGCGCGAGCGGGAGCGATACGAGGAGTCGATGCGCGGCCACATCCACGGCACCGAGCAGGAGGTGACCGTGGCCCTGGACGCCCTCATCGAGCGCAGCGGCGCCGACGAGATACTGGTGACCACGAGCACGTACGACCGGGCGGGGATGCTCGACTCCTACCGCCGGCTGGCCCGCATCGCCCGGCTGTCCGCCACGCCGGGGACGCGGGGGGACGCGGCGGGACCGCCACGCGGCTCGGCCGCGTTGGCCGGCGCGCACTGAGCGAACCCCGGCGGGCGTGGACCGCGCCGGGGACGGAAGGCGGAGGCGAGCGCCGCCCGTCGGAGCCGGCCGGGCCGAGCTGTTCTTGCCGAGCCGGCCCGGCGCCGGCCTGACGGAGCCGGCCCGGGCTGTCCCGGCTGGGCTCGCCTGGCCGGAGGGTGCCCGCCTGTCGGGGTGGCCCGGCGCGGCCGGCGGGTGTGACGGCGGTCGGGCGGAACGCGGGCGGCCGGCGGGGTGGGCGGTGACACGCGGCGGGGCCGGGGCCCGGGTGGCGGGGCTCAGGCCGCCTTGACGACCTCTTCGCGTATCGCCTGCCACCACACCGCGCGCAGCCGGTCCAGCTCCCGCAGTTCCGCGGGGGACCAGGATCGCTTGCCCGCCACGTACGCCCGGATGGCTTCGTTGGCGAGGGCGGCGGGCGAACGGGGGCCGGTAGACGGAGGGTTGGTGGGAACCATGCACATCACCTTAGGGCCGGGCACTGACAACGGGCTCACGGCGGGTGTCGCGCAGGCGACGGCCACATGAGCTGACCGCCGCGCGCGCCCCGTACGCACCGCGCGCCGCACGCGCCACGCTCAGCGCCACGCGCCGTGTCCATGTCCACGTTCGAGGGTCGCCCGCCAGCGGTGTCAGCGGGCCGGGCCCGGCCGGGGGTGTCCCCACGCCGGGGCGCCACGACCGGCCGCCCCCGCGCCCGGAACCGGGGCGGGGGTCGGCGGCGCGGGCCGTGGGGGCGGGCCGTCAGAGCGCGGCGCCGCCGGGCTTGGCCATACCGCGGACGGTGCGCGCGTCCACGTACTCGCCCAGCGCCGTCATCTCCCACTCGCCGCTGAACTGGCGGATCATCTTGGCCATCAGCACGCCCGTGCGCGGCTCGGCGTTGGTGAGGTCGAACCGGACCAGCTCCTCGCCGGTGCCGGCGTCGATCAGCCGGCAGTACGCCTTGGCGACGTCGGTGAACTTCTGGCCGGTGAAGGAGTTGACCGTGAACACAAGCCCGGTCACCTCCGGCGGCAGGTCGCCCAGGTGGACCGTGATGACCTCGTCGTCGCCGCCGCCCTCGCCGGTCAGGTTGTCGCCCGAATGCTGGATCACGCGGTTCAGGATGGAGAGCTTGCCGAAGAAGCAGGCGTCGATCTTCTTGCGGTTGGCGCCGTACGCGATGACGGACGCGTCCAGGTCGATGTCCTTGCCGCGGAACGCGGGCTCCCAGCCGAGGCCCATCTTCACCGAGGTCAACAGCGGGCGACCGCCCTTGACCAGCGAGACCGTCTGGTTCTTCTGCAGGCTGACCCGGCCCTTGTCGAGGTTGACCTTCCCACTGCCGGCGGGCGGCTGCGGGGGCGCGGCGGGGGCCGTGTGCGGCGCGGGCGGCACCTGCGCCTGGGGGCGGCCGGCGGCGCCGGCGGGGCGGGGGCGCGACCGGGAAGCCGGTGGCGGCCGGGGCTGCGGGCGGAGCCGGGGCCACGGGGGCGGCGGGCTGCGGGGCGGGGGCCGCCGGCTCCTCCACGCTGACGCCGAAGTCGGTGGCGATGCCCGCGAGGCCGTTCGCGTACCCCTGGCCGACCGCGCGGACCTTCCAGGCGCCCGCACGCCGGTAGACCTCGACGACGACCAGCGCCGTCTCCGCGCCGAGCTGCGGCGGCCTGAAGGTCGCGATGACCGAGCCGTCGTCGGCGCCGCGAACCGTGGCCGTCGGCTCCGTGCCGGCGAAGGTCGCGCCGGGGGCGTCCAGGCTGGCCGTCACCACGATCTTCTCGATGTCGGCGGGGACGGCCGTGGTGTCCACGGTGATCGAGTCGCCGGTGCCGCCCGCCGCCGCGCGGTGGCTCACGCCGGGCCCGGTGGGCTGGTTGTAGAAGACGAAGTCGTCGTCGGAGCGCACCTTGCCGTTGGCGGTGAGCAGCAGGCCCGACACGTCGAGCCGCGCCGGAGCGGTGACGTCCACCGTCACGCGCGGGACGGAGAGAGGGAGATTCGAGCCGGGTGTCATAGCGGTCATGCCCCGGGTAACGACCGGGCCCGCTTTACGGTTCCTTGACCAGCGCACCCGGTCAGGACCGGGAACGCGGGCGCCGGGCGGTGGTCGCCGCCGGCCGGGGCGGCGCGGCCCGCCGGGCGCGGCGGCTGTCTCGTTTTCGCCCTCGCCGGCCGGGCGGGGAAATAGTCGCGCGGGGCGGTGCGCTGGCCTCGGTGTGCGTGCCGGCCCGCGAACCGCCAGGCCGGGCGCACCGCCGGCAGCGCCGCGCACCCGTGGCGCGCTCCCGGCACCGGCGCCCGCCGGTGCCGCGCACGCGAGGAGGACGCGGATGCCCCTGTCCCTGTCGGAGCGTCAGGGTTTTCTCGCCGAGCCGCACGTGGCGGCTCTGGCCGTCGCCGACGCCGGCCGCGCGCCGTTGACCGTGCCCGTGTGGTACGCGTACGAGCCGGGCGGCGACGTGCTGGTCATGACCGAGCGCGGCTCGCGCAAGGCGCGGCTGATAGCGGCGGCGGGCCGGTTCTCGCTCCTGGTGCAGCGGACGGAGCCGGCGTACCGGTACGTCGCGGTGGAGGGGCCGGTGGTCGCCGTGGAGTCCGCGACGGAGGCGGAGCTGCGCGCGCTCTCCGCCCGCTACCTGCCCGCCGAGCGGGTCGACGACTACGTGGCGGGGATGGTGGCCGGCACGACGGACCTGGTCAACTTCCGGTTGCGCGTCGAGCGGTGGCTGTCGGCCGATCCGGGGACATGACCGGCGCGGCATCGCTGTCTTCGGGCTGACCGGACTCGGCGGTGGTGGTGGCCTCGGTAGGCGCCGGGCGGGGTCGGCCGCCGAGCGTGGCGGCCGCGACGCCGGCCACGCAGACCGCCATGCCCACCAGGCCGAGCGCGGCCGGCCGCGCGCCCCACATCGCGTACGTCCACAGCGCCGTCGTCGGCGGGGTGAGGTAGATGAGCGCGCTGGTGCGGGTGATGCCGTCGCGGCGCAGGCTCAGCCAGTAGCAGCCGTAGCCGCCCAGCGTGGACAGGAGGACGACCCAGCCGACGGCCACCCAGAAGGTGCCCGCGGTGGGCGCGTCGGCGTGGCCGGCGCCGCCGGCCACGGCGGAGAACAGCAGCGCGCTGGTCGCGCAGTGCAGGGGCAGGGCGTCGACGGGCGAGAGCGGCGCGCGGGCCCGGCGTTCGAGGAAGCTCGCGGCGAGCAGCCCCGCCATGCCGGCGAAGGGCAGCGCGTACGCCCACGCCGGGGCCGTCGCGCCGGACAGGTCGCCGCGCACCACCAGCGCGACGCCGACCAGCCCGACGCCGAGCCCCCACCACTGCCGCGCGGTGACCCGCTCGCCGAGGAGCCGGCCGGCCAGCGCGCCCGCGGCCAGCGGTTGCAGGGCCGCGATGAGCGCGCAGGTGCCCGACGGCACGCCGAGCCCGACGGCCCACACGATGGGGCCGACGTAGCAGCCCTGCGAGAGCACGCCGATCAGCGCCTGCTCGGCCACCGCGCGGGCGGGCAGCCGCCTGCGGCGCAGCGCCAGCCAGGCCGCGCCGAGCAGCGCGGCGGCGACGGTGAACCGCCACATCAGCAGGGTGTCCACGGGGGCGTGCCGGGTCCCTAACTCGGCCCCGACGAAGCCGGAACTCCACATCACCACCAGGCCACTGGCCAGGGCCGCCGAACCGATCGCGCTGGATGTGGGCATGGGAGTTCCCCTCGTCGGTCACGGGCGCACGCCGGCGGCGCACCCGACGTGCGGAGGTAAACCGATCGGTCTACCTGGGTCTCCCACTACACTAAACAGATCGGTTTACCGTCAAGTGGCGAACGCGCCGCGGACGCGAAGAGCGGGAGGCGAGCGCGATGGGCTCTGGGGCCACGGGAGCGGCGGCGGGGCGCACCGCGCTGACACCCGGGGCGCGGCGGGTGCTCGACGCGGCGGCCGAACTGTTCTACGAGCGCGGCATCAACGCGGTCGGCGTCGACCTCATCGCCCAGCGGGCCGAGGTCACCAAGAAGACGCTCTACGACCGGTTCGGCTCCAAGGAGGCGCTGGTCGCCGCGTACCTGCGGGAGCGCGACGAGCGCTGGCGCCGCTGGCTGTCGGCCCGCCTCGACGAGGCGGCGCGGGCGGCCGGGCCCGACCCGGGCGCCGCCGCCACCGCCCGGGTGCTGGCCACCTTCGACGCGCTGGAGGTGTGGACGCGCCGCGAGAACCCGCGCGGCTGCGGCTTCGTCAACGCCGCCGCGGAGCTGCCCGACCCCGCCCACCCGGGGCGCCTGGTGATCATCGAGCAGAAGCGGTGGTTCCGCGACCACCTGCGCGAACTGTGCCGCGCCACGTCCGCGAGCGACCCGGACGACCTCGCCGACGAACTCGCGCTGCTGCACGAGGGGGCCATGGTGCTCGGTGGCCTGGGCACCGTGACGGAGCCGGTGGCGCTGGCGCGCCGGCTGGCGGTACGGGCCCTGGCCCGGCGCGGCCTGCCGGCGGCGTGACCCGGGGCGTGCCTCGCGGCGGCGTGACCCGGGGCGTACCTCGCGGCGTGGCCGGCGGCGGGCACGACGGGCACGGCCGGGTGAACCCGTGACCCGGTAACTCCGCGGTCCGCGCGGCCGACTTGGCCCGGGCCTCACCCGCGCCGGCCGCCGACCGGCACCCTTGACCCCTCGGAAACGGCGGCCCTAGAGTCCCCGGTGATTCGCCGTCACGGTGGGCGGACAACGGAGCGGGAGCAGCCCCGGTGGGGCGCACGCGCACGAGGGAGGGGGCCCGCCGTGCCGGTACCAGTGTGGAGCCTCGACCCGCGCACCGGGCAGCGGCGCGAGCAGGCGGCCACCGAGTCCGACGCCGCCGCCGTGGACCGGGCGGTGAGCGCCGCCCACGCGGCCAGCGCGGCCCTCGCCGACCGGGCGACCCGCGTCCACTTCCTGCGCGCCGCCGCGGCGCTCCTTGAGGAGGAGGCCGAGGCCGTGGTGGCCGTCGCCGACGCGGAGACCGCGCTCGGCCCCGGCCGGCTGACCGGCGAACTCGCCCGTACGGCATACCAGTTGCGCGCCTTCGCGGACGTGGTGGACGAGGGCGAGTACCTCGACGTGACCATCGACCACGCCGCCGCCGAACTCACCCCGCCCCGCCCCGACCTGCGCCGCTACAGGCTGCCGCTGGGCGTCGTCGCCGTCTACGGCGCCAGCAACTTCCCGCTGGCCTTCTCCGTGCCGGGCGGCGACACCGCGAGCGCCCTGGCGGCCGGCTGCCCCGTCGTCGTCAAGGCCCACCCCGACCACCCCGCCACCTCCGAGCTGTGCGCCGCCCTGCTGCGCCGCGCGGCCGAGCGCGGCGGCCTGCCCGCGGCGGTGCTCGGCCTGGTGCACGGCTTCGACGCCGGCGTCGCCCTCGTCAACCACCCGCTGGTGCGGGCCGCCGGGTTCACCGGCTCCGAGCGCGGCGGCCGGGCGCTGTACGACGCCGCCGCCGCGCGCCCGCACCCGATCCCGTTCTACGGCGAACTCGGCAGCCTCAACCCGGTGGTGATCACCGAGGCGGCGGCGCGGGAGCGGGCGGAGGCGATCGGCGAGGGGCTCGCGGGCTCGATGACGCTCGGCGTCGGCCAGTTCTGCGTCAAGCCCGGCCTGGTGCTCGCCCCGGCGACCGAGGCCGGCGACCGGGTCCTGGCCAGCCTGACCGAGGCGGTCGGCGCCACCCCGCCCGGCGTGCTGCTGGACGCCCGGATGCGGGAGGCGTTCGTGGCGGGCGTGCGGGAGCGCGCCGCGCTGCCCGGCGTGCGCGCCGCGCTGCCCGGCGTGCGCGCCGCGCTGCCCGGCGTGCGCGCCGGGGAGCCGGGCGAGGGCGCCGGGAACCCGGGGCCGGAAGCTCCAGACGGCTCGGTACGCGCGGGGGTGCTCACCGTGCCCGCCGCCCACCTGGCCGCCGAAGGCCCGTACGACCTGCTGCTTGAGGAGTGCTTCGGCCCGGTCACCGTCGTCGCCCGCTACGCGCGGGAGGACGAGATCGGCGCGGTGCTGCGGCGTCTGCCGGGGAACCTCACCGCCACCGCGCAGCTCAGCGCCGCCGAGTGCGGGGCCGACGAGGCGGACGGGGCCCAGGCGGCGGGGGAGCCGGGACAGGCGCGGCGTCGGGCGGCCCGGCTGCTCGAACAGCTCACCCCGCTCGCCGGACGGCTGCTGGTCAACGGCTGGCCCACCGGCGTGGCCGTCGCGCCGGCCCAGCACCACGGCGGCCCGTACCCGGCCACCACCTCCACCACCACGTCGGTGGGCACCCGGGCCATCGACCGCTGGCTGCGCCCGGTCGTCTACCAGGACACCCCGCCCGCGCTGCTCCCGCCCGAGCTGCGCCCGGACAACCCGCTGGGCCTGCCCCGGCGCGTGGACGGGCGCTTCGAGCCGCGCGCCTGACCGCGACGGCCCGCCCCTCACGCTCCCGAGACGACTCGCGAGACGACTCACGAGACGGCGCGCGGGAGCGCGTCGCGCGCCGGCCACCGGCGCGTATGGCGTGGTGGGGGAGTGGCGACGCGGCATGGACGCGCCAGGCGCACGCCCCGCATAGTGAGGTCATGGAGAGCCTGGCAACGGATCGCACGGTCCGCGAGCAGTTCGCGGCGGAGACCACCTACCTCAACACCGCCTCCCTGGGCGTCCTGCCCCGGGACGCCGCCGACGCCGTACGCACCGCCATCGCCGAGTACAGCGTCGGACGGCCCTACGTCCGCGAGGGTTTCGAGGCGGTCCAGGAGGCCCGCGAACTGTTCGCCCGGCTGGTCGGGGTCGACGCCTCGCGGGTGGCGGCCGGCGCCTCGGTCGCGGTGTACGCCGGGCTGCTGGCCAGCGCGCTGCCCACGGGCGCGGAAGTGCTCGTCGCGGACGACGACTTCAGCTCGCTGGTCAACCCGTTCGCCGTGCGCGGCGACCTCAAGCTGCGCAGCGTTCCGCTGCCGGAGCTGGCGGACGCGGTGCGGCCCGGCACCGCGTTGGTCGCCGTGAGCGCCGTGCAGTCGGCGGACGGGCGGATCGCCGACCTCGCCGCGATCCGCGACGCGGCCCGCGCGCACGGTGCGCGGACGTTCGTCGACGCCAGCCAGGCCGTGGGCTGGCTGCCGCTGCGCGCCGACGACTTCGACTTCCTGGCGACGGTGGGCTACAAGTGGCTGATGGCGCCGCGCGGCGCGGCCTTCCTGGTCACCCCCGACGACCGGTCCGACATCACGCCGGTCTTCGCGGGCTGGGTCGCCGGCGAGGTGCCGTACGACTCCTGCTACGGGCCGGTCACCCAGCTCGCGCGGTCAGCGCGGCGCTTCGACGAGAGTCCCAGCCTGCTGGCGTACAGCGCGGCCCGGCACACGCTCGCGCTGATCGAGCGGCTCGGCCCGCAGCGCATCGGCGCGCACAACGCCGCGCTCGCCGACCGCTTCCGCGCCGGGCTCGCGCGGCTCGGGCACGAGCCGGTGGAGGCCCCGGGTTCGGCGATCGTCGCGGTGCCGGGGCTCGGGCACGCGGCGGAGCGGCTGGCCGCGGCCGACGTGATGGTCTCCAGCCGCAACGGCTTCCTGCGGGCGGCGTTCCACCTGTACAACACCGACGCGGACGTGGACCGGGCGCTGGACGTGCTCGGCGGCTGAGGCGCCACGGCCCAGGGCCGAGCGACGAGCCGCACAACGCGCCGCGGGGCGGCGGTGGCCCAAGGCCACCGCCGCCCCGCGGCGCTGTCGCCGGTGCCTCAGCTCACCGGCGTGAACGGTGGACGCGCGCCGATGAACTCGGGGCGCGGCACCGGGGCGGCGAACGGGTCGGTCGCCGGGTTGTCCATGCTGTTGAAGACGATGAACACGTTGCTGCGCGGGTACGGGGTGATGTTGTCCCCGCTGCCGTGCATGCAGTTGCAGTCGAACCAGGTCGCCGCGCCGGCCTTGCCGGTGAACAGGCGGATGCCGTGCGCGTCGGCGAGCTTGGTCAGCGCCTCGTCCGACGGCGTGCCGGCGTCCTGCATCTGGAGCGACTTCTTGTAGTTGTCCTTCGGCGTCGCACCGGCGCAGCCGAGGAACGTCTTGTGCGACCCGGGCATGATCATCAGGCCGCCGTTGGTGTCGTAGTTCTCGGTCAGGGCGATCGAGACGGACACCGTCCGCATGTTGGGCAGCCCGTCCTCGGCGTGCCAGGTCTCGAAGTCCGAGTGCCAGTAGAAGCCGGAGGCGCCGAAGCCGGGCTTGACGTTGATCCGGCTCTGGTGGACGTAGACCTCGGACCCGAGGATCTGCCGCGCCCGGCCGACCACGCGCGGGTCGCTGACCAGCTTGGCGAACACCTCGCTGATCTTGTGCACCTCGAACACCGACCGCACGTCCTGGGACTTGGGCTCGATGATCGAGCGCTCGTCGGCCCTGATCGCGGGGTCCGAGACGAGCCGGTCGAGTTCGGCGCGGTAGGTGGCCACCTCGTCCGGTGTGATCAACTGATCCACCGTCAGGAAGCCGTCACGCTCGTAGCCCATCAGGTCCGCGTGGTCGATGGGGCCCTGCGCCCATTCGCCATCCGGCATCGCCCACACCACCGGGTCCTGCCGCGGGGTGGTCACCTCGGTGGTCCCACGGGTCGGGTACAGGTCGGCGATGCGCTCGGGTGCGGTGGTCATGGTGTTGCCTTCCTCTCCTCTCGTACGGTCCGTACGTGGCGGGCCGCAGCACCGGCAGGTGGCCGGCGGACGGCCGGTCGCCGCCCGCGGCTCAGGCGTCCGCGGGCTCCGTCAGCAGCGGGTACACGCCGTTCTCGTCGTGGTCCTCGCGGCCGGTGACCGGCGGGTTGAACACGCACACGCAGCGGAAGTCGGTCTTCGGCCGCATCGTGTGCTTCTCGTGGCCGTCCAGCAGGTACATCGTGCCGGGCGTGATCCAGTGCTTCTCGCCGGTCTCGTCGTTGGTGAGCTCGGCCTCGCCCTCCACGCACAGCACGGCCTCGATGTGGTTGGCGTACCACATCGACGTCTCGGTGCCGGCGTAGAGGATGGTCTCGTGCAGGGAGAAACCGACGCGCTCCTTGGCGAGCACGATGCGCTTGCTCTCCCAGGTGCCTGACGCGGCCTTCACGTGCCGGTCGGTGCCCTCGATGTCCTTGAACGAACGGACGATCACGGTGGGTTGATGCCTTTCTCTCGCGTGCCCGGGGGGCACGGGTGGCCTCCGCGCGGCGGATGGCCGCGGGGGTGTGGTGGTCAGGCGGTCTCACGGACGGCGCGCGCCAACGTGCGCAGGCCCTCGTCGAGCTCCTCCGGGGTGATGGTCAGCGCCGGCAGCAGCTTGACGACCTCGCTCTCCGGGCCCGAGGTCTCGATCAGCAGGCCCAGCTCGAAGGCGCGGCGGGCGATGGCCGACGCCCGCGACTTCTCGGTGAACTCCAGGCCCCAGACCAGGCCGCGGCCCCGGTACTCGGCGCCGAGCCGGGTGTGCTCGTCGCAGATGGCGCGCAGCGCCTCCTCGACCTGCTCGCCGCGGGCGAGGGTCTGCTTCTCCATCTGGCCGTCGGCCCAGTAGGTGTCGAGGGTGGCGGCGGCGGTGACGAAGGCGGGGTTGTTGCCGCGGAAGGTGCCGTTGTGTTCGCCGGGCTCCCAGACGTCGAGTTCGGGCTTGAAGAGGGTCAGGGCCATGGGCAGGCCGTAGCCGCTGATGGACTTGGAGACGGTGACGATGTCGGGGACGATGCCGGCCTCCTCGAAGGAGAAGAAGGCGCCGGTGCGTCCGCAGCCCATCTGGATGTCGTCGACGATGAGCAGCATGTCGCGGCGTTTGCACAGGTCGGCCAGTTCGCGCAGCCACTGCGCGCGGGCCACGTTGATGCCGCCTTCACCCTGCACCGTCTCCACGATCACGGCGGCGGGCTGGTTGAGCCCGGAGCCCTGGTCCTCAAGCAGGCGCTCGAACCACAGGAAGTCGGGCACCCGACCGTCCAGGTAGTTGTCGAACGGCATCGGCGTGCCGTGCACCAGCGGGATGCCGGCGCCGGCGCGCTTGAACGCGTTGCCGGTCACGGCCAGCGAGCCGAGGGACATGCCGTGGAAGGCGTTGGTGAAGGAGACGATCGACTCGCGGCCCTTGACCTTGCGGGCCAGCTTGAGCGCGGACTCGACGGCGTTGGTGCCGGTCGGGCCCGGGAACATCACCTTGTACGGCAGGTCGCGCGGGCGCAGGATCGTCCGCTGGAAGGACTCCAGGAAGGCGCGCTTGGCCGTGGTCGACATGTCCAGGCCGTGGGTGACGCCGTCGCGTTCGATGTAGTCGATCAGGGCGCGTTTGAGGACCGGGTTGTTGTGGCCGTAGTTGAGTGACCCGGCCCCGGCGAAGAAGTCGAGGTAGGTGTGGCCGTCCTCGTCGTACATGCGGCTGCCCTGGGCGCGGTCGAAGACGGTGGGCCAGCTTCGGCAGTAGCTGCGCACCTCCGACTCCAGGGTCTCGAAGACGCTCAGGTCGGGTTGGGTGATGGTCACAGCGTGCTCCTGGAAGTTCAGTGGCGAGGGGTGACGAGTGGGGGAAGTGGTTCGGGGGTGGCGCCGGGCCTGGGTCAGGGGTGCTCGGCGGGTGGGGCCAGTGGCCCGATGCGGTACAGCACCTCGGGCTCGTGGGACCCCTCGGGGAACATCTGCCCGTCGAACAACACCTCACGCTCCACCGTGGCTCCATGCCGCTCGGCGAACGACGTGAACAGCCGGTTCGAGGCGGCGTTGTCCGGCGTGATGGTGGTCTCCACGCGGCGGACGCCGCTCTCGGCGGTGACCCGCGCGGTCAGTCCGTCAAGCAGTGCTCCCGCGAGTCCCCGGCCACGGCAGGCGTCGTCGACGGCGACCTGCCAGACGACGAGGGTCTGCGGGCGCTCAGGGCGGATGTACCCGGTGACGAAGCCAACCGGCTCGCCATCCTGGGAGCGGGCCACCACGGAGGTGGAGGCGAAGTCCCGGCACCACAGGAGGTAGCTGTACGAGGAGTTCAGGTCCAGCGCCTTGGAGTCGCGGGCGATGCGCCAGATCGCGGCTCCGTCTTCGACGCCTGGGGTGTCGAGCTCCAGTCCCTCCGGAATTTCCAGGAATTCGCTGTGGGCACGTGCAAGGTCTGCTTGTGCGGCGGTCATGCAAATTGAATTTACCGAGCTGAATCGGAAATTGCATCGCGAGGAGGGGTTACGTGGGAGGGGGGTCGTGTGGTATCACGCGGGGACGCGCGGGCGCGCAACCGGTCGGCAGGAAGTCCCGGTTTGACCCGTATTTACTGGGCAAAGCGGGCGGCCTGTGCGTTACGTCACAGATTCATAACGGCCTTGAGTCGCTACGGAATTGCGTACTCACCGCTAGCGAAACCTTGGCGTTTAGGGTGCGGGAAAGCGGGCAGGAGAATATGGGTTGCTGAGCTGAATAAGTATCTTCGTAGTGCTGGGAATTCATTAGCATAAGCGCAGGGTGGATGCTTCGGTTGAGTGTTCATCGGTCTTTTGGGAGCCCCTGTCGCGACCGGGGCGGAGCCGTCCGGGCCGCTTGGTGGGGCTCGTAGAGTTCCGTCCATGAGTGAGAGCGCGGTGCTGCACATCAAGGGGCGGGTACTGGCCGGGCCGGTCGCCGACGACGACGTCCATGACGAACTCTGGGTGGTCGACGGAAAGATCACCTTCGACCGCCCGGCCGGGGCCCGGGACGTACGGGTCGTGGAGGGCTGGGCGCTGCCCGGCCTGGTCGACGCCCACTGCCACGTGGGCCTGGACGCGCACGGACCGGTGGACGCGTCGACCAGCGAGCGACAGGCGGTGACCGAGCGGGACGCGGGGGTCCTGCTGCTGCGGGACGCGGGCTCGCCGTCGGACACCCGGTGGATCGACCATCGAGACGACCTCCCCCGCATCGTGCGCGCGGGCCGCCACATCGCCCGTACTCGCCGGTACATCCGGAACTACGCACACGAGATCGAACCCGCCGACCTGGTCGCCTACGTGGCCGAGGAGGCGCGCCGCGGCGACGGCTGGGTGAAGCTCGTCGGCGACTGGATCGACCGGGAGAGCGGCGACCTGTCGGCGTGCTGGCCGCCCGGCGAGGTGGCGGCGGCGATCGCCGAGGCGCACCGGCTGGGCGCCCGGGTGACCGCGCACTGCTTCGCCGAGGAGTCGCTGGCCCCGCTGGTGGAGGCGGGCATCGACTGCGTCGAGCACGCCACCGGGCTCACCGAGGACACCATCCCGCTGTTCGCCGAGCGCGGCGTGGCCATCGTGCCCACCCTGATCAACATCGCCACCTTCCCCAAGCTGGCCGAGGGCGGCGAGGCCAAGTTCCCGCGCTGGGCGGCCCACATGCGCCGGCTCCACGAGCGCCGCTACGACACCGTGCGAGCCGCCTACGACGCGGGCGTGCCCATCTACGCCGGCACCGACGCGGGCGGCTCGCTGGCCCACGGGCTGATCGGCGAGGAGGTGGCCGAACTGGTGAAGGCGGGCATACCCGCCATCGACGCGCTGTCCGCCGCCACCTGGGGCGCGCGCGAGTGGCTCGGGCGCCCCGGCATGACCGAGGGAGCCGCCGCCGACCTGGTGGTCTACGACGCCGACCCGCGCGAGGACGTCCGCGTGCTGTCCGCGCCCCGCCGCGTGGTGCTGCGCGGGCGCGTCGTCGGCTGAGACCGCGCGCTGCGCCGAACGGCTGACCCGGACGGCGGGACCCGTCCGCCGTCCGGGTCAGCCGCACCCGGCCCCGGGCCGAGGTGGGCCGGCGACGCAGGTGGGACCCGTGGGGCGGATGGGGGAGGGCGGAAAAAACAGGGACCGGATTCACCCGATGCGGTGAACGCGCGACGGGTAGGCGCCCGCTCACTCCCCGTGCGCCAGCATGACGGGGCCAAGGTCGTCGGCGTGCGCGCGTCCTGCCGACCGCGACCGGCGACTCCGTGTCTTCCGTGGGGGTTCCACACGTGTCCCGTTCCAACGACTCCTTCTTAGCCGTCTCCGCACGGCGCGCCGCCACCCTGGCCGCCTGCTGCGGCCTGCTGTGCGCCGACACCGGCGCGCCCGCGCGGGCCGACGACGGCGGCGGGCGCGCCGACACCGGCGCGGCGAGCGCCGTGGTGCTGCGCGCCGGGCTCGACGTCGCGCTGCTCGACGACGCCCTGCGGGTGCCGGTCGAGGTCCCCGTCAACGAGGTGCGCGCGCCGCTGAGCGGGGAGAAGACCGCGCTCACGGTGCTGCTCGACGGCGTGGCCAAGGGCAGGCCGGTGACCGTCCTGCGGGCCGACGCCGTCACCGCCCGTACGACCCGTACGGCGCGCGCCGCGACCGGGTACGCCAGCCTGAGCCAGGCCCGGGTGAACGTTCCCGGCCTGCCGGGGCTGCCCCTGGTCGAGGCCGAGCAGGTCACCTCCCGCGCGGTGTGCGAGGTCGGCGCGAGGCCCGTCGCGACCTCCGCGCCGCTCGGCACGGTCACCGTGCTCGGCGAGCGGGTCACGCTCGGCGCCGGCCGCACCGGGAAGGTCACCGTGCCGGGCGTCGGCGAGGTGCGGCTCGCGGTGGCCGAGACCACCACCACCTCGCGCACGGCCGCTTCGGCCGCCCTCGACCTGCGGGTCACGATCAACCCGCTGCGGCTGAACGTGGCCTCGGTCACCGGCCGGGTCACGCTCGCCGAGGCGACGTGCGCCACGCCCGGCAGCCGCGCCGCCGCCCGCCCGGGCCCGGACGCGAACGGCCCCGGGACGCCGGGCACCGGCCCCGCGCCGGCCTGACTGGTCTGACCGGTCTGACTGTTCTGATTGGTCTGATCTGGCGTCCCGGGCCAGCGCCCGGGACGCCACCCGTCTGGACCGCCACTCACCCCGCCCGTCACGCCCGCGCGCGGCTCGCCGCCTCAGCCGTACGCCGCGCCGTCCCAGCGGTACGCCACGATCCGTACGTCGCGGCTCGTACGCCGCGTTCCGTACGCCCCAGCCCTCCTACGCCTCAGTCCGTACGGGCCCCCGGCAGGGCGCGGGACAGGGCCGTCACGAAGCGGTCGGTGGTGGCCCGGTCCCGTACGGCGAGCCGCAGCCAGTCCAGGCCCAGGCCCGGGAACGTGTCGCCGCGGCGCACCACGAAGCCCAGCTCCCGCAGCCGCCCGCGCACCGCGTCGGCGCCCGGCAGGTGGACCAGGACGAAGGGCCCGGCGGCCGGCTCGCACACCCGGACCGAGGGGAACTCGGCCAGCCGGGCGATCAGATGGGCCCGGTCGGCGGCGATGCGGTACGCCGCGTGGGCGGCCTCGGCCCGGGCCGGCGGGGCGCTGCACGCCTCGGCCGCCGCCAGCGCCGGCGAGGAGACCGGCCACAGCGGCTGGGCCCGTTCAAGGGCGTCGACGGTCCGTGGGGCGGCGATGACGTAACCGATGCGCAGCCCCGCCAGCCCCCAGGTCTTGGTGAGGCTGCGCAGCACCACCAGACCCGGCACGTCGGTGCGGTCGGCCAGCGACGCGCTCTCGCCCGGTACCGCGTCCATGAACGCCTCGTCCACCACGAGCGTGCGCCCGGGGCGGGCCAGTTCGGCGATCGCCTCGGCGGGGTGCAGTACGGACGTCGGGTTGGTCGGGTTGCCGATCACCACGAGGTCGGCGTCGTCGGGTACGGCGTCCGGGCGCAACCGAAAGCCGTCGGTCGGCTCCAGCAGCACCCGCCGCACGGCGCGCCCCGCGTCCCGCAGCGCGGCCTCGGGCTCGGTGAACTGCGGGTGCACCACCACCGGGTGGCGGCCCGGCAGCGCCCGGGCGATCAGCACGAACGCCTCGGCCGCGCCCGCCGTGAGCAGCACCCGCTCCGGGGCGAGGCCGTGCCGCTCGGCCACCGCGGCGCGTGCGGCCGTCCCGTCGGGGTAGGCGGCCAGGGTGTCGATGGAGGCGGCGATGCGGGACTTGAGCCAGTTCGGCGGGGTGTCGGCGCGCACGTTGACCGCGAGGTCGGTCAGCTCGGCCGCGGCGCCGCGCACCTCGGCGTCGCCGTGGTGGCGCAGGTCGGGCGCCCGGTCCGGCACGGCGCCTGGGCGGTCGGCGGCGGGGCCGCGCTCGGTCGCGGCGTGCGACATCGGCATCGTCACGCTTCCCACGCCCCCGCCACGGCGGGCCGACCACCCGTCAGTCGGCCTGGCACGCCATGGCCTGCTATGTCACGACCTGGTACGCCCTGGCCTGCGGGCCGCGGCGCTGGCGGGCTCATCACGCGATCTCCTCCGTGCTGGTGCTGGTGCTGGTGCTGGTGCTGGTGTGCCGGGTGGTGCTGTGTGGTCGGGGTGCCGGTGCCGGTGCCGGTGCCGGTGTCCGCGTCAGGCGTCCGGGCGCGGGGCGCCGCGCGTGGGGCGGGCCCGTCGTACCGGCGCCCGCGCCGGGCGTCGCCGGCGGGGCGGGGCGCGCCGCGCGCGGGTCGGGGCGGCCGTGGCGGGTGGCCGAGCGGCGCTCGTGACGTTACCGCTGGTCGTCCGGGTGGCGTCGGGCAGGTCCGGCGCCGGGCCACCGGGGGACGTGCGACGGCCGCTGGCCGCCGGCCGGCGCCTCGGCCGGCGGCGCCGGGCCCGGGGCGGGCAGGGCCAGCGCGCAGGTCGCGGCCGGCGGGCCGCAGGGCGGAGCGGACTTGCGCTTGTCCACGACCAGCCGGGCGCCCGGGCCGGCCGCGAGGAGCGCGGCGGCCTCGGCCACGCTGGGCGTGCCGACGGCGGCGAGCGCCGCGCGGGTGGGGTGCGGCACCGCCACCGCCGCGAGGGCCGAGGCCGGATACGTCCACAGCTCCACCCCGAACCGCTCGGCCGCCTCGCGCAGCGCGGGCTCGTCGGCCTTGACGTCCACCGTGGCCAGGGCGGCGACGGCGGCGGGCGCGCGACCGGCCTCGGCGAGGCAGTCGGCGATGAGCCCGAGCACCTCGTCCACGGGCGCGTCGCGGCTGGCCCCCACGCCGACGAAGACCGGCACCGACGGGCTTTCGGCGGTGGGTCGCGGGGCGGTCATGGCATCGCCCGCGAGCCCCGCGTACGCTGCGTGTCCGTCGCGACACGCGGTGGCACCGGCGGCGGGCCCGGGACAGGGCGCCGCGACCGGTGGCGGGAGCGTGGCGGGTGGGGGTGGGGACGAGCCGCGGTGAGCGCGGGGCGTCGCGGGCGGCCCGGGGGCGTGGTGAGCGCGAGAGGAGCGAGTCCATGCCGGTGGTGATCGCGCTGGGCGCGTTGGTGATGACGCTGCTCGGTGGCTGGACCGCGCACCGTGTCACCGACCGCAGGCACCTGATCCTGGGCCTGGCGGGCGGCCTGATGCTCGGCGTGGTGGGGCTCGACCTGCTGCCGGAGGCGCTGGAGGTCGCCGGGGACGAGGTGTACGGCGTGCCCGCGGCGCTGCTGTGCTTCGTCGGTGGTTTCCTGCTCGCGCACGCGGTGGAGCGGCTGCTGGCCGAGCGGGTCGCGGCCCACCACGTGGTGGAGCCGGCGCCGGTGACGACGGGCGGGGCCGGGGCCCGTGCCGGGGCCAGCGCCGCCGCCCGGCCGGCCGAGCCGGCGAGCGCGCTGCCGGGGCGCGCGCCGCAGGTGGGGCTGACCGCAGCCGCGGCCATGGTCGGGCACAGCGCCATGGACGGCGTCGCGCTGGGACTCGCCGCCCAGGTCAGCGACGAGATGACGCTGGCCGTCGCGGTCGCCGTCATCGCCCACGACTTCGCGGACGGCTTCAACACGTACACGCTGACCAGCCTGTACGGCAACGCCCGGCGCAAGGCCGTGCTGATGCTGGGCGCCGACGCCGTCGCGCCCGTCGTCGGCGCCGCCTCCACGCTGCTGTTCACCGTGCCCGACCAGGCGCTCGGCATCTACCTGGGCTTCTTCGGCGGCGTCCTGCTCTACCTCGCCGCCGCCGACATCCTGCCCGAGGCGCACCACGACCACCCGGCGCTTTCCACGCTGGGCTGCACCGTGGCCGGGGTGGGCTTCGTGTGGCTGGTGGTCGGCGCCGCGCACTGAGCGGCGCGCCGACGCGCACGGGCCGGGCCCGGCGCCGGGGCCCTGTCGCCCCGCGCCGGATGGTGCGGGGCTCACGGCGAGCAGCTCCGCACGAAGGACGCCGCGATGCCGGGCGTGGCCGCCCAGTGCACGTGCAGGTACGAGGCGTGCACCCCGCCGCGTACGAAGCCCTCGACCTGCCGGGTGGGACGCACGACGCCCCACGCGGGCAGCGCCGCCGGGCCACCGTCGGCGCCGTCCTCGGGCCCGTCGGGGCCCTCGCCCGCGCCCGGTGTGATGACCGTGCGGTGGAACTCGTGCCCGCGTACCCGGGCGCCGACCGGCAGCAGCGGGCTCGGCGACAGGGCCACCGCCTCCCGGTAGCCCAGGGTCAGCCGGCCCGACATGCGGGCGTCGGCGGGCAGCACGCCGCACATGGGCAGCGGCGCGGCCCCCGCCTCGTCCGGCTTCGGGGCGAGCGAGCGGGCCAGGTAGAGCAGGCCGGCGCACTCGGCGGCGATCGGGGCGCCGGAGGCGGCGAGCGCGGCGACGGCGGCGCGCAGCGGCTCGTTGGCGGACAGCTCGGCCGCGTACACCTCCGGGAACCCGCCGCCGATGACCAGCCCGCGGGTGCCCTCGGGCAGCCGGGTCTCGCGCAGCGGGTCGAAGGTGACGACATCCGCGCCGGCCGCGGTCAGCAGCTCGGCGTGTTCGGCGTACGAGAACGTGAACGCCGAGCCGCCGGCCACGGCCACCACCGGCCGCGCCCCGCGCCCGGAGCCCGACGACGGCCCCGTACCCGACTCGGCGGCCGGCTCCGTACCCGACTCCGCGTCCGGCCCGGCCGCGGGTCCGGCGTCCACGGCCCGCGCCTCGCGCAGGCTGCGCGCCGGGTCCCAGGCGGGCCCGGGCAGCGGGGGAGCCGAGCGGGCCAGCTCTAGGAGGGCCGGCAGGTCGCAGCCCGCGCGCACCCGGTCGGCCAGCGCGGCCACCGACTCCACCGCCTCCGCGTGGCGCTCGGCCACCGGGACCAGGCCCAGGTGCCGGCTCGGGGTGTGCACGGCGCCCACCCGGCGCAGCGCCCCGAGGACCGGCACGCCGGAGCCCGCGAGCGCCTCGCGCAGCAGCTCCTCGTGCCGGTCCGAGCCGACCTTGTTGAGGATCACCCCGGCGACCCGTACCTCCGGGTCCCAGGAGGCGAAGCCGTGCACCAGCGCCGCCACCGAACGCGACTGCGACGCGGCGTCCACGACCAGCACCACCGGGGCCCGCAGCACCTTGGCGACCTGGGCCGTGGAGGCCAACTCGCCCTGGTGCGCGGCCCCGTCGTACAGCCCCATCACGCCCTCGACCACGGCCAGGTCGGCGCCGCGCGCGCCGTGCCCGAACAGCCCCGGCAGCGCGTCGGGCCCGCACAGGTACGCGTCCAGGTTGCGGCCGGGGCGGCCGGTGGCCAGCGCGTGGTAGCCGGGGTCGATGTAGTCCGGGCCGACCTTGTGCGGCGAGACGGCCAGGCCGCTCGCCGCGAAGGCCGCCATCAGCCCGGTCGCCACCGTCGTCTTGCCGCTGCCCGAGGAGGGCGCGGCGATGACCAGGCGGGGGACGGAGGTCGTGCCTACCACTCGATGCCCCGCTGGCCCTTCTGCCCGGTGTCCATCGGGTGCTTGACCTTGGACATGTCGGTGACCAGGTCGGCGAAGTCCACCAGCGGTTGCGGGGCGTTGCGCCCGGTGATCACGACGTGCTGGGTGCCGGGCCGGTCCCGCAGCGTGGCGACCACCTCGTCGACGTCCACCCAGCCCCAGTGCATCGGGTACGCGAACTCGTCCAGCACGTAGAGCTGGTACGTCTCGGCCGCCAGGTCGCGCTTGACCTGCTCCCAGCCCTCGCGCGCCGCCTCCTCGCTGGAGGCCAGGTCACGCTGGACCCACGACCAGCCCTCGCCCATCTTGTGCCAGGCGACCGTGCCGCCCTCGCCGGAGTCGCCGAGCACGCGCAGCGCCCGCTCCTCGCCGACCTTCCACTTGGCGGACTTCACGAACTGGAACACCCCGATAGGCCAGCCCTGGTTCCAGGCCCGCAGCGCGAGCCCGAAGGCGGCCGTCGACTTGCCCTTGCCGACGCCGGTGTGCACGAACACCAGCGGCCGGTTGCGGCGCTGGCGCGTGGTGAGCCCGTCGTCGGGCACCATCGAAGGCTTTCCCTGTGGCATTTACGCGACCCTCTCCGTGATGTCGGTCCGTCGCCCCGGCCGCGCGCCCCGGTGTCGGGGCCCGTGCTCGGTCGTGGTTCGTTCGCCCTGCCGGGGCCGTGCGGGGCCGCCGTCGCGCGCCGCACGCGCCCCGTGGACCAGCGCCGTGACGCTGTCCGCACGCAACTCGTCCAAGGTCACCGCGGGGCCGCGCAACTCGCCGGCGAGCCGCGCCGCGAGGCCCAGGCGCACCATCCCCGACTCGCAGTCCACGACCACCGAGGCCACGCCGTCGGCCGCGAGCAGCCGCGCCGCGCGCGTGGCCTGGGCCACCGGCTGGCCGCCGCCGGTGGCCCGGCCGTCGGTCACCACCACGAGCAGCGGGCGCCGCGAGGGGTCCCGCAGCCGCTCGACCCGCAGCACCTCGCGGGCGCTGAGCAACCCGGCGGCCAGCGGCGTGCGGCCCCCGGTGGGCAGTCGCTCCAGGCGGGCCGCCGCCGCGTCCACGGACGACGTCGGCGGCAGCGCCAACTCCGCGCCCCGCCCCCGGAAGGTGACCAGGCCGACCTTGTCCCGCCGCTGGTAGGCGTCGAGCAACAGCGAGAGCACCGCGCCCTTGACGGCGCTCATCCGCTGCCGCGCGGCCATCGACCCGGAGGCGTCCACGACGAACAGCACGAGGTTGCCCTCGCGGCCCTCGCGCACCGCCTCGCGCAGGTCGTCGCGGCGCAGCAGCAGGCCGGCCCCGGTGCGCCCCCGGGCCCGCTGGTGCGGGGCCGCGGCCCGGACCGTCGCCGACAGGTGCAGCTTGCCCAGCACCCCGTGCGGGCGGCGCGAGCCGGTGGTACGCCCGTGCGCGGTGCGGGCCCGCGAGCGCCGCCCGGCCGCGCCCTCGCCGAGCCCCGGCACGTTCAGCACGCGCGCGGCGAACGGCTCGCCCGCGGCCACGGCGGGCCGCTCCGGCGCCGCGCCCCGCGCGTCCACGCCCTGCCCCTCGCCGCCCTCGCCGGCGGCCGGGGCCTGGTGCGGGTCGGCCTCGGGTGCCTCAGGACGTGCCGCGTCGTCCGCGCGCTGCTCCGGCAGCGACGGCTGCTCGGCGGGCTGCTCGGCCCCGGAGCCCTGACCGCCGCCGTCCTGGGGCGGCCCGTCGTCGGGGGAGCGGCCGCCGCCGGGCCCGTCGGGACCGTCGGGACCATCGGGATCGGTGTCGTCGCCGTCCGCCTCGCCCTCGCCGTCCTCGGGGGCCTGGCCCTCGGGCTCCGGCTGGTAGGCGTCCAGGATCTCGTCGAGCTTGTCCTCGTCCAGGCCCGGCGCGTCGAAGGGGTTGCGGCGCCGCCGGTGCGGCAGCGCGAGCAGCGCGGCCTGCCGTACGTCCTCGGTGGTCACCTCGGTGCGGCCGGCCCAGGCGGCCAGCGCGGTGGCGGTGCGCGCCGTCACGATGTCCGCGCGCATCCCGTCCACCTCGAACGCCGCGCACACGGCGGCGATCTGCCGCAGCGCCCCGTCGCCGAGCACGACGCTCGGCAGCAGCGCGCGGGCCGCCGCGATCCGCGCGCGCAGCTCGGCCTCGTCCTCGGCCCAGCGGGCGGCGAAGCCGGCCGGGTCCTCCTCGTAGGCGAGCCGGCGCCGCACCACCTCGACCCGCTCGTCGGGCTCGCGGGAGGCCGCGACCTCCACGGTCAGCCCGAACCGGTCCAGCAACTGCGGGCGCAGCTCGCCCTCTTCCGGGTTCATGGTGCCGACGAGGAGGAACCGCGCGGCGTGCCGTACGGAGACGCCCTCGCGCTCCACGTACGAGGAGCCCATGGCGGCGGCGTCCAGCAGCAGGTCGATCAGGTGGTCGTGGAGGAGGTTGACCTCGTCCACGTAGAGGATGCCGCGGTGGGCGTCCGCGAGCAGGCCCGGCTCGAAGGACTTCACGCCGTCCGCCAGCGCCCGCTCGATGTCGAGCGCGCCGACCAGGCGGTCCTCGGAGGCGCCGACGGGCAGCTCGACCAGGCGCGAGGGCCGGGTGGCGCCGGCGCCCGGCTCGTGCGGGCCGTCCGGGCAGCCCGGGTCGGGAGCGACCGGGTCGCAGGAGAACCGGCAGCCCGGGACGGTCTCGATGGTGGGCAGCAGCGAGGCGATGCCGCGCACCATGGTCGACTTAGCGGTGCCCTTCTCGCCGCGTACCAACACCCCGCCGATCGCCGGCGACACGGCGTTGAGCAGCAGGCCGAGCCGCATGTCGGCCATGCCGACGACGGCGGTGAACGGGTAGGTGGCCGAGGTCATCAGCTGGTGCCCCTTTCGCGGGTGGTGCTCTGGCGGGGTGCGCCGTCGGCGGCGGTACGCGCCACCGGTTCGGCCTGGACCCCGCGCTCGCGGGGGTGTTCGACGGACGGCGTGGCCTGCGGCGCGCGCGGCCCGGGAGGTGCTGGCGGGGCCGGTGGCGTGGTGGCCTGACGCGGCGCGGGCACCCCTTCGTCCGCGCGGTCGGTGTGGTCGGCGCGACGGGCACTCTCGGCCGATACGGGAGTGGGGAGCGCGGGGGCGCCCGGTGGGACGAAGGGCAGCCCCGGGGGCGGTCCCTGCTCGATGAGGCGCAGCAGCGCGTCGGTGTCCGCGTGTTCCTCGACCAGGTCGCCGAGCCGGTCGAGCTGCTCCTCGCGCAGCGCCCCGAAGCACGTGTCGGGCGCCGGGACGAAGCGCCGGCCCGCCGCCTCGGCCACCTCGCGCAGGAACGCGCGCCGGAAGCCGTCGCTCTCCAGCGAGCCGTGCCAGTGCGTGCCCCACACCGAGCCGACCCGGCAGCCGTCGAGGAACGCCGTGCCCCCGCCGACCTCGGCGACCCCGTGGTGGATCTCGTATCCCTCCACGCGCTCGCCCAGGGCCTCGCCGACCGGCCTGGCCAGCGTCTTCTCGCGCGCGAAGCGCACCCGCACCGGCAGCAGCCCGAGCCCGGCGACGGTGCCCGCCCGCGACTCGACCTCGTCCTCGATGCGCTCGCCCAGCGCCTGGAAGCCGCCGCAGATGCCGAGCACGGGCCGGCCATCGGCGGCGCGCCGCGCCAGCGCGTCGGCGAGCCCGCGCTCGCGCAGCCAGGCCAGGGCGCGCACGGTGCCACGGGTGCCGGGCACCACGACGAGGTCGGCGTCGGCCAGTTCGGCGGGCCGGTCCACGAACCGTACGAGCACGCCCGGTTCGGCCGCGAGGGCGTCCACGTCGGTGAAGTTGGACATCAGCGGCACGGCGCACACCGCGACCCGCAGCACGTCGTCCCCGACCGGCGGCGCGACGGGCGCCTCGCGCACCGCGCCACGCAGCGAGACCCGCAGCCCGTCCTCCTCGTCGATGCCGAGCCCGGAGGCGTACGGCAGGACGCCGAGAGTGCGGCGGCCGGTGAGCCCGCGCAGCATCTCAAGGCCCGGTTCGAGGAGGGTGACGTCGCCACGGAACTTGTTGACCAGGTAGCCGGCGACCAGCTCCTGGTCCTCGGGCGCGAGCAGCGCGGTGGTGCCGAAGAACTGGGCGAACACCCCGCCCCGATCGATGTCCCCGACCACCACCACCGGCAGGTGGGCGGCCCGGGCGATGCCCATGTTCACGATGTCGGTACGGCGCAGGTTGATCTCCGCGGGGCTGCCGGCGCCCTCGCAGATCACCACGTCGTGCGTGCGCCGCAGCTCTTCGAGGCAGGCCACGACCGGCTCGAAGAGCGCCTGCCGCCCGCCGGGCACCGGGCTCGGGTCCTGGGCGCCGGGGGCCCGCTCACCGAAGAAGCCGCGCGCGCTCAGCTCGCCCACCGGCTTGCCCAGCAGCACGACCTGGCTGGAGCGGTCGCTGCCGGGCTTGAGCAGTACGGGGTTCATCAGCGCCGTCGGCTCGACGCGGGCGGCCTGCGCCTGCATCGCCTGAGCCCGCCCGATCTCGGCGCCCTCGCGGGTGACGAAGGAGTTCAGGGACATGTTCTGCCCCTTGAACGGCGCGACCCTGACGCCCCGGCGCGCCAGCCAACGGCAGATGCCCGCCGTCACGACGCTCTTGCCGGCGTCCGACGTCGTCCCGGCGACCAGCAACCCACCGCCCATGCGTCCCGTCCCCCTCATCGGTCCCCCTGGTGCGTGCCCATGGTGGCGGCGCCGTACGCCAGTCGCCCGGCGACGGTTACCGCCAGGGCCAGCGCGCTCACCCGGCGCGAGAGCCGTACGGCGCGCTCGATGTCGGCCACCTCGACCGGCCGGTTCTTAGCGCCCAGCACCGGCCGGTGCTCGACGCGCCCCGCGTACGCGAGGGTGCCGCCGAGCCGTACGCCGAGGGCGCCGGCGAACGCGGCCTCCACCGGGCCCGCGTTGGGGCTCGGGTGGCTGCCGGCATCGCGCCGGGCGACGGCCCAGGCGCCGCGCGGGTTCGGCCCGGCGAGCACGGCCAGCGCCGCCGTCAGCCGGGCGCCGGGCCAGCCGACCACGTCGTCGAGACGGGCCGAGGCCCAGCCGAACCTGCGGTAGCGCGGCGAGCGGTGCCCCACCATCGCGTCCAGCGTGTTCACGGCGCGAAAGCCGAGCAGCCCGGGTGTGCCGCCGACCGCGCCCCACACCAGGGCCCCGACCACCGCGTCCGAGGTGTTCTCGGCGACGGACTCCACGACCGCCCGCGCCATCTGCTGGGCGTCCAGGGCCTGTGGGTCGCGCCCGCACAGCCGTGGCAGCGCGTCCCTGGCCGCGTCGACGTCCGCCGCCGCGAGGGCGGCGCCGATCGTCCGGGCCTCCCGCCCGAGCGTGGTGCCGCCGAGCACGGCCCAGGTGGCGGCGGCGGTCAGCGCCGTCTCGGCGGCGAGGCCGCCCAGCGCCGTGGCCCGGTGCGCGGGCGCGCCGGTGGCCGGGCGGCGCACGGCGCGCGCCAGCAGCGCCCCGGCGAGCACCGTGCCGCCGGCGCACACGGCGGTGTGCAGGGCCCCGCGTCCCCGGTCGTCGCGCCACAGCCGGCGCTCCACGGCGCCGGCGGCGCGTCCGAAGGCGGCCACCGGGTGGCCCCGCCGGGGATCGCCGACGGCACGGTCGCCCAGAAAACCGAGGACGGCACCGCAGGCGTACGCAACATGATCGGTACGCATCGGTCAGTTCGCCGTCGCGCCTCGAAGGGGGAGCGGTGCGCCGGGCCGCCGGGGGCGGCGGCCTCCGGACGAGCGGGGCAGGGCGAAGGGCGCTGGACGGCAGCAGGCCATGGCGGTGTGTCCTCACTCAGGGTCCGCGCCCTGGTTCGACGTGATCGGCGGCGAGAGTCTCCTGGCTCCCGGATCGACGCCACACCCCGGCCTTCCAGCCCGTCGTGTGCGAGCCGTGACCATGCGCTGGGGGAGCGCTCCCCGGTGACAGTGGCGGGACCGCGCCGGACTCACACCGGCTTCCTCTGCTGTCGCCGTTTGGCCCCGGCAGTCCACCACGCCCCGGGAAGACCCGTCAACTCGCCGTTGACCTGCGACGGAACGCCCCACCGAGCGGGAGGCCCCCACTCCGGACGTGCCCACCTCGGCGCGCCGGGCACCACGAACACCGCCCCGGCCGGGCGGCGCCGCGTCGAGACGGCACCACCCGACCGGGGCGGCCGGCCCGCGACGGCGAACCGCCACGGGTGAGGGACTCAGGCGACGATCAGGTAGATCCCGTACGCCACCGCCGCCGCGCACAGCGCGAAGCAGGCGTACGCGCCGGAGCGGGCCAGCGCGCCGGGGCCGCTGGCCGTGGTGGCCCCGGCGGCCCCGGTGGCCGTCTCGCGGGAGGGCTTGGCGGAGGTGCCGACGATGCCGAGCGTGAAGACGCCCACCATGGCGACGGTCACCACCAGGCTCACGCCGAAGACCTGACCGAGCGCGGTCCAGTCGATGTTCATGGCACTGCTTCCTTGTCGTCGGGGCGGCTGGGCCGCGTCGTACGGGGCGCGGGCGCGAGGCGCGTGTGCGTGCCCCGTACGGGTGGACGGGCCGGACGGCGGCTAGACCGTGGCCTTGGCGGGCGCGGAGGCCGATGCCGTGGCGGCGGTCGGCTGCGCCGGCAGGGCGTCGGCGACGGACGCCGACGGGTCCCCGGGAGCGGCCGGCTCCGGCGCCGCGTCGGCGGCCGACTGGGCGAGCGCGGCCTCGGTGGGCGGCGGGGCGACGCTGCGCACGGCGGCGGTCACGATCCCGACCGGCTCGGCGGGGGCGTCCGTCGTGGCGGGGGCGGTGGCGTCCACGGCGACGGCCGCGGCGGCCGGGGCCGGGGCGCCCTCGACGTCGTTGACGTTGGTGTGGTCGACCGGCTTGCGGCGCGAGGCCAGCCAGATGGCGCCGCAGGCGATGACGGCCAGCACGGCGACCGTGGTCACGCCCCAGTCGCCCTGGTCGGCGAGGAGCGCGGCGGCGCCGGCGACCAGGCCGGCGGCCGGCAGCGTCAGGCCCCAGGCGATGACCATCCGGCCGGCGGTGGACCAGCGCACCACGCCGCCCTTGCGGCCGAGGCCCGAGCCCATCACGGAGCCGGAGCAGACCTGGGTGGTGGAGAGCGCGAAGCCGAGGTGCGAGGAGGCCAGGATGACGGTCGCGGCGCCGGTCTGGGCGGCGAAGCCCTGCGGCGGCTGGATGTCGGTGAGGCCCTTGCCCATGGTGCGGATGATGCGCCAGCCGCCGAGGTAGGTGCCGAGCGCGATGGCCACACCGGCCGAGACGATGACCCACATCGGCGGGTCGGAGGCGGGCGCGACGACGCCGCCGGTGACCAGGGCCAGGGTGATGACGCCCATCGTCTTCTGCGCGTCGTTGGTGCCGTGCGCCAGCGAGACCAGGGCGGCCGAGGCGATCTGCCCGGCGCGGTAGCCCTTGGCGGTGTCCCGCGGGTCGCGGTCGCGGGCGATGCGGTAGGTGAGCCGGGTGGCGACGAGGGCGGCGACGCCGGCCACCAGCGGGGCGGCGATCGCGGGGATGAGGACCTTCATGACGACCGCGTCGCCGTTGACCCCGTCCATGCCGACGGAGACCAGGGTGGCGCCGATGAGGCCACCGAAGAGGGCGTGGGAGGAGCTGGAGGGCAACCCGGCGAGCCAGGTCAACAGGTTCCAGACGATCGCGCCGACCAGACCGGCGAAGATGACTTCCGGTTGGATACCGGACCCCTCGTCGATGATGCCGCCGGAGATGGTCTTGGCGACCTCCACCGACAGGAACGCGCCGACGAGGTTGAGCACCGCCGACATGGCCACCGCGGTCTTGGGACGCAGCGCCCCCGTCGAGATGGTGGTGGCCATGGCGTTGGCCGTGTCGTGGAAGCCGTTCGTGAAGTCGAACACCAAGGCCGTGATGATCACGATCCCGATGAGAAGCGTGATGTGTTCCATTCACCCAGGCAATCGTTGAGGGAGCAACGTCCCGGCGACCGTAGGTACGAAGAGTGAACGGAAGGTGAACGAGGTAGGGCATCGCGGTGACGCGGTCCGGGGGGTGCGGCGGTGAAGCTCTCACGCCTCCTCGTCGACTACTCAACGTCGCAGGTCAGCGGCGTGCGAGCGGCGTGCGGCAGACCTCAATCCGTTGTACATGTGACGGACATCGGATCTCCCATTTCCGTTCGCCTGTCACCCGTATGGAACAGCCTCCCGTACCGTCCGTGACGACCCGGCGAGACGGCCTCGCCCGGGCCCCCGCGCACACCGCCCGGCGCGCCGGGCGGGGGACCCTGACAGGATCGGGCCCGGAGGTGGCCCATGGCGCGGGACTCAGGTGAGCGGGAAACAACGGACGAGCGGCCCGAGCGGCGGGCCCCGGCCGCCGTGCCGGACCCGGCCGCGCTCGCGCCGGCCTGGCGCGAGGTGGTGGCCACGGCACGGCGCAGCACGCGCGACGGCCTGGTCGTCGGCACGTCGGGCAACGTCTCGGCGCGGGTGGGCGACACCGTCCTCGTCACCCCCAGCGGCGTGCCCTACGACGCGCTCGGCCCCCGGGACATGCTCGCCGTCGACCTCGACGGCCGCGTCCGCGTCGGACACCTGCGCCCCACCAGCGAACTCCCGCTGCACCTCGCGATCTACCGCGCCACCGACGCCCGCGCCGTCGTGCACACGCACGCCGTGCACGCCACCGCCGTCTCCACGCTCGTCACGGAACTGCCCGCCGTCCACTACATGGCCGGCGCGCTCGGCGGCCCCGTCCGCGTCGCCCCGTACGCCCTTTACGGCAGCGACGAACTCGCCCGGCACGTGCTCGCCGCCCTCCGCGACCGCACCGGTTGCCTGCTGCGCAACCACGGCACGGTCGTCTACGCGGACACCCTGCGCCGGGCGTACGAGCACACCGCCCAACTGGAGTGGATGTGCCAGGTCTGGCTGGCCGCGTCGGCCGTCCCCGGCCGCGCCCCCGCGCTGCTCACCGCCGCGCAACTCGACGCGGCCACCGACCGCCTGCGCGGCTACGGCCAACCCCCCGGACCAGCCGGCGCACCGCCCGCCTGACCCCGGCCCGGGCCGAGGGGTCCGCGCCCGGCGCCACACCCGGGGCCGCCGCGGCGGCTCACCCGGTGGACGGGGCCCACTGGCCGGCGCGCGGCTGTCCGCCCACACTGGGGAGGATGCGCCTGCGTACCGCGGCGGCCGTGGCCGCCACCACCGTGCTGGGTGCCGGGACGGCCGTGCTGGCCGGCCGGTACGCCAGCGGTGCCGCCCTGGCCCCCGGCCGCCCGCTGCCCGGCGAGCCCAGGCTCACCGTGCACTCGACCGCCGCCGGCCAGGTCACCCTGACCCGCACCCTGGCCTCCCAGCGCCCCGGCACGTACGGGCTGACCGGCGACGGCTGCCACGCCGCCGTCGGCCCGGTGGTCGAGGGCGCGCCGCACCCCGCCGACTGCGTCGTGCGCCGCCTGGAGTCGGTCACCCGTGGCACGTTGGAGCCGGGCGCCCGCGTCTGGTTCACGCCACAGGTGTACGCGGGCGACCCCGGCCAGGCCCTCGGCCTCGCCTACGAGGACGTGGAGGTCCCGGGCGAACTCGGCGCGCTCCCCGCCTGGTACGTGCCGGCCGCCCGCGACACCTGGGTGATCACCGTGCACGGCCTGGGCGGCACCCGCGAACACCCGCTGGTCGTCATGGGGTTCCTGCACGACAAGCAACTCCCGGTGCTCGACGTCTCCTACCGTGGGGACGCCGGGGCGCCCCCGTCACCCGACGGGGTGAGCCACCTGGGGCACACCGAGTGGCGCGACCTCGACGCGGCCGTCGCCTACGCGGCGCAGCGGGGCGCGCGGCGCGTCGTGCTCCACGGCTGGTCCACCGGTGCCTCGATGGCCCTGCACACCGCGGCGCACTCGCCCCTGCGCCACCTGATCAGCGGCCTGGTCCTCGACTCGCCCGTGCTCGACTGGCAGGCCACGCTGCGCGCCGTCGCCGCCGCCCGTGGCACGCCGGCCCCGCTGCTGCCGCTCGTGGTGCGCGCCGCGCAGGGCCGCGCCTCCCTGCACGCGGAGCACTTCGCCGAGTTGGCCGACGCGGGCCGCCTCGAAGTCCCCACGCTGATCATGCACGGGCCCGACGACCACCTGGCCCCCTGGGCCGGCTCCCGCGCCCTCGCCGAGCGCCGCCCGGACCTGGTCACCCTGCGCAGCGTGCCGCGCGCCCCGCACGCGGCGATGTGGAACGCCGACCCCGTCGGGTACGAGGAGGCGCTGCGCCGTTTCCTCACCCCGCTGGTCTGAGCGCCCCCACTCCGACGGGCCCGCCGGTCGGGCGCCCTGCCGTGGGCCTCGGCAGGGCGCGCCCGAGCGCGGCCGACGCCCGCCCTTCACCTGGCCGCCATGCCGCGCTCGCCCGGCTTTCGCGCCACGGCCGTGTTCGGCTCGCGCGGACGTTCGGATCGGCCGACGCCCATACGGCCCAGGGAGGCGGCTCATCCGCCCCAACCGCCACACCCGTTGCGGGAACGCGGCCGGATGACCACCGATTGGGTTTTCGGGCCGTCAGGGGCAAGACTGCTCTTGTGACGTCCCGTACCCCGCGCGACTCCCGACTCCGACTCGTCCCCCACCGGCCGATCGCCGGTGCCCGCCGGGCAGTGCCGCAGCGCGGCACGCGCCCCGCCCCACGACCACCGGAGGGCACCCCGCCACCCGCGGAACTTGCCCGCCAGGCACGGGCCTCGCTCGCCGGTGCCGCCCGCGTCGCCCGCTGGGCCGCCGCCGAGCCGAACGGTGACGCGGCGCTGCGGCCAGGGGCGTACGGCGCCCTGTCCGACGTGGCCGCCGACCGCGCGGCCACCGCCCTCGGCCTGACGCCCGCTCAGGTACGTACCGACTGGGACCGGGCCCGCCTCGCCGGCCTGATCGAGTTGCACGGCGGCGCCGCCCGGGCGGGCTGGCGGCTGCGTGCCTGGGACCGCGACGACTCGGCCGTGCTCCGTGGCTGGGTCGCGCTCTTCGACGCCTGGTCCATCGCCCACCCCTGGCTCCCGGACGACCGGGGCCCGCGCGGCCGCGCCGACGCGGAGGCCACCCCGGCCGCCGTCGCCGAAGTCATCGAGGCCGTGCCGCAGTTGCTCTCGCTGCTGCAGCTCTCGGCGGGTCCGGTGGGCTTCCCCGCCCTGCTCGACCTGTTGCGCAAGCGGGTCGCGGAACTGCGTACGGAGCGCTGCGAGGTCCCCTACGGCCAGCGCGCCCCGCACCACGGCCCCGCCGGGTCGGGCCCCCGGCTCGCCGCCCTGCCCGAGCCGCTGCCCGGCCCGCACGCTGGCCTCGACCTGGCCACGGCCGCGCCGCCGAGCGCCACGGAGGCGACGGTGGGGGAGGGGGCGGGCGCATCCGCCTGTGAGGTCCCCGAGTCGTTGCTGACCTGGGCGCTGGGCGGGCTCGCCGAGGTCGACGCGCTCGTCGTGCGCGACGCCGAGGCCGTGGAGGACCGCGAGGCCGAGCTGACCGCGCTGGGCAACTGGGCGGTGTGGGTCAAGCTGGAGCAGATCTGCGTCGCCGCGCAGAGCCCCGCGGGCAACATCGAGCAGCCCGCCGAGGACATGCTGCGCGGCTGCGCCCAGCTCACCCCCGGCCCGGCCCGCGCCGAGTACCGCGCCTGGCTCGCCGCCCGCCCGGTGGGCAGCGCGGTCACCGAACTGCTCGACGCGGCGCGCGGCGACGACGCGCTGCTGCGCGGGCTCGCCTTCGAGGCGCTGCGGGTGGTCGGCGCCCCGGCCGAGCCCGCGGTGCGCGCCGCCGTGGACGAGTCCCGACTGCGCCCCTACGCCCTGCTCTGGCTCGCCGAACAGGAGGGCGCCGACCCAGAGGACACCCTTGAGGTCCTCACCCGCGAGGAGGCCACCTGGCTCTGGGTGGACACGGCGGCGGCGATCGCCGACCACGGCGAGATAAGACTGTTGGTGCGCCACCTCGAGTCGGCCGTCCAGGGCACGGTCCCCGCGCTGCTGGCCGAGGTCCGCGAGGTCGGCCACCCGCGCACGGTCCAGGTGCTGGTGGCCCTGGCCGCCGCCCACCCCGACCCGGCCCTGGCCAAGGCGGTCCGGCGCGCCGCCTTCCAGGTGCACACGGGCGGTACGTGAGGGCTCCGGACCCGGCCCGCTGACCCAGCCGGCCGGGCCCGGGCGCGGCCACCCCGGCGCCTCGCCCGCGCCCGGCCGCACCCGAGCCCGTCCCGTGGGCGGCCCAGCGCGCCGTGAGCCGCCCCGTAGTCCGCGCCCGCCCGCCGACCACCTCGGCCGGCGGGCGCTTGGCGTCGCCGCCCCCGCGCGGCGGTGGCCGTTAGCGGTCGGCGGCGTCGCCGGCGAGACCGCCCACGATCAGGTCGGCCAGCGCGGCCGTGGCCTCGGCGGCGGTCGTCCGCCCCCGGTCCAGCTCGGTGGCCAGCGCCTCGGCCGCGCTGAGCAGGCCGACGCAGCGGAGCTGGATCGCCTCCGGTTCCAGCCCGGAGTGCGGGGCGAAGGCGGCCGCCATCGCGCGCGTGTAGCTGTCGAGCATCTCGTGCCGCGCCGCCTCCATCTCCGGGTCGCCCTTCAGCGCGGCGGAGAGGGCCGCGAACTCCGGAATGTCGGTGGCGCAGGCGAAGTACGCGGCGCTCAGGACGTCGGCGATCGCCCTGGCGTTCGGCGCGGCGGCCGCCAACGCCCGGGTCGACGCCGCGCGATGCCGCTCGTCCAGCCGCCGGTAGAGCGCGAGCAGCAGCCCGGCGCGGGTGCCGAAGTGGTCGTACACGATCGGCCTGCTCACCCCGGCCGCCTCGGCGAGGGTGACCAGCGTCAGGCCGTCGGCGCCACGGGCGCGTACGAGCCCCAGGGCCGCGTCGAGCAGTTGCTCCCGCCTGGCCTGCTTGGACAGCCGGGTCGGTGATGTGGCCATGGCCCCTCCTTGCGTCTGCGACCCAGTCTAGCTACAAAATGTAAGCTACGAAATGTAACTTAGCCTGGGAGGCCATGATGGAACGGCGATCGGTGTTGATGCTGGGCGGATCAGGGCAGGCGGGAGCGGATACGGCCGCCCTGCTGCGCCGGTGGTACCCGACGCTGCCGCTGACGATCGCGGGCCGGGACCTGGACCGCGCGCGACGGGTGGCCGACCGGCTCGGCGCCGCCACCGCCGTCCGCGTCGACCTTGAGCGCGGCGACCTCGGGCGCCCGGCCGACGAGACGTACTCGGCGGTCGTCGCCGCGCTGTGGGACGAGCGCCTGCACGGGCTGCGGTACGCCCAGCGGCGCGGGCTGCCCTACCTCAGCATCTCCAGTGGCCCGGACATCGCGCCGGAGGTCGTCATGGGGGCCCAGGGCGCCGGCGCCGGGCCCATCCTGCTGGCCAGCCACTGGTGCGCCGGCGCCGTCACGCTGGTCGTGGCGCACCTGGCCCGCGAGTTCGAGCGGGTGGACGCCGTCCGGATCGGCGCCGTACTGGACGAGCGGGACACCGGCGGGCCGGCCGGCATCGCCGACCTGGAGCGCTGGTCCGCCATCACCTCAGCGGGCCTGGTGCGCCGCGACGGCGTGTTCACCTGGCTCCCCGCCGCCGACGCGCGGGTGGAGGTGGTCGCCTCCGACGGGACCGCCGTGCCCGGCGCGTACATCGCCATCCTCGACGTGCCGAGCATCGCCCTCGCGACGGACGCGCCGAACGTCCACTTCGCCTTCGCCGTCGGCACCTCCACGGGCAGCCGTCGCGGCGGCCCCGCCTCCCTGGAGGTGCGCGTGGACATCGAGGGCACCGCCCCAGGAGGCGCGCCGCTGCGCACGGGCCGCTACCTCACGCACGCGGCGGGGCAGCGCCCGCTGACCGCGCTCGGCATGGCGCTCGGCGTCGAGCGGCTGCTCGCACTGCGCGGCGACCCCGTACCGCCCGGCATCCACACCCCGGAGGCGCTGGTGGACCCGGCCTACGCGGTCGAACGGATGCTGGAGGGCGGGGCCGTCCTCACCGAAGCGCCCGGCGCGGCCGGATAGCCCCCGCGCGCCGCGCCGACCCCGCCCGCGCGCGGCCGGAGCCGGCCGTCCCGGCCCGGCCGGCCGCGCGCGGGCGTCAGCCGTCCGTGGCCGGGGCGTACGTGCCGAAGCTCCAGACGTTGCCCTCGATGTCGCGCGCCATGTAGTCCCGCGAGCCGTGCGCCTGGTCCGTGGGTGGCATGAGGATCTCGGCCCCGTGCTCACGGGCCCGCGCGTGGTGGGCGTCCGTGTCCTCCACGACCACGTAGACGCCGGCCGGCCCGGCGTCCGCCATCGCCTGGGCGAACGCGCCCTCGGTGCGCCGGGAACCGAGCAGCACCGTGCCGTTGCCGTAGGCCAGTTCGGCGTGCAGGACCACGCCGCCGTCCCCCTCGTACACCGCCTGCCTGGTGAAGCCGAAGGCCGTCGTGAGCTGCGCGATGGCGGCCTGGGCGTCGCGGTAGAGGAGGGTCGGGTACAGGGTCGGGCGGCCGGTGGCGGTGCCTGCCATGGTGATCACCTTCCGGGTGCTGGTGCTTCCAGGGCGCTGGGGCGGCGGCGCGAAGCGCCTCGTGACTGTGACTCGCTTCACAGTCTGGCACCGGGGTCTGACAGCGCCGGGAGCGGCGCGTTCCCGTCCTACCCCCGGTAAACCACTTGCCGCGCACCGCTACAGTGGACGGCATGGCCATTCTCCTTGCGCACTAGACGGCTTCCGCCCGGCCCCGCCTTCGTCGCTGGGGTGCGCCGTCCGCCGCCGTCGCCCGGTGCGCCGCGTGCGGTCGTGGTTGCGCGCCTGTCCCTTCCGCCGTCCGTATTCCGCCCTGGAGTCCTCCCCGTGATCACCGCCACCGGCCTTGAGCTGCGCGCAGGCGCCCGAGTTCTCATCGAGTCCGCCTCGTTCCGTATCGCCAAGGGCGACCGGGTCGGCCTCGTCGGCCGCAACGGCGCTGGCAAGACCACGCTGACCAAGTGCCTCGCCGGCGAGGGCACCCCGGCCGCCGGCACCATCACCCGCTCCGGAGACGTCGGCTACCTCCCGCAGGACCCGCGCACCGGCGACCTGGACGTGCTCGCCCGCGACCGCATCCTCTCCGCCCGCGACCTCGACGTCGTCCTTCGCAAGATGCGCGAGAACGAGGAGCGGATGGCCGGCGGCAAGGGCGCCACCCGGGAGAAGGCGATGAAGCGGTACGAGCGCCTGGAGACGGAGTTCCTCACCAAGGGGGGCTACGCCGCCGAGGCCGAGGCCGCCACGATCGCCGCCAGTCTCGGACTGCCCGACCGCGTGCTCGGCCAGCCCCTGCACACGCTCTCCGGTGGTCAGCGCCGCCGCGTCGAGCTGGCCCGCATCCTCTTCTCCGACTCCGACACGCTGCTCCTCGACGAGCCGACCAACCACCTCGACGCCGACTCGATCGTCTGGTTGCGCGACTACCTCAAGACCTACCGCGGCGGCTTCATCGTCATCTCGCACGACGTCCAACTGGTCGAGACGGTCGTCAACAAGGTCTTCTACCTGGACGCCAACCGCGCCCACATCGACATCTACAACATGGGCTGGAAGCTCTACCAGGCCCAGCGCGAGGCCGACGAGCGCCGCCGCAAGCGCGAGCGGGCCAACGCCGAGAAGAAGGCCGCCGCGCTCAACTCGCAGGCCGACAAGATGCGCGCCAAGGCGACCAAGACGGTGGCCGCGCAGAACATGGCCCGCCGCGCCGAGAAGCTGCTCGCCGGCCTCGACGAGGTGCGGGTCTCGGACAAGGTCGCCAAGCTCCGCTTCCCCGACCCCGCGCCGTGCGGCAAGACCCCGCTGACCGCCGAGGGCCTGTCGAAGTCGTACGGGTCGCTGGAGATCTTCACCGACGTCGACCTGGCCATCGACCGAGGCTCCCGCGTGGTCATCCTGGGCCTCAACGGTGCCGGCAAGACCACGCTGCTGCGACTGCTCGCCGGCGTCGAGAAGCCCGACACCGGCACCGTCACCCCCGGCCACGGCCTCAAGCTCGGCTACTACGCGCAGGAGCACGAGACGCTGGACCCGGACCGCACCGTCCTGGAGAACATGCGCTCGTCCGCGCCCGACCTGGACCTCGTGGACATCCGCAAGACGCTGGGTTCCTTCCTGTTCTCCGGCGACGACGTGGACAAGCCCGCGCGCGTCCTCTCCGGCGGCGAGAAGACCCGGCTCGCGCTGGCGACGCTCGTGGTCTCCTCGGCCAACGTCCTGCTGCTCGACGAGCCCACCAACAACCTCGACCCGGCCAGCCGCGAGGAGATCCTGGGCGCGCTGCGCACCTTCACCGGCGCGGTCGTGCTGGTCACCCACGACGAGGGCGCGGTGGACGCGCTCCAGCCGGAGCGCATCATCCTGCTGCCCGACGGCGTGGAGGACCTGTGGGGCCAGGACTACGCCGACCTCGTGGCGCTCGCCTGACGCTCGCGGGCCGGCGTTCGGGGCCTCGTGCCGCCGCTTGATCCAGATGTTCTGGATCATTCGGCCGAGACGTGATCCTTCATCTGGGTGAGAAGGGCTCATCTCGCGGCGTGCCGGCGCCACCCGCGCGTGCGCACGCAGAGTAGCGCTCGGCGGTCCCGGAGAGCCCCGCTGGTGCCATCCCTGACCTGCCGCTTCGCCGCGCACTCCGAATGGACGCACGCGCGCCGACATCCGGAATTCGCCGTTCCGGCGGCCTTTCGGCCGCTCGCCGCCGGCAAGCCGGTCACGCGGACCTTGTCGAATGGGTGGCCAGGAGCGCGGCTAGGGGTGATCATGAGAGTCCCATAGCGCACTTCCCATGAGGAGGCACGGGTGGCCGAGACTCTGAAGAAGGGCAGCCGGGTGACCGGCGCCGCGCGCGAAAAGCTCGCGGCAGACCTCAAGAAGAAGTACGACTCCGGTGCGAGCATTCGAGCGCTGGCCGAAGAGACCGGCCGTTCCTACGGCTTCGTCCATCGAATGCTGAGCGAGTCCGGAGTGACGCTGCGTGGTCGCGGCGGAGCGACACGAGGGAAGAAAGCCGCCTCGACCTGACCCACGCGGCGCGTGTCCGTCCCGAGTTCGAGCGCGCGTCACGTCGCCGCGGCGTACTGGTCACGTCGTCGGTGGCACCCGGTCGGTGGTTCGGTCGGCACGGTGGTTACTGTGCAGTTAACTTAAGGCCGCAGTGACCGCTGCCGACCGACCGGAGGCTTCAGTGACCCTGCTCGACACGGACGGCGTACGCCTGACCGTCGATGACGCCATCGCCACGGTGACCCTGACCAACCCGGCCAAGCGCAACGCCCAGACGCCCGCCCTGTGGCGGGCCCTGGTCGAGGCCGGGCGGTTGCTGCCGGGCAGCGTGCGCGTCGTGGTGCTGCGCGGAGAGGGCAAGTCCTTCTCCGCGGGGCTCGATCGGCAGGCGTTCACCCCTGAGGGCTTCGACGGCGAGCCGTCCTTCGTCGATATGGGGCGCGGCCCCGAGGCGGAGCTCGACGCGACCATCGCCGCCTACCAGGAGGCGTTCACGTGGTGGCGGCGTAACGACATCGTCAGCATAGCCGCGGTCCAAGGGCATGCCATCGGTGCCGGATTCCAGCTCGCGCTCGCCTGTGACCTGCGCATCTGTGCCGACGACGCGCAGTTCGCGATGCGCGAGACGAGCCTTGGGCTGGTGCCGGACCTCGCGGGCACCCACCCGCTGGTCTCCCTCGTCGGGTACGCCCGCGCGCTGGAGATCTGCGCCACCGGTCGGTTCGTGCACGCGCAGGAGGCGGAGCGGACCGGGCTGGCCAACCTCGTGGTGCCGGCCGCCGAGCTGGACGCGACCACGCGGGACCTGGCCGCCGCGCTGCTGGCCGCGCCGCGCGACGCCGTCATCGAGACGAAGGCGCTGCTGCGCGGCGCGTCGGACCGCACCTTCGACGAGCAGCGGGCGGCCGAGCGCGCCGCCCAGGGCCGCCGCCTGCGCGACCTCGCCCAACTGGCCGAATAGCCCGCGACCGGCGCGCTGGCCGCCCGACGGTCGCGGGTCGTGGCGCCCGCGCGGTACGGGCCCCGGGTCCGACGTCCTCAGGCCCGGTCCGCCGCGCTCTCGGCGCTCCGCGCGCTCCGTGCGTTTCCCGTGTTCTCCCGGAGTGCCATATCCGCCGCGTCCACGGCCGTGACCAGCACCGCGACCGTCACCGGGCCCGGGGCCTCGGCCAGCAGGGCGGCGCGGGCCCGGTCGCGTACGGCGCGGGCCACCTCGACCGCCCGGTGTCCGGCCGCCACGGCGACCTGCACCTGCGCGTGGCGGGCCGGCGCGGAGGCGCCCGCCACGGGTGCCTCGGCCTCGGCGGTCGCGCGCGGGCCCTCGACGCGTACCGGGCGGGTCAGGCCGCCGAGCGCGGGCGCGAGCCGGGCGACCCCCGGTACCTCCGCGACGGCGCCGGCCACCCGGCCCTCGACCGTGGCCTCCGACGCCGGGCGGGCGGCGGCCGGTGCCAGCTCCGCGGACGCCCGCGTCCCGGGGCGGCCCTCCGCACCGGCCGGCCCGGCGTCGCCGGGCGCCCCGTTAGCCGGCCGTGCCCCGTCCGCCGGCCGTGCCCCGCCTGGCGGCTGTGTGGCCTCCGTCGCCCGTGCCTCCTCCAGCAGACCCGTCACCCGGAGGTCGACCGCGCCGACGACCAGGCCGAGCCGGTCGGTGGCCGCCGCGTACAGGGTCGCCCGCAACCGTTCCGCCGACGTGGGCAGCGGCTGTTCCGCCGCCGCGAGGAACTCGCCCGCCACCCGCAGCGGCCCCGGGCGCAGTGCGGTCGGCGGCGCCGGAACGGCGGGCTCCGCCGCCTGGTCGGGGGCCAGCAGGTCGACGTGCAGCGCGGTCACGCGAACCTCGGGAACCTCCGCCGCCGCCGCGCGCAGCACGGCCGTGGCCGCGTGCTCCGTCACCCACGCACCGTCGTGCTCCGTGCCCAGCGGCAGCAGCCTGCCGAGCCCCAACTGCTGCCGTACCGCCTGCGCCAACGCGTCTGCCACCACGGTCCGCCACCCTTCCCGCCGTACGGACACCTACTCGCCCGCTGCCGCTCAGCCTGCCGCACCACGGCGCGCCGGCCGGCCGCGACCCACCCGGGGCCGGCGCGTTCCCACGACTGCCACGCCCCGGGCGCGGTTCGCCGCGAGCCCGCCTACGGTGACATGAGGAACGGTCAGGCCGCTCCCCTGAGAGCTTCGCGGGAAGGGAATGGGCGATGACGGACACGACACAGAAGCAGCAGGCGGGAAGCGCGACTGCCCCGGGAGCCTCGACTCCCCGAGGCGGCGGCCCCCCGGCCTCCCGGGGCAAGACGACGATCGCCGACGGCGTGGTGGAGAAGATCGCCGGCATGGCGGCCCGCGAGGTGCCCGGCGTGCACGCCATGGGCAGCGGCTTCGCGCGCACCTTCGGGGCGGTGCGGGACCGGGTACCCGGTGGCGGGCGCTCCGTCACGCGCGGCGTCAAGGCCGAGGTCGGCGAGGTGCAGACGGCGCTGGACCTGGAGATCGTGGTGGATTACGGCGTCTCCATCGGCGACGTCACGCGCGGCGTGCGGGAAGATGTCATCTCCGCGGTCGAGCGGATGACCAGCCTTGAGGTGGTCGAGGTCAACATCGTGGTAAGTGATGTGAAGCTGCCTGACGAGCAGGACGACGAGTCCGACTCGCGGCTCCAGTAGCCGGACCGGACCGACCGGGCGCGGTGGAGGCAAGGGAGTACACGATGAGCATGGCCGTGGTCGGTCTGGCCGCCGGAATGGCACTGGGCTTCGCCGGGTACTTCGGCGGCTTCGGGGCCTTTCTCCTGGTGGCGGCGTTGGGCCTGATCGGGTTCGTGGCAGGCAAGTTCCTCGACGGAGAGCTGGAGTTGGGCGACTTCTTCCGCCCGCGCGAGCGCGACGGCCGACGGCGGTGAGGCCGCGTGGTGCGATCGGGTGAACGCGGCTCGACGCGGATCGCCGACCGGGTCATCGCGAAGATCGCTTCGCAGGCGGCCCGGGAGGTGCTCGGCGACGCGCGGGAGGTACGCGGGGCCGGTGGCAAGCCACCGCAGGCCGCCGTCGCGGTGCGCGACCGGCCGGCCCGCGACGGGCTGCGCGGCGAGGCCCGGGTGCGGGTCGCCGTCGAACTCGGCTACCCCTCGGACATCGGCGCCCAGTGTGGCGCCGTGCGTCGTCAGGTGAGCGGACGGGTAAGGGCGTTGGCGGGCATGGACGTACGGGACGTGGCCGTCACGGTCGAGCGGCTGCACGCGCCGGAGCGGACGGGCGTCGGCCGGGGGAGGACGCGGTGAGCAACGACGAACCAGCCGCCGGCGCGGGCTCGACCGGAAGCGAGGACGAGCACACCGCCGCGCGGCGGCCCGGCGGCGCCCCGAGGCGCACGCCCCCGGGCGGCCCCGACGCGGCCGGCGACACCGGTGGGACCGGTGACACGGGCCCGGCGGGCGAGACGCGCGCGGCCAGTGGGGCCAGCGTGGCGGGCGAGGCCGGCGCGGAGACCACCCGGCGACTGCCGCTGCTGGAGAAGGACCCCACGGGCGGCGGCGCCACGCTCGCGGGCCCGGACGGTGACGAGGCCGCCACGGACGATGGCGGCGGTACCGGGCAGCGCGCCTCCTCCGTCAGGTACACGCCCGCGCGCGGCGAGCGCGAGCGCGCCCGGCGCTTCTGGGCCAGCCGACGGCTGCCCGCCGCGCTGCTCGCGCTGGTCGTGCTCGGCGCCGCCGGCCTGCTGCTCTACGACGTGGCGGCGGTACGGGCCGACCGGAGCGCGATGCGCTGGCGGCGCCGGCTCAGCGACGAGTTGGCCACCCGCCCGCTGGACGACCCCTGGATCGTGGCCGGGGCCTGCGTCGCGGTCGTCCTCGGCCTGTGGCTGATCATCCTGGCGCTCACCCCCGGCCGGCGCGGCGTGCTGCCGATGCGCCCCGACCCGCGGGTGCGCGCCGGGCTCGACCGCTCCGCGGCGGCGCTGGTGCTGCGGGACCGCGCCATGGAGGTGCCCGGCGTACGGACCGTCCGGGTGGACGCGGGGCGACGCAGGGTCAGGGTGCGGGCACAGGCGCACTTCCGGGAACTCGACGAGGTGCGCGCCGACCTCGACCACGCGCTGGACGACGGCATCCGACAGCTCGGCCTGGCGCGCCGTCCCGGGCTGCGGGTCCAGGTCCGCCGGCCGACGAGGAGATGAGGCGGAAGATGGCGGCGAAGCCGGTACGGGTGGGACGTTCCAGGGTGCGGGTCGTCAACCGGGTGCTGCTCGCCCTGGCCGGGCTGCTCCTGTTGGCGCTGGGGGCCGCCGTCCTGGTCGGCGGGCTCGACCTGCCGCGCCGGTGGAGCTTCGGCCTGCCCGGGAGCTGGCCCTTCGACGGGCCCGACGACGTGTTGCTGACCCATGACGATCGGCGGCGCTGGCGGGACGAGGACTGGTGGTGGCCCACCGTGATCGCCGCCCTGGCGCTGATCGTCCTGCTCGCGCTGTGGTGGCTGCTCGCCCAGGCCCGGCGGCGGCGCCTGCGCGAGCTGCTGGTCGCCAGCGGCGAGGGGGAGGGCGCGGTGTTGCGCGGCCGGGCCCTTGAGGGCGTGCTGGCCGCCGAGGCGGAGGCCATGGACGGGGTGGACCGCGCGCGCGTCACGCTGCGCGGTCGCCGCACCGCCCCGGAGGCCCGGGTCCGGCTCGTACTCGCCGCGCACGCCCAACCGGCCGAGACGCTGGCCCGGTTGCGGGACGAGGCGCTGGAGCACGCCCGGGCGTCGGCGGGCCTCGACCGGTTGCCCGCCGAGGTCAGGATGCGCGCGGTGCGCCACCGGGCGGAGCGGGTGAGCTGACGCCCGCGCGCCGCCGCGTACGACGAACCGGCGGTCAGGCGCGCCCGAAGCCGCCGCCCTCGCCGCGCGGGCGGGGAGCGGCGGCACGGTCGGGCGGGTCACAGGCCGCGCAGCGCTCCGCCGTCCACCGGCACCATGAGGCCCGTCAGGTAGGAGGCGGCCGGCGAGAGCAGGAACGCGGCGGTGCGGCCGAACTCCCGCGGGGTGCCGTAGCGGCCCAGCGGGATGTTCGCGACGTTCCGCTCGCGCGCGGCGTCCGCGTCGCCCGTCGCCGCGTCCAGCTCCCGCACCCGGTCGGTGTCGATGCGCGCGGGCAGCAGGCCCACCACCCGGATGTCGCGCGGGCCCACCTCGTCCGCGAGCGACTTCGCGAAGCCGGCGAGCCCGGGGCGCAGCCCGTTGGAGATGGTCAGGCCCGGGATCGGCTCGCGCACCGAGCCGGAGAGCACGAGGCCGATCACACCGCCGGCGGGCAGTTCGCCGGCCGCGGTGCGGGCCAGCCGCACCGCGCCGAGGAACACCGAATCGAAGGCCGCCTGCCACTGCTCGTCGGTGTTCCCGGCCGCCGAGCCGGCGGGCGGGCCGCCCACGCTGATGAGGATGCCGTCGAAGCGGCCGAAGCGTTCCCGGGCGGTGGCGATCAGCCGTTCGGCGGCGGCCGGGTCGGCGTTGTCCGCCGGCAGGCCGTACGCGTTCGGCCCCAGCTCCCGCGCGGCGGCGGTCACCCGGTCCGCGTCGCGCCCGGTGATCACGACCTTCGCGCCGTCGGCCACCAGTTCGCGTGCCGTGGCGTTGCCGAGGCCGCGCGTGGCACCCGTGACGACGTACACCCGGTCTTTGAGTCCAAGATCCATGGCCTCAGTCTGCCGTGGCCCGCCCCGACAGCGCGAGGGCGGTACCCACCAGGCCGATGTGGCTGAACGCCTGCGGGAAGTTCCCGAGTTGGCGACCGCTGCCGACGTCGTACTCCTCGGCGAGCAGGCCGACGTCGTTGCGCAGCGAGAGCAGCCGCTCGAACAGGTCCGTCGCCTCCTTCGTACGACTGATCAGGTACAGCGCGTCCGCCAGCCAGAACGAGCACACCAGGAACGGTGCCTCCGTGCCGGGCAGCCCGTCGACCGACACGCCGTCCGTGCTGTAACGGCGCAGCAGCCCGTCCTCGCACAGCTCCTCGCGGACCGCGTCCACCGTGCCGATGACGCGCGGGTCGTGCGGTGGCAGGAACCCGACCCGGGGGATGAGCAGCGTCGCCGCGTCCAGCTCGGTGGAGCCGTACGACTGGGTGAAGGTGCCCCGCTCGGCGTCGAAGCCCCGCGTGCACACGTCGTGGTGCACCGCCTCCCGCATCGCGCGCCAGCGGTCCGGGTCGCCGGGCAGCGTGGGGTCCCGCTCCATGGCGCGCACCGCGCGGTCGGCCGCGACCCAGGCCATCACCTTGGAGTGCACGAAGTGCCGCCGTGGGCCGCGCACCTCCCACAGCCCCTCGTCCGGCTCACGCCAGCGCGACTCTAGGAACTCCAGCAGGGCGCACTGCAGGCTCCAGGCCGTGGGCTTGTTCCGCAGGCCGAAGCTCCGGGCGAGGGTGAGCGAGTCGATGACCTCGCCGTAGATGTCGAGCTGGACCTGGTCGACCGCGGCGTTGCCGATCCGCACCGGTGCCGAGTCCGCGTACCCGGGCAGCCAGCCCAGCTCCGCCTCGGGCAGCCGGCGCTCGCCGCCGAGCCCGTACATGATCTGGAGGTCGGCCGGGTCGCCGGCGACCGCGCGCAGCAGCCAGTCCCGCCAGGCGCCGGCCTCCTCGATGAACCCGGTCCGCACCAGCGCGCTGAGCGCCAGCGTGGAGTCCCGCAGCCAGCAGTACCGGTAGTCCCAGTTGCGCACGCCGCCCAGCTCCTCCGGAAGCGAGGTGGTCGGCGCCGCGACGATGCCGCCCGTCGGGGCGTAGGTGAGCCCCTTGAGCGTGATCAGCGAGCGCAGCACGGCCTCGCGGTAGGGCCCCTGGTACGTGCACTTCGCGGCCCAGTCCTGCCAGTCCTCGCGGCTGTGCTCCAGGGCCTCGTACGGGTCGACCAGGTCGGGGGGCGGCTCGTGCGAGGGGTGCCAGGTCAGCACGAACGCCACCCGTTCGCCCGCCGCGACGGTGAACTCGGAGCGGGTGCTGAGGCCCTGCCCGTACGTGTGGACCTCGGGCACGCTCCGCAGCCAGGCCGAGTCGGGGCCGGCGACGGCGACGCGGTGCCCGTCGCACCGGCGCATCCACGGCACGACGTGCCCGTAGTCGAAACGCAGCCGCAGCACGCTGCGCATGGACACCTGGCCGGTGACGCCCTCCACGATGCGCATGACGTCGGGGGTCCGGTCGCGCTGCGGCATGAAGTCGTACACCCGGACGGAGCCGGTGGCCGTCTCCCACACGGTCTCCAGGATCAGCGTGTCGGGCAGGTAGGAGCGGCGCGCGCAGCGGGCGGGTTCGCCGTCTCCGTCGTCGGTGCCGTCGGCGCTGGTCGTGTTCTCCGTGTCCTCGTCGGGGGCTGGCGCCAGGGTCCAGTGACCGTTGTCGCGGTCGCCGAGCAGCGCCGCGAAGCAGGCGCCGGAGTCGAAGCGGGGCAGGCAGAGCCAGTCGATCGAACCGTCCCGACCGACCAGGGCGGCGGTCTGGAGGTCGCCGATCACGGCGTAGTCCTCGATGGGTTGGGCCATGCCCGAACTGGTTCCCGCTGAGCTGGGCCCTAGTCCGAAGCCGCCGCCGACCGGGCCACGGACGCGGTGCGTTCGGCGGGCGCGTCGGGCTTGCCAGGCCCGGCATCCGGATCGCCGCCGGCCTCGGCTCCGGGCCCCGTGGCGGCTTCGGGCTTCGCGGTGGCTTGGGCCTTCGCGGTGGCTTGGGGCTTCGCGGCGGCGGCCCCGGGTTCGGGTTCCGTGGCGGCGGCCTCGCCCCGGGTGCTGGCGTCGGCGTCGGCGCGTGGGGTGGCGTCGCTCGCGCCGGGGGCCTCGGGCTCGGCCGCCGCCTTCTCCCTGGCGGCCTCCGCGTCCTTGGCCGCCTTGGCGGCTGCCGCCGCCTGGTCCCGCAACTCCCGGCGGAAAAGCACCACCCAACCGACCGGCACCGCCGCGGTGAACAGCCACCACTGGACGGCGTACGCCATGTGGGAGCCGATGCCGCTGGTGTCGGGGGCCTGGACCGGCTCCGGCTGGTTGGTGCCCCGAGGCGTGGAATCGGTCAGCTCCACGTAGCCGCCGAGCAGCGGCCGGCCCACCGCCTCGGCCTGGCGCTCGCTGTTGATCAGCATGACCTGGCGCGGCGGCAGGCCCTTCTTGTCCTTGATGCCGCTGCTGCCGGTGGTCTCGTCGGCCTTGAGCCGCCCGGTGACGGTGACCTCGCCGGTCGGCGGGGCCGGCACGTCCGGGAACTGGGTCAGGTTGCCGGGCGCCGGAATCCAGCCTCGGTTGACCAGCACCGCGTTGCCGTCGGCCAGCAGCAGCGGGGTGACGACGAAGTAGCCGATGGACTGGTCGTCGGAGCCGGTGCGCTGGCGCACCACCACCTCGTGGCGGGGGTCGTAGGTGCCGGAGACCGTGACCTTGCGCATGGCGGTCTTCTTCGGCACGTCGCGGCCGACGCCGGTCAGCTCGCCGATGGGGACGGCCGGGGCGTCCAGGCTCCTGGACACCCGCTTGTTGTGCTCGACCCGCTGCTCGTGCCGACCGAGCTGCCAGAAACCCAGCTCGATCATCACGGGGATGAGGACGAGACCCACCAGCGTGAGGATCACCCACTGCCGGGTCAACAGAAAGCGGTACACCCCATGACCGTACAACTCGGTCGCGGGTCGGCGGTGAGCGGGGCGACCCCCGGCCGGCCGACGGCGGGCGGTGATCTTCGACCGCCGAGCCCCGTCCCGGTCCGCGCCCGACCCGACCGACACCCGGTCCGCACCCGTCCGGAATCCGGCCCGCGCCCGACCCGCCCCGGTCAGCGCCCTGGCCGAGGTGCGCGCGGGCGCGTGGGGCCCGGTGGCGCGTCGGTCAGCCGGCGGCGGTCGGGGCCGGTGCCACGTCCTGGAGCAGTTGCATGAAGGCCGCCTCGTCGATCACCGGGGTGCCGAACGAGCGGGCCTTGACCACCTTGGAGGTGGGCGAGTCGGGGTCGTTGGTGACCAGCAGGCTGGTGAGCCGCGACACGCTGGTCGCCACGTGCATCCCGGCCTCGACGGCCCGGTCCTCAAGGAGTTCGCGGTCGACCGAGGTGTCGCCGGAGAACGCCACCCGCATGCCCTGCGCCAGCCGGCCACCGGGCTCGTACCGGCCGGGGTTGGGGTACGGGCAGGCGGGCCGCTTGCGGCTGGGGCGCCAACTCGTCTGCCCGAACCCGGAGCGCTGCCCCGGCGGGCGGGCGGCCGGCGCGTCCGACCACTCGGTGAGCGGCTGGCAGGCGAGCAGCGGCAGGCGGATGTCGGACGCCGCCGCCAGGTGCAGGCTGGGCCGGAAGGTCTCGGCCAGCACGCGCGCGTCGTCGAGCGCGTGGTGGGCCCGCTCCTGGACGACGCCGTAGTGCGCGGCCAGCGACTCCAGCTTGTGGTTGGCCAGCGGCAGCCCCAGCTCCTTGGAGAGGGCGATGGTGCACAGCCGCTGGCGGACGGGGGCGGCACCCCTCGCGCGGGCGTACTCGCGGGCGATCATCGACCAGTCGAAGACGGCGTTGTGCGCGACGAGGACCCGGCCGTCGAGGCGCCGGGCGAACTCGTCGGCGATCTCCGGGAAGAGCGGGGCCCGCGCCAGCTCGGTGCTGGTGAGCCCGTGGATCCAGACCGGGCCCGGGTCGCGCTGCGGGTTGACCAGCGTGTACCAGTGGTCCTGCACCTCGCCGCGCGCGTCGAGCTGGTAGACGGCGGCCGACACTATGCGGTCATCGCGGGCGAGTCCGGTGGTCTCCACGTCAACGACCGCGTACCCGTCGGGGTAGGCGGACGGCCACGGGGGTGGCGGGGCGGACTGTGGGGGAATCCGCGGAGCGGCGGCCGGTCGGTCTTCAAGCATGGTTCACGAGGATACGGGCCACCCCTGACACTCGGTCGCGGCGGGCGGGCCGAGCCCGTGCCGGAGGCCGCGGCCTTCGGGCCGGCCGCGGTGACCGGGCCCCGTGCGACCTGGGCCAACCCCCTTGACGGGCGGGCCCGATGGGGCTGTGGTGGCGTCAACTGTTCGGCCGAAAAGTGCGGTTGCCCGGCGCCCGGCGCGTCGTAGGCGCCCCGGCGGACCCGACGGCGCGCGGGGAGCCGAGGGTGGGGAGGCGCGGGCGTGGGGCGGGCGGCGGCGGGGCGTGCCGGGGCGGGCCCGCCGGCGTCGAGGCGGCCGGACGGCACGTTGGCGTAGCGCTGGTGCCGTGGCCGGGCGCGTACTTACTGAGTTTCGAAACTCGTCAGTAACAACATCTGTTCATCGCCACGGAGCCGCCCTTATCGTGCGGACATGCCGCACCTACCCGATGTCGTGCTCTGGTCCATACCGGCGTTCGTCCTGCTCACCGCAATCGAGATGGTGAGCTACCGGCTGCGCCCCGACGAGGAGGCCGCGGGCTACGGGGCGAAGGACGCCGCGACCAGCGTGACGATGGGGATTGGCAGCGTCTTCTTCGATCCGCTGTGGAAAATCCCGATTGTGGCGATTTACACCGCGCTCTACGAACTCACCCCGCTGCGCGTGCCCGTGCTGTGGTGGACGCTGCCGCTGATGCTGCTGGCCCAGGACTTCTTCTACTACTGGTCGCACCGAGGCCACCACGTCGTCCGCGTCCTGTGGGCCTGTCACGTGGTGCACCACTCCAGCGAGAAGTTCAACCTCACCACGGCCCTGCGCCAGCCGTGGACCTCGCTGACGGTCTGGCCCTTCTACGTGCCACTGGTGCTGTGCGGCGTGCACCCGGCCGCGGTGGCCTTCCTGTCCGGGGCCAACCTGGTCTACCAGTTCTGGGTGCACACCGAGCGCGTCGGCAAGCTCCCCCGGCCGGTCGAGTACGTCTTCAACACCGCCTCCCACCACCGCGTCCACCACGCCTCCCAGGGCGGCTACCTGGACCGCAACTTCGGCGGCATCCTCATCGTGTGGGACCGGATGTTCGGCACCTTCGTCGCCGAGACCGAACGCCCCGTCTACGGCCTCACCAAGAACATCCACACCTACAACCCGCTGCGGGTCGCCACCCACGAGTACGCGGCCATCGGCCGCGACCTGGCCGCCGCGACCGACTGGCGCGAGCGCGCGGGCCTGCTCTTCCGTGGCCCCGGCTGGCAACCACACCACCGCCGCGCCGCGACCGACGACGCCCCGTCAGCGGCCGACGGCGCGGCACGCCCGGACCCGGTCGCCACGTGCGCTGCCGACGGCGCCGAGCCCGCTGCCGACGGCGCCCCGCCGGTGCCCCCGCCCACCGCCGGCGGCCCGCCCGTGGCGGAGTCCGGCCGCCGCGTCGAGCGCGCCGCGTGAGCGGCGAGGCGGCTCGCGCGCCAGGGACCACCCGGCTCGCCCCGCTCGGCGGTCACCGGCACGTCCGGGCCGTGCTGCCCTGCGCCGTCCTGTTCGCCCTGCTCGCGCTGGTTCACCTGACCGCGCTGCTCGTGCCCGCCGTCTCCGACACCTCCGCCGAGCCCGTCGAGTACGCCACCAAGCCCGCGTTGATGCCGGCGCTGGCGGCGTACGTGCTGCTGCGGGGCGGGCCGCGACTCCTCGTGGCCGCCCTGCTGTTCGGCTGCGGCGGCGACACCCTGCTGCAACTCGGCGGCGAGCCGGCCTTCCTCGCCGGCATGGCCTCCTTCGCCGCGGGCCACGTCTGCTACCTGGTCCTCTTCGCCCGCCTCGGCCCGATCACCGCGCCCCGCCGCACAGTGGCGCTCGTGGCCGCCGGCTACGCGACGGCCTGGCTGGGCACGGTGGCCCTGCTGTGGCCGGGGCTTGCGCCCGACATGCGCGGGCCGGTCGCCGCGTACAGCCTGCTGCTCACGGCCATGGCCCTGGCGGCGCTGCGCGTCGGCCCGTGGGCCGGGGCGGGCGGCGCCCTGTTCCTGCTCTCCGACACGCTGATCGCCACCGGCATCGCCGACTGGCCGCAACCCCCGGCGCCGCAGTTCTGGATCATGCTGACGTACGGGGGCGCCCAACTGGCCCTCACGGTCGGGGTGTTGCGCGGGGCGGGCGAGCCCGGGGCGCGCGAGGTCTCCGGCGCGGGCCTGCCGGGCCCGGGCCGCGCGGCCCGGCGCGGCGCGTAGCCGGGCCCGACCACCGACCGCCGACACGCCCCGGACGCACGAGGGCCGGGCCGCCGACGATCGGCTGCCCGGCCCCGCGCGCGTCCGCTGACGCCTCCAGGTCGCCGTTACTGCGTGACGGCCTTGAGCGCGTTGACGATGCCGTAGCCGTAGAAGCTGTTCACGTGCTTGGTGCCGGTGCAGGTGGCGTCCGCCTTGCCGTCACCGTTCGGGTCGTACGGGGCGGTCGGGCAGCCCGGGTTGTCGGCCTGCTGCTTCAGAAGCCACTGCACCTCCTGCGGGCTGGCGTTCGGGTGCGCGCTGCGCACCAGGGCGGCCACGCCCGCGACGTGCGGGCTCGCCATCGAGGTGCCCTGGAGGTAGGCGTAGTCGCCGCCGGGCATGGTGGACAGGATGCGGCCGTCCTTGGCGGGCAGCTCGGGCAGCTGGTTGCGGTCGCCACCGGGGGCCGCGACGTCGATCTGGCCGGCGGCCACCGACGGGTTGAGGCCGTAGTTGGAGTAGTACGACTTCAGCGACTTGACGCCGGTCGCGGAGACCGTGACCACGCCGGGCAACTGGGTCGGCGCGTCCAGGCAGGTGGCCGGGTCGATCTCGCGGTCGACCTCCTGCGAGTCGTTCGGGCTCGACGTGTCCTTGATCGACTTCGCGCCGAGGTCGAAGTTGGAGTTGCCGGCGGAGGCGACGTTGACGGCGCCCTTGTCCTGCGCGTACCTGGCCGCCCGGCCCACCGCGTCAAGGATGGCCCGCTGGTCGGCGTCGGCCTTGCAGTTGAACATCCACGGGTCGACGTAGTAGCTGTTGTTGGTGACCTCGACGCCCTTGTCGGCCGCGAAGACGAAGGCACAGACCACGTTCTCGGCGTAGAACAGGCCGGTCTTCTGGTCGCTGACCTTGATGGCGGAGATCTTCACGTTCGGCGCGACGCCGGCGACGCCGACCCCGTTGCGCGCGGCGGCGACCGAGCCGGCCACGTGGGTGCCGTGGTAGTCCGCGTCCGGGTCGTACGGGCGCCAGGCGCCCTTCGAGGTGTCCAGGACGCCGTTCGCGCAGTTGGCGGAGGCCCGCCGGTCGAAGTTCGGAGCCAGGTCCGGGTGGGTGTCGTCCACGCCGGTGTCGATGACCGCGACGGTGACGTTCCTGTCGCCCGGGTTGACCTTGGCCGCCTCGTCCGCCTTCATCGCGGGCAGGTGCCACTGCATGGGCTCCAGCGGCTCCTGGCCGGCCGCCCTCGCCTTCGCCGCGCTCTGCGCGTTGGCGCGCGGGGCCTTGACCTTCTCCGGCTTGCCGACCTCGGTGGTCGCGGCCGGCGTCAGGGGCGAGGTGCGGGTCGCGCCGGCGGACTGCACGCCCTTGACGGCGCGTATCTTCTCCGCGAAACCGGTGGCCGGGGCGTGCGCGACGATCACGCCGATCTTCGGGTAGCTGGCGACGACGGAGCCGCCCGCCTTCGCGATCTCCTTCTTGACCTTGCCGACGGTGGCCTTGTCGGGGGCCGTGTTCACCACGTACGACAACGCCGGACCGGCCGCGCGCGGAGCGGTGGCGGAGGAAGGCGCGTCCTGCGAGGAGGCCGAGGCCGCGCCGGGCAGGAACCCGAGTGACGCGGTGAGCGCGAGTCCTACGGGCACCGCGAGCAGGGCGCGCCGGCGTCTGGATCGCAGATGAGCCATGGGGTCTCCCCATCAGTCGTCAGGGCCGTCCGAACGCGGAGCGCGACCGGACCGGTTATATGACGAGTGAAGCTAACGCTGAGCGAGCCGTCCATCAATGGCTGACGTGGAAAAACTCGCTACGGCCAACGGAGTGACACACGGCGTCACCATCCCGAAATGGATCTTCTCGGATTCCGTCGCTTGTCCCCCTGTTCGACGGCGCTACCTCGGCCTACGATGCGTGACCCGGATCACTCACCGCCCGCCCGACGCCCCGTCCCCTCCGCCCGCGACCCCCGACCCGCCGCCCGCTGACGCCCACGCCCCGCGGCAACGCCCTTGCCCGGCACGCCAGTCGCCGCCCCGCCCACCGCTCCCGCACCCGCCCGTGATCCGTCCCCAGCCAGTCGCCACGTCAGGAGAGACCGTGGACCCCGCACCGCCCCAAGGTCCGGCCCGCAAGGCCGGACGACCCGACTTCATCGAGGTGCAGTCCAGCGAGGAATTCGCCGAACTGCGCCGCTCCCACCGCTCGTTCGCCTTCCCGCTCACGATCGCGTTCGTCAGCTGGTACCTGCTCTACGTGCTGCTGTCGAGCTACGCGGGCGACCTGATGGGCAAGCAGGTCGTCGGCAACGTCAACGTGGCCCTCGTCTTCGGCCTGCTGCAGTTCCTGTCCACCTTCGCCATCGCCTGGTGGTACGCCCGCCACGCCAACGCCAAGCTCGACCCGCGCGCCAGCGCGATCAAGGCCCGCCTGGAGAGTGAGTCGTGACGGATACCCTCCACCTCGCCGCCGAGGGCGTCAGCGACCACCGGCCGCTGATTATCTCGCTGTTCGCGACGTTCGTCCTGGTGACCCTCGGCATCACCGTGTGGGCCGGCAAGCAGACCAAGGACGCCACCGACTTCTACGCGGGCGGCCGGCAGTTCTCCGGCTTCCAGAACGGCCTGGCCATCTCCGGCGACTACATGTCCGCCGCGTCCTTCCTCGGCATCGCCGGCGCCATCGCCCTCTACGGCTACGACGGCTTCCTGTACTCCATCGGCTTCCTCGTCGCCTGGCTGGTCGCCCTGCTCCTGGTCGCCGAGCCGCTGCGCAACTCCGGCAGGTTCACCATGGGGGACGTGCTGGCGTACCGCATGCGGCAGCGCCCGGTGCGCACCGCGGCCGGCATCTCCACCATCGTGGTCTCGATCTTCTACCTGCTGGCCCAGATGGCCGGCGCCGGCGTGCTGGTCTCGCTGCTGCTCGGCATCACCAGCGAGGCGGGCAAGATCCTCATCGTGGTGCTGGTCGGCGTGGTGATGATCCTCTACGTCTCGATCGGCGGCATGAAGGGCACCACCTGGGTGCAGATGGTCAAGGCGGTGCTGCTGATCGCCGGCACCCTGCTCATCACCTTCCTGGTCCTGCTGAAGTACGACTTCAACATCTCGACGCTGCTCGGCGAGGCCGCCGACAACAGCGGCGCCGGCGGCGCCTTCCTCGAACCCGGCCTCAAGTACGGCATCGACGCGACGACCAAGCTCGACTTCATCTCGCTCGGCATCGCGCTGGTGCTCGGCACGGCCGGCCTGCCGCACATCCTGATCCGCTTCTACACCGTGCCCACGTCGCAGGCCGCGCGCCGCTCGGTGAACTGGGCCATCGGCATCATCGGTGGCTTCTACCTGATGACCATCGCGCTCGGCTTCGGCGCGGCGGCGCTTTTGAAACGCACCGACATCATCGAGTCCAACAAGGCGGGCAACACCGCGGCGCCGCTGCTCGCGCAGGAGATCGGCGGCGGGCCCGACTCGGCGGGCGGGGCGATCCTGCTCGCGGTGATCTCGGCCGTGGCCTTCGCCACCATCCTCGCCGTCGTCGCCGGGCTCACCCTGGCCTCCTCGTCCTCCTTCGCGCACGACCTGTACGCCAACGTCATCCGCAAGGGCCAGGCGACGCAGAAGGAGGAGGTCTCCGCGGCCCGTTGGGCGACGGTCGGCATCGGCATCGCGGCCGTGGTGCTCGGCGTCTTCGCCCGCGACCTGAACGTCGCCGGCCTGGTGGCGCTGGCCTTCGCGGTGGCCGCGTCGGCCAACCTGCCGACGATCCTCTACAGCCTCTTCTGGAAGCGCTTCACCACCCAGGGCGCCCTCTGGTCGATCTACGGCGGGCTGTTCGCCTCGGTGTTCCTGGTGCTCTTCTCGCCGGTGGTCTCCGGCAAGGAGTCGTCGATGTTCCCGGACGTGGACTTCTACTGGTTCCCGCTGGAGAACCCGGGCCTGGTCTCCATCCCGCTCGGCTTCCTGCTGGGCTGGATCGGCTCGCTGGTCTCCAAGGAGCCGGTGGACAAGGAGAAGTACGCCGAGCTCGAAGTGCGGTCGTTGACCGGCTACGGGGCGCACTGACCCCGGCGCCCCACCCCGTCGCGCGGGCCCGACGCCACCTCGGCGCCGGGCCCGCGCCGCGTCCCGCCGCCCCGCGATCCAGCGTTCTGTCGGGCCACGGGGGAGATCGCGTACGCTGCGAGACACTTGACACGGGGTCCCCTCCGGCACAGGGGACCCGCCGGCAACGTCAGGTCGTGCGTCACGCGAGAAGGGTCGCCACATGCTGCTCGATACCTACGGTCGGGTCGCGACCGACCTCCGGGTGTCCCTCACCGACCGCTGCAACCTCCGGTGCACCTACTGCATGCCCGCCGAGGGCCTGAACTGGCTGCCCAAGCCCGAGTTGCTCACCGACGACGAGATCGTCCGGCTGGTCTCCATAGCCGTCACCCAGCTGGGCGTCACCGAGGTCCGCTTCACCGGCGGCGAGCCGCTGCTCCGCCCGGGCCTGGTCGCCATCGTCGAACGCTGCGCCGCCCTCACCCCGCGCCCCCAGATCTCGCTGACCACCAACGGCATCGGCCTCGTCCGCACCGCCACCGCCCTGCGCGGTGCCGGCCTCGACCGGGTCAACGTCTCCCTCGACACACTGCGGCCCGACGTCTTCCAGACCATGACCCGGCGCAAGCGACACCAGGACGTGCTCGACGGCCTCGCCGCCGCCCGCGCCGCCGGCCTCACCCCCGTCAAGGTCAACGCCGTCCTGATGCCCGGGCTCAACGACGACGAGGCCCCCGACCTGCTCGCCTGGGCCGTCGAGAACCGCTACGAGCTGCGCTTCATCGAGCAGATGCCGCTGGACGCCCAGCACGGCTGGAAGCGCGAGGGCATGGTCACCGCCGGCGACATCCTGGCGAGCCTGCGCACCCGCTTCGCGCTCACCCCTGAGCACGAGGACGAGCGCGGCTCCGCGCCGGCCGAGCGCTGGCTGGTGGACGGCGGCCCGGCGCGGGTCGGCGTCATCGCCTCCGTCACCCGCCCCTTCTGCCGCGCCTGCGACCGCACCCGGCTCACCGCCGACGGCCAGGTGCGCACCTGCCTGTTCGCCCGCGAGGAGACCGACCTGCGCGCCGCGCTGCGCTCCGGGGCGCCGGACGCCGAGGTGGCCGAGCGGTGGCGACGCGCGATGTGGGGCAAGAAGGCCGGCTCCGGCCTCGACGACCCGACCTTCCTCCAGCCGCAGCGGCCGATGTCAGCTATCGGGGGCTGACCACTCGGCCAGCGGCACGGTGTCCCTGAGGAAGCCGCGGATGCCGAGGAACTGCGAGAGGTGCTCGCGGTGGGCCGGGCACGCCAGCCACGTCTTGCGGCGCTCGGGGGTGTGCAGCTTGGGGTTGTTCCAGGCGAGCACCCACACCGCGGGCTCGCGGCAGCCCTTGGCTGAGCAGATGGCATCGGAGGTGTCGGACGCGTTCACGACTGCGACCCTACGCGACGGCGCCCGGGGCGACCGGCGACCCCGATATTGGTCTGGACATGACGACGCCGGGCAGCCACGGGGGGAGCCGCCCGGCGTCAGTCCGTCGCTCCGACGGGGGATGCGGAGCGCCTACGAAGTATGTCACGCGGGACCCAGTGCGGTGCAGCGGAACCGCACGATTGATCTGAGGTTTTCTTGAGCTTGCCACGCCACCCCAGGTCAGCCCCGGTGCTCCCGGGACTCGCCCGGAGTGGGCGCCGCCTTCTCGTGTCCGGATTCCGGTGCGGAGGGCCGGTTCGGGCCCATCAGCATGGGCCGGGCGGGGGGCGGAATGAACGTGGACGGCAACCTCGGCGCGTTCTCCCGCCCCGCGTTGGCGATCACCACGGCCACGTAGGGGAGCAGGATGCCGAGCGCGAGGGCGACGAAGGCGACGTGGCGCTCGACGTTCCACAACACGGCCGCGAGGATCACGGACAGCGTACGCACGGACATCGAGATCACATAGCGCCGCTGCCTGCGCCGCACGTCATCGGCCAGGCCCTCCCTGGCACCGGTGATCCGGAAGACCTCGGGGCCGTTGTGCTTCCGCATCTCGCTCCACCACCTACCTGACGGGTCGAACGTACCCGGCTCCGGACACCGTCAACGGTACGCCGCGGCCGGCCCGGGTACGAGACCGGGGCACCCCGACCCGCCCGCTCGGCCGACGCCGGGTCGCCCCGAGCCCGTCCCCTGACATGCGACGTGGGCGAACCGGTCGGACACTTGGACCGGGATGCGCACACCCGCCGCTAGAGGAGGCGACATGAGCTGGTTGTGGGCCATCATCGTGGGCCTGGTCCTGGGCCTGCTGGCCAAGGCCATTCTCCCCGGCAAGCAGAACATCCCGATCTGGCTGACGATCATCTTCGGCATCATCGGCAGCATCATCGGCAACGCGGTCGCTGGCTGGATCGGAGTGGACGACACCAAGGGGATCGACTGGATCCGGCATCTGCTGCAACTGGCCGGTGCCGTGCTCGTCGTCGGCGTCGGCGACCGGCTCTGGGCGTCGATCAAGGGGAAACGCCACGCCTGACCCGGTCGGCGACGACCGGGCGGCCCCGCCGGGGGCCGGCCACGCACCCGCGTGGCCGACCCCCGGCGGCACCCTGTCAGTCGGCCGCGACCTCGATCGCGGCCAGGTTCTTCTTGCCGCGCCGCAGCACCAGCCAGCGGCCGTGCAACAGGTCCGCCTCGTCGAGCTCGGCGTCCTCGGAGGTCACCTTGGCGTTGTTCACGTAGGCGCCACCCTCCTTCACCGTGCGTCGCGCGGCCGACTTGCTGGCCACCAGGCCCACGGCGGCGAACAGGTCCACCACCGGGGCCAGCGTGCCCATCCGCGCGTGCGGCAGCTCGGACAGCGCGGCGCTCAGCGTCGCGGCGTCCAGCTCGGCCAGGTCGCCCTGCCCGAACAGCGCCCGGGACGCGGCGATGACCGCGGCGCACTGGTCGGCGCCGTGCACCAGCGTCGTCAGCTCCTCCGCCAGCGCGCGCTGGGCCGCCCGCGCCTGCGGGCGCTCCTCGGTCGACCTCTCCAGCTCCTCCAGCTCCTGCCGGCTCCTGAAGGAGAGGATGCGCGCGTACCGGCTCACGTCCCGGTCGTCCACGTTCAGCCAGAACTGGTAGAACGCGTACGGCGTGGTCATCTCCGGGTCGAGCCAGACCGAGCCGCCCTCGGTCTTGCCGAACTTGGTGCCGTCCGCCTTCGTCATCAGCGGCGTCGCCAGCGCGTGCACCGTGGCCTGCGGCTCCAGGCGGTGGATCAGGTCGATGCCCGCCGTGAGGTTGCCCCACTGGTCGCTGCCGCCCTGCTGGAGCACGCAGCCGTGGCGACGGTACAGCTCCAGGAAGTCCATGCCCTGGAGCAACTGGTAGCTGAACTCGGTGTAGCTGATGCCCTGCTCGGACTCCAGCCGGCGGGCGACCGAGTCCTTGGTGAGCATCTTGTTCACCCGGAAGTGCTTGCCGATGTCCCGCAGGAACTCGATCGCCGACAGGCCCTCGGTCCAGTCCAGGTTGTTGACCAGCACGGCCGCGTTCTCGCCGTCGAAGGTCAGGAACGGCTCGATCTGGGCGCGCAGCCGGGTCACCCAGTTCGCGACCGTCGCCGGGTCGTTCAGCGTGCGCTCGGCGGTGGGCCGCGGGTCACCGATCTGCCCGGTGGCCCCGCCGACCAGCGCCAGCGGCCGGTGCCCCGCCCGCTGGAGCCGGCGCATCGTGAGCACCTGCACGAGGTGCCCGACGTGCAGCGACGCCGCGGTCGGGTCGAAGCCGCAATAGAAGGTGACGGGACCGTCCGCGAGGGCCTTGCGCAAAGCGTCCTCGTCCGTGGACTGGGCGAAGAGCCCACGCCACTTCAGGTCGTCGACGATGTCCGTCACGGTTCTCGTATCTCCTTGTATGGCTTGTTCGTCCGGAGCGTCCGTAGGCCGGCCCGATCCGCCGGAGCGAGCCGGCTCGCTCCGGTACGAGGTTATACGCCCTCGCTGACCGAGCTCATGTGGAAGTCGGGCACGCGCAGCGCCGGCATCGCGGTCCTGGGGAAGTAGTCGCCCCACTCGCGCGACAGCGTCCGCTCGGTACGCCCCGCCTCGCTGGCCCGGGAGAGCAGGTCCACCGGCGACTCGTTGAACCGGAAGTTGTTCACCTCGCCGACGACCTCACCCCGCTCCACCAGGTAGACACCGTCCCGGGTCAGCCCCGTCAGCAGCAGCGTCGCCGGGTCCACCTCGCGGATGTACCACAGGCAGGTCAGCAGCAGCGCGGGCCCGTCGTGCCCGGCGTCGGCCACCAGGTCGGCCAGGGAGCGCGAGCCGCCCCCGTCCAGGATCAGGTTGTCCACCGCGGGGGCCACCGGCAGCCCGGTCAGCGCGGCGCTGTGCCGGCTGGTCACCAGGCGGGACAGCGCGCCGTCCCTGATCCACTCGGTGGGGCCCAGCGGCAGCCCGTTGTCGAAGACCGACGCGTCGCCGCCCGAGCTGTGCGCCAGCACGAACGGCGCCGCCTCAAGCCCGGGCTCGCCCGGGTCGCTGCGCAGCGTCAGCGGCAGCTTGGCCAGCCGCTCGCCGACCTTGGTGCTGCCGCCCGGCTTGCTGAAGACCGTACGACCCTCGGCGGCGTCCCGCCCCGACGACGACCAGAGCTGGTAGATCAGCAGGTCCGCCACGGCCGTCGGCGGCAGCAGCGTCTCGTACCGCCCGGCCGGCAGCTCCGTGCGGCGCCGCGCCCACTCCAGGCGCTGGGCCAGCTCCGCGTCGAGCGCCAGCGGGTCCACGTCCGTGAAGTTGTTCGTGGCGCGCCCGACCCAGGCGGAGCGCGGGACGGGCGCGTCGCCCGCCCCCGGCGCCTTCGCGTTCAGCTCCAACGTGCCGCTGGGCTGGTCGTGGCGCAGCCGCAGCCCGGTGGAGGTGCCCAGGTAGCTGGAGACCAGCTCGTGGTAGGCGAAGCCGTACAGGTCGCGGCCGGCCGCGCGGGCGCGGCCGAACGCCTCGCCGAGCGCGGGCGCGAACGCCGCGAAGACCTCGGACGAGGTCTCGGCGGGGGCCTCGGTGAAGGTCGCCGACGGCGTGCCGCCGCTCACCAGCGGGCCCGCGTCCTCGGCGGGGCCGGCGCCGCTGGCCGCCGCCTCGGCCGCGCGTACCAGCGGCTCCAGGTCCTCGGCGGTCACGGCGGAGCGGGAGACGACGCCGGAGGCGGTGCCCTCGCGGCCGTCGACCGTCGCGATCACCGTGAGCGTGCGGTCGCGGGTGACGCCGTTGGTGGTCAGCGCGTTGCGGGCCCAGCGCAGGTTGGCGCTGGAGCGCTCGTCGGCGATGACCACGCAGCCGTCGGCGCGGGACAGGTCAAGGGCGCGCTCGACGATCTCGTGCGGCGCGGTGGTGCGGTGCGTGGCGGCGCTCATCGCCCGGCCTCCTGCGTGGTGTTCAGGATGTTCACGTTGCGGAACAGCGCGGAGGGGCAGCCGTGCGAGACGGCGGCGACCTGACCGGGCTGGGCCTTGCCGCAGTTGAACGCGCCGCCCAGCACATAGGTCTGCGGCCCGCCGACGGCCGACATGGAGCCCCAGAAGTCGGTGGTGGTCGCCTGGTAGGCGACGTCACGCAGTTGGCCGGCGAGCCGGCCGTTCTCGATCCGGAAGAAGCGCTGGCCGGTGAACTGGAAGTTGTACCGCTGCATGTCGATGGACCAGGACCGGTCGCCCACGACGTAGATACCCCGCTCGACCTCGCCGATCAGCTCGTCGGTGCTCGGCCCGTCCGGCGCCGGCTGGAGCGATACGTTCGCCATCCGCTGGACGGGCACGTGGCCGGGGGAGTCCGCGTAGGCGCAGCCGTTGGACCGCTCGAACCCGGTGAGCCGCGCGATGCGGCGGTCGAGCTGGTAGCCCACCAGCGTCCCGTCCTTGATCAGGTCCCAGGACTGCGCGGCCACCCCCTCGTCGTCGTAGCCGATGGTGGCCAGGCCGTGCTCGGCGGTGCGGTCACCGGTCACGTTCATGATCCCGGAGCCGTACGCCAGCGAGCCGAGCTGGTCGAAGGTGGCGAACGAGGTGCCCGCGTACGCCGCCTCGTAGCCCAGCGCCCGGTCCAGCTCGGTGGCGTGCCCGATCGACTCGTGGATGGTCAGCCACAGGTTGGACGGGTCGACGACCAGGTCGTACGTACCGGCCTGTACGGAAGGGGCGCGCATCTTCTCCGCGAGCAGCTCGGGCATCCGCGCCAGCTCCGTGTCCCAGTCCCAGCCGGTGCCGGTCAGGTACTCCCAGCCCCGGCCGACCGGCGGCGCGAGCGTGCGCATCGAGTCGAACTCGCCGCTCTGGGGATCCACGGCCACCGCCGTCAGCGTCGGGTGCAGCCGCACCCGCTGCTGGGTGGTGACGGTGCCGGCGGTGTCCGCGTAGAACTTGTTCTCGTGCACGGTCAGCAGCGACGCGTCCGCGTGCGCCACGCCCTCCGCGGCGAGCAGCCGCTCGCTCCACTGCGCCAGCAGGCCCGTCTTCTCCGCGTCGGGCACGGTGAACGGGTCGATCTCGTACGCGGAGACCCAGGTCCGGTCCGCGTGCACGGGCTCGTCCGCCAGCCGCACGGACTCCGTGCTGCCGGCGGCCTCGATCACCTTCGCCGAGAGCCTGGCCATGGCCACCGCCTGCCCGGCCACCCGCGCCGCCGCGTCCATGGTCAGGTCGACGCCCGAGGCGAACCCCCACGCTCCGCCGTGCACCACCCGCACCGCGTACCCCAGCTCGGTGGTGTCCGACGAACCCGCCGGCCTGGCGTCCCGCAGGCGCAGGGACGCGCTGCGCACCCGCTCGAAACGGAAGTCCGCGTGCTCGACGCCCAGCGCGCGAGCCCGTGCGAGCGCGGCATCGGCCAGCGCGCGCAGCGGCAGCGCGAGGAAGGTCTCATCAATCTCGTGCGCCACGGGCGCCTCACCTTCTCGATGACTCGATTCGTCACGGCAGTGAATCATGTCGCCGCCCTGGTCCGGCGTGGTTTTGTGCCGGCGTGACGAGCCGGCCGGGACGGCGGCCGGTTCGCCGCTCCCTGCCGTCGCCGCGGCGCGCGGCGCCCTGCCGCGGCCGGGCACGCGCTGGTGTGCGCCGATCCACGCACCGTAGCCGTCGGCACGCGAGAGTGGCCCGTGGCCGGTCGGACGGCCGGTTCTGTAGGGACCCGACAGCGCGCGCCGTACGCCCCTGTCGGAGGCGGCTTCTCCGTCGGGACCGGGGGACCGATAGTTTTCGGGTATCCAGACCGCTTATCGAAAGGGTGGACCCTTGAGCCGCTCGGTTCTCGTCACCGGTGGAAACCGGGGCATCGGCCTCGCTATCGCTCGCGCGTTCGCCGACGCGGGGGACAAGGTCGCCATCACCTACCGCTCCGGCGAGCCGCCGGCCGGATTCCTCGCCGTCAAGTGCGACATCACGGAGCCGGAGCAGGTCGAGCAGGCGTACAAGGAGATCGAGGAGAAGCAGGGCCCGGTCGAGGTGCTGATCGCCAACGCCGGCGTGACCCGTGACCAGCTTCTGATGCGCATGTCGGAAGAGGACTTCAGCTCCGTGCTGGAGACCAACCTCACCGGCACCTTCCGCGTCGTCAAGCGCGCCAACCGCGCCATGCTGCGCGCCCGCAAGGGCCGTATCGTGCTCATCTCCTCGGTCGTGGGCCTGCTCGGTTCGGCGGGGCAGTCGAACTACGCCGCGTCCAAGGCCGGTCTGGTGGGCTTCGCCCGCTCCCTCGCCCGCGAGCTCGGGTCGCGCAACATCACCGTGAACGTCGTCGCCCCCGGCTTCGTCGACACGGACATGACCCGGGTGCTCAGCGACGAGCAGCGGGAGAGCATCGTGAAGCAGGTGCCCCTGGGCCGCTACGCCCAGGTCGAGGAGATCGCCGCCTCGGTCCGCTTCCTGGCCTCCGAGGAGGCCGCGTACATCACTGGAGCCGTCATTCCCGTCGACGGCGGATTGGGCATGGGTCACTGAACGACATGAGTGGAATCCTCGCAGGCAAGCGCATCCTGATTACCGGCGTCCTGACCGATCACTCCATCGCCTTCCACGCCGCCAAGGTGGCGCAGGAGGAGGGCGCCGAGGTGATCCTCACCGGCTTCGGCCGGGTCACGCTGGTGCAGCGGATCGCCAAGCGGCTGCCCAAGCCCGCGCCGGTCATCGAACTGGACGTGCAGAACCCGGAGCACCTGGCCTCGCTCGCCGACAAGATCCGCGAGCACTCCAGCGACGACACCGGCCTCGACGGCGTGGTGCACTCGATCGCCTTCGGGCCGCAGGGCGCGTTCAACTTCCTGGAGGCGGACTGGGAGGACGTCTCGACGGCGCTGCACGTCTCGGCGTACTCGCTCAAGTCGCTGACCATGGCCTGCCTGCCGCTGATGGAGAAGCGCGGCGGTTCGGTCGTGGGCATCACCTTCGACGGCTCCATCGCCTGGCCGAAGTACGACTGGATGGGCGTGGCCAAGGCCGCCCTGGAGTCCACGGGCCGCTACCTCGCGCGCGACCTGGGCGCCAAGAACATCCGCTGCAACATGGTCTCGGCCGGCCCGATCAAGTCGATGGCCGCCAAGTCCATCCCGGGCTTCGAGGAACTGGCCGACGTCTGGAACCACCGCGCCCCGATCGGCTGGGACCTGTCCGACCCCGAGCCCGCGGGCCGTGGCGTGGTCGCGCTCCTCTCGGACTTCTTCCCGAAGACCACCGGCGAGGTCGTGCACGTCGACGGCGGCGTGCACATGATGGGTGCCTGACCCACCGCCAACCGGCGCCCACCGTACGGGCGCCGCACTCGTACGCGGGACGACGCCCGCTCCGCCCGAACGGCGGGGCGGGCGTCGTCCGTCTCCAGCGCTCGTTCCCACGTCTCCAGTGCTCGTTCCCAGGAGACGTCCCACCGGCCGTCTCCGCTGTCCGTGTCCGGCCCGCGCCTCAGGCGGCCCGCTCGAGCGGCCTTCCCAGGTCGTGCGCCGGGGCGGTGCCGGCGACACTGTGAGGGAGCCGGGGGCACCCCCCCCGGCAACGCGCTAAGAGAGGTGTCGGCGTGCGCATGTCCCGTCGCCGAATAGCCGCCCTGGCGATGGCCGCGGCCGGGCTGGCCCTGTCGCTGACGCCGCCTGCCGGCGCCGCGCCCACCGAGGCGGACTGCCGCACTGCGGTGCGCGGCAGCACCGGTACCGCGACCTGCTTCAACCCGGACGCGGACGCGGACCACGTCCAACTGCACATCGAATGCCGCCGCTGGTGGGACCCCGACGTCGACGGCCGCCCCGTCGAGCTGGGCCCGACCCAGGGCGTGACGCTGGCGGACCGCTGCTGGAAGGAAGTCCAGAGCGTGTGGATCACCCACGGCTGACGGCCCCCCCCCGCGCTCCCACCTTTCCGGTACGTACCCACGCGAGGGCACGGCGCCCCCGAGCCGGGCGTACGCCCCGCCCCCCTGATCCGGCCGGCGCCAGGTGCTGGCTCCCTGGCGCCGGTCGCACCGCTCCTGGCCGGGCGTTACGGCGCGCGGCGCGGCGGGTGGCCGAGCGGGGGCGCCGGCCTCACGCCTCCACGAACCGGCACCCGAAGGGGTGTGCCGAAGCCTCCGCCGCGGCCCGCTCCTCGTCCCGGTCCCGGATCGCCGTCACCAGCCGCGCGTGGTCCACGTACGCCTCCGGACGCAACCGCTCACCGACGTTGGCCCGCAGGAACTCGCGCAGCACCATGCCGAGGTCCGCGTACAACTCGGCCAGCACGTCGTTGTGCGAGGCCGCCACGACCGCCATGTGCAGCGTGCCGTCGGCCTCGACGAAGCTCGCCGCGTCGCCGGACTCCCAGGCTCGCTCGCGCCGCTCGAGGAGGACGCCGAGCTGGCGCATGTCCGGCTCCGTCCGCCGTCGCGCGGCCAGCCGGGCCGCCTCCGCCTCCAGGGCGCTGCGCAGCTCCGCGATGTGCTGGGGGTCGGCCCCGGCGAACCTGCGGTTCATCACGCCGGCCAGTTCGCTGGTGGCCACCACGTATGTCCCCGAGCCCTGCCGGATGTCGAGCAGGCCGTTGTGCGCGAGGGCGCGCACCGCCTCCCGCACCGTGTTGCGCGCCACCCCGAGCTGCTCGACGAGTTCGGGCTCGGTGGGGATGCGCGAGCCGACCGGCCACTCGCCGGTGGTGATCTGGGCGCGGAGCTGGGCGATCACCTGGTCGGCGAGGGCGGAACGCCGGGGCGAGGTCAGCGGCATGACTCTCCTGGTCGGGGGCGGCCGAACCCTCCTGGGCGGGGGCGTCCGACGGGCTGGCGAAGCCCCCATTCTGTCGCCCCGCCGCGGCCCCGCACACGGGGCGGCCGGCCGTGGCGCGCGGAGGGCGGCGAGGAAGCGGCCGCCGAAGTTCGGAGTGGACAGGGATTCATCCCATGATTCTATGATGGCCGCATGACAGACGACCACCTTGCGGAGGCCGGGCGCACGCCCGCGCGCGACGGCTCCTCGGCGCGGCACGGCCAGGTGCCCGCCACGGGCGACCGCACGGCGCGGCGCACGGCAACCGTCGCGCCGCCCGAGCCCGCCGCCGTGCGCGAGAGCGCCGGCGAGGGCGCCAGCGAGGCCGGGGGCGCGCCGGTCGCCGTCGGCGACCGGCCCACGGCGGCGGCGCTTCCGGGCTCGCCCTGGCAGCGCCGGCTGCTGATCGCCGGGCTGGTCCTGGCCGCGCTCAACCTGCGGCCCGCGATCACCAGCCTCGGCGCCCTCCTCGAAGAGGTGCGCGACGGCCTCGGGATGAGCGGCACCGTCGCCGGAATGCTCACCTCCATGCCCGCCCTGTGCTTCGCGGTCTTCGGTCTGACCGCGCCCCGGCTGGCCAGGAGGTGGGGCCAGGAGGCCGTCGTCTGTGCCGGCCTGGTGGCCATCGGCCTCGGCGTACTGATCCGCCCGTTCGCCGGCGGCACCGTCGGCTTCCTGCTCGCCAGCGCCCTCGCGCTCGCCGGCATAGCCGTCAGCAACATCCTGCTGCCGGTGATCGTCAAGCGCCGCTTCCCGGACCGGGTCGGGCCGATGACGGGCGTCTACACCATGGCGCTGGCCCTCGGCACCTCCATCGCCGCGGCCAGCACCGTGCCCCTGACCGACGCGCTGGGCGGCGACTGGCGCACCGGCCTCGTGCTGTGGACCGTGGTCGCTGCCCTCGCGGTGCTGCCCTGGTTCGTCATCGTCAGGTCCAGCCGCGCCGCCCGCCCGGCGACGCCGGCGGATCCGGCCGGTGCGGACGGTTCGACTCTTACCGGTGGCTCGGCTGGCTCGCCCGGCCCCGCCGGCCCGGGCGGCCCGGGCGGTTCTGGCGAGCCCGCGCGGGAGGCCGGGAACGTGCCGGCCGGGCGGGGCCAGTCCGCCGCACCGGGGCAGCCCGCCGCGCGGGGCCGGTCGTCCGGTGACGGCGACGCCGACGCCGGGCCGCAGGCCACGCCGGGGCGCCGGATCACCCGCAGCCCCACCGCCTGGGCCCTGGCCGTCTTCTTCGGGCTCCAGGCCACCGGCGCGTACATCACCATGGGCTGGATGCCGCAGATGTTCCGGGACGCCGGCGTCTCCGCGTCCACCGCGGGCGTCCTGCTCGCGGTCACCATGGCGCTCGGGGTACCGCTGTCCTTCGTACTGCCGCGGCTCGCGGCCAGGCTGCCCCACCAAGGCGGGTTGGTCGTCGCGCTCGGGGCGTGCGGGCTGGTCGGGTACGCGGGGCTGTGGAGCGCGCCGGCCGGCGGCGCCTGGGCCTGGGCCGTGCTGCTCGGCCTCTCCAACTGCGCCTTCCCGCTCGCCCTCACCATGATCGGCATGCGGGCCCGGAGCAGCTCCGGAGTGGTGCGCCTGTCGGCCTTCGCGCAGAGCACCGGCTACCTGATCTCCATCCCCGGGCCGCTCCTGGTCGGCGCGCTCTACCAGCACACCGACGGCTGGGACCTGCCGATCGCGCTGATGGGCGGACTGCTGGTGTTGCAGATCGGCGCGGGGGTGCTGGCCGGGCGCGACCGCATCGTCGAGAACGAGCTCTGACCCCGACGCGCCCCGCGAACCGGCAGTGGGACACTGGGCCACATGTCTGTTCTCGACCCGAACCCCCAGAACGGTCAGAAGAAGCTGCTGACCATCCTTGGCGTCATGCTCGGCATCACCGTCGTCATCGGCATCATCGCGACGATCGCCTCGCCCTGAGCCATCCCCCGCCCCCGCGGGTACCGCCCGCGCCGGGGAGGTGCGCGCGGGGGGCTGGGCCGACCCTCGCGCGTCACGGGCCAGTCCGGCCGGGCGTCGTGGTGGGGCTAGCACCACCATCCCCTAGGGGGTCAGGCTCAGGGGCAACTGGGTGGATCACCGGATGGGCGCGAGGGCCGCGCTTTCGTAAGTTCGATGTACACCGCGCACAGCGGTGGGCGCGGCCGTGGCAGGCGGTCGCGCCGCCCCATCGTTCCCCGGAGGCGATCCCCATGGCAGCCCCTGCGTACAGCCCCGCCGGACGGTCCGACCGCGCGCGGGCCACCGGCGCCGAGCAGCCGGCCGTGCGGGAGGTGGAGCTTCCCTGGTGGGCCATCGCGCTGCCCGCCGTGGTCTTCGCCGCGCTGCTGCTGATGCTCGTCGGCCCCTCCGACGCCCAGGCGGCCGAGGGGAGCACGGGGCACGTGGCGCGGTTCGTGGCCCTCCTGCGGGACTCGATAGTCCAGCTCCTGTCCTGAGCCGCCGCCGCGGCCCCGACGGTGGGCCGCCGCCCCGGTCTCAGCTCGGTGTCGCGCCGCGCGCGTGCCACCCGCGCCCTGCGGGCTGCCAGCCTCCGTGACAACCGGGCCACGTGCCGGGACCCGGCCGCGTGCCGAGATCGGATCGTGCGCCGGAGACCGGGCCTCGCGGGCCCGCGCACCCCCGCGCGAGGAGCCGCGGAGCGCACGACTCCGCACATCGACGGTGTGCGGTCCCGTTGAACCCGCCCCGCCCCGCCGCCGGGCCGATCCGCCCACGCGAAGCAGCCGGTTCCGCCCCCGCACCCGCCTCGTACCAGCGCGCATGCCCAGTGACACGGGGTCCCAGGCGCCGTCCCCCGTACCGAGTGCGCGTCCCAACACCCCGCGCCTCACGGCGCGTTTCATGCGAAGCTGGACGACATGAGCGTCGATGTTCCCCGCAGGATCGTCATTTTCCGACATGCGAAGGCCGACTGGTCCCAAGAATCCGATCATGAGCGCCCCCTCGCGGAGCGTGGCCGCAGGGACGCCCCGGCCGCCGGTCGCTGGCTCGCCTCGGCCGGCATCGCTCCGGAACTTACCCTCTGCTCCAGCGCGGTTCGTACCCGCGAGACGTGGAAGCTCGCGGTGCACGAGCTGCCGCAGCGCCCCAGGACGGTCTACGAGGACCGGATGTACGAGGCATCGCTCGGCGAACTCATCGCCCTGGTCAACGAGACCGCCGAGGACGTCAACGAACTCCTGCTCGTGGGCCACAACCCCGGCATGCACGCCCTGGCCGACGCGCTGGCCGGCGACGCCGAGGGCGACGCCCTGGCGCGGATGAACCGCGCCGGCTTCCCCACCGCGGCCATCGCGGTGCTGACCTTCCAGGGCACGTGGAAGTCGGTCGAGCACGGCGTGGGCCGACTCACCGCCTACTGGTCGCCGCAGGAGTGAGGCCACCGCGCCGCCCCGGCGCGGTGCGCGCGCCCAGTCCGGCGCCGCCCACCACCTCCGGCCCGCCCTCGCCGGGCCGACCGCCGTGCGGCGCCGCCCACCCCGCCTGAGCGAGCGGCCCTCCGCCGCCGGACCACCGGCCGGCGGCGGGCCGCAGGCGCCTCGGGCCCCGTACGCGCACCCCGTACGGGACGGGGGCGGGCGAGGCCCGTGAGCGGGGGAGCGGGGGTTACGCGTCCTCGGGCGAGTGCGTCTCCGCGGCCTCGACCTCTTCGCGGGTGATGCCGAGCAGGTACAGGACGGTGTCCAGGAACGGCACGTTGACGGCGGTGTGCGCCGCCTCGCGGACGACCGGCTTGGCGTTGAAGGCGACGCCGAGCCCCGCCGCGTTCAGCATGTCCAGGTCGTTCGCGCCGTCGCCGATGGCGACGGTCTGCGCCAGCGGCACCCCGGCCTCGGCGGCGAACCTGCGCAACAGGGCCGCCTTGCCCGCCCGGTCCACGACGTCACCGATCACGCGCCCGGTGAGCTTGCCGTCCACCACCTCAAGGGTGTTCGCCGCGGCGAAGGCGAGCCCGAGCCGTTCCTTCAGGTCATCGGTGACCTGCGTGAACCCGCCGGAGACCACGCCCACTTGGTAGCCGAGGTGCTTGAGCGTACGGATCAGGGTCCGCGCCCCGGGCGTGAGGCGCACCTCGGCGCGGACCTTGTCCACCACCGACTCGTCGAGCCCGGCGAGCAGCGCGACCCGCTCGTGCAGCGACTCCTCGAAGTCCAACTCGCCGCGCATCGCGCGCGCCGTGACCTCGGCGACCTCGGCCTCGCAACCCGCGTGCGCGGCGAAGAGTTCGATCACCTCGTCCTGGATGAGCGTCGAGTCGACGTCCATCACCACCAGCCGTTGCGCGCGTCGCTGGAGCCCGGAGGCCACCACGGCGACGTCCACGCCGAGCGCCGCGCCCTCCAGCGCGAGGGCCGTGCGCAGCGGTTCGGTCTCGGTGCCGGAGACCGCGAACTCCACGGCGGTCACCGGGTACTTGGCGAGTCGGAAGATGCGGTCGATGTTGCCGCCGACGCCGGTGATGCGGGCGGCGATGGCCGCGGTCGACTCGGCGGTCAGCGGGTGGCCGAGCACCGTGACGTGTGAGCGCCCGGTGCCGCGTGGCCGGTTATCGCCGATGCCGGAGATGATCTCGGCCTGGAGGCGCTGCGAGTCGGCCCAGCTGTGCACGGTCGAGCGCAGCTCGCCGGCCGTGGCGCCCTTCTCGTCGGGCGCCGTGACGAGCGCGCACAGCACTATCCGGCCACGGGTGACGACCTGCTCCAGATCGATCACATCAACGTCGAAGGCGGCGAGCGTGTCGAAGAGCCCGGCGGTGATGCCGGGGCGGTCCTTGCCGAAGATCTTGACGAGGAGAGTGGGCACGTCGTCGCCGGGAACGGACGTGACGGGGGTGGTCTGCGGTGTGCTCATGGTGTTTCCACGGTAGCGGGCCAGGGACATCTGTCGTCCGCCTGTCCGGACCACGGACAGTCGTACGGCCACTGGTCGCCGGACCGTTACCAGTGCGTGAGGTTCCGTTTCGGTACGGTCTGCCCCCGTCTGCGCGGTGACGTAGACGGCATACGTCAAAGATCGCCCCACCGCTCGCCGGTCCGACACCCCGCGCTGCGACGCCCGGGGCACGCGTGACGGAGGGGGCGGACCCATGGCCGCTGGCCCGACCCGCGCGGGCGGACCTGGACGCTCCGGGGTGACGGCGACGGCGACGGTGGCTTCAGCGGCGGCGACGGGCGACGGGCCGCAGGCGGGCGGACGGCGGACGGCGGGCGCCCGGTGGCGAGCGTCGAGCGTGTGGGCTGGGCGGGTGCCACGCGGGCGCAGGCGGCGCCTGGCGGGGCACGGGCGCCGCACACGTGGCCGGGCCACGGCGTGCGCGGCGTACCGGGGATAGCCGGCGGTCGGCGATACGCGGCGGAGCGGGGGATTCGATCAAGCGGGCTCGCGGTCGATATCGCCGAAATCGGCAGCGACTCGGAGTTCGCGCGTCGCGCTCTTTGTCGGCGATTCCGCCGACATCGCCTTCGGCGACCGCGCGGAAATCATCACGCGCACCTCACGCATACCTCACACGCCTTACGCGCGTATCACACAGCGTCGATCGTGACCGTATCGTTGCCCCGTCGGGCGAGAGCGTGATCGCGTCGGCGGGGAACGCCGCTGACGCGAGGCGATGTCCGTCCGACGTGCATGCCGGCGTGCTCCCTGGCCGGCACCGGAAGGTCGGCCCCGCGTGGTCGCGGCCGGGTGCCGTGGGCCGCGCCCGGCCCGCCCGCTGCCTGCCACTCGGCGCTCGGCGCCCGGCCGGGCCCGCGCGGCAACGGTCGGGCCGGGTCCGCCAATTGCCCGGATACGTATGGTCCGTACGCATCCATGGGTGCTTATTCCTCTCCGGGGGCCTTTCTCCGTACCGAGCGTCACCCGTTACAGGGCCGTGGCAAGGCCCGACTTTCCGTTGGGGGACCGAGCCTGAAATAGTTCCTCACGATGTTCGCCATCCCTAGACTCCCTGTCGCAGGGGGTAACTCGGGGGACAAGTAATTGGGGCATGGAGTGCCGGAAGTCGTACTGGAATTGAATGGACGGACCTGGACGCTGGACCCGTCCAGGTCGTATAGCCTCGGGCGCGATCCGCAAGGCGACGTGGTGCTGGAGGACGCCCGGGTCTCGTGGCGGCACGCCACCGTGCACTGGAACGGGCACGGTTGGGCCATCGAGGACCACGGCAGCACCAACGGCACCTATGCGCGGGGCCAGCGCGTTCAGCACCTGGAGATCAGCCCGGGCACGACCATTCACCTCGGAAACGCCTCCGACGGACCACGGTTGAACTTCACCGGCGCGGCCATGGCCGCCGGGGCCGACGCCCATCCGCAAGCCGGCGGCTACGCCGCGCAGCACGGGATAGCCGCGCAGCAACAGGCCCCCGCCCCGCAGCAGCCCGCGGGTTGGCAGCACGCCGGGCAACAGCAGGGATGGCAGCAGGCCCCGCAGCCCCAACACCCCCAGCAGGCGGCCCCGCCCCAGCACGCGGCCCCGCACCAAGCGGTCCCGCCGCAGCAGTTCCACGGGCAGCAGCAGGCCCCTCACGCACAGCCTCCGCAGGCGCCGCAGCACCAGCACCCAGCACAGCAGGCGCAACAGCCCCAGCAGGTGCCGCCGCAACACCAGCAGCAGGCACCGGGGCATCAGCAGCAGGCGCCGCAGGGCTTCCCCGGCCAGGCCGGGCCGGGCGCGGGCGTCGCCCCGCACGGGGACCGCAGCCCGACCACCTTCCACCAGATCGCCGTCGGCCGCGTGATGCGCATCGGTCGTGCGCTGGAGAACGAACTCGTCGTCTCGGACCTCCAGGTCTCCCGGCACCACGCCGAGTTCCGGGCCATGGCCGACGGCCGGTTCGAGATCGTCGACCTCGGCAGCCACAACGGCACCTACGTCAACGGTCAGCCGGTCCGCCGCCAGATCATCGGCCCCAGCGACATCGTCGGCGTCGGTCACTCGGCCTTCCGGCTGGTCGGCGACCGGCTTGAGGAGTTCGTCGACACCGGCGAGGTCTCCTTCTCGGCCCGCCACCTGACCGTGACGGTCGACGGCGGCAAGCAGATCCTCAAGGACGTCACCTTCGGCGTTCCCGAGAAGTCGCTGGTCGCCGTCATCGGCCCGTCCGGCTCCGGCAAGTCCACCCTGCTGCGGGCGCTCACCGGCTACCGCCCGGCCGACCAGGGTGACGTCCTCTACGACAACCGGAACCTGTACAAGCAGTTCGCCGAGTTGCGGCAGCGCATCGGGCTCGTCCCGCAGGACGACATCCTGCACAAGGAACTCACGGTCAAGAAGGCGCTGCGGTACGCGGCCAAGCTCCGCTTCCCCGGCGACACCGCCGAGGCCGAGCGCGAGGCGCGGATCGGCGAGGTGCTGCGCGAACTCAAGCTCGACATCCACTCCGAAAAGCGGGTCACCTCGCTCTCCGGTGGCCAGCGCAAGCGCGTGTCCGTCGCCCTCGAACTGCTGACCAAGCCGTCGTTGATCTTCCTGGACGAGCCGACGTCCGGCCTCGACCCTGGCATGGACCGCGACGTGATGCAGTTGCTGCGCGGCCTGGCCGACGACGGCCGTACCGTGCTCGTCGTCACGCACTCCGTGGCCGAGCTGGCGCTGTGCGACAAGCTGCTGGTCATGGCCCCCGGCGGGTCCGTCGCCTACTTCGGCCCGCCGGAGGAGGCGCTCAACTTCTTCGGCTACGAGACCTGGGCCGACGTCTTCTCGGCCTTCGAGAACTACCGCGACTACGACTGGGCCGGCCGCTGGCGCGGCTCGCAGCACTTCCAGATGTACGCGGCCGACATCGACGCCGTCGCCCCGCAGTCGGTCCACGTCCAGCCGCCGCCGGCCCGTACGCAGAAGCCGCAGAGCTGGGCCTCGCAGTTGTGGACCCTGATGCGGCGCTACGTGTCGGTGATCGCCTCCGACCGCGGGTTCATCGGCCTGATGGTCATCCTGCCGGCGGTGCTCGGCGCGGTCAGCGTGGTCATCCCCTCCGACTACGGCCTGGTCGCCGGGCCCAAGGGACAGTTCAACCAGGACGCCGGCACGATCATGCTGATCCTCGCGGTCGGCATGTGCTTCTCCGGCGCCGCCAACTCCGTACGAGAGCTGATCAAGGAACGGGTGATCTACGAACGGGAACGGGCCGTCGGCCTGTCCCGGTCCGCCTACCTGATGTCCAAGGTCATCGTGCTGGGCCTGATCACCGCGATCCAGGGCGTGATCATCTGCGCGATCGGCTTCTCCACCCGGGACCTGCCGGACGAGGGCCTGATCTTCCCGCCCGCCGCCGAACTGTGCCTGGTGATCATCGCCCTCGGCTTCACCTCGATGATGTTCGGCCTGGTCATCTCCTCGCTGGTGAAGACGGCCGAGAAGACCATGCCGCTGCTGGTGATGTTCGCGATCGTGCAGGTCGTCTTCACCGGCGTGCTGTTCAAGATCTTCGGCTCGCTCGGCATCGAGCAGTTCGCGTACCTGATGCCCTCGCGCTGGGCGATCGGCGCCTCGGGCGCCACGCTCGACCTCTCGCACGTCATGGCGCCCTGGGACCGCAAGCAGCCGAACGACCTCGACCCGCTGTGGGAGCACTCGGTCGGCCAGTGGACCATCGACATGCTCGCGCTGATCGCGCTCGGCGTCGCCTGCGGCTTCGCCGTCGCCCGGCTGCTGCGCCGCCACGAGCCGGAGGTCATGCGCAAGTAGCGCCCCGGCGTCCGCTCGCGGAGGCCACACGAACGCCGCAGGGCGGCACCCCGGGAAGGGTGCCGCCCTGCGGCGCGTGATGGAACAGGTGCCGCCTGCTGGCGCGGGCCGAAGCGGTGGGCCCGCGCCGCCGGATTCGGCGGGTGGCCGAGCGCCGGCCTAGTACGCCGAGTCGACGTTGTCCATGGTGCCGTACTTCTGGGCCGCGTAGTTGCAAGCGGCCGTGATGTTGGCGACCGGGTCGTAGATGTCCCAGGACGTGCCCTCGACGTGGAACGCCTTGAAGGTCGGCGGGATCACCTGGAGCAGGCCCTTGGACGGAATGCCGGCGATGGCGTTCACGTCCCAGTCATTGATCGCCCGCGGGTTACCGCTGGACTCACGCATGATGTTGCGGTGAATGCCCTCGTAGGTGCCCGGAATGCCATTCTTCTTGAGGATGGCCAGCGATTCCTTGATCCAACCGTCGAGGTTGTTGGAGTAGGTGACCGGAGCCGCCTTGCGGGGCGCCGAACGGCTGGCGGTCTTGCCGGAGCGCTCCTTGACCGCGCTCCGCGCGGAACGCTCCTTGGCCGCACTCTGCGCGGCGCTGCGCTCCTTGGCCGTCTGCATGTCGGCGGCGGCCTGGGTCTGCTCGGAGCGCACCGCCTCGGCGGCGGCCTCCTTCTTGTCCTGGGCGGCCTTCTGCAGGGCCTCGACGGCGCCGGTGCGCGGCAGGTCGGACTTCGCCTGCTGCGGGACGCCGGAGGACAGCGCCTTGCCACCGAAGGCGGCCTGGTTCACGGCGACGCTCTGCGCGGACGGGGCCGCGTTCGACTCGGCGTGGGCGTCGCTGGGGACGGCGGCGAAGGCGATGGCGACGACACCGGTAGCGGCGATGCCGGCGGCGGAAAGCTTGTGGGCCTTGGGCAGGCGGTGATAACCACGAATGCTGGGGACGAGCATGCGGAGTAAACCTCTTCCAATCGCGGGGGTCGCAGTCGCCGTGACGTCGGCGCAGAAGAAGAGCGCCGCGTCTGATGACGGCGCCGTGCGACTCGGCAATTGTTAGCGGTTGGAAAATCGCCTGGCAAAGGTGTGACGTACTATCTGGCTTCGTGGCAAAGGGGGGTTATCGAAACCCCTCGATCGCGGCTATTTTCCCGGTGCGAAGCCATGGGAATTCAACTAATCCCATTCGTAGGTGATCCCCGTCCTATGCGCGGGCTCACACCGGGCCCCCCGAGAGGTGGCCCGGCGTGAGCGGGCGCGTACGGAAGGTCGACGGTCTAGATCTCGACCATCACCTGGGACAGCGACTTGCGTACCAGGTCGGGCACCGCGCAGTCGTCCGCCGGGTAGCCGACCGGGATGACGGCGAACGCCTTCTCGTTCTCCGGCCGCCCCAGCACCTGGGACAGGAACCGCATGGGGCTCGGCGTGTGGATCAGCGCGGCCAGCCCCGACAGGTGCAGCGCGGACAGCAGCATGCCCACGGCTATGCCCACCGACTCGTCCACGTAGTAGTGCTTGCGCTTGGTGCCGTCCTCGCCCAGCCAGTAGCGCTGCTGGAAGACGATGATGAGGTGCGGCGCGTCCGTCAGGTGCGGCTTGACCTCGTCCGTGCCGAGCGGTCGCAGCGCCGCCAGCCACTCCTCGCCGAGCCGCCCCTCGTAGGAGCGGCGCTCCTCCTCCTCTGCCGCCTCCCTGATCCTGCGCCGCACCTCCGGGTCCTTGACCAGGACGAACGTCCAGGGCTGCTGGTGCGCTCCGGAGGGCGCGGTGGCCGCGCAGGCGATGGCGTCGCGCACCACCTGCTCGGGCACGGGGTCGGTGGAGAACTGTCGTACGGTCCTGCGCTCGTCCATCCGGCGCCGCAGCTCGGCCGCGCGCTCCAGGGACTGTGCCGGGTCCATCCGCGCGGGGCGGTAGGGGACCGGCTGGTAGGGGTCGCCGTGGGTGGGGGTCCAGTTCCGCGTAGGTACAGACATGTGCCGAGTCTGACCCCGCCCCGGACGGAATGCGGGCCGGATCCGAGAATTCGCCGCCCCACCCACCCCTCGAACCCCACACGCCCCCACATCCCACCCGGCGTCCGCCACCACGGACCCCTCCCGGGCCCAACCCGGGGCAGGGCCGTACGGCCTAGGTCTCACGGCCTAATCACCGGCCGCCGCCGGCCCGATACGGCCCGCTGATCACGCCGGTACGGTGAAGCCATGACCAAAGGACCGGGAATCGGCCCCGGAACCGGACTGGCGGCCGTGAGCACCGCGCTGCTCGCCATGAACCGGCAGTTGGAGGTCCGCGACGTCCTCAAGACGATCGTCGTCTCCGCCCGCGAGCTGCTGAACGCCAGGTACGCGGCGCTCGGGGTCCCCGACGACCACGGCGGCTTCGCCCAGTTCGTCGTGGACGGCGTGAGCGAGAAGCAGTGGAAGGCCATCGGCCCGCTCCCGCGTCAGCACGGCATCCTCGCCGCCATGCTCAGGGACGCGACGCCGCAACGCCTCGCCGACGTCCGTACCGACCCCCGGTTCGAGGGGTGGCCGGACGCCCACCCCGAGATGTCCGACTTCCTCGGCCTGCCCATCGCCGACGGCGACGAGGTCCTCGGCGCCCTCTTCCTCGCCAACAAGCAGTGCCCCCGCCCGACCGGCGGCTGCGGCTTCACCGCGGAGGACGAGGAACTCCTGGGCATCCTCGCCCAGCACGCCGCCATCGCCCTCACCAACGCCCGGCTCTACGAGCGCAGCCGCGAGCTGACCATCGCCGGCGAACGCGCCCGCCTCGCGCACGAGCTGCACGACGCCGTCGCCCAGAAGCTGTTCTCGCTCCGCCTGACCGCCCAGGCCGCCACCGCCCTCGTACACCGCGACCCGGACCGTGCCAGGAGCGAACTCCAGCAGGTCACGGCGCTGGCCGCGGAGGCGGCCGACGAGTTGCGCGCCGCCGTGGTGGAGCTGCGCCCGGCCGCGCTCGACGAGGACGGCCTCGTCGCCACGCTGCGTACCCAGACCCAGGTCCTCGACCGCGCCCAGAGCACCCGCGTCACCTTCTCCGCGAACGGCGTGCGCGCGCTGCCCTCCGCCCAGGAGGAGGCGCTGCTACGGGTCGCCCAGGAGGCCCTGCACAACGCGCTCCGGCACGCCGGGGCCTCCCGCGTCGAGGTCACACTCGCCCGGCACGGCGCCGGCGGAGCACTGCTGTCCGTACGCGACGACGGGCGGGGCTTCGACCCCTCGGCCGTCCGCCGCGCCGGCCGTCACCTCGGCCTGGTCTCCATGCGTGACCGGGCGGCGGCCGTCGGCGGCGCGCTCACCGTGGAATCCACGCCCGGCAAGGGCACCCTGATCGAGATGGAGGTGCCCGGTGGCTGAGCCGGAGACCACAGAGCAGACCGCGGCGTCCCACCCGCCGCGCCCCGACCGGCCGCGCATCTCGGTGCTGCTCGTCGACGACCACCAGGTGGTACGTCGCGGGCTGCGCACCTTCCTTGAGGTCCAGGACGACATCGAGGTGGTCGGCGAGGCGTCCGACGGCGCCGAGGGCGTGGCCCGCGCCGAGGAGCTGCGCCCCGACGTGGTCCTGATGGACGTCAAGATGCCCGACACCGACGGGATCGAGGCGCTGCGCCGGCTGCGTGAGTTGCAGAACCCGGCCCGCGTGCTGGTCGTGACCAGCTTCACCGAGCAGCGCACCGTCGTCCCGGCGCTGCGCGCCGGCGCGGCCGGCTACGTGTACAAGGACGTGGACCCCGACGCCCTCGCCGGCGCCATCCGCTCGGTGTACGCCGGGCACGTGCTGCTCCAGCCGGAGGTGGCCGGGGCGCTGCTCTCGCAGGAGGAGGCGGGCGGCAGCCAGGGCCGTGGCGCCTCGCTCACCGACCGGGAGCGCGAGGTGCTGGCCCTGATCGCGGACGGCCGCTCCAACCGGGAGATCGCCCGCGCCCTGGTGCTGTCCGAGAAGACCGTGAAGACCCACGTCTCGAACATCCTGATGAAGCTCGACCTCGCCGACCGCACGCAGGCCGCCCTGTGGGCCGTCCGGCACGGGGTGGGCGACTGACATTTTCATACGGTCGTGTGATCGACGGCTCGTCGGCGCAACTCATTCGGCGGTCGACCGTTCTCCAGTGCACGCCGCGGCGGTTCGCCGCGGTGAAAGCCGAGAAGGGTTGAGCAGTGAAGAACATCAAGAGGGCCGCCGCCGTAACGATCATGATGGGCGGCCTCGCCATGGCCGGGGCGGGCGTCGCGTCGGCCGACTCCGCGGCGCGGGGCGCGGCCACGGCCTCGCCGGGCGTGGGCTCCGGCAACCAGGTCCAGGTTCCGGTGCACGTGCCGGTCAACGCCTGCGGTAACTCGGTGAACGTCGTCGGGGTTCTCAACCCCACCTTCGGGAACTTCTGCACCAACCTCTGATCGCGGGACCGCGGCGCTTCGGCGCTCCCGGCACGGGTCGATAACGGCCCGGTCAGGGGCGCCGTCCACGCCCGCCGCCTCCCGCGCGCTTCTCCCAGCACCACCGGCCCCGCGGCGACCGTCGCGGGGCCGACTGCTGCGCGCCCCGACCGCCCCGACGGGTCAGGGGTGACCGGCCGGCGCGGCTACGCCTGCCGCTGCCGCTGCTCCACGTACGCGTTGTACGCGGCCACCTGGGCCCGGCGCGCCGTGCGCTCCACCGGGCGCAACGTCTCGGAGCGCGCCGCGATCTCGGAGGCGCTGACCGCGCCGCCGTGCTCCGGCCCGTACGCGATGTCCACCAGGGCCCCCACCCGCTGCGCCAGCTCCAGCACGCGCACCGCGCGCGGCGGATACCCCGGGGCCAACACCTCGCGTCCCCGCTCGGCGCGCGCCCGGTACGCCTCCAGGGCCGCCGCCGCGACCGGGCCCGACCCCGCCACGTTCAGCCGGGCCAGCGCCTCGGTCGCCTCCCGCAGCGCCTCGGCCAGCTCGCGCTCCGCCTCGCCCAGCGACGGCACGTCGGCCGGCGGCGCCTCGCGCACCGGCAGGCAGCGCCAGAGCACCTCGGTGTGCACGTCGCTCTCGGAGACCGGGCCGCCGTCCACGCCCACCCCGCGCGGCCCCGCCCGGTGGACCTCGGGCACCAGGCCGAGCCCCACACCCACCGCGATGACCGCCTCGCCGGCCTCCAGCGCCCGCGCGTTGAACTCCGGCGGCCCGCTCAGCCCGAGCGGGTGCCCCGCCACCGGCAGTGCCACACACAGGCCGGTGGCGCCCAGCGCGCGCAGCCGCCCCATCGCCAGGGTCAGCCCCACCGGCGCGGGGTCCGGGGCGGCGCCGGGCGGGGCCGATCTCTCCGGCAGGTCCACGACGCGGTGTGACGCATCCGTGCCGGTGATACGGTGCGCCGCGTCATCAGGTGAGACAAGTCCGGCAAGCAGGGCATTTCCCCACGCGGCCAGGCGTCCTGAGCGAGGTTCGTCGAGCATGCCACCAGCCTAAGGACTGGCACCGACAACGGGTGGCGTAGGTTTTGCTTGGGAGCTGTGCCCGCCGGCACACGCGACATGACGAGACTGCAATGGGAGACAACGCGCTCATGAGCGATGTTCTGGAGCTGGTGGACGTATCCGTGGTCCGCGACGGCCGGGCTCTGGTGGACCATGTCTCGTGGTCGGTCGCCGAGGGAGAACGCTGGGTGATCCTCGGCCCCAACGGCGCGGGCAAGACGACGCTGCTGAACATCGCCTCCAGCTACCTCTTCCCCACCACCGGCACGGTGCAGATCCTCGGCGAGAAGCTCGGCGGCGTCGATGTCTTCGAGCTCCGGCCGCGCATCGGCATGGCCGGCATCGGCGTGGCCGACAAGCTGCCGCGCAGCCAGACGGTGCTGCAGACGGTCCTCACCGCCGCGTACGGCATGACCGCCACCTGGCAGGAGAGCTACGAGGCCGTCGACGAGGACCGCGCCCGCGCCTTCCTCGACCGGCTGGGCATGAGCGAGTACCTCGACCGCAAGTTCGGCACCCTCTCCGAGGGCGAGCGCAAGCGCACCCTGATCGCCCGCGCCATGATGACCGACCCCGAACTCCTGCTGCTCGACGAGCCCGCCGCCGGCCTCGACCTCGGCGGGCGCGAGGACCTCGTACGCCGCCTCGGGCGGCTCGCCCGCGACCCGTACGCGCCCTCCATGATCATGGTCACGCACCACGTCGAGGAGATCGCCCCCGGCTTCACCCACGTCCTGATGATCCGCCAGGGCGAGGTGCTCGCCGCCGGCCCCGTGGAGACCGAGCTGAACTCCCGCAACCTCTCCCACTGCTTCGGGCTGCCGCTGGTGGTCGAGCGCCGGGGCGACCGGTGGACCGCGCAGGGCCTGCCGCTGAAGTGACCCGCTGTCGGTAGCGTCCCCCGTCGCTCCGACCGGCGGAGCGACGGGCCGGGGCCCGCGCACGGGGTGCCGGCCCGGCGCGCGATGGCGTGGAGTGAGCGGTCCCCTGTCCTCGGTGCGGGCCGAGAACTACCATGAACCACGTGGACGCATGGGTGTGGTGGCTGATCGCCGCCGTCGGGCTGGGAATTCCTCTCGTACTGACGGCGATGCCCGAGTTCGGGATGTTCGCCGTGGGCGCCGTCGCCGGCGCGATCACCGCCGCGCTGGGTGGTGGCATCGTGCTCCAAGTCGTCGTCTTCGTCGTCGTCTCGGTCGCGCTGGTGGCCGTCGTGCGCCCGATAGCCGCGCGCAACCGATCCCAACGCCCCTCCCACGCCAGCGGAATCGACGCCCTGAAGGGCCGTCAGGCCGTCGTGCTCGAACGGGTGGACGGCGACGGCGGGCGCATCAAACTCGCGGGCGAGGTCTGGTCCGCCCGCGCCTTCGACACAGGCCAGGCGTACGAGCCGGGCCAGCAGGTCGATGTGGTGGAGATCGACGGCGCGACAGCCGTCGTGATGTGAGCCGTACGCGCGGGGCGGAGGCCGCCGCCCGGAGCGGCGGCGAAGCTGCGCGGCGGTGCGCTGATCTGACAGACTCACCTATCCAAGATCGACCGACAACCGAAGGGCACGGGGAGCCACTGTGGAACCGATCATCATCGTCCTGATCATCCTGGTGGTGCTCGTGTTCATCGCCCTGATCAAGACGATCCAGGTCATCCCGCAAGCCAGCGCGGCCATCGTCGAACGCTTCGGGCGCTACACACGGACCCTCAACGCCGGGCTGAACATCGTCGTCCCGTTCATCGACTCCGTCCGCAACCGCGTCGACCTGCGCGAGCAGGTGGTCCCCTTCCCGCCGCAGCCGGTGATCACCCAGGACAACCTGGTGGTCAACATCGACACGGTCATCTACTACCAGGTCACCGACGCCCGCGCGGCCACCTACGAGGTCGCCAGCTACATCCAGGCCATCGAGCAGCTCACCGTCACCACGCTGCGCAACATCATCGGCGGCATGGACCTGGAGCGGACCCTGACCTCCCGCGAGGAGATCAACGCGGCCCTGCGCGGCGTGCTCGACGAGGCGACCGGCAAGTGGGGCATCCGCGTCAACCGCGTCGAGCTGAAGGCGATCGAGCCGCCGACCTCCATCCAGGACTCGATGGAGAAGCAGATGCGCGCCGACCGCGACAAGCGCGCCGCCATCCTCCAGGCCGAAGGTGTCCGGCAGTCGGAGATCCTCCGCGCCGAGGGCGAGAAGCAGTCCTCCATCCTCCGTGCCGAAGGTGAGGCCAAGGCCGCCGCGCTGCGCGCCGAGGGTGAGGCGCAGGCGATCCGTACGGTCTTCGAGTCCATCCACGCCGGCGACCCGGACCAGAAGCTGCTCTCGTACCAGTACCTCCAGATGCTCCCGAAGATCGCCGAAGGCGACGCCAACAAGCTCTGGATCGTGCCCAGCGAGATCGGCGACGCCCTCAAGGGCCTTGGCGGCGCGCTCGGCAACTTCGGCCCGGGTGGCGGCGGCCTCGGCGGCGGTGGCGGTACGGAGGCCGCGCCCGCCCCGCGACGCGAGCAGCCCAGGATCGACTGACCGGCGCCCCACGGCAGTGGGAGCACGGGCGACAAGCGAGGTGCGGGGCTCCGACGTTCGACGTCGGGGCCCCACACCATCTCGGTACGGCTCGGCGTGGACTCAGGCGGGCACCGGCAGCCAGTCCGGCAGCGCACCCCGCCCCGCGCCCCCGAGGGCCAGCACCAACGCGTCCGACGGCGACGGCTCGTACGGCGTGAGCAGCAGCCGCATCCCCGCCTGCTCCGGTGTACGGTCCGCCTTGCGGTGATTGTCCTCCGCACACGAAGCGACGGTATTCAGCCAGGTATCACCGCCCCCGCGCGACCGAGGCACCACATGGTCCACGGTCGTCGCCCGGCGACCGCAGTACGCGCACCGATGCCGGTCCCTGACCAGCACCCCGCGCCGCGACCACGGCGCCCGTCTTCGGAACGGCACCCGTACGTACCGGCTCAGCCTGATCACCCGCGGCATGGGCAACTCCACCGTGGCGGCCCGCACCCGCAGCTCCGGGTGGGCCTGCTCGACCACGGCCTTCTCCTGTAGCACCAACACCACCGCACGCCTCAGCGTCACCGTCGACAGCGGCTCGAAGCTGGCGTTGAGCACCAGAGTCTCGCGCATCCCCCACACCTCCCGCGTCCGGCCTGCCCCCTTCGGGCACGGCACAACTCTGGACGCGCGAGCGGGGGAGGACAACGCAATTTCACGCGTGATCCCACGTGTGAGTGCCTCATGTCACCCGTCCCGACCTCCGCAACTACCGCGCGGCGCCCCCGAGATGGCCCCCGCCGACCGGGCCGCTCCCCGCCCGGGCCCACGCGCGCGACGCGGACTCGGGACACGCGTAAGGGGCGGACCCACCCGGGCCCGCCCCTCTCGCCGCTCACTTCACACCGCGCACCGCCCACCCCGCCCGGCCGGGCGGCGCCGCGCCCGACCTACTCCCACGGGGCGACGCCGCTCAGCCCTCGGCAGGCGCCTCGTACTCGCCGATCAACTGGGCGCGCCCCAGCGTGTGGAAGCGCAGGTTGAAGCCCACGACGGCCGGCGACGCGTCCGCGTCCGGGCCTAGCTTCTGGGCGTCCACGGCGTACACCGTGAACACGTACCGGTGCGAGCCGTCGCCCGGCGGCGGCGCGGCACCGCCGAAGTCCCGGGTGCCGTAGTCGTTCCGTACGTGCACCGCACCCGCCGGCAGCCCGGGGAAGCCGTCACTGCCCGCGCCGGCGGGCAACTCGGTCACGTCGGCCGGGATGTCGAAGAGCGACCAGTGCCAGAACCCGCTGCCGGTCGGCGCGTCCGGGTCGAAGCAGGTGACGGCGAAGCTCTTCGTCCCCTCCGGAAAGCCCGACCAGCGCAGGTGCGGGGAGCGGTTGCCCCCGCTGTACACCTGGTCGTCCTTGAGCACCCCGCCGTGCGTCACGTCGTCGCTCAGCACGGTGAACGAGGGCACCGCGGGGTGGAAGTCATGGGGGAGCGGGCGCCGGTTCTGCTCGGACACGTCGAATCCTCTCTGCTCGGCTCTCGCGACTGTGCGATCACGGCCAGCGTAGCGAGATCGTTCGCCCCGGGCGGGCGTGCGGGCTGCGACGATGGCCCACATGACCGCATCCGAGCCCGGCACCCCCGACACCGGCCCGCACCGCGCGGAACTCGACCTCGACGGCGTGCGCGACGAGCCGACGTTCCTCGACCGCTGCGCCCGTGACCTGGACCTCCCCGAGTGGTTCGGCCGCAACTGGGACGCCCTCGACGACTGCCTGCGCGACCTGTCCTGGTGGGGGCGGCCCAGCGGCTACGAGATCCGGATACGCGGCTGGCAGCGGTTCCGCGCCGAAGCCCCCGAAACGGCCCGCACCGCGGCCGACGTGCTGGCGGACGCCATCGAGTACTGGGCACATCGGGAGACGCCGCTGACGGTGACCTTCGACGACCAGGAGTAGGCCGGCCCCGGAAACCGGCGCGTACACGGCGAGCGGGGCGCGCCCCGACCCGGTCGGCGCACGCCCCACTCGGCGCCCGGGAACGGGCGCGTCGCTGACGTCAGAGGCTGGGAGACGTCACCGTGGCGACGTCACCGTGGCGATGTCAGAGCCAGTTGCGCTTGCCGCCCACGTCGGCCAGCCACTGGTTGAGGTAGGCCGCCCAGTCGGTGCCCTGGAAGTTGGACAGCTCCACGGTGAAGGCGCGGTAGGAGTCGCTGCCCTCGGTGAACAGGCCGGGCTTCTTGTCCATCTCCAGCACGACGTCCATCGACCGGTCGTCGGCGACGAAGGTCAGCTCGACCTGGTTCAGCCCCCGGTACTGCTGCGGGGCGTAGAACTCGATCTCCTGGTAGAAGGGGAGCCGCTGCCGGGTGCCACGGATGTGACCGCGCTCCAGGTCGGCACTCTTGAAGCTGAAGCCCAGGCTCCCGAACGCGTCGAGAATGGCCTGCTGCGCGGGGAGCGGGTGCACGTTGATCGGGTCGAGGTCGCTGCTGTCGACGGCCCGGGCGATCGCCAGCTCCGTGGTGACGCCGATGTTCATGCCGGTGAGGTGCCGCCCCAGGAACGTCGTCACCGGCGTCTCCCACGGGACCTCCAGCGCGAACTGCACGGCGTGCACGGCACCGGGCTGCACCTCGAAGGCGCCACCGAGGGTCTGCTTGGTGAACTCGATGTCCTGCTTGGTCTCCTGGTCGTTGCCCTCCACCTCGACCCTGGCCTGGAGCCCGACGGAGAGCCCCTCGATCTGCTGCGCCGCGGAACCACCCTGGATGCGAACCTCGCCCTGGACCACGCCGCCGGGTACGACGTTCTCCTCGGTGAGCACCGTCTCCACCGAGGCACCGCCGGCCCCCAGGCTCGCGAGCAGCTTCTTGAAGCCCATGTTCTTCCTCCCCAGGACGCGACAGACTCTCGTCGCCTCATCGTGATGTGTATCGATCGGCTCGATCGGTACTCACGCGAAACCGTGTCGGCCGGTTCCGCGCCACACACCCTGGCAGCTCGCCGCGCGCACTCCAAGGTTCGCAGCGCGGTCCCGTACCCTCGGAGCGCGTGACTGTGGGATGTGACCGTACGCCGCTCGACCGTTCCTTCTTCGACCGCCCCGTTCTCCAGGTGGCCCCCGACCTGCTCGGCCGGATACTCGTCCGCTCGACGCCACAGGGGCCGATCGAGGTACGCCTCACGGAAGTGGAGGCGTACGCGGGGGCCTCCGATCCCGGCTCGCACTGCTACCGGGGGCGCACCGAGCGCAACGCGTCGATGTTCGGCCCGCCCGGCCACGCCTATGTGTACTTCACGTACGGCATGTGGCACTGCCTCAACCTGGTGTGCGACGCCGAGGGCACCCCGAGCGGCGTGCTGCTGCGCGCCGGCGAGATCATCCGAGGCCAGGAGCTGGCCCGCCCGCGACGTGCGGCCGCGCGCAAGGACCGGGAGCTGGCCCAGGGCCCGGCGCGGCTGGCCACGGCGCTCGACGTGGGCCGCGTACTGAACGGCACCGACGTCTGCGCCGGACCGCAGGCCCCCCTGAGCGTCCTGCACGGCGACCCCGTCCCCGCCGACCACGTGCTGAGCGGTCCGCGTACGGGAGTGGGTGGGGAGGGGGCGACCCACCCCTGGCGCTTCTGGATCGCCGACGACCCGACGGTCAGCCCCTACCGCGCGCACGTTCCTCGGCGCCGCAACCGCTCAGCCTCGACGACGAAGCTTGACGCGAGGCGGCCGGGCGCCTAACGTAGCCCGAGCCGCTTGAGAAGGGCAGCGCTGTCGGCACGGTCGTTACGATCATGCGGACGCCACCTGAGCGGTAAAAAACCACTACTGCACGGCCCCCAACTGGGATGGATTTCGGCATGCCGGAATTCGTTGCGAAAGCTTCGATTATGAAGCCCGGGGGAAATCCGCTAAAGTAGTGACCACGCCGAAAGGCGCGAAACAAACCCCGCTCCAACAGGGGACCGGAAACAAATTCCGACCGGAAACGGCAGGAAAAAGGATCTGGTAAGGTTGGAAACACCGAAGGGAAGCGCCCGGAGGGCCCGATGAAACGGGACCGAAGGAAGCGTCCGTTCCTTGAGAACTCAACAGCGTGCCAAAAGTCAACGCCAAATATGTTGATACCCCGTCTCCCACGTACTGTGGGGGCGAGGTTCCTTTGAAAAGTCCTCCCGATCCTGTGATGGGGTTGGGGGGCGACACAGCGAGGACGCTGTGAACACCGATCTTATTCCGGTCGGTGTTCCGCTCTTATCGTGTGTGTTTGCCGGGATATCCCGGAGGCATTCATGGAGAGTTTGATCCTGGCTCAGGACGAACGCTGGCGGCGTGCTTAACACATGCAAGTCGAACGATGAAGCCGCTTCGGTGGTGGATTAGTGGCGAACGGGTGAGTAACACGTGGGCAATCTGCCCTGCACTCTGGGACAAGCCCTGGAAACGGGGTCTAATACCGGATATGACTACCGATCGCATGGTTGGTGGTGGAAAGCTCCGGCGGTGCAGGATGAGCCCGCGGCCTATCAGCTTGTTGGTGGGGTGATGGCCTACCAAGGCGACGACGGGTAGCCGGCCTGAGAGGGCGACCGGCCACACTGGGACTGAGACACGGCCCAGACTCCTACGGGAGGCAGCAGTGGGGAATATTGCACAATGGGCGAAAGCCTGATGCAGCGACGCCGCGTGAGGGATGACGGCCTTCGGGTTGTAAACCTCTTTCAGCAGGGAAGAAGCGAGAGTGACGGTACCTGCAGAAGAAGCGCCGGCTAACTACGTGCCAGCAGCCGCGGTAATACGTAGGGCGCGAGCGTTGTCCGGAATTATTGGGCGTAAAGAGCTCGTAGGCGGCTTGTCGCGTCGGATGTGAAAGCCCGGGGCTTAACCCCGGGTCTGCATTCGATACGGGCAGGCTAGAGTTCGGTAGGGGAGATCGGAATTCCTGGTGTAGCGGTGAAATGCGCAGATATCAGGAGGAACACCGGTGGCGAAGGCGGATCTCTGGGCCGATACTGACGCTGAGGAGCGAAAGCGTGGGGAGCGAACAGGATTAGATACCCTGGTAGTCCACGCCGTAAACGTTGGGAACTAGGTGTGGGCGACATTCCACGTCGTCCGTGCCGCAGCTAACGCATTAAGTTCCCCGCCTGGGGAGTACGGCCGCAAGGCTAAAACTCAAAGGAATTGACGGGGGCCCGCACAAGCGGCGGAGCATGTGGCTTAATTCGACGCAACGCGAAGAACCTTACCAAGGCTTGACATACACCGGAAACGGCCAGAGATGGTCGCCCCCTTGTGGTCGGTGTACAGGTGGTGCATGGCTGTCGTCAGCTCGTGTCGTGAGATGTTGGGTTAAGTCCCGCAACGAGCGCAACCCTTGTTCTGTGTTGCCAGCATGCCTTTCGGGGTGATGGGGACTCACAGGAGACTGCCGGGGTCAACTCGGAGGAAGGTGGGGACGACGTCAAGTCATCATGCCCCTTATGTCTTGGGCTGCACACGTGCTACAATGGCCGGTACAATGAGCTGCGATACCGTGAGGTGGAGCGAATCTCAAAAAGCCGGTCTCAGTTCGGATTGGGGTCTGCAACTCGACCCCATGAAGTCGGAGTCGCTAGTAATCGCAGATCAGCATTGCTGCGGTGAATACGTTCCCGGGCCTTGTACACACCGCCCGTCACGTCACGAAAGTCGGTAACACCCGAAGCCGGTGGCCCAACCCCTTGGGGAGGGAGCTGTCGAAGGTGGGACTGGCGATTGGGACGAAGTCGTAACAAGGTAGCCGTACCGGAAGGTGCGGCTGGATCACCTCCTTTCTAAGGAGCACTTTGGCTGCCAGGTCTTACCTGGTGGTCCAAGAGCCAGTTCGTCGGCGAGTGTTCGACGCTGGTTGCTCATGGGTGGAACGTTGACTATTCGATCGTGACGATCTGGCACGGTTTGCTAGTACTGCCTCTTCTGAGGCGTGGAACGCGTGCTGTGGTGGAGAGTCAGGATTGGGCGCGCTGTTGGGTGTCTGAGGGTACGGCCGTGAGGTTGTGTCTTCGGTTGCCGGCCCCGGTGCAGCATCACGGTTGTGGTGTGTGACGGGTGGCTGGTCGTTGTTTGAGAACTGCACAGTGAACGCGAGCATCTGTGGCCAAGTTTTTAAGGGCGCACGGTGGATGCCTTGGCACCAGGAACCGATGAAGGACGTGGGAGGCCGCGATAGGCCCCGGGGAGCTGTCAACCGAGCTTTGATCCGGGGGTGTCCGAATGGGGAAACCCGGCAGTCGTCATGGGCTGTCACCCGTACCTGAATATATAGGGTATGTGGAGGGAACGCGGGGAAGTGAAACATCTCAGTACCCGCAGGAAGAGAAAACAACCGTGATTCCGGGAGTAGTGGCGAGCGAAACTGGATGAGGCTAAACCAGTCATGTGTGATACCCGGCAGGGGTTGCGTGGTTGGGGTTGTGGGATCGTACTTCGATGATCTGCCGGTCGTCGGGTGAGTCAGAAACCGTAGGTGTAGGCGAAGGGCATGCGAAAGGCCCGGCGTAGAGGGTAAGACCCCCGTAGCTGAAACATCTATGGCTTGCTTGTACGACTCCCAAGTAGCACGGGGCCCGAGAAATCCCGTGTGAATCTGGCGGGACCACCCGCTAAGCCTAAATATTCCCTGGTGACCGATAGCGGATAGTACCGTGAGGGAATGGTGAAAAGTACCGCGGGAGCGGAGTGAAATAGTACCTGAAACCGTGTGCCTACAAGCCGTGGGAGCGTCGCCATCGAGACTTGTTCTTGGTGGTCGTGACTGCGTGCCTTTTGAAGAATGAGCCTGCGAGTTTGCGGTGTGTTGCGAGGTTAACCCGTGTGGGGGAGCCGTAGCGAAAGCGAGTCCGAATAGGGCGTTGGAGTAGCACGCTCAAGACCCGAAGCGGAGTGATCTAGCCATGGGCAGGTTGAAGCGCGGGTAAGACCGTGTGGAGGACCGAACCCACCAGGGTTGAAAACCTGGGGGATGACCTGTGGTTAGGGGTGAAAGGCCAATCAAACTCCGTGATAGCTGGTTCTCCCCGAAATGCATTTAGGTGCAGCGTCGTGTGTTTCTTGCCGGAGGTAGAGCACTGGATAGGCGATGGGCCCTACCGGGTTACTGACCTTAGCCAAACTCCGAATGCCGGTAAGTGAGAGCGCGGCAGTGAGACTGTGGGGGATAAGCTCCATGGTCGAGAGGGAAACAGCCCAGAGCATCGACTAAGGCCCCTAAGCGTACGCTAAGTGGGAAAGGATGTGGAGTCGCAGAGACAACCAGGAGGTTGGCTTAGAAGCAGCCACCCTTGAAAGAGTGCGTAATAGCTCACTGGTCAAGTGATTCCGCGCCGACAATGTAGCGGGGCTCAAGCGTACCGCCGAAGTCGTGTCAATCCAGCATGTACTCCTAACGGAGGTTGGGTTGGGTAGGGGAGCGTCGTGTGCCGGGTGAAGCAGCCGCGTAAGCGAGTTGTGGATGGTTCACGAGTGAGAATGCAGGCATGAGTAGCGATTCACACGTGGGAAACGTGTGCGCCGATTGACTAAGGGTTCCTGGGTCAAGCTGATCTGCCCAGGGTAAGTCGGGACCTAAGGCGAGGCCGACAGGCGTAGTCGATGGACAACCGGTTGATATTCCGGTACCCGCTTTGAAGCGCCCAATACTGAATCTTCTGATGCTAAGGCCGTGAAGCCGCCCTGATCTCTTCGGAGTTGAGGGGAGTGGTGGAGCCGCTGACCCTAGGGGGTAGTAGGTAAGTGATGGGGTGACGCAGGAAGGTAGTCCAGCCCGGGCGGTGGTTGTCCCGGGGTAAGGGTGTAGCCCGTCATCTAGGTAAATCCGGATGGCATATGAGGGTGAGACCTGATGCCGAGCCGATTGTGGTGAAGTGGATGATCCTATGCTGTCGAGAAAAGCCTCTAGCGAGTTTCATGGCGGCCCGTACCCTAAACCGACTCAGGTGGTCAGGTAGAGAATACCGAGGCGTTCGGGTGAACTATGGTTAAGGAACTCGGCAAAATGCCCCCGTAACTTCGGGAGAAGGGGGGCCATTTCCGGTGATGGGCTTTGCGCCTTGAGCTGGGGGTGGCCGCAGAGACCAGCGAGAAGCGACTGTTTACTAAAAACACAGGTCCGTGCGAAGCCGTAAGGCGATGTATACGGACTGACGCCTGCCCGGTGCTGGAACGTTAAGGGGACCGGTTAGCTGACTTTCGGGTTGGCGAAGCTGAGAACTTAAGCGCCAGTAAACGGCGGTGGTAACTATAACCATCCTAAGGTAGCGAAATTCCTTGTCGGGTAAGTTCCGACCTGCACGAATGGCGTAACGACTTCTCGACTGTCTCAACCATAGGCCCGGTGAAATTGCATTACGAGTAAAGATGCTCGTTTCGCGCAGCAGGACGGAAAGACCCCGGGACCTTTACTATAGCTTGATATTGGTGTTCGGTTCGGCTTGTGTAGGATAGGTGGGAGACTGTGAAGCATGCACGCCAGTGTGTGTGGAGTCGTTGTTGAAATACCACTCTGGTCGTGCTGGATGTCTAACCTGGGTCCGTGATCCGGATCAGGGACAGTGTCTGGTGGGTAGTTTAACTGGGGCGGTTGCCTCCTAAAGGGTAACGGAGGCGCCCAAAGGTTCCCTCAGCCTGGTTGGCAATCAGGTGTTGAGTGTAAGTGCACAAGGGAGCTTGACTGTGAGACTGACGGGTCGAGCAGGGACGAAAGTCGGGACTAGTGATCCGGCGGTGGCTTGTGGAAGCGCCGTCGCTCAACGGATAAAAGGTACCCCGGGGATAACAGGCTGATCTTCCCCAAGAGTCCATATCGACGGGATGGTTTGGCACCTCGATGTCGGCTCGTCGCATCCTGGGGCTGGAGTCGGTCCCAAGGGTTGGGCTGTTCGCCCATTAAAGCGGTACGCGAGCTGGGTTTAGAACGTCGTGAGACAGTTCGGTCCCTATCCGCTGTGCGCGTAGGAGTCTTGAGAAGGGCTGTCCCTAGTACGAGAGGACCGGGACGGACGAACCTCTGGTGTGCCAGTTGTTCTGCCAAGGGCATGGCTGGTTGGCTACGTTCGGGAGGGATAACCGCTGAAAGCATCTAAGCGGGAAGCCTGCTTCGAGATGAGGGCTCCCACCCACTTGATGGGGTAAGGCTCCCAGTAGACGACTGGGTTGATAGGCCAGATATGGAAGCCTCGTAAGGGGTGGAGTTGACTGGTACTAATAGGCCGAGGGCTTGTCCTCAGTTGCTCGCGTTCACTGTGTGGTTCCCGGACTGCGAACAGTCGCACCGGTGCACCACTTAATAACCTTGTTGTTCAAGGCATTAAGTTACTCAATTGAAGAGTGTGCTTGTTCGCTAGAACCCAAAAGGGTTTCGGTGGTTATTGCGTTAGGGAAACGCCCGGTTACATTCCGAACCCGGAAGCTAAGCCTTTCAGCGCCGATGGTACTGCAGGGGGGACCCTGTGGGAGAGTAGGACGCCGCCGAACAATCTTTGACAGGACCTGTGGTCCCAGCGTTCACGCTGGGACCACAGGTCCTTTTTGTTTTGCCCGAAGCGCGCCGTCAAGTCCGGTGCGCGAGAATGACCGCAGTACCCAAAGACAGGAGTCACGCCGATGTCCACCAACTCACCCGACGATCGATCGGATCGCGGGCCGCGCCGACGGGACGGCGGAGACCGGCGGGATTTCCGTGCCCCTGGCGGTGCGCGGCGGGATGACCGAGGGAGCGGCGGCCCGCGCCGGGACGATGACCGCGGTGGGCGTTCTGGAGGCGGGTTCGCGCGGCGTGATGACCGGCCGCCGTTCCGTCGCGATGACCGGGACCGTGACCGGGACGCGCGTGGGCGTGACGACCGGCCGCGTGGGCCGCGTCCGGACGACCGTGACCGTGGGTCCCGTCGCGACGACCAGCGCGGCGGCTTCCGCCGGGACGACGACCGTGGTGGGTTCCGGCGCGACGACCGTCGCGACGCCCGGGGCGGGGACCAGCGGCGCGACGACCGTGGCCGTGACCCGCGTCGGGACGACGAGCGCGGCGGCTTCCGGCGCGAGGGCGGCGGCGCTCGGGAGGGGTTCCGGCGCGACGACAACCGTGGCGGTTTCCGCCGGGATGACGACCGTGGTGGCTTCCGGCGTGATGACGACCGCGGTGGGTACCGCCGGGACGATCGCGGTGGGTCGCAGCGCGGTGACGACCGCGACCGTGGCGGCTTCCGCCGGGACCGGGACGACAACCGTGGCGGCTTCCGGCGCGACGACGACCGTGGTGGTTTCCGCCGGGACGATGACCGTGGTGGCCGGCGTGATGACCACCGTGGTGGCTTCCGTCGGGACGACGACCGTGGCGGGTACCGGCGCGATGACCGTGGTGGGCCGCAGCGTGGCGACGACCGTGCTCGCGGTGGCTTCCGCCGGGACCGGGACGACGACCGTGGTGGGCGTTCTGGTGGCGGGTTCGCGCGGCGTGATGACCGGCCGCCGTTCCGTCGCGATGACCGGGACCGTGACCGGGACGCGCGTGGGCGTGATGATCGGCCGCGTGGGCCGCGTCCGGACGACCGTGACCGTGGGCCCCGTCGCGACGACCGCGACCGTGGACCGCGCCGCGACGACCAGCGCGGCGGCTTCCGCCGGGAGGGCTTCGACCGAGGCGGCCACGGGGGCGGCCAGCGCGATGACCGTTCCGGCGGCGCGTACCCGCGCCGTGACGAGCGCTCTGGTGGTGGCTACGGCCGGCGCGATGACCGGGCCGGTGGTGGCGGCAGCGGCTACGGGCGGCGGGAGGAGCGCTCCGGCGGTGGCGGCTACGGACGGTACCGGGACGGGGACCGCGCGGGCGGCTCGTACGGGCGGCGGGACGACCGGGCCGGTGGCGGTCACGGGCGGCGCGACGACCGGGGTGGCTTCGGCGGGCGGCGGGACGACCGCGAGCGGGAGCCCGTACGGCGGCTGCCGATCCCGGCCGAGGTGACCGGCGACGAGATCGACAAGAGCGTGCGGCAGGAGCTGATGAGCCTGCCGAAGACCCTGGCCGAGGACGTGGCCAAGAACCTGGTCATGGTGGCGAAGCTGCTGGACGAGGACCCGGAGCAGGCGTACGCGTACTCGCGGATCGCGCTGCGGCTGGCCTCGCGGGTGGCGGCCGTGCGGGAGGCGGCGGGGTTCGCCTCGTACGCGACCGGGAAGTACGCGGAGGCGCTGGCCGAGTTCCGCACCGCGCGTCGGATGACCGGCTCGGCCGAGCTGTGGCCGGTCATGGCCGACTGCGAGCGTGGCATGGGGCGGCCCGAGCGGGCGTTGGCGATGGCCGGCGAGCCCGAGGTGCAGAAGCTGGACCGGGCCGGGCAGGTGGAGATGCGGCTCGTCGCGGCCGGCGCCCGCCGCGACATGGGGCAGGCCGATGCCGCCGTGGTGACGTTGCAGAGCTCCGAGCTGGCCTCGTCCGCCGTCCACCCGTGGACGGCGCGGCTGCGGTACGCGTACGCCGACGCGCTGCTCGCGGTCGACCGCGCGGACGAGGCGCGCGAGTGGTTCGCGAAGGCGCTGGAGGCGGACCAGGGCGGTACCACGGACGCCTCGGACCGGCTCGCGGAGCTCGACGGCGTGGAGTTCGTCGACGTCCTGGAGGGCGAGGACGCCGAGGCGGCGGGCGAGCCGGCCGAGCGGGACCGGGAGTCGTACGACGCCGCCGAGCAGGACGCGCCGGAGCGGGACGACGCTGAGCGGGATGCCGCGGCCGAGGTGGACGACGAGGCCGGCGACGTGAGCGGCGAGCGTGCCGGGGACCTCGACCCCGAGCCCGTACCGGCCGAGGAGACCGAAGCGGCCGAGGCGGCCGAGGCGGCCGGCACGGAGAGCGCCGACCGTGGCACCGATGCCGATGCCGATGCCGATGCCGGTGTTGACGGTGACCGTGACCGCGATGGTGGCGTCGTGGCGGGTGAGGACGCGCCGGGTGCGGGTTCCGCTGAGGCGCGTGGCGCCGACGAGGAGGCCGCGGAGCGGCGGTCCGACGACGTCTGATCGTTCGCGTGTGCGCCCGAGGGCGGAACCCACCACGGGTTCCGCCCTCGGGCGTTCGTGGCGCGGGCGGGCCGTGAAGCCGTGGCGCGGGCGCGCCTCGCCGGCTTCAGGTTCCGGCGCGCGGGCCCTCAGCGGCCCGGCGGGTTCCCCGCCCAGACCGTGGGGGTTCGGTCGGCCCACGGGCTGGCCTGTTCGAGCTGGCCGGCGAGGCGGAAGAGGCGGTCCTCGCGACCGTGGTCGGCGGCGAACTGCATGCCGATGGGGAGCCCCGTCGCGGGGTCGGGCGGCGCCGGCACGGACATGGCGGGGGTGCCGGCCACGTTGAAGGCCGCGGTGAACGGGGCGAGGTCGAAGAGCCGGCGGAGCCAGCCGAGGCCGTCCAGGGCCTCGGCGTCCCGGGCGTACGTGCCCAGCGGCACGGGGAGGTCCGGCAGGGTCGGGGTGAGCAGGATGTCGTGGGTGGCGAAGTACCCGGCCAAGGCGCGGGAGAGGCGGTTGCGCAGCGCGAGGGCGGTGACGAACTCGGTGCCGGTGACCTGTCGGCCGTAGTGGTAGCTGGCCAGGGTGGGTGGCTCCAGGGTCGAGGAGTCGATGGGGCGGCCGGTGGCGGCGGCCAGTTCGTCGACCGTGGCCGCGAGGTTGGCCGTCCACTGTCGGGCGCTGGCCAACAGGAACTCCTCCCAGTCCACCCCGAGGTCGACCGTCACCTCCTCCACCCGGTGACCGAGGGACGTGAGCAGCCGCGCGGTGCCGGCCAGCGCGTCGGCCACCGGCGGCGCGGTGCGGTGGCCGCCCCAGGCGTGGGTGAGGACGCCGACGCGTAGCGTGCCGGGGTCGCGGGTGACCTCTTCCGCGTACGGCCGGGAGGGCTGTGGGGCGGAGTAGGGGTCGCCGGGCTCCGGGCCGCGCATCCGGTCGAGCAGGGCCGCGCTGTCGCGTACGGTGCGGCTGACGCTGCCGTGTACGGCCAGGCCGTTGAAGATCTCGTCGAAGGCCGGGCCCGTCGAGACCCGGCCGCGGGTGGGCTTGAGGCCGAAGAGGCCGTTGTACGCGGCGGGGACGCGGATCGAGCCGGCGGCGTCGGTGGCGTGGGCGATCGGGACCACCCCGGCGGCGACGGCCGCGCCGGCGCCCCCGCTGGACCCGCCGGCGCTGCGCTCCAGGTCCCAGGGGTTGCGGGTGGCGCCGTGGAGGGCGGGTTCCGTCGTGCCGCTGTACGCCAGCTCCGGGGTGCTCGTGCGGCCGAACGTCACGAGGCCGGCGCGGCGGAAGCGGCGCATCAGGCTGGAGTCGGCGGCGGCGACGTGGCCGGCCGCCAGGCGGCTGCCCAGCTCCATGCGTCTGCCGGCCATGGTGACCGCGATGTCCTTGATCAGGAAGGGGACGCCGGCCAGCGGGGCGCTCCCCGGGCGGGGCCGGTCGTCGGCCTCCCAGGTCTCCACGACGGCGTTGATCCGCGGATTGACCGCCTCGGCGGCCTCGCGGGCGGCCGCTTCGACCTCGGCGGGGGTCAGCTCGCCGTCGGCTATCGCGGCGGCGAGCCCGACCGCGTCGAAGGTCACATACTCGGTCACTCTCATCGGACACTCCCAGCAGACAGAACGATACCGTCGCGGCCCAAGTGATACCGCTCGGTATCGCTCGGGACGGACTGGTACCGTAGCAGGGCGTGGCGCGGGGCCCGCACCGGAGCGACGTCACGGAGCAGTCATGGCAGCGACCAGCAGCAGGCCGAGCAGGGTGGCCAAGCTGCCGCCACGGGAGCGCATCCTGGACGCGGCCGAGGAGCTGTTCCAGCGCGAGGGCATCCGGCGGGTGGGGGTGCAGGCGATCGCGGAGCGGGCCGAGACCACCAAGATGGCGATCTACCGGCACTTCGAGACCAAGGACGCGCTCGTCGCCGAGTGGCTGCGGATCGTCGCCGCCGACTACCAGGCGGCCTTCGACCGGGTCGAGGCCGAGCATCCCGGCCGGCCCCGGGAGCAGATCCTGGGCCTGGCCCACTTCATCGCCGAGGGGCTGCCCTCGCTCTCGTACCGGGGCTGCCCGTTCATCAACTCCCTGGCCGAGCTGCCCGACCGGGCCCATCCCGCGCGGCAGGTGATCGAGGAGCACAAGGCCCGGCAGACCCGCCGACTGGTGGGCATGTGTGCCGAGGCCGGGTTGCCCGATCCCGAACAGGTCGCGGCCGAGATCACGTTCGCGCTCGAAGGCGCGCAGGTCAGCACGCAGAACGGCAGCATCGACCGGGTGGGGGAGCGGCTGCTGCGGATCGTCGAGGGGATCGTGGACCGCCACCGCTCCCCGCTCGCCACCTCCCGGCCGGCCGCCGGCTAACGGCCGCGCACCGCCGGCCGCACCGGGGCAACCGGCCGCGCCCGCGCGCCGGTTCGGCGCGCTGACCGGTCGTCGGGCCGGGCCGGCTCAGCCCAGTTCGAGGCTGCGCAGGACCAGGCCGGTGGCGGGCTTGGGCCCGAACGACGTGGACTTGTGCGGCATGGCCACGCCCTGCCGCGCGAGGTCGCGTACGACGCCCTCCTCGACGGGGCGCATCAGCACGGCGGTGCCGCCGTGTCGCTCCGTCTGTTCCACGGCGGCGTTGGCGTCGTGGATGTACCCGATGTGCTCCGGGGCGTCGGAGATCCGCCAGACGCGGTCGAGCAGCAGCGCGTGCAGCACCGTCGCGTCCAGCGTGCGCCACGCCTCCGGGCGGTCCCGTGGGACGGCCGCCGCCAGCAGCGCCGGGTCGGGCCGGTCCAGGAGGTGGAAGCGGCCACCGCCCGCGAGCAGGAAGGCGTTGCGCGCGGCGCCGGCCCGCTCGGCCTCGTCCTGGGCCGTGGCCAGGGCGTCGAGAGCGGCGGTCAGCGGGCCGTCGACGGGGCGGACCCGGAAGGCGTCCCCGACGGCGGCGAGGGCGTCGGCGGGGGACAGCCGCCGCAGCAGCCGGTGGATGGCGCGGACCCGCAACGGGTAGCGGGCGCTGTCCACGAGCAGCACCAGGCCGAAGTCCCAGGGCCCGGGGTCGCGCCGCTCGTCCCGCAGCCGCAGGTAGGTGGCCCAGCGGTGGTGGCCGTCGGCGATCAGGGCCTGGCGCTGTCGCAGGTCGGAGGCGGCCTCGGCGATCTCGGCCGGGTCGGCGATCCGCCACAGCCGGTGGGCGACCCCGTCCTCGGTGGTCGTGGCGAGCAGCGGCGGGCGGCGCACCGCGCGGTCGATCACCGCGCTCGCGCCGGGCGCGGCCGCCGGGGCGTGGCCGTCGGCGGACGGGGCCAGGCCCGCGTCGCCGTTGAGCGCGTCGGTCTCGTGCCCGTCGTAGGAGAGCAGCAGGGGTTCGAGGTTGGCCGCGGTCGCCCGCATCAGGTCGGCGCGGTCCTCGACGACGTGCGGCATGACGTTCTCGTGCGGGAGGACGACCCCCTCCCGCGGCGGGCTCAGCCGCAGGGCGCCGATCAGCCCGCGCTGGAGCAGCCCCTGGTCGCGCTGTTCGTAGACGTACAGCGCCGGTTCCGGATCGGGGGTCAGCACGCCCTCCGCCTGCCAGCGGCGCAGCGTCTGCGCGGCCTGCTGGTGGCGGGCGGTGGGCTCCCCGGTCTGCGGAAGGATCAGGCGGACGATGTTGTACGGGTCGGCCGTCTCCAGATGCCGCAGACCGTCCGGCCGCACGACGACGTCGTAGGGCGGCGAGGTGACGGCGGCAAGGCTGCTGACTCGCTCCGAGGCGTACCGCAGGCCACGGAACGGGGCGAGCTGAAGACCTTGCCCGACAGGTCCTGGAGTGCTCATTGGGGAATGCTATGCCGCTCCACAGGATGCGCGATGATCGGGGGACAAACATATGAGCCTATGAGGAGCGACGACCCCATGAGCGAGAGCACTCGTACTCGACCTGGCGACAGTGCGCGACCGCTACACGAGGCGTATGACACCGCACTCCTCGACCTGGACGGGGTCGTGTACGCGGGGGGTGAGGCCATCGCGCACGCGGTGGAGTCGCTGGACGTCGCTCGGGCGGCGGGGATGCACCTGGCGTACGTCACCAACAACGCGCTGCGTACCCCGCAGACCGTTGCCGAGCACCTGACCAGCCTGGGCGCGCCCGCGCGGCCCGACGACGTCATCAACTCGGCGCAGGCGGTGGCCCGGCTCATCTCCGAGCAGGTGCCGCCCGGCGCGCAGGTGCTGGCCATCGGCGGCGAGGGGCTCCGGGTGGCGCTGCGCGAGCGCGGCCTGGTGCCGGTGGACTCGGCCGACGCGGACATCGCGGCGGTGGTCCAGGGGTACGGCGGGCCGCAGCAGCCGTGGGAGCGGCTGATGGAGGCGGGGTACGCGGTCGCGCGCGGTGTGCCGTGGTTCGCCTCCAACACCGACCTGACCATCCCCACCGCCCGGGGCATCGCGCCCGGCAACGGCGCGGCGGTGGAGGTCGTACGGTTCGTCGCCGGCGGGGCACCGCAGGTCGCGGGCAAGCCGCAGCCGCCGATGCACCGGGAGACCATCCTGCGCACCGGGGCCAAGCAGCCGCTGGTCGTCGGCGACCGGTTGGACACCGACATCGAGGGGGCCAACGGCGGGGGCGTGGACTCCCTGCTCGTGCTGACCGGGGTGACCGACGCGGCGCAACTCCTGGCCGCCGAGCCCGTGCACCGGCCGACGTTCGTCGCCGCCGACCTGCGCGGGATGCTGACGGCACACCCCGAGGTGCGGGCCGCCGGCGAGGGGTTCGCCTGTGGCGGCTGGACCGCCCGGGTACGGGACGCGCGGGCGGAGATCGACGGCGCGGGCGACCCGCTGGACGGGCTGCGGGCGCTGTGCGCGGCGACTTGGACCGCGGGCGACGCGGAGCGCGAGCGCACCGGCGAGCCGGTCAGGCGCGCGGGCGGGGCCGGGCCGGGGCTGAGCGCGGCCCACCGGGACGGCGACCGGATCAACGCCGACAAGGCGCTGGCGAAGCTGGGCCTGTGAGCGACGCCGCGTACTGAGGCCGGGCCGGGCGCGCCGGGGCCCTGGGGCGGCGGTACCGGGGAGAGGCGGCGGGGCGGTCGCGGACCGGCGGGTCCGGGGCCGACCCGCCGCTCGGGCGGTGGGCTCGTCCTACTCGTTCGCGGCGTCCTCGGCCTCGTCGGCCTCGACGGCCTCCTGGTCGAGGAGTTGGTCCTCGCTGGTGCCCTGCCGCCAGTAGCCGGTGAACTTGACCGCCTTGCGGTCGAAGCCGCGCTCGCCGACCAGGTGGCGGCGCAGCGCGCGAACGGTGCTGGACTCGCCGGCGATCCAGGCGTACGGGGTGCCGTCGGGCAGCTCGGCGGCGCGCACCGCGTCCAGCGTGCGCTGGCCGTGCGTGAGCGGGGCGCCGGAGGTGGCCGGTTCGGGCGCGGGGGTCTCGTCGCGCACGAGCCAGGTGACGTCCGCGTCGGCCTTGGTCGGGAGGGCCTGGCGGTCCTCGGCGTGCTGGACCTCGATCCACACCCTGGCGGGCGTGCCGGCCGGCAGCCAGGCGAGGGTGCTGGCCACGGCGGGCAGCGCCGTCTCGTCCGCCGTGATCAGCACCCAGGTGGTGGCCGGCAGCGGGTTGCCGCGCGCGTCGGACGCGGGGACGCCGCCGAGGCCGGGGGGCTGGAAGTCGACGCCGCCGTTCTCCTCGGCGGTCGGGCCGAGGAGCGTCACCCGGTCGCCGGGGGCCGCGGTGGCGGCCCAGCGGGAGGCCGGGCCGGTGTCGCCGTGGAGCGCGAAGTCGATGTCCACCTCGTGCGGGTCGCGGCGGTGTTCGCGGACGGTGTAGGTGCGCATGACGCCGCGTACGGCCGGGTCCATCGCGCGCCACTCCGGGTACCAGGACAGGTCGGCGGAGCGCGGCACCACCGGGGCCTCCTGGCCCGGCTGCGGCAGGAAGATCTTGAGCCGCTGGTCCCGTCCTCCGTTGACGAAGGAGGCCAGCTCCGGACCGCCGAAGGTGACGCGCACGAAGCTGGGGCTCAACCGCTCGGCCCGGACGACCCGCAGGTCAAAGAAGCTGTAGGGCGTGTTCGCCATGGTGGTTCCCTTCGGTCATGGGGTGGGGCTGCTGCCTGCGGGCAGGCGGTGCTGGGTGCCGCGTGCTGCGTGTGTGCGTCCTGCGTGGGTGCGTCTGCGTCTGCGTGCCGCGTGCTGTGCGTTCCGCGTGTGGTGCGTGGGGCGTGCGTGAGTGTCCTGCGTGTCCTGTGTGGTGCGTGCCCGTGCGTGTCGTGCCTTCGGCGGTCGCGGCGGCTGTGGTGAGGGCCGCGGGCCTGCGGCGGGTCGCCCGGGCCGTGGTGCTCGGGTGCCTCAGCCGCCCTTGACCTCCCTGGCCTCCCGTACGGCCTTGGCCAGCGCCTCCAGGTGGGGTGCGAAGCCGGCGTGGGAGAGGCGCGGTTCGTAGGCCCACGGGACGACCTGGCCGGCCCTGACCGCGGGCAGTCGCCGCCAGGTGGGCTTGGCCTTCAGGTCGGTCGGTTGGAGGGACTGGCCCCGGTTGTCCAGGAGGATCAGGTCGGCGTCGTAGGCGTCGGCGTTCTCCCAGCTCAAGTTCTCGAAGAAGCCCTGGCCGCTGACCTTGTCAGGCGTGACGAGTTCGACGCCCAACTCCTTGAAGTAGGTGAGGTCGGCGTACACCTTGGGGTCGGCGACGTAGAGGAGGTCGTTGCTGGCGGAGACGGCGAGGACCCGCAGGCCGCGCCGTTCCCCGGCGGCCTGGCGCAGGCTCTCGGAGGCGCGCCCGAAGCGGGCCTTGGCGTCGGTGACCCGGCGCGACCCCAGGTCGGCGCCGAGCGACGCGGCGAGCGCCGCGTACCGCTGGACGACGGCGGGCAGCGAGGTGTGGGAGGCGGCGAGGCCGACGACGTTGGGGGACAGGTCGAGGATCTTCTCGCGGCTGTTCTCCGGGACGAACCACAGGTCGTCCTTGGCGTACATGTTGGTGACCAGCAGGTCCGGCTGGAGGGCCGCGTACTTCTCGATGCTGAACTCGCCCCAGGTGTCGCCGACGACGGTCGTCTTGTCGACATCGAGTTCGCCGGCGAGCATCTCCGGCCTGCCGTCCTCGCGCTTAGTCGGGCCGAAGACGCCGACGCACTCCACGCCGAAGTCGTGCAGGGCGGCGGCGGTGCCGACGTAGGCGACGATGTTCCTCGGTGTCCGCTCGGCCCTGGCGGTGACGCCACGGTCGTCCCTGAAGGTCCACGGGCCGCGCTGGCCTCCGGAGCCCGACGGGCCGCCGGCGCGGCTCCCGGAGCCCTTGTCGTCCTCGCCGCAGGCGGCGAGCAGGGCGCCGGCGCCGAGCGCGCCGCCGAGGGCGAGCAGGCCACGGCGGGACATCGGCGGTGCGGTGCGGGGCGGGGTCATGGGGCTCCTCTGGCCGGTCGCGGGCGGTGCGCCGGGCGCGTGCGGCGCACCGGGGCCGCTCCGGGGCTGGCCGGGGGCGATGCGGGGCCGCGCGGGGCGACGGGCGGGTTCTTCGGTGGGGGCGCGGGACGGCTTGTAGGCGTGGCGTTCGGTGTGGCCGGGGCGAGTTGGGGGAGCCGGGCTGGTGCGGGTCGGGGCCGGGGCGCGGCGTACGCGGCTCGACAACGTACGCCAAACGAGGGTTAGGCTAACCTAACCTTATGTGGGGTGGCGGGTCTGGTCGCCCCGTTGTCCCAAGAGGTGGAGTTCCGCGTGACCGTGGTGAGCCCCGTGACGGCCGCGGCGCCGGCGGGGGCGGAGACTCCCGAGCCCCCGCCCCGCCGGCGTGCGGCCCGGGCGGCCGGACTGGTCGCCGCGCTCGGCGTGCTGCTGCTCGTGTTGGCGGCCAGCGTCGCCGTCGGCGCCAAGCCGCTCGCGCTCGGCGAGGTGTGGCACGGCCTCACCAACTACTCGGGAACCGACGCCGACGTCGTGGTCCGCGACGTGCGGCTGCCGCGCACGCTGCTCGGCCTGCTGGTGGGCGCCGGTCTCGGGCTGGCCGGCGCGGTGATGCAGGCTCTGACCCGCAACCCGCTGGCCGAACCGGGCATCCTCGGCGTCAACGCCGGCGCCAGCGCCGCCGTCGTCTCCGCCATCAGCTTCCTCGGCGTCACCTCGCCGACCGGGTACGTCTGGTTCGCGTTCCTGGGCGCCGCGGTCGTCTCCGTGCTCGTGTACGCGCTCGGCGGCAGCCGTGGCGCGACGCCGGTGCGGCTCGCGCTCGCCGGTACCGCGGTCTCCGCCGCCCTCTTCGGGTACGTCCAGGCCGTACAGCTCCTGGACTCGGTCGCCCTGGACACGATGCGCTTCTGGACGGTCGGCTCACTCGCCGCCGCCAACGAGGACGTGCTCACGCGGGTGGCGCCCTTCCTGGCGACCGGCGCCCTGCTCGCGCTCGCCCTGGGCCGGCCCCTGAACGCCGTCGCGCTGGGCGACGACGCGGCCCGCGCCCTGGGCGCGCGGCTGAACCGCACCCGGGTCCTGGCCGTGCTCGCCATCACCCTGCTGTGCGGCGCGGCCACCGCGGCCTGCGGCCCGATCGCCTTCGTCGGCCTCCTCGTGCCGCACCTGGTCCGCGCGCTCACCGGCCCCGACGTGCGCTGGACACTGGCGTACGCGGCCGTGCTCGCGCCCGTCCTGCTGCTGGGCGCCGACATCCTCGGGCGCGTCGTCGCCCGGCCCGGCGAACTCCAGGTCGGCGTCGTCACCACCCTCGTCGGCGGCCCCGCCTTCATCTACCTCGTACGCCGCCGAAGGCTGGCCCACCTGTGACCGCCGACGACCAGTCCACCGCCCGCACCACCGCCGACCAGCCCCCCGGCGGCGCGAAGCCGCGCCCCGGCGGTGCCGCTCCGGGCGCACCGGCCCCGGCCCGTACGCCGGCCGCCGGAGCGCGCCCTGACGGCGGGTCGGCCGGGCGCGGCCGCCGCCGGAGCCTCACGCTGCGCGCCCGGGGCGGCCTCTCGGTCCGGGTGGACGTGCGGGCGGGCCTGGTCGGGCTGGCGCTGACGACGCTCGCTCTGGCCATGGGCGTGGTGCTGATCGGCACCGGCGGCTACCCCATCGGCTTCGCCGACGCGGTGCGCGCCCTGCTGGGCGACGGCACCGTCGCCCAGGACTACGTCGTGCGCGAACTGCGGCTGCCCCGCGTGCTGGTGGCGCTGCTGGTCGGCGCCGCGCTCGGCCTCGCCGGCGCCGTCTTCCAGAGCCTGGCGCGCAACCCGCTGGGCAGCCCGGACGTCATCGGCTTCGGCCAGGGCTCGGCGGCCGGCGCGCTCACCGTGATCGTGCTCTTCCAGGGCACCAGCGCCCAGGTCGCCGCCGGCGCCGTGCTCGGCGGGCTGCTCACCGGCCTGGCCGTGTACGCGCTGGCCTGGCGGCGGGGCGTCCAGGGCTACCGGCTGGTGCTGGTCGGCATCGGCGCCGCGGCCATGCTCAGCGCGGTCAACGGCTATCTGCTCACCAAGGCGGAGCTGGTGGACGCCGCGCGCGCCGTCGTCTGGCTCACCGGCTCGCTCAACGGCCGCGACTGGGACCAGGTCTGGCCGCTGCTCGCGGTGTGCGCCGTGCTCGCGCCGGTGGTCGTCGGCCACGCCCGGGCCCTACGGATGCTGGAGCTGGGCGACGACAGCGCGTACGCCCTCGGGGTACGCGTCGAGCGCACCCGGCTGGTGATGCTGCTGGCCGCCGTGCTGCTCACCGCCGCCGCGACCGCTGCCGCTGGCCCGGTCGCCTTCGTCGCGCTGACCTCGCCGCAACTGGCCCGCCGGCTGACCCGGTCGCCGGGCCCCAACCTGCTGCCCGCCGCCTGCATGGGGGCGGCCCTGCTGGTCACGGCCGACTGGGGCACGCAACGGGCGTTCGGCGCCGACCAGCTTCCGGTCGGCGTGCTCACCGGGGTGCTCGGCGGCACGTACCTGCTGTGGCTGCTGGTGGCCGAGCGCCGGGCGGGCCGGGTATGAGGGGCGGCGGGGGCGCGCGGGCGCCCGGCGACCCGGGCGGCCCCGGCCGCGCCGCGAGCACTGGCACCAACGACGACAAGGACACCGAACACACCGTGGCTACCTCTTCCGCGACCCCCGCCGCGTCCGGCGCGCGACAGCGGCTCACCGGGCAGGACCTCACCCTCGCCTACGACCGGCGCACCGTCGCCGAGCACCTGTCCGTGTCGATACCCGACCACTCCTTCACGGTCGTGGTCGGGCCGAACGCCTGCGGCAAGTCCACGCTGCTGCGCGCCCTGTCGCGGATGCTCAAGCCGACGGCGGGCTCGGTGCTGCTCGACGGGCAGGCCATCTCGTCCCTGCCGGCGAAGAAGGTCGCCAGGACCCTGGGGCTGCTGCCGCAGTCCTCCATCGCGCCGGACGGCATCACGGTGGCCGACCTCGTGGCGCGCGGCCGCTACCCGCACCAGGGGCTGCTGCGGCAGTGGTCGGAGACCGACGAGCGGATCGTCGACGAGTCGATGGCGGCCACCGGCGTCGCCGAACTGGCGGATCGCTTTGTCGACGAACTCTCCGGCGGGCAGCGGCAGCGGGTGTGGATCGCCATGGCCATCGCCCAGCAGACGCCGCTGCTGCTGCTCGACGAGCCGACCACCTACCTCGACATCCAGCACCAGATCGACGTGCTCGACCTCTGCGCCGACCTGCACGAGGAGCAGGGCCGCACGCTGGTGGCCGTCCTGCACGACCTCAACCACGCCGCCCGGTACGCCACGCACCTGATCGCCATGCGGGACGGCGAGGTCGTCGCCGAGGGCGAGCCGGGCGAGATCGTCACGGCCGAGCTGGTGGAGCGGGTCTTCGGCCTGCGCTGCCAGGTGATCGAGGACCCGGAGAGCGGCACGCCCCTGGTGATCCCCGCCGCCCGCCGCTCGCGCCGCCAGGCCACGGCCGTTCCGACGCCGGCCGCGGGGACGGAGGCCGCCAAGGCCGGCGAGGCCTCTGGAACCGGCGAGGCCGCCGATCCGGTACCGGCGGGCGAACCGACGCCGGGCCGCTGAGCGCCGGGGGCACCACCCGGCACCGCCGGCCCGCTCGCCCCCCACTCCGCCCTTCCCTGTCCCTCCCCGCCCCCGCCCGGGCGTCGCCGACCGCACCCGGGCGCGGCCAGCGGGCCGCCTTGGTGAGGGCGTGTCGCACGGTAGCGTCGGGGCCATGGATGAGCCGATGTCCAGCGCGCCAGCCCACCCGGCGCAGCCCCACCCCACCACGGCGGACGCCCCCAGCCCCACGGGGGCCGCCGTCGAGCCCGGCGCGCCCGGGCCCGCCCGCGTCGTACCGGGCCCGACCGCCGCGCCGACCACCACGGTGGCGCCGACGCCGGAGGCCGCCGCGCCACCCGCCGACCCGTCGGAGCCGCGCGAGGCACCCCCCGTACAGCGGCCGGAGCAGCCGCGGCAGGCGGTGCGGGAGCCGGAGCGGCCACCGGCCGGGCGACGGGAGGAGGCGGGGGAGCCGGGGGAGGAGACCGCCCCGCTCGGCCTCGTGCGCACGCCCACCGGCGACCCGGCGGTCGACGCCGGCCTGGAGCGCCTCGGTGACCTCGACCACCTGCCCGTCGACGGTCACCTTGAGGTGTACGAGGATGTACACCGGGGCCTGCGCGACGTGCTCGACGCACTCGACCAGCGCCCCGGCCCCGGCCGGCTCGTACCGGCGCCGTCCCCGCACGATCACAGGAGCTGAACCGCACGTGGCAGTGAGCCGTCCACGCCGTAACCGACTCGACGCGGAGCTGGTCCGCCGCGAGCTGGCGCGCTCGCGCGAGCACGCGAGCCAGCTGATCGCCGCGGGCCGGGTGACCATCGGCGGGACGACCGCGACCAAGCCCGCCACCCAGGTCGAGACGAGCGCGGCCGTCGTCGTCACCCAGGACGACAGCGACCCGGACTACGTCTCGCGCGGCGGGCACAAGCTGGCCGGGGCCCTCCTCGCGTTCAGCGACGAGTACCGCGCCCGCACGGCCCCCGACCCCGCCGCCGACACCGGCCCCGCTCCCGAGGGCGGCGCCGGGCGCGGCCTGCGGGTCGCCGGGCGCCGGGCGCTGGACGCCGGCGCCTCCACCGGCGGCTTCACGGACGTGCTGCTGCGCGCCGGGGCGGCCCAGGTGGTGGCGGTGGATGTCGGGTACGGGCAGCTCGCCTGGTCGCTGCGGAGCGACGAGCGGGTGGTCGTCAAGGACCGTACGAACGTCCGCGAGCTGACGCTGGAACAGCTCGACGGCCAACCCGTCGACCTGGTGGTGGGCGACCTGTCGTTCATCCCGCTCGGCCTGGTGCTCCCGGCGTTGGTGCGCTGCTCGGCGCCGGACGCCGACCTCGTCCTGATGGTCAAGCCACAGTTCGAGGTCGGCAAGGAACGGCTGGGCAGCGGCGGCGTCGTACGGAGCAGGGAACTGCGCGCCGAGACGGTGCGCACCGTCGCCGCCCGGGCGGCGGAACTCGGGCTCGGGGTGCTGGGCGTGACGGCCAGCCCGCTGCCGGGCCCGTCGGGCAATGTCGAATACTTTCTGTGGCTTCGCGCCGGGGCGCCTGACCTGGACCCGGCGGACGTTGACCGTGCAGTGGCGGAGGGGCCTCGGTGACCACTTCAGAAGCAGCAGCACAGGAGCCGCCCACGGGCGCGGCGCGACCGGCCGCGCCCGGGGCGGACCCGTCCGCGCCGGCGCCCGCGCTGGCGGAACTCCAGGCCCGGGCGGAGGGGGCGGCGGGGGAGCGCACCGTGTTCCTGCTCGCCCACACCGGCCGGCCCGCGGCCGTCCGCAGCGCCGAACTCGTCGTCCAGGGCCTGTTGCGCAGCGGCATCGGCGTGCGGGTGCTGGCGGCCGAGGCCGCGGACCTGCCGTTGCCCTCGCAGGTGGCGCGGGTCGACGCGACGCCGCGGGTGCTCGATGGCTGCGAACTCCTCATCGTGCTCGGCGGCGACGGCACCCTGCTGCGCGGCGCGGAGTTCGCCCGCACCTCGGGCGTGCCGATGCTCGGGGTCAACCTCGGCCGGGTGGGCTTCCTCGCCGAGGCCGAGCGGGACGACCTGGACCAGGTCGTGGAGCGGGTGGTCTCGCGCGCGTACGAGGTCGAGGAGCGGATGACGCTCGACGTGCTGGTCCGCAACGACGGCCACGTCGTGCACACCGACTGGGCGTTGAACGAGGCGTCGGTCGAGAAGGCCGCCAGGGAACGCCTGCTTGAGGTCGTCACGGAGGTGGACGGCCGCCCCGTCACCGGCTTCGGCGGCGACGGCGTCGTGTGCGCCACCCCCACCGGCTCGACGGCGTACGCGTTCTCGGCGGGCGGCCCCGTGGTGTGGCCGGAGGTGGAGGCGCTGCTGATGGTGCCCATCAGCGCGCACGCCCTGTTCGCCAAGCCGCTGGTCACCGCGCCCGATTCGGTGCTGGCGGTGGAGGTGCAGCCGCAGACCCCGCACGGGGTGCTGTGGTGCGACGGACGGCGCACCGTGGAGCTGCCCGCGGGGGCGCGCGTCGAGGTGCGGCGCGGCGCGGTGCCGGTGCGCCTGGCCCGGCTGCACCACGCCTCGTTCACCGACCGTCTGGTCGCGAAGTTCGCCCTGCCGGTGGCCGGCTGGCGCGGCGCTCCGCACTGATGCCGCACCGGCCCCGCCTGCCCCGAGCCGCCGCCACGAGCCCCGGGCCCGAACCGGCGCCCACCGGCCGCTTCGCCGATCGACGCGTTCGGCCACTACGCTCGGCTCAAGCCGGAGGCGGGCGGGAGGAGGCGCGAAGCGCTCGCTACCCTCCTCGGTGGACAGAACGACGCGAGCGGGAGTGTGGAGCAGACTCCCCAGGATTTCCCCAGAGGGGCAAGTGAGCACTCGCCGAGAGGAAAAGACGCAGGTCATAGCGGGTGCGCGCCCGCATCTCGAAGAGATGCGGATTCAGTCGCTCGGGGTGATCGACGATGCCGTCGTGGCACTGTCGCCCGGATTCACCGCGGTGACCGGCGAGACCGGGGCCGGCAAGACCATGGTGGTCACCAGCCTCGGCCTGCTGCTCGGCGGCCGGGCCGACGCCGCCCTGGTACGGATCGGCCACAAGGCGGCGGTCGTGGAGGGCCGGATCGTCATCGCCGACCGGGGCACGGTCGCCGACCGGGTCCAGGAGGCCGGCGCCGACGTCGACGAGGGCACCCTGCTGATCAGCCGCACCGTCTCCGCCGAGGGCCGCTCGCGCGCCCACGTCGGCGGCCGGTCGGTCCCGGTCGGGCTGCTCGGCGAACTCGCCGACGAGCTGGTGGCCGTGCACGGCCAGACCGACCAGCAGGGCCTGCTCAAGCCGGCCCGGCAACGACAGGCGCTCGACCGGTACGCCGGCGACGCCGTCGCCGCGCCCCTGGAGGCGTACACCGGCGCCTACCGCCGGCTGCGCGCCGTCTCCGCCGAGCTGACCGAGCTGACCACCCGCGCCCGCGAGCGGGCCCAGGAGGCCGACATGCTGCGGTTCGGCCTGGAGGAGATCGCCGCCGTCGAGCCGCGCCCGGGTGAGGACGCCGAGTTGGCCGCCGAGTCCCAGCGGCTCGGCCACGCCGAGGCCTTGGCCTCCGCCGCGAGCCTGGCGCACGCCGCGCTGGCCGGCGACCCGGAGGACCCGGAGGGCGTCGACGCGGCCACCCTGATCGCCGGCGCCCACCGCGCCGTCGAGGCCGTACGGTCCCACGACCCGGCGCTGGCCACCCTCGCCGACCGGCTGGGCGAGATCGGCATCCTGGCCGCCGACGTGGCGGGCGAACTCGCCGGATACGCGGACAACCTGGACGCCGATCCGCGACGCCTGGCGGCCGTGGAGGAGCGCCGGGCCGCCCTGGCCCAGCTCACCCGGAAGTACGGCGAGGACATCGCGTCCGTGCTGAGCTGGGCCGAGACGAGCGCGGCCCGGCTCGGCGAACTCGAGGGCGACGACGACCGGATCGGTGAACTGACCGCCGAACGCGACGCGCTGCGCGCCGAACTCGGCGCGCGGGCCCAGGAGTTGACCGAGGCCAGGAACGCGGCGGCCAAGCGGTTCGCCGACGCGGTCACCGGGGAGCTGGGCGAGCTGGCCATGCCGCACGCCCGGGTGACCTTCGCGATCCGGCAGACCGAGGTCGCCGACCCGCAGGAGGGCATCGAGGTGGACGGCCGGGCCGTCGCCTACGGTCCGCACGGCGCCGACGAGGTCGAGCTGCTCCTGGCCCCGCACCCGGGCGCGCCGCCCAGGCCCATCGCCAAGGGCGCCTCCGGCGGTGAGCTCTCGCGCGTGATGCTCGCGGTCGAGGTCGTGTTCGCCGGCTCCGACCCCGTGCCCACCTACCTCTTCGACGAGGTGGACGCGGGCGTCGGCGGCAAGGCGGCCGTGGAGGTGGGCCGACGGCTCGCCAAGCTCGCCGAGTCCGCGCAGGTCGTGGTGGTGACCCACCTGCCGCAGGTGGCCGCCTTCGCGGACCGGCACCTGGTGGTCGAGAAGACCCACGACGGCTCGGTGACGCGCAGCGGCGTCCAGGTGATGGAGGGCGAGGACCGGGTGCGCGAGCTGTCCCGGATGCTCGCCGGCCAGGAGGACTCGCAACTGGCCCGGGCACACGCGGAGGAACTCCTGGAGACCGCCCGCGCGGCGGCCCACACCACGCGCCGCCCGCGCGGCTAGAACCCGCGGCTTCGCAAGCCCGCCGCTCGCGCCCGCTGCTCGCGCCGGTCCGTACGAAGTGGCCGGCCGCCCCGCCCGGCGGCGGGGGCGCGGGCGGCGGTGTCGGTCGCGCCGGGGCGGCGGCGCCCGGGGGCGGGGTGACGGGACCGGCCGGGGGCTGCCGCCTCCGGCTGGTGGGACGCCGAGGCGGGGGCGCCGACTCGCTCGTGTGAGTGAATCCACCGCCAACCAGACGGCGGGCGTGAGCAAAAAGGCGGAAACAGTGGTGCCGCGACGCCGGCCACGGCTGGCATCCTGGGCGCGGCACATGTCACCAGCGCATGCCGCCCGCCACATCCCGCCCCACCCGTTCCGCCCCGCCTCTCCCCACGCCCTTGTCCGCCCCGCCCCGTGACGCCGCCACGCTACGCGCATCACTCGGCCCAAATCACCCCCAATCGCCCCTGCTGTCATCCCCGTCGCCCCCGTCACGCAGGCACCCGCGCCGTACGCCCGCCGGCCCCAGCAGTTCCCGCCCGACCCGCCTGCCCATCCCCATCCCCCACCCACCGCGCCGTCCCCGCCGTGCCGTCAACCGAGGAGCAGTGCCCGCGTGAGCCCTACCGTGAGCCGCCCCACGGCGTCAGCGCCAGGACCTGGTGTGACGCACGCGGTCCAGGTGCTCGGAAACGGGGCGTCCGAGAGCGGAGCGCAGGTGCGCTCGCTCGCGGCCGGGCTCGTGGCGCGGGGGCTGAGGGTGACCGTGTGCGGGCCGCGCGGCCTTGAGGCGGCCTACGGGTTCCGGGCGGCCGGGGCCCGGTTCGTCCCCGTGGAGCCGCGCGCCAGCGCCGCGACGCTGACCACGTTGCGGGCCGTGTGCGCGGACGCCGCGATCGTGCACGCGCACGGCACCGGGGCCGGCCTGTTGACCTCGCTCGCCCGCCGCGGCGGGACCGCGCCGCTGGTCGTCACCTGGCACGCCCGGCCCCCGGTGCACGGCGCCCGCGCCCACCTGCGATACCTGGCCGAGCGGCGGGTGGCGCGCGGCGCCCGCGTCGTCCTGGGCACCTCGGCCGACCTGGTGGACCTCGCGCGCCAGCGCGGCGCCAGGGACGCCAGGCTGGCACCGGTCGCGGTGCCGCCGCCCCCACCGGTGACCCGGGAGGAGGACCCGCGGCAGCGCAAGGCGCGGGCCGAACTCGGCGCCGTGGACCGGCCGTTGCTGTTCGCCGCCGGCCGCCTGGAGGAGCGGCAGGGGTTCGACGTGCTGCTCGACGCGGTCTGGGCCTGGCGCTCGGACGACCCGCCGCCCCTGTTGGCCATCGCGGGCGAGGGCCCGGAACGCGTCAGGTTGCAGCGTCGGATCGAGGCCGAGGGGCTGCCGGTGCGGCTGCTCGGCCGCCGCGACGACATGCCCGAACTGCTGGCGGCCGCGGACGTGGCGGTGCTGCCGAGCCGGTGGGACGCGCGCCCGCACCTCGCCCACGAGGCGCTGCACGCGGGGGTGCCGCTGGTGGCGACGGCAGTAGGCGGCGTGCCCGAACTCGTGGGCGACGGCGCGGAACTCGTCCCGTACGGCGATCCCGAGGCGCTGGCCCGCACGGTGCTCGGGCTGCTCGCCGACCCCGCCCGGCGCGGGCGGCTGGCCTCGGCCGGGCGCGCGCAGGCCGCGCGGTGGCCGACCGAGGACGACGCGGTCGCGCATGTGCTGGGCGTCTACGACGAGTTGACGGGCTGATTCGCCGGCGCCCACCCGGACCGGCCCGGGCGGCTACCCCGGCGCGGGCGGGCGGAGGGCGGCCGCGCCGCCGGGGTCACGACAGGTGGCGGCGGGCTTGGAGGGCCAGGCTGAGGGCGAGCACGGTGCGCGGTTCGTCCAGGTCGGTGCCGAGCAGCCGGGTGATCCGGGCCAGCCGGTCGTAGAGCGTCTGCCGGTTCACGTGCAGGGCGCGCGCCGTCTCGGCCTTGCGTCCCGCGTGGGCCAGGTACGCCATGAGCGTCGGCAGCAGCGGTGGCTTGGCCGCCTGGTCGTGTTCGAGGAGCGGGCCGATCATGCGGTGCACGAAGGCCGCGAGGTCGCCGTGTTCGCGCAGCCGCCACAGCAGCAGGTCCACCTCAAGGCCGCGCACGTCGTGCCACGGCCGGTCCGGCAGCCCGCGCGCCGCGCTCGCCGCCGACGCGGCGTGCCGCAACTCGGCCCCGGCGGCGTCCCAGCCACCCACCAGCCCCACCACGACCACCGGCGGCCCCGAGCGCGCCCCGCGCTGTCCGAGCGCCGGCGCCCGCTCGGGCCAGGCCCGCTCGACACCGGCCCGCAGCGCGCCCGCCACCCGCTCCGCGACCGCCACCCGCTCATCGGCCCCGCGCAGCCCGACCAGCAGCGGCACCCGTGCCTCCGGCAGGCGCACGCCCAACAGCGCCGGTACGCCGACCGCGGTCAGCTCCTCCCGCAGCGCCGAGGCGAGCGCGGCCCAGTGGTCGCCGCCGCCCAGCGGGGCCGTGGCGGTCGGCAGCGCCATCACCACCGGCAGCAGCGGCCCGTCGCCCGGCCGGAAGCCCAGCACCCGGGCCTGCGCGGGCGCGTCGGCCGCCGCGATCCGCTCCTCGGCCAGGTCGGTGAGGAAGTCGCCCCGGCCCCGCGCGGCGAGTTCCTCCTCCTGCCGAGCCTGGAGCAGCACCAGGGCCAGCAGCGTGGCTGTGCGCTCGGCCGCGATCCGGTGCACCGGTGCGAGCGGCCCCGCCACGGGCAGCACCACGAGCCGGGCCCGCACCGCGCCCGGCCCGGGGCCGCCGCCTGGCACGTCGACCAGCACGCTGCCGGCGGGCGGCTGCGGCGTCTCCTGGGTGTGGGTCGGGTCTCCGACGGCCGTCGCGGTCCCCGGGCGCCTGGCGCGCAGCCCGTCCCAGATCTGCAGCGGGTCGGCGAGCCCGGCCCGGCCGGTGGGCCCCGCCGCGTACAGCAGGCGTCCGTCCGGGGTCTCCAGGAAGACCGGGTTGTCGGCGAAGCGCGCGAACAGCCGCAGGATCTCCGGCACCCCGCCGCCGCGCAGCCGCACCTCGGCGCACTGCCGGTGCACCTCGTCGGCCTGGCGCAACAGCGCGTAGTGCGCGTTGACCAGTTCGGTGTGGATCTCCTCGGTGACCGCCACGAACGGCACCTCGCGGTGGAGTTGGACCAGCGGCAGCCCCAGCGAGCGGGCGGTGTCCACGACGGCCGCGGGCAGCGCGGTGAACCGCGAGCCGAGCTCCACCACCAGGGCCGCGATGCCGCGCTCGGCCAACGTGCGGACGTACGCGCGCTGTTCGGCCGCCCGGCTGCCCAGCCCGATGCCGGTGGTCAGCAGCAGCTCGCCACCCCTGAGCAGGGAGGCGATGCGCGGCGTCTCGCCCGCGTGCACCCAGCGCACCGGGCGCTGGAGTTCGCCCGGTGCGGTCAGGATCTCCGGCAGGCCACGGCGCAGCGCGGGCAGCTCAAGGGCCCGCGCCACGGTGATGGTGCCGGGCTCGGACACCGCGCCGGGGGTCAGCCGCCGTAGGCGCCGGAGGCGGTGAGCCGGAGCGCCGTGTCGATGAGGGGCACGTGGCTGAAGGCCTGCGGGAAGTTGCCCACCTGGCGCTTGAGGCGCGGGTCCCATTCCTCGGCGAGCAGCCCGAGGTCGTTGCGCAGGGCGAGCAGGCGCTCGAAGAGCTTGCGGGCCTCGTCCACCCGGCCGATCATCGCCAGGTCGTCGGCCATCCAGAACGAGCAGGCCAGAAAGGCTCCCTCGTCGCCGGGCAGCCCGTCCAGGTTCTCGTCGCCGCTGCTGGTGGGGTAGCGCATGATGAACCCGTCCGGCGTGGACAGTTCGCGCTGGATGGCCTCGATGGTGCCGATGACCCGCTTGTCGTCCGGGGGCAGGAAGCCCATCTGCGGGATGAGCAGCAGCGAGGCGTCCAGCTCCTTGGAGCCGTAGGACTGCGTGAAGGTGTTGCGTTCCTTGTCGTAACCCTTCTCGCACACGTCGCGGTGGATGGCGTCGCGCATCTCGCGCCAGCGCTCCAACGGGCCGTCCGCGTCGCCCGCCTCGATGAGCTTGATGGTGCGGTCGACCGCGACCCAGGCCATCACCTTGGAGTGCACGAAGTGCCGACGCGGGCCGCGCACCTCCCAGATGCCCTCGTCCGGCTCGTACCAGTGCTTCTCCAGGTAGCTGATCAGCTTGAGCTGCAGGACGCTGGCGTAGTCGTTGCGGGCCAGGCCGGTCATGTGCGCCAGGTGCAGCGCCTCGGTGACCTCGCCGTACACATCGAGCTGGAGCTGACCGGCCGCGCCGTTGCCAACCCGTACCGGCTGCGAGCCCTCGTAGCCCGGCAGCCACGGCAACTCGGTCTCGCCCAGCTCCCGTTCGCCGGCGATGCCGTACATGATCTGGAGGTTCTCCGGGTCACCGGCGACCGCGCGCAGCAGCCACTCGCGCCAGGCGCGGGCCTCGTCGCGGTAGCCGGTGCGCAGCAGCGAGGACAGGGTGATGGCCGCGTCCCGCAGCCAGGTGAAGCGGTAGTCCCAGTTGCGCACGCCACCGACCTCCTCGGGCAGCGAGGTGGTGGGCGCGGCAACGATGCCACCGGTGGGCGCGTACGTCAGGGCCTTGAGCGTGATCAGCGAGCGGACCACCGCGTCCCGGTAGGGGCCGTGGTACGTGCAGTGCTCGACCCACTCGCGCCAGAAGTCCTCGGTCGCCTCAAGCGAGGTCTCCGGCTCCGGCAGCGCGGGCTGGCCCTTGTGCGAGGGCTCCCAGCTGATCGTGAAGGCGATGCGCTCACCGGGCGAGACGGTGAAGTCCGAGTAGGTGGTGAGGTTCTTGCCGTACGTCTCGGCGGTGGTGTCGTGCCAGACCGAGTCGGGCCCGGCGACGGCCACCGTGCGGCCCTCCACCTTGTGCACCCAGGGCACCACGCGACCGTAGGAGAAGCGCATGCGCAGCTCGGAGCGCATGGGCACGCGTCCGCTGACGCCCTCCACGATGCGGATGAGCTGCGGCGCCCCGTCGCGCGGCGGCATGAAGTCGATGATCCGCACGGTGCCGCGCGGGGTGTCCCACTCCGATTCCAGGACCAGCGAGTCACCGCGGTAGCGGCGCCGGTCGGCGTGCGGCGCGGGGGTGTCGGCCGGGTGGGCCGGGCCGAGCCGCCAGAAGCCGTGTTCCTCGGTGCCCAACAGCCCCGCGAAGATGGCGTGGGAGTCGAAGCGGGGCAGACACAGCCAGTCGGCGCTGCCATCCCTGTTGATCAAGGCGGCGGTCTGCATATCGCCAATGAGTGCGTAATCTTCGATGCGCCCGGCCACGTGCATCCCCATTCGAACGGCCACCTCGCCCCGCGGGGCGTCTTGCGGTCTTACGGCTTTGGATCTTGGACGAGCTGGTACTCCGGAGGCAAACGGGGTTTGGTGCCACACCGGTCGGCTCGCAGCGTGCGTCCGTGCAGGATACGTCCCACGGGCTTGATCCGTGGGCAGAGTCCCACATGGTGGCCGCGGCCTGGTGCGCCGATCGGGTGGTGAGGTAGTGGCGGCTGCGGACGATGTGTGCGCACCGTGTGCGCCCGGTGTCGAGGCCCGGCGCTCCGGTGCAGGTCAGCGACTTCCCGGGCAGCCTGTTCCAGAAGCCGGGGCGGTGCCTTCGGGAGCGGCGACCCCGGCGCGCTGATAGCCTGGTATCCCGTGGAAACCGGTGGGCACCCCAGCGACATTTCGGGTGACCCCGGACCGCAGCGACGGCATCGCCCGACTTCGGGACGGTGTCGGACGCACCTCACTTCGCGATCCCACGGGAGCCCCCTCTTGGCACTGCCACCCACATCCATGACGACCAAGCACATCTTCGTCACCGGGGGTGTCGCCTCCTCCCTCGGCAAGGGGCTGACGGCCTCCAGTCTGGGTGCGCTGCTGAAGGCGCGGGGCCTGCGGGTCACCATGCAGAAGCTCGACCCGTACCTGAACGTCGACCCCGGCACGATGAACCCGTTCCAGCACGGTGAGGTCTTCGTCACCAACGACGGCGCCGAGACCGACCTGGACATCGGTCACTACGAGCGCTTCCTCGACGTGGACCTCGACGGCTCGGCCAACGTCACCACCGGCCAGGTGTACTCGCAGGTCATCGCCAAGGAGCGGCGCGGCGAGTACCTCGGCGACACCGTCCAGGTCATCCCGCACATCACCAACGAGATCAAGCACCGCATCCGGCGCATGGCCACCGACGACGTCGACGTGGTGATCACCGAGGTCGGCGGCACCGTCGGCGACATCGAGTCGCTGCCGTTCCTGGAGACCGTGCGCCAGGTGCGGCACGAGGTGGGCCGGGACAACGTCTTCGTGGTGCACATCTCGCTGCTGCCCTACATCGGCCCCTCCGGCGAGCTGAAGACCAAGCCGACCCAGCACTCCGTGGCGGCGCTGCGCAACATCGGCATCCAGCCCGACGCCATCGTGCTGCGCGCCGACCGACACGTGCCCACCGCGATCAAGCGCAAGATCTCGCTGATGTGCGACGTGGACGAGGCGGCCGTGGTGGCGGCGATCGACGCCAAGTCGATCTACGACATCCCCAAGGTGCTGCACACCGAGGGCCTGGACGCCTACGTCGTCCGCAAGCTGGACCTGCCCTTCCGGGACGTCGACTGGACGACCTGGGACGACCTGCTCGACCGGGTGCACAACCCCGACCACGAGGTGACGGTCGCCCTCGTCGGCAAGTACATCGACCTGCCCGACGCCTACCTCTCGGTGACCGAGGCCATCCGCGCCGGCGGCTTCGCGAACAAGGCGCGGGTCAAGGTCAAGTGGGTCACCTCCGACGACTGCACCACGCAGGCCGGGGCCCACGAACAACTCGGCGACGTGGACGCGATCGTCATCCCCGGCGGCTTCGGCGAGCGCGGCGTCAACGGCAAGGTGGGCGCGATCCAGTACGCCCGCGAGGCGCGGATCCCGCTGCTCGGCCTGTGTCTGGGCCTGCAGTGCATCGTCGTGGAGGCCGCGCGCAACCTGGCGGGCATCGGCGGGGCCAACTCCACCGAGTTCGAGCCGGCCGCCACCGACCCGGTCATCTCCACCATGGCCGAGCAGCTCGACATCGTCGCGGGCGAGGGCGACATGGGCGGCACCATGCGGCTCGGCATGTACCCGGCCAAGCTCGCCGAGGGCTCCATCGTCCGCGAGGTCTACGCCGACCAGCCCTACGTCGAGGAGCGGCACCGGCACCGCTACGAGGTCAACAACGCCTACCGGGCCGAGCTGGAGAAGAAGGCCGGCATCGTCTTCTCCGGCACCTCGCCCGACAACAAGCTGGTCGAGTACGTCGAGTACCCGCGCGAGGTCCACCCGTACCTGGTCGGCACCCAGGCCCACCCGGAGCTGCGCTCCCGCCCGACCCGCCCGCACCCGCTCTTCGCCGGCCTGGTCAAGGCCGCCGTGGCGCGCCAGCGCGCCGCGGCCGAGCAGACCGGCGCCGCGGCCGGGACCGAGGGGCGGACCAGCGCGTCCTGACGCCGCGCCGCACCGATACGGTTGCCGGGGTACGGGCCGCCCAGCGGCGCGTACCCCGGTGTCGTGTCCGGGCCGCCGGCCCGCCCCGGCGGGCTCGCGCCGTGCGGCACCGGCGCAGCTCCACACCGCACAGCCAGCTCAGGAAGGCGCACAGATGGGCATCAAGGACATCGCCGAGGAATGGCGGGTCGTGTCGACCAGCACGCCGTTCACCGGCAACAAGACCAGCGTCCGCACGGACGAGGTCGTCATGCCCGACGGGTCCACCGCGACCCGCGACTACCAGGTGCACCCCGGCTCCGTCGCCATCCTCGCCCTCGACGAGGAGGACCGCGTACTGGTCCTGCGCCAGTACCGGCACCCGGTGCGTCACAAGCTCTGGGAGATTCCGGCCGGCCTGCTCGACGTGCCGGGCGAGAACCCGCTGCACGCGGCCCAGCGCGAGCTGTACGAGGAGGTGCACGTCAAGGCCGAGGACTGGCGCGTGCTCACCGACGTCTACACCACGCCCGGCGGCTGCGACGAGTCGGTGCGTATCTTCCTGGCCCGCCAGATCTCGGACGCCGAGGGCGAGCGCTTCGAGGTCTCGGGTGAGGAGGCCGACATGGAGTTCGCCCGCGTTCCGGCCGCCGAGCTGGCCCGTGGCGCCCTCGCCGGCGAACTGCACAACAACTCCTTGGTAGTGGGCGTGCTCGCGCTGCTGGCCGCGCAGGCCGGCGACGGCCTCGACGCGCTGCGCCCGGCCGACGCCCCGTGGCCGGCCCGCCCGTTCGACGCCTGACGGCCGGCCCAGGCCGCCCCGGCGCGTGCCACCGGGGCGGACCAGCGGAAGTTTCCGACGGGGGAGACCGGCGCCTTCGGCGGACACCGTCCGCGTGCCCCACGGCCGGCCGCCGGTCGCACCGGCCCCACCGGTCCCCGTGCCCCCCTCGCCCGCTGTCCGGCCTCCGCCCGCCGGCCGGCCTCCGCCCGCTGACCGGCGTGCCGGCGCTCAGCGGTCCAGGACGCGGGCGAGTTCGGCGAGCGCGGCGGTCAGGCGCGCCGGCGTGACGCCGCGCTCGCGCTGGTAGGCGAAGACGTCGGGCGCCAGCGGGGCCAGCAGGGCATCCGCCAGCGCGTCCGGATCGGCCACCCCGGCCGCGCGCAGCAGGGCCATGACGTGAGCGCGCCAGAAGCCGTAGGCGCCGGTGGCGTACCGCCGGGCGCCGGTCTCGGCGCCGAGCGCCAGGTGGACGTGGCGGTCGAGGAGTTCGACCATGGCCGCGTAGAAGGCGGCCAGCCGTTCACGCGGCGGCGCCCCCGGGCCCAGCGGCGGCGGGCCCTGGAGCAACTCGTGTTGCAGGGCCTTCTCGTGCTCGTCCAGCAGCGCGGTGGCGATGGAGGCGACGTCCGGGTACCGCCGGTACAGCGTCCCCCGGCCGACGCCGGCGGCCCGCGCGATGTCCTCCATCGTGACGGTGCGCGGGTCCTTCGCGGCGAACAGCTCGGCCGCGGCGGCGAGCACTTTTTCCCGATTGCGAGCGGCATCGGCGCGTTCCTTGGTCACGGGGTCAGCGTAGAACCCTCTCCGGAATAAGTGGACGGCCTGTCCAGTTGCTAGTCTTCGACCGCGCAACCGGACACCGTGTCCGCTTTGCTGACTCCAGGGAGGCACCTCATGAGCTCCACCCTGCTGCACCTCGACGCGAGCGCGCGCCGCGCTTCCTTCAGCCGCGAACTGGGCGACGCCGTCGCCGACGCCTGGCGCGCGGCGCACCCGGACGGCACCTACCTCCACCGCGACCTCGCGCGCGATCCCGTCCCGCACATCGACGAGGCGTGGACCGAACTGTGCGACCACCTCCTGGAGCGCCAGATCGCCGACCCGCACCGGTACCGGGAGGCGGTCCGCACCCCGGCCCAGGCCGCGACCTGGGCCGTCGTCGAGCCGCTGCTGGCCGAACTCCTCGCCGCGGACGTGGTGTTGATGGCCGCGCCGATGTACAACTTCTCCATACCCTCCGCCCTCAAGGCGTGGATCGACCAGGTGACCTTCCCGAAGATGTCCCTGGCCCCCCGCCGCTTCGTCGTCGCCCACGCCCGCGGCGGCGCGTACGGGCCCGGCACGCCGCGCCACCCGTACGACCACCAGGAGCGGTACCTGCGCGACTTCATCCAGGGGCACTATGCCGTCGACGACGTCACCTTCGTCGGCACCGAACTGGTCAACTCCCGCCTCGACCCCGCCCTGGCGGCCCGTCGCGCCCAGCACGACGACTCCCGGGCAGCCGCGCTCGCCGCCGCCCGGAAGCTGGGGAGCGCGCTGTGAGCTGGCTGTTGCTGCTGGCCGCCGGTGCCGTGGAGGTGGCCTGGTCGCAGAGCATCAAGCCCACGGCGGGCTTCACCCGACCGCTGCCCACCCTGGTCTGCTTCCTCCTCGCCGCCGGCGCCGTCTACCTGTTGTCGCTGGCGATGCGGGACCTGCCGGTGGGCACGGCGTACGCGGTGTTCACCGGGATCGGCGCCATCGGCGCCATCGCCCTCGGCATCGCGCTGAACAAGGACCCGGTGAGCGCCGGCCGGGTGGCCGCGCTGGCGCTCATCATCGCCGGCGTCGCCCTCGCGCGCGTCACCTCGCCCGAGTAGCGGGGCCGGGCGGGCGAGGGGCGGGGAGGCGGCGGGTGCGGACGTGCCGGTCGCCTCCCCGGCGTTGATCGTGGAAGATTCTGAATGTTAAATGTCGAGTATGCAGATGAGCGAGGGCGTCGAGTGGGCCTTGCACAGTTGCCTCAACCTCGCCTGGGCGGAGCAGCAGGCCGTGACGGCGCGGAAGTTGGCGGCGTTCTACGACCTGCCGCCGGCGTACCTGAACCGGCAACTCCAGGCGTTGGCCCGCGCCGGCATCGTCGCCTCGACCTCCGGGCCGCGCGGCGGCTTCCGGCTCGCGCGGGCGCCGGAGCAGATCACGCTCCTGGACGTCGTGGTCGCGATCGAGGGTGGCCGGGACGCCTTCCGGTGCCAGCAGATCATGCGTGACGGGCCCGGCGGGCGGTCGGACGTCGACTACCGCAGACACTGCCTGGTCTCCCAGGCGATGAGCCGGGCGGAGCTGGCGTGGCGGCGGGAACTGGCCGCCCAGACGCTCGCCGACCTCAGGGACTCGGTCGAGGCCAAGCATCCCGACGCGCCACGGATGGCACGAAACCGCCTGGCCCAACCCGTGCGCTGAGCCGCGCCAGACCGTGGCGCGGCCTCCACCGTGAAAATTCCTGAATATTTTTTGTCCAGAAACGAAAGGATCGAGATGCAACCTCGTATGGCGAACGTGTACAAGGTCGCCGGCCGTGGCTATCAGGCCCTGTCCGCGATGGAGGAGTTCCTGCGCGACAGCCCCGCGCCCGACGACGTCCTGGAACTGGTCCGCCTGCGGGTCAGCCAGATCAACGGCTGCTCGCTCTGTGTCGACCTGCACGCGCACCGGGCCAGCGACGCGGGCGAGACCAACGAACGGCTGTGGTCGGTCGCCGCGTGGCGGGACGCGCCGTTCTACAGCGACCGGGAACGCGCCGCGCTGGCGCTCGCCGAGGCGGTCACGCGCATCGCGGACAACCCCGCGGGCGTGCCCGACGACGTCTGGGACACCGCCGCCCGCCACTTCGCCCCGGACGCGCTCGCCGCCCTGGTGATGGCCATCGCGTCGGTGAACGCCTGGAACCGCGTCAACGTCGCCGCGGGGCTGGTGGCCGGCTCCTTCCGGTGAGGGCCTGACCCCCACCGCGAAGCCCCGCCGGGAAGCGGGGCGCCCCGTCGGCGGGCGCCCCGCCCGGCGACACGGCCGCCACGCGTGACGGCCCCGGGCGGCGCCTGCCTGACGGTCCGACAGGGGTCCGCGACCGCCGCGCGAGGACCCGCGGCCCGGCGCCAATCCGATCAGGTGATTTTCGGGGTACGCGGCCCGCCGAGGCCGCCCGCCGCGCGGCAGCCAGTGAACTACGCTCGTCTCGCCCGACCGCGCCCGCGGCCGGCGTATGCGCAGGACTGGGTCTCCCCGCGCGCGGCGGGGAATAAGGAGCGTGGCCCGTGGCGGAGCAGGCGGTGGACACCCGGGGGGACGTCCCGCCGGACGAGCTCGCGACACCGCGGTCAGAGGTGCCACCGGGGGACATACGAACCCCGCGGCCCGACCCTGACCCCGACGCGGCTCGGCACGCGCCCGCGACCGAGCCGGCGGCGACGGCGGAGCCGGAGCGGACGACTCCGGGCGCTCCGTGCGCGGAACCCGGCGAGCCCGCGAGCCCGTCGCCCGCCGCCCGGCCGGGGGCCGCGAAGGCGCCCACCGAGGCGTCCGCGAGCCGCGCCCCGGGGCGGCCCGGGCCCGCCGCGCTGCCCAGCGGGTTCACCGGACGTCGGCAGGAGCTGGCCTCCCTGCGCGCCGACATCGACCGGGCCGGCCTCGACACGCTGGCCGGCCGCAAGGCCCCGCGCGGCCGGGTGCTGCTCATCGCGGGCCGGCCGGGCTCCGGTCGTACGGCGCTGGCCGAGGCGTTCATCGCGCAGGTCGCCGACCGCTACCCGAGCGGGGTGCTGCGCGCCGGGCTGACCACACCCGACGGCGAGCCGGTGCCCGTCGCCCGCGTCGCCCGCGACCTGCTGAGCGCGCTCGGGGTCTCCGCGCCCCCGGGCGCCGACGAGGACGAGCTGACCGAGGCGTTGCGCGCCGCCCTCGCCGGGCGGCGCGCGCTGCTGCTCCTGGACGACGCGGACAGCGCCGAACAGGTCGACGCCCTGGTGCCGGACGCGCCCGACTGCCTGCTCCTGGTGGTCAGCCGTGGCCCGCTGACCGGGGTGCCAGACGTTCGGCCGTGCACCGTCGGCGGCCTGGACGGGCAGGCCGCCATCGCGCTGCTCACCCAGTACGCCGGGCCCACCCGGATCACCGTCGACCCGGTGGCGGCCAGCACCGTCGTGGAGGAGTGCGGCGCGCAGCCCGCCGTGCTCGCGCTGGTCGGCGGCTGGCTCGCGGCCCGCCCCATGGCCTCGGTCTCGGACGCCGCCGCGCGGCTGCGGGAGCTGGCGGCCGAGGCCGGCTCCGAGCACTCGGGGCGCCCGCTGGCCCGGGCCCTGCGCCTGGTGCACGCGTCGCTGCCGGCCCGGACCGCCCGGCTGCTGCGGTTGCTGGCGCTGGCCCCCGGCGGCTGGGCCGACGCCCACACCGCGTCGGCGCTCGCCGGCTGCTCGGTGCCCAGCGCGCAGGAGACGCTGGCCGACTTCCTGGCCCACGGGCTGCTGCGCCCGCTGCCACCGGAGGGCGCGGCCCGCGCCGCCGCGCGCGACGTGATGCCGCCCCGCTACCAGGTGCCCGGCTGCCTGATGCCCGGACTGACCGCGCTGCTGCGCGAGCACGAGCGGGCCGCCGAGGTCGAGTTGGCCCGGGCGCGCATGCTGGAGCGCTCCGTACGGCTGCTGCACTCGGCCCACCTGGCCGCGGCGCCGGACGACGAGGCCAAGGAGCAGCGCAGCGCCGAACTGCCCGCGGCGCTGCGCTTCCCGAACCGGGCCGAGGCCGCCCGGTGGCTGCGCTCGCGCCAGCCCGCACTGCTGGCGGCCGCCCGCCTCGCGGCCGCCGACGGCGGCCTGGACACGCTGGCCAGGCGCATGCTGTCGGCGCTGACGCACGCGCTGGCCGCGCACCGGGGCGCCGGCGGCGCGGCGCCGGAGCTGTACGAACTGCACGGGTTGCTGCTCGACGTCGCCACGCGCAGGGACCTTCCCCTGGAGCGGGCGGCGGCGCTGTTGAACCTCGGCGACCTCGACGCGCGGGCCCAGCGCCCGGACGCGGCGCTCGCCCGCTACCGGGGCGCCCTCAAGGCCGCGCGGGTGGCCGACGACCCGTACTCCATCGGCCGGGCCCTGGAGTCCATCGGCGCCACCTACCACGAGCTGGGCGACTGGGACCGGGCCGCCGACTGGTACCGGCGCGCCCTCGAACTGCGCCTGACCCGGCACGAGCTGGCCGACCAGGCGCGGCTCTACGGCCGCCTCGGCACGGTGCACGCGTGCGCCGGTCGCTGGAGCGAGGGGCTGCGCGGTTGGCGGGCCTCGGCCGCGGCGTGGCGCAGGCTCGGCGACCAGGCCGGTTACGCGCGGGCGCTGGCCGAGGTGGCGCGGGTGTGGGAGTTCGCGGGCCGGCCGCGCGAGGCGTTGCGCACCTGTCAGGAGGCGCTGGAGCACGCGCGGGAGGCGGGGGACCCGCGGGCGCTCGCGGTGGTGCGGCTGCGGCTCGCGGACGCCCTGCAACGGCTCGGCGACCAGCCGGCCGCGGAGTTGCACCGGCGGGAGGCCGGCCGGCTCGTCGGGCCGCGAAATCCGCGCAGGGTACCGGCGGCCGCTAAAGCCGTACCGGAGGCCGAAACGGAGGACGCTGGAGAGCCGGTCCATAGGGGCAAGCCGGACTCGACCTGCGAAACCAGCAGCACTCCCCGGCAAGATTGATGCAATGCAAGGCTAGACAGCGCGACATCCTTCATTAGACTGGGAGTACCGCGACCACCACGGTCGTTTCCGGTATGCACATGCATTGCCGATATTGTCCGGAAAATCCCAGAATCAAGGACCGTGATCGACGTGAAGGTCGGCATCCCCCGCGAGGTCAAGAACAACGAGTTCCGGGTGGCCATCACCCCCGCTGGCGTGCACGAGCTCGTGCGCCATGGCCACCAGGTCTTCATCGAGCAGGGTGCCGGCCTCGGCTCCTCGATCGCGGACGAGGAGTACACCGGCGCCGGTGCGACCATCCTCGCCACCGCGGACGAGGTGTGGGCCACGGCCGACCTGCTGCTCAAGGTCAAGGAGCCGATCGCGGAGGAGTACCACCGCCTCCGCAAGGACCAGACCCTCTTCACCTACCTGCACCTGGCCGCCTCCCGCGAGTGCACGGACGCCCTCCTGGAGTCCGGCACCACCGCCATCGCGTACGAGACCGTGGAGACCGCGGGCCGCCAGCTTCCGCTGCTCGCGCCGATGTCCGAGGTCGCCGGGCGGATCGCCCCGCAGGTCGGCGCCTACCACCTGATGCGCTCGGCCGGTGGCCGCGGCGTGCTGCCCGGCGGCGTCCCCGGCGTGCAGGCCGGCAAGGCCGTCGTCATCGGCGGCGGCGTCTCCGGCTGGAACGCCACGCAGATCGCGGTCGGCATGGGCTTCCACGTCACGCTCCTCGACAAGGACATCAACAAGCTGCGCGAGGCGGACAAGGTCTTCGGCACCAAGGTGCAGACCATCACCTCCAACGCCTACGAGCTGGAGCGCGCGGTCCTCGACGCCGACCTGGTCATCGGTGCCGTCCTGATCCCCGGCGCCAAGGCCCCGAAGCTCGTCACCAACGAGCTGGTGTCCCGGATGAAGCCCGGAAGTGTACTTGTCGACATTGCGATCGACCAGGGTGGCTGCTTCGAGGACTCGCACCCGACCACGCACGCCGAGCCGACCTTCCCGGTCCACAACTCGGTCTTCTACTGCGTCGCCAACATGCCCGGCGCGGTGCCCAACACCTCTACCTACGCCCTGACCAACGCCACGCTGCCCTACATCGTGGAGCTGGCCAACCGTGGCTGGCGCGACGCGCTGCGGCGCGACCCCGCGCTCGCCAAGGGCCTCAACACCCATGACGGCCAGGTCGTTTACGGCCCCGTCGGCGAGGCGCACGGCCTGGCCACCGTCGAACTGAGCACCCTGCTCGGCTAGATCGACGCCGAGGAAAGCAACACCGAATCCGTGGCCGGGTCTTGCCGTGTGGCGAGGCCCGGCCACGGGTGCGTGCGACGCGCCCGGGGAACCACGCGATCCGGCCTCGTGTCAACTCGCCTTGAACGCAACTTTTCAGCCGCTATGGGCGACTGGGAAACCTCGACGCGGGCCGCCTCTCACCCTTGACATCCGGGTGTTCCCTTGCCGACACATCGGGCCGGGTCCGGTGGATTGTGTTGCTGCGAACCGCCGACACGCCATAGAGTCGCCAATCGTCGGCATGGTGTCACGCTGACCAATCGAGAAATTTCCTGGTCACCAAGGAGGTAGGACGACTTGTGGTTGAGTCGACATTTTCTCCCGGGGGTGGTCAACCAGGAATGGGTGCGCGGGGCCAGAGTCCCTCGGGGCAACGGGCTGTCGGCTCCGTCGCTGTCCACACCTTCGCTGCCCACCAGAGCATGACGAGAGCCCACCAGAGCATGGACGGCCAACACGTGAACGCCATGGCCGGCGAGCAGGGCGGAACCGACCCCGCGACCTTCGCCGACTACGACGCAATGCCCGAGGGGCGCTTCTACGACCCCGACGCCGAGTACGAGCCCGATCCCGAGTACGCGGCCACCCTCGCGCCCGACGCGGCCCGTCAGCGCCGCGAGCGCATCGGCCCCACCGGGCGCCCGCTGCCGTACTTCCCGATCCCGGGACCGCTCACCGAGCACGGCCCCGCGAAGATCATCGCGATGTGCAACCAGAAGGGCGGGGTGGGCAAGACCACCTCGACCATCAACCTGGGCGCCGCGCTCGCCGAGTACGGCCGCCGCGTGCTGCTGGTGGACTTCGACCCGCAGGGCGCCCTGTCGGTCGGCCTCGGCGTGAACCCGATGGAGCTGGACCTCACGGTCTACAACCTGCTCATGGAGCGGGGCATGTCGGCCGACGAGGTGCTGCTCAAGACGGCCGTGCCCAACATGGACCTGCTGCCGAGCAACATCGACCTGTCGGCGGCCGAGGTGCAGTTGGTCAGCGAGGTGGCCCGCGAGTCCACGCTCCAGCGCGCGCTCAAGCCCCTGCTGGCCGACTACGACTACATCGTCATCGACTGCCAGCCCTCGCTCGGCCTGTTGACGGTGAACGCGCTCACCGCCGCGCACAAGGTCATCGTGCCGCTGGAGTGCGAGTTCTTCGCGCTGCGCGGTGTGGCGCTGCTCACCGAGACCATCGAGAAGGTCCAGGAGCGGCTCAACCCCGACCTGGAGCTGGACGGCATCCTCGCCACGATGTACGACTCCCGCACGGTGCACAGCCGTGAGGTGCTCGCGCGCGTCGTCGAGGCGTTCGACGACCACGTCTACCACACGGTTATCGGCCGCACCGTGCGCTTCCCGGAGACGACCGTGGCCGGCGAGCCGATCACCACGTACGCCTCCAACTCCGTCGGTGCCGCCGCCTATCGCCAGCTCGCCAGGGAGGTGCTCGCCCGGTGTCCCGCCGAGTGAGTCTGCCCGGAGCCGACGAACTGTTCCGTACCACCGGGGGCACCGCCCTCCAGGCGTCCTCTCCCCGCCGGCAGGCGGGCGGCGAGGAGCGGGCGCTGCCCGCCGACGCCCGGGGCCGGGTGCCGGCCCCGGCGTCCGAGGGGGACGCAGAGGCGGCGCGGCGCGCGGCCGAGGCCGACGAGCGGGCCGGCGCCGGCCACGAGGGCCGGGACGGACACGAGAGCGGACCGGAGCAGCCGGGCGAGCGCCGCGCGCCGGCCGCGCAGGAACGACCCAAGGGACGCCAGGCGCAGGACGGTCCGACCCCACCCGCGCAGGCGCGCCGCCGCGGCCGGGCCGCGGGCCGCCGGCCCAGCGGCCGGGAGCGCCACGACGAGAAGATCACGGTCTACGTCTCCGCCGAGGAGCTGATGGACCTCGAACACGCGCGCCTGGTGCTGCGCGGCGAGCACGGGCTGGCCGTGGACCGTGGGCGCATCGTCCGCGAGGCGGTCGCCGTCGTCCTCGCCGACCTGGAGTCGCGCGGCGACGCGAGCATTCTCGTGCGCCGGCTGCGCGGTCGCTGACCGGCGCGGAGATCCCGCACATCGCGGGGCGGCGGCGGTAACCTGCCCGCTCGTACGGGCCTTTCGCCCGCCCCCGCACCTTGGACCCCCATGCCCACGAACGACGACCCCGCCCCGGCCACGCCGCCGCGCGCCCCGCGCCGCAGCCTCGGCCGGGGCCCGGGCACGCACCAGGGCACCACCCCACCGCCCCCCGATCCGGCGACCGCCGAGCCCACCGGCCCCGTCGGGCCCCCCGAGCCCACCGGCCCTGTCGGGCCCCCCGAGCCCGCCGGCATGCCGGAGCCCGTCGGCGTGCCGCAGCCCGCCGAACCCGCTGAGCCGCCCCGGGAGGCCGCGCCGGAGCCGGCCGGCGACCCGGAGGCCACGGGGCCGCGCACGGCCGCTGACGGCGCCGCCGAGGCCCCGCGCGGGGACGCCCCGCCCCAGCGGCCAGGCGCCGACGACGTACGGCCGGGCGCGGAACCCGCAGCGGAGGCAGGCGCCGACGACGTACCGCCGGGTGCGGAACCCCAAACGGAGGCGGTGGAGGCGGCGGATGGGACCGGCGAGCCGGCCGCCGACGACGGTCGGTTCACGGTCCGGCTCGCCAACTTCGAGGGCCCCTTCGACCTGCTCCTCCAGCTCATCTCCAAGCACAAGATGGACGTCACCGAGGTGGCGCTCTCGCAGGTCACCGATGAGTTCATGGCGCACATCCGCGCCATGGGACCGGACTGGGACCTCGACCAGACGACGGAGTTCCTGGTGGTGGCCGCGACCCTGCTCGACCTGAAGGCGGCCCGGCTGTTGCCGTCGGCCGAGGTCGAGGACGAGGCCGACCTCGCCCTCCTCGAAGCCAGGGACCTGCTGTTCGCGCGGCTGCTCCAGTACCGGGCCTACAAGCGGATCGCCGACATCTTCCAGGAGCGGCTGGACGACGAGGCCCGGCGCTACCCGCGCACCGTCGGCCTGGAGGCGCACCACGCCGAGCTGCTGCCGGAGGTGGTGATCCGGATAGGGGCGGACGGCTTCGCGAAGCTGGCCGTGAAGGCGATGCAGCCCAAGGCCAAGCCGCAGGTGTACGTCGACCACATCCACGCGCCGCTGGTCAGCGTCCGGGAGCAGGCCGAGGTCGTGATCGCGCGGCTGCGCCAGCTCGGCGCGACCGACTTCCAGACCCTGACCGACGACGCCCCCGACACCCTCACCGTCGTGGCCCGCTTCCTCGCACTCCTTGAGCTGTACCGGGAGCGGGTCATCACGCTGGACCAGGAGGAGGCGCTCGGCGCGCTCCGCGTCCGCTGGACCGGCGCCGAGGGGGAACGGCCGCGCGTCACCGACGAGTTCGACCAACAACCGGGCGAGCGCGAGCCGGCCGCGGCGCGGCCCACCGCCGACTCTGAACCCCGTACCGCTGAGGCGGACCAGGGCGGCGCGGCGGACGAGCTGGCGGCCGGTACGAGCGCGGCGGGGCCGGCCGACGCGGGGCCGGCCGACCAGCGGCCGGGAGGGCCCGGACCAGGCAGCGAGTGGGAGGCGCGGCGATGACCGAGCGGGACGAGGCAGCGGAGCGGCGGACGTCACCTGCGCCCGCCGAGCAGGTGGGGCCCCCGCCGGGCGGCGCGGGCCCGGCCGAGGCGCACCCCGCGCCGGGGCCGGACGCGACGCGGGCGGCCGACCCGAGCACGCCGTACCCGGCCGGGGACGGCGACCCCGAGGACGCCGGCGACCCCGACGGCGCCGGAGACGCCGGGGACGCCGGGGGAGAGGCGGACCCCGACGGCGATGGCGACGGCGCCGGTGGGGTGGCCAGGCTCGCGTTGCGGCCCGCGCTGGAGGCCGTGCTGATGGTGGTCGACGAGCCGGCCACCGAGGAACACCTGGCCAAGGTGCTGGGCCGGCCCCGGCGCGCGGTGGCCGACGCGGTGCGGGAGCTGGCCGACGAGTACACCCGCCAGGGGCGCGGCTTCGAGCTGCGCCTGGTGGCGGGGGGCTGGCGGTTCTACACCCGGCCCGAGTACGCCGCGGCCGTCGAGGGCTTCGTGCTCGACGGCCAACAGGCCAGGCTCACCCAGGCCGCGTTGGAGACGTTGGCCGTCGTCGCGTACCGTCAACCGGTCAGCCGTTCGCGCGTCTCCGCCGTACGCGGAGTGAACTGCGACGGCGTGATGCGGACCCTCCTGCAGCGCGGTCTGGTGGAGGAGGCGGGCACGGAACCCGAAACAGGTGCGATCCTGTACAGGACGACGAACTACTTTCTGGAGCGGATGGGCCTGCGGGGCCTGGACGAGTTGCCCGAGCTGGCACCGTTTCTGCCGGAGGTGGACGCCGTCGAGGCGGACTCGCTTGAGGGGGTCCCCTCGTTCGACCCGGACGCACCGGACGACGCAGACACCACGACGGCCCACTCGACTACGGAACCTTGATGCGAAGCAGTGACAGGAACAGCGGCGGCAACCGGAACCCCCGGAGCGGGGGTGGCGGCAGGCGTGACGACAAGCCACGGCGCTCGGGCACGCCCCGGCCCGAGGAGCGCCGCTACGACGTCGGCAGCACGGGGCAGTCGGGCGCGAACCGGCCGGGCGGCGTCGGCGGCGGCAAGGGCGCGCCGAAGGGCGGCCCGAAGGCGGGCGGCCGCGGCGGCCCGGCGGCCGGCGGCCGTGGCGGCGCCCCGGCGGGTGGCCGTGGCGGTGCCCCGGCGGGCGGTCGCGGTGGCGCGGCCGGGCGGCCGGGCGGCGGCCGAGGGCGCTCCGTCCCGGCCCGCCCGCGCGAGCTGGACGCGCAGATCGAGGAGCGCAACCGGGCCCGGCACAACAAGCCGAAGCTCAACCTGCCCAAGACCTTCGGCGGCGAGGACGGCGAGCGGCTGCAGAAGGTGCTCGCCCGGGCCGGCATGGGCTCGCGGCGCGCCTGCGAGGAGCTGATCGACCAGGCCAGGGTCGAGGTGAACGGGCAGATCGTCACCGAGCAGGGGCTGCGCGTGGACCCCGAGAAGGACGAGATCAAGGTGGACGGCCTGACCGTCGCCACCCAGTCGTACCTGTTCTTCGCCCTCAACAAGCCCGCCGGCGTCGTCTCCACCATGGAGGACCCGGACGGCCGCCAGTGCCTCGGCGACTACGTCACCAACCGCGAGACCCGGCTCTTCCACGTCGGGCGCCTCGACACGGAGACCGAGGGCGTCATCCTGCTCACCAACCACGGTGAGCTGGCGCACCGCCTCACCCACCCCCGGTACGGCGTGAAGAAGACCTACCTCGCCGCGATCCAGGGCCCCATCCCGCGTGACCTCGGCAAGCAGCTCAAGAACGGCATCGAGCTGGAGGACGGGTACGCCCGCGCCGACCACTTCAAGGTGGTCGAGAACGTCGGCAAGAACTACCTGGTCGAGGTCACGCTGCACGAGGGTCGCAAGCACATCGTGCGCCGCATGCTCGCCGAGGCCGGGTTCCCGGTCGAGAAGCTGGTCCGCACGCACTTCGGGCCGATCCCGCTCGGCGACCAGAAGTCGGGCTGGCTGCGCCGGCTGACCAACACCGAGGTCGGGATGCTCATGCGCGAGGTGGACCTCTAACCACACCGCACGGCCCGGGGCCCGTGCGCGGCGCGGGGCTGGCCAGTCGGCCCGGCCCCGGCGCTGACGGCCCCGGGGCCGTCAGCGGTCCCGTCACGACCAGGGGCCGAGCGAGACCGCGCGTCCCTCCTCGTCCCGCTTGACCTCCATCATCCCGGCCACCGCGGTCCGGTTGATGTGCCCGTACACGTGCGGGAACCGGGTCGCGGCGGACACGCCGGGCGGCGGCGCGGGGTCGGCGGCCTCCCAGCGCACCATCACGTCCAGCTTCCCCTCGTCGATGAGCAGCACCATCAGCGGGCCGACGGCGTACCGGAAGCGGGCCGTGGCCACGGCCAGCGTCGTGGCCTCGTCGGGCGAGCAGTGCACGAATCCGTCCTCGGCGAGCGAGCGCGGGGCGTACGGGCGGTCGGGCGCGACCAGCCAGTCGTCCAGGGGAACCACGTGGTAGATCATGCGGAACGTTCTACCGGAACCGGGGCGCTTCGTACCCCCTCCGCCCCGCCGCACGGCGCATTGCGCCCCACTTGCCCGCCCCGGCCGCCTGCCGGACACAAGGCCCCCGCGCGGCCCACCCACGCCCCGCCACGCGCCCGTCTCGGCTGCTGGGCGTCGGGCCGGCGGCCGGCCGGCGCTGGTTAGGGTGGCGGTACGCGGTAGGTGACAGCGCCAGCCCCCAGCCCGCAGAAGGACACCACTTCGTGAGAACCGCTCTCGTCATCGGCACCGGCCTCATCGGCACCTCGGCCGCCCTCGCGCTGGCGGGCCGGGGCGTCCACGTACACCTGGCCGACCACGACCCGGCGCAGGCCCGCACCGCCGCCGCCATGGGCGCCGGCAGCGACGCCGAACCCGAGGGCCCGGTGGACCTGGTCATCGTGGCCGTGCCCCCCGCGCACGTCGCCGACACCCTGGCCGACGCGATGCGCCGCGGCCTGGCCCGCGGCTACCTGGACGTCGCCAGCGTCAAGGGCGGCCCGCGCCGCGAGCTGGAGGCCAAGGGCTGCGACCTGACGCACTACCTGGGCACGCACCCGATGTCGGGCCGCGAGCGGTCGGGCCCGCTGGCCGCCAGCGCCGACCTCTTCGAGGGCCGCCCCTGGGTGCTCACGCCCTCCCGGGACACCGACACCGAGGTGCTGAACCTGGCCCTGGAGCTGGTGGCGCTGTGCCACGCCGTGCCCGTCGTGATGGACGCCGACGCGCACGACCGCGCCGTGGCGCTGGTCTCGCACACCCCGCAGCTCGTCTCCAGCATGGTCGCGGCCCGGCTGCAGAACGCCGACGAGACGGCCGTGCGGCTGTGCGGCCAGGGCATCCGGGACGTCACCAGGATCGCCGCCTCCGACCCGGCGATGTGGATCGACATCCTGTCCGCCAACCCGGGCCCGGTCGCCGACGTGCTGGCCGAGCTGGCCGACGACCTCGCGGAGACCGTACGAGCGCTGCGCTCCCTGGAGTCCGGCGCCGAGGCCGCGCGCGAGGACGGCGCTGCCGGCATCGCCGACGTGCTGCGCCGGGGCAACGCGGGCCGGGTCCGGGTGCCGGGCAAGCACGGCGCCGCGCCCGCCGCCTACGACACCGTGACGGTCCTCATCGGCGACCAGCCGGGCGAGCTGGCCCGGATCTTCGCCGACGCGGACCGGGCCGGCGTCAACATCGAGGACGTACGGATCGAGCACGCCACCGGCCAGCAGGCGGGCCGCATCCAACTGGTGGTCGAGCCGAACGCGGTGCAACCGCTGACCGTGGCGCTGCGCGAACGGGGCTGGCCGCTGCGCCCGTGAGCGCGCCGTCCCGCGACCGCCGGTTCTCGGCCATCGTGGTGGCCGAAGAGTGGCGTTACGCCCCGCGCCTGGCGGCGGGGGCGTGTACGCCGCCAGGCCCGGGGCACCCGCGTGTCTCGACAGCAGACACGACCACGGGAGGCAGGATGCGCGCACGGCGGCTCATTCGACGGACAGACGGCGGCGCGGGCGCCGGACGGGCGTCCCGCCGGGGACGTACGACGATCGCCGCCCTCGCGGTGGCCGGACTCGCCGCCGGTACGGCGCTGACCGGATGCGGAAGCGACGACGGCTCCGACAAGAAGACGGACAGCGCGGGCGGCGGGAAGAGCTCGGAAAGCCCCGAGACGCCCGGCGCGGGAGCGGACCAGAGCCAGGTGGTCCAGACGGCCTACGAGAAGACCGCCGAGGCGGAGACCGCGAAGATGCGACTGGTCACGAAGACCAGCGCGGGCTCGAAGGACGTCACGGTGCGGGGCGAGGGCGTCATCGACTTCGACGACGGCGCGTCGAAGCTGAAGCTCTCCGGGGACGGGAAGCAGCTCGAACAGCGGGTCGTCGACGGCGTGCTCTTCCAGCAGCCGCCGAAGGAGGAGCGCCAGCAGATCCCCGGCGGCAAGCAGTGGATCAAGGTGGACCTGGCGAAGGTCGCCGAGCGGAACGAGCGCTCCGGAGGCGACCAGATCAGCGACCCGGCGGCGTCCGCCCAGTACACCAAGGCCATCTCCGACGGGAAGGTCGAGAAGCTCGGCCGCCAGGAACTGAACGGTGTTCAGACCACCCGCTACCGGGTGAGCATCGACGTGGACAAGCTCGCCGGCACCCGCAAGGCCGAGGCCGCCCAGCTCAAGAAGCAGTTCGGCCGGCACCTGCCGATGGAGCTGTGGCTCGACGACGACGGCCGCATCCGGCGGCAGCAGATGGAGCTGACGCCGAAGCAGGGCGAGATGAACGCGCAGCGCGTGACCGCCCGCACGGTCATCGACTTCACCGACTACGGGACCGACGCGGAGGTCGAGGCGCCGCCGCGCGGCCAGACCGCCGACGTGACGAACAAGATCACGCGGTGACGGGCTGACGCGGTGACGTGTGCGGGGGCGGCCGGAGCCGGCGCCTCTCGGGTCACTCCCGCGCGGCCGCCGGCCCGGGCGGGGACCCGCGCGGCGCCCGGGGCCGGCCGCCACACCACGGGTGGCGGCCGGCCCTCGGCCGACGGCGGCGGCCTCGGCTGCACGGGGTGGTCATTCCAACCAGTAACCTTGTCGGAGACCTCTCGTTTCGCGATCACTCCGCGTCCGCCCCGTAGTAACGCCCCGTGCATGAGGAAGGTGTCTGTCACCGTGGAAACCGCCGCCCGGACCGCACCGGCAGCAGTCATTGTCGGCATCGACGGCCCCTCCGGCACGGGCAAGTCCAGCACCTCCAAGGCCGTCGCGGCCAAGCTCGGCCTGCGCTACCTGGACACCGGGGCCCAGTACCGGGCGATCACCTGGTGGATGCTGAGCAACGGCATCGACGTGAACGACCCGGCCGCCGTCGCCGACGCCGCGGCCAAGCCCGCCATCGTCTCCGGTACGGACCCGGCCGCGCCCACCATCAGCGTAGACGGCGCCGACGCCGCGGGCCCCATCCGCACCGCCGAGGTCACCGCCGCCGTCAGCGCCGTCAGCGCCGTACCCGAGGTGCGCGCCCGGCTGACCGAGTTGCAGCGCACCATCGCCGCCGAGGCGCCGCACGGCATCGTCGTCGAGGGCCGCGACATCGGCACCACCGTGCTGCCGGACGCCGACCTCAAGATCTTCCTCACCGCTTCGGAGGCGGCCCGCGCCGCCCGCCGCAGCGGCGAGCTGGGCGGCAGGAGCGCCTCGGACATCGCCGCCACGCAGGCGGCGCTGGCCAAGCGGGACGCGGCCGACTCGGGGCGCAAGACCTCCCCGCTGGCCAAGGCCGACGACGCGGTCGAGGTGGACACCACCGAGCTGACCCTGGAGCAGGTCATCGAGTGCGTGGTCACCCTGATCGAAGACAAGCAGGGCGCGTGAGCACGGCCGCGGCACAGCAGGCACCGAGCGGGCCGGGTGCCGCGGTCGGCCGCCGTATCGGCATCGGCCTGATGAACACGCTGTGGCGCCCGCGCGTGCTCGGCGCCTGGCGGGTGCCGAGCAGCGGCCCGGTCATCCTCGCGGTCAACCACGCGCACGGCGTCGACGGCCCGATGCTCATGGGCACCGCGCCCCGGCCGGTGCACTTCCTGATCAAGAAGGAAGCGTTCGTCGGGCCGCTCGACCCGTTCCTGCGCTCCATCGGCCAGCTCAAGGTGGACCGGGAGATCGCGGACCGGGCGGCGATCACCGACGCGCTCGCCGTGCTGCGCCGTGGGGACGTGCTCGGCATCTTCCCGGAGGGCACCCGGGGCGAGGGCGACTTCGCCGCGCTCCGCGCCGGCCTGGCCTACTTCGCGGTGCGCGGCGACGCCCCCATCGTGCCGGTGGCGGTGCTGGGCACCAGCGAGCGGCGCGGCCGGGCCATAGCGGCCCTGCCCCCGCTGCGGTCCCGCATCGACATCGTCTTCGGCCCGGCCTTCCGCGCCACGGACGACACCGACGGCGGCGCCCCGTCCGGGACGGGCGCCACCCGCACCCGGGCCACCCGGGCAGTCCTGGACGCGGCGACCGTCCGCATCCAGGCGCGGCTGAGCGAGCACCTGGCCGACGCCAGGCGCCGCACCGGCCGCTAGACAGACGTGAGCGGCGGGCCGTGAGGGCCCGCCGCCGAGGGACGACGAGGAACACTTCATGAACGACCAGATCCACACCGGCGACGAGCACGGTGAGCTTGGCGACGCCGAGTACGCGGAGTTCATGGAGCTCGCCGCGCAGGAGGGCTTCGACCCCGAAGAGGTGGAGAGCGACATCGCGGCGGCCGGCCACGGCCCGCTGCCGGTGCTCGCCGTCGTCGGACGCCCCAACGTCGGCAAGTCGACCCTGGTCAACCGGATCCTCGGGCGCCGCGAGGCGGTCGTGGAGGACCGCCCCGGCGTGACCCGGGACCGGGTGACGTACGAGGCCGAGTGGGCCGGGCGCCGCTTCAAGGTGGTGGACACCGGGGGCTGGGAGCAGGACGTGCTCGGCATCGACGCCTCGGTGGCCGCGCAGGCCGAGTTCGCGATGGAGGCCGCCGACGCGGTCGTCTTCGTCGTGGACTCCTCCGTGGGCGCCACCGACACCGACGAGGCCGTGGTCAAGCTGCTGCGGCGGGCCGGCAAGCCCGTCGTGCTGTGCGCCAACAAGGTGGACGGTCCCTCGGCCGAGGCGGACGCGGCGGCCCTGTGGTCGCTCGGTCTCGGCGAGCCCTACCCGGTCTCCGCGCTGCACGGCCGTGGCACCGGCGACATGCTCGACGCCGCCCTGGACGCGCTGCCCGAGGCCCCGGCGCAGACCTTCGGCACGGCCGTCGGCGGCCCGCGCCGCGTCGCGCTCATCGGCCGCCCGAACGTGGGCAAGTCCTCGCTGCTGAACAAGGTCGCGGGCGAGGAGCGGGTGGTCGTCAACGAGCAGGCCGGCACCACCCGCGATCCGGTGGACGAGCTGATCGAGCTGGGCGGCAAGACCTGGAAGTTCGTGGACACCGCCGGCATCCGCCGCCGCGTCCACCTCCAGGAGGGCGCGGACTACTACGCGTCGCTGCGCACCGCGGCGGCGTTGGAGAAGGCGGAGGTCGCGGTCGTCCTCATCGACGCCAGCGAGTCCATCAGCGTGCAGGACCAGCGGATCATCACGATGGCCGTGGAGGCCGGTCGGGCGCTGGTCATCGCGTACAACAAGTGGGACACCCTCGACGAGGAGCGCCGCTACTACCTGGAGCGGGAGATCGAGCGGGACCTGGTGCAGATCCCGTGGGCCCAGCGGGTCAACGTCTCGGCGCGTACGGGGCGGCACATGGAGAAGCTGGTCCCGGCGATCGAGACCGCCATCGCCGGTTGGGAGACCCGGGTCCCCACCGGGCGGCTGAACGCCTTCCTCGGCGAGATCGTGGCCTCCCACCCGCACCCGATCCGTGGCGGTAAGCAGCCGCGCATCCTGTTCGGTACGCAGGCGGGCGTCAAGCCCCCGAGGTTCGTCCTGTTCGCCTCCGGCTTCCTGGAGGCCGGCTACCGCCGCTTCGTGGAGCGCCGGCTGCGCGAGGAGTTCGGCTTCGAGGGCACCCCCATCCACATCTCGGTACGGGTCCGCGAGAAGCGCGGGCGCAAGAAGTAGCGGCCCGGGGTCGGACCCCAGGCCGCCGCGCACGCACGGGCCGCTCCGGCGGCTCCGTCGGGCCGCTGACCCCGTCGCCGCCGCGTCCAGCCGACGCGGCGGCGGTCCTCCTACAGACCGCGCCGCCTGCCGTCCCGGGGCGCGGGCGGCAGCGCGGCGGGCAGGTTGGCGCGCTGGTGGCGGCCGTTGCCCGACCAGCCGCCGCCGTCCCAGGCGCCGGTGCGCTCCCAGCCGCCCGGGCGTTCCCACGAGCCCCGCTGCTCGCGGTGGCCGAACGCCGTGAACCCGAGGTCCTCCTCGCCCGAGCGGTCCCCCGGCAGGGCCCGGAAGGACCTGCGGTACTCCGCGTACAGGGCGTCGAAGATGGGCGTGGCCGACGCGACGTGCTGGTGGGGCCGCGCGTGGTCGGGTCCCTCGTGCGGGGGTCGCATGCCAGGGATCGGAGGCTGGTAGGGGTCGCGGGGGGCGGTCTCGTATGTGTGCACGTAAGCGCCAACGACCCGATCGCTCGTCGGATGCGGGGAGTATGGCGAATGCGCCACCCGTGAGGCGTATGGGGGAGTGTGTCCGAAGTGGGCGTTCGGCCGGGCGCGCTCCCGGTCCGGCGTGGTGAACCGGGAGCCGTACGGGGCGGTGCCGGGCGGCTGCGGGCCCGGCTGGGGGCCCTGCCCCCGCGCGGGCGCGGCCCGCATCACGTGCCCGCGAGCGGCATCGCGGCGGCGACCAGCTCCCCGCGCGCGGCGGCCCGCTCCAGGGCCGAGCGCAGCAGGTCCTCGCGCGGCTGCTGGCCGATGGCGCCGGCCGGGGCCGCGTAGACGAACACGGTGTTGCTCTTGTTCGCGGCGGCCCGCCACCCCTCGGTCACGTGCAGCGGCTGGTGGGCCTGCCACCACGCGGTGGAGGCGGTGCCGTCGGCGCCGGGGGAGAGGACCGCGTGCAGTTGGCCCATGGCCAGCAGCACCGACCAGCCCGAGTTCCGCTCCGGCCGCTGCTCCAGGTCGGTGACCGGCCGAAAGCCCTGCTCGGTGAGGAGGGTCAGGAAGTCGTCGCCCGGGCCGTCGGAGCCGGGGCGGACGATGGGGCCGGTCGGCTCGACCACGAGCCCGGGGTGGACCTCGCCGCCGAGCAGGATCAGCCCGCTGGTGACGCCGAGCACGGCCTGCCGCGGGTCGCTCCTGGGGACGCTGTCGGCGTCCTGGCTCGCGGTGATGGACCGTACGGCCCCCTGCAACTGCTCCTCGGAGACCGTGACCACCTGCGAGGGGATGCAGGAGGCGTGCGCGAAGGCCAGGACGGCGGTCTCGTCGCCGACGAACAGGACCGTGCTGGTGGGCTCCTGGGCGGCGTCGCCGGGGGTGCGGCACGAGGTGCAGTCGTAGTTGCCCGGGGTGTTGTCGCCGACGAGCAGCCGTTCGGCCTCTTCGTCGCCGATCTCGGCGCGTACGTCGTCGCTGACGTCGAGCATGCGCGGCACGGGTGGCTCCTCGAATTCGTCTTCATGCGCCGGGTGGACCCCCGGCTCGTAATGAACACAACGGGGGACCAGCGGCGGGGGTCACGCCGGGCGTGACGCGGAAACACGCCGTCCCCGGCCCGCCGCCAACGCCGCCCGGAAGCGCTTGCGGGCCGCCCCGACCCGCCCCGCCGCTGGCCCACGGCGAGCGGGTACGGGGCGGGTGGGTCCTGTGGGGCGGCCGGATCACGCCCCCGTGCGCCGCCGCGCGGGGGGCCGGCCGACCGGCGCGGTGGCGCGCTCGCGCTGGAGCGGGCACCCTTGGGCAGCGAGCGAACGGTCATCCTGGCCTCGGGGCACCCGTCCCGAGCGGCCCGCGACCCGGTGCGCCGGGCGCGGGAGCGACCGCGCCGGTTCGCCCGACCCGGTGACGCCCGGCAGCGCGGCGCCCCGGGACGGACCACGCCGACCGGCCATGATGATCACTCGGCTGGGAAAGTTCCCGCGGGCCGCTACCGATTGCACATCGCTTGGGGAACAAGATGGTGTGTGGGGCCAACCCCGCAACCGTTTTCCTAGTCTTACCCAGAAGTTAAGGCGGACGAGCGACCGTCCGCGGGGAAAACCGTGGGATGACGGGGACGGATGCATATCTCATTCCTGATTCACAACGCGTACGGGATCGGCGGGACGATCCGCACCACGTACAACACTGCCCGCACGCTCGCGGAGCAGCACGACGTGGAGATCGTCTCCGTGTTCCGGCACCGCGACGAGCCGGTCTTCGACCCCGGCTCCAAGGTGACGTTGCGGCATCTGGTGGACATCCGTAAGAACAGCCCGGACTACGAGGGCGACGACCCGCGCTACACCAAGCCCGCCCGCGTGTTCCCGTACACCGAGGGCCGGTACAAGCAGTACAGCGAGCTGACCGACCTGCGCATCGGCGAGCACCTGGCGGGCCTGGAGACGGACGTGGTGGTCGGCACCCGGCCCGGGCTGAACTGCCACATCGCGCGCGAGGCGCGGCGCGGGATCGTGCGCGTGGGGCAGGAGCACCTGACCCTGAGCACGCACTCCAAGGGGCTGAAGAAGACGCTGCGCGGCCTGTACCCGAGGCTGGACGCGGTGACCACGGTCACCGAGGCCGACGCCAACACCTACCGGCGCCAGATGCGGCTGCCTGGGGTGCGGGTGGAGGCGGTGCCCAACAGCGTTCCGGAGCCGGGGATCACCCCGGCCGACGGAACCGGCAAGTGGGTCGTGGCCGCCGGCCGGCTGGCCCCGGTGAAGCGGTACGACCTGTTGATCAAGGCGTTCGCCAAGGTCGTGGCCCAGCGCCCGGACTGGCGGCTGCGGATCTACGGCGGCGGCGCGGAGCGGGACAAGCTACGCGCCCTCATCGACCGCCTCGGGCTCTACAATCACGTCTACCTCATGGGCCCCGCCAACCCGCTCGACCCCGAGTGGGCCAAGGGCTCCATCGCCGCCGTCACCTCCAGCCTGGAGTCGTTCGGCATGACGATCGTCGAGGCCATGCGCTGCGGACTGCCGGTGGTCTCCACCGACTGCCCGCACGGCCCCGGCGAGATCATCGACGACGGCGTGGACGGCCGCCTGGTGCCCGTCGGCAACGTCAACGCGATCGCCGGCGCCCTCCTCGACCTGATCAACAACGACGAGCTGCGGCAGCGCATGGGCGGCGCCGCGCTCGCGAACTCGGCCCGCTACGACCCCTCCCAGGTCGCCGGCCGGTACGAGGCGCTCTTCAGTGACCTGATGTCGCGCGGCGGACTGCGCGGCTCGCTCCACCGCACGCGAGGCGCCCTGCTCAGTGGCGTGTACGCGACCAAGGACGTCGGACGACAGGCGTTCAGAAAGGTACGTGCCGCATGACGACCCCCCCTGCACAACTGCCCACGCCCGCCTCCCGGCCCGAGCCCGAGGCGAGCGGGCCGCTGCGCGCGGACAGCGTCGCCGACTCCGCGGGCGGCCTCACCTTCGACATCGACCTCGCGCTGTCCGACCCCGCCGACTGGAACGCGGCGCTCGTGCTCAGGCTCCGGGGCGACGCGGAGGGCGCCGACGAGGTGCGGCTGCCGCTGTCGCCGGCCGGCGAGCGCCGGGTGAGGGCCGTGCTGCCCAGCACGGTCGCGCTGCCCGAGGGCCGCTGGGACGTGTACGTGGCCGTGGGCGACGAGCGGCCGCGACGACTGGCGCCCGGCCTGAACGACCTGCGCTCGCTGGTCGACCGCAGGCCGGGCCCGAGTCTGTCGCCGCTGGCCGTGTGCATCCCGTACACCACCAAGCACGGCAACCTCTCGCTGCGGAGCTGGCTGCGGGCCCCACACGTGGAGGCCGGCGAACTGCGGGTGGCGGACGGCACGCTGACCGGGCGCGGCCGGCTCTACCGGGTGGAGCGCCCGGTGGCCTGGCTGACCGGCGCGGTGGTATGGGCCCGGCTGCGCCGCGACCCGTCGGTGGAGCACGAGGTCCCGGTCACCGCGGACTGCGCCGACTTCGGCTTCTCACTGGCCTACGCGGACCTGGCCGCGCACTGGGACGGCGGGCAGGACGTGTGGGACCTGTGGCTGGCCCGGGCCGACGGGGGCGAGGAGGGCGAGGGCCAAGCGGCGGAGGGCGCCTCGGCGGAGACCGCCCCGGCGGACCGGTCGCCCGCGACGCGGGTGCGCATCGCGCGCATCCTGGACGACGTCGTGGACAAGAAGCCCGTCTTCGCCTACCCGGCGCTGTCGTTGGGCACCGACCGCGGCACGGTCCGCGTCACCCCGTACTACACGGCGGACAACGACCTCTCGGTGCGCGTCGAGGGGGCGTAGCGACCGTCGGTGTGAGTCATGACACCGTCGCGGGGCGGGGCAATGTGCATGAGCCGTGGTGGGCGGGGCACTCGGTTGTCCTGGAGGTGCGAACTATGGTTCCTGTTCTACTCGTTCTGCTGCTGGCCCTGATCCTGTTCGGCGCCGGCTTCGCGATCAAGGTGCTGTGGTGGATCGCCATCGCCGTGTTGGTCATCTGGCTGCTCGGCTTCCTGGTGCGCTCCACCACGCCGAGCGGCCACCGCTCCCGCTGGTATCGATGGTGAGCGGGTCGGTCCGGGTGCGCGGCACCCCACCACGGTGACCGCCGCGCCGGCGAGCCGTCCGGCGACCGGGCCGGCACCGAACGACGGGTTCGGTGCCGGCCCGGTCGCCGCCTGTGGGCCCGTGCCCGCGCCCGACCGTCGGGCGCGGGCACGGGCGCGTCGGGTTCGGGAGCGGGTGGTGCCGCCCGCCCCCTCACGGCTCCTCGCGGACCGTGGCTGTCCGCGACGGCTGGCAGACTGCTGCCCATGTTGGAAACCTCGGCCCGACTCCTGCGTCTGCTCTCGCTGTTGCAGACCCACGGCGGCCTCGCGTCGGCGGACCGGTACGGCGCGGGCGGTGGGCGCCGTAGTTGGGCGGGCGCGGAGCTGGCCGAGCGCCTCGGCGTCACCCCGCGCACCATCCGCCGCGACGTGGACCGGCTGCGCGAACTCGGCTACCCGGTGCACTCCGTGCCGGGCACCGCGGGCGGCTACCAGCTCGGCGCGGGCGCCGAGCTGCCGCCGCTGCTGCTCGACGACGACGAGGCGGTGGCCGTCGCGGTGGGACTGCGGATGGCCCCCGCCGGGGTGGAGGGCATCGACGAGAGCACCGTGCGCGCCCTGGCCAAGCTGGAGCAGGTGCTGCCGGACCGGCTGCGTCGCCGGGTCTCGGCGCTGAACACGTACACGGTGCCGATGGTCGGCGCGCCCGGCCACGCGGCCATCGACCCGCGGGTGTTGACCGAGTTGGCGCACGCCTGCCGGGACCGGGAGCGGGTCCGGTTCGAGTACCGGGACCACGGCGGCGGGGTGAGTCGCCGCACGACCGAGCCGTACCGCCTGGTGTGTTCGCGGGCGCGCTGGTACCTGGTCGCGTGGGACCTCGACCGCGCCGACTGGCGCACCTTCCGGGCCGACCGCATCACCCCCAAGCCACCGCACGGCCCGCGCTTCGAAGACCGCGAGCCGCCCGCCGACGACCTGGCCGCCTACGTGTCGCGGGGCGTGTCCGTGACCGCGTACGCGCACCGCGCCACCGTGCTGTTGCGGGTCTCGGTGGAGCGCGCCGCGGAGCAGATCTCGCCGTCGGCCGGGGTCCTCGAGGCGGTGGACGACCACTCCTGCCTGCTGCACACCGGCGCACACGCGCTGGACGTGCTGGTGCTGCACATCGTCTTGGCGGGCTTCGACTTCGAGGTGCGCGAACCGGCCGAGCTGCGCGAGCACATCAGGCGGATTCGCGACCGTCTCGACCGGGCTCTGCCTTGATGCTCGACTCTTCCAACCGCGCCACTCGCGGGTGGCGCAGGTCGAAGGCGGGGGACTCGGAGCGGATGCGGGGCAGCGCGAGGAAGTTGTGCCGAGGCGGCGGGCAGGAGGTCGCCCACTCCAGCGAGCGGCCGAACCCCCACGGGTCGTCCACGGCCACCGGCGGCGCGTAGCGCGCGGTCTTCCAGACGTTGTAGAGGAACGGCAGCGTGGACAGGCCGAGCAGGAAGGCGCCGACGGTCGAGACCATGTTGAGCGCGGTGAAGCCGTCGGCCGCCAGGTAGTCCGCGTACCGGCGCGGCATGCCCTCCACGCCCAGCCAGTGGTGGACCAGGAACGTGGCGTGGAAGCCGACGAACAGGGTCCAGAAGTGGACGCGGCCGAGTCGCTCGTCGAGCATCTTGCCGGTGAGCTTCGGCCACCAGAAGTAGAAGCCGGCGAACATCGCGAAGACGACCGTGCCGAAGACCACGTAGTGGAAGTGGCCCACCACGAAGTAGCTGTCGGTGACGTGGAAGTCCAGCGGCGGCGAGGCCAGGATCACGCCGGTCAGGCCGCCGAACAGGAAGCTGACCAGGAAGCCGATCGACCACAGCATCGGCGTCTCGAAGGAGATCGACCCGTGCCACATGGTGCCGATCCAGTTGAAGAACTTCACCCCGGTCGGCACCGCGATCAGGAAGGACAGGAAGGAGAAGAAGGGCAGCAGCACCGCTCCGGTGGCGAACATGTGGTGGGCCCAGACGACCACGGACAGCCCCGTGATGGCCATCGTCGCCCCGATCAGCATCACGTAGCCGAAGATCGGCTTGCGGGAGAAGACCGGGATGATCTCCGTGATGATGCCGAAGAACGGCAGCGCGATGATGTAGACCTCCGGGTGCCCGAAGAACCAGAACAGGTGCTGCCACAGGATGGCCCCGCCGTACTTGGCCTCGAAGACCACCGCCCCGAAGCGCCGGTCCGCCTCCAGGCACAGCAGCGCGGCGGCCAGTACGGGGAAGGCGATGAGCACCAGGATCGAGGTGAACAGCACGTTCCAGGTGAAGACGGGCATCCGGAACATCGTCATGCCGGGTGCGCGCATCCCGATGATGGTGGTGAGGAAGTTGACCGAGCCCAGGATCGTGCCGAAGCCCGACAGCGCCAGGCCCATGATCCACAGGTCGGCGCCGATGCCGGGCGAGTGGGTGGCGCTGTTGAGCGGCGCGTAGGCGAACCAGCCGAAGTCGGCCGCGCCGTTCGGCAGCAGCATGCCGCTGACCACCATGAGCCCGCCGATGAGGAACAGCCAGTACGAGAGCATGTTCAGGCGCGGGAAGGCCACGTCGGGGGAGCCGATCTGGAGCGGCATGATCTCGTTGGCGAACCCGGCGAAGGTCGGCGTCGCGAACAGCAGCAGCATGATCGTGCCGTGCAGCGTGAACGCCTGGTTGAACTGCTCGTTCGAGACGAGCTGCAACCCCGGGCGGGCCAGCTCGGCCCGCATCACCAGGGCCAGTAACCCGCCGAGCAGGAAGAAGCCGAACGAGGTGATCAGGTAGAGGTGGCCGATCTTCTTGTGGTCGGTCGTCGTCAGCCAGTCCACCACCACGCGGCCGGGCCGCCGCTCCCGAACCGGCCCGGCAGCCGCCTGAGCGGTCTCCGTCCCCATGCGTGCTCCCTCTGGGCGTCTGCTCTGCCGGGCTTCGGGTACCCGCCATGATGCGGGGCTCCCGTGGCGGGCGTGCCGGTACGACACGCGTACGGCGCGCCGATTCGCCCGCTTCTGCCCCGTCCGTGAGCCACTTATGAGGGCCTGTGCGGGGATCGTTGTCGGGCTTGTCTGGTGTGTCTGGCATGTGGGCGTCAGCGCGGGAAGTCGGTACGTGTAGCTATGGCCAAACCTGTGTGCGAACGGCCAGATCAATGTGGTGGAATTGTGCGCTCCCTGTGTGATGCGGTATGCATTTCCGTTAGCCGTTCAATTTCCATACCCGTAGCTGCCGTACAGCGCGCGGCGCGACCCTTTTCGGGCGCCGAAATGAGAAATTGATGAGAACTCGGCCGCCCCTTCCGACGGGGAACGGAAGGCCCTTACGGGTGATGCGGGGCACGGCAAACCAGGCCGGGTTTTCTGTGACACAAGTGTGACCAGTGAGGTGCCCGTGGGCCATGTTCCGCTGGCAGGGCCCGCCTTCCGTCCCCCGGCGGGGCCGCCTACGGTGGCTGGCATGGCACCTCTACCCACACCCCCGGCCGAACCGGCCGACGACCTGGACTCCTACGTCGGACTCGCCGGCGAGGCCGCCGAGCGGCGGGCCAGGGAGCGCGGCTGGACCACCGTCAGGTCGCTGCCGAAGGGCGCGATCATCACCATGGAGTACCTGACCGGCCGACTGAATTTCACCGTCGAGGACGGCGTCGTCGAGCGCTGCTGGAAGGGCTGAAGCCGGCGCCGGCCGGGCCCCGGCGCCTACGGCGAAGGCCCCGACGCTCCTAGGAGCGTCGGGGCCTTCGCCGTAGGCGGCCCGCCGGTGTGCGCGCCGATCGTGCGGGCCGTGGCCGCGCGGGCGGCGCCGCGCGGCCCTGGGCCGTCAGCCGCCGGTGCGTCCGCGCGGGGCGCCGGCCGAGCCGAGCGGCGCCGCGCGGGAGCGGTCCGAGTGCGGCGGGCGGCGGCTGCCGGTCGGGGTGACGGGGGTGCGCTCGGAGCGCGCGGTGTGCGGCCGGGCCGGGTGGTGCGGCCAGCCCTCCGGGGCCCGCGCGGCCCCGCCGGCGCGGCCGGCCAACGGCAGCCGCTCGCGGGTGTGGTGCTCCTCGTCCGAGGTGGCCCGTGGCGTGCTCAGCGCCGGGTTGGTCAGCGCGGCGGCCGGCTGTGGGGTGAACAGGGAGCCCGCGCGCAGGCGCGCCCAGGCGATCCGCAACACCATCTCGGCCCATGCCATCGGCGCCTCGAACATCGGCAGCGCCAGCAGGATCAGCAGACCGGCGGCCCAGCCGAGGAGCACGTCGCTGACCCAGTGCGTGCCGAGGTAGACCGTCGTCATGCCCACGCCCAGGGTGACCACGGAGGCGATGACGGAGGCGACCCTGCGGGCCCCCGGCGTGGTCGCCAGGTAGGCCAGCACACCCCAGGTGACCACGGCGTTCGCGGTGTGACCCGAAGGAAATATATCGCCGTCGGCCCACATCTCGTTCGAGCCGACCACGGTCGCGTAGTGCGGGCCCAGGCGGCCCATCCCCAACTTCGCGGCCCCCACCGTCGCGTTCAGCAGCAGCAGCGAGGTGCCGAGCAGCAACAGCGGGCGCGGGCTGCGCTGCTGCCAGCAGCACCAGCCGAGCCAGGCGGTCACCATGACGGCCGTGGGCCCGCGCTGGCCGAGCACGACGAAGTAGTCCAGGAAGGTGTGGAATTCCGGCCACTGCTTGTACGGCCGGAACAACATGACTTGCCAGTCGAGCTTCACCAGCCAGGAGGTGGTGAGCACGCCGACCACCGTGGCCACGTAGACCGCGAGAGTGGACCCCAGCAGCCAGCCCCGCGTCCGCGTCATGCGCGGTCGCGCGACTTTGGCTGGGCGCTCCTCCGCCTGAGGAAGCTTGTCATCGGTACGCACTCAATCGACATTACATTGCGTGACAGGTGACATCGGTCGATCACGTCTCTTTGTGATGACGATGTGATGTGGAGAGGGTCTCGTTCTCGGCATTGCCGTTCACGATTTCACGGAATGCCGGGAGTCCTTGGCTATTCCCGTAGCGCTTCTCATCGGGATCGCGCGGAACCCGTTTATTCTATTAGCGCTCCTCTGTTTATCGCTGATTAGCCATGACGTTCCCCGCCGTTTCCCGCCCGGTTGCCGGGCGGCGACCGGCCCCGTCGGACGCGCGGTGATCATCTCGGTGAACGACCGGTGTCGCGGCCCGGGCCCCGTGCGGCGGCTCCTGGCGCGCGATCACATCCGGCCATAGTGCGCGCCGGTGGCCCCGCGCGCGTCGCGGCGCCGGTTCGGGCCGCGGCCCGGCCGGGGGCGCGAGGCCCGGGTGGGTGTCCGACGCCCGGACGGCGAGGTCGGGCCGCCCCTGAGCCCGGCGTGGGCCTCGCCGTGCGGGTCGGGTGGGGTGTGAGCGCAGGTCAGACGGTGGTTGGGACAAATGGGGCAAGGGGCTCAGGGGGCGGTGAGGTACGTGGCCCCCACCGCGACTCGCGTACGCTGACGTCTCACTCGCCCAATCCGCAGGGCCACCGGACTGCCTTCTCGACGTCACGTCGGCGTCATGCCCCGAACAGGCCCCGCGCCGCGAGCGCACCACAGGGAGGTACCTCTATGACCGGGACGACCACGACCGGCAACCGACGGTCAGCGGGCGTTTCCCGGTTCGGACCCGGTGCCTCGCGCTGGCGCGACGCGAACGGCGGCGCCGACCGGTGGCTCGTGCTCGTGGTGCTGTGCGTGAGCCTGCTGCTGGTCGCTGTCGACGCCACCGTCCTGCACGTCGCGGTCCCGGCCGTCAGCGAGGACCTGCGGCCCGGCTCGATGGAGCTGCTGTGGATCGTGGACGTCTACCCGCTGGTGTGCGCGTCGCTGCTGATCCTCTTCGGCACCCTCGGCGACCGGGTCGGCCGCCGGCGCGTACTGCTCCTCGGCTACGGGCTCTTCGGCCTGGCCTCCGCGCTCGCCGCCCTGGCGACCACGCCCGAGGTCCTGATCGTGGCCCGGGCCCTGCTCGGCGTCGGCGGCGCGATGATCATGCCCGCCACGCTGTCGATCCTCCGCCAGGTCTTCCCCGACCGTCGCGAGCGCGCCGTCGCGATCGGCATCTGGAGCGCCGTCGCGGCCGTGGGCGCCGCGGCCGGACCGCTGCTCGGCGGCTTCCTCCTGGAGCACTTCTGGTGGGGCTCGGTCTTCCTGATCAACATCCCGCTGATGGTCGCCGCCCTGCCCGTCGGCCGTTGGCTGCTGCCCGAGTCCACCGGCGACGGCAACGGCCCCTGGGACGTGACCGGCGCGCTGATGGCGGCGTTCGGCCTGTTCGGCGCCGTCCTCGGAATCAAGCGGCTGGGCAACGGGCAGGGTCTGACCGAACTCGGGACCGTGTGCCCGACGCTGCTGGGAGGCGTCCTCCTGGTGCTCTTCGTGCGCCGCCAGCGCCGGCGTAGCAACCCGCTGGTGGACCTGGCCATGTTCGCCCGACCCGCGTTCGGCACCGCGGTGGGCTGCATCGTGCTCGCGATGCTGGCCCTGGTCGGGCTGGAGCTGATAGCCGCCCAGTACCTGCAACTGGTCCTCGGCCTCACCCCGCTGGAGACCGGCCTGCGCCTGCTGCCGCTCACGTTCGCGGCCATGGCCGCCGGCCTCGTGGGCTCCCGCATGCTGCACCGGCTCGGCCCGCGCACCATGGTCGCCCTCGGCTTCGCCGTCACCGCGGGCGCCGTCCTGTCGCTGACCGCGATGGGCCAGCACGACCGCCCCGCCGTCCTCGTCTGCGGCTTCGTCCTCCTCGGCTTCGGCCTGGAGACCACCCTGTTCGGGGCGTACGAGTCGATGCTCAGCGAGGCGCCGGCCAGGTGCGCGGGCGGGGCCGCGGCCATAGGCGAGACCTCCTACCAGCTCGGCGCCGGCCTCGGCATCGCGCTGCTCGGCAGCGTGATGAACGCCGCCTACTCCCCGAGGGTCGCCGCGACCCCGGGCATACCCGACGACTCCGCCAGGGCCGCGAGCCATTCGCTCGGCGAGGCGTACGAGGTCTCCGACGCGCTCGGCGGGGCGTCCGGCGCGGTGCTGCGGGCCGCCGCCCGCGACTCCTTCGTCACCGGTCTGCACAGCACGCTCTGGGTCAGCGCCGGCCTGCTGCTGCTCGGCGCGCTCGCCGCGCTGTGCCTGCCGCGCACCATGGACGGCCCCGCGGACCCGGACGACGACACGACCCGCCCGACCTCCGCGCCCAGGCACGCGCGCGGCAAGGGAGACACCGTGCCGCGCCGCCGCCGGCACCCCGACGCGCCCGAGAGCGCCGCGCCCGCGTCCGACACGACCCCGGCCACCTCGTCCGCACGCCGCTGACACCGCGCGCCCCGCGCCGACGCCAACGCCGACCCCGCGACGCTGGCGGCAAAGGGGGCTGGACGCCGTCTCGTACCCGGAAGTAGCGTCGGGCGCGACGGGATGATCACCCCGGTCGCCGAGGCGGTACGGGCCCCGGTCGCCGGTCCCGACCCAGACCGCACCCGAGCCGGAGGCCGCCCTCATGTCCGCGCGCACCTTGCCGCCGTTCGACCCGACCGACCCGCTGGGCATCGACGACCTCCTCGCGCCCGAGGACCTCGCGGTGCGCGACACCGTCCGTAGCTGGGCCACGGACCGGGTGCTGCCGTACGTCGCCGACTGGTACGAGCGCGGCGAACTGCCCGGCATCCGCGACCTGGCCAGGGAACTCGGCTCCATCGGCGCGCTCGGCATGTCCCTCGACGGCTACGGCTGCGCGGGCGCCAGCGCCGTCCAGTACGGGCTCGCCTGCCTGGAGCTGGAAGCGGCCGACTCCGGCATCCGTTCGCTGGTCTCGGTGCAGGGTTCCCTGGCCATGTACGCCATCCACCGCTACGGCTCCGAGGAGCAGAAGCAGCGCTGGCTGCCGCCGATGGCGGCGGGGGAGGCGATTGGCTGCTTCGGCCTGACCGAACCCGACCACGGCTCCGACCCCGCGGGCATGCGCACCACGGCCAGGCGCGAGGGCTCCGACTGGGTGCTCACCGGCCGCAAGATGTGGATCACCAACGGCTCGGTGGCCGCCGTCGCCGTCGTCTGGGCCCAGACCGACGAGGGCATCCGCGGCTTCGTCGTGCCCACGGACGCGCCCGGCTTCTCCGCCCCCGAGATCCACCACAAGTGGTCCCTGCGCGCCTCGGTCACCAGCGAACTCGTCCTCGACCAGGTGCGGCTGCCGGCCGACGCGGTGCTCCCCGAGGTCACGGGGTTGCGCGGCCCGCTGAGCTGCCTCAGCCACGCGCGGTACGGGATCGTGTGGGGCGCGCTGGGCGCCGCGCGCTCCTCGTTCCACGCGGCCCTGGACTACGCGAAGACCCGTGAGCAGTTCGGCAAGCCGATCGGTGGCTTCCAGCTCACCCAGGCCAAGCTCGCCGACATGGCGGTCGAACTCCACAAGGGTCTGCTGCTGGCGTACCACCTCGGGCGTCGGATGGACGCCGGGCGGCTGCGGCCCGAGCAGGTCAGCTTCGGCAAGCTCAACAACGTGCGGGAGGCGATCGAGATCTGCCGTACGGCCCGCACCATCCTGGGCGCGAACGGCATCTCGCTGGAGTACCCGGTGATGCGGCACGCCACCAACCTGGAGTCGGTGCTCACCTACGAGGGCACGGTGGAGATGCACCAGCTCGTGCTGGGCAAGGCGCTGACCGGGCTCGACGCGTTCCGGTGACGGACCAGGCGGGGCGAGGGGGCCGAGCGTCACGAGCGGGATGAACGAGATGGGCGCGACGCGCGCGATGAGAGGCGCGGGGGAGTCGAGCGAGGCGGGCGGGGTGCCGGCGCGGGTCGGGTGACCGGGGCCGGACCCGGCCCGGCGGCGTGCGCAGCGAAGGCGCGCACGCCGCCAGGTCAGCTCTGGTTGAAGAAGCCGCTGTTGCCGCGGCGGGCCTCGCCGCTGACGACCTGGTAGTCGGGCGGTGTGAGCAGGAACACCCGAGTGGCGACCCGCTCGATGGAGCCGCGCAGCCCGAAGGTCAGCCCGGCGGCGAAGTCCACGACGCGCTTGGCGTCGGCGGGCTCCATGGCGGTGAGGTTCACGATCACCGGAATGCCCTCGCGGAACAGTTCGCCGATGCCCCGCGCGTCACGGAACCCGTCCGGGGTGACCGTGGCGATGCGCGAGCCCTGGTCCTGCGCGGCCTGGTCGGCGACCCGCACCCGCGGGTCGGTCACCCAGGCGTCGCCGGGCTCGGGCCCCTCGGAGTAGTCGTCGTCGTAGTAGCGCTCATCATCGCTGTCGTCGACGAGGCCAAGCCAAGCACTCGCCTTGCGCACCGATCCCATGGACGCCTCCTCTCACGTGCGGTGGGTACTGTCCGCTCCTCTATGGTCGGCCATGTTGTAGATGATGTGCCAAGCGGATAGCCGCCGCACAGGGGATTCGTGACGGTACTGGTGCACAACGCATGCCCAGGAATCAGAGTTCCTCCCGTGCAAGGGGCCTGACGGCATGGTAGTTAGACTCGCCGGCTAAATGAGTGACGCCACGCGGCGTACGGGGGAACGAGGAAGCTTTGTTTGGGATTGTCCGACCATGTCGGCATCGCTTGTCGGATCGTCTTCGCACCGACTGGATGGCACACCTGTGCGGACTATGTCTGGCGCTACGGGCCGACCACGGCCAATTCGCCCGAGTTGCCACCAATTATGACGGCCTGATTATTTCGGTCCTGGTCGAGGCCCAGTCGCCGGAGGCCACCCGCGCGGCCGGGCGGCGCACCGCCGGGCCCTGCCCGCTGCGCGGCATGCGCACGGCGCCCGTCGCGCGCGGCGAGGGCGCCCGGCTGGCCGCCGCCGTCTCCCTGGTCCTTGCGTCGGCGAAGGTCCGGGACCACATCGCCGACGGTGACGGCGCGCTGGGCCGCCGCCCGGTGGCCGCCGCGGCCCGCCGGGTGGCCACCCGCTGGGACCGGGCCGGCGCGCTCACCGGCTCCGACCTCGGCTTCGACACGGCCGTGCTGGTGGCGGCGGTGGACCGGCAGCCGGACATCGAGGCGCTCGCCGGCCGCGGCACCCCGCTGCTGACCATCACCGAACCGACCGAGACCGCGACCGCCGCCGCCTTCGCGCACACCGCCGAGCTGGCGGGCCGGCCGGCGAACCGGGCCCCGCTCGCCGAGGTCGGGCGACTCTTCGGCCGCCTCGCGCACCTCCTGGACGCGGTGGAGGACCTGGACGAGGACGCGCGCACCGGCGCGTGGAACCCGTTGCTCGCCACCGGCGCGACGCTCGCCGAGGCGCGGCGGCTGTGCGAGGACGCGGTGCACGGCGTGCGGCTGGCCCTGCGGGACGTGGAGTTCACCGACGGCAAGCTCGCCCACGTGCTGCTCGCGCACGAGCTGCGGCACGCCGTGGACCGCGCGTTCGGCCCCACCTGCTCGCACCCGGCGGGCCACCCCGCGAACCCGTACGGTCCCGGAACCCAGCAGCCGTACGGCAACCCGTACGCCCAACCGCACGGCAACCCCTATGCCCAGCCACAGGGCGGCCAGCCCGCGCACGGCAACGGCTCGTACGCCCCGTACGGCGGCCTGAACGCGCCGCAGGGTGCCCACGGCGCGCCCCAGCCGCTGCACCCGGGGCCGGGCCACGGCGGTTCGGACGGGGACTGGTTCGGCGGCGGGGGCGGCGACGGAGGTGGCGACCCCGGCGGCTCCCCCGGCCGCCCACCGCGCCGACGCTCACTGGTCCCCGGCTGCGCGGTCTGGCTCGGCCTGTGCTGCACGTGCCAGCTCTGCTGCCGCGAGGAGTACCACGACCCCTGGAGCGGCGACAAGCGCGGCGGCTGGTGCCACAAGTGCGAATGCTGCGAGTGCTGTGAGTGCTGCGAATGTTGTGAGTGTTGCGACTGTAGTTGCTGAGCGGGGGCGCGTCCGCGCGGGCGGAGTTGCTCGGTGGGGTCGACGACCCGCGCCCGCTGGTGGCCCTCGCCGCGCTCGCGTTGCGGCGGTGGGCTTCCGGTGGGTTGTTTGAGTGCGGGTGTGGGTGGCGCGGGCGGTGGTTTCTGTCGGGGCCGGCGTGGAACCCGGCCCCGCTCCGGTGTGGGTTGTGGAGGCGACGGTCAGTGGGTGGCCGTCGCCTCCAGGGTGGGGCGAGGCGGTAGTCAACAGGCGGTAAGAGTAAGGAAGTTGGGCGGCCGGGCCAGGGTTGGGCAGGGGTCGGTGGAGGCATGGTGGGGCAACGGGGAAACGGGGTGGTGCGCGAGCAAGGCGAGGGGAGGCCGAGCGTTGACCGTGTGGGGATGCGTGCCGAAAGCGTGGGTGCGGGGCGCGTGCGCCCGCGCGGGGGTTGGGGCCGTAACGGCTGAGGTCACGGGAGGCCGAGCGCGGCCGGGCCGGTGAGGGCGGGCGCTCAGGCGCGTAGGAGCGGCGTCAGCCCGAACAGGAGGACGACCACACCCGACCGAAGTCGATGTGGTCGCGGGTGACCAGGCGCTGCCCTGTGTACATGGGCCAAGTGGAGCAGGCTTCCGTTTGTCCGTCAACTGACTTGAGACGCGCCGTTCACAGTATGGACAGCCTTGACAGCGGGCAGTGGCCAGCGCATAGCCTTCACAGTCCGGTCCTGCTGAGGGGCTCGACCGGTGTGTGGACGGGACGCGTGCTCGGATTCGAGCACCCACGGAGTCTTCGCATGTCCGTGTCACCGGATAGCTCCCCTCTTCCCCGACGCCCCCGGCCCCCGGCCATCGCGATCGTCGGCGCCGGCCCGCGCGGTGTGGGCCTGATCGCCCGGATCGCCGCGCGCGCCGCCCAACTCCTGTCGGCCGCCGACCTGGTCGCATCGCCGGCCGGCGCGTCCTCGCACGTCAGCGCGCCCTCGCACGTCAGCGCGCCCTCGCACGTCAGCGCGGGCTCGCCGGTCGGTGGCCGGTCGCGTGGCGGCCCGGCCCACCTGCCCCCGCGCCCCCGGCTGACCGGCGCCGACGCGACCCCGGGGGGCGGCGCGGCCCCAGGTGGCGGCGCGACGCCGTGGGGTGGGCGGCTCGTGCTGCACCTCGTCGATCCGCACCCGCCGGGCGGCGGCCGGGTCTGGCGGCCGCGGCAGTCGCCGTTGCTGTGGATGAACTCGATGGCCGCCGACGTGTCCGTGTTCGACGACGGGAGCCGTGGCTGGGACGCCGAGCGGGACGGGCCGCCGGACTCCGGGCCCTCGCTCGCCGAGTGGGCCGAGGACATCCGCGCCGGGCGCCTGAACGTACCGCTGGCGCCCGAACTCGCCGCGGAGGTCGCCGTGTTGACCGGGCGCACCTTCGCCACGCGGCGGCTGCAGAGCGCGTACCTGCGCTGGGTGTACGAGCGGGCGGTGGCCGCGCTGCCTGCCGGCGTCGAGCTGCGCGTCCACCGCAGACGCGCGGTGCGGCTGACCGGCCCGCGCGACGGCGCGCAGCGGGTGTGGCTGGAGGACCGGGAACTGCCGCTCGTCGCCGACGCCGTGGTGCTCGCCCTCGGCCACCTCGACGCCGAACCCGACGTTCAGGAGCGGGAGTTGGGCGCGTTCGCGGCCCGGCACCGGCTGACGTACCTGCCGCCCGAGTACACCGCCGACAGCGATCTGCGCGCGCTGCGCCCGGGTCAGCCGGTGTTGGTGCGCGGCTTCGGGCTGGCCTTCGTGGACCTGATGGTCCTGCTGACCGAGGGACGCGGCGGGACGTACGCCGAGGCGCCGGGCGCCGGTGGCCAGGGGCCGGGCGACGGCCCCGAGCTGGTCTACCGGCCGTCGGGGCGGGAGCCGGTGCTGTACGTCGGGTCGCGGCGCGGCGTGCCGTACCACGCCAAGCTGGGCTACGACTGGACGGGCGAACTGCCGCCGCTGCCTCGCTTCTTCGGGCCCGAGCAGGTGGCCGACGTGCTGCGGCGGCAGCGGCCGGTCGACTTCGCCCGGGACGCGTGGCCGCTGGTCCAGAAGGAGCTGGGCTACGTGCACTACCACCGGCTGTTCACCGCTCACCCGGAGCGCACGGTCGGGAGCTGGGCGGAGTTCGAGACGGCGTACGCCGCCTGCGAGGTGGGCGGCGCCGAGCTGGCCGCGCTGGTGGCCGCCGCCGTGCCGGACCCCGCCGACCGGCTCGACCTGACCCGCCTCGACCGCCCGCTGGCCGGGGTCACCTTCGCCTCGCACGCCGCGCTCCAGGAGGGGCTGCGGGAGTACGTCACCGCCGACCTGATACGCCGCCACGACCCGGAACACAGCTCCGACCTGGCCGTCTTCCTCGGCCTGCTGGCGGTGTACGGGCAGGTCGCCGGGCTCGGCGACATCGGCCCGTGGTGGCACGGCTTCTTCAGCTACCTCGCCTCGGGCCCGCCCGGCCCCCGACTGCGGCAACTGCTCGCCCTGTCCCGGGCCGGCGTCGTGCGCTTCGTCGGGGCCGACATGAGCGTCACCGCCGACCCGGCGCGCGGCGCCTACGTGGCCACCAGCGCCTCCGTACCCGGCCACCGGGTCGAGGCCACCGCGCTGGTCGAGGCCAGGCTGCCGGACCCGTCGGTGGCCCGCTCCCGCGACCGGCTGCTCCGCGCCCTGCACGAGGAGGACCCGGACGGGTTGCGCGTGACGCCCGGCGGGCTGGTCGCCGTACGCCCCGAGGACGCCCGCCTGCTCGATGGGGCCGGCCGGCCGCACCCGCGCCGGTTCGCGATCGGGGCGCCCACCGACGCCCGGGTCGCCGCGGCCTTCGCCCGACCCGGCACCGGAGCCCCCGCCGTACGCCAGAACGACGCGGTGGCCCGGGCCCTGCTGCGGCTGCTCACCGAGGACGCCCGGCCGGCGCGGCTGAGCGCCTGACCGGCCCCGGCACGGCCCGGGCTCGCGCGCCGCGTCGGCCCGAGCCGGCGCGAGAACGTCCGCCCGACGTGTATCCACCCACGGACCCTAAGGACCCCCATGCCCCCCTTGAACCGTCCGCTGCGACTGGCCGTCGCCATCGACGGCGGCGCGCCCCAGACCGCGTCCGCCTTCGTCGACCGGGCCCAGCTCGCCGAGCGCGGTGCCTTCGACTTCGTCACCCTGGACGACTCGCTCGGCCAGCCCGCGCCCGGCGTGGCACGGCTCGACGCCCTCGCCGCGCTGGCCCGCGTCGCCCCCACCACGGACCGCATCGGCTTAGTGCCGACCGTCACCACCACCCACACCGAGCCGTTCCACGTCTCCACCCAGGTCGCCACGTTGGACTGGGTCAGCCGCGGGCGGGCCGGCTGGATCGTCGAGGTCTCCGCCACCGAGGCCGAGGCCCGGCTCGTCGGCCGCCGGCCGGCGGCCCCCGCGCCGGAGCTGTGGCACGAGGCGGGCGAGGTGGTGGACGTCGTCACCCGGCTCTTCGACAGTTGGGAGGACGACGCGGAGATCCGGGACGTGGCCACCGGTCGCTTCGTCGACCGGGACAAGCTGCACTACGTCGACTTCGAGTCGGCCACCTTCTCGGTGCGCGGCCCCTCCATCGTGCCCCGCCCGCCACAGGGACACCCCGTCACCGTCATCGACGCCACGCCCTCCCACGTCCGGGCGACGGCGGCCCGCTACGCCGATGTCGCCCTCATCCGCACCGACGACCCCGACGTCGCCCGCGTAGCCCGCGCGGACCTGCGCGAACGCACCCGCGCCTGGGGTCGGGAGCCGGACCGGCTGATCGTGCTCGCCTCGCTGCCGGTGGACCTCGACGCGTCGGCCGACGCGGTCGCGCTGGCCGAGTTCGCCGCGAGCTGGCACACCGACGGCGTCGCCGACGGCTTCCACTTCCGCCCCCGGGACCCCGAGCGCGACCTGCGGCTCCTCGTGGACGGCACGGTGCCCGTGCTGCAACACCGCGGCCTGGCGCGCCACTTCTATCCGGGCGCCACGCTCCGCGAACACCTGGGCCTGCCGCGCCCGGCCAACCGTTACGCCCTCGCCAGGGAGGCATCAGCGCGATGACCGACACCTCGGGCACCCCGCGTACCAGCCGTAAGTCCATCCACCTCGCCGCCCACTTCCCGGGCGTCAACAACACGACGGTGTGGAGCGCGTCGCCGCGGGCGCTCGGCAGCCAGATCGACTTCGCGTCCTTCACACACCTGGCCCAGACCGCCGAGCGCGGCCTGTTCGACTTCTTCTTCCTCGCCGAGGGGCTGCGGCTGCGCGAGCACCAGGGCCGCGTCCACGACCTCGACGTCCTCGGCAGGCCCGAGGCGATCACGGTGCTCAGCGCGCTGGCCGCCGTCACCGAGCGGCTCGGGCTCGCCGCGACCGTCAACGCCACCTTCAACGAGCCCTACGAACTCGCCCGGCGCCTGGCCTCGCTCGACCACCTGAGCGGGGGACGCGCCGCCTGGAATGTGGTGACCTCCTCCGACGCCTTCACCGGCGAGAACTTCCGGCGCGGCGGCTTCCTGGACCGCGCCGACCGCTACACCAGGGCCGCCGAGTTCGTCGCCACCGCGCGCGAGCTGTGGGACTCCTGGCCGCCGGGCGCCGAGCGCGCGCGGGCCGGTGCCTTCGCGCACCACGGGCACCACTTCGACATCGAGGGCCGCTTCAGCGTGGAGCGCGGCCCGCAGGGCCACCCGGTCGTCATCCAGGCCGGCGATTCGAGCGAGGGCCGCGAGTTCGCCGCGGCGACCGCCGACATCGTCTTCACCCGGCACGGCACGCTGGAGGCCGGTCGGCAGTTCTACGCCGACGTCAAGGGCCGGCTCGCCGCGCACGGGCGCCGCCCCGAGGACCTGAAGATCATGCCGGGGGTGACGTTCGTCCTGGGCGACACCGCGGCCGAGGCCCAGGAGAAGGCCGCCGAGATCCGGCACCAGCAGATCTCGCCGCAGACGGCGCTGCTCACACTGGAGCAGATCTGGGGAGTCGACCTATCGCGATATGACCCGGATGGCCCATTGCCGGACATCGAACCCGACTACGATGCCCAGCTCAGCCAGGGCCGGGTGCGGCACGCCGACCCGCGCGCCGTCGTTGCCTCCTGGCGCGCGCTGGCCGAGGAGAAGGGGCTGTCCATCCGGCAGACCGTGATCGAGGCCACCGGACGGCAGTCCTTCATCGGGACGCCGGCGGCGGTCGCCGACGAGATGGACACCTTCGTCCAGACGGATGCCGCCGACGGCTTCATCCTGATACCGCACCTGACTCCGGGCGGGCTCGACGACTTCGTCGAGCAGGTGGTGCCGTTGCTCCAAGAGCGCGGGTCGTTCCGTACCCGGTACACCGGCAGCACGCTGCGCGCCCATCTCGGGCTCGCCCAGCCCTCGTGAAAGGACACAGCAGCATGACGGACACAGCGGCACAGCGCAGCACGGCGGCCACCCCGGCGCGGCCCGCGGGGACGGCCGCACCGAACGGCGCGGTGCGGCCGGGAACGATCCTGCACTCCACGGCCCGGACCGGTAGCGAGCCCGGGGCCGGCGGTGAACCCGAGATACCGGGGTCGGACGCGGCCCGACGCCAGCCGCCGGGCGAGACCTCGTCGGAGCGGGCGGACTGGCGCGCCTGGCTGCGGGAGCGCACCGAGGCGGTCGCCGCTCCGTACGGCCCGCTGTCGGTGACCGGCACCCACTGGCTGGCCGACGCGCCGGACGGCAGGCTGCCCGGCGTACCGGGGCGGTGGACCGAGGACGGCGAGGAACTCGTGGTCAGCGCCACCGCCGAGGACCTGCTCGCGGTCGACGGCCAGCCGCTGGAGGGCGAGGCCAGGCTCGGGCCCGAGCACGGGCCGCTGGACGCCCGGGTCACCAGCGGCGACCGGCACCTGGTGGTGCTGCGCCGCGAGGGCCTGTGGGCGGTACGGGTCTTCGACCCCGACGCGGCGGCCCGGCGGGCGTTCGCGGGGATCGACGCGTTCGACTACGCCGAGCGCTGGGCGGTGCCCGCCGTCTTCCGGCCGTTCCCCGAGGGGCGCACGATCCAGGTGGCCAACGCCGACGGGGCGCGGCGGGGGCTCGGGCTCACCGGCGAGGTGGTGTTCACGGTGGAGGGCGTGGAACACACGCTGGTGGCCGGGGACGAGGGGGACGGCTCGCTGTGGATCGTGCTCGCCGACGCCACCAGCGGGCGGGCCAGGGCCGAGGGCGGCAGCTACCGGTTCCGCTTCCTGCGGCCCGGCGCCCCGGGCGTCGACGGGAGGCTGACGTTGGACTTCAACCGCACCCTGCTGCCGCCGTGCGCGTTCACCGACCACTTCCTGTGCCCGTTCCCGCCGCCGGGCAACACGCTCCCGTTCCCGCTCACGGCGGGCGAGCGCAACCCGGTGGCGACGGGCTGACCGGGGCCGTTCACCGGTCCGACGGGGCAGTGGCCGGTGGGGGCGGCGGGGGAGCGGGCCGTTCCGGGCGTGGTGGGCGCCGGGCGCCGCCGAGGGTGGCTCGCCACCCCCTTGTGCGGCGCCGGCCGCAGCCCGAATACTCCTGACAGCGCTCGTACGGGGGGACGAGAAGCGTGGCGGAGGCGTCGTGTAGCCGTGCCGTGCCGGACAGCCGTACCCCCGTGGCCGTGCCACCCGGGGCCCGGCGCGGCAGCCGGCCCACGACTTCCCCGGAGGAAGAGTTGAGGAACACCCGCACCACGCTCCGCCCCCGCCCCCGCGGACGTGTCCGCGTCATCGGCGTGACCTGCGGACTCGCCGCCGTCTCGGCGCTCGCGGTGCCGGCCGCCGGGGCCGCCACCGACGCGCCGGCCGCACCCACCACGGTCCGGGCGGCCACCGCGGGCGACGCGGTCCGCTCGGCGAACGTGCCCGGCACCGCCTGGTACGTCGACAAAGCCACCAACACCCTTGTCGTCACCGCCGACAGCACCGTCAGCCGGGCCGAGATATCCCGGCTCAAGCGCGCGGCGGGAGCGCACGCCGGCGCGATCCGCGTCGAGCGCACCCCCGGCACCTTCAACAAGCTCATCGCCGGCGGCGACGCCATCTACGCGGGCGACTGGCGCTGCTCGGCCGGGTTCAACGCGCGCAACGCCAAGGGCGAGTACTTCATCGTGACCGCCGGCCACTGCACCGACGGCAAGCCGCCCTGGTACACCACGTTCAACCACCGCACGAAGATCGGCAAGACCGTCGGGTCCAGCTTCCCGGGGAACGACTACGGCCTCATCCGCTACGACAACCGCTCCCTCAAGCACCCGGGGACCGTCAACCTGTACAACGGCTCGTCGCGGGACATCAAGAAGGCGGCCAACGCCACCGTCGGCCAGAAGGTGCAGCGCAGCGGCAGCACCACGGGGCTGCGAAGTGGCAAGGTCACCGGCCTGAACGCCACTGTGAACTACGGCGGCGGGGACGTGGTCTCCGGCCTCGTCCAGACCAACGTCTGCGCCGAGCCCGGCGACAGCGGCGGCGCCCTGTTCTCCGGCACCACCGCCCTCGGCCTCACCTCCGGCGGCAGCGGCGACTGCTCGTCGGGCGGCACGACGTTCTTCCAGCCGGTCAAGGAGGCGCTGAGCAAGTACAAGGTCAACGTCTACTGACCTGACCTGACCTGACCTGACCGGGCCCGGTCGTACGGGGAGGCCGTCGTAGCCGGACGGCGGCGGCCCCGGCCGGGCCCGGCAGCGTCTCCAGCCGGGCATTGCGGAACCATTCGGGCGAAGCGGGGCTATCGTGGACATCAGTAGCCCGGATGGGGCATCGCTCGCGCTACGGACGGCAGGTGGCCGTGATGATCGAGACGTTGCTGACGGTGTTGGTGGTGCTGCTCTGCTGCGGCCTGGTGTACGCCGTGGCGGCCGCCCGGGTGGTCAAGCAGTACGAGCGGGGCGTCGTCTTCCGGCTCGGCCGGCTCCGGCGCGAGGTGCGGCAGCCCGGATTCACGATGATCGTGCCGGGGGTGGACCGGCTGCGCAAAGTGAACATGCAGATCGTCACCCTCCCGGTCCCCGCGCAGGAGGGCATCACCCGGGACAACGTGACGGTCCGGGTGGACGCCGTCGTCTACTTCAAGGTCGTGGCGCCGGCGGACGCGGTGGTGGCGGTGGAGGACTACCGGTTCGCGGTCTCCCAGATGGCGCAGACCTCGCTGCGCTCGATCATCGGCAAGAGTGACCTCGACGACCTGCTCTCCAACCGGGAGAAGCTCAACCAGGGCCTTGAGCTGATGATCGACAGCCCGGCCGTGGGGTGGGGCGTGCACATCGACCGGGTGGAGATCAAGGACGTGTCGCTGCCGGAGACGATGAAGCGGTCGATGGCCCGGCAGGCGGAGGCCGACCGCGAGCGGCGGGCCCGCGTGATCAACGCGGACGCGGAGTTCCAGGCATCCAAGAAGCTCGCCGACGCGGCCAGCGAGATGTCCCGGCAGCCGGCCGCCCTTCAGTTGCGCCTGCTCCAGACGGTGGTGGCGGTAGCGGCGGAGAAGAACTCCACGCTCGTCCTGCCCTTCCCGGTGGAGTTGCTGCGCTTCCTCGAACGGGCCCAGCAGCCATCCGCGACGCCGCCCGCCGACACCACGGGGCGGCCCGCTACCGAACAGCCCGCGTCCCAACACTCCGCTACCGAACGGCCCGCCGCCGAGCCGGCCGCTACCGAGTCGCCCGCCCCGGCCGGCGCGCCGAGCGCGGAGCGGGCTCCGGCGCGCGCCGGGGCGCTCGCGGGTGTCACGGCCCGGCGCGAGGCCGGCGGAACGCTGGCGTCCACGGCGCGGACGCGTACCCAGGGCGCCCCGGCGCGCGCCGGCGACGAGGCCGGGCCGGGCGCCGTCCCCTCCCGCGACGAGCGGCGCGACGACGGGCGCTAGCCGACCCGCGCGCGCCGGTCGCGCCCCGCCGATCCGGATGACGACTCCGGGCGGCGTTATCAGCCACTCGCGGCGATCACCGCAGGTGTGCGGCCCCGCACGGCACGTGTCCGGGTGCGGTTCCGACGTGGGCGCGGTAGGTGTGTTCTGTGACTCGGGTAGTGCGTGGGGTACACCAAGGCGGCGACTTGAACGCGACCTTGTGTGCCGCGCGAGTGCCTGGGAATACTCAGCGGAGCAACTTGGCATGGACGCGCCCTCCTGAGGAGCGGCCCGTACGTGCCTCCTCCGGGTCCGAACCCCCACAAGCCGGACCCACCCCCCACTGGAGGTCTTGAGTTGAAGCGCACAAGCGTACGCCGTTCGGTCATCGCCGGAGCCGGCGTAGCGGCACTGATCACCACCACCCTCACGCTGCAGAGCGCCAACGCGGCGCCCACCGCCCCCGATCCCCTCACGGCCACCGCCGCCGGCGCGCTGGCCACCGACATCACCGCCGACCTCGGCGCTGACGCCACCGCGGGCTCGTACTACGAGGCCAAGGACCGCAAGCTCGTCGTGAACGTGGTGGACGACTCCGCCGCCGAGCGGGTGCGCGCGGCCGGCGCCGAGCCCCGGGTCGTCAAGCACTCGCTGGCCGCGCTGAACCAGGCGCGGAGCACCCTCAAGGCCAAGGCCACCATCCCCGGCACCTCCTGGGCGATGAACCCGAAGAGCAACGCGGTCGTGGTCACCGCCGACCGCACGGTGCGGGGCGACAAGCTGGCCAAGCTGACGAAGGTGACCGACTCGCTCGGCGACCGGGTCACGGTCAAGCGCTCGACCAACACCCTCAAGCCGCTGCTCGCGGGCGGCGACGCCATCTGGGGCAGCGGCTCCCGCTGCTCGCTCGGCTTCAACGTCACCAAGGGCGGCGAACCGTACTTCCTGACCGCGGGTCACTGCACCAACGCCGTCTCCGGTTGGTCGGACTCGCAGGGCGGCCGGCAGGTCGCGGCGACCGAGGGCGGCAGCTTCCCGGGCGACGACTACGGCATCGCCAAGTACACGGCCGATGTCCCGCACCCGAGCGAGGTCAACCTGTACGGCGGCACGCAGGCGATCGCCAAGGCCGGCGAGGCCACCGTCGGTCAGAAGGTGACCCGCAGCGGCAGCACCACCCAGGTGCACGACGGCGACGTCACCGCGCTCGACGCCACCGTCAACTACCAGGAGGGCACGGTCGAGGGGCTGATCCAGACCACCGTGTGCGCCGAGCCCGGCGACAGCGGCGGCTCGCTCTTCGCGGGCGACACCGCGCTGGGCCTGACCTCGGGCGGCAGCGGCAACTGCGGTTCGGGCGGCGAGACCTTCTTCCAGCCGGTGACCGAGGCCCTGCAGGCCACCGGGACGCAGATCGGCTGACCGGCGCGTAGGCGCCGGCGCGGCGCGCGGCCGTAGGCCGTACGACCGTCGGCGGGCGCCGCGCGGCGCGCGGCGACCCGCACGAGGAGCGACCCCCGGACACCCACACCGTGTCCGGGGGCCGTTCGTGCGCGCGGTGCTCAACCGCGTCAGCCCGACGCACCCGTGGCGCCGCCCGGCGGGCCGGGGCGACCGCGGGTCGCGGCCGGCGGGCGGATCGCGCTCAGTGGGCGGATCGCGCTCGGCGCGCGAGCCGGTCTCAGAAGTGGAAGACCGTGCCGCGCGCGGCCTGCTGGAGGCAGGAGTTGCCGAAGGTGTGCGAGAAGGAGACGTTCCGCCCCTCCCACACGCCCTGCGCCACGACGGTGACCGGGTCGTACTCGCGGGTGCAGAAGGACCCCTCGGCCGACTCGGTCATGTGCGCGAAGTCAGCGCCGGTGACACCCAGCTCGGCGCAGGCGGCGGTCGGCGCCGGGTGGCTGCCCCCCGCCTTGGGCTGACAGGTCAGGGTCACGGCGCGGGTGGCGACGGCCGTGGCGTCCTCACCCGGCGCGACCGAGAGCACCAGGGACGAGGGCGGGTACAGCGAGGTGGTGCCCGCGGGCGCGGCGTGCGCCGTCCCGACGGTGGTGGCCAGGCAGCCGATGCTCAGCGCCGCGGCCAGTGCGAATCCCCCAGCGATCTTCCGCATGTCGAACACTCCCTTGTTCGAGGTGGCAGATACGGACCGGAGTCTTACGGACGCATGCGGTGATCGCACGCGCGATGACTCGCTTCCGGTCACCACTCGTAATCGAACGGTGGCTTATCGTGGCGTTACGGCTGGATGCGCCGGGGCGTGGTCGCGACGCGGGGACCTGGGGCGCGTCGGTGCGCCCGAGTCGGTTCGGCGCGCGGCGCGCGCCGTGGGGGTTCGAAAGCCGGCGGGCGCGGATCGGCCGGAACGCATCGCTCTCATGCTCGCCTGTCATGGATGGACAGGCGCACGCCGTTGATTGTCCTCTCAATCAAGGTCGATTGTTCGTTGAACCTTGGAACTGAAGGCTGTGTGAGCGGAATCTCAGCGATCGGCCCGAGTGTGACGCTCGCCGGACGCTATGCGGCTTTTGTCCGGCTTTTTATTTCACGCGCGTTACGTAAGCGTGAAATAAAGCCGCCTCCGTGAAATGTTTTCTTCGTCGTTTATGAGCCATCGAAAGAGATGATTTGCCACTGCATCGAGCCGTCGTTCTAATGGTCGCGAACCGGCTGCGGGCGATCCCCGCTGAGATTCAGGAGAAGGGCAGCGATGGCCGAAGTGATGGCCGAAGTGAAGTCCAGTGGGCCCGCGGGCCCACTCGCCACCGCCGCCCGCGCGCTGCGCCGCGACCGGGTCGGGATGGCCGCCCTCGGTGTCGTGCTGCTGTGTGCCGCGCTCGCTGTCTGCGCGCCCCTGATCGCCGCGCTCTACGGCAAGAACCCCACCGAGCACTACGGTCAGAACGACCCTGACCTGCTCAGTCCCGAAGGTCTTCCGGTCCGGCCCAACGGCGGCATCTCCGCCGACTTCTGGTTCGGACTCGAACCGGGGCTCGGCCGCGACGTGCTGACCCAGTTGCTCTACGGCATGCGCACCTCGCTGCTCATCGCCCTCGCCTCGGTCGCCGTCATCGCCGTCACCGGCATCGTGCTCGGGGTGACCGCCGGTTATCTGAGCGGAATCACGGACCGGGTATTCAGCTTTATCTGCAATGTGCTACTCGCATTCCCCACGCTCTTGCTTCTGCTCGCCCTCAGCCCCATCATCCAGACCCGATTCGTCTCACCCGGCGAAAACGAACCCGCCTGGATGCAGTTCGCCGTCCTCATCGCGGTCTTCTCCGCCTTTGGCTGGGTGCCGCTGGCCATGGTGCTGCGGACGACCGTGCGGTCGCTGCGGGAGCGCGAGTTCATCGAGGCGGCCCGGGCGGTCGGCGCGGGGCGGCGGCACATCATCTTCCGGGAACTGCTGCCCAACGTCTGGGCCCCGGTGCTGGTGCACGTCACGCTCGCCGTGCCGGGCATCGTCACCGCCGAGGCCGCGCTGTCCTTCCTCGGCGTGGGCATCAACGAGCCGATCCCCGACTGGGGCCGGATGATCTCGCGCGGCTCCGAGGTCTTCTACGACGACCCCACCTACATGGTCTTCCCCGGCGTCACCATCCTCGTCTTCGTCCTCGCCTTCAACCTGCTCGGAGACGCCGTGCGCGACGCCATCGACCCGCGCACGGCCCGCTGAGCCACCGGCGCGGCGCCCCCGGCCACGACCAGGAGCGCCCGCCCGTACGGCGGACACCGACCCCGAGTGCACGCGCGGCCCGCCCCGGGCCCGCGCGCCACCAACCCCCACGCCCCACGGCACCCCCACGCCACCTTTCGTCCTCCTCTCACCAACTCGCCCCATCCGCACCTTCCGCATCGGAGTTCCGCATGCTCAGCAAGCCCAGCCACCGCCCGCGCACCGTGGCCGTACCGGCCATCGCCGTCGTCGCCGCCACGCTGCTGTGCTCCTGCTCCGCCGGCGCGGGCAAGGGCGGCGGCGACGATCCCGCGCCGAAGGAGACCGCCCCGCTCACGGCGTCCCTCGGCACCGCCAAGGACAGCACCGGCCCCGCCCCCGCGATCGACGGGGCCCGCGAGGGCGGCACCATCCACATCGCCAACCCCACCGGCTACGCGCACCTGGACCCGCAGAAGATCTACGCCGGCGAGACGTACAACACCTCGCTGCTGTGGGGCCGTCAGCTCACCCAGTACCAGGTGGTGGACGGCAAGCCCACCCTCGTCGGCGACCTGGCCACCGACACCGGCACCCCGTCGGACGGCGGCAGGACCTGGACGTACCGCCTCAAGGACGGCATCGCCTGGGAGGACGGCAAGCCGGTCACCGCGCAGCAGGTCAAGTACGGCATCCAGCGCACCTTCGCGCCCGGCTTCGAACTCGGGCCCACCTACTGGCCGGAGTGGCTGACCGGCTCGCCCGACCGCACCGCGGCGGTCAAGAAGTACGGCGGCCCCAAGGACGGCGACCTCGACGCCATCGAGACGCCGGACGAGAAGACGATCGTCTTCCACTTCCCCGAGCCGCAGGCGGACGTGCCCTACATGGCCGCCCAGTCCTCCTCGTCGCCGGTGCGCGAGGACAAGGACACCGGCACCGGGTACGACATCAAGCCGCTGGCCACCGGCCCGTACCGGATCGTCGAGCACAAGCAGAACCAGCGCCTGACGCTGGAGCGCAACCCGCACTGGAAGCCCGAGACCGACTCCATCCGGCACCAGTACGCCGACCGCTTCGAGTTCACCTTCGGCAAGAACGCGCTCAACACCAGCCAGGAGATCCTCGCCGGCCGTGGCGACGGCGCCTCCTCCGTCACCACCCGGGCCGACCTGCCGCCCGAGTTGTTCCGCGAGACCGAACGCGACAAGGCCAAGGGCGAGCTCGTGGTCAGCGGCCGACAGGGCGCGTACGTCAACGACCTGTACATCAAGAACAGCCGCGTCACCGACCCCGAGGTCCGCAAGGCCATCGCCTACCTCTTCCCGCGCCAGCAGGCCCGCCAGGTGATGGGCGGCCCGCGCGCCGGCGAGTTCGCCACCACGCTCTCCTCGCCGGCCGTGGTGGGCTGGAAGAAGTACGACCTGTTCCCCGCGCCGCCCACCGGTGACATCGCCAAGGCCAAGGAGCACCTGGCCAAGGCCAGGAAGCCGGTGACGAAGCTGACGTACGCCTACGAGAGCGACCCGGTGCAGGACCGCCTCGCCCAGGTGCTCGTCGACGCCTTCGACAAGGTGGGCATCACGTTGGTCACCAAGCCGCTGGACCCGGCCTCCTTCACCCACCAGGTCTTCCGCGGGCCCGCCCCGTACGACCTGTGGCTGAGCACCAACTCGGTGGACTGGCCGACGCCCTCCACGCTGCTGCCCGACGGCTACCACAGCAAGCTGGACGCCCTCTCCAACGGCATCCGGTACAACAACCCGGCCGTGGACAAGGAGTTGGAGCGGATCGAGAAGATCGGCGACGCCAAGCAGAAGGCCGCCGCCCTCATCGACCTCGAACAGGTCGTGATGAAGGACGCCCCCGTGGTGCCGTTCCTCTACCCGCACGTCTCCCAGGTGCGCGGCAAGAACATCGGCGGCGCGTTCATCCACCCCATCTACGGAAGCATCAGCGCGGCCTGGCTCTACCGCGCCGACTCCTGATCCCGGGACCCACACTCCATGCTCAGCTACGTCCTCCGACGGGCCCTCCAGGCGGCGGCGGTACTCCTGGCGATCACCGCCGCCGCCTTCGGGCTCTTCTACGCGGCGCCGTCCGACCCGGCGCTCATCGCCTGCGGGCCCAAGTGCGACACCGCCCAGGTCGAGGCCGTGCGCCACAGCATGGGCCTGGACCGACCCATGGTGGCGCAGTACGTCGACTACCTCGGCGGCCTGGTCACCGGGCGCACCATCAACGACGTGGACGGCACGCCCATCGAGTGCGGCGCGCCCTGCCTCGGCTACTCGTACACCCTGCACCAGCCGGTCACCGAGGCCATCGCCGACCACTTGCCGGTCACCCTGTCGCTCGCCGTCGGCGCGCTCGCGGTGATCGTGGTGCTCGGCGTCGGCACCGGCCTGGTCTCCGCGCTGCGCCGGGGCAGCCGCACCGACCGGATGCTGTCCGCCTTCACCCTCGTCGGCGCCAGCGTGCAGATCTACTTCCTCGGCTACGCGTTGCAGTACCTGCTCGTGTACAGCACCGACCTCTTCCCGCTGCCCGGTTACGTTCCGCTGGCCGACGACCCGGGTGGCTGGGCCGCCGGGCTGCTGCTGCCGTGGCTGGTCCTCGGGTTCGTCAACGCGGCCGTCTTCGCCCGGCTCTCGCGCGCCCAACTCCTTGAGGTCATGCACGAGGGCTACGTGCGCACCGCGCGCGGCAAGGGGCTCAGCGCGCGCCGCGCCCACCTGAAGTACACGGCGCGCGGCGCGGCCCCGCCGCTGGTGCAGTTGCTCGGCCTGGAGGCGGGCGCGCTGTTCGGCGGCGCGTTCATCACCGAGACCGTCTTCGGCCTCGGCGGGGTCGGCAAGCTGGCCGTGGACGCGGTGGTCGGCAACGACCTGCCGACCGTGGTGGGCACCGTGTTGCTGGCCGCGCTGTGCGTGGTCGTCTTCGTCGCCGTCGCCGACCTCGTCGTCGCCTGGCTCGACCCCCGGGTGCGGCTCGCATGACCGCCACCGCCGCCCGGCGGCCAGACCGCCCGCCCCGAGAGGAAGCCCCCATGGCCGAGTCAGGCCACCCCGCGCTGCGGGTTCGCGACCTGTCCGTCTCCTTCACCCGTGCGCACGACGCCCGGGGCGGCCTCGACGCGGTGCCCGCCGTGCGCGAGCTGACCTTCGAGGTGGCGCCCGGCGAGGTGCTCGGCCTGATCGGCGAGTCCGGCTCGGGCAAGTCCACCGTCGGCCTCGCCGCGCTCGGTCTGCACGACGCGGCCCGCACCAGGGTCACCGGCAGCATCCAGGTCGGCGGCGTCGAGATCGTCGGCGCCAGCGAGAAGCGGTTGTGCGCCGTACGCGGGGCCCGGGCCGCCATGGTCTTCCAGGACGCGCTGGCCGCGCTCTCGCCCTTCCACACCGTCGGCGCCCAACTCGCCGAGGCCTACCGGCTGCACCACCCGGGCGCCGGTCGGGCCGCCGCGCGCGAGCGGGCCGGCGAGATGCTGGAACGCGTGGCCATTCCCGCGGCGCGCGCCCGCGACTACCCGCACCAGTTCTCCGGCGGCATGCGGCAGCGCGTCATGATCGCCATGGCCCTGATCAACTCGCCGGACCTGCTCATCGCCGACGAGCCGACCACCGCGCTCGACGCCCGCGTCCAACGCCAGGTGCTGCACCTCCTCGACGAACTGCGCCGCGAGCACGGCACCGCCGTGCTGCTCGTCACCCACGACGTCGGGGTGGTCGCCGAGATGGCCGACCGGATGCTGGTGCTGCGCGGCGGCCGACAGGTCGAGCAGGGCCCGGCCGAGAAGCTGCTGACCGACGCGAGCGAGCCGTACACCCGCGCGCTGATCGGCGCCGCGCCCACGCTGCGCACCGAGCCGGGCACCCGGCTGCCGACGGTCGACGACCCCGACCCGGCGCCCGCGCCGGCGCGCGCCCCGTCCGCGCGGCGGGGCGGGGCGGCGGACGCGGGGCGGGGCGGGGCGGCGGACGCGCGGCCCGCCGGGCGCGAGAAGCCCGCCACCGCGACCACGGTGCCGGCCGCCGGCAAGCCCGTGCCGCCGATCGCCGAGGTGCGCGGGTTGCGGGTCGAGTTCCCGGCGCGCGGGCCCCGGCTGCCGGGGCTGCGCCGGCCCCCGCTCCAGGCCGTGCGCGGCATCAGCCTGGCCATCGCGCCCGGCGAGACGCTGGGCCTGGTGGGGGAGTCGGGGTCGGGCAAGTCCACCACGGCCCGGGTGCTGGCCGGGCTCCAGCGGCCGACCGCCGGCACCGTCCGCTTCGACGGGCGCGACATCTCCGCCGCCGCCCGCTCCACCGCCCTGCGCCGCGAGCTGAGCCGCGAGGTGCAGCTCGTCTTCCAGGACCCGTACGCCTCGCTCAACCCGCGCCGCACCGTCGAGCAGATCGTCACCATGCCGCTCCAGGTCCACACCCGACAGGGCGCGGCCGAGCGGCGGGAGCGCGCGGTGTGGCTGCTGGAGCGCGTGGGGCTGCGGGCGGACCACCTCGGGCGCTATCCGCACGAGTTCTCCGGCGGCCAACGGCAGCGCGTCGGCATCGCCCGGGCGCTGGCCGTCGAACCGAGGCTGCTGATCGCCGACGAGCCGGTGTCCGCGCTCGACGTCTCCGTCCAGGCCCAGGTGCTGAACCTGCTGATGGACCTGCGCGAGGAGTTCGGCCTCTCGCTGCTGTTCGTCTCGCACGACCTGGCGGTGGTGCGGCACTTCTGCGACCGGATCGCGGTGCTGCGCGGCGGCGAGATCGTGGAGACCGGAACCCGCGACGAGGTCTTCGACCGGCCGTCGCACGACTACACCCGGGAGCTGCTGGCCGCGACCCTGTGACCGGCGCCGCGCCGTGGCGCGGGCGCCCCGACGGTCGGGGCGCCCGGCCGCCGGGCCCCGGCCGCCGCTCAGGCGCGGAGCACGGCCAGCGCGTCGACCTCGACCAGCAACTCGGGCCGGATCAGCCCGGCGACCTGGACGGCCGAGCTGGCCGGGGGCCGCGCGGTGTCCACGTACGCGTCGCGGGCGGCGCGCACGGCCGGCAGGTGGGCGACGTCGGTGACGTAGAAGGTCAGCTTCACCACGTCGGCGAAGGTCGCGCCGGCCGACTCCAGGCAGCGCTGGAGGTTCGCGAACACCTGACGGGCCTGCGCCTCGGGGTCGTCGCGGCCCACCAGTTCGCCCTGGGCGTCCACGGCTATCTGCCCGGAGACGGCCACGAGCGTGCCCGTGCCGATGACGACGTGGCTGAAGCCGTTGCCCGGCGCGACGCCGTCCGGTGCGCTGATGTGCTGGTGCTCGGCCATGGGACTCCTCGCGGTGCGGGTGGTGCGGCTGCTGCCGCCGACCCGTTTCTACAACAGCGCGAGCTGCGTCCCGGCGGCCGGGTCAGGTGGGGCGGGCGCCGCCGGCGGCCGGGGGAGCGCGCGGGCCGCGCCGGGGCCAGCCGGGCCGATGCCGTACTCGGTGGCCAGCTCGTGCACCTGACGGGTGATCCGGCGCTGGTACCACGTCGGCGCGTACGCCCCGTTCGCGTACAGCGCGTCGTAGCGCCGGCGCAGCCGGGGGTGGTGCTGGTCGAGCCAGGCGAGGAACCACTCGCGGGCGCCCGGTCGCAGGTGCAGCACCAGCGGTGTGACCGAGGTCGCCCCGGCCGCGGCGATGGCCGCCACCGTGCGGCGGAGCTGCTCGGGCGCGTCCCCCAGGTACGGGATGACCGGGGCCATCAGGACGCCGCAGGCTATGCCGTGGTCGGTCAGGGTGCGCACGGTGTCGAGCCGCCGCTCGGGCGAGGGCGTGCCGGGCTCGACGGTGCGCCACAGCTCGGGGTCGGTGAAGCCGACCGACATCGACACGCCCACGTCGCTACGGGCCGCCGCGGCCCGCAACAGCTCCAGGTCGCGCAGGATCAGCGTGCCCTTGGTGAGGATCGAGAAGGGGTTGGACCGCTCGACGAGGGCGGACAGGATGCCGGGCATCAACCGGTATCGACCCTCCGCGCGCTGGTAGCAGTCGACGTTGGTGCCCATCGCGATGTGCTCGCCGGTCCAGCTCCGCGCGGCCAACTCGCGGCGCAGCACCTCGGGCGCGTTGACCTTCACCACGATCTGCGAGTCGAAACCGATGCCGGTGTCCAGGTCGAGATAGCTGTGCGTCTTGCGCGCGAAGCAGTACACACACGCGTGTGAGCAGCCGCGATAGGGGTTGACGGTCCACTCGAACGGCATCCGGGACGCCCCTGGCACCCGGTTGACCAGCGAGCGGGCCCGCACCTCGTGGAAGGTGATGCCGCGGAACTCGGGGGTGTCGAAGGTGCGCGTCACGCTGGCCGTGCCGAACAGCGCGGGTGCCGACTTCTCCTCCGCCAGGGTCTCCCAGCGCATGTGCACCTCCTCGGTCGTACGCCCTGCCTAATAGAACATACGTGCTATCCGGAGGGTGTCAACCTCCGATTTGGGCGGATGCCGGGAAGGTGGTTGGCTTGCCGATCACGCACGACAGCACGCGCACAGGACCGGAGGAACAGCGATGGCGCAGGTCGAGGCCACCACGGAGCGGATCATCAGGGCGGGCGCCGAGGACGTGTTCGATGCGCTCGCCGACTACAGCGGCACCCGGAAGCGGGTCATGCCCGAGCAGTTCAGCGAGTACGAGGTACGCGAGGGCGGCGACGGCGAGGGCACCCTGGTCCACTGGAAGCTCCAGGCGACCAGCAAGCGGGTGCGCGACTGCCTCCTTGAGGTGACCGAGCCCACCGACGGCCAGCTCGTCGAGAAGGACCGGAACTCCACGATGGTCACCACGTGGATCGTGACGCCCGCGGGCGAGGGCGCCTCGCGCGTCGTGGTCACCTCCACCTGGACCGGCGCCGGTGGCATCGGCGGCTTCTTCGAGAAGACCTTCGCCCCCAAGGGGCTCGGCCGCATCTACGACGCCCTGCTGACCCGCCTCGCCGCGGAGCTGGAGAAGTGACCCGCTGACCGGCCGACGGCAGCGGAGCTGACGGGGCGACGCCGGGCGCGCCCCGTCGGCGGCACGGCACGCGCCGCACGGCGCCGCGCCCCCTACGCCCGGCCCGTCGGCGGGGCCACCCGTCCGGCCCCGCCGGGCCGCCTCGCGGCCCGCGCCTCCCGCGTCCGCCCCGGCGGGCGTCATCCGCGCGACCCGGCGCCCTGCGCCCGGCCCGCCCCGAGCCTCCCGCCCGGCCTCGCCTGACCCGCCACGTACGGCCGGGAGGCGCGTACGCCCGGGAGAGGCGCCCGCCCGGAGGCGTCAGCCCGCCCCGGAGCCGACCCCGAGCGCGCGCGGTGTCCGCTCACCGGAACGAGTGGACTTGTCGGCGCCGTGCCGGCCCCGCCCGCCCCCGTCGTGGGCGGTGAAACCCCTGATGGGCGCGTGACAGGCGCCTCAAACAAGGGAGTTGGGGCCCGCCGGCGCCATGTTTCAGGGATTCGTCGCGGTTGCTCGCGGTTGTCGCGTAATGCGAGAAATGGTCGCGGTGTAGACGTGACGACGGGAGCGGTACGTGGGCGGGACCACCCTGGCGGACCGGGACGAGCCAAGTACGGCGCTCGGCCCGGACCCCGCGACCCAGGACGACAGGACGGCGCGAGAGCCGACGGTTGAACTCGCCGTCGCGGCGGGCGAGGCGCGACCGGTGCCCACCGGATGGGGCGCGGACGAGGCGGCCGAATCGAGGCAGCCGGCCGAGCCCTCCCCGGCCGCTCCGGTGTCCGAGGCGCCGCCGCCCGCCGCTCCCCGGCCGCTCGGTCCGGGCCGGGCCGCGCTGGTCCGCGCCGGCCTGCTGCTGGCGCTGCTGCTCGCGGCCCTCGGCCAGACCGTCACGGCCGGCGCGCTGCCCGCCGTGGCGGCGGACTTGCACGGCGGCGACAGGCTGCCCTGGGTCGTGACCTCCTACCTGCTGGCCGCGGCGCTCGTGCTGCCGGTTTACGGCAGGCTCGGTGACCTCGTGGGCCGCAAGGGCCTGTTCCTGCTCGCCCTCCTGGTGTTCGTCGCCGGCTCCGCGCTGGCTGGCTGGGCCCGCACGATGGACGAACTCATCGTCTTCCGCGCCCTCCAGGGCCTGGGCGCCGGCGGGCTCGTCGTGGGCGCCCAGTCGATCGCCGCGACCGTCGCCCCGCCCCGGTGGCGCGGGCGCTTCCCGGTCCTGCTCGGCGCCGTGTTCGGGCTCGCCGTCGCCGTGGGGCCGGCCGTCGGCGGCCTGCTCACCGACCACGTCTCCTGGCGCTGGTGCTGCTACCTCGGCGTGCCGCTCGGCCTGTTGGCGCTGGTCGCGGCCGTGTGCGCGCCGCGACTGCCGCGCCCGGCCGGCCGGACGGGGGCCGGCACGTTCGGCGCCCTGCTCACCGCCGCGGCCACCCTCTGCCTGGTGCTGCTGACGAGTTGGGGCGGCACGGACGGCGACTGGGACGGGCGGACCGTACTCGGCATCGGCCTCGGCGCCCTGGGCGCCGTGCTCCTGTGGGTCGCCGTGCGGTACTTCGCCCGCCAGCGCACCGCGCCACGGCTCCCCACGTCACCGTCCCCCGCGTCACGGCCCCCCGGGCGCGGCTCGTTCCTGGCCGTCGACACGCTGGTCGGGGTGGCCGTGGGGATCGCGCTGTACGGGGCGTGCGACCAACTGCCCGCCCACCTGCACCGGATGGCCGGCGCCAGCGCGACGCGGACCGGGCTGCTGACACTGCCGCTGCTGGGCGGCGCCGCCGTGGCCGCGCTGGTGGCGGGGCGCCTGGCCAGCCGCACGGGCCGCTTCCGCGCGTACCCGATCCTCGGCTGCGGCGTCGCGACGGTCGGCATGTGGCTGCTGTCCGGGCTCGGCGCGGACACCTCCCGGCTGACGTACGGCCTGTGGACGGGCGTGCTCGGCCTCGGCGTCGGGCTGGTCCTGCCGGTCCTGGTGATGGCCGTCCGGGGCGCCGGCGGGCCGGCCGACGCGGGCCCGGCCACCGGTGGGCACCGGGGGCTGCGGCGGGTCGGCGGCGGCATCGGCGTGGCCGTCCTCGTCGCGGTCTTCGCGCACCGGGCCGCCGACGCCGTGGCGCGTCACCTGCCCACCGGCGTCAGGGACCTGGACCGGGACGCCCTCACCCCGGAGGTGGTCCACTCGCTGCCCGCCGCCCTGCGCGACGGCCACATCGCCGCCCATGTCGACGCGTTGCCGCGCGTCTTCGGGTACCTCGTGCCCGTGCTCGTTCTCGGCTTCCTGCTCGCCCTGCTGCTGAAGGAGAATCCCTTGGCGTCCCAGACCGACCAGCAAGACCCGGCCGTCCCCGCCGCGCGCGGCCTGGCCGACACCGTCACCAACGGCTCCCCGTCGCCCACCGCGGACCAGCGGGCGCCCGAGTCGTACGCCGACGCGTACGCCAGCGACCCGTACGTCACCGACGCGTACACCACCTCCTACGCCTCCGGCGACCAGTCGCGCGCCGACGCCCAGTTGCTGGCGGGCCCGCCGGTGTGCGGGACCGTGGCGCACCACGACGGCAGCACCGTCCCGCGCGCCGCGCTCACCCTGATCGACGTGGGCGGCCGGCAGGTCGGCCGGGGTGCGACGGGCGAGGACGGGCGGTACGCGCTGAGCACGCCGGGCGCGGGCGCCTACGTGCTGATCGCGGCGGCCAGCGGGCACCAGCCGCAGGCGGTCAGCGTCACCGTCGGCGAGCGGCCGGTCGAACTCGACGTGGTGCTCGGCGGCGCGGGACGGCTGGCCGGCGCGGTGCGCACGGCCGACGGCACGCCGGTGCGCGACGCGATGGTCACCCTCACCGACGTGCGCGGCGAGGTCGTCGCCTCCACCCGCAGCGGCCGGGAAGGCGGCTACCTGATCACGGAGTTGGTGGCCGGCGAGTACACGCTCGCCTCCAGCGCCCCCGCCTACCGGCCGGCCGCGCTGCCGGTGAGCGTGCAGGCGGCCCGCGAGACCCGGCAGGACATCGAGTTGGCCGGCGGCGCGGTGCTGCGCGGCACGGTGCGGGCCGGCGGCGGGCGCACCGTGGAGGACGCGCGGGTGACGCTGCTCGACGCGGCGGGCAACGTCGTGGACACGGCCACCACCGGGGCGGACGGCGTCTTCCGCTTCATCGACCTGTCGGCCGGCGAGTACACGGTGATCGCGGCCGGCTACCCGCCGGTCGCCACCGTGCTGCGGGTCGCCGGCGGCGGACGCACGGAGCGCGATCTGCAACTGGGCTACGAGGACTGAGCCCCGCTCGCGGACGCGACGGGACGTTACGGGGACACCGCGTGTGGGCCGGCGCGGGCCGGTGGGCGCACGCGCAGTGCGCCGGGCGGCCGGGCGGTCGCACGGGGTGGAGCGTGGGGGCCGGGTCGGTGCGCCGACCCGGCCCCCACGCGTGTGGCGGGACGACGGCGCCAGCGGCCCGACCCGGGGCGTACCGGGCGGGGGCGGCGTGGGGCGCTTACGGCGCGCGCCGGGCGCACTCCTATTCCGACAATGCCGCACGCCGTGCCACGCCCAGGCCGTACCGTAGCCGCGGGGGCGCAGATCTTGCGTACGCGTACGAAGGAGACTTCGCCAATGGACCACGGCGCGTCGCCGGGTGAGGGCGACGACAGGGTGACCCCGGAGCCACCGGCCCGGGCGGAGCGGTCGCCTGCCCCGGGGCGGATACCGCTCGCGGTGGTCGTGGTGGACGGCGCCGGGCTCGTCACGCACTGGAGCATCGGTGCGCGCAAGCTGTTCGGCTACGACCGGGAGGAGGCCGTGGGCGCGCCCGCGGTGGACCTCATGCCGGTCTCGGGCGCGTTCCGCGAGGGCCGCGACGAGCGGGGCGGGCTCGACAGCCCGCGGCCCGCCGACGCCGCCGACGAGGGCGGCGCACTCGCCGACTTCGCCGATCTCGCCGACTTCGCGGGCCTCGGCCCCTCCCTCGACCTCTCGCTGACCGGCGGATCCGGCTACCCCACCGCGGGCCGCGCGCACCTGGCCGCCACCGAGCGCGGCCCGGGCCAGGTGCTGTGGTGGGCCTACCCGCTGGTGGGGCCGGGGCCCGAGCGGCTGTTGCTGCTGGCCGCCGACGCGCGACGGCTGGCCGGCGACCGGGACTGGCACGAACGGGTGGCCCCCGGGTTCGCGCTGCACACCGAGTTCGGCGAGGCGCGGGAGCTGGCCCGCCGGCTGCCCGAGATCCTGCCGAGCATGAGCCCGCGGGAGAGCGCCCGCATCGTGGCGCAGGTGCTGGAACTCGGCTATCCCGTACTGGAGATCAGCCAGCACGAGCGGGTGCCGGTCACCCCCGACTGGGGCGTGCCGAAGCGGGTCGAGCGGCGCGTCCGGCTGGAGCGGGTGGCCCACGACGAGACGGCGGACCCCCGGGCGGCCGCCGCTGCCGCCGCCGAACTGGCCTCCGACCTGGAGTACGCGGCGGTCCGCGAGCGGCTGGAGTTCCTGAACGAGGTCAGCGGCGCCATCGGTACCTCGCTGGACCTCGCCCGCACCATCGAGGAGGTCAGCGCGGCCGTCGTGCCGCGCTTCACCGACGTGGCGGGCACCTACCTGCGCGAACAGGTCGTCGCGGGCGAGGGCTTCCCGGACGGCCCGCCGGACGCGACCACGATGTGGCACCGGGTGGCCGTGGAGCACAACGACGAGCCGGGCCGCTGGGACGACGTCATCCCGGTCGGCGAGTCGATGCCCTTCCCCGTGCACACCCCGTTCTTCCAGTGCATGACCAGCGGCGAGCCGGTCCTGGTGCCGCGCATCTCCGAGCAGATGGGCAACGCGATCGCCGCGCAGTTCGAGAAGCGCGACATCAGCCCGCTGATCAACAACCGTTCGATGCTGGTCGTGCCGCTCAAGGCGCGCCAGGTGGTGCTGGGCTTCATGATCCTGCTCCGGCACCAGGACCGGCCCGAGTTCAACGACATGGACCGGGTCACCGGCGCCGAACTCGCCGCGCGGGCCGGTCTCGTGCTCGACAACGCCCGGATGTACACCCACCAGGAGAACGTCGCCGAGACGCTCCAGGACAGCATGTTGCCGCACATCGCCCCGCGCATGGCCGGCTGCGACACCGCCACCCGGTACCTGCCCGGCACCCGGCTCGGCCGGGTCGGCGGCGACTGGTTCGACAGCGTCAAGCTGCCCGGCTCGCGCACCGCCCTGGTGGTCGGCGACGTGATGGGGCACGGCCTGAACTCGGCCGCGATGATGGGCCAGTTGCGGACCGCCGTGCAGACCATGGCCGGCCTGGACATGCCGCCCACCCAGTTGCTGCGCCACCTCGACGACCTCGCCCAGCGACTGGGCGAGCACTACCTGGCCACCTGCCTGTACGCGGTCTACGACCCGATCGGCGGCGAGCTGGCCATCGCCAACGCCGGACACATCCCACCGGTGTTGGTCCGGGCCAGGGACGGCCGCAGCGAGCTGCTCAACCTGCCCACGGGCGCGCCGATCGGCGTGGGCGGCGTGCCGTTCGAGACGGTGCGGGTGCCCGTCGAGCCCGGCGACCGGCTGGTGCTGTGCACGGACGGCCTGGTCGAGGTGCGCGGCGAGGACATCGCGGTGGGCCTGGCCGCGCTGTGCGAGTCCGCCGCCCACCCGGCCGCCTCCATGGACGACGCCTGCGACACCATCATCCGCTCGCTGGCCGGGACGTTGAACCGGGGCCGTGGCGGGCGCAAGGACGACGTGGCGCTGCTCATGGCCCGGTTGAACGGCATCGCCGCCGAGGACGTGGCCGACTGGGAGCTGGCCCCACAGCCGCGCTCGGTGCGCGCCGTGCGCCGCTACGTCCGCGAGCAACTGTGCCGCTGGGGCCTGGACGAGGCCGTTCCCACCGCCGAGCTGCTGGTCAGCGAGGTGGTGACGAACGCGGTGCGGCACGCCAGGCAGGTCGTACGGGTGCGCCTGGTACGCACGGACGCGCTGCTGTGCGAGGTGCGCGACGACGACCACACGCTGCCCGCGCTGTTGGACGCCGCGCCCGACGCCGAGTTCGGGCGCGGGTTGCGGGTGGTGAGCAGGCTGGCCAGCGAGTGGGGCACCAGCCGCACGGCCGAGGGCAAGACGGTCTGGTTCGAGCAGTCGCTGGGCTAGCCGTGCCGACCCACGGCTGGCGCCCGCGTCCGGCGCCGGCGGGGGGCTGTGGTGCGGGCCCGGGTGGCGGTAGGCCGCGACGCGGGCGGCGGGACGGCGGCTGGCCGGTGGCGGAACGGGGAAACTTTCGATCGGCCGCTTGTGCCGGTCGGCGCCGGCCAGTAGCAATTGGGCATGACTGAGTCGACCGGCTACGTACGGGCCTGGGAAGAGTACTGGCGAGACGCCCCCACCGAGCCGGGCGGTGTCCTGTGGGACGCCCCGCCGCAGCACACCGCGGGGCTGCACCTGCCGTTGTTCCAGGGCGAGTTCGACCCGGAGCTGCCGGTGCTCGACGTCGGGTGCGGAAACGGCACCCAGAGCCGCTTTCTGGCCCAGCACTTCGACCGGGTGATCGGCGTGGACCTGTCGCACGCTGCGGTGGCCCGCGCCCGCGCCGACGACCCGGCGGGGGTGGCCAGTTACCGGCAGTTGGACGCGGCCAACCTGCCTGCCGTACGGGCGCTGCACGCGGAACTCGGTGACGTGAACGTCTATCTGCGCGGCGTGCTGCACCAGTGCGACAGCCGCGACCTGTCGCGCGTCGCCGAGGCCATCGCCGTGCTGACCGGCGAGCGCGGCCGGGCCTTCGTCGTCGAACTGGCCGAGGAGGCCGGGCGGGTGCTGCGCGGCCTGGCCAACGGGCCGGACGGGCCGCCGCCCAAGCTCGCCGCGGTCTTCCAGCACGGCATCGCCCCCGGCGAGGTCTCCGACCAGGTCGTGCCCGACCTGCTGAACGCCGCGCGGCTGCGCTGCCTGGAGAGCGGCGAACTTCCCCTCACCACGACCGAGCACGGCCCGGACGGCGCGCTGATCATCTTGCCGTCCGCGTGGTGGCTGGTGACGCGCGCCGTCTGACCGACCGTGACCCGGCCCGCCGGGCCCGTCCGGCCGCCGGGCCGCCAGGGCCCGAGCGCGGCGCGGGGCGGGGCGGGCCGGGGCGTGCGGCGCGTCGCCGTGCGGGGCGGCGCGCCCCGGTGTCATGGTGCCCGGTGCCTCGCGCGGGGTCGCGACGGCGGTGGTGGAAGTCCACGGAGCGGGCGGGGCATGTGCTGTCGCCCACACCCCGATCGGACGTGACGTTCGGTCATATCCGCATACCCAGGGCTAAGTCGGACCGCCTGGGCGGCGATCGGCGCCGGGCGTGCTCCGTTCGGTGGGTCCCGGGCGTCTGGTGTGACTCCTGGAGTGGGGGGTCCGGTAGCGGGGCCGAAGCCTGTGGGGCAGACTGTTCCACAGGGGCAGCTTGTTCCACAGTGCGTGGACGGGCGGCTCTGACATGCGCCGCCGTCGTCCTGGCCGCCGCCAGTCACCGCGGTCGATCGTTCGAGTTGAAGGAATTGTCAGATGTTCGCTTCCCTGGCCCGGTTCACCTCCGGTCGCAGCAGACTCGTCCTGTACCTCTCAGGAGTCCTCTTCCTCGTCGCGGGTGCGCTGGGCGGCGGAGTCATCTCCAAGCTGTCCTCCGGCGGCTTCGTCGACAGCTCCACCGAGTCGGCCAAGACCGCGAAGATCATGGACGAACGCTTCCACGCGGGCGCCCCCAACCTCACCCTGCTGATCACCGACAAGCGCGGCGTGGACGCCCCCGAGGTGGCCAAGGCCGGCCAGGACATCACGGCCCGGCTCAGCAAGGAGCCGCACGTCGAGCAGGCCGTCTCCTACTGGTCCCTGGGCAAGGCCGAGTCGCTGCGCGGCAAGGACGGCGACAGCGCCCTGGTGATGGCGCGCATCCTGGGCGACGAGGACGAGGTCCAGGACCGGTTCGACAAGTTCGCCGACCGGTACGAGGGCAAGGTCGACGGCGTCGAGGTCGAGATCGGCGGCACCGTCCTCGCCAACAAGGAGATCTTCGACATCACGGAGAAGGATCTCGTCAAGATCGAGATGATCACCTTCCCGATCCTGCTCGTCGTGATGCTCTTCGTCTTCCGCAGCCTGGTGGCGGCCACCGTGCCGCTCATGGTCGGTGGTCTGACGATCGTCTCCGTGCTGCTGACGATGCGCATCCTCACGCTGTTCACGGACGTCTCCGTGATGGCCACCAACGTCGCCACCGGCCTCGGACTCGGCCTCGCCATCGACTACAGCCTCATCCTCATCAAGCGCTACCGGGAGGAACTCGGACGCGGGGTCGACACCGACGGGGCCATCTCCATCGCGCTGCGCACCGCTGGCCGTACCGTCGTCTTCTCCGCCGTCACCGTGGCGCTGGCCATGGGCGCGCTGCTCGTCTTCCCGTTCTACTTCCTGCGCTCCTTCGCCTACGCCGGCATCCCCACCGCGCTGCTGGCCGCGCTGGTCTCGGTGACCTTCCTGCCCGCGCTGCTGAAGGCGCTCGGCCCGCGCATCGACAAGGGCCGCATCCTGGGCAAGAAGAAGCCCACCGCGCCCAGGCCGGAAGAGGGCTTCTGGCACCGTACGGCGATCACCGTCATGCGCTTCCCGGTGCCGATCGCCGCGGTCGTCATCGGACTGCTGCTCTTCCTCGGGGCGCCGTTCCTGGACCTGAAGATGAGCCTGGCCGACGAGCGGGTGCTGCCGACCAGCACCCAGTCGCGTCAGGTCGGCGAGACGCTCCGGAAGGACTTCAACGCCCAGGAGACGCAGGCCCTCAACGTCGTCCTGAACGAGACGCCGGGCAAGGGCGAGCGCGGCAACGTCGCCGGCTACGCCGAGCAGCTCTCCAAGCTGGACAACGTGGCCCGCGTCGACACCGAGATCGGCACCTTCGCCGGCGGCCAGCGGGTCGCCCCGCCGACCCCGGCCGCCGACCGGTTCGGCGTCACCGACAGCACCTACCTGTCGGTGGTGCCCAAGAGCCAGTCGCTGTCCGAGAAGGGCCGCCAGCTCGTCCAGGACATCCGCGCCGTCGACGCCCCGTACGACGTGCAGGTGGGCGGCCCGGCGGCGGAGCTGCACGACGCCATCGAGTCGATGAACGACAAGCTGCCGCTGGGCCTCGGCGTCATCGCGATCAGCTCGTTCATCGTGCTGTTCCTGTTCACCGGCAGCATCGTGCTGCCGCTCAAGGCGCTGGTGCTCAACTGCCTGAGCCTGAGCGCCACGCTCGGCGTGCTGGTCTGGGGCTTCCAGAACGGTCACCTGGAGGGCATCGTCGGCGACTTCGCGGTCACCGGGACCATCACCTGGACCGTGCCGATCCTGCTGTTCTGCGTCGCCTTCGGCCTGTCCATGGACTACGAGGTCTTCCTGCTCTCCCGGATCAAGGAGGAGCACGACCTCACCAAGGACAACACCCAGGCGGTGGCGCGCGGTCTGGAGCACACCGGATCGACGGTCACCGCCGCCGCCGTGCTGATCGCGATCGTCTTCCTCGGCTTCATCATGAGCTCCATCAGCTACATGAAGGCCATCGGCGTCGGCCTCTCGCTCGCGGTCCTGATGGACGCCACGCTGGTGCGTGGCGCCCTGGTGCCCGCGTTCATGCGCCTGGCCGGCCGCGCCAACTGGTGGGCACCGGGCCCGCTGCGGGCGCTGCACGCCAAGATCGGCCTGCGCGAGGGCGACGCACAGCCCCTCCCGTCGCCGGTCAAGCCGGACGACTCGGGTGCGCCCGAGCGTGACCTGGAGCCCGCCAACCGCGACTAGCGCGCGGCCGGCCCCGGGACGGGGGCGGGCGGAGACCACCGTTCTCCGCCCGCCCCCGCTCCCTTTGCCCGCTCCCGCCGGCCTCGCGCCACCGCGCGCACCGTCCCCGGCCCGTCCCGTCTCGACCCGGCCCCGACGCCCGTGGCGCGGGCCGGCCGTATCCCGGCAGATACTCCGGCGAAGCGCCGGCCCGGCGCGCGTTCCTGCGCCCGGGGCGGCCTCCCGCCGCGAGATGGGTGGGACGCGGGCCGCTCCGGGGGGTGTGCCAACACGGCGCGTCGGGTCATCATGGGGCACGGCGTGCCGGCGTACGCGGCCGGCCGGCCGTCCGGTGCGCGCCGCGCCGGTCCGCGCGCGCCCTGGGCCGGGCGGGGGGGCCGGTGGGGTGTTCGGGTGCCGGCGGCGAACAAGTGACGTCGGGGTTCGTGCGCGGCCCCTTCCGCCTGCGGTAGAACGGGTTAATGGTGAAGATCCTCATCTCCGCGGACATGGAGGGCGCCACCGGCGTGACCTGGCCCGCCGACGTCCTGCCCGGCACGCCACAGTGGGAACGCTGCCGCACGCTGTTCACCTCGGACGTGAACGCGGCCGTCCTCGGCTTCCTCGACGGCGGCGCCGACGAGGTGCTCATCAACGAGGCGCACTGGACGATGCGCAACCTGCTCCTGGAGCGACTGGACGAACGCGCCCAGCTCCTCACGGGCCGGCACAAGAGCCTCAGCATGGTGGAGGGCGTGCAACACGGCGACGTGGACGGCATCGCGTTCGTCGGCTACCACACCGGCGCCGGCAGCGAGGGCGTCCTCGCCCACACCTACCTGGCCAACTCCATCACCGGGGTGTGGCTGAACGGCGTGCGGGCCAGCGAGGGCCGGCTCAACGCGCTGGTGGTCGCCGAGTACGGGGTGCCGGTCGTCCTGGTCACCGGCGACGACCTGACCTGCGAGGACGCCAAGGGATACGCGCCGCGAGCACGGATGGTCGCGGTCAAGGACCACGTGTCGCGGTACGCCGCGGTCTGCCGCCCCCCGGCCCGTACGGCGGCCGACATCAGGGCCGCGGCGCGCGAGGCGACCGCGCTGGCCGCGCGCGGCGAGCCGGAGCGGACCGGGCCGCACGAGGTGGTGGTGGAGTTCGACGCCGAGCACCTGGCGGGCGCCGCGACGGTGGTGCCGGGCGTGGAGCGGCGCGGCGAGCGGCGGGTGGCGTACACCTCGCCGACGATGTACGAGGGCATCCGCTGCTTCAAGGCGGTGACCACCGTCGTATCGGCGGCGGTCGAGGAACAGTACGGCTGAGCGGGGGAGACACATGAGGCCGACGCACGACGGCAACGGCACGGGCGGGCCCGCCCTGGACGGGCAGGCGCTCGACGAGGTGGTGCGCTTCACCTCGGAGCTGATCCGCATCGACACCACCAACCGGGGCGGCGGCTCCTGTTGGGAGCGGCCGGCCGCGGAGTACGTGGCCGAGCGGCTGAGCGAAGCGGGCGTGGAGGCGCACCTGCTCGAAGCGGCGCCCGGGCGCACCAACGTCGTGGCCCGGATCGAGGGCCACGACCGCGCCGCGCCCGGGCTGCTGGTCCACGGGCACCTGGACGTGGTGCCCGCCGAGGCGGCCGACTGGAGCGTGCACCCCTTCTCCGGCGAGATCCGCGACGGCGTGGTCTGGGGCCGTGGCGCCATCGACATGAAGAACATGGACGCGATGATGGTCGCCGTCGTCCGCGCCTGGCAGCGGCTCGGCCTGCGCCCCCGGCGCGACGTCGTCCTCGCCTTCACCGCCGACGAGGAGGACAGCGCCGACGCCGGCTCCGGCTTCCTCGTCGACCAGCACGCGGACCTCTTCGCGGGCTGCACCGAGGGCGTCAGCGAGTCCGGCGCCTTCACCTACCACGGCACCACGCCGGGCGCCGAGCGGGTGCGCCGCCTGTACCCGATCGCCGCCGGCGAGCGGGGCACCGCCTGGCTGCGGCTGACCGCGCGCGGCCGGGCCGGCCACGGATCGAAGATCAACCACGACAACGCGGTCAGCCAACTGGCCGCCGCCGTGGCCCGGATCGGGGAGCACCGCTGGCCGGTGCGGCTGACCCCGACGGTGCGCAGCGCGCTGACCGAACTGGCCCAGCTCTACGGCGTCAAGGCCGAGCTGGACGCCCCCGACTTCGACGTGGACGCCCTCCTCGCCGAACTCGGCAGCGCCGCCGACCTCATCGCCCCCACCGTGCGCAACAGCACCAACCCCACGATGCTCGACGCCGGCTACAAGGTGAACGTCATCCCCGGCAGCGCCACCGCCTACGTCGACGGCCGGGTGCTGCCCGGCTGCGAGGCGGAGTTCGAGGCCACCCTCGACGCGCTGACCGGACCCGGCGTCGAATGGGAGTACCACCACCGGGAGGTGCCGCTGTCGGCCCCGGTGGAGGCGCCCGTGTTCGCGGCGATGCGCGCGGCCGTCGAGCGCTTCGACCCGGACGGGCACGCCGTCCCGTACTGCATGGCGGGCGGCACCGACGCCAAGCAGTTCTCGCGCCTGGGGATCACCGGGTACGGCTTCTCACCGCTGAAGCTGCCCCCGGGCTTCGACTACGCGGCGCTCTTTCACGGCGTGGACGAGCGGGTGCCCGTCGAGGCCCTGCACTTCGGCGTCCGCGTCCTCGATCACTTTCTGCGGGAGGCATGAGAGATGGTGTCCACGGCCCCGTACGGAGCCTGGCGGTCCCCGATTGACGCGGCGCTCACGGCGGCGCACGACGGCAGCCCCGAGCATGTGGGCGTGGTCGGCGACGAGGTGTGGTGGACCGCCCCGCGCCCGGCGGAGGGCGGCCGGCGCACGCTGGTGCGCCGGCGCCCCGGCGGCGCCGAGGAACCGGTGCTGGACCGGCCGTGGAACGTGCGCAGCCGGGTCATGGAGTACGGCGGCGCCCCCTGGGCCGCCGTCGCGCGCGCCACCGGCGGGCCGCTGGTGGTCTTCAGCCACTTCGACGACCAGCGGCTGTACGCGTACGAGCCGGACGCCGCCGACGCCGGTGCCGGCGAGGGCGCGGGCGCCGCCGAGCCGCGCCCCCTGACCCCGGTCTCCGCCGTTGGTGGCGGGCTGCGCTGGGTCGATCCGGTGCTGGTGCCCGAGCGGGACGAGGTGTGGTGCGTCCTGGAGGAGTTCACCGGCCCCGCCCCGGGCGACGTGCGCCGGGTGCTGGCCGCCGTGCCGCTGGACGGCTCGGCGGCGCGGGACCGGGGCGCGTTGCGCGAACTCACCGACGACGCGCACCGGTTCCTGACCGGCCCGCGCCGCTCGCCCGACGGGCGGCGGGTGGTGTGGATCGCCTGGGACCACCCCCGGATGCCGTGGGACGGCACCGAGTTGAAGATCGCCGAGGTGGGCGCGGACGGCGCCCTCAGCGGCGTACGGACCCTGATCGGCGGGCCCGGCGAGTCGATCCCGCAGGCCGAGTGGGCCGCTGACGGCACGCTGATCGCCGCGAGCGACCGCACCGGCTGGTGGAACCTGCACCGGGTGGACCCGGACAGCGGGGCGGCGGTCAACCTGTGCCCGCGCGACGAGGAGTTCGCCGGACCGCTGTGGAAGGTCGGCTTCCGCTGGTTCGCACCGCTGCCCAACGGGCTGGTCGCGGTCATCCATGGCCGGGGCGTCACCGCGCTCGGCATACTCGACCCGGGCCCGCGCGACGAGCCGGCCCGGCGGCCGGGCCCCGGCGGCGGCCAGGCCGGGGCGGGGCCGGTGGACGTGGTCGGCCCGTGGAGCGAGTGGCAGCCGACGCTCGCGGTGGCCGGCACCCGGGTGGTGGGCGTGGCGGCGAGTCCGACCAGCGGGTACGAGGTGGTCGAGCTGGACACCCGCACCGGCCATGCCCGCGTCGTCGGCGAGCCGCACACGGACGTCGTGGACCCGGCGTACTACCCCGAACCGGTGGCTCGCACCTTCACCGGCCCCGGCGGCCGCGAGGTCCACGCGCACCTCTACCCGCCGCGCAACCCCGACTACCAGGCGCCCGAGGGCGAGTCGCCGCCGTATGTGGTGTGGGCGCACGGCGGGCCGACCAGTCGCTCCCCGCTGGTGCTCGGGCTGCCGATCGCCTACTTCACCTCGCGCGGCATCGGCGTCGTGGACGTCAACTACGGCGGTTCCACGGGGTACGGCAGGCACTACCGCGAGCTGTTGCGCGGCCAGTGGGGCGTGGTGGACGTCGAGGACTGCGCCGCGGTCGCCGACGCGCTGGCCGCCGAGGGCAGCGCCGACGGCGACCGGCTGGCCATCCGGGGCGGCAGCGCGGGCGGCTGGACCACCGCCGCGTCGTTGACCGGCACCGACCGGTACGCGTGCGGCACCGTCATGTTCCCCGTGCTCGACCTGGCGAGTTGGGCCTCCGACGACACCCACGACTTCGAGGCCCAGTACCTGGAGAGCCTGATCGGCCCGCTCGCCGAGGTCCCAGGCCGCTACCGCGAGCGCTCCCCACTCCACCAGGCCGACCGCCTGCGCGCCCCGTTCCTGCTGCTCCAGGGGCTCGACGACGCGGTCTGCCCACCGGTGCAGTGCGAGCGCTTCCTCGCGGCGATCGAGGGCCGCGACATCCCGCACGCCTACCTCACCTACCCGGGCGAGGGCCACGGCTTCCGGCGCGCGGAGACCATCGTCAGCGCGCTGGAGGCGGAACTGTCGCTCTACGGGCAGGTCTTCGGCTTCGAACCGGCGGGGGTGCGGGCGGTGACGTTGGCGCCGTAGCGCACCTTCGGCCGGGCCTCGGCCTGAACGCCGTGCCGGGAGCCCGGGTTGGGTGGCGTGCGCGCCCGCCGCCCCGGGCTCCCGCCGGTCGCGGGCCCACGACCCGCTCGCGTACGTACGACAGGGGTGAGGACATGGGCCGAACGGGCTACGGGAGCCGCCGACCTCACCCGATCGACTGCCGTTTCCCGGTTTCCGGGACCGGTCCCGAGCCTTGTGGTCAGGCTGCTCGTATGTCTGTCCTAGACGGTGTGTCCGAAGGTGAGCTGAGACTGTCGGTGCGGGGTGCCGACAGCGATTCCCTCCTGCGTTCGCTGCGCGACTGGCTGAGCCGCGAGGACGCCCTGCGCGGCCGGGTCGCCCTGTGTCCCCGTCCCCTCGCCGAGGGGGAGATGGGCGCTCTGGTGGAGGCCCTGGTCGTGAGCCTCGGCTCCGGCGGCGCCGGGGCCCTGGTCGTGCAGTCCGTGTCCACCTGGCTCGGCCAGCGCCGCTCGGACGTGACCGTGACGATCAAGGCGAGCGACGGGCGTGAGGTGACGGTGGACGCCCGTGGGGTCCGCGACCCGCAGGCGATCATCAGCGAGGTCGAGCGGTTGGCCGCCTCCGATGAGTGAGGCGGAGGGGTCCGCGACGGGCGAGGTGCCGCGAGCGGGCACCTGGTTCCCGAACGGCGCGACGAGCCGCGTCGTACTGATCGGAGCGAGCACCTTCGCCTCGAAGGACCTGCCGGACATCCCCGCCGTCCGCAACAACCTGGAAGACCTGAAGGCCGCTTTCCTGCACCCCCGGTACGGGCTCTTCGCCGACACGCAGCCCGAGCACTGCACCGTACTCGGGCTCGACGAGAAGCAGGTGCTGGACCAGCGCGCGGTCGGCGGCGCGCTCGCCAAGGCCCGGGCGGCGGCGGACGACCTGCTGCTGGTCTACTACACCGGGCACGGCCTGATCGGTGACGACTCGAAGCTGCACCTGGCGCTGGAGCACACCGACCCGGAGCAGACCGGCTTCACCGCGCTCCCCCTCAGCGTGCTCCAGCGCGAACTGGCCGGCGCCCGGGCGGCGGCCCGCGTGCTGGTCCTGGACTGCTGTTTCTCCGGCCGGGCGGTCGACGCGATGGGGGCGAACCACCTGCTGGCGCCGGTGCCGCCTCCGACCAGGGGCGTGTACGTGCTCACGTCCACGAGCGCCAACAGCCTGTCCATGGCGCGCAAGGGCCACCGCAACAGCATCTTCACCGGCGCGCTGTTGCAGGCCCTGGCCCAGCCCGAGCCGCTGAGCCTCAGCGACGTGTACCAGTTCGTACGCCACACCCAGCGGGTGCTCGAGGTCGCCGAGCCGCAGACCGGTGGCATCGGTGACGCGCACCGGGTCGCCCTCGTACGTGGGCCGGTGCCGGCCGGGCCGCCGCCCGTCCCTCCGCGCTGGTGGCGGCTTTCGCGCCGACGGTCGGCCTCGCGGTGGCTCCGTGGTGGCGTGCTCGTCGCGCTGACGGGTGCGGGGGTGTTCGGCTACGCGAGCCTGGACAGCGGCACGGCGGAACCGGAGGCGAAACCGACGCCCAGCGCCACCCGGCCGACCCGTCCGTCCGAGGCCCGGCAACCGCGCCCGGCGGAGCGCCCGACGGGGGAGAAGCCGTATGCCACACGGAAGCTGACCGTGGTGCTGAACAAGACGAAACGCACGCCGGAGGGTGTGCTGGTCGGGGTGAACGGGTTGGTGGGCGACATTTACCACAACGGTTCGAAGTCCGCCTTCGGCGGGGGGCAGGGCCAGATCGGCGGCAGCTCCGCGGTGCGCTCCGACGACGGGAAGGGCGCCAACACCAGCGGACTCGTCTCGTTCTTCGTCGACACCTCCGCCCGTGGCTGCAAGGCGCACGGCGTGTCGATCGGGGAGTCGACGGTGGTGCCGGGGCCCGCCAGGGAATGGACGAAGGTGCTCGTCGTCGGCGTGACGCCCAAGGTGCCCGGCACAGACGAGATGGGCGCCACGTTCGAGGTGACCCAGGGCGAAGGCCCCGCGCCCGAGGGCGACAAGACGTGCGCGTGACGGGTGTACGCGGCCGGGGGAGCGGGGCGCGTCAGGGCTGGGGTACGGCCACCGGCCCGCCCGCCGGCGGCTCGTCCGCGTCCACCACCGTGGCCGGGCCCGCCTTCGGGGCGTGCGGCTCGGGGCGCTCGTCGTCGGCCGGCGCGGCCCCGGCCGCCTCGGACTCCCGGGCCGCCCCGGTCCCGGTCGCCGCCCTCGCCCGGGGTACGACCACCGGCGAGCCGTCCACCGGGGCGGCCAGCACGTCGGCCGGGACCCCGTACAGCCGCTCCACCAGCGCGGCGTCGACCACCTCGCGGGAGGGGCCGGTGGCCACCACCTCGCCGTCGCGCATGGCCACGATGACGTCCGCGTAGCGGGCGGCGCTGGTCAGGTCGTGCACGACCATGACGACGGTGCGGCCGGCGGTGGCCACCTCGCGGACCAGTTCGAGCACCTCCACCGCGTGGCCGAGGTCGAGTGCGCTGGTGGGCTCGTCGAGGAGGACCACCGGGGTCTCCTGGGCCAGCACCATCGCCAGCCAACAGCGCTGCCGCTGGCCGCCGGAGAGCTGGTCGAGCCGGCGCTCGGCGAGGTCGGCGACGCCGGTGGCGGTCAGCGCGGCGCGCACCGCGCGCTCGTCCTCGCGCGACCACTGGCGGAACAGACCCTGGTGCGGGTGGCGCCCGTACCGTACGAGGCCGGCGACGGTGACCGCCTCCGGGGCCTGCGGGGACTGGGGGAGGAGCGAGACGCGGTGGGCCGCCGCGCGCTGGCGCAGTCGCCAGATGTCGTCGCCGCCGACGCTGACGGTGCCCGCGTGCGGCTGGTGCAGCCGGGCCATGGCGCGCAGCAGCGTGGACTTGCCGCAGCCGTTGGGGCCGACGATCGCGACGACCTGGCCGGGCGCGATGGTCAGGTCGACGCCGCGCACGGCGAGGTGGGCGGGTTCGGCCCCGCCCCGGGTGCCTGCCGGGTAGCCCGCCTTGAGCTGTTGGACGACGAGTTCCACGGTCATGCCTTTCGCGAGGGGGAGCCGCCGAACAGCACCCACAGCAGGAACGGTCCGCCGAGCACGCTGGTGATGACGCCGACGGGGATCTCCACGGGGGCCACCACCCGGCCCAGCGCGTCGCTCGCCGCCACCAGCGCCGCGCCCACCAGGGCCGAGCCGATGACGGGGACCCGGGTCGGCCCGTACAGCTTGGTCGCGATGACCGGCGCGGCGAGCGCGACGAAGGCGATGGGGCCGCCGATGCCGACCGCGATGCCGGCGAGCGCGACGGCGAGGGCGAGGGTGAGGCCGCGCAGCAGTGGCACGTTGAGGCCGAGGGCCGCCGCCACGTCGTCGTCGAAGCGCAGGACGTCCAGGCGGCGCCCGGCGACCAGCGCGAGGGGGACCAGCACCAGCAGGCACAGGGCGAGCGGTTGGCCCACGCCGTAGTCGCGTCCGCTCAGGCTGCCGACGCTCCACAGGAAGACGCCGCCGGCGGTGTTGTCGTTCTGGCGCGACATCACCAGGTCGCTGATGGCGCCGATGATGGTGGAGACGCCGATGCCGACGACCAGGACCCGGTAGCCACGGGTGCCGGCGCCGCCCGCGCACAGCACGACCAGCGCCGCCGCGCCCGCCGCGCCCAGCGGCCCGAGCCACCAGTCACCGACCATGGCGGTGGAGCTGCCGACGACGGAGGCCACCACGGCGGCGGTGGCGCCCTCGTTGACGCCGATGATGTCGGGGGTGGCCAGCCGGTTTCCGGCCAGGGTCTGGGTGAGGCAGCCGGCGATGCCGAGGGCGGCGCCGACCAGGAGCCCCACCACGATGCGCGGCAGCCGGAACTCCTGGACGAGCATCACGGTCAGCCGGTCGCCGGTGCCCAGCAGACCGCGCAGCGAGGTGCCCACGCTCATGCCGGTCGAACTGGCCAGCGTGGCCAGCGCGACGACGACGGCGATGACCGCGAGCAGCCCGAGCGAGATGAGCGCGGCCCGGTGCGGGAAGAGCCAGGACCAGGTGCCCGTGCGCAGCACGGTGCTGTCGGCCGGCGCGACGCGTAGCGCGGCGTCCCCGCCGGTGCGGGCCGTCGGCGGGGTCTTCGGCGGGGTCGTCGCCGGTGGCGTCGGCGCGGGCGCGTCGGGCGCCGGTCGCGCCTCGGGGGGCGTCACGCGCCACCGCCGGGCGCGCCGAGGCCGAGCATGCGGTTGGTGCGGGCGATCCAGATCAGCAGCGGTCCGCCGATCAGGGCGAGCAGCACGCTCACGGGCGTCTCCCAGGGGCGGATGACGACGCGGGCCGCGATGTCGGCCGCGACCATGACGTTAGCGGCCACCAGCGCGGACAGCAGCAGTTGGGCCGCCAGCCGTGGCCCGGTGACCAGGCGCGCGGCGTACGGGGCGAGCAGGCCGAGGAAGGCGATCGGGCCGGCCAGCGCGACGGCGGCGCCGGCGAGCAGCGTGACGGCGCCGGCCACCACGAGGCGGATGCGGCCTGGGTGGTGGCCGAGGGCCCGGGCGCTGTCGTCGCCGAGGGCCAGTGCGGACAGCGGGCGGCTCGCGCCCACGGCGACGACCAGGCCGACGACGATCAGCGGGGCGATGGACAGCGCGGTGCGCGTCTCCACGCCGGCCAACGAGCCGATGGTCCAGTACCGGTAGACGTCGAAGGTGGACTGGGTGCCCAGGAGCACGTACGAGGTCATGCCGTGGAAGGTGGCGCCGAGCGCGGAGCCGGCGAGCACCAGGCGCAGCGGTGATGTGGTGGCCCGTCCGGACGCGGCGAGCAGCAGTACGACGGCGCTCGCGGCCATGCCGCCGACCAGGGCCCACACGAGGATGCCGTAGGGCGACGTCACGTCGAAGTAGGTGAGCCCGATGACGACGCCGAGCGCGGCACCGGAGTTGACGCCCAGGAGCCCGGTCTCGGCCAGCGGGTTGCGGGTGACGGCCTGGAGCAGGCAGCCCGCCGCGCCCAGCGCCGTGCCCACCAGGACGGCGGCGATGGTGCGCGGCAGCCGCACGTCCACCACGGCCAGCCGCAGCGCGGCGTCCGCGCGGGCCGACGGGTCGCCGAGGAGGTAGTCCAGGGCGCGGCCCATCGGGGTCTTGCCCGAGCCGATGAGGAGGGAGAGCAGACACAGGGTGAGCAACAACGCGACGAGAGCGGCGGCGGCCCACGCGGTGGGACGGTGCCTGGGCCGCACGGACTTGGTCAGCGTGGGCCTCGTCACGTCGACGGGAGGCCCGGCCTCTTGCGCAACGGACATGAGGTTAGCCTAACCTCGCTCTTGACCCGGGGTGCCGGGTGGGTCGCCAGACCCACCCGTCGAATGCCATGCCCCGGTGGTGCGGGCTTCCCGTCGCGACCAGTGGCGCGGCCCGTACGGCAGGACCGGCGGTGGCAACTGCCTTCCGCCGGCTGACACTTCGGAGAACCGCATGTCCCCGTCCCCCTCGTCCGCTTCTTCGTCCACCTCCCGCCCGGCCCTGGCGCGTTCCCCGCGCGCCCGGCTGACCGCGCTGGCCGCCCTCACCGTCGTCTCGGCCCTCACGCTCTCCGCGTGTGGGTCGGATGATTCGGACAAGGGGGATGACAAGGGCAAGTCCCGCACCGTCAAGGACGTGACCGGCGCCGACGTGAAGGTGCCCGAGAAGGTCGAGCGGGTCGTGGTGCTCAGCGAGATGGACCTCGACTCCTCGCTCGCCCTCGGCGTGCAGCCGGTCGGCCTGACGGCGGGTCGTGGGCAGAAGGGCGCGCCGGAGTACCTGGCGGACAAGGCGGGGGACATCGAGGTCGTCGGCGCGGTCACCGGCCCCGACCTGGAGAAGGTGCTGGCGGCCAAGCCGGACGTCATCCTGGCCGGCCAGATCGCCGACGCCCAGGTGCTCAAGCAGTTGCGCGGCATCGCGCCGACCGTGATGACGGTGGGCAAGGACAAGAACTGGAAGTCGGCGCTCACCCTCACCGGCGAGGTGCTGGGCAAGCAGAACGAGGCCAAGACCTTCATCGCCGACTACGACAAGCGCGTCACCGAGGTGCGGAAGTCGCTGGGCGACAAGGCCGGTTCGTCGGTGAGTGTGGCCCGCTACTCCGCCAAGGGCACCGCCGTGATGCAGCAGGGCGTCTTCATCAGCGACGTCCTCAAGGACCTGGAGTTCAAGCGGCCGGCGCTGCAGAACAAGAAGGGCGCCGGGCACTCGACGCCGCTCAGTGACGAGGACATCCAGCAGATCGACGCCGACTGGCTGTTCATCGGCACGCTCTCCTCCAAGGGCAAGGACGCCGACCTGTTCGGCGAGTTGCGCAAGAAGCCCGCCTACCAGCAGCTCGGCGCCGTCAAGAGCGGCCACGTGACGCAGATCGACGGCTCCAAGTGGACGAGCCTGGGCGGTTCGCTCGCGGCCATGTCGGTGTTGGATGACATCGAGAAGGCGATGGGCAAGTAGTCCCGCCCGGCGGGGCGGGGCCGCTCGCCGGCGGCGTCCCGCCCGGAGGGCGAAGCCCCGACCGGGGCGGGAAGCGGCCGGGGCGCCGGCCGCCCCGTGAGCCGCGAACAGGCCCGCCACCTGGGGCGAAGCGGGCAACCCATGCTAGGTTAGGCTTACCTAAGTAAGGCCATTGCCGAGGGGGCAACACCGTGCAGCAGCCAGAACTTTCCGGACGGATCGCGCTGGTCACCGGCGCGGGACAGGGCATAGGCGAGGCGGTGGCCAGGGTCCTCGCCGACCGAGGGGCCAAGGTCGCCGCCCTCGACCGCGACGCCGACGGCGTCACCGCGCTGGAGAAGGAGTACGGGGCGCCGCGCGTCAGCGCGTACCCCGCCGACGTCACCGACAGCGCCGCCGTGGACGCCGTCGTGTCCGTCGTCGAGGACCAGGTGGGGCCCATCGACATCCTCGTCAACGTCGCCGGGGTGCTGCGCCCCGGGCCGGTCGCGGAGCTGACCGACGAGGACTGGAGCCAGACCTTCGCCGTGAACACCACCGGCGTCTTCCACACCTGTCGCGCCGTCACCCGCCGGATGAGCGAGCGCCGTCGCGGCAGCGTCGTGACCGTCGGCTCCAACGCGGCCGGGGTGCCGCGCACCAGCATGGCCGCGTACGCCGCGTCCAAGGCCGCCGCCACCATGTTCACCAAGTGCCTCGGCCTCGAACTGGCCCGCAGCGGCGTGCGCTGCAACGTCGTCTCACCGGGCTCCACCGACACCGCCATGCAGCGGCAGTTGTGGACCGACCCGCAGGCCCCGTTGCGCGTCATCGACGGCGACCCCGCCTCCTACCGGGTGGGCATCCCGCTCGGCCGCATCGCCGAGCCCGGCGACATCGCCGAGGCCGTCGCCTTCCTCGTCTCCGACCGCGCCCGCCACATCACCATGCACGACCTGTACGTGGACGGCGGCGCCACGCTGCGCGCCTGACCCCGCGTCGGCCGCGGCCCCGCCCGGCGGCCGGCCCGGCCCGTATGCCACCGCGAGCCGACGCCGCCAGGCGCCACCGGGCGCCGCGAACGACACGGCCCGCCCGCCAGCCCGCGCGCCAGGTGAACGGCCCCATCGACACCCCGACCGGTGCCCCCCGCACCGAACGAATGGAGTAACAGGTGACGACGACACACGAGGTCGCCGAGCGCCCGATATCCGGCCCGTCCGAGTCGGATGCCACGCCGGGGCGGCCCGCCCCGCACCCCGCCCCGCCCCGCGCCGGGCACGCCGCCCCGCACGCCGCGAGCGCCGAGGCGGCCCGTACGACCCGGGTGCGGCCGGCGCGCGGCAGTGGCCGTGGCGCGGCGCCCGCCCAGCGGCCCGCGCGCACGGTGGACGCCGACGCCGTCGGCTCGGCCACCGCCCTGCTCGACGCCTACTCCGCGGGCGACGCCCGGTTCTTCGCCTCGCCCACCAGGACCCTGCTCACCCACGGCGTACGCGCCGAGGTCCCGCACGACGCCCGCCCGCTGCCCGAGCGGGTCGCCGCCACGCTGGCCGAGCGGGCCGACGCCGGCGACCAGGCGCCGCTGGTGGTCGGCGCCGTGCCCTTCGACCACACGGCGCCCGCGGCCCTCGCCGTCCCCGACGCCGTCCGGTGGGCCCCACCGCTCGCCCACGACCCGCTGATCGCCCTGCCCGCCGCCACCCCCGAGGCCACCGGCTGGTCGGTGCGCCCGGTGCCGGAGCCCGAGGCGTACGGAGCGGCCGTCGCCGCGGCCGTGGCCCGCATGCGGCGCGGCGAGTTCAGCAAGGTCGTCCTCGCCCGCACCCTGGAACTCACCTCGCCGCACGACCTCGACCTGCCCGCCATGGTGCAGCGGCTGGCCCGGCGCGACCCGCGCGGCTACACCTTCGCCCTGCCGGCCGGCGCGGGCCGCACGCTGCTCGGCGCCAGCCCCGAACTGCTCGTCAGCCGGCGCGGCGGCCAGCTCGTCGCCAACCCGCTGGCCGGCTCCACGCCGCGCAGCGCCGACCTCGCCGAGGACGTCCGCCGCGCCGCCGCGCTCCTGGAGTCCGAGAAGGACCTGCACGAGCACGCCGTCGTCGTGGACGCGGTGCGCGCCGCCCTCGCCCCGTACTGCGCGAGCCTGCACGTGCCCGAGCGGCCGACCCTGGTGCGCACCGCCGCGATGTGGCACCTGTCCACCACCGTCACCGGCGAGTTGGCCGAGCGCGACGGGCGCGCCGCCAGCGCCCTGGAGCTGGCCTGCGCGCTGCACCCGACGCCGGCCGTCTGCGGCACCCCGACCAGTCTGGCCCGCGAGGTCATCGGCGACCTCGAACCCTTCGACCGGGGTCTGTATACCGGCATGGTCGGCTGGGAAGATGCCAGCGGTGACGGTGAGTGGGTCGTCACCATCCGGTGTGCCGAGGCGGAGCGGCGCACGCTGCGCCTGTACGCGGGCGCCGGCGTGGTGGCCGCCTCCACGCCGGAGGCCGAGACCGCCGAAACCGGCGCGAAGTTCCAGACGTTCCTGCACGCGGTGGGGGTTGACCAGTGAGTACGCCGACCTGGCCGAGCGAGTTCGCCGAGCGGTACCGGGCCGCCGGCTGGTGGCGCGGTGAAACGTTCGGGCAGATGCTGCGCGAGCGCGCGGAGCGCCACCCGGACCGGATCGCCGTCGTGGACCCGGCGCCCGCGCCCGGCTCCCCGGACGGCCGCCGCCTGACCTACGGCGAACTCGACGCCCGCGCCGACCGGCTCGCCGCCGGGTTCCTGGCCCGTGGCATCGGCAAGGGCGACCGGGTGGTGCTGCAACTCCCGAACGTCGCCGAGTTCTTCGAGGTGATGTTCGCGCTGTTCCGTATCGGCGCGCTGCCCGTCTTCGCGCTGCCCGCGCACCGCGAGAGCGAGGTGCGCTACTTCTGCGAGTTCACCGAGGCCGCCGCGTACGTCATCCCGGCCGTACACGGCGGGTTCGACTACCGTGAACTGGCGACGGCCGTCCGCGAGCGGGTGCCCACGCTGCGGCACGTGTTCGTCGCCGCCGAGCCGGCCGAGGCGGGCGGGCACACCCCGCTGTCCGAGGTGCCGGCCGACCCGGTGCCGATCACCGACCCGCCCGCCCCCGATGACCTGGCCTTCCTGCAACTGTCCGGCGGCAGCACCGGCGTGCCCAAGCTCATCCCGCGCACCCACGACGACTACATCTACTCGCTGTGGGGCTCCAACGAGATCTGCGCCGTGGACGAGACCAGCGTCTACCTGTGCGCGCTGCCCGCCGCCCACAACTTCCCGCTCAGCTCGCCGGGCACGCTGGGCGCGCTGTACGCCGGGGCCCGCGTCGTGCTGGCCCCGCAGCCCAGCCCCGACGTCGCCTTCCCGCTCATCGAGCGCGAGCGTGTCACCCTCACCGGGCTCGTGCCGCCCCTGGCCCTGGCCTGGATCGAGGCCGCCGGGCGCGGCGAGCACGACCTCTCCAGCCTCCAGGTGCTCCTGGTGGGCGGCGCCAAGTTCAGCGAGGAGGCCGCCCGCCGCGTGCGGCCCGCCCTGAACTGCACGCTGCAGCAGGTGTTCGGCATGGCCGAGGGGCTGGTCAACTACACGCGCCTGGACGACGACGAGGAGACCATCGTCACCACCCAGGGCCGACCCATCTCGCCCGACGACGAGGTGCGCGTGGTGGACGACGAGGACAACGACCTGCCCGTCGGCGCCACCGGCCACCTGCTCACCCGCGGCCCGTACACCATCCGTGGCTACTGGCGCGCCCCCGAGCACAACGCCACCGCCTTCACCGCCGACGGCTTCTACCGCACCGGCGACGTGGTGCGGCTGACCGAGGACGGCTACCTGGTGGTGGAGGGCCGGGCCAAGGACCAGATCAACCGGGGCGGCGAGAAGGTCGCCGCCGAGGAGATCGAGAACCACATCCTGGCCCACCCGTCCGTGCACGACGTCGCCGTCGTCTCCATGCCCGACGCCTACCTCGGCGAGCGCACCTGCGCGTACGTCGTGCCCCGGGCCGGCGCAGAACCCGTACGCCCCATCGCCATCAAGAAGTTCGTCCGCGAGCGCGGCCTGGCCGCGTACAAGGTGCCCGACCGGGTCGAGTTCATCGACGCGTTCCCGAGCACCGGCGTCGGCAAGGTCAGCAAGAAGGACCTGCGCGCGGCCATCGCGGCCCAGGTCGCCGCCCGCGCGGCGGAGCCGCCGGCCGACGCGCCGGCCGACCCGTCGCGGGCAGCGCCGCCCGCGACGGCCCCGACCCCCTGACGCCCCGCCGCCCCGCGGGGCCGCCACCCCGCACTGGCGGGGGCGCGCACCGCTCCACCCGCTCGACCCGAAGCCTGAAAGGCCCCGTCATGGCCCTGCCCGCCATCGCGCCCTACCCCATGCCCACCGCGGCCGACCTGCCCGCCAACAAGGTGGCCTGGACGGTCGACCCGAGCCGCGCGGTACTGCTCGTACACGACCTGCAGAACTACTTCCTGTCCGCGTTCGACCAGGACGCGTCGCCGGTGACCGAACTGCTCGCCAACGTCGCCCGGGTCAAGAAGGACTGCGCCCGGCTCGGCGTGCCCGTCGTGTACTCCGCCCAGCCCGGCGGCCAGAGCCCCGCCGAGCGCGGGCTCCAGCAGGACTTCTGGGGGCCGGGGCTGCCCGACGACGAGCACGCCAAGGCGATCGCCGCCCCGGTGGCGCCGGAGCCCGGCGACACCGTGCTCACCAAGTGGAAGTACAGCGCCTTCGTCCGTTCCGACCTGGCCGAGCGGATGGCCGCCCAGGGCCGCGACCAGTTGGTCATCGTCGGCGTGTACGCCCACATCGGCGTGCTGCTGAGCGCCGCCGACGCCTGGATGCGCGACATCCAGTCCTTCCTGGTCGCCGACGCCGTCGCGGACTTCTCGGCCGCCGACCACGCCATGGCCCTGCGCTACGCCGCCGCCAAGTGCGCCGTCGTCACCACCACCGACACCGTTTTCGAGGGGAAGTAACCGCGATGGCCCTGACCGTGGAGCAGATCCGCGCCGACGTCGCCGACGTGCTCGGCGAGGACCCCGCCGACATCCCCGACGACGAGAACCTGGTCGACTACGGCCTCGACTCGGTCCGCGTCATGGCCCTGGTCGAGCGCTGGCGCCGGGACCACGGCGTCGAGGTGACGTTTGTGGACCTCGCCGAGGAGCCCGCCATCGAGCGGTGGGCCCCCCTCCTGGGGGCGCGGACATGACCACCCTGCTCGATCCCGCCGTCCCACGGCGCGGAGCGGCCACCGGCGCCGCGCGGTCCGCGCCCGGACTGCCGCTGACCTCGGCCCAGTCGGGCATGTGGTTCGCGCAGGCCCTCGACCCGGACAGCCCGGCCCAGAACACCGCCGAGTACATCGAGATTCACGGCCCCATCGACCCGGCCGTCTTCGCCGAGGCCCTGCACCGCACCACCGGCGAGGCCGACGCCCTGCGGGTGCGCGTCGTCGCGGGCGACGGCGACGGAGATGCCGAAGGGGACGCGGCCGGCCCCCGCCAGGTGCCCATCGAGATCGAGCCACCCGGCCGGCCGGCCGCGACCCGGGGCGCGAACCCGGACAGCACGGCCCGCCGCGCCTTCCCGCTGCACCAGGCCGACCTGCGCGACGCGGCCGACACCGACCAGGGCCCGGACGCGGCGGCCCTGGCCTGGATGCGCGCCGACCTGGCCAAGCCCTTCGACCTGGCCAGCGGCCCGCTGTTCCAGCATGCCCTGTTCCGGGTCGGCGACCAGCGCTGGCTGTGGTACCAGCGCGTGCACCACCTCGTCATGGACGGCTACGGCTACTCGCTCCTGGCCCGCCGCGTCGCCGAGGTCTACACGGCCCTGGCCACCGGCGCCGAGCCCACGCCCAGCCCGTTCGGCCGGCTGACCGACCTGGTCGCCGACGACCAGGCGTACCGCGCCGGCGACGGCTTCGCCAAGGACCGCGCCCACTGGGCGGCCACCTTCGGCGCCGCGCCCCCCGCCGACACCGACACCCCGGCCACCGGGGGCGAGCCCGGCGCCCCGCGCGCCCTGGACCTGCCCGACGCGCCGAGCCTGGCCGGCCGCACCGCGCTGCCCGACCACACCTTCCTGCGCCGCACCGCGCACCTGGGCCACCAGGAGACCGAGCGGCTGCGCACCCTGGCCGCCGAACTCCGCGCCACCTGGCCCGACCTGCTCTTCGCCGCCCAGGCGCTGTACCTGTCGCGGGCCACGCACAGCGAGGACGTCGTGCTCGGCGTGCCGATGATGGGCCGCATGGGCTCGGCCGCGCTGCGCATCCCCGGCATGGTGATGAACGTGCTGCCGCTGCGACTGCGGGTGCGCCCCGAGGACACCCTGGCCCACCTGGTGCGCCAGGTCGTCCTCGGCATCCGCGCCGTCCGCCGCCACCAGCGCTACCGGTACGAGGACATCCGCCGCGACCTCGGGCTGCTCGGCGACGGCCGGGCCCTGGTCGGCCCGCTGGTCAACGTGATGCCCTTCGACTACGGGCTGACCTTCGCCGGCGCCCGCTCGGACGCGCACAACCTGTCCACCGGACCGGTGGACGACCTCACCGTCAACATCTACGACCGCGCCGACGGCGCCGGCCTGCGCATCGACTACGACGGCAACCCCCGGCTGTACGCCGAGGACGACCTCGCCGGCCACCAGCGCCGCTTCCTGGACCTGCTGGCCCGTATCGCCGACCCCGCCGCCGACCCGCACGCGCCGCTGGGCGAGCTGTCCGTGCTCACCCCGGCCGAACGCGCCCTGGTCATCACGGACTTCAACGACACCGCCCGCACCCTGCCGCCCACCACGCTGATCGGCCCCATCGAGTACCGCGCGGCCCGCGTCCCGGACGCCCCCGCCCTCGTCTTCGGCGACCAGACGCTGACGTACGCGCAGCTCAACACGCGGGCCAACCGGGTCGCCCGGCGCCTGACGGAACTCGGGGTACGCCCCGGCGTGCTCGCCGCCGTCGCCCTGCCCCGCTCGGTGGACCTGGTGGTGGCGCTGCTCGCGGTCCTCAAGGCGGGCGGCGCCTACCTGCCGCTCGACCCCGACTACCCGGCCGAGCGCCTGGCGTACATGCTGGGCGACGCCTCCCCGGCGTGCGTGCTCACCGACCGGGCCACCCACGGCGCGCTGCCGGAGACCGCCGTGCCGGCGCTCGTCCTCGACGACCCGGAGGTCCGGGCCGACCTGGCCCGCTTCCCCGGCACCGACCCGGGCCGCGCGCTGACCCCGCACCACCCCGCGTACGTCATCTACACCTCGGGCTCCACCGGCCGTCCCAAGGGCGTGGTCATCCCGCACCGGGCGATCGACAACCGGCTGCGCTGGATGCAGGACACCTACCCGCTGCGCGCCGACGACCGCGTGTTGCAGAAGACCCCGTCCGGCTTCGACGTCTCGGTGTGGGAGTTCTTCTGGGCGCTGCGCGAGGGCGCCACGCTGGTGGTCGCCGAGCCCGGCGGGCACCAGGACCCGGCCTACCTCGCGCGCACCATCCGCGACCAGCGCGTCACCACCGTCCACTTCGTGCCGTCCATGCTCGGCGTCTTCCTCACCGAGCCGGGCGCCGCGCACTGCACGGGCCTGCGGCGCGTCTTCTGCAGCGGCGAGGCGCTGCCCCGGGAGACCGTCACCGACTTCCACCGCCTGCTGCCCGGCGTGCCGCTGCACAACCTGTACGGCCCGACCGAGGCCGCCGTCGACGTCACGTACCACCCGTGCGCGCCCGGCGAGAGCGGCCCGGTGCCGATCGGCAAGCCGGTGTGGAACACCCGGCTGTACGTCCTGGACGCCGCGCTGCAACCCTGCCCGCCCGGCGTCGCCGGCGAGCTGTACCTCGCCGGCACCCAACTCGCCACCGGCTACCTCGGTCGGCCCGACCTGACCGCCGCCCGCTTCGTGGCCGACCCGTTCGCCGACGAGCCCGGCGCCCGCATGTACCGCACCGGCGACCTGGCCCGCTGGCGGGCCGACGGGGCCGTGGAGTACCTGGGCCGCACCGACCACCAGGTCAAGCTGCGCGGCCTGCGCATCGAACTCGGCGAAATCGAAGCGGCGTTGGCCGCGTCGGACGAGGTCGCCGCCGCCTGCGTGCTGGTCCGCGAGGACCGGCCGGGCGACCAGCGCCTCGTCGGCTACGTGACGGGCCACCAGCCCGCCACGCGGACCGGGCGGTCGGCTCCGGCGGATGCCGCCGCCGGGGCCGACCGTCCAGCGATGGGGAGCGATGAGAGCACGCACGTGGCTGCCGCGCCGACGGCGCCCGAGCGGGCCGGTCATGCGGGGCCCGACACTGCCGCCCGAGACCAGCGCACAGGCGCCGCTCTCCCCGAGGGGGCGCCGGATGTGGGCGGCGGCCCGGACCCCGCCCTGCTCCGGGAGCGCCTCGCGGCGCGGCTGCCCGACTACATGGTGCCGAGCGCCATCGTCGTTCTGGACGCGCTTCCGCTGAGCCCCAACGGCAAGCTCGACCGCAAGGCGCTGCCCGCGCCCCCGACCGCCACCACGGGACCCGGCCGCGCCCCGCGCAGCCACCGCGAGGAGACCCTGACCCGGCTGTTCGCGCGGGCGCTCGGCGTGGACCAGGCCGGCGTCGAGGAGAGCTTCTTCGACCTCGGCGGCAACTCGCTGCTGGCCATGCGACTGGTCGCCGCCATCCGCGAGACGCTGGGCGTCGAACTCGCCCTGGGCACCCTCTTCCAGGCCCCCACACCCGCCGCGCTCGCCGAGCGGCTGCGGGCCGCCGCCGAGGGCGAGTCGGGCGCCGGCGCCGCGGACGACGCGCTGGGCGTCCTGCTCCCGCTGCGCCCCGGTGGTGCCAGGCCCCCGCTGTTCGTCTTCCACCCGGCGGGCGGCATCAGTTGGTGCTACGCGGGCCTGCTGGCCCCGCTCGGCCCCGACCAGCCGGTGTACGGGCTCCAGGCCCGCGGCCTGACCGCGCCCGAGCCGCTGCCCGCGACGATGGAGGAGATGGCCGCCGACTACCTCGACCACATCCGCACCGTCCAGCCACACGGCCCCTACCGGCTGCTCGGCTGGTCGGTCGGCGGGGTCGTCGCGCACACCGTGGCGGTCCGCCTCCAGGAGGCGGGGGAGCGCGTCGAACTGCTGGCCCTCATGGACGCCTACCCCTCCGACCAGTGGCGCGACCTGGCCATCCCGGCCCAGGCGGACGCCCCGCGCGCGCTGCTGCGGATGGCGGGCTTCGACATCCAGGAGGGCCGCGCGCTCACCCGTGAGCAGGTGCTCGACACGCTGCGCCGCGAGGGCAGCGCGCTGGCCAGCCTGCCGGAGTACACGCTCTCGGCGGTCGTGGACATCGTGGTGAACAACGCGACGCTGATGCGCAAGCACGAGCACCGCGCCTTCGACGGCGACGTCCTGTTCTTCACGGCCGCCGCCCCCCGCCCCGAGGACTGGCTGACCCGCGACGCGTGGCTGCCCTACGTCACCGGCCGCCTGGTCAACCACGACATCGACTGCCTGCACCCCCAGCTCACCCAGCCGGAGGCGCTGGCGGTGGTCGCGGCGGCGATACGGGAGTGGCCGGCCGGCAGCGCCTGAGCACGCCGAGTGGCCAAACCCCCAGGGGCGCGCGAGCGGGCGCGCCCCTGGGCCTTTCCCGGCCCACCTCACCCGTCTGGCCTACGCCCCGCCGCCACGCGGTGCGCGCCGCCGCCCGCGCCGCATCCTGGGAGGTAAGCCGCACTCCAGGCGTGACCGGACGTGCCCGGCGTGGCCGGACACGACGGGAGGCGACCGGGCGTGCGGGGCGGTCCGACGTTCGAGGGAAGGGCGCGTCATGAGTCCCAAGACAAGGCCGGACACCGGCGGAGGCGGGCGCACACACGAGTTCCTCACGCCCGGCAGGATCGCCCTCCTCGTGCTGGGCGTCCTCGGCCTGATCTTCATCTTCGAGAACACCCGCCAGGTCAAGATCCGCCTGCTGATCCCCGAGGTCACCATGCCGCTCTGGCTGGCGCTGGCCGCGGTGGCGGTGATCGGGGGGTTGTGCGGGGCCTACCTGTTCCGGCGGCGGTGATCCGGCTCTGATCGGCGGAACGACCCGCGAGAGGCCCCGCCCGGCCGACCCGGCCGGGGCACCCACGACCTCCCCTTCGGCGGCGGGGACCGCCTGCCCGCTCCTCGGCAAGAAGGCCCGGCCCGCCGTCTGACCCGGCGGCCACTCACCGCCCCCTCGCCGGCCGCCGCCGGCCCACGCACGCCCGGGCGGGGTGTGGAACCCTTCTCCGTGCCAGGCGATGATGTTGACCATGAGCCTGTCGCCAGCGCCGGTCGTCCCCACGGGGAGGCTGTCCCACTCCGCACAGCCCACGCTCGAATCGCCCGACGGCGCGCTGCTGTTGCGGCCGTGGACGGTGGCGGACGCCGAGGTCGTGTACGGGGCGTACCAGGACGCGGGTATCCAGAAGTGGTCGCTGCGCCGCATGGGCTCGCGCGACGAGGTCCTCCAGTGGATCGCGGCGGGGGAGCGCCAGTGGCGCCAGGAGCGCGCGGCCCAGTGGGCGGTCGCCGACGCGGGCGGCGGCGAGGTGCTCGGCCGGGTGGCCCTGCGCTGGATGGACCTCACCCAGGGGCTCGCCGAGGCCGCGTACTGGGTGTTGCCGCACGCCCGTGGCCAGGGCGTGGCCCCGCGCGCGCTCACCACGCTGACCCGGTGGGCCCTGGACGAGGCGGGGTTCCACCGGCTGGAACTCGCCCACTCGGATCGAAACGAGCCGTCCTGCGAGGTGGCGCTCAGGGCCGGTTACGCGCTCGAAGGCACCCGGCGCAGCGCCCTGCGGCACGCGGACGGCTGGCACGACATGCATCTGCACGCCCGGGTCGAGGGCGACGCGTGAGCCCGTAGCGCGTTCGCCGTGCCCGGCGATCCAACGACTCGCGCCGAACAGCCAGTTGCCGGGCCTCGTCCGGCGTCGCGAGGACGGCCACCTGCCGCACCAACATCAACGCCGTCTACGCTGCCGGTCGGTGCCCACCCCCATCCGAACGTAAGAGGAGACCATGAACAACCCCCTGCCCGTGGTCCTGGTACACGGTTTCTGGCACGGCAGTTGGTGCTGGAGCCCGGTGGTCGAGCGGTTGGCCGCGCGGGGCGTGCCGTCGGTCGCGGTGGATCTGGAGGGGCACGGGCTGCGCGGCCCCGCGCCGCGCGCCCGTTGGGCGCGGCCGTTCGACGCGGCGTCGTTCGCCACCGAGCCGTCCCCGGTGGCGGCGGTCACCGCCTCGTCCGCGGCGGCCGTACTCGCCGAGCAGATACGGACCGTCGGCGGCGGCCAGCCCGTCCTCGTGGTGGCCCACAGCATGGGCGGCGTGGTCGCCACCGCGGTGGCGGAACTGGTCCCCGAACTCGTGGCCGGCCTGGTCTACGTCTCCGCGTTCGCCCCGGTGAGCGGGGCGCCGGCGGGCTACTACAACACCTGTCCGGAGAACACCGGCGAGATGGTGAGCCGGCATCTGGCGGCCGACCCGATGGTGGTGGGCGCGGCCCGCATCGACTTCGGCGACCCGGAGCGGCGCGACCAGATCAAGGAGACGTTCTACAACGACGTCGACGACCGCACGGCCGACGCCACCATCGCGCTGCTGAGCACGGACGGGCCGGCGGGGATTCCGCTGGAGCCGCTGACCGTCACCCAGGAGCGCTACGGCAGCGTGCCGCACGCGTACGTCGTGTGCGGCCGGGACAACGTGATCCCCGCGACCTTGCAGTACCGCTTCGTCAAGGAGATCGACACCGTCTCGGCCACACCCACCGAGGTCACCGAACTCGACTGCTCCCACTCGCCCTTCCTGTCCCAGCCGGACGCGCTGGCCGAGGCGATCGTGGCCGCCAGGTAGCGGCCCCGCGCGCCCCGGCTCAGGCGACGAGCAGCCGCAGGCCCAGCTCCGCCGCGTCCAGGTCGAGCAGGTCGCGGTTGCGCTCGGCCCAGCGGCCCGAGGACAGGTCATCGCGGAGCGCGGCCACCGCTCGCCGCTCGGCCTCCGGGCCGACGCGGGTCCACACGGATGTCGCGCGGCGTACGGGCTCCTCCAGGTACGCCTCGGGGCGGCGCCAGTACGCCTCGAAGAAGCCGTCGGCGCAGTCCCACGGGATGAGGACCGGCTCCAGGCGGGCCCCGAACGCGCGGGCCAGTTGGTCCACCGGGGGGCGGCCGGCGACGAGGTGGCCGACCTCGGGCAGGTAGTCGCGGCTGAGCCAGAAGCGGTCGCGCCAGCCGGCGTCGGTGGCGTCGTGCGTGAAGACCACGACGCGTCGGGCCACGCGCCGCATCTCGCGCAGCCCGGCGACCGGGTCCCGCCAGTGGTGGATGGTGCTGAACGCCATCGCCGCGTCGAAGGACTGGTCGGGGAACGGCAGCCGCTCCGCGGCGGCGGCCACGCACGGTGCCGAACCCTCGGGGCGCTGGGCCCGCATGACGGCCGAGGGTTCCACCGCGGTCACGTCGCGGTCCGGCGGCTCGTAGGAGCCGGTGCCGGCGCCCACGTTCAGCACCGTCCGCGCGTCCCCGAGCGCCTGCCAGACCTGCGCGGCGATGCGCGGCTCGGTGCGCCGCGTCGCCGGATAGGCGGCCCCGATGGACTCGTACAACCGCGCCCCGAGCGGGTGCAGTCGCTCCTCTGACGTCGTCCTGACTCCCATGGCCCGTGCCTCCAGTTCCTTGTCGATGGCGGTCACCATGGCGGCCGCGCGGTCGCGCTGGTCCAACAGCAGGCCGCGCAGCCGGTGCAGGCGCGCGACCGCGTCGGTGTCCGGGTCGTCCACCAGGTCCGCTATCTCGCGCAGTCCGAAACCCAGCCGCCGGAAGGCGAGCACCTCCCGCAGTCGTTCCACGTCGCCCGCCGAGTAGGCCCGGTAGCCGGCCGAGGTCCGCGCGGACGGCCGGGCGAGGCCGATCTCGTCATAGTGATGCAGCGTGCGGACACTCACTCCGGCCAACTCGGCCACGCGCCCCACGGTCAGGTGCTCTTCCACGCCCCCGAGAATGCGGCATCACGCCGCGTGAGGGTCAAGCGGCCACGGGTCCCGGAACGCGCGTCGCCGCCACCGGAAAACCAGTGGAACGGCGTCGGCCCGGGCCCCTACCGTTTCGGCGGAAACACGTCGCCCAGACAAGGACATGCCGTTGTACACCCTGTGAGACCTCCCGAGCGCTGAATCGTCGCGCGTCGCGCCCCGTGCGTGCCGCGCTCCTTTTGCCGCGGACTTCTCACTGAGATCGGTGTACTTCTGTGCTCACCAGTTGGGTGGTCATGCCCACCTGCCTGCCGCTCATCGTCCGACGCTGCCACGTGTGCGCGTCCGAGCGTTCGCGGGCGAACGGAAAATTCCGCGTCAACGCCCACCACAAACTCCTCGACGCCTGGCTCCTCGCGTTCTGTACGGGATGTGGGGCGACCGCGAAGTTCCCGGTTCTGGAACGGGTGAACGTGCGTTCTGTACGACCCTCGTTGTTGGCCCGGTTGCACGACAACGATCCGGAACTCGCGGCCGAGCTGCTGCGGGACCCGGTGGTACGGCGCCGCGATCGGATCGCCCTGGACTGGGATGATGCCTGGCGCCTCGATACGGGGGAATTGGATGACCTGGACCGCGAGGTGATCGATGTCGAGGTGCGTTTCGCGGCGCGGATTCCCGTCCGGCCGGTGCGGTTGATCGCCGAAGGCTGCGCGCTTTCGCGGGCCGAGGTCGAGCGGCTGATCGTGGCGGGGAAACTCGTTTCGGGCGTACGGCTGACCGGCAAGCTCTCCGACGGCTTCACCTTCACGCTCAAGCGCTAAGCGCTGAGCCCGGGTGGTGAAGCCCGGGACGGCCAGGGCGCGTTCCCCGCTTTCCCTTTCGGGCCCAGGGCCTGTCCGGTGCGCATTGCCGGGCAGGCCCCGGCCAGGTCAGTCAGTGGGAAGCGGCTGGATGAGTCGTCGAAGCCGGCTCGCCGGCATCGACGGGGTCGGGCAGGGTGAGGGCGGTGTGGGCCGGGCGGCCGGTTCTCGGGGGCGCGGTGGTGAGATCGCGGATTCTCCGGTTGCGCTTTTCCAGGGCTTCGGCGGTGGTGGGGAAGAGTGCCGCGTCTCCCGTGCCGACCTGTGCCTGGTTCAGTTCGACGAACGCGCGGGCGTCGCGTTCGTAGGCGGCGAAGGCGGCGGTGTGGTCGCCGGGGTGGGTGGCCAGCGAGGTGGCGAGCAGATAGGCGCCGACGAGGGCGAGGCTGGAGCCCTGGCCGGTGAGGAACGACGGGGCGTACGCGGCGTCGCCGAGGAAGGCCGTGCGACCCCTGGACCAGCGCGGCATGCGGATCTGGCTCACGGTGTCGAAGAACGGGTCGGGCGCGCGGTGCATCGCGGCCACCATTCCCGGTATCTCCCATCCGTCGTCGGCGAAGGTGGCGGCGACGAGTTCGCGTTGTGCCACGGGGTCGCGAAGGGTCTCGTACGGTGGTCGCGGGTGGGCGAAGGTGAGGAACGCGTGGAGTTCTCCGCTGTCCCGGACCGCGTAGAGCGCGGCGGCTCGACCGGGGGCATTCCAGATCAGCGCTTCGTGGGAGAGCCCCAGGGTGTTGGGCATCGTGAAAATGGTGAAGCAGTATCCCAGGTAGTGGTGGAACCGCCGCTCCGGGCCGCAGACGAGTTCGCGGGTGCGCGAGTGCGACCCGTCCGCGCCCAGGACCAGGTCGAATCCGCGCCGGAGGCCGCTGCGGAAGATGACGTCGACGCCGTTCTCGTGGTCGGTGAGCGTGTCGACGGAATCGTTGAACAGGAATTCCACCTCGTCCCGGACGGTTCCGTACAGGGCCTCGACCAGTTCCCCGCGCGGTACCTCGACATCGTGTCCCTCGTCGCCGCCGGCTATGGCCTGGGGACGCACGGACGCCACCGTGCTGCCGTCGGCGTGGAGGAAGGTCAACCGCCGTGACGCGATATGCGCTTCCCGCAGTCGCGGCAGGATTCCCATCCGGCGCACCACTTCCACGGCGGTGCCCCGTACGTCGATCGGATATCCGCCGCTCCGTACTCCGGCGGACTTCTCCACCACGGTCACCGTGTATCCGTACCGGTGCAGCCAGTACGCCACGGCGGCTCCCGCGATGCTCGCGCCGGAAACCAGGACCGTGCCCTTCGACGGCGTTCGTGTGCCCATGCGTCAACTCCTCGACGTGTGATGAGAGATGCGCGGCCAATTCGGTAGCACCTGGCCCGCGACGAAACTGTCGGACTCTGCCGGCGGATTCTTTTCGACCCGCTCACGGATTTCCGGCGACCGCGTCCCGTCCGTGGTCGTGATCGTGGTCGCGCACGCGGTTCCGGTCGGGTGACGGGGAAGCGGGGCCCGGGCGGGTGGCGCGTACGAGGAGGAGAACGAGCACCGCGGCGACGGTGAACGCCCCGCAGGCGATCGTCAGGTAACTGACAACGCCCGTGGACGAGTTCACGGATTCGCCGTCGACGTCCACCGCGGTCGACTTGAGGACGGCCGCGCCCACGAAGTTCAGCACCACCGAGCCGATCGAGACCATGACCATCACCAGGCTGGAGACGATTCCCTGTCGTTCGGGTGGTGCCAGGCTGCCCGCCATGTTGAAGCCGGACGTTCCGAGGCCGCCCACCGTGACGCCCAGCAGGAAGGTGAAGCAGAGCGCGGCGGAAAGGTGGGAGATCCCGAGGAACATCCCGATGGTGGCCGCCGTTCCGAGCGCGACCGACCCGGCCAGGGTCTTCGCCGGCCCGACGCGTGCGGTGAGCCAGCCGGCCACCGGGCCGCCGAGCGTGACGCCCACCCCCGGCGCCGAGAGCAGCAGCGCCACCGTTCCCTGGCCGGCCAGTCCGTATCCGAGACCCTCATCGGCCGATACGTCGCTGATCAGCGGGATGAGTTGCAGGGTGCTCTGGTACGAACCGGCGCCGAGGAAGACGACGAGGAGCGTCAGCACCAGTGGCCAGCCGAGATCCCGTACGTCGATCAGGGGGTGCGGCTTCCGGCTGGAGAAGAGGAACCACCGGGCCAGCGCCGCGCCGCCACCGAGGAGCAGCGTCAGCGGCCCGGCGGCGAGCCAACCGAGGTCCGAGCCGAGGCTGACATAGCCGAGCACGCCGGCCAGCCCTCCGCCGAGGAGCAGGGCGCCGCCGACATCGATGGTGCCCGGCGTCTTGAGGGGGGATTCGGGTACGAAGCGGTGCACGCAAAGGGCCATGGCGACGGCGACGAAGGCCGATACGAGGAACAGGACCTGGAATCCGAACTCCCTGGCCATGTCCTCGATGAGGAACCGGGACGCGATGTTGAGCACCGCGGAACCGGAGGTCACGATGCCCACGATCAGCATCGCGACGCGGGGTGCGCAGACGCCGCGCACGATGGCGACGGCGAGGAACACGGCCGCCAGCGACGCACCTTGCAGCATGCGCCCCGGCACGAACAGCCAGATGCTGGGGGCGAGGGCGCACAAGAGCGCGCCGGCGCAGCTCAGCAGCAGGGTCAGCACGAGCACCCGGCGCTTTCCGTGGATGTCGGCGCTCTTTCCGAGCAGGGGCGCCCACATCACTCCCGCCAGCATCGCGGTGGCGTTCAGCCACGCCGCCTGGTCGGTGTCGAAGTGGTCGAGCATCTCCGGCAGGACGAGCAGCGGCGCGGCGATGGCCGAGTCGACCACGAAGTTCACCAGGGCCAGGACGGCCACCAGGCCGACGAGTCGCCCGTTCCATCGCGTGTGCGTCCCGGCGTCCGCGCTTCCGGTCCTGCTCTGCCGCATGAGGGGCTCCTTGCGAGGGTTCCCACGAGCATTACGATACGTTCGAGTTTCTTATTCGGCAGAGTAAGGTACGCCGATAAGAAACGTCAAAGGTTCTAAGGAGTGCTGTGGGACGGCGGCGGGGCGAAGCGCTGGAGGCGGCGATCCTCGACGCGGCCTGGGAGGAGTTGAGCGAGCGGGGGTACGCGAACCTGACCGTCGACTCCGTCGCCCGGCGCGCCGGCACCAGCAAGCCGGTGCTCTACCGGCGCTGGGCGGACAAGCAGAAGCTGGTGGAGGCGGCCGTCGTACGCCGCAACGTCATCCAACTGTCCCCGCCGGCCGACACGGGATCGCTGCGCGGCGACCTGATCGCCACCCTGACCGAGGCGAGCGAGAAACGCGGGGCGTTCCTGGTCCAACTCAGCCTGCTGCTCGCCGGCTACTTCGCCGAGACCGAGACCAGCTTCGCCGAGCTGCGCGAGACGATCGTCGCCGGACGCCGCTCCGGGCGTGACGAGATCATGCGGCGCGCCATCGAGCGCGGCGAGATCGACCCGGCCAGGCTGACGCCACGGATCGCCTCGCTCCCGTTCGACCTGTTGCGCGGCGAGACGATGATGACGCTACGGCCCGTCGCACCCGAGGTGATCGAGGAGATCGTCGACACGATCTTCCTCCCGCTGGTCCGCCCGTGAGCCCGGCGCCCGGCGCTTAGCCGAGGGCGGTGGCGTCGCCGCCGGGGTCGAGGGGGATGACCCTGTCCAGCCCGGTGAGACGCAGGATGCGCAGGGTGGGAGCGGGCACGGACGCGAGGGCGATGGTCGCCCGCATCGCGCTGGCGTGCTGGTAGGCCGCGATCAGCGCGTTGATACCGCTGGAGTCGCAGAACTCCAGGCCGCCCAGGTCCAGGGTCAGCCGCTGACCCGGGCGCAGCGCGGCCGCGGTGACGCGTTCCCGTAGTTGGCTGGCGCTGTGGTAGTCCAACTCGCCGAAGACCCGCAGGACGGGGCCGGTCGCGGCGTCTTGGGCGGTGATCTTCAGTGTGCTCATCGACCGTTCTTCGTGGAAGTGACACCGGATGGGGGCGGGGGCGGGGTTAGGGCAGGGCGGTGAGGGGCGGGACGCCCAGCGCGAGCAGGGCGGTGTCGTCGTCGAGGCCGTCGCCGAAGCTGGCGAGCAGGTCGGTCAGGGCTCCGATGATGTCAGGCGCGGACTTGCCGGCGTGGTCGGCGGCGAACTCCAGCAGGGCCTCGTCCCCGTACAGACTGGTGCGGTCGGCGCCGGTACGGGCCTCGGTGAGTCCGTCCGTGTAGAGCAGGAGGGCGTCGCCGGGGGTGAGGGTGGTCTCGGCGGTGGTGAAGTGCGCGTCGGGGAGTACGCCGACGAGGAGGCCGCCCGGGGTGGGCAGGTAGCTGGCCGTTCCGTCGGCGCGCAGCACGACGGCCGGTGGGTGGCCGCCCGAGGCGAGGCGGACGGTGTGCTGTCCGGGGCTGGCGCCGGGGGTGAGGATGCCGAAGATGGCGGTGCAGTAGCGCGGGTCCCCGCTGCCGGTGTAGCGGTCGTGCAGCACGGTGTTCAGGGTGGTCAGGGCCGAGGCGGGGTCGGCGTCGTGCAACGCGGCGGCGCGCAGGGTGTAGCGGGTCAGCGAGGTGACCGCCGCGGCCTGCGGGCCCTTGCCGCACACGTCGCCGAGGAAGAAGGCGAAGCGTTCGCCGTCCAGGCGGAACACGTCGTAGAAGTCGCCGCCGAGCCGGTCGGGGGAGGCGATGTGGTAGTAGGCCGCCGTCTCCACTCCGGGCACCATGGGCAGGGTGTCGGGCAGCAGGGACTTCTGGAGTACGGCGAGGGCGTCCTGCAACCGGGCGCGGTCGGCCTCCGCCTGTCTGCGGGCCTCCTCGGCGACCTTGCGCCCGCGCAGCAACTCCTCCTCGTACGCGCGGCGGTCCCGGGCGTCGAAGAGGGTAGTGCGGATCAGGAGGGGAGCGCCGCTGTCGCCGTACTTGACCACCGAGGAGACCAGTACGGGCATCCGGTCGCCGTTGGCGCACCGAAGCTCCATCGCGATGCCGTTGATGTCACCCTGCATCCGCAGCAGGGGCGCGTAGTGCGTCTCGTGGTACAGCTTTCCGCCCACGGTCAGCAGGTCGACGAACCGCCGCCGGCCCAGTACCTCGCCCCGCTCCATGCCGAGCCAGTCCAGCAGGGTCGCGTTGATCTTCGCGATGGTGCCGTCCATCAGCGTGGAGAGGTAGCCGCACGGCGCCGCCTCGTACAGTTCCTCGGCGCTGTCCTCCAGCAACGCGGCGAACGCCGCGTCCGGGGCGGAGTCGCGGTGACTCTGGATATCGGGCCTCTCTTCGTCGTCGGCTTCGTAGGGCTCGGGCTGATGATCGGTGTCGGCCATCAACGGAGCCCGGCGAGAAACTCGCGGATGGCCTTGTTGGTGGCCTCGGGCGCGGACAGGTGCGGGCAGTGGCCGGTGGTGTCGAGCGTCACCAGCGTCGAACCGGAGATCTCCTGGTGCACGAAGGCGCCGACCTCGCGGGGAGCGATCACGTCCTGGGCGCACTCAAGGACCAGCGTCGGAACCTTGACCCGCCCGAGTTCGTCCCTGGTGTCGGACAGGAACGTGGTACGGGCGAACACGCGGGCCATGTCCGGGTCGGTCGCGCAGAAGCTGTTCTTCAGCTCCTCGCCCAGTTCGGGCCGGTCCGGGTGACCCATGATCACCGGAGCCATCGCCGCGGACCAGCCCAGGTAGTTCGAGTCCAGGTTCGCCAGCAACTCGTCGATGTCCTGCGCGCTGAACCCACCGTGGTAGCCCTCGTCGTCGATGTACCGCGGGGAGGGGGCGACCATCACCAGGGCTCCGATCCGCTCCGGGGCCAGCTCGGCCGCCAGCACGCCGACCATCGAGCTGACGGAGTGGCCCACGAACGTCGCCTCCCGCAGGTCGAGCGCCGCGCACACCTCCACCACGTCCCGCGCGTAACCCTCCAGCGAGGCGTAGCGCTCCTCGGAGAAGGCCGAGTGGTCCGAGCGTCCACACCCCACGTAGTCGAACAGCACCAGACGGTACGCATCGGCCAGAGCGGGCACCGTCAGCCGCCACATGTTCTGGTCACAGCCGAACCCGTGGGCCAGCACGACCGTGGGGCCCTGGGGGTTGCCGGCGACGGTGACGTTGTTCCTCTGAACGATGTCCATGCCATGCAGTCTGACAGGCCCGTCAACGCGCCGGAGCGCCGCGTCGGCCTGGTCGCCGGGCGGGGGGTGTACCGACGGGGTTGGCCCCGGAGGGTTGGACCGGGCCGGGTGGGCGGCGGTTACTGGGAGGCGGCGCGGAGGGTTCCTGCGTAGGGTCTGCCGGATGACGCTTTCTCATGACGTGGCCGGCGACGGTCCCGCGGTGCTGCTGCTGCATTCCGGGGTGTGTGACCGGCGGATGTGGGACCCACAGTGGCCAGCCATGATCGACGCCGGTTACCGACTGGTGCGCTGTGACCTGCGGGGCTTCGGCGAGACGCCCGCTCCGGACCGGCCGCACAGCAACGCCGACGACGTGCTGGACCTCCTAAACGGCCTGGACATCGAGCGGGTGACCCTGGTGGGGTCCTCGTACGGCGGGCGGGTCGCGCTGGAGGTCGCCGCGCGGTGGCCCGAGCGGGTGGGCGCCATGGCGCTGCTGTGCTCCGCCTTCCCCGGGCACGAGCCATCGGCCGACCTGCGGGCGATCGGTGCGCGCGAGGACGCGCTGCTCGAAGCGGGGGACGTCGCCGGCGCGACGGAACTGATGGTGGACACCTGGCTGGGCCCGGAGGCCGACGAGGCCGCCCGGGAAGCGGTACGCCGGATGCAGCGGCACGCCTTCGAGGTGCAACTGGCCGTCGACGAGGAGTTCCGGCCGCTCCAGGCCGAGATCGACCTCACGGCGATCGAGGCCCGCTGCCTGGCCGTGTCGGGCCGGCACGACGTGACCGACTTCCGGCGGATCGCCGCCCGGCTGCCGGATCTGCTCGCGCACGCCGACCACGTGGAACTGCCGTGGGCCGGTCACCTGCCCAGCCTGGAGCGGCCGTCCGAGACCACGCACCTGTTGCTCGACTTCCTGCGCCAGCCGACGCCCACCGGCTGAGCACCGCTGACACGCCGCGTGGCACGCCGCCTGGCGCGCGGCGAGGGTACGGGGGAAAGTCACCGGCCCTCACGCCGACCGCGCGCCACCCGACACCGGACGCGCCCGACCACGCGCCACCCCGACCACGCGCCACCACGCACCTCACCGCCCGGAGCCCCGCGCGACGCGCGCGGCACGCGCTCACGGAGACGGGGCCGGCTGCTCCGGCGCCCCCGCGCGGTCCGCGTGCAGCAGGTCGTGGATCTCCCGCGCCTCGCCGGCGTACCGGGCCATGGCCAGGGGCTGTTCCGCGAGGAGACCCTGGAAGAGGGTGAGGGCCTCGGCGGAGGTGGCGCGGGCGGCGGCGGAGCGGTCGCCCGCCGCCAACCGGGCGCGGGCGAGGCCGGCCAGCGCGTGGGCGAGCAGTTCCCGGTGGGCGTGGGGCTCCCCGGCCGCGTGCTCGCGGGCCCGCCCGACAGCCTCCCGCGCCACCTCCGTGGCCTGCCGCGCCCGCCCGGTCAGGGCCAGCACCCGGGCCTGCCCGGCGAGGAGTTCGGTCAGCACGGGGCCCAGTGGCGGGGGCCCGTCCTCGTTGAGGCGGCGCAGGATTCGCACGGCGTCCTCGCTCGCGGTGGCGGCCTCCTCCCCGCTGCCCGGCACGGTCGCCGCGCACAGGGCGAACGCGTGCAGCGACCCGGCGCGCAGCGCCGTGCCCCAGGTGTCGTCCGGCAGTGCCGCGCAGAACTCGACGGCCTCGGCGAGCGGCGGCAGGGCGGCCGCCGGCGGGGCCGCGTCCGAGGCGGCTGCCATCTCGAAGCGCAGCACGGCCCGTTGCAGCAGGGCGTCGCCCACCACGGTGTCGGCGAGCGGTGGTTCGGCGTCGGTGCGGGCCACCGCGAGCGCCTCGTCGACGCTCGCGACCGCCGCCGACGGGTCACCGGTACGCCACAGCACGCGGGCTCGGCGCAGGAGTACGTTCGTCAGCTCGGCGCGCAGGTCGGACGGGTCACCGGAATGGTGCGCGCGGAGCCCGGCGAGGGCGCTGTTCACCGGAGGCAGGGCGCCCTGCCAGTCTCCACGGGATTCCAGCGTTTCGGCGAGCAGCGCCTCGGAGCGGGCCAGGGCGAGCCCGCTGGCCTCGTCGCCGCGGTGCCGGTGCGCGGCGCGCCGGTGCGCGCGGGCCTCGTCCGCGACCGTGGCCGCCTCCGTCGGGCGGCCGAGCCACCACAGCCGTCGCGCGTGCCGTTCCAGGTCGTCGGCCTGTTCGCTCCGGTGTTCCTGGCGCTCTTGACTGTCGCCCCGCCGGACCCAGCCGCCTTTGATGTCCAGCGCCTCGCGGGACCGCCTGAGGGACTCCTCGTGCTGTCCGCCGATCCACAGCAACTCCCCGGTGGTCGCCAGGACGCTCCACAGGTCGGTCTCGTAGCGCAGGGGAGCCTCGACGGAGAGCGTACGCAGCCGTCGCAGGGCCTCCTCGGCGGCTTCGAGCGCGTTCTCGAGGTCCCCGAGGTCGTAGTGGACGCGCATGGCGGTCAGCCAGTTCCTGAGCATCGGCTCGGCGAAGGCCGCCGGCAGGTCCCGTTCCGCCGCGCTGTTCAGCTCGATGGACTCCCGGACCGTCGCCAGGGCCGCTTGCGGCTCGCCGAGTGCGAGGTGGGCACCCGCCAGGTTGTTCAAACACGCGGCCAGGTCCGGCAGGTGGGCCCCGGGCGCGGAGGCGGCCAGCTCCCGCAGGATGTCCGCGGCCTCCCGGAAGTGGCCGGCCGCACGGGCCGTCTCCCGTGGCGTCCCGTCCTCGGACCGCAACGTGCCCGCGAGGGTGGTCAGGGCCATGGCCAGGAGGTTGCGGAAGCCGTCGGGTTCGGCGCGGGCCAGCTCGCGGAAGAGGTGGACGCTCTGGCTCGCGACCCGCTGTGCCCGGAGGCGGTAGCCGCTGGTCTGGCGTTGCGTGGCGAGGGTGTTGAGGGCCAGTGCCAGGCGGGGGGTGTGGATGTGTGGTCGCTCGTCGGCCAGGTCGCGGTAGAGCCCCACCGCCTCCTCGGCGGCGTCGAGCGCCTCGGCCTGGTGCCCGAGGTTGCCGAGGTCGATGGCCAGGCTGTTGAGGCTGTTGGCGAAGTCGGCCTGGTACGCGCGCGGGCGCGCCTCGGCGAGCCGTCTGCGGAGGGCGACGGACTCGCGGATGTGGGCCAGCGCCTCGCGGTGCGAGCCGGCCAACTGGGCCGCGGAGGAGGCGGTGGCCAGCACCAGGGCGAGTCCCGACAACGCGGCGTCGGGGTTCTCCTCGGCGAGCCGCCGCTGGAGCCTGACGGCCCTGCGGGTCGAGGCCAGGGCGAGGTCGCGGCGGCCGGACTCCATCGCGACGATGGCGTGGTTGTTCAGGTGGTTGACCATGAGGGTGTCGTGCGCCTCGGGATCGCCGTCCCACAGGGCCTCACACAGTCGCCGGCTCTCCTCGATCACGCGCCAGGCCGTGTCGTGGTCGCCGAGCAGGCGCGCCGCCGCCGCGCGCGTGTCCAGGGCCTTCACCAGGTCCACCCGGCTCTCCGGGTCGTCCGGGCGCAGCGCGGCCCGCAGCAGCTCCACGCCCTCCGTCGCCGCCTCGTACGCTTCCCGCCGGCGTTCGACGTCGCTGAGGAAGATGGCCGCGTTGACCCGGCACGCCCCGCGTTCGGCCTGGTGGCGCGGGTGGTCCGGCGGGATCTCCCGCCACAGGTCGTACGCCTCCCGTACCGCCTCAAGGCACTCCTCCCGCTCGCCCACGGACGACAGGCGTTTGGAGATCTCGCGCAGCGCGACGGCAAGGCCCGGGCGCGCCGCCGGGTCGGTTGCGGCACGCAGCCGGTGGGCGGCGACGATGCGCCGGTGCAGGGTCAGCACCCAGGGGGCCAGCAGGTACGGGTGTGGCGGGACGGCCGATGCCAGGTGCTCCAACTCGTCCAACCCGGCGTCGGGGCGGTCGACGAGCGCTTCCAGCGCGGCCAGCAGCGGGGCCGGCTCCTCCAGGCGGGACGCCAGGGCGACGGCCGCCGGGCCGAGCACCGCCGGGTGCCGCAGGCACCAGTCGGTCAGCGTCCCGCCGTCGGGGCCGGCGCCCCGTACGCAGGCCCGGGTGACGAGGGCGAGGAAACTGGTGGCCTGGTCGGGTGTGGCGGCCGGCAGCAGCGCGTCGACCAGGCCGGGGTCGTCCCGCACGCGCTCGCCGACCAGCCGTTCGGCCAGCCGGTCCGGTCGCAGGCGTACGGCGGCGTCACCGTCGGCCAGGAGCGTGGCCCGCACCCAGGCGTGCACGGCCCGCAGGTCGCCGGGTGCCGCGCCGCCCTGGTCGGTGCCGAGCACGCGGGCGAGCACGGCGGTCGTCTCGCGCGGCCCGCGCGGCCCCAGCGCCACGACCGCCACCACCGCGTCCTCCAGCATCCGCCACAGCAGGGGAGGACAGAGCCGGGAGGCCCGGGCGGTGCCGCGCCAGTGCGCCCGCTCGTGTTGGAGCAGCCGCTTCTCGACGGCCGACGCGTCTCCCGGGCTGGCCGCCACTCCCCGCGCCGCGTCCAGCAGGTGCACCAGGGCGGCCATGTGCAGGGTCAGCGGGGAGCCGTGGGTGCCCTCGGGAAGGGGCGGCGGGGTGCGCGCGGCGTACCCGTGCCATGCCGGCCCGTCGTGGCCGGAGAGCGACTCCAACCCGTGGGCCAGGGCGCGGGCGGTGTCGCGGTAGCCGTCGGGGCCGCCCAGCGGCAGTTCCGGGAGTTCACGCACCAGCGCGGTCGAGAGCATCGCGCCGCGCTGCAGGGAGTCCCCGGCGACCTCCTCGATCCAGTCGCCGGCCGAGCGGGCGAGCAGGACCGCCTTGACCGGCGCCTCGCGGTGTCGCGCGGTGAAGTCCAGCACGGCCCGCGCCTCCTCGACGCGGCCGTCGGCCCCGTCGACCACCATCAGCAGGGGCAGTCCGGGCGCGCACGTGTCGTGCGCCGGCCGGGCGCCGGGCCGTAACCACACGACGGACCACCGTGGCTGGAGGCTTCGGGCCAGTTCCACCGCGAGCCGGGTCTTGCCCCGGCCGCCGGGGGCGTGCACGACGGCGACCTCGCTGTCGGTCTGCTCGGTCCAGGCGGTCAGCGCGCCCAGCTCGGCCGCCCGGCCGTGGAAGGGCACGACCGCGCGCGCCGGGTGGAGCAACTCCACGGCCGAGCGCGGCGGGTGGCGCGGCACGGTGTGGTGGTCGGGGTCGGCGAGGTCGGCGTACTCCACGGGCTGTGGCACGTGCGGGCCGGGCGCCCCGTGCGTGTCCAGGGCCGCGAGGAACGACACGTCGTGCAGGAGGACGATGGCCGGTTCCGCCTCCAGCCGCGCCGGGACGCGGTCGGGTATGTCGGCGACGACGACGCCCACCACGAAGTCGCCGCACAGCACGGCCGCCCCCGACATCCCGTTCCAGGCGGAATCTCTGGTTCCCCTGGGCCGGTAGGTCGTGCCGTCCAGCACGTACACGCCGCCGACCAGCCCGTTGAGGGGGCTGATCCGGCCCTCCGCCTGCTCCGACTCGCGGGAGCGGTACTCGGTGTGCGGGAAACCGGTGGCGCGCCACGCGACGGACGCGCTGTCGCCGGCGATCCGCCCCCACGACACCTGGGCGGGCCCGGCGGGCTCCCAGCTCTCCGAGGTGACGCGCACCAGCGCGACGTCCGTGTGGGACGCGTGCTGGGCGCCGCCGCCGCCCTCCGGCATCCCGCGCCACACGACGAGCCCGGGATGGTCGACGCTCGTCCCGATCCGGGCGACGCCGACCGGCGAGCCGACCGCGCCCACGACGTGTGCGGCCGTCAGCACCAGCCCGGGCGCGATCTCGTAACCGGCCCCCCAGCCCGCCCATGCCACCCGCACCACACGGCTACCACTCACCGGACGCCCCCCCGTTCCGTACCGATGTCACCGCTGAACGCTGGAAACGAGCCTCGTCACCTGGGCCGTCGGCCGGCGGTGCCGCCGCCCGGGAAGGGGTCGGACGCCTGGCCCCGCCCCTGCGCGGCGATGCGCACCGGGCCGTCACCGCGCCGGGGGGTGAGGGTCACCATCACCCGGTGGCCACGGCTACGCGCCGCCGTACCCTCCGTGTCGGCGGTGACGACCCAGGCGCGCAGACCCCCACTCGCCCGCGCCTCGTGGCGGACCTCGACCAGGAACTCCAACTCGATCGGGCCGACGTCGAAGGTGACCTCCTGCCCCTCGCCGCGCCGTGCGGCCTCCATCAGGCTGTCGCGCACAGCGGCGACGGCATCCGCCAACTCGATCTCCACGTGATCCCCCCGGTTTCGCCCGTGGCCCCGGCGCCCTGGTCCTCCGCCCGGCGCCCCACCACGGCGGACCGACTGTAACCAAGGGGCGGTTGACCTGTCCCGTGGTTCGCGAAGGTGGGAGCGCTCCATACGGCCGTCGGCGCAGGCGAGGGCACCCGCCGGTCCGGGTTGGAGCGCGGCGGGGCACCGGGGGGTGGTGCGTGCGGGGTTACGCGCCGGAGCGGCCAGCACCGACGGGGGAACGGGGCGTGCCAGACGCACTCTCCGGGGGCGCTCCAGGTGCCTCCCCCCGGGGCACTCCAGGTGCCCTCCCCCGGGAAGACGCTCCAGGTGTGTGTCCTCCCAGAAAGGCGCTCGGAAGCGGACACGGTCGCGTGCGAGGATCGCACGATGAGCAACCCCCGCCGAGACCTGCTGCGTTGGCAGTTCGACATGACCTGGTCGCTTTTCGAGTACCACCTGGAGCGGCTGGCGCCCGAGGATTTCCTGTGGGAGCCCGCTGACCTGACCTGGACAGTGCGGCCGGACGCCGCCGGCGACTGGCGGCCGGACTGGGCCGACACCGAGCCCGACCCCGTTCCCGTGCCCACCATCGGCTGGGTGAGCTGGCACATCGGCTGGTGGTGGAGCACCGCCATCGACCACGCACGGGGACGTACGCCCCGGGAGCGCGCCGACGTCACCTGGCCGGGCGACGGACCCGCGGCCATCGCCTGGCTCCGCGACCTGCGGACCCAGTGGCTGGCGGTCCTCGACGAACTCACCGACGCCGACCTGGACGCCGCCTCCACGCTGCCCTGGCAGACCCCTCCGGACAACACCGTCGGCCACATGGTCGCCTGGCTGAACGCCGAGTTGATGAAGAACGTCGCCGAGATCGGTCAGCTACGGCTCATCCGGGCGGCCTCGCCGCCGGCCCCCGTCAAGCCGTCGGGCCCCGAGAAGCCGTAGGGCCCGGCGGAACGCGCGACTCTCAGGGCGTGTCGCCCCGGCCCGACCCGACCCGAAGGCCCCCTGTCACGAGGACCGCGAGGACCGCGAGCACCGCGACACCCCCGCCCAGCGACATGACCGTGGACGCGGACGTGCGATCCAGCAGGACTCCGCCCACGAGCGCACCCATTGAGATCGTCGCCTGGAACGATGCGGTGAACAGGACCGACGCCGCTTCCGGGGCGTGCGGTGCCGCCTTGGCGAACCAGGTCTGCGACGCGACGGGTACGGCGCCGTACGCGATCCCCCACACGATCAGCAGCGCCACCGCGCCGGCCTCCCACCGGCCCAACGCGGGAAGCAGCAGGGTCACGCCGGCGATCAGGGCCGAGGCGAGCCCGAAGACGGCCCGTGGGCGCCGGCCCACCCAGGCACCGCCCAGGAAGTTGCCGAGGATGCCGGCGGCACCGTAGAGCAGCAGGAACGTGGTGATCAGACCGCCGCCGGCATGGGTGACCTGTTCCAGGAACGGCGTCACGTAGGTGTACGTACCGAAGTGGGCCAGTACGACGAGGACCGTCAGCAGGAGCGCGAAGCGGGTGGTCGCGCCACGGAGCAGGCCGCTGAGCACACCCAGCCGGGTGGCTTGGCCCGCGGGAAGCGGTGGCACGAACAGGACCAGCATGACCAGGACGCCGACGGTCAGCGCGCCCATGATGGCGAACGCGGTACGCCATCCCGCGAGTTCACCGATCAGGGTGCCCGCCGGCACCCCGAGAACCGACCCCAGCGGGACGGCCGAGAAGATCACGGCAGTCGCCCTGCCGACGGAGGCGGGCGGCACCAGCCGCTCGGCCAACCCGGCTCCGATCGACCAGAAGCCGCCGATCGTGATCCCGACCATGACCCGGGAGACCAGCACGAGCCAGTAGTCGGGGGCCACGGCGGCGAGGAAGTTCGCGAGCGCCAGCAGGAGGACGAAGACGCACAGCATCAGCCGCCGGTCGTGACGTGCCGTGGCCACGGTCACCAGGGGAGCGGAGACCGCCGCCAGGAAGCCCGGCATGGTCATCATCAGCCCGGCCATCCCGTCGGTGACGGTGAAATCGGACCCGATCGAGGTCAGCAGCCCGATCGGCAGGATCTCGGTGGTGACGATGACGAAGATCCCCAACATCACCGAGACCACGGCCAGCCACCCGCTCAACGGGGTGCGTGGAGGCAGGCGTTCGTCATGGACCGAGGCGGTGGTGGTGGCGGCGTGCATAACGGTTCCGTCCTGTGGAGGCAGCGCGTTTCGCGATCAGTCCAGCAGGGCCGACCACGAGGTGGCTGGCAGTTCCGCGACCGCAACCTCGCACCTCACGGTGGTGTCGCATTCCGGCTCACGGCGGCCCGCACGGTACGGCCTACGCTGTGACCCGCGACCATCGCGTGCTCTCCGGTCTTCACCCACCGATGAGCAACGGCGACCGCACTCGCCCACACAGCACCCTCACCGCAGACCGTGCCAGGAGGAGACATGCGACACGGCGAAGTCTGGTGGGTCGACTTCGACAAGCGACGGCCGGTCGTGCTGCTGCCGGGAGACGAGGTGTCCGGGCTCCGGGCGATGCAGGTCGTCGCTCCGGCGGGCATCGACATCAGCGGTCTGGCCGTCGAAGTGGCCGTGGGTGCCGGGGACGGTCTGCCCTTCGAGGGCGTCCTGCGGTTCGCGTTGCCACGCCCGGGCTTCACCCCGTGCACGTGGCTGACCACCGTGTCCCGGGACGACCTGGTCGAGCGAGTGGGCGTGCTGTCCTCCTCGAAGCTCAGCGAGATCGAGGACGCCCTCCGCCTCGGTGGCCTGGGGTAGGCGGGCAAGGGGCGGAGGCCGCCGACGGTGCCGGGTCGTCAGTAGGGCATCGGGGGAGTGGCCCCCCGAGTTGTGGCACGCAGAAGGCCCCCGCCGGTCTCGTTCGGAATGCGGCAGGGGCCCGGGGGTGGTACGTGGTTACGCGGTGAAGTCGCCGGCCTTGATGCCGGCCACGAACGCGGTTCAGACCGGGTGTCGAAGGCCGTGACAGCCCGGGGTCAGGTGATGGTGAGCGGCCCGCCAGCCAGGTGCGCCGACAGCGCACCGGTCATTCGTGAGCGCGCTGGCGGGTGCAGGGCCAGCCCGTCGACACAGCCGGTGAAGAGATCGACCTCCTCGGGCGCCGTGGAGCCGAGGCCGTTGAGCAGTTCGACCGCACGGGGAACCACCCGGGCCAGGCAGTCCTGGACGTGGTACCGCACGTGCAGGGCGTGGGCGAGTGCTGACTCGTCCGGGCTGCCGTCGTCGATGCGGCGGGCGACGCCCTCCGCGGCCGACATCGCGCCTTCGATCTCCACCAGCAGCCCGATCCGATCGGACTCGGGTACCCGGTCCTCCAGCAGTACGCGCTCGACCAGTCCGCTGGCGGCCCCCAGACAACTGCCCGTCGTCAGCAGTTGGAGCCAGAGGAAGCCGGTGGTCAACGCCACGTCCAACTGCCCGTCGGGGGACGAGTCTCGCAGCAGCAGGTCTGGCGGCAACAGGACACCGTCCAGGGTGACCCGCTCACCATCCCTGCCAGATCCGCCGACGGTCAGCCCCTCGGCTTCCGCAGGTACCAGCATCAACGCCGGCTCCTCGCCCGTCTCGTCCCAGCGAGGCGCCATGACGGTGGTGACGAGCACGTCCATCTCCTGGCCCAGGCCACCCGTACGTGTCACCCCGCTGACCCGCACACCTTCAGGGTCCTCGGTGGCCCGCAGCGAAGGAGAGAGGACTCCGGCGTCGGGGTGTTTCTCGGTCTCGGCGAAGCCGAACGCCAGGATGCGGTTGCCCGCCGCCAGGCCGCTGACCAGCATCTCGTCCATGGCCGCTTCGCCAGGGGCGGAGGTTAACAGGGCGACAAGGGCGGCCATCGAGAAGTGGTGCGGAGTGGTGTCCACTGCCAGCGACGGCGACGTGCTGCCCAGCAGACGCTGCACCCGCAGCGCGTCCATGGCGGTGGCTCCCTGCCCCTGTAGGCTGCCTGGCGCCACCAGCCCGGGTCCGCCGCTGTCACGAAAGAGCCGAAGGCCGGGGCCTCCCTGGCTCTCCAGTTCCGTCAGGGGCACTGCCCGCAGGCTTTCGTCCAAGTCCGGTAGCAGTCGCGCCACCGTGGCGCGTTCCCGTTCCAGAAATCGCATGTATACCCCAACTTCTGTGCGAGGCCCATCAGTTGGCGGCCCGATACGGCTTCTCCCGCGCCACCATCGCCCCCGGGGGCGGGCCAGCCTTGGAAGGGCAGGGTACTCGGGCAGCGCCGTCCGCCTGCGGCGCGGAGACACCAGCTCGCGTTGTCCGCAGGACGGCTACGAGAGGGTCTGACCCGGTGGAACGGCTGCTCTGGTCGTCAGTCGTCGGCGTGGAGGTAGGCGGCTCCGTACCCCCGGCGGATCATGGTGCGACGACCAAGCGTGAAGAGTTCGTTGGCGTAGACGCCCCTGTCTGGTTCGGTTCGCGAGCGGCAGGGGCTTTGAGGCGGTGCACGGTTACGCGGTGAAGTCGCCGGCTTTGACGCCGGCCACGAAGGCGGTCCAGGCCGTGGTGTCGAAGGTGAGGATGGGACCGTGTGGGTCTTTGCTGTCACGGACGGGGACGGTGCCGTGCGCGGCGGCGAGGTTGGCGGCGACCTCGACGCATGCGCCGCCGTTGTTGCTGTGTGAGGACTTGATCCAGTGGGGGGATTGGGTCGTCATGGAGTGTGCCCCTTCGACCTTGCTCGGTCACGGATGCGAGCGGGATGCCGGTCGTGGCGCTTCGGCTCACCGATGGTAGGTCGCCGGCGCAGGTCTCGGGGAAGTGGCCTCCCGGCCAATTGACTTTGTTGCTTGTGTCAACTGCCCTCACTAGGAGCCTGTTTGCAGCATGCGAAGACCCCTGCCGCTCTCGGTCGGGGTGCGGCAGGGGCCCGGTGTGGAGCGTGGTTACGCGGTGAAGTCGCCGGCCTTGATGCCGGCCACGAAGGCGGTCCAGGCCGTGGTGTTGAAGGCCAGGGTGGGACCGTGCGGGTCCTTGCTGTCGCGGACGGGGATGGTGCCGTGGGTTGCGAGGTTGGCGGCGACCTCAACGCACTGGCCACCGTTGTCGCTGTACGAGGACTTGATCCAGCGGGGGTTGTCGGTCGTCACGGGGAGCCCTTTCGTAACTGACGGATCATGGACACGGACGATGCTTGGGTGAGTGCCTCGGCCTGTAGCTGATGGTAGGCCGTCAGTATCGGCAGCACGAACGAAGTTTCTCGTTCCAGATGCCCTCGTAGTGCAGACTCCGCGTAGGTCATGAGTGAGCGATCTGGCATGGTCAGCATCGTGATCGGCAGGCGAAACGCTCGGCGTACCCCCATGTCGAAAGGGGCGATCTGGAGGACCGTGTTCGGCTGATCCGCAAATTCGATCAGCCGGTCGAACTGGGCGTTCATCACCTTTGGGCCGCCGACGGGGTGACGGATGCAGCTCTCGTCCAGCACCATCAGCAGCAACGGCGGAGTCGTCCGAACAAGAGCCGCTTGCCGTTCGGCGATTACTGAGACTCGCTCGCTTGCCTGGTCGGGTGTGATCGCCCCTCGTTTGATGGCGCCTTCGGCCAGCGCCACCGCGTACTCCGGGGTCTGCAACAGACCTGGCACGACGCCAACCTCGTACAGCCGGATCTCGGCCGCCCGGCCCTCGTAGTTGACGAACTCCGGGAAGCCCTCCAGCAAGCTTCCGTGTCGGATCTCGCGCCACTCGCGTTCGAACTCATCTCCGGTGCCCAGGGCTTGATCCGTGCTCCGCGAAAATCGGCGAGTCGGAGACTTCCGACCAGTTTCAATGGCCGAAACGTGCTTGCCGGAGTACCCGATCCGCTCGCCGAGTTCCTCCTGTGTCCAGCCGCGTTTCTCCCGCACGCTGCGCAGCTTGGCCCCAAAGGCCGCCTGCGGTGAACTGTCTGGGTTGAGTTCCTTGAGATTCAACGGGCGACCACCAACTCTGCGTTCTTTTGAGGCACCTTGAAGACCCCCCGACTCTAGGGGACCCTCGGTGCTCCCGGTAGTGACATCACTACGGAGAGGAGCGGACCCCACCGTGTCCAACACCCCCCGCCCCCACCCCTCCCGACGCCAAGCTCGCCGCGTTGCTCGACAAGCGCGATCGCGAGGCACGGGGCGACACCCCTCAGGTAGACACTCGGACGCGTCAGCCGGCCAACTCGCAGGTTGAAGCGTCAAGTTCGTGTGCCACGTGCAGGGCCATCCGGACGGTCGCCGAACGGGCAAGAGCGTTGCGCGATGCCATTCAGCACCGTAAGGCCATCGAGGCTTTGCATGTCCACCGTCTTCGCCAACATGCCCCCGAACGAGGTGATGGCGCGTGCTGACCCACCTCATCTTCGAGGACGCGCACCGCGTCCTCGTGCAGGACGTAGCGCTCCGCTTCTTCCTGCGGACCGGTGACACGTGGGCGCCGGTCACCGACACCGACTTCCGGCACGCCTACGAACTCGCCCTCTTCGACCCCGACGCCCTCCGCAAGGACGTGCTCTGCCCCAACGCGCGACGCGTCGAGTGCACCACCGGTGAGGGATGGTTCTGGTCCGACGGGAGCCGGACCGCGGGACTGTGCACCTTCGGTGACCGCAGCCCCCAGGAGTGCGCCAGCCTGGCCCGGTACATGGCTGGAGACACCTCGTGACGCCCCGCCAGACCTGGGTTCACCTGCTCGTATGGCGTCCCGTCGAACCAGCCCGACCGCTCGACGTCAGCCGGGCATGGCCGCGCGTCCTCCAGGTGGCGGGGGGCGGTGCGCCCGCGCCGCCGGGCGTCATCCTGCGGCCCGACGAGTCGATACGAGCCGCCGCCGGCCGCGTCGCCACCGCGCTGGGGTTGCGGCCACCCACCCTGCCCCGCGTGCTGGCCGTGGACCAGCGACCGGCCGAGGGTGACTGCCCGGAGGAGCTTTCGCTCATCGTGGACGGTGGTTGGCTCGCCGACGACGTCCCCGTCGCCTGCACCTGCGGCCAGCATCCCTGGTCGTGGACGCCGGTGACCGAACTGGGCCACGTCGCCCTGGTGCACGCTCTGCGCGCCCTCGTGGTCGGCCAGCCACCCCCGGCGCTCTGGAACGGCACGCCCTTCCGCCTGGCCACCGATCCCGACCCCGACACTGGCCCAGGGTGATCCGACCCTGTCACCCAGCCGCCGGCGCCCGGGGGGTGGGACGGGCCCCAGCCTGACTCGCGGGCCCGTGGCCCGCTCCGTACGATGGATCGATGCCCGCCTCACACCGCAAACGGCCACCTCACGAGCGTCCCGCCGCGTCCGGCGGCGGGTATCTCGCCGTGGGCGAGCGTACGGCGATCCGGCTGCTGGGCCGGGGTGACGAGGCGGAGTTCACCGCCCGCGCGCGGGAGAGCGTCGCACTGCACCGGCCGTGGCTGTTCCCACCCACGACGGCCGAGCAGTTCGCGCACTATGTGGCGCGGTTGGAGGAGCCGGCGCGCGCCGGGTTCGTGATCTGCGAACGGGCCACGGACGGGATCGCCGGCTACGCGACCATCAACAACATCGTCGGCGGCGTCTTCCAGTGCGGCGCGCTCGGCTACGGCGCCTTCTCGCACGCCGCCGGCCGTGGGTTGCTCACCGAGGGGCTCGGGTTGGTCATCGAGTACGCCTTCGGCCCCCTGGGGTTGCACCGGCTGGAAGCCAACATCCAACCCACCAACGCCCGGTCGATCGCGCTGGTCAAGCGCATCGGCTTCCGGCTTGAGGGACTGTCGCCCGACTTCCTCTACGTCGACGGTGCCTGGCGCGACCACGAACGCTGGGCCATCACCAGCGAAATGCCCCGCCTCGGCGGCCCGCACGGCACAGTGGGGCCATGACCGTCACCTTTCGCCGTACCGTCCCCGTGCTACGGGTCTTCGACTGGGCCAAGGCCCACGCGTTCTACGTCACCTACCTCGGCTGCACCGTCGACTGGGAGCACCGCTTCGCCCCCGACCTGCCCCGGTACGCCCAGGTCTCCCGGGGCGCGCTGGTGCTGCACCTGTCGGAGCACCACGGCGACGGGACACCCGGCACGGCCGTGTACGTCGAGCTGGACGGGGTGCGCGAGCTGCACGCCGAGCTGACGGCCAAGGAGTACCCGTATCTCAGGCCGGGGCTCGAAGAGGACGAGATCGGGTTCTCGGTCACCCTCCTTGACCCGTTCGGCAACCAGATCCGGCTCAGCCAGCCGGTGGACTGACCCGCCCTGTTCCCGGTTCCTGGTCCCGCGACCCGCGTGTCCGGGCCCGCTTTCGTACGTTCGAGCGGGCCCGTCCGTGGGGCGGACGCGGGGGGATTCTGGTGCGAAAGCCGAGTGGGGCATGGGTCGTCGGGTGGCATTTCTCCTCGCGCTTTCGCACACGTGGTCGGAATTCCGTTCGGGATCGGCTCGGCCGGGCGTGGCAGCAGTGCAGAGGTCTCGATGGGTTCGCTTATTGTCTGCGCCATGTCATGCCGCGGTGCTTGCTTTCTGCCATTTCCGTGAAAAACCTCGTGGCATCCGCGAGGCAGGAAGTTGTCACGTGTTCGGTGGCGGGTTTCCCTTTGTGGGTGAGTTGTTGACGTCGTGAATCTCAGGGGAAACGGCAGGCGGTCGCAGCGTTGGAACGGCTTCCGGAAACGCCTGGTGGGCACGGTGTCGGGGGCGGGCGCCCACGTGAACCGCCTCGACCCGCCCGCACCGGTCGCGCGTGGCGGGATCTTCCTGGCCCGATACGAACTGGCGGTGCCGCGAAACGGGCTGGGAAGCTGTGCGCGCCGGCTCGGTCGTGACGGCAGTGGAGCAGTGGTCAGCCCGGGTACGCGTCCCGGGACGGCCAACCGCTGTTTGTCGTTCGGTTTTCTTTCCGGGCCGGAAATTCGACGGGTTGTTGCCGCGCGGGGCCGTACGTTCTCCCGGGGAGTTCGCCAACGGGCCCGCCGTGAACAGCGCGCGGGAAACACAATCTGTCCATTTCGAGCAGGAGGAACTGTCATGCGCTTTCGGACCACGGTAGTGGCGGCCATGGGCATGGGTTGTGCCCTGGCGGGAGTGTTCTCCAGCACGGCCTACGCCGCCCCGCAGGTGCAGTTCAAGAACGTGGCCACGGGCAAGTGCCTGGACAGCAACGGTGCCGGTGACGCCTACGCCCTTGGCTGCAACGGCGGTAACTACCAGCGCTGGACGGTGTCGTTCAACAGCACCGGTGGCGGCGAGATCAGAAACGTGGCCACGGGCAAGTGTCTCGACAGCAACGGCGCCGGCGACGCCTACACGCTCGGCTGTAACGGCGGCAACAACCAGCGCTGGACGGTACGGGAGTCGGGCGCCGGCATCGTGGTCTGGAAGAACGTGGCCACCGGCAAGTGCCTGGACAGCAACGGCGCCGGTCACGTCTACACCTTGGGTTGCAACGGCGGCAACAACCAGCGCTGGGGAGGGTGACCCGCGGACCGGTCATCGCCCTGGTCCGACGCCTGTTCCGGCAGGTGGCCCCGCTATGTGGTCCGGCGCCGGCCTGACGCGCGCCCGGCCCGTCAGGCCGGTCCGCCCCGCCGTTCCTCCTCGGCCCGCCCCGGGCCGAGGAGGGCGGCGAGGCCGTCGGCCAGTTCGGTGCGCCAACACAGGTAGTCGTGGCCGCCGTTGAACTCCCGGTACTCCGCCGCGTAACCCTGGGCCCGCAGGACCTCGGGCAGGCGGCGGTTGGCCGGGAGCAGCACCCACTCCTGCTCGCCGGCCGACAGCCAGCAGCGCACGGGGTGGTCCGGGGCCGCCGGGGTGGCCTCGACCAGGGAGGTCAGCCACTGCGCGGCGGGGCCGTCCGGCCACCAGAAGGAGCCCGACTGGGACAGCGCGTTGCCGAACCGGTGCGGGGCGCGGACGGCGGCGTACGTGGCCATCAGGCCGCCCAGGCTCTGGCCGGCCAACACGGTGCGCGTCGGGTCGGTGGTCAGCGGCCAGCGCTCGGAGGCCCAGGGCAACAGGTCGTCGGTGAGGAAGTCCACGAACCGGTCGTCGCAGGCCAGCTCCGCCCAGCGGGTGTCGCTGTCCAGCGACTCGGGCAGCAGCGCGACCAGCGGCGGTACGTGCCCGTCGGCGATCAGGTTGTCGAGGAGCGTGGCGACGTCCAACTCGGGCTGCCACATCTCGCCGTCGAAGAGGACCAGCACGGGCAGGCCGGCCCCGGCCTCCGGGTGGGTACCGGTACCGGGCCCGTCGTCGGCTGTCGCCCGGGCGGGCTCGTACACCCACACCCGACGCTCGTTGCCGAGCCCCGCGCACGCCACCGTGTGACGGCTGACCGTGCCTCGTGGCACGTCGGCGCGCCGCCGCCAGGCGGCGTCGGACGGCGCGTCCGGGAGGCGGACCACGGACTGCGGCGGGCCGCCCCAGCGGCGCGGCAGCGTGCGGGGGTTGCGCGGGTCGGGGCGGCCCTGGCCGCGCAACCAGGCGAGGTAACCGGGGTCGGACGGGGCGAGCGGCGCCCCCTCGTCCACGCAGAGCGCGTACGTGGCCTGCCAGTCCCGCCGCATGCGGATCGACCAGTGCCACACGTCGCTGTCGGGCAGCCGCTCCATGAGGTTGTGCTCGGGCGCGCGCGGGTCGATCACCTTGTTCGGCAGCACCAGCACGGACCGGGTGGCCGGGGTGCCGCGCCACAGGAAGGTGACGACCGCGTGCTCCGGGTCGCCTTCCGGGTCGGGCTCGACCAGCGGCGTGCCCGCTGCCTCGACCTCGCGCCAGAAGTCCGGCACCGCGTGCGTGGCCGCCGCGTCGCGCCGTCGCCGCCGCCGGTCCAGCTCCGCCACCCGGGGGCTGGCCACACGGGGCACGGGCGCCGGGCGCGGCACGCGCGGGGGACGCCGAGGCGCGTCGGTGGGGGGCGCTGGTCGGGGCGCTGGTCGGCGGGTCGGCCGGCGCGTCGGTCGGTGGCGGGGAGGCGGACATGGCGGGGAACCTCCGGCACGACGAAGGACGGTCGGGTACGGGCGGGGGCCGGCGGGCGGGCCGGCGCGGCGTGGGCCGGCGGCTGACAAGATCCCGCTACGGGTGAGGGTCACCTTACCTGGCACTTGTTCCGGCCCGCCGGCCGGCGGGCCGCCACGGCCGGGGGCGGCGGCGTCGGCGTGCCGTACGGGACCGCGCGTCCCCGTACGCCGGGACCCGCGTGCAGGATGGCCCCATGAACGGCGAGGACGTGAGTTTCAGGATCCCGCGCGGGGCGTCCGGCTTCTACCGCCCGCAGGACGGCCCGCTGCCCGTCACCGACCTCGCGAGCTTCCGTACCGCGCTGTACGCGGCCGCCCGCGTCGCCGGGGGAGCGGTGGGTGGGGTGGAACGGCAGGCGTATCCCCGCACGTTCCACACGGCGACGGTCACCCACCCCCACGGCACGGACGAGTCCGTCGTCCTCTGCCACGCCCACCACCCCTGGGTCGCGTTCGCGCGGGAGGACCGGAACTGGTACACCGACGAGTTCCTGGCGCCACCACCGTGGGCCCGCGTCTTCGGTGACCTGGGCTTCACCGTGCTGTGGCGCGCACAGCTGACCATGGCCCTGTCAGCCGTCGACACCTCGGTCCTCACCAGGACGGAGTGGCGCCAGGTCCGCACCTACGGCATCACCACGCTCGGCGGGGTCCTCTTCAACGCCTGGGCCTGAGCCGGGGCGGGCCGAGGCCCGGGCCCGAGGGCGACGGTCGTACGCCGACAACACGCTGGTGGCACGGCCACGACGCGCCGGGCCCGCGACGTCAACACCGGCGGGGGAATGAACCCCACCCCCTTGAAGCCCTGTTCAGCGGCGCTCACACCATGTTCCATGGTGATCACGCGGTCGCAGCGAGGCGGTCGCGGGTGTAAGGACTGAGAGAGGCAGTAGTGGTAACGAGCGTGCGACGCACCACCCTCACCCTTCCCGCCGCCGCGCTGGGCCCGGAGAACCCGCTGCCCGCTCTGCGTCCGCTGGACGAGGTCCACCAGGTCGACGACCGCACCCGCGCGGGGCTGCCCGACCAGATGGCCCGGCAGGTCGCCTACGAGCCGCTGCGCTCGATACTGCCCACCCGCCTGCGCGACGCGTACACCCGAGACCGCGTACCGACCGAGTTGGACGCGATCGTGATCGAGAACGACCGGCTGCGGGCGACCGTGCTGCCCGGGCTCGGCGGGCGCGTGGCCTCCCTCTTCCACAAGCCGACCGAGCGCGAACTGCTCTACCGCAACCCGGTCCTGCAACCCGCGGACTTCGCGCTCAACGGCGCCTGGTTCTCCGGCGGCATCGAGTGGAACATCGGCGCCACCGGCCACACCACCCTCTCCTGCGCCCCCGTGCACGCGGCGACCGTGCCCGCCCCGGACGGTGCCGGCGGCCGGATGCTGCGCCTGTGGGAGTGGGAGCGGCTGCGCGACCTGCCCTTCCAGGTGGACCTGTGGCTGCCGGACGGCTCGGACTTCCTCTACGTGGGCGTGCGGGTACGCAACCCGCACCCGCACCCGGCGCCGGTGTACTGGTGGTCCAACATCGCCGTCCCGGAGACCGAGCACACCCGGGTGCTCGCGCCGGCCGAGGCCGCGTACCACTTCGGCTACGAGCGCGACCTGCGCCGGGTGCCCGTGCCCCACTGGCGCGGCGTGGACCACACGTACCCGCTGCGCGGCTCGCACGCGGCGGACTACTTCTACGACCTGCCAGCGGGCGCCCGGCGCTGGATCGCCGCGCTGGACGGGGACGGGCACGGCCTCGTGCACACCTCGACCGACCTGCTGCGGGGCCGCAAGCTGTTCCTGTGGGGCGCCGGCGGCGGCGGCCGGCGCTGGCAGGACTGGCTCACCGAGCCCGGCACCGGCGGCTACGCCGAGATCCAGGCCGGACTGGCCCGCACCCAGCTCGAACACGTACGGCTCGGCGCCGAAGAGGACTTCAGCTGGCTGGAGGCGTACGGCCCGCTGAGCGCCGACCCGACCACCGTGCACGGCGACGACTGGGCCGCGGCGCGCGGCGCGGTCGCCGAACGACTCGCGCGGGCGCTGCCCCGGGCCGACGTCGAGGCCGCGTACCAGGCGTGGCTGCCGAGCGCCGACACCGAGCCCGACGAGGTGCTGGCCAGCGGCTCGGGCTGGGGCGCCCTGGAGGTGGAGCGCGCCGGGTACGCGCTGCCGGGCACGCCGTTCGCGCCCACCTCGCTGGGGGCGGACCAGCAGCCGTGGCGCGAACTGCTGCGTACCGGCGCGCTGCCGGCGCCCGAGCCGGCGACACCGCCCGGCACCTCGCTGGTCTCCCGGCCCTGGCGCGAACTCCTGGAGACCGCCGACGCGGACGTGCTGGTGGACCCGCACCTCAAGTACCACCTCGGGGTGGCCCAGTGGCACGAGGGCGACCGCTCGCAGGCCGTACGGAGCTGGGAGCGGGCCATCGAGATCAGCGACTGGTGGCCCGTCCTGCGCTGCCTGGCCGTCGCCGACCAGACGGACGGCCACCCGCACCGCGCCGCCGACCGCTGGCTCGCCGCGTTCCACGGCGCGGTGGGGGAGTGGCGCGAGCGGTACGGGGACGGTGGCGACGGCGGCGCCACGGCGGCCGACCCGCAGACCGGTGCGGAGGGTGGGGATGAGGGCGGCGCCGAGTGGCGGGCCGCGCTCGCCGGGCTCGGGCGCGAGGCGGTGACCGCGCTCCTGGCGGTGGGCCGGGCGGCACAGGCGCGGGACGTGCTGGCCGCGCTGCCGGCGGCGGTGCGCGCCCGTGGCCGGTTCGTCCTGCTCACGGCCCAGGTGCTGGTCGCGGACGGCGACGCGGCGGGCGCCCGCGCCCTGTTCGACGCCGGCTTCGAGGTGGACGACCTGCGCGAGGGCGACGAGTCGCTCAGCGACACGTGGTTCGCCGTGGCCGAACGGCTGGTGGCCGCCGACCCGGAGTCGGCCGGGCTCGACGCCGACGCGCTGCGGGCCCGCGCCAGGGAGCTGCACCCGCTGCCCGACCGCTACGAGTTCCGCATGCGGCCCGCCTGACGGCTGGCTGACGCGCGACGGTGCGTTGTTGGGGGCGGGTCGTTGGGGGTGGGTCGTGCTCCGGTCGGTGGGGCGGGGCCCGGTTGGTGGGTGGCTCCGGGCCGGGTGGCTGCGGGCCGGGGGGAGGAGACGGTCGAGCCGGCCGCCGCGTGGACGTGGTGGCCGGCTCGGGGCGCGTGTGTCGCGTGCGGCGCGGGGTGGCGGGTCAGGCGGCCGGTTGGGGGTTGCGGTCCACGTACTCGAAGACCGAGCCGTCCGGGTGCCGGGCAACCAGGTTGCGGCCGATCGGGGTCGGCAGCGGGCCGGCGATGATCTGCGCGCCGACGGCCTTGAGGTCCGACACGGCCGCGTCCACGTCCCGCACCGCCAGGGTGGCGGTGACCTTCTTCAGGATCTCCATCTCGGCCGCCGGGCCGCTCATGAGGAAGAAGCAGCCGACCGCGGCCACCGAGACGTTGCCCCGTTCGAAGCGCATCGCCTGCGCCCCGGTCAGCCGCTCGTAGACGGCGATCGCGGCGTCCAGATCGGCCACGCACACCCGCAGTGAAGTCCCCAGAATGTCCATGCGAACGAGCCTAGTTGAGCCAGGTCACACGCGACACAGGAGCTGTCCGTGGAGCACGGCGAACCAGCCGTCGGCCGCCGCGCCCCAGGTTCGCCAGGCGTCGGCCGCCGCCAGCAACTCCTCCTCGGTGGCGTGTCCGCCGGCCACCACGCGCTCCCGGTAGGCGGGCACCAGCGTCCGGTCCGCCCACAGCCCGCTCCACCAGGCGCGCTCGTCCGGCGTCGCGTAGCACCAGGTGTCCGCCGACGCCGTGACGTCGGTGAACCCCGCCCGCCGGGCCCAGGACAACAGCCGCCGCCCGGCGTCCGGTTCGCCACCGCTGGCGCGGGCCACCGCGCGGTAGGCGGCCAGCCAGGTGTCGAGCGCGGGCACCCGCGGATACCAGGCCATGGCGGCGTAGTCGGCGTCGCGCACGGCCACCACCCCGCCGGGCCGGCACACCCGGCGCATCTCGCGCAGCGCGGCCACCGGGTCCGCCACGTGCTGGAGCACCTGGTGGGCGTGGACCACGTCGAACGAGGCGTCGGGGAAGTCCAACCGGTAGACGTCGCCGACGGCGTACGTGACGTTGTCGAGGCCGCGCTCGGCGGCCACGGCCCGTGCCTGGTCGAGCACGGAGCCGGCCGCGTCGACGCCCGTGACCCGGCCCGGCGCGACCCGGGCGGCGAAGTCGGCGGTGATGGTGCCGGGCCCGCAGCCGACGTCGAGCACCGCGCGCCCGGCGGTGAGTTCGGGCAGCAGGTAGCCGGCCGAGTTCTCGGCGGTGCGCCAGGTGTGGGAGCGCAGCACGGACTCGTGGTGGCCGTGCACGTAGTGCGCGGCGCGGCGGGGCGCGTCGGTGGGCGTCGAGGGCATGGCGGACCTCCCGTAACTCCGGTCAGGGCACGGCGACCCGAGCGGGCGCCACTCCCGAACCGTACGCCGCTGTCTCGTTGGGCGAGAGGGTCGTCTTGGTATGTGAGAGGCGATACGTCGAGGCGCCCGGCCGGGTGGTGGGCTTCGGCGCCGCCTGCCGCTCGGCTGCTCGCCCGCCTGTTGGCCCGGCCGGGCCGTCACTCATCTCGCCGTCGCCGTCGCCGTCGCCGTCGCCGCCGTCACTGCTGCCGCCGTTGGCACCGCCGGTCAGACGTCGAGCGGGCGGTAGACGCGCAGCGCCTCGTTCACCTTGTCCAGCGTCAGGCCGCGCGGGGCGCGCGTGACCTCGCCGTCATACGCCAGGTCGGTGCCCTCCGGGATCTCGTCCACGCGCAGGTGGCGCAGCCGGGCCTCCGCGTGGACGGGAGAGCGACGCAGGACGCCGAGCAGCGCGGCCGACAGGAGCCGGACGCGGGGCAGCCGGCCACCGTGCACCATGCGCACGTCGAGCAGGCCGTCGGCGAGGTCGTGCCGGCTGGCCGGGGCCGAACCCACCCCCCGGTATGAGCAGTTGCCCACGAAGAGCATCCACACCGCGCGCCGCTTGCCGTTGATGACCAAGTCGAGCGGCTCCGCCGTGCGCAGCACCTGGGCCGCGGCCAGCACCTCGGCCGCCCAACTGCCCACGCGCCCCGACCAGCGCTCGCGAATGCGCACCATCTCCGGGTAGCAGCCGATGCTGAAGGTGTTGACGTAGTGCGTGGCCGTCGCCGTGGCCGCCCCGTCGGCCGTGAACCGCGCCAGGTCCACCGCGACCGCCTCGCCCGAGGTCACCGCCCGGCACGTGTCGTCGACGGTCTCCAGGCCAAGGTCGTACGCGAAGTGGTTGAGCGTTCCGCCGGGCAGCACCGCCAGCGGCAGCCCCTCGCGCGCGGCCACCGTCGCCGCGGCGCTGACCGTGCCGTCGCCGCCGCACACCCCGAGCGCGCCGCCGACCTCGGCGGCCCGGCGCGCGGCCTTCTCCAACAGCTCGATGAGCGAGGGCGGTTCGGCGTCGGGTGCCGTGTGGGACCCAGCCGCGCCACCGGCGCGCCCGTCGGCCGCCGCCCGCTCGCCCTCCGGGACCAGGTCGGGCTCCGGGTCGGGCGTGAAGGTCCAGAACTCGGCCTCGGGCAGCGCCTCGCGGATCGGGTCCAGCGGGTCGGCGCGCGGCGGCCACACGCTGGTGGCCCCCGAACCGGAGTTGGCCACCACGATCAGGCCCCGGCCGCCCGGCAGCGCCGGGGCGTCCGTGCGGGGGCGCGCGGCGGGCGGCAACTGCGACCGGGTGGGCACCAGGCCGCGCACGGCGAGCGCCGCGCCGGCGCCGAGGGCCGAGCCCACCAGGACGTCGCTGGGGTAGTGCGCGCCGGTGTAGACGCGCGAGAAGGCCACCGACGCGGCGATCGGCGCCACCACGGCGCCCCAGCGCGGCGACTCAAGGGCCACCCCCACCGCGAAGGCGGCGGCCGACGCGGAGTGCCCGGAGGGGAAGGAGGTGGTGATGGGCTGCCGGCGCAGCCGGCGGACCATCGGGACGACGTGCACCAGCGGCCTGGTCCGCCGCACCGAACGCTTGGCCACCGTGTTGACCGTCAGCGACGCCAGGGCGAGCGAGGCCACGCCACGCACCGCGGCCCGGCGCGTGGGGCGGTGCCCGGTGGCCGCCATGCCCGCCGCCAGGGCCAGCCACAGCCGACCGTGGTTGGCGCTGTGACTCAGCCGGGGCAGCACGCGCTCGGCGCCCGGCCAGTGCCGGGACGCCACCGTCTGGAAGAGCTTCTTGTCGAGCCCGACCAGCCAGTGGTCAGAGACGCCGGGGTGGCCCGGCGCGGGGGTGAGGTTCGCCGCCGCGGCGGCCCGGGCGACCGGCGTCGCGCGGGCGCGCCGCCACGGGGCGCGGCGCGCACCGCGCCACCCCTCGGCCGCGGCGGCGACGCGCGACAGCGGGCCGTCGGGCGCGCCGACCACGGCCGCCAGGGCGAGTGGCCCCGCCGGTCGCGGGCGGGCCAGCCACGAGGGCCGGCCACCCGCGCGCCCGGGCAACGCCCACGCCGCCGGGCCCGACGCCCGGTCGCTCCCGCGCGACCGGCGCGCCGCGCCCCATCTCCCGCCCTGACCTGCCATCCGTGACTCCTTCGTCGAACCTGCGCGTGGCCGCGCCACGGCTGCCCCGCCTACCCAGCGCCGGCCAGCGTAGGCCGGACCGGTGTGTCGGCGCTGGTCAGGGCGGGCCCGGCTGAGCGGGGAGAGAATCGCCGCCGGGCCGATGGCGCGCGGTGGGCGGGCGTCAGCCGACACCGGACCCATCCGTTGGGCCGCCACCGAACCCGTCCGTTCGATGGTGGCCGGTGTGCCCGTCCGCGGGCCCGCCGGGGCCGCCGGGGTGGGCGTCGGTGGGCGCGGCGCGGCTGACGTCCGCGAGCGCCGAACCCGGGTCGTGCTGCTCGGCGATGTCCCCCAGGCTCACCATGCCGAGCGGCTGACCGTTCTCCACCACGGGGAGGCGGCGGACGGCGTGCCGGCGCATGAGGTGTACCGCCTCGGACACCGGCGTGTCGGGGGTCACCGTGACCGGCTCGGGCGTACAGATCGCGCGGCAGCTCACGGTGAGGGGGTCGGCTCCGTCGGCGACCGCGCGCACGGTGATGTCGCGGTCCGTCAACACGCCGAGCACCCGTCCGTGCTCGGCGACGAGGACGTCTCCGATGTCCCTGGCACGCATGAGTTGGGCGGCCTCCACCAGTGAGGCGTCCGGCGAAACCGTCGTCACCCGTGGGGTCATCACCTGCCGTACGTTCTGTGCCATCTCGCTCCGCCTTGTCTGTGGCCGTGGGGCGTGGGTCCGCGCGCCCCGCTGCTCGGGGCTACCGCCCCGGACCTGGCCCGTCCAGGCCCACCGCCGGGCGCGAGTACCCGGGGGCCGCCCGATCACACGGGAGGCCGATATCAGCGCGATGTCGCCACGCCAGGGCTCGCGCGCCGGCGACCCCAGGCACGGGTTCGTGGCTGCGGGACACGCGCGTGCGTGGTGCGCGGGTGCCGTACGCGGCGGGTGTGCGGGGCGCGTGGGTGGCGTGTGGGTGCGGGGTGGGCGGGCGACTCGTACGCGGTACGTGGGTTTGAACGCGCTGGGAGGAGGGGACCCGGGCGCTGGCTGAGGGGCCGTCGCCGGCGCGGTGTGCGCCGGCGGGCGCCGGGCGCGGGTGTCAGGGCCCGCGCCCGGCGCTTTGCCAGGCCGTCAGGCCGTCAGATACCGGGCCATCATGTGCCGAGCCACGGTGTGCCGGACCGCCACGTGCCGAGCCGCCACGCGCCCGGCCGCCGACGCCGCGTACGCCTGAACCACGCGTACGCCTTACCGGGGGTACGAGCGGTGGCGGCGCGCACCGGCAGCGCGGGCGGGTGGGGAGATGTGTGGGGACAATGGGGCGCATGGCTGAGACGAGGGACGAACACCGGGTGGCGCAGCGACACCGCGAGGCCATCGAACTCTTCACCGAGCGCGTGCACGCCGTCGGCGACGGGCAGTGGACCGCCCCGACACCCTGCACCGACTGGTCCGTGCGGGACCTGGTGAACCACCTGACGGTCGAACAACTGTGGGTGCCGGCCCTGGTCCGCGACGGCTCCACCATCGAGGAGCAGGGCGACCGCTTCGACGGCGACCAGTTGGGTGACGACCCGGTGGCGACCTGGGACCGCGCGGCCGAGAGCGCGCTCGCCGCGTTCGCCGAGCCGGGCGCCCTTGAGCGGACCGTGCACCTCTCCTCGGGCACGGACAGCGCGCTGGCCTACTGCTCCCAGATGACGATGGACGCCGTCGTGCACGCGTGGGACCTGTCCCGGGCGATCGGCGCGGACGAGCAACTGCCACGGGGGCTGGTGGACTTCGCCGTACGCGAGGTCTCGCCGTACGCCGCGGACCTGGCGCGCACCGGCCTGTTCGCCCCGGCTGTCACCCCGCCGCCGGGCGCCGACGTGCAGACCAAGCTGCTGTCCCTGCTGGGGCGCCGCCCCTGAGCGGGCCCACGCCGCCGGGCAGCGCGCGCCCAGCGGTCCGGCGCGGACCGGCGCGTTCCCGCGCGGTCCGGCGCCGCGCTCAGGCCCGGCCCGGGCGCCGGGGCGCGCGGCGCGGCCATCGCCGCGCCGGTCGCGCCCCGGTCGGCGCGGGAGCGGCCGCTACCGGCCCCCCGACACCCGGCTGAACTCCGCCAGGAACGCCTCGTTGAACGCGGGCAGGTCGTCCGGCTTGCGGCTGGTGATCAGCACGTTCGGGCCGCCCGAGCAGACCTTGACCTGCTCGTCCACCCACTCGCCACCGGCGTTGCGGATGTCGGTACGCAGGCTGGGATACGAGGTGAGGGTGCGGCCCCGCACGACGTCGGCCTCGACCAGCGTCCACGGCGCGTGGCAGATCGCGGCGACCGGCTTGCCCGCCGCGAAGAAGTCCCGGACGAACGCCACCGCCTTCTCGTCCTGCCGTAGCGCGTCGGGGTTGGCCACGCCGCCGGGCAGTACCAGGCCGTCGAAGGTCTCGATGTCGGCCTCGCCGACGAGTTCGTCCACCGGGAAGGTGTCGGCCTTGTCGAGGTGGTGGAACGCCTGGACCTTGCCGGAGGCGGTGGACAGCAGGGCCGGGGTGCCCCCCGCGGCCCGTACGGCCTCCCAGGGGTCGGTCAGTTCGACCTGCTCGACGCCCTCGGGGGCGGTGAGAAACGCGACTCGCATGTGGAAGTACCTCTCTGATCTGGTGCTGGCTCTGCTCTGTTGCTGGGTTGGTCTGCTGTGTTGCTCTGCTGCTCTGGGTTGCTGGGTTGCTCTGGTGTCCTGGCGGTCTGTCGCCCGGTCGCTGGTGCCGTTGCCTGTGTTCCGGGAGCGGCTCCATGCGGCCGGACAGGTCATGTGTGCCCCCGCTCCCTCGATAGTTGCTCGACGCCGTGTACGCCAATCGAGGGGCTTCGTACGACGAGGCGTCCGCCCGCCCGGGTACCCGCTCTACCGACTTCCCAGGGAACCAGGGTTTGCCCGCGCGGACCCTCGGGCACCCGAAGGACGTGCTTCGGACCGGAGGCACGACCCGCGGGAGGCTCTGGCCACCTGCGCGGGCCCCGTCCGGTCCGCGTGCGCCGCTCCCGCGATGACATCCCGCTCGCCGTCCCCCACGGCGACGCACCGATGCACCGAAATCAGGGAGAGCGGAACATGACGTCCGTACGTGCACGTAAGCGGCACCCGCATGACGACGCCCCGGACACCTCAGCGGAGTTCCGACGCATCGACGAACTCCCCGACGGCCCGGAGAAGGACGCGCTGCGCCAGCGCGTCATCTGCGCCTGGATGCCGATGGCCGAGCGCATCGCCGCCACCTACCGCAACCGCGGCGAGAGCGGCGAGGACCTGAAGCAGGTCGCCATGCTCGGCCTGGTCAAGGCCGTCAACCGCTACGAGTCGGGCCGTGGCACGGCCTTCGAGAGCTACGCCGTGCCGACCATCGTCGGCGAGGTCAAGCGGCACTTCCGAGACCACCTGTGGAGCCTGCACGTACCGCGCCGGGTACAGGAGCTGCGGCAGAAGGTGCGGGCCGCCATCCAGGAACTGACCCGCACCCCCGACGGCCGGCGGCCCTCGGTCGAGGACGTGGCACGCCACACCGGGCTGTCCGAGGCCGACGTGCGCACCGGCATGGGCGCGCTGGACAGCTTCGCCGCCCTCTCGCTCGACGCGGAGCTGACCGGCGCCGCCGACGGCTACTCACTGGTGGACACGCTCGGCGCCCCCGAGCCCGACTACGACCGCATCGTGGACCGCGAGGCCGTCAAGCCCAAGCTGAACGCCCTGCCCGAGCGCGAGCGGCGCATCCTCTACCTGCGCTTCTTCTGCGACATGACGCAGTCCCGGATAGCCGACCAGCTCGGCATGTCCCAGATGCACGTCTCCCGGCTCATCAACCGCACCTGCGCCCGGATCGGCGAACGGGTGATGGCGGACGCCGCGTGAGAGAGGTCACGGCGCGCGGCGCGGACCGCGCCGCGCGCCGTGACCCCCGGCCGGGCCGCCCACCACGGGGCGGCCGGCGCCTCAGAGCCCCGGTGGGCGGGGCGGGTCCGACGAGTGGCGCGGCTCCGGAGCCCGGGCCGTGCCCCCGGGCCCCGTGCCCGGCTCCGTGGGCGGGGTATGGCAGACCTGCTGCTGGTCCGGGACCGCCGCCGCACCGGCGTGCCCCGCGCCTCCCACGGGGCCGGCCGCGTGGGCCGCGCCCGCGGGGTCGGGGGCCCTGGTCCGGTCGTCACCGGCGGGAGCGACGCTCGTCGCTGTGGCGCACATCATGGTGGCGACGGCTGGTTGTCCGCCGTCCGGGCTGCTGGATCTGTCTGGCGTGTCGGGTCTGTCGGGTTTATCCGATCTGTCTGGCGCGTCTGTTGTGCCGGCAGCGGCCGGCCCGCTCCGCGTCGCGGTGCCGGAGGTGGCGGCGCGGTCCAGGGCGAGTGCCAGGTGTCGGGCCGTGCGGTCGAGCGCGCCCGCCTCCGCCATCCCGAACGCCCTCCGGGCGCCGGTCCGGAACACGGTGAGCGCGCCCTGAGCGGGCCCGGCGTCCGCGACCCGCAGCGGGACGCACAGCAGCGACGTCACCTCGGCGGCCACCAACACCGGCGCGCCCGAGGCGTCGAGGCCGAACGCCGCCACCTCGTCGGGGCGCACCTGGAGCGCCGAGGTGCCGCTCCGTACGGCCCCCGCCACCAGTGGGGAGTCCGCCGGGTCCTGTGCGACCACGGTGGCCACCAGGCCGCTGCCGTCGTCCGGGCCGCAGACCACCAGGCGCCGCAGCGGTGCCGCGCGCCCGGGCCCGGTGGAGGGCCGGGCGTCGACGGGCGTGGCCGCCGTGGGGTCGGGGGCCACGGCACCACCGGTGCCATGAGCGGTGCCCCCGAGGGGCGCGGCCTCGGGGGCACCTGCGGTGGTGGGCGTCTCGACCGGTCGCCCGCCGCCACCGGTGCCGTCGCGGTTGGCCCAGTCGACGACCACCCAGTCGGCGAAACGCCGGTGGAGCACCTGCGCGGCGCGCAGGGCGACCGCCTCCGGGTCGGCCCCGGGCGGCGCGCTCAGCAGCGCCGTGGCCGCCTCGTCCACCAGGTCGAGCACCTCGGCCTGGCGCGAGACCTCGGCGAGGTCGGGCTGGGTCGGCGACCGGTCGGCGCCGAGCGAGAACCCCGTCGCGGCGGGGCCGTTCGCCGCGCTCGCGCCGTCCGCGGGCTGGAAGACCGCGAGCACCGCGAGCTGCCGCTCGTCCGGCGGGCGTATCGCGCCCAGCGTGACCCACAGCGCGTCCGGGGCGCTCTCCGGCCCCGCTTCCTCGCCCTGTGCCGTTCGGCCCGGCAGCCCCGGCGCGGGGTCCGTCGCGCCGGGCCGGCGCGGGACGCGCGCCAGCAGGACGCGCCCGCCCTCGCCCCGGGCCACCGCCGCGATCTGCGAGCGCAGCGCGGCCCGGCCGTCGTGCCGGAACCAGCCGGTCAGCGTGCGGCCCGTCGCGTAGCCGGCCTGGGTGCCGAAGAGCTGGGTGGCGGCGAAGTTCATCCGCCGTACGACCGCCTCCCGGTCCACCAGGGCGACCGCCACCGGCAGCCGCTGGAACAGAGCGCGCAGCAGCCGCTGTTCCTGCGCGTTGCCGCGCCCGTCACCGCGCACGGCCGTCCAGCGCTCGAAGCGCGGCCACAGGACATCGGCGGCGTGCTGGAGCTCCACCAGCGCCGCGTCCAGCGCGCCAAGCCGTTCCGCCGCGGGCAGCGCCCGCACGGCGCGCAGTTCTTCTACTCGTCGGCGAAAGTCGGTCAGCTCTTGGCTGAACCCCTCGTCCTCACCCTCTGTCATGGCCACACGCTAACCGCTGCCCGACCCTTCCGGTCCCGCCCCACCATGTCCGAATGGCGGGAACACGCCTGCTCGCACATCGTTCATCGATTCGTTTCCAAGGCGTAGACCCGGGCATCCGAGCAGCACGAGGAGCGGAGCAGGGGGAAGACGGCCACCGCCCAGGAGAGGAAGCCCGTGAACATGCCCGACCGCACATCCGCCGTTTCCCACCAGTCGATCGCCCCGCCGCCGGACGCCGGAGCCGCCCTCAGCCGCGAGCTGACGCGCCTGGCCGAGCAGGCCGTCGCCCACACCCCCGGCAGTTGTGGCGCCACCGCGACCGCCGTCGCCGCCCGCGACGTCGCCGCCCTGGCCGGGCCCGGCGGCCCGGCCCGCGTCCCGCCCCCGGAAGCGGCTATCCCACGGGCCCGTACGCCCGCGTCGGCCCCGCCCGCCGTCGGCGAGGAGCTCGGTGGGCCCGGCGCGGCGGAGGCCGAGGTGGTCGAGGCCGAGGTGGAACAGCAACTGACGGCCGCCACCCACCCCGACCTGTCCGCGCTGGTCGCCATGCAACTCAGCCAGGGGGAGGGGCCCATCCCCGCCGCCCTGCGCACCGGGCGGCCCGCCGTCACCGACGACCTGCTGTACGACGAACGCTGGCCCCGGTACCGGGCCAGGGCGCTGGCAGCAGGCGTACGGGCCAGCGCCACGCTGCCCTTCGAACACGACGGGCTGGCCGTCACCATCACCCTCTACGGGCTGCGCCCGGGCGTCCTCGGCCCGGCCGACCGGGACACCGCCGAACTCCTGGGCGACCTGACCGTCGCCAACCTGGTGTACGCCCGGCGCTACCGGGCGGCGCTCGCCGAGGTCGACCAGTTGGACACCGCGCTGCGCACCCGACCGGTGGTGGACCAGGCGTGCGGCATCCTCATGCACATCGTGGGCTGTGACGCGCAGACCGCGTTCGACATGCTGCGCCGGATGTCCCAGCGCTCCAACCGCAAGCTCGCCGAACTGGCCGAGACGGTGGTCCGCAGCCGGGGCCGCGGCCTGGAGCCACAGCTCATCGAGTTCGGCCGGACAGCCAGTCCCGCACCCGGTCGACGAGCCCGACCCCGGGGTTGATCAGCTTGTTCAGCGGCGGCCTGTCCGGCGCCTCCGGGTGCGGGTGGGTGGGCGCGGTGCGCTTGGCCGACATCAGGTGCAGACCGAGCCCCATGCGCCGCTCGGCGCTGAGCCGCTCCCGCAGCCCGGGGAAGAGCCGCCCCTCGGCGAACTCGATGTGCGCGGCCACCTCGTCCGTCAGCCGGCGCACCAGCGGTTCGAACCGCTCGTTGACCGGGTCGAGCCCGTCCAGCTCGTTGAGCGTGGCCTCGACCGCCGCCTGTCGCCGCAGGTCGGCGTCGGCCAGCGCGTCGCCGTCCGGCAGCTCAGCGCGCACCACCGGGTACAGGTACTCCTCCTCGGCCACCATGTGCCGCACCACGAGGACCGTCACCCGCTCGACCAGGGCGAGCTGTTCCTCGGGTTCGAGGTCCGGCCCGTACGTGGCGAGCAGGCCCTCCACCGCCCGGTGGTCGCTGGCCAGCACCTCCAGGCCGTCCCGCTGCCCCTCGGGCATGGTCGTCACGGTGTGCCCCCTCGTCGTCGCTTCTCCGGCTGCCGGGCCACGCGGCGCGACCGCCCCGACCGGGCGCGCTCGGCGGCCACCCGCGCCGCGCGGGTACCCGCACACCCGGGGCGCCGGTCACACCCCACGGCGTCTGGGCCGCGTCGGGCACCAGCCGAGTGCCCGCGCCCTCTACGGACAAACGCCGAGGTCCGACCGCGTGTGCCGGGCCGGCACGGGAAGCGGGCGATCCGCGAAGGTGGCACCGTTCGGTGGGTGAGGGAGTATGTGTTCACGTACGTACGTGTGCGGCGAGCGGAAGACCGCCCCGCCCCGCTCGTCGACGGAGGTACCGATGCAGCGGCCCGCCCCGGCTCCACACAGCGCCGCGACCCCCTGGGCGGCGGAGGGCGCGCTGCCCCCGCTGCCGGAACTCGCCGCCCGACTCGCCGCCGCCTCCGGCCGCAGCCGGCCCGAACCCGTCGGCGGCGCGCCGGAACTGCACCGCGCCGCCTGCGACTACTGGGACCGGCGCGGCCTGCGCACCGACCCCGACCAGGTGCTCGCCGGGGCCGGTGGCCAGCCGCTGCTGCTGGCCCTGCTCGCGGTCGGCGGCGGTGACGTGCTGCTGACCCGCCCGTCGGCGGCCTGGTACGCGCCGCTCGCCCGGCTCGCCGGCCGCCCCACCTACCACGCCCCGGCGCCGGCCCCGAGCGGCGGAGTGCCCGACCCGTTCGCGCTCCTTGAGACCGTGCGCCGGGTCCGGGCCGAGGGCGGCGACCCGCGGGTGCTGGTGCTCGCGGTCGCCGACGACCCGACCGGCACGGTGGCGCCGCCCGAGCTGCTGCACGAGGTGTGCGAGGCCGCCGAGGCGGAGGACCTGCTCATCGTCAGCGACGAGACCTGGCGCGACACCGTGCACCCCACCGCCACCGACCCGCCGCCGCCCGCCACCGCGACCGGCTCGCCGCCCCGTCCCGGCGGCGCGGCGCGCCCTGGACCGGCGGACGGCCCGGAGCGGCCCGTCACCGGGTGGCCGGGGGAGACCGTCGTCGTCAGCCCGGCCGAGATGGTCCCCGACCGGGTGGTGGTGCTGACCGACCTCGCCGGCGCGTTCACCCCACCGAGCTGGCCCGCCGCCATCGCCCGGCTGCCCGCCTCCGACCGGGGCGCCGAACTGCACGCCGGACTGCTGGCCGCGCTCGACGCCGTACGGGGTGAACTCCCGGCCCCGGTGGCCTCGGCGGCGCTGCACGCGCTGCGCGAGCCGGCGCCGGTGCGGGCCAGGACGGCCGCCGCGGCCCGGGCCTACGGCGCGGTCGGCGGCGCCGCCTACGACCGGCTGACCGACCTCGGCGTACTCAGCCGCCCACCGCGCGCGGGCCACCACCTGTACGTCGACCTCGCGGAGCTGCGCGGGCCGCTCACCCGCCGGGGCATCACCGACGCGGTGGACCTCGAACGGCACCTGACCTGGCGTCTCGGGCAGCCGGTGCCCGGCGGACACCGGTTCGGGGACACGCCGGACGAGCTGCGGGTACGGCTGTCCACGCTGCCGCTGCTCGGCGCCGACGACGATCAGCGACTCGCCACGCTGGCGGCCCGCGACCCGCTGGAACAGCCGCACGTCCGCGCGGCGTTGACCTTCCTCGAGTCGGCCTTCAGCGAGCTGACGGCCGACTGACCCGCCCACCCTCCGTACGCCCCGCGCCCCTTCGTACGCCCCCCGACCACACCGAGCCCCTCGTCGCCCTGTCGCGGGCGCGTCGGCCGCGTCGGTCGACGGGCGTGACGGGGTAGCCGTGTGAGGGGACATATCGCCGCGCCCGAGTCCGTTCCCCTGACGAATGGAGCCCTGTCGATGACCGACCAGACCGAGCGGCCCCGCACCGACGCCGGCCCCCGTGGCGCGGGCCGCCCGCACGCCGTGCGCCGTCCGCGCCCCGTGGCGGGCCCGCGCCCGCTGCCGGCGCCCCGCCCGCTGGGTGAAGTACGCCGCTGGCCCCGGACGTTCGCGCACCGGCTGACCGCTCCGCTGCCCGGCGTGCGCGCGCTGGCCAGACTCGCCCGCGAGGGGCTGCTGCGCCCCTCCGACCGGGCCCTGCACACCGTTCCTGAGCTGCCGTTCGCTCCCGGTCCGCTGCCGACGCCCGGGCCTGGCGCGGTGGCGGTCACCTGGGCGGGGCACGCCAGTTGGGTGATCCGCGTCGGCGGGCTGACCGTGCTGACCGACCCGGTCTGGTCCCGGAGGATCCTCGGCACCCCGCCCCGGGTGACGCCGGTGGGGGTGCGATGGGAGGACCTGCCGCGTGTGGACGCCGTCGTGATCAGCCACAACCACTACGACCACCTGGACGCGCCCACCCTCAAGCGGCTGCCGCGCACCACCCACCTGCTGGTGCCGGCCGGGCTCGCCGCCTGGTGCCGCCGCCGCGGCTTCACCCAGGTGACGGAACTCGACTGGTGGGAGGCGGTCGAGCTGCCCGCCCCCGAGGGCGGCGCCGTCCGCTTCGACTTCGTGCCCGCCCACCACTGGAGCAAGCGCGGCCTGACCGACACCTGCCGCTCGCTGTGGGGCGGCTGGGTGCTCACCGCCCCACGGGCCACGGGTGACGAGCCGGCACGCCGGGTCTACTTCGCCGGCGACACCGGCTACGGCCACTGGTTCGCCGAGATCGGCGACCGCTACCCCGGCATCGACCTGGCCCTGCTGCCGATCGGCGCGTACGAACCGCGCTGGATGCTGCACCCGGTCCACACCGACCCCGAGGAGGCCGTACGCGCGCTCGGCGACCTCGGGGCGCGCCGGATGGCGCCGATGCACTGGGCCACGTTCCTCCTCTCGGCCGAGCCGCCGGTGGAACCCCTGCACCGGGTGCGCGCCGCGTGGGAGGCGGCCGGGCGGGACCGCGAGGACCTGTGGGACCTGCCGGTGGGCGCCTCGCGCGTGCTGGAAGCGTCCTGAGAGGGTCGGGGCGGGGGCGCGCCCCCGCCCGCTGACCGGCCGGCCGCCCGCTGTCCCGCCGTACCCTCGCGGGTCGGGCCGTCGCGGGCCGCGTCGCTCGCCGTACGCGGCCGGCGAGCGGTAGGCGGCCTGCCGTCGGACATATTGTCGAGACGGCCCCGGCACCCGCCCGTACGGTGGCCAGATGACAGCGAACTTCACGGTCTCGCCGGCCACCCCGAGCGACGGCGATGTCATCGGCCGGATCCATGCGGCGTCCTGGCGCGCCGCCTACGCGGACTTCTTCTCCCCGGACTTCTTCACCCAGGCGCTGCACCGGCGCCGCCACCGCTGGCAGGCCGTGCTCGCCGAGCAGCCGGAGAACACGTGCCTGCTCGCCACGGCGTTCGGGCGACCGTCGGCGTTCTCCTACTTCGGCCCCTCGTCCCCGCAGCCGGGCTCGGTCGAGATCTTCGGCTTTTACGGCCATCCGGACGGCTGGGGCACGGGCGTCGCACAGGCCCTGATGGCCAGCACGCTGACCGCGATCCGCGAGCGGGGCGCGCGCGGCATCCACCTGTGGACGCTGCGGGACACGCCCCGGTCGCGCCGCTTCTACGCCCGGCACGGCTTCACCGAGTCGGGCGTCGTCCGCGACTTCGACTACGGGGACGGCAACCCGCTCCCACAGGTCGAGTACGCCCTGACCGCCGTCTGACCCACGGTCACCGCGCTACCTCACAAAGGGATTTCCGCGCGCGAGCACCGCCGCCCACCCAGGCCCCTGGTCCCGCCGTACTCCTCCGTGCTGGGACCCTCATCCCAGTGGCGTAGTCGCCGCCGGGACCCGGGGCCCTCGTGCCCACGGTCGATGTGCTGGGCGGCGGCTTTTCCTAGCCTCCTCGTACGCGACCGTCGCGCCGCCGCCACCCCGGCGGGGCCCGCGCGCGTCGCACCGGCCCGCCCCGCGTTCCCCGCGCCCGACAGGGCGCCACCAGGAGGTTCCCCCGTGACCACGCGCCACCGTCCGTCGCGCACCCGCCCCGGCTCGACACAGTCCCGCTCACTCCGTTCGCTTCGCTCGCGGCGCGCCGTCGCCGTGGTCGGGGCGCTCGCCGCGGCCCTGGCCGTCGGCGGCACGCTGCCCGCGCCGGCCGCCGCCGACCGGGGCTCCCGGGACGTCGTGCACCAGGGGCTCGAACGCCTGGTCCGCGAGGACCGGTACCCCGCCGCGCTGGCCGCCACCACACGCCCCGACGGCCGGGTGCGGGACTACGCGGTCGGCGTCGCCGACCTGCGGACGGGGGCCAGGGCGCCGCTCGACGGCCGGGTGCGGGTGGGGAGCAACACCAAGGCGTTCACCGCGACGGTCGTCCTCCAGTTGGTCGGCGAGGGGAAGGTCTCGCTCGACGCCCCCGTCGAGAGGTACCTGCCGCGCCTGGTGCGCGGCGACGGCATCGACGGCCGCCGCATCACGGTCCGCCACATCCTCCAGCACACCAGCGGGTTGCCGGACTACGTCCCGTACATCGAGGACCTCACCGGCAAGGGGCGCCACACCTACGTCCAGCCCCGCACCACGCTCGACCTGGGCCTCGCGCACAAGGCACTGTTCGCCCCCGGGAAGGGGTGGTCGTACAGCAACACCAACTACACGCTCGCCGGCCTGATCATCGAGAAGGTCACCGGGCGGCCCCTGGCCGAGCAGATCACCCGCCGCGTCATCGACCGCGTCGGGCTGCGCGACACCTACTTCCCCGGCGTCGGCGACGAGCGCATCCGTGGGGCGCACCCCAGGGGGTACTTCGCCGAGCGGCCCGGTGCGCCGCTGGACGACATCACGAGGATGGACCCCTCCTGGGGCTGGGCCGCCGGGCAGCTCATCTCCACCCCGTCCGACCTGAACCGGTTCTACGCGGCCCTGTTCGGCGGCGAGTTGCTGGCCCCGACCCAGTTGGCGCAGATGCGCACCACCGTCGCCACCCCCGACGGCGCTCTGTGGCCCGGCGCCCGGTACGGGCTCGGCGTCATCAGCACGCCGCTGAGCTGCGGCGGCCTGGCGTGGGGGCACGGCGGCAACATCCCCGGCTACCAGACCAGCGGTGGCAGGACGGACGACGGCCGCGCCGTGTCGATCGCCGTCACGGCAGACACGCCCACGGTCGCGGACGGCCCGCACCACGTCCTGGCCCTGGTGGACGCGGCGCTGTGCCGGTGAGGAACCGCCGGGGTCGGTGAGCGCGGGAGCCGGCCAACGCCGGGGGCGCTCGGCCTGTGGAAGGCGCAACTCCCGCGTCCCGTTAGGCCGTTGAGGTCGTGCGAAGATCGGCCACCCCGGGCACCGGGCCAAAAACCCGGCGGCGTTCGCGCGCGGTCACGGGCAGGATGGGAGGGTCCTGCCCGCCCGGGCGCCGGGGACGCGGCGAGCGGCTGACGGCGCGGGCGGTGGGGCCGACCGATGCACAGGCCGGATCCGCCCTCGGTGGCGTGCGCCGGCGCGAGAGGGGGACCGGTGGGGAGCACGACGGGGGAGCGCGGGCGCGGCGGGTGGGCGTCCAGACGGGCGCGGCTGGGGGTGGGCCTCGGCGTGGTGGTGGCGGTCGCGGCGGGAGCGGTGGCCACGGCCACCGGTACGGCGTCGGGCCGCTCCGAGGTGGACCGGCGCGAGCTGCGGCGGGACACCAACGCGGTGCACGTGGCCGGCGGCACCGGGGTGTTGGCGGAGGTGCGCACCTCGGACGGCCGGGCCGCGGCCCGCGCGGGCGACGGGAACGTGGCCACGCGGCGGCCGGTGCCGTGGCGCGCGTACTACCGCGTCGGCGGCGTCGGCCGGCCGTTCGCGGCCGTGGTGGCGCTCCAACTCGTCGGCGAGGGCAGGCTGCGGCTGGCCGACCCAGTGGAGCGGGTGCTGCCCGGCGTGGTGAGCGGGCACGGCAACGACGGCACCCGGATCACGGTGGCCGACCTGCTGCGCCACACCAGCGGGCTCACCGACTACGCCGACCAACTGCCGGGGGCCCGCGAACTCACGCCGCGCGCGTTCCAGACCAGGCGCCTCACCGCGTACGAACCGGCGGAGCTGGTGCGACTCGCGATGGCGCGCGGGCCGAGGTGGCAGCCCGATCCCAGCGCGCCGGTGGCGACCAAGCGTTGGGGCTACTCCCGCACCAACGACCTGCTCGTCGACATGGTCATCGAGAAGGTCACGGGCCGACCGGTCGCGCGGGAGATCCACGACCGGGTGATCGCCAGGCTCGGGCTGCGGCACACGTTCACCGCCGGCGCGTCCGCGCACCTGCCGCGCCCGGCGGCCACCGGCTACACCCGCTTCCCGGACACCGACCAGCTCACCGACACCTCGGTGTTCGTGCCGCTGCCGGACACCTCCGTCGTCAGCACCACCGGCGACGTCGCGGAGTTCTTCCGCGCGCTCTTCGACGGGCGGCTGCTCGGCGAGGCGGAGCTGGCCCGGCTGAGGGAGACCACGGCCGCGCGGGACGGGCGGGTGGGCGGGTCCGGCGTGCGGTTCGGGCTCGGCGTGTACTGGCGGCCGGTCGCCGGGTGCGACGCGGGCGTCTGGTACCACGGCGGTTCCTCGCCCGGCTACGTCGCGGCGGCGGGCGCCACCGACGACGGTCGGCGCGCGGTCGCCACCGCCGTGACCACCTGGCGCCCCGGCTCCGCCCAGCAACGCCGCCAGGACGAGGCGACGTCGCGCCTGGTGGACCACGCGCTGTGTGACGCCCGCTAGACCGGCGCGCGGCCGGCACCCGTGCCACGGGTCCGGCCGCGCGCCGGCCCGGGGCCGGGGCCGGCCCGCATCGCCCGGGGCCGGCCCGCGCGGCGCGGCGTCAGCCCCGGGTCGTCGGCAGCGCCCGGTCCAGGAAGTCCCGGATGTGGTCGACGGCGGTCGGCAGGTGACTCTCCAGCAGGAAGTGGCCGGCGCCGGGCACCACGTGGATCTCGGCGTCCGGGAGGTCCCGCGCGAAGGCGCGCGCGCCGTCCGGGCCGAAGATGAGGTCCCCCGCTCCCCAGATGGCCAGCAGCGGGACGCGGCTGTCCCGGAAGTAGGCGTGCAGCCGCGGGTAGAGCGGCCGGTTGGTGGCGTAGTCGCGGAACAGGGCGAGTTGGACCAGGTCGTTGCCGGGGCGGCTGACGTCGCGGTGGTCGGCTGTCCAGGTGTCCGGGTCGACGCGTTCGGGGTGGTCGACGCCGTGCAGGTACTGCCAGCGGATGGCATCCAGGTCGAGGGCGGTACGGACCGCCGCCTCCGTCTTCGGCCCCGGGTCCTCGGCGTACGCCCACAGGGGCGCCCAGAACTCGGGGACGAAGCCGTCCTCGTGGGCATTGCCGCTCTGGGAGATCACCGCGGTGATCGCCGCCGGGTCGCGCAGCGCGAGCCGCCAGGCGATGGGGGCGCCGTAGTCCTGCACGTACACCGCGTACCGGGAGACGCCCAGCTCGGTCAGGAGCGCTTCGGTGATGTCGGTGAGCGCGTCGAAGGTGTACGGGAAGGCGTCGGCGGGCGGGGCGTCGGAGTGGCCGAAGCCGAGGTGGTCGGGGGCGATGACGCGGTACCGGTCGGCGAGCAGCGGGATCAGCCGGCGGAACATGCGCGAGCTGGTGGGGAATCCGTGCAGCAGCACGAGGGCCGGCGCGTCGCGGGGGCCGGCCTCCCGGTAGAAGACGCGGTGCCCGCGCACGGTGGCGTACCGGTGGTGAACGTTCGTCATGACTAACCCTCTTAAGTCGCCGTGGTGGTTACTGGCGCTTTCAGTTGACCCGATGCGAGGTAACCTGTCAAGCGAATGAAGAGGGTTAGGTGGCGAGGTGGTCGGAGATGATCGACGAGGCGGCGCTGCTCGCGGCGCTCAACAGCACGCCCGTGCTGGAGGGCAAGCCGAGGGACCTGTGGGCGGATGACGCCGCGCTACGGCAGTGGGCGCACGAGCACGGCGGCCGGGGTGACGCGCGAGCGCTCGACTGGCTGCGGGCGGCGCGGGACGCGCTCCAGACCGCCACCCGCGACGCGGTGCCCGAGCCCGAGCTGCGGCGGCTGCTCGCCGAGGTCAGTCAACTCCCCGAGGTCGACGGGGCGGAGCTGCGCTGGCGCCTCGCGGCGCCGCCCGAGCGGCTGCTCGCGGTGGAGTTGGTGCTCGCCTGGTACGACGTCCAACAGCGCCGACCCGGCCGGCTGCGCCCGTGCGGCAACGAGGAGTGTCGCCTCTTCCTCCTCGACCACAGCCGCGCCAACACCGCCCGCTGGTGCTCGATGAAGACCTGCGGCAACCGCCTCAAGGCCCGCCGCCACCAGGAGCGCGCCCGCCAGAACCCCACGCCCTGACGGGCGCGCGCTCCCGGCCGGGCGCGCCGGCTACCCGGCCGGCGTCCCGCGCAGCCGGCGCCACACCGCGGGCGCCACGGTCACCACGAGCGCCAGCCCGACCGCCGCGGCCACGCCCTCCCACGGCTCGGCGAACAGCGACCCGCCCAGCAGGCCGATCAACTGGTACGTAACTGCCCAGGCCAGCGCCGCGGGGGCCGCGCCGCGTGCGAACTGGCGCATCGGCACGTGGGAGAGCAGGCAGGCGAGCATCACCGGAATCCGCCCCGCCGGCAGCAGCCGGGACAGCACGAGGACGGCGACGCCGTGCTCGTCCAGCCTGGCGCGCGCCTGCTCAAGCCGCTCCGGAGCCGCCCGCTCGCGCAGCCGCCCCAGCCACCGCGATCCGTTCCTGGAGCGCACCCCGCGCTGGCCGAGCCAGTACAGCGCCAGGTCGCCGAGGAAGGCGGCCAGCGAGGCGACGGCGAAGACGATCAGCAGCGCCAACGGCGAGGTCTGGTGGATCGCCACCACCGCCGCCGAGCTGACCACCGCCCCCGTGGGCACCACCGGCACCAGCGAACCCAGCACCACGAGCAGGAACAGCGAGGGGTAGCCGACCGCCTGCTGGGTGGACTCGGGCGGTATGGCGCGAGCTAGTTCGGAGATCACCGAGCGGCCTCCAGGCGCACACTCTCGCCGTGCCGCAGCCGGTGCACCACCGACCCCGGCGCCAGGTGGGCCGCGTGCCGCACGAACTCGTCGCCCGGCGCGTGGAACTCGTGCGGCCGGACGGCGTCGAGCCCGATCGGCCAGAACGTGCCGTAGTGCACCGGCACCGCGCTGCGCGCCCCGAGCCGCTCCAGCGCCCGCGCCGCGCGCCGCGCGTCCAGATGGCCCGGGCCCAGGTACGGGCCCCAGCCGCCGACCGGCAGCAGCGCCACGTCACACGGCCCGACCACGGTGGGCATCTCGTCGAAGAGACCGGTGTCGCCGGCGAAGTACGTGGTGGCCGCGCCGCGCAGGACGTAGCCGAGCGCGGGCGCCCGGTGCCGCCCGTACGGCAGCCGTCGCCCGTCGTGCGCGGCGGGCACGGCCCGCACCCGCACCTCGCCGACCGTGACCTCGTCGCCGGGCAGCACCTCGGTGACGCGCAGGGCCCGCGCGCTGGCCACCCGGCGCAGCGCCGGCACGGCCGCGCCCGCGCCGCGCGGCACGATCAGCCGGGTGCCGGGCGCCAGGCGCGCGAGCGAGCCGGGGTGGAGGTGGTCGGCGTGCAGGTGGGAGACGAGCGCGAGGTCGGTGACGAGCGCGCTGTCCGGCGGCACCGGGCCGCGCCGCCGCCGCAGGTGGGCCAGGCGCTGGACGAGCAGCGGATCGGTGAGGACGCGGACTCCGGAGTCCACCACCGTCGCGGTGGCATGTCCCCACCAGGTGATCTCCACCGACACCCGGATCTCCCGTCTCGACGCTCTCGCACGCTGACCGGCGTCAGCCCACCCGAGCGTAGTTCAGGTGCCGGGCCGCCCGTGCGGGGTATCCGGCGCGCGGCCGGTCCCACCCTCCGGGCCCGGCCCGCGCGGCGGGAGCGCGGTCCCGGCCGGGGCGGGCCCGGGTCCGTCAAGGCCGGGTCACGTACGGGTCATGGGGCGGCCACGGGGGAGGCATGGACGGGTGAATTCCGGCCGGGGAGGGCGGGGCGGCGGGCCAACGTTCGCCGCGGGGGCCGTAAGGGGCGCAGAAGCTAAGTTGGCCTTACCTAACTCGGGTCTCGGGGGTTGGCGGAAAGGGGAGGGCATGTCGCCGCGCGCCGTGTCGGGGGTCTTCACCTCGCGGGTCTTCACCAAGGGCGGTGCGCCGGGGGCGTCGGCCACGCCGCGCGCCGGCGGAACCGCGCCGCCGTGGCTGCTCATGCTGCTGTCGTGCGGCGCGCAGTTCCTCGTCGTCCTGGACGCGACCATCGTCTCGGTGGCGCTGCCGCCGGTCGCCACCGCCCTGGGCTTCACCACCTCGTCCGTCGGCTGGGTCGTCAACGCCTACACCCTCGCCTTCGCCGGCTTCCTGCTGCTCGGCGGCCGGCTCGCCGACCTGGTCGGCACCCGCACCGTCTTCCTCACCGGGCTCGGCGTCTTCACCGCCGCCAGCCTCTGGTGCGGCCTGGCCACCGCCCCCTGGCACCTGGTGACCGCCCGCGCCGTGCAGGGCCTGGGCGGCGCGCTGCTCATGCCCACCACGCTGACCATCGTGCACCTGGCCTACGCCGAACCCGCCCAGCGGGCCCGCGCGCTCGGCCTGTGGAGCATGGTCGGGGCGGTCGGCGCGGCGGCCGGCACCGTGTTCGGCGGGCTGCTCACCGACTCGTTCGGCTGGCGCTGGGTCTTCCTCGTCAAGGTGCCCATCGGCGTCGTGGTGCTCGCCGTCGCCTGGCGCGCGCTCGCCCCACGGCCCCGTACGGACGCCCCGCGCGAGCCGCTGGACCTGCTCGGCGCGTCCCTGGTGACCTGCGGGCTCGCCGCCCTCGTCTACGGTGTCGTCGCCTTCGGCGAGCCGGCCGGCACGGCGCGGGCGGTGGCGTTCTCGGCCGCCGCCGTCGTCCTGCTCGCCCTCTTCGTGGTCCGCCAGCACCGGTGGGCCCGCAGCCCGCTGATGCCGCTGCGGATCTTCGGGCACCGCGCGGTCAGCGCCGCCAACGCCGTGATGTTCTGCCTGGGCGTCGGCTACCTCGCCAGCCCCGTGGTGCTCTCGCTCTACCTCCAGCACGTGCTGGACTACTCGCCCTCACGCGCCGGGCTCGGCTTCCTGCCCACTGCCCTCGCCGTGATGGTCGGCGCGCAGGTCACGGGGTGGATGACCACCCACTGGGGAACCCGGCGCACCGCCAGCCTCGGCCTCTGTCTGGTCACCGCCGGCTTCCTGCTGCTCGTACGGCTCGGCCCCGACACGGCGTTCTGGCCCACCATCGTGGTCCCGCTGCTGCTGGTCGGCCTCGGCGCGGGCGTGGCCTTCACACCGATCACCGTGGCGGCCACCAGCAGCGCCCCGCCCGCCCTGACCGGGCTCGCCTCCGGGCTGCTCAACACCACGCGCCAGGTCAGCACGGCGCTCGGGATCGCGGTCCTGACAGCGGTGGCGAACGCGCTCGGCGGGGCCAACGGGTACGGCGTGGCCTTCCTCATCGCCGGCCTGCTCGCCGCGCTCGCCACGGCCGGGGCGGCGACGCTGCTGCCCAAGGGGCGCGGTTAGCGGCCCGGGCCCGGGCCGGTCGAACCCGAACGCGAGCCCGGACCCGAGCCCGGACCCCGGAAAGCGGCGGGGCCGCGCGCGGCCCGCTCGGCGGTCGGCCGACGCCGGCGGCTCCGACATGACAGGCTGGGCGCCGAGCCCGGGCACCAGGCGGGCGGGAACACGAGGTGAGACGACGCGTGCAGTGGCCCCGATGGAAGACCGTGGGCGGCACCCTGCTGCGGGTGACGGTGGTGTGGGCGGTCAGCACGCTGACCATGCTCGCCCTCGCCGGCATCCTGCCCGACTTCCGGCTCCAGTCGGCCGACGGCGACAGCACCACCCGGATCGCCGTCACGGCCGCCTCCGGCGCGGGCGCCTTCGGCGTACTCAGCGCGCTGGTCTGGCCGGCACTGGTGCGCGCCCTGTTGCTGGTGCCCGCCTTCGTCCTCGGCCTCCTCGTCTTCTTCCTCAACGGCTCGCTGCTGCTGGTCGCCCTCAGCCTGATACCCGACGGGCGCGGCCAGGTGGAGCCGGAGACCGCCGTCGTCGTGGCCGCCGTCATGTCGGCCGCCTCCTCCGCGACGAGCACGGCCCTGGCCGTACGCGACGACGGCGCCTACCGCCGCCGGCTGGCCCGGCTCGCCTACCGCAGGCACCGCCGTGGCGGCCTGCCCGGCGCCCCGCCCTGGCGCGGCCGACCCGTCACCGGCCGCGCCCGGCCCGGAGCCCCGGCCACCGCCCCCGGCACGGTCTTCCTGCAACTCGACGGCGTCGGCCACGACCTGCTGCGGGCCGCCCTGCGCGAGCGCCCCGCGACCCGTGGCCGGACCAGACCCCGGCCGCCGCTCATGGAGACCCTCGCCGCCTGGGAGGGCACCACCCACACCCTCACCCGCTGGCGCACCGACTGGTCCAGCCAGACCGGCGCCAGCCAACTGGGCATCCTGCACGGCTCCACCGAGGACGTGCCCGCCTTCCGCTGGTACGAGAAGGACACCGGCGAGCTGATGATCAGCAACCGCCCCACCAGCGCCGCCGAACTCCAGCGCCGCGCCGCCGCCCGCGCCGGCCACCCGGGCCTGCTCGCCAAGGACGGCGCCAGCCGGGGCAACCTGTTCACCGGCGGCGCCGACCAACTCGCCCTCGTCCTGTCGGTCGCCGGCCGACGCGGCAAGCACAACCGCTCCCGGGCCGGCTACTTCGCCTACTTCTCCGACCCCGCCAACGCCACCCGCACCGCGGGCTCCTTCATCGCCGAGGTCTGCCGCGAGATCGGCCAGTCCACCCGCGCCAAGCTGCGCCGCGAACGGCCCCGGGTGCGCCGCGGCGGGCTCTACCCCTTCATCCGCGCCTTCGCCACCGTCGTCGAACGCGACGTCGTCGTGGCCGCCGTCATCGGCGACATGCTCGCCGGACGCGGCGCCGTCTACGCCGACCTGGTCGCCTACGACGAGGTCGCCCACCACTCGGGCCCGTACAGCCGCGACACCCACCAGGTGCTGCGCCGCCTCGACCGCAGCATCAAGCTGATCGCCAAGGCCGCCCGGCACGCGCCCCGCGACTACCGCTTCGTGCTCCTGTCCGACCACGGCCAGACCCCCGGCGAGACCTTCGCGGCGCAGTACGGGCTCACCCTGGAGGACCTGGTACGGGCCGGCTGCGGGCTGCCGGTCTCGCGCCGCGCCGAGCGCACCCGCAGCGGAGCGGAGGCCCGCGCGGCGGCCCGCGTCGCGCTGCACCGGCCCGAGAAGGCGCACGAACACGAGCAGGCGCCCGCCGGCGCACCGCCCGCGGGCCCCGACACGACCGCCACCACCCCCGGGCCGCGCCCCCGCGCCCCCGGCCCCGATGACAGGTCCACCCGCCGCCGGACCCCTCGCCACACTCCCCGCCACCGACCCCGCCGAGCCACCCTCCACCCCCGCCGAGTCGCAGCGCCGGCGGGGCCGGTCCGGACCGCTCGTGCTCGGCTCGGGCAACCTGGGCCTGATCTCCTTCCCGGACGTGCCGCATCGGATGACCCGCGAGGAGATCGACCGCCGCCACCCCGCCCTGCTGCACGCCCTGGCCGAGCACCCCGGCATCGGGTTCCTCCTCGTACGGTCGGCCGCGCACGGCCCGGTGGTGCTCGGCGCGCACGGCGGCGAACACCACCTCGCCACCGGGCACGTCGTCGGCGCCAGCCCGCTGGCCCCGTTCGGCCCCGGCGCCGCGGCGGCCGTGCTGCGCACCGACGGCTTCCCGCACGTCGCCGACATCATGGTCAACTCCGCCTACGACCCGCGCACCGGCGAGGTGCACGCCTTCGAGGACCAGATCGGCTCGCACGGCGGCCTCGGCGGCGACCAGTCCCACGCCTTCCTGCTGTGGCCGAGCGAACTGTCCCCGCCCACCGCCGACGGCACGGAACTGGTCGGGGCCGAACGTGTCCACCAGGTCCTGCGCCGCTGGCTCGCGGAGGCGGAGCGGCTCGCCGACGCGGACCGGCTCCCGGCAGCGGAACAGCTCGCGGAGCCGGTGGACGAATCCTCGGTCGCACCCCGTGTGACCGGCGCTTTTTCCACGACGGAGCCCGTCGTACAGGACAAATCGCGCTGATTTTGCGAGCCGCTCCCGGTCCCTGACCATATTGCGCGGTCCGTCCCGTCCGACACCTTCGGGCGATGTGCGCGACCCGCACCGAGAGGCTCACCCCCCATGCACGACCGCCACTCCCGCCGCTTCGGCCTGCCCACCGCGACCGCCCTGGTCATGGGCAACATCATCGGCGGCGGCATCTTCCTGCTGCCCGCCCTCGTCGCCCCGTACGGCACCGTCAGCCTGGTCGCGTTCGTGGTGCTGACCGCTGGCGCGCTCGCGCTGGCCCTGGTCTTCGGGAAGCTGGCCCAGCGCGACCCGCGCACCGGCGGCCCCTACGTGTACGCGCGGGCGGCCTTCGGCGACTTCGCCGGCTTCCTGGCCGCCTGGAGCTACTGGATCACCACCTGGGTCAGCAACGCGGCCCTGGCGGTGGCGGCCGTCGGCTACCTCGACGTGCTGGTCCCGGTGCACGGCGCGACCTGGCGGACCGTGCTGGCCGCGCTGGTCATCCTCTGGCTGCCCGCGCTCGCGAACCTGGCCGGCACCCGGTACGTCGGCGCGGTGCAACTCGTCTCGACGGTGCTGAAGTTCGCGCCGCTGCTGCTGGTCGCGATCGGCGGCCTCGTCTTCTTCGACCCGGACAACCTCGGCCCGTTCCAGGCCGGCGACCAGGGCCTGACCGGCAGCGTCTCGGCCGCGGCGGCGATCCTGCTGTTCAGCTACCTCGGCGTGGAGTCGGCCGCGATGAGCGCCGGCGAGGTACGCGACCCGCGCCGCAACGTCGGCCGCGCCACCGTCCTCGGCACGCTCGGCGCCGCACTGGTCTACCTCCTCGGCACGCTCGCGGTCTTCGGCACCGTCACCCACGCGGACCTGGTGGACTCCACGGCGCCGTTCTCGGACTCCGTGAACGCCATGTTCGGCGGCGACTGGGGCGGCGTCGTCATCGCCTGCGCCGCGCTCGTCTCCATGACCGGCGCGCTCAACGGCTGGACCCTGATGAGCGCCCAGGCACCGTACGCGGCGGCGCGCGACGGCCTGTTCCCCGCGGCGTTCCTGCGCAGGCGGCGCGGCGTGCCGACCACCGGCGTACTCGTCGGGACCGTACTGGCCTCCCTACTCACCGTCGCCGCCTACACGCTGGGCACCGGCGGCGCCTTCGAGATGCTGGTCCTGGTCACCACCTTCACCGCCACCGTCCCCTACCTCCTGGCGACCGCCGCCCAGCTCTACTTCCTCCTCTCCGGCCAGCGCGACCGCGTCCGCCCCGCCCGCCTGACCCGCGACGCGGCCCTGGCCCTGACCGCCTTCGGCTTCTCCCTGTGGCTGGTCGCCGGCGCCGGCTACGCGGCGGTCTACCAGGGCGTGCTGTTCCTGTTCGCGGGCGTCCTGGTGTACGTGTGGCTGGCGGCCCGGCGTACGCGGACGGGCTCGCCCGCCGGCACGGAGCCCGCGAGCGCGGCGCCCCTCGCCGAGCCACCGGGCCAGGCACCGGCCGGCCAGGCGCCGGCCGATCAGGTACCGGCCGGGGTGGGCGCGGGCGGCGGCAGGACGTGACCCGCGCGCGGGCCGGCCGCCGGTACGCCGCGCGCGCCGGGGCTCAGGGCGCGCCGGTGCGGACGGCGCTGGTCGCCAGGGTGGTGTAGCGCATCGTGAAGTGACCCCCGAGCGCGTCGACGGCCTCGCCCACCGCGCCCAGGACCTCGGTCAGTTGGTCGGCGGAGAGCCGGGTGAGCCCGCCGGTGGTGGGAAGCAGCTCCAGCCACTGCGCGCGGGTGTAGGTCCGCTCCCAGTCGAAGCGCCACTGCTCGGGCTCGGTGAACCGCCCCGTCCCACGGATCGTGTCGGCGATCCGCGCGTACCCCGCCCGGTACGACTCCAGCGCCCGCCGCGCCGGCTGCTGTCCGAACGGGGAGTCGGGCGCCACCCGCCGGTAGGCGGCCGCGAACGCCTCGGCCACCTCGGCGGGCGGCTCGAAGACGTGCCCGAAGATCGCCAGGCGCCCCCTCGGGCGCAGCACGTCGGCCGCCTTAACGGCGCCGGCGACCGGGTCCACCCAGTGCCACGCCTGGGCGGCGACCACCGCGTCGAACGCCCGCCCCGCCGGCTCCCAGGACTCGAAGGTCGCCACCTCCACCGGCAGGCCGCGAGCCCGCGCGAACTCGGCCATCCGCGCGTCCGGCTCGACCCCGAGCACGGTGCCGCCGGCGGCCTGGAACTGCCGGGCCGCGATCCCCGTGCCGCACCCGACATCCAGCACCTCGGGCCCCGGGCTCCCGGCGACGATCCGCGCCACCAGGTCATCGGGGTACGCGGGCCGGGCCCGGTCGTAACGCTCGGCCTGCGCACCGAACGACTCGGCCACCTGTCGCGCCTGGTGCGGGCGCGCTGGCTCTGACTGCTCTCGCGGTAAAGTGGGCATGCGGTCACTCTAGTGGGCAAGCGCCCACGCGTGCCAAGGGTGCGTACGTGACCAGGGCCTATACGGGGCATACGCCCGCGCATGGCAAGGTGCCCACACGGGGCGCGGGCCCACACGGGGTGGGTGCCACGTGCGGCCAGTGCCCGCACGCCGACGGGTGCCAGGAGACTGGCGTGGGAGAGGACCGGTACGTGCCGACCGGAGTGCACCTTCGCGATGCGCGACAGCAGTTGTTCGACGCCGCCGAACGCGTGCTGCTACGCGCCGGCCCCACCGGGCTGACCAGCCGGGCCGTCACGGACGAGGCGGGCTGCGCCAAGGGCGTCCTGCACCGACACTTCACCGACTTCGACGGCTTCCTCGCCGAGCTGGTGCTCGACCGGGCCGCGCGGCTTGAGGCGCGGGCGCACGCGCTGCGCGAGGCCGCCGGCACCGGCACGGTGGCCGACAACCTCACCGCCGCGCTGACCACCCTGTTCGAGCCCGTCCCGGTGGCGATCATCCCGCTCATCACCTTCCGCGACGAGCTGCGCGCCCGCCTCCGGCAGGCCAGGCCCGGAGGCGGCATCGCGATCCTCGCGGAGGTCACGACGGCGGTCTCCGCCTACCTGGCCGACGAGCGCGCCAGGGGCCGCGTCGCGCCCGACGCCGACCTCGACTCCCTCACCCTCTCCCTGGTCGGCGGCGGCCACCTCCTCTTCGCCGACCGCGACCCGGGCCCACCGGCCGAGGCCACCGTGCGCCGGCTCGTGGTGTCGGTGCTGGCGGGGCACGTCAGGGGGGACGGGTAGCCGTACCGCCCTTGCCCGCACGGCGCCCGCCCGTCGGTGAGCCTCCGCAAGGAGTCCCTTCGCTCAGGCCGTCGAGCCGCCGTCCACGACCAGGTCGGCGCCGACCGTGGAGGCGGCGTCGTCCGAGGCGAGGTAGAGCACCGCGGCGGCGATCTCCTCGGTACGGGCCACCCGGCCGTTGGGTACCTGCTGCCGCATCCGCTCGGCCTTCGCCTCCGGGCTCTCGCCCGGCAGCGTGGACATCGAGGTGTCCGTGGAGCCCGGGCTCACCGCGTTGACACGTACGCCGTCGGCGATGTGGTCGAGGGCGGCGTTGCGGGTCAGCGCGCTGACGGCGGCCTTGCTCGCGACGTACGCGGCCATGTTGCGGCGGCGCGAGTGGGCGCCGAGCCGGGAGGCGATGTTGACGATGGCGCCGCCACCGTGCGCGCGCATGTGCTGGATCTCGTGCTTGAGCGACAGCCAGACGCCGGTCACGTTGACGTCCACGACGCGTCGCCAGTCCTCCTCGCTCACGTCGGCGACCGGGGTCGCGGGCAGGATGAGCCCCGCGTTGTTGACGGCGACGTGCAGCCCGTCGAACCGCTCCACCGTCTCCCGCACCAGCCGCTCCACGTCCGGCCCGCGCGTGACGTCGGCCGTGATCGCGGCGGCCACCCCGCCCGCCCGCTCGATCAGGTCGACGGTCTCCTTGAGCGACTCGGCCGTACGGCCGGCGACCACGACCCGCGCTCCCTCGGCGGCGAGCGCGACGGCGACGGCCCGGCCGATGCCGGTGCCGCCGCCCGTGACGAGGGCGGTCTTGCCGGTGAAGCGTGCGGCCATGAGGTGACTCCTTCACGTAAGGGGGACGGAACCCGGCGGGTCCGCCAGATAAACCAGATCGATCGGTCTTGAATGAGGGCGTGCGAGGCTCAGGGTGTGAAGCGGGGGCCCGGTGGGAGGCGGTGGGGCGTTGCGGCGGGCTACGGCTGGTCGGCGGTCGCGGGCTCGGCCGGGTCGAGCAGGGCCAGCGCCTGCGTCGCGGCGTCCGCGAGGCGGCCCGGCTGGTCGGTGGACCTGCCGATGACCCGCAGGCCCTGGAGGAGGACGAGCAGCATGCGGGCCAGCGCTCGCGGATCGCGCCCCGCCGGCAGTTCGCCCTGCGCCCTGGCCCGGATGAGCGCCGAGGTGAGCGCGGTCTCGATGGAGTCCCAACTCGCCCCGACCCGCCGGGCCATGGCGGCGTCATGCGGGGCCAGCTCGATCGCGGTGTTGGTGACGAAGCAGCCCCGCCGCTCGTGGTCGGCCGCGGCCTCGTCGGCGAACCGGCGCACCACGGCCCGCACGGCGGGCAGCGCCGGCCCCGGCTGGGACAGCTCCATCACGATGTCGGGCCCGTGCTGCTCGCTGTAGCGCTCCAGAGCCTTGGCGTACAGCTCGCGCTTGCTGCCGAACGTCGCGTAGATGCTGGCCCGCGCGATGCCGAGGTGCGACACGAGGTCCGCCATCGACGTCGCCTCGTACCCGCGCCGCCAGAACAGTTCGAGCGCTGCCTGGAGCGCGGCGTCCGGATCGAATTCCTTGGTCCTGGCCACGGGGGCGAGACTAGCTGTATCGAGAACGTTCGGTCAATAAACCTGGGATGGCGTAAGGCTGCTTGCCGGGGCATGGCTTGTGCATGTTCTTGGCCGGATCGGGCCGGGCGGGAGTGATGGGAAGCTTGACGGCGGTAGCTCGCTGAGGCGATGTTCGTGCAACAGGTCGCAACTGACGGCGCGGGAGAGGTAGCTATGTCTCTACTGTTCTTCGGCAAGGACCCCGACACGGACGAAGACCACTGCCCCTCCGTCTGGGCGGACACGGAGGAGGCGGAGCTCATCTTTCAGGGTTGGAAGGGCGACGATGCCACCAAGGCGAAGTGTCGTGAGTTCGGACCCATTCCGGACACCGAGGAAGTGATTCGTATCCCGGCGCGCATGATTGCGCAGATCAGGAAGGCGTGCGATGCGGCAGAGCGGGCAGCGGCAGAGCGAGAAGCAGCCCAGCTTCGCTGAGATCCTCGGTAACACCGAACGCACTGCGAACCACCTGGAGACGAGGGACACCTACTTCGACAACGCGCGCTTCCGGGCATGGCGCCAGGGGGAGCGTGTGAATTGGGACGATCGCGGCTCGTGGTGGCGTCCGTTTCACGATCACATCGCAGAGGCCGTGCGGCGTGGAGTGGTCATTCGTCGGGTTCGTGTGGTCAGTGAGCCTGTCTCCGAGTACATCCGATGGGAGCACTACGTCACGCGCGCCAACATCGAGTCGGGGGAGCAGGTCCGCTGGCTCCCTCGCCGCTTGGCATCGGATCTCTTGCTTCCGGGGAACGACTACTGGCTGTTCGATGATCGCCTCGCCCGCATTCACCACTTCGCCGGGGACGGTTCGCTGGTAAAGGACGAGATGAGCGACAGAGGTGATCTCCTGAAGGTTCTGTCCGCGGCCTTCGTGGCCGTGTGGGATCGAGCCATTCCCCATGAGGAGTACGAGGTCAAGTAGCGAACACAGGTACCAGGCCAGCCCATGTCGACATCGCCGTTGTCCAGCGCGGAGGCCGCCCGGCAGTCCGTTGCCAAGCGGCTCCGGAATCTACGCAAGGACGCCGGGCTGACTACGCAAGGGCTGGCCGACCTGTGCGGGTGGAACAAGTCGAAGACCTCACGCATCGAGAACGTCCGCACAACGCCGTCAGACGCCGATATCCGTGCCTGGTGTATGGCCTGCAACGCTCGGGAGTTGGCGGCCGACCTCGTGGCGGCCTCGCGTGACGCGGAGTCCATGTACGTGCAGTGGCGGGGGCAGCAACGCACGGGTATGCGCAGGCTCGTGGACGTGAGCCGCCCCCTCTACCAGAGCACGTCTCTGTTTCGGATCTACTGCTCCAACGTGATGCCCGGGCTGCTTCAGGCCGAGAGCTATGCTCAACAACTCCTTTCGGATATCGCGGACTTCCGGCAAGTGCCGAACGACTCCGCCGCTGCGGCAGCAGCTCGTTTCGACAGGGCACAGATCATCCGTGACGGCTTGCATCGCGTCGTGCTCCTCGTCGAGGAGTCCGTGCTCCGGCGTCGTGACGCCGACGATGCCGCGATGGCAGGCCAGCTCGGCTATCTGCTCACGGCCATGTCGTACCCGGCGGTCTCGCTCGGGATCATCCCCCAGTCGGCACGGCGGACGATGTGGGGCGTCGAGCAGTTCTCGATATTCGACGACAAGCGAGTGCACGTTGAACTGATGGCAGGGAAGGTCACGCTGACCAGCCCCGGGGATGTGGACGTGTATCTGCGGGCGTTCGAGCAGATGCGTCAGATGGCTGTGTACGGCCCGGAGGCCAGGTTGCTGATCAACGCTGCGATTGACTCACTCGGGTAGTTCGCCTGCAACAACGTGCAACAGGTTGGACCTGGCCTGTCCGCGCTTCCTACCTTCAAAACACAGCGCACAGAGGGATGTTGAAGGTAGCGAGGCGACACCGCAGTGCTCAGCGAAGACAACACCGGAATCCGCTGCCGGCGTGCCAGCGTGAGGTCGCGGACCCGCTTCCGGCAGCCGGGCCCTCCTGTGCACTCTCCTGCGCGATCCCGCGTCCAAGGGTTCCCGCCTCGGCCGGTGCAGGGCCGAGGCGGGTGCAGGTGCACCACCGCCGAGGGAGGCGCCCTTGGCGGCGCTTGAGGAGGCGAAAGCCCGTGAATCTCAAGGCAGCACTGCTCCGTAAGGCTACCCCGACAGGTGGCGAAGACGACCCCGATAACACCGACATTGAGGACGGTGACGGCCAGGGCGGTAGTGGATCCCCCGGGCACTGACCGCTGCATTTCCTGTGTGCCCCCGGTTTCGGCCGGGGGCCTGTCAGTGCCCAGAAAAGAGGTTCGCGGCCAGATGCATCTGCTCGTTGTCGACTGGGACTTCTTCTATTCGACGCCTGCGGCCGGAGGCCCGCTCGGGGACCATCCTGAATTGTTCTCCTGGCCGGTGGCTGAGGACCCGGTACACGTCGAGGCGATCTGGCTCAAGCGCCTCCGGGCCTTCGTGGCTGCGGGGGTAAAGCTCCCCCGGTGCGAGGGCTACGAGGACTTCTGGGGACGATTCGATATCAACGTTGGCGCCAAGGTCTTCTATGCTGATTCGAACGCCTGGGCGTCGCAGATCTTCCCGTCGGACCTCGGAGGTTCGGGGCCCTGGGAGAGCGTCCACCTGTACGACGCTCATCACGACTGTGGATACAAGCGAAACGATCGAAGCTTCGCCGCCTGGAAGAGGGGAGTCCTCTCGGGTGAGAAGGGGATCAGCGCCGAGAACTGGATGCTCGCGCACTACTGGAACGGCTCGCACGTGTTCGTCCACTTTCCCTCGTGGCGTGAATCCCTGGCGCGGCCGGTCGAGGAGCCGTTGATCCCGGTGAGCATGCGTATCGACAACGGGTCCGTGCCTCGGGTGGCCTTCGACGCGGTTTTCCTCTGCCGCTCCGGCGCCTGGGTGCCGAGCTGGTGTGACGACCAGTTCGCGGAGTTTTTGCACTCGTGCCCTGCGTGCCCGGTTGAGGTCGTCGGGAACGTGTGGAAGCAGCCCAGGGACGATGTGCGGAAGATGCAGCGACTCTGGGAAAAACTCTTGTCCGTTTCCTCGGGCGACTAAATGCGCATGTCGCGTTGCCCTTTCGCACTCTGTCACTCGATCGGGCTAAACCCGGTGCTGGCCTGGATTTTATCGGTACGGTGGCCAGTATTGCCGGTGAGGGGTGTGCTGCCTACGCGTTGTCTGTGACCAACAGGCAACAGGGGACACGGAATTGGGGTCTTCGCTGATGGAGCTGAACAACGAGGACGAGGCCGGGCTCGCGCCTCGGGTCCTGCTGGGGCGGAGGTTGCGCCGCCTGCGCGAGCGGGCGGGGGTGTCGCTGCGTAGCCTGGCCGACGCGGTGCATTACCCGCACTCGTACATCAGCAGGGTGGAGCGCGGAAAGCAACTGCCATCCCAAACGCTCGCTGAGGCATTGGACGCGTTCTTCGGTACGGACGGGGTGATGGTGGAATCGCTAGCCACGGCCCGTAGGACAACGATCCCCAGGTACGGCCGTGTCATCGTGAACAACGAGCTGGCGGCGACTCGCATTCAGGTTTTCGGCGGCAGCGTTATCCCGGGACTTCTGCAAACCGAAGGTTACGCGCGTGCCCTCTTCCGCGCCTCTCTGCTCGACGCGTCCGATGAGCAGGTCGAAGGCCATGTGGCGACGCGCCTCAAGCGCAAGGCGGTGTTGGAGGAGTCCAGCCAACTCCGCTATGAGGCCGTTGTCGATGAGGTCGTGCTGGAGCGGAAGGTGGGCGGGGCCGCCTGCATGGCCGACCAGTTACGAGCCTTGCTGCACGTCGCCGAGATGCCGCGCGTAACGGTCCAGGTGCTGCCGTTCGAACGTGGGGGGCATCCGCTGCTGGGCGGCAGTCTGAGCCTGCTGACCTTCGCCAACGGAGCCATGGACGGCTACGTCGAGAGCTTCTTCTCCGGGAAGCGGGCGAGGACCGCGCGTGACATGCGGAAGCTGACACAGATGTACTCCGCCGTCCACGACGCGGCGCTATCCACTGCCGAGTCGCGAACGGTGATCAAAGGGTATTTGCTGAAATGTTCCCGGGGCGCGCGCCTACCTGAAAGAGTATGAGCATGAACATGATTCCTGACGCGTCCGCCGTGTCGTGCTGGCGGAAGTCCAGTTACAGCAACGGTGAGCCCGGCGGCGAATGCATCGAGGTCGCCGACGGCCACCCCGGTGCCGTCCCGGTGCGTGACTCGAAGGACCCACACGGTCCGGCACTCGTCTTCGCAGCGCCAGCCTGGTCAGCGTTCGTCTCCGCCGTCAAGGCCGGGGAGTTCGCCGGCGGTTGATGCCCCGGCGTCACACTCTCTCGGCAGCCGCACCTCAGAGGCCCCCGTCTGGCTGACGGGGGCTTCGTCGTGCCCCCGCCCGGGGCCCCTCCGCCCCCGCCCGCCACGCACCCTGTGCCCGCCCGCCCCCCTCGCCCGCACAATCGAAGCGCGGGGGCACAGCAGGGCAGCACCGGCCGGCGACGGAAGGAAAACCCCAGTGGAGCGTGGGCCTGAGGTCGAACCCAGCAGAGTCACCCGGCGCAGGCTGCTCGCCTACGGCGTCGCCGCCACCGGCGCGGCCGCGGCGCAGGCCGCGCCCCTGCTCCCGTTCGCCCCGGCGAGCCCCGCGGCGGCGCACGCACCAGGGGCAGCGGCCGCCGATCCCGCCGGCCGGGCGGCCACCGTCGCGCGGGCAGCCACCCTGGAGGAACGGGCGCTGGCCCTCACCCCGCCCGCGTTCCTGCTGGAGACCGCCGTGCCCGAGGCGATCACCGCCGGGCCGGGCGGCGCGCTGGCCATCGACGCCACGCACGGTTCCGTCTGCGGACGGCACGCGCTCCGCTGGGACCACGGGCCGCGCACCCACCTCACCGTCAGCGCCGCCCTGGCCTGGGCCCCCGACCCGTACCGCACCAACCCGCTCGCCGACCAGGCGTGGCAGGGGACCGTGGACACCTTCGCGGTGTGGGTCCACAACGAGCGGGCCACCGACGACGCGGTGCGCTTCGAGTTCGGGCGCGGGGAGCGGGTGGACTGCTGGTTCGACTTCCGGTTGGACTTCACCGGGTGGCGTACCGCCTGGGTGCGGTACGCGTACGACATGCACGGCCGGCCGCGCACCGACATGGACACCTGCCGGATCACCGCCCCGCGCCGCGCCGGCACGCTCTGGCTCGACCAGCTCCTGCTCAACGTCGCGCTGCGGCCCGACGCGCCCTGCCGCGACGCGCAGGTGGACCACGTCGGCATCGAGGGGGACAACTGGGACCAGCAGCACTGGCAGGCGCTCTACCTCTTCGACCGACTGCTGACCCGCCAACCCGTCCCGGCCCCCACCCCCACGCCGGCCGAGCACGCGGGACTGCGCACCGTCGTCCGCCGCTACCACGACGACTACCTGGCCGGCGGGCCACCCGTCACCGACGCGTACGTCGAGCAACTTGTCAGCAAGACAGAAGAGTTGACGCGGGACCGGGCCGTCTTCTCCTTCCAGACGCAGATCTACCCGCCCGAGATCGCCGCCGACCTGACCGCCTTCGTCGGGGCCGCCGACCTGAAGGAGGTGACCGGGTTACTCCGTACCATCGCCCAGGCGTACGACGCGGCGGGCCCCGGCACGCCGCGGGCTGACACACTCGGCGACCTGTACCTGACCATCGTGCGGCGACTCCGCGCGTTGGGTTGGACGTACGGGAGTTGCCAGGGGACCATCCACCACCTCGGCTTCGCCATGGTGGGTTACTACGACTCGGTCGTCCTGATGCGCGAGGTGCTGCGCGAGGCGGGGTTGCTGGCGGCCGTGCGGGCCGACCTGACGTGGCTGGTCGGGTTCGGGCGGCTGCGGCGGGGCTTCGACTTCCGTAACGGGCACGGCTCCACGGTGGACATCCTCAACACCAACGTACGGGGCATGTTCGCCGTCGCCCTCCTCCAGGACGGGGAGGCCCGTCAGGTGGGCCATCTGCGCGTACTCAGTGACTGGTTGAGCCGCTACCTGCTGCCCACCGACGGCATCCAGGACGGGCTCAAGGTCGACGGCACCACCTTCCACCACGTCGGCTGCTACCCCGACTACGCGCGCGACGGGTTCTCGGGTGTCGCGCCCATCGTCTACCTGCTCAGCCGAGGCCCGTTCCGCGTCACCACGCGGGCCCACGCCGCCCTGCGGCGCGCCGCCCTGACGCTGCGGATCATGGCCAACGCCCTGCACTGGCCGATCCCGCTGAGCGGTCGCAAGCCCGAGGGCACCACCGGCCTGTCCGTCACCCCGTACCAGTGGCTGGCCATCGCCGGCACCCCGGACGGGCGGGCGGCCATCGACGCCGAGGTCGGCGCGGCCTTCCTGCGGCTGCTGCCGGCGCGGCCCACCGACGCCCAGCGCGAGGTCGCGGAGCGACTGCGGGCCGCCGGGGTGCGCGCGGAGGACCCGCCGGCGGGAGCCTGGGCGTACAACTACGCGGCGCTGGCCATCCAGCGGCGCGACGCCTGGCAGGTCGTGGTGCGCGGACACAACCGCTACCTGTGGTCGACCGAGGTGTACGAGGGCGCCAACTGGTACGGCCGCTACAACACCTACGGCCACATCCACGTCCTGCACCGGGGCGACCCCGTCACCAACCGCGACAGCGGCTTCCGGCAGGAGGGTTACGACTGGAACCGCCGCCCCGGCACCACCACCCTGCACAAGCCGTGGGACGCGCTGAAGGCCGACCTGACCGGCACCATCGAGGAGATGCTGCTCAGCGAGGAGGCGTTCGCGGGCGGCCACACGATCGACGGGCACAACGGCATGTTCGCCATGCGGCTGCGCGAGCACCCCAAGCACGACGAGAGCCACCACGCCCGTATCTCCGTCTTCCTCTTCGACAACCGGGTCATCGCCCTCGGCACCGGCATCGGCAACGACGACCGCCATCACGAGACCGAGACCACCCTCTTCCAGACCCACCTGGCCCGCACCGGCGACCCCACCCACCTCGGCGACGCCGAGCCGATCACCGCCTTCCCCTACCACCACCCCGACGGCGTCCTCGCCGCCGACACCTGGCTCCTGGACGACAAGGGCCTCGGCTACTACGTGCCGGCCGGGCAGCGCCTCGCGCTGACCCGCTCCACCCAGCACTCACGCCGCCACGGCAACGGGGCCCCCACCAGCGGCGACTTCGCCACCGCCTGGCTCCGGCACGGCCACGCCCCGCGCGCCGCGCGCTACTCCTACGCCATGGTCGTCGGGGCGACGCCGGCCACCATGGCCGCCTTCACCCGCCAGATGGCCGACCCGGCGACGGCCCCGTACACCGTGCACCGCGCCGACGACGCCGCGCACACCGTCACCGACCGCGCCACCGGCCTCACCGGCTACGCCGCGTTCCAACCCACCGACGGGTTGGACGCGGGCGGCGGCCCCGTGCGCGGCGTGGACACACCCGCGCTGCTGCTGTGCCGCCCGGACGGGGACGGCGCGCTCGCGCTGTCGGTGTGCGACCCCGACCTGCGGCTGTACGAGGGCCGGGACGCCGACCAGTACGAGGGTGAGCGCTACGTCGGCCATTGGAGCCCCTTCTCCCGCCCGTGGCTCACCCACCCGAGCCGGCCCCACACCCTGCGGGTGCGGCTACGCGGCCGGTGGCGCCTCGCGCCGGGGACGGGGGAGGGGTGCCGGGCGACGGCGGCGGCGGACGACACCGTGCTGAGCGTGCGCACCGCGCACGGGCGGCCGGTGCAGGTGTGGTTGGCGCGCGCCTGAGCCGGGGCCGCCGAGACCGGGCCGACACTGAATCCCCGCCGCCGCCCGCCAGGGCCTACCCGCCACCCACCTCCACCAGCCCGCTCTCGTACGCGGCGATCACCGCCTGGGCGCGGTCGCGGACGTTCAGCTTGCCGAAGACGCTGGTGATGTGGTTCTTCACGGTCGAGACGCTGATGTCGAGGGTCGTCGCCAACTCGGTGTTGTCCAGGCCCAGTGCCATCAGGCGCCACACCTCGAGCTCGCGCGGCGTGAGGTCGCCCGTCGTCGCGGTCGGGGGCTGGGGGCGGTGCGGGGCCCGGACGTAGGTGGAGATCAGGCGGGAGAGCAGCCGGGGCGCGACCGCCGCCTCGCCGGCGTGCACCACCCGTACCGCGGTGACCAGCTCCTCCGGCGAGATGTCCTTGGGCAGGAACCCGTACGCGCCGGCGCGCAGCGCGGCCACCACGTACTCGTCCATGTCGAAGGTGCTCAGCGCCAGCACCCGGCACGCCGGGAGGTCCCGCGTGAGCCGCTCGGTGGCGGCCACCCCGTCCAGTACCGGCATGCGGATGTCCATGACGACGACGTCGGGTCGCAGTTGGTGGGCCAGGGCCACCGCCTCGGCGCCGTCGCCCGCCTCGCCCACCACCTCGAAGGCCGGGTCGGGGGTGAGGATCAGCGCGAGGCCGCGCCGTACCAGCGGTTGGTCGTCGGCGATCAGCACCCTGATCGCCGGCCCGGCCGCGTCAGCGCCCACCGTGTCCCTCTCGTTCACCGCGTCCCTCGCGTTCATCGCCCTACCCCCTCGTCCGCCGTCAGCGGCAGCCGGGCCCAGACCCGGAACCCGCCCTCGTCGCGGGGGCCGGTCTCCAGCGTTCCGCCGTGCAGCACCACCCGCTCCCGCATCCCGACCAGGCCGTAGCCGGAGCCCGACACGTCGCCCGTGTCCGCGCCCTCACCGTCGTCCGTCACCTCGACCGCGACCGCGTCCCGGTCGTACGTCAACCGCACGGTCGCCCGCGCCTGGCCCGCGTACTTCCGCGCGTTCGTCAGCGCCTCCTGCACGATGCGGAAGACGGTCAGACCCACGCTCGGCGGCAGCGGGCGCTCGTCGCCGCGCGTGTCGAGCACGGCCGGCAGCCCGGCCCGGCACGAGTCGTCCACGATGCGCCCGAGGTCGCCCACGCCCGGCTGCGGGGACGTCGGCTCCTCCTCCACCTCGTCGCCGGCCCGCAGCACGTCCAGGAGCTGTCGCATCTCGCGCAGCGCCATCCGCCCCGAGCCCTCCAGGGTGACCAGGGCCTCCCGGGCCACCTCCGGGTTCCGGCCGAGGTTGGCCCGGGCGCCGCCGGCCATGAGCTGCATGGTGGTGATGTGGTGGGCGACGATGTCGTGCAGTTCGCGGGCGATGCGCCGGCGCTCGTCGGCCACCGCCCGGTCGGTGAGCATCTGCCGCTTGACGGCCTGTTCACGGTGCCAGTGGTTCACCACGGCCGCGCTGATCACCACCAGCACCCCGGACGCCGCGTTGGCCAGCGTGTCCACCAGCGTCGGGAGCGGCCAGTTCTGCCGCGTCACCAACGTCAGCGCCACCGTGACGGGCGCGGCGACCGCCGTCACGGCCGGGCGCTGCGAGCGCGCCACGGTGAAGAGCGCGACCGCGGTCGTGGCGTTGAAGTGCTGCGGGACCGACACGGACAGGTTCAGGGCCAGGCCGAACAGCAGCATGGCCGCCAGCGTGAGCAGCGGCGCGCGGCGCCGCACGAGCAGCGGGACCGCGGAGGCCACCATCAGCAGGCAGCCGGCCACCGGGACGTACCCCTGCTCGCTCTGGATGACGATGGTGAAGCCGACGAGGTCGAGCACCCCGGCCGCGACGGCGACCAGCGCGTCGTTGCGCGTCCAGGGCAGGCCCTCGCGACCCGGTGGTGCCGCTGGGGCACCCGAGCCGCGGCGTGGTGTCGACATGTCGTTCTTCCCTCCGAAGGGCCCTGCCGACCGCTTTCGGTACGCCACGGCTGTGCTGTGGGCTCCATTTTCGCACCGGGCCCGGGTCCGCCGGCCGGCCGCCGAGCTGACCCCGTCCTGGGACCAGGGTCCTGGACGCCGGCGCCGGTCGGCCCGCGCTCCCAGGCCGTTTCTCGTTCCCCGCTCGGACGATGTGGCCGCCGACCGCTGATGAGCTGGATACGGCCGGGAGAACTCGGCGCTCCACCCACCATCGCCATCATCGGAGGACAACGTGATCCGGGCCCTGACCGGGTTCTCCACCCGCAATCCGTGGAAGGTCATCGCCCTGTGGGCCGTGGTCGGCATCTTCCTCACCCTGCTCAGCCAGGCGCTGATCTACCGCGTGACCCAGTCGCAGAGCGGCGACTTCCTCCCGGCGAAGTACGACTCGGCGGCGGCGCTCAAGGTCGCCGAGGAGCGGTTCGGCGTCAAGCCCGACGCCAACGCGGTGACGGTGCTCGTCGCCCGAACCGACGGCAAGCCGCTGACCGGGGCCGACGAGCGGCGCATCACCGCCGTCGCCAAGCAGCTCGGCGACAAGCGCGTCGAGATGCCCGAGCCGGAGGAGGACACGCCCAGCTTCATGGTCGAGGACTACAGCCAGACGCCCAAGGTGGCGTCGGCCATGGTCGCGCCCGACCGGGGCTTCCAACTGCTGACCGCGCAACTGACCGGCAACTCCACCGACCCGGGCATGCAGGACCTCTACCGCGCGTTCCGGGACGACACCAAGGAGGAGTTCGCCGAGGTCGGGATGCGCACCGGCTTCACCGGCGGCCTCGCCGACCTCGTCGACACCGGCGAGAAGCAGGAGAACACCGAGAAGATCGTCGGCGCGGTCATGATGGGCCTGATCGTCCTCATCAACGTGCTCGTCTTCCGCAGCGTCCTCGCCGCCTTCGTCCCGCTGCTCGCGGTCGTGATCGTGGGCGGCGCGGCGGCGGGCGCGGTCGTCGGCGCGGCGATGCTCACCGGCATCAAGCTCGACGCCTCGACGCCCAGCATGATCAGCGTCGTGCTGATCGGCATCGGCATCGACTACTTCCTGTTCCTGCTGTTCCGCTTCCGCGAACAGTTGCGGGCCCACCCCGACCTGCCGGCCCGCGCCGTGGCCGGCGACGTCAGCGCCCGCGTCGGCACCGCGATCACCTCGGCGGCCCTGACCATCGTGGCCGCCTTCGCGACGCTGGCGGTCGCCAGCTTCGGACAGTTCCGGGTGCTCGGCCCGTCCATCGCCGTCGCGGTCCTGGTCATGCTGCTGGCCAGCCTCACGCTGATGCCCGCGCTGCTCGCCGTCACCGGACGCAAGATGTTCTGGCCCTCGCGCGCCCTCAAGCGCGCGCCCCGAGCGGGTCTGGCCGGGCGCGTCGGTGACCTCGTCGCCCGCCGTCCGCTGGCCCTCGTGCTGGCCAGCGTGGCGCTGCTCGGCGCGCTGACCGCCGGGCTGGTCGGTATCCGGATGGACTTCGACACCAGCGGCGGCAACCAGGACACCCCGGCCGCCACCACCGCCAAGGAGGTCTCCCGCGCGCTGCCGGCCGGCGTGTCCGACCCGACCACGGTGTACGTCGCCGCGCCCGAGGGGCAGCGCCTGACGGCCGAGCGGATCGCCGAGCTGCCCCGGGCCCTGGCCAAGGTCAAGGGCGTCGGCCAGGTCGGCAAGACCGAGCTGAACCCGGAACGCGACGCCGCCCGCTTCGACCTGTACCTCACCGTCGAGACGCAGAGCCAGGCCGCCCGCGACCTGGTGTCGGGGCCGGTGCGCGACGCCGTGGCCCAGCACGCGCCGGCCGGTCTCAAGGCCCATGTCGGCGGCACGGCGGCGATCTTCGCGGACGTCTCCACCGCCGTGGACAAGGATCTGAAGATCGTCTTCCCGGTCGCCGCCGTGCTGATCTCGCTGATCCTGCTCATGCTGCTGCGCAGCCTGCTCGCGCCGGCCATGCTGATGATCGCCGTCGGGCTCGGCTTCGCCGCCACCCTCGGCGCGTCCACCCTCTTCTTCCAGCACGCGCTCGACAAGCCGGGTGTGAACTTCGTACTGCCGCTGGTGCTCTTCCTGTTCGTGGTCGCGCTCGGCACCGACTACAACATCCTCATCAGCGACCGCATCCGGGAGGAGATGGACCGCCCGGGCCCGGCCCGCGCCGCCGTGGCCCGCGCCGTGCGGCACACCGCGCCCGCCATCGCCACCGCCGGCGTCGTGCTCGCCGCGTCCTTCGGCAGCCTCGCCGTCAACGCGGTGCCCTCGACGCAGCAGATCGGCTTCGCCACCGCGCTCGGCATCATGCTCTCGGCGTTCGTGCTGTCGATCGTGCTCGTGCCGGCGCTGGCCGCACTGCTCGGCCGCTCCACCTGGTGGCCGATCCGCCCGGGCCGTGACCGGAAGAACCAGCACGCCCCGGCGCACGCGGGCGAGTCGTACGCGGAGAAGTCGTACGCGGGCCAGTCGTACGGCGACCAGTCGTACGGCGACCAGTCGTACGGCGAGCAGTCGTACGCCGGCCAGTCGTACGGCGAGCAGCCCTACCAGGGTCAGCCGCACGCGGGTGAGCCGTATCCGGGCCAGCCGCGCACCCACCCGCCGTACTACGACGACCTGAACGCGCGCTGACACGCGTCAGGTATCCGCCGGGGCGGTCGACACCGTCGATGAACCCCGGGCCGGAGAGATGACGTCGGTCTCCGTGGCCGCGACGGGCCACGGAGACCGACGTCGTGTGTGGAGCGGGCGTTGGCCTCGGCGGGTCGGGGCGACGGCATCGGGCACACGGAGCGGATGGGTGCTCTTCTCGCGTTGGCTTCCGCGGTCGCTTACGGCTTCGTCGACTTCGCCGGCGGACTGCTGTCCCGCCGGGTCCACTTCGCCGTGGTCACCTTCCTCGGGCAGGTCGGAGGTCTGCTGCTCGCGCTCGCGGCCGCTCTGCTGTTACCGGCCGAAGCGGTCGGCTCAGCCGACCTGGCGTGGGGGGCGCTCTCCGGTGTGGGCAGCGCCACAGCCATGCACTTCCTCAACCGAGGTCTGAGCCGCGGCGCGATGAGCGTGGTGATACCCGTGAGCGCCGTCACCGGGGTGGCCCTGTCCGTGGTGTGCGGGGTGTGCTTCCTGGGGGACCGCCCCACCCCGCTGGCCTGGCTGGGCATCTGCGTCACCGTGCCCGCCCTGTGGCTCGTCTCCACCGGCGGCACCGATCGTGGCGACGACGGAGGAACCGGGTCGGGGTCGGTGGCGACGGACGGCCTGGTCGCCAGCCTGGGGGTAGCCGTGCAGTACGTCGCCCTCGCCCAGGCGGCTCCGGCGAGCGGCCTCTGGCCCGTGGCCGTCGGCCGCCTCGCCGCGGTGCTGTTCCTGCTGCCGGCCACCTGGCGACACACGTCCGAGTTCGGGAAGTCCGCGAGGTCGTCGGCCCTGGCCGTCCTGATCGGCGCGGGAGCCGCCCTCGGCCTCATCCTCTACCTCTGGGCCACCCGCCTGCAGATGCTGGCCGTCGCCGTCGTGCTGGCCTCCCTCTACCCGGCCGTCCCGACAGTCCTCGGCCTCACGGTCCTGCGCGAGAAGGTCGCCCGCGCACAGGCGGTGGGGCTGGTGGGTTCGGGCGCCGCGGTGGTCCTGCTCAGTCTGGGGTGAACGTCGTGCTCCGCCCGTGTGAGCGTGACCGGGGTCGGGAGTGGGCGGCGGGGGAGCGCGATGGCGCCACGGGCGGGCGGCCCGTGGCGCTGTCGCGACCTCGCGGGGCGGTGCTCGGTCTCGTGCCGCCCCGCGAGGTGCTCACACCCGTTCGCGCACCGGTCGCTCCGCCGCCACCAGGGACTCCGGGCCGGCGCCCGGGCCGACGCCGGTGGCCACCGCCCGGTCAGCGGTCGTGGTGCCGGGAGCGGTGGCGCCCACGCGGTCCGGGTCCGCCGGCCGGCCCGTCGCCGCACGCGGGGCCGAGTAGCGCCGCATGTCGTCGATGCCCCGGCGCATCGCCCCGCGCAGCCAGGTGCCGAGCGGGCGCTCGACGCAGCGGTGCAGCGCGTACGCGGCCAGCAGCATCACCACGACCACCATGAGCACGATGTAGGGCGCCGGCAGCAGCCCCCGCAGCCAGTGGATCATCGTGAGGCCGATGTACATGTGCACCAGGTACAGCGGGTACGTGAGTGCCCCGGCCGTTGCCAGCCAGCGCCAGCGCACCCGGTCGAAGGCGCCGAGCGCGATCAGCGCCATGGCGCCGAAGGCGAGGACCACGATCAGGTGCGCGGGCCAGTGCGCGATGGACTGCTCGGGGTCGGCCAGGTTGTCGGTGATCCGCTCGCCGAGGTGGTGGTGGGCCAGCAGCAGCGAGAACAGCACAATGCCCCACAGCAGCGCCGTGGGCCGGAACCGGTGCATCAGGTAGAAGGCGATGCCCGCCACGAAGTACGGCGAGTACAGCGGCATCGCCCACATGTCGAGCAGCGTGTTGTCCGCCGTCGGCGCGATCACCGCCGCCGCCGTCCAGATGCCGCAGAACATCACGCACTTGCGGTAGGTGACCCCGGTGGCGACCACCACCGCGAACAGCGCGTAGAACTTCAGCTCGATGAACAGCGTCCAGTACACGCCGTCCACGTCCGAGACCCCGAGGCCCTGCTGGAGCATGGTCAGGTTGGTCACCACCTCGCCCCAGCCCGCGACGCTGCGCACCTGCGGCCAGACCGTGACGACGGCCGCGGTCAGCAGCACCGCCACCCAGTACGCGGGGTAGATCCGCGAGACCCGGGAGACCACGAAGTCACCGAGCGAACGCCCCCAGGTGCTCATGCAGATCACGAAGCCGCTGATCAGGAAGAAGACCTCGACGCCGAGCCAGCCGTAGCGCGCGTAGGCGTGCAGCGAGGGGAAGACCGCGCGCGGGTTGTTCTCCCAGCCGCCGTAGAGGGCGACGTAGTGGAAGAGCACCACCATGAGAGCCGCGACGAGCCGCAGCCCGTCGAGGACGTAGAGTCTGGGCGCCGACCGCTTGTGGTGGGTCGCCCCATCGACACCGCCTCGGTCGGCGTGGCGCATATCGTCTTCCCCTCCTCGAAGCCCGGGCCGCTGAACGCGGAATCCATTCCGGGCATGCTGACATGCCAGGCCCCTGGTCCGCCGCAGCCGGTCCGGAAGTCAGACATCCGATGTCGGGTGGGGTTGCCAGACCCATGGCGCGGCGCCTGCCCCCATCCCGGCCACGTACACCTGCTGATCCACGCCCGCGACCAGCGCACTCGTACCCACCGGCAGCGGCCCCGCGGGCGCGCGCACCGGCGCGGCCCCGGTCGTCAGGCCCTTCTGCAACTGCACCCGTCCGTCCGTGGCCCGTCCGAGCAGGACGACGGTGTCCCCGCCGCCGCGCGCGGCGAGCACGCCGGTGCCGATCGCCCCGTAACCGTCGAACTCCCGCAGCGGCGTGGCGTGCGGCGCGGCGGCGTCGGCGGCCGGGCGGCGGGCCCGGCCGCCGCTGGTCGGGGTGAAGCGGTAGGCCACCGGGCGCGCGGCCGCGGGCGCGCGGTAGACCACGGTCAGCGAGCCGTCGGGGGCCGACACCACGCCCGGCTGGTGGCCGGGCGTTGGCAACCCGATGAGTGGCTGGAAAGTGAGGGGCTCGCCGGGGGCGTCCTGCGACCAGTGGTGCACGGTGTCGTGGCCCGCCGCGAAGACGTGCACCCGGTGCTCGGCGTCCAGCACGGCGGACAGCCCGTCCTGCACGCCGCCGCCACCGAGGTTCTGCCACGGGCCCCACTGGCCGCCGGCCGAGCGCACCCGCGTGGCCAGGCCCTTGGCGGCCGTACGGGCGAACAGGTGCACCCGGCCGTCGGGCGTGGCGACCGCGGCCGGAGTGCCGACCCGGCGTCCGCGCACCGGCTGTGGCTCGGGCGTGCCCAGGCTGCGCCAGCGGCCGAACGCGCCGCCGGGCGAGCGCTCCTCAAGGGCCACGATCTCCCGGGTGTTGGCGCCGCCCTGGCCCTCCAGGCGCGCGAAGCGCAGCCCGAACAGCACGGTGCGCCCGGCCGCGTCGGTGACCTGCGCCAGGGTCGGCGCGAGCGGCCCGCCACCCAGGTTGCGCGGCGCCGCGAAGCGCCCGCTGCCCGGCGCGGTCTCCCGCCAGCGGGCGGCCTGCGTGCCGAGCACGCCGTACGCGGTCAGCCGGCCCGACCGGTCGGTGCCGAGGGCGAGCTGCGGGCCCGGGTAGCGGTGGTGGGTGGAGCGGATCCACGCCTTGCGGCTGCGCAGCGCCCGGCCGCCGCCCTGGCCGTAGTCGCCGCAGCCGGCCGCGTTGCCGCACTCCCAGCGCGGGTCGCCGCCGTAGGCGTCCACCAGGCGCAGCTTGTCCGCGACGACGCTCGGCGGCAGGTTGTGGGGCCAGCGCTGGTTGTAGTAGCCGCGGAAGGCGAGCGTGGTGAAGCGCGGCGCGCGCCGCTCGCGGCGGGTGACGTCGGCCACCCACTGCGACATGGCCTTCCAGGTGAACAGCGCGGTCGGGGTGTGGTCCCGGTGGTCGGAACAGGAGCCGTAGTCGTTGTCCTTGGGGTGGGCGGCGTCGTGGGCCTGGAACTCGGGGTCCGGGTCCAGGGTGTGGATCACCGTGGGGCGGCAGCCGTCCATGATGGCGGCCAGCACGTCGACCAGCGTGTCGTGGTCGTACGTGCTCACGTCCTGGCACGGCGAGCCGGTGGCCGGCAGGCTGCGCATGACCGCGCCCGGCTCGGCCCACAGGGCGGGGATGCGCACCTGGCCCGGCGAGAGCATCGCGATGTTCAGGAAGACGAGCTGGGCCCGGCGGCGGCCGTTGGTCAGCACGTTGGTCTCGGCCCGCACGCCGCCGGGCAGGTCGAGCACCGAGGTCCGCCAGGGCGTGAAGGCGTCGAGGCCGAGCATGGTGGCGTACGCCTGGCGCAGCCCCTGGTGCCGGGCGGCGGAGTAGGCGGCCTTGTCGAGCACCGGCTTCGGCATGCCGGGCACCCAGTTCTTGCCGATCGCCTCGCCGGCCGTGACGTAGACCGAGACCACCGGCACGCCGGCGCGCACCAGGTGCTCGGCGTCCGGGTTCATGAAGTACAGGTCGTCGTCGGGGTGGGCCATGACCTGGAGCAGCGTGGGCTCGCCACCGCTCGCGTAGGCGTCGGTCGAGCTCGGGTCGACGGCCCGTACCGGCCGGTGGACGGGGCGCGGGTGTGAGGAGGCACCGCCCGCGCACCCGGCGGCGGTGGCGGCGGCGACGGCCGCGAAGCCGACCAGCGCCGAGCGCCGCGCTATGCCGGTACGTGAGGAGTTGTGCACCTGAGTGGTCCCGCGTCGTTCTGCGGTGGCCACCTGAGGGCCACCCTGGCGTGCTGAGAGATGCCGCAGGGCTCAACGGGGTTGCCTGCCGGGCCGCCCTCGACCGTCACGTATCGAAATGACGTACGAATGTGTGCCGACCCGCATATGTCGGGCATGAACGCGTCACGACACACGAAAACGCCGGTGGTCCCTGACCGCAGTCAGGGACCACCGGCGTCACGGGCCCGCCCCCCGGGGACGCGCGGGGGCGGGCGCCTCCGCGGGGCGCGCCGCGGGCTCAGCCGCGCAGCGCGCTCTTGGCCTGCCACGCGTCCCAGCTCAGGTTCCACTCGCCGAAGCCGTTGTTCGGCGCGATCAGCCCCTTGGTCTCCTGGCCCTTGATCTCGAACGGGTCGCCGACGCGCACCTGCCCGTAGAGCGCGGCGGCGTCCGCGTCGCTCATCCCGATGCAGCCCGAGCTGTGGTTGGCCCGGCCGAAGTAGGCCGCGTTCCACGGCGCGGCGTGCGCGTAGGTGCCCGACCAGCTCAACCGCATCGAGTAGTCGACCATCTTGTTGTACGAGTTGCCGAGCCCCACCGTCTCGGAGTTCATGTTGATGGTGCCCTCCTTGGACATCAGCACCGTGGTGCCCCGCCAGGACGCCTTGTCGCCGCCGGGGGTGCCGCCCGAGATCGGGATCGTCCGCACCCGCTGGCCACCCCGGGTGAGGGTGAGCTGCTTGGTGTCCAGGTCCACCGAGACCACCTGGCGCTCGCCGACGGTGAAGTCCGTCGCGTAGTCGCGGACGAACCAGCCGCCCTCGCCCGAGTCCACGCCCGCGAGCTGCGCCTTCAGCTTCACCTTGGTGCCCGGCTGCCAGTACTCCCTGGGCCGCCAGTCCACCCGGTCCTTGCCCGACCAGTCCTGCATCCAGCCCCAGGAGCCCTCGGTGTTGTTCGACGTCTCGACCTTGAGCTGCTTCTCCACCTCGGCCTTGTTCTTGACCGGGTGGTCGAAGACCAGCGATATGGGCTGGGCCACGCCCACGGTGGACTTGGCACCGGGCCGCCAGTCCAACTTGTTGACCTTGTCCGCGGCCACCGTGCGGAACGAGGAGGTCTTCGAGTCCTTCGCGCCGCCGTCGCCCGTGGACTGCGCGGTGACGGTGTAGCTGGCGCCCGGGGCGGTCTTCCGGTCCGAGGTCCACGAGGTCCCGTCCTTGGCCAGGCGCCCGGTCAGCTTGGTGCCCTTGGTGTCGGCGACCGTCACCTCGGTCAGCTTGCCGCCCCGCGCCGTCACCTTGACCTGCTCACCGGCCTTGACCTGGGAGCCGGAGAGGTTGACCGTCACCGTCGCTGGCTTGTCCGACGCCGTGTTGGCGTCCGCGCTGGAGCAGGCGGTCAGGGCGGCGGCAGCCAGCGCCGCCGTGCCGGCCAGGGCCGCCGTACGGCGGTGCTGGAGCGAGGTGCGGTACTGCGGGCGTCGGGCGTGAAGCATGGCGATTCCTCCGTGCGCTGGCTGTCAAGGGGGAAGAGCGGATATCGGGAACGGCGGTTGCCAATCCGCCCGGAAAACTCCGTAACGCCTCTGTGACAGCCATCGGGGGACAACCCCCGCGAATCGAGCGCCCCGCGGCCCCTGCGGTACTCGACCAGGCCACGCGGTGCCGCGTCCGTTCGCCACGCCATGGCCCCCGCGGACGCGCCCCGGCGCGCCCCCTCGCGCGCGCACGCGGCGACCCGCGGAGGCGCGCCCCGGCGCGCCGCCGCGCCTCCGCCGCCCCGGCCGGCTAGGCGGGCGGTGGCGCGGGGTGGCACCGCCGTCCGGACGCGGCACGGCCCCGGTATCGGTCGGGACCTGGTGTCCCGACCGATACCGGGGCCGTGGGCGGGTGCGTCACCTGCCGCCAGCAGCCGTACCCGCCCGCGCGGTCCGCGCGCTCAGCGTGAGGTGAGCAGTCCGCGGTGCAGCCGGCTGATGATGCGCGACAGCAGTCGCGAGACGTGCATCTGCGAGACGCCGAGCTGCTCACCGATCTGAGCCTGCGTCAGCTCCTCGACGAACCGCAGGTGCAGGATGCGCCGCTCCCGCTCGTCCAGCTCGGCGATCAGCGGCGCCAGCGAATGGAAGTCCTCGATCAGCTCCATGGCCGGGTCGTCCATGCCGATGAAGTCGGCCAGCGCCGCCGCGCTGTCCTGGTCGTCGCCGCTGATGGCGGCGTCCAGGGAGGCCGAGTTGTAACCGTTGGCCGCCACCCGGGCCTCGATCACCTGCTCCTCGGTCATGTCCAGCACCTCGGCAAGCTCGCGCACCGTCGGCGCGCGCCCCAGCCGGCCGCTCAGCTCCTCGGAGGCCTTGGCCAGCTCGATCCGGGCCTCCTGCAGGCGCCGGGGGACGTGCACGGACCAGCTCGTGTCCCGGAAGAAGCGCTTGATCTCGCCGACGATGTACGGGACGGCGAAGGTGGGGAACTCCACCTCGCGGGAGAGCTCGAACCGGTCGATGGCCTTGATCAGGCCGATCATGCCGACCTGGACGATGTCCTCCATCTCGTCGGCGCGGTGGCTGAACCGCTTCGCCACGAACCGCACCAACGACATGTTGATCTCGATGAGCGTGTTGCGCGCGTACTGGTATTCGTGAGTGCCCTCTTCAAGGACGGTCAACCGGTCGAAGAAGAGCTTGGAAAGCGACCGGGCGTCCTTCGGCGCGAGCTTGTGCGGCTCGGCGAGTTCCGGCAGACCTCCGCCCGACTCCGGGGCGTTTCCGCTGGTCTCCAAGGGAGATACGGGCTCCACCTGGGCCGTGTTCATCGCTTGGGCCATGACCTGCGCCGTCATGAGTCCTCCCCGAAAATCCGCTGTCGCTGACCACCGTTCTCGGTGGCGAGCGTCGCCTACCCGCCCGTATCCCGGTCATGCCCATCTTTTTCAATTTGGCTGGCCGGTCGGCCGGCGGGCCCTTCGGCGGACCACGACAGGAGGGCCGTAGCGGCCCTACGAACACGGCTCCGGCGGGCACGACGGCCGGCACAGCGTGTACAAACTGTGGATGTGCCGGCTTGCGGCCGGCACGAGCGGGCAGCCGCATCACAACGGAAACACACGTCAGTACGGGGGTGACGGTATGGACGCCACGAGGTGTAGCCGCGTGCGACCTCCCGTCCGGAGTCGATTCGCCATTCCGCGCAGTGCCAGCGAGGCACGGTGCCTGATCGAGGACCTAGTGCGCGCACGGGAGCCGGCGCACGGCGAGGCCGGGCCAGCCACCGAGAGAATGGCGGACGTGCTGCTCGTGACCTCGGAACTGGTCACCAACGCGATCCGGCACGGCGGCGGCGTCGTCGGCCTGTGGGCCGCGCTCGACGCCGACGGGCTACGAATCGCCGTACGCGACCACAGCGACGACCTGCCCTTCGTCAAACCACGCACCCCGGACGACCCGGTCCCCGTCGGGGGCTACGGCTGGCCGATGATCCGCCGGCTGGCCAGCGAGGTCCACGTCACCCCGTGCCCGGGCGGCGGCAAGGAGATCCGCGTCGCCCTGCCCGTGTTCTGACGCCGCCCCTGGCGACCGAGGCACGCGCAGACCGAGGTACGCGCAGACCGAGGTACGCGCGGCCCGTGGCGCGCGGCGCCACCCGCGCATCGGCGGCGCCACCCGCGCACCGGGGGGCGCACAGCGGGAATCCGAGCGCCCCGCTCAGCCTCCACGAAGGGCTCCCCGAGCAGGTCGGAAGTGTCACGAGGGTGGCCGGAGCGGGTCCGAGCCGTTGAACATTGCAGGAGAGCGACATACGCTCGCTGTCCCGACAACAACCTCGAACAGCCACCCGTGGACGGCGCCCGGGCGGCGCGGACGCCGCTTTGCCGGCACACTCGTAAGGCGACGGCGGCCTGGGCGCGATGGGAGGCCAGCACGGTGAACGACGGCAGCCGCACTCGGCGTCTGACCAGTCGGCTGGCCACGCAGAGTGCCGCCCGCGGCCGGGGCGCCGCGCGCCGCCGCGTGCGCGTGAGCCAGGACCAGGGCGGCGCGGCGAGCCAGTTCACCACGCGCAGCAAGCTGGCCTGGCTCAGCGCCGCCAGCACGCGCATCGGCACCACCCTCGACCTGCGGCGCACCGCACAGGAGCTGGCCGAGTTCGTCGTCCCCCAACTGGCGGACGCCGTGGCGGTGGACCTGCTGGAGGTGGTGCTGCGCGGCGAGGAGGGCGACCGCCGGGCCGAGGGGGCCAAGCTCGCCACGCGGCGGGCGATGGCCGTCCGCGCCGTGGACGCGCTGACCAACCTGGAGCCGGACCCGGTCGGCGAGATCATCGTCCGCGACGAGAAGCACCGCGACACGCTGCTGACCACCGTGTGCCTGGCCCAGCGCAAGCCGGTGCTCGTCTCCCGGATGACCGACCGCGACTTCTCGCGGGTCGCCTCCACCGACAGCGCCGCGGACAAGATGCGCCGCGGAAACGTGCACAGCTACATGGCGGTCCCGCTGATCGCCCGCGGCCTCCTGCTCGGCAGCGCCGACTTCGTGCGCGCCGGCAGCAGCCCGCCGTTCACCGCCACCGACCTGGCCCTGGCCGAACAGCTCGCCTCCAAGGCGGCGGTGTTCATCGACAACGCCCGGCTCTACGGGCGCGAGCGCGAGCACGTGATCTCCCTCCAGCGCAGCCTGCTGCCCCGCGCCGCCCCGCACACCCCGGGCCTGGCCGTGCATACCAGCTACGCGCCGGCGGCGGACGCCCGCGGCGTGGGCGGCGACTGGTACGACCTGATGGCGCTGCCCGGAGGGCGGACCGCGCTCGTGGTGGGCGACGTGATGGGGCACGGCGTGTCCGCGGCGGCCACCATGGGGCGGCTGCGCACCGTCGCCCGCACGCTGATGATGCTCGACACCGCCCCCGACCGCGTCCTGGCCCGGCTCGACCTGGCCACCCGCGACCTGGAGGACGACCAGGTCGCCACCTGTCTGTGCGCCGTCTACGACCTGGCGGACTCCACGTACACGCTGGCCAGCGCCGGCCACCCGCGCCCGCTGCTGGTCGACGGCGACGGCAAGCCCACCTACGTGGACGTGCCCATCGGCGCGCCGCTGGGCGCCGGCGTGATCCCGTACGACCCGCTGCGCGTCCGCGTCTCGCCGGGCAGCCGGCTGATCTGCTACACCGACGGCCTGATCAAGACCCGGGACGACGACCCCGACACCCAGTTCGGGCGGCTCCTGGAGACCGTGGCGCAGATGCCGCCGCAGCGCCTGGACGACGGCAGCCTGCTGACCGCGCTGCCCGGCAGCGACCGGCGCTTCGACGAGGCGGTCCTGCTCACCGCAGCGTCCGACGGCGAGACGCCGGTCCGGCTCGCCGTGTGGGACCTGCCCCCCGACGGCACCGCCGCCTCGAAAGCCCGCCGCCACGTGACCGACCAGCTCGCCCAGTGGGACCTGGACGCGCTCGCCGACGTCACCGAGCTGATCGTCAGCGAACTCGTCGGCAACGCCCTGCGGTACGGGCAGGGCCCGGGCCGGCTGCGCCTGCTCCAGGGCGAACGGCTCATGATCGAGGTCTCCGACACGGGCCCCGACCTGCCGCAGATCCAGCACGCCGACGTCAGTGACGAGGGCGGGCGCGGCCTCCAGCTCATCAACATGCTCTGCCGCCGCTGGGGTTCCTGCCGCACCTCCACCGGAAAGATCGTCTGGGCCGAGCAGGACATCCCGAGCTGACCGGGCCCCGGCCGTCCCCACCCACCCCCGGCCGCGTGGCCCCGCTCCGGCGTGGCCCGGGCGGGCGCCGGGCCTCGCCCGCGCGCGGCGGCCGGCCGACATCTACGGGCCACACCACGCTCCCGCCGCGACCCGCGTCCCAGGCCCGGCCTGCGCACCATGACCTCCGGGGTAATCGCCCCGGCGCCGGCCGCCCGGCAGAGTGAGGGCAACGGGACCCGGTCCGGCGCACTCCGGATCGGGTCCCGCCTCCCTCGCCCGTCCCGCAGCGGACGGGACCGACGGGAGTCGCTCAGCCGTCCGCGGCCCGTCCGGGCCGCTCTCACCAACCGCGGAGGACCTCATGTCCCAGGCCACCACCCCGACCACCCCCGCGACCGAGGGCCAGGGCTTCGACTACGAGGCCGCCGTCGACCGCTACTTCGCCGCCTGGAACGCCGCCGACCCGGCCGAGCGGGAGCGCGCCGTGGCCGCCGCGTGGGCGGAGGACGGCTCGTACACCGACCCGCTGTGCGACGTCAGCGGCCACGCCCAGCTCGCGGCCGTGATCACCGGGGCGCGGGAGCAGTACGCCGGCTACACGTTCCGGGGCACCGGCACCGTCGACGGGCACCACCACATCGTGCGGTTCTCCTGGGAGCTGGTCTCGGACGCCGACGGCTCGTCGCCGGCGGCCGGGTCCGACGTGATGACGTTGGACGAGGACGGCCGCGCCCGCGCCGTGCTCGGCTTCCTGGACCGGGCGCCCGCCGCCTGAGCGCGCCGGCACGGGCCCCCGGCGTACCGGCATGCCGGCGATCGTCAGGGGCGCGCCTCGTGCAGGAAGCGGGCCGTCTCCGGGTCGGCGGGCAGGAAGGTCTCCACCGCCAGCTCGGAGACGGTCACGTCCATCGGCGTGTTGAACGTCGTGACCGTCGAGATGAACGACAGCACCCGGCCGTCGTGCTCGATGACCATCGGCAGTGCGAACGGCACGTGTGTGGCGTCGGAGGTGGTCCGCCGGTCGCTGCCCGGCGGCAGCGGATAGGCGCTGACCTCCTCGTACAGTGTGCGCAGCGGCTCCGAGCGGAGCAGCGCGAGCTGGCGCTCCATCTGCTCCAGCAGGTGCCCGCGCCACTGGCGGTAGTTGAGGATGCGGCGCGCGATGCCCTCCGGGTGCATCGTCACGCGCATGGCGTTCACCGGCGGGTGCGTCAGGTGCGCGGGCAGGCCGGCGAGCAGCATCGCGGTACCGGCGTTGGCGGCCACCACCTCGTACGTGCCGTTCATGACCAGCGCCGGATACGGCTCATAGGCCGTCAGCAGCCGGTCCAGGCCGGCGCGTAGCCCGGACAACGCGGGGTCGTCCAGCGAGGATTCCGGGTAGTGCGGGGCGTATCCCGCCGCGACGAGCAGCGCGTTCCGCTCCCGTACGGGTATGTCGAGGTGGTCCGCGAGGCGCAGCACCATCTCCTGGCTGGGGCGGGCCCGGCCGGTCTCGATGAAGCTGATGTGCCGCGCGGACGAATCGGCCCGCAGCGCCAGTTCCAACTGGCTGATGCGGCGCCGGCCGCGCCAACTCCGCAGCAGCGCACCCACACCCGAGCCAACCGTGGCAGTCGTCATCCCCAGACCGTAACCCGCGCCGTGGCAGGCTGGTCACCCAGTATCCGCGTATCCGCGTATCGACGGTGACGAAGGAGAGGCCCGCATGGCCGTAGAACCGCTGTCCCGGCAGGAGATCGAGGCGCGCCTTGGCGAACTGTCCGGCTGGAGCACGGACGGCGACCGCATCACCCGCACGTACGCGCTCGCCGGCCACCCGCAGGCCGCCGCCCTCGTCGTGCACGTCGCCCAGCTCCAGGAGGAGCTGAACCACCACGCGGACCTGCTGCTCAGCTACGACAAGCTGACCGTCACGGTGAACACGCACAGCGTCGGCGGCAAGGTCACCGACCTCGACCTGGAACTCGCCCGCCGCCTGGAGGCCATCGCCCCCGCCCACGGCGCCCGGTAGGCCGCGCCGCCACGGCCGCCCACCGCCACCGCGCCGCCCACCGCCTACCGTCACGCGCCTCCCACTCCGCCGAGGTCCCGGACCGCTGTCCCCGGTCCGGGGCCTCGTCGGTTTCGGGGAGCGCCGCCGGCCGGTCGGCGGGGCTCGGAGCGGTGTTACTGGACGCGCGTCCCGTCGTCGTCCTCGCCGGAGGCGCCGGAGGAGGGGTGGGCCTCGACGACCTCTCCCCTGAGATGTGCGGACCGTGGCGTGACCCAGTCCACGCGTGACGGGTGAGCCCCCGCCGTGTCGAACCCGGAGAGCGGTGCCCGAGGGAGCAGGCTGTAGCGGTATGGAACGGAGAGGAGCCGATGAGTGCCCGAACCCAGCGACAAGCTGCTGGCCGTCCGGGCCGGGGAAGGCGACGAGGCGGCGTTCGAGTTGCTGGTGCGCCGGCACAGCGGGCAGTTGCTCAGCCTTGCCACCCGGCTCCTCGGCAGCCGGGCGGACGCGGAGGACGCCGTGCAGGACGCGTTCGTGAGCGCGTGGCGCAGGCTCCCGGAGTTCCGGGCCGACGCGGCGTTCTCCACCTGGATGTACCGCATCGTGACCAACCGGTGCCTCAACCTGCTCCGCGCCCGCCGACCCACCCAGGACCTGAGCACGGTCCCCGAGCTGAGCGCGCCCGAACACGCGGCGTCCCCGGTGCGCGCCGCCGAGTCCACCGAGGTGGTACGGGCGCTCTCGGACGCGCTCGACGGCCTGACCCCCGAGCAGCGCGCCTGTTGGGTGCTGCGCGAACTGCACGGCCTGTCGTACGAGGAGATCGCTGACGTGACCCACATCAGCCAGCAGGCCGTACGCGGCCGGATCTTCCGAGCACGGCGCTACCTGACGGAGGCGATGGGCGCATGGCGGTAGGCATGAACCCGGGCTCGCCCGGCGACGGGCCGGACCGGGACCACGAGAACACCCACCCCCGACCCCACCACACCCCCGGCCCTGAGACCTCCTCGCGGCCTGATCCCACCCCGGCCCCCGACGCCGCCGCGAACCCCGACCCCACCCCGCGCCCAGACGCCCTTTCCGAGGCCGATCCCGAGGGCGCGGAGGAGGACGAGATCCTGCTGTGCGGGCGCTCGCTGTCGTCCGTGTGGGAGGCGGAGGAGCCGGACGAGCACACCACCGGCTGCCCCTACTGCCGCGAGGCGCTGACCGGCCTCGGCGTGCTCGACCGCTACGTACGGGAGGCGCGCGCCGAGCGGGAGCCGCCCGCCGAGGCGGTGACGGCCCGGGTGATGAACCTGGTCAGGTCCGAGCTGCGGCCCGGCCGGATGCTGCCGCTGGGTGAGCCCGTGGACGACGCGTGGATCGCCGAGGTCGCGGCGGCCAAGGTGTTCCGGGAGACCGCCGAGTCACTGCCCGGCGTGTTCGCGGGCAGTTGCAGGGTCATGCCGGTCGACCCCACGGCGGCCCGCCGCTCGCTGCTCCCCGGCGGCCCGCGCTACCGGGGACCGATGCGCGTGGCGCTGGAGCTGACGGCGGCACTGCACTGGACCGTTCCGGAACTGGCCACCCTCGTACGGCAGTTGATCGCCGACGCCGCGCGGGACGCCGTCGGCATGGACATCGTGGAGATCGACGTGTCCGTCGTGGACGTCCTGGGCGACGACCTCGGTGACGCGCCGGGCGGCGAGCCGCCGTTCTCCGACGAGACCCGCGAAAGGAGAGAGCGGTGATCCCCTCGCAGGAGGAAGCCAAGGAGCACACCAGCGTCCTGGAGGCGGCCGCCGACGCCGCCCGCCGGACGCCGGGCGTCGCGTACCTGCGACCCGGCTTCGGCGACCTGGTACGCGGCGCGGCGGTGCGCTACCGCTCCCGCGACGCCCAGGCACCGGCCGCCCACCGGATAGCGGGCGTCCGCGCGCAGCGCACCGACCCGCCGCGCGGCTGGAGCCTGCGCATCCACCTCGCGGTCGCCCGTGGGTACCGCGCGCTCGACGTCACCCGCGAGGTCCGTACGGCGGTCACCGAGGCCGTGAAGGAACTCTCGGCGGCGGCCGGCGCGCCGGAGCCACGGGTGAGCGTCACCATCACGGTGACCGACATCGCCTGAGACGCGGCCCCCAGGCCGGGTGCGGCGCGGGTTCGGGAAGGGCGCCGTGCCCGGGCGGGTCGGTGCCCTCGGACACCACCCCGCGTTGCCGAACCAGCAACGATGTTTGCCGGCACGCCGTACCCGGCGGCAGGCTCGTCGCAGGTGGCCGCGTAACGGCCGGCCCACCGCGACACCGTCACGAGCCGGAGGCAGCTTCATGACCCAGGCGCACTCCCACCCGCACACCCATCGGCCCGCGGACCAACCGTCCACGGGCCAGCCGCACGGACACGCCCACCACCACGCGGACCTGGACTGGGCGACGGAGGGGCCCCGCCTGGTGCGCGAGGCCGAGGTGTACCAGCCCGTCACCGAGCAGGTGCTCGGCTGGCTGCGCGAGCAGTTGGCCGCGACGGGCGGGCGGCCCGGCGCGGTGCGGCGCGTGCTCGACATCGGCAGCGGCCCCGGGGTCGCCACCTGCCTGCTCGCCGAGGCGTTTCCGGAGGCCGAGGTCGTCGCGGTGGACGCGGCTCAACCACTCCTCGACCTCACCGCCGAGCGCGCCGCGCGCCGCGGCCTCGGCGACCGGGTCAGCACGCTGCTGGCCGACCTCCCGGACGGCGTCGCCGGCGCCGCGCCCGAGGAGGCGGGCCCTCTCGTGGCCGGCATCGGCGAGGCCGACCTCATCTGGTCCCGCAAGGTGCTGCACCACGTCGGCGACCAGCGCGACATCGTGCGGCGGCTGGCCCGCGCGCTGCGCCCGGGCGGGCTGATGGCCCTGACCGAGGGCGGGCTGCCGCTACGGTTCCTGCCCCGCGACTTCGGCCTCGGCCGGCCCGGCCTCCAGGCCCGGCTGACCACGGCCACCGAGGAGCGGTTCGACGGCATGCGGGCCGGGCTGCCGGGCAGCACCCGGGTGGTCGAGGACTGGGCGGCCCTGCTCACCGACGCCGGCCTGCGCGAGGCCGCCAGCCGCAGCTTCCTGCTCGACCTGCCGGCGCCGCTCGGCGCGGACGGGCGCGCGTACCTGACCTCCGTCCTGTCCCGCTTCCAGGAGCACGCGCCGGAGCTGCTGGACGCGGAGGACGCGATCGTGCTCGACCAGTTGCTCGACCCCGAGAACCCCGAGGGCATCGCCCGCCGCCGGGACGTGTTCGTGCTGACGGCCGAGACCGTGCACACCGCGCACGCGTAGGCCCCGGGCGCTACCGGCGGACCCGGGCGGCGGCCCACGGGCGCGCCTGTCGGCCCCCTCGCCCGTCGCGTACGCCGAGCGCCGCCGACCCGGTGCGGGGCGGCGGCGCTGGTGGTGTGGGACAGGGGCGAGCGGCGCGGGCGTGGGGGCGCGGGCGCTGGGTTGGTACGGACACTGGGTCGGTACGGACACCGGACGCGGGGGCCGACGCGCTGGCGTCGGCCCCCGGTCGTGCCGTGGTCGTACCGCTGGCCGTTCATCGGGTCGGTCAGCGGGCCCGGGTGGTGCGGGCCGGCGGGCCCGCACCACGGGTGGGGGTGGGTCAGCCGGTGACCAGCTTGAGCCCGTAGGCGCTCAGGATCGGGTTGATCGGCTGGTGGTACGTGGTGCCACCGCTGCTGCAGTTGCCGGAGCCACCGGAGGTGACACCCTGCGCCTGGCTGCCGGAGATGTACGAACCACCGGAGTCGCCGGGCTCGGCGCAGACGCTGGTGCGCGTCACGCCGGAGACGGTGCCCTGCGGGTAGCTGACGCTGGTGTTGTGCTGCTGCACGGTGCCGCAGTGCCAGCCGGTGGTGGAACCGGAGCGGCAGATCGAGCCGCCGACGGCGGTCTGCTGCGAGCCGGAGACGGTGACGTTGCCGCTCGGGCCCTTCACCCACGGGCGGGCCGTCCACTGGCTGTTGACGGCGACCCAGGCCATGTCGGCACCGGGGAAGCGGGACGCCTGGAAGGTGCCCTGCGCCACGCGGTTGTAGCCGGTGGTGGACTGGCCGGCGCGGCCGCAGTGACCGGCGGTGGCGAAGCCCTGCTGGGTGCCCTTGGTCACCGAGAAGCCGACGGAGCAGCGCGAGCCGCTGCCGATGTAGTACGCGTCGCCGCCGCGCACGTCGTAGAACGTCCGCGGCTGCTCGGCGGACTTGACCACGCGCACCAGCGAGCTGTCCGCACCGCTCTTGGCGATCAGGGTGCGGGCGGCGGCCGGGTCGGAGGCGCGGACCACGACGCTGTTGGACTTGACGTCCACGTACCAGACCGGGGCGGCCTTGGTGGAGTTGCCGCGGGCCGCCCGGTCGAGCGCGCTCTTCGCGGCGTCCAGTTCCTTCAGGGTGTGCTTGACGACCTGGGCCTTGGCGCCGGTGGCGGAGATGGGGGCGCTGTCGGCCGGGTCGGTGGTGGCGACGACCAGGCGGGCGTCGTCGCCGGTCAGCCAGGAGCCACCGAAGTCGGCGCCGACCGTGCCGCGGAGCTTGGCCTCCAGGGTGGCGGCCCGGTACTCGTTCGCTATGCGCTCCTTGGCCTCAGTGGGGGTCAGGCCGAGGTCGCGCTCCATCGCCTTGAGCATGCCGGCCGGCAGCGCGGGGGTGGCGCTCTCGGCGGCGACGGTGGAAGCGGACGAGGGGCCGTTGTCGGCCACGGCGGGAAGGGTGGTCAGGGAGAAGGCGCTCATGGCGATGGCGCAACCAGCGATCAAGCCACGTCTGCGGAGCATCTGGTGTTCTCCTCATGTCGGGGGTGGCGTCACCGTAATCCGGACGGGCTTGGACGTGGACCTGTCAACTTCCTCATATCGCGACGATATGGCGCCGATCACGCCGTCCGGCCGGGAAGACCCCGTTGCGGGGTGCGGCGATCGGCTGCCCGCCGGACGGACCGCGCGTCGCCGGCCGCGGGCCACCCTGGTCAGAAGGGCCTCGACGCGGCGTACGGGGCCCGCCCCGCCCGCGTGACTCGCGCCCCCTCCCGCGCTTTGACAGCCGGGCGCGCGGTATGTCTACAACTTGTCATGACGACACCATCTGTTGACCCGGCGGGCTGCCAGTCGGCGCCCGTGAGAACCCCGTTGCGCAGGACGCGCGACTTCCGGAACCTCTGGCTGTCCCGGGTGCTTTCCGTACTAGGTTCGTCCGTCACCCTCGTGGCGATGCCGGTGCTGGTGTACCAGGAAACAAGGTCTCCCTTCCTCGTTTCCCTGGTCGCCGCGGGCGAGGCCCTGCCCTACGTGCTCTTCGGGCTGCTCGCCGGGGCCCTCGCCGACCGGGTGCGCCGCCGCCGGCTCATGGTCGCCGCCGACCTGCTCAACTGCGCCTGCGTCGGCAGCGTGCCCCTCGCCGCCGCCCTGGGCGCGCTGACCCCCGCCCACATCCTGGCGGCCGCGTTCCTGTCGTCCACGCTGTCCGTCTTCTTCGACGCGGCCGGCTACGGACTCCTCCCGGCCGCCGTGGGCCGCGACCGGCTCGCCGAGGCCAACAGCGCGCTGTGGGGCGGCGAGACGGCCGTGCGAATCGCGGGAACGGCGATGGCCGGCACCCTGATCGCCGGCACCAGCGCCTCCGGCGCGCTCACCTTGGACGCGCTGTCCTTCCTCGCCTCCGCGCTGCTGCTCCGGGGCGTCGGGCACGCGCCGACCCACCCGGGCGACGGCGCGACGGCCCGGCCCGGGCTGCTGGCCTCCATCCGCGAGGGGCTGCGCTTCCTGTGGGGGCACCCGGTGTTGCGGACCATGACCGTCGCCGGTGGCCTCCAGTCCTTCGCGGGCGGCGCCTTCATCGGCCAGTTGGTCATCTTCGCCGACCGCGAACTCGACATCGGCGCGTCGGACGCCAGGATCGGGCTGCTCTTCACGTCCTGGAGCGCCGGCGGCATTCTCGGATCGCTGCTGCTACCACGGTTGCGGCGCCGGGTCAGCGCCCCGCGGATCATGCTGGTCGCGCTGCCGGCGAGCGCGGTGCTCGGCCTCGCGGCCGTGCTGGCCACCGACTGGCGCCTCGCGCTGGTCGCGATCGCCGCCTGGGGCTCGACCTATCTGCTGGTCATCGTCAACACCATGACCTACGCCCAGGAGGTCACCCCCGAGGAACTCCAGGGCCGGGTGAACACGACCCGGCGCATGCTCTCGTCCGGCCTCGGGGTCCCGCTGGGAGCGCTGGTCGCGAGTTCGGTGACGGCCGCCGTCCACGTGCGCGCCGGACTGCTCCTGGCGGTGGCCGCGATCGCCCTGGCCTCGGTGGTCGTCTGGGCCGCCTACCCCAGCACGCGCGCCGTGCCCGAGAAGGCGGTGACCTGACGCCGGCTGTCGCCTCAGGGGGCGGCCGGGCCGACCGTGGCCGTGCCGAAGGCCGCGCTACATCGCGCGTGGGACCGCAGCCAGGTCGCGTACGGCTCGCTGCGCCGCACCGCGTCCGCGTGCGTGGCCCTGGCGTGCCCCGCGACGGCGGGCGCGGTGTCGGCGGCCGGCGCGCCGGGGTGCCAGCCGATCATGTGCCGCCAGCTCAGCGGCGCCCCGGCCAGCGGCCGGACGACCACGCCGGGCGTCGGCGGGAAGGTGGCCCGGCACAGGCCCACGGCGCGGCCCACCTGGACCAGGTGCACGCAGGAGGCCGTATCGGTCTCGAAGACGGAAACCGGTGTGAAGCCGGCGCGTGCGCAGGCCGCGGCGAAGCAGTCCCCGAAGCACCCGTCACCGGGTACGTTCGTCCACGACTCCGACGCCAGCGCGCTCAGCTTCAACTCCGCCTCGCCCGCCAGCGGATGGTCCTCGACCAGCATCACGAAGACCGGGTCGGTGCCGATCGGCTGCCAGGTCAGTTGGTCGGCCACCGGCGGCGGGCTCTGCCCGCACACGCCGACGAGCGCGTAGTCCAACCGCCCCTCGACGACCATCGTGCTCAACTCCTGTACGGACCAGGAGGTGTACGTGCTGACCGGGGCGGACGGGTGGGCCGTCGCCAACCGGTCGATGAGGCCGCCGAGGAGTGGTCCGTGGGTGCCGCCGATGCGGAACCGCTGGATGTGCGCCCACGCGTTCGCGAACCGCACGGCCTCCTCCTGGAGCTCGCGCACCGCGGGCAGCAGCACCCGGGCCCGGTCCAGGACCAACTCGCCCAGCGGGGTCGGTCTCGCCCCGGTGCGGTCCCGAACGAACAGCGGTCCGCCCAGTGCCCGCTCAATCCGCTTGAGCTGGGTACTGAGGGCCGGCTGCGCGAGTCCCAACGAGGCTGCGGCCTTGGTCAGCGAGCCGGTGTCGGCTATCGCGCGTATCGCTCTGAGGTGCCGCAACTCAAGCTCCATATGCGAAAGCTATGGCGGCATCTGCGTGGCAGCAATACACGTGCCCGACCTTCTCGCGTAACCTCCCTTTCCGCCACGGTGACCCGTGGCGACGGCGGCCTGGCAGGAATGCGGGGGCGTGCCCGGCGAGTTGGCATCTGCGAACCCTGATCACGGGGTGGGTGGCGCCCCACGCGGAGCCGCGCCCCGCCCCACGTACCGCCGTCGAAAGGCAGGACCCTGATGTCCACCTCGGACACGACCCCAGCCCCCGCCCCGAACTCGCCGCTCGCCGACCGCACCGTCGTCATCCTCGGCGGCGGCTCCGGCATGGGATACGCCGTGGCGCGCCGCTCGGTGGCGCACGGGGCCCGGGTGGTGCTCGGCGGGCGCACGGCCGACCGACTGGCCGCCGCGGCCGAGACGCTCGGGGAGCGGGCGAGTTGGCGCACGGTGGACACCACCGACCAGGATTCGCTGGCGGCCTTCTTCGCCCCGCTGGAGCGCGTGGACCACCTGTTCACGCCGGCCGCCTCGTACCAGACGGGGCCCATGCTGGAGCTGGACGACGAGGCGGCCGAGTCCCCCTTCACCTCGAAGTTCTGGGGGCAGTACTACGCGGTCAAGCACGCCGCGCCCAAGCTGGCCCGCGACGGCTCGGTGGTGCTGGTCTCCGGTGCGGCGAGCGTGCGCCCGTTCGGCGCGGCCCCCGCGTACGCGGCGTGCAACGCGGCCGTCGAGGGGCTCGGGCGCGGCCTCGCCGTGGAGCTGGCCCCGGTGCGGGTCAACGTCGTCTCGCCCGGCGCCCTCGACGGCGACCTGTGGGGGCGCCGCCCGGCCGAGGTGCGGGAGGAGGGCTTCGCGCGCTACCGCGAGGCCACGGTCCTGGACCGGATAGGCACCGAGGACGAGGTGGCCGACAGCGTGGTGTTCCTGTTCGGCAACCGCAACATGACCGGATCCACGCTCTACCCCGACGGCGGATACGCGCTGCGCTGACGCCCGGGTAAGCCGCCCTTCCGCCGCCTACGGGCGCACCCCCGCCGCCCGCCCCGTAGAGGGCGAGCGGCGGGGGCGCGGCGAGAGTGGGCTCAGCCCACGTCGAAGGTGTCCGGGTCCGGCCCGGTGCGCCGACCGGCGTCGAGGCCGGCCAGGGTCGCGAGGTCGTCAGCGTCCAGCTCGAAGTCGAACACGTCGATGTTCTCGCGGATGCGCGAGGGGGTCACCGACTTGGGGATGACCACGTTCCCGAGCTGGAGGTGCCAGCGCAGGACGGCCTGGGCCGGGGACTTGCCGTGCTTGGCCGCGATGGCGCCGATCTTCGGGTCGTCGAGCAGGCCCTTGCCGGAACCCAGCGGGGACCACGCCTCGGTGGCGATGCCGTGCTCGGCGTGGAAGGCGCGCAGCGCGCCCTGCTGGAGGTGCGGGTGCAGCTCGATCTGGTTGAGCGCGGGGACCACCGAGGTCTCGGCGAGCAGCCGCTCCAGGTGCGCGGGGTGGAAGTTGGACACGCCGATCGCCTTGGCGCGACCCTCGGCGTGGATCTTCTCCAGCGCCTTGTACGTGTCCACGTAGGCGTCCCGGGCGGGCACCGGCCAGTGGATCAGGTACAGGTCCACGTAGTCGAGGCCCAGCTTGCTGAGCGAGGAGTCGAAGGCGCGCAGCGTCGCGTCGTACCCTTGGTCGGTGTTCCAGACCTTCGTCGTGATGAACAGTTCCTCGCGGGGAATGCCCGACTCGGCGACCGCCTTGCCCGTGCCCTCTTCGTTCTCGTACGCGGCGGCCGTGTCCACACTGCGATAGCCGGCCTCAAGGGCCGTGCTCACCGCGGCGGTGGCCGCGTCGTTCTCCACCTGCCACACGCCGAAGCCAAGCTGCGGCAGCGGGGCGCCGGTGTTCAGGGTGATTGAGGGGACCTTGCTCACGAGCAATCGATCCTTACGTTGGGGGTCGTCGTACTCCAGCGTCAACGCGGCGCCCGTTGATCGCATTCCCACCGCGACAGCATTCCCGCCCCCGCCCGCGCGGCCCCTCGGCCCGCCCCGGCGCCCCCGACCCGCGGCGGGCCCGCGCGCACGGGACGCGCACGAGGCGCGTGCGGCGCGCGTACGTCAGGTGCTGTAGAGCGCCTCGACCTCACTGGCGTACGCCTGCTCGATGGCCTTCCGCCTGAGCTTGAGGGACGGCGTGAGCAGCCCCTGTTCCTCGCTGAACTGGGCGGCCAGTATCCGGAACGTACGGATCGACTCGGGGTGGGAGACCAGCGTGTTGGCCGCCACCACGGCCCGCCGGATCTCGGCCTCCAGATCGGGGTCGCGGACCAGCTCGGCCGGCGGCAGGCGGGGCTTGTCGCGCATCTGGAGCCAGTGCGCGACCGCGTCCGGGTCGAGGGTGACCAGCGCCGCGACGAACGGGCGGTCGTTGCCGACCACGACGCACTGCGCGACCAGCGGATGGGCCCGCACCCGCTCCTCCAGGGCCAGGGGCGAGACGGTCTTGCCGCCGGAGGTCACCAGGACCTCCTTCTTCCGGCCGGTGATGGTGAGGTAGCCGTCCTCGTCGAGGGCTCCGATGTCGCCGGTGGCCAGCCAGCCGTCGCGCAGCGCGGCGGCGGTCGCCTTCGGGTCGCCGAGGTAGCCGGCGAAGACCTGCCCGCCGCGCACCAGCACCTCGCCGTCGTCGGCGAGCCGCACCGTGGTGCCGGGGATGGGCAGGCCGACGGTGCCGAAGCGGGGGCGCTCGGGCGGGTTGGCGGTGGCCGCCGCCGTCGACTCGGTCAGTCCGTACCCCTCGAAGATGGTGATGCCGGCGCCCGCGAAGAACAGCCCGAGCCGCCGTTCCATCGCCGAGCCGCCCGACATCGCGTGCCGGATGCGCCCGCCCATGGCCTCGCGGATCTTGCCGTAGACGAGCTTCTCGTAGAGCTGGTGCTGGACGCGCAGGGCGGCGCCGGGGCCGCCGCCGGCGCCGAACGCCCGGCGTTCGGCGGCCTCCGCGTGCCGCACCGCCACCTCGAACGCCTTGTCGAAGGGGCCCGCTTTGCCCGCCGCCTCGGCACTGCGCCGGGCCGCGGCGAAGACGCGCTCGAAGATGTGGGGAACGGCCAAGATGAAGGTGGGTCGGAAGGTGCGCAGGTCCGGCAGCAGGGCGGCGGCGGACAGCTCCGGCTGGTGGCCCAGCTTCACCCGGCACCGCACGGCGGCGACCTGCACCATCCGCCCGAAGACGTGGGCCAGTGGCAGGAACAGCAGGGTGCTCGCCTCGTCGCCGGGCCGGGAGTGGAACACCGACTCGTAGCGCGCGACGATGTTGTCGGCTTCCGCCATGAAGTTGGCGTGGGTCAGGACGCAGCCCTTGGGGCGGCCCGTCGTGCCCGAGGTGTAGATGATCGTCGCGGTCGAGTCGGGGGTCAGCGCCAGCCGGTGCCGGTGCACCACGTCGTCGTCCAGGTCCCGCCCGCAGGCGAGCAGGTCCGCCAGCGCCCCGGCGTCCAGTTGCCAGAGCTGGGTGAGCCGGGGCAGCCGGTCGATGACGGAGCCGACGGTCATGGCGTGGTCCTCGTGCTCGACCACGCACGCCCGCACCTCGGCGTCGTGCAGCGTCCACAGCACCTGCTCGGCGGACGAGCTGGGGTACAGCGGTACGGACTGGGCGCCGATCGACCACAGCGCGAAGTCGAACAGGGTCCACTCGTAGCGCGTGCGGCACATGATCCCGACCCGGTCGCCGAACCGTACGCCCCGCACGAGCAGGCCCTTGGCCAGGGCCAGCACCTCGTCGCGGAACTCGCCCGAGGTCACGTCCCGCCAGCGGCCGTCGACCTTGCGCGCGAACGTCACCCGCCCCGGGTCGTCGGCGGCATGGTCGAACACGGCGTCCGCCAGCCCTCCGACCTGCGGCGCCGTCACCAGGGGTGGGACGGTGAACTCGCGCAACTACTCACTCCTCGGCTCCACGCAGCGCCGCGACCGTACCCGACCCCACATGCGTCGGGCGGTGGCGCTCCGTATTCGATGGCGATGGCATCGCCGCTGGTCAACGCGGTGAGACGGGCCTATTCGTAACCCCTTGGGCGAACATCGGGGCGGTGGCGCGATCTTTGTGGCCGGATTCTGCACCGAATCTTTCCGAACGAGGCACCCCGGCTCTACACCCGCGCACTCGCTTTCTGTCGTTTCTGTCCTCTCCGTCGGCGAGCCGGGTCGCCGGGCGGGTTGGGGAGCGGCGGAGAGGTGGGTCCGGCCGGGCCGGCCCGCGCGGGCGGGGTGCCGCTGTGGCGCTCTGATGGCGCCTGTGGCGCGCTTGGAACTTGTCGTGGCGCCACATTGGCGCCATGATGGCGCCATGGACCTCGCACCGTACGTCGACAACCTCCGACACGAACTGGCGGTGGCCGCGGCAGCGGGCGGCGACGAAGCCCGCGCACTGGCCGAGCGGCTCACCGCCCCGCTGGAGTCGGCCGCCCGACTCACCCTGCTGAACGCGCTGTCCGCCGCGGCGGACGAGATCACCCGCGAGCTGGCGCCGGGCTCGGTCGACGTGCGGCTGCGCGGGCTCGACCCGGAGTTCGTGGTGACGGCGCCGCCGGAGCCGGAGGCGTACGAGCAGGCGCGGGAGCACGAGGGGGCACCGGACGGCGCGCCGCCGCCCCCGCCGCTCGCGCCGGAGGGCGAGGACGGTGGCACGGCCCGGATCAACTTCCGGCTGCCCGCCCACCTCAAGACCCGGATCGAGGACGCCGCGAGCCGCGAGGGGCTCTCGGTCAACGCCTGGCTGGTGCGCGCGGCGGCCACCGCCCTGGAGCCCGACGCCGGTGGGCGCGGCCCGGGCCGTGGCCGCCGCCGCGGCGGCCAGAGCTACACCGGCTGGGTGCGCTAGCCGCGGGCGCACGGCCCTGTGGCCCGCGCGCCCGGCCACCCCGCGCGTCCGCCGCCCAACGCGCCCGCCGCGCCACCAATGCGGCGCCCGCCGCGCCCCGCCACCCACACGACACCACACCACACCAGCCCCAGGCCGCCACGCGGGGTCGCGGCCAGTCCGTCAGCCAACACCCGAGTCATCACCCAAGCCCAGGACGGGACCGCCATGCCTGAGTTCGACACGCCCGAACCCATCTCCGTGACCGTAGAAGGCGACTTCGGCGACACCCGCGTCACGGCCGGAAAGCGTGCCGTGACGGTCGTCGAGGTGCTGCCGGACAACGGCGCCGACGAGAACGACGTCCGGGCCGCCCAACAGACCAAGGTCACCTACGCGAACGGCACCCTGCTGGTCAAGGGCCCCAAGCGGCGCTCCCTCTTCGGCCGTACCGGGACCCTGGACGTGACCATCGAACTTCCCACGGGCTCGCACGTGCGGGGCGGGATGGCCGTCGGGGACGTCATCTGCGAGGGCCGGTTCGGACACTGCGACCTCAAGGTCTCGGTCGGCGACATCCGGGTCGGCGAGGCCGAACGCGCCCACCTCAGGACCGGACTCGGCGACATCGCCGTGGACCACGTGGCCGGCGAAGCCGAGATCAACGGCGCGGGCCGGGTCACCGCCGGGACGCTGCGCGGCGCGGCGACGATCAAGAACCTGCACGGCGAGACGACCGTCGGCGAGGCCGGCGGCGACCTGCGGGTCAACTCCTCCAACGGGCGGATCTCCATCGGCGTCGCCCACGCCGGGGTCGATGCCAGGTCCGCCCACAGCGGCATCCGGGTCGGCGAGGTCGCGCGCGGCACGGTGACGCTCCAGACCGGCACCGGCGACCTGGAGGTCGGCGTCCGGGAGTCCGTCGCCGTCTGGTTCGACGCCCACTCGGGGCTGGGAGCGGTACGCAACACCCTGGGCCCGACCGAGGAACCGCACGCCACGGACGAGACCGTCCAGGTACGCGCCCGCACCCGACTCGGCGACATCCTGCTCCACCGCTCCTGACCCACACCACCCCGCAGCCCGCCCAAGTGCCCGCCCACACCCGGTAGTTCACCGCTCCCGACGCGCTCCCAGGCGGGCGGCCCTCACCGCGCACCTGCCCGCCCCTCGGCACCTTCACGGCCCGGGGCGCGGCCCCCGTACGCATCGGCCCCACCCTGCCCCGTCGCGCCCGCCGCCCGTGTCCACGTTCACCCCGCCGCGGCCGGGCCAGTCAGCCACGCCAACGCGCCCGGCCAGCCGACGTGGTCACACAGCCGACGACAGGCCAACTAGACCGTGTCAATGGGTAGTTGGCCGCCGCTTCCGCCACGTAGCGCCTCCACCGGCGCTCCCGTACGACCGCCCACCGGCACGCGCCACCCACCCCTGCCCGCGACGGGCCCCGCCCCAGCACACCCACAACGGCCGTGCACCCACACCCAACCCACTTACACCCAACCCACCCACCCAACCCACTCACATCCAACCCACTCACACCCAACACACTCACACCCAACACACCCAAGGAAGAGGCTCATGTCCGCCACTCACACCGGGGCGTCGAGTGCCGCCCCCGCGACAGCGGCAATATCCGCGGCCGGGTTGCGCAAGTCCTACGGCGACAAGTTGGTGCTCGACGGCATCGACCTGCGCATCGCCGAGGGAACCATCTTCGCGCTGCTCGGGCCGAACGGTGCCGGCAAGACCACGACCGTGGAGATCCTGTCCACGCTGATCAGCCCGGACGGCGGTGAGGCCCGGGTCGCCGGCCGCGACCTGGTGCGCGAGCCGGACGGCGTCCGCGCCGCCATCGGCGTCACCGGTCAGTTCGCGGCGGTGGACAACCTGTTGACCGCCGAGGAGAACATGTTCCTGATGGCGGACCTGCACCACCTCGATCGGGCCGAAGGCCGCCGCCGCACCGCCGCGTTACTACGCCGGTTCGACCTGGCCGACGCGGCCCGCAGGTCGGCCGCCACCTTCTCGGGTGGCATGCGACGCAAGCTCGACCTGGCGATGACGCTGGTCGGCGATCCGCGCGTCATCTTCCTCGACGAGCCGACCACGGGCCTGGACCCACGCAGCCGCCGCACCATGTGGGACATCATCCGCGAGCTGGTCGCCGAGGACGGCGTCACCATCTTCCTCACCACGCAGTACCTGGAGGAGGCCGACCAACTCGCCGACCGGATCGCGGTCCTGGACCGTGGCAAGCTGATCGCCGAGGGCACCGCCGAGGAGCTCAAACGCCGCATCCCGGGCGGCCACATTCAACTCTCCTTCGCCGAGCCGCACCGCTTCCAACTCGCCGCCGAACTCTTCGAGACGGCCGTACGCGACGCCGACACCCGCACCCTGCGCATTCCCAGCGACGGCAACGTCTCGACGCTGCGGGCCGTGCTCGACGTCCTGGACGGCGCCGCGCTGGAGGCCGACACGCTCACCGTGCACACGCCCGACCTCGACGACGTCTTCCTCACCCTCACCAGCCCCACCAACGACCGCCCCACCAACCCCCGCCCCACCCACCGGAGCGCGTCATGAGCACTGCCTCCCACGCCGTCACCGACTCGATGACCATGCTGCGGCGCAACCTGCGGCACGCCGTGCGCTACCCGTCGATGACGTTCGCGGTCGTCGGCATGCCGGTCATGATGCTGTTGTTGTTCAACTACGTCTTCGGCGACGCCCTGGGCACCGGCATCGCGGGCGCGCCGACGGGCGGCGGCGACTACATCGACTACGTGGCACCCGGCATCATCCTGATGGCGGCCACGTCCGGGTCCCTGGTCACCGCGGTCGGCGTGTGCGTCGACATGACCGAGGGCATCGTGAGCCGGTTCCGCACCATGGCCATCTCGCGCGGCTCCATCCTGACCGGCCACGTGGTGGGCAGCGCGATCCAGACCATGGTCAGCATCGCGCTCGTCGTCGGCGTCGCGCTGGCCATCGGCTTCCGGCCGAACGCCAACCCCGCCGAGTGGATCGCCGTCATCGGGCTGCTCGCCCTGGTGACCCTGGCGCTGTCCTGGCTGGCGGCCGCCATGGGCCTGGTGTCCAAGAGTGTCGAGACCGCGAGCAACGCGCCCATGCCGCTCCAGTTCCTCCCGTTCGTCGGCAGCGCCATCGTGCCGCCGGAGTCGATGCCCACCGGCGTGCGCTGGTTCGCCGACTACCAGCCGTTCACACCCGTCATCGAGACGCTGCGCGGGTTGCTGCTCGGCACCGGGATCGGGAACAGCGGTCTCATCGCCCTCGCCTGGTGCGTCGGCCTCACCGCGGTCGGCTACCTGTGGTCGCGGGTGGCGTACGACCGGATCGTCAAGCGGTAGCGCGCCACGGGGCACCCCCGTGCGGGCCCCCGACCGAACCCGCTCCCTCCCGCGAGGTTCGGCCGGGGCGGGCGCGGGGCTCGCGGTCACCCACCCCGGTGCAGCCGGTCCCCGCCCGCGAGGAGCGCCGAGGCCAGCGCGTCCGCGCCGCCGTGCGCGGCGCCCGCGCCCGCGCCGCGCAGCAGCGCGAACTCCACCGAACCCAGGTCGGGCAGGCCCACCCGGTCCGGCACCCGGACCAGGCCGGGCGGGATCATGCCCCGGGTGTGCGCCATGACGCCGAGCCCGGCCCGGGCCGCGGCGACCAGCCCGTTCAGGCTGCCGCTGGTGCACGCGATCCGCCAGGCCCGGCCGTGCCGCTCCAACACCTCAAGGGCGCGAGCCCGGGTGATGCCAGGTGGCGGGAACAGGATGAGCGGCAGCGGCCGGTCCGGCTCGATCCGCAGCCGATCGCTGCCGATCCAGACCAGCCGGTCCCGCCACACGAGCTGGCCCCCGGGCCGGTCGGGCGAGCGCTTGGCGAGGATCAGGTCGAGCCGCCCGGCCTCAAGCAACGCGTGCAGCGTCCCGGACAGCTCCACGGTCAGCTCCAGGTCAACGCGCGGATGGTCGCGGCGGAACCCCTCCAGGATCTCCGGAAGCTGGGTCAGTACGAAGTCCTCGGAGGCCCCGAACCGGAGCCTGCCGTGCGGCCTGGCGCCCGCGAACCAACGCGCCGCGCGCTCGTTCGCCTCCAGGATCGTGCGGGCGAACCCCAGCATCGCCTCGCCGTCCTCGGTCAACTCCACGCTGTGCGTGTCGCGGAGGAAGAGTTGCCGACCGGCCGCCGCCTCCAGCTTGCGCACCTGCTGGCTGACCGTCGACTGGCGCAGCCCGAGCCGCTGCGCGGCCTGCGTGAAGCTCAGCGTCTGGGCGACCGTACGGAAGGTGCGCAACTGCGCCGGGTCGAACATGCCGCCACCGTAACCCGTCATCGCATGCCGTGATGACAGTGAGAACGGTATGCGCCTTTCCCGATGAGCGAACGGTGCGGCAGGGTGGCCGGGTACCGGCCGCCCCGGCCGGGGAGAGTTCCGACCGGAGAGGGAGCCCATGCGCCGCCCCGCCCTCGCGATGCCCGGCTGGCTGCCGCTCGACGGGTTCGTCCTGGCGCTGGTGGCCACTGTCGGACTGGCCGCCCTGCTGCCGGTGACCGGGCAGGCGGCCGTGGTCGCCGACGCCACCACCACGGTCGCCGTCGCCGGCCTGTTCTTCCTCTACGGCGCCCGGCTCTCGGCCCGCGAGACGCTGGCGGGGCTCGCCCACTGGCGGTTCCACCTGTCCGTCCTCACCTGCACCTTCGTGCTGTTCCCGGCGCTCGGCCTGGCCGCCGGTGCGCTGGTCCCGCTGGTGCTCACGCCCCACCTCCACACCGGGCTGCTCTTCCTGTGCCTGGTGCCCTCCACCATCCAGTCCTCCATCGCCTTCACCTCGGTGGCCCGTGGCAACGTGGCCGCGGCCATCGTCGCTGGCTCCTTCTCCAGCCTGGTCGGTGTGGTCGTCACGCCCGTGCTGGCCGGGCTGCTGCTGGGCGCGAGCGGCGGGTTCTCGGTCGGCTCGCTGCTGACCATCGCGCTCCACCTGCTGGTGCCGTTCCTGGCCGGCCAACTGCTACGCCGCTGGGTCGGTGGCTTCGTCGCCCGCCATCGGCGCGTGCTCGGATACGCCGACCGGGGCTCGATCCTGCTGGTCGTCTACACCGCCTTCAGCCACGGCATGGCCGACGGCGTGTGGCAGCAGGTCACCTGGGCGCGGCTGCTGGCCCTGCTCGGCGTGGAGGCGGCGCTCCTGGCCGCGATGCTCACCCTCACCTCGTACGGCGCGCGCCGCCTCGGCTTCCCGTACGCCGACCGGGTGGCGATCACCTTCGCCGGCTCGAAGAAGAGCCTGGCGGCGGGGTTGCCCATGGCGAGCGTGCTGTTCGGCGCGGACGCGGGGCTCGCGGTGCTGCCGCTCATGCTTTTCCACCAGATGCAGCTCATGGTCTGCGCCGTCCTGGCCAGGCGGTACGCGACCCGCGCCCCGCACGACCCGACGCCGGCCCCCCTGCCAACCACCACCGGCCCGACGCCCCGGCCGAGCGACGAGGCCCGAGTCTCGTCACCCTAGGGACCACCGACAAGCGGGCGCCCCCGGGCCCGGCCGCCTCACCCCGAGGTCCCGGCGCCGGGGGAGGGCCGGGCGGCCCAGTTCTCCTCCGGCGCCCACCGGCACGCCGCTACTGGTCCCAGTTCTCGTCACCGACGGCGTTGGCGGCGAACTCGCGGATGGACTCGTCGACCTCGAACTGGTGGTCCCGGTCGAGCTTCTGGTAGTTCGCCTCGAACTCCTCCTCGGGCATCGTCTCGATGCTGGTGCTCAGGATCACGACGAGCTGCTCCTGCTCCTCGAAGCTCAGCGGCTCCGCGGTCATGTGTCCCCCTCGGTGACGGTCGGCCTGCTGCCAGGGGCGAGCGTACGACGCCCTGCCGGCAACCGGAGCCGGCAGGGGGCTTGTTGGGGCACCCCCGGCGCACTCACCCGCACCTCCCCGTGGTTGACCCCCGCTCGCCCCGTGCCGGCCGGCCGCGAGCCGCCTCGTGGGCCCACCCTCCGAGCGGGCCGGACCACCGGCGAACACGCGTCGGCCCCGGCCGCCCGTGGGCGTACCGGGGCCGACGCGCGCGTGGTGCGTCAGGGCTGGCGTACGCGATCCAGCGGCAGCCACAGCACCGCGCCGTCACCGGCGATGCCCTGTGCTGACGTGGAGCCCAACCGTTCGATGTCGGCGTCCGGCAGGGCGCGGTCGACGACCAGCACCTCGTCCAGCGCGCCCGTCAGGTGGGAGCGGCTGTCGACCTTCTGGCCGACGTGTACGCCGAAGACCGAGTTGCGGCTGACCGAACCGGCCGGGGCGCGCACCGAGGTCGGCGTGCCGTCCACGAAGAGGGTGAGTTCGCCGCCGCCGCGACGCAGCGCCAGGTGGTGCCAGCGGCCGTCGTTGTACGCGTCCGGGGCGCGCACCGTCGTGGTGACCGGCGGCGCCGCGCCCTCCACCGTCAGCATGGACGCGGTGATCCGGTCGCTGCCCGGCTCGCCGCGCACCGCCACCTGGGGCGACTTGTTGCCGACCCCGCCCATCCACAGGAAGGGTTGCTCGCCGCCGGTGGCCCCGTACCGGAACCACAGGCTGACGGTGAAGTCCCGCTCCCGGAGCGGCAGCGTCTCGCGGAACGGCAGCCGCACCGCGTCGTTGACGCCGTCGAACTCCACCGCCCGTCCGAACCGTCCCTCGCCCGTGCGCGCCCCGCCCAGCACCGCGGCCGGCCGCGCGCCGCGCCCGCCGTCCGGCGTCGTCGGGTCGGGCCCGCGGCGTGGTCCGAGCCAGTCCTCGGTCAGGCGCGCGAAGCGGATCTCGTCGCGGGCGTCCACGGCCCCGCCCTCGTACAACAGCCCGACCTGGCCGTTCGACAGGGCGACCAGGTCGGAGTAGCCGGACCAGTCGGTGGTCACCACCGCGCCCCGGTCCACGCTCTCCCAGGTGCGGCCCTCGTCGTAGGAGGAGCGGATCATCATCGTGCGCCGCCGGTCCGGGTCGGCCGGCGCGGACAGCAGCAGCCGGCCGGGGCCGCGCCGGCCCGCGCTGGGCAGCCGGACCACCGCGCCCTGCACCATCGGCGTGTACAGGTCGGGCAGCGCGCGGAACGGCGCCTGGAAGCTCTCCCCGCCGTCCCGGCTCACCGTGGCGTCCCGATGGCCGAGGTCCTTGCCGTCCTGCTCGCGCCCGTTGACGTAGATGCCGCCGTCGACCCGCTCCACCAGCGTCAGTTCGGACGGCTTCTGCCGGAACGTCCCGTCGGGGGCCAGCGGCCACGTGTCCTGCGCGCCGAGCCGCCACGAGTCGCCCCCGTCGTCGCTCAGCACCAGCGCGGCGTGGTTCTCGGTGATGCGGTCGGTCCCGTAGCTCTCCGCGTTGATGCCGAACACCAGCCGCCCCGCGTGCTTGCCTCGGGTGAGTTGGATGCCGTGCACGGGCCCGGTGGCGTACCACGCGTCCCAGCGCGGATCACGGATCTGGTCGCTGAGGTCGCGCGGCGTCGACCACGTCGCCCCGTCGTCGTCGCTGTGCTGCAGGTGCGGCCTGCGGTCACAGGGAACCTCGCAGTTCCCCGCGTCGCCCCGCCCCGCGTTGTACGTGCTGGCCAACAGGATGCGACCGGTCTCACGGTCCACGATCGGCACGGGGTTGCCGTGCGTGTCGCCCCTGCCCTCGTCGATGACCTGGAGCTTGGACCAGGTGCGCCCGCCGTCGAAGGAGCGCTTGAGGACGAGGTCTATGTCGCCCGCGTCGCCGCAGTTGTCCACCCGCCCCTCGGCGAACGCCAGCACGGTCTTGTCCCGGGTCTCGACGATGGCGGGAATCCGGAAACAGGCGTAGTCGCCGTCCTCGGGCGCCTTGAAGAGCACCTGCTGCTCGATGCCCGCGCGAGCCGCCGCCGCGGCCTGCCCCGGCACCACGGCCCGCACCGGAGCGGGCAGCAGCGCCAGCAGCAGGAAGGCCGACAACGTCGTCCGGCGCACAGTGCGCAGGCGTGCGCGGCGCACGTGCACGCGTGTGCCGCGGCGAGTGGCGCCGCGGCGGGCGCCGCAGCGCCGGCGCCGGCCGGTGACGCGTGGGTCAGTCGAGTCGTTCGAGCCTGTGGTGTCGTACGAGCCGCGGCCTGACGAGGTGTGGGCTGGATGCGCCTCGTGTGGACGCTGAGTGGATGGGGATTGCTGAGATCTGCCGCCTCTAGCGGGGTCTTCGTGAAGTTCTGACGCCATACTCGGACCTGCCCTTCGAAGGCATCTGGACATCAAGACATCCCACGTCCCATGTGCGCTGCGCAGAAGTTACTTCTCTCCCGACTACCCTCACAAGAACCGCGCGCCGCGCGGGCTTCACTCGCTCAGGGGAACCAAGAACACATGGTCGAAGCCGTACGGCGGCGCCACCCCACGCCCCGTGCCAGCCTCACCCACCCACCCACTCCACCGGCCTGGTCCCGCCCCTCGCCGACGTCTGGCGTGAAGGGGGGCGCCGTGTGCGTACGGCCTGGGCAGGTAGGGCCGTGGCTCGGCACCCGGGTGACGCGCAGGCCCGGCGGCTCGCTGATGTGACGGGCCGTCTGCCACTGCCGGGCACGGCCCGTGCCCCGCTCGATGAGCATGCCCATAAGCAGGTAACTGGCGCCGCCGGGGCGCCAGTTGGTGTCCGATGGGCAGTCGGGGGAGTGTCGCGGGACGCCGGCCACGCGGCGCCCGGGAGCCAACCGCCGGTAGCGGTTGGCCGAGTAGCCGCGCCCGGAGTGCCCCGCCGGAAGCGGCTCTGGGTGTTGGGTGTGGCTGGCCAGGCCGTCGGCGTGTTGATGAGTTGACGACCCGTCGTCGGCCCGCGTCGGAGCTGGCGGAGAGTGGGCCCGAGGGGTCAGCGCCGGTAGCCGTTGAGGAAGACGTGAATGCCGGCGGCGATCCTGTCGTCGGCGTCCTCCCGCGTGGGTGCGTCGAAGCCTGGCCGGGCGGGGTCCGTGGCGGAGATCAGCAGCATGAGGTGGATGGCGGCCTGGTCGGGATCGGCGGTGTGGAGCAACCCCTGCTCCGACCACTGACGCAGGTACGCGGCGAGCGCGCGGCGGACGCGCAGCGGGCCGGTTTCCTGCCAGACGCCGATGGCGGCCGACGGGATGTGTCCGGCCTCGGCGTGGATCTGGCGTACGAGCGCGAAGTGTGCCGCGTGCGTACCGGTCATCGGGGCGGTGAACTCGCGGCCGAAGTCGAGGAGATCGGCCTCCAGGTCGGTGACCTTGCGCAGGTGCCGGTCGATGATGGCGAGCTGGGCTTCGGCGGCCAGCGTGGCGCTCTCCTGGATGGTGGCCTGGAACAGCTCGGCCTTGTCCCCGAAGTGGTTGTAGATGGTGCGCGTGGAGACCCCGGCCTCGGCGGCGATGGCGTCGATGCTGGCCCGGGCGTAGCCGTCTCGGGCGAAGACGGTCAGCGCACCGTCGAGGATCGCCTTCCGCTTGTCCGCCGACCTGCCACGGGGGCGACCGGCTGCGGTGTTCTGACTGGGCACGCTGGGTCCTCCGAGTTATTTGCAGTGAGCGTTTTACTAATTACCACGACCGTTGTACTTTAGCTCGTGCTGGGGCGCACGGACCGCGGTACGTCGTTGCGCCTGGACGTCGAGTCGAGGAGATACCCATGCTCAGGATCGCCATCATCATCGGCAGCACCCGGTCGACCCGCAGAACGGCCGTCGCGGCCGACTGGGTCGCCCAGGTCGCCACCCGGCACGCAGCCGTCACCCGGGGAGAGGCGACCTTCGAAACCGTGGACCTGGCGGACTACGCGCTCCCCGTCCTCGACGAGCCGCTTCCGGCCCTGTTCGGCGACTACCGCCACCCGCACACCATCCGGTGGGCGCAGGTCATCGGCTCGTACGACGGGTTCGTCTTCGTCACCCCGGAGTACAACCACTCCTTCCCCGGCGCGTTGAAGAACGCGATCGACTTCCTGTACGCGGAGTGGAACAACAAGGCGGCCGGTTTCGTCAGCCACGGCGTGCACGGCGGCACCCGAGCCGTGGAACACCTGCGGCTGACCATGACCGAACTCCAGGTCGCCACCGTGCGCACCCAGGTCGCCCTCTCGGCCTTCACCGACTTCGAGATCACCGACCCGTCCGAGCCGGGCGCCATCACCCCGGGGCCCCACCAGGAGCCGACGTTGAACGAGCTGCTGGACGAGGTCATCGCCTGGTCAGGGGCGCTCAAGCCGCTGCGTACGACCAGCCCGCAGGCGACACCCGCGTAGCGGCGACAAGCGTCGGGAAATCTTCGAGGCCAGCGGCGCCCTGCTCGCCGAATGTGTCCCCGGCCACCCTCACCCCGCGCCCGCCGGCGCGCCTATCCCTCCCAGCTCACCCGCTCCGCACCCGCGTACACGTTCATGTCCGCGCCCCGCAGGAAGCCGACCAGGGTCAGCCCCGTCTCCTCGGCCAGGTCGACCGCCAGCGACGAGGGCGCCGACACCGCGGCGAGCACCGGGATGCCCGCCATCACCGCCTTCTGCGCCAGCTCGAAGGACGCGCGCCCCGACACCAGCAACACGCTGGAGGACAGCGGCAGCCGCCCCTGCTGGAGGGCGCGGCCGACGAGCTTGTCCACGGCGTTGTGCCGGCCCACGTCCTCCCGTACGTCCAGCAGTTCGCCCTCCGCCGTGAACAGCGCGGCGGCGTGCAGCCCGCCGGTGCGCTCGAACACGCGCTGCGCCGCGCGCAACCGATCCGGCAACGCGGCCAGCACGTCGGGGGAGAGGACGACCGGCGTGGCCGGGTCACCCACGGGCCAGCGCGCGGTCGTACGCACCGCGTCCAGGCTGGCCTTCCCGCACAGCCCACACGACGAGGTGGTGTACACGTTGCGCTCCAGCGCGATGTCGGGCAGCGGGACCCCGGGCGCGAGGTGCACGTCGACCACGTTGTACGTGTTGGCGCCCCGGGCCCCGGGGCCACCCGGGGCGCTTCCGGCGCCGCCCCGCGTGTCGATCACGGGCAACCCCGCGCCACCCCGCCCCACCCCGCCGGCCCGTCGCCCGACGGCGGCGGGCAGTGGGGCGGCCGCCCACCCGGCAGCCACCCCACCGCCCCCGCCAGCCGCGTCGCCCAACCCACCCGGCGACCCGTCGACCAGCTCGTCAGGCGACTCCTCCCGTGGCGCGGCGACCGCTCCCGCGCAGTACGCGATGGTGGCCAGGTCGCTGTCGCGCGCGAGCACACCCTCGCTCACCAGGAACCCGGCGGCCAGCGCGAAGTCGTCCCCCGGGGTGCGCATCGTGATCGCGAGCGGCTTGCCGTTCAGCCGGATCTCCAGCGGCTCCTCGGCCACGAGCGTGTCGGGCCGCGTACTGACCTTGCCGCCACGGATGCGTACCACGCGCCGTCGCTCGGTGACCCGTCCCATGGTGTCGATCCATCCTGGTCGTCGCGATGCCGTCGGCCAACCCGCGTACGCGCCGGCCCTGCCTCCCGCATTGTCACCCATCGCGACACGTCACGGGCTCGGCGCGAGCCCGACGACCACGGCCGGCGCCACCCACTCCGCCGGCCGATCGCGCCATCACGCTGCGTGCGTGACCCACCGCTCTGCGACCCCTGGCTGTCACGGCTCCCGGACCCCTCGTGAGGTGCGGATACGCAGGTGAAACGCACCGCGAATCCTTGGTATCGTTATCCATGTCGCCGCGGGGAACCGCGGAGCACACCTAGTCCGGGTGGCGGAATGGCAGACGCGCTAGCTTGAGGTGCTAGTGCCCTTTATCGGGCGTGGGGGTTCAAGTCCCCCCTCGGACACCATCCAAATCCCCACGGTCGTTCTCTGACCGTGGGGATTTTGTGTTGCACTCGACGAGCCTGATCTCGGCGCGCACGATCGCGCGGTTGGCTTCGTAGGTGAGGTGGAGGCCGAGGCGTCGGTAGATCTCGATCTTGTCAGCGGTCTCTGCTTTCTGGATGACGGTGGTGAGATCGCTGATGGAACGCACGATCCGCGCGATCTCGTCCGGCTCATGCGGGCGGCGGGACCGTGGGTAGCGACACGGAGATCGGCCTCGGCTTTGACGCGGCGAGCCTGGGTTTCGGCGACCCACTGGGTGACGATGGTGGGGTCGGCACCGGCTTCGAGAGCGGCGCGGTGGGCGGCGAGCTTCGCGGTGCACTCGGCGATCACCCGCCGAGCCGTGGTGGCTACGGCGGCGTTCTCGGTCCCAGTGGCCGTGCTGAGGGACATCTGATCGATGGTGTCGTCCAGCCGGTGCGGGCGGAACACCTCGCTCACCCAGGTGTCCAACGGGGGGATGACCCAGCTTTCACGCAGGTAGATGTTTCGTGGGTGCTGGACGTGATTGGCCAGGGCGTATTCCTCGGGGAAGCGGCAGCGGTAGTAGGCCTCGCCGTGGGACCACTGCCCTTGCATCCGTCGCGTACACAGGGCGCAGGTGAGGCGCCCCCGGAAGAGGTAGGGATTGTGGGTGCGGTGCTGTAGGTGGGGGGTGCCGGTGTGGGCGCGGGAGCGCAGGGTGGCTTGGGCTCGGGCGAAGGTGTCGTCGTCTACCAAGAGGGTGTGGACGATCTTCTTGGAGACGATCCACTTGTCCTGGCTGTTCCAGCGCATGGTGGTGGCGTAGCCGAGGGTGACGTCTTCGACGTCGGCCAGGGTTTCGTGTTTGTGTTGCCGGTTCCACACGCTGCGACCGGTGTAACGGGGGTTGGTCACGATGGCGCGGACGGCGCTTTTGGACCACGCGACGCCGCTGCGATGGGGGTTGCGGGGCCGGTCGTGGGCGGAGGGGCAGACGATGTTGTCGCGGGTCAAACCTTCGGCGACGGCGAACAGCCCGAGTCCCTTGAGGTAATCGGCGAAGATGCGGACCACGACCGGGGCCGTGGCCGGGTCGGGTTCCAGTCCGTATAGGCGTTTGCCGTCGGCGGCCAATGTCGCGGCCGTTCACCGGGCGATCGACGGCGCCCGCAGGGGCTGCCCGACATCTGACGGAGAGGACAGGCGGCGGCGAGGACCAGGAGCACGCCGGCGTCGCGCCCACCGCGCGGCACGACGCCGGCGTGCACGTCGTGTGGTGGCAGCGGGACACGCTCGCGCTCCGACGAATGTGACGACGTCGAACGGGCCGCACTCGACCATGGCCCCGTTTCGGGACTTCTCGGCGGGAGTCCGCGACGACGCGACCGTCGCCGGACTCGCGATTGTGGCCGCTCCGTACTCACCCGGCCTCGTTACGAGGAACACGTCTGCCACAGCCAGCCTGGCGCGCGCCGGAGGACCCGGCGGGCCTCCACACGATGGGCGCCGGCTGCGCATACGGCGTGGCGGGGCCGTCGCTTGGCGGTCGAGACGGGCATGAACGAGTTGAATTCAGTACTACCGCTCGTGGATCGCACAGCCTGTGCACGAGCGGCAGGCGGGGTTTTGGATCAAGTTCAGGTGCGCCTGGTAGAAACCGTCCCATGCAGCCGCGTCGTAGGGCTGGACGATCACCGGATGCTCGGCGGCCATTCCCTCATTGTCCGTCGCGATGTAGGGACAACGGTTCCGCGCTGTGCTCGAAGAGGCCCTGCCCCACGGGCCCGATCCGCTCCACCTCGCCGAGGTCTTCGGTCTCGACGACGCCAGCGCCGTCCCGGTGTCGGCGACGACCCGACGCTCGAGGTCGGCCGCGTGATCCGCACCGTGCAGCTGCTGCGCTACCTCACCGACGCGCCGCTGCGGCGGCGGGTGACCGTGGCGACGAACAAGGTCGAGTCGTTCAACCGCTTCTCCCAGTGGGTCGGCTTCGGTGCCCGCGGCGTCATCGCTGACAACGCCCCTGTCGAGCAGGGGAAGGCGATGAAGTTCAACGCGCTGCTCACCAGCTCGGTGTTCTTCCACAACGCCCTGGACATCGTAGAGATCGCCCGCCAGTTACTGGAGGAGGGCTGGACGATCGAACCGGAGGATCTTGCGCACATCTCGCCCTACCTGATTGAGCACATCAACCGGTTCGGCGAGTACAGCAGTCACGAGCTCGGCATCCCGCCGGAGGCGTACGAACTGAAGCTGACGTGGGCTTCACCTCGCTGCGCGAGACGGACTCGGCTGCGGCCGGCTTCGGCATGGCCGCCTGGTCCGCCAGGCCCCGGCTCAGCGACAGTTGACACAAGGCACGCCTCTCGCTGAACGTGGCAACCCTCAGTGAGTGCCTATGTTCCTGCAGGGGAGTGGGCCGATTCGTTCGGGCCCGCGCAGGACAGAGTCACGGGAATTCGGGGGATAACCATGGCACAGAACAAGAAGGCACTGGCGCTCGCCGCGGCCACGGCTGTCATCGGAGGGGGCTTCGTATCCGCGCCGGCGGCCGACGCTGTAGCGCCTCGTGCCGACTCGGCTGCGACCGAGCGCGCCACCGGGTCGGCCTGGCGCGCTGTGGACGGGCTCCAGGGGGAGGCCAAGGGCGCCGCCGGCGACTACATCTATTACTTCAAGTTCGCGCATTCCAACAAGTGCGCGGAGGTGCCGGGGCTCAGCAAGGCCAGGGGCAAGGGGCTCGACCAGTGGACGTGCACCGGCAAGGGCCACCACTGGTGGTACCTCACCGAGGGGCCGGGCTCCACGAGGCACGTGGTCAACTACAACAGCAAGCTGTGTATGAACGTGAAGGGTGGCAGCACGGCCAACAAGGCCCGCGTCGTCCAGTGGGACTGCAACAACCAGAACAACGGGCTGTGGGTGCTGGAGTACCACAGCCAGTACGGCCAGTACCGGCTGGTCAACGCGAAGAGCGGCAAGTGCCTGAACGTACGGGGCGCGAGCAAGGGCAACGGCGCCGACCTCATCCAGTACACCTGCAGCAACGCGGCCAACAACCGGTTCTGGGCCATCGACTGACGGGTCCGCCCTAGACCGGGGGCGCGTGCGGACCGGTGGCGGTGTGCCCACGCGCCACCGGTCCGCTGCTGTTGCCTTGACAACTAACTCGCTGCCCCTCTCCGGGAGCACCCGGATGACAAAGTGGCCCGGGGCCGCCGCCCGCGCCGCGGCCGACGCTCCCGGAGTTGAGTGTGGTCGGGATGGCTGAGCTCGCCGACCGCTTCGGACAGTCGGCACGCAGGGTCCGACTCAACCTCTTCTGGATCCCACCGCTCGCGTCGTGAAGTCGGTCGGGCCGTACGTCCCCCGTACGACGCGCTGGGGCCGGGTCGGTGAGAGCACGGTCCGGGCGACCTCGGCGGCCGGAACGTGCTGCCCGAACGTCATGAAGCGGCGATGAGACAGCTGGGCGCTGGCCGCGGGAGGTCGCACCGGAGCGCCTGGCCGGCGCCAGCCCGCAGGAAGGTGCTGTCCGGCGGAGCTGGTTGATGACGCCCTTCAGCCCAGGCGGCCCGGGATCAGTTGGCGGCGGTGCGGGAGGGGAGGCCGTCATCGAGGACGACGCGGATCGTCTGCCCGCGCTCACTTTGCTCGCCGACTTCGGCGAGCCTGGACGCGATGCGGGTGTATGTGGTCAACGCCAGAGCAAAGTCCGCGTCGGCCGGCGTCGCCTCCGCTCGCATCTTCCACAGCTGGATCAAGACCGCGATCAACGACCGCCCGGACAGCACGGCCTGGACCCGGCCCTCCCGACCATCCTCCTCCGCGTCCTCGACCACGTCCTCGACGACAGCGGGCGTACGCCAGTGCTTGTGCTGGGCGGCCAGGGCGGCCACCCAGTCCCAGGTGTCGCGATGGGCGACCAGGATCACGGAGGCGACACCGGCCGCCTTCAGCAGCAGCACGCCGTGGTCGACGGCGGGGTCGTTCTCTGTGGAGGGGGGCTGGCCAGCCCGGGAGGCCTGCCCTGAGGCGGGGGCGCCGCGATAGGCGGCCTCGATCTCGCTCTTCAGCTTGGCGTCGTCTGGCGCGGGCTGGTCGGTCATGATCTCCCCCTGGGGTGTGGCGGTGACGAAGTCGGCGTGCTCGTGATGCGGCGCAGCGTCCGTGGAGGGCCCTTCGGAGGGCGCCGGTGTCCAGAAGTCGCTCTCCTCCGTGGGCTCTTCGGGGGGCAGCGCGGCCGCGGGAGGGTCGCCGCCCCCACTATGGGCGGGGCCAAGTGCTGCGGCTACCTGCTGGATTTCCGCGCGCGCGGCGGCCAGGCCCGCGATGACCTCGCCTTGGCGCCGGAGCAGTATCTGGACGTCTTCCCGTAGTTCGGACATCCCGGGATGCATGGCCTCCAAGGTCTTACGGCTTTGTGCCGCCTGCCCATACACGCGAGCCAGCCCATCGGTGGGGTCGTCGAGCCGGCGATGAACAGCGGCCACCCCCGCAGTGGAGTGCTCGAGCTGCTCGTGGAGCACCGCCACGGCCGCCTGAACACTTTCCAGCGCCTCAGTCGCGGGCTCGGCTACGGTTGGTGTGCTTTCGGATACTTTTCTTTTCCACCCCACGTGACCCCCTGGCTACTCGGTGTGTGATCGCTGGTATCTCCCCACGCGCAGCCAGGCGAACGCGCGACCGTCGCGGCGATTTCAAGCCGAAGGCCAGGAGCCGAAGCCCGTGTCACACCGGAAGGAGCCGGCAGTGCTTCCGCTCCACCCGGCGAAGCACTTCTCAGACAAATACGGCTGACAATCCAGTCAACCCATCCTCGCACCACCCTTTTCATGGTGAACCGGGACGACGTGACCGTGGTCGTCTTCCGCCGCACCCCGCCCCCCGCTGACAGGACACGACTCTCTGATGCCGGGCCCCACCGCCGGCGCGGGCCTGGCGGCGCGCGACATACACACCCTCACGTGGACCTTCCTGCCGACCTCATAGCCCTGGAGCGCGCCGCTATCACCGCGCACGCGCAGTACGCGAGCGCGCCGCGCGAGGACGACCAGCAGGAGTTCGTGGCGTGGCGAGAGGCCGCGACCGCGGTCCAGCAGGCCATCACCGAACACGCGAGCGCCCAGGGGCTGCCGCGCGCGGCCCTGGAGGCCGACGTCTAGAAGCCCGTGCGGCAGAGCCGGCCGACGCCTGATCGCGGTGACATCCGAGATCGTCGCCGCGCTCATCGGCGCCGGCGCCGCGCTCGCCACTGCCACTGTGGCCGGGGCCGCCGGCAGAGCCAGCGCCCGCGACGCCCACCAAGGGCCCATCGACTCCGTACGCCGCGCAGCCCAGCGCGACGCCTACGCCGACTTAATGCGCGCTTCGCGCCGCGTTCAAGACGCCGACGATGGAAGGTCGTTGAGAGCGAGCACGGGCGCTCCGAGGGGAAGCCGGCGAGCAAGCACTTCAGCAACGGACGCAGGAAGTGCACCTCGCCGGCGACGACTTGGCCAGTGCGTACGACCTCGTCGTCCTCGAAGGACCGCCCAGCGTCATCGAGGCCGCTACACGACTCCTGATCCTCGGCTGCGTCAACTTCCCCTCTGAGGAGATAGCGCCTGGCCCCACGCGGCAGCTGTCGTGGCAGCGCTACCTCGATGCGTTCGCCGCGCACCGCGTGGCTCACGACGGTTTCGTCGTCGCGGCCCAGACCCAACTCAACGCCGCCGCTGGCGATTAACCACAGCGCCAGTTCGCCATTTCTCACCTCCACGGACGAGGGGGTGCTATACGCGCAAGGCTCCCCGCATGCGTATCGCCTACGCCGCCGGGAGAGGGCGAGGGCGGTGACGAGGGCGGATCTGAAAAACTGTGCCCGGGCTGGGCACAGTTTTGCGGTGCGCGTCCTTTTGCTGCAGTGAAGGGGAGCGAGAGGGAGGCGGCCCTCGTGCGGCGGGGCGACTTGCGACGCGCCGATCGGGTCTCCGCATGTCATAAATGGCCAGGCACCCACGCAGCCGCCTCTGCCCAGCTGCCCCCTCCCGGTGGCCCGCATCGCACGCCACCTGGACGTTCACCGCCGCACCCTTCAACGGGCGCTGCAAAACGGTCCCGGCGCCCCCCCGCCCGCAGACTGGACCGACAAGGGGCACCCGCTCTACCTGCCCCAGCCGGTCGTGGACTGGTGACCCAGCCGCCGCCAACGCGGGCGCCCCACCACCGAGGCAGACTGACACGGCCCGCCCGCCCACCGCGCCCGCCCGGGCGCGGTGGGCTCTGCCCTGCCGGCGACACGCCCCGCGCCGGCATCGCCCCCACCGTGGAGATGCTCCTGCGTCACTACGATCCCGACCGCCACAGCTTCTACGGTTCCGCGCGATGGTCAGACAAGACTGGCGGCTGGGAGCGCCTCTTCACCCAGCTCTCCGCCGGCCACGCCTGGTCTGAAGTCACCTGCACCGACTCGCAGTGCGGCGCCCGATGGGCTATCTCCCTTACCCGGAACCAGTTCGAGCTCCTAGACCGCGTACGGCTACTGACACGGCGCCAGCTTCCCGGCCAAGCCTCCCTCCCGGTGGCACGCGGAGGCCAAAGACGTCTCCTGACTGACGGGCTCCCGCGGCGTTGCCAACGCACCCGTACCGCCCAAGCCGGAACGTGCCCTCGTCACCCTGTCCCGGGCCCTACACTCGCGGACTGGAACAGGCAACTGCAGCAGTCCACACTAGCCGGCTGCAGATCAGCACATAAGGAAGCGGGCGGCTGGACGGAGCAGGGCTCGCAGACGCGGCTGGCGGTGGGACCTACGGCCGGTGGATGAGGTTTGCCTCAGCACCGAGACAGCGCAGTCCTCGGCCACTCAGGTACTTCACGAGGCCGATAGCCGCAAACGCTTTCAGTCGACCTCACGCTGCCTGCCATGAGGCCTGCCAGCAGGGTTCCGTCAGCCAATCGGCCGCCGGTCTGGCGTTGCCTGTCCGGACGTGCCTGTTTGCCCCAGTGCAGACGGTTAGGGACTTGTCTGATTGCGGTTGGCATGTGAAGCAAACTCGGGGGAACAGCACAGCTCTTTGTGCAGGAGTTGTGGCAGCGTGTGCGCTTCCAGTGGCCGTTGCGGTCACTGTGACGACTCTTCTCGTGGGGGGAAGACATGTCCAGACGTGCCTCGGGCACGCCTTATCGGCGTGCCCGCATAACCGCTCACAGATCAGCCCGTTACGGGTTAGCGGCGACGGTGGTCGCCCTGTCGCTCGCCGCGTCCTCGACAACTGCGCTGGCGGCCCCGACACCGCCGGACCCCGGTCCGACGTCGGTGTGGGGCAAGCCCAAGGAGCCCTTCGCCATCCCGCCGGTGAAGGTCGGCGAGACCAAGCCGGCGGTACCGGAACCGGAGGGAGAACCTTCGCCGGAGCAGGCGGCCTGGCGGGCCCAGCAGAAGGAACGGGCACGCGCCGGCGAGACGACGGCGAAGGCGCCGCCCCGCGTCCGGGGCGAGGTGCCCGCCTACGTGCCCGAGGGCCAGGGCGCGCTCCCCTGGCACGAGATCTCCGACTTCCGCATCACCGACTCCCTCGTGGCGCGGATCAACCTCTCCAACGGCAACCTGATGCTCGCCGCCACCGACTTCGACGTCGCCGGGGTCGGCCAGAAGCTGCGCCTGGCGCGGACCTACAACTCCTTCGACGCGCCCTGGGGGAAGGTGTCCCAGCGGTGGTGGCAGGAGTACGAGCGCTACCTCCAGATCTTGGATGACGAGGTGGTGCTGTATGACGCTACCGGCGACGCGGTGCGCTTCGACAAGAAGGCCGACGGCACCTTCACCACGCCCAAGGGCTACTCCAAGGACCTGAAGAAAAACGCCGACGGCACCTACACCCTCACGAGCCGCAAGACGGGCGTGAAGGACACCTACAACGAACACGGCACGCTGACTAAGGTCACCGACAAGAACAAGGGCACCATCACCGTCGACCAGCACGATAAGGGCGAGGAGCACAAGGGCTTCAAGCTGACCGAGACCCGCTCCGGCCGCTGGATCGACCTGGTCAAGTCGTATCCCAACCAGTGGCAGGCCAAGGACCACACCGGCCGGACGGCCGTCTTCGACCTCGACCCGGCCGGCAACCTGGTGCGCACCGCCGACACCGAGGGTAAGGCCACCGCCTTCGCGTACGACGGCGACGGACGCGTCACCAAGATCACCACGCCGGAGGGGCGGGTGACGGTCTTCACCTACGACAAGCAGAACCGCGTCCGCTCGATGCTGCGGGCCACCGCGTTCAACGGCTCCGGGCACACCGGCCCGACCTACACCTACGCGTACTCGAACACCACCGACCCCAGGGCGGCGGGGACGACCACGGTCACCGACCCGGAGAACCACGCCACCAAGCACGAGCACGACGGCCGGGTCACCAAGACCACCGACGCCCTGAACCGCAACCGCTCCAGGACCTTCGACGCCAACCACAACATCCAGACGGCGACCGACGCCATGGGCACCGGTTCGACTGGCGGGAATATCACCACGTACGGCTGGGACGGACGCAACAACCCGACCTCGGCGGGTCTGCCCACCGGCGCCACCGCCTCGCTGACCGGCTACCAGACCATCGCCGGCGCCGATTTGCCCGGCACGATGCAGACCGCCGACAAGGAGAAGACCGAGTACGCCTACGACTCGGCCGGCAACACCACCTCGGTCGCGGTCACCGGCACCGGCGGCGGCAAGCAGACCTTCGACTACAACAAGGCCACCCCGACCTGCGGCGGCTTCGAAGGCCAGCGCTGCAAGGTGACGGCGAAGATGACCGACACCAAGTCGGTGTCCACGTCCTTCACCTACGACGCCAAGGGCAACCTGACCAAGGTCACCCCGCCCGCCCCGCTGGGCGCCACCACCCACCGGTACGACGAGCAGGGCCGCGTGGTGAGGACGCTCGACGGACGGGGCGTGACGGTCCTCTACGAGTACGACCAGCGGGACCGGATCACGAAGGTCGACTCCTCGAACTACGCCACGGTCACCTACGCCTACGACGGCGACGGCAACCTGGTCCAGCGGTCCGACGGATCCGGGGTGACGACGTACGCCTTCGACCCGCTGTCCCGCGAGACGGTCCGCACCCTGCAGAACGGCTCGCAGACCAAGCTGACCTACACCGCGGCGGGCAACGTCGACACCTACACCGACCCGGCCGGCACCACCGACTACACCTGGAACGCGGTCAACAAGCTCACCGAGCTGAAGGACCCGCCGGCAAGGTCACCAGGTACACCTACGACAACAACGACACCCGCACCAAGACCACCTACCCCGGCGGCACCGTCCAGAGCGTCACCCCGGACAAGTCCAACCGCCCGGAGAAGATCAAGACGACCTCCCCCCAGGGCACCCTGGTCGAGCTGACCTACTCCTACGACCGCGGCACCACGAAGAAGCCCGAGGACGACGGAGGCAAGATCCTCACCAAGACCGACGCGGTCGGCGGCTACAAGACCACCTACACCTACGACAGCGCCGGCCGCTTCTCCTACGCCAAGGACGAGAGGAACGGGGCCATCGCCGACTCCTGGCAGTACTGCTACGACCAGGCCGGCAACCTCACCAGTCAGGGCACCGACAAGGGCTGCCCGCGCGGCACCACGTACACCTACAACGACGCCCAGCAGCTCACCTCCAAGTCCTCCTCCACCGGCACCTGGTCCTACGACAAGGTCGGCAACGAGACCGCCGGCGCCTCCACGCCCGAGTACACCCGCACCGGTGAGCAGTGGTCCGACTACTCCCAGCTGACCTCCATCACGGTCGACTCCAAGACGTACGCGGGTCAGTACGCCTCCACCGACCAGAGCGAGCGGATCAAGCTCGGCGACACCTTCTTCCACCACGGCCCGCTGGGCCTGTCGGCGAAGACCACCGACGGGGTGGACATGGGCTTCAACCGGGAACCTGGGGGCACCCTCAACTCCATGACGACCGGGGGCAAGTCCTACTACTACCTGACCGACGCCCTCGGCAGCGTCATCGGTCTGGCCGACGGTGACGGCAACAAGGTCAACACCTACACCTACAGCCCCCGCGGCGTCCGCCTGCTGGCCCGTTCCAGCGAGCCGGTCGCCCAGCCCTACCGCTTCGCCGGCGGCTACCAGGACCCCTCCGGGCTCTACCACCTCGGCGCCCGCTACTACGACGCCAACATCGGCCGCTTCACCCAGCCCGACCCCTCCGGCCAGGAGAAGAACCCGTACCTCTACGCGGATGGCGACCCGGTCAACCGCATCGACCCCAACGGCCTCAGCTGGGTCAGCACCATCGCCGAAGGCGCCAGCGACGTCACCGAAGCCGTCTCCAACGGCCTCAAGGGCGACACCGACGCGCTGTGGGGACAGGTCGCCGGCCTCGCCACCGGTATAGCGATCGAATCCGCCTGCGCGTTCGGCGCTGGAGTCACCGCAGTCCCCACGGGAGGGGTTGCAGGCTTCGCACTCGGCACAGGCTGCACGGTCGTCGCGGCGGCCGCAGGTGAATACGTCGGAGGAAAGGTCGAGGACTCACTGAAGAATTAGTGGACAGCGGAACGTAAAATCCGGGGGAGGCCGTTTCGGCGGCCGCCCCCGGTAGTAAAGGGAAAAACATGGCCAAACTCTTCGAGCGAGCATATGGAGACGGGACGTCAAAGCGTAACTTCATCCTGTTCGCAGTCTCGTCCGCCGTCCTATACCTCCTCGCTCTCATCCTTGGCATGAAAGGTGGCTGGGACGCTGCCTTCCCGTTGCTGGCCGTGGCGGTGATCCTCGACGTGCTCGTGCTCATTGCGTGGATCGCCTTCCGGCCGAAAAACCAAGCACTCTGAACTGCGGCATAATACTAGAATGGAAAATCAATGAACCTGGCTCGCGGGTGGTATCCCGATGGCACGTTCGGGCTCGTGCTATTTATTGTGGCGCTCGCAGTAGTGCTCGGGATCTTCATCTACTACGGCACGAAGAAAAATCGACGAGGATAATCTGGCGACGGCGACCTGTGCTTCTCGGTCCACCCCCGCGTGCGCGGGGAGCAGGTCTGCAAGGCCATCAAGAACAAGGCCGAGGCGGGGTCCGCCCCCGTGCTTATGCGGAGTCTGTGCGCGGGCTGCGGGTGTGGGCGGCGAGAGCGGCGTTTGCGGTGGGGTGGGCGGGCAGCAGGGTGTCCAGGCCGGTCAGGTGTAGCAGCCGGTCGAGCCGGTCGGGAACGGCGGACAGGGCCAGGCTGCCGTCGGCTGCCTGGGCGCAGCGGTAGATGCCGACCAGGGCGTTGAAGCCGGAGGAGTCGCAGAAGGTGACGGCCGCCAGGTCCAGGATCAAGTGGCGGTGGCCCCGTTCGATGAGGGCGAGGGCCTGGGTGCGCAAGGCGGGCGCGGTGGCGACGTCGAGGTCGCCGGCGACGTGGGCCAGGGCGAGGTCGCCGTCGGTGTGCTGGCAGGTGAGGTGGAAGGTGTTGGTCACGGGTGCTTCTCCGGCGTCGGGCCGGCGGGGGCGATGGTGTGGGCGGTGGCGGCCACCGCGTTCACGTCGGCGTCGGCTGCGGGGACGGACAGGGCCAGCAGGGCGACGTCGTCGCCGGCGCCGTGGGGGAAGGTGTCGATGAGGGTGATGGTGTCCTCTACGAGCGCTGTCGCGCTGGCGGGCCCGGTGCGTTCGGTGAGGAAGGCGGTCAGGCCCTCCTCGTCGAGCATGTCGCCGTTTTCGGTGCGGGCTTCGGTCAGCCCGTCGGTGTAGAGCAGCAGTGCCTCGCCGGGTGCGAGGCGGAAGGTGGTGGAGGCGAAGCGTGCCTCGGCGAGGGCGCCGATGAGCATGCCGCCCTGGGGACGGATGGCCTGCGGGTGTACGGGTTGGCTCGTGGGAGCGGGCAGGTGGTAGATCGGCGGGTGTCCGCCGGTGGCCACCGTCACGGTGAACCCTCCGTCTTCGTGCGGCTGAAGGAGGCCGAAGACGGCTGTGCAGTAGCGGGTGCCGTCCGCGGGGTCCAGCAGCAGCGCGCTGTTGAGCGCGGTCAGGACGGTGTCGGGGTCGGGGTCGATCAGCGCGGCGGCCCGCAGGGTGTAGCGGGTCAGGGAGGTCACGGCGGCGGCCTCGGGGCCTTTGCCGCACACGTCCCCGAGGAAGAACACCCAGCGCCCCGCGTCCAGGGGGAAGACGTCGTAGAAGTCGCCGCCCACGTCCTGCGGAGAGGCGGTGGCGTAGTGGCAGGCCAGCTCCAGCCCCGGAACCACCGGCAGCGCCGGCGGCAGCAGGGTGCGCTGCAAGGTGGCGGCGAACGCCTCGATCGACGCCTTGTCTCGCTCGGCCCGTGCCCGGGCCTCCTCCTGCTCCCTGCGCCGCTCCTGCTCGACGCGCAGGGCCTTCAGGGCCGCGAGCCGCATCTCCAGCTCGTCCAGGACGATCGCCGCGAGGTCGGCGAGCGTGCGGGTGTCCTCCTCGGTGATCGAGCGCGGCTTGACGTCGAGGATGTTCACCGTGCCCAGCCGGTGCCCGTCGTGGGTGATGATCGGGGCGGCGGCGTAGAACCTGACGCCCATCGGACCGGTGACCAGCCCGTTGTTGCAGGCGACGGGGTCGGCGAGAGTGTCGGGGATGACCAGGGTGTCGTCGGCGAGGACCGCCGAGCCGCAAAGGCCCGGCTCCCGGCTGATCTCGCCGACGCCCTCCAGACCGTGGGCGGCCTTGAACCAGATCCGATCCTCGTCCACGATCGTCACGGTCGCCACCGGCACCTTGAACAAACGGGCCGCCATCGCCGCCACCCGGTCGTACGCCCCATCCGGCGGGGTATCGAGGATGTCGTACCGGCGCACCGCCGCCAAGCGGTGCGCCTCCTCCACTGCGCTGGGCGCTTGTCGCCCGGGGGAATTCCCCCACGCGACAGCATGTCCCGCTTGCGGCATTGCTCTACCTCTCCTCGCCGGCCAGCCACCGTGGTCGGCGCCGCAGCGAGGATAGTGCCGCCCCCGCCCTTCAAGAAACCGACGTCTTCTGAGGAACGGCCAACGATCACCGAAGGGAGCCCCAGGGCCTTCAACAACTCCCTCAACAACCCCGCCCCTCCACAACCCGCCGACACCCTGTGCTGAGGAGATCCGGGCCCACACGGCCCCATCCGGATCACACCCGGCCGCCGTCGCGCCACCCGTTGCACGACGGCCCACCCAACAGGCTTCCTGGTCCGCGCCGACGGCGGCACCACGGTCCTGCCCCGATGACGTCCGGTACAGCCTCCGCCTCACCGACGACTGGTGGACAGGGTGCGAGCTGAGTGCGGGGCCCTCTGCTCTCAGCTGTAGTAGGCGATCTTGTCGTCGAGGACCTCCAGGGCCCGGCGCAGCGCCGCCACGCGCTGCTCCAGGGTGGCACGGCGCTCGCGGAGGAAGGCGACCCGCTCCTGCGCAGAATGCTCGGCGCGCAGCATGGCGACGAACGCCCGCAGGTCCGCTATGCCGAGGCCGGCGTCACGAAAGCACGTGACCAGGCCGATCCAGAAGAGATCGTCCTCGGTGTACTCCCGGCGCCCGCCGGTGGAGCGCCGAATAGGGCCGATGAGCCCTTCACGCTCGTAGTAGCGCAGTGTGTCGAGGGAGACACCGGTGCGGTCGGCCGCTGCTGCAGGGGTGAGGCGGGTGGTCACAGGGCTCCTTGTCCGACCGTTGCTACCGCGCTTCGGCGAAGCGCGCCAGGTGCTCGTCGTCGAGCTGCACACGGCGTGCGGCGAGCGCCTCCTCGATCTGCTCCACCCGGCTCACGCCGACGATGGGGTCGATCCCCCGGCGCATCAGCCACGCGAGGACGATCTGGTTCCTCGTGGCCGTCAGCTCATTGGCCACATCGTCTAGGACCGAGAGCACCCGGGTGGTACCCGGGTGATCATAAGTGGGTGGAAGTGGCTTGTCTGCGCGCACGTAGGAACCCCACATCAGCGAGCTGTACGACCACGTGGTGAGCCCCTGCGACTGCGCGAAGTCCAGATCCTCGTCAGTGAGCAGGCGATGGCCACTCTCCGCGAGGGGGGTCAGTGGGCGCGGCTGGACGAGTGAGTGGCGCAGTTGCAGGGCCGTCCACGCTTCCACGCCCTGCTCCTGGGCGAGTGACCGGGCGCGCTCGACGCGCCAGGCAGCATGATTCGCCGCCCCAACCCGTAGAGCCGTTCCCTTCGCGACCAGCTCGCCGAAGGCGCCAACGGTCTCCTCCAGCGGCACGGTGCGGTCCTCGGCATGAGCCCAGAGGAGATCGACGTGATCGACTCCGAGACGCCCCAGGCTTCCCTCAACACCAGTGCGTATGGCAGGGGCGGAAAGTCCTTCGGCGCTCTGTGGCCAGGAGTGCGGGACGAGCGGGTTATGCCGGACCTTCGTCGCGATCCGCACCGCGTCGCGCGCGCCGGGGCGGGCGCGGAGCCACGCGCCGATGACACGCTCGCTGGCACCGCCGACGCCACTCGGATCAACCCAGAAGGAATAGCAGTTCGCGGTGTCGAGCCAGACGCCACCTCCGCCGACGAAGGCATCGAGGACCGCGAAAGCCTCGTCCGGGCCGACGCGGGTGCCGAAGTCCATCGTCCCCAGGACGATCTGGGGGTCAGTGGTGTTGGTATCCATGCCCCTCATACTCGGATCTGGAGCGCGCTCCAGATCAAGTGCGCTCGGGGAGAAAATTCGGGACCCGGTCTCCGGCAGCCGCCGCCGAAGGCGACCGGGGCCTCGATCCCGGCCTCGTCCAGGACGAGGACTCGTCACACGGGCTTCGCCAGGTTCTGGTCGGCGACCTTCAAGCGCGCTCCGCCCTGCTCGCTCTGCCTGAGTGGCGGATGCGGCGGGCTCTGCGTCTGGGCCTGATCCCGCCGGCCAGCGCGGACGGGCGCTGGCCGGCCAGCGTCGCCGAGGACGCCGTCGCTCGCCTGGAGACCCTTCGCGAGCAGATCGGCGTCCTGCCGGATGCGGGACGGGTTCCTGCGTAAGGCCCCTCCACCTGATCGGTCGGCCGCCCCTGACCTCACCGACGCGACAAGCTCGACTACCGCGTCTGGCCATCCTGTGAGGCCGGGTCAACGGCTCACCACGGCCAACACACCGTCGCGAGCGAGCCAGGGCCACTGTGCGAAACAGCCATCGACCGCGAACTGGCGGTCCGCAGGCGGCATTACATCCGAGGTTCGGGGCAACTGAGCGTCAGACCGGTCGCCTTGAGACCGGATCTTCGAGCGACCGATCCGAAGGAGCGAGAGATGACTACGCAGTACGGCAACCAGCCGGTCGGGCGGCACCACGCCGTGGCCAGGAACAGTGCCAGCGAGAACGTTCTCAGCATCATCGCGATCGTGCTGGGCGCGATCGGTCTCCTCTTCCTGCCCATCGTGTTCGGACTGGGAGGGCTGATCCTGGCCATCATCGCCAAATTCGCCCGACACGAACGGCTGTCCACCATCGCCCTGATAGTCGGCGCCGTTGGACTCATCGGCGGAATGGCCCTCGGTGCCATCATCGCAGGCTAGGTTTCAGCTGGACTTCACTGTCTGACCCGGTCCCTCGCTGAGGGCGGGGTGTAGCGGGACATCGATCGTGCGGGGGCGGTCTCACGGCGGCCGCCCCACCCGTTCGAGCCCCTTGTCCCAGGTGCGTGTGCCGTGACAGTGGGGAAGGCCTGCGCGCGCATGGCCAGGAGGCCGTTTCAGTTGGTGACTCCGCGGTAGCAGACGCGGGTTGCCCACGGCGCCGGGACCCGCGCCGCACCAACCAACCAGCACACCGCACGCCCCGAACACCCAACGAGCCTGGCTCCGTTCCGCCGGCCATCGCCGGCCCACCCACCACCGCCGATCACGCTGATCGATGGACGAAGGCAAACAGGACCTTTTGGGGGGCGTTGCCGCTTAGTGCATGCGCGGGTACCGATCGGTGCGCGTGGCGTCGCCAACCCTCTGCTGCTCGCGCGCTTCGTCGGAAGTTGGTGTCTTCACCGCATTGAGAGCGGGCAGCAGCAGTCGAAAGGTGCAGCCTTCTCCAGGGGCGGTGTCGAGGGCGATGTGGCCCCCGTGCGCTGTGGCGAGGGATTGGGCGATGGCGAGACCGAGACCAGAGCCGCCGGTGGCACGGGTGCGGGAGTCGTCGGTGCGGTAGAAGCGATCGAGGACGCGATCGCGTTCGGGAGCGGTGAGACCTGGACCCTGGTCGGCTACCTCCAGGACGGCGTGGGCGCCGATGGTGCCGACGCCGATCCGGATGGGGGTGCCGGCGGGAGTGTGAGTGATGGCGTTGCCGATGAGGTTGGTGACGACTTGGCGCAGTCGCGCTTCGTCGGCGTCGGCGGGCGCGGTGGCGGGTTCTCCGCCGCCGGGGCCGGTGAGAGTCAGGGGTCGGGTGGCGTCCAGGGCGCGTACGTCGTGCAGGGCGTCCGCGGCCAGGGTGCGCAGGTCCGTGGGGGCGAGGTCGAGGGAGGAGGAGGGCAGCCGGGGTGAGCCGCGGGCACGCGGCGAGAGTAGTCGCCGGAGGCGATCGCGGTAACGGTCTCCTTGATCCGGGACAGGGGACGCAGCCCGCGCCGGCGTGATAGCGCTCCACACTGGCGACTGCTGGACCGTGAGCGATAACGGCAGGCGCTTTCGCCCGGCCACCCGACAACAAGCGATCGAAGCTGTGCAGCGGCAGGTACTTCCATGCTCCCGTTCGCGCTCGTGCAGAAGGTCGAGCATGTTGGTCGGTGGCGGAGCGCGGCTTTCTGGCGGCATGGATTGCACAGCCCATCCCGCGCTTATGGAAGCATCAGCTCTGTCCGGATCGGATCAATCCGTGGGACAAGGGTCGCGATCCCCCCTCGGACATCGACTGGTAGCCCACGGGAGCCCAGATGGTGCTGGTTGAGATCGATCTCAACCAGCACTTTGTGTTTCCCGGGGCCATAGGTGAGTCGTAGCCCGAGCTGCTTGTAGATCGCGGCTGTGCCTGTTCAGCGAGACTCAAGGGTCGACCCGGCCCCTGTGTCTTAGCTGAGAGCATTCGTGGGTTGGATAGGCATCTGCTTGGTGTGATGTGGATGCGCGGGCCTATCCCTGGGCGGTGGGGCGAATGACGATGTCACCTACGTCAACACCGTCCGGCTGCTCGATGGCGAAGGCGATGGCGCGGGCCACCGCGTCCGGCGAGAGAGCGATCTCCATCATCTTGTCGATCTGGTCCTTCACGGCCGGATCCATGCGCTCTGCGAAGTCCGTACGGACGGCGCCGGGCGAGACGACGGTCACGCGCAGGCTGTCCCCGGCCTCCTGGCGCAGGCCCTCGGAGATGGTGCGCACGGCGTTCTTCGTGCCGGCGTACACCGACTGGAGCGGCACGATGCGCAGTCCGGCGGTGGACACGGTGTTGACGAAGTGTCCGAAGCCCTGCTCCCGGAAGATGGGAAGGGCTGCGGCGATCCCGTACAGGACCCCTTTGAGGTTGACGTCGATCATCTCCTCCCAGTCCTGGACGCGCAGGTCATCCAGGCGGGAGATCAGACCGACCCCGGCATTGCTGACGAGGACGTCGAGCTTGCCGTATCGATCGCGTGCCAGCTTGACGAGGCCGGAAAGGTCCTCGTGTCGCGTCACGTCCGTACGCGCCCAGGCGGCTTCACCGCCGGCCTTTTCGATGCGGGCGGCCAGGGCCTCAAGGCGTTCCGGACGGCGTGCCCCGAGGACGATCTTCGCGCCGCGCTCGGCGAGCAGGAGCGCGGTCGCCTCACCGATGCCGCTGCTGGCGCCCGTGATCGCCACGACTTTGCCGTCGATTCCCGACATGGGGGACCGCCCTTCCAGCGGAGGAGTGCGGGCGGCCGTGCCCTACAGTGAAACTGGAGGCGCCGCCACTTCAACCCACAGTAAGTGGCGGCGCCTCCGGTTAGCAAACGGAGACAGGGAGAGCCCTTGATGGCCCGGGACACGGGACGCCCGCTGAGGGCTGACGCGCAACGCAACCGCGACAAGATCCTGGCCGCCGCGGTGCGTGTGTTCACTGAGCAGGGACTGAACGCGCATTTCGAACGCGTCGCCAAGGAAGCGGGTGTGGGAACCGGCACCCTCTACCGCAACTTCCCGACCAGGGAAGCTCTGATCGAGGCGGCGTACCGCAACGAAGTGGCCCGGCTGTGCGACGCCGTCCCCGGCCTCCTTGCGGCGATGTCGCCCCCCGAGGCTCTGCGAGCCTGGACCCGCCGCTTCATCGACTATGCCACCGCCAAACTCGGCATGGCCGACGCCCTGCGAGCCGTTGTCAACTCGGGGACCAATCCCTACGCCGACAGCCACGAGATGATTCAGGCCGCCCTGGCCTCCCTCATGGACGCCAATACCGCTGCCGGAACGATCCGGTCAGACATCAGCCCGACCGACATGTTCGCCGCCCTCGCTGGTATCGCCCTCACCTCGGCCAAGCCCGAGCAGCGAGAGCAGGCCGAACGCCTCCTCGACCTCACCCTGGACGGGCTGAGAACCGCGCCCTCAAGGCTTCCGGACGACTGATGACAGAAGAGCGGACATCATCGAAGCCGTAGTTCAGCGGCCTGTTCCGGTAGTGCCCGCACGCGGTCTGAAAGCTCGTTCGTTGGTTGTGGTCATGGGCGGGGGCCTTGCTGATGTCAGGCTGTGGGTGGGTGAACTGGGCGCTCCGCATAAGCGGTTCGTGCACCGGTTCAACCGGGGGAGCCGCGGCGATCCGCGCTCGCCTATGTGCGAGGGCTGATCGCCGCGGCTGGAGCGAAAGAACGGCTGGGTCTGGCTCAGGCCAGGGTGTATCCCAGTGCGCCTCCGTGAATCTGACCCTCACAGTTCGACTGGATGGAGTCGAAGATCTGGCGGTTCTCGTTCCGCAGGCATCGGAACAGTTGAACGGTGGCGACTCCGGCCGGCTGGGTTGTGTAGAGCCAGCCGAGACGGGTCACATACTGCTGGCCCTCACAGTTGACGTCTGTGGTGGTGAAGTGGTCGCCCCTGACCTGGCAGAGGTACAACGGTGTGGTGCCAGCGGCCGCGTAGGTGTACAGCGACCCGAGCGGCCCCTGAAGCTGGTAACCGGCGGGGTGGTACCAGGTGTTGCTCTGAGTGTCGGAGCTCTTGTGGTAGCGGTTGAGGACGAACGTGGGCCCGGGTGTGTGCGGCTCTCCCGCACAGAGGTACTCGACCGCGACCTGCACGTATCCGTTCGGGAGTTCATTGACCACGCTGGGGCCCTTGACCAGTTTGCACTGGGCGGGGGCGAACCCCTTGGACACGGCATTGTCCATCGCGGTGCCGACGGCCGACTGCACCGCGACGTTGTACGGCCCGCTTCCCAGGCCTCCGATGGAGAGCTGTACCGGTCCGACGGATGCGGCGGTCCGCTCGGCCGGGGCGGCGGATGCCGGGGTGACGAGGGCCATGGTGATGGCGGCGATAGCCGCGGTCATTACGCTGAGACGGCGCACTAAATTCATGAAGGCCACTTCCTCGGGTCAGTGGAATCATGCGGTGAGTACGGGCAATGCCTGGCATGCCAGAAGCGGGGTAGTCGCAATCCGTGGCGACCCCCGCGCGCCAAGCTAAGCACGGACGCGCCTCTTCAACCAGAACGCCTGCGGCGTAAAGCTTGTAACACGATTTGGTCCAGGTGCGCCGGTAGCCATAACGAGTGTGGCGATTCGGCCGTTCATGAGGGAGTGGGTTTCCCCGGGGGACGTGAATGTTAGCCGGCTTCGGGCGGGGTCCATGGTGCCCCCTACCAGGTGAAGACCGTGCGGGAAGAGTCGATCGAAGCACGGGTGATCTTTGGTTTCCTTGGTTCCTTCAACCAGACCACCCAGAATTCGGCCAATACCCGAACCAGATATGCGGGACCCGGCTCCGTCTCCACGGTCGCGGTCGCGGGCATGCAGGCGTCGAGCGAGAGACGATCAAACAGAACGGCGACCTGGAGAACGACGAGAGGCCGCAGGCACCGGAGAAGAGCGGCTTCAACGGCAAGAAGCACACCTGGACCTTCATCTGGAATACCGAATACCGGCTGACCGAGGTCATAACCCCAGAGGGTAAACGCCGGCGATACGCCTGGAATTCACTCGGCCGTCGCATATCCAGACAGCGGCTAGCCGAAAACGGTTCGGCGGTGGAGCGGGTGGACGCGAGGGGAATGATCGTCGTCAGGGCGTGCGGGCCGTCGGGGGGACGGTCGGAGCGGCTGGCGGTGGTGCGGTGCGGGCGGGGGTGTGTGCCCCGAGTGCGGTGGTTCCGGTCACGGCGGCGTCGCTCGGTGGTGGGGTGGGCTGGGCGGTGGGTGGGCGCAGGCCGCGGGCCTCGGTGAACGCGCGGCGGTAGGCGATGGGGGAGACGCCGACGATGCGGTGGAAGTGTCGGCGCAGGGTCGTCGGGGTGCCGATGCCCACGCGCTCCGCGATCCGGTCGACGCTGTCGTCCGTCACCTCCAGCAGTTCCTGAGCGCGGCGGACGCGTTGGGTGAGCAGCCACTGCAAGGGGCTGGTGCCGGTGACGGCGGCGAACCGGCGGGTGAAGTGGCGTGGGCTCATCCCGGCCCTGCGGGCCAGGACCGCGACCGTGACCGGCTCGTCCAGCCGCTCCAGCGTCCGTTCCAGCAGTCCGGCCAGGTCGTGCCGGCCGGCACCGGGCGCGGCGTCGTCCGGGCCGGGCAGTGGGGTCGCGACGAACTGGGCCTGGCCGCCGGCCCGGTGTGGGGCCACCACCAGCCGCCGCGCGAGCCGGTTGGCCGTGGCGGCCCCGTGGTCGGTACGCACCATGTGCAGGCACAGGTCGATCCCCGCCGCCTGTCCCGCCGCCGTCAGCACGTCGCCGTCGTCGATGTAGAGCACGTCGGAATCCACCTCGACGTCCGGGTAGCTCTCGGCCAGCCTCGGCGCGTACATCCAGTGGGTGGTGGCGCGGCGGCCGGCGAGCAGTCCGGCGGCGGCCAGCACGAACGCGCCCGTGCAGATCGAGGCGACGCGCGCGCCCCGCTCGTGGGCCGCGCGGACGGCCTCCACCAGGTCGGTGGGCGGGCGGTCCATGGCCTCGTCGCAGGCGGGCACGATCACCGTGTCGGCCTTCACCAGGTCCTCCAGCCGGTGCGGGGCCTCGGCGCGCAGCCAGCCGCCGATCATGGCGCCGGGCGGGGCGCAGACGGTCAGCTCGTAGCCCGCGCCAACCGCCTCCGGGTTGCCGGGGCCGAAGATCGTGCACGGGATGGCCAGCTCGAACAGGGGCATCCCGTCGACTACGGCCAGGGCCACGGAAGTCATGTCCCAAATTGTACGCGTGTTGGCATTCCGGCCCATTGCGAGGAGAGGTGGCCACCGTCACTGTCGGTATATGACCGATCAGACAACGCGTGTGGACCGTGAACCACCGGCGAGTCGGGCCCGGCCTCCCGGGGTCGGCGGGCGCGCCTGGCTGGCGATCGCCCTGGGGGTCGCCGCCGTCGGCTGGGGAGCCAACCAGTTCGCGCCGCTGCTGCTGATGTACCGCTCCGAGCTGGGCGTTTCCACGGCGACGGTGCAGGCCACGTACGCCCTCTACGCGATCGGGCTGATCCCGGGACTGCTGCTGGGCGGCCCGCTGTCCGACCGGTACGGGCGCCGTCGCATGCTGGCACCCGCGCTGGGCGTCTCGGCGCTGGCCAGCGTCCTGCTGATGTTGGCGGACTCGGGGTTGGCCTGGCTGTTCGTCGGGCGGCTGGTCGCCGGCGTCGCCAGCGGGGCGGCGTTCAGCGCCGGCACCGCGTGGATCAAGGAGTTGACGGTCCACGGCTCCGGCCAGGACGCCCACATCGGAGCCCGGCGCGCGACGATCGGCATGACCACCGGCTTCGCGGTGGGTCCGCTCGTCGCCGGGCTGCTGGCGCAGTGGGCGCCGCACCCGATCGTCAGCTCCTACGTCCCGCATGTGCTGCTCGCCCTCGTCGCCCTGCCGCTGGTGCTGCGCGCCCCGGAGACCCGGCAGGCCGAGGCGGACACCGTGTTGTGGGCCCGGCCGCGCCTGTCGCGGGAGAGTGGTCGCCGCTTCCGCCTCGTGGTGGTGCCGCTGGCCCCGTGGGTCTTCGGCGCGTCCTCGATCGCGCTCGCCTACCTGCCCGGCCTGGTGCGCGAGGAGCTTGGCGATGACGCGCTGCTGTTCAGCGCGGTGGTCACCGCCCTGACCATGGTCGCCGGCATCCTCGTCCAGCCGCTCGCGCGCCGGGTCAGCCGCCCCGACAAGCCGTACCTGGTCGCCACCGCGCTGGGCATCGTGGTGGTCGGTCTGGTGCTCGGCGCGATCGCCGCCACGGACGCGCGCTGGTGGCTGATCGCGGCGGCGGCGCTCGTACTGGGCGCGGGGTACGGCTGCTGCCTGGTGTACGGCCTGATGGAGGTGCAGCGCATGGCGGGCCCGGAGAACCTGGGCAGGCTGACCGCCATCTTCCAGGCCATCGCCTACCTCGGCTTCGGCGCGCCGTACCTGCTGGCGGTCGCCGAACACGCCCTTTCCGTCAGCGAGTTGCTGGTGCTGACCGCCGTTCTCGCGGCCCTCACCCTCCTCTGGACCACCTATCGGGTCGTGCGCGAGCCCGCCCGCGCCCCGGAGGGGCGGAGCGTCGCACCGTCCGCCCCCGAGGCCGCCCGGGCCGGTACCGACGCGTCCCCGGCCGCGCACGGGGCGCGCGGCCCGGCCGACCGGGGGCGCGGCTGACCGCCGCACCCGCCCGTCCGGCCCGCGCGATCGCCCGTCCGGCCCCCGTACCCGGCCTGTCCGGCCCCCGCCCGGCCGGCGGCCGGTCGCGCGGGGGAGGGCGGCGAGGGCGGGCCGGGCGCGTGGCCCGGCCCGCCGCGTGTCACGGGCTTCCGGCGGCGAGGGCCGCTACCGGTGGTACCCGTACCTGAGCATCAGCGGCGCCACGCCGGCGTAGGCGGCCACCCGGCCTGGCGCCGACATGGTCTCCCGCCACCGTTCGGTCGTCCTGATCTCGGTCGTGCCCTGCTGGAGGCGGTCGGGGTTGCCGGTGACCGTGTGGTTGGTGCCGAGCACCACGGACCGGTCGGAGACGAAGTCGATCGCCGAGGTGTCCTTGGCCCCGGCGAACCGGGCGATCTCGTCGATGACCGCGCGCGGGGCGCGCGTGAAGTCCTCGTACCGCAGCCGCAGGTAGCGCTCGTCGCCCAGCGCGGCGCCGACGGCCTCCGACGCCACGTTGAACGCGGCCCAGTAGGACAGGGTCCGCGCCGCGCTCATTCGCTCCAGGTAGTCCTTGGGCGCCAGGTACGAGGTCACCGTGGCCCGTGGGTCGCGTACCAGGTGCAGCAGCCGGACGTCGAGGTCCGGGCGCCCGGCGAGCACGGCGGCGTCGGCCGCGTTCTTGGAGCTGTCGATGACCAGCGGGGCGCCGCTGGCTTCGGCGGTCCCGCGCAGGGTGTCGGCTATCGCGTCGCCCAGCTCCGCGACCTCGGGCGGCGGGCGGCGGTGGCCGCGCAGCTCCGCCAGCCGGGGCGCGGTGTGCCGGGTGCGCAGGAAGCGCTGTTGCAGGTCCCACAGCCGGCGGGCCTTCCAGCCGCCGGGGTCCCGCAGCCGCCCGGACCACACCTCGCACTCCAGCAGGTCGCGGCCGCAGCCGCACAGGGTGTTCGTGCCGTCCCTGAGCAGCGCGTTCTTCCACAGGAAGTACCGCTCGCCGATGTGGATCGCGCCGGGCATCTCGTTCAGGACGTTGCCGACGAACGTGCTGCCGCACCGCATCATGCCCGTGATGTACAGGACGCGCGGCTTCTCCTCCGGCACCGCGCCGCTCACCCCTCGTGGCTGTACAGCAGGAAGTGCTGCGGCACGTGCACCGCCAGCCCCATCCTGGTGCGGGCGGTGATCACGCGGCGGTCCGCCGCCTCCGGATCCTTGCTGAGGGTCAGCGTGGACACGCCCGGGTTCAGCAGGGTCGCCCCGGCCCGGAAGTCCGCGAGCAGCGCCTTGCCGCGCGGCATCATCCTGGTGCGCGACACCGTCACGCCCGCGCTGCGGAACCGGTCCAGGAATCCGCTCTCGGCGGCCAGCCAGTACAGCTCCGGGTGGACGACGACGCCGTCGCAGGAGCCGCCGGTCTCCTCCACCTCGCAGGCCGCGAGGGACAGTTCGCGGTGGAGGTCCCCGCTGCCGGTCCGCCTACGCAGCCCCTTCATGTTCATCAGGCCCTCGACGTGGCCATCCTTGCTGCCGTACAGGAGTATCTCGTTCTCCTGCGTCCACATGCGCACGAACATCCGGTAGTCGATGAAGCTGGCCAGCAGCCCGGGCCTGCGGACGAAGTCCACCGGCACGTTCAGCGTCATCTCCACGTCGGTGAACCGCGCCGTGCGCAGCGTGGAGCCGAAGGTGGACTCCGGCGTCGCCTGGTAGGCCGTGCCGCTGGGGCCCCGGTCGGTGTGGGTGAACTCCTCCAGGTAGGCGCCGTTCCCGTCGCGGACCCGGCCCACCTTCAGCAGGTGCCGCACCATGTAGCGCGGGCGGGTCTTCAGCAGCGGGAACGAGGCGGGCAGGTACGCCTGGAACGGGACGACGACCTCGTCCTCGTCGGTCCGCGCGGCGACGGCCCGCGCGAAGTCCTCGCCGGGGGTGAGGTTCTCGTTGTTCGCGTCCTCGTAGGCGATCTCGATCTCGCTGCCCAGGGGCTGGGTGGTCATCGCGTTCTCCTTCGTCATCGGGTGGATCGTGGACGAACGGGGTGGTCGCGGGTACGGCCGAGCGTGCGCCGGGGGAGCGCGCCCGACGTACAAGGGACGGCGGCGGGGCCACGGCGCGGGGGAGCGGTGCGCGGGCCGGTGGGAGCGCGAGGGCGGCCGGCGCCTCAGGTGGTGACGCGCTCGGCGAACTTGCGGTACTTCGCGCCCAGTTCCGCCGCCCACTCGCCGCTGTCCTCCAGACGCATCGTCCGGCACTCGTAGCCGAGCAGCTCCTTCATGACGGACATCTCGCGTTCGGCGAAGGTGACCGTGCCGTCGGCGTCGACGCGGTCGATGCCGTCCGCGCGCTGGCAGTCCTCGTTGATGGCCACGGCGAGGTCTAGCGGCACATCGGCGGGCAGGTCCACGGTGACGCCCCCGGCGTCGACCCGCACCGGGTAGCCGCCGGGCAGACCGCCCGGCGCGGGGGCGTGCGCCATCCGCTCGCCGCCGCAGGCCAGCGCGTGCACCACGCGCATCGCCGACGAGGCGGTGAGCAACTGGCCGGCCTCTCCTCCGAGCCTGCGCAGCCGCCCGCTGAGGTGGGCGAAGACCGCGCGGTGCGGGATGCCGTCGAGAGGCTTCCCGCGCGCGGTCGCCGACAGGTGGTAGCGCCCGTTGCCCTCGTCGCCGAACCGGGGCACGTAGTGGCTGAAGTAGTGCTGGGCGACCAGGCGTACGCGCACGTCGGCCGGCGCGACCCCGGCCTCGATGGCGAACCCGAAGGTCAGCGCCGGGATGATGTTGGCGACGTTGCCGACGCCCGTCGTGGGAGCCAGACCCACCGTGTCCAGTACCGGGCCCACCGCGTCGGGGAACGCCGCGTTGAGCACCACCGGTGCCGTGCCGGACTCCTGGACGGCCTTCGCGAGCTGGTGGTTGAGCGTCAGGTGCATCGGCAGCCAGGGGCCGAACTGCGCCTCGTCCAGCGCCTCGAAGTGCTCCCTCGGCAACTGGGTGATGACCCGCCAGGACTGGAGCGACGCCGTCATCACGACGATGTCCGGGCGCACCCGGGCCAGGGTCTCGGCGGTCGCGCCGACGTCTTCGAGGTCGACCCGCTCGACGCCCACCTCCCCGACGAGCCCCAGGTTCGCGGCGGTGAACCGGGCGAGGTTCGCCGTGCGGGTCAGCCTCTCCACGTCGCGGCCGGTGATCACCACGTGGTTGGTCTCGGGCGCCTGGAGCAGCATGGTGAGCAGCCGTGATCCCAGGTCACCGCACCCCACCACCATGATCAGCGGCTTCTCGCGCTGCGCGGCCTTCGGTGGCATCCTTCCTCCTCTTCCTTTCGCCGGTCTTCCTTCTGCTGGTGCCGCCGCCGTGGCCGCGGCTCGCGCTTCGCTGTCCGGCCGTGCGGGCGGGCGGCCGGTCAGCCGCCGCGCACGCCGACCGGCAGCTCGTCGATCTGGTGCTTGACGAAGTCGACGAGGCGGCAGGTGTTCCGGTGCACCTCGGTACGGGTGGTGGCGAAGGCGCCGTGGTCGGCGAACTGGTCGGGCCGCATGCCACCCGGCTCGACGGCGCACCGGAAGTACGGCAGCCGGTTGAGCCGGGCCAGCACGTCGGCGGGGACCGGGCGCCGGATGGCCTCCGGGTCGAACCGGGCCAGCTCCGCCTCGCGCCGCGTGACCGCCTCCACGAAGGCGGGCTTGCAGGTGTAGACGATGTCCGCGCCGGCGGTCTGCTCCAGGTGCATGCTCAGCACGCCGGTGTCCGCCGCGGGGTCCTCCACCTCCAGGCTGGACAGCAGCATCTTCACCGGGTGGCCCCCGTCGCCGAGCAACCGGGTGATCTGCTTCAGCACCGCCACCTCGGCCCAGCGCACGTCCAGCGGGCCCAGCTCCACCCCGTACTCCTCGGCCTCCTTGAGCAGGTCGCCCTGGGAGCCGAAGCGGCCGATCATGTGGGTGATCACGGCGCGCCAGCGGTCGGTGCCGATCCCGGCGCGCTCCGCCACCGCGCGCCCCTCCTCCACCGCCCGCACGCACTCAAGGAACTGCGGCACGGTGTAGGTGAGCGTGTTGTTGATCGAGACGCCCCGGCTGACCAGCTCCTTGATGACCACGTAACCGGCGGGTGTGCCCGGCACCTTGACCATCACGTTGGGGTTCACCTCGGTCAGCGTCAGGGCCTCGGCGAGCATGCCGCGCCAGTCGAACATCAGCCGCGGGTCGAGCTGGGCGGAGACCCACCCGTACCGGCCGTCGGTGTGCTGCCACAGCGGCAGCATCGCGTGCGAGGACTGGGCGACGACCCCCCGGTAGATGAGCCGGAACACCGACTCGGCGTCGAACTTCCGTTGCTGCGTGGCCTGCCGCCGCACCTCGCGCGACCACTTCCGCGGCGCGTTCAGCACGCTCTTGGCCACCAGCGAGGGGTTGGTCGTCACCCCGCGCACCAGCGAGTGCTCCGGGTCGTCCAAAGCCATGAACCGTTCGAAGTGCCGGGCCCACCGGGCCCGCAGTACCGGGTCGGGGGCGCGGTCAAGGACGGTGTCCCGCCAGGCGGGGAAGTCCAGTGGCGGGGAGTCCCACCAGATCTCGGCGGACGCGTTCGCCCGCTGGAGCTTCTCCAGGACGCTCAGGTCAGCGTCGTCGACCTCGTCGAGCGGACACGGGATGGGCGTGGTGCCGTAGTAACCCTGGAGCGTGGTCACCGGCACACCTCCTTCACGGGCGTGGTGACGCCGGGGAGCGCCGCGTGCCAGCGCCGCAGCAGGTCCGGCAGCTCCCGCATGGAGTGGAACACCGTGACGCCCTCCTCGGCGAAGGCCGCGACGCCGTTCGGCGCGTAACCGAACACCGTCATGCCGGCGCGCAGGCCCGCCCGGACGCCCGGTGTGCTGTCCTCCACCACCGCGCACCGCTGTGGCGGGACACTGTGGGCCCGGGCGGCGTGCAGGAACAGCCCCGGGTCCGGCTTCCAGACCCCGATCTCGTAGGCGCTGTAGAGGTGCTCGGGGCGCAGGTGGCGCAACAGGCCGGTGCGGCCCAGGACGTGCCGGATCTTCTCCAGCGGGGCGCTGGAGGCGCAACAGAACGCCAGGTCGAGACCGGACAGCAGCTCCTCGACCCCGTCGACGGCGACGAGTTCGCGGTCGAAAGCCGCCGCGCATCGGCTGCGGAACTCCGGTACGAAGGTGTCGGACACGGGCCGGCCGGCCAGCCCGCCCAGTTCCGCCACCCATTCGGCGACCTTGCGCCCCTGGATCATCGCGAGCGCGGCATCGCCGGCGAAGGTCACGCCCAGCTCCTGGGCCATGTCCCGCATGACCCGGGCGGACAGCGTCTCGCTGTCCACCAGCACTCCGTCGCAGTCGAAGACAACTAAGTGATCGGACATTACTCATCCTGTTCGCGTCGTGATCGGTGCGTGCCGTGGGCGGGCGCGGCGTACCGCGCGTCCGCGCGCGGCACGGTCCCGCGCGGGCCGCTCCTCAGGTCACGCGGGAGCGGCCCGGCGCCTCGCCTGCCCGGCCGCCGGCCCTCTGGCCGACGGTCCCCTGGGCTTCGGCATCCGTCGTCGCGCCGAAGGCGCGCCCGGCCATGCCCGCCGTCAGCGTCGTACCGTCCGACGGGTCGATGAGCAGAAAGGAACCGGTGCGCCGGCAGAGGGCGTACGGGTCGACGGCCAGCGGCTCCTGGACGCGCACCACCACCCGGCCGATGTCGTTGGCCGCCAGTTCCCCCGGCTCCGGGTGCTGTGTCAGGTCCGCGAGCGCCAGCCGGGACGGGATCTCCTCGACCACCGCCGCGACCGTGCGCGTGGCGTGCCGCAGCAGGACCCTCGCGCCCGGCCGCAACGGGGTGTCGCTCAGGTGGCAGACGGTCGCCGTCAGTCGTCGTGTCGGTTCCACCGCCGCGTCGCGGGGCGCGAGGAGGTCGCCGCGCGAGACGTCGAGGTCGTCGGCCAGGCGTACGGCCACCGACTGCGGGGCCCAGGCCACGTCCACCGGATCGCCCAGGTTGTCGAGGGCCGCGATGGTGCTGGTACGCCCCGACGGCAACACCGTCACCGGCTGCCCCACCCGTAGCATCCCCGACACCAACTGCCCCGCGTACCGGCGCTCGACGCCCTCGGGGCCGGGTGGGCGGAGGACGTACTGGACCGGCAGTCGGGCCGCCTCCTCGGCCGGGTCGTGGGTGACGGGGACACCGCCTCCAGGTGCTCCAGCACCGTCGGACCGATGTACCAGGGCATGCGGGGCGAGCCGGAAACCACGTTGTCGCCGGTCAGCGCCGAGATCGGGATGGTGGTGACCTCGGGCACCCCGAGCGAGGCGGCGTAGCCGGTGAACTCCTCGGCGATGGCGGTGAACACCGGCTCCGCGTAGTCCACCAGGTCCATCTTGTTGACCGCCAGCACCACGTGCGGCACGCGCAGCAGCGCGGCGACGGCGGCGTGCCGGCGGGTCTGTTCCACCACGCCGTTGCGGGCGTCGACCAGCACCACGGTCAGTTCGGCGGTGGAGGCGCCGGTGACCATGTTGCGGGTGTACTGCACGTGGCCCGGGGTGTCGGCGAGGACGAACCGCCGTCGGGGTGTGGCGAAGTAGCGGTAGGCCACGTCGATGGTGATGCCCTGCTCGCGCTCGGCCCGCAGCCCGTCGGTCAGCAACGCCAGGTCGGGGCCGTCGTGCCCGCGCCTGCCAGACGCCGCCTTGACCGCCCGCAACTGGTCGGTCAACACCGACTTGGAGTCGTACAGCAGCCGGCCCACCAGGGTGGACTTGCCGTCGTCGACGGAGCCGGCGGTGGCGAACCGCAACAGCGTGGTGGCCGCCGCGAGCGGGCCGGTTCCCGGGGCGGTCGCGGTGCCGGTTCCCCCCGCGGTCGCGGTGCCGGTTCCCCCGGCAGGCCCGGTGTCGGGCCGTGTGTCGGTCTCGCCGTGATCCTGGTGGGTGGTCTCGTGCTCGGTCCGGAGTGCGCTGTGGCTCGTGTCCATGTCAGAAGTACCCCTCGCGCTTGCGGTCTTCCATGGCGGCCTCGGACAGCCGGTCGTCGGCCCGGGTGGCGCCGCGCTCCGTCAGCCGTGAGGCCGCGATCTCCGCGACGACCTTCTCGACGGTGTCGGCGTCCGACTCCACCGCTCCGGTGCACGACATGTCGCCCACGGTGCGGTAGCGGATCAGGCGCCGTTCCACCCGCTCGCCCTCGCGCGGTCCGCCCCACTCGCCCGGCGCGAGCCACATGCCGTCGCGTGCGAACACCTCGCGCTCGTGCGCGTAGTAGATGGCCGGCAGCTCGACGCGCCGCCGTGCGACGTACTGCCACACGTCCAGCTCGGTCCAGTTCGACAGCGGGAAGACCCGTACGTGCTGGCCCGGCGCGTGCCGCCCGTTGTACATCTGCCACAGCTCGGGGCGCTGCCGGCGCGGGTCCCAGCCGCCGAACTCGTCCCGCAGCGAGAACACCCGCTCCTTGGCCCGCGCCTTCTCCTCGTCGCGCCGCCCGCCGCCGAAGACCGCGTCGAAGCGGTTCTTCTCGATGGCACGCAGCAGCGGCACGGTCTGTAGCGGGTTGCGGGTGCCGTCGGGCCGCTCGCGTAGCTCGCCCCGGTCGATGAACTCCTGCACGGACGCCACGTGCAGCGGCAGCCCGTACCGCGCCGCGACCCGGTCCCGGTACTCGATCACCTCGGGGAAGTTGTGCCCGGTGTCCACGTGTAGCAGGGCGAACGGCGGCGGCTGGGGCGCGAAGGCCCGCAGCGCCACCTGGAGCATCACCACCGAGTCCTTGCCGCCGGAGAACAGCAGCACCGGCCGCTCGAACTCGCCCGCCACCTCCCGGAAGATGTGTGCCGTCTCCGACTCCAGCACGTCCAGGTGGGACAGCGCGTACGGATCTCCTTCCAGGCGCCCGTCGCCGTCGGCGTGCGTGCCGGTCACCGCGGTGGCCATGCCAGTCCCTTCGTCGTGAGCAACTCGTGCAGCGCCGCTACGGACGCGTCGACGTCCTGCTGGTGCGCCGCGATCACCAGGTCCGGATCGTCGGGCGCCTCGTACGGGTCGTCCACGCCGGTCAACGCGGAGATCTCGCCGGCTGACCGCCGCGCGTACAGGCCCTTCACGTCGCGCCGCGCGCACACCTCGACGGGGGTGGCGACATGCACCTCCAGGAACCGCGTCCCGCTGCGGTGGTGCCGTGCCCGCACCGCCGCGCGGCTGTCGGCGTACGGGGCGATCACCGGGACCAGGGTCAGGACGTCGTTGCGGGCGAGGACCTCGGCCATCATCCCGACGCGCCGCACATGGGTGTGCCGGTCCTCACGGGAGAAGCCCAACCCGGGGGAGAGGCAGGCGCGGATCTGGTCGCCGTCCAGCACCTCCACCCGGCGCCCGCTCCTTCTCAGGCGCTTCGCGAGCGTGTCGGCGATGGTCGTCTTGCCCGCGCTGGGCAGCCCCGTGATCCACACTGTCGCACCGGGCCAACAGGTGCAGACCGGTCCCGTCTCCATACTGATCACCTCATCGTCATGGCCCCTCGACGCGTCGACGGCGCGGTATGCCGTCGTCGCGGGCGTGTTGACGCGCCGATGTGTCGACGTCCGATGTGTCGACGTCCGACGTGTCGACCTCCGGCGTCTTGACGTGCGGGCGGCGTCGCGGCATCGGTGTCCTGTCGCGCCGGAACACCGCCACACCGCCGTTCCCGGGACGGCCCGGGCACGGCGCGGGCACGGCGGGAGAGCCGCGCCGGACCCGCCGAGCACGCGGAGTTCACGTCACACGCGGGGCGAGCGGAAAGAACCTTCGTGGGGGGAGAGGAAGCAGGGCAGTCTTTCGTGCCGTCGATGGAACGGCGGCAGGAGGTGCGCCACTGTCAACCCTTCGCCTTTCACTCAGAGAAACGGTGTTGAGGCACTGCCGGTGTTTCCCTCACCGGTCTCGCCCAAGGACGCTCCGTACTCATGCGTCGTACCAGGAATCGCTGGCGCGTCGATTCGCGGCGGCCTGACGACATGCTCTCCGGTGTCGCTCGCGGTGTTACCGCATGCGTCTGGTGAAACCCCCGCGCCGACGCGCGTTCGCCTTTTGGCGAGACCGCCATTCGCTTTTTCGTCCTATCACTGTCCCCCGCCCTGCCCAAATCCCTACCGCGCGTATCGGCCAACCGCCCGCCCCCGTAAGAATCGCGCCCTGATCGAAGATCGATAATTGCCTACCCGCAGCCGTCGCCCGTTGGTGGCGCCCTTTACTTGAACCGGTGACGACTAGGCAAAGTGCGCCGGCGGCGCCCGCGCACGCGCCTTCGAGAACCGGCCATATGCGCTCCGTCAGGTCGGCCGAAGAAGGCTCCCTCGTGGCGAGAACCGTTCCTCGACCGGCGACCGGACCACTCCCGGGCGGTGGAAGATCGACGCGCCACGCCACCGTGTCCGAGCGGGTTTACCAAGCTGGCCCGGCGCGTGGAGCCGACCAGCGGCCGCCTCCCGCACCCGTGCTCGGGCCGCCCCTGGGGTCTCTATGGCCGGCGGCCAGAAAATGCCTGTCCGGGCTCAGTTGGATGACATGACCCGGCTCGCGCTCCACGGGTAGCCGGCCTGGCCTCCGTTGGCTGCGACAGGCCGCGCGTGGTGGCGGACCCTCGGGGCCCTGCTCGGTTCACTGGACGAAAGTCGCTGACCAGTGGCTTGGGTGTCTCCGGGACGAGCTGTCGCCCGCGCTGGACGCGATCTTTTCCCGCTCCGGGAAGGAGACGGCCGGGGAGTTCGCGCCGGCGCTGTGTGCTGGTATCGCGATGCGGCATCGGGTACGGGTATCCGCGAAATCTCGTGCGGCGGGTGGGTTCGCGCCGCGTCGGGGGCTGCTCTGTGGGGACAGCATTCGCTGTTACCTGAGGGCCTTGTCGGTAGAGGTCGGGGGGTAAGGGCGGCTGCTTGTCCTGCCCTCTTCGCCCGCCTTGTAAGCAGGGCCTTTTTCGCGTTACCGGCTTGTTCTGGCGCGGTGCGTTAGTTCGGCGGATGGCTCGCTGGTCGCCGAATTGACTGGGGCGTTTTTCGGCTGTCTCGCGCTGATTCTTTCGGGGTGAATTTCTTGTTCCGGTTCGGGCGGCGTCAAAGGTGTGTTGGCTCTGTCTTTGGTCGATGCGCTCCAGAATTCTCGGGGCGAAATTCCGGGGGATCGTAGGACAGCGCGCGAGTTGAAGCCCTGGTCGGCCAGGGCCGGCCTCGCGTACGGCGGTGGCGGCGCGACTGCCCGTAGGGCGCCGGGCATGTCCGCTAACGGGCACTTTGCGTGGCAGGAATACCCCCCTGGGTATGGCTGTTAGGGTGGGTGAAAGATACCCCGGGGGGTACACCGCGCAAGAGGAGTCGTGAGTCGTGTTCTTCGTTGACACCCTGCAGTTCGAGGGTCTGGGCAACCGCAGCTACCTGGCCGGCGGCCCCGGGGCCGCGGTGGTCATCGACCCGCCGCGCGATGTCGACCAGGTCATCGCCGCGGCGGCCCGCCGCGGGGTGCGTATCGCTTTCGTCGCCGAGACTCATGTGCACAACGACTACGTCAGTGGCGGCCTGGAGCTGGCCCGCGTCACCGGCGCCCAGTACCTGGTGCCGGCCGGGGCCCACGTGCGGTTCGCCCGTACCCCCGTCGCCGACGGGGACACGGTGACGGTGGACGAGGGCCTGGTGTTGCGTGCGATCGCCACCCCCGGGCACACCCCGCACCACACCTCCTACGCCCTGACCGAGGACGGGCGCGGTGTGGCGGCGTTCACCGGTGGCTCGCTGCTGATCGGCACCGTGGGCCGCCCGGACCTGGTGGAACCGAGGCTCACCGAGCAACTGGCCCGCGCCCAGCACGCCTCCGTGCGTCGACTGGTGGGCGAGTTGGACGACGACGTGCCGGTGTTGCCCACCCATGGCTTCGGCAGTTTCTGCTCCTCGTCCCAGGCCGAGGGGGACACGACCACCATCGGCAAGGAGCGGACGACCAACGACGCGCTCACTTCGGACGTCGACACGTTCGTCACCCGGATGCTCGCCGGGCTGGACGACGTACCCGCCTATTACGCGCACATGGGACCGGCCAACGCGGCGGGCCCCGCGCCGGTCGACCTCACGCCACCGAGGCGGGCGGACGCCGAGGAACTCGCCTCCCGGCTGGCCGCCGGGGAGTGGGTGGTGGACCTGCGCAGCCGTACGGCCTTCGCCGAGGGGCACGTGGCCGGGTCGTTCAACTTCGAGGGCGAGGGCAAGCTCGCCACCTACCTGGCCTGGCTCATCCCGTGGGGCAAGCCCGTCACCCTGCTCGCGGAGACGCCCGAGCGGGTGGCCGAGGCGCAGCGGGAGCTCGCGCGGGTGGGCATCGACCGCCCGGCCGCCGCCGCGACGGGTGACCCGGCTACCTGGGTCCGCGAGGGCGAGAAGCTGGCTTCCTTCCCGCGCGCCCGCTTCGCCGACCTCGCCCATGTGCGCGAGCGCGGCGAGCGGGTGGTTGTGCTGGATGTGCGCCGGACAGCCGAGCGGGAGGGCGGATTCGTCCACGGCTCGGTGCACATTCCGGTCCACGAGCTGCACGGCCGCGTCAGCGAAGTGCCGCCCGGGACGGTGTGGGTGCACTGCGCCGGCGGCATGCGTGCCGCGATCGCGGCCTCCCTCCTGGACGCGGCCGGCCGCGACGTGGTCGCCGTCGACGACGGTTTTGACTCGGCCACCGAGGCGGGGTTGCCCCTCGCCCGTCCCGACGCCACCGGCTGACACGCCTTACCCGCGCCACCCGCACGAAAGTGACCCATCGATGTTCGCGCCCCCGCGCCGCGGCCCCGGCCGCCTCACCCCCTACCAGGCCCGACCACGGACCAGCGACGACAGGACCGCTCCGCTGGACGTCCGCGCGGTACCGCAGTGGAGCTCCGGGCGCGCGCCCGACGCGCCGCGTCCCTCGCTGCGCCGCCCGGCGGCTGGGGCGCCGCTCCCGGCAGCCGTACAGGGCGAGTGGGGAGGCACGGTCCGCCGCCACGCTCCCCGCTCCCGGCGGGCGGTCGAGCTGTTGGCCGGACGCGGCTTCCCGGGCGCGGACGCCACCGGCGGCATGACCGCCTCGGCGTGTGCGACGGGCCTACCGGCCACCGGGCGGGGGAGCAGCGGTGGTGGCACAGCGTGAGCGTGCTGATCCTGGCCCTGATCGCGGGGGCCGTGGTCGGACTCGCGCTCGGCGCGCTGGGCGGGGGCGGCAGCGTCCTGGCGGTGCCCGCACTGATCTACCTGCTCGGCTTCACCCCGGCCGCCGCCACCACCGCCAGCCTGATCATCGTCACCGCCACCTCCCTCACCGCCCTGTACGCCCACGCCCGCACCGGTGACGTCCGTTGGAAGGCCGGCGCCCTGTTCGCGGCGGCCGGGCTCCTGCCCGCCGCGACAGCCGGAGCCGTCGCGTCCCGCCTGCCGCAGCCCGTGCTGACCGCGGCGTTCGCGGCCGTCGCCGCGCTCGCCGCCGGCGCGATGCTCCGCCCCGGCCGCGCCATCACCGGCCCGTCGGCCGACGGGCCACGGCCCGCCAGGTCGGCCGGCGCCGGCGTCGGCCTGGGCGCGTTGACCGGTCTGCTCGGCGTCGGTGGGGGCTTCCTCACCGTCCCGGCCCTGGTCACCGTGCTGGCATTCGAGATGCGGGCCGCCGTCGGCACCAGCCTGTTGGTCATCTCGGCGAACTCGCTGGCCTCCCTGGCCACTCGGGGTGCCACCGCCACGGGTGTCGACTGGGCGGTGATCGGCCCCTTCGCCGGGGCGGCGATCCTCGGAGCCAGGGACGGTAAACGCCTGGCCACCAAGGTCACCGGCGCTCGGTTGCGGCGCGTCTTCGCCGTCGTACTGCTGGCCGTGGCGGCCTTCATGCTCATCGACGCCCTCACCTGACGAACCAGGCGGGTGACCGCGCGCCGCCGACCGCGTCAGGCCAACGAAAGGAACAGCTTCTCCAGCCGGGCACGCATCTGCTCCCGATCACCGGAGGCGGCCATGTCCGCATCGGTCAGGCAGTGCTGCAACCCGGTCGCGATGATCGCGAAACCCGCCCTGTCCAACGCCCGGGACGCCGCCGCGAGCTGCGTGACCACGTCCTCACAGTCCCGTCCTTCCTCGATCATCTTGATCACGCCGGCGATCTGGCCTTGCGCCCGGCGCAGCCGGTTGACCACCGTCTTCAGTTCCTCAGCCGCCATCGCCAGCTCCATGACCCACACTCCTTCGTCATACCCCCGTGGGTATCGTACCGAGGGGGTAACGCCCACCGAGCAAAGGAAAGTCCCCGTGATACCTACCGCCCTCACCGCCGACCAGGCCAGCGCCCGTCTGCACGAGCTGACCGTCATCGACGTGCGCACCCCCGGCGAATACGTCTCCGGCCACCTGCCCGGCGCCCACAACATCCCCCTCGATCACCTCGACGCCGCCCTGCCGGCCCTGCGGACCGCCACCGACCGCGGCGACCTCCTCGTCGTGTGCGCCTCCGGCGCCCGCTCCGCCCAAGCCTGCCGACACCTGGCCGGTCACGGCATCGCCGCCGCCACCCTCACCGGCGGGACCACCGCCTGGGCGCACCTCGGCCACGACATCCACCGTCCCGCCGACACCCGCGCCCCCTGGGCCATGGACCGTCAGGTCCGCCTCGTCGCCGGTTCCCTCGTGCTGACCGGCCTCATCGCCGGACGACGCTGGAACCCGGCCCGCTGGCTCTCCGCGGGCGTCGCGGGTGGCCTGGTCTTCTCCGCCCTCACCAACACCTGCGGCATGGCCAAGATCCTCGCCAAACTCCCTCACAACCAACCCAGGCCCTCCGACCTGGACGCCACCCTGACCGCCCTGGCCGGCTGACCTCCGGCCCGACATTCGTGAGTACGGTGCTCTTTTCGGGGGCTGGGCATGGCGACCGGGCGGTGGCCGTGATCGACGGGTAGCCCGTACGCGAGGGGAGAGGGCCTAGGTTCTGTCGTCAAATGTCACGCCCACATCAGGAGTGATGCGAGGGTGACGGCTGCTTCGTAGGACTGGGCGGTCTTGTCGTATCGGGTGGCGATGCCGCGCCACTGTTTCAGGCGGTTGAAGCACCGTTCCACGACGTTGCGGTGCTTGTAGACCTCGCGGTCGAAGGCCGGCGGGCGGCCTCCGCGGCTGCCGCGCCGGGACCGGTTGCGGACCTGGTCGGCCCGCTCGGGAATCGTGTGCGGGATGCCGCGGCGACGGAGCCAGGTACGGATCGCTTTCGAGCTGTAGCCCTTGTCGCCCATGACATGATCGGGTCGGGTGCGGGGTCGACCGGGTCGGATCCGGGGCACCCGGATCGCTTCCATCACGGCGGTGAACTGGGCACAGTCGTTGGTGTTCCCGCCCGTCACGAGGAAGGCGAGAGGACGGCCCCGACCGTCGCAGGCCAGGTGAATCTTGCTGGTCAAACCGCCTCGGGAGCGGCCGAGTGCCGGGTCTTGGAGCCCCCTTTTCGGGCCCCGGCCGCGTGCTGGTGTGCCCGGACGATGGTGGAGTCGACCGACACCAGCCACTCGATGTCACCCGCCGCGTCCGCCTTGGCCTGGGCGGCCCGCAGCATCCGGTCGAACGTCCCGTCCGCCGCCCACCTGCGAAAACGCGTATGCAGCGTTGCCCACGGACCATAGCGCTCGGGCACATCCCGCCAGGCCGTCCCGGTCCGGAACTTCCACACGATCCCGTTCAGGACCCTGCGGTCGTCCAGCCGCTTGCGTCCCCGCAACGACTCGGGCAGCAGCGGCCGGACGAACTCCCACTCGGCATCGGACAGTTCATGGCGACGTATCACGACACCATGATCCACCAGACAAGATCATTTGAAGACACCGCCTAAGGCCGGCGGCGTCGTGGCGGTGGCGTCGTGGCAGCGGCGGTGGCGGAGCCGTGGTGGCCGAGGCGTGCGGCACTGACGCTGCCGCGGGCCGGAGCCCTTGCGTAGCCACCCTCCATTCCATGCATTTGGCCAATTTGCCGGATGAATGACCAAAACCACGGTGGGGCAATGTGGGGCCATCCATGGAAATCCGTATCGAAAGGAAAGCGGAAAGAGGCGTTCGGGTTTGACCTCTTTGGGTTTGAATGCGGAGCATTAGCTGCCTTCACGCCCTGATGGTGATGGTGAGGGCGCAATCGATGCTGGTCACGTCCTGGAAAGGCATGCTCATGCGCAAAGCACTGTCCATGACCTTGGCGGCCGCGACACTCGCGGTGGGCGGTTCGCTGCTCGGCAGCGGCTCCGCTGTCGCCACCACCTCCAGCACCACCCAGACGACGGCCGCGCAGAACGTCAGCGGCCGCTCCATCTGCTACAAGGCCCACGTCCAGGATGTCGGCTGGCAGAACTTCGTGGCCTGCGACGGCGGCGTGGCCGGCACCACCGGCCAATCCAGACGGATGGAGTCGCTCAACCTGGCGACCTCCGGGACGGGCGGCCTGTGTGCCCGCGCTCACGTCGCCACCGCGGGCTGGCAGGGCTGGGCCTGCGTGTCGGACGGCGAGGACTTGTACATCGGCACCACCGGTCGGGGCCTGGCGATCGAGGCCGTCGAACTCCAGGTGGGCACGGGCACCGTGTCGGCCAACGCGCACCTGCGCGACATCGGCTGGCAGGGCTGGGTGACCAGTGGCTACATCCAGGTCGGCACGACCGGACAGGCGCGCCCGATGGAGGCGATCGCCGCCACCGTGTGACCCAGTCCAACCCGGCCCGAGCGTGGCGCGCGCGGCGGCGGACAGGTGGCCACGGCCCCGTTCGTCGACCAACCGGCCGTGCGACGGCCTCTCATCGGACCAGCGCACAGCAGTGGGGCCGCCCTTCCCGATCCTGTCGGGGAGGGCGGCCCTCGCCGTAAGCGGGTGAGGTTCATCCGCCGGTACGCGGCCACCAGCGGTGATCCGCCGCCCGGTTGCGGGCCCAGACCAAGACGGCTCCGTTGCCGTGGTCGGACCAGCCGCGCGTTGATCATTCCTGGCCTTCCGTCGTCGCGGGTCCCATCTCCTCGGCCCAGCGTCGACTCCAGGCGGCCAGGGGACTCAGTGACTCGACGAGGTCCTGGCCGAGTGGGGTGAGGCGGTAGCCATCGCCGTCCAGGGTGAGCAGGCGGGCGCCGGTCAGTTCCTCGATCCGGGTGCTGAGCACGCTGGAGGACATGCGCTCGCATCGGCGCTGCAACTCGCGGAAGCCGGTCGGAGCGTGACTCAGTTCCCACAGGATCCGCATCGTCCAACGCCGTCCGAGCAGGTCGAGTGCGGCCATCACCGGACGGCCCGACTCAGACCCCCGGACTGGCACACCCGGACGTGGCGTGCTGGCTCCCATGCTCACTCCTTGCGCTTCGACTCTCGAAGCATCATAGTGATTCGGAAATCGAAGTGGGGTGTCGTGAGGTCACGCGTCGAACCGCTCACCCCGCCCTACCCCGCCGACGTTCGTCCGAGGTCAACCCGTACGTCCGACGCACTCATCGCAACACCGGAGGTCTTCCCCATGCCCAAGGGTTACTGGGTCAGCGTCTACCGCACCATCTCCGACCCCGAGAAGCTGGCCGCCTACAACAGGCTGACCCCTCCGGCCGTCAGGGCCGAGGGCGGTCGGACCCTCGCGGTCGGCGGCCGGGTCGAGGCGCGGGACGCCGGAATCGCCGAGCGCACCGTCCTGGTCGAGTTCGACAGCTTCGAGCGGGCCGTCGCGGCGTACGAGAGCGCGGCCTACCAGAAGGCGCTGGTCGCCCTGGCCGACGGCGTCGAGCGCGACTTCCGCATCGTCGAAGGCGTCGACTGACCGGGGTGGGGGCGGAAGTTGGCGCGAGTCCGATGGCGTCCGCTACGGGACACGTCTGGGTCTCACACAGCCTGGGACCCACAGGCACCGACCACCGCCACCGGGCGGCACGCGCCACCAGAGCGCCAGCCCAACGGGCAGTCACATCGCCACCCGGCGTCGCGGAATGGACGGGACCGAGCGGATGTTCGAGCAGGCATGAGCACTGATCAGCGCAGCATCACCAACCCGCCCGCCCTTCACGACCCGACGCTGTTCGGGTACAGCCATGCCGTCTCGGCGCCCGGCGAAGTCGTCTTCATCGGCGGGCAGTACGCCTCGGACGCCACCGGTGCCCCGGTGCCCGGTGACTTCGCCGCGCAGGTGGAGTTGGCCTTTGACCGGCTGCGGTCGGCGTTGGAGGGGGTCGGTCTCGGTTACGAGCACGTGGTTCGCCTCGGTACGTTCATCGTCGACCACGACCTGGACAAGCTGGAGGTCCTCGGCAAGGTGGTGCACGCCCGGTTCGGCGACCGGTTGCCGGCCCAGACGCTGAGTGGCGTCGCCTCTCTCGCGTTGCCGGGGATGCTGTTCGAGGTGGACGCGGTGGCCGTCCGGCCCTGACCGAGGCCGTACGGGGTGAACTCGGCGGCCGGGCCACGTCGTAGGGGTGGTCGGGCCCGAGCCGCTCGCGCGCCGTCGGGCGGGGCGACGGCGGCGAGCGGGTTGAGGCGCGGGAGCGGGTGAGGCAGCCCGCGCCCCCGACGCTGACTGGCTGTCTGGTGGCCGCGTGACCGGGTGGGGCGGGGCGGGGTCAGAGATAGGTGGCGGTGACGTGGCGGGCGACGTTCTCGCCGGTGACCAGGCCCTGTTCGGCGTCCCACCGGTAGTGGACGCCGAGGTAGATGCGGCTGATGGCGTTCTCGTCGACGGCGGCCGAGAGCGTGTTGAACCGCCGGGTGGCGGTGCCGCCGTCGGTGGTCGCGCTGAACGCGATGTCGTCGGTCGCGAAGTAGGTCCGCAGGACGCTGCCCCAGGCACCGGCGAACGTGGCGTGGCCCGACACGTAGGCGGGGAAGGCGGGCGTGTAGCTGGAGCCGTCCAGGCCGGAGGAGAGCGGGCGCCAGGCCGGGTCGGGGGTCGTGGCCGGATTGCCGTCCTCGTCGGCGCGGTTGATGGCGGACACCGGCCGCCACAGGTCGATCGGCGTGTTGTACTTGGCGTCCCAGGCGGCGACCGCCGCGTCCGCGAGGGCGATCGACAGGACGGCGAAGAGTCGCGCGTTCTGGGTGGGCGTCAGCGTCCGCTTGCGCGCGATGATGCGGGTGTGCTGGTAGAGCTGCGAGGTGGGCTTGTAGGTGCCGTCGAGGTCGTTGGCCCAGAACCTGCCGATGTCGCTCTGCTCCGGGGTGCGCACCACCGTCGTCTGGGCCGTACTGGAGTGTCCACCGAAGACCCGTACCTCCTGGAGCTGTTCGGCGTACTGGCTGCTGCGCAGGAGGTCCTGGTAGGTGGCGAAGCCGCCCGGAGGGCCGGGCCGGAACTGCCCGGGGGTGGAGGACTCGGCGAAGGGTTTCACCCCACCCCAGTGCGGGGTGACGGCCGGGCCCGAGCCGGTGGTGCGCCAGGACCCGGGGACGCCGTCGGGGATGTAGGTCACCGTGGTCGCCTCCCCGTCGTTCGCGCGGGCCTGGACCAGTGCCTGGGCCGCGCCCCGGCCCACGGCGGCGCCCTTGTCCTTATCCGTCTGGGAACTGGTGTCCTGGGACAGGGCGAAGCCGTAGTTCCCGTCGAAGGAACCGGAGGGGTAGAGGGCGCGCAGGGCGGTGTACGCGGCGGTGGCGATGGCCGCGTTGAGCGAGGCGGTGCCCAGCACCGGCTGCTTCGCCAGGTAGGGGCGGCCGATGGGGACGAGCGAGTTCGCCGCGTCGTACATCGCCAGGTGCATGATCGCCGCCGCCCTCGCCGCGGGCCCGGGTGCCCCGCCGGTGGCCTTGACGGCGCCCTCAAGGATCTTGCTCCAGTACAGGACGGGCTCGTACGGCGCGTCCGCGGCGCGGGCCAGCGGCAGGCCGGTGGTCAGCGCGGTGGCGGCCCCGGCCGTGAGGCCGAGGAGGACGGTGCGGCGGCGCGGTGTGGCGCCGCCCGGTCTGCCGTCAGGAGATCTGGACACAGTGGTACCCCCCTCTGAGTCTGCGGATCGAGACGGATACTCGCGTGCGGCCCCAGGGCTGTCAACGGCGCCCACCGGCGTCCGCGGCGCCGGGTCCGGCCGCGCGCCGCCGCGTCCCGAGGGGGGCGGAGAGCCGGTCTCCGGTGGAGCGGCGCGGGCCGGCCGCCGTGGTGGGGTTGGTCGGCCACGGGGCGGACGGCGGTGCCGGTCTGCTCATCGAGGGGCGCGCCGAGCGACCGCATCCGCTCCGCGTGCTGGCGCGGGTGTCATGGCGGACACTTCTGTACAAGGGTCGGCGCGTTTCGCGCGCGGGTCGTAGTGAGGGTGTTCGGCGTGCTTGAGGTCCCGCTCTGGCTGTGGGGGGCGTTCGCCGCGACGGTGGTGGTGTCGCTGGCGGTGGACCTGCTGTCCCACCGCACCGCGCACGTCATCGGCTTCAGGGAGGCCGCCGCCTGGAGCGGCCTGTGGGTGGGGCTCGCGCTGGCCTTCGGCGCGGTCGTCTTCCTCGTCCTCGGCACCACCGCGGGCACCGAGTACACGACGGCGTGGCTGCTGGAGAAGAGCCTGTCGGTGGACAACCTGTTCGTCTTCGCCGTGATCTTCGCGTACTTCCGGGTGCCCCGCGCCTACCAGCACCGGGTGCTGTTCTTCGGGGTCATCGGCGCGCTCGTCTTCCGAGGGGTCTTCCTCTCCCTCGGCGTGGCCGTGGTCAGCCGCTTCACCGCCGTGCTGTTCGCCTTCGCCGCGGTCCTCTTCTACAGCACGTACAAGCTCCTGCGGGACGAGGAGGAGAGCTTCGACCCGGGCCGGAGCCTCGCCGTGCGAATGCTCCGCAAGGTCATGCCGGTGCGGGACGAGCACGCGGGCGCGAGGTTCTTCGTCCGGGAGGCCGGCAGGCGGATGGCGACGCCGCTGCTGGCGGTGGTCGCGGCGATCGAGGCCGCCGACCTGATCTTCGCCGTCGACAGCGTGCCGGCCGTCCTCGCGGTCAGCGACGACGCGTTCATCGTCTACACCAGCAACGCGTTCGCCATCCTCGGCCTGCGGGCCCTCTACTTCCTGCTCGCCGGCCTCCTGGACCGCTTCCACTACCTGAGCAAGGGCCTGGCGATCACCCTCGCCTTCATCGGGGTCAAGCTCATCCTCCAGGCGTCCCACAAGCTGATCAGCCCCGACGTCCCGGAGGTCCCCTCCCCGGTCAGCCTCGCGGTCATCGTCGTCGTGCTGGCCGGGGCCGTGCTGCTCAGCGTCAGAAGGCCGCCCCCGCCGGGGCCCGGGCAGGAGCCGCCTGCGCGAGAGCCCGGCGAACAGGACGTCGACGCCGAGACTGCCGCCGAGCGGCCCCGGGCCACCGGCGCGCGGCCGGTGGCGGACCCGGCGCCGGCGGCCGGGCCACCGGGCGGGGGCGATGCGACCAGCCCGTCCGCGAGCGGGCGGGGGAGCGGTGAACTTCCCGACCCGCCAGTACGGAGATACCGTAAAAACATGGTCAAAGCGAAGCGCAAGACCGAAGGGTACACGTGCCCGACCTGCGAGAAGTCCGTGCCGGCCGCGGTGCACCGCCACAAGACCCTGGGCGCGTTCGTTCCCGTCTGGGGCCCGGGCGCGTGCCAGAACCGCGACTGTCCCGACTACCGCCTGGACCCCGGTCGCAAGCGCCCCTCAGCCCACTGAGACGACCGCCAGCACGGTGCGGAACCCCGGCCCGTACGCCGCGCCGCGGGCCCGTACCCGCGCCCTGGCGCCTGCCCGCGCCCTGGGGCGCGCCCGCGCTCGATGGCGCGGGGCGGCGGCCAAGCGGCGCGCGCCAGGGCTCGGGGAGCGGGTCGACTCCGGCCTCGTCGCGGGTGCGGCGTGGGGGCCGTCAGGCGTCGATGATGACGGGGATGATCAGCGGCTTGCGGCGGTAGGTGCGGAACGCCCAGTTGGCCACGGCCCTGGCGACGAGCTGTTCGAGCTGGTGCGCGTCCCCGACGCCCTCCTCGGCCGCCTTGGCCAGGGTCTTCTCGATCACGGGGATGACCGGCTCGAAGGTGGCGTCGTCGTGGACGAAGCCACGGGCCAGGAAGTCGGGGGGCTCGGTGAGGGCGCCCGTGTCGGCGTCGACGATCGCCACGACGGTGACCACGCCCTCCGCCGCGAGGGTGACCCGGTCCTTGAGAGATGCCTCGGTGGCGCCGCCGACCGTCATGCCGTCCACGTACACGTTGCCGGCGGGCACCTTGCCGGTGATCGAGGCACGCCCGTTGACCAGGTCGACCACGACGCCGTCCTCCGCGATGACGACCCGGTCGGGTGCGACGCCGGTACGGATGGCCAGGTCGGCGTTGGCCCGCAGGTGCTTCCACTCGCCGTGCACGGGCATGACGTGCCGCGGCTTGACGATGTTGTAGCAGTACACCAGCTCGCCCGCGCTGGCGTGCCCCGAGACGTGCACCTTGGCGTTGCCCTTGTGGACGACGTGCGCGCCCCACCGGGTCAGCCCGTTGATCACCCGGTAGATGGCGGTCTCGTTGCCGGGGATCAGGGAGCTGGCGAGCAGGACGGTGTCGCCCTCGCCGATGCGGATCATGTGGTCGCGGTTGGCCATCCGGGAGAGCGCGGCCATCGGCTCACCCTGGGACCCGGTGCACACCAGGGTGACCTGGTGGTCCGGCAGGGACTCCAGTTCCTTGGTGCTCACCACCAGGCCCGACGGGACCTGGAGGTAGCCGAGTTCGCGGGCGATGCCCATGTTGCGCACCATGGACCGACCCACGAAGGCGACCTTGCGGCCGTGCTGGTGGGCGGCGTCCAGCACCTGCTGGATGCGGTGGACGTGGCTGGCGAAGCTGGAGACGATGACCCGCCGCGGGGCGGTGCGCATGACCTGTTCGATCGCCGGGTTCAGATCGCGTTCGGAGGTCGTGAAGCCGGGCACCTCGGCGTTGGTGGAGTCGGTGAGGAAGAGGTCGACGCCCTCCTCGCCCAGTCGGGCGAAGGCGCGCAGGTCGGTGATCCGGTCGTCCAGCGGGAACTGGTCCATCTTGAAGTCGCCGGTGTGCAGCACCATGCCGGCGCCGGTGCGGATCGCGACCGCCAGACCGTCCGGGATGGAGTGGTTGACCGCGACGAACTCACAGTCGAAGGGACCGAAGCCGCGCCGGTCGCCCTCGCGCACCCGCACCGTACGCGGCCGGATGCCGTGCTCCTTGAGCTTGGCCTCCAGGAACGCCAGCGTCAGCTTCGAGCCGACCACGGGGATGTCCGCCCGCTCACGCAGCAGGTACGGCACGCCGCCGATGTGGTCCTCGTGGCCGTGGGTCAGTACCACGGCCACGATGTCGTCCAGGCGGTCCCGGATCGAGGTGAAGTCGGGGAGGATCACGTCCACCCCGGGCTGGTTCTCCTCGGGGAACAGGACGCCACAGTCGACGATCAAAAGCTTGCCGGCGTGCTCGAAGACGGTCATGTTGCGGCCGATCTCACCGAGACCGCCCAGAGCGACGATCCTCAGCCCCCCTTTGGGCAGCGGTGGAGCGGCTTTGAGTTCGGGATGCGGGTGGCTCATATTCCGACGCTACCGGAGGGTCTCGTGGGTGATCCATCGCAGGGCAACCGAACGGCGCCGCCGGCGGGGCCACGGCGCGCTGGTGCGGGTGGGTGAGGGGCCGTGGTACGGGTGGTGCGAGAGGTATGGGTGGTGCGGAGGCCAGGCCCGTCCGGGCGGCCGGCGGGGTGGGTCAGGGGCGCAGCAGGCGCAGGTCCGCCCTGACGATGGTCGCGGTGGTCAGCAGGTCGGTGATGAGGTTGTGGTTGAGCGTGTTGCCGACCGGCTGGGGGACCTCCTCCTCCAGGAGGCCGGGTACGCCGTTCTCCCCGCTGAGCCGTCTGCGGACGTTGGCGACGATGTGCGCGGCGCGTTTCGGGCTCCACCGCTCCGCCGGTCGTAGTCGGGCCAGCTCGTCACCCACCTGGGACCAGGTCAGCGGTCGCGGGTGGGGCCCGTGTCGCAGGTAGCGCTGGGCGAGGCAGACGAGCACCAGCTTCTCCTTTGGGCTCAGCTTCCGGTGTCGCCGGCTGACGAGCGCGTCGGTCGGGCCGCCGCAGACGTGGACCTCGGGCTCGTTGCGCCCGAACAGCAGCCGGAAGTTCGCGTCGGGGGCATCCCGCACGCCGTCGTTCGCACCCAACACGAACAGCGTGTCCGGCAGGGCCGCGGGTGCCGTGCGGCTGAGGCTGCCGAAGTCCCGTGGCAGCAGGCTGACTTCGCTCGCCGGGTTCGCCGTCACCCTGTCTCCTCCCGATCGATGCCCGCCGACGCTAGGTCCCCTCGCTCGGGAGGGGACCTGGGGCGGTCCGAGCCGGGCGGCGCCGGCTCGGCGGCCGCCGGCGCCGGTGCGGCGGCTCGGCGCCAGGCGGTACGGGACGCGCTCGTCGGGCCGACCGGAAGAAAGCGTCTCGGGCCCGACGCGGCAAGGCGCCAGGAAAGCCGCTGAGCGCCTCTCTGACGCGTTTTCCCGTCCTCGACTCAGGGGGGATCGATCGGTCAAGCGAAAGAGGGTTTCAGGCGAACCTGACTGCCTTCTCGCCCCCGGGGTGGGTGGCATCTTCGGTATCGTCGAGATCGTTCCGACGGTGACTGGTCCCGGGCCGGCAAGGCTCGTGGGTCCTCTTCGTGTTGCCGTGTCCCGTTTTCGCCAGGTCGTCGACCGCTCTCCCGCACCGCGGTGCCAGAGCGCGGTCCGTCATGCCCGAAAGAGAGCACCTGTGACCACGTACGACACTCGTATCGACGCCGACACCGACGCCGACGCTGGCGCCCACACCGCCGGAGGTCAGCGGCCCAACCGCGACGAGACCGTGGCCTATGACGCCAACGCGATCACCGTCCTGGACGGACTCGACGCCGTCCGCAAGCGGCCCGGGATGTACATCGGCTCCACGGGGGAGCGGGGGCTGCACCACCTCGTGCAGGAGTTGGTGGACAACTCCGTGGACGAGGCGCTGGCCGGGGTGGCCGACCGGATCGAGGTGATGATCCTGGCCGACGGTGGCGTACGGGTGGTCGACAACGGCCGGGGCATCCCGGTGGGCACGCACCCGGTGGAGGGGCGACCGGCCGTCGAGGTGGTGCTGACCGTGTTGCACGCGGGCGGGAAGTTCGGCGGCGGGGGCTACGCGGTCTCCGGCGGCCTGCACGGCGTGGGCCTGTCCGTGGTCAACGCCCTGTCGACCCGGCTGACGGCCGAGATCTGGACCGATGGCCACCGGTGGACGCAGGAGTACGCGAACGGCGACCCCACGGGCCCGCTCGTCCGCCACGAGGCCACCTCCCGGACCGGCACGTCGTTGACGTTCTGGGCGGACGACGCGATCTTCGAGACCACCCACTTCTCCTTCGAGACGCTGGCCAGGCGCTTCAAGGAGATGGCGTTCCTCAACCGGGGACTCACCCTGACCCTGACCGACGAACGTCCCTCCGCGCGTGCGACGGCCGCGGCCGACGAGGTCGGTTCGGACGCCGTCGCGGAGCGGGCGGCGAAGACGGTCTCCTACCGCTACGCCGGCGGCATCGTCGACTTCGTCGCCCACCTGGGCGCCCGCAAGGGGGAACCGGTCCACCCCTCGGTGATCTCCTTCGAGGCCGAGGCCCCGGAACGGTTGCTGTCGGTCGAGGTCGCGATGCGGTGGAACAGCCAGTACACCGACAGCGTCTACTCGTACGCCAACGCCATCCACACCCACGAGGGCGGCACCCACGAAGAGGGTTTCCGGGCGGCGCTGACCACCGTCGTCAACCGCTACGCGCGGGAGCGCAGACTGCTGCGCGAGAAGGACGACAACCTCGCCGGTGAGGACATCCGCGAGGGCCTGACCGCGATCATCTCGGTCAAGCTGGGCGAGCCGCAGTTCGAGGGCCAGACCAAGACCAAGCTCGGCAACAGCGAGGTGCGGACCTTCGTGCAGAAGGTCGTGCACGAGCGCCTGACCGACTGGTTCGACCGCAACCCGGACGAGGCGGCCGACATCGTGCGCAAGGCCGTCCAGGCGGCGACCGCCCGGGTCGCGGCCCGCAGGGCGCGCGACCTGACCCGCCGCAAGGGCCTCCTTGAGACGGCGTCGCTGCCGGGCAAGCTGAGCGACTGCCAGTCCAACGACCCGGCGCGGTGCGAGATCTTCATCGTCGAGGGTGACTCGGCGGGCGGCTCGGCAAAGTCCGGTCGCGACCCGCGGTACCAGGCGATCCTGCCCATCCGGGGCAAGATCCTCAACGTCGAGAAGGCCAGGATCGACAAGATCCTGCACAACCAGGAGGTCCAGGCGATCATCGCCGCGTTCGGCGCGGGCGTGCACGAGGACTTCGACATCGCCAAGCTCCGTTACCAGAAGATCATCTTGATGGCGGACGCCGATGTCGACGGTCAGCACATCAACACCCTGCTGCTCACCTTCCTCTTCCGCTTCATGCGACCGCTGATCGAAGAGGGCCACGTCTACCTCTCCCGCCCCCCGCTCTACAAGATCAAGTGGAGCCGGGAACACGTGGAGTACGCCTACTCCGACCGCGAACGCGACGTACTCGTCGAACGGGGCCGGCAGGCCGGCCGCCGGGTCAGGGACGACTCCATCCAACGCTTCAAGGGCCTCGGTGAGATGAACGCCGAGGAGCTGCGCGTGACCACCATGGACCCCGACCACCGGGTCCTGGGTCAGGTCACCCTGGACGACGCGGCCGTCGCCGACGACCTGTTCTCGGTGCTGATGGGTGAGGACGTCGAGGCGCGCCGCCACTTCATCCAGCGCAACGCCAAGGACGTCCGCTTCCTCGACATCTGACACACCCCGCCCCGGGCCCCCGGCCCACCGCCCCCCGGGCGCCCCGGGCCGGGCCCACCACCCGCCACCGCCGCCGAGGAGAGCATTCGCGTGCGCGCGTCCCCCGCCCCACCCACGGCCAGCACCTCATTTACGGCCAGCACCCCATTTACGGCCAATACCCCGCCCCCAGCCAGCACTCCACCCCCAGCCAACACTCCACCCACGGTCACCGCCGCCCCCACGGTCAACCCGCCACGGGGCGGCTCCGACTACACCGCACGGCACCTCATGGTCCTGGAGGGGCTCGACGCCGTGCGCAAACGCCCCGGCATGTACGTCGGCTCCAGTGACGGCCGGGGCCTGGCGCACTGCCTGTGGGAGATCATCGACAACGCCGTGGACGAGGCCCTGGCCGGCGCCTGCGACCGCGTCGAGGTCACCCTGCACGAGGACGGCTCGGTCGAGGTCGCCGACAACGGCCGCGGCATCCCCGTCGACGTCGAACCCCGCACCGGCCTGTCCGGCGTCGAGATCGCCTACACCAAGCTGCACGCCGGCGGGAAGTTCGGCGGTGGCGCCTACGCGGCCTCCGGCGGCCTGCACGGCGTCGGCGCCTGCGTGGTCAACGCCCTCTCCGCGCGGCTCGACATCAAGATCGACCGGCACGGCCACACCCACGCCATGAGCTTCCACCGCGGCACCCCCGGCAGGTACGCGGGGCCGGGACCCGACGCCCCCTTCACACCCGCCCCGGGCCTGCGTCGAACGGCCCGGATTCCCGCGTCGCGTACGGGCACCCGGGTGCGCTACTGGGCCGACCGCCAGATCTTCCCGCCCGACGCCCGGCTCTGCCTGGACTCGCTGCGCGAACGCGCCCGCCAGACCGCCTTCCTGGTGCCGGGCCTGACCCTCGTCGTCCGGGACGCGTACGGGCTCGGGCCGGGCGGGAGCACGGGCGAGGAATCCTTCAACTTCGACGGTGGGATCGGCGAGTTCTGCGCGTACCTCACCGACGACAGGCCCCTGTGCGACGTGCTCCGCCTCGCCGGTCGAGGCACCTTCGAGGAGAGTGTCCCGGTCCTGGACGAGCACGGCCGCTCGACGCCCGCCCAGGTCAGCCGCGAACTCGGCGTGGACGTGGCCCTGCGTTGGGGCGCCGGCCACGACACGACCGTGCGGTCCTTCGTCAACGTCATCGCCACGCCCAAGGGCGGCACCCACGTCGCCGGCTTCGAGCAGGCCGTCACCAGGACGGTGAACGAGGCGCTGCGCGCCAGGAAGCTGCTGCGCGTCGCCGAGGGCGACGTGGTCAGGGAGGACGTCCTTGAGGGCCTGACCGCCGTGGTGACCGTGCGGCTGGCCGAGCCGCAGTTCGAGGGCCAGACCAAGGAGGTGCTCGGCACGCCGGCCGCCCGCCGCGTCGTACACCAGGTGGTCGCGCGGGAGTTGGCGGCCTTCCTCGCCTCCACCAGGCGCGACACCTCGGCCCAGGCCCGCGCCGTGCTGGACAAGGTCGTCGCCGCCGCCCGCACGCGCGTCGCGGCCCGCCAGCACAGGGAGGTGCAGCGCCGAAAGACCGCCCTCCAGTCCTCCGCGCTGCCGGCCAAGCTCGCCGACTGCCGCGGCGGCGACGCCGACCGCGGCGAACTCTTCATCGTCGAGGGCGACTCCGCGCTGGGTACGGCCAAACTCGCCCGCGACTCCGAGTTCCAGGCGCTGCTGCCGATCCGGGGCAAGATCCTGAACGTGCGCCGCTCGTCGATGGCCGGCATGCTGCGCAACGCCGAGTGCGGCGCGATCATCCAGGTCGTCGGCGCGGGCTCGGGCCGCACCTTCGACCTGGCCCGGGCCCGTTACGGCAAGATCATCATGATGACCGACGCCGACGTGGACGGCTCCCATATCCGCTGCCTGCTGCTCACGCTGTTCCACCGCTGCATGCGGCCGCTGGTCGAGGCCGGCCGGGTCTTCGCCGCCGTCCCGCCGCTGCACCGCGTCGAGATCACCCGGCCCCGGAAGGGACGTGACCGGTACGTCTACACCTACTCCGACCGCGAACTGCGCGACACGCTCGCGGAGTTGCGCCGCCGGGGCATCCGGTACGAGGACTCCGTCCAGCGCTACAAGGGGCTCGGCGAGATGGACGCCGACCAACTGGCGGCGACCACGATGGACCCGCGCCGCCGCACCCTGCGCCGGATCAACCTCGTCGACCTGGACGCCGCGGAGCGCGTGTTCGACCTGCTGATGGGCAACGACGTGGCGCCGCGCAGGGAGTTCATCTCCGGATCGGCGGCGACGCTGGACCGGTCGCGCATCGACGCGTAGCCACCTCCCGGATCGCGCGTACGGGCAGCGCGCGACCCGGGGGAGCCCGGCAGGCGGGGCCACGGTCGCCCCCGTACGAGCGGCGGGCTCCGCACGCCACGGCCCTCTTAGGCCCGCCGCACCTCCCGCGAGCGGGCGACCAAGGCGGACACACCCTGTCCTCATGGCCTGCCATCGTTAGGCCGTGCATCACGACGAGAACAGCCAGGAAGAACCCGGTGGCTCGGCCACCTCGCCCCGCTTTTGCCCGGCAGGCGGCCGGGCCGGCGGCCGCGCCACGCGCACGGTTGCCGTGCGGTGCCCGGTGGCGACCGGGAGCAGCGGTGACGTACGGGCGGTGGCGGGGCCCCGATGACCGTGCTGGACACCCGGGCGCTCAACCGCGCCACGCTCGCCCGGCAGTTGCTCCTCGACCACGCCGAGCTGCCGGTCATCGACGCCGTCGGGCACCTGGGCGGCCTCCAGGCCCAGGAGCCGCAGGAACCGTTCGTCGGGCTGTGGTCCCGGCTGCGCGCGTTCGACCCGCACGCGCTCTCGAACCTGCTGACCGAGCGACGCGTGGTACGCACCCACCTCATGCGCCGCACCGTGCACCTGGTCACCGCGGACGACGCGCTGGCCTGGCGGGCGCGCCACGACGCCATGCTCCGGCAACGGTCCGTCGGGGCCTACCGCCGCGAACTCGCCGGAGTGGACCTCGACGAACTCGCGGCGGCGGGCCGTGCCCTGTTGACCGCCGGCGAGCCCCGTTCGATGGCCGACCTCGGCCGGGCGCTGGCCGAACGGTGGCCCGAGCCGGGCCCACGGGCGCTCGGCGAGGTGGTCATCGCCGCGCTCGTCCCGGTGGCGCAGCTGCCGCCGCGCGGACTGTGGCGCGTCCGGGCGGGGGTGCGCAACGCGCCGCTCGCGTCCTGGCTCGGCCGCGAGGTGGACCCGCTGCCCCACACCGGCTCGGACCCGGTCGGCCAGGCGCTGGTGCGGCGCTACCTGGCCGCCTTCGGGCCCGCCGCCTCCGCCGACGTGCGCGCCTGGTGCGGCCTGGCCGGGCTGCCGACCGCCCTCGCGGCCCTGCGTGCCGAGTTGGCCACCTTCCGCGACGAGCGCGGCCGGGAACTGCTCGACCTCCCCGACGCGCCACGCCCCGACCCCGGGACGCCCGCGCCGGTGCGGTTCCTGCCCGCCTTCGACAACGCCGTCCTCGGTTACCACGACCGTGGCCGGATCATCGACGACGCCCACCGCGGCCTGTCCGTCACCGGCGCCCGCTTCGTCCTGGTGGACGGCCGGGTCGCCGCCACGTGGAGCGTCCGGGACGGCACGGTCACGGTCACCCCGCTGCGCGCCCTCTCGCGCGCCGACCGTACCGCCGTGGCCGAACAGGGCGACGCGCTCGCCTCGTTCCTCGCCGACGGTGAGCGCCACGGATTCGAGATGGAGACCTCCCCCCGCTGAACGTTCCCCGTGGGTCGCTCCCGCCCTCCCGTACGGCGGCGGGGCGGCCGACCGCGATGCAAAGGGGCCCGGCGGCCCCTGGTCGGGGTCGCCGGGCCCGTCGCACGGTCAGCGGCTCACAGGCCGGCCAGCCGCTCGAAGGGGAACGGTGGCTGGGCCAGCGGGCGTACGGCGAGCCGGGTCAGCGGCAGGGCGTTGTCGTCGCCCGCCGTGCGGTTGGCGTGCAGTACGCCGCAGCCGGTGCACCGATGGATGATCACCCACTCGCCGTCACCGCGCACGGTGATGGCCAGCGGCTCCATCCGGGCACCGCAGTCGGCGGCCCGGTCGCCCGGAGTGGTGTCGAGGTGTCGGCTCCACAGGCAGTGCGGGCAGTGGTTGCGATGGCTGGTGCCCACGGCGCTCATGGAGATGTCGAGGCCGCAGTGCAGACAGCGGAACGAGGTGGCGTTCCGGGAGCGGCCGTGTGCGGCGCGCTCCCGCTTGCTGGGTCGGGTCATGCGAGGGGACTCCTGGGAGTGTGCGTCACGTGCGGAGCGTGTCGCGCGCGCCGAGGTGCGGCACGTCGCGAACGCGGTCCAGTCAGCGGCCGGGTCGGCCGCCGCGGGGTACGCCGCTCGCGTAGGGGAGTCCGTGTGGAGCCGGTCAGCCTCGACCGGGCCGAACGCGTCGGCCGGGTCCAGCAGTCACCGGTGCGGACCGTCCTCGTACGCGAGATCCGTTCCGCGACGCCCTGGGCATACAACACCACCTCTTCGCAGGGCCCGACGCCGTGCCGGTGCCCCATGCCACGCCCATGGAAACCGCCGCGCGGGTCGGCGCACAACTGATTTCCGCCCGCCGAGCCGCGCGGGGGTCGCCGGCGGGCGGCGAGGGCGCCCCCGCGAACAAGCGGGGACCTACCGTCCGCCATACCGTCCCTGACCTGGCCGTACCGGAATCCGACCCCCCACAACGCCACACGGCGGCAACACACCAGATGCCTACCAACGCTTTCAAGTCCTTTTGTTTCAGGAGTACTTGGCTTTTCCGCCACACTCGCGGGTGGGTGCCGCGATCCGGCACATACTCGCCTGTGCACGCACTGATGTGAGGGGCCTGTGGGGCCCTTCTCGTGAGCTGTCCTCATTGGGGGGAAAGTTGCGTACAGGAAGAAGAGCTGTGTGGGGCGCCGGAGTGGCCGTCGTGGCCGCCACCGCGCTCGCGGCGGGGTTGACCACCCCGACCGCTGTGGCGCGGGAAGGTTCCGCCGTCACGGCGGACGGCGAGCGGGCGAAGGGCCAGCGCGGGGCCGACGGCGCCCGCACCTGGGTCACCCTCGTCACCGGTGACCGGGTCGCGGTCGATACCAAGGGCAACCCGGTCGCCATCCGGCCGGCCGAGGGGCGCGAGCACATCCCCGTACAGGTGGAGCGGCGGGACGGGCACGCGTACGCGATCCCGCTCGACGCCCGGCGCCTGATCGCCCGGGGCACGGTGGACAAGCGGCTGTTCGACGTGACGACGCTGAGCCGGCCGGAGTACGTGGCCAGCCAGCGCGAGGGAGTGCGGCTCATCGTCGCCTACCAGGGCGAGCGGCCCGCCGCCAAGGCGAAGCTCCGGGCCGCCGAGGGGACGAAGGTGCGGCGTTCGCTCCCGGTGCTGGGCGCCGACGCGGTGACGGCCTCGCCCGAGCACGCCACGGCCGCCTGGGAGGCGCTGACCGACGCGTCGCGGGGCGCCTCGCACCGCACCGCCGCCCCCGGGGTGGCCACGGTGTGGCTGGACGGCATCCGCGAGGCCAGCCTCGACAAGAGCGTGTCGCAGATCGGCGCGCCCGAGGCGTGGAAGGCCGGTTACGACGGCAAGGGCGTCAAGATCGCCGTCCTGGACACCGGTGTCGACCAGACGCACCCGGACCTGGTCGGGCAGCAGGTCGCCGAGAAGAACTTCACCGACGCCGTCGACACCAAGGACCGGGTGGGCCATGGCACGCACGTGGCCTCCATCGCGGCGGGTACCGGCGCGAAGTCCGGCGGGAAGTACCGAGGCGTCGCCTCCGGCGCGAAGATCCTCGACGGCAAGGTCCTGAACGACGAGGGGTCCGGTGAGGACTCGGGCATCATCGCGGGACTTGAGTGGGCGGCGGCCCAGAAGGCCGACGTGGTCAACCTCAGCCTGGGCGCGACCGACACGCCCGAGCTCGACCCGTTGGAAGCCGCCGTCAACAAGCTGGCGGCCGAGCACGGCATCCTCTTCGCCATCTCGGCGGGCAACGAGGGCGAGTTCGGCCCCGGCACCGTCGGCTCGCCTGGCAGCGCGGACGCCGCGCTGACCGTGGGCGCCGTCGACAAGAAGGACAAGCTGGCCGGCTTCTCCAGCAGGGGTCCCCGGGTGGGGGACGGTGCCATCAAGCCCGACGTGACCGCGCCCGGCGTGGACATCGGCGCCGCGGCGGCGCCCGGCAGCCAGATCGCCGAGGGAGGTACCCCGGTCGCCGACGGCTACGTGGCGATCTCGGGCACCTCCATGTCCGCCCCGCACGCCGCGGGTGCCGGCGCGATCCTGGCCCAGCAGCACCCGGACTGGAGCGGTGAGCGGATCAAGGCCGCGCTGACCGGTTCCACGACCCCCGGCGCGTACACCGCCTTCGAGCAGGGCACCGGCCGCATCGACCTGCGCAAGGCCATCACGCAGACGGTCATCGCCGAGCCGGCCTCGCTCTCCTTCGGCACCCAGCAGTGGCCGCACGCCGACGACAAGCCGCAGAGCAGGACGCTGACCTACCGCAACCTGGGTGACAAGCCGGTCACCGTGGACGTGGCGCTGACCGGTACGGGCCCCGACGGCAGGCCCGCTCCCGCCGGCTTCTTCACCGCCAAGGACAAGCGGCTCACCGTTCCCGCCGGCGGTACGGCGACCACCTCCGTCACCGTGGACACCCGGCTGGGTGGCACCGTCGACGGCGCGTACAGCGCGCGGGTGACCGCGACGGGCGGCGGGCAGACCGTGCGCACCGCCGCCGCGGTGGAGCGCGAGGTCGAGTCGTACGAGGTGACCCTCAAGCACGTCGGTCGGGACGGCAAGCCCGCGCAGACCTTCAGCAGCGCGCTGAACGGGATCAGCGGCCTCGGCGCTGGCCGGGACTACCTTGTCGATGACACGAGCAAGGACGGCAAGGTCCGACTCCCCAAGGGGCGTTACCTGCTGAGCGGCGCTGTCAACGGCAGTGACGAGAGCATCGACTGGATCAACCAACCCAAGCTGGTCGTCGACAAGACCACCACGGTGACCCTCGACGCACGCACCACCAAGCCCGTCGACGTGACCGTTCCGGACCGGGACGCCACCTCGCGGCTCGCCTACGCGGAGGTCGGGCTCACCGGGGAGGCGTCCTACGGCTACGGCTATCTGCTGGACTCCTTCGCGAAGTTCAGGACCGCGCACCTCGGCCCGGCCGTTCCGGCCGGTGAGCTGACCCAGCAGTTCACCAGCAGCTTCCAGCGGGGAGAGAACGGCCCCACGTACCACGTGGCCTACGGCGGCTCCGTCACCAAGGCGCCGACCGGATTCGTCCGGCACGCCAAGCCCGCCGATCTCGCCAAGATCACCGCCAGGCTGGGCTCCCCGGCCCCGAAGAAGACCGGCGCCCTGCTCACCTTCCCCGTCTTCGACGGCGCGGGCAGCTGGGCGGTCAGCATCCCCACCAAGCTGCCGCACACCGCGACCCTCTACGTCAACGGCAAGGGCCCGCGGTGGCTGGTGTCCTTCGACCAGTACAGCGCCAAGGACGACTACGAGGCCACCTACAACACCGACGAGCGTCGGCTGGCTCCGGGCAAGTCCTACAGCCAGCAGTTCAACATCGGGGTGTTCGGCCCCAAGGTGAGCGCGAACGAGGGCGTCTTCCGCGAGGGCAACGACCTGTACGGCGCCCTCCCGCTCTTCGCCGACGGCGGGAACAACACCGGTTACACGGTGACCGACAAGGCGCGGACCACCCTCTACCGTGACGGCAAGAAGGTCGGCAGCAACACGGACCCGCTGACCGGCGCCGAGGTGTTCACGGTGCCGGCCGGAGCGGCCCGCTACAAGCTCAGCACCTCGGTCAGCCGCAGTGGGGTCGCCAACGTCTCCACCAAGGTCACCGGTGACTGGACCTTCTCCTCGAAGAAGACCACCAGCCATGTGAAGCTGCCGACCTCGGTGGTGCGCTTCACCCCCGCTCTGGCCGTCGACAGCACCGCCAAGGCGGGGGCGACGGTCAAGGTCCCGGTCACGGTGCAGGGCTCGGCGGCCGGTAAGAACCTGAAGTCGCTTGCCGTGTACGTCAGTTACGACAAGGGCGCGCACTGGAAGAAGCTGGCCGTCAGCGGCGGCAAGGTGACCGTGAAGAACCCGGGCGCGGGCAAGACCGTCTCCTTCCGGGCGAACGCCAGCGACAAGCAGGGCAACACGGTGAGCCAGTCCATCTACGACGCCTATCGCACCCGGTAACACCCGCTCGCCCCACACCCGGTAACACCCCGGTCACCAGCGCACCGGCCCGTCGGGGAGCGTCATCCCGGCGGGCCGGTGCCGTCGCGCGTGCGGCGCGGGGGTCGGCGCGCGGGGTCGGCGACTGAAAGGCTGGCAGCGTGCGAACGTTGGATGATCCTGAACGCGTCGGCCGCCCGGTGCCCGCGGTGCTGCCCGCACCGCTGCGCGCGCGGTGCGGGCTGGTCGCGGCCGTCGCCGCGCTGGTGGTCGTCGTGGTCGGCCTCTGGTACGCGGGCGACGGCGGGCCGGGCCGGGTGGACGCGCGGTTCTCGGTGGCGGCGGAGGACGTGCGGCCCCGGTGGCGGTCCGTCGCGCTGGCCGTGGACTTCTGGGGGGAGCCCGCCGGGGCGGCCACGCTGGTCGGCCTCGCCGTGGCGGGCTGCCTGCTGCTGCGGTGGCCGCGCGCGGCGGCGCTCGTCGTGGTCGGCGTCGGGCTGGCCGTGGTGACGACGCGGCTGCTGAAGCCGCTGGTGGGGCGCACCATCCACGGTGACAACCTGTCCTACCCGAGCGGTCACACCGCCTTCTGTGCCGCCTTCGCCCTCGTGGTGGCGCTACTCGTGGCCGGCCGGCTCCGGCTCGGCGCGAGGGCCGGCACCCTCCTCGCCCTCACCCTGACGCTGGTCGCCGGCGCCGCGATGGGGTGGGCGCAGATCGCGCTGGGCGCGCACTACCCGACCGACGTGCTCGGCGGCTGGTGCACGGCGCTCGCGGTGGTGCCGGCGACGGCGTGGCTGGTCGACCGGGCGGCCGACGCCGCCCGGCGAGCGCGCGACTGAGGACGCCCTACGCCAACCGGCGGAAGACCGGTTTCACCGGCCGCCCGGCCAGCCAGGGCGTGGGGTCGCCGGCGTCCAGCGCCTTCCGGTACACCGCGCACGCCTGGGCCACCACGTCCACGGTGTGGTCGATGTCGGCGTCGCTGAGCGCGCTGCTCACCACGAACGACGGGGCCAGCACCCCGCCCGCGATGAGTTGGCGCAGGAACAGGGTGCGGTACTCCTGCGAGGGCCGCAGGTCCGCGTCGAGGGTGGCGAAGACCAGGTTGCTGGCCCGGCCCCGGACGGCCACGTGGTCGCCGACGCCCGCGCCGGCCGCCGCGTCCCGGACGCCGGCGGCCAACCGCTCGCCGATGGCGTGCAGGCGCGCGGTGACGCCCTCCTCGACGTAGGTGGTGAGCACGGCCATCGCTGCCGCCAGCGCGTGCGTCTCCGCGCCGTGCGTGGTGGACAGCAGGAACACCCGCTCGTCGGGGTGGCGCAGCCCGCCGCGTTCCATGAGTTCGCGGCGCCCGGCCAGCGCGGCGACGGCGAACCCGTTGCCCAGCGCCTTGCCGAAGGTGGACAGGTCGGGCACGACGCCGTACAGGCCCTGGGCGCCCGCCTCGGACCAGCGGAAGCCGGTGATCATCTCGTCGAAGACCAGGACGCAGCCGTACCGGTCGGCCAGCGCGCGCAACCCGGCGAGGTAGTCGGCCTGGCCGGCGGGTTCGAGGATCAGGCAGGCGACCTGCCCCTGGTGGCGGGCGAGCATCTCCTCGGTGGCCGCCAGGTCCGCGTACGGGAACCGCACGGTGAGTTCGGTGGTCGCGGCCGGCACGCCGGCGTTCATCGGCGTGGTGCCGATGAACCAGTCGTCGACCGAGAAGAACGGGTGGGTCTCGCAGACGGCCACCAGCGGACGCCCGGTGACGGCACGGGCCAGGCGCACGGCGGCGGTGGTGGCGTCCGAGCCGTTCTTCGCGAACTTCACCATCTCGGCGGTCCCCACCGTGGCCAGGAAGCGCTCGGCGGCCTCCACCTCCACGATGGACGGGCGGACGAAGTTGCTGCCCCGGTCCAGTTCCCGCCGCACCGCCTCGACCACGCGCGGGTGGGCGTGGCCGAGGCTGACCGACCGCAGCCCCGAGCCGTACTCGACGTAGCGGTTCCCGTCGACGTCCCACACGTGGGCGCCGCGACCGTGGCTGATGACCGGGGCCAGGTCCGCGGGGTACTGGTCGTCGCCCTTGGCGTAGGTGTGCGCGCCACCGGGAACCAGGGCGTGCAGCCGCTCGTTGGCCGCACGCGACCTGGGCAGCGGGAACTCCTCGGCTGGAGGTGCCACGGTGCCTCAACCCTCCTCGTGGGTCAGGGCGTCGGCCAGGCTCGGCGCCCGCCGGTCCCGCGCGGACACCGACGTGACGGGCAGCGGCCAGGGGATGGCGAGCCGCGGGTCGTCGAAGGCGATCGTCACGTCCTCGGCGGGGTCGTGCGGGCGGTCGATCCGGTACGAGACGTCGGCGATGTCGGTCAGCGCCTGGAAGCCGTGCGCGCAGCCCGCCGGCACGTACAGGGTGGTCTGGGTGGCGTCGGACAGTTCGAACAGGCCCCGGCCCAGGTAGGTGGGCGAGTCCGGCCGCAGGTCCACGACGACGTCGAAGATCCTCCCGTACGAGCAGCGCACCAGCTTCGCCTCGCCGGCGCCCGAGCGCAGGTGCAGGCCGCGCAGCACGCCCCGGACCGAGCGCGACAGGCTGTCCTGGACGAACGCGTTCGGGTCCAGGCCCACCGAGCGGACCACGTCGGCGTCGAAGGTGCGGCAGAAGAAGCCGCGTTCGTCGGCGTGCGGCGTCGGTTCGAAGAGGTAGGCGCCGGCGATCTCCGGGACCTGGGTCGCTTTCATGGGGTCTCCCGCGTGGCAGGGGCGTGGTCGGACGCCGGGAACAGGGACTCGGTCAGGGCGGCGAACTGGTGCTCGACGCGCCGGGTGGCGGCCACGTTCCGCTCGGCGAGGGTCCGCCGTAGCTCGGCCGACCGCCGCTCAAGGGCCCGGAACTGTGCGAGCAGCCGGTCGGCGTCGACCTCGCGGGCGGGGTGGCAGTAGGTGCCGAGGCCCATCCGGGCCATGAGCGCGTCGCTCTTGCCCGAGTAGCTGAGCGCGAGGGTCGGCTTGCCGACCTTCAGCGAGCAGATCAGGTTGTGGTAGCGGGTCGCCACCACGGCGTCGGCGACCGCCATCTCCTTCATCAGGTCGGCCAGCGAGGCCGTCTCGGCCGAGGTGACCAGCGGTGAGTCCACCGCGTCGAGGATCGCCGCGACCACCGGCCGGTCGACCTCGTCGCCGGTGAGCAGCCGGACCGGCCTGCCGTCCGCGACCAGGGCGCGCACGAACGCGGTCGTCCCGTCGAGGTAGCGCCGGTGGATCTGCTCGGCCCTGGCGCGGTCGTCGTTGCTGCCGTGGAAGGCCATGACGCCGACGCAGACCGTGCCCGGTGTCCCCGGGGCGGGGCCCGCCGTCGGTGTCGGCAGGGCGAACACGAGGTCCTCGTAGACGCCGTCGCGCGCGGTGTCCACGCCCATGTCCCGCATCGCGTCGCGGGACATGGCGTCCCGGTACGACCGGTAGCCGGCCAGCCGCGCCGACCAGCGCACCAGGGCCCGGGTCGGCCGGTTGCCGATCCGGCCGGCGCCGACGCTGACCAACGCGACCCGGGTGCCGAACAGCCGGCCGGCCGCGCAGAGCAGGAACAGCGAGTACGGGAGGCCCCACGGCCGCAGCGGCAGCGTGGTCTCCAGGACGCCCGTGCCCGGCACGATGACCACGTCGTGCCGGCGCACCCAGGCGGCGGTGCGGGCGACGTCGACGAGCTTGCCCACGCCCTTGGCGGCGACGGCGCCCGCGCGGGACGCGGTCCGGTACTCCCCGCGGTACCAGTTCAGCCGCGTGGCCGGAATCCGGTAGCGGAGCGCGACGTCCTCGGCTCCGCCGCACATCGCGTCCACGACCGCGCCCGGGTGCTCGGCGGCGAGGTACCCGAGCACCGCTTCGAGCGAGCCGTCGTTGCCGATGTTCCCGGAGCCGAGCAGGCCGAACACCCCGACGCGGAGCGGAGTTCGCCTCGCGGGCGTCATGCCCGGCTCCCGTCGCGGCCGGCGACGAGCGCGTCCACGGAGACCGTGAGCTTGGCCGGGTCCACGGGCGCGCGGTCCTCGACCCGCTCGCCCGCGCCCGGCCGGGCCCGGCTGGCCATCCACGCGGCCAGGTGGCCGTAGCACGCGCGCCGGTCGGCCGAGGACAGCGGCGCCCGTCGGATCGCCGAGACGAAGCCACCGACGTACTCGGCGAGCAGCCGGGGCGTCGGGTGCAGCGGCCCCGCCCGGCGCGGGTCCAGGTTGACGCACCGAGAACGCTTGGAGGGGTTCGCCCGCTCGGCGCGCGTGGGATGGTCGCGGCGGAAGTACAGCAGCTCCGGCACCTGGTGGAACGGCCCGTGCAGGCCGATCTCGGCGACGAACGTGCGGTCCGCGTGGTGGTAGCTGTCGTGCGGCTTGACCCGGCGCAGCACGTCGGCCCGGATCACCCCGTAGAAGTCGTCGCCGCCGGGCTCGAAGAGCATGCTGCGGAAGCGCTCGGGCGCGCGCGGCGAGGCGGTGTCGAGCGTGTAGGCGTACGGGACCTTCACCTTGCCGTCGCCGTCGATGACCGCCTGGTCGGCGTGGGCGAGGATCACCTCCGGCCGCTCGTCCAGCGCCTCCACACAGCGCCGCAGCAGGTCACGGGCGTACAGGTCGTCGTGCGACGCCCACTTGAACAGCTCGCCGCGGCACTGGGTGAACACGTGGTTGTGGTTCGGCGCGGCGCCGATGTTGCGGGGCAGCCGGATGTACCGCACGCGGGAGTCCCGGGCGGCGTACGCGCGGCAGATGTCGCGCGTCCCGTCGGTCGACGCGTTGTCGGTGATGACCAGTTCGAAGTCCTCGTAGGTCTGGCCGAGCAGGGCGTCCAGCGACTCCGCGAGGTACTCCTCGCCGTTGTACACGGGCAGGCCGATGCTCAGCCGGGGAGTGCGGCCAGAGACAGTCATGACGTCCTCACTTCACGAAGGGTGTTCTGGTGGCGCTCGCGCAGGGCGGAGCGCAACTGCAGCCACCACGCGGCGGAACCGCACGCGGCGGCGGCGGCGACGCCCCAGGCCGAGCCGGCCGTGCCGGCCACGGCCGCGCCCCCGAGCCCGCCGGCGACGTAGCAGGCGGAGGCGAACAGTTGGCAGCGCAGGCTGCGCCGGGCGGCGGCGAGCGCGCGCAGCCCGGCCGCCGCGCCGGTGCCGAGGCCGGCGCCCGCGACGCCCAGGGTGACCGGCAGGATGATCGCCGACGCGGAGTCCCAGACGTCGCCGAGCACCAGTTCGCCGGGCCGGTCGGGCACGAGGAGCAGCGCCGCGCCCCACAGCAGCGCGGCGAGCGCCTGCCCGCCGCCCAGCGCGAGGCAGAACCTGCCCAGGCGCTCCGGGGCCCGCCGCAGCACCCGGGCCGCCTCCGCGACGGTGACCAGCGAGAGCCCCATCAGCACGGCGAGGAACGGGCCGAGCAGCAGCTCGGCGCCCCGGATCACCCCCACCGCGCCGACGCCGACGATCGCGCCGAGCCCGTACGCCCGCAGTTGGCTGGAGCCGCTGACGCCGACGTTCTCGGCCAGGTACCGGTAGCCGAGGTCGCGGTGGTCGCGCAGCCACTCGCGGGCCCCGGTCACCCGGGGCCTGATGCCGGACTGGTAGCAGCCGTACGCCGCGGCCACCGCGGCGGAGGCGCCCCAGGCGAGCACGTAGGCGGTCACGCTGCCCACGCGGGCCGCGATCACCATGGCCGGCACGAGGGCCACGCCCCACACGACGTCGTTCACGAACGCCTTGCGGCCGTCGCCCGCGGCGAAGAACGAGAACCGCCAGGCGTCCTGCAACAGCAGCCCCGGCAGCACGACGCCCAGACCGGCGAACGCGAACCCCACCCGGCCGCCCAACGCCAGCCCGAGGACCACGCACACCGCGCCGACGGCCGTGCCGACGCCGAGCGCGGTGCCCGCCGAACGGGCCACCGCCACGCGCCAGGAGGCCACCGGCACGCCGCTGAAGCGCACCACGAGCGGGTCGGTGGCCAGGCCCCGGGAGACGCTGAGCACCACGCCGTAGGTCACCCAGGCCAGGCTGAAGGCGCCGAAGGCGGTCAGTCCGAGCGAGCGGGCCACGTACACGCCCACCACGAAGTTGGACATGCTGGAGGCCGCCTGGTCGGCCAGGCCCCAGGACAGGCGGCCGAACATGGCCCGCTTGGCGGTCCGCCCGGCCTGGTCCGGCGGGGCCTTCGGGGCCGTGGTGCCCTCGCCCTCGGTCGTCATCGGTGTCACGTCGTGATCAGCCCGGCGTCCCGCAGGGCGTCGGCCGCGGCGGCGACGGTGTCGAACGGCAGCCCCGCCCGCTCAGCGACGTCCAGCAGGCCGTGTTCGCCGTCGGAGAGGTTCAGCACCCAGAGCATGGCCATCTGCGCCTGCTTGGTGTCGCTTCTGCCACCCAGCGCGTCGTACAGCCCGCGCCGGCCCAACTGCGGCTCGCCGTAGGGGCTGAGGTTGCGGTAGCGCCGGTCGCGGTCGAGCACGGCGAACGCCTCGCGGCAGACGGCGAGCGTGTCCGCCATCGCGTCCGGGGAGACGAGGTCGAGGTCGTCCGCCGAGGTGTGGTACTCGGGGTAGCCCGCGTACGGGGTCCGGGTGAGCGAGCCCACGCCGAGGTCGAACCCGGGGGAGCAGTACTGCCGCTCGTCGTAGCCGTACGGGGTGAACTCCCGGACCTGGTGCGGTCGTTCGGAGGCGGACAGGACGTGCTCCATCGCCCGGTCGATCCCCGCGTCGCCGCGCCTGCTCCGCTTGTACGTCAGCGAGCCCGGGTCGCCGGCGCAGGCCAGCACGAGCCCGTGCTTGACCCGGTCGATCCGCTCCGCGTTGCGCGCCAACCAGGTGATCGCCCCGATGGTGCCGGGCGCGTAGACGAACCGGTAGGTGTGGTAGGGGTTTTGCTCCGCGAGCGCCCGGGCCAGGAACGTCGCCACCGCGATGCCGGCCAGGTTGTCGTTGGCCAGCGACGGGTGGCAGACATGGCAGGAGACGATCACCTCGTCGGGGACCTGCCCGGGGACCACGTGCTCGGCGTAGGTGAGGTGGCCGTCGGCGAGCGTGGAGTCGACGCGCACCTCGTAATCGCCCTCCGGCAGCGCGTCCAGGACCTCCTGGGCCAGGCAGAAACCCCACGTCGGCGCGTAGTAGCTGGTGCGGTACGGCACCAGGGTCGGCTGGTCGGGCAGGGTGTGCAGGTGGGCGCGGAGCTCGGCCAGCGGCATGGTGGTCGCGACCGGGACGCTGTAGCCGAGCACGTGCAGGTTGGAGGCGGCGAAGTCGACGACCCGGTTGCCGGCGGCGTCGGCGACGTAGGCGTCCCGGATGTTCCACTCCCGTGGCACCGTCCAGTCGAGCACCGGCGTCCCGGTCGGCACCTCGTGCACCGTGAGCGGCAGGTACTCGCCGACGATGTCCAAGGTGGCGCGCACGCCGTCCCCCGTGATGCTGCGGCAGAGCGGGTACAGCCGCTCCACCAGCGCGTACATCTCCTTGCCCAGCTCGCTCATGACCGCCACCGCAGACTTCCGTCCACGGCGCCGGCCTCGGACGCCGCGCGCAGCACGGCGAGCCGGGTGAAGCGCCGCTCGAAGGACTCCCGGGTCAGCCCGTGGGTCCGGTAGGCGTCGGCGAGTTCGAGCGCGCCGCGCTTGACCGACCACTCGCAGTCGAAGCCGGGTATCGCGGCGCGGAACCGGGAGAAGTCCACCCGGTAGGAGCGCGGGTCGGCGCCCGTCTCGCCGGTGATCACCACGCGCGAGCCGGCCACCGCCTCGGCGACCTGCGCGGCGATCTCGGCGACCGTGACGTTGTTCGGCTCGCTGCCGATGTTGAACGCCCGGTCGTGCACCGCCTCGCGCGGGGCGGTCAGCGCCGCCGCGAAGGCCCGGGCGATGTCGGCGGCGTGCACCAGCGGTCGCCAGGGCGTGCCGTCGGAGAGCACCAACACCTCGCCGGACAGCAGCGCGTGACCCACCAGGTTGTTCAGCACGATGTCGGCGCGCAGTCGGGGGGAGTGGCCGAAGGCGGTGGCGTTGCGCAGGAAGACGGGGCTGAAGTCGTCGTCGGCCAGCGCGTGCAGGTCGTCCTCCACCCGCACCTTGGACTCCGCGTACGGCGTCACCGGGCGCAGCGGGGCGTCCTCGCCCACCAGGTCGTCGCCGCCGGCGGCGCCGTAGACCGAGCAGGTGGAGGCGTACAGGAAGCGCCGCACCCCGGCGTCGCGGGCCAGCCTGGCCAGGCGCACGGACGCGTGGTGGTTGATGTCGTAGGTGAGGTCGGGCGCGAGCGCGCCCAGCGGGTCGTTGGAGAGCGCGGCTAGGTGGATCACGGCGTCCACGCCGACCAGGTGGTCGGCCGTGACGTCCCGCAGGTCGACGCGGTACCCCGGCGGGTCCACGGGGGCCGGGCCGAGCACGCAGTCGGCGAACAGGCCGGCGTCGAGGCCGACGACGTCGTGTCCGGCGGCGGTGAGCACCGGGGCCATGACGGTGCCCAGGTAGCCCTGGTGTCCGGTCAGCAGTACGCGCACGTTCATTCCCCCAGGTCGAGAGTGAGTTTGGTGACGGCGAACGCCTCGGCGTAGCGGGCGTGGCATTCGATGCCGCGGATACGGGCCAGGCCCAGGAACGCCTCCCGGTCGTACCAGGGCCGGTGCCGCTGCGAGGGGTAGTGCTCCTGGAGCAGCCGCGCCTTGTCCTCGGCGACCTCCGGCGTCAGCGGCTGGTAGGCCGTCATCGGGCCCAGGTCACCGTCCCACTTGACGATCTCGTAGCCGAGCACCAGGTGGTCGCGGAAGGCGGTGGTCATCAGCTTCGCCAGGCCCCGGTGGTCCTGGTGGGCGTCGGCGGTGCGCGGCGCGAGGACCAGGTCGGGTTCGGTGCGCTCGCGCAGCTCCTCGACCGCGGCCTTGGCCTGCTCCCAGTGGGCCGGGAGCCGGCCGTCCGGCAGCTTGTCCACGGTCAGCCGCAGGTCGGCGCCGGGGCAGCAGGCGGCAAGCGCCGCCTGCTCCTCCCGCTCGCGCTCGCTGCCACCGCCGCTGAGCACCAGCGCGTCGACCCGCAGGCCGGGGCGCGCCCGGCACAGTGTCAGCAGGGTGCCGCCGGCGCCGATGGCGATGTCGTCGCAGTGCGCGCCCACCGCGACGACCCGGTCCAGGGGCCCGCCGCCGAGCCGGATCACGCGCGCGCTCCCGAGTTCGCCGGCGCCGCGTCCCGCTCCCACACGGCCCACGGTCGGTCGCCGTGCGCGTAGGCGGCGTCCAGCGCGGCCCGCTCCTTCACGGTGTCGGTCGGCTTCCAGAAGCCCCGGTGCTGGTAGGCCACCAACCGGCCCTGCTTGGCCAGTCGGGCGCAGCCGTCGGCGACCAGGTCACCGCCCTCGGGGAGGTGGTCGAAGATCTCCTGCCGGAGCACGAAGTAGCCGCCGTTCTCCCACAGCGGCATGTCGCTGACCGCCGTGATGCCCCCGACCAGGCCGTCCTCGCCCAGGTCCACGCAGTGGAACGAGGACTGCGGCGGCACCACCATCATCGAGGCCCCGGCGTCCCGCCGCGCGAAGGCGTCGATCATGGCGGGCAACGGGGCGTCGGTGAGCACGTCGGCGTAGTTGGCGAGGAACATCTCGTCGCCGTCCAGGTGGTGCCGTACCCGGCGCAGCCGCTCGCCGATCGGCGACTCGATGCCGGTCTGCACGAAGGTGATCGTCCAGTCGGCGATGTCGGTGGACAGCAGCTCGGTCCGCCCGTCGCGCAGCACGAAGTCGTTGGAGGTGGTCTCCTCGTAGTTGAGGAAGAAGTCCTTGATGTGGTGGGCCCCGTACCCCAGACACAGGACGAACTCGGTGTGCCCGTGGTACGCGTAGTAGCGCATGACGTGCCAGATCAGCGGCCGGGGACCGACCATCGCCATCGGCTTGGGCACGTCGTCGGCGGCACCGCTGCGCATCCGCAGCCCGTAGCCGCCACAGAACAGAACGACCTTCACGGCCCCACCTCGACAATGCTCAGTTCCGGAACGGGGAAGACCAGGCGGCCGCCCCAGGCGTGCACGAAGGACAGTTGCTCGACCAGCTCGGCCCGCAGGTTCCACGGCAGGACGAGCACGTAGTCGGGCCGGTCGACGGCCAGTTGCTCGGGCGGCAGGATCGGGATCCGGGTGCCCGGGGTGAACCTGCCGTGCTTGTACGGGTTGCGGTCCACCGTGTACGCGAGCAGGTCGGGCCGGATGCCGCAGTGGTTGAGCAGGGTGTTGCCCTTGCCGGGGGCGCCGTAGCCGACGACCGTCTGGCCGCGCTCGGCCGCCTCGATCAGGAACCGCAGCAGGTCCCGGCGGACCTTGGCGACGCGGGCGGAGAACTCGGCGTACCCGGACAGCTCCCGCAGCCCGGCGGCCTTCTCCCGGGCCAGCACGTCCACCACCCGCCGGGAGGGCTCGCCGGCCACCTCGGCCGGTCGGGCCCACAACCGGATGGAGCCGCCGTGCGTGGGCAGCAACTCCACGTCCACGAGCGTGAGTCCGCCGCTGGCCAGGGCGCGGGCCGCGGAGGCGACCGTGTAGTACTGGAAGTGCTCGTGGTAGATCGTGTCGTACTGGTTCTCCTCGATCAGCGTCAGCAGGTGCTGCACCTCGACGGAGACCCAGCCGTCGTCGGCGACCAGGGCGCGCAGCCCCTGGGTGAAGCCGACCACGTCGGGGATGTGGGCGTACACGTTGTTGGCCACCACCAGGTCGGCCGGGCCGTGTTCGGCGCGCACCTGGGCGCCGGTGGCCGGGTCGAGGAACGCGGTGAGCGTGGGCACGCCCGCCTCCCGCGCCGCGGCCCCGACGTTCACCGACGGTTCGATGCCCAGGCAGCGCACGCCCCGCTCCACCACGTGCCGCAGCAGGTACCCGTCGTTGCTCGCGACCTCCACCACGAAGGAGTCGGGCCCGAGCGCCAGCCGCCCGGTGGCGTCGGCGACGAAGGCGCGCGCGTGCTCCACCCAGGAGGTCGAGTACGAGGAGAAGTACGCGTACTCGCTGAACGTCTCCTCCGGAGTGATCAACGGCGGGAGCTGCGCCAGCCAGCAGTCGGCGCACACCCGCAGGTGCAGCGGGTACGTGGGCTCCATCCGGTCCAGTTGGTCCGCGGCGAGAAAGCTCTCGCACGGCGGGGTCGCCCCCAGGTCGACGACGCTGGCCAGCGCCGCCGAGCCGCAGAGTCGGCATCGTGTCATCTACTGCCCCCATCCCTGCTCGCGCGGGCGCTCCCGCCGCGAGCCAGTGCTGTCGTTCGCCACCGGCGGCGGGCCGACCCCGCCGCCGGACCACTCCGCGATCGCGGAGCGGTACTCCTCCTCCAGGCGCCGCAGCCCGACGGCCGGGCTGAAGCCCTGTTCGTAGCGGAGCCGGGCCGCCCGGCCCAGCTCCTGGTTACGGGCCGGATCGGCCGTGATCCGGCGCACGCAGGCCGCGAGCGACGCGGCGTCGCCCGGCTCGTGCAGCAGCCCGGTCACCCCGTCCTCGACGAGTTCGACGAAGGCGCCGTGGCCGGCGGCGATCGGCGGCACACCGGCCGCCATCGCCTCCACCACCACCAGGCCGAACGTCTCCAGGGACAGCGAGGGGGCCAGCACGGCGACCGACCGGGCGATGGCCCGCTGGCACTGGTCCTGGTCGTACAGGCCGACGTAGCGCACGTCGTCCCGGCCCTCGGCCCACGCGCTCACCTCCGCCTCCAGCGGCCCGGTGCCGGCGAGCACCAGTGGCACGCCGACCCCGCCGCCCGCCGCGACCTCGTCCCACGCGGCCATGAGCAGCCGCACCCCCTTGGCCTCGGCGAGCCGGCCCAGAAAGAGCAGGTGCTCGCCGGCGCCCTCCCGGCGGGCGGTGGGGTCGGGGACGAAGTTGTGCTTGACCGCCAGCCGCTCGGGCGGCATGCCGGACCGCACCAGGACCTCGCGCTGCGCCGCCGAGATGCACAGGAACCGCCGCACGCCCGACCACCAGCGCCGCCGGTTGACCGCCAGGCTCACCGCCAGCGGCACCGTCGCCAGCCGGGAGTTCCGGTAGCAGCCGTGCCGGACGGCCGGCAGCGCCGCCGTGGTGCCGACGCAGTCGGTGCACAGCCGGCCCTCCCGCCGCAGCGTGCCGGGCGGGCAGACCTGGGTGTAGTTGTGCAGCGTCGCGACGGCGGGCACGCCCGCGTCGGCGCAGGCGGCGAGGACCGCGGGCGACAGCAGCGGGAAGACGTTGTGCACGTGCACCACGTCGGGGCGCGTGGCGCGTAGGTGGGCCGCCAACTCCGCGCGTATGGCCGGGTTCCACGGCACCAGGAGCGGGATGGTGGCCTTGCCGAGCAGCGAGCGGTCGGCGATGTCGTCGCTGCGCCGCTCGAACAGCTCGACCCGGTGGCCGGCCGCGCGCAGCAGCCCCACCTCCTGGTCGACGACCCTGTTCTCGCCGCTCGGCTGCGCCGACGCGTAGCGGTTGTGCACCACGAGGACGCGCATGGTCACCTCACCTCCGTTCCTGGGCCCAGCGCGGGACGCGCCGTCGTGGGATCGCCGGCGTCCGGCGGGGCGGGGCGGCGCCCGTGCCGGGGGCCGCCAGCAGTGAGGCGGCCACGGCCAGGTGCAGCAGGTACGGCGACGCGTCACCGAGGCCGGCCTCGGTGTACGAGGAGATCGAGCAGTAGCTGATCAGGAAGATCGCGCAGGCCCTGGGCAGCGACGGTGGCCGCAGCAGCGCGACGCCGCCGAGCACCAGGAGCAGCGCCGCCACCAGCGTGATGCCGGTCAGTCCCTGCTCGTGGTAGACGGCCAGCCAACTGTTGTCGATCGGCAGCCCGCCGAAGGACTTGTCGCTCAGGCCCGTGCCGAACAGCTTCTCCGCCGTCGTGCGCGGTGCCGCGAGCAGCGCGTCCCAGACCTTGGCCCGACCGGTGAGGCTGGAGAAGTTCTCCTGGCTCTGCCCGCGCAGGAACCACGCCCGCAGCGCGGAGGCGAACCCCACCGCGGCGACCACGGCGCACGCCACCGTCCAGACGAAGAACCGGCGGGCGGCGGCGCTGGTCAGCACGAGCGAGCCGATCGCCAGCAGCAACCCGACGAGCAGGCCGATGGTGGCCGTGCGGGTGTGCGTCAGCGCGAGCAGGACCAGGGACGGCACGATGATCACCGTCGCGCTGAGCCGGTCGGCCTGCCGGCCGATGGCGAGCAGCACGGTGAGCCCGATGACCACCGCCGCGTACTGGCCGATCTGCGGCGGTGTCAGCGGCCACAACGCGCCGACCAGCCGCCCGCCGTACAGCTCGGGCATGGCCGCGCCCGGCGAGATGAGCAGGCCGGCGGCGGCGGAGCCGAGCACCACGAAGTACAGCCGGACGTGGCTGCGTACGAACCTCAGGCTCCCGTCCCACCAGCGGCTGAGCAGCCACAGCGTGCCGACGAACAGGGTCAGCCTGGTGCACCGGAACAGCGCGCCGAACCCGGACTCCAGCCGCAGGCTGGAGATCAGGCTCGGCACCAGCAGCAGGGTGAGCAGCAGCAGGAAGGCGCTGGCCCGGATGCGCAGCCGCGCGTTGAGCACGAGCGCCAGCGCGAACGCGGTGACCAGCGCGCCCATGGTGACCATCTGGATGAGGGAGCGGGGCAGCGGGACGATGGTCCTCGCCCCGGCGGAGCCGAGCGTGTTGAGGACCAGCAGCCCCCACACGACGCCGACGAGCCCCGGCGCGACCGTCGGCCCCGCCGGCCCCGTCGGGCCGTCGGTTCGCCCGCCCGCCGCCTCCGGCCGGCCCGCCGCCTCCGCCCCTCCCGGCAGTACGCCGCGCCGCGGGTCACCGTCCATCGTGGTCACCGCCCCCGGCGCGCAGGGTGCTGCCCGCGTCCTGCCCGTACGGCGCGTCACGCCACCGTCCGAAGTCGAGCACCCGGCTCGGGTCGTGGGCCACGAACTTCCAGGGGCCCAGGTAGACGTTGTCGTGCCAGCGGTTGTGCTGCCGGTGGGTGACGGCGGACGCCACCCGCGTGCCCCGGTACGGCGACCAGTGCGGGTAGCTGCCGTAGTTGGCCAGCACCGCCATCCGCTGGCACGCGTCCGCGCATCCGGCGACGGAGGGGCCCGCGACGAAGCGGTTGTGGTGGATGTCCACCCGCTGGGTCTTCCACCGGCAGTCGGCGTACAGCGGCGCGCTGCCGATCGCCGGTCGCGCGCAGCGCTCCGGGCGCGGCACCAGCAGCGTGCAGTCACCGGTGGAGGTGTTGGCCGGGCTGTTGCAGAACCGGTCGGCGTTCTCCCACAGGGTGATCCCGGACCAGTTGTCCTCCAGAAGGTTCCGGTGGATCTCGATCCTGTCCGTGCGGGCCCGCACCCGTGGCTCGCCACCGGACTCGGACACGTACAGCGTCGCGTACGGGAAGTCGTCGCCGCGCCCGGCCGCCCGCCGGCCCTCGACCCGGTTGTTGCGCCGGAAGGTGTTGGCGCGGATGACCGCGTTGTAGCTGGTCTCGTAGATCAGCGCGGCGCCGTCGTTGGCCTCCACCACGTTGTTCTCGATACGGAAGTCGTTGTTGTTGGTGTCGGCCCACAGCCCGGTGCCTCGGTTGTCGTGCACCCAGTTGCCGCGCACGTCGGCGCCGCCCACGGCCCAGAACTTGGCGCCCCCGGTGCAGCCACAGCCCGGCCGCCGCCGTTCCCAGTCGTCGGTGTTGTTGGCCACGATCTCGTTGCCCTCGACCAGCAGGTCGCGGATGGTGTCGCCGGCCTTGTACGCGTTCAGGCCGTACTGCCCGTTGCCCCGCAGGCAGTTGGCCCGCACCCGTTGGCGGGCGCCGGCCATCAGCCCGGCGCCGGAGTTGTGCTGGATGGTGGCGTGCTCGATCACCCACCCGTCGGCCGAGTCGTGGTTGACCACGCCCTCGTTGTGCGGCGCGACGAACCCCTGCACGGTCAGGTGGCGGATGGCGACGTCGGGGGCGCCGCCGCCGAACGCGTACTGGTTGGTCCCGCGCCCGTCGAGCACCGCGCCCGGCGCGCCGAGGTAGCGGTTCCCCGGCTTGGGGACGACCTGGGCGTAGCGGTGCGGTTCGAGCCGGTGCCTGCCGGGGCGCAGCCAGAACGTGGTGTGCGGCGGGCTGCTCCGGGTCTTGGCCGCCAGGTCGTCGACGACCGCCGGGTCCACCGGCACCGCACCGGCCGGCGCCTTCGCCGGCCCGGCCATCGGCTCGGCGCACACCCGGGCCACGGCCCCGGCGCCCACCGGTGGTGTCGGCGCCGGCGCGCCGGTCGGTCGCGCCGGGCCGTCCGGCGCGCTCGCACAGCCGGCCGCCAGCAGGGCCAGCGCCAGTGGCGCCGCCGACCACGTCCGATGCCGCCTCTTGATCCCCACCCGCCCCCCTCAGCCGTGGAACCTGAGCACGGTGGTGAACTCGCCCGACCACCCGGCGCCACCGGCGAAGCCGGTGCCGACCAGCGTGGTGGCGGGTTCCTTGCGCCCGAAGCCGGGGGAGTACCAGCCCAACGGCGGTTCGACCGCGCCGCGCTGGGCCGACCAGCGCAGTCGCCCTGGCAGTTCGAGGACGGCGGAGCGGTGCTCGCCGTCCCGGGTCCAGGTCAGCTCGGCCCGGTCGCCCACCAGGTCCGCGACGATCGCCGGCCCGAGGTGGAAGGCCAGCCGCGCGGCCCGGCGCGGCCCGCGCACCTCGTCCACGATCCGCAACTCCCGCGTCGCGGCACTCAGCTCCACCCGGCGCCGGTGCGCCACCGGCCGGTACCCGTCGTGCTCGGCGTACCAGCGATCCACCCCGTCCCCGGCGGTGCCGGACGCGTTCGCGAAGAGCACCCGGCCACGGGCCTGCCGGGTCCACAGGAACGGGCCCCCGGAGACGGACTGGTCCACGCCGCCCAGCTCCAGCGTGTTGTGGGCGAGGGTGGACCGGAAGTACCGCCGCCACTCGGGCTCCCCGTGGTAGCAGTACGTGCCCGGGTCGGCCAGTACATCGACCCCCTCCTGCCGGACCTCCACGGACAGCGCGTCAGCGTGGGCGTGCGCGGCGATGGCCAGGAAGCCGTGCGGACCGCCGTCACAGCGGCACCAGATCCCCGCCGGGCCGCGCAGGACGGTCAGCCCCGCGTCGGCGAAGTGGGCCGGCCGGTCGGCCGGGCGGGGCGTGTCCGGCGCGGCCTCCCGCTTCGCGTACGGCCGGATCAGCGCGGCCAGCAGCGGGGTGCGGACATCGGTGCCGGACACCGTCGGCCACCAGGGGAGCCGACCGAACACGGCGTCACCGGTGGCCAGCAGCGAGCCCCAGCGGTCGGTGCCCGCGCCGTCCACGACCAGGCCGTGCCCGTCGTCCGCGTCCCCCTGGCGCGGCGGCCGCAGCCGGTCGTCCACGACGGCCGCGAGCGCGTCCGTCATCCGCAGCAGCACCAGGTGGACCGCCGGCGGGACCGGCACGCCGGCGGCGTCCGCCTCGGCCACCGCCGCCAGGCCCAGCTCCAGCACCAGCCCGTGGTACTCGGTGGCCAGCTCGCGGTTGAGGCCGGAGCCGAAGGTGTTGCTCCGCAGGTGCCGCTCCAGGCAGCGCAGTGCGTCGTCCCGCCAGCGCGCCGAGTCGGGGAACCAGTCGAACGCGCAGGCCGCCGCCGACTGCCCGGCGGCCTCGGCGATGACGTGGTTGTTGGCCGACGACCCCCGGCTGGGGAAGGCGGCCAGCCAGCGCTGGTGGTGCCAGACCTGGTGGCGCGCCACCGGGTTGTCCTCGAACAGGGCGGCCACGCCCGGCCAGCCGTCGAGCAGCCGGCGGACCCACACCCAGGACAGCAGCCGGATCCCCAGCTCGATGCCGCTGATCCAGTGCGCCCCGCGCAGCGGCGGGTTGGCCGCCCACCAGGAGCGCAGGTGCGCGGCGACGCGCTCGGCGTACCGCTCGTCCCCGCTGAGCGCGTACGCGGCGGCGAGCACGGTCAGGTACTGGTGCCGGGACAGCTCCCAGATCTGCTTGATGTCCCCGACCGCCTCCTCGCTCCGGTACGGCACGTCGAAGGCGTAACCCGACGGGGCGCGGCGCCCGGTCTTCGGGTCGTACCACCAGTCCGGGTCCGCGAGGTCCTCGCGGGACACCCCGAAGAACTCGGCGTGCCCGGCCAACAGTCGGTCCGCCTCGGCGAGCAGCCGCTTCGCGGCGTCCGGCGGCACCGCGTCGAGCGCCCCGGCGGGCAGCGCCGAGGTGAACCGGGCGCCGGTCACCTCCGGCGCGACCGGCGGCGCCGACCGCCAGCGCCGCCTGCGCACCGTGTCGACCACCCGCCCGCCGACCTCCCGTGGCCCCATCCGGGACAGCCGCCGCAGGTACCACACCGCGCTCCCGGTCATCGCGCCCTCGCCAACGTCACCGGCGCGCCGCCGACCAGGCTGGTCCGCACGGCGAGGGTGGCCGCCGTGGTGGCGGCCAGCGACTCCAGCGACACCGGCATCGGCCCGCCGGTGCGCACGGCTTTGAGGAAGGCGTCCAGTTCGGCGCGCTGGCCCTTGTCCCGGGCCTTGGGCAGCCGCGAGCTGACCCACCGCCTGCCGCGACCGCCGTACACGGAGGCCCGTACGAAGTCGTCGAGCCGCAGCGCGCGACCGCCCGCGACCACGTCCAGCGTCTCCTTGGGGAAACCGGCCGGGCCGGTGGTGACGTAGCTGATGGTGGCGGTGGACCCGCCCGGGTAGCGCAGCACGACCTGGAGGTCGCCGCCGTCCTCGTGGCCGGGCGCGGCGAGCGCGTACACCGACAGCGGGTCGGCCCCGAGCAGCCAGCTCGCCGTGTCGATGAAGTGGCCGCCCTCGCCGGCGAACCGGGAGCCCTGGGTGCCCTGTTGCAGGTACCAACTGCCGTGTTCCAGGCGGCCCGCGTTGACCAGGTAGCGCAGGTTGCCCGGCCCGGTCCGGGCGCCGAAGCGGTGCCGCGCCTGACGCAGCAACGGGGCGAACCGGCGGTTGAAGCCCACCTGGAGCCGGTCGTTGCCGGACTCCTCGACCGCCGCGAGCACACCGGCCAGCTCGTCCTCGGTGAGCGCCAGCGGCTTCTCCACGAAGACCGCCTTGCCGGCGAGCAGGGCCCTGCGGGTCAGTTCGGCGTGCGAGCTGTGCCGGGTGACCACGAACACCGCGTCGATGCCCGGGTCGTCGAGTACGGCGTCCAGGTCGGTGGTCGCCTCGGCGAAGCCGAACTTGCGCTGGGCGTTGGCCGCGGACAGCGCCGTCGTGGTGACGACCCGGGCCAGCTCGACGCCCTCGCGCTGGGCCAGGTGCGGCAGCAGCATCGACGTCGCGTAGTTGCCCGCGCCGGCGAACGCCAGCCGCACCGGCGCGTGACCGGTCCGGGCCGGCGCCCTGGTGGGGCCGGCGCCACGGCGTACCGCGGGCACGGTCAGGGTCGGGGCCGCCGCCTCGGCCCCCCGCTCGGCGAGGTCCGGGTGGTCCGGCTGGTCGGGGTACCGGAACAGCACGGCCACGGCCTTCAGGTCGCCCTCCTCCAGGCGCCGGTAGGTCTCCACGGCCTCGGCGAAGTCGGCGACGTGCGAGACCAGCGGCTCCACGTCGATCCGGCCACGGGCCAGCAGGTCCAGGACGCACGCCAGGTTGCGCCGCTCGGTCCAGCGCACGTAGCCGATCGGGTAGTCCCGCCCCTCCAGCTCGTACTCCGGGTCGTAGCGCCCGGGGCCGTAGCTGCGGGAGAACCGGACGTCCAGCTCCTTCTCGTAGTACGCGTTCCACGGCAGGTTCAGGCTGCACTTGCCGATGTCCACGACCCGGCCCCGGTCCCGGCTCAACTGGGCGGCAAGCTCGACGGGTTGGTTGCTGGCGCCGCCGGCGGCCAGGTACACCTGGTCCACGCCGTGCCCGTCGGTCAGCTCGGCGACGGAGCTGGCCACCGCCACCGACGCCGGGTCGCCACAGGTCGTGGCGCCCAACCGGGTGGCGAGTTCGCAGCGCACCGGGTCGGGGTCGACCCCGACGACGCTCACCCCCGACGCGGCCAGGAACTGCACCACCAGTTGCCCGATCAGCCCGAGGCCGATGACCAGCGCCACGTCGCCGAGCCGCGGTTCGCCCTGGCGCACGCCCTGGAGCGCGATCGACCCGACGGTGCCGAAGGCCGCGTGCCGTGGCGCGAGGCCGTCCGGCACCCGGGCGTAGAGGTTCCTCGGCACCCAGTTCAGCTCGGCGTGCAGGGCGTGCTCGTTGCCGGCGCAGGCGACCAGGTCGCCGACCTTCACGTCGTCGACCCCGGCGCCGACCTGCTCGACCACCCCGCACAGCGAGTAGCCGAGCGGCGTGTACGAGTCCAGCTTGCCCATCACCTTGCGGTAGGTGGCGGGCACCCCGTTGGTGGCCACGCTCTGCACGACCTTGGCCACCTGGTCCGGCCGGGAGCGGGCCTTGCCCAGCATCGACATGCCGGCCTCGGAGACCTTCATCAGCTCGGTTCCGGTGGAGATCAGCGAGTAGGCGCTGCGTACCAGCACGCCGCCGGGCTTGCACCCCGGCACCGGCACGTCGAGCAGCGCCAGCTCGCCGCTCTTGTAGTTCTGCACAACCTGTTTCACCCGAGCTCCTCGTGATGTCTACGCCGTCAGGCCGCTTGGTTCTGACCGGAGCCAGAGGTCGCGGCGCGGTACCAGTGCTCAAGGGAGAGCACGTGCCACAGATGCTTGGAGAAGTCCCGCCGCCCGGCCGCGTCCTCGGCGACCATCCGCGCCAGCGCGTCGCGGCGCAGGAACCCGGAGTTGACGAGCACGCCGTCGTGCACCACCTCGCGTACCAGCGGCGCCAGGTCCCGGCTCATCCACGCCCGCAGCGGGGCGCTGAACAGGCCCTTGGGCCGGTACACGATCTCCCGGGGCAGGGTCCGGGAGGCCGCCTGCTTCAGGGCCGCCTTCCCCTGTCGCCCGACGATCTTCCGGTCACCGGGCACCGCGAACGCCGCCCTGACCACCTCGACGTCCACGTACGGCACCCGCACCTCCGTGGAGGCGGCCATGCTGGCGCGGTCCGTGTACGCGAGGTTCAGGCCCGGCAGGAACATCCGGGCGTCGCCCAGGCACATCCGGTTGACGAAGTCGTCCAGGTCGTTGTCCCGGTAGACCTCCGCGTGCTCACCCAGCACGTCGTCGACCGTCCCGGCCAGGTCCGGGTTGACCAGGGCCAGCAGCTCGTCCTGGTCGTACATGGTGTAGCTGCGCCGGAACGCGGTCTCCTCCGGCAGCTCCGCGAAGGACAGGAACCGCTTCGCGAACCGCACGGAGCGCAGTCCTCGGCGGGAGGTGGCCACCGGCAGCCGGTCCACGGCCGCCGCCACACCGCGCCGCAGGGGCCGTGGGACGCGCTGGTAGCGCAGCGCGAGCACGTTGGCCAGGTGTTTGCGGTACCCGGCGAACAACTCGTCGGCGCCCATCCCCGAGAGCATCACCTTGACCCCGGCCTCCCGGGCGGCCGAGCAGATCAGGTACGTGTTGATCGCGGCGGGGTCGCCGATCGGCTCGTCCAGGTGGTACGTCATCCGTGGCAGCAGGTCGAGCACGTTCGGGGCGATCTCGATCTCGTGCAGGTCGACGCCGTACCGCTCGGCCACCTGCCGGGCGTAGCGCAGGTCGTCCGGCATCGCCTCGAACCTGGCGTCCGCGGCGCGGAACCCGATCGTGTAGGCGGAGATCCCGGGCCGCTCGCGGGCCGCCAGCGCGGTCAGGTAGCTGGAGTCGAGACCGCCGGAGAGGAACGTGGCCACCGGCACGTCGGAGAGCAGGTGCCGCCGGTTCGACTCCTCGATGACGGCGGCCAGGTCCGGCTGCTCACCGCCGAGGGCCCGCTCCTGACCCTCGCTGGCGACCTCCCGCAGGTTCCAGAACCGGCCGCGCTCCACCCGGCCGTCCGGCCGGCACCGCAGCCAGCTTCCCGGCGGCAGCTTCTCCGCCTCGCGGAACGCGCAGCGGGTGTCCGGCACCCAGTAGTAGAGGAGCGAGGCCACCAGCGCCCCGTGGTCCACCTCCAGCGTCCCGCCGGCCCCGGCGCTGAGCGCCTTCAGCTCGGAGGCGAACATCAGCCCCCCGCCGCGCCGGAGCAGGAACAGCGGCTTGACGCCGAGCTGGTCGCGGACGAGCACCAGGTTGCCGGTGCGCTCGTCGAAGACCGCGAAGGCGAACATGCCGCGCAGCCGGGGCAGACACCCCGTGCCCCAGCGCCGCCAGGCGGCGAGCAGCACCTCGGTGTCGGAGGTGCCGCGAAAGCGCACTCCCGCCGCCGTCAGCTCGGCCCGCAGCTCGGGCGCGTTGTACAGCTCGCCGTTGTACGTCAGGGCGAGGCCGTCCGAGACCATCGGCTGGGCGCCGGTCTCGGTCAGGTCGATGACGGCCAACCGGCGGTGTCCGAGCTGCACCTCACCGTCCCCGGCGGGGTGGCTGTAGCGGCCCGCCCCGTCCGGGCCCCGGTGGGCGAGGACGTCGGTGAGCCGATCGGTCACGGCCTTCCCGTCCGGCCACCGGTACGTGCCTGCGATTCCACACATGTGCTACCGCGCCTCCTGATCGCTGTCCGGGACCCGTGCGGCCGGCGCCGCCGGCCACCCCGGCTGCGGCTGGCCCTCCCCGACCGCCTGAACGGCGTGCGGGGTACCACCACCGCTCTGTCGGGCCAGCCGTCTCGCCCGTAATCGGTCCGCGCCGCTCTCCCGGGCCGGTCGCTCGCCGTCGCCGCGCGGCGCGGTCGGCGACCCGTCCCAGAGCGTGCCGTCGGTCCGATCGCGCGGGTCGGGGTCGATCAACACCACGCCGAGCACCGGAACGCGCTGGTCCGCGAGTTGCCGCGCGACGGTGTGCAGCCACGCGGCGCTGCCGTGCCCGGCCCGTACGACCAATACGGTCTGAGCGCCGAGGTACCGGAGGTCGGTCCACGCCGTGCCGGGGGAGACCGAGCCGACACCGATCCGGCGCGTCGCCCCGGGCGCGTCCTCGGCCCTCGCGTCGCTGACCACGGTCGAACCCGCCGGCAACTTCGGGCTGTTGGCGAGGTCAGCGCCCGGCAGGCCGTCCACGATGACCAGCGGCCCGTCCGCCGCCAGCGCTTCGGCGACGTCCAGGGCGAGCCCCCGTACGCCGCGCGGGCAGCCCAGTTCCAGGAGCGAGACCGGCTCCGCCGCGCCGCGCACGGCGCGGGCCAGGGTCGCGGTGAGCCGGGCCCGCGCGGCCCGGGCCCGGCGGCGTCGCCACGGGCCGGTTGACCAGCGCGGCGCCTGGCGTGCCTCCGCGATGACGGAAGCGCCCAGGTGCACCGCGATCTCCCGGCGCAGCACGGGCCGGTCCGCCACCACCGTGCCCACCGTGGCCACCGCGATGCCCAGGACGAGGCCGAGGACGAGCCCGATCGCGGCGTTGGTGAGCACGGCCTTGGGCCTGGAGTGCCGCACCACGCGCGGGGCGTCCACGATCTGCGTACCGGAGACGAGCCGGGGCGTGCCGGCGCGGGCCTCGGCGGCGCGCTGGTCGAAGTCGGCGATCCGCGAGTTGAGCTCGGACCGGCGGGCGAAGAGCGACTCGACGCTCGCCGACGCCTTGGGGTCGCTCTCCGGCGATCGGCTGCCGATGGCCTTGTTGACCTCGGCCAGCTCGCCCCGCATCCGGTCGCGCTGCGCGAGCAGGGACGCCGCCTCGGCCTTGGCGGCGTCCTGGACGCGCCGCACGTGGTCCGCGACGAACGCCTCGGCCAGCGCCTTGGCCCGGGCCAGCGCCTGGGCGTCGCTGTCGCCGGTCACGTCGATCTGGAGCAGGTTGTTGGTCAGGCCGGTGCCCCGGTAGTCCCGCATGAAGTCCTCGGGGCGCTCCGAGGAGCCCAGGGCCCGCAGGGCCCGGTCGGCGATCCGGGTGGTCTGGAGCAGCGCGACGTCGGTACGGATCAGCGTGCCGGTGTCGTTCGGCTGGTCCTCCCGGTGCGCGACCAGCACCTTGGTCACCGCGGCCGGCGCCGGCGGCACCAGCACCGCCACGGCCGCGCCGGCCAGCATCCCCAGCAGCGCCAGGGCGCACCACAGGCGGCGCCTCCTGCGCACCGCGGCCAGCAGCGCCTGCAGGTCGAGCAGGGGCGCGGCGGCCGGCGACTCGGCTGCCTGGCTCGTGGTCACTCGGCGCCCCCCGCCGTCTGGCCGGGCACCGCGAGCGCCAACGTGGCGTTCTGCTCCGGCTGTTCGGGCGTCCGTGTCGGTTGGTTGCGGACCGCGCCCGCGACGACGACGCCGACGATCTCGTGCCTGCCGTCCGCACACGCCCCGGCGACGCCGGCGAGTTCCGCCGCGGTCCAAATACCCGCGCTCAGTACGACCAGGACACCGGACTCGGCGTCGCGGTCCGGCACCATCGGCTGGGACACCGACACGCCCACCACCCGCAGCGCCGGGAGCCCCCGGCCCGCCGGGGTGGCGGCGTCGCCCCTGGTCTCGGCGGCGAGCCGCTCGGCGGCCCGGCGGGCGACCCCGTCGCCGTCCGGCACGACGACCAACAGCCGTCGAGCAGAGGGGTGTTGGGATCTCAGGCGGGCGCACACCCGCCGGTAGCGGACGCGTCGGCTGGCCTCGTCGCCGGAGGCCAGCGGGGTCGGCGCGTCCCACCGGGTGTCGAGCCCGAGGAAGCGGCGCGGCCAACCCCCCGGGCCCCGGCCCACAGCGGGCCGCTCGGCCGGCACGTCGACGGTGCCCAGCAGCGTCGAGCCGAGCGCCGAGGCGATCTCGGCCCCGGTACGCGGGCGCCGGTTGGCCCGCGCGGCGGTGAGATGGCCCACGACCGCGAGCAGGAAGGACAACGCCGCCCCACCGGCGACGAGGTGCCCCGTCGTGGGCGGCGCCGGGCTCGCCGGCCGGGCCGCCGGCCCCATGACCACCATGCCGGCCTTGTGCGTCGCCGGATCGACCTCCTCCAGCTTCTTCACCGCCGTCTCCAGCGCGGTACGCAACTTCTCCAGCGAGGTGCGGGCCTGCACGCTCTCCACGGTGCGCCCCGGGTCGGCCGCCCGGGACAGCTCGGTGATGCGCCGGTTGGCCCGCTCCACCTGCTCCCGCAGCGCCTCGGGCCCGGTCGCCGCTTTCGGGTCGGTGCCGTCGCCGGTGACCCGCGCGGCGAAGGTGACGAACTGCTGGGCCAGCCGGTCGGTGAGCTGCTGCGCGCGCTCCGGTGTGTCGGCGGTGCCCGAGATCCTGATGACGTTCCCGTCGGCGACCTTGGCGCTCACCCGCTCCCGCACCTCGTCACCGTCGCCCGCCCAGCGCAGCGTGGCCGCCGTGCGGTCCAGCACCGACGAACTGGTCACGATGTACGCCTGGGTCAACAACTCGCGCTCCTCCCACTGCCCCGGCAGCAGGACCGATGCCGAGGCCGTGTACCGCGGGGGGAACAGCGCCGAGACGCCGTAGCCGACGAGCGCGCCCACCGCCGTGAGGACGGCGAGCAGGCGCCAGCGCCGTTGGAGCATCCGCCCGATCGTGGCCAGGCGTATCGTGTCCTCGCTCAACGGTGCGGCCTCTTCCCCGCCCGGGCCGAGGTGCCCGCCGCCACCGGGGGCAGGCCGCGGCAGGCGGCGGCGTAGGCGGCCAGCAGCGAGGCCTGCGAGTTCCGCCAGGAGAGCCGCCCGTTGATCCGCTCCCGACCGATGGCGCCCATCCGCTCCCGCTGCCCCGGATCGTCCAGCAGCCGCGCGATGAGGCCGGCGAACGCGGCCTCGTCGTTGGCGGGCGCGTAGACGGCGGCCTCCCCTGCGGAGACCCGGGCCTCCTTCAGGTCGAACGAGACGACGGGCCGGCCCATCGCCATGTACTCCAGGACCTTGTTCATGGTCGACACGTCGTTGAGCGGGTTGCGCGGGTCGGGGGAGAGGCACACGTCCGCGGTGGACAGGTAGCGCACCAGGTCCGCGTCCGGCACGCGCCCGGTGAACTGCACCTGCTCGGTGAGCCCGAGCCGCCGGGACAGCTCCACCATCGCGTCGAAGGAGTCGCCGGAGCCGACGAACACCGCGTGCCAGTCGCTCCGCCCCAGTTCGTTGCGCAGCCTCGCCAGCGCCCGCAGGGCGTAGTCCACGCCGTCCTGCGGGCCCATGACGCCCAGGTAGCACAGCAGATGGGGCTTGCCGCGCTTCAACTCCGGCTCCGGGTCCACCTGTTGGAACCGCTCGACGGCGGGCGCGCTGCGCACCACGAAGACGTCCGCCGGCCGGCGTCCGCCCCGGCGTACCGCGACGTCCCGGTAGCTCTCGTTGGTGGCGATGACCACGTCCGCGGCCCGGTAGGTCAGCCGCTCCAGGGCGCGCACGGCGCGGTAGAGCAGGTCCTCGCCACGGTCGAAGCGGGACAGGTACAGCTCGGGCACCAGGTCGTGCTGGTCGAAGACGAACCGCGCGCCGCGCCGCTTCAGCCAGAGGGCCGGCAGGAACAGCAGGTCGGGCGGGTTGCAGGCGTGCACCACGTCGACCGGGCCGACCCTGCGGGCCAGCCGGGCGGTGTGCCACAGCGCCGCTCCGTACTCCCGCAGGTAGCCGGCCGGGCCCCCGGTGGCCGCGCGCAGCGGGTAGCGGTGGATGCGCACCCCGTCGATCACCGCCTCAGGCTCCGTGTCCCGCTTGCCGCCCCGGGGGCAGATGACGTGCACCTCCCAGCCCGCCTCGCGCAGCGTCGTGCACTCCTGCCACACCCGCCGGTCGAAGGGCACCGACAGGTTCTCCACCAGGATCAGCGCGCGCCGCCCCGGTCCGATGTCGCCGATCTCGCCAGCCCGGTCGGGCTCGCCGTTCAACGTCGCGTCACCAAGCAAGGCCCACGTACCCCGGTTCGGCCCGGCGCGCGTCGGCGTCGGGAAGACGGACAAGATCGATCAACGGGCCGCTGCCGTGCGGCAGCCGCGCGAGGACGGCCGGGTCCCTGGTCCCCACCAGGCACACGTCGGCGTGCTCAAGGACCTCGTCCACGGAGTCCGCGAGCAACTGCGCCAGGTGCGGCAGCCGGGTCTCGATGTACTCGCGGTTCGCGCCGAGCAGCCGCGACAGGCTCACGTTGGCGTCGTAGATCCGCAGGTCGTACCCCTTGCCGAAGAGCCGCTCCGCCAGTTCGACGAGCGGGCTCTCGCGCAGGTCGTCGGTGCCGGGCTTGAAGGACAGCCCGAACAGGCCCACCCGGCGCCTGCCGGTGCGCTCGACCAGCTCCACCGCGCGCTGCAGGTGCGCGGAGTTGGACGGCAGCACGTGGGCCAGGATGGGCACCGAGACGTCGGCCCGCTGCGCCGCGTGGACCAGGCTGCGCAGGTCCTTGGGCAGGCAGGAGCCGCCGAAGGCGAAGCCGGGGCGCAGGTAGGCGGGGCTGATGTTCAGCTTGCGGTCGGCCAGGAACACGTCCATCACCTGGTGCGAGTCCACGCCGAGCGCCTGGCACACCGCGCCCAGCTCGTTCGCGAAGCCGACCTTGAGGCCGTGGAACGCGTTGTCCGCGTACTTGATCGCCTCGGCCGTCGGGATCGGCACCCGGAACACCTCGCCGGGTAACCCCTCGTACAGCGCCAGCAGCGGGTCGCCGCTCGCCGGGTCGAGTTCGCCGATGACGGTCTTGGGCGGGTCGAAGAAGTCCCGCACGCTCGTGCCCTCGCGCAGGAACTCCGGGTTGACCGCGACCCCGAAGTCCACCCCCGCGGTGCCGCCGACGTGCTTCTCCAGGATCGGCACCAACAGGTTCAGGCAGGTGCCCGGGAGCATCGTGCTGCGGTAGACGACGGTGTGCCGGCCGCCGCGCTCGGCCAGCGCCGCGCCGATCTGCTCGGTGACCCGTTCCAGGTAGCTGGTGGACAGGCTCCCGTTGGGCGCCGACGGCGTGCCCACGCAGACCAGCGAGATCTCGCTGTTCCCGACCGCCTCGCGCACGTCGCCGGTGGCGCGCAGCGCCCCGGTGCGTACGACCTCGGCGACGAGTTCGCCGATCCGTTCCTCGACCACCGGCGCCCTGCCGTCGTTGACCAGGTCGACCTTGACCGGGTTCACGTCCACCCCGACGACCTCGTGTCCCATGCTGGCCAGGCACGCGGCCGACACGCAGCCCACGTAGCCGAGCCCGAAAACGCTGATCCTCATGACCCGTCCCTCCCCCCAGGCAGGCCGCTGTGGCCTGCGGTCCGCGCGCCGGCCGGTCGGCCCCCGCGCATCAGTAGGCCCCCTGCCCGTGGAGCACCGCGCGCAGGGTCTTCCACAAGATCACCGTGTCCAGCGCGAGCGACCAGTCCTCCACGTACCGCAGGTCGAGCCGGACCGCCTCCTCCCACGGCAGGTCACTGCGCCCGCTGATCTGCCACAGACCGGTGAGCCCGGGCTTGACCAGCAGCCGCCGCCGGATGTCCGGGCCGTACGCGGCGCACTCCTCCGGCAGCGGGGGCCGCGGGCCGACGAGCGACATCGAGCCGGTGAGTACGTTCAGAAGTTGTGGCAGCTCGTCGATCGAGTAGCGGCGCAGCACGGCCCCCACCCGGGTCACCCGCGGGTCCCGGCGCAGCTTGAACAGCAGCCCCGCGCCCTCGTTGCGATCGGCCAACTCGGCGCGCACCCGGTCGGCGCCGACGACCATGGTGCGGAACTTGAGGATCGTGAACTCGCGGCCGTCCTTGCCCACCCTGCGCTGGCTGTAGAACGCGCCGCCCCGGCTGTCCAGCACCACGAGCAGCCCGACGAGCACCATCAGCGGCGCGAACAGCAGCAGCAGTACCGCGGCACCCAGCCGGTCGACGACCTCCTTGACCACGCGCCGGCCGCCGGTGAACGTCGGCATGCTGACCCGCAGCAACGGGAGCCCGAGGACCGTGTCGACGTGCAGCCTCGGCCCCGCCACCTCCATCAGCACGGGCGCCACGACCATCTCGGCGTCGCTGCCCTCAAGGTTCCAGGCCAGCCGCTGCAGCCGGTCCGGCGACCAGTGCGGGTCGGGCGTGACCGCGACGACGCGGTAGCCGTCGCGGTGGACGTGGTTCGCGACGTCCGCCAACCGGCCGACGACCGGCACGCCGTCCACGTGCTCCCCGTCGAGCCCGCGACCATCGGTCGTACACACCGCGTCCACCCGCCAGCCCAGGTGTGGAAACTTCCGGGTGCGCGCGATCAGGTCGCGCACGGTGGTCGGGCTTCCGGCCGCGAGCACCGGTCGCAGACAGCGCCCTTCCTTGCGCTGCCTGTGCAGCCAAAGGCGCAGGAGATAGCGCGCGGTAAGGGTGGTGAGCGCGATCGCGGGGACCGCGACGAATATCCAGAGCTTGATGTTGCGCGAGGTGAGCGCGATTCCGCCGAGCGCCAGGACGACGGTCGCCGTGAACACAGCGCGCCCCAGTCGGCGGAACTCCTCGGCACCCTGGCCGAGAACGGCCGGGTTCCACGCCCGGCTCACCGCGAGGGCGGCCAGCACCAGAAGTTCGGTGCCGAAGGCGAGAATTCCCCATTTCTCGTGCCAGTTGGCCGCGTCCCGGGCCCCGAAGAAATTGCCGATCGCCGCCACCACGAAGGCGGTGGTCACGGTGTCGCTGGTGATCACGGTACGGCGGTACCGCTGCTCCCACTCAGTCGCGGGTTGGTTGCCCGTCCCGTTCCCCAGACGCCGGTGCGCCGGCGGAAACGGGCTGACTAATTCCCCCTGCTGCACAGAACCCCCCCAGGTCCCCAAAGAATCGAGGTGCCTTTCCTCAGACCGTTCCTCTCCACGGGAGGTCCCCACCTCCCGCGCATGGCATCGCGGCTTTTCGCAGCGCTACGTGAACAACCCGCCTGGCGGCAACCGCATACGCCTGGCCCGCCAGACCTTCGAGGTGCGTGGAAACCCGGCGGAACGACCTCGGGTGCTCCCCACACCCGCGGCGCCCGCTGGGGCTCCAGGAAATGGATCACCTCGACGCCCGGCGCCGAGGGTGTGACCGCTGGCCGCCCGTGGCGTCGGACCAATAGATCGTTATGGGCCCGCCTCGCCTCCGAACCGCCGAAGCACGGTCAATCTAGACCATCGGAGCCAAGATGAAGAGAGGATGTGTGCGACTTGTGGTCGACTTTTGAAACTGAACTTACCGACGGGAGAACGGCATTGGGGTTCGTGTGACAGATGGTGAGTTCTGTGACGAGTGGGAAAGTGGCATTCCAAGGCTCGGGCCGGCCAAAGGGGTCGTAAAGCGTGATCGACAAGGGCGGCCCGGATCGGCCGGCGTGGCCGTGGGTGGTGCTGAAGAGGGCCACGATGACCGCCGCGCCGTTCGGGTGACACCGCACCTACGCGCCGACGTGCTCGCGCACCCACATACGCACCCACATACGCGCGCGCTCACGCGGGAACACGCCAAGGCGGCCATGCGCCAACGGGCCGCGAACCGCGACTGGGACTCGCCCGGGTCCGGGTCCCCACCCAGCCTCGTTCCGGGCCGTCGTGCCAGGTCAGACGCCATATCGGAGTAGAGGCCGGGCCGCGGGTGGGACCGTGGCCGCCCCCCCCGTGAGTACGGCGAAGGGGGCATAGCGGTCGAACTGCCGGCGCAATAGCTGCAGTTCGCACCTATGTGGCCCGCTGGAGTTCTGTTCCACCCGTCACCGCAACCTGCCCCCGTGATCGTGGGCCAGTCCGTCGGCGGTGCGGGGAACCGTGGGGACGCACGCACGTGAACGGGTGGGTCCCCGTACCGGAATCCGCGGGCGGCGTGCGCTCCGACGCCCCTTCCGCCGACTCCTCACCCCTCAACGAAGGGACCTGATCCATGGACATCAGCAGACGCCGCCTGATCGGCGCCGCCGGCGCGACCGGCGCCGCGCTCGGCCTGTTCAGCGCCGGTCTCAGCAGCGGCTCGGCCTGGGCCGCACCGCGCTACCAGGACGATCCCTACCGCCTCGGCGTCGCCTCCGGCGACCCGTCCGCCGACGGCTTCGTCCTGTGGACCCGGCTGGCGCCCGACCCGCTGGCCGTCGACAGCCGCGGCGGCATGCCCGAGCGCAAGGTCGCGGTCGAGTGGCAGGTGGCCGCCGACGAGCGGTTCCGCCACGTCGTCCGGCACGGCCGCGCCTGGGCCGTGCCCGAACTCGCGCACTCCGTACACGCCGAGGTCCACGGGCTGCGCCCGGGCCGCGAGTACTTCTACCGCTTCCGCACCGGCGGCGCGATCAGCCCCGTCGGCCGCGCCCGCACCGCGCCGGCCCCGCACGGCCACGGCGGCTGGGCCTCCGACGTGAGCTTCGCCTTCGCCTCCTGTCAGTGCTGGTACGAGGGCTTCTACACGGCCTACCGGCACATGGCCAACGAGGACCTGGACTTCGTCGCCTTCCTCGGCGACTACCTCTACGAGGGCGGTGTGGGCGCCAACGCGGGCGTCCGCGACATGCGGTTGGACCCCTCGTACCAGCGCGAGACCTACACCCTCGCCGAATACCGCAACCGCTACGCCCTCACCAAGCTGGACGCCGACCTCCAGGCCGCGCACGCCGCCTTCGCGTGGATCGTCACCTGGGACGACCACGAGGTCGAGAACAACTGGGCCCGCGACACCGCCCAGGTCGACAAGGACGGCTTCCCCGACGACGACATCGCCTCCTTCCGGGCCCGCAGGGCGCGCGCGGCACAGGCGTACTACGAGCACCAGCCGCTGCGCCTGCCCCAGAAGCCGCGGGGCGACCGCATGCGCCTGTACCGGCGGCTGAACTTCGGCTCCGTCCTCGACCTGCACGTCCTGGACACCCGCTCGTACCGCGACGACCAGGTCGGCGGCGACGGCACCAAGCCCGGCTACGACAAGGAACGGCGCGAGAAGTCGCGCACCATGCTCGGCGCCCAGCAGGAGCGTTGGTTGCTGAACGGCGCCGGTCGCTCCCGCGCCACGTGGAACGTGCTCGCCAACCAGACCCTGGTCTCCCAGGTCGACCAGGACCCCAACCCCGACGTCCTCTCCTCCGGCCTGGACATGTGGGACGGTTACACGGCCGCCCGCGACCGGCTGCTCACCGGCTTCTACCGGCAGGGTGTGAACAACCCGGTGGTGATCACCGGCGACATCCACCGCAGCGTGGTCTCCGACCTCAAGCTGGACTTCGACAACCCGAAGTCGCCCACCGTCGGCACGGAGTTCGCCGGCACGTCCATCAGCTCGGGCAAGGACGGCGCCGCCATGGACAAGGTAGGGCGCGACTGGATGACCGAGGGCGTCAACCCGCACCTGAAGTGGCACAACGCCCAGCGCGGCTACACCCGCGTACGGCTGAACCACCGCGAACTGCGCGCCGACTACCGGGTGCTGCCGTTCGTGACCAGGCCGGACGCGCCGGTGGAGACCGCCGCCTCGTTCCTGGTCCAGGCCGGCCGCCCCGGAGCCCACCAGCTCTGACTCCCACCGTGGGGCGTCGCCACGGGCCTTCCAGGCCGCGAACGCCGCCAGGCGGGCGAACCCTTCGGGCCCCGACCCCTTCCGGCCCGAACCCTTCCAGGCCCGAACCGGCCTGGGAGGGTTCGGCCAGTGGACGGCCTGGGTGGCCTGGTGGCGCCGGGGCGGCGGAGGTGGTGGCTGGGTTGGCCGCCTGACCTGTCCGGATTCGGGGGCGCGTGACCCGCCCCGACCAGCGGCGGCTGCCGCGTCCCGCCGGCGGATCGGTACGCGTCGTCCGCCGAGGGTGGCACATGGGCCGAATCGGGTTACTCGGTGAGGACGAGCCGCCATCCCGAGGAGCTGTCGTGGTCATCGTCGCCATCTTGCTGCCGCCCGGCCTGCTGGTCCTGGTCCTGGTGCTGGGACGCTACGAGGAGTGGCTGCTCGGAGCGCCCGCGCGCCCGCCACGGCACGCGCGCGGCAGGCGCCACCTCTCCCTCGTACCGAGGGCGCGGGCCGAGCCCACACCGACGGCCGAGCCCACGCGGGCGGCGGAGCGCGCCCCGAAGCCGGCGCGGCGCCCCGCCGACGCGGCGTAACCCCGTCCGGAACCCGTCCCCGGCTCCCGCCCCGGCGCCCGTCCCCGGCTCCCGCCCCGGCGCCCGGCCCCGGCACCCCGTACCGGCATCCGGCCCCGGCGACCGGTACCGGCACCCGGTGCTCGGCCCAGGCATCCGGGCGCGGCCTTCTGCCCGGCGCGAGTGGCCCGGTTGGACGCAGGGCCGGTCGTGAGCGCGCAGCAGTGTGCCGGCTCGCTGGCACACCCGTGGCGACCAGCGGCTTTACGCGTCGCCACGGCACCTGGACCACCTTCGACGGGTCCGCCGGCGGGGTGGTTGGAAGCGCGCGGAGTGGGCACCCGGTGGCGATCAGGTGTGTCCTGGCCTGGCGTGTACCGGCTCGCGCGCCCCGGCCCGATGCGGAGGAGGCAGGACAGGTATGAGCGTCATCGAGGGCGCCGTCGACGTCGATGTCCCGGTCCACGTGGCCTATAACCAGTGGACCCAGTTCGAGTGCTTCCCCCGGTTCATGCGCGGCGTGCGCGAGGTGGACCGCTCCCGATCCGCCATGACGCACTGGGTGACCAGATTCGGCGGCGTGACGCGCGAGTTCGACGCCGCGATCACCGAGCAGCGCCCCGACGAACGCGTGGTGTGGCGCAGCGTGCGGACACCCCGGCTCACCGGAACGGTGGACTTCCACGCGCTGGGGGAGTCCCGCTGTCGGGTCGCGCTGCGCATCGACTTCACGCCACGCGGCGTCGCCGAGCGGGTCGGGGACGCCCTGGGCGTGGTTCGGCGACAGGTGCTGGCGGACCTTCAGCGCTTCAAGGAGTACATCGAGGGGCAGGGCCGGGAGACCGGGCAGTGGCGGGGAACGATCAGCGGCGGCCACGTCAGGCCCGACGCCGACCGCCTGCCACCACGGGTGCCGCACTGGCCGACCGGTTGAGCCACGCCACGGCCGACCGGCCGACTGACGCCGTGCCGCCGATGACGGCGTGACGCCGACGGCGGAGACTGCCGAGACTGTGATGATGCATAACGGGGCATTTCAGATAAATTCTGTCTATTGTTCACCCCCGACGCCTTCGCGCGCGAGGAAGCGGAGGCCGGGGGCGCGGAGTGGAAGGCCGATGCGGTGCGAGACTCAGTGAACGACGATCCCGGCGGCGAGCAGGCGAAGATCACCCCGCCCAAGACGTGGGCGGCCGGCGTCCCGGCCGTCGCCCACGCGCTCCAGTACTCGCTCGCGGAGACCTCGCCCCGTCGTACGGCGCTGAACCTGCTCGACATCAACCAGACCAAGGGGTTCGACTGCCCGGGATGCGCCTGGCCCGACCCCGCCCCGGGCCGGCGGCACACGAACGAGTACTGCGAGAACGGCGCCAAGCACGCCAACGACGACGCCACCACGCGGCGCGTCACACCCGAGTTCTTCCGCCGGTACTCGGTGAGCGAACTCGCGCGCAGCTCGGACCGTTGGCTGAACCAACAGGGGCGGCTCACCCAGCCCATGGTGAAGCGGCCGGGCGCGGACCACTACGAGCCGATCAGCTGGCGCGACGCCATCGCGTTGCTGGCCGACGAGCTGCGCGCCATGGACTCGCCGGACGAGGCGGTCTTCTACACCTCGGGCCGGGCCGGCAACGAGCCCGCCTTCGTGCTCCAACTCTTCGCCCGGGCGCTCGGCACCAACAACCTGCCGGACTGCTCCAACATGTGCCACGAGTCCAGCGGCGCGGCGCTGCACGAGACGCTCGGGATCGGCAAGGGTGACGTCAGCCTCCTCGACATCCACCACGCCGACCTGGTGCTCACCGTGGGGCAGAACCCCGGCAGCAACCACCCCCGGATGCTGTCCGCGCTGGAGGAGACCAAGCGTGGGGGCGGGCAGATCGTGGCCGTCAACCCGCTCCCCGAGGCGGGCCTGATGCGGTTCAAGAACCCGCAGAAACCCCGGGGTGTGATCGGCCGTGGCACCAACATCGCCGACCAGTTCCTGCAGATCCGCCTCGGCGGTGACCTCGCCCTCTTCCAGGCCCTGAACCTGCTCCTGCTGGAGGCCGAGGACGCCGCGCCGGGCACGGTCCTCGACCGCGCCTTCATCGAGCACCGCACCACCGGGTTCGAGGAGTTCGCGGACCACCTGCGCGCCACCGTCTCCTGGCCGGACGTGCTGGCGGCCACCGGACTGACCCGCCGGCAGATCGAGGAGTTGCGGGACCGGGTGCTGGCCAGCGAGCGGATCGTGGTGTGCTGGGCGATGGGGCTCACCCAGCAGAAGCACGGCGTGCCCACCATCCGCGAACTGGTGAACTTCCAGCTCCTGCGGGGAAACATCGGCAGGCCGGGCGCCGGCGTGTGCCCCGTGCGCGGACACAGCAACGTCCAGGGCGACCGGACGATGGGCATCTGGGAGAAGATGCCCCAGGACTTCCTGGACGCGCTGGAGCGCGAGTTCTCCTTCACCCCGCCCGCCCGGCACGGCCTGGACACGGTGGACTCCATCCGGGCCATGCTCGAAGGCCGGGTCAGGGTCTTCCTCGGCCTCGCGGGCAACTTCGTACGCGCCGCCCCCGACAGCGAGCGCACCGAGGAGGCGATGCGCCGCTGCCGCCTCACCGCGCACATCTCGACGAAGCTGAACCGCTCGCACGCGGTCTGCGGCGACACGGCCCTGATCCTGCCGACCCTCGGCCGCAGCGAACGGGACTGCCAGGGCGGTGAGGAGCAGTTCATCACCGTCGAGGACTCCATGAGCCAGGTACACGCGTCGGCCGGACGCCTGGAGCCCGCCTCAAGTCACCTGCTCAGCGAGGTCGCGATCCTCAGCCGGTTGGCCCGCCAGACGCTCGGCGACAGGGTGCCCGTGCCCTGGGAGGACTTCGAGGCGGACTACGGGAACATCCGCGACCGCATCGCGCGGGTCGTCCCGGGCTTCGAGAACTTCAACACCAGGGTGCGGAAGCCGGGCGGCTTCGCCCTGCCCAACCCGGTCAACGAGGGGGTGTTCCCCACCCCCGGCGGCAAGGCGCGGTTCACCCGCAACGACTTCACGATGCTGCGCGCCCCCGAGGGCCACCTGCTGTTGCAGACGCTGCGCTCCCACGACCAGTGGAACACCGTCCCCTACACCACCGACGACCGGTACCGGGGTATCCACGGCTCCCGCCGGATCGTCCTCGTCCACCCCGCCGACCTGGCCGCCCTCGGGCTGGCCGACGGCGCGAAGGTGGACGTGGTCAGCGTCTGGCAGGACGGCACCGAACGCCGCGCCGAGGACTTCCGGCTCGTCTCCTACCCCACCACCGCCGGCTGCGCCGCGGCCTACTACCCGGAGACCAACGTCCTGGTGCCGCTCGACAGCGTGGCCGACACCAGCAACACGCCGACCTCCAAGGGCATCGTCGTCCGCCTGGAGCCGCGCCCCTGACGCGCCGGGCCGACCGCGCCGACCACCCGCGCTGAGACAGCCACCCCGCGTGGCGACGGTCCCCCGGCGTCGCGACGGCCGCCCCGCCTGGCGACAGCCGCCCGCGTCGCGACGGCCCGCCGCGCCGGGACGGTGGTCCGGCGTGGTGGGGCGGTCGGCCCGTGCCGTGCCGGCGCCGAATGGCGGGCCGGCCGGGTGCGGAGCACAGTGGAAGGCGACCGCGACCCGCGAGGTAAGGGGCCTCCCATGGCGAAAGACCGAGAGCTGGGCAAGGGAGACCACGTCTCCTGGAGCAGTCACGGACAGTCCGTCCCCGGGAAGGTCAAGAAGAAGATCACCAAGCGCACCGAGGCGGCGGGGCGCACCGTGGCCGCCTCGGAGGAGGAGCCGCAGTACGAGGTCGAGAGCGACAAGACCGGCCGTAGGGCCGTACACAAGCCGAAGTCCCTGCGGAAGCGGGGGGACGGGGCGTGAGCGGCGCGAGTGACACGGGCCGCGAGGAGACCAGGCGCGAGTTCGGTGAGGCCGTCAACATGACGGCCGGCGACCTCAGGGCGTGGCTGGCGACGGACGAGTCGAAGAGCGTGGGCTGGTCGGATGACGGGGGCGAGAGCGTCGGCCACGCCTCGGGGCGACGCATCGTTGAGTTGTTGAACACGAAGCAGGCCGACCTCAGCGACGACGACCTGGCCCACATGCGGAAGGTCGTGGGCTACGTCCATCGGCACACGGCCCAACGACCCAGCGGCGACGTCACCCACACCAAGTGGCGCTACTCCCTCATGAACTGGGGACACGACCCGACGAAGTGACACGCGCCCGGCGCGCGGACCCTCGTCCCGCCGTGGCCGGAAGCCGCCGATGCGGATGGCGGCGGATCGGGCGCGCTGGTCGGGGGCGCGCGGAGAGCGGCGCGAGCGGCGGTGGGGCGGTACGGAGCCGGCCCTCCGCCCGGGCGCGCCGGTCGCGTGACGCTACTCCGAACCTGGCCGGTTGACCAGGTCAAGGCGGTCCCGTGCGGACGGTGCAACCGGGCCCGGACGGTATTCCCCCCGGTCGTGCCACGGAGGCCAGCGGGCCCCGCTTCCGAGCCCATGGGCATGGGGTTACCGAGCGGTTAAAGCGCGCACCCCGCCGTCGGTATTCGAGGCGCTTTCGAGATAAATGGCCCATGCAGCGGACATGACTGCCAAATCCGTCCAGCTCCCCGGCGAACCAGCCGTCGCCACCCCGTGGGCGCAATGTCCAGTGCGCCGGCGGCGACCTGAGGTTTCCGTGTACCGGTGTCCCACGCTCCGATTTCGACGCGGCGAAACGCCCCGCCTTGTCGCTGGCGAATGACATCGGCCACCGTGCGCCGTCGCGCCGAACGGCATGCGGTGCCGCGGGGTATGCCCGCTAATCCTCCGGATCGGGGCGTGGATGACGCGCGTCAACTTAATGGATCTCGTGCGAAAGCCGCACGCCTACCTATCAGTTCCTTGTGAATGGCTAAGTCACTCGCAGGGCCGGCAAGCGGAATGATCGGCCGGCATTGCGGCACCTTGCCGGAGCCACTGGAGTGCTTTATGGTTCTGGCTCGCGGAGGGGATATGGGGCATGGTTCGGCATGGTCACAACCGCTCCCGGCCTGGCCGCCACGCCTTCTCGCAAGCTTGCCACCTGCGGAAACGTCGACGAGTGCGGGATGTGTGGAGCGCCGGAAACCGGATTTGTCGGGCGTGCGGCAATGCCCGTAACGCTTCTTTCGGGGGCGCGGTAGTTCGACCGGCGCGTACGCATGTGATCTTTCCGGAAAGGGAGAGATCACTGCCGGAAAAGGATCACGAAAGCGCCCTCGGGCGTAGAAGTGTGAGGTCAACGTCCATGTCGACAGCGCCGTCGGCCAGGTCGTCGCGGAACCAAGAAGATCCGTTCCGTCCGGCGGCCGGTAAAGCGTTGTGTGCCCTTCCGGTCTCCGTGATCCGAAGATACGAGAGGCATCGTGATCCGTATTTAGTCGTCGGCTAGTGGCGTCTGACTCTCAGGGAGTTCACGTGGCGCGAGAACCTGCCATATCAGCGAGCGACGATCCGGAAGAAGTCGCCGCAACTTCACAGGAATGGGCAAGTCCGGAGAATCGCGTAGCGGAGATCTTCGCCGAGCTGCTGGCCGAGGTCGTACAGACCGAAAGCGTGCCGCTCGACAGCCACTTTTTCGACGACCTCGGCGCGGACTCGCTGGTGATGGCACATTTCTGTGCCCGCGTCAGGAAGCGGCCGGACCTTCCCGCGGCGTCGATGAAAGACATCTACAAGTACCCGACCGTGCGCAGTCTGGCGGCGGCGCTCGCGGAGACGGCCCCCGCCCCCGTCGGCTCATCGGACCCGACACCGGCACCGGCGGCCGCGGCCCCGGAGCCGGCGCCCGAACCGGGCAGCACGGTCCGCTACGCCCTGTGCGGAGCAGCGCAACTCCTCTTCTTCCTCGGCTACGCCTTCCTGCTCACGGTCGTCACCGTGCGGGGCTACGAGTGGATCTCCGAGGCGACCGATCCGACGGGGGGTTACGGCCGGGCCGTCGTCTTCGGCGCCGCCAACTTCCTCGGCATGAGCCTGCTGCCGATCGCGGCCAAGTGGCTCCTCGTCGGCCGCTGGACGGCCCGCGACTTCCCCCTGTGGGGCCTGACCTACCTGCGCTTCTGGGTGGTCAAGGTGCTCGTCCACAGCAGCCCGTTGGCCCTCTTCGTCGGCAACCCCGTGTACGTGTTCTACCTGCGGGCCCTGGGCGCCAGGGTCGGCAAGCACGTCACGATCCTCTCGCGCAGCGTCCCGGTCTGCGCCGACCTGCTCACCATCGGCGCCGGCACGGTGATCCGCAAGGAGGCGTTCTTCCTCTGCCACCGGGCACACGCCGGACGGATCGAGACCGGACCGGTCACCATCGGCCGCGACGCGTTCGTCGGCGAACGCTCCGTCCTGGACATCCGCACGTCGATGGGGGACAGGGCACAACTCGGCCACGCCTCCGCCCTGCACAGCGGCACGGCCGTCCCCAGCGGCCAGCACTGGCACGGATCTCCCGCGCAGCGCACGGACGTCGACTACCTCAGGGTCGAGCCGGCCAGGTGCGGCACGCTGCGACGGGCCGCCTTCGGCGTCGCCGGCGTGCTCAAGACCCTGCTCGTGGTCGTGCCGCTGCTCATGGCCAGCGTCGAGGCGCTGCTGACCTGGGCGCGGACGCTGGCCGGCGGGCGGGACTCGGGCGCGGAACCCGTCACGTCCTCGGCGTTCTACGTCGAGGGGCTGGCGCTCTCACTGGTGCTGTTCGCCGGCTTCCTCGTCCTGGCCCCCGTCCTGCTGTTCACCGTCCCGCGCCTGCTGAGCCTGCCGCTGAGGCCGGGCGTGGTCTACCCGCTGTACGGCTTCCGGTACTCCATGCACCGGACGGTGCAGCGCATGACCAACGCCAGGTTCTTCCTGTGGCTCTTCGGCGACAGCTCGTACGTCGTCCACTACCTGCGATGCCTCGGGTACGACCTGTCCCAGGTGGAGCAGACCGGCTCGAACTTCGGCATCCGGGTGCAGCACGAGTCCCCGTACCTGAGCACCGTCGGCAGCGGCACGATGGTCGCCGACGGGCTGTCCATCATCAACACCGACGTCTCCAGCACCTCCTTCCGCCTCTCGCACACCTCGATCGGCAGCTCCAGCTTCCTGGGCAACCACATCTCGTACCCCCCGGGAGGCCGGACGGGCGACAACTGCCTGCTGGCGACGAAGGTGATGGTGCCGCTCGACGGCGAGGTGCGCCAGGGAACGGGCCTGCTCGGCTCGCCCAGCTTCGAGATCCCGCGCACAGTGGACCGCGACACCCGGTTCGACCACCTGCGCGACGGCGAGGGACTGCGCCGCGGCCTGGCCGCGAAGAACCGCTACAACCTCCGCACGATGGGCGTCGTCCTCCTCCTGCGCTGGGTGCACGTCCTCGTCGTCACCCTGCTCGGCCTGGCGGCCATCGGCCGGTACGACACGGTGGGCCAGTTGATGGAGGTCGCGCTGTTGGCGAGCGTGTTCGTCTTCACCGCTCTGTACTACGCGCTCGTGGAGCGGTGCATGACGCGCTTCCGCCCGCTGCGGCCGATGGTGTGCTCCATCTACGACCCCTACTTCTGGCACCACGAACGCCTGTGGAAGGTGCCCTACGCCCACCTCCAGGCACTGAACGGGACCCCGTTCAAGAGCGTGTTCTGGCGGCTGCTCGGCGTACGGGTGGGCCGCCGGCTCTACGACGACGGCTGCGACCTCTCCGAGCGCACCCTCGTGACCATCGGTGACGACTGCACGCTCAACACGGCCAGCGCCATCCAGTGCCACTCCCAGGAGGACGGCACCTTCAAGTCCGACCACAGCGCCCTGGGCGCGGGATGCACCATCGGCGTCGGCGCGCTGGTCCACTACGGCGTGACCATGGGGGACGGCGCGACCCTGGCCGCCGACTCGTTCCTGATGAAGGGCGAGGACGTACCCGCGCACGCGCGGTGGGGCGGAAACCCGGCCGGCGAACTGCGCGGCACCGCGCCACGGCCGGTCGCGACGACCGGCGCGTCTGCCACCAGCGCGGCGACGCTCGCGTCAGCGGCCGACCGGCGGGTCCTGGCACCGCGCCCCAGGCCGGACGGGGCGCCCGTCGCGAAGAGCACGTCAGGGTGACGCCGCGACCACCCGCGACCGGGTGACCGGCTGGCCCGCACACCACACGAACCACCCCCGCACACCACACGAACCACCGCACACGAACCACCGCCGCACCGCCGCGTTCCCGCGGCCAGCGACCCGCGGCGCCACGGCACGGCGAGGAGGGAGGCTCGATGAGCGCATCGATGGACGATGACCGGGAGTACTGGCGGAAGGTGCTCACCGCCGGCGGGTTCACCGCCATCCCACGGTGGACGCCCGAACCGGTGACGGGCGTCGCCGACCAGGAGGCCGAGGTCCCCGACGACCTCGCGGCGGCACTGCGCCGACGGGCGGACGAGATGGGCGTACCGCCGCACACGCTGCTGCTCGCCGCGCACGCCAGGGTGCTGGCGGCGCTCTCCGGAGAGCGGACGGTGGGCACCGGCTACGCCACGTCGCGGCCGGGCCCCGCCCTGCCCTGCCGGCTGACGACCGCGCCGGGCACCTGGCGCGAACTGGTCGCGCGGGCCCGCGACGCGGAGGCCGAACTGCTGGCGCACCAGGGCTGTGCGGTGGCCGACCTCGCGCGCGAACTGGGCCTGGACCACCTGCCGTACGAGAGCGAGCTGGACCTGACCGGCAGCGGCGGCGAGCTGGCTCCCCACACCGTGCTGCGGGTGGCGGCACGGTGGAGCGGTGAGCGGCTCGCGCTGTGGCTGCGCTACCGGACCGACGTGCTGGATGCCGAGTACGCCGCCAGGGTCGCGGGTTACCACCACACCGCGCTCGCCCAACTCGCCGCCGACCCGGACGCCGAGCCCGCCCGGCAGAGCTTGCTGTCCGCCGCCGAACACCGTTACCAGCTTGAAGAGTTGGCGGGTCCGAACCGCCCGCTGCCCGACCGCCGGTTCCACCAACTCTTCGAGGAACGGGTACGGGCCCACCCCGAGGCCGTCGCCGCCGTCCACGGCGACCGGCAGTGGACGTACCGCGAACTCAACGCCCGCGCCAACCACCTCGGCCGGGCCCTGCTGGCGCGAGGCCTGGGACGTGAGGGCGTGGTGGCCGTGTTCACCGAGCGCGACCTGGACTGGATGGCCGCCGTGATCGCCGTCTTCAAGGCCGGCGGCGTCTACCTGCCCGTCGAACCGCACCTGCCGGCCGACCGCATCGCGGCCATGCTCTCCCGCGCCGCCTGCACGCTCGCCCTCACCGGCCCCGGCACCACCGGCCTGGACCCGGCCCTGGAGGCGCTGCCCGCCGTCCGCGCCCTGCCCATCGAGGCCGCGTACGCGGAGGAGCACGCCGAGGACAACCTCGGTGTCGAGGTCGGGCCGGACCAACTCGCCTACATCTACTTCACCTCCGGCTCCACCGGCGAGCCCAAGGGCGCGATGTGCGAGCACGCGGGCATGCTCAACCACCTCTACGCCAAGATCGCCGACCTGGGGATCGGCCCGGGACAGGTGGTGGCCCAGACCGCCCCCCAGGGCTTCGACATCTCGCTGTGGCAACTGGTCTCCGCCCTCCTGGTCGACGGCCGGACCCACCTGGTCGAACAGCGGGTGATCCTGGACGTCCAGCGGTTCGTCGACACCCTCGTCGAGGCCCGGGTCAACGTGCTCCAGGTCGTCCCCTCCTACCTGGAGGCCGTCCTCACCGACCTGGAACGCCGCCCCCGCCCGCTGCCCGACCTGCGCTGCGTCTCGGTCACCGGCGAGGCGCTGAAGAAGGAGATCGCCCACCGCTGGTTCGCGGCCCAGCCCGGGATCAGGCTGGTCAACGCCTACGGCCTCACCGAGACCTCCGACGACACCAACCACGAGGTCATGGACCGGGCGCCGGAGGGCGACCGGGTCCCGCTCGGCCCCTGCGTCAACAACGTGCGGGTGTACGTCGTGGACGAGCACCTGTCGCCGGTTCCGCTGGGCGCCCCCGGCGAGATCGTGTTCGCCGGCGTCTGCGTCGGCCGTGGCTACGTCAACGACCCCGAGCGCACCCGGCTCGCCTTCCGGGACGACCCGTACCACCCGGGCCAACGCCTGTACCGGGGTGGCGACTTCGGGCGCTGGCTGCCCGGCGGCAAGCTCGACTTCCTCGGCCGCCGGGACGCCCAGGTCAAGATCCGCGGCTTCCGTATCGAGATCGGCGACATCGAGAGCGCGCTGCTGCGGGTGCCCGGCGTGCGCGACGGCGCCGTCGTCGTGGCCGGACAGGACGAGGGCCAGACCAAGCGCCTCGTGGCCTTCTGCGCCGGGCCCCACGCCGTGGCGGCGGAGGACCTGCGCGACCGGCTGCGCGAGTCGCTGCCCGCGTACATGGTCCCGACGGCCTTCCACTGGCGCGACCGACTCCCGCTCACCGCCAACGGCAAGGTCGACAAGAAGGCGCTCACCGCGCTGGCCGCCGAACGCACCGCCACCACCACCGACAACGGCCAGCACGCGCCGCACACACCCACCGAACGGCGACTGGCCCAGGCGTGGACCACGGTGCTCGGCATCCCGACCGATCGCATCGGCCGCCGGGACCACTTCTTCGACCTGGGCGGCACCTCGCTCTCCGCCGTCAAACTCGCCATCGCCCTCGACCGCGCGGTCTCCCTCAACGACCTCACCCGCCACCCCGTCCTGGCCGACCTGGCCGCCCTGGTCGACGGCCGCACCGTACGCCGGCCGGGGCTGCTGCACCCGCTGGCCGAACCGGAGGGCGAGCCCACCGCGCTCCTGGTGTGCTTCCCGTACGCCGGCGGCAACGCGGTCAACTTCCGGCCGATGGCCACGGCCCTGCGGGCCGGTGGGCTCGCGGTCGAGGCCGTCGAGCTGCCCGGCCACGATCTCGCCGCCGAGCGCGCCCCCTTCGCCCCGCTGGAGGAGGTGGTCGAGCAGGTCGTCGCCGAACTGGCCGGCCGCCGGTCACCCCGGCTGCTGCTCTGGGGCCACTCGTCCGGCGCCGCCCCCGCCATCGAGACCGCCCGCGGCCTGGAGGCCCGCGGCATACCCGTGCACCGGGTGTTCGTCGGCGCACAACTCCTCGGCGAGGCGCCCGAACGGCGCGCGGCGATCACCGAGTTGGCGCAGCGTAGCAACGCGCAGATCACCAAGGAACTGAGCGCCGACACCGGCTACAGCACCCTCGACGACCTGGACGCGCGGCACGGCGACCACATCGGCGCCGCCTACCGGCACGACTGCGTGGCGGCCCACCGCTACTTCACCGACCTTCTGGAACACCCGCCGGCCGACCGGCTGACCACCCCCCTGACGGCGGTCGTCGCCGCCGACGACCCGATCACCGCGGACGCCACGCACCGCCACCACACCTGGCGACTGCTGGCCGACCGCGTGGAGCTGCGCGAACTCGCCGACGGCGGGCACTACTTCCCGCGAACCCGCCCGGCCGACGCGGCCCAGGCCGTGCTGCGCGCCCTACAGGCGCCCGACGCGTCCGTGAACCGCGACAAGTAGGAACGAAAGGGGTACTGACATGCCATCGCCATCAACGGCGTCACCGCTCGACGTGGTGCGCCGGCCCGGCAGCCCGCCGGTGCTGCGGCTCGAAACCCGGGCCGAACCGGCCCACTGGGCGGCCCAGCACCGGGACGCGCTGCGCGCCACCGTCACCGAGCACGGCGCCCTGCTGGTCCGCGGCCTGGGCCTGGGCGACGTCGGCCAGGCCGAAGCGGTCTTCAGGGCCGTCTCCAACGGCCTCATGGGCGAGGAGAGAGAGACCTTCGCGCCCCGGCGGACGCACAGCGCGGGGGTGTACTCCTCCTCGAAGTGGCCACAGAACCAACAGATGTGCATGCACCACGAACTCAGCTACACGCTGGAGTTCCCCGGCCTGATGCTCTTCGCCTGCCTGACCGCGCCCACCTCCGGCGGGGCGACCGGCGTGGCCGACGCGCCCACCGTCCTCGACGCGCTGCCCAGGAAGCTGGTCAAGCGGTTCGAACGCCAGGGCTGGCTGCTGACCCGCAACTACAACGACGAGATCGGCGCGTCCGTGGCCGAGGCGTTCGGCACCGAGGACCGCGACGCCGTGGAGGGCTACTGCCGCGCCAACGCGATCGACTTCCGGTGGCAGCCCGACGGCTCACTCCGTACCCGCCAGCGCCGCAGCGCCGTGGTCCGGCACCCGGTCACCGGCCGGCGCTGCTGGTTCAACCAGGTCGCCTTCCTCAACGAGTGGACGATCGAGCCCGAGGTCCGCGAGTACCTGGTGGACGTCTACGGCGCCGACGGCCTGCCGTTCAACACCTTCCACGGCAACGGCGACCCGATCGACGCGGAGGTCGTACGGCAGTTGAACGCCGTCTACGAGGCCCACACCGCACGCGAGCCGTGGCAGGCCGGGGACCTGTTGGTCGTGGACAACATCCGCACCGCCCACAGCAGGGACCCGTTCGAGGGGCCGCGCGAGATCCTCGTCGCCATGGCCGACCAGGTGCGGCTCTCCGACTGCTCGCCGACGATCGAGGTGACCCACACGTGATCAGTGAGCGCTCCGCCACCGCCCAGCCCGCCTCCGCCGCCGTGCCGCCGTTCGCGGTGATCTCCGGGGCCCAGGTGCGGCAGACGATCCAGGGCCGCGAGACCTCGATCGTGGAGCTGGTCGAGGCCACCTACCGGCTGCACGGCCAGGGCGACTCGGTCAACCCGCCCTCGTACTTCCTGCGGTTCCCGGACCGCCCCGCGTCCCGGATCATCGCGCTGCCCGCCTCGCTGGGTGGACAGACGAGGGTCGACGGCCTGAAGTGGATCTCCAGCTTCCCGGCCAACGTGCCCGCCGGCATCCCACGGGCCTCGGCCGTACTGATCCTCAACGACCACGACACCGGCTACCCGTTCGCCTGCCTGGAGAGTTCGATCATCAGCGCCACCAGAACGGCGGCCTCCGCCGCGCTCGCCGCCGACCGGCTCAGCCGTGGCCGGCCCCGCCCGACCCGCGTCGGCTTCCTCGGCACGGGGCTCATCGCCCGCTACATCCACACCTTCCTGGCCGCCACCGGCTGGACGTTCGAGCACACCGGCGTGCACGACCTGGCCGCCGACAGCGCGGCCGGCTTCCGCACCTACCTGGAACAGTCGAACGCCGCGGGTCACGTCACCGTGCACGACAGCGCCGAGGCGCTGATCCGCTCCAGCGACCTCGTCGTTTTCGCCACCACCGCCGGCAGGCCCCACGTCGGCGACCCGACCTGGTTCGACCACCACCCGCTGGTGCTGCACATCTCGCTGCGCGACCTCGCGCCCGAGATCATCCTCGACTCGGTCAACGTCGTGGACGACATCGAACACTGCCTCCAGGCCGACACCTCGCCACACCTGGCCGAGCAGCGCACCGGCAACCGCGCCTTCATCGCCGGCACCCTGGACGACGTGCTCGCCGGACGTGTGAGCGTGCCCGCGAACCGAACGGTGGTCTTCTCACCCTTCGGGCTCGGGGTCCTCGACCTCGCCGTCGGCAAGTACGTCCACGACGAGGTGAGCCGCTCCGGTCACCTGCACGTCATCGACGACTTCTTCCATGAACTGCGCCGTCATGGCTGACCGGACGGGCCAGCACCGAAGGCTGAAGGGGGCGACATGACGGTCATCTCCGCTCCGGTGGACTTCAACGAGGAGGAGCTCTACGTCGACCTGCGGCCGATCGTCGGGCACGCGCTCTTCCTCAAGTGCGAGGGCTTCAACTTCGCCGGCTCGATCAAGCTCAAGGCCGCGACGGAGATGGTGGAGGCCGCCGAGTGGAGCGGCGCCCTGAAACCGGGCTCCGTCCTGATCGAGTCCTCGTCGGGGAACCTGGGCGTGGCGCTCAGCATCATCGCCGCGAGCAAGGGTTACGGCTTCGTGTGCGTCACCGACGCGCGCTGCAACCTGTCGGCCCGCCGCGCCATGGAGGCCCTGGGCAGCCAGGTGCACGTCATCCCCGAACCCGCAACCAACGACGGGCTGCTCGGCGCGCGCATCGCCCACGTCCAGGCGCTGTGCGCCGCCGACGAGCGCTACGTGTGGCTCAACCAGTACGCCAACGCCGACAACTGGCGGGCCCACTCCCGTACGACGGCACCCGCCATCGCCCGCCACTTCCCCGGGTTGGACGTGCTGTTCGTCGGCGCCGGCACCACCGGCACCCTGATGGGCTGCGCGCGCTACTTCAAGGAACTGCGCCGCCCGGTGCGGATCGTGGCGGTGGACAGCGTGGGCTCGGTGACCTTCGGCGGCGAGTCGGGCCGCCGCATGATCCCGGGCCTTGGCACCAGTGTCCGCCCGGCGCTGCTGAACGAGGCGTACGTGGACGATGTGGTCGTGGTCGAGGAGACGGACACCATCCGCACCTGCCACCGTCTGGCCAGGCGCGGCTTCCTCTTCGGCGGGTCCACCGGCACCGTGGTCAGCGGCGCCGAGCGCTGGCTCGACGCGCACGACGCGCACGACCTCACCTCGGTCGCCATCGCCCCGGACCTCGGCGACCGCTACCTCGACACGCTCTACCACCCGCAGTGGCTGCACGAGTTCTACGGCGACGACGTGCTCGCCACCGACGGACTCACCAGCGACCTGCAACGCGACCTGAGCGCCAACCACTCGGACTCGCGGGCCCGTTGACGCTCCCCGGGTCAGTCGGCGTCAGGAGTGAGCGCATGTGAGAGGGGGCACCCGGCCCGTGCCGGGTGCCCCCTCTCACATGCGGGCTCGAACCGGTGACGAAGCCGCTCTGCTCGGAGGCGTCCACGTCCCTGTCACCCGTAAGGCGCGCCGCGATTTCGGAATTCTGTGCTAACCGCCGCCGGGGAGAATGGCCGTACGAGGAATAGCCGAACGCATGCCGGCCGAGTAGGGCGCCTAATCGCACCGAGGGCGGCGGCGAAAAATACATTTCCTGCATAAAGTGCAGATCCGATGGCGTCGGCTGTCGCGGGAGCGGTACTGTCCTCGCGGAACGAACTGACCGTTGTATTACTCACGTTGAGGTTACCCCGGACGGCCGGCAAGCAGATCCGGGGCCCTCGTGCGAGACGGTTCACGCGAAAGGGTATTCGATGTGCGAACCATCAGTTCGAAGGGGCCGCTTGGGGGCACCCTTTGACGTGCTGCGACCGTAGCAGCCAGGACTTTTGGCCGAGGAGTGTCGGTGCGGCAATTGCCAGGGCTGTCATCTGCCCGGCGTGGTTGTCGGCGCCGCCTGTCTGCCGTCTCCGGCTGATACGCGTATCCCACGCGCCGGCGCGGGATGGTGGGCGCCGGGGTCGTAAGGGTGTGTCGGGCAAGGAAATCGCGCCTTGTCTGCCTGCGGGTTTATCGACGGTTCAACGAGAGGCCGGCAGCCGGCGGGTTGGCCACCGCGCCGCATGCGCCTCTGGCCGCACTCTCGTATCCAGGGGCGATGAACTGACATTGCTGTCCCGCACGGCGCGGAAATGGCATCACGTCAGGGAGAAAAACCAGGTGGGGAAGAAGGTGGTTCCCCGGTGTCCGAGGTGAAGCACGCCTGCGCGTTCTGCCGCCGCGGCATGGACGTGCGCCAGGGGCCTGGCCGTCGGCGGGTCTACTGCTCGACGACGTGCCGACGGCGGGCGCAGCGGGCGCGCTCGCAGGGCCAGCGCGAGCGGTCGAGCCAGCCCGTGTCCACGGGGCTCGCGCTGTCGGTCGCCGAGGGGCTGCCCGAGGAGGTCGCGGCGCTGCTGGCGGCCGAGCAGGCCGGCGCCGACCTGGAGGCCGTGTTGGAGCGGGCCAGGAGGCTCGCCCGCGAGGTGGAGTGCTACGTCGCGGCGGCGGTCGAGGACGGGCGCCGCGCGGGGCGGAGCTGGGACGAGGTGGCCGCCGCGGCGGCGGTGAGCACGTACACGGCCCGCACGCGGTGGGGCGAGGAGGAGGTGCGGCGTCTCCTGCGGCGTCGCGACCGCGAGCGCGGGGTGGGCCGCGACGAGGCGCCCCGGGTCAGCCCCGGCCGGGCCACCGCTGCGGGCCCGGGGGAGCACACCGCGATGGAGCGCGCGGGGCGGGCCCTGGCGGCGGCCCTGAGCCAGTTGCACGGCGACCGCCCCCTCCAGGAGTTGGCCCGGGCGGTCGGGCGCTCGCCCTCGTACATCTCGCGCATCCTCAGCGGGGAGCGCTCGGCCGCCTGGCCGGTGGTCGAGGCCCTGGTACGGGAGTGCGGCGGGCGGCCGGAGTACGTGCGCCACCTGTGGGAGAGCGCGCACGGGCTGGGCCCCCGGGCGCGCGTGGGGGTGGACGAGGCGGCCCGCCGGGTGCACGCGGCCGTGATGGGCCTGTACCTGGCCGCCGCCTGCCCCGAGGTGGAGCAGGTGTGCAAGGCCAGCGAGGCGCTGTCGGCGGAGTGGGTCGAGCGCGTGTTGGCCGGGGACGAGGTGCCCGACTGGGCGCGGTTGAGCGCGCTCGTCTCCGCCCTCGGAGCGCGCCCTGGCGACCTGCGCGCGGTGTGGGAGGGGTTGCACTACACGCTGCTCGCCACCCTGGACGCCCCGCTGGAGACCCTGGCCGACGCTGGCCCGCTCCCGCGCGGCGCGGCCGGGCGGGACGAGGGTGAGTGACCGTGCGGGCCCGGTTTCCCCAGCGTGCGCGAGCCGTGGAGGCGACCGTGGCCCACCCGGCGCCCCCGGCCGTCAGCCCGCCGCTGGAGTACACCGCCTTCTGCCACCGCCACCAGGAGCTGTACCACCGTTACAGCCGCGTCCGCCTCCGCCACGAGGTCGCGAGCCGGAACGCGGTGGCCGCCGCCCTCGGCGACCTGGCTCTGGACTGGGACGGCGCGCTACGGAGCGCCTGCCTGCCCGCCGTGGCCTGGCGGCTGCTGCGCGCCCGCGTCCGGGCGGCGGCGCGGGCGAGCGATCCACGGCCGCCCGACACCCTGCACCGGGCCTGGCCCGAGGACCAGGCGGACGCCCTCATCCTGCGCTACCGCCTCTCCCTCACCACCGACCAGGCCGCGCAACTGATGGGCGTGGACCCGGCGGTGATCGCGACGCACCTGCGTACGGCCCTCCGGGACCTGCCGCGGTGAGCGAGCGCGGCGTGGTGGGAGGCCCGGGGGAGCGCGCGTTGACGAACCCGGCGCGCGCGACTGCGCCCCGCGCCCGTCACAGTGGCTGGTTCACTTCCCTGCGCCTGCCGTGGTCCCGACCGGACCTGTCACACCAGCACCGGCCCACCTAGGATGAGCGCGCTCGACGCGCCACGATCGTCTCAAGGGGGCTGTATGGACGGGCACTTTCCGCGGAGCCCCGCCTCCCCGCGCGGGGTGGACACGAGCCAGCCCAGCGTGGCGCGCATGTACGACTACTACCTCGACGGCAGCAACCACTTCGCCGCCGACCGCAAGGCGTGCGAGGAGCTCTCCGCCCTCGCGCCGAGCACGAAGATCCTCGCCCAGAACAACCGTCACTTCCTGCGCAGGGCCGTGCGCTACCTGGCGCGCGAGTGCGGCATACGCCAGTTCCTCGACCACGGCTCGGGGCTGCCCACCCAGGACAACGTGCACCAGGTCGCGCAGCAGGTCGACCCCGCCGCCCGGGTGGTCTACGTCGACAAGGACCCGATCGTCCTGGCGCACGGGCGGGCGCTGCTTGAGGACCAGTCGCGCACCGCCGTCATCCAGGCCGACATGCGCGACACCGACGCGATCATGAGTGACCCGAGCGTGCGGCGGTTGCTGGACTTCACCGAGCCGATGGCCGCGCTGTTCGTCTCCGTACTGCACTGCATCGGCGACGAGGACGACCCCGCGGCGCTGGTACGCCGTGTCGTGTCCGCCATGCCGCCGGGCAGCTTCCTGGTCATCAGCCACCTCGTCAGCGAGGACCCCGTCACGCGTCAGGCCACCACGGACTTCATGCGCCGCAGCACCGGCGGCGACTGGGGCCGGGTGCGCGAACCACGGGAAGTGGCGGCGTACTTCGAGGGCCTGCACCTCGTGTCGCCGGGCCTGGTGGAGATCTCCACCTGGCGCCAGGACACCGACCTGGTCCGCAAGCAGCCGGGCGACGAGTGGATCGAGTACGGGGGCGTGGCCCGCACCTCGGAGTGACCCCGTGGCTGGGTGCGGGGCGTCGGCGACGGGCGGGTTACTCGAAGAAGCGGATCGCCTCGTCGAGCCTGCGACAGGTCTGCTCGGGGGTGAGCACCGAGGCCGAGAGGTGGTCCAGCTTGGCGCGGTACTTCTCGACGTCGTCCGCCTTGTCCAGGTAGATGGCGTCGTCGACCTGCTCGATGTAGACGAGGTCGGCCAACTCCGGCTCCGCGAAGTGGAGATGGGTGAACGGAACCCGGGGGCTGAAGTGGGCCTGGTCGAAGGGCACGACCTGGAGGGTGATGCCCGAGCGGTCGGCCAGTTCGCGCAGGCGCTCCATCTGGGCCCGCATCACCGGACGAGGGGCCACCGCCCGTAAGAGCGCCGCCTCCTCCAGTACGACCCACAACTCCTGCCCGCCACCGTCGAGGACGTTGCGCTGGCGCTGGAGCCGCACCTCCAGGCGCTGCCGGGCCTCCTCCTCGTCGTCCTGATCGCCGTGGGATATGTGCCACGCGTAGTGGTCGGTCTGCAACAGGCCGGGCACCAGCATCGACTCGTAGATGCGGATCCGCTGCGCCGCGGCCTCCAGTCCCACGAGCAGCTCGAACCACTTGGGAATCCCGAACGAGCTCCACCAGCCCGGTTCGGTGGACACGCCGACGAGCCCCACGAGTTGGTCGATGTGGGCCTGCGGCGCCCCGTAGAGCTGGAGGAGACGCACCACGTCCCAGGGCTGGCACGGCCGCCGCCCGTTCTCCAGGCGGCTGATCTTCGACGGCGTGACCTTGAGGTGCGCGGCGGCCTGCTCCATGGACACGCCGGCGGCCAGGCGGCGTTGCCGGAGGTGGCTGGCCAGGGCCACGCGCACCACGACCGGGCCGTGACCCGCCTTGGCCGCGTACTGCTCGATTGACGCCGGAAAGGCCGCTTCGGCTTCCATGCACGCTCCTCGGTGGAAGACTTCGGCCCAGTATTCCACCGAGGAGTGCGCGCGCTGACGCCAATGGGCGTGAAGACGAGACGACTTAGGCGATCATGAAGTCGAACTCGCCACGCTTCGCGCCGTCGAGGAAGGCCGCGATCTCGTCACGCGTGTACACAAGGGCCGGCCCGTCCTGATGACGCGAGTTGCGCATCGCGACCCTGCCGTCCGCGAGCGCCGCGAGTTCCACGCACTGGCCCTCGCGCGCCGTCCGCTGGCTCTTCACCCACGTCACACCGGCGATCGAACTGGCCGGCGTCATTCCGTTGTGCACCTGCTGCACGGGTCACCACTTTCTTGCCGTAATTCGAACAAGTTATCCGCCGAGAAATGCGATCGGGCAGCCGAAAGCCTTCACCATGGCTTCACTGTGAGTCGATCGGGGCAATTTCCAAGAGGCAATTGCCTCAGCGGCTGAGAGGCGACACTATCCAGGGGACGCTTCCCAACTCGATGCCTTCACTGGGAAATCCCTCGGAGGAATGAACCATGCCGGCAGACCGCCACGTGTCAGCTCGCAGTGGCAGGCAGCGCCACCTGCAGACCCCAGTGGCCGAAGGGGGGGCCCCCGAACTCGGCGCACTGATGCACAGCGCCCGGCAGGACTGGGCGTGCGCGCTCGGGCTGACGACCGGCAGCATGTCCGCCTTACGCCTGGACGGCACCGCCCAGAACATCCCCGCGTCCCGCCGCTTCGTACGGGCCACGCTCCGGGCCTGGGACCTGGGCGCCTACCTGGACGACGCCGAGATCATCACCACCGAACTGGTCGCCAACGCCCACCAGCACGCCTTCGGCGCGGCCCACCCGCACGCCGGCCAGCACGCCTGGCTGGCCCTGATCCGCAAGGCCAACGCCCTGTTGTGCGCCGTCGCCGACCCGAGCCCCCGGGCCCCGGTGGTGGGTCCCGACGATCCGCTGGCCGAACAGGGGCGCGGGTTGCACATCATCACCAGGCTCAGCGAGTCCTGGGGCTGGTCCCACCCCACGAGCACCGGCAAGACCGTCTGGGCCCGCATACCGACCATCGCCGGCGCGGGCGGCCCCACCACCCCCGCCTCCCGTGCCACCGGCGACCTGGCCCCCGGCGCGCCAGGCCCCGCGCGCCGCCACCGGCCCGGGGTGGGGCCCAACTCCCGTCCCCTGATGGGGGTATGAGGCCGGAGGTCTCCGCGGCGCGGGGCCCGGCGGCGTGGGTGGGCGGGCCGTGTTCCGACGGCGGCACGCCGAGACCGTCGGAGCGTCTGCCAAGCTGCCCCCGTGATCACTACGAGAATCGCGCGCGAGCAGGACTTTCCCGGCTTCCTGGACCTGGCGGCCCAGGTCGAGCACTGGTTCGGGGCGATGGTGGACGAGCCGGGCTTCCACCGTGCCGTGCGGGAGCACATACGCCAGGCGTCGGCGCTCGTGGCCGTGTCGGGACAGTCGCCACTGCTCGGCGGGCTGCTGTTCGGCGGCCAGGCGCCGACGTACCACGTGCACTGGCTGGTGGTCTCGGCCGAGGCCCGGGGGAGTGGCGTGGGGCGGGCGCTGATGGCGGACGCGGAGCGGCGGTTCGTCCGGGGGCCGGGCAGCGTCGAGGTCATCACCTTCGGGGCTGACCATCCGGGTGCCGTGGCCGGTGGGGCGCGCGTCTTCTACGAGCGCCTGGGGTTCAGTCCCGCGGAGGCCGCCGACCCCGGGCCCGAGGGCGGTTCGCGGCAGGTCTACCGCCGCGCGATCGGCTGAGCGGCGGTCTCCGAGCGCGGTGGGGGCTTGTGCCCGGTGAGCGCGCTCAGTCCTCCCATCGCTTGCGCGTGAACGCGGCCGTCCCGGTCACCAGCGTGTGGGCGGGCACGTCCTTGGTGACGACGGCGCCGGCACCCACCACGGCGCCGCGGCCGACCGTGACACCCGGAAGCACCGTCACGGCGGCCCCGAGCCAGGCGTTGGCCTCGATCGTGACGGGGGCCCGGGTGATGAACGCGCTGCGCTCGGAGGCCGGCAGCGGGTGGTCGGACGAGATGAGGTTGGCCTTCGGGCCGATCAGGACGCCGTCCCCCAGGTGGATGCCGCCCTGGTCGAGGAAGGTGCAGCCCTGGTTGACGAAGACGTGCTCGCCGAAGTCGATGCCCAGCCCGTGGTCGGTGTAGAAGGGCGGATAGACCGTGACGGAGTCGGGCACCGGCCTGCCGATGATCTCGGACAGCAGGGCCGCCCGGGCGGCCCTGTCGTCGAAGGGCAGGACGTTCAGGCGTGACGTGAGCGTGGTGACGTACTCGATCCGCTCGGCCACCCGCGCGAACTCGGGGGTGCGGACGTAGAGACGGTCCTGGTCGGGCATGCGGACTCCTCGCGTTGGTGGCGGGTTGGCGGGGCCGTCGGGTGGCGCCAGCGGTCGTGGCGATGGACCGGAGAACGGCTGACCGCGTCATCAAAGCGATGCGGACGACCGGGAATCAAACAACGAACACGCGGGTCAGGGTCAACGCCTGGTTGTGAGCCCGGGTGAGCCGCGCGTACGCCACGGCCACGCGTACGCCACAGCCGCACGCACCCTCGCCGCCGGCAACTCTCCCGCCGGGCGCGGACGGTGCGGTGAAACCCGCCACGCCGGCTGATCGTTACGGGGAGAACAAAGGAACGAGAGGAGACCCGCATGCCCGCATCGGAACCGGTGGCCGAGCTGGACGCCCGCTACAGCTCAGCCACCAACCCGCGCCCCGGCGCCGAGGCCGTCACGGCCGTCGAGTGGGGCGAGGCCCTTCGGCAGTTGGCGAAGGCCGAGGTCCTGTGGCTGTCCACGGTGCGCCCCGACGGCCGGCTGCACGTCACGCCGCTGGTCGGCGCCTGGCACGACGGCGCGCTCTACTTCTCCACCGGCCCCGGGGAGCAGAAGGCGAAGAACCTCGCCCACGACCCGCACTGCGCGCTCACCACCGGCCGCAACGCGCTCACCGAGGGGCTCGACATCGTCGTGGAGGGCGTGGCCGAGCGCGTGACGGACCCGGCGCTGCTGGAGGAGGTCATCGCCGCCCACGAGGCGAAGTACGGCGACCACATGACCTCGCCCGACGGCACCTTCTTCGGGATGGCGGACGGCATCCGGAAGGGTGAGGTGCTGGCCTTCGGGGTGACCCCCAACACGGCGTACGGCTTCGGTCGGGAAGGCGGGGTCTACAGCCACACGCGCTGGACCTTCTGAGCGTACGGGCCGGCCCCGGCCCCCGGCCCCAGCTCCGGCCGCCGGAGAGTTGGCAGGCCGGGGGCGGGCCGCCGCCCGGGGGCGGGCCGTTGCCGAGCGGCCGGCCCGGCCTCGCCACCGCCACCCCCGGTGGTGCGCCAACCCTTCGGCCCAATCAGCCCGCCGACCCGCCAGCCGGCGAGGCCGAGTTCGGTCGGCGGGTTGGTGGTGCGTACGAAGCGGTGTGCCCGGCCCGCGGGTGTTGTTACGTTCCCATCATGTGCCCATAGCCGGGCCACCATGCGGGGCCGCGACAGTGACGCGCATGAACACGAGCATGCGTACGCGTGGAAGGACGGGCGCGCGACGGCGGGTGCCCGCCGTCCTCCTCGCCCTGGCGGCCTCCGCCACCCTGGCCGCCCCCGGCGCGGCAGCCAGCGACGACCGACCGCGCGCCAACCCGCCCGCGTCAACTCTTCGTTGGGGTGCCTGTCCCAAGGCGGACCCGCCCTATCCCGACCCCAGCCCGAGGGCGCAGTGCGCGACGGTCAAGGTGCCGCTGGACTGGTCGAGGCCCGAGGGGCCCAAGATCGGCATCTTCGTCGCCCGCTACCGGGCCACCGACCCCGCGCGGCGGATCGGCGTCCTGATGTCGAACCCGGGCGGCCCGGGGGCGCCCGGAGCGGACGAGGCGCTCTACGCGGACGATCCCGTCAGCGGCTACGAGCCGGCCATGCTGCGGCGCTTCGACATGGTCGGCTTCGACCCGCGCGGCATCGGCCGCAGCCAGGGCGCCCGCTGCGACGAGACGATCAGGGACGCGGCGCCGTCCCGCCCGGCCAGCGCGGCCGAGTTCGCGCGGCTGCGGGCGCTGAACGGCCGGTTGGCCGACAGTTGCCTGCGCAAGACGGGACCGCTCGCCGCGCACATGGACGGCGAGAGCGTGGCCCGCGACATGGACGCCATCCGCGCCGCCCTCGGCGAGCCCCGGATCAGCTTCATCGGCCACTCGTACGGCACCTTCCTCGGCGAGCGCTACGCGCGGCTGTTCCCGACCCGCCTGCGCGCGCTGGCCCTGGACAGCGCGATGGACCCGGCCAGGCCGAACGCCGAGCGCTACCTCACGGACGGCAGCGTCACCACCGAGAACACGCTGAAGCGGCTCGCGGCCTGGTGCGAGCGGGACGCGGCCTGTGTGCTCAAGGGGCAGAGTGTGACGGCCGTGACCGATGAACTCTTCGCCCGGGCGGACGCGGGCACCCTGCGCGAACCGGGCCCGGACGGGCCGACGTCGGTCCGGGTGAACGCCGACCAACTGTCCGACTTCCTCACCTTCGCGCTCGGCAAGAGTAGCTGGGAGGAGACGGCACGCCAGTTGGCCGCCCTGCACACCGGAAAGGGCGAGGTGCGCTGGGTTCCCGGCGGCTCCTCCATCGAGACGCAACTCGTGCTGTGTCGGGACTACGACTTCCGCATCCGCGACTACGCCGAGTACCGGGCCATCCGCGAGCGGGTCGCCAGGGCCGCCCCGCACGTCCGCTACAACGCGCAGGCCCTGGACACCGTACTCGGCTGTCAGGGTTGGACCATGCCACCGTTGCCCCAGCCCGCCCGGGCCAAGGGCGACCTGCCACCCGTCCTGGTGGCCAACGCCACCCACGACCTGGCGACCCCGCTGCCGGGCGCGCGGCGCATGGCGGGCTCCTACCCGAAGGCGTCCCTGCTTACGGTGGACGTCGTGGGGCACTGGCTCTACCGCAGGGGCGGGACCGAGGACACGATGCGCGCCATCGACGCCTACCTGATCAGCCGCGAGGACTGAGAGCGGGGCGCGCGGGGCCGGCGGGGGCCGGGACCGGAGACGACGCGGGCGCCGGGTGCCGTGGGGCCCGCGTCGTCGTGCCGGGCGGGGCCCGCGTCGTGCTTCCGGCTCGTTGCCCGGTGCTACGCGGCTTGCCCGCCCCTACGCGGCTTGCCCACCCCTACGCGGCGAACGGGCCGTCCGCGCCGAAGACGCGGGCCGCGAACCGCTCGCCGACGCGGCGGTGGGTGGCGGCGTCCGGGTGGAGCGCGTCGGGCAGCGGTAGTTCGGCGAAGTCCTCCTGGCCGTAGAGGAGTTGACCGTCGAGGTAGTGCAGGTGCGGATCGTGGGCGGCGCGCTGGGCTACGATGCGGGCCAACTCGTCCCGGATCACGGTCAGCGTCAGCTTTCCGGCGGCCCGCTCCGCCGGGTCACCGGTCGCCACGAACCGGAGCTGCCCCGTGGCGAGTGAGCCGAGGTCGGGGGCGGCGGGGCCGGGGGTGTCCTCGTGGATCGGGCACAGCAGGGGCGAGACGACGAGCAACGGCGCGGTGGGGTGCCCTTCGCGGACGGTGTCGAGGAAGCCGTGTACCGCCGGCGTGAAGGCGCGTAGCCGCATCAGGTCGGTGTTCACCAGGTTGATGCCGATCTTGACGCTGAGCAGGTCAGCGGGTGTGTCCCGCATGGCGCGGGCGGTGAAGGCGTCGAGCAGCGCCCCGCCGCCCAGGCCGAGGTTGACCAGCTCCACGCCGCCGCGCGCCGCCGCCAGCGCCGGCCAGGTGGTGGAGGGGCTCGCGGCGTTGGAGCCCTGGCTGATCGAGGAGCCGTGGTGCAGCCACACCCGGCGCGTCGGGTGTGTCGTGGGTTGGGCGGGCGCGTTGGCGCGCAGCGCGACCAACTCGGTGATCTCGTTGTGCGGCAGCCAGATCTCGATGTCCTTCGGGCGGTCGGGCAGGCCCGTGAACCGCAGGGTGCCGGCCGGCCCGGGCCGGGTCTCGCGGGACCCGGTGGCCATGTCGATCAGCAGGGTGTTGCCGCCCGCCACGCTGGCCTGGTCGGTGAGCTGACCGTCGACGAGCAGGTCGTACACGCCGTCCGGGCGCGGCGGCCCGCCCTGGTAGACGTTCCTGGTGGGGAGCGCGTCCAGCTCGATGGCCGTGGCCCGGCTGTGGAAGGCCAGCCGTACGCCGGACGGCTGCGCCTCGGCCATGGCCAGTTGTCCGTCGGCGCACTGCGCGCGGGCCCGGGCCGGCAGCCGGTGCGGCCGTACGCCGTCCGTGGTGTGTTCCAGGTCGAGCGCGCCCCGTACGAGGTCCGCGGTGAGGGGGATGGTGATCCAGTCGCCCGCCCGTGGCGTGGCGGTGGGCTCGGCGGAGGGGGTGGACTCGCTGTTCATGGCCCCAGTCTGCCAACCATGACGCTGGTTCCTGGTCTACGCCCCGCGCCTCGGGGCCCGGGGCTCGGGGCCTGCCCTCATCGGTCGGGCCGCCTTCCCGACGCCCCGGCGGCCCGCCCCGTGAGGGCGTGGTGGCGCCAAGGGGTCTCTCCGCGCGGCCAGTTCGGTGGCGGCGTACTCTTCGGATGCGGGGTGCGCTCGCGCTCGTGTGGAGCGGGGCGCGGGTGGGTGTGGGGGTGCGCGCGGGTGGGGGGTGGTCGCGCGCCGCGTCCGGGCGGGGCGGTGCGGGGTGTGTTCGCGGCGCTCTGTCGGGGGCGGCGGGCGGTCTGTTGGGTTGGTGGCTGACGCGGCTTTCTCGCCGTTTCGCCGGCCCGGCCGAAACGGCGTGCGGGGGGCCGGACGGTCCCTCTATGCTTCTACAGTTTTGTAGAGACACGGAGTCTGGAGGGGCGCCACTGTGCGGCGCGAACGGGGGACACGGGGAGGGGCGCGGCACCGTGACGGTGTCGTACGTCGCCACGCCCGGCGGTGCCCGCAGGAGACGTGGTGGGCCGGTTGACGGGCGGGCGAGGGGGCGCGTCCGGGCGCTCGGCGCCCCGGCGAACGTGCCCCAATGCGCCGCTCGCTCGGAAACCGTCGCCGGGGCGCGGGGTGGGCCGGGGTCTGGCGGGGCACGCACCGGGTGGGAGCCCGGTGCGCGGCCGAAGCCCGCGCGGCCGGGCGTCCACGGGCGCTGCTCGCGGCCACCGAACCGGCAGTGGAGCGCCCGCCGTTGTCCCGCGACCGCGTGCGGCGTCGCGTAACCCGCCCCCGTCACCCATGTGAAGGAGAACGCCGCCATGGTGTTCACGAAGGTGCCCGCCCCTCTCGGCCGGGGCGGCCCCAGTCTCGACACGACCCTCATGCCGCGGGCCGCGCTACCCGGCGGCGGCCTCACCGGCCAACTCCGGTTGCTGGGCGGCGAAGCCGACTGCGACATCGACCGTCTCACCCTGGAGCTGGTGGCCCAGGTCGGCGCCGCGCCGGGGGCCGGCGGGCCCGCGTCGGAGGCCGTCTGCGCGCGGTTCACCCTGCCCGGCAGCTTCCGGCTCGACCGGCGCGAGCAGCGCGGCCTCCTCTTCGACGTGCGGCTGCCGTGGGAGACCCCCGTGACCGAACTGTCCGGGGCGTCGCTGGACGTCACGCTCGGGGTACGCGCCGAACTCGCGGCGGCCGGGACCAGGGGCAGGAGCGATCTCGTCCCGCTGAGAGTGGCCCCGTTGCCCGTCCAGGACTGTCTGCTCGCCGCGCTCGACCGGCTCGGCTTCGGCTTCCGCTCGGCCGGGCTGGAGCACGGACTCATCCACGGCACCAGCCAACGCCTCCCGCTGTACCAGGTCATCGGGCTCGCCCCGGCGCCCCGCTACGCGGCGGTGATGCGGGAGTTGCAGGTGACGTTCCTGGCCAACCCGGGAGGCGTTGAGGTCATCCTGGAGGCGGACAAGCCCGGCGGCCTGTTCGCGTACGGCCACGGGTTGCTCAACCGACACCTCGTCAGCCACGGTGACGCGGACCGGCGCGACTGGGACGCCACCGCCGAGGTGTGGGTGCGCCAGATGGTCGCCAGCCACGGCCACCACAGCGTGCCCGCCCCGCCCGGCCCCGGTGCCACCCGTCGACGGGCCCGCCCGGGGCGGCAGAGCGCCGAGCCCGCCCCCTCGACCGGCCACGACCCCGGGCCCGTTCCGCCGGCCGACGAGGGCGCCGGCGCCCCGGCGCGGGGCGTGCCGGGTGGGTCGCGGCCGCCGGTGGGTGGGCCCGCGGGCGACGTACCGTACGACGGCTCGTCCGAGGAGCGGGGGGCGGCGACGACCGCGCCCGGCGAGGGCGCAGGCAAGGGGTGAGGCGGGGCGAGCGGCCCGCCGGGGGAGTGGTGAGCCGGGCGTGGTGCCCGGGGCGCCCGCCAGGTGGGCGGTTGGGGTTCAGGTGTGACGGGGGCGCAGCGGCCAGCGTTCGTGCAGGTCGTCGATGACGAACTCGTGCGTGTGCCGCCAGCCGCCGCCCGCCGGCTGGGCGTCGGCCAGGTGTGGGTGCCCGTGCGCCAGCGTGGTGTGCACGTGCGGCAGGTACGCGGTGTCGGGCGCGGGCCACAGGCGCCAGGCGGCGAGCGCCGCTCCCAGCGCCACCGCGCCCAACACCAGTGCCACCACGGACAGTCCGGCGCCGGACCCCAGCCAGCCGGCCACCGGATAGGTGAGCAGCCAGCAACCGTGGGCGAGCGAGAACTGCGCGGTGAAGGTCGCGTTGAGGTCGGCGGCGGAGGCCGAGCGGCGGATCAACCGGCCGGTGGGGGTCATGATGACCGACTCGGTGACGCCGAACGCGCACCAGAGGGCCAGCAGGGCCGGCCACTGCCACGCGCCGGCGCCCGCCCGGGTGAGGGCGGCCAGGGTGAGCAGCAGCGCGGCGGACGCGAAGGCGGCGGGCAGCATCAGCGTGTGGTCGCTGGCGCGCCGCAGCAGGGCGGGGAACAGCAGCGCCGCGGCGATGGAGCCCGCTCCGTACGCGCCGAGCGCCACCGGTACGTCGGACGTGCCGCGCCCGAGGTGGTCGCGTACGTAGCCGATGGTGTTGACCATGACCATCGCGCCGCCCGCCGCGATCGCCAGGGTCAGGGCGAGCAGCGCCCGTAGCCTGGGCGTGGCCAGGAAGATCCGGGTGCCACGGGTGACCCGGGCCGCGAACCCGGGGGCGCCGTCGGCGTGGCTCGGCGCGGGCGCCGCCGTGGTCCCCGGGAGGGCGGCGGACAGGACGAGGGCGGCCGAGCCGAGGAAACCGGCCACGGTGCCGAGGAAGAGCCAGTCGTAGGTGATCCGCGACAGCAGCGCGGCGGCCAACAGCGGGCTGAACAGGATCTCCAGGTCGTAGGCCAGGCGGGACAGGGACAGGGCGCGGGTGTAGTCGTCCTCGGCGGGCAGCAGTTGGGGGATCAGCGACTGGAAGGCCGGCGTGAAGGTGGCCGAGGCCGCCTGGAGTACGAAGATCAGCGCGTAGACCTGCCAGACCGCGTCCACGAACGGCAGGGTGAGGGCGACCGCCGCGCGGACCAGATCGGCGCCCACCAACAGCGGGCGCGGCGGCAGTTGGTGGGCCAACGCGCTGATCAGCGGGGCGAGCCCGACGTAGGCCACCATCTTGATCGCCAGCGCGGTACCGAGGACCGACCCCGCGTGCGAACCGGCGAGGTCGTAGGCGAGCAGGCTCAGCGCCACGGTGGCCAGGCCGGTCCCGACGAGCGCGACGACCTGCGCGGTGAACAGCCGGCGGTAGCCGCGGTGGCGGCGTAACACGGACAGCATGGGGCCTTCCCTCCGCCGGTGACCGGTTGCTCGCTCGTCAAATCTAGCCATCATGTGCGCAATGACGCACGTGTTGACGCGACGCGAGCGGCTGAGCGGGACTGAGCGGACGGATGGTGCCTCGACGGGCGACGGGCGGCGGGCGGCGGTCCGTGGCCGGTGGTGGCCGGTCGGCCGGGAGTCGTCGAGTCGCTACGCGGGGCTCGGGGGGAGGTGGACGGTCATGATCAGGTGGCAGGTCTCGGTGCCCGAGCCACGGTAGGAGTGCGCGTGGTCGGCGTCGAAGGTGGCGGTCTGCCCGGCCTCGACCGGATGCTCGACGCCGTCCACGACGAGCACCATGCGTCCGGCGGTGACGCTGACGGTCTCCGCGACGCCGGCCTGGTGGGGGTGGCTGGGGTACTCCTCGCCCGGCTCCAGCGTCCATCGCCAGACCTCGGTGGGCGCGGGCCCGCTGGTGGTCAGCATCAGCCGCGCCTCGCCGCCTCGCTCACCCTTCCACAGCGGCGTGACCGCGTCGGCACTCACCACCCGGACGCGCTGCTCGGGGCTGCCCTCCAGGAGCGCGGAGACGGAGACGCCGAGGGTGTCGGCGAGGCGTACCAGGGTGGCGAAGTTCGGGTTGCCCTGCGCCTTTTCCAGGGCGACCAGCGCGCCCTTGCTCACCTTGGCGCGTCGGCCGAGTTCGTCCAGGGACAGGCCGGCACGGGTGCGGGCCGCGCGGACGTTGTGCGCGAGCGTCCGCAACGCCGCCTCGGTCTCGGCCATCGCTGTCGCCCCTTCGGTCGGCGGTCGGTGCATTGCATCACACGGTCGCTTGGTTGACGGCCTTCGGTCGATGCGATGTACGGTGTGGTCGTTCGATTGATAGTAAGGGATGTGCCGCCCGTGATCGCTCTGCTGCTGGCCCTGGGTAGCTCCCTGGCCTACGGATGCGCCGACTTCCTTGGCGGTCTCGGTGCCCGCAAGGCCCATGTCCTGCGCACCGTCATGATCGCGGCCCCGGCCTCGCTCACCGTCGAGCTGCTGTTGTGGCCCCTCCTCGGCGCCTCCTTCGCCCCCGCCACCCTCGCCTGGGGCGCGGCCTCCGGAGTCGCCTCGGCCGCCGCGTTCGCCCTGCTCTACCGCACGCTCGCGATCGGGCCGATGAACGTCCTGTCGCCGGTGACCGCGCTGGTCTCGGCCATGCTGCCGGTCGGCGTCGGCCTGGTGCAGGGTGAGCGCCTGGGGCTGACCGGGCTGGTCGGACTGCCGCTGGCGCTGGCGGCGGTGGTGCTGGTCAGCGCCGGGCACGGCGCCGGAAGGGCGCGCCCGTCGCGTACCGCGCTGCTGCTGGCCCTCGGCGCCGGGGCCGCCATCGCCCTGCAACTGGTCTTCCTGCACCAGGCGCCCTCCGACAGCGGCGTCGGCCCGCTGGTCGTCGGCCGCGCCGTGTCCTCCGCCGTCACGCTGGCCGCCGCCGGGCTGATGTTCCGGCGACTGGGCCCGGAGCGACCCGCGTACGCGATCTCGGCGACGGCCGGCATGCTGGACTCGGTCGCCAACCTGCTGTTCCTGCTCGCCGCCCGCGGCGGCGACCTGGCCGTGGTCGCCGTGATCACCGCCCTGTACCCGGCCGGCACCGTCCTGCTCGCCCGCGGTGTCCTGGCCGAGCGCGTCCACCGTGGCCAGTGGGTCGGCCTGGGCGCCGCCGCCGTCGCCGTCAGCCTCCTCGCCCTGACCTGACCGATCGCGCCGGGTCGAAGGGGCGGGCGTGGCCAATCGGTCGGGCACTGGCGCATTACCACCCCTGGGTTTCTACAGTGCTGTAGATTCAACAGTCTGGCGGGAAACGGCGAACCCTCGACGAGAACGGCGAAGGCTCGCGCGGAACAGCGAGACCAGTAGGACCAGCAAGGCCAGCAAGAACAGCGGCACGGAAGGGCGGACGCGGCAGCTCCGCCCACGACCCGGGGGAGCACCATGACGAGCGCGCCCGAACTGCGCGGTGAAGACCGGGCCGACTTCGACCACGTGCTGCACCGGGCGTTGGCCACCACGGAGATCCGTACGCTGCTGCGCCGAGGCGTCCACACCGCCGTCCTCACCGACTGGCTGCGCGAACGCGTCGAGGCCAGCCGGTCGGAGATCGCGGCGAACGCGGCACCGGAGTACGCGCGTTACCTCGGCGCGCGGGCCGACGATGGTGGGGCCCCGGACGCGACGCGGCCGCGCCGGGCGTCGCCGGTCGGCCGGTTGGCGCGGGCGCGGCGCAGGCTGTTGCCCGCGCTCGCCGTCCTCGCCCCACTGCTGGCCAGCATGGCGGCCGTGGTCTTCCTGCTGCTCGGCTACGTCCTGGAGATCGCCGACTCGACGCCGGAGACGGCCGACGCGCTCGTGCGCGCCGGCTGGACCGCGGCCGTGGTCGCCGTGCTGACCGGGACCGCCGCGCTGGCCGGCCTCCTCGTCACGGCCGTCCGGCACCGCTCCATACCCCGGCCGGGACCGGACCGCGCGGCGCGCGCCGCCGCCGTGGACCGGGCCCGCGAGACCTGGCAGCGGGCGCTGTTGGAGCGCGGCATGCTGCCCTTTCTCCGGAACCGCCTGCGGGAACGCGAGCAGGCGCGGCCGGGGCGGCGGGCCGACCGTCGCCCGCAGCGCCCGCGCGTCGGCTACGCCAGCCCGGACTTCGCCAGCCCCGGTTACGGCGGCCCCGAGCGGCTGAGCGATGACGTTCCCGTGCCGCGCGCGGACCGGCACGACGCCGGCGCGTGAGGCACCCGCGCGCCCGCCCCGTCGGGTAACACCGGCTCGTCCCCACCGCGCCCGCCGACCGCCCGGTGCGGCGGGGCCGCGTCGCGTCGCTGCCGCGCGCGCGGCCTGACGGGACGTCGGCCCCCGGTTCGCGTACGGACGGCGAAGTGCGGAAAACCGCACCACAACGGCGCGTGTCCACTGAGTGGCGAAGCGCCGGGAAGAAGCTGGACCGACGCCCGTCGCCGATACGATGGCGCCCAGATCGCAACGCCTTTCGCGGGGCGTCGCGCCGCGCCACTTCCGGGGCCCCGGCGGTGCGCACCGTACGACTCCCCGCGAGATACGGCCCCGAAAGGGTCGGGGCGTTGGGAAAGCGCGGGCGACCGTTTTTCCGTCGTATTCCGGACGGCGTTCCGTACGTGTTTCCCACCCCGTGCCCCGCATCGGCGACCTGAGTTCCGGGATTTCCGTACTAGGAGGAGCTGCTTTGTCGACCTTTGTCATCTTCGACCTCGAATTCACCACGTGGCCCGGGGCGCTGGAGCAGGACTGGGCGGCGCCGGGACAGCTCCGGGAAATCGTGCAGATCGGTGCCTTACGCCTGCGGGAGGACCTCACCGTCGCCGAGGAGTACGAGGTGCTGGTGCGTCCCGTGGTCAATCCCGAACTGTCCCCGTACTTCACCGACCTCACCGGCATCACGCAGGAGGAGGTCGACCGGGAAGGCCTTTCGCCGGCCGCCGCCCTCGGCGATTTCCTGACCTTCTGCCGCGGCCAGTCCGTCCTCTCGTACGGCAACGACATGGTCGTCCTCGGGGAGAACGTGGGCTGGGCACGAGCGCGCGGGGAAGAGGTGAAGAGCGGATTTCTCGCCGCCCACTTCCTCAATGTGCGCCCCTGGCTGAACACGCTCGCACCGGCCACCGCCGAGGCCAACGTGGGCCGCCTGTGGAAGGTGCTGGGGCTGCCCAAGCCCTTCGCCGGCGAGGAGCACTCGGCGCTCTTCGACTGCTATTCCTTCGCCGCGGCCATCAGGCACCTGTACGCCGGCGGCGCCGCCCTGCCCGCGGGCTGCTTCTAGGCGCGCGAGCCGCGCCCCACCCCCGTTCGGCGGCCGGGCGCACACCCCCGAGCGACGTACGGTTCGCTGGCTCCGCCGGCCCCCGGACGCGTCACCCAGGGGCGCTCGCGCGCACCGCTCGGCCGTCGTCGCCCGGCGTCGAGGCGGCCGGCGCCGGAGTGCCGGGGCCAGGCGGTGTCGTCGGCCTTACCGCTGGCGCGCGGTGTCCGGGCCCAACGGCCGTTCGAAGACCGTGCGCAGCACGATGGTGGTGCTCGTGCTGCGCACCGACGGGATCGCCCGGATGCGGTCCAGCGACTCGGCCAGCGCGTGGGTACCGGACACGCGCACCTTGAGCCAGTAACAGTCCTCGCCCGCCACCTCGTGCACCTCCAACACGCAGTCCTCGTGTTCGAGTCGCTTGTTGATCTGTTCCTTCGCGTCCAGGTTGGGCTCGAAGCGCACCGCGACGAAGGCCGCCGTGGTCGCGTCGACGCTCGCCGGATCGAGCTGCGCGCGGTACCCGGTGATGACGCCGTCGCGCTCAAGGCGCTGTAGGCGCTCACGAACTGACGGCTCGGACAGCCCGACGATCCGCGCCAGCGCCCGGACGGTCTGCCGTCCGTCCGTCGTCATCGCCCGCAGGATCGTCCGATCGATGTCATCTAGCTGTCGTGTCATAGTGACAACTTGCCCTCCGTGGCGGATCAACTTACCCTCGCATAGCCATAATACGTAGCTTGCCTTAGTAAATGAGGCCAGATGCTCACTGAGCCTAAGTTGACGTCTACGCGCCGCTCCCTCCTACCCTGGCTGGCACTGGTCACGGTGTGGGTCGTGTGGGGGTCCACGTACCTCGGCATCCAGATGGCCGTCGACACCATCCCCCCACTACTCATGGCCGGTTTCCGTTACCTCATCGCGGGCGTGGTGATGTACGCGATCGTCGCGCCGCGCCACGCGAGCGGGGCCAACCGGCCGACCAAGTTGCACGTGCGCTCCGCCCTCGTCGTCGCCGCTCTGATGCTGGTCGGCGGCAACGGCCTGCTCAGCGTCGGCGAGACCACCGTGGACTCCGGCCTGGCCGCCCTCATCGTGGCGACCGTCCCGGTCTGGATGGTCCTGATCAACGCCGCGGTGACCAAGACGCGGGTCACGCTCACGATGGCCCTCGCGCTCCTCCTCGGCACGGTGGGCGTCGGCGTCCTCGTGGGTGGGCCGGGAGCCGACGTGGACACCGGCGGCGCCATACTCGTCCTCATCGGGTCGCTGTGCTGGGCGGCCGGTTCGGTCTACGCCCGCAGCGCCTCGTTGCCGCCCCACCCGCTGGTGGTGGCTTCGCTGGAGATGGTGATCGGCGGGGTACTGCTGGTCGCCCTCGCCGGAGTCAAGGGCGAGTTCGGCGAGTTGGAGTTCGCGAACGTCTCCACCGAGTCCATCGTCGGCTTCCTGTGGCTGGTCGTCGCCGGTTCCATGCTCGCCTTCACGGCGTACGGCTACGCCAACGCCACCCTGCCCAACGACACGATGGCCACCTACGCCTACGTCAACCCGGTGGTCGCCGTCGCGCTCGGCACCCTGCTCGGCGAGGAGGACCTCAGCCCGAACCTGCTGCTCGGCGGGGCCGTCATCGTCAGCGCCGTGGTGCTCATCGTCGGCGGCAAGGCCATCACGCGGCGCATCAAGGGCCGGGGCGCGCCGCCCGGCGACTCGCCCGGGGCGTCGGCCGCCGACGCGCCGGAGGGCGAGGCGGCGACCGACCCGGCCACCGAGTCGTCCCTGCCGAAGGGTTCGTCCCGATGAATCCCGGGCCACGCCGCACCCGTCTCCGAGGCCGTGCCCTGACCGGGTGTTGACCGAACGCACCTCGGCCGGGTGAGCCTTGCTCGGACGTGCCTTGGCCGAGTGTGACCGGATCGGAGACGACCGGGCGCACTCGGCTAAGGAGAGCCGTCGCCCCGGAGCGCGGGCGCGGGGCGGGCGTTGGCCTACTTCCTGACCTGGTAGCGCAGGTGGGTGACACCGCCGCCGTCGACCACGGCGCTGGGCCCGTCGAACCGCACCGGTACGGTGCCGAGTTCGCCGAAGAGCGACTTTCCGCCACCCAGGATGACCGGTACCAGCGCGACGCCGACCTCGTCCAGTAGGCCGGCCTCCAGGCACTGGCGGGCCATCTCCCCACCGTTGACCACGACGTCCTTCTCACCGGCCAGCTCCCGGGCCCTGGCCACCGCCGACTCGATGCCGTCGGTGACGAAGACGAAGTTCTCGTCGTCCTCGGGCCGGTCGTCCGGGCGTTGGTGGGTGAGCACGACCGTGGTCACGTCCATCGGGTGACGTCCGCCCCAGGCGTTCGTCATGTCGTACAGGTGCCGGCCGACGATCAGCGCGCCGGTGTTCGCCCACTCCTGCCCGAGCAACTCGGCGCTGGCCGCGGAGACGCGGAACGGCGGCACGTCGGGGCTGGCCGACGGGATCTCGACATCGCCGTCGCCGTACCACTGGAACAGCAGGTCGAAGCCGCTCTCCTCGGGTCCGGCGATGTAGCCGTCCAGGGACATCGTGGTGGCGCCGGTGGTGATCTTGCCCATGTCGTTCGTCTCCCTCACGCGTTCCTCGCGGTTGCCGTAACGGGGACGAGGCCGGGACCGGGTTCTCGACATCCCGCGCCAGAATTCTTTTCGCGGGTGTGGCGCACAGCGGCGTGGGCCCCGCTCGCCGGCTCAGTAGTGGCGGATTCCGGTCAGCAGGGTGCGCGACCACGGGGCGTCGACCTCGTCCGCGCCCATGGCGATCAGCGCGTCGCACAGGAACCCGCGGGCGAAGAAGCGTTGGATGTCCTCCTCGCCGGCGCCGGAGACGGCTCGCACGTACTCGACCTCGCGCGCGTAGGTCGCACGCACCGCGTCGCGGATGGCCGGCTCGCTCGCCGCGCACTTGGCCTGCAACATCACCAGCAACAGGTCCTTGTCGGCGACCAACCGCGCGTACGCGTCACCCAGCGCGTCCAGCACGCTGGCCGGATCGCTGCTCGTCGCCCGCGCCGCGGCCTCGGCGAAGGCCGCCCGCATCCGCGTCGAGCAGTGCTCGATCACGGCCACGAACAGGGTCTCCTTGTCGGGGAACAGCCGGTACACGTACGCCTGGGAGATGCCGGCGGCCTTGGCGACCTCGCCCGTCGTCGTGCCGTAGTACCCGCGGGCGGCGAACGCGCCGACGGCGGTCCGCAGGACCGTCTCGCGCCGTTCCTCCGCCGTCGAAAGCTGGCGCCCAGCCGGCGATCTCGTCATGTGACTACTTAACCACTGAGCGCCCGGAGCGCCAAGCGAGGCCCTGACCGGGGGCCGGGCTGCGGGGCTCGCCCCACGGTCGCCCGACCAGGCCACCTCGTGGCGGTGACGGTGAGCGCAGGAGTCGGGCTGGTGGGCTACTGGCCAACCACTCAGGGGCGGTGGAGGGCGCCACTCGCGCGGGCGTCGGTGGGAGCCGCGCTCGGGCGGCGTACGAGTGTTCCTCGGCGGTATGACGGAGTGTCATCCACCCGCCGGGGGAGCGGGGTTAGTGGCTCGACGTGGGGTGGCGTTCGCTGGCGCGATCGGTCCGGTCGACCTCTACAGTGTTGTAGATTCTGTGCCCTCGGTCGGTGGAGCGGAACCGGAGGAACGCCGTGGCGGCCCTGGCAACCGGAGTTCCGCGACCCCGGCGACGTACGACAGACCCCGCTACACCGCACGAAGCCGGACCACGCGGCCGCGCCGGCGCGGCGTTCCGGCCAAGTCGGCCGCACAGGGCCGGGATCGCCGGAATCGCCGGAACCGGTGCGGGCCGATGCGGCGGCGACCGTGCCGCGGCCCGGCCGATCACGAGTGAACACCACATCCCCAGGGAGAGGGCAATGGCGGCAGTAGATCTTGGCAAGGTGCTCGACAAGGCGTGGGCGGACAAGGATCTCCCGGAGATCCTCGCCGCGCCGGTCTCGGCCCTGAAGGGCGTCTCGGACCGCGACGGCGAGCTGTTGCACGAGGCGTTCGGCGTCACGACGGTGGCCGATCTGGCCAAGGTGAAGTACTTCCACTGGGCCGCGTCCCTCGCGGCCCTGGACGCCGCGGCGAAGTAGGCCGGGCACCGGGTGGCGGCCCCCCGCGCGGGGGGCCGCCGCGTACGGGCGCGTGCCGGGTGGCGCGCGGTGCGAAGGATCATCACGTGAGAGCGACGGAGAGGGAGAGCGCCGCGATGGTGTTCAAACGGCTGCTGGGAGCCATCGGGGTGGGCGGCCCCTCGGTGGACACGGTTCTGGACGACGGCGCGGTGCCGCCAGGCGGCGTCCTGTCCGGCCGGGTGCGGATGGTCGGCGGCACGTCGGCGGCCGAGATCGAGCACGTCACGCTGGAGTTGGTCGCCCGGGTCGAGGCCGAGGGCGGCGACGGGGAGCGGGAGGGGCTGGTCGCCTTCCACCGGGCGACGATCGACGGGGGCTTCCGGCTGGCCGAGGGCCAGGAGCGGGAGGTGCCGTTCGGGCTGCCGCTGCCATGGGAGACGCCGATGACCGAGCTGTACGGGCAGGGCCTCGGCGTGGTCCTCGGCGTCCGCACGGAACTCGCGGTCGCGGGCGCGCGAGACAAGGGCGACCTGGACCCGCTGCGGGTGCGCCCGCTGCCGGTGCAGGAGGCGGTGTTGGAGGCGTTCGGGCAGCTCGGATACGGGTTCACCAGCGCGGACCTGGAACTCGGCCACATCGGCGGCACCAGCCAGAGCCTGCCGTTCTACCAGGAGATCGAACTCAGCCCGCCGCCGGACCTGGCGCACGCCGTCCAGGAGGTCGAGGTGACGTTCCTCGCCACGCCGGTGGGCATGGAGGTCGTGCTGGAGGCCGACAAGCGCGGTGGCCTGCTGTCCGCCGGCGGCGACGCCGTCCACCGGTTCACCGTGGCCCATCAGGACGTCGAGCGGATGGACTGGCCGGCCGCGGTGGACTCCTGGGTTCGGGGCATGGTCGAGCGGCGTGGCGGCGCGTACGCGGTGGACCACGGGCCCGCCGCGTCCGATGGGTACCTCGCAGGGCACGCCACGGGAGGCCGGTCGGGGCCGGGCACCGGGGCCGTGGTGGCCGGAGTGGCGGCCGGGGTGGCCGTGGGCGTCGTGGGTGGCATCGTCGCGGCCGAGGTGGTCGACGAGATCGGTGACGCCTTCGAGGGCGACGAGGGGGAAGAGGGGGAGGACTGACGGCGCGTACGGGGCAGTTCGCCGGGCCCGTCCGTGGGGGCGCGGCCGGACGCCGCGCCCCCACGGCGCCGGTATCAGTGGGTGGTACCGGCTGACCACATCTGGGTCATCAGGACGGCACCCGCTCCCGGGTGGCGAGCCACTCCTGGAAGGTGGGACCGGCGAGCCTGGCGTGCGGGCCGGGCAGGAACCCGCCGGCCGCGGCGATCTCGGCGTCGGGTATGCCGGCGCCGTCGACCTCGACGACCTTGATGCCGCGGCGGGCGCCGAGGAGCTTGGCCGCCTCGGCCATGACCTCCCGGCGGGGCCCGGCGATCTCGGGGATCGGCGTGTCGGGTGCCGACGGGTCGGGCGCGTCCGCGTCGGTGGCCAGGTCGACCAGCGTCTCGGCCACGGTGCGGCAGGCCACGAGCTGGGTGGGCAGGGCCGGTACGTAGGCGACGTCGCCCTGTCGCCAGTCCAGGAGCTGGTCGACGAACTCGTGGAACTGCGCGGCCCGCAGGATCCGGGCGGGCAGCGGGCCGGCCAGGTGGGCCTCCTCGTGCGCCTGCTGGGCCGCGACGAAGCCGGCGGTGGCCTTGTCGGCCCCGATGATGGAGACGGCGACGAGCCGGTCGACGCCCGCGTGCCGGCCGGCCTCGTGCAGGTTGCGGGTGGCGGTGCGGAAGAACTCCGTGGCCGCCTCCTGGTCCGAGGCGTGCCACGACGCGACGTCGATGATGACGTCGACCCCGGTCAGGGCGTCGGCCAGGCCCGTACCGGTGATGACGTCCACACCGGTGGCGCGGGACATCGACACGACCTGGTGTCCCCGCTCGGCGAGGACGTCCACGACGTGGCGTCCCAGCCGTCCGGTCGCTCCTGCCACGGCGAACTTGACGGTGCTCATGTTCCCTGTCCTTCTTCCCGGTTCTGGGGTGCTGGGTCGGTGCGGTGGGCGCACCGACGCACACCAGACGTCGGCCTCGGGGCACGCGTAACAACCGCGCCCGTGTGACGTAGGCCACCGGCCGCGGGTGTTACGCGGCCGCCGGCGCCGGCGTCCAGTGCGTGCGGCAGCGTGGGGAAACGAGCGGGTGGGAGTCTGTATGAGCGAGCACGGCGATCCGGTCACGAGCCCGGCCGGGAGGCCGCGGCGTGGCGATCGGGCGGAGCCGGTGGACGCCGCCACCGAGGCGTTCGTCGCTCACCGGAACCTGCTGTTCACCGTCGCCTACGAGATGCTCGGCTCGGCCGCCGACGCCGAGGACGTGTTGCAGGAGACGTGGTTGCGGTGGGTGGGCGTGGACCTGGCGACCGTGCGGGAGGAGCGTGCCTACCTGGTGCGGATCGTCACCCGGCAGGCGCTGGACCGGATGCGCGCGCTCAGCCGGCGCAAGGAGTCCTACGTCGGGCCCTGGCTGCCCGAACCGTTGCTGACCGCCCCGGACGTCGCCGAGGACGTCGAACTGGCCGACAGCGTGTCGATGGCCATGCTGCTCGTCCTGGAGACGCTGACGCCGGTGGAGCGGGCGGTGTTCGTACTGCGTGAGGTGTTCGCCGTCGAGTACGAGGAGATCGCCGAGGCCGTCGGCAGGAGCCCGGCCGCCGTCCGCCAACTCGCCTACCGGGCCCGGTCACACGTCGCCGCGCGCCGACCGCGCGGCCCCGTCTCGCCCACCCAGACCCGGGCCGCGCTGCAGGCCTTCCAACGTGCCGTCGAGACGGGGGAGTTGCAGAGCCTCCTCGACATCCTCGCCCCGGACGTGGTCGCCCTGAGCGACGGCGGGGGAGTCAGGCACGCCCTGCTCCAACCCGTCGTGGGCGCGGACAGGGTGGCCCGCCTGCTGGCCGCCGGCTGGTGGCGGCGCGACGCCGAGAGGTCGGTCGAGCCGGTGCAGATCAACGGTGGCCCGGGGTTGCTGGTCCGGGTGGGCGGGGAGATCGACGGCGTGGTGGCGGTGCGGGTCGAGGACGGCTACGTCACCGGCGCCTACCACGTCCGCAACCCCGACAAGCTGTCCCGGGTGGGGCGCGAGACAGCCGTCAGCCGCTGAGCGCGCCCCGCCCCGGTCACGCCGCGGTGGGCACCGTCCCCGCCGGGTGGGCCCACAGGCCCCGCGCGGCCAGGCGCGGCAGGACGCCCTCGCCGAACCAGTACGCCTCCTCCAGGTGCGGGTAGCCGGAGAGCACGAACTCGTCGATGCCGAGCCGGTGGTACTCGATGACGCGCTCGGCCACCTCGTCGTGGCTGCCGACCAGCGCGGTGCCCGCGCCGCCGCGTACCAACCCGATGCCGGCCCACAGGTTCGGGTGGATCTCCAGGTCGTCCCGCTCGCCGCCGTGCAGGGCGAGCATCCGCCGTTGGCCCTCCGACTCGCTGCGGGCCAGCCCGCTCTGGACCGCGCGCACGGTCCGCGGGTCGAAGCCGTCCAGCAGCCGCCGCGCCTCGGCCCACGCCTGTTCCGCACTGTCCCGGGTGATGACGTGCAGCCGGATGCCGAAGCGGATGTCGCGCCCCTCCTTCTCGGCCAGCCCCCGCACCCAGGCGATCTTCTCTGCCACCTGGGCGGGCGGCTCGCCCCAGGTGAGGTAGACCCGCGCGTGGCGGGCGGCCACCTCGCCCGCGACGGGCGACGAGCCGCCGAAGTAGATCTCCGGCACCGGGTCGGGCAGTTGGGACAGCCGCGCGTCCGCCACCCGCAGGTGCTCACCCTCCAGGTCCACCCGCTCGCCGCGCCACAACCCGCGCACCACCCGCAGGAACTCGTCCGTACGGGCGTAGCGCGCGTCCTTGTCGAGGAAGTCGCCGTAGGCCCGCTGCTCCTGACTCTCGCCGCCGGTGACCACGTTCAGCAGCAGCCGGCCGCCGGTCTGTCGCTGGTAGGTGGCGGCCATCTGGGCCGCGAGGGTGGGTGAGACGAACCCCGGGCGGAAGGCGACCAGGAACTTCAGCCGCTCGGTGTGCTGACTGACCATGGCGGTCGTCAGCCAGGCGTCCTCGCACCAGGCGCCGGTGGGCGTCAGCGCGCCGACGAAGCCCAGGTCCTCGGCGGCGCGGGCGATCTGCGTCAGGTAGCCGACGGTCGGTGGGCGGTCGCCGCCGGCCGCGGTGACGGGCGTGCCGTGGCCGCCGCCGACGACGTGGCGGCTGTCGCCGTTGGTGGGCAGGAACCAGTGGAACGTGAGGCTCACGGGGTGTACGCCCTTCGCGCGCAGGGGTGGGTGGGGGCGCTCATCCGGTGGCCGCCAACACGGTCGTACGGCCTCCGAGCACGGCCGAGAACTGGTCCGCGACCTGCTCCAGGGCGCCGGCCGCGGCCGGCGCGATGGTCAGCGCGCCGTCGTCGCCGACGGCCAGGTCCTTGTCGAGCGTGAACCACCCCTGCACGATGTGCGCCGCGCCCATGGAGTTGAGCACGGGGCGCAGCGCGTAGTCGATGGCCAGCACGTGCGCGGTCGTGCCGCCGGTGGCCAGCGGGAGGACGGTCTTGTCGGCCAGCGCGTACTGCGGCAGCAGGTCGAGCAGGGACTTGAGCAGGCCGGAGTAGGCGGCCTTGTAGATGGGGGTGCCGATCACCACGCCCTGCGCCCGAGCGAACTGGGCCGTGGCCGCCACGATCGCCGGGTGCTCGAAGTCGGCACCCAGCAGCGCTTCGGCCGGGATGGTCCGGACGTCGAGCGGGACCACCTCGTGTCCCTGGGAGGCGAGTCGGGCGTCGAGGTGGCGCAGCAGCCTGGCGGTGCGCGAGGTCGCGGACGGGCTTCCGGAGACGGACAGGACGGTGGCCATGACGGGGACCTTTCGAAGACCAGGGGTTCGGTCGGCACGGCGGCGTACGGACGCCGGCCGGCCGGGCCGGGGAGTACGGGGCGGGAACGCGTTCCCGGCGTCGCGGGCGGTGTGGGGCGAGCGGGTGCCAGAACCCGGTGACGACGTGTGCGAACACAGGTCTTTCCGTCGCCGTCCACGCCGGTCGATGTCGTATGCACGCAGACGTGTGGAGAGATCTGCTGGCGCTGTTCCGTGGGGAGTTGGAGAAGCCGTGGAAAAGCGAGGACAGGAATGTGAACAGGCGATCCGGGGAGGAAATTCCCGCGCCGCTTCCGCGCCGTCGCGGGAGTTACGGAAGGGAGGCCGGTGCGCCGGATCGAGGGCTGGTGGGCCCGAATGATCACTGGTCAGAGGCGATGCGACCGGGGGCGCCTGGCGGGAGCGGGTAATTCAGCGCGACCGCGCTCGTAATCACGGGCGACAGCGGGAACTTGTGACGCGCGCGAGATCGACATGGCGTCGCCGCGTGAGTTCCTGTCGCTTCATGTCACCGATCTAACCAGTGGGGAGTTCGACCGGTCAAGAAGGCCGAAATGTGATTCCGCATGGCGGACGGATCGCCGTTCAATTCCCGTTGACGCGAGCCCGGGCGGCCCGCTGACCGGCCCGGCCCGGTGGCACACGCCCCGTCAGGGCGCGGGCGTGCTCCGCTCCGCGTGGGCCGGGCGTTGCCACAGCGTGGTGGGCGCGGCCCGCCGTACCACCGGCGCGACCTCCTCGGCGAAGCGCTGGAGCTGCTCGAACTGCGCCGGCAGGGCGAGCCCGGAGCCGTCCACGGTGATGGACTGCAGATCGTGCCGGTAGACCTGGTGGAAGTCGAGGATCTTGTCGATGACCTGCTGCGGGCTGCCGATCAGGTGCGGGCCGTCCGCGATCGCCTCCTCGATGGATCGGAAGGGCGTGTTGTAGCCGGGCTTGCCCGCCAGGTGTGGCTTGTACGTCTGGCGCACCCGCGCCTCGTAGAAGTCCTTGAACCGGGCGATGGCCTGCTGCGTGGTGTCCGCCAGGAAGAGGCCGCCCGATCCCGCGCCGACGTAGGCGTGTGCCGGGTCGTGTCCGTGCGCCACGTAGCGCTCGCGGTAGTGGTCGATGAGCCGGACGTACGCCGCGCGCGGCTGGATGGCGTTGGCGCTGAACAGCGGGTCGCCGTGCTGGGCGGCCAGCTCCGGGGAGTTGAGGCTGGTGGCCGAGCCGTGCCAGACGCGTGGCGGGCGCGCGCCGAACGGGCGGGGCACGGTGGTGGCCCCGTCCAGGGCCGGGCGGAACCGCCCCCGCCAGCTCACCTTCTCCTCGCGCCACAGCCTGCGCAGCAGTTCGTACTTCTCGGCCTGGTACTCCCACTGCGACTCCTCGTCCAGGCCGAAGAGGTCGAAGTGGCCCATCTCCGCGCCCTTGCCGATCACCAACTCGATGCGTCCGCGCGAGAGTTGGTCCAGCGTCGCGTAGTCCTCGGCCACCCGGACCGGGTCCAGGATGGCGACCACGGTCACGCCGGTCAGCAGCCTGATCCGGGTGGTGCGGGCGGCCAGCGCGCCGAGCAGCGCCGTGGGGCTGGAGGACAGGAACGCCCCGGCGTGGCGCTCGCCGACCGCATAGGCGTCAAAGCCCAACTCCTCGGCCCGCACGCCGGTCTCCACGACCTCGGCGAGCCGGTCGGCCGCGGAACCGAGCGCGCCGGTCAGCGGATGGGGGGCGTGCTGGACGATGGTCAGGACCTGGAATCGCACGGGGTACCTCCGGTGGCGTGGGCCGGGCGTGGGCGCGGGCGGACGCGGCCCCGGCGCCACGAGGGGAAGCGGGCGCCGGGGCCGCGACGCGGGGATTACCTGTTGGTGCGCGGCAGCCCCGGCGGGTTGATCTCCGACTTCGCCACGGCCTCGTTGGTCAGGCCCCAGCGGGCCAGCACCTTGCCGTACGTGCCGCTGTCGATGACCTCGTTCAGCGCCTCGGCCAGCGGCTCGACCAGCCCGTTGCCCTTCTTGGTGGTGGCGGCGATGAGGCCCTGGAGGGAGGTGCCGGCCCCCGAATGGGTGCCGACGACCTCGGTCTTGCCGGTGGACGCCGCGTGGTAGGCGGCGTTCGGGTTCGGGCCGAGGTAGAGGTCGATGCGGCGGGAGGCGAGTGCGAGATAGGTGTCGGTGGCGTTCTGGTAGTACTTGATGTCCACCGGTTTCCGGCCGGCCCGCTCGTTCTCCTTGCTCCACTCCACCAGCAGCTTCTCCTGGTTGGTGCCCGAGCTGACGGCGACGGTCTTGCCCGCCACGTCGTTCGGCCCCTTGACCGTGAGTCCGCTGCCCTCGCGTGCCTCGAAGGCGAGGTCGTCCTTGCGGTAGGTGGCGAAGTCGTAGCGGTCCTTGCGCTCCTCGGTAACGGTGATGTTGCTCGCGCCCAGGTCGTACTTGCCGCTGGAGAGCCCGATGAAGATGTTCTCCCAGGAGGTCGAGGTGAACTGGGGCTTGAGGCCGAGCACGTTCGCGATCAGGGCGGCGATGTCGGTCTCCACGCCGATGAGGGTCTTGTTGTCGGTGGCGTAGAAGTTCAACGGCGCTGCCGAACCGGAGGAGTTGACGATCTTCAGCGTGCCCCGCTCGCGGATCTCGGCGGGCACCTTGGCCGCGATGGCCTCCACCTTGGGGGTGCTGATCCGTCTCTGGTCCGGGCTCAGGTTGATCTTCGTACGGGCGCCGGACTTGGCGGCGACCTCGGTACTGCCGCCGTCCGAGGGGTTGCTGCAGGCAGCGAGGGCGGCGGTGGCCGCGAGGACGAGCGCCGCGGCCGTGGTGCGGGTGGCGACGAGGGTGCGCATGGGTGTTCTCCTTGCCTGCGGGTGGAACGTGAGCGGTGCGGGTGCGGGGTGTCGCGGGACGAGACAGAGCAGGGTGGGTGATATGAGGCGTACGGGGTGGTGCGGGGGTGGAGGTGAGGCGGGGTACGGGGCGCGCCGGGGTCAGAGCACCTTGGACAGGAAGGCGCGGGTGCGCTCGTGCCGAGGGGCGTCGAGTACGGCGCCGGGTGGGCCCTGTTCCACGACGACGCCGCCGTCCAGGAACACCACGGTGTCGGCGACCTCGCGGGCGAAGCCGATCTCGTGGGTCACGATGACCATCGTGGTGCCGGAGCGGGCCAGGTCCTTGATGACGTCGAGCACCTCGCCGACCAGCTCCGGGTCGAGCGCGGAGGTCGGCTCGTCGAAGAGCAGCACCTTGGGTTCGATGGCCAGCGCGCGGGCGATGGCCACCCGCTGCTGCTGCCCGCCGGAGAGTTGGCGGGGGTAGGCGCCGGCCTTGTCGGCCAGGCCGACCCGCGCGAGCAGCCGCTCCGCCGTCACCACGGCCTCCTTGCGGGGCCGACGCAGCGCGGCGACCGGGGCTTCGACGACGTTGTCCAGGACCGTCAGGTGCGGGAAGAGGTGGAAGTGCTGGAAGACGAACCCGATGTGGGTGCGCTGGCGCAGGATGTCCCGCTCCCGCAACTCGTACAGCTTGTCGCCGGAGCGCCGGTAGCCGATCAGCTCGCCGTCGATGCTGATCCACCCCCGGTTGACCTTCTCCAGGTGGTTGATGACGCGCAACAGCGTGGACTTGCCCGACCCGGACGGGCCGAGGAGCGCGGTGACCTCGCCCGTGCGGACCGTGAGGTCGACGCCGCGCAGCACCTTCAGCGCCCCGAAGCTCTTGTGGACGCCGCGTACGTCGACCATGACGTCGTTCACGCCGTGCCTCCCCGGGGTGCGGCGGGCGCCTTGTCGGCCGCGGTGGCCCGCAGTCGGGCCACGACGGCGCGGGCCCGCTGGAGCGGGGTCGGCGGCGGGGTGCGGTTGGCGCCACGGGCGAAGTGCCGCTCGACGTAGTACTGCGCGAGGGAGAGCACGGAGGTCAGGAACACGTACCAGGCGGTGGCGACCATCAGCAGCGGGATCACGTGACCGTTGCGGCCGTAGATCACCTGCACCTGGTAGAAGAGTTCGCCGATGGCCATGACGTAGACGACCGACGTGCCCTTGAGCAGGCCGATGATCTCGTTGCCGGCCGTGGGCAGGATCGCGCGCATGGCCTGCGGGAGCACGATGCGCCGGATCTGCCGCAGGCGCGGGATGCCGAGCGCGGCGGCGGCCTCCAACTGGCCGTGGTCCACGGAGATGACGCCGCCGCGCACGATCTCGGCGGCGTAGGCGGCCTGGTGCAGCGAGAGGCCGATCAGGGCGGCGCCGATGGTGCCGATCAGGTCGTTGCTGTCGACGGACCAGAAGACCGGGCCGAAGGGGATGCCGAGGCCGAGCCGCTCGTACAGGGCGCTCAGGTTGAACCAGAACACGAGCTGCACGATCATCGGGATGGACCGGAAGATCCAGATGTAGGCCCAGGCCACGGTCTGCAGGACCGGGTTGCGCGAGAGCCGCATGAAGGCCAGCACGGTGCCGAGCGCGAAACCCAGGACGGTGGCGTACGCGGTGAGTTGGAGCGTCAGGCCGACGGCCGAGACGATCGTCTCCGACAGCACGTACGCGCGGAAGACCTCCCACTCCCAGACGGGGTTGGTGATCAGCCCGTGCGCGAACTGCGCCGTCAGCACGAGTACGGCGACGGCGGCCGCCCACCGGCCGTAGTGCCGGGTGGGGACGACCCTGAGCGCGGCGAGGTCGCCCGGGTCGGCCTCCTTGTGAGGTGCGAGGTCGGTGCCGCCGGTGCCCGGCGGCGCGGGGTCCGTGGTGAGTCCCATGGTGGTGTGCCTGCTCATGGTCGTGCCTGCTGGTCTGCCGGGGCGAGGTGCTTCTCGAACGGGAGCGGGCCGATGGTCTCGGGGTCGGCCTCGGTGTCGAAGAGCGGCGTGTAGCCGGTGGCCAGGTACAGGCCGCGGGCCTCGGGCTGACGCGGCCCGGTGGTCAGGTAGACGCGCCGGTAGCCGCGCTCGCGCGCCGTGCGCTCCAGCTCGATCACCACCTGTCGGGCCAGGCCGCGACGGCGGTGCGCGGAGTGCGTCCAGATCCGCTTGAGCTCGGCCGTCGCGGCGTCGTAGCGGCGGAAGGCACCGCCCGCGACCGGGTCACCGTCCTCCAGGAGGAGGAGCAGCGTCCCGCCGTGGGCGGGCGTGAACTCCTCGTCGGGGTAGCGGGCCAACTCCTCGTGCGCGTCGCCGCCGTAGCGCGCGGTGTACTCGTCACCGAGTTCCCGCAGCAGCGGCTTGACCAGCGGGTGGGAGACCGGGACCTCGACGACCGTCAGGTCGGATGGGGGCTGTGCGACGGAGGTCATCCGCGCACCGCCGCGAGGCTCCGCTCGGCGCCCGCCGCGCGCTCGGCGTCGCGCTTGGCGACCTCCTCGCGGACGATCGGGATCACGTACCGGCCGAAGTCGATGGCGTCGTCGAGGAGCGCGTAGCCGCGGGCCGAGAGGATGTCGACGCCGAGGTCGTAGTAGTCGAGCAGCGCCTGGGCGACCGTCTCGGGCGTGCCGACCAGCGCGTTGGAGTTGCCCGCGCCGCCGGTGGCCGCCGCGGTCGGGGTCCACAGCGCGCGGTCGTAGCGCTCGCCCTGCTCGGCGATGGCGATCAGCCGCTGGGAGCCGGTGTTCTCCGGCGCGCCGCCGCGGTGGTGGCGGGGCAGCCCCTGCTCGCGCCGGGCCCGGATGGCGCCGACCGTGCGGTGGGCCTTCTCCCAGGCCAACTCCTCGGTCGGCGCGATGATCGGGCGGAAGGCGACCTGGATGCGCGGCACGTCGGTGCGCCCGGCCGCCGCGGCGGCCGCCTTCACCGCCTCGATCTGCTCGGCGGTTTTGGCCAACGGCTCACCCCACAGGCAGTAGATGTCGGCCTCGGCGCCGCCGGCGGCGTACGCGGCGGGCGACGAGCCGCCGAACGAGACGCCGGGGCGCGGCTGTTGAACGGGGAAGACGTCGGCGACGAAATCGCGGAACCGGTAGTGCTCGCCCTCGTGGTCGAAGGGTTCCGTGGTGGTCCAGATCTTCTTGACGAGCTGGATGTACTCGCGGGTGCGGGCGTAGCGCCCGTCCTTGCTGAGCGTGTCGCCCTCGCGCTGCTGCTCGTGGTCGTTGCCGCCGGTGATGAAGTGCACCGTCAGCCGGCCGTCGCTGATCTGGTCGAGGGTGGCGAAGGTCTTGGCGGCGAAGGTGGGGTACGAGACGTTGGGCCGGTGGGCGAGCAGGATCTGGAGGGAGTCGAGCTTGCTGGCGAGGTACGCGGCGGCCGGGGCGGGGTCGGGGGCGCCGGACGCGTAGGCGAACAGCACTCGGTCCCAGCCGTACTCCTCGTGCGCCCGGGCGAGCCGGATCGTGTACTCCTTGTCGAACGCGGCGCCGGAGCGTGCGGTGGTCTCGGAACCGTCGTTGGTGGCAGCGATGCCAAGAAACTCCACGGGCATGGGAGGGCCTTTCGCGAAGAAACGGGGAGGGCGACACACCGACGGGTCGGCGCGCGGAGCGGGCCGTCGGGGTGGCACGGAAGTGGTGGGTGAACGGGACGCGGCGAGCACGGCGCACCGGTGGGTGGCGCGGGCTCGGACGGTGGTTCGCGCGGCGTGGTCCGCGGCGGCGCGCCGCTGGGATGCGGGGGCCGGCCGACGTGGGGGAGGGGCCGCGCGAGGGTGGGGCGGCGAGCGAGGGGGGCCCGCGACGGGGCTACCGCAGGAGGAGAGGGCCGGTCAGACGGCCCGCTGCCGCGTTAGCGACAACACGCGGCGGACCACACCCGACCGAAGTCGATGTGGTCGCGGGTGACCAAGCGCTGTTGTCCCTTCACGAAACTAATGGACCAGTAGTTTGCGCCTCCCGTCAACTACGTGCCCGGATATTGGACGGACATTGACCGACTCTGATGCGATATGTGCGCCCATTGACACACCCGCGAGGGGCGCACATACGATCGACCACGAACCGGCCCCGCCACCAGCGGAGTTGGTCGCGACGCGGCGCGGAGCGCGGCCCGCCGGTCGCCGTCCGATCCGTCTCGTACGCCGGCGTACGCCCCGACCGTCCGCCGGCCGCCCGCCGGCCGTTCTGTCGATCGCCCGCCGCCGACTGTCGTCCGCCGTTCGTCGTTCGCCGCGTCTCGGGGCACTCCCGCCGTGGGGTGGGGGCATTGTCGGTCGGTTCCGCGCGGTGTCGCGGCACCCGTATATTTGATTATCGTTTTCATATAGCCTGGCCGTCGGGCGCCGCCACCACGGCGCGCCCGACCGTCGTCCGTCCGTCCCGCGCCCGGTCGCGGGGCCGTCTCCGTACGACCGCCGCGGCATGGGCCGCGGGGCACGCCACAGTTCGGGGCCGCACGTGCCGCCCCGGCCCGAGTCGAGGGAATGCCGATGGATGACGCGAGGGGGAGGCGGCCCGTGCCCGCCTCCGGTGCCGCACCGGTTGACCAGCCGTCGCTCGCCTGGGACGACGGGGCCATCGTCGCCGTCGACCAACGCGCGCTCCCCGGCGAGACCCGGGTGCTGCGGCTGACCAGCGTGGACCAACTCGTCGCCGCCATCCGCTCGCTCGCCATCCGTGGGGCGCCGGCCATCGGACTCGCCGGCGCCCTCGGCGTGGCGCTGTCGGCCCACCGGCACCGCACGGACGGCGGGTGCGACCAGGCCGCGGTGCGCGCCGACGCCGCGCGGCTGGCCGCCGCCCGGCCCACCGCCGTCAACCTGGCCTGGGCCGTCCACCGGGCCGCCGGGCGCGTCGCCGCCGGACCCGACGCGGTCCTCGCCGAGGCGCTGGCCATGATCGATGAGGACGTCGCGACGGGGGCCGCCGCCGTGGAGCGCGCCTGCGAACTGGTCCTCGCGCGCGTCGGAGCGCGGCCGATGCGCCTGCTCACGCACTGCAACACCGGTCGCCTGGCCACGGCCGCGGTCGGTACCGCGCTCGGCGTCATCCTCGAACTCGGCCGCCGCGGCCTGGTCCGCGAGGTACTGGTGGGCGAGACCCGGCCGCTGCTCCAGGGCGCCCGGCTGACCGCCTGGGAGCTGGGGCGGGCGGGTGTCGCCTACCGGGTGTGCGTGGACTCCGCAGCACCCGCCGCCATGGCCCAGGGGCTGGTGGACTGCGTGCTGGTGGGGGCCGACCGGATCGCCGCCAACGGCGACGTCGCGAACAAGATCGGTACGTACGGGCTCGCGACGGCCGCCGCGCGACACGCCATCCCCTTCGTGGTCGTCGCGCCCGAGTCCACCTGGGACCGGGCGACCGCCGACGGCTCGGGCATCGTCATCGAGGAACGCGACCCCACCGAAGTCACCGCGTACGCGGGCGTGGTGACCACACCGCCGGGCGCCGCCGCGTACAACCCGGCCTTCGACGTCACCCCGGCCGACCTGGTCACCGCGATCGTCTCCGAGGACCGGGTGTTCGTGCCCGGGGGCGCCCCCGCCGCCGGCATGGCCGCCGCGGGCCGTGGCGACCGGGAGCGCGTCGCGCGACCACCGGCGGGCGCGCCGGCCGCCTCGTACCAGCGCGGCGGGGCGGCGACATGACCGGAGCCGAGCCGCCTGCCGACGGCGATCCGGGCGCGGAACTGGCCCGCTTCTCGCGGCAGTTGTACGAGCGCGGCTGGATGCCGGGCACTGCGGGCAACCTCTCCGTACGGCTGTCCGACGCCACCGCCCTGATCACCGCGAGCGGCCGGGCCAAGGGCGAGCTGACCGAGGGCGAGATGGTCGCCGTGCACGTGGACAGCGGGGCCGAGGTGAGCCCCGGGCCGCTGCGCGCGTCGGCCGAGACCACGATCCACTGCGCCATCTACCGCACGACCCAGGCTTGCGCCGTCATCCACGTCCACGCGCCGTACGCCACCGCCGTCGCCACCCGCGCCGGGCACCCCGCGCGCCGGCGCACGCTGCGCGTCGAGCGCCTCGAACTCCTCAAGGGGCTGGGCCTGGCCGACCCGACCAGCGCCGCGCTGCCCGTCTTCCCCAACTGGCCCGACGTGCCCCGGATCGCCGCGGACGTCGCGGACCACCTCGCCGCCACCCCGCACCCGCCCCCCGCCCTGCTCATCACCGACCACGGCGTCACCACCTGGGGCCGCGACCTGGCACAGGCCCGCGACCGGCTGGAGTGCCTGGAGGCGATCTGCCAACTGCTGCTGCTCACCGGCGGCCTGCCGTCGATCAGCCCCGTCGACGCTCACGTCGACACGCACGACGACGCACATGACGACACACCCGATGCCGAGAGGTGACGTGCCGTGACCCTGCTCCAGGTCATGCCCGACGACGCGCCCGACCAGGTGCTCCTGCGCACCCGCGACCAGGCCCGCGTCGCCGACGCGCTACGCGCGCACGCGGTGGCCTTCGACCGCTGGCCGGTGCGCGGCCCCATCGCGCCCGGCACCGCCCCGGACGAGGTGCTGGCGCGCTACCGCACCGAGGTGGACGCGCTCAAGGCCCGCGACGACCTGCGCCTGGTCGACGTCGCCGGGCTGCACCCCGAAGAGAGTGACGCCTGGCGACAGAAGGCCGCCACGGCGCGCGCCACCTTCATCGAGGAGCACCGGCACGCCGAGGCCGAGGTGCGCTTCTTCGCCCACGGTGTGGGGTGCTTCTACCTGCACCTCGCGCATGAGGTGTACGCGGTGGTGTGCGAGGCCGGGGACCTGCTGTCCGTACCGGCCGGCACCCCGCACTGGTTCGACATGGGCCCGCGCCCCGAGTTCACCGCGATCCGCTTCTTCGCCGGGGAGGACGGCTGGGTGGGCGACTTCACCGGCGACCCGATCGCCCAGCGCTTCCCACGCCTCGACGCGCTGCTCGCGGCGGACGCGGCGTGAGCGGCCCCGCGCCGCGCGCGGTGGTCTGCGACATCGAGGGCACCACCGGCTCCGCGGACCACGTGCGCGACGTGCTCTTCCCCTACGCGCGCCAGCGCCTAGCCCACTGGCTGGCCACCCACCGCGGCCAGCCGGCCTGGGAGCGGGTGCTGCACGCGACCCGCGCCCACGCCGACGCGCCCGACCTCGACGAACGAGGCGCCGCGGCGACGCTGGCCGCCTGGTCCGACGCGGACGTCAAGGCCCCGCCGCTGAAGGAGGTACAGGGGCTGATCTGGGCCGACGGCTACGCGAGCGGTGAACTCGCCGGCCACGTCTACGACGACGTGCCCACGGCCCTGGCCCGCTGGCGGCGCGCGGGCATCGCCCGCTACGTCTACTCCTCCGGATCGGTGGCCGCGCAACGCGACTGGTTCGCCCACAGCGACCACGGCGACCTCAGCACCCTGCTGTGCGGGTACTTCGACCTGGCCAACGCGGGGGCCAAGCGCGCCCCCGGGTCCTACCTGGCCATCACCGCCCGCATCGGGGTGCCGGCCGGCGCCACGCTCTTCCTCAGCGACGTGCGGGAGGAGTTGGACGCCGCGGCCCGGGCCGGCTGGCGCGTCATCGGCGTACGCCGCGCCGGCGACCCGCGCGGCGACCGGGTGCCGGGCCACGCCACCGTGCCAGACCTGCACGGCGTACTGCCCGACCCGTAACCCGGACGCCCCGCCCTGACGGGCGCTCAGCCACGGGGGGAGCCCGCGTCTCCCGTGGTACCGCGCGCGGCGATACGGGGCCGCGTCGGGCGGCTGGTCACCTCGCGTCGCTGAGCATGAGGGACAGGGCGGCCAGGACGGTGGGGGCGATGCGGTAGTAGATCCAGGTGCCACGCCGCTCGGAGGTCAGCAGGCCCGCCTCACGCAGCTTCTTGAGGTGGTGGCTGACGGTGGGCTGGGAGACGCCGACGTCGGCGATGTCGCACACGCACGCCTCTCCGTCGGGATGGGAGGCGACCTTGGAGAAGAGCCGCAGCCGGACCGGGTCGCCGAGCGCCTTGAACATGGCGGCCATCGTCGCCGCGTCCGCGGGGGAGAGTTCCTGCCGGGTGAGCGGAGGGCAGCACGGCTGAACGCGCGGGACCGCGGCCGTCTCCTGAAGCGTGGGCATATGCCTATGGTGACACCGGCACTTCCCGGACGCCAAGGACCGATCAGGCCCCGCATGCCTGGCCAGGCCGCACGGACCCGCCCGCGAACGGGGAACGACACGGCGGGCCGTGGGCCGTTCGGCGCTCCGCCCGGCGGCATGTCCCCGGCGCTCTCCCACGGCGGAAGCGGCGCCTCCGCGTCCCGGCGGGGAGCACACGACGGGGGCCGGTGCGTCGGCCGGGGAGGCCCGTGCGATAGGCAGGGGGCAACGTCCGCACCCGCGACCACCAGGGAGAGCACCGAGATGCAACAGCGCTGCGCCGTCCTCGACGACTACCAGGGCGTGGCCGCCACGAGCGCCGACTGGGCGGCCCTGGCGGGCGAGGTGGACGTGGTCACCTTCGCCGAACACCTGGGCACCGAGGACGAGCTGGCCGCCGCCCTGGCCGACTTCGACATCGTGGTCACGCTGCGGGAGCGGGTGCCCTTCCCCGCCTCGCTCCTGGCTCGCCTGCCGAGGCTGCGCCTGCTCGTTGCCTCCGGCATGCGGAACTCCGTCATCGACTTCGCCGCCGCCGAGGCCCACGGGGTGACCGTGTGCGGCACCGAGAGCTCGCCGACCCCGCCGGTCGAGCTGACGTGGGCGCTGCTGCTCGGCCTGGCGCGCGGCCTGGTCCCGGAGAACGCCGCGCTGCGCGCCGGCGGCCCCTGGCAGAGCACGCTCGGCGCCGACCTCGCGGGCCAGCGCCTCGGCCTGCTGGGGCTCGGGAAGATCGGTAGCCGGGTGGCCGGGATCGGCCTGGCCTTCGGCATGGACGTCGTCGCCTGGAGCCAGAACCTGACCCCGGAGCGCGCCGCCGAGGTCGGCGTGGCGCACGCGGGCTCCAAGGAGGAGCTGCTGCGCGGGAGCGACTTCGTCTCGGTGCACCTGGCGCTCGGGGACCGCACCCGGGGGCTGCTCGGACCGGCCGAGCTGGCCCTCATGAAGCCGACCGGCTACCTGGTCAACACCTCGCGGGCCGCGATCGTCGACCAGGAAGCGCTGCTCGCCGCGCTGCGCGCCGGCACCATCGCCGGCGCCGCCGTGGACGTTTTCGACGAGGAACCCCTGCCGGCCGACCACCCGCTGCGCACGGCGCCCCGCCTGCTGGCCACCCCGCACCTCGGCTACGTCACCCGGGGCAACTACCGCAGGTACTACGGGCAGGCCGTCGAGGACATCCAGGCCTACCTCGCGGGAGCGCCGATCCGCCGTCTTACGGGGTGAGTCCCCGCCACCGCACGCCCGGGGCCGCCACCGGGCCGGGACCGCCACCGGGCGGTGCCGCCGTCGGCCCGGGATTCGCCCGGGCCCGGACCCAGGCGCACCCGGATCGTCAGACGGTGGAACCGGCCGGGCACGGACACGGACATCGACCTCACCCGGGAGCGGCGGGCGGTGGTGGCGGTGTGAGTCGCCGCCCAACGGCCGGCGCGCCGCTCGGCACCGGGCGCGGGCCGGCCCGTACTCCTGTGCGTTCGGGAGCTAGACGTCCGGGAGCGGCTGCTCGGTCCAGATCGTCTTGCCGTGCCGGGTGTAGCGGCTGCCCCAGCGGCTGGTGAGCTGGGCGACCAGGTACAGGCCGCGCCCGCCCTCGTCGGTGGCGCGGGCGCGGCGCATCCGGGGCTGGGTGCTGCTGGGGTCCGACACCTCGCAGATGAGCACCCCGGCCCGGATCAGCCTGAGTTCGACGGGGCCGCCCGCGTACCGGATGGCATTGGTGACCAGTTCGCTGACCACCAACTCGGTGGTGAAGGTCAGCTCGTGCAGGCCCCACTCCGCGAGTTGGCCCGCGACCAGTTCACGGGTGCCGGCGACCAGCGCCGGGTCGGCCGCCAGCGTCCAGGCGGCCCGATCGCGCTCCGGGAGCATCCGGGTGCGGGCCAGCAGCAGCGTGACGTCGTCCGGCAGCCGGCTGGGCGGCAGGTCGGTCACGACCTCGCGGGGCAGGCCCGCCAGCGGGCGGCGCAGCACGTCGGCCCGCAGCAGTCGGGCGCGCAGTTCGGCCATGCCCTCGTCCACGTCGCCGGCGCCCCGCTCCACCAGGCCGTCGGTGTACAGCGCGAGGACGCTGCCCGGCGGCAGGTCGAGTTCGGTGATGTCGAAGGGCAGGCTGCTCACGCCCAGCGGCGGCCCGGGGTCCAGTTCGATGAAGCGGACCGAGCCGTCCGGGGAGATCAGCGCGGGCGGCGGGTGCCCGGCGCTGGCCATGACGCAGTGTCCGGTCACCGGGTCGTACGTGACGTACAGGCAGGACGCCCCGACCGAGTCGGTCAGCGAGTTGGGCGCCCCGTCCTCGATGCCGGGCCGGTCGCTGTCGGCCTCCACCGTCAGTTGCAGCACCAGGTCGTCGAGGTGGGTCAGCAACTCCTCCGGGTCCACGTCCAGGTCGGCCAGCGTGCGCACGGCCGTACGCAGCCGGCCCATGGTGGCCGTGGCCTGGAGGCCGTGTCCGACGACATCGCCGACCACCAGCGCGACCCGGGCCGACGAGAGCGGGATGACGTCGAACCAGTCGCCGCCGACGCCGCGCGCCGCGTCCGTCGGCAGGTACACGCTGGCCGTCTCGGCCGCCACCACGTCCGTGAGCGCGGGCGGCAGCAGGCTGCGCTGGAGCTTGACCGCGGCCCGCCGCTCGCGGGTGTAGCGCCGGGCGTTGTCCACGGCGAGCCCGGCGCGGGCGGCCACCTCCTCAAGCAGCGTCAGGTCCTCGGCGTCGAAGGGCTCCAAAGCCTCGGTGCGCCAGACCGTCACGCGCCCCAGCAGGATGCCGCGCGCGTGCAGCGGTGCCGTCATCACCGAGTGCGCCCCGGGCACCGACCGGGCCCAGGCCAGCACCTCGTCCCCTGCGCCGGGCGCCCCGACGTGGCCGTCGCCCGAGCCGTCGGCGCCCTGCTGGCCGGTCATCTCCCGGTCGACCCAGCGCTCGCCCCTGGCGCCCGCGCCGACGTCGGCCAGCGCGCCGGCCGTGGCACCCCCGCCGGCCGTGCCCGTCCCCTCGCCGGCCGCCTGCTGATCGGCTTCCCGCTGGTCGGCCGCCTGCTGGTCGGCCTCGCGTCGGTCGGCCGCCCGCTTGCCAGCCGCCTCCGCCGCGGCGGACCCCGCGTCGGCGGCCTGGGTGCCGCCCGCGGCGCCGTTCGCCGAGTGGGTGGGGGTCTGTACGCCGTCGGCGGTCGCCGTGCGCCGCAGGTCGGCGACGAGGCCGTCGCGGTCCGGGCGCTCGGCACGCTGTCCGCCGCCGCGCGAGACGGCCTCGGCCTGGCTGCCGTCCACGGCCTCGGCCGCCGCCGCGATGTCCGTCGCCCGTTGGGTGTCGATGCTGCCGAGCGTCATCGGCCCGGTGGGCAGCGGGCTGCCGTCCGTGCCGGCCACGGCCATCCGGCGCAGCGCGAACAGGTGCTCCCCGTCGTGCGCGGGCTCCTCGCCGATCAGCACGGGGTCCGCCAGGTCGACGGCGGCGAGGTCCGCCAGGCCGGGGACGAGGACGGTCGTCAGGTCCTCGCACGTACGGATGATGGAGAGCGACTCGCCGAGCACCGCCGCCGCGTGGTGCAGCAGGTCGAGCCGCTGCCGGGCGCGGACGTGGTCGGTGATGTCGGTGAAGAACGCCGCCACCCCCACCAGGCCGCCGTCGTGCGGATCGCGCAGCCGGAACGCCGAGATGGTCATGTGCCGCCCGCCCCGCGGGTCCTCCCGGGTGCGGATCAGCACCTCGACGCCGAGCCGCAGGTCACCGGTGCGCAGCACCTCCGCGAGGTGTCGCTCCAGGACCGCCGCGTCCTCGGGGAACAGGAAGTCGCCGAGCCGGTGGCCGGCCAGGTCGCCCGGGACGCCGGTGTACCAGAGCAGGTGCGCGTTGGTGCGCACCAGCCGCAGGTCCACGTCGAAGAGCACGACGCCCATCCGGTCCTGGAGGAACAGCTCGTGCGAGAAGGCGATGTCCTGCCGCCACCGCTCGTAGGCGGGGCGCGCCGCGGCGAGCACCAGGTAGCGGGTCGCGTCGACCCGGCCCGCCGCGCCGCTCAGCGGCAGCACCCGGAAGACGACCGGCACCTCGTGGCCGGCGACGTGCCGGAGCACCACCCGCCCCTCCCACGCGTCGGGCGTGCGGGTCCGCAGCGCCCGCCGCCACTGGTCCCGGTCGGCCAGCAGTGAGGTGACCGGCCGCCCGCACGCCTCGTCACCGGCCAGCCCGAGCAGCGTGGCTGCCTCGTCGGTCCAGCCCAGAATGGTGCCGTGGGCGTCCAGTACGGCCCCGGCGGGGTCGCTGAGGGCGGACACGGGGTCCTTGGTCTTGTCCGCGCGTCGCATACGCGTGCACCTCGCTCGGCGTCCTGGCCGGCGCCCGCCACGACGGCTCACCGGTGCCGGGCGGGCACCGTAGGACACCGAGTGGCCCAGGCCGCGACGGACGTCAGGTCATCGGTCGACGGACGGCCACTGTACGCCTGGCGCCCCCTGCTGCGCCGGCGCACACGTCACCCCGCGCGGCGAGCCGCACCGCTCCGCGCCCGCTCCACGCTAGGCGGCCCGGCCCGGGACGGCACCCGGGGGCCCACCACCCGGGTGTCCCGCCCGGAGCGTGGGCCGCCAGGCCCGTGGTGGCACCGCCCCGGCGCGTACCCCGCGCCGCCGGGCCGGCGGCGGCTCTGGTGCAATGAAGTGCCAGTGGCCGGCAGCCGCCGAACCGGTGGCCGCCCAGGACGCCAGGGATGGAGCAGCACATGGAGAGCCGAACCCGGACCGCGCTGGTCGAAGACCTGATGGAACGCTTCCCGCAGGTGCCGAGGGAAGCGGTGCTCAAGGAGGACCTGCTGCGCGGCGGCATGGCCTTCGACGAGTCCGCGCTGAGCGGCACTGCCGACGGCGCGTCCGGCGACGTCAAGCCCAAGTCGTACTTCATCTTCTCCTTCGACCACCGCACGCTGCCCGAACTCGGCGCCGCCGCGCTCAACCGGCCGCCCGAGGAGATCGTGCTCACCGGCGGCCCCTACGACCTGCGGCGCACCGTGGTCTCGGTGCGGGTCAACCCCGCGTCGCCGTACGTGGTGCGGGCCGGCGCCGACGGCGCGCTCGGGCTGTACCTGGACGGGGCTCGCATAGCCGACGTCGGGCTGCCGCCGATGCCGGACTACTACCGGCACACGCTCGCCAACGGCAAGTCCGTGATGGAGGTCGCGCCGACCATCCAGTGGGGCTACCTGGTGTACCTGACGGTCTTCCGGGTGTGCCAGTACTTCGGCGCCAAGGAGGAGTGCCAGTACTGCGACATCAACCACAACTGGCGCCAGCACAAGGCGGCGGGCCGCCCGTACACCGGCGTCAAGCCCGTCGAGGAGGTGCTCGAGGCGCTGGAGATCATCGACCGGTACGACACGGCCCGCGCCTCGCAGGCGTACACGCTCACCGGCGGCTCCATCACCTCGCACGTCGGCGGCCGGGACGAGGCCGACTTCTACGGCCACTACGCGAAGGCCATCGAGGAGCGGTTCCCCGGGCGGTGGATCGGCAAGGTCGTGGCCCAGGCGCTGCCGCGCGAGGACGTGCGGCGCTTCCACGACTACGGCATTCGCATCTACCACCCCAACTTCGAGGTCTGGGACCGGCGGTTGTTCGAGCTGTACTGCCCCGGCAAGGAGCGCTACGTCGGCCGCGACGAGTGGCACCGGCGCATCCTGGACTCCACCGAGATCTTCGGCGCACGCAACGTGATCCCCAACTTCGTGGCGGGCGTGGAGATGGCCGAGGCCTTCGGCTTCACCACGGTGCGCGAGGCCATCGACTCCACCACCGAGGGCCTGCGCTTCTTCATGTCCCACGGCGTCGTGCCCCGCTTCACCACCTGGTGCCCCGAGCCCACCACACCGCTCGGCAAAGCCAACCCGAACGGCGCGCCGCTGGAGTACCACATCCGCCTCCTGGAGACCTACCGCGCCACCCTGGAGGAGTACGGGCTGACCTCGCCGCCCGGCTACGGCCCGCCCGGCCCCGGTCGCGCCGTGTTCTCGGTCAGCTCCTTCATGGACAGCCTCCCGCAGGCGCCCGACGACGCCGACGCGCCGGAGCCGGCCGGCAGCACCCCGGTCTGACCCGAGCACCACCGGGGGGTGGACGCGCCGCGCCGCGTCCACCCCCGGACGGGGTGTCAACCCCGACGAAGGTGGGGGGCGCGGCCTGCCGTTCGACCCGGGTTTCCCAGCACGGCCACTTTTACGTTCAGTGGCCATGGAACGAACATCTCCCACACACTCCGGGGCCGTGCGGCGCCCCCTGCTCGCGGTCGGCCTGCTCGCGGCGGTCGGCGGCGTGGTCGGCTGGCTGGCGCCGGGCGGCGTCGGCGAGCCGGACCCGGTCCAGGTCACCGAAGGGCCGTCGGCGAAGGCGTACCGCTCGCTCGGCGACGCGCTGGACGGCGCCCCGTCGTGGTTCGCCACCCTGAGCGAACTGGCCAGCGAGGGCACGCTGGTCCTCCTCGGCGCGCTGTTGGCCTGGGCGTGCTGGCGCGCCGTGCGCCGCGGCGACGCGCGCCAGGTGGCGGGCGCGCTGCTGGTCGGCGTCGGCACCGTGGCGGCCTACGCGGCGAGCGAGGCGCTCAAGCTCGCCGTCGACGAGGAGCGGCCGTGCCGGGCGCTGCGCGGCGCCGCTGTGCTGGGCGAGTGCCCGGAACCGGGGGACTGGTCCTTCCCCAGCAACCACGCCACGCTGGCCGCCGGCATCGCGGTGGGGCTCGCCGTGCTGCGACCCCGGCTGGCCGCCGTGACCCTGCCGCTGGCCGTGGTGGCGGCGCTGCTGCGCGTCGTGCTCGGCGTGCACTACCCGCACGACGTGCTGGCCGGCGCGGTGCTCGGCGGCGGCGTCACGGCCGCCGTGCTCATCGCGCTGGGACCGCTCGCCGCGCGCGTCCTCACGCCGCTGGTCGCCCGGGTCTCACCCGTGCCCGGGGCCCGCGGGGCGCTCGGCCGGGGCGACCACGCCCGCCTCGTGGGCGACGACCGCCGCCGCGGCCCGGTTCTCCACGCCGAGCCCGGCCAGAATGGCGCTGACGTGCGCCTTGACCGTGCCCTCCACCACGTGCAGCCGCCGGGCGATCTGCCCGTTGGACAGCCCGGCGCCCAGGAAGGTGAGCACCTCCCGCTCGCGGGCGGTGAGCGCCTCGACCCGCGCCCGAGCGGCCGACCGCCGGCTCGCCGCGTCTCCGGCGCCGCTGGCCGCGAGGTGCGCGACCACCCGGGCGGCGACCTTCGGTGACAGGTAGGCGGCGCCGTCGGCCACCGCGCGAACCCCCGCGATCAACTCCTCGGGCTCGCCGGACTTGATCAGGAAGCCGACGGCGCCGCCGCCCAGCGCCCGCAGGATGTAGTCGTCCTCACCGAAGGTGGTCAGCATGAGCACGCCGGTCCCCGGCGCGGTCCTGCCGATCTCGGCCGCCGCCTCGATGCCGCCCGTGCCGGGCATCCGGATGTCGAGCACGGCCACGTCGGGGCGGTGCCGCAGCACGAGGTCCACGGCGGCCCGCCCGTCCCCGGCCTCGGCCACCACCTCGATGTCGGGCGCTGTGGTCAGCACGGCTCGCACGCCGGCGCGGATCATCGCCTCGTCGTCGGCGATCAGTACGCGGATCACGGGTTCCTCAACTCGTCAGTACGTCGAGCGACACCAGGCGGTCGCCCCTGAAGCACAGCCGGTACGCGTCGCCCGACCGGTCGTCGAACGGGTCGGCCGTCACCGCGTAGAACTCGCACGTGCTGGGGCCGCCCTTCGGCGGCGCGGCGGAGGGCCGGTGCACCGTCTGCTGGTCCGGCAGCACCCGCTCGACCTGGCGACGATCCTGCCCCACCCGCAGCCGGGCGTAGTCGGCCGGGTCCAGGACGGCGCGCGAGGTGGTCACCGCGTTCCACACGATGAGCACGGCGCTCAGTACGGCGCCCGTGACCAGCGGCAGCATCAGCGCCGCCACCAGTGTGCGGCGCACCCGCCGGCGGGCCCGCTGGTGCTCGCGCGGCAGCGCGCCGGTGTCCGGGCCACCCGGCCCGCCCGGCTGACCGGCGCCGCCGGCAGGCCACTCCAGGGAGCCGGCCGCCGCCGGGTGGCGCTGCTCGGGGCGGGCGGGGGGCGTGTGCGGGATGCGGGCGGTGACCGCGAAGCCCGCCGCGTACGGGCCGCAGGCGAAGCTGCCGCCGGCCAGCCGCACCCGCTCGTCGAGACCGATGAGCCCCCGCCCACCCCCGGACACCACGAGCGGGGCGCCGGGGGCGGCCTCGACGGCGGCCGGGGCCCGCTCGCCCCGGCCCGGCGGCGGCCCGTTCTCGACCCGTACCGCGAGCTCCTGGTCCCCGTAGCTGACCCGCACGGCCACCTCGGCGGCCGGCGCGTGCTTGGCGGCGTTGGTCAGCGCCTCCTGCACGACCCGGTACGCGGCCCGCTCCGCGACCGGCGATGGGTGCGCCGCGGCGGCGTCGCCGTCGACGCGCAGCCGCACCGCGAGGCCGGCCTGCGCCGCCTCCTCCACCAGGCGCTCAAGGGTGGCGGCGCGGGCCCGCTCCGGCGCGGCGTCCGACGCGTCGCGCAGCACGCCGACGACCTCGCCGAGCCGTTCGACGGCCGCCGCGGCGCGGGCCCTGATGTCACGGGCCGCCTCGCGGTGCCGCTCGTCCAGGTCGGGGCTGAGCTGGAGCGCGCCGGCCGACAGCGCGATCAGGGAGAGGTCGTGGCCGAGCACGTCGTGCATGTCCTGGGCGATCCGGGCGCGTTCGCGCAGCCGGGCCTGCTCCGCGACGAGCCGCTGCTCGCGTTCGAGCTGCCCGGCCCGCTGCCAGCCGGCCCGCACCAGCTCCTGGTACTGCCGCCAGAACCGCCCCGAGAACCAGGGGAGCATCGCGGCGACCACCACTACCGCCACGAAGATGCTCGACAGCTCGAGCCACGCGGGCACCACGGTGATCGCCACCAGGCCGGCGGCCAACAGCGCGACGAGCACCAACGCCGTGGGCAGCGTCCTGCCCGGCCGCCGCCCGGCCAGGAACGCGGCGACGGCGGTGGGCAGCGCCCACCACAGGCTGACCACGCTGAGCCCCGCCGTCACCGTCGCCGAGGCCGTCAGCAGGTGCCCGGGGTCCACCCCGCGTGCCAGCGCCCGTGCCACCGCGCCCGCGTCACCTCGCGCCGCCCTCGGCGGAGTCCCGCCACGGTCGCGCCCGCCGTCGATCGTCGTGCTTTCCACGCCCACGACCCTACGAAGGCCAGGCCACGGCCCGACACTGCCGAAAGTCCAATCCCGCCCCGGCCACCCGTGGGCCAGGGCACCCGTGGGCCCGTAGGCCCCAGCCACCCGTGGGCCCGGGCCGCGCCGCGCCGGGCCGGGGTTCCTACGCCCCGGGGGTGGCGAAGTCCAGGGTGCGCCAGGGGCTGCCGGGCGTGTCGAGCAGGATGCGGTGCGGGGCGAGGGCCGATGCGTACATCGGCCCGAACGCCTCCTCGTCGAACCGCAGCACGCGGCCGAGCACGTAGCCGGCGGAGAAGTCCGACCAGGACGTGTAGTGCCGGCGACACAGCGAGCCGGCCCGGATCACGGCGGCCTCGACCTCCGCGCGGTCCGCGTACCGGGCGCCGAGCCCCCAGCGCGCGACGCTCACCGCGCGCCCGAAGTCGTACCCCGTGGCCGAGGCGACGTGTCCGTCGGGCGGCAGCAGTCCGTCGGCGCGAAACCGCGCCTCGTAGCGCAGGATGCGCTGGATGAGTTCCCGCGCCTCCACCAACTCGGACTCGGTGGCGCCCCGCTCGTACAGCGTCTCGGCCGCCGCCCGCTGCCAGAGTCGCGGATCGACGGGCCTGCCGGGTGCGCCGCGGGCGATGCCGCGCCGCACCCGCAGCACGAACTCGGGCTGCGGCGGGCTGTTGCGGCCCCGGAGGAGGAAGTCGAGCTGTCGGCGCCACTGGGCGCGGCTGGACGCGCCCCATGCCTCGCGCAGGATCCTGGTGTCGGCGCGGTAGTCCGCGTAGACGTCGGTGAGGTCGTTCCACAGCGCGCGCCGGTGCACGGACAGGTGCGCCCCGCAGGCGAGTCCCATGGCCAGCCGCCCGCGCAGCGGCCCGGTGTACTTGGTCAGCAGCGCCCCGGCCGCCGCCTCTCCCGCCGCCTCGCGGCTCGGCGTCTGGTCCCGCAGCGCGAGCCAGCGCCGCCGCTTGCGCCGGGCGCCGGGGAAGAACGCCTCGGTCGGCGTCCCCGGGTTGACCACCATGCCGCGCAGCTTCTCGCCCCACCACACGTACGGCGCCAGCGGCAGCGCGATGGCGCAGGCGACCTCCCCGGCGCGCGGCGTGGTGAGTTCACCACGGGTGTAGACGGCGAGGTAGCGCGGCCCGTGGGCCGCCGTGTGCGGGACCCAGGCGATGAGTTGGTCGTCGTCGACGAGTTGTCTGGGGGCGTACGCGAAGGTCGGCGCGGCGAACAGCACCCGCAGGTAGCCGTCCCAGTCCCGGCGTGCCTTCGCCTCGAACAGTGCTCTCTCGACGTCGGTCGGCGGCACCCACGCGGGCACCTGTGCGGCAGCTCCGATGATCGGCGTCCCCATGGCAGTCAGTATTCCCCGCGGGGGTGCCCCGCCATGGGCGCCAGCCGAATCCGATACCGGCGCGCGGTGCGCGGTCGGCGGATACGCGCCACCGTGCGCCGGGCCGCACGAGCCCGCGCCGCGCCGGAGCGCGGCCAGGCGGGGGACGGGGCACGGCTCGTCAGCCCGGCGCCGGGGTGAGGGCGCTGCCGTGCCGCACACGACGGGTGTCTCGGCGCGAGGCCCGGCCGCCGAAACCCCGTCCCCGGGCAGCTAACGCCGTGGGCCAGGAAATAGGGGTTCAGGGAGAGATGTAGGGGTCGGACGGGGTGAGCGACTAGGGGGTGTTCGCACCGTGCGGTGTGCCATGGTCGCCTCCACCCGGCGGATACGGGGGGTTCGGCGCGAGGAAGGCCAGGTGGGGGTGGGTGCGCCGGGTGATGGGGCGCCGGCGGGGTGAGCGGGGGAGGGACGGGGACGCGAGCCGTCGGGCCGGAGTCGGACGGTCCGCTGTGCAACGGCTGGATATCGATTGTGTCCCCGAGCCTCGACGGACCCCGTCCGACGGTCTGTGAAACCGCAACGGCCTGCTAGGTTTCCCGGGCAATTGATCAGGGCATGACGGGGGACCTACCGTGCGAAACAAGACAAAGATCGCCGCCGCAGCCGCTGTCGCGGCACTGGCGCTCACGCTGACCGGTTGTGGCGACGACGGCGACGACGGCGGGTCGTTGTTCGGCAAGCCCAACAAGGGCGGGAACCAGGCCATCGGCGGCGGTGAGGGCACCGGCGGCGACGAGATCAAGATCCCGGGCCCGGACTCGACCGGGCTGACCGGTGGTTCGAGCTCGACGGGCACCTCGGGCGGCTCCGGCTCGACCGGCGGCTCGGACGCCAGCAGCGCTCAGGGCCTGTGGTACACGACGGAGCGGACCGACTCCGGGCAGGTGGGCATCCTCAGCGTCTCCGGCAGCGCGTTCGTCATGCGCATGGGCACCATGACGTGCTCGGGCACCTCCGACGACCAGATGAACGTCAACGCCACCTGCCAGGGCGACACGATGACCGGCAAGGCGGCGCTCAGTGAGGGCGGTCAGAAGCTGACGATCACCTGGAGCGACAGCGGCACCGACGAGTTCTCGCGGCAGATGCCCACCTCGTAGCCCGCGGCCCCGACGGCGTACGCACAGCGCGCGGTACGCCTCGGCGCGCGGTACGCCCTCACACAGCACAGCACAGCACACGAGCACGCGGCCACGGTCCCGTACGGGTTCCGTGGCCGCGCGCTCGTGCGTGGTGGCGCCGTCGGTGGGGCGACGGGCGGCCGCCGTGACCGAGGTGGCCGGGCGGGCCGGCTACTCGGCGACGTACGTGGTGCGGGTCCACCGGAACACCCGCAGGGCGCGCTCGCCGTGGGCGACGGTCTCCGCGGTCGGCGCGAAGTGCGCGTAGTGGTTCCCGCGCGGCAGCTTGAGCATGGACCCGGGGTCGCGCACGTACCGGATGCGCTCGTGGTCGGGGAGGTCCTCCGCGGGGCCGCCACGGAGGATGATATTGGCCTCGGCGGGCGCGGTCTGGCGGGGCAGGACGTCTTCGGTCGCGAGTTCGTTGGTCACGAGGGAAAGCTCCTCCGGTGAGCGGCGCGGTGGAGGCGGGTACGCGATCTCCAGCGAGACGACGGGGCCGCCTCTCCCGCAGTTCAGCAGCAGCCCGGCGCCCCAAGTAACCCCTAAATCCGATTCGTCGGGGTGGCGGGTGTTTCTGGGGGCGTTAGGGGCTTGGCAGTGACCTGCGTCACGCGCAGTGTGGGGCGCCGGCTACGCCACCGAGGCCGGTCCGGTGGCGGGGAGGCGGCCGGACAGAAGGGCCCGGGTGACGGCGTGCTCCGGCGCGCGGAACACCCGTTCCGTGGGCCCCGCCTCGACCGTGCGCCCCGCGTCGAGCACCAGCACCGTGTCGGTCCGGTCGCCGATCAGTCGCAGGTCGTGGCTGATCAGGACGAGCGCGAGGCCGTGTCGCTCGCGCAGGGCGACCAGCAGGTCCATGATCGCCGTCGCCGTCTCCCCGTCCAGCGCCGACGTCACCTCGTCGCAGACGAGCACGTCGGGACGGGCCGCGAGGGCCCGGGCGATGGACACCCGCTGGCGCTGGCCGCCGGACAGCTCGTGCGGGTAGCGGTCGGCGAAGTCGGCGGGCAGCGCGACCTGTTCGAGCAGCTCGGCCACGCGTGCGCGGGCGTCGGCGCCGCTCGTGCGGTGGTGCAGCCGCAGCGGGCGGGCGATGGCGGCGCCGGCCGTGACGCTCGGGTTGAGGGCGCCCAGCGGGTCCTGCGGGACGAGTTGCATCCGGCGCCGCTGGTCGCGGGAGCGCCCGTGCACCGAGGCCGCCAGCGGCGTGTCCCGCAATGCGACGGTGCCCGACGACGGCTTGTGCAGCCCGACCACGGCGCGCGCCAGGGTCGTCTTGCCCGAGCCCGAGACGCCGACGATGCCGAGGGACCCGCCGGCCGGCAGCGCGAGGCCGACGCCGCTCAGCACGGTGCGCCGCGCGCGCCGCGGACCCACCACCGCGCCGAGGTCCCGCACCGTCAGGAGCGCCGTGGCCGGGACGGGCGGAACGGTGGTGGCCAGGGTGGCGGCCGTGGTGGTGGCAGGGGGCGGCGCGGTGGTCCCGGCCGGCGCGCCCGCGCTCGTGGCGGGTCGTCGCGCCGGGAGCGCGGTACCTGTGGCGTACGGGGCGGCCGTGCCCGACGGGCGGGCCGCCGGGCGCAGTTCGACCACCTCGTCGGCGAGCCGGGACACCAGGTCGGCGTCGTGGCACGACAGCGCGATGGCGAGCCGGTGTTCGGTGGCCAGGTGCCGCAACAGGTCGCCGACCTCGTCGCGCAGCGCGGGGTGCAGGCCGGCCGTCGGCTCGTCGAGGAGCAGCACGACCGGCTCCCTGGCCAGCGCCCTGGCCAGGGCGACGCGCCGCTGCTGGCCACCGGAGAGCCCGCCCGGGCGGCGGTCGGCCAGGCCCTCGTCCACCGGCAGCCGGACCTCGGCCAGCAACCGCTCCACCGTGTCGGGCTCGGGCCGGACCGCCGTCTCGCGGAGCAGCGAGCGCACCCGCATCCGGGGGTTGAGCCGGGACCCGGGGTCCTGGCCGACGTAGGCGACGTGGTGCCGGCGCAGCGCCCGCAACTCGCGCTCGGCCAACCGCAGCACCGGGCGGCCGAGGACCTCGACCTCGCCGCCGGCACACTCCGCCCCGGGCGGCAGCGCGCCGCTGACGGCCCGCAGCAACGTGGTCTTGCCGGCCCCGGACGGTCCGGTGAGCGCGACCACCTGGCCGGGCCGTACGGTCAACGAGCCCGCGGCGAGCAACGGGTGGCGGCCCATGGTGCTGACCACCGTGAGGTCGGTGACCCGTACGGCCGGCTCGGCGGCGTCGGCCGAGTCGGCGGCCGACCGCGCGGCCGGTGGTGCGACCGGTGGTGCGGGGTGCCGCGGGGACTTCTTCGACGTCCAGCGCGTTCGGTGGGTCACAGCGCGGTCACCGCCTTCCGGCCGGCCTGCGGGACGAGCGCGACGGCCGCCAGGTTGACGCTCATGGCCAGCAGGCCGATGGCGATGCTGGGGGCCACCACGGCCCAGGGATTGAGCAGGACGCCGGCCGAGTTCTCCCGGATCATCAACGCCCAGTCGGCGGTCGGCGGTTGCGGGCCGACCTGGAGGAAGCCCGCGGTGGCGACGAGGTAGACGGCGGCGACGAAACGCAGCCCGAACAGCGCGAGCAGGGTGGCCCGCAGGTTCGGCAACACCTCGCGCACCACCAGGTGCCACAGCCCCTCGCCGCCGGCCGTCGCCGCCTCCACGTACCCCGAGGCCGCGATGGGCGCCGCGGCGCCCGCCGTCAGCCGGATCGCGTACGGCACGCCCAGCACCACGGCGGCCGTGACCACCGCGAGCCGGCCGCCGTCCGGCCAGGACAGCGAGATCAGCAGGATGCCGAGCACGGCGGGCAGCAGCATCAGCACGTCGGCGGCGCGCTCCACGAAGCGGCCGACGGCGGGGCGCAGCGCGCTGACCGCGCCGAGCACCGCGGCGATGCCGGTGACCAGGAGGGCCACGAGCAGCGAGGTGCCGATGAGTTGCCGACCGCCGGCGAGCAGGCGGCTGAGCACGTCGCGGCCGAGCTGGTCGCCGCCCAGCGCCGCGTCGCCGCCGGGTTCCGCGTACGGCGCGGCGACCGGCGTGTCCACGGCGTGCGGGGCCAGCCAGGGGCCGGCCACCGCCAGCGCGACGAGCAGCAGTGCGGGCGCCGTGCGCAGCGCCACGCCCCACGGGCCCGGGCCCGACCGGTTGGCCGGGGCGGGCCGGTGGGCCGGGCCTTCGTGGTGGGCGGAGACTCTCACGCGTGCCCTCCGGAGCTTCATTCGCGCCTCCCGGACGCCCTGGCCCGGACCAGGTCGGCGAGCAGCAGCACGCCGCTGATGACCGCGCCGGTCAGGGCCACCACGCCGGCGATGAGGGGCCCGTCGCGGTCGGTGACGGCCCCGGCGAGCACCGAGCCGACGCCGGGATAGTTGAAGATCGTCTCCACTACGACGGCGCCGCCGAGCAGCATGCCGGTCGAGGTAGCCAGCCCCGCGGCGATGGCCGGCAGCGCGCCCGGCAGCAGGTGGTGGCTGAGCACCCGGTGCCGGGGCAGCCCGTCGATGACGGCGGTCTCCACGTGCGGGGCCGTGGCCTCGTCGGCGAGGGCGGCCCGTACGATCCGGGTGTTCCAGCCGATCTGCGGGATGGCCAGCGCGAACACCGGCAGCACCAGCATGTCCCAGGACGCGGGCGTGCCGGTGGCGTCGGCGATGGTCACGGCCGGCAGCCAGCCCGCCCACTGCGAGAACACCAGCACCAGCGCGACCGCCACCACGAACTCCGGCACCGCGAGGACCGCCGTCGCGCTCGCGGACACGGCCCGGTCCACGCCGCCGCCGGGGCGCAGCGCGGCCCAGCAGCCGAGCGCCAGCGACACCGCCACGGTCACGAGCAGCGCGAGGCCGCCGAGCAGCAGCGTGTTGGGGAAGGGCGTGCCCAGCAGCGCGGCGACCGACTCGCCGCGCGCCGACGTGCCCAGGTCGCCGCTGGGCAGCGCCGCCATCCAGTCCGCGAAGCGCTCCAGGACCGGCCGGTCGAGCCCTAGCAGATGGCGGCGCGCCTCGATGTCGGCGGCGGACTCGCCGCGTTCGGCGGTGGCGTCGGCGGCGTCCCCCGGCAGCAGCTCCACGGCGCCGAAGACCAGCGCGAGGAGCACGGCGAGCAGCAGGGCGCGGCGGGCGAGCAGCCCGGCCAGGCGCGCCACGGCCGCCCCGACGCGGGCCAGCCCGCCGGGCGCGCCGCGCTCCGGCGCGCCGGCGTCTGGCGCCGGTCGGTCGGCGCGCGGTCGCTCGCCGGGTGTCACGGGCCGCCGCGCCGCGCCCCTCAGCGGGCCAGCCACGCGCGCTCAAGCTGGACGCGCCCGTACCCGGGCAACTTGGGCAGGCCGCGTACGGGCGCCGCCGCCAGGTCGATGCCGTCGGCGACGCCCCACAGCAGATAGCCGGACCTCTCGTGCTGGATCTTCTGGAGTTCGCGCAGCAGCGTGGCGCGCTCGCCGGCGTCGGCGGTGCGCATGGCCTTGCGGTACGCGGCGTCGAAGGACGGGTCCCGCCAACCCGCCTCGTTCTGCGCGGATTCGGACGACAGCGTCTTGCTCGCGTAGAACACGACGGAGTCGTTGGTGCCCCAGTAGGTGGTGTACAGGTCGCCCTTGAGCCAGACGTCGTCGTAGAAGACGGCGGAGTCCCGCTTGACGACTTTGACCCTGACCCCGGCCTCGCGCACCTGGTTGGCGAAGAGGGTGGCCGACTCGGCCAGCGCGGCCACGTCCTCGGTGGTGACCAGCTCGTACGTCCTGGAGAGGTCAAAGTCCGCCTCGGCCAGCAGCTTCCTGGCCCGGTCCAGGTCGCGGACCCGCTGCGGTATGGAGCGGTCGTACGCCGGGTCGCCGGTGCCCATGATGTCGTTGCCGACCACGCCGTAGCCCGAGAGCGCCTGTTCGACCATGGCCGGCCGGTCGACGGCGAGCCGCAGGGCCTCGCGCACCCGTGGGTCGGCGAACGGGCCGTCGGCCGTGCGCATCACGATCGGTAGCGGCATGTCGTCGCGCCGCCTGACGACCTGGATGTCCTCGCGCCGCTCGGCCGTGCGGGCGGCGACCGCGCCGACGTTGGACGCCAGGTCGAGCTGGCCGGCGAGGAGCGCGCCGGACAGCGCCTGCGGGCTCTCGAAGAGCCGTACCTCGATGGCGTCGAGCAGCACCTCCCCGCCGTGCCACGCGTCGTTGCGCACCAGTCGGGCGTTGCCGCCCCGGTACCAGTCGAGCTTGAACGGCCCGGTGCCCGGGCTCTGGTGGATCTCCTTCTCCGGCGTGCCCCGCTTCAGGATGAAGGTGGTCAGCCGCATGAGCTGGGGCATTTCGGCGTTGGGGTAGTCGGAGACCAGTTCCACGCCGTTCTCGCCGTGGGGCCTGATGTTCCCCGCCGCCACGCCCGGCATCCGGGAGGCGCCCGAGGGGGTGTTCCGCAGCCGCTTGAGCGACCAGACCAGGTCGTCGGCGGTGACCGGCGAGCCGTCGTGGAAGGTGGCGCCGTCGGCGATGGTGAACCGCCAGGTCCGCAGGTCCTTGGAGGACGACCACCTGGTGGCGAGGCGGGGCGCGGTGTTGGGCTTCGCGCCGGGGGCGGTGAGCGTGTCGTAGACGAGGGCGAGGATGAGGTAGTCGCTCTCGTTCGCCTGCACACCGTGCGGGTCGCGGGTGACGGCGGAGGCCCGGCCGAGCGCGCCCACCCGTAGCGTGCCGCCCTTGCGGGGCTTCTCGGAGCCGTTCGACCGGGCCGCCGGGTCCGGGTCGTCGCCGCCGCACGCGCCGAGCAGGGCCGTGGTCCCCAATGCGCCACCGGCCCACAGCAGTTGCCTTCTGGTCGCATCCACGCTGTCCCCGATCCGCCGGTGTGTTCGTACTGTTCAGACGCGGATCGAACAGTAGGTAAGGCTTGCCTAAACCTGCAAGGGTCGGGTTCTCGGCTGGCTGATGCTCGTCGTCGCACGCGCGGCCAAGTGCGCTGGGCAGGCAGGCGCGTGCCCCCGCGCGGGCGGCGCACACGCCGTCGCGGGCGGCCACCTCATCCGATCAGCCGCCGTCGCGGAGCCACCCGCCGTCCGACGACCAGTAGCCGTATTCCGGGCGCCCCTTGAGCCCGCTGGTGCGGAACGGCCGGCCGCCGTCGTCGATCCGTACCGTCCCCTGCCGGTCGCCGCTGACCCAGTCCAGCTCCAGGTACCACTGGCAGTCGCAGGCGACGGTACGGGCGTTGACGCGCAGCACCTCCGGATCGGTGGCCGAGACCCGGTACGGGAAGCGCACGGCGGGCAGCGGTCGTTCGCCGTCGTGCCCGTCGGTGGGCTTGGCCAGCGGACGGGCCATGTCCAGGTCGACGGAGAACGCGCGCGGCGTGAGCGAACCGCCACACCCGTTCTCCATCGCGAACGCCGGCCACGCGAGCGGCGCCTGCCGCCCCACCACGCGGACCTGGAGCCCGCGCAACACCACGGCCCGCGAGGAGCGCCCGGCCACGGTCACCTCCACGTTGGTGGTGCCGCCGTGCACGGCCCCGTGCGCCCTGGCCCAACCGGGCGCGTCCTGCTCCACCGGGGGCGGGGCGACCTCGGCGGGCTCCCGGTCGACGAGGTAGCGGTGGTCGCAGCCGTTCTCCCACACGTGCGAGCGGGTGCTGAGCGTCAGCGGTGTGCCCGCGTCGGCCCCCGGCCCGCCGTGCCCCCCGCCGCGCCCCGCGTCGCCACCGGGCGTGGGGTCGGCGGACGGCGCGCCGGTGCGGGACGAGCCGCCGGCGGAGGCGGCGGGGCCCGGGGCGGTCGCCCTCGCCTTGGGCCGCCGCTCCTCGGCCTGCCCCCGCCGGCCCGTTTCGGTGCGCCGTTCGGCGGCCGACTCGCCGGCGGCTCCGCCCCGCTCGCCCTGCGGTTGGCCACTCGCGCCGCCCGCCCGTGGCGGCGCCGTGGCCTCGGACGCCGCGCGCCCGCGCCCGGCGTCGGACGCGGCGCCCCGGCCACCGGAGCCGTCCGGCGGCGAACTCGCCGCGGCGGCGACGCCGATGACGGCCGCCGCGAGCACCGCGCCGACCGCCGCCCACGCCACGGCCCGCCGCCCGCGCAGCCGCGCGGCGAGCCGTGCGGGCAGCACGGGCAGCACCCGCCCCGAGCGCGGCCGAGCCGGCCCACGCGCCCCATCCGGCGCGCCCGCGCCCGCCGTTGGTGCGGCGGGCCGGGTGGTCGGCGTGTCCGAGGTGGGCGCGTCGGCGGCACCGGGCCCGTCGTCCGGGGCGCTCGGCTCGCTCTCCGTCTCGGCGGGGCCGTCCTCCGCTCCGGTGCGTTCGTCATCCGTGACGCTGGGCCCGTCACCCCCGGCCGGGTCCCCGGTGGGCTCACCGGCCGGCGCACCGGTCGGGTTCACGGCGGGAGTGCGCGCGGCGCCGGGCTCGTCACCGGCGGCGTCGCCCTCCGGTCGAGGGGGCGGCGTGGCCTCCGCCGCGACGGCGTTGCCGGGGGAGTCCGCCCCGGGGGCCGGGGCGACGGCGTCGCGGCCCGGCGCCGCGCCCCGCGCGGAGCGCGGCCCGCGCCCCGGCGCGGTGCGGCGGGCCGCGTCCGCGAGCAGCCAGCGGCGGTGCAACTCCACCAACTCGTCCGGTGTGGCGGCGCAGAGCCTAGCCAGTCGCTCCACCGGGGCGTAGTCGGCCGGCACGGCGTCGCCGTTGCAGTAGCGGTGCAGCGTGGAGGTGCTGACGTGCAACCGGCGGGCCAATGCGCCGTAACTGCGCCCTGATCGCTCCTTTAACTCCCGCAGACAGTCCGCGAACTTCTCGATCTCGGTCGCGCTCGCCATCCGCGCCACCCCCCGTTTCCCTGTGATCCCGCTCAATCCCACTCGTACCCGCCCGGCGTTGACACCGCCGGACGCCGCGTCACTCCGCCGCGTCGGCCACGGTCCGGTGGCACGCCGCGACCCGTACGCGCGTCATCCCCACGCCAACCGCCGCCGGCCCCGCGTCACGCGGAGCGTGCCGCGCGCGCCGCCTCGTCGCGGCCGGCCGCCCGGGGGCCGGCCGGCCCCGTACCGCGCGTCCGCCGCGCCCTGTGCGTCGGTGACACCCAAGGTGACCGTCGTACGGCCAAGACGGTTGCGGTCCGGCGGACACTGATCGCACCCTGGTCGGGTCGCCCGCCGGGGCTGGTGCTCCGCCGGCCGTCGGGTCGCAGATGATCATGTCGGAAAACCGCCAGCCGAACTGCCCTGCGGGCTGGTGGACTTGGCGCATGAGCAACGAGACACCCACCACCCTCGCCACCCAGATCGAGCGCGCCCGGACCTTCCGCGACCTGCACACGGGCGAGCGGCCGCTGGTGCTGCCGAACGCCTGGGACCCGGCCAGCGCGCGCATCGTCGAAGAGGCGGGGGCCGCCGCCGTGGCCACCACGAGTGCCGGCGTCGGCTGGGGACTCGGCTTCGGCGACGGGGAGCGGCTGAGCCGCGAGCGGGCGGTCGAGCTGATCGCGCGCGTGGTGGCCACGGTGGACGTGCCGGTGACCGCCGACGTCGAGGCCGGTTACGGCGAGAGCGCCGAGGACGTCGCGGCGACCGTGCGCGGCGTGCTCGGCGCGGGCGCGGTCGGCATCAACCTGGAGGACGCCAGCCACGCGTCCGAGGGCCCGGCGGTGCGCTCGACCGAGGAGAACGCCGCGCGGATCGCCGCCGCCCGGCAGGCGGCCGACGAGGTCGGCGTGCCGCTGTTCATCAACGCGCGCACCGACGTCTACCTGGCCTCCGTGGGCGAGCCGGAGACCCGGCTGAGCGAGACGCTGGAGCGGGCGGCCGCCTACGTCGCGGCCGGCGCCGACGGCGTCTTCGTCCCCGGCGTCGTGGACTTCGAGACGGTGACCGCGCTCGTCAAGGGCATCGCGGCCCCGCTCAACGTGATGGTGTGGCCGGGGGCGCCCAGCGTCGAGGAGTTCGCCGAGCTCGGCGTGGCGCGGATCAGCGTCGGCGCGGCGATCGCGCAGTCGGTGCACGCGCTGACCCGGCGCGCCGCGCGCGAGGTGCTGACCTCGGGGACGTACACCAGCTTCACCGACGGGCTCAGCTACCCCGAGCTGAACGGCCTCTTCGAGCGCCGCTCGTAACCGGCCCCGCGACGGGCCACGGCGCGCGCCGCACCGCGACCATCGCCAGGTCGTCGGAGAGGGCCCGCGCGCCGTGGGCCGCGCCCGCGTGCCGCAGGACGTCGCGGTGCAGTACGTCGAGCAGGTCGGCGGGGGCGGCGCCGGCGAACCGGGCCAGCCGCGCCAACGGGTCGTAGAACACGCCGTGCGCGTCCCGCGCCTCGGTGACCCCGTCGGTGAACAGCAGCAGCGACGCGCCCTCGGGGAAGGCCACCTCGTCGGCGTACGGGCCGGCCGGCGCGGGGACCTGGCCGGCGCCGGAGACCGCGCCGAGACCCAGCGGCAGCAGCCGCTGGCGCGGTTCGAGCCGGCGCACCTGGCCGCGACGCAGCAGCAGCGGCGCCGGGTGGCCCCGGTTGACCAGGCGCAGCGCGTGCCCGTCCGGGCTGACCTCGGCGACCAGCACGGTGGCGAAGTTCTCGGCGGAGTCCTCGGCCGCGTCGGCCCCGTCGGCGGCGCCCGACCCGGCGGGCCGTGCCGTCGCGCCGACCAGCGCCCACTCCAGGGTGTCCACCAGGACGGACAGGGTGGGCACCCGGTCCGCGGCCCGGTCGAACGCCCGGCGCAGCGCTGCGGCTCCCACGGCGGCCCCGGGGCCCTTGCCGCGTACGTCACCGATGAGCAGCCGCAGGCCGTACGGGGTCTGCCGGACCGCGCACACGTCGCCGCTGGCCGCGCCGGAGTCGGCCGGGACGTTGCGCGAGGCGGCGGTCAGCATCCGTGGCAGCGGCACGCCGGCCACCGCGTCCCGGCCGGCCGGGACCCGTGGCCGGGAGGCGCCCGGCACACCGCCGGCGGCCGACGCGGGCCGCGGCAGGCGCGCGGGACGACCCGGCGTCGGCGACACGGCGAGCCCGGGCACGTGACCCGGGCCGGGCGCGGTCGGCGGCGCGGCGGCCTCACAGCGGACGCCCATCGGCTCAGGCATCCCGCAGCAGCGCCGCGAGATCGGCGTCCACATCGAGGTACCCACCCTCCTCACCCACCGGGACGAGCGCGTACGAGCGGCCGAGGAACTCCCGCACGTCGGCCGAGTTGAGCTGCACCATGGCCATGCCCTCATCGGCGCGGAACTCCAATACGATCCGCTCCGCGCTGCACGGCCACACGTACACGTCCCCGCTGCCGGCGGGCCGGCGCAGCCCCTCCTCCAGCAGGTCGCGGCCGAAGGCCCACTCCACCTCGAACCCGTCGAGGGAGGCGGCGGGCGGGAACGAGACGCGGACCGCGAACGGGTCGGTGGGCTCGTACCGCAGTCGTGCGGGGATGGCCCGGGTGCCGGGCGCGGAGGCGATCAGCCGGGCCTGGATGGCTTGGTCTATGACGATGGACAACGCCTGCTCCCTTGCTCTTGGTGCGGGTCCTTGTCTCTTTGACCCCTAAGAGGGGTCCTGCATTACGCGCGTGCACTCGATCCTTGCGTGACGTACGTCACCACAGGGGCGGCTGCGGTGATCGAAGTCGGGCTTGCGAAAATCCTGGCAAGCCCGCGAGTCCCCGCGATACCACGCGTCACACCCCGAGGTGTCCCCCCACATGACCGAAGCATCCGCCGCCCCGGACACGGACGCCTACGCGCGGCTGTACGAACGTGAGCACCCCCGCCTCGTCGCCTACGCGCGCACGCTGACCGGCAACCCCTGGGTCGCCGAGGACCTGGTGGCCGAGGCGCACTTCCGTGTCTGGCGCCGGCTGCGCACCGGGCACCAGATCGACAACGTGTCCGCGTACCTGACGACGACGGTGCGCCACCTGTCCTCCAGCACGGCCGGCCGTGGCGCCCGCGAGGTGCCGCGCGACCCCGCTGTGGCCGAGGCGGACGACCTGGCCGGGTACGACGGGCGGGGGAGCGGCCAGGACCCGGCGCAGCGGGTCGCGTACGTCGATCTACTGGCCAGGGTCATGGGCCAGTTGCCGGAGCGGTGGGTGAAGGCGCTGTGGCTGGCCGAGGCCGAGGACCAGCCGCTGGAGTCCGTCGGCCGCCAGATAGGCGCGAACACCGGCGCCACCGCGGTTCTGCTGCACCGGGCCCGCGAGGGCATGCGACAGGCGTTCCTGCGCGAGCAGCCCGGCGCCCCGGACAACCCGGCCTGCGCCGGGCACTGGGAGCGGATGCCGGCCCACATCCGGGGCACCGACTCGCCCCGGCAGGCCGAGAGCATCGCCCTGCACGTGGAGGACTGCGCGGACTGCCGGGACCGGCTCGCGGTGTTGGCCCAGGCCAACACCCGGTTGCCGGCGCTCGTCGGCCCCGCGTTGCTGGCGCTGCTCGCGGGCGGTGGGGCGAAGTTCCTGGCCCCGCTGCTCGGTGCCGGCGCCGCCGGTGCCGGTACGGCCGCCGCGGCGGGCGGCAAGGGCTCGGCCGGTGGCGCGCTGCGCTCGGTGCGCCACCTGCTGCGCGGACAGGTCGGCCAGGCGGGCCCGGTGGGTGTCGCGGTGGCCGGCGCCGGCGTGGTGGCCGTCGCCGCGGTCGCGGTCGCGGCCGGCCAGGTGTTCGGCGGCGGCGAGTCCGCCGCGCGGCGGGCCCAGGCCCCCGTCGCGGCGTCCACGGGCGCGCCCGAGCGGGCGCCGGACGCCCCGCCGCCGTACGGCGGCACCACCCCACGGGGCGAGACCGGGCCCACCACGGCGCCCGGCGCGCCCCGACCGACCTCGGCCAACCCCGCGTCGCCGACCTCGACGTCCCCCACCTTCGCGGTGCCCCCGCCCGCGCTCGCGGCCCCGACGCACCCCGACCGCACGGAGCCGGCCTCGGACGCCGACCCCACGTCGCCACCCAGCTCCGCCCCCGACACACCGCCACGGCCAAGCTCGACCCCCACCACCACGCCCCCGACGCCGACGGGCAAGCCGACGCCGACCAGCAAGCCGTCTCCCACCGGCAAGCCCACTCCCACAGGCAAACCGACCCCGACGGACAAGCCCACGCCGACGGGCAAGCCGACTCCCACGGGCAAGCCCACGCCGACGGACAGGCCCACCCCGACGGGCAAGCCGACCCCCACCGACAAGCCCACCCCCCACGGGCAAGCCGACCCCGACGGGCAGGCCGACCCCCACTGGCAAGCCGACGCCCACCGGCGAGCCGACCTCGCCGACGGCGACGTCGCCCGCGCCCACGAGCCCGTCGCCCACCCCCACCGGCGGCGGCCTGGTCTGCAAGGAGCTGTTCCCCGGCTGGACGATCTGCTGGCGCCGCTGACCGACCGGCGGTTCCGCGGCGGAGGCTGCGAGCAGCCGCCCCCACCCGGCCCTGACGGCTCGTGCTCGCCCGCGACCGCCGCGTGATCGTGGGGCGCCGACCGTGGACGCCGCCGCGCCCATGGGCTAGCTTCCAGCGCCATGAGGGTCATGGGGACGATGCGACGGATGATGACGGCGGGGCTGTGCGGGGTGGCGCTGGCGGCCGTGCTGACGGCGCCGGCGCAGGCAGGCGCGGCGGGCACGGGCGACCGGGGCGCGGCGGAGCCGGCCGGGGCCACGGGGAGTGGTTCGCCGTACGCCACGGGAGCGGGGCTGACCTGGCGGGCGAGTGACAGCGGCAGTGACGCGAGGTTCCGCGGGCTGGCCGCCGTCGATCGGCGCACCGCCTGGGTGGCCGGTACGAAGGGCACCGTACTGCGCACCGTGAACGGCGGCCGGAGCTGGCGCGACGTCTCGCCGCCCGGCGCTGGCTCGCTGGAGTTCCGGGACGTGGAGGCGTTCGACTCACGGCACGCGGTGGTGCTCGCCATCGGCGAGGGCGAGGCGTCGCGGGTCTTCCGCACCGCCGACGGCGGCGCGACCTGGACGGAGAGCTTCCGCAACACCGACCCGGCGGCCTTCTACGACTGCATGACCTTCTTCGACGCCCGGCACGGCATCGCGCTCAGCGACCCGGTGGACGGTAAGTACCGCATCCTGTCGACCGGCGACGGCGGCCGGAGCTGGCGGGTGCTGCCATCGGCGGGGATGCCGGCCGCCCAGCCGGGCGAGGCCGCGTTCGCCGCCAGCGGTCAGTGCCTGGTCAGCTCGGGCAGCCGGGACGCCTGGATCGCCACCGGCGGGGCCGCCACCGCGCGCGTGCTGCACTCCGCCGACCGGGGTCTGACCTGGACGGTCACCCAGGCGCCCATCCCGGCCGGCGACCCGGCCCGCGGCGTCTTCGGCCTCGCGTTCCGCGACGCCCGGCACGGCCTGGCCGTGGGCGGGGACTACCGCGCCGGCGAGCCGTCGCCGCGCACCGCGGCGGTCACCGGTGACGGCGGCGCGACCTGGACGGGCGCCCGACACCAGCCGCCGGGCTACCGCTCCGGCGTCGCCTGGCTGCCGCACAGCCGCTCCGCCGCGCTCGCCGTCGGCCCCACCGGCAGCGAGATCACCCTTGACGGCGGCCGGCGCTGGCACACCTTCGACACCGGCTCGTACGACACGGTCGACTGCACCCCGGACCTGAGCTGCTGGGCCGCCGGCGAGCGGGGCCGCGTCGGACGCCTCGCGCTCTCCGGCCGCTGACCGCGCCGCCGGGCGCACGGACGACGGACGCCGGGCCGGGGCGAGAGTGACTCGCCCCGGCCCGGGCGGGACCGCGCGGCCTCTAGACCGGCAGTTCCTGCCGGTACGCGGCCAGCTCGGGCGCCGTCTTGGTCGCCAGGAACTCCGTGATCCGGTACGCGCACACCTCCGCCGTGACGAACGGGTCGCTCGCCACCACCTCCTCGATGGCGGCCCGGTCCGCCCCCACCGCGAGGATCACGCCGCCGTCGCGCGGCTCCTTGCGCCCGGAGGCGATGAAGGTCCCCGACGCGTAGTGCGTGTTCAGCCAGTCGACGTGGTCGCTGAGCAGGGCGTCGACGCGCTCCAGGGGAGCCGTGTAGGTCAATTCGAGTACGAACATGATCACCAGGCTACGCCGAGCGCCCCGCGCCGCACCCGTCGTCCCCGGCGACCCCGCCGTCCCCCGCGCGGGGCAACCGTTCGGCCCCGCGTAACGTGATCACCGGTATGAGCTCATCCAGCGAACCCACGGGGCAGCCGGCCCGGGCGGCCGTGCCCGCCGACTGGCCGCGCACCGAGGCCGAGGCCACCGCCGTCCAGGAGCGGCTGCGCGGCGGCGTCGACGCGTCGAGCGTGGCCACCGCGCCGGGCGCCCCCGGCCTGGTGGTGGGCGTGGACGTGGCGTACGACGACGAACGCGACCTGGTCGCGGCGGCGGCCGTCGCGCTCGACGCGCGCGACCTGACCCGTGTCGCGGAGGCGACGGCCGTCGGCCGGGTCTCCTTCCCCTACGTGCCGGGCCTCCTGGCCTTCCGGGAGATCCCGACCGTGCTGGCCGCCCTCGACCGCCTCGGCCGCACGCCCGACCTGGTGGTGTGCGACGGCTACGGGCTGGCCCACCCGCGCCGGTTCGGCCTGGCCAGCCACCTCGGGGTGGTCACCGGGCTACCGACCATCGGCGTCGCCAAGAGCCCCTTCGTCTTCCGCCACGACCCGCCGGGCCCACGGCGCGGCGACGCCTCGCCGCTGTGGGACGGCGCCCAGGAGGTGGGCCGGGCGCTGCGTACCCAGCCGGGCGTCAAGCCGGTCTTCGTCTCCGTCGGGCACCGGATGACGCTGGACGCCGCCTGCGCCCACACCCTGCGCCTCAGCCCCCGCTACCGACTGCCGGAGACCACCCGCGCGGCCGACGCCGCCTGCCGCCGGGCGCTGGCCGCCCTCGCCCGCGAGCAGGGTTAGCCGGCGCCGGCCGCGGGTGGGGGCCGCCGGCGTTGTCGGTATGTTGGTGGCATGGCAGAGCATGACTACCAGTTGATGAACCGGTCCCGCTGGCAGCGCCGGCTGGACCCGATCGTGGCCATCGTGCTCATGATCGGCATCGTGTACGGCGCGTTCTGGCTGGTCTGGCAGCTATGCACGTCGTACGCCGGTGTGATCGCCAATCTCTTCGACTGACCCGACCGCCTGGCCGGCCCCGTCGGGCCCGCCCCCGCCGCGCCGGTCGCGCGGTGGGGTCGGCCCGGCGGCTTCGCTCATGCCGCGCGACGGGTCTCCGCGAGGAAGCAGCCGTACTCCACGGCCCTGATGTGCACGGCCGCCACCCGCGGGTCGCGGTACCACTCCTCCAGGGCGTCGACGACCGAGCCGCCGTGCTCCGGGCTCCCCTGGATCAGCAGTCGTCCGCCGAGGATCCGGCCCTCCGCCGAGTAGGCGCGCAGCACCCGCCGCTCGCCCACGAGGCCCTGCGGGTAGCCGCCCGGGGCGCCGTCCCGCCCGCCGCCGGACCAGCCGTCACACGGCTCGGGGTGCAGGAAGACCGGGCCGACCTCGTCGTACGCGCCCGGCGTGGCGCCCGTCTCGGCGGCCCAGCGGCGCAGCGGCGCGTACGAGACGAGGATCAGGTGCTCGCCGGGGGTGCTGCGGCCCAGGCAGCAGCGCAGCGGGTTGCCGCCGTCCTCGTCGACGACCACGCGCGGTATCCGGCCGGCGTCGTCGCGCACCCGCAGTTCGCGCAGGACCTCCGGGGCGATGGGGCGGATCTCGTAGCGCGGCCCGGAGTCCTGGTCGGGGGTGCGGGTCTGGGTGTCCGTGTAGGTGCTCATGCAGCCATGGTGGGGCGCCCGGGGCGCCGCTTCTGGCGGATATCGGACATCGCGTTCGAGCCCGTACGGAGCGGGCGCCGGGCCAGCCCGGCCCGTACGGTGCGGGCGCCGGAACCGCTCCCGCTCAGTGTTCCGAGACGACCCGGAAGCCGAGACCCGCGCGGACCAGCCGGGCCGTGAGGTGCTCGCCCATCGCGGTGGCCGGCGTGACCTGGCCCGCGGTCTCGGGAAGGTCGTCGAACGCCAGGCACAGTGCCGACTCGGCCAGCATCCTGGCCGTCTCGTCGTAGCCGGGGTCGCCGCCACGGACCTCGGTGACCACGCGGCGCCCGCCGCCCTGCCCCACCAGGCGCAGCGCGAACCAGCTCCGCTCCCGCCGCTCCGGGCTCGGCCCGTCGCCCGGACCGCGCCGGCCCGTCAGCCAGGAGCGCACCCGCGGCACCTGCGCCAGCGCGGCCAGCGCGCCGATCCCGGCCACGCCCGCCGCGGCCACCGGCAGCCGGCGTACGGCCGCGAAGTGGCGGTAGCGGAACGCCGGTCCGTAGGCCGTTGACGCGGCGGCCGAACGGGCGACGACCCGCGCGTCGATCGTCGGCAGCGGCACCCCCCAGGCGCGCACAGCGCGGCTGTGGTGCACGGGGCCGAGCGGGGCGCGCACGGCCCGCCCGGGCGGGCGGGGCTCCGCGCGCCGACGGTCCCGCGCCGCGCGGGCCATCGCCAGCGGCCGGGAGGCGGCGGTCAGCGCCGAGTCCAGGGTTCCGCCGGAGAAGGTGGCGTTGGTGCGCAGGTAGCCGTCGACGCGCAGCGGCACGCCCCGGGGCAGCAGCCCCACGGTGTACAGCGCGCCCAGGTCGGCCGGGATGGAGTCGAACCCGCACGTGTGCACCAGACGGGCACCGGTGGCCCGGGCCCGCTCGTGGTGGCGCACGTACGTCCGGTCGACGAACTCGGGCTCACCGGTCAGGTCGGCGTAGTCGGTGCCGGCCTCGGCGCACGCGGCGACCAGTGGCTCGCCGTAGCGCAGGTAGGGGCCGACGGTGGTGGCGACCACTCGGGTGCTTTCGGCGAGCGCCCGTACCGCGTCGGGGTCGGCGACGTCGACGGTGAGCAGCGGCAGCCCCGCGTGTGCCGGGTCGGCGGCGGCCAGCTCGGCGCGCAGCGCCTCGAGCCGGTCCCGGCTGCGCCCGGCCAGCGCCCAGCGCAGCCCGGGCGGGGCGTGCTCGGCCAGGTAGTGAGCGGTCAGCGTGCCCACGAAGCCGGTGGCGCCGACGAGCACCACGTCGTACGCGCGCTGGTCGAGTCCCTCGCGTGGCATCGCTTCCCCTCGTGGCCCGCGGGCCGGGCCCCGAGCGTGGTGCGTGCTGCGCCGTGCGTGATCCACAGCCTGGAGGCCGCCACGCTAGGCAGCTATTGACCAGCAGTCAACAAGAGGGCACCCGGATGTGGGAGAGGTTGACAGGCGTCCGGCGCTCCGTCACATTCACCCCACACATCGGACGTCCAACGTCCGTATTGTCATCTTTACTGCTATGGCTTGGCTCCCTCCCACCCTGGCTGACGCCTCGTAGAAAGCTGATCCCGATGCGCCCACCGGTTCCCCTCACCGGCGTCATCCCGCCGATGTGCACCCCGCTCACCTCCACCGGCGACGTGGACACCCGGTCGCTCGTCGCGCTCACCCGACGGCTCCTGGACGCCGGCGTGCACGGGCTGTTCGCCCTCGGCTCCACCGGCGAGGTCGCCTACCTCACCGACGCCCAGCGCCGCACCGCCCTGGAGACGGTGGTGGAGGCCGCCGCCGGACAGGTCCCCGTGCTCGCCGGCGTCATCGACACGACCACCGCGCGGATGCGCGACCACGCCGCGAGCGCCGCCGCCAGCGGCGCCGACGCCCTGGTGGCCACCGCCCCCTTCTACACCCGCACCCACCCCGTCGAGATCGCCGACCACTTCCGCCGCCTGCGCGCCGGCACGGAGCTGCCGCTGTTCGCGTACGACATCCCCGCCGCCGTGCACACCAAGCTCACCGCCGCCACCGTGCTGCCGCTGGCCGCCGACGGCACCCTGGCCGGGCTCAAGGACAGCAGCGGCCAGGTGGACGAGTTGCGCCGACTGCTCGTCGCGGCCCGGGACCGGGGTCTGGGCGAGCGGTTCTCCGTGCTGACCGGCTCCGAGATGGCGGTGGACGGCGCCCTGCTGGCCGGCGTGCACGGCGTCGTGCCCGGCCTCGGCAACGTGGACCCGCACGGCTACCTGCGGCTCTACGCGCACGCCCGCGCCGGCCGGTGGGCCGAGGCCGCCGCCGAACAGGACCGGCTCGCCGCGCTGTTCGCCCTCACCGAGACCGGCGACCCGGCGCGGATGGGCGGCAGCTCGTCGGCGCTCGGCGGCTTCAAGGCCGCGCTGCACCTGCTCGGCGTCATCGACTGCCCGGCCACCGCCGCGCCGCAGGTCCCGCTGGAGGCCGCGGCCCTGGACCGGGTGCGCAAGTTCCTCGACGACGCTGGCCTGACCGCGTGAGCGCCACCGGGCGCGAGACGGGCACGCGCTGGTACCGCGAGGTGTCCCCGGGCCAGTGGAAGGCCATGTTCGCCGCCTGGCTCGGCTACCTGCTCGACGGCTTCGACTTCGTCCTGATCACCCTCGTGCTGACCGAGATCGCCGACGAGTTCGACCTCAGCGGCGTCGAGGCCGCCAGCCTGGTCTCCGCCGCCTTCATCACCCGCTGGCTCGGCGGCGCGCTGCTCGGCGCCTTCGGCGACCGCTACGGGCGTAAGGCCGCCATGATCGTCAGCATCCTGCTCTACTCCTTCGGCACCTTCGCCTGCGGCTTCGCCTGGGGGTACGCCAGCCTCTTCGTCGCCCGACTGCTGATCGGCGTGGGCATGGCGGGGGAGTACAGCGCGAGCGCCACCTACGTCCTGGAGAGCTGGCCGCCCCGGCTGCGCAACCGCGCCTCCGGCTTTCTGATCTCCGGCTACGCGGGCGGCACCATCCTCGCCTCCAAGCTCTACGAGTGGGTGGTGCCGAACTGGGGCTGGCGCTGGATGTTCTGGATCGGCGTGCTGCCGGTCCTGGTCGCCCTGTGGGTACGCCGCGCGCTGCCGGAGGCCGAGGACTGGAGCGCGGAGATCGCCGCCGGTGGCCGGCGCCCCAACCCGTTCGCGCCGCTGTTCGCCGGGCGCCGCAGGGCCTGGCTGAACACGTTGCTGACCGTGCTCGCCAGCGCCGCGCTGTTCTGCGTGTTCACCCCGCTCGGCAAGGGCCTGGTGTGGCCGCTGGCGCTGCTGGCCGCGGGTTGCCTGATCGCCTTCGCGGTCCAGGTGGGCGGCCGACGGCAGTGGGTCCTGTACGTGTCCCTGATGGTCACCGTCTTCTGCGCCTTCCTCTACAGCTGGCCGATCCAGGCGCTGCTGCCCACCTATCTGAAGACCGAGATGGGCTACTCGCCCGGCCAGGTGGGCGACGTCATGTTCTACGCCGGGTTCGGCACCATGTGCGGCTGCTGGCTCGCGGGCTTCGTCGGCGACTGGGCGGGCACCCGGCGCGCGTACGCCTGGACCCTGATCGCCTCGCTGGGCTTCGTCTTCCCTGTCTTCGCCGTCGACGAGAGCCTGGTCGCGCTCGGCGTGCTGCTGTTCGGGCTGCTCGCCCTCAGCCAGGGCATCTCCGGCATCCTGCCCAAGTACATCGCCAGCCACTTCCCGACCGGCAACCGGGCCGCCTCGCTCGGCTTCGTCTACAACGTCGGGGCGCTCGGCGGCGCGGTGGCCCCGGTGCTCGGCGCCCACCTGGCCGAGAGGATGCCGTTGGGGCGGGCGCTGGCCGTGTTGACGTTCGGGCTGACCCTGGTCGTCATCGTGCTCGTCGGCTGTGACGTCCCGCGCCGGCTGGCCCGGATCACCGACCCCGAAGGGCTGGACGACCACCTGGTGCCGGCCGCCGCCCCGGCGCGGGGCCCGGCCCCGCCCCGGGCGGACGACGTGCGCGGGACGGCGCCCGCCGACTGAGCCGGCCCCCGCGCGTCAGCCCCGCTCCCACCGCGCGAGCACCTCGCGGCACGCCCCGAGGTGTTCGTCCGACACCAGCAGCACGAGGTTGCCGGCGTGGTCGCTGTACTGGGTGGTGACGTTGACGCCCGCGTCGCTCAGGAGGCGGGCGAGGGTGCCGAGCTGGCCGGGCGTCTCCTGGTCGAGACGGGTCATGGCCACGTCGCGGACGACGGCGGGGCCAAGGCCCGCGCCGGCGACGGCCGCCAGCGCGGCGGGCCCGTCGTCGACCAGGTAGTGCGCGACGGCCCGCCCCTCGCACGCGAACACGCCACCGCCCTCCAGGCTCACCCCGGCCGCGCCGAGCGCCTGGCCCAGGTCGGCCAGCGCCCCGGGCCGGTCCGGCAGGCGCACCTCGAGGTCCCGTGGCCCGGCGCTCACGAGGTCACCACGGTGGTGGTCACCTCGACCGGCACCGACAGGCTGTTGGCGACGTAACAGGAGCGGTGCGCCCGCTCGGCGATCTCCCGCACCCGGGCCGGGTCCGTCCCGGCGGCGACCCGGACGGTGACCCGCAGCCGGATCGCGGCCAGCCGGGCCGGCTCGGCGGCCAGGTCGAGGTGGCTGCCGGCCTCGTCGTCGTACCCGAGCACGGTCACCCCGGCGCGGGCGGCGGCGCCCAGGAAGGACAGCATCTGACAGGAGGAGGCGGCCATGACCACCAGTTGTTCGGGGTTGAGCCGTTCGGGGTCGCCGCGGAAGGCCGGGTCCGCGCTCAGGTCGACCCGCGCGGCGGCGGGTGGGGCGACGGCGGTGTGGTCGCGCGAGTAGCCGCGGACCCCGTCCGCGGTGGAGCCGTCCCAGTGCAGGTGGGCGCGGTAGGTGTGGGTGTCCATGCGGGGACCGTAGGCGCCCGACGCTTCGGCTCTGGCCGAAGCGTCGGCGTCGTATCGTCACCCCCATGAGCCGGGACCGGGACTTCACCAGCGTGGGCAGGGCGCTCGCCGCGCCCGCCCGCTCGGCCTTCCTCAACCTGCTCATGGACGGCACCAGACGGCCGGCCGGCGAGCTGGCCCGGGCGGCCGGGGTGAGCGCGTCGACCGCGTCCGAGCACCTGGCGGCGCTGGTCGACGCCGGCCTGGTCACCTGCGAGGCGCGCGGGCGCCGCCGCTACTACGCGCTCGCCGGCCCACGGGTGGCCACCGCACTCGAAGCGCTCGGCGCCCTGGCCGACCCGGTGCCCGTCTCCGGGTACCGACGCAACCGCGAGATGCGCCACCTGGCCGCGGCGCGGCTGTGCTACGACCACCTCGCCGGACGGCTCGGCGTCGCCCTGACCGACGCCTGGACGGAACAGGGATGGCTGGCCGACCGCGAGTCGCTGACCCTCGCCGACGCCGGTGCCACGGGCCTGCGCGCGCTCGGGGTGGACGTGGACGGCGCGCTCCGCGCCCGCCGCCCCACCACCCGGGCCTGCCCGGACTGGACGGAACGCCGCACCCACCTGGCCGGCGCCCTGGGCGCCGCGATCGGCACGCGCTTCCTCGCCGCGGGCTGGGTCGTACGACACCCTGCCGGCCGCGGGCTGAGCACCACGGACAGCGGTCGCGAGTTGCTGCGCGACGCCTGGGGCATCGAGCTGGGGGACCTGGCCGACCCGGTGGGCCCGGCCGGCGGAGCCGGTCCGGTGCGCTGACCCGTGCGCTGACCGGGGCGTCACGGGTCCCTTCTCTCCGGTGCGTGACGCCGGCCGACGACCGTCGCCGCGCCGGCCCGGCCACCGGCGGCCGTTCTGGCCACTGGCGGGCCGCCCCGGCCACTGGCGAGGAGCCGGGACCGGGGGGGCGGGGAGCCGGGGGTCGGGGGTCGGGAGCCGGCGGTCGCTGGTCGCCGGTCGCTCAGGGCAGGATCGAGTCGACGTAACCGCCGTCGACCCGCAGGGCGCCGCCGGTGGTCGCGGACGCGAAGGGCGAGGAGAGGTAGACGACCAGGTGGGCGATCTCCTCCGGCTCGATGAGGCGCTGGATCAGCGACTGCGGGCGATGTTTGATCATGAACTCGCGCTGTGCCTCGTCCCAGGGCAGTTCGTCGCCGACCAGCTCACGGACGAAGTTCTCGACGCCGCCGGTGTGCGTCGGACCGGCGATGACGGAGTTGACGGTCACGCCCGTGCCGGCCGCCTCCTTGGCGAAGCCGCGGCTGACGGCGAGCAGCGAGGTCTTGGTCATGCCGTAGTGGATCATCTCGGCGGGAATGACCACGGCCGAGTCGCTGGCGAGGTTGAGGACGCGGCCCCAGCGCCGGTCCGTCATGCCGGGCAGATAGGCGCGGATGAGCCGGATGGCGGAGAGGACGTTCACCTCGAAGTAGCGGCGCCACTCGGCGTCGTCGATCTCCAACGGTGCGGCGGAGCCGAAGATGCCGAGGTTGTTGACCAGGATGTCGACACTGGGAACGGCATCGACCACGGCCGCGGCCCCCTCCTCCGTCGCCAGGTCGCCCACGGCGGGGACGACGTCGTCGCTGCCGGATTCGGTACGCACCCGCTCCACCGCCTCCGCGACGCGCTCCGCGCCCCGGCCGTTGACGGCGACCCGGGCACCGGCGCGGGCGAGGCCGACGGCGATGGCGTGCCCGATGCCCTGGGTGGAGCCGGTGACCAGGGCGGTGCGGTCGGAAAGGTCGATCTGCACGATGGTTCTCCTCGTCGAGAGTGTGCGCGGCTGTCGAGCGGTGCCGATGCGGTGCCGGTGCGGGGGAGGGGCGCGGCGGTACGTCTGCCGGCGGCGGTACACGGCCGGCCCCCGGCGCCCGTCCCCGTGGCACGCGGGGCGGGCGGGCGCCTGGGCGGTTCGGTGACGGTCAGTTGAAGGTGCCGGGGTTCGGGCCGGTGCGCAGCTCGCGGTCCAGGCCCGCGATGGCGGACATGTCGGCGTCGCTCAGCTCGAAGCCGAAGACGTCGAGGTTCTGCCGGATGCGCTCGGGCGTGACGGACTTGGGGATCACGATGTTGCCGCTCCGCAGGTGCCAGCGCAGCACGACCTGCGCCGGTGACACGCCGTGCGACCGCGCGATCCGCACGACCGGTTCGTCCTGGAGGACCGCGCCCTGCGCCAGCGGGCTCCACGCCTCGGTGGCGATGCCGTGCTCGGCGTGGTAGGCGCGCAGCTCGTTCTGCTGGAGCGCGGGGTGCAGCTCGACCTGGTTGACGGCGGGCGTGACCCCGGTGTGCTCGCGCAGCCGCTGGAGGTCGGCGACCCGGAAGTTCGACACGCCGATCGCGCGGGCGCGTCCGCTCGCCAGGATCTCCTCCAGCACCTCGTACGTCTCCACGTACAGATCACGGGCCGGGGTGGGCCAGTGGATCAGGTAGAGGTCGACGTGGTCGAGGCCGAGCCTGTCCAGGGAGGCGTCGAACGCGGCCAGGGTCTTGTCCCTGCCCTGGTCGTCGTTCCAGAGCTTGGTCGTGACGAAGAGTTCCTCGCGGGGGAGCCCGGAGGCGCTGAGCGCCTTGCCGACGCCGCGCTCGTTGCCGTAGATCGCCGCGGTGTCGATGCTGCGGTAACCGGCCTCAAGCGCGCTGGCGACGGCGGCGGTGGTCTCCTCGTCGGGGACCTGGAAGACGCCGAAGCCGAGCTGCGGCATGACCACGCCGTTGTTGAGCGTCACGTTCGGGATGGCAGTCACGATGGGGGCCTTTCGGTGGTGCTTGTTGGTGCTTGTTGGTGCTGTGTTCGCTGTCCGTGCTGGTCGGGGCTGTGCGTGCCGCTCTGTGTCGGTCCGCGACGACCAGTACGGCTCGGCGCTGGTCAGAGGGCCTGGAGCGCGGTCTGGGCGAAGCCGTGGTCCTGCTCGGGGGCGCCGCCGCCGAGCCCGAGGGCGCCGACGAGGTGGCCGTCACGGTGGACGGGCACCCCGCCGGCGATGAACAGCAGGGGTCGGTTCAGCGCGGTGGGCAGCGAGTGGAAGGGGCCGTCCGGCTTGACCAGGTCGGCGACCTCGGCAGTCGGCGCGTTCAGTTGGAGGGCGGTGTACGCCTTGGCGGTGCTGGTCTCGCCGGAGATGAGCACGGCACGCTCGTCGCGGCGGAAGGCCAGCAGGTGTCCGCCGGCGTCGAGAACGGTGACGCTGACGGGCACCCCCGCCTCGTCGGCGGCCCGGCGCGCCGCGGCGATCAGGGTCTCGGCGTCGGCTGTGGTCAGCGGGGTCACTGTGGTGGTCATGGGACACTTCCTACGGTGGGGGATGGATGTCCGCGTGTCGCGGCGGTCAGGAGCGGCCGGCGCCCGTCGCGGCCGGGACGGCGCCGGAGTCGGCGGCCGGGGCCCAGGCGAGGTCCGCTGGCACCGGGGCCGCGGTGTCGAGGGGGCGTACGAGGGGTTCGGGGGCTCGGGGCGTCGCGGCGCGCCGGCCCGAGCGCGCTTCTAGTCGGTGCGAGACGACGGCCAGCGCCAGGGCTGCGGCGGCCAGGGCGGCACCGACGGCGTTGGGCGTGGTGTAGCCGAGCCCCGCGGAGATCACCATGCCGCCGAGCCAGGCGGACAGCGCGTTGCCCAGGTTGAAGGCGCCTATGTTGGCCGCGGACGCCAGGGTGGGAGCGCCGTGAGCCTGGTCCAGGACCCGCTTCTGCAGCGGCGGGACGGTGGCGAAGCCCAGCGCGCCGATGAGGAAGACGGCCACGACGGCCGCGATCTTGACCGAGGCCAGGAAGGTGAAGAGGAACAGGACCAGCGCCAGGCCGCCCAGGGCCGTGTAGAGCAGGGGCATCAACCTGCGGTCGGCGAACCGGCCGCCGAGGAGGTTGCCCACCACCATGCCGAGCCCGAAGACCACCATCAGCCAGGTGACGGACGACTCGGCGAAGCCGCCGACCTCGGTCATCATCGGCGCGATGTAGGTGATCGCGGCGAACACTCCGCCGAAGCCGAGCACCGTCATGGCCATGGCCAGCACGACCTGCACGTTCCTGAACGCGGCGACCTCGTGTCGCAGTCGCACGCCCTCCGGCCTGGGCAGGTCGGGGACGAGCTTGGCGACGCCCACCAGGCCGAGCACGCCGAGCGCGGCGACGAGCGCGAAGGTCACCCGCCAGCCGGCGCTCTGGCCCACGTACGTGCCCAGGGGCACGCCGACGACGTTGGCCACGGTCAGGCCGGTGAACATCATGGAGATGGCGCCGGCCTTCTTCTCCGGCGCCACCAGCTCGGCGGCGACGACGGAGCCGATGCCGAAGAAGGCGCCGTGGGCCAGCGAGGCCACCACCCGGCCGATCAGCATGACGGCGAAGACAGGGGCCACGGCGGAGATGAGGTTGCCGAGGATGAACAGGCCCATGAGCAGCATGAGCATGTTCTTCCGCGAGATCCGGGTGCCGAGGACGGTCATGATCGGCGCTCCGATCATGACACCGAGGGCGTACCCGGTGACCAGGTAGCCGGCCGTCGGAACCGACACTCCGAGATCCGCGCCGACCTGGGGCAGCAGCCCCATGATCACGAATTCGGTAGTGCCGATTCCGAAGGCGCCCAGGGCCAGGGCCAGCAGTGCGAGTGGCATGACGGGGTCCTTTGGTGGTGCGGGGACGGGATGGAGAACCCGAAGGTGAGACGCGTCTGCGCCTTACGAGCGTCCACAATAATTGCACACGCGGGATATCCGCAAGCGCGGGTATAGTGACGTAGGTGATACGCCGCCCGTCTTCCGTCGGCGCGGCGCCGCCGCCGCCCGCGAGATCCGCCCGAGGGAGTTGCCCATGACCGCCACCGACCCGGCGATGACAGCGCTGGCGCACCGTTGGTCGGCCCTTTCGCTGCTGCATGGCCGCATAGAAGGCCGCGTCGAACGCGCGCTCCAGGCGGGGCACGAGCTGAGTGCGCGCGAGTACTCGCTGCTGGACGTGCTCAGCCGGCAGCACGACGGCGAGGGCGGCCACCTGCAGATGCGCCAGGTCGCCGACTCCGTCGTCCTCAGTCAGAGCGCGACCACGCGCCTGGTGGCCCGCCTGGAGGAGCGCGGCCTGCTCTCGCGCTACCTGTGCCCCACCGACCGTCGCGGCATATACACGGACGTGACCGAGGCCGGTGCGCGCCTGCTGGACGAGGCTCGCCCCACCCACAACGCCGCCCTGCGCAAGGCCCTCGACGAGGCGGCCGAGGACCCCGCGTTCGCGCCCCTCGTCAACGCCGTCCACGAACTGCCGGGAGCCATCCAGCCGGTGTGAGTCGGCGCCCCGGCGTCGTGGGGGCGGGGCCGTCCGGGGGCTTGGCGAGTCCTCGGCTCGTGTTCCTCGGCTCGCCGGGTCAGGTCGGCGTGGTCGCCTCGTCCGTAACGTAGGCGCCCGGTCGTCGGCGAGCCCCCGGAGGGGGCGTTGGTGGCGCTCACCTCCCCGCCGCGACGCTCACGGTGCCCGCGAAGCCGCTGTCCCCCGCGCCACGGGCCGGCCCCGCCCGTGCCGGTTCCAGGGGCGGGGCGTGTACCTCGTCCCGACAGGGGCGTCGCGCTCACCCCGGCAGCGGTACCGCGCTCACCTCGGCAGTGACACCGCGCTCGCCCCGCGGCAGCGGCATCGCGGCGCGGCCCGTCAGGCGAACCTCTCCCGTGCCCGTGCCCGTGCGCTCGCTCCGCCCCCTCGCCGCAGGGTGACTCCTCCACCCACGCGGCCCGCGCGGACGGACGGTTCGACTCCGCGGCCAGCGGAGTCGCGGGAGTGTGGCGGCCGGCGCCCGCCGCGCTCAACGGGCTTGGAGGGCAGGGAGCTTACGCGACGGTAAGTCGGGCGCCGACCGGCGCGAACCCGTTGCCTCAAGGGCTTGTGGAAACTGGAACACGTTCTTAGCATCGGCGGTGTTACAGCAAAATTGTCATAACGACGTGGGGGTCGGATGACGGCAACACCACACGGTCCGCTCACCGGGGTGCGGGTCGTGGAACTGGCAGGCATCGGCCCCGGTCCGTACGCGGCGATGGTGCTCGCCGACCTCGGCGCCGACGTGGTGCGCGTCGATCGCCCGGCCGGCGCCGGTCTGGGCATCGACCCGGCCCACGACATCACCAACCGCAACAAGCGCTCGGTGACCGTCGACCTCAAGTCCGAGCGGGGCCCGGGGACCGTGCTCGACCTCGCCGAGCGTGCCGACATCCTCATCGAGGGGCTGCGCCCCGGCGTCGCCGAGCGGCTCGGTGTCGGCCCCGACGCCTGTCTGGCCCGCAACCCGGCGTTGGTCTACGGCCGGATGACCGGCTGGGGCCAGGACGGGCCGCTGGCCCAGCGGGCCGGGCACGACATCGGCTACATCGCCATCACAGGCGTCCTCGGCATGATCGGCTCGCCGGACGAGCCGCCGGCCATCCCCGCCAACCTCGTCGGGGACTACGCGGGCGGCTCCCTCTACCTGGTCATCGGCGTCCTCGCGGCCCTCCAGCACGCCCGCACCCCGGGCGGCGCGGGCCAGGTCGTGGACGCCGCGATCGTGGACGGCACGGTCCACCTTTCCTCGATGATCCACGGCATGCTGGCGGCCGGCGCGTGGCAGGACCGCAGGGGCGCCAACCTGCTCGACGGCGGCTGCCCGTTCTACGGCGTCTACGAGACCGCGGACGGCGGCCACATGGCGGTCGGCGCCCTGGAGCCGCGGTTCTACGCCGAGTTCGTCGCCCTGCTCGGCATCGCCGACCAGGCCCCCGCCCAGGGCGACATGGCCCGCTGGGGCGAACTGCGTGAACAGGTGGCGGCCCGCTTCAGAACCCGTACCCGCGAGGAGTGGACCGAGGTGTTCGCGGCGTCGGACGCCTGCGCCGCGCCCGTGCTCTCGCTGCGCGAGGCGCCAGACCACCCGCACCTGGCCGCCCGCGGCACCTTCACCGAGCACGGCGGCATCGTCCAACCGGCCCCCGCGCCCCGCTTCTCGGCGACCCCGGGCAGCGTGCGCAGACCCCCGGCCCTGCCGGGCGCGCACACCGCCGAGGTCGCCGACGACTGGGGCCTGCCACACCTCGCCGACCCACCCGCCACCGGCCCGTGACCCCCGGACCCGTAACGCCCGGGAGGCCCGGACCCGTGATCGCCGGTCCCGTTACCGCCGGGCCCGCGACCCGGCCCGCGCCCCGCACCGGGTGGCCGCCAGCGCACGCGGCCCCCGCCCCGCACCGTCCGCCCGTACGGCAGCACCCGAGGAGAGACACGTGAAGCGCCAGATCTTCGCCGCGGAACACGAGGCGTTCCGCGAGACCGTACGGACCTTCCTGGCCAAGGAGGTGCTGCCGCACTACGAGCGGTGGGAGGAGAACGGCATCGTGGACCGGGACGCCTGGCTCGCGGCCGGCCGGCAGGGGCTGCTCGGCTTCGCGGTGCCCGAGGAGTTCGGGGGCGGCGGCAACGAGGACTTCCGCTACAGCGCCGTGCTCGCCGAGGAGTTCACCCGCGCCGCGGCCCCGGGCCTCGCGCTCGGCCTGCACAACGACATCATCGGCCCGTACCTGACCTCGCTCGGCACCGACGAGCAGAAGCGCCGCTGGCTGCCCGGTTTCTGCAGTGGCGAGATCATCACGGCCATCGCCATGACCGAGCCCGGCGCCGGCTCCGACCTGCAGGGCATCCGCACCAGCGCCGAGGACCGGGGCGACCACTGGGTGTTGAACGGCTCCAAGACGTTCATCTCCAACGGCATCCTGGCCGACCTGGTCATCGTCGTCGCCAAGACCACCCCCGAGGGCGGGGCGCACGGGCTGAGCCTGCTGGTGGTCGAGCGCGGCATGGCCGGCTTCGAGCGGGGCCGCAATCTCGCCAAGATCGGACAGAAGTCCCAGGACACCGCCGAACTGTTCTTCAACGACGTGGTCGTGCCCAAGGAGAACCTGCTCGGCGAGTTGAACGGCGCGTTCGTCCACCTCATGACCAACCTCGCCAAGGAGCGGCTGAACATCGCGGTCGCCTCCATCGCCGGGGCCGAGCACGTCCTGGAGATGACGACGAACTACGTCAAGGAGCGCGAGGCGTTCGGCCGGCCGCTGGCCAAGCTCCAGCACGTGCGATTCGAGATCGCCGAGATGGCCACCGAATGCGCCGTCACCCGCACCTTCGTGGACCGCTGCATCGTGGACCACGACGCCGGGGAGCTTGACGCCGCACACGCCTCGATGGCCAAGTGGTGGGCGAGCGAGCTCCAGAAGCGGGTCACCGACCGCTGCCTCCAGCTCCACGGCGGCTACGGCTACATGGCCGAATATCCCATCGCCCGGGCGTTCACCGACGGCCGCATCCAGACGATCTACGGCGGCACCACCGAGATCATGAAGGAGATCATCGGCCGGTCCCTGCTCTCCTGACCCACCCGCCCCCGGCGAGCGCGGACGCGCCGAACCCGGTGGCAGACCCCGTACCGCTCTCCCCGAAAGGCTTCCGACGTGAGCACCGAAGCGTACGTGTACGACGCGATCCGCACCCCGCGCGGGCGCGGGAAGGCCGCCGGCTCCCTGCACGGCACCAAGCCCATCGACCTGGTTGTCGGCCTCATCCACGAACTCCGCCACCGGCTGCCCGACCTGGACCCGGCGGCCATCGACGACATCGTCCTCGGTGTCGTCGCCCCCCTCGGCGACCAGGGCTCGGACATCGCCAAGGTGGCGGCCATCGCCGCCGGCCTGCCCGACACCGTCGCCGGCGTGCAGGAGAACCGCTTCTGTGCCTCTGGCCTCGAAGCGGTCAACATGGCGGCGGCCAAGGTCCGCTCCGGCTGGGAGGACCTGGTCCTGGCCGGTGGCGTCGAGTCCATGTCGCGGGTGCCGATGGGCTCCGACGGCGGCGCCTGGTTCGGCGACCCGATGACCAACCTGGAGACCGGCTTCGTCCCGCAGGGCATCAGCGCCGACCTCATCGCCACCGTCGAGGGGTTCAGCCGCCACGACGTGGACTCCTACGCCGCGCTCTCCCAGGAGCGGGCCGCCGAGGCGTGGAAGGACGGCCGCTTCGAGCGCTCCGTCGTCCCCGTCCGCGACCGCAACGGCCTGGTCGTCCTCGACCACGACGAGCACATGCGGCCCGGCACCACGCCCGAGTCGCTGGCCGGCCTCAAGCCCTCCTTCGCCACCATCGGCGAGATGGGCGGCTTCGACGCGGTGGCGCTCCAGAAGTACCACTGGGTCGAGGCGATCGACCACGTCCACCACGCCGGCAACTCCTCCGGCATCGTGGACGGTTCGGCGCTGGTGGCCATCGGCAGCCGCGAGGTGGGCGAGCGGTACGGGCTGACGCCGCGCGCCCGCGTCGTCTCCGCCGCCGTCTCCGGCTCCGACCCGACCATCATGCTCACCGGGCCCGCCCCCGCCTCCCGCAAGGCGCTGGCCAAGGCCGGGCTGACCGTCGACGACATCGACCTGTTCGAGATCAACGAGGCGTTCGCCGCGGTCGTGCTGCGCTACGTCAAGGACATGGGCATCAGCCTCGACAAGGTCAACGTCAACGGCGGCGCCATCGCCATGGGCCACCCGCTCGGCGCCACCGGCGCCATCCTGCTCGGCACCGTCATCGACGAACTGGAACGGCGCGACCAGCGGTACGGCCTGATCACGCTGTGCGTGGGCGGCGGCATGGGCATCGCCACCGTCGTCGAACGCGTCTGACCGCCCGCCGCCAACCCTCATACGGAGACAGACAGATGAGCACCGAGCCCACCACCATCCGCTGGGAACAGGACGACACGGGCGTGGTCACCCTCGTCCTGGACGACCCGGACCAGTCGGCCAACACCATGAACGCCGCCTTCAAGGCGTCGCTGGCCGCCGTCGCCGACCGCCTGGAGGCCGAGCGGGACTCCGTCCGTGGCATCATCGTCACCTCGGCCAAGAAGACCTTCTTCGCCGGCGGCGACCTGCGCGACCTGATCGCCGTCACCCCCGAGCACGCGCGGCAGGTCTTCGACGCCAGCCGCGAACTCAAGCGCGACCTGCGCCGCATCGAGACCCTCGGCAAGCCGATCGTCGCGGCCATCAACGGCGCCGCGCTCGGCGGTGGTTACGAGATCGCCCTGGCCTGCCACCACCGCGTCGCCCTGGAGGCGCCGGGCAGCAAGATCGGCCTGCCCGAGGTCACCCTCGGCCTGCTGCCCGGCGGCGGTGGCGTGGTCCGTACCGTACGCCTGCTCGGCATCACCGACGCGCTGCTCAAGGTGCTGCTCCAGGGCACCCAGTACAGCCCGGCCAGGGCACTCGAGGCCGGCCTGGTCCACGAACTCGCCGCGGACCGGGACGAGTTGTTCGCCAAGGCGCGCGCGTTCATCGACGACCACCCCGAGTCCCGCCAGCCCTGGGACACCGACGGCTACAAGATCCCCGGCGGCACCCCGGCCCACCCGAAGTTCGCGGCCAACCTGCCGGCGTACCCGGCCAACCTCCGCAAGCAGTTGAACGGCGCCCACTACCCGGCCCCGCGCAACATCATGGCCGCCGCGGTCGAGGGCTCCCAGGTGGACTTCGAGACCGCGCAGACCATCGAGGCCCGGTACTTCACCGAGCTGGTCACCGGCCAGATCGCCAAGAACATGACGCAGGCGTTCTTCTTCGACCTCCAGGCGGTCAACTCCGGTGCCAACCGGCCGTCGGGCATCGAGCCGCACACCGTGCGCAAGGTCGCGGTGCTCGGCGCCGGCATGATGGGCGCCGGCATCGCGTACTCCTGCGCCAAGGCCGGCATCGAGGTCGTGCTCAAGGACGTCAGCCAGGAGGCGGCCGACAAGGGCAAGGGCTACTCCGAGAAGCTGTGCGCCAAGGCCGTCTCGCGCGGCCGTACGAGCCAGGACAAGGCGGACGCGCTGCTCGCCCGCATCACCCCGACCGCCGACCCGCGGGACCTGGCCGGCTGTGACGCGGTGATCGAGGCCGTCTTCGAGGACACCGCCCTCAAGCACAAGGTGTTCCAGGAGATCCAGGGCATCGTGGAGCCGGACGCGCTGCTGTGCTCCAACACCTCCACGCTGCCCATCACCCTGCTCGCCGAGGGCGTGGAGCGGCCGGTCGACTTCGTCGGCCTGCACTTCTTCTCGCCGGTGGACAAGATGCCGCTGGTGGAGATCATCAAGGGCGGCAAGACCGGCGAGGCCGCGCTGGCCCGCGCGTTCGACCTGGTCCGGCAGATCCAGAAGACGCCCATCGTGGTCAACGACTCGCGCGGCTTCTTCACCTCGCGCGTCATCGGCCACTTCATCAACGAGGGCGTCTCGATGCTCGCCGAGGGCGTCCCGGCCCCCACCATCGAGCAGGCCGCGGGCCAGGCCGGCTACCCGGCCAAGGTGCTCTCGCTCATGGACGAGCTGACCCTGACGCTGCCGCGCAAGATCCGCGAGGAGACCAAGCGGGCCGTCGAGGAGGCGGGCGGCGTGTGGGAGACGCACCCCGCGGAGGCGGTCATCGACCGCATGGTGCTGGAGTTCGAGCGCCCGGGCCGTAGCGGCGGCGCCGGCTTCTACGACTACGTGGACGGCAAGCGGGCGGGGCTGTGGCCGGGGCTGGCCGAGCACTTCGGCCCCGCCGGCGACGCCCCCGAGGTGCCCTTCGAGGACCTGAAGGAGCGCATGCTGTTCGCCGAGGCGCTGGACACCGTGCGCTGCGTCGAGGAGGGCGTGCTCACCTCGGTCGCCGACGCCAACATCGGCTCCATCTTCGGCATCGGCTTCCCGGCCTGGACCGGCGGCGTCCTCCAGTACATCAACGGTTACGCGGGCGGCCTGCCCGGCTTCGTCGCCCGCGCCCGCGAACTCCAGGCCGCCTACGGCGACCGCTTCGCCCCGCCGGCCCTGCTGGTGGAGAAGGCCGAGCGGGGGGAGCGGTTCGCCGACGCGTAGCGCCTGGCCGGCGCGGGCTTCGGGGAGCGCCGGCCCGGCGCCGCCCGGCGGCCGCACCGTCGGGCGGCGCCCGGCCCCGCACCCGCCGGGCTCGGCCGTACTGACCCGGCGACGAGGCGTCCCGCCACCGAGTCGCCGGGCCAGGGCGTTGGCGTCGGCCCGCTCAGCGGAGCCCGCGCCTGACGCGTTCGGTCCGGGTCAGATCCTCCGTCAGGCTCTCCGGGGCCACGGGGTACGCGGTGTCGTCGAGGGCGTCGTGGTGATGAGCGCCGACTCGACGTCACGGGCTCTTGACCTCAACCAAGCTTGAGGTCGGACGATCTCCTGGAGTGGTCCGCACGGAGCGGAGCTCGGTGATGAGGGGCGGGCCCATGGAGACAGTGACCGAATGGATCGAGAAGAACTCCCATCCACTCACGAACAGGAAGCCCGACGAGCCGCTGGACGATCTGCGGCCGCTCGCCCCGCTGGTGCGGGACGCCAGGATCGTGGCGCTGGGAGCGGCTTCCCGACAGACACGTGAACTGTCGGACGTGGCGCATCGCATCGTGCGGCTGCTGGTGGAAGAAGAGGGGTTCCGCTCCCTTGCCCTGGAGGGCGACGACCCTGGTCGCCTCGGCCTAGACGTCTACGTCGCCACCGGCGACGGAGATCCTCACGCGATGCTGGGAAAGGCACGGTCGTTCTGGCGGACCGTCGAGATCCTCGATCTCGTCCACTGGATGCGGTCCCACAACAAGCGTCACCCGGCCGACCCGGTACGTTTCGCGCGGTTCCCCGCTGAACCGGTGCGGCGTACCACCCGGCTCGACGGTCTGGCCGAACTGGAACGTACGCTGGCCGACGGTGTGAGCTGGTGGCAGCGGCTCACCGGCGACAAGGTCGTCTACTGGGGTGGCATGGCGCACACCGCCGTCGGCACCCCTCGTACCGTGTCTCCCTCCGAGCCCCTGGAGTCCCACCAGAACATGGGCGGATACCTGCGTCAACGCATGGGACCGGACTACCGGTCCGTGGGCCTGACCATGGGGCGTGGTTCGATCGGCCAGCCCCTGACCGCTCCACGCCCGGACCTCGTCGACAGCCTGCTGCACGCGGCCGGCGAGAACAGGGCGGGATACGTCCTGGATCTGGGCACATCGCGGCCCGAGCCGATCCGCCGCCTCCTGGACGCCCCGACGCGCACGCGGTTGATCGGCCCGTTCTACGACCCCCGGGACGACGCGGCCCACCACATGTCGGGCGGTTCACTCGCGAGCTGGTTCGACGTCGTCGTCCACACACAGGAGGTGACACCGTCCCGGCCGTTGCCCTGAAGGCCGCCCAGCGGAGCATTCCGCGGACGCCGGCTCCGCCACACGGACAGGCACCGATCCGCCGGGCAGAACAGCTAGCCGGCCTTCTCCCGGCCGGGCACGCCCTCGTCGCCGCTGGCCCGGGTGTCGGCCCCGCCCGCGCCGCCGGCGGTGTCGGCTTCCCCGGCTCCCTGGGGTTCCTCGGCCGTCGCCGCCCCATCGCCCCCCGCTTGGGCCACCGACGGCCCGTACGCCGCCCGCAACTCCTCCCGCAGGGAGCGCTGGAACGCCGTCACCAGGGCCTGGACCACCATGGGCTGCATGTGCGCCGACAGTGACTTCATGGCGGCCACCTGGGCCGGGTCCGACTCGCGTTCGCGGTAGGGGCCCCACACCTCGTCCCGGAAGAGCCGGCTCAGCTCGCGGGCCGAGGCACGGGCGTGGTCGAGGACCACCGTGCGGGCCGCGCGCAGGGTCTCCAGCGGGATGGGCACGTCGAGCAGCCGCACGCCCAGGTGCAGGATCGCCGGGTCCACCCGGAAGACGTCGGGGTCGGCGGTGCGCTCCAGCACGTCCATGGCGGCCAGCCGGTCGATGTCGCCCTCGGTCAGTGGCCGTCCGGCCCGTCGCTCCAGCAGGTCCCGGCCGGCCTCCTCGGCCACGTCCGGGGTCCAGGAGGCGACCAGGGCCCGGTGTATCGCCAGGTCGTGCGCGCTGATGTCGGCGGGCAACTGCTGGAGGTAGCGCTCGATGGCCGCCAGCGTCATGCCGTGGTGCTGCAACTCCTCGATCAGGGCCAGCCGCGACAGGTGCTCGGGACCGTACCGGCCGACCCGGCGCGGGCCGATGTGCGGCGGTGGCAGCAGGCCGCGGGTGCCGTAGAAGCGCACCGTGCGCACCGTGACGCCGGCCCGGGCCGCCAACTCGTCCACGGTCAGCCCGAGCCGGGCGGAGCCGCCGGCGCCGGTCGGCTCCGGCGCGTGAGCGGGGGCCTGTTCGGCGTGGGGCGCGCCGTTGGCGCCGGGCGTTCGGCGTGCCGCGGGGCCGGCCGCGGCGCGGCGTCCCTCGGGCTCGCTGGCGTCCGCGGTCAGGGCCTCGCTCATCGGCTGCGCCTCGCTCTCTGGGCCACTCGGGTGCCGTGAGGTGGCCGGTTCCTGGCCTTGCGCGCACGCGGCACGGGGTACATCTGAGCGCAACAGTATTGCTGTCGCACCGCTCCTGTGAAACCTTCCCCGCGCGCAGTCCGTCCGGCACCCACTCCATCAGGAGGCGGCCTTGACCCCGACCTTGCGACTCTCCGACCCGCCCGGCGACCCGACGCTGCCCGCCCTGATGCGGCGCAACGCCGACGAGTTCGGCAACCTGCCCGCCCTGTCCTGGCGTGCTCCGGACGGCGGTTGGGCCTCGATGAACTGGGCCGAGACCCGTCGGCGGGTCGGAGAGTTGGCGGCGGGTCTGGCCGCGCTCGGTGTACGGCGCGGTGAACGGGTGCTGATGATGATGGTCAACCGGCCCGAGCACTGGCTGAGCGACATGGCCCTGGTGCACCTCGGCGCGGTGCCGATCTCGGTGTACGGCACGGCCTCGCCCGAGCAGATCGCGCACATCGTCCGGCACAGCGGCGCCCGGCGCGCGATCGTGGACGGCGAACGGGAACTCGTCCGCTGGGGCCCGCTGCTGGACCGTACGGGACCCCTTGAGCGCCTGGTCGTCGTGGACCCGCCGCCGGCGACCGACCCCGCCCCGGACGGCGAGGGCTCCCACGCCCACGCCCCCCGCGGACGCGCCCACCACCCCCGCCACCGCGCAGGACCCCGCCACCACGTACGGCCCCGCCACCGCGTACGGCTCCGTCACCGCGTACGCCGACGTGCTGGCCGACGGCGCGCGCCGCTTCGACCCGGACGCCTTCGAGGCGTGTTGGCGGCGGGGGAGCCCGGGCGATCCGGCGACCGTCGTCTACACCTCGGGGACCAGCGGCGAGCCCAAGGGCGTCGTGGCCACCCAGCGGCAGGTGGTGGTCAGCGGCGCGTCCCTGGACCGCAAGCTCGGCGTGGCCCCGCACGGGGCGCACATCTGCTACCTGCCCTTCGCGCACATCGCCGAGCGCATGTTGGGCCTGTACATGCCGCTGCTGCGGGTCTCGCACGTGTACTTCTGCGCTGACCCGGGCGACGTGGCCCAGGCCGTGCGCGAGGTGCGGCCCGAGGAGTTCTTCGGGGTGCCACGGGTGTGGGAGAAGCTGACCGTGGCGGCGCGCGGCGCGCTCGCCCGGCTGCCCGCCGAGCGACAGGCGGCGATCCGGGCGGCGGGCGAGACCGCGCGCGCCTGGGTGGCGTGCCGCGAGCGCGGCGAGGAGCCCACGGGCGCGCTGGCCGACGCGTACGCCCGCGCCAGGCGGGAGGGGCTCGATCCGCTGCTGGCGGCGATGGGCTTCGACCGGCTGACGTGGGCGATCAGCGCCGCGGCGCCGATGCCGCAGGACGTGGTGCGGTTCTGGACCGGGCTCGGGGTCGTCATCCTCGACGTCTGGGGCATGTCGGAGGCCACCGGCGTGTGCACGCTCAACCACCACGGCGGGTTCCGGCTCGGCTCGGTCGGCAGCCCGATCGACCGCGTCGAGGTGCGGATCGCCGCCGACGGCGAGATCGAGGTGCGCGGCGAGGTCGTGTGCGGCTACCTCCAGGAGGACGGTTCGGTGGCGCGGCTGGGCGACGCGGACGGCTGGTTCGCCACCGGCGACGTCGGCCGTGTCGACGCGGACGGCTATCTGTACGTCACCGACCGGAAGAAGGAGCTGATCATCACCTCCACGGGCAAGAACGTCTCGCCCGCGCTGGTGGAGAACACGCTCAAGGCACACCCGTTGATCGGCCAGGCCCTGGTGCACGGCGACCGCCGCTCGTACCTGGTGGCCCTCCTGGTGCTCGACCCGGACGCCACCGCCGCCTGGGTCGCCGGGCAGGGCCTCGCGACCGGGGCCGGCCCGCTGTCGCGCCACCCGGCCGTGCGCGCCGAGGTCGAGCGCGCGGTCGCCGCCGCCAACAGCCGGCTCAACCGCACCGAGCAGGTCAAGCGCTATCGCCTGCTCGACCGCGAGTGGGGGCCGGAGACCGGCGAACTCACCCCCTCGCTCAAGCTGCGCCGGCACGTGATCCACGCCACGTATGCGCAGGTCATCGAGGAGATGTACGAGGTGTGAGATGACCCACGGTATGACGTGAGCGCGGCGCTCGGGATGTGAGACTGCCGCGGGCCGATCGATCAGCGGCCTGTGACAGAACATTCCGACGCGAAGGCGAGAGACGTAGCTCGTGGGCAATGAAGCCGTTCAGCACGGGACCCCACCGCCGCCCAGCGGGGCGCTACAGGACGCGGGTGACGCGGGGTACAGCAAGGACCTCAAGGCGCGCCACATCCAGATGATCGCGATCGGCGGCGCCATCGGCACCGGCCTCTTCCTGGGGGCGGGCGGACGCCTGGAGTCCGCCGGGCCCGCGCTGGCCATCGCGTACGCGGTGTGCGGACTCTTCGCGTTCTTCGTCGTCCGCGCCCTGGGCGAGATGGTGGTCTACCGGCCGTCCTCCGGCTCCTTCGTCTCCTACGCCCGGGAGTTCCTGGGCGAGAAGGGCGCCTACGCCGTCGGCTGGATGTACGTGGTGAACTGGTCCACGACCGGCATCGCGGACATCACGGCCATCGCGCTGTACACGCACTACTGGAGCATGTTCAGCGACATCCCCCAGTGGGTCATGGCGTTGATCGCGCTCGCCGTGGTGCTCTCCATCAACCTCGTCTCGGTCAAGATCTTCGGTGAGCTGGAGTTCTGGTTCGCGATCATCAAGGTCGCGGCCCTGGTCGTCTTCATGGCCATCGGCATCTTCCTGCTCGTCACCCAGCACGAGGTGGGCGGCGAGACCCCGGGGTTCAGCCTCATCAGCGACAACGGGGGCATCTTCCCGACCGGGTTGCTGCCGGTCGTCGTGGTCCTGCAGGGCGTGGTGTTCGCGTACTCCGCCGTCGAGATGGTCGGCGTCACCGCGGGCGAGACCGCCGAGCCCGAGAAGGTCGTGCCGCGCGCGGTGAACTCCATCATGTGGCGGGTCGGGGTCTTCTACGTCGGCTCGGTCGTGCTGCTGACGCTGCTGCTGCCCTGGGACGGCTACAGCGCGGGCGAGAGCCCGTTCGTCACCGTCCTGTCCAAGATCGGTGTGCCGGCGGCCGGTCACGTGATGAACCTGGTGGTGCTCACGGCCGCCATGTCCAGCCTCAACTCCGGGCTCTACTCCACCGGCCGCATCCTGCGCTCGATGGCCAAGGCCGGCTCCGCGCCCCAGTTCACCGGCCGGATGAACCGCAACCAGGTGCCCTACGGCGGCATCATGCTCACCTCGGCGGTGTGCGTGGTCGGCGTGGGCCTGAACTACGTCGTGCCCGACAAGGCGTTCGAGATCGTGATCAACATAGCCGCGCTCGGCATCATCTCCGCCTGGGCCGCGATCATGCTCTGCCACATCGTCTTCGTCCGCCGCGCCGAGGCCGGCCAGCTCACCCGCCCCTCCTTCCAACTGCCCTTCTCGCCCTTCACCGAGATCGCCACCATCGCCTTCCTGGCCGGCGTCATCGTGCTGATGTGGTACGACGGCGGCGTCGGGCGCGACACCATCATGCTGGCCCCGATCATCGTCGCCGCGCTGATCGCCGGCTGGTTCGTGGTCCGTGGCCGGGTACGGGAGGCCAGCGCCGAGCGGGAGGAGCTCCCGGGGGAGCGGACGGAGTAGCCGGCCGCCGCCGGGACCGGTCCCCGAGGGGCGCGGTGAGACTGCCCGGGCGACACGACGTCAGGCCCGAAGGAGTCGCCCGCCATGAACGCACGTCCGCCGTCCGCCATGCCCGCGACCGTCAGGGGCTGCCTGGCCATGATCTGGATCCAGGCGCTGGCCAGCGCGTACATCGGATGGTGGGTGTTCGCGGAGATCGACACGCGCCACGACCACGGGCAGGAGGTGGAGGGCGAGGGGGTGCTGCGGTTCGTGGCCTACCTCAGCTACGGGACGGCCGCGGCACTCCTGGTGGCCAGCGTGTTCTTCTTCCGGCGCGCGCTGGTGGCCAGCAAGTTGGTGTACGGGTACGAGGTCCTGGTCCTGTGCTTCGGCGGGCTGGGCATCGCGCTGGCGGTGGCCACCTCCACCTTCCACCCGCTGCAACTCCTGGGGTTCGCCGTGCCCGGCGCGGTGTGCTGGGCGCTGAGCGGCGACAGCGCCGACCAGTGGTTCGCGCGGCCGTCGACGCGGGACAGGCGGCGGGCCGCTACCGAGCGGCACCTCGGCACGCCACGAACCCCTGAGTGACCATCCCCGGGAGGGGCGCCGCGCGACCGTGCGCGACGGGGCCGGGGGGCACCGTGCGGCCGAGCGGCGCCCGGCGCGCCGGCGCGAACGAGGGGGCCTCGTCGCGCCGGCGCGCTCATGACCGGGCGCCCGGCCGCGGCGGCGGCCGCCGGGAGGCCGCCGCGCGCGGAGCGTCCGGGTCGCTGACGGCGTCAGCGGTGGTCGTGCTCGTGGTCGTGACCGTGGTCATGGCCGCGCCCGCCGTGGTCGTGCACGGAGTTGGTGGCCTGGATCTGCTTCCAGGACTTGGGCTGCTTCAGGCCCGAGGGAGCGACCGACGAGGCCGAGGAGGGCTTCGCCGCGCGGGCGATGCCCGCCTCGTGCGCGATGGGCGCGGCGGGCTTGCTGTCGGTGTAGAGCCAGGTGTCGAAGAGCTGCGCCAGCGGCTTGCCCGAGGACTTCTCGGCGAAGTGGACGAAGTCCTTCACCGAGGCGGTGCCGTACTTGTTGACGGTCGGCCAGTCCTTGAGGATGGCGAAGAACGCGTCGTCGCCGATCTCGTTGCGCAGCGCCTGCAGGGCGATGGCGCCCCGGTCGTAGACGGCGCCGTGGAACTGGTTGTCCGGACCCGGGTCGCCCGGCTTGACCTTCCAGAACGGGTCGTCGGCCGGGTGCTGGTCGTACGCGTACTGGGCCAGCTCCTGCGCGGTGCCCTCGCCCTCCTTCTCGGACCACAGCCACTGGCTGTAGCGCGCGAAGCCCTCGTTGACCCAGATGTCCTTCCAGTCCTTGAGGGAGACGCTGTCGCCGTACCACTGGTGCGCCAACTCGTGGACGACGACCGACACGTTGCTGCCCCGGTCGAACGCCTTCTTGCCGTAGAACGGGCGGGTCTGGGTCTCCAGCGCGTAACTGGCCGGCACGTTGGGCACGTAGCCGCCGACCGAGTTGAACGGGTAGGGGCCGAAGACGGTCTCCAGCCACTCGGTGATCTCGGTGCTGCGCTCGATGCTGGCGCGGGCCGCGCCGTCGTTGGCGCCGAGGTCCTTGCTGAACGCGTTGATGACCGGCAGGCCGGAGGCGGTGGTGTCCTTGGTGATGTCGAACTTGCCGATCGCCAGCGTGGCCAGGTACGTGGCCTGCGGCTTGTCCGAGCGCCAGTTGTAACGGGTCCAGCCCAGCTTCGAGGACTCCGAGAGCAGCACACCGTTGGAGATGGCCTGGGTGCCGTCCGGGACCGAGATGGAGATGTCGTACGTCGCCTTGTCGGTGGGGTGGTCGTTGCCGGGGAACCACCACGCGGAGCCCTCGGGCTCCTGCGCGATGACGCCGCCGTCGGGCGTACGGGCCCAGGCGGTGAAGCCGTCGATCGCCAGCGCGGAGGGCTTGCCGGCGTACCGTACGACCACGGACGTCTGCTGGCCCTTGGCCAGCGGGGAGGCCGGGGTGACCACGAGCTCGTGCTTGCCCGCGGTGGTGAAGGTGGCCTTCTTGCCGCCCACGCGCACCTCGCTGACGGGCAGTCCGAAGTCCAGGTTGAAGCGCGAGAGGTCCTGCTTGGCCGTGGTGACCAGCGTCGCCGTGCCCTCCAGGAGGTCGGTCTTCGGCTGGTACTTCAGGCGCAGGTCGTAGTGCGAGACGTCGTAACCGCCGTTGCCGCTCTCCGGGTAGTAGCTGTCGCCGACGCCCGGGGCGCCCGGAGTGGGCTGCGCGGCCGATGCCGGGATCGCCAGCAGCAGGCAGGCGGCAGCCGCGCTCGGGGCGAGGAATCTGTAGCGCACGAGTCCTCCAACTCGGTCAGGCAGAAACGATCCGTCCTGGTCAGGACGAGCGATCGATGGGTCGGCTTGACCATATGGTTTTCTGATCCCGGAGGACATGTCCATGGCGCTCACTGTCACGCGATCGACATGCGCCATACGGAGGACACACCTGTCACACGTTGGCGGAACACTCCCGTCACACCGGCCGGAGCCGGCCCGTCGCCCTCTTCTGTCCGCCCGGCCCCTCGCGCTACCGTCCGCCCGTGCAAAAACGTGCGCGGGGCACCCGCATCCAGTGGACGACGCTCATATTGGCGGTCGTGACCGCCCTGATGGCCTCCCTCGCCGCCCCGGCCGCCGCACACGGCGGCCGGGGCCGGGACGGCACGGTACGCGACGGGCTGAGCCGGCCGGTCTACTCCTACGCCGACGCGATCCGCGAGTCCGTGTGGGTGGACACCGGTCTCGACCTGGACCGCGACGGCAGACCCGACCGGGTGGCGGCCGACATCGTGCGCCCGAGCGAACCCGCCCGCAGGGGCGGCAAGGTGCCCGTCGTCATGGACGCGAGCCCCTACTACTCCTGCTGCGGGCGCGGCAACGAGCCGCAGAAGAAGACCTACGACAGCGCGGGCAAGCCCGTGCAGTTCCCGCTGCACTACGACAACTACTTCGTGCCGCGCGGCTACGCGGCCGTCCTGGTGGACCTCGCCGGCACCAACCGATCCGACGGCTGCGTCGACGTCGGCGGCCGGTCCGACATCATCTCGGCCAAGGCCGTCGTGCAGTGGCTGAACGGCCAGGGCACCGCGTACACCACCCGCACCGGCAACACCCGGGCCACCGCGAGTTGGAGCACCGGAGCCACCGGCATGATCGGCAAGAGCTACGACGGCACGGTCGCCAACGGCGTCGCCGCCACCGGCGTGCCGGGCCTGAAGACCATCGTGCCGATCGGTGCCATCTCCTCCTGGTACGACTACTACTTCGCCAAGGGCGCCCCGTACCACAACGGCGGCCCCGACGGCCTGGCCCGTGGCATCGAGAGCCCGGAGGCCGCGGCCCGCTGCGGCGCCGTCAAGAACGAGCTGGTCCGGGGCGCCCCGCGCACCGGTGACTGGACGCCGATGTGGGCCGAGCGCGACTACGTGCCGGACGCGGGCAAGGTCAAGGCCAGCGTCTTCGCCGTGCACGGCGGGCAGGACCTCAACGTCCGCATGAACCACCTCGGCCAGTGGTGGGACAAGCTCGCCGCGGCCGGTGTCGAGCGAAAGATCTGGCTGACCCAGGCCGGCCACGTGGACCCGTTCGACATCCGCCGCGCACAGTGGGTGGACGTCGTGCACCGCTGGTTCGACCACTACCTGCTGGGCGTCGACAACGGCGTCGAGCGCGAGCCGATGGCCGACATCGAGCGCGAGGTGGACCGGTGGACGACGGACGCGACCTGGCCCGCCCCCGGCACCCGGGCGACCACGCTGCGCCCGCGCAACGGCACCACACCCGGCGTCGGCACCCTGGGCACCGAGCCCGCGGCGGCGGGCAGCACCGAGACGTTCACCGACGACCCGCGCCAGAGCGAGGCCGACTGGGCCGCGCGCGCCGACCAGCCGACCGCCGCCAAGGTCGCGTTCAGCACCCGGCCGCTCGCCAAGGACCTGCGCCTGTCCGGCTCGGCGAAGGTCCAGGTCACGGCGGTGCCCACGACCCGCACCGCGCACCTGTCGGCCGTCCTGGTGGACCTGGGCCCGGACACCATCCGCAACTACACCGGCTCGGGTGAGGGCATCACCAACCTCACCACCCGCAGTTGCTGGGGCGAGAGCCGGCCGGGTGACAGCGCCTGTTTCCTGGACACCAGGGCCGACACCCGCGCCGTGGACTACACCATCTTCAGCCGTGGTTGGGCGGACCTCGGCAACTACGCCGACGACCACGTGGGCCGGCCGCTCACCCCGGGCCGGGCGCACACCATCACCCTCGACCTGGCCGCCAGCGACCACGTCGTCAAGGCCGGGCACCGGCTCGCGCTGATCGTGGCCGGCACCGACCGCGGCCTGATCACCGCCCCGAACAGCCAGCCGCGCCTGACCCTCGACCTGACCCGCACCAGCGCCGAACTGCCCCTGGTCGGTGGCGCGCCGGCGCTCGTGGAGCGCCCGGCGTCCACGCCGGTGCCCGGCGCGAGCGCCCCGCTCACGTCGGTTCCCGAGCCCGGGCCCATCGACCGGCGACCGGCGGGTCTGGCGGCCCGGCCGATCGGCTAGCCGCGTCCCGTACCTGGCGTAACTCCTGGCCGCCGGTGGTGAGTCGACCCACCACCGGCGGCCTGGGCCGAAAAAAACCGGCAGGAGTGCGTTGGCCGGTTGGGGGTAGCGGGCAGAGGAATCACTTGTTAGTTGCTCCTTGAAAGAAGGTCGACGCGTGGCGGAGAACACTCAGGAGAAGGGCGGTCGGGGCGATCCGTCGGTGCCGGCCAGCGTGCCCGGCAGCCCCCACCAGACCACGCCGCCACGGACCGACCGCGTGGTCTTCGGCGTCACGGCCGCCCTCACGCTCGCGTTCGTGACCTGGGGCGCGATCGCCACCGACGGGCTCAAGGACGTCTCGTCCGACCTGCTCACCGACCTGATCCACAACGGCGGCTGGGCGTTCATGCTCGCCGCGTCCGGGTTCGTGGTCTTCGCGCTGTGGCTGGCGATGAGCCGCTACGGCAAGATCACGCTCGGCAAGGAGGGCGAGGAACCCGAGTTCCGCACGGTCTCCTGGGTCGCGATGATGTTCAGCGCCGGCATGGGCATCGGCCTGATGTTCTACGGCGTCAGCGAGCCGATGTCGCACTTCATCGACGCGCCGCCGGGCACCGACCCGAAGAACGACGCCGAGGGCATGCAGACCTCGATGGCCACCACCCTCTTCCACTGGACGCTGCACCCGTGGGCCATCTACGCGGTGGTGGGCCTGGCCATCGCGTACAGCACCTTCCGGCGCGGGCGGCGGCAGACCATCAGCGCCGTGTTCACGCCGCTGATCGGCAAGCACCACGCCAACGGCACGGCCGGCCGGATCATCGACATCCTGGCCATCTTCGCCACGCTCTTCGGCTCCGCCGCCTCGCTGGGCCTGGGCGCGGTGCAGATCGGCAGCGGCATGGAGAAGCTGGGCTGGAAGAGCGACGTGGGCACGGGGTTGCTCGTGGCCATCATCGCGGTGCTCACCGTGGCGTTCGTCGCCTCGGCGGTCTCCGGCATCGCCAAGGGCATCCAGTGGCTGTCGAACACCAACATGGTGCTGGCGCTGGCACTGGCCGTCTTCGTCTTCGTGGCCGGCCCCACCATCGTCATCCTCGACATGCTGCCCACCTCCATGGGCGCCTACCTGGGCGACCTGCCGCAGTTGGTGGGCCGCACCGAGGCCACCGGCGGCCAGTCCGTCGCCGACTGGCTGGGCTCCTGGACGGTCTTCTACTGGGCGTGGTGGATCTCCTGGACGCCGTTCGTCGGCATGTTCATCGCCCGCATCAGCCGGGGGCGCACGATCCGGCAGTTCGTCGGCGGTGTGATCCTGGTGCCCAGCACCGTGTCGCTGCTCTGGTTCGCCGTCTTCGGCAGCTCCGCGATGAAGCTCCAGGCCGCCGACAAGCTGGGCGCCGACTCCTCGCCCGAGGGCCGGCTGTTCGAGGTGCTCGAGCAGTACCCGATCGCGACCGTCACCAGCGTCCTGGTGATGATCCTGGTCGGCATCTTCTTCGTCTCCGGCGCCGACGCCGCCTCCATCGTCATGGGCACGCTCTCGCAGAAGGGCTCCTTCGAACCCACCCGACTCGTCGTCATCTTCTGGGGCGTGGTGACCGGTGCCGTGGCGGCCATCATGCTGATGGTGGGCGAGGGCGGCTCGGACGTACTGACCGGCCTGCAGAACCTCACCATCCTGGTGGCCGCGCCCTTTGTGCTGGTCATGGTCGGCATGTGCGTGGCGCTCATGCGCGACCTGCGGCGCGACCCGCTGATCGTGCGCGGCGAGAAGGGCGAGGAGGCCGTGGAGATGGCCGTCATCGCCGGACACGAGCGGTACGCGGGCGACTTCGAGCTCCAGATCGTGCCCGGCTCCGGGGCCACGGTCGCGGAGGAAGCCGACACCACGCCGGTGGGCAAGGCGTAACGCGATCCGGCCGACCACGGCCGCACCGCACGGGCATGCAGCACCCCGAGGGGCCTCGCGCACCGCGCGCGAGGCCCCTCGCCCGTGGGCCCGCGCCGCCGCTCAGCCGCTCAGCGCGCGCACCGGGCCACGGTTCGCGGCGGCGGTTCGCGCCGCGCTCGGCAGCGGGCGCCGGGAGGCCGTGCGCCGCCGTGCCGGCGGGCCCTCGGAGGTCACCGACCGGAAGGCCACCGCGAGCGCCTCGCGCCAGTGCCGGGGCGGCGTCAACCCGGCCTCCTCCCACCGGTCGTGGCCCAGCACGCTCCACGCCGGGCGCGGCGCCACCGTGTCCAGGCTGGCCCCGTCCACCGGCAGCACCCGGTCCGGGTCGGCACCGGAGAGTCGGAACACCTCCCGGGCCAGGTCGTACCAGGTGGTGCGGCCTCCGCAGGTGGCGTGGAAGATGCCCGCCGCCTGGGACGCGGGCAGCCGGCCGAGCGCGAGCAGCCGGCCGGCGACGTCCCGGGTCCAGGTGGGTTGCCCGTGCTGGTCGTGCGCGACCGCCAGGGTGCCCTCGCCCGCCGTGGCCCGGGCGGCCATGGCACGGATGAAGTTGGGGCCGTACGCCCCGTACAGCCACGCCGTGCGCACCACGGTGCCGGTGCGCGGCAACTCCTCGAGCACGGCGCGCTCGCCGGCCAACCGGGTGCGCCCGTAGGCGGTGCGCGGGGCGGGGCGCGCGGTCTCGTCGTACGGGTTGGTGGCGCGGCCGGGGAAGACGACGTCGGACGAGACGTGCAGCAGCCGGGCGCCGCTCGCGGCGCAGGCCCGGGCCAGGCCGCGCACCGCGTCGCCGTTGACCCGCAGCGCCTCGGCCTCGCGCGTCTCGGCGGCGTCCGCGTCGGTCCACGCCGCGCAGTTGACGACGATCGCGGGCCTGGTGCGCCGCACGGCCCTGGCCACCGCGTCGGTGTCGGTCAGGTCCAGGTCGGCGCGGGTGAGCGGGAGGGCGGGGACGGACGCCGCGGCGAGCCGGGCGCGCAGCTCGCGGCCGAGCATGCCGCCCGCTCCGGTGATCAACCAGCCGTTCATCGGACTACCTCCAGGTGTGCGCGCGGCTCCCGGCGCCACCACGAGTGGTGGGAGCGGGACCCGTCGATGGTTGCGGCGAGCCCGCCGGAGCGGGAGCGCCGGGGCGCGAAGCCGGGTTCGGCGGGGGTCCGCGTCCCGTCCGGCGCGTGGCGCGGCGCGGGGGCCCTGGGACCGGCGGCGTCCCTGGCCCGGTCCGAGCCGGCGCCGAGCAGGCCCGCCCGACCGGACGCGGGACCGCGGGAGTCGGGAAGGGCGGCGGCCAACGCGCCGCCACGGCCTCGCGGGCCGAGCGGCGGGCGGACGGAGGGGAAGCCGGGGGAGCCGGCTCCGCTGGTGACGAGGATTCTCATGCGGGTTCCGGGGGTCGGGGGCGTGGGGACGGGGAGGGCGGGCGACGGGCGGTGTCGCGGCACGCGGAGGAGGAGGGGCGGGGGTGTGCGGATCGCCTGCCGGCGGTTCGGCGTTGGCGGACCGTGGCTCCGTGGCCTCAGAAGTGGTGGCCGGCCCCGGCCGCCTTGGGGCCGGGTGGCGGGGGCAGGGGCGCGCGACAGGGTGGGACGTGGACGCGGGCTCGGTACAGGGGCCCGGTGGCGCCGAGTTGGGGCGTACGGCCTGGGGGTGTTGTTGAGCGGTGAGGCACGTGGTTAGCTTAGGCTTACCTAAGTAAGTGCTCGCCCTGTTGGGTGTGTGACCTCACCCACAACCGTCCTTCTATGTGCCCCTCCCGCGTACGACGTGCCCTCCGCCCCGCGCCCCTGCCAGCGCGGGGCGACGGCAAGGCGACGAGGGGTGCGGAAACGCAGGTTGCCGATGTGTGTCCGGTTCGTCGGTCGCTCCCGCCACGGCTCGTCGCTCCCGACGGCCCCGCCGTCCCGGGCGTATCGCGCCGTACGCGAGTCGATGGCCAGCGGTGGGAGCGGCCGATGAGCACGCGTCCGACTCCCGTGGCCGCGCCGCTCGGCGGCGTGCCCGCCGCCCGTCGCGCCACCCACCGCCCCCCAACGGGCGCCCGGTCGCCGGGCCCTGACGCCCCGCCCTGGGCCGAGGCGCCCGACGACGTACACCCCGGCAGCCTGCGACGGCACCGGCTCGGCAACCGCGCGCTCGCCGCCGAGCGCGACGTGTGGGTGTACGAGCCGCCGGGGCCGCTGCCCGCCGAGACCGACGCGGTGGTGCTGCTCGACGGCGACATGTGGTTCGGCCAACTGGGCTTCGAGTCCGTACTCGACCGGCTCATCGCCGTCGGTCTGCTGCCCCCGCTGATCGTGCTCGCGCCGAACTGGGACCGGGCGGACGGGGCCACGCGGGCCGGGGAGTTGGGCGGCCACGACGCCCAGGTCGCCTTTCTGGCGACGGAGTTGCTGCCGTGGGCCGCCGCCCGCTGGCCGGTCACCGACGATCCGGCCCGCACCGTCGTCGCCGGACGGGGGCTCGGCGGCGTGAGCGCGCTGTACGCCGGGTACGCCGCGCCCATGCGGTTCGGCAACGTGCTGGCCCAGTCCGCCGCGCTGTCCTGGCACCCGGTGGGCGAGCCCGAGAGCGGCGCGGACCCGGTGCCCTGGATCACGCGCCGGTACGCCGACGGCGCCCCGCGCGAACTGCGCCTCCACCTCGGCGTGGGGCTGGGCGAGGGGCGACTGCTGGAACTCACCCGTGGCCTGCGGACGGCGCTGCGGGCCCGCGACTACCCGGTGACCCACACCGAGTTCAACGGCGGTCACGACTACGCCTGCTGGCGGGACGCCCTCGTCGACGGGCTGATCACCCTGCTCGGCGCGCACCCTCGCTGACCCCGCTGAGCCTGCTGTCTTGGGGCGCGCGCCGCCGTGAGCGAGCGGCGCCCCCACCCCGGGCGCGCGCCCCGAGGCGCGGCCCGGTCCGCCCCGTGCGGCGGGCCCCGCCGGCCCCGCGCCGGCCCCATGATCGTGCTCCCCGCGCGTCCGGCGGTCCCAAAGGCCCTGCCGTCGGACTCGCGGGGGGCACCCCCGCAACCGCCCCGGCACACGGGGCGCCCGGCCCGCCGCCCGGCGCCGACTACGCCGTCGCCAGCGCCGCCGCCTCCTGGGCGCAGCCCCAGGCCACGGTGACGCCCGCGCCGCCGTGCCCGTAGTTGTGCACGCACCGCGCGCCGCCGGGCAACTCCTCCACCGCGAGCCGCACGCGCGGGCGCGCGGGCCGCAGCCCCACCCGGTGGGCCACCACCCGTGCCCCGGCCAACTCCGGCCGGACCCGGGTGCAGCGCGCCACGATCGCCTCGGTCGTCGCGGGGTCGGGCCGCAGCTCCCACGCGTGCGCCCGCGCCGTGCCTCCGAGCACCACCCCGTACGGCTGAGGCAGCACGTACAGCGTCTCCGCCGCCACCGGGTCGGCCGCCACCAGCCACTCCGCGAGCCCCGGGTTCTCGACCACCACGACCTGCCCCTGCACCGGGTGCACCTCGGGGTCGGGCACCAACTCCCGGGCGCCGAGCCCCGAGCAGTTCACCACCACCGGCGCCCGCCGCCCCGCCTCCGCGAGCGAGGCCAGCGCCCGGCGTTCCACCGTGCCGCCCGCCGCGACCAGCCGCCGCTCCAGGTACCGCAGGTGCGTGGGCATGTCGATCAGCGGCACGCGGGCCCGCAGGCCGGTCGCGTACCCTGCGGGCAACTCGGCCGGCGCGGCCGGGCCGAGCCCCGGCACCTCGTCCGCCCACGCCCCGAGGCCGGCGCGGCCCAGACCGGCGTGCGTGCCGTCGGCGAACCGCACCCCCGTCTCGCCCGGGTCTGCGGCCAGGGCGGTCAGCTCGGCCAGGGAGGCCACCGACCAGCGGCCGGCGGCGTCCGCCGGCTCGATGCGGTACGGCCACCACAGCCCGCCCGCCACCGCCGACGTCGTCTCCGCCGCCGGGTCCCGACTCCACACGGTCACCCCGAGCCCACCCTCCGCCAACGTAACGGCGCAGGTCAGACCGATGACCCCGGAGCCCACCACGATCACGTCGCGCACCATGCTCACCATGCGCGGACGCTATCCGCTCGCTGCGCCCCACGCGAGACCCCACCCGTGGACCGGCTCCCCGCGCGGCCGGCCCCTCGCGCGCGGCGACGGATATCGGCGAGCGTCCCGCCGCGCCCCGCCGTTAGGATCACCGCCTGATGACTGCCACCCTCGTTGCCAAGAACCTCGCTGCCGGGCACGGCGACCGCACCCTGTTCTCCGGGCTCGACCTCGTCGTGGGCCCGGGCGACACCATCGGCCTGGTCGGCGCCAACGGAGCGGGGAAGTCCACGCTGCTGCGCCTCCTCGCGAGGCTGGCCGAGCCCGCGGAGGGGAGCGTCACGCTCAGCCCGCCGCACGGCACCATCGGCTACCTGCCGCAGGAGCACGAGCGGCGGCGCACCGGCGGCTCCGACCCGGCCACCGGCGCCGAGACCGTACGCGACTTCCTCGCCCGCCGCACCGGGGTCGCCGCCGCGCAGGCCGCGCTGGACGCCGCCACCGAGGCGCTGGCGGCCGAGCGCCCGGGCGCCGACGACGCGTACGCCACCGCGTGGGAGCGCTGGCTCGCGCTCGGCTGCGCCGACCTGGACGAGCGAGCCGAGAGCGTCACCGCCGGGCTCGGCCTCGCGGTCGGCCTCGACCGGCCGATGACCGCCCTCTCCGGCGGCCAGGCGGCCCGCGCCGGCCTCGCCTCACTGCTGCTCAGCCGATACGACGTGTTCCTGCTCGACGAGCCCACCAACGACCTGGACCTCGACGGCCTGGGCCGACTTGAGGACTTCGTCCGCGGGCTGCGTGCCGGCACCGTGCTGGTCAGCCACGACCGCGAGTTCCTGGCCCGTACGGTCGACAAGGTCCTCGAACTCGACGTCGTCCAGCAGCAGTTCACCCTCTTCGGCGGCGGCTACACCGCCTACCTGGAGGAGCGCGAGACCGCGCGCCGGCACGCCAGGGAGCGGTACGAGCAGTACGCGCAGACCCGCGCCGGCCTGGAGGAGCGGGCCCGCACCCAGCGTGCCTGGATGGACAAGGGCGTGCGCAACGCGCGCCGCAAGGCCACCGACGGCGACAAGCTGCTGCGCAACGCGCGCGTCGAGAGCACCGAGAAGCAGGCGGCCAAGGCCCGACAGACCGAACGCCTCCTTGAGCGGCTCGAAGAGGTCGACGAGCCGCGCAAGGAGTGGGAGCTGCGCATGGAGATCGCCGCCGCGCCCCGCTCGGGCTCGGTGGTGGCCACCCTGCGCGGGGCCCGCGTGCGGCGCGGCGGCTTCACCTTCGGCCCGGTGGACCTCCAGATCGACTGGGCGGACCGGGTGGCCATCGTCGGGGCCAACGGCTCCGGCAAGAGCACCCTGCTCGCCACCCTCCTCGGCCGGCTGCCCCTGGACGAGGGGCACGCCTCGCTGGGCTCCGGCGTGATCGTCGGAGAGGTGGACCAGGCCCGCGCCCAACTCTTCGACGACGGCCCGGACCCGGCCGACGCCCCGGGCCCACCGGACCGGATCGCCGGCGCGGGGCAGGTCGCGGCCGCGGGCGACGGGGCGCGGCCGGGGCGCCCGCGTGCCGCGCGGGCCCGTACCGGATCGCTCCTGGACACCTTCGGCGCCGTCGCCACCGAACTGGAGCCGGCCGAGGTACGCACGCTGCTGGCCAAGTTCGGACTCAAGGCCGACCACGTGCTGCGCCCGGCGCACACCCTCTCGCCGGGCGAGCGCACCCGCGCAGCCCTGGCCCTGCTCCAGGCCAGGGGCGTGAACCTGCTCGTGCTCGACGAGCCGACCAACCACCTGGACCTGCCCGCCATCGAGCAACTGGAGTCGGCGCTCGCCTCGTACAACGGCACCCTGCTGCTGGTCACCCACGACCGTCGGATGCTGGACGCCGTGCACACCACGCGCCGCGTCGAGGTGGCCGACGGGCGGGTCAGCGAGGTCTGACAGCGGGCCGCGCGCCGTCACCCCGGGCCGGGGCGCCACTCCGGGCCGGGGGGCCGGGCTGGGGGCGGCGACGCGACCCGGTCACGCCGGGGTGGCCCGGCCCGGACGGCGGCGGGGGCTCATTCCGGCCAGGGTGAGTTCTCGATGACGGTGACGAAGTCGCCGCGCCGGAAACCGGGCACGAAGTGTTCGAGCACGTCCGCCTTCACGTTGCCGAACGTGGTCTCCGGCTTGGGCGCGATGCCCTCGGTGAACGCCGCCAGGATGCGCCGCTTGAAGTCCGGGCGCGGGTGCAGCGCGGTGATCTCGGCCCGGTCGTCCGCGCTGACGCGCTCGTAGTCGATGCCGAGCACGTCGTACTCCACTCCGGCGGTGACCAGCGCGACCTCCGGTTCCATGAACTCCGGCACGCCGGGCGTGGTGTGCAGGGCGATGGCCGTCCACACCCGGCGCACGGCGTCCTCGGGCACCGCGTGGGAGCGCAGGAACCTCGCGGCCTCCTCCGCCCCGTCCACCTCGAACCGGCGCCCGCTGGTACGGAACTCCTCGCCCAAGCCCAGGTCGTGGAACATGGCGCCGACGTAGAGCAGCTCGGGGTCGCACTCCAGGCCGCGTTCGCGCCCCAGCAGGCTGCCGAACAGGAACACCCGGCGGGAGTGGTGGTAGATCAGGTCGGAGGTCACCGCGCGCACCAGGTCGGTGGCCTCCTTGGCGAGTGCGCTGTCGGGCACGGTGATCCCCGCGACGTGCGACGCGTCGGGCATGGCTGGTCTCCTCGTCCTCGGTCCTGTCGTCATCCGGCTGACCGTGACCGGTGACCGGTCGCCGGCTCGCTCCCGGCCCCGACCGTCCCGGTACGGGCGCCCGTCGCGCGCCCCTCGGCCAGCCCCGGGCCTCGGCTCACGCCACCCGACGGCCGGCGACCGGCAGTGGGCGGGGCGCGCCGACACCAGTGAACCAGCGCGCCCCGCCCGCGTCACCGCGCGGCCCGCCCCCGCGCACACGCGCCGCCCGGCCGCCGGCGCCCGCTACGGCGCCTCGGACGCGGCAGCCGCCTCGGACGCCTCGGGTGTGTCGGCCTCCTCGGATGTGTCGGACGCCTCCAGCAGGCCGTCCACCTCGTCGGCCGTCGTCTCGCGCAGCGTCGTATCCACGAACAGCCAGCGCGTGATGCCGATCGACCGAAGGAAGGCCAGGTCGTGGCTGGCGATCAGCAGGGCGCCCTGGAAGGAGTCGAGGGCGCCGCTCAGATGGCGCACGCTGGCCAGGTCGAGGTTGTTGGTCGGCTCGTCCAGCATCAGCAACTGCGGGGCCGGCGCGGCGAGCATCGTCGCGGCCAGCGCGGCCCGGAAGCGTTCCCCACCCGACAGCGTCCCGGCCGGCTGCGCGGCACGCGCGCCACGGAACAGGAACCGCGCGAGCTGCGAACGGATCTCCTGGTCGCCGACGCCCGGGGCCATCCGGGCCACGTTCGCCGCGATGCTCAACTCCTCGTCCAGCACGTCGAGTCGCTGTGGCAGGAAGCGCAGCGGCACGTGCGCCGTGGCCTCGCCCGACAGCGCCGGCAGCGTGCCGGCGATGGTACGCAGCAAACTCGTCTTGCCGGCGCCGTTGCGCCCGACGAGCGCGATCCGCTCGGGCCCGTGCACGTGCAGGTCGCCCTCGCGCAGCCTGCCGTACCGGGGCCGCAGCGCGCGCAGGCTCAGGACCGTGCGGCCGGCCGGCACGGCGGTGTGCGGCAGGCTGACCCGGATCTCGGCGTCGTTACGGATCGCGTCCGCCGCCTCCTCGCGCCGCTCGCGCGCCTCGTTGAGCCGCTCCTCGTGCACGCCCCGGAGCTTGTCCGCCGACTCCTGCGCGGAGCGCTTGCGCTCTCCCGCGACGATCCGGGGCGCGCGCCGCTGGGCGTCCATCTTCTTGCTGTGCCGCTCGCGGCGGGCCACCTTGATCTGGGTCTCCTCCAGCTCGCGCTTCTGCTTGCGCACCTGCGCCTCGGCGGCCCGCAGGGTGCGCTCGGCGGCTTCCTGCTGGGTGGCGAGCGCCTGCTCGTACTGGGCCCAGTTGCCCCCGTACCAGGTCACCGAACCGGAGCGGAGTTCGGCGATGCGGTCCACGCGCGCCAACAGGTCGCGGTCATGGCTGACGATCACCAGCACGCCGGAGCGCCAGGAGTCGACCGCGTCGTAGAGCCGGCGCCGGGCGAACAGGTCCAGGTTGTTGGTCGGTTCGTCGAGGAGGAGGATGTCGGGGCGCTCGATGAGCAGGGCGGCCAGCCGGAGCAGGACGGTCTCCCCGCCGGACAACTGGCCCACCGTACGGTCCAGTTCGATGTCGCCGAGGCCGAGCGGGCCCAGCGTCGCCTGGGTCCGCTCCTCGATGTCCCAGTCGTCGCCGATCGTGTCGAAATGCTCCTCGCGCGCGTCACCCGACTCGATGGCGCGCAGCGCGGCGCGCCGCTCGGCGATGCCCAGCGCCTGGTCGACGCGCAGCTCCGTGTCGAGGGTGATGTTCTGCGGCAGATAGGCGAGGCTGCCACGGAGGGCCACCGAGCCGCTGGCCGGGCGCAGTTGGCCGGCCAGCAGCCGCAGCAGCGTGGACTTGCCGGTGCCGTTGCCGCCGACCAGCCCGGTGCGGCCCCGGCCGACGGTGAGGGAGAACCCGTCGAAGACCGGCGTGCCGTCCGGCCACCGGAACGTCAGGGCCGAGCAGGTCACGGCGGCGGGGGAGGAGTGGGAGGAAGCAGAAGAACCAGAGGAAGCGGGGGAGGGTGAATGGGCCATGGTGATCTCGCAGTCGCAAGCGCAGGAACGGGGGCTTCGTATGCGAGCACCACGCGGCGACCGGGCCGGAACCGGAAGGGGGAGCGCGGCCGTCCGACGGGTCGGGACGGCTCGGGCACCGAGGTCGCATCCGCGCGGACCACGGGCGGCGAGAGAGCCAGCTCAACGTGGTAGGCGTACGGCCGGGGCCGTACCGCGCGATGGTCGCGAACCTCAGATGCGCAACGTCCACCTCTATCGGAGACAACAGGACCCGAACACTGTACCTCGCGGCACCACCCGCCGTCCCGGGCGACCGAGCGGGCCGTACCGACGAGCTGTGGGACCGCCGGCTGGTGACGCGCCAGGGCGATGCCTGCGGACCACAGCCGACGCCGCCGACCCGGTGCGAGTGCGGAAGCGGGCCCGGGCGGCCGGGCTGAACAGCGAGGCGGACGCCCCACGGCGCGGCGGACGCCCAGCGGCGGCCCCGACGCGGCCGCCGCTGAACCCGGCCCGTCGCCCGGTGCGCGGCGTTTGCCGATTCGGCAAAGCCGCTCGCCGTGCCGTCGCCGGGGGCTCGATGATCGAACTCGTGCACAGGGCAGCGGCTCCACCCGTGGCCGCCCCGCACCGTGCCCGGCGGCGTCGCGCCGTCGTGCCGGTGTCAGCACCCCGCAGCCGCGGGTTCACGTACCACCTCTTCGCACCGGAGGCCCCCATGGTCCAGCCCCACCCCCCGCGAGCGGTCACGCATCGGCTCGTGCCCTCGCCCGCCGGCCGCACCCACGTCGCGGAGTGCGGCAGCGGACCGCTGGTGCTGCTGCTCCACGGGTTCCCCGAGTCCTGGTACTCCTGGCGCCACCAACTGCCCGCCCTCGCCGCCGCCGGCTACCGCGCCGTGGCCGTCGACGTACGCGGCTACGGCCGTTCCAGCAAGCCGTCGGCCGTCGAGGCGTACCGCATGGTGGAACTGGTCGCCGACGCCGCCGCCGTGGTCGAGGCGCTCGGCGAGCGGACCTCGGTGATCGTCGGGCACGACTGGGGCGCGAACATCGCGGCCAACGCGGCGCTGCTGCGCCCCGACGTCTTCACCGCCGTCGGCATGCTCAGCGTGCCCTACGCGCCGCGCGGCCCGGTCAAGCCCACCGACGCGTTCGCGGGGATCGGCGGCGACGAGGAGTTCTACGTCAGCTACTTCCAGCGGCCCGGCCGGGCCGAGGCCGAGATCGAGCCCGACGTGCGGGGCTGGCTCGCCGGCTTCTACGCGGCGCTCTCGGCCGACACCATGCCCCCGGCCGACGCCCCCAGCCCGTACTTCGTCCCGCGCGGAGGGCGGATGCGGGACCGCTTCCCCGGTGACCGCGCGCCCGCCTGGCTGAGCAGCGCGGACCTGGACACCTACGCCGGCGAGTTCGAGCGCACCGGGCTGACCGGGGCGCTGGCCCGCTACCGCGCCATCGACCGCGACTGGGCCGACCTCGCCGACTGGGACGGCGCCCCGATCACCCAGCCCGCGCTGTTCATCGGCGGCACGCGCGACGCCTCCACCACCTGGATGGCCGACGCGATCGCGGCGTTCGACCGCACGCTGCCCGCCCTGACCGCCCGCCACCTCATCGACGGCTGCGGCCACTGGGTCCAGCAGGAGCGCCCCGACGAGGTCACCCGCATGCTGCTCGACTGGTTGGGCGCGCTGCCCCCGGTGGGCTGAGGCGACGCCGGGCGCGGCGCGTCTCCGGCCGGCGGGCCAGCCGCTGGGCACGCGCCGCACCCGCCCGCCCCGCCCGCCCTGCCCGTTTTGGCGCGTTCGCGGGGCGCGAGGCGCCCGCGAACGCGCCGTCGCTCAGCCGCGCCCCGGGTCCAGCAGGCCCGCTCGGCGCAGCGCGTCGGCCATGGCACCGCTGGCCGGCGCGGCGTCGCGGCGGCCCCCGGCGCGCTGGCCACCACCGGAGCGGGCTCCCTGACCGCCGCCGGTGCGGGCGCCCTGGCCTCCGCCGCCGCCCGAGCCACCACCCGAGCCGCGCTGCCGCTGCTGCGGGGCGCCCCGACGGGCGCCGCCGCGCTCGGCCCGCTCGCCCTCGCGCTCACCGCCCCGCGCGGGCTCGTCGTCGAGCCGCAGCGTGAGCGAGATTCGCTTGCGCGGGACGTCCACGTCGAGCACCTTGACCCGCACGATGTCGCCCGGCTTGACCACGTCGCGCGGGTCCTTCACGAACGTCCGCGACATCGCCGAGACGTGCACCAGGCCGTCCTGGTGCACGCCGACGTCCACGAACGCGCCGAACGCCGCCACGTTGGTCACCACGCCCTCAAGCAACATCCCCGGCGTCAGGTCGCCGAGCTTCTCGACGCCCTCCCTGAAGGTCGCCGTTTTGAACGCGGGCCGTGGGTCGCGCCCCGGCTTCTCCAACTCCTTGAGGATGTCGGTCACCGTCGGCAGCCCGAAGGAGTCGTTGACGAACTCCGCCGGGTCCAGTCGGCGCAGCACCGCGGTGTTGCCGATCAGCGAGCCCACGTCACTACCGGCCGAGGCCACCATGCGGCGCACCACCGGATACGCCTCGGGGTGCACGCTGGAGCCGTCCAGCGGGTCGTCGCCGCCACGGATGCGCAGGAAGCCCGCGCACTGCTCGTACGCCTTCGGACCGAGCCTGGCCACGTCCTTGAGCGCCTTGCGGTTGCGGAACGGGCCGTTGGAGTCGCGGTGCGCCACGATGTTCTCGGCCAGCGAGGCGCTGATCCCGGAGACCCTGCCGAGCAGGGGCGCCGAGGCCGTGTTGACGTCCACGCCCACGCCGTTCACACAGTCCTCCACCACCGCGTCCAGCGAGCGGGAGAGCTTCACCTCGGACAGGTCGTGCTGATACTGGCCGACGCCGATCGACTTGGGGTCGATCTTGACCAGTTCGGCGAGCGGGTCCTGGAGCCGGCGCGCGATGGACACCGCGCCGCGCAGCGACACGTCCATGCCCGGCAGCTCCTGGGAGGCGAACGCCGAGGCCGAGTACACCGACGCGCCGGCCTCGGAGACCATCACCTTGGTGAGCCCCAGCTCCGGGTGGCGGTCGCACAGCTCGCCCGCCAGCTTGTCGGTCTCGCGCGACGCCGTGCCGTTGCCGATGGCGATCAGCTCGACCTGGTGCTCCTTGGCGAGGCGAGCCAGCGTGCCGAGCGCGGCGTCCCACTTCTGCTGCGGCACGTGCGGGTAGATGGTCTCGGTGGCGGCCACCTTGCCCGTGGCGTCCACGACGGCCACCTTCACACCCGTACGGAAGCCGGGGTCGAGGCCCATCGTCGCCCGCGTGCCCGCCGGGGCGGCCAGCAGCAGGTCGCGCAGGTTGGCCGCGAACACCCGCACCGCCTCGTCCTCCGCAGCCTGCCGCAGCCGCAGCCGCAGGTCGATGCCGAGGTGCACCAGCACCCGCGTGCGCCAGGCCCAGCGCACCGTGTCGGCCAGCCAACCGTCGGCGGGCCGGCCGCGCTGGGCGATGCCGAAGCGGCGCGCGATGACCTGCTCGTACGAGCTGGGGCCGGGCTCCTCGGACGGCTCCTCCGGCTCCAGGGTGAGGTCGAGGACCTCCTCCTTCTCGCCGCGGAACATGGCCAGCACCCGGTGCGAGGGCAGCTCCGTGAACGGCTCGGCGAAGTCGAAGTAGTCGGCGAACTTCGCGCCCGCCTCCTCCTTGCCCTCGCGCACCTTCGCCGCCACCCGGCCGCGCTGCCACATGCGCTCGCGCAACTCGCCGATCAGGTCCGCGTCCTCGCCGATCCGCTCGGTGAGGATGGCCCGCGCGCCGTCGAGGGCGGACGCCGCGTCGGCGACGCCCCGGTCGGCGGCCACGAACGCCTCGGCGGCGGCGCGCGGCTCCACCGAGGGGTCGGCGAGCAGCCCGTCGGCCAGCGGTTCGAGCCCGGCCTCCCGGGCGATCTGCGCCTTGGTGCGCCGCTTGGGCTTGAACGGGAGGTAGACGTCCTCAAGCCGCGCCTTGGAGTCGGCGGCCAGGATGCGCGCCTCCACCTCCGCGTCGAGCTTGCCCTGCGAGCGGACCGACTCCAGGATCGCCGCCCGCCGCTCCTCCAGTTCACGCAGGTAACGCAACCGCTCCTCAAGGGCGCGCAACTGCGCGTCGTCGAGCATCTCGGTGGCTTCCTTGCGGTAGCGCGCGATGAACGGCACGGTCGAACCGCCGTCCAGCAGCTCGACGGCGGCCTTCACCTGCCGCTCCCGCACCCCAAGCTCTTCGGCGATCCGGCCTTCGATGGACGTCGTCACTTCACGCTCCGCTTTCGTCTCTGCACCGCGACCTGCATTGTGGCAGGTGGGTACGACAGTGCGACGACGACGGACCGCGAACCGCGCGCGGGAGCGCGAGCCGACCGCCTACCGGCCCAAACTGACACCGGCCGCCCGCCAGCCGGCCGGTCGCCGCGCCCCGGCACACCGCAGCCGCCCGGCACGGGGCCGGGCGGCTGCGGTCAGGCGCGTGGAGTGCGGTACTGCGCGGGCGGGGTCAGGTCGTCACCCACCGACGTGTGCTCACACCCCGCGTCGGCGCGGGCCACCGCGCGACGCTCCGCCGAAGAGCCGAGCGAGCACGCGGAAGGGGAGCGTCACCACGGTGGCGATGGCGCCACCGATGGTACGCAGGACATCTGCGACGGCACGGAACACGGAATCCTCCTTGTCTGCGCCCACGATGCGCCCGCCAGGACGCCCCGTGGCTCGTGACCCCGAGTAACCCCAACCGCGGTCGATAAACCGACTCCGGTCCCACGCTCGGCGCGCCGGGCCAACCGTTCGGCTCAGCCCTTGCCTAGGAAGTCGGCCGGGAAGGCGCCCGCGGCCATGGCCGTCGCGGTGAAGGCCGTGGCCAGCTCCGTCAGCCGTGCCACGCCGGCCGCGCCCAGGTGCTCGTACGGAGCCCGGTCCAGCCGGTCGGTCTCGGCCTCGAGCTCCTTGCGCAGCGCGGTCCCGGACGGGGTCAACTCGCCGTCGGCGGTCAGCAACCCGCGCTCGCGCAGCCGCTCCTGGGCCGCCGCCCACTCGTCCTCGGACCAGCCGCGCATCGTACGGGCCCACTTGGGCGCCACGCCGAACCCGCTGGCGGTGTGTGAGACCACGGCCTCCAGGCCGTCGAGTTCGGCGGCGACGAGCACGGCCAGGTGGCCGTCGCCGCGGTGCTCGCGCAGCAGCGTCGCGGCGTGCCAGAACGCCAGGTGGGGCGCGTCGGGGACGGCCAGGTCGGCGTGGGCCGCGTACAGCGGGCGGGCGGCTCGGTCGCACGCCTCGGTGGCGCGCAGCGCGAGTTCGGCGGCCTCGGCCATCTCCGGGGAGGCGATCGCCTCGGCGCCCAAGAGCCGGCGCAACGTGCCGTCGGCGGCGGCGAGGCGGGCCTCGATGACCGCCTCGGGCGTCGTCACGTCCCAGACGGCGGGCACGTGCTGGGCGACCCAGTCGTACTTGAAGTTGTAGAAGGTCGCGGTCACCGTGCCGGCGCCCACCCGGCCCAGCGGAGCGGACCGGGCGGCGAAGTACGCGGCGCGCTCCTTGACGCCTATCCGCCCGAGTTCGTCGGTGAACTCGGGCGCGAAGTACGTACAGGAGTGGAGGGGGTTGAGCACCTGGTGGCAGTGGCGTCCGGCGCGCTCGGGGTGTGAGGTCATGCCCGGCACGTTACCCGCAGGTAGTCGGTCGCGGGAGAGCTACGGGACACGTCCCGCGCCGCCCCCGCCCGCTCGCCCCGGCCCCGCCGCCAGGTGGCCGGCCGTGGTGGGTGGCCCGAGTGGGTGTCCCCGCAGTCCCAGGTGGGTGGCCCGCCGCCCCCGTGTCCGTGGCCGGTGGGTCAACTGGCCGGCAGCGTCCAACTGAAGCGCGGCGCCCGGTGCTCCAGGAAGGCGGTGACGCCCTCGACGGTGTCGTCGCTGGTCCGGGCCTGCTCGGTCCAGTAGGCGGTGCGCTCGGGGTCGGTGGGGCCCGCGACGAACTCCTTGGCGGCGGCCTGGGTGAGCTGCGACCGGGAGGCCAGCACGCGGGCGAAGCGGGCCACCTCGTGGTCGAAGTCCTCCGGCGCGAACACCTCGTCCACCAGGCCGCGCAGGTGGGCCCGCTGGGCGTTGATCAACTCGGCCGAGAACAGCAGGTGCTTGGCCGTGGCCGGCCCCACCAGGCTCACCAGGCGGGCCGTGGAGGAGGCGGGGTAGACGATGCCGAGCTTGGCCGGCGTGATGCCGAAGGCGCTGTCGTCGGTGGCGAAGCGCAGGTCACAGGCGGTGGCGAGCTGGCAGCCGCCGCCCACGCAGTAGCCGCGCACCGCGGCGAGGGTGGGCTTGGGGAACGTCGCCAACGCCTCCTCGGCCGAGACCGCGAGGCCCTGGGCCTCCTCGCCCCGCTCGATCAGGGAGCCGATGTCCGCGCCCGCGCAGAACGTGTCCCCGTCGCCGGTCAGCACCAGGGCCCGCACGTGTGGGTCCACCGTGAGCTTGTCGAGGAGTGGGGGTAGTTCGCGCCACATGTCGTAGGTCATCGCGTTGCGCTTGGCGGGATTGTGGATCATGACGGTCGCGATGCCGTCGGTGACCGAATACAGCAGGCAAGGCTCCATGCGCGGATCGTATCCGGGTGGCCGGAAGGCTACGGCGAAGATCGCATCGTCGGCTGAGTGGAAGAGATCACTTCCCCCGCCCGCGAGCCCGGGGCAAAGTCCCCAACGGCGCCTAGACGGGGCAATTTGCCTGGTCGCGGCGGGGGAAGCGGCGCGCTCGGCGGCGTCCCGCGCAGGGGGTACGTGGTGTCCCGGATGCGAGGCGCCGTGACCGCCGGGTGCCAAGACCACCCGGACGAGTGGGCCGGCGGCGCCGGGTGACGGTCGCGTCCGTGGCGTCCGAGCAGCGCGCGTCCGTGCCGTGCCGCGCCTCCGTGGGGCGCGTGGGGGCCTGGGCGCGGACCGACCACGCCTCCTCCGGGGGTGCGGTTTCCGCCAGTGCGCGTGCGCCGGTGTGCCGGGTGGCCGGGGGTGGTGGCGCGCGCCGTGCCGCGATCCCTCACGCGCGCCCCGCGCCGTGCGAACCCGCCCGTGGCGCGCGGGCGGCGGCCCGGCGCGCGGGGCGCCGCCGGGGGCGCGGCGTCCACCCCCCGGCGCCGCCGCGTCCGAACCGGCCAGCGCGCCGCGCCGGTCGCGCTGGCGACGCCGGCGGTCGGTCATCGGCAGGCGATCAACGTGTCCCCCGGGGAGCGGACAAGATGTGTCGCGCGAGTACGCGAAGGGCCCTCAATCGGTCAAAAGGTATCGATAGGCGCTGACTTGTGTTCAGTTGGCCGGTATCGACCCGCGCGTTCCCAACACTCGTCCCCAGTGTCGAGCTGCGGCGATGGGTGGGTATCGGACATGGAGATCCTCGGGAGCGTCCCGCCTGACCCAGGGCAGGCCCCGCCCCGGAGAGCCATCGCGTACGAGGGGGTCTGGCGCTTCACGGCCAAGACCGAGGAGGCGGCCGTGCCGCAGGCGCGGCACGCGGTGCGCGACCTCCTCAGGAACCAGCGCGTTCCCGTCGGCGACGACGTCCTGCAGTCCCTGCTGTTGATCGTCTCCGAGCTGGTCACCAACGCCGTCAAGCACGCGGCGCTGCTCTCGCCCGAGATCGCCGTGGAGGTCTCCATCGGCCGCGCGTGGGTGCGCGTCGCGGTCGAGGACAACCACCCTTACCGACCGAAGGCCCTGGTCGCGGACCAGGGCCAGACCGGCGGTCGGGGGCTGTTGCTGGTGAAGGCGGTCGCCGACGAGGTCGGCGGCAGCTACGACGTCGAGCACACCGCCAGCGGCGGCAAGGTCGTCTGGGCCGCGCTGCCGCTCGCCCCTACCAGCCCGCCGCGGCGCCCGTGATCTCCCGGATCGTGGGCCGTGCCGTGTCCAGCACGTCCATGAACCACGCCGAGAACGTCCGTTCCGCGCGCAGTTTGTCCAGCTCGTCGGGCGTGACGAACGCCGTGTCGGCGATCTCCTCCGGGTCGGGCCGCAGGTCGGTCCCGATCAGCCCCGCGAACAGGTGGTTGTACTCCTGCTCGACCAGGCCCGACGCGGGGTCCGGGTGGTTGTAGCGCACCCGGCCGGCCTCGCGCAGCAGCAGCGGGGCCGCGCCCAACTCCTCGCCGGTCCGCCGGGCGGCGGCCACGAAGGGGGGTTCGTCCGGGTATGGGTGGCCGCAGCAGGTGTTGGACCAGACGCCGGGGGAGTGGTACTTGCTCAGCGCGCGCTGCTGGAGCAGCAGCCGGCCGCGGTCGTCAAAGAGGAACACGGAGAAGGCGCGGTGCAGTTGGCCCGGCGCCTGGTGGGCGGAGAGCTTCTCCGCGGTCCCGATCGTGTTGCCGTCCTCATCGACCAGTTCGAGCATGATCGGTTGCGCAGCGGAGGCGGGCACGGATGCCGCCGCGCTGTCGGTGGAGCGGCCGTTGGCTGGTGTGGTCGGCATGTCCATCCTCGTCGTCGGGCTTCGGCCACCCAGTTTGCCGTATGTCAGGGGCACACGTCAGTGGCACAACTTGGCCTCGTGCGCGGCATGTCCGCTCGGCTCCAGTTGGAACGTGCAGTGCTCCACGTCGAAGTGCTCGCCCAGGCAGCCCTGCAACTCGTGCAGCAACTTCTCATGGCCCACCGAATCCAGCGCATCCTGACGTACGACGACATGTGCTGACAGGACGGGCATCCCCGAGGTGATCGTCCACACATGGAGGTCGTGCAGGTCCTCCACGTCGGGCAGCGCCAGGATGTGCGCGCGCACCTCGGCCATGTCCACGTCCTTGGGAGCGGCCTCAAGCAGCACGTTCAGCGTCTCCTGGAACAACTTCCAGGTGCGGGGGACGATCATCACCGCGATGAGCAGCGAGGCGATGGGGTCGGCGGCCTGCCAGCCGGTCGCCATGATCACCCCGGCCGAGACCAGCACCGCCACCGAGCCCAGCGCGTCGGCGAGCACTTCGAGGAAGGCGCCGCGCACGTTGAGGCTGTCGCGCTGGCCGCGTAGCAGCAGGGACAGCGAGATCATGTTCGCGACCAGGCCGATCGCGCCGAACACCAGGGTCAGCCCGCCCTCGGTGGCGGCCGGCGTGCGGAACCTGCTGATCGCCTCGTACAGGATGTAGCCGCCGACGCCGAGCAGCAGCAGACAGTTGGCGAGCGCGGCCAGGATCTCGGCGCGCGCGTAGCCGAAGGTGCGCCGCGGGCTCGGCGGCCGGTTGGCGAAGTGGATCGCGAGCAGCGCCATGGCCAGGCCCACCGCGTCCGTCGCCATGTGCCCGGCGTCCGCGAGCAGCGCCAGCGAGCCGGCCATCAGGCCGCCCAGGATCTCCAGCACCATCACCGTCAGGGTGATGCCGAGCGCGATGCGCAGCCGCCCCCGGTAGGCGGCGGCCGCGGTGCCCGTCGCCCCGGCCGGTGGACCCCCGTGGGAGTGCCCGTGCTGATGCCCAGCGCCCATGAAGTGCCTCCACATCGGACTCGCTCCGGCCGCCGCCGACCGGCGTCGATCTCAGTGAACGGTGCGACGGGGGGTGATTGCAACGCGGCGCTGAATACCGTTGTCATGTGCCGTGACCTGCACAGATGCGATGTGGGGAGGGGTTTGGCGCGCGGCACTCGCGGCCGGCGGCGCGCCTGCGGTCCGGCGCGGGGCGCGCTCTCCGCTCAGCCGCTGGTCACCGGCGGCGCGAGGGCCCGACGGGTGCGCCCGCCGCGCTCCGACGAGCGGTGTCACTCCGCTGTCCTCCGGCGCGCCGCGGTGTCGTGGGCGCGCCGGCGCATCCACGACACCGTGAGCGGCGTCTCAGCCGGCTTGGCCCCGGTGGTGCTGCCAGCCCCGCCAGGCGGAGGTGACCATCTCGCGCACGTCGTGCCGGGCGGACCAGCCGAGTTCCTTGGCGATCAGCTCCACCGACGCCACCACGCGCGCCGGGTCGCCCGGCCGCCGGGGCGCTACCTCGGCGACCGGGCCGCCGTGCCCGGTGACCTCGGCGACCAGCTCGGCCATCTCGCGCACGGACACGCCGCGACCGGTGCCGACGTTCACGGTCAGGTCACCCGGCGCGGGCCGGTCGGCCAACCAGCGGGCGGCGGCCAGATGCGCGTCGGCGAGGTCGGAGACGTGGATGTAGTCCCGTACGCAGGTGCCGTCCGGGGTCGGGTAGTCGTCGCCGAAGACCAGCGGGGCACGGCCCGTGGTGACCCGGTCGAAGAACATCGGGACGATGTTGGACACTCCGGTGTCGGCGAGTTCGGGGCGGGCCGCGCCGGCCACGTTGAAGTACCGCAGGCAGGCCGTGGCGATGCCGTGCGTGCGGCCGGCGGCCCGTACCAGCCACTCGCCGGCCAGTTTGGTCTCGCCGTACGGGTTCATCGGCTGGCACGGGGTGTCCTCAGTGACCAGGTCCACATCGGGCATGCCGTAGACGGCGGCGGACGAGGAGAAGACGAGGGCCCGTACGCCGGCGGCGGCCACCGCGTCGAGCAGTACGGCCAGGCCGTGCACGTTCTCCTCGTAATAGCGGATGGGCTGCTCGACGGACTCGGCCACCTGCTTGCGCGCCGCCAGGTGCACCACACCGGTCACCTCGTGCTCGGCCAGCACCCGGCCAAGGAGTTCCCGGTCCAGGACCGAGCCACGGACCACGGGCACGTCCGCCGGCAGCCGCTCGGAGCGGCCGGCCGTCAGGTCGTCGAGCACCACCACGCGCTCGCCCGCCGCGCGCATGGCGTCGACGACGTGCGCCCCGATGTATCCGGCACCGCCGGTGATCAGCCACATCATGTCCGCACCCTACCGACCGGAAATCGGCTGCCGGAGCGAACGGGCGTTTGGCGCGGGTAGCGGCCATCGACCATGATGATCGCGCGGACCAAACCGTCGTTCACTCGATCCTTGAGTGAATGTGCGGTGAACGGTCGCCTTCGGTGATCCGATAGCCTCTGCCGACGCCCTGTCCGCCGCACCCGGGTCGGGGCAGGTCACGACCGCTGCCCGGACATCGCGTGAATCGGCCATGAACGGGCGCGGCCATGCCAGTTGCCAAGGAGTGAGTTCGTCTGTCGACCGCCATTGTGACCGGTCCTCCGGTCGTCGGCCCGTCCGTCGTGGACGACCTGCGGACCCTCGGCTTCGACGTCCGCCAGGCGGCCGACGCCGCCGAGGTCGCCCGCGAACTGGCCGCCACCCCGGCGCACCAGCGCGTCGCGCTGGTCGACGCCCGCTTCGCCGGCCACCTGCACGCGCTGCGCCTGGCGCTGACCGACCCGCGCTTTCCGGCCGCCGCCGTGACCGGCGCGTTGACCGCCCAGCCGGAGGCCCGCGCGGCCCTCGTGCGCGCCGCGCACGCCCGCGCCATACCCGCGCGCACCGCGCCTACCGACACGACCCCCTCGCGGCACCCCGCCGACGCGCCCCAGGCCGACGGCTCCGCCGCGAGCGGCCCCGACGCGGCGACCGCGGCCAACCTGCCCGACCTCATCGCCGCCGACCTGGCCGCGGCCGACGTGCCCGTGCACCGGCCCGAGCTGGGCGTCCTGGTCGCCGCCGTACCCGCCGACGAGACGGCCCGCGCCCGCGCCAGGGCGGCCGTCGCCGCCGTCGACGAGGAGAAGGTGCGGCTGCGCGGCGCGGTCAAGGCCCGCGACGGCTTCGTCACCACCTTCCTCGTCAGCCCCTACTCGCGCTACATCGCCCGCTGGTGCGCCCGCCGCGGCCTGACCCCGAACCAGGTCACCACCGCGTCGCTGCTCACCGCGCTCATCGCGGCCGGCTGCGCCGCCACCGGCACCCGGCCCGGCTTCGTCGCCGCGGGCGTGCTGCTGATCGCCTCCTTCGTGCTGGACTGCACCGACGGCCAGCTCGCCCGCTACTCGCTCCAGTACTCCACGCTCGGCGCGTGGCTGGACGCCACCTTCGACCGGGCCAAGGAGTACGCGTACTACGCCGGCCTGGCCATCGGCGCCGCGCGCGGCGGCGGCAGCGACGACGTGTGGACGCTGGCGCTGGCCGCCATGGTGCTGCAGACCTGCCGACACGTCGTGGACTTCTCCTTCAACGAGGCCAACCACGACGCGACCGGCAACAGCAGCCCCACCGCCGCCCTCTCCGACCGGCTCAACACCGTCGGCTGGACGGTGTGGGCCCGGCGCATGGTCGTGCTGCCGATCGGCGAGCGCTGGGCCATGATCGCCGTACTGACCGCGCTCACCACGCCCCGTATCACCTTCTACGCGCTGCTCGTCGGCTGCGCCCTGGCCGCCTGCTACACCACGGCCGGCCGGGTGCTGCGCTCGCTGAGCCGGACGGCCGTACGTACCGACCGGGCCGCCGCGGCCCTGGCCCAGCTCGCCGACTCGGGCCCGCTGGCCGAGGCGGTCGGCCGCGGCCCCTGGCGCCGCGCGGCGCTGTTCCCCTTCGCGGCCCCGCTGCTCGCGGCCGTGGGCACCGTCGTACTCGTCGGCTCGCTGTGGGTGGGGGAGCCGGGCGCCTGGTGGCCGGTGATCGGCGCCGCGGCGTACGCGCTCTGCGCCGGCCTGGCCGTGGCCCAGCCGCTCAAGGGCGCCCTGGACTGGCTGGTCCCGCCGCTGTTCCGGGCGGCGGAGTATGTGACGATCCTCGTGCTCGCCGCTCGCTCCGAGGTGAACGGAGCGTTGCCCGCTGCTTTCGGACTGGTGTCCGCCGTCGCCTACCATCACTACGACACGGTGTACCGCATCCGCGGCGGTACCGGCGCGCCGCCCGCCTGGCTGGTGCGGATGACGGGTGGGCACGAGGGACGCGTCCTGGTGGTCACGGTCATCGCGGCCCTGCTGCACGGCACTGGCTTCACCATCGCGCTGACGGCACTCGCTGTCGCCCTGGCGCTGGCGGTGCTCATCGAGAGCATCCGCTTCTGGGTCTCCTCCGGAGCACCCGCTGTACACGACGAATCAGGAGAACCCGCATGATCGGCCTCGTGCTGGCGGCAGGCGCCGGGCGGCGTCTGCGCCCCTACACCGACACCCTGCCCAAGGCCCTGGTGCCCGTGGACCCGGCGGGGGAGGGCACCACGACCGTGCTCGACCTCACGTTGGGCAACTTCGCCGAGGTGGGTCTCACCGACGTCGCCATCGTCGTGGGCTACCGCAAGGAAGCGGTGTACGAGCGCAAGGAGGCGCTGGAGCGCAAGTACGGCGTCCGCCTGACCCTCATCGACAACGACAAGGCCGAGGAGTGGAACAACGCCTACTCCCTGTGGTGCGCCCGCGAGGTGCTGAAGCAGGGCGCCATCCTGGCCAACGGCGACACGGTGCACCCGGTCTCCGTCGAGAAGTCGCTGCTGGCCGCGCGCGGCAAGGGCCAGAAGATCATTCTCGCGCTCGACACGGTCAAGCGGTTGGCCGACGAGGAGATGAAGGTCGTCACCGACCCGGCCAAGGGCGTCCAGAAGATCACCAAGCTGATGGACCCGGCCTCGGCCAGCGGTGAGTACATCGGCGTCACGCTCATCGAGCCGGAGGCGGCCGAGGAGCTGGCCGACGCGCTGAAGACCACCTTCGAGCGCGACCCCGACCTCTACTACGAGGACGGCTACCAGGAGCTGGTGAATCGCGGCTTCACCATCGACACTACCCCCATCGGCGACGTCAAGTGGGTCGAGATCGACAACCACGACGACCTCGCCAAGGGACGTGAGATCGCGTGCCAGTACTGACCCGGCTCATCCCCTCGCCGGTCGTCGTCGACATCAGGTCGGGCGCCCTGGAGGACCTGGCCGGGCTCCTGGTCGACCAGCGGATCTCCGCCTCGGGCAAGCTCGCCATCGCCATCAGCGGCGGCTCCGGCGCGGCGCTGCGCGAGCGGTTCGCCCCGGCGCTGCCCGGCGCCTCCTGGTACGAGGTCGGCGGCGGCACACTGGACGACGCGATCAAGCTCGCCGACGCCATGAAGTCGGGGCGCTACGACGCGGTCGTCGGCATGGGTGGCGGCAAGATCATCGACTGCGCGAAGTTCGCCGCGGCGCGGATCGGCCTGCCCCTGGTCGCCGTCGCCACGAACCTCTCGCACGATGGGCTGTGCTCGCCGGTCGCCACGCTCGACAACGACGCGGGGCGCGGCTCGTACGGCGTGCCCAACCCGATCGCCATCGTCATCGACCTGGACGTGATCAGGGAGGCCCCGATCCGCTTCGTCCGCTCGGGCGTCGGCGACGTGATCTCCAACATCTCCGCGGTCGCGGACTGGGAGCTGTCGCACCGCGAGACCGGCGAGCAGATCGACGGCCTGGCCGCGGCCATGGCCCGGCAGGCGGGCGAGGCGGTGCTGCGGCACCCCGGCGGCTGTGGCGACGACGAGTTCCTCACGGTGCTGGCCGAGGGCCTGGTGCTGACCGGGATCTCGATGTCGGTGGCCGGCGACAGCCGCCCCGCGTCGGGTGCCTGTCACGAGATCAACCACGCGTTCGACCTGCTCTACCCCAAGCGCGCCGCCTCGCATGGCGAGCAGTGCGGCCTCGGTGCCGCCTTCGCCATGTACCTGCGGGGCGCGCACGAGACGTCGGCCCTGATGGTCGACGTCCTCAAGCGGCACGGGCTGCCCGTGCTGCCCAGCGAGATCGGCTTCACCACCGACGAGTTCGTCACGGCAGTGGAGTACGCGCCGCAGACCCGCCCAGGGCGCTACACGATCTTGGAGCACCTGGGGCTCTCCACCGACGAGATCAGGGACGCATACGCCGACTATGCCAAAACCGTCAGTAGCTGAACTCCGTCCGGTCGTCCACCCCGAGGGTGTCAAGGACCGGCGCAGCGGTGAGCACTGGGCCGGACGCCTGTACATGCGAGAGATCTCGCTGCGGTGCGACCCGTACCTGGTGAACACCAGGATCACGCCCAACCAGCTCACCTACCTGATGGTGGTCGCCGGCATCCTGGCCGGCGCGGCGCTGCTGGTGCCGGGGCTGACCGGGGCGCTGCTCGGTGCCGTGCTCATCCAGCTCTACCTGCTGCTCGACTGCGTGGACGGCGAGGTCGCCCGCTGGCGGGGACAGACCTCGATCACCGGGGTCTACCTGGACCGGGTCGGCCACTACCTCTGCGAGGCGGCGCTGCTGGTCGGCTTCGGCGTCCGGGCGGCCGACGTCTTCCACCAGGAGGGCGACTCGACCAACTGGATGTGGGCCTTCCTCGGCACGCTGGCCGCCCTCGGCGCGATCCTGATCAAGGCCGAGACCGACCTGGTCGACGTGGCCCGGGCGCGCAGCGGGCTGCCCGCGGTCAAGGACGAGGCCGCCACGCCGCGCTCCTCGGGGATCGCGCTGGCCCGCAAGGCCGCCGCCGCGCTGAAGTTCCACCGGCTGGTCGGCGGCGTCGAGGCGTCGCTGGTCATCCTGCTGGTCGCGCTCCTGGACCTGACGCGCGGAGACCTGTTCTACACGCGCCTCGGCGTCGCGGTGCTCGCGGCCATCGCCATCGTGCAGACCCTGCTGCACCTGGTGTCCATCCTCGCCTCCAGCAGGCTCAAGTGAGCGCCGGTTCCGGGCTCTCCGTCGGTGCGGTCGTCCTGACCATGGGCAACCGCCCCGACGAGCTGCGGGCCCTGCTCGACTCGGTCGCCCGGCAGCACGGCGACCCGGTCCAGGTGGTCGTGGTCGGCAACGGTTCGCCGCTGCCGGCGCTGCCGGCCGGCGTGCGCACCGTGGAGCTGCCGGAGAACGTCGGCATCCCCGCCGGCCGCAACGTGGGCATCGAGGCGTTCGGGCCCGGCGGCCGGGACGTGGACATCCTGCTCTTCCTCGACGACGACGGGCTGCTGGCCGGCGAGGACACGGCCGAGCTGTGCCGTACGGCCTTCGCCGCCGACCCCGCGCTCGGCATCATCAGCTTCCGCATCGCCGACCCGGACACCGGCGCGACCCAGCGCCGCCACGTGCCACGGCTGCGCGCCTCCGACCCGATGCGCTCCTCGCGGGTGACCACCTTCCTCGGCGGCGCCAACGCGGTGCGTACCCGCGTCTTCGCCGAGGTCGGGGGGTTGCCCGACGAGTTCTTCTACGCGCACGAGGAGACCGACCTCGCCTGGCGGGCGCTGGACGCGGGTTGGATGATCGATTACCGGTCAGACCTGGTGCTCTTCCATCCGACCACCGCCCCGAGCCGGCACGCGGTCTACCACCGCATGGTGGCCCGCAACCGGGTGTGGCTGGCCCGACGGAACCTGCCGCTTCCCCTGGTGCCCGCTTATTTGGCGGTATGGATGCTGCTGACGTTGGCCAGGCGGCCGTCGGGGCCGGCGTTGCGCGCGTGGTTCGGCGGTTTCAAGGAAGGCTGGACGACGCCGTGCGGTCCGCGACGGCCGATGAAGTGGCGTACGGTATGGCGCCTGACCCGGCTGGGCCGACCTCCTGTGATCTGAGAAGCTCTGGTCTGAGAGCATCGGGCGCGATCCTGGGCACGGCCCCGGCAGCGCACCTTGAGGATGAAAGTGTCAACTGTGAGCGAGACTACGCACGACAGTGTGGTCGCCATGACTTCCCCACCATCCCCCGACGACGGGCTCACCCCCGCCGAGCTGGCCCAGAAGTACGGACTTTCGGTCAGCGGTGCCCGGGTGGGGCTTGGCGAGTACGTCCAGCAGTTGTGGGGGAGGCGCCACTTCATCTTGGCCTTCTCCCAGGCCAAGCTCACCGCGCAGTACAGCCAGGCGAAGCTCGGCCAGCTCTGGCAGGTGGCGACACCGCTGCTGAACGCGCTGGTGTACTTCCTCATCTTCGGCCTGATCATGGGCGGCCGGGGCAACATGGACAACCACGACTACATCCCGTTCCTGGTCACGGGCGTGTTCGTGTTCACCTTCACCCAGACGTCGGCGCTCGCCGGCGTCCGGGCGATCTCGGGCAACCTCGGGCTGGTGCGGGCACTGCACTTCCCCCGGGCCGCGCTGCCCATCTCCTTCTCGCTCCAGCAGTTGCAGCAGCTCCTGTTCTCGATGATCGTCCTGGCCATGGTGTTGGTCGGGTTCGGGCACTACCCCAGCCTGTCCTGGGTGCTGATCATCCCGGTGCTGGCGCTGCAGTTCGTCTTCAACACCGGCCTCGCCATGGTCATGGCCCGGCTCGGCAGCAAGACGCCCGACCTGGCGCAGTTGCTGCCCTTCATCACCCGGACCTGGCTGTACGCCTCCGGCGTGATGTACAGCATCCCGGAGATGCTGGCGAAGAAGGACGTCCCCGAGTGGCTGGACGACCTGCTGCTGTCCAACCCGGCGTCGGTCTACATCGACCTGATGCGCTACGCCCTCATGGACGACTACTCCGCCTCCAACCTGCCGCCGCACGTGTGGCTGCTGGCCCTCGGCTGGGCCCTGCTGGTCGGCATCGGTGGATTCCTGTTTTTCTGGAAGGCAGAGGAGCAGTACGGCCGTGGCTGAGCGAACCCCGGAGCAGAACCCCAAGGACCCGCGTCCCACCGTCATCGCGGACGACGTGCACATCGTCTACCGCGTCAACGGCGGCGCCCGCGGCAAGGGCAGCGCCACCGCCGCGCTCAGCCGCATACTCCGCCGCACCGCCTCGCCCGGCATGCGCGAGGTACACGCCGTGCGCGGCGTCACCTTCGTCGCCCGGCGGGGCGAGTCGATCGGCCTGATCGGCTCGAACGGCTCGGGAAAGTCCACGCTCCTCAAGGCCGTGGCGGGGCTGCTGCCCACCGAGCGCGGCCACGTCTACACCGACGGCCAGCCCTCGCTGCTCGGCGTGAACGCGGCCATGATGAACGACCTCACCGGCGAACGGAACGTCATTCTCGGTGGCCTGGCGATGGGCATGACGCGCGAACAGGTCCGCGAGCGGTACGACGAGATCGTGGACTTCTCCGGCATCAACGAGAAGGGCGACTTCGTCACGCTGCCGATGCGCACCTACTCCTCCGGCATGGCGGCCCGACTGCGCTTTTCCATCGCCGCCGCCAAGGACCACGACGTGCTGATGATCGACGAGGCGCTGGCGACCGGCGACCGCAAGTTCCAGAAGCGCTCCGAGGCCCGCATCCGCGAACTGCGCAAGGACGCCGGCACGGTCTTCCTGGTCAGCCACAACAACCGGTCGATCCGCGACACCTGCGACCGCGTCCTGTGGCTGGAGAAGGGCGAACTGCTCATGGACGGTCCGACCGACGAGGTCATCAAGGCGTACGAGAAGGAGACGAGCCGGTAGTTCCGCCGTCCCCGCACAACGCCCGCCCCGCGTTCACACGCCGGGCGGGCGTTTTCCTGTGGCGTTTACCGAACCCGGCGCGGTCGCCACCCGTACAATTCGTTGCCGCTTTATGAATTGGCCTGTACCACATTTCGTGAAAGCGGTGTCGAGTATTCAGTGGGCCGAAGTGGAGGGCGCGCGGCGAGGCGCGTGCGCTATCACTTTTCGTACGCTGTGTTGTGTGTGCGATCGTGTGCCCGTAGGGTGCTGCCGCGCTGATCCTCGCGGTCTTTCCCGGATTTCGGGGGCGAGTATTTTCGGTGCGATGTGTTCCATAGTGCGGCCGGGTGGGAGCGGTCGGGGCGGTGAATTGGGGGCCGTCGACCCGCGCGCGGCGCGCGGGGTGGCACCGCGCGACGGGCTTTGCGTGACCGGCCGGTTGCCGTGGGTGCTGACGAGTTCGAACGTGGGGCGTGCTCGCACGCGTGTGGTTCGCACGCGAAAACGCCGGGCATAGGGAGGGCGTGTGTCGCAAGAAGCAGTACCTGTCGCACCGTATTCGCGTCGTGAACGACTGCGGATCGCGACCATTCAGGAGATCAAGGATGTGGCACGAGAGTTTCTCGTGCAGGACGGCCCGGGCAATGTAACGATCCGCGCCATTGCCCGCGAAATGGGCATGACGGCGCCCGCCGTGTATCGCTACTTCACCAGTCGGGACGAGCTGATCCAGGCGATACGGCGCGACATCTTCGGCGAGATGGGGGGCCATCTGCGCGCGGTGATCGAGGCCGTTCCCGAGCGCGAGCCCGCCTTCGAACTGCTGGCGTCCGGGCGCGCGCTGCGCCGCTGGGCCATCGAGCACCCGCACGAGTTCGGCCTCATCCTCGGCCCGTGGGGGCCCAGCGAGGGCAGGCAGGCGGGCCAGGCCGAGCGCGACGCGAGCTGGGCCTTCGGGTCGCTGTTCGCCGGCCTGATATCGGAGCTGTGGCGCAGCCGCGGCTTCCCCGTCCCGGACCCGGACTCCCTCGACCCCGAACTGGTGGCACAGCTCACGGCGCTGCGCCGGGAGTACCAGGTCGAACTCCCCGTCGAGGCCCTGGCCATCATGGTCCGCTGCTGGGTGCGGCTGTACGGCGTGATCTCGATGGACGCGCTGGGCCACCTGGCGTTCGCCCTCCCCAACGGCGACGCCTTCTTCGAGCGCGAACTCCAGGACCTGGCCGCCGTCCTGGGCATCGAGGAGTTCTACGCGGCCGACCAGCCGGTGGCCCGCTGACCCCGCCGCGCGCGCCGGCCCGTCGCGTCGGGCCGGCCAGCGGCCGGAAGGCCGCACCACGCCGCCCCGCTCTCCGTCCGACAGGGCGCGGCCGCCACGGGACCCCCGACCTGACAGCGCACCGCTCGGCTCCGCGTACGCTGTACTGATGACCATCCGGACTATGGCGGACACGTGTCCGGCCCCCCGTTCGGGGGTCCGGAGCCCATCCCCCGCGACCTGGGGCGCGGCGTGTCCGCGTCGTGCCGTGACTGACATGCGGTGTAGAACGGGGGATGTGACGGCATTGGCCACGCGGCCCCTACCCAGTGCCCCCGCAGGCCCCGGCGCCCCTGCCCCCTGTGGTGGCGCTGTACGCGCCCGTACGCCTGGCTGTCTCCGGTGACCCTGGAAGACGAGCGCAGCCGGTCCCACCCCACCCCGCGAGCCTGGCCGGAGCAGCAGGCGCGCGCGGTGCTCGACAAGGCAGCGCACGAGAACTTTCCCGTCGCCCCCTTCTTCCTCCCGCGCGCCTGGCGCGACGACCTCATGGCCGTGTACGGGTACGCCCGACTCGTCGACGACATCGGCGACGGCGACCTCGCGCCGGGCGGCGGTGACGCCGTGCTGCTCGGGCTCGACCGGTCCCAGGCCGACGACACCACCGCGCTGCTCGACGCGTTCGAGGCGGACCTGCGCCGGGTCTTCGACGACCGGGCCGAGCCGCCGCGACACCCGCTGCTGCGCGCGCTGCGCCCCACCGTGCGCCGGTGCGGGCTCGGCCCCGGCCCCTTCCTCGGCCTCATCGAGGCCAACCGGCAGGACCAGCGGGTGCGCCGGTACGCCAGTTACCAGGAGCTTCTCGACTACTGCGAGCTGTCCGCCAACCCGGTGGGCCGCCTGGTCCTGGCCATCACCGGGACCGCGACGCCCGAGCGCGTGCGGCGCTCGGACGCGATCTGCACCGCGTTGCAGATCATCGAACACCTCCAGGACGTCGCCGAGGACCTCGGCCGGGACCGGATCTACCTGCCCGCCGAGGACATGCGGCGCTTCGGCGTGACGGAGGCGGACCTGCGCGTCCAGACGGCCAGCGCACCGGTGCGCGCGCTGATCGCGTTCGAGGCCCGCCGCGCCCACGACCTGCTGAACGAAGGCGCTCCGTTGGTGAGCAGCGTCCACGGCCGGCTCAGGCTGCTGCTCGCCGGCTTCGTGGGCGGTGGGCGGGCCGCCCTGAAAGCGGTCGCGCGCGCCGATCACAACGTGTTCCCTGGACCCCCCAGGCCCACCAAGCCCAGCCAACTGCGCGAGGTCGCGGCGACACTGCGAGGAGAGGGGTGACCCAGGAAGTGGAAGGACCTTCGCCTACCCCCGCACCGGTGACGGCGGCGTACCGCTACTGCGAGGCAGTGACCGGCCAGCAGGCCCGCAACTTCGCGTACGGCATCCGGCTGCTGCCCACGGACAAGCGGCGGGCGATGTCCGCGCTGTACGCCTTCTCCCGCCGGGTGGACGACATCGGCGACGGCGCCCTGAGCGCGTCGGCCAAGGAAGAGCGGCTGGAGAGCACCCGCGAACTGCTGCGCCGGATCGCGGACGGTGCGGTGGAGCAGGACGACACCGACCCCGTGGCCGTGGCCCTCACCGACGCCGCGCGCCGCTTCCCCATCCCGCTCGGCGGGCTCGACGAGCTGATCGACGGCGTGCTGATGGACGTGCGCGGCGAGAGCTACGAGACGTGGGACGAGCTGCGGGTGTACTGCCGGTGCGTGGCCGGCGCCATCGGCCGCCTCTCGCTCGGCGTCTTCGGCACGGTGCCCGGGGCCCCCGGCGCCGAGCGCGCCGCCGAGTACGCCGACACGCTGGGGCTCGCCCTCCAACTCACCAACATCCTGCGGGACGTTCGGGAGGACGCGGCCAACGGGCGCACCTACCTGCCGTCCGACGACCTGGCCAAGTTCGGCTGCTCGGCGGGGTTCCACGGCGCCACGCCGCCGGCCGGCGCCGACTTCACGGGCCTGGTGCACTTCGAGGCCCGGCGCGCGCGGGCGCTGTTCGCCGAGGGCTACCGGCTGCTGCCGCTGCTCGACCGGCGCAGCGGCGCGTGCGTGGCCGCCATGGCCGGCATCTACCGCAGACTCCTCGAGCGCATCGCCAGGGACCCCGCGGCCGTGTTGCACGGCCGCGTCTCGCTGCCCGGGAGGGAGAAGGCGTACGTCGCCGTGCGCGGCCTGGCGGGTGTCGACGCGCGCACCGTGAACCGGCGAACCGGTGGGGGGCGCGGGTGATGGCCCACGCGCCGGTGCCGCACGCCGGCCGGCCCCCGCGCACGCTGGGAGACCAGTACGTTCGCGCGACCCGGCGTGAGAGCCCTGCCGGTGGGGCAACCCTACGGGGCGTCGCGGCGTCCCCCGTCGCAGCCGGGGAACGGTCGCGGCGCCGGCCGCCCGCGACCTGGAGCGGCGAGAAGCGACCGGGAGCGGCCGAAGCGGTCACGCGGAAGCACCCGGAGCATCAGAAGGACCAGGCGTACCCGCAGCACCCGAGCACAGTCGAGCACAGCCGAGCACAGCCGAGAAAGGGGCGCACGATGGCAGCGAGCACGCACCCTGAGCACCTGACCCGCGCGGGCCGGACCGCCGTCGTCGTCGGGGGAGGGCTCGCGGGTATCACCTCCGCCCTGGCCCTGGCCGACGCCGGGCTGCAGGTGACCCTGCTCGAAGGCCGGCCCCGGCTGGGCGGCGCCGCGTTCTCCTTCCGCCGCCCCTCGCCCGCCGGCGAACTCACCATCGACAACGGCCAGCACGTCTACCTGCGGTGCTGCACCGCGTACGGCTGGTTCCTGGACCGCGTCGGCGCCCGCCACCTGGCCCCGCTGCAGGACCGGCTCGACGTGCCCGTACTCGACGTGGGCCGGCCCGAGCCGAGGCTGGGGCGGCTGCGCCGCACCGCGCTCCCGGTGCCGCTGCACCTGGCCGCCACCCTGGCCACCTACCCGCACCTGTCGCCCGTCGAGCGGGCGGCCGTCGGCCGGGCCGCGCTCGCCCTGAAGTCCCTGGACCCGCACGACCCGGCCCTGGACGGCATCAACTTCGGGGACTGGCTGCGCAGCAAGGGCCAGTCCGCGCGCGCCATCCAGGCGGTGTGGGACGTCGTTGCCGTGGCGACCCTCAACGCCCGCTCCGCGCAGTGCTCCCTGGGCCTGGCCACCATGGTCTTCAAGACCGGGCTGCTCACCAAGCCCGGCCACGCCGACATCGGCATCCCCCGGGTGCCGCTCGGCGAGCTGCACGACACCAGGGCCCGCGCCACGCTTGAGGCGGCGGGCGTGCGCGTCGAACTGCGCAGCCGGGTCACCGCCATCGGCCGCGAGGCGGAGGGCGGTTGGGGCGTCGAGGTGGAGACCGCGCCGCACGCGGGCACCCGGCTCACCGCCGACACGGTCGTACTGGCCCTGCCCCAGCAGGAGGCACACGGACTGCTGCCGGCCGGAGCGCTGGACGACCCCGGTCGACTGCTGAAGATCGGCACCGCGCCCATCCTGAACCTGCACGTCGTCTACGACCGCAAGGTGCTGCGCCGCCCCTTCTTCGTGGCCATCGGCACCCCAGTGCAGTGGGTCTTCGACCGCACCGACACCTCGGGCCTGACCGAGGGCCAGTACCTGGCGGTCTCCCAGTCCGCCGCCCACGACGACATCGACCAGCCCGTGGCCCGGCTGCGCGAGCGCTACCTGCCCGAGTTGGCGCGCCTGCTGCCCGCCGCCCGTGGCGCGACCGTGCGGGACTTCTTCGTCACCCGGGAGCGCACGGCGACCTTCGCTCCCGCGCCGGGCGTCGGCCGACTGCGCCCGCCCGCCACCACGAACGCGCCCGGCCTGTACCTGGCCGGGGCGTGGACCGCCACCGGCTGGCCAGCGACCATGGAGAGCGCGGTGCGCAGCGGGCTGACCGCGGCCGACGCGGCGCTCTCCGAGCTCGGCCGCCCGCACCGCAGCCCGCTGCGGGAGGCGGTATGAGCACTGTGACCGGAAACAGAGGAGAGACCGTGACTCCGGCCATCCCCGTCGAGACCGCGAACGTCAGCGCCATGCTGGCACGCGGGCGCACCCTGGTGACGCCCGTGCTGCGCGAGGTCGTCGACAGGCTCGCCCCGCCCATGAATGCCGTCGCCGCCTACCACTTCGGCTGGATCGACGCCGACGGCAACCCCTCGGCCGCCGACGGTGGCAAGGCGGTGCGCCCCGCGCTCGCCCTGCTCTCCGCCGAGGCCGCGGGCGCCGCCCCCGAGGTGGGCCTGCCCGGCGCGGTCGCGGTCGAGCTCGTGCACAACTTCTCGCTGCTGCACGACGACCTGATGGACGGCGACGAGCAGCGCCGCCACCGCGACACCGTGTGGAAGGTGCACGGCCCCGACCAGGCCGTCCTGGTGGGCGACGCGCTGTTCGCGCTGGCCAACGAGGTCCTGCTGGAGCTGGGCACGGTGGACGCCGGCCGCGCGACCAGGCGGCTGACCACCGCCACCCGCCGACTCATCGACGGGCAGGCCCAGGACATCGCGTACGAGCAGCGCGGGCGGGTCAACGTCCAGGAGTGCCTGGACATGGAGGGCAACAAGACCGGGGCGCTGCTGGCCTGTTCGGTCTCCATCGGCGCGGTGCTCGGCGGCGCCGACGACCGGATGGCCGACACGCTGGAGACGTACGGCTACCACCTCGGGCTCGCCTTCCAGGCCGTCGACGACCTGCTCGGCATCTGGGGCGACCCGGTGGCCACCGGCAAGCGGCCCTGGAGCGACCTGCGTCAGCGCAAGAAGTCCCTGCCCGTGGTCGCCGCGCTGGCCGCCGGCGGGCCCGCCTCCGAGCGGCTGGCCCGAATCCTGGCGGCCGACGCGAGTCATGACGGGAAAACGGATGACATCGCTGACTTCGATGAGGAAGAGTTCGCTAGCCGAGCGGCGTTGATCGAGGAGGCTGGCGGTCGCGAGTGGACGTCCCAGGAAGCTCGCCGGCAGCACGCCACCGCCGTGGCGGCGCTGCACGAGGTGGACATGCCCGCCGCGGTGCGAGCGCAACTGGTGGCGCTCGCCGACTTCGTCGTCGTACGAGAGGGATGACCTGCCCATGAGACACGGGGGCTGGCGGGAGTACCCGGCCAGGCTCAGCCACCACACCTAGCTCGCGGTCGCCGGAGGGCGCCGGCCACGGCGCCTTTCGACGCAACCCCAGCACGGCAGTGAACGGACTGTGAAAGGGGAAGCCATGACAGCGACAGTCGTCGAAACAACCACGGTTTTAACGGCGGCCCGGCAGGCGACGGCCAGGGCCGTCGACCACCTGCTGGCCCGCCAGGACAAGGAGGGGTGGTGGAAGGGTGACCTGGAGACCAACGTCACCATGGACGCCGAGGACCTCCTGCTCCGCCAGTTCCTCGGCATCCAGGACCCCGGTACCACCGCGGCGGCCGCCCGCCACATCCGCTCCCGGCAGCGCCCGGACGGCACCTGGGCCACCTTCCACGGCGGTCCGCCCGATCTGTCGGCGACCATCGAGGCGTACGTGGCGCTGCGCCTGGCGGGCGACGAGCCGGACGCCCCGCACCTGGCCGCCGCCTCCGCGTGGGTGCGCGAGGCGGGCGGCATCGCCGCGAGCCGCGTCTTCACCCGCATCTGGCTCGCCCTGTTCGGCTGGTGGAGCTGGGACGACCTGCCCGAGCTGCCGCCCGAGCTGATCTACCTGCCCAAGTGGGCGCCGCTGAACATCTACGACTTCGGCTGCTGGGCGCGGCAGACCATCGTGCCGCTGACCATCGTCTCGGCCAAGCGCCCGGTGCGCCCCGCGCCGTTCGCGCTGGACGAGCTGCACGCCGACCCGCGCCGCCCCAACCCGCCGCGCCCGCTGGCCCCCGCCACCACCTGGGACGGCGCCTTCCAGCGCCTTGATCGCGCGCTGCACAGCTACCGCAAGGTCGCCGTCCGCCCGCTGCGCCGGGCCGCCATCCGCTCCTGCGCGCGCTGGATCATCGAACGGCAGGAGAACGACGGCTGCTGGGGCGGCATCCAGCCACCGGCCGTCTACTCGGTGATCGCCCTGCACCTCCTCGGCTACGACCTGGAGCACCCGGTGCTCCGGGCCGGCCTCGCCTCCCTCGACCGGTTCGCCGTCTGGCGCGAGGACGAGAACGGGGAGCGGGTCCGGATGGTCGAGGCGTGCCAGTCGCCGGTGTGGGACACCTGCCTGGCCACCATCGCGCTGGCGGACGCGGGCCTGCCCGACGACCACCCGGCCCTGGTGCGCGCCGCGGACTGGATGCTCGACGAGCAGGTGTACAAGCCGGGCGACTGGTCGGTGCGCCGGCCCGAACTGCGCCCCGGCGGCTGGGCGTTCGAGTTCCACAACGACAACTATCCCGACATCGACGACACCGCCGAGGTGGTGCTCGCGCTGCGCAGAGTCAGCCACCCGGACCCGCAGCGCGTCGAGCGGGCCATCCAGCGCGGCGCCGAGTGGAACCTGGGCATGCAGTCGAGCAACGGGGCCTGGGGCGCCTTCGACGCGGACAACGTCAGCCCGTTCCCCAACAAGCTGCCGTTCTGCGACTTCGGCGAGGTCATCGACCCGCCGTCGGCCGACGTCACCGCGCACGTGGTGGAGATGCTGGTGGCGCTCGGCGAGCGGGGCGACCCGCGCACCCAGCGTGGCATCGACTGGCTGCTGGCCGAACAGGAGCCGAACGGCGCCTGGTTCGGCCGCTGGGGCACCAACTACCTCTACGGCACCGGCTCCGTGGTGCCCGCCCTCGTGCTCGCCGGCATTCCCAGCACGCACGCGAGCATCCGGCGGGCCGTGAGCTGGCTGGAGAGCGTACAGAACGAGGATGGCGGCTGGGGCGAGGACCAGCGCTCGTACCGGGAGCGCGCGTGGGTGGGTCGCGGCGAGTCCACCCCCTCGCAGACCGCGTGGGCGCTGCTGGCGCTGCTCGCGGCCGGCGAGCGGGAGAGCGAGTGCGTACGGCGCGGGATCGCGTGGCTGGTGGATACCCAGCGCCCGGACGGCGGTTGGGACGAGCCGTACTTCACCGGCACCGGCTTCCCGTGGGACTTCTCCATCAACTACCACCTGTACCGGATGGTCTTCCCGATCACCGCGCTCGGCCGCTACATCCACGCGCAGCCGTTCGGAGCGGAACGGCAGGGGGCCTGATGGCGGACGCCTCCGCCGCGGCCCCGCCGCTCCTGGTGGTCTGCGCGCTCGGCATCGAGCGGCTCGCGCTGCGCGGCGGCGACCGCGGCGCGGCCGCGGGCCCCATGGTGCTGCTGCGCACCGGGATGGGCCCGCGGGCGGCCGAGCGCTCGATGGAGCGCGTCCTGGCCACGGCGGTCGGACCGGGGCCGGGACGGTCGGTAGCGGGCGCCGCCGGCCCCCGGGGGCATCCGCCGGGTCCGGACCCGACGGGCGGCCACCGGCCGGTACCGGGGCCGGGCCCGGCGGCCGTCATCGCCACCGGGTTCTGCGCCGGACTCGCCCCGGGGATGCACCCCGGCGACCTCGTCGTCGCCGACCAGACCCGCGACCACGCGGGCAGCACCGAGTGCACCGGCACCGATGTCCTCGCCAGCGCCCTGGCCGACCTGTGCCGCCGCTCCGGGCGCGGCCTCGCGCCCGCCGTGCACACGGGCCCGGTGGCCGGCTCCGACCACGTGGTGCGCGGCGCCGAGCGCGCCCGGCTGCGGGCGACCGGGGCCGTCGCCGTGGACATGGAGTCCGCGGCGACCCTGCGCACCGCCGTGCGCGCGGGCCCGCGCCCGGTTGCGGCCGTTCGGGTGGTCGTGGACGCTCCAGAGCATGAGCTGGTCCGCGTCGGCACCCTGCGCGGTGGAATATCCGCCTTCCGGGTGCTCCGCTCGATCCTTCCTGCCTTCTGCCAATGGCACCGTTCGTTACCGCTCTCCAGGAGGTGAGCTAGATGGCCATGCCGCTTCGTCAGACCATCCGGGTCGGGACGTATCTCTTCGAACAGAAAGTGATCCGGCGGCGGGAGAAGTTTCCGCTGATCGTGGAGTTGGAACCGCTGTACGCCTGCAACCTCTCCTGCGAGGGGTGCGGCAAGATCCAGCACCCGGCCGGGGTGCTCAAGCAGCGGATGCCGGTGGCGCAGGCGGTCGGCGCGGTACTCGAGTCCGGCGCCCCGATGGTCTCCCTCGCCGGCGGTGAGCCGCTCATGCACCCGCAGATCGACGAGATCGTCCGCCAGTTGGTCAAGCGCAAGAAGTACGTCTTCCTCTGCACGAACGCGGTGTTGCTCCGCAAGAAGCTGCACAAGTTCACCCCCTCGCCCTACTTCGCCTTCACCGTGCACATCGACGGCCTGCGCGAGCGGCACGACGAGTCGGTCGCCAAGGAGGGGGTGTTCGACGAGGCGGTGGAGGCGATCAAGGAGGCCAAGCGGCGCGGCTTCCGGGTCACCACCAACTCGACCTTCTTCAACACCGACACCCCGCAGAACATCATCGAGGTGCTCAACTACCTCAACGACGACCTCAAGGTGGACGAGATGATGATCTCGCCCGCCTACGCCTACGAGAAGGCGCCGGACCAGGAGCACTTCCTGGGCGTCGGCCAGACCAGGGAGCTGTTCCGCAAGGCGTTCGCCGGCGGTAACCGCCGCCGCTGGCGGCTCAACCACAGCCCGCTCTTCCTGGACTTCCTGGAGGGCAAGACCGACTTCCCGTGCACGGCCTGGGGCATCCCCAACTACTCGCTGTTCGGCTGGCAGCGCCCGTGCTACCTGATGAGCGACGGGTACGTGCCCACGTACCAGAAGCTGATCGAGGAGACCGACTGGGACAAGTACGGCCGTGGCAAGGACCCGCGCTGCGACAACTGCATGGCGCACTGCGGGTACGAGCCCACGGCGGTGCTGGCCACCATGGGCTCCCTGAAGGAGTCGCTGCGCGCGGCCAGGGAAACGGTGTCGGCCAACAGGTGAGGCCGCCGGCGCGGGCGCCGGGCACCCACCCCGAGCGGGGCCCGGCGCACGCGCACGCGGCCCGCGCTGGCCGGCGCGGCAGGACGAGCGACGCACACACGAAGGGGCAGGAGCATGACGGTGGCCGAATCGACGGGCTTCGACCTCGGCAGACTCCTCACGGAGCGCGGGGGCGAACGCTACGAACTGCACGCCCGGTACCTGAACCACCAACTGCCGCGCATGCTGCACACCATCGGCTTCGACAAGGTCTACGAGCGGGCCGAGGGCGCGTACTTCTGGGACGCCGACGGCCAGGACTACCTGGACATGCTCGCTGGCTTCGGGGTGATGGGCCTCGGCCGCCACCACCCCGTGGTCCGCAAGGCGCTGCACGACGTCCTGGACGCGGGCCTGGCCGACCTCACCCGCTTCGACTGCCAGCCGCTGCCCGGACTCCTCGCCGAGCGGCTGTTGGCACACGCGCCGCACCTGGACCGGGTGTTCTTCGGCAACAGCGGTACCGAGGCGGTCGAGACGGCGCTCAAGTTCGCCCGGTACGCCACCCGCAGGCCCAGAGTGCTGTACTGCGCGCACGCCTTCCACGGGCTGACCACCGGCGCGCTCTCGGTCAACGGCGAGGACGGCTTCCGGGACGGGTTCGCGCCGCTGCTGCCCGACACGGCCGTGCCGCTCGGCGACCTGGCCGCCCTGGAACGGGAGTTGCGACGGGGTGACGTGGCCGCCCTGGTGGTCGAGCCGATCCAGGGCAAGGGCGTGCTCGCGGCCCCGCCCGGTTACCTGCGCGCCGCCCAGGACCTGCTGCACCGGCACAAGGCGCTGCTCATCGCCGACGAGGTGCAGACCGGCATGGGGCGCACCGGGGACTTCTTCGGCTACCAGCACGAGGAGGGCGTCGAACCCGACCTGGTGTGCGTGGCCAAGGCGCTGTCCGGCGGTTACGTGCCGGTGGGGGCGACCCTCGGCAAGGACTGGATCTTCAAGCGGGTCTACTCCTCGATGGACCGGGTGCTGGTGCACTCCGCGAGTTTCGGCTCCAACGCCCAGGCCATGGCGGCCGGCCTGGCCACCCTCGCGGTCATGGAGCAGGAGGACCTCGTGGCCCGGGCCCGGCGCACCGGCGACCTGCTCCGCGAGCGGCTCGCCGCGCTCGTGCCGCGCTACGAGCTGCTGCACGAGGTGCGCGGCCGGGGGCTGATGATCGGCATCGAGTTCGGCCGGCCCACCTCGCTGAAGCTGCGCGGCCGCTGGACGATGCTCCAGGCCGCGCGGAAGGGGCTGTTCGCGCAGTTGGTGGTGGCGCCGCTGCTGCACCGGCACCGCATCCTGACCCAGGTCTCCGGCGACCACCTGGAAGTGATCAAGCTGATCCCACCGTTGATCATCGGCGAGCCGGAGGTGGACCGCTTCGTGGCGGCGTTCACGGAGGTCATGGACGACGCGCACGACGGAGGCGGCCTGCTGTGGGAGTTCGGCAAGACCCTCGTGAAGCAAGCCGTCGCCAACCGGTGAGGCCGGGTGGCCGCTTTGGGCGCGCGCCCCGGCACGGGCCCGGCGCGCGCCGGCGGTCAGTCGGTCAGCAGCCGCTCGCGCAGCCGGGTGCGCAGCGCGGGGGTGAGGCCGAGGCCCTCGGTGAGGTAGCGCTCGGTGTCGCCCCAGGTCGTCTCGATCGCCTCGAACGCCGCCGCCAGATAGCTGGACCGCGCGTCGAAGAGGGGGCCGATGAGTTCGAGCACCTCGGGCGACATGGCCTCGGGGGAGTCGCTGTGGCGGCGCACCTTGTAGCGCCGGTGGGCCGCCGCCGACGCCAGGTAGTCGGCCTCGATCGCCTCCGGGGTGACGCCGACGGCGAGCAGGGTGATGGCGATCGACAGGCCCGCGCGGTCCTTGCCGGCCGCGCAGTGCATGAGCGCCGGCACGCTGTCGTCGGCCAGCGCGGCCAGCACGCGGGCGTGTTCGGCGGTGCGCGTGGTGACCATCGCGCGGTACGAGGCGATCATCCGGCCGGCGGCCTGGCCGTCGGAGAGTTCGGCCCGAAGCTGCTCGATGTCGCCGTGGAAGACCATGGACCAGAACTCGGCGCCCTCGGCCGGGTCGGTGAGCGGGATGTTGACGTTGCGGACACCGGGGAGCGCGACGTCGGGGCCCTCGACCCTGATGTCGGCGGCGTTGCGGAAGTCGAAGATGGTGTGCAGGCCCAGCGTGGCCAGGAACGCCGCGTCCTCCTCGGTCGCGTGGGCGAGGTGACCGCTGCGGAAGAGCACGCCCGAGCGCACCCGCCGGCCGTCGAGCGTCGGCAGGCCACCCACGTCCCGGAAGTTCCTGACCCCGGACAGGCGCGGTTCCGGCTCGTGCGGGGTGCTGGGGGAGGCGTGCGGGATCTGCTGTGTCACGGCTGCTCCTCGGTGCGGGTTGTGCCTGCTGTGGTCAACGAGAGGCGGGGGGCCGACCCTACGGTATGGGCCCGCCGCACCATCATTTCGGCCGCGCCCGCCCCTTGTCATCGTCGGTGCGGATGCTATTCCGGCTTTATGTAAGAGATCCAGTGGGATAGATCACCCCACGTCAACCCTTGGTTACGGTGGCGTAGGTCACTTCGTTCGGAGGAGGATGTGCTGACGTGGCAGCCGATTCGAAGACCAACAACAGTGGCGCGTTCGAGTCGTACGCAGCCGTCGGAGACAGCTTCACCGAAGGCGTCGGCGACCCAGGGCCCGATGGGGCCTTCATAGGCTGGGCCGACCGGCTCGCCGTCTTGCTGTCGGACCAACGCGCCGAGCACGACTTCCGCTACGCCAACCTCGCCGTCCGCGGCCGACTCCTCGACCAGATCGTCGAGGAACAGGTGCCGCGCGTCCTTGAGCTGGGGCCCGAGCTGGTGACGTTCTGCGCGGGCGGCAACGACATCCTGCGACCGGGCAGCGATCCCGACGACGTCGCCGGCCGGTACGAGGCGGCGGTGGCCAAGCTCGCCTCGTCCGTGGGCACCGTGCTGGTGTGCACCGGCTTCGACACGCGCGACGTGCCGGTGCTGCGGCATCTACGCGGGAAGATCGCGACGTACACGGCGCACGTGCGCGCCATCGCCGACCGCTACGACTGCCCGGTGCTCGACCTGTGGTCGCTGCGGTCCGTGCAGGACCGGCGCGCCTGGAGCGGTGACCGCCTGCACCTCTCGCCCGACGGGCACACCCGGGTCGCCCTGCGCGCCGCGCAGGTCCTCGGTCTTGAGGTGTGCGCCGACCCCGACCAGCCCTGGCCGCCGCTGGCCCAGCGCCCCGCCGCGGCCGTGCGTCGGGACAACATCCACTGGGCGCGCGAACACCTCGTCCCTTGGATCGGCCGCCGCCTGCGCGGTGAGTCCTCCGGCGACCACGTCGAGCCCAAGCGACCTGACCTGCTGCCGCTCTAGCCCGCGACCGGCGCTCCGGGGCGGCGCGAGGCGCCGTCCCGGGCGCGGGCCCGCGCTGCCGCGCTGGCTGGCGTGCCCGTCAGGCGGACCGCGGCACCAGGGCTCGAACGCTCCGGCGTCGTGAAGGGGCGGCCCGTCAGGCCCAGATGGGGGAGGAGCCGGCGGGCCGGTCCGGGAGCCCCGTGGACTGCGCCGGCAGGCCGGCGGTCGGCAGATAGGCCCAGACCGCCCGGCCCTGCCCGCCCTCGCGCGGGCGTACGCCCCAGGAGTCGGACAGCGCCTCCACGAGCATCAGCCCGCGTCCGCCCTCCTGCTCCCAGCCGCTCTCGCGGGGGCACAACGTGGCGTGCTCGCGCCCCTGGTCCGCCACCTCGACCCGCAGTCGGTCGGCGAAGACGCGCAGTTCGCAGCGGACCCGGTCGCTGTTGGTGTGCCGTACCGCGTTGGTGAACAGCTCCGATACGACGAGTTGGGCGTCGTCCCGCAGTTCGTCGTGGGCACCCCACTCGGCCAGCCGGGCCAGAACCCGCTTGCGTGCCTCAGCGACCGAGGTGCTGAGCGCCGGCAGATGGAACGCGTCCTGAAGGCGTTGGGCGACCGCGCCGCCCGGGCGTCCTAACCAGAGACCGTCGTATGAAGTGGCCACGCCGCAACTATGCGGCCCGTCAGTGACGAATGGCAAGCTTCAATCTGTAAATTGCAGAATCGTAAGAGCAGTCTGTTCGGTGAGCTGAGCACATGACAGACTGCTTACCCGTGACGGCGCTTGGAAGGGGAACGGCAGTGGCAGACGCACGGTCGGGAGGCGGTGCCCCGACCGTCTTGCGCGTGGTGCTCGGCAGACGCCTGCAGGACCTACGGGAGAAGGCCGGACTCAGCTACGAGCAGGCCGGTCGCGCGCTCGACGTCACCCACGCCACGATCCGCCGGATGGAGAAGGCCGAGGTCGGCCTGAAGATCCCGTACGTCGAGAAGCTGCTGACCACCTACGGCGTGAGCGACCAGGAAGAGGTCGAGGGCTTCCTCGCGCTGGCTCGCGAGGCCAACCAGCCCGGTTGGTGGCACCGCTTTCGCGACGTGCTGCCGGACTGGTTCAGCGCCTTCGTCAGCCTGGAGGTCGAGGCCAACCTCATCCGGGCCTACGAGCCGCACTACATCCCCGGCCTGTTGCAGACCGAGGACTACACGCGCGCCGTGCTGCGCGCCGGCATGCCGCACGCCTCCGAGGCGGACATCGACCGTGGCGTCGCGCTGCGCAAGGAGCGCCAGGCGCTGCTCACCCGCGAGAACCCACCCCTGCTGTGGGCCGTGCTCGACGAGACGGTGCTGCGGCGGCCGATCGGCGGACCCGGTGTGATGCGCGACCAGCTCACGCGCCTCATCGAGGCCACCGCCATGCCCAACGTCCGGCTCCAGGTCATGCCGTTCGACGCCGGGCCACACCCGGCCATGTACGGCCCCTTCCACATCTTCCGGTTCCCGATCCCGGAACTTCCCGACATCGCGTACTCGGAGAGCCTCGTCGGCGCCGTCTACTTCGACCAGCGCGATGACGTGTCGATGTTCCTGGAGGCCCTGGACCGGATGTGCGCGCAAGCCGCGCCAGCACAGACCACCGAGTCGATCCTCGGTGGCATTCGCAAGGAGATCTGAACCATGGATCGCATCTACAACGGCATGCCCGCCACCGAACTCGGTACCGAAGGCTGGCACAAGCCCTGGAGCGGGGGCAACGGGGGAAGCTGCGTGGAGGCCATGCGCCTCGGCGACGGCCGGATCGCGCTGCGCCAGTCCACCGATCCGGACGGGCCCGCCCTGATCTACAGCCACCACGAGATCGCGCGGTTCATCCAGGGCGCGAAGGCCGGTGACGCCGACTTCCTCCTCGCCTGACCGCACCGCCCCGCCGGCCACCAGCGCCGGCGGGGCGGCGCGCGGGCGAGCGATCGCGGCGGCACCACAGGCATCGGCACCGAGCGGAGCACGGCATGGTTGAGCAGGGCCCCTCGATCCCCGGGATCGACACCAGCAGGCCACACCCGGCCCGCATGTACGACTACTACCTCGGCGGAAAAGACAACTACGAGATCGACCGCGAGGCGGCCGAGCGCGTCATAGCCATGGCCCCGGAGGCCCGCCCCAGCGCCCGCGCCAACCGACAGTTCCTGTTCCGCGCCGTGCAACACGTGGTGCGGCAGGGCGTACGGCAGATCATCGACATCGGCACCGGCATCCCCACCTCGCCCAACACCCACGAGGCTGCCCGGCAGATCGCCCCCGACGTCCGCGTGGCCTACGTCGACAACGACCCGATCGTGGCCACCCACGCCGGGGCCAGGCTGACCAACACGCCAGGCGTCGGCTTCCTGCTCGCCGACGCCCGGCAACCGCGACACATCCTCGACCACCCCACCGTCCGCGAGCTGATCGACTTCGATCAGCCGGTGGCCGTACTGCTCCTCGCCGTCCTGCACTTCGTCAAGGACGAGGAGGACCCGGCCGGCATCGTCGCCGCGCTGCGGGACGCGCTGCCCGCCGGCAGCTTCCTCGTCCTCAGCCACGGCACGGGGGACTTCCACCGCGCGGGCGGCGACGCCAGCGAGGTCTACCGGGCCGCCACCGCCAGCCTCCACCTGCGCGACCAGCCGGCCGTCGAGGCCCTGTTCGCGGGGTTCGACCTGCTGGAGCCCGGGGTCGCCCAGGCGTCGCGGTGGCGCCCGGAGCAGCCCGCCGGCGAGGCGGAGGACGGCCGGGTCGCCTTCTACGGGGGCGTGGGCGTCAAGCGGTGAGCCTGGTCGGGCCGAGTGGGAGCGGCACCGGGCCAGTCGCGTCCGCCGTCGGCACGCGCGCCGGTATCCGCTCCAACACGCCGCCGGCGAACACGTCGTACAGCGGCAGCGTCTCCAGGTGCACGTAGCCGATGTGGCAGTCGCACACCTCCCGCGTGCACGGGCGCGGGCGCAGCGCCGCCCGGTAGGACCCGTCGTAGAGGTTGCCCAACTCGTCGCGGACGAAGTGGCAGCGGCGCACCGTGCCGTCGCCGTCCACCGAGATGACCGATGAGCCCGTACGACAAGGCAGCCCGGCGCTGGCGTGCGGGTGCCGGCTGTAGCCGAACAGCGGGTCGATCGCGGCCCACTGCTCGGCCTCCGCGTCGGTGTAGGAGCGCCCCTCGGCCGCGTTCACCCACAGGTAGACGTGCGCGGGCAGCGCGGCGCGCAGCCGGTGCGCCGCCGTCAGGTGCTCGGGCAGCCCCACGATGCCGACGCTGAACCGAACGCCACGCTCCACCAACTCGCCGCACTTGGCCACGAACCGCTCGTACGGCGTCTGCCCCGGGTGGTAGGTGCACCACAGCGCCAGCGCGTCCAGGTCCGCCGCGCCCAGCCAGTCGGTGCGGCAACTCAGATTGGTCTGGATCGCCACCCGGCGCACGTGCGGCAGGTGGCTCAGCTCGGTGAGCGCGCGCCGGTACCAGGAGCGGACCAGCCCCTCGCCCCACGGCGTGAACAGCAGCGACAGCCTGTCCTCGGTGCGTTCGGCGGCCCAGCCGGTGAAGCGCTCCAGGGCCGCCCGGTCGGCGCGCAACTGCTCGCGGGAGTCGCGGCGCTTGGCGAACGGGCAGTACGGACAGTCGTAGTCGCAGGAGGCGAGCGGCCCCCGGTAGAGGACGGTCAGCTCCGTCCCCGCACCGCTCGGTGACTCCTCCCTCACGGATGCCTCCCTCACGGGTACCTCCCTCACTTGGGCTCGTAGGCGGCCATGGCGGCGCGCACGGCGGGCGAGAACAGCAGCGGCCCGAGCGCGTCGGAGTGCGCCAACCCCTCGGCGGACAGCCGCAGCACCTCGGGACCCGCGCTCTCGTCGAGCCAGCCACGGTCGGCGCACAGGGCCAGTTCGGCCGCGAAGTCCACGCCGGGCTCGGTGCCGAACCGCTGCCGGTAGTCGGCCACCACCATCCCCTCGGCCTGGAGCACCGACTGCAACACGTGGCGGCGCCGGCGCTCGTCCTCGTCCATCCAACGGCCGTGCGTCGCCCGCGTGAACGCGTCGGCGGGCCGCGCCACGTAGTTGTCGACGATGCCCCGTATGGTCCGCATGTCCACGGCGTAGTCGAACGAGTAGTGCAGCCGCGAGGTGTACGAGCGGGCGCCGCAGCCAAGCCCCACCATGCCGTCGCGCTGGCAGGCGTACTCGTCGTCGCCGACGACCGGCGCGCCGCGACGCCGGAACATCCGCATGGACGTCTGCTCGTAACCGCTGGCCAGCAGCGTGTCGCGGCCGTGCCGGTAGAGCCGCAGCCGCTGCTCGTCCCAGGCCGGGTCTACCCCGGTGCCGCCCCGGCCGAGGCCGGTCAGGGGTCGGACGTAGAGCGGGTACAGGTACAGCTCCTCGGGCCGCCAGGCGAGCGCCGCGTCGAGGGAGCGCTGCCAGGACTGCTCGGTCTGGCCCGTGATGCCGTAGATCAGGTCGATGTTGAGCACGGGTATGCGGGCGTCGCGCACCCGGCCGAGCGCCGCCTCCACGTCCGCGCGGCGCTGTGGCCGGACGGCGGCCCGTGCCTCGGCCTCGACGAAGGTCTGCACGCCGAGGCTCAGCCGGGTGGTGCCGCGCTCGGCGAGCACTGCGAGCCGGTCCGTGGTCACCGTCGCCGGCGACGCCTCGACCGACAGCGGAACGTCCCGCAGGTCGGCGCCCATCCGCTGCTCGGCGATGTCGCACAGCCGGCTGAGTTCGGCGGCGGTCAGGAACGTCGGCGTGCCGCCGCCGAACGCGGCATTCGCGAACCGCGGCGCCTCGCCCCCCTCGTCCAGCGCCTCGCGCACGGCGCGCGCCTGGCGCTCCAAGGCGTCGAGGTAGGCGCCGGTGAGGCCGTCGGGTGCGCCGATGCGGGTGAACAGGTTGCAGAAGCCGCAGCGGACCTCGCAGAACGGTATGTGCGCGTACAGCGACAACGCGCCGCGGTCCTCGCCCGCCCACAGCTCCCGCAGCGCGGGGCGGGGTTCAAGCTCCTCGTACGCGGTCTTGTGCGGGTAGCCGTAGACGTACGACTGGTACGGCGAGCCGACCGGGTCGACCGGGTCGACCGGGTCGGCCGGGGTGTCGGGTGTGCTGAGCGGGATGGTGACGGTCATGGGCCCTCAAGGAAGAAGTGGGTGTACGGCACGGTCCACACGACGTCGTGGGCGAGCCGGTGGCCGGTGTAGCCGCCGTCGCCGTACGCGGTGCCGTGGTCGGAGCAGATGATGGCGAAGCAGCGGCGGCGGCTGCTCGCGGCGGCCAGCAGGCGGCCGATGTGCCGGTCCACGTACTCCAGCGCGGCGGCGTGCGTCTCCCACGAGTCGCCCGCCTCGCGGGTGGCACCCGGCAGGTGGAACCAGTTGGGTTGGTGCAGCGCGGAGACGTTGACGAACAGGAACAGCGGCTGCTCGGCGGGGGTGCGGGCCACGACCTGCTCGGCGCGGGCCACCTGTGACTCGAACGACGTGGGTGAGGCCACGGAGAACTCGGGCTCCCAGTGGCTCTCCCGGAAGAGGCCGGGCAGCACCGAGCCGAGCGCGCCGCCCTTGTTGAAGAAGCCCACGCCGCCGACGCAGGCCGTGTGGTAGCCCGCCGCCGCGAGGCCCGACACCAGGTCGGGGGCGTCGAAGACGTACGTGCCGGCCGCGGTGGTCTCGCTGCCCGCGAAGCGCGCGGCGAACAGCCTCGGGTGCGGCCCCGGGGCGGCCGGCGTGGGCAGGAAGCCCGCGAACATGGCCTGGTGGGAGGCGTAGGTGAAGCTGCCGGGGGCGTGCCGGCGCTCCCAGCGACCACCGGGCAGGTGGCGCGCCAGGTGCGGCAGCCGGCCACGGGCCAGCAGGTCGACGGCCACGTCGTAGCGCAGCGTGTCCAGGGTGACCAGGAGGATGTCGTGGCTGCCCACGACGGCGTTCATGTCCGGCTCCACGAGGTGCGGTGCCTCGTCGCGGGGCTCGGGCGGACCCCAACTCGGCCCCGGACAACCGGGGTTCGCGCGTTCCGGTGCGGCCTGGCCCGCGTGGAGGTCCTGACCTGCGGGGTCAGCGGGTGACATGGTGGCGGTGCTCCTTCGTCGTGACGGCGGCGATCTGCGCCCCGTAGGTGTCGAGTCCCTCGGCGCCGCTGCCGGGTAGGCCGGTCAGCCGGGGCAACAGGTCGCCGAAGGCGTTGACCTCGCCGACGGCGAAGTGCCGCCAGCCCGTGCCGGGCAGCACGTCGACGCCGACGCACAGGGTGCCCGGGAAGCAGGCGGCGGCCCGCTCGGCCAGGCCCAGCACCTCGCCCCAGGCCACGCCGGCGGCCTCGGTCGCGGCCCGGGCGGCGACCAACTCGCCGCGCGCCCCGCCCAGGTGCAGGTTGGTCATCGGGGACCGGCTGGTACGCACGACGGCGTGCGTGGCCCGCCCGCCGACCACCACGATCCGCAGGTCGGCGGCGCGCCCGCGCTGCGACGCCTTCGGCAGCCAGCGCTCGACGTGCAGCCCGTCCGGCGCGAGCGCGTCCACCAGCGCGGCGACCTCCGCCTCGGTGGCGTAGCGGCGCACGCGCAGCGAGTTGAACAGCCGTCCGTCGGGGGAGCGCTCCACCGAGGTCCTGGCGGACACCCGGCCGGGCCCGGCCCACTCGACGGCCAGCACGCCGGAGGCCGACGAGCCGTGCGCGAGCTTCACGAAGGCGCGCCGCAACCCGCCCGGTCCGGCGAGCAACGCGCGCACGTCGTCCCAGCCCCGCACGGGCGCGCGGGGCCCCACGGGCTCGACCGCGTCGGCCCCGCCGGCCGGGGTCGACGGCGCCCGTGGGGGAGTCGCGGGCGCGATCGAGGTCGGCGACGGCGGCACCGGCACGCCGGCGGCCCGCAACGCACCGTGACAGCGCCGCTTGTCGAACAGCACGGCCAACTCGCTGGGATCGTCCAGGAGTTGGGCTCCCGCGGCTCGCGCCGCGTCGGCCACCTCCGCCACAGCCGAGGTGAACCGCGCGTACCAGCGGGCCGTGCCCTCCACCCGGGTCGGGTCGTCCACGCCGCGCAGCGCGCGCTCCGCGGCCTCGTCCTCGCCCGGCGAGTCGATCCGCACGATCTCGCCCGGCTCGAAGACGGCCCCCGCGCGCAGCACCTCGGACCAGTCCCACACGCGCGGGGCGGCGAGCCCCGCGGCGCGAGCGGCGGCGGTGAACAGCGCCACCCGCCGGCCCTCCCGCACTCCGACGACCGCGAAGCGCGGACCCCGCTCATCCGGCGCGTACGACGTGACGATGGCGGCTCACCTCCCTACTCTCCGGCCCGTGTCCGGGCTGTGCTGTTCCGGGCCCGGCGGCCCCCGTGGGTCCGCCGGGCCGTGCGGCTCGCTGCGCGCGGCGGCGCGCCCGCGCCCGTCGCACCGTCACGCGCCGGCCGGCCGACTGCCGGGACACGGCGACGCCTGACGGTGGGTGGACGCGGACGTCACTCGGCGACCGCCGTGTAGCGGTGGATCTCGTCGCCGTCCTCCCACGAGTCGCCGGTCTCCGAGAGGCCGACCTCGACCCCGGCCGGCTCCCACGCGGCGCGCAGCCGGTTGGCCACCTCCTCGGTGACGAAGTTGTGGTGCAGGTCGATCCACTTGAGGTGGGTGAGCGGCTGACCGTCGAGCAGCGCCAGGGCGCCCGCGTCGCTGAGCACACCCAGCGAGAGGTCGAGCGAGGCGAGCTGGGCCACCACGGGCGCGGCGGCCACGGCCGTGGCGATCTCGTCCTGGATCTCGCTGTTACGCAACCCGAGGTGGCGCAGGCGCGGGAAGCGGCCGCCGTCGAGCAGCGGCGCCAGGTCGGCGACCGTGGCGTCCCCGCCGTACTCCTCCACACCCAGCCACATCTCCAGGTACTCCAGGGCCGGCAGGTCGCTGGCGACCACGCCGCGCACCACCTCACCGGGCAGGCCGCCGGCCTCGAAGGTCAGCGTGCGCAACGCCTCGTGCCTGACCGGGGGGAACAGCAACCCGGTGCCGCCGCGCACGCCCAGCTCGCGCAGTCGCGGATAGGCGGCCAATACGGGCGTCACGTCGCCGTGCTCGATCCAGGAGATCTCCGCCTCCTCGGCCTCCAGGTCCCCGATGAACAGGGCCTCCAGGGAGGTCAGCCGGTCCTTCGCGGCCACCAGCAGCTCGATCACGTCGTCGGAGCTGTTGTCGTACGGCTCGCCCCACTGGCCGATGATCAACGCGCGCACCTTGGCGACGTCCACGGTCGCCAGGAACCGCTCGAAGACCCCCGTGAACGACTCCGTCTCGTCGCTGTACGGCGACGCGGCGATCGACCAGGCGACGACCTCCGCGGCCGGCAACTCCGTCGACTCGCCCTTGGACGGGAAGACGAAGGTCGGCAGTCCGTGCAGTTCTTGCAGGTGCTCAACGGTCATGGGGCGGATCTCCTGGGTTCGGTACGGCTCGCACGACGTGCGAGGGACGTTGCGAAGAGTTCTACCAAGCGGCACTGACAGTCGGTCCGGCGGGCGGCGGGCGACGGCGGTGAGCAGCAGGTTGCGGGCGTCGACTCCGTGGCCTCGACTCCGCGACGCCGGCCCGACCCACCGGCCCCGTGGCGTGGGGCGCGCGGCCGGTGGGTCGGGCCGTGGGCGGCGGCCGCGGTCGATTGTCAGACCCCCCACCTAACGTCGTGAGCGTCGCCGGAACACCTCGGCCCAACTGCCCGACGGAGGAAGCACATGTACCGACAGGGAGACGTCCTGATCGTGCCGGTGGCCCGCGAGGCCCTGCCACCGAGCGTGGCCGCCCTGCCCCCGCGACCTCGGGACGGGCGCGGCCGGCTGATCCTGGCGCTCGGCGAGGTCACCGGGCACGCGCACGCGGTCGTGGGGCCGGGCACGCTGGTCCGCGAGCCTGGGCTGGGCGGCGCCGGCTACCTCCACCTCCCGGAAGGCGGCCGGGTGGTGCACGAGGAGCACGCGCCCATACCGCTGCCGAAGGGCTGGTACCGCGTGGTGCGCCAGCGGGAGTACGCGCCGGGCGCGGTGCGCGTCGTCGCGGACTGAGCCACCGACGGCCGTGGCCCGCGCGGCACCACCGCCCGCCGGCCCGGCACCGCGACACACACCGAACGACAGAGGGGGAACGAGAGATGACGAACATCGTTGGGGAACAGCGGACCGCCGGGGAAGGGCAGGCCACGGGAGGGCGGCCGGCCGTGGACGAGCGGCGGACGCCGGCGCCGTCGGGCGGCGCGGGCGGGACGGACTGGCGCGCGGTCGCCGCGACCACCGCTGGCGCCGACCGCGCGGAAGCCGAGGCCGGCGTGCGACTGGCCTATCGGCAGGCTGGCCTGGCCGAGCCCGAGCGGGTGGTGTGGGCCGACTCGCCCCTGGTGGGCACCGCGGCCGTGCTGTCGCTGACGGGGCAGCGCGCGACGCTGCCCTCCGACGTCGAAGCGCGCGCCGCGCGGGCGCTGCGCGCGGCGGGTGTCGACCCGGACGCGCCACGGCCGGGCCGTTCGGTGCGTGAGGCGGTGCGCACCGCACCGTGGGAGGCCGAACGGCGGCGCGTGCTCGCCGAACTCGGCCCGCAGGGATGGGCCGCGCGATGGGCGCTGACCTCGGCGCCCCTGTGGGAGCTGACGCGGGGCCTGACCGACCGCGTCCGCGCCGGCATCATCATCGGCCTGGCCGGCCCCGATCAGGGGCGCGCCACCGGCGTGGTCATCGGCGCGGGCACCACCGCGCCGGCGCCCGGGGCCGGGCCCGACGAGCGACAGGGCGGGGTACAGGACGAGCGGCGGGGCGAGCCACAGGGCGAACAACGCGGCGCGGCCCGGGAGACCGCGGTGCGGCTGGCCCTCGCGTCGGCCGTGTTGGGTCAGCACGACGCGGCCTGGCTGGCCGCCTTCGACGGGGCCGAAGCGCTGACCGGGGTGAGCGCGGTGGCCCGCGCGGCCGGTTGGTGGTGGCCGTACGAGAACGTGGCGGTCATCAGCGAACGCCCCCGCGAGCTGCACCGGGACGAGGCGGGCCGGCTCGACCGCGGTGACGGTCCGGCCCTCGCCTACCCCGACGGCTTCGCCCTGTACGCCTGGCGGGGCATGCCGGTGCCGGCCGACTTCCTGGAGGGCCTCGACGCGCTGGACGCCCGGCGCATCCGCACCGAGGAGAACGCCGAGTTGCGCCGCGTGATGCTGGAGCACTATAGGTACGACCGCTACCTCAGCGAGTCCGGCGCCCAGCCGGTGCACCGGGACGAGACGGGCGTGCTGTGGCGCATCGAGTTGGAGGGTGACGAGCCGGTGGTGATGGTCGAGGTGGTCAACTCCACACCGGAGCCCGACGGTTCGTCCCGTACGTACTGGCTGCGGGTGCCGCCGCGCACCCGCACCGCGCGCGAGGGCGTGGCCTGGACGTTCGGGCTCAGCGCCGAGGCGTACGAGCCGCAGCGGCAGACCTGAGCCGACCCGGCGGCCTCGCCCCCGGGGGCCGGTCGCTCGCACGACGTCGCATAGGTTGTGGACAACCGCCCCGCGCGCCACCACCGGCTACGCCCACGCCCCTCCAGGAGGTGCCTTGACCGGCCCCCACGCTCGACGCAAGCCCATCGCCGCGCTGCGGCCGGCGGCCTTCGGGGCCGACCCGGCGGGAGAGCGGTTGGCACGCATGCGGCGGTCGCCGCAGTTCGCCGCCGGCCAGTTCCGCAACCCGTTGCCGACCCGCACCCTGCTCCCCGGCTCCACCCGTCGGCTGCTGCTCACCCAGCTCAGCAAGGTCGACCGGGCCCGCAGGGCGCCGCGTGGGCACGTACCGGTGCACCACCCGATCGCGGCTGACTGGGCAGCGGAGCCGGCGTCAGGATTGCGGCTCACCTGGATGGGACACTCCAGCGTGCTGGCCGAGATCGACGGGCATCGGGTGCTCTTCGACCCGGTGTGGGGCCAGCGGTGCTCGCCCTTCCCCTTCGCCGGGCCACGGCGCCTGCACCCGGTGCCGCTGCCGCTGGCGGAGCTGCCGCCGGTGGACGTCGTGGTCATCTCCCACGACCACTACGACCACCTCGACATGCCGACGATCCGCGCCCTGGCCCGCACCGACACCGCCTTCGTCGTGCCGCTGGGCGTCGGGGCCGATCTGGAGCACTGGGGGGTGCCGGCCACCCGGATCACCGAGTTGGACTGGCACGAGTCCGGCGAGGTCGGCCACCTCACGCTGACCGCGACGCCGGCCCGCCACTTCTGCGGGCGCGGGCTGCGCGGCGGACAACACACGCTGTGGGCCTCCTGGGTCGTGGCCGGTCCGCGCCACCGGATCTTCCACAGCGGGGACACCGGGTACTTCGCGGAGTTCGCGAACATCGGCCGGCGGTACGGGCCGTTCGACGCGACGATGATCCAGATCGGCGCGTACAGCGATTTCTGGCCCGAGATCCACATGACGCCCGCCGAGGGGGTGCGCACACACCTCGACCTCCAGGGCGGGGCCAGCGGCGTGCTCCTCCCTGTGCACTGGGCCACCTTCAACCTGGCCCCGCACCCGTGGGCCGAGCCGGCCGAGTGGACCAGGGACGCCGCCGCGGACGCCGGCGTGCCGGTGGCCTTCCCCGTTCCCGGGCAGTCGTTCGAGCCCGCGGGGGAGGTGCCGGTGGCCCCCTGGTGGCGTGTGGCGTGCGAACCCGTCGACCGCCCGTGGCGCCGCCCCGAGGCCGCGGACACGCGGCCGCCGGCCAGCGCGGACCGTGCACCTGGCGAGCTGGGTGGCGAGCGGTGACACCGGAGACGGAACCCGGAGGGGCGGCTCGCTCGCGGGCCGGGGCTCCTGCCCGGGTCAGCGGTCGGGCCGGAGGGGGCCAGAGATGTGCGTGTGGCGTGTGAACGGGGAACACGGCCAGGCGGGAGACGCTGACAGGGAACGTTGACGGGAGCGTGAAGGAGGAGGCGTGACGCGGCGCGGCCCGGCGCGGTGGGGCTGCCGGCCCCAGGCGCGTGGTTGGCCCGCCTACCGCCAGGCAGGTGGCAGAGCGGGCATTTCGGTGTCGGAGATGGCCGGGGGCGGGACAGCCAGGACGTGCCCGACGTGAAGGAGCCCGTAGCCGAACTGACCAAGCGCAGCCGCCACCCCACCGTCGTGCAGGCGATACGGTCCACGGCGGCGGCGACCATCTCGTATGCCGTCGCCCTCCAGCTCAGCAGCGAACCGGTGCCGCTGACCGCGCCGCTGACCGCCCTGCTCGTCGTGCAGGTCACCCTGTACGCCACGCTGACCACCGGCATCCGCCGGGTCAACGCGGTGGTCTCCGGGGTGCTCATCGCCATCGCGTTCAGCTCCCTCGTCGGGCTGTCCTGGTGGAGCCTCGGCCTGATCATCCTGGCCTCGCTGGCCGCGGGGCACCTGGTCAAGGTGCGCGAGTTCACCGCCGAGGTGGCGATCAGCGCCATGCTCGTCCTCGGCGTGACCCGGGTGGCCAACACGGCCTGGGACCGGGTGTTGGAGACGCTGATCGGGGCCGTGGTCGGACTGCTGTTCAACTTCTTCTTCGCACCGCCGGTCTGGGTGCAGACCGCCAGCGAGCACATCGAGGACCTGGCCTGCCGGCTGCGCGAGCTGCTGCTGCACATCAGCGGCGGGCTCGGCGAGCACACCCCCGTCGACCGCGCCGCGGCCCGCCTGCACGAGGCCCGCCGGCTGGACAACGACGTCGCCCGGGTGGATGCCGCGCTGCGCCAGGCGGAGGACAGCCTGCGCCTCAACCCACGGGTCAAGGAGGGCCTGTTGCACCGGGTGGTGCTGCGTACGGGCCTGGACACGTTGGAGATCTGCACCGTGGTGGTGCGCGTGCTCACCCGTACGCTCACCGACCTGGCCAAGCACCGCAGGGACGAGCCGCTGTTCGAGCCCGAGGTGGCCGACGCGCTGGCGGAGCTGATCGAGCACGTCGCCGACGCCGTCGAGAGCTTCGCCACCCTGGTCACCACGCAGGTCAGCGCCGACGCGCAGCAGGCCGAGACGCGGCTGACCGAGGTGTTGGACGCGGCGGCGGACCGCCGGGAGCGGGCCGCGCGCCTGCTCGGCGAGTCCGTCCGGGACGATCCCCGCCAGTGGCACCTGCGTGGCGCGCTGCTCTCGGAGATCGACCGGATGCTGGACGAGATGGACATGGAGCACCGCACCACGCGCCTCATGGAGGAACTCGACCGCAACGCCCGCGAGGACCGCGGACGCTTTCCCCGGCTGCGCAAGCTCGTCAGGCTGTGAGGCCGCGCGCCGGCCGCGCGCCGGTCGTGCGCGAGCGTCGGCCGTGCGCCGGTCGTACGCCGTGCTGACGGCGGTCGTACGGCGCGCCCTCGGCCTCCGGTCGGGGCCGTCGGCCGTCAGCCGGCCGTCAACCGGGCGTCGGCGCTCGTCCTACGCGACCCAGTGCGGGCGTCGCGACGCGGGGGTGGCGGGCAGGCCGTCGGCGAGGGCGGCGGCCATCCGGTGTACCGCCTCGTGCAGCGTGTCCGCCGGCATGGTGAAGGGGATGCGCAGCCGCTGCTCGAAGATGCCGGGGTCGGCGGCGAAGACGGCGCCGCTCTCGATGCGTACTCCGTGGCCCAGCGCCCGGTCGGCCAGTGCCGAGGCGATCGGTTCGGCCAGGTCGACCCAGAGCGAGAGCCCGCCGGGCGGCAGCCGCCAGGTCCACCGCGGAAGGTGCTCGGCCAGGGCCGCGGTGAGCGCCGCGCGCTGCTCGCGCATCCGCTCCAGTCGGGACGGCAGCAGTTCACCGGACCGCGCCAGCAGGGCGACGGCCAGGAGCTGGTCCAGCACCGACCCGCCCATGTCGGCGGCGACGCGCTGCCCCGCCAACTCGGTGACCAGGCGCGCGGGCGCGCGTAGCCAGCCGATGCGCAACCCGCCCCAGTGGGTCTTGCTCATCGAGCCGATGGTGACGACCTGTCCGGTGCCGCCCGGCGCGGCGTGCGAGGCGAACGGCGGTGGGGCCGGGACGTCGAGCGCCAGGTCGGTCAGGGTCTCGTCGACGACCAACCACGAACCGGAGCGCCCGGCGGCGCGCAGCACCCGGCCACGGTCGGCGTCGGGCATGAGGAGGCCGGTGGGGTTGTGAAAGTCGGGGATCAGGTAGGCCAGTTGGGGCACGACCTGACGCAGGGTCGACTCGATGATCTCGATGTCCCAGCCGGCGTCGGTGACCGGCACCGACACGGTGCGCAGCCGCGCGCGGCGCATGGCCTCCAGGGCGTTGGGGTAGGACGGGTTCTCGACCACGACCCGGTCGCCGGGACCGCACAGAAGCCCCAGGACGAGGGTGAGCGCGTGTTGGGCCCCCGAGGTCACCAGGATCTGTTCGGGCACGGTCGGCAGGCCGCGCGCGGTGAACCGCTCGGCGATGGCGGCGCGCAGCTCCGGTAGGCCGTACGGGTGGTAGCCGGGCGTGTGGACGTGCTCGACCAGGTGCGGGGTGATCTCGGCGAGGGCGTCGAGCAGTGCCTGCTCCGGCAGTCCGGAGGCCGCCCTGGCCAGGTCGATCGCGGTGTCCTCGGCCCCGAGCAGCCGGCCCACCCCGGTGGGGGCGCGCCCGTCGGGCAGGGACGTCCAGGTGCCGGAGCCCTGGCGGCTGTGCGCGTAGCCGCTCTCGCGCAGCAGGTCGTACACGGCGGTGACGGTGGTGCGACTGGTGCGCAGCGCGGCGGCCAACTCCCGCTCGGCGGGCAGCTTCACGTGCAGGGCGATCCGCCCGTCCAGGATCAGCGCGCTGATGGCCTGGGCCAGGTGGCGGTAGGCGGGCCGGGTTCCCGAGGGGTCGGGCAGCATCGCGGCGAGCTGACGGCTCCCCACGGTCCGCTCCGTACGGCCCGGCCGACCCCCGGGCGCGAACGCACGCGCGTCAGCCATACCACCCTCCCGATATTGGCCCTGTTTTCCAGGCCAATCACTCTACAGAGTGGCCCACCAGCGGCCCTTGGTGGTCCACGTCCCACGCCCCACGGCTCGGGACAGACCCTCGGCCGCTCGTGCGGGCGAGGTGGCGGCGCGCGGGCGCGATGGCGCGATGGCGTGATGGCGTACGAGACGGCGGAGGCGACGAGACATGCGGCAGGACACGACGGACCCCTCCCCGCGCGAGCCCCACCCGGGCCACGTCGCGCGCGAACCCGCACCCGCGCCAGAACCCGCCCCCGGCCCAGCCACCGCTCCCGCGCGGCCGGCCCGCTCCGGTCGACCGCGCTCCGGTCGACCGCGCTCCGCTCGACCGCGCTCCGCTCGACCGCGCTCCGCCCGGCCTCGTGCCGGCGGCCCGCCGCTGACCTACGTCCGGCTCGGCGAGCGCCCGCTGCGGCGGCTGCCGCAACTGTTCGCCGGGCTCGCCCTGTACGGCTTCAGCCTGGCGGTCATGGTGCGGGCCGCGCTCGGCATCAACCCGTGGAGCGTGCTGTACGAAGGGTTGGAGCGGCACACCGCGCTGAGTTTCGGCACCATCAGCGGCCTCGTGGGGGCGCTCGTGCTGCTGCTGTGGATTCCGCTGCGGCAGCGGCCGACGTTCGGGACCGTGGCCAACATCGTCGTCCTGGCGTTCTCCGCCGACCTCGGCCTGTGGTTGCTGCCCGCCAACGTCCAACTGCCCGGCCGGATCGCCCTCCTCGTCGGCGGCATCCTCCTGAACGGGCTGGCCGTCGCCGTCTACGTCGGCGCGCGCTGCGGGCCCGGGCCGAGGGACGGGCTGATGACCGGCGCGTCCGCCCTGACCGGGCGCTCCATTCGGCTCGTCCGCACCCTGATCGAACTCACCGTGCTGGCGGTGGGCTGGTCGCTGGGCGGCGGGGTCGGGGTCGGCACCGTCGCCTACGCGCTCACGGTCGGCACGATCACCCAGTTCTGCCTGCCGCTGTGCGCCTATCGAACCCCGACCGAGCACACGACCGCGCCGACCGACTGAGGGGCGCGCTGGCCGGGGCGCCGTGCCGTACGCCCGCGCCACCGGCGCGCGCCAGCGCGTGGCGGCCCGGGCCCCCGCTCGGGCCCACGCCCGGGGCCGCCCCCGTACCGGCCCCGGCGGCGGCCGGGCCCCGCCGCTCGCCGCCCGCGCCGCCGGGGCTCCTCGTCCCTCGCCCTGCGACACGCGCTACGACGCGGCGCCCGGGTCTCCGGCTCGCGGGCTCGCGCCGGGGCCGCCGGCCGAGAGGGTGAACGAGAAGGTCGCCGGGCCCGCGTCGAGGCGGTGCGCGGGCAGGACGCCCGGGCCGCAGGACTGGGTGCCGATGCCGTGTTGCCGGTGGTCGAGGTTGAGCCAGATCCGGTCGCCCGGCACCAGGTCGGGGGTGTGCGTCGCGGCGTCCAGGTGCTCGCTCGTCCAGCGGCGCGCGGTGAACCAGAACGGCGGCTCCCCGTCCACCCGCAGCCACCCGCCGTCGGCCCCGCGCAGCCGGGCCCAGCGCACGTCCGCGCGCGCCCCGTTCTCCTGCGGACGCACGTACGGGGTCTGCATCTGGTCCACCGACATGGCGTACCGGCCGAGCCGCGAGGCCGCCCCGGTGTCCGGGTACGCCTCGCCCGGGCCGCCGCCGTACCACTCGGCGTCGCCCAGCTCGCCGCTCACCCCGAGCCGCACCCCGAGTCGGGGAAGCGGGAAGTCCCAGTCGCCCTCGGGGATCACACTGACCGTCAGGCGCAGTCGGGAGGCGGTGGCGGACCAGTGGTAGACGACGGACAGCGCGCGGTCGGTGGCCGCGGGCGCGACCCTGGCCTCGACCGTCAGCGCCCCGTCCTCGGCGCGCACCCGCGTGGTGCGGTGCCGCATGCGGTGCAGCCCGGCGCTCCGCCACACGGTGCCGTAGCGGGTGTCGGGCTGCCAGGGGGCGCCCTCGTCGTTGTCGGTCGGCGCCCGCCACACGTCGAGCCGCGGGCCCACCACCGACTGCCCGCCCAGCGAGCGCAACACGCCGGTGCTCGCGTCGAAGGTGCCGGGGCCGAGGAGGATGGTCCGCCCGTCGTCGCCGGTCCGGGGCGCGCTGCGCGCGGCGCTCGCCGGCGCTCTGCCGTCGGCCTCGTCCGCCGCGACGGGCGTCGTCGCCCCGTTCGCCGGCGCGGCCGGCGGGGCGCTCGCGGCGGCGTCCGGCTCCGCGAGCCACTGGCCCCAGGCCACCTCGTGGCCGGCCGACGCCCAGGGCGTGTCGGCGGCCAGCTCGGCCCGTACGGTCCACACCGCCTCACCCACCGGTCGCGGCGCGCCCTCGACGAGCGGCAGTTTCACGTCCGCCGACTCGCCGGGGGCCAGCGGCGGAACGGCCAGCTCGCCCCGTGCCACGGCCTCGCCGGCCACCTCGTACGACCAGCGGAACGTCAGGTGCGCCAGGTCCACGAAGTCGTACAGGTTGCTGATCCGTACGCCGGAGACGGGGCCCGTCGCCGTGCCGTCGGCGTCGTGTGGGCCGCCGACGGGCGCGATGCGGACGGGTTCGATCACCTTCTTGTACTCGACGAGCCCCGGCGAGGGGGTGCGGTCGGGGAAGAGGAGGCCGTCGCAGACGAAGTTGCCGTCGTGCAACTCCTCGCCGAAGTCCCCGCCGTACGCGAAGTAGGGCGTGCCGTCGGCGGTTCGACGGGCGATGCCGTGGTCGATCCACTCCCAGACGAAGCCGCCCTGGCAGCGCTCGTACCGCTCGAACAGCCGCTGGTACTCGCTGAGCCCGCCGGGCCCGTTGCCCATGGCGTGCGCGTACTCGCACAGGATGAACGGCAGGGAGCGGCGGCGTGCGTCCAGCGCGGGGTCGGGCAGTGGTGGTTCGGCGCGGCGCCCGATGGCCTCGACCTCCGCGTGCGGGGCGTACATCCGCGAGTAGACGTCCACGTCGGCGCAGCTCGGGTCGCCCTCGTAGTGCAGCGGGCGGTCCGGGTCGCGGTCGCGGATCGCGGCGGCCATCGCGGACAGGCCGGCGCCGGTGCCGCACTCGTTGCCCAGCGACCACATGATGACCGCCGGGTGGTTCTTGTCCCGCTCGACGGTGCGGGCCGCGCGGTCGAGCAGCGCGGGCGTCCACCGGTCGTCGGCCACCGGGTTGCGTCGCCAGCCGACGGCGTGGAAGCCGTGCGTCTCCAGGTCGCATTCGTCGATGACCCACAGGCCCAGTTCGTCGCACAGGTCGAGGAAGGCGGGGTGCGGCGGGTAGTGGCTGGTGCGCACGGCGTTGATGTTGTGCCGCTTCATCAGGAGCACGTCGCGCCGCATCGTCTCCAGGTCGAGGGTGCGGCCGGTCTCCGGGTGGAACTCGTGCCGGTTCACGCCCCGGAACAGCACCCGCTGCCCGTTGACCCGCAGCAGCCCGTCCTCGACGGCCACGGTGCGAAAGCCGATGCGCAGCGGCACCCGCTCGCCCTCGGTGACCAGCTCGCCCGCGTACAGCCTCGGTGCCTCGGCCGTCCACGGCTCGACGGGGACGCTCGCGCTCTGCCCGGTGGCCAGGTCCAGGCCCAGTTCCGGCACCGTGACCCGGCCGGCGGGCTCGCTGTCCACGCGCAGCGTGCCGCGCCCGTCCCGGTGGTCGTAGCCGGCGTGCACGAAGTAGTCGGCGACGGCGCCGGCGGGCCGGTGCACCAGCGTCACCTCGCGGAAGATGCCGGGCAGCCACCACTGGTCCTGGTCCTCCAGGTAGCTGCCGGCCGACCACTGGTGGACCCGCACGGCCAGCACGTTGCCCCGGGCGCGTAGCGCGTGCTCCTCGCCCTCGCCCGGGGCGTGGAGCGGGCCGACGGCGAACTCGTGCGGCAGCCGGCTGCCCTGGAAGGTGCCCAGCTCCCGGCCGTTGAGCCAGACGCGCGCGCAGGACTCCACGCCCTCGAAGCGCAGCACGGCCTCGCCCGTGGTGGGCCAGTCGGCCGGCAGGTCGAAGACGAGTCGGTGGTCGCCGGTGGGGTTGTCCTCGACCGGTACGCGCGGCGGGTCCACCGGGAAGGGGTAGCCGGTGTTGGTGTAGATCGGCGGGGTCGTGGGGTGGGACTCGGAGCCGGTGTGCAGCCCCCAGTGCGCGGGCACGGGCACCTCGTCCCAGGCGGTGGCGTCGAACTCGGGCCGGGCGAAGTCCGTGTTCGCGGTGGTCGCCCCGGGCGACAGGCGAAAGCGCCAGGTTCCGCTGAGGTCGAGGCGGCGGGCGTCGGACGCGGGGGAGTGGGACCGGGGCGGCAGGGTGCCGGTGCCAGGCGAGACGTCCTCGTAGTAGGGGTGGGGAGTCGCTGTGGAGTGGCTCATCCTTGCTCCTCACGGGCTGCCGGGCTCAGTCCTGGCTCCCTACCACTCCGTGGTTGCGACCAGGTGGCGAGCCAGTGGACTGTCGGTGCGGTGCGGTGCGGTGCGGTGCGGTGCGGTGCGGTGCGGTGCGGTGCGGCGTGGCGGCTGCTGGGCCGGAGCGGGTGGGTCCGGGGTGCCCGTGTCGGGGCGCCCCGGACCCACCCGCGCGCCGGGTCAGATCTCGCCCTCGCAGCAGGAGTCCCGCCGCAACAGCCGCCCCACCTCCAGCCAGCTTGCCCCATCGACCCCTTCCGCCCCGGCAGCCCCGTCGGCGTGCCGGTGGTCGGGCGTGTCGGCGTGCCGGTGCCCCGACGCCGGGCCCGCCGGCAGCGTGTCGCCCGCCGGGAACGCCGCGACCAACTCGCGCGTCTCGTAGCGCACCCCGCCCCGCAGCACGGACACCACCCGCACCAGCGAGTCGAAGTCCGTGAACGGGTCGCCGTCCACCACGGCCAGGTCCGCGAGCTTGCCCGGCTCCAGCGTGCCCAACTCGCGTTCCGCGCCGAACACCCGGGCCGAGACCGAGGTGGCCGTGCGCAGCGCCTGCGCCGGTGTCAGCCCGCCCCGGTGCAGCGCGCGCAGCCCCATGTGCAGCCCGAGCCCCACGGGTACCAGCGGCGCGTCCGTGCCGAGCGCGACCAACCCGCCGTCGGCGAGCACCCGCCGGTACACGTCGATCTCCGTGCCCAACGCCGTGAGCTGCGCGTCCGTCGGCGGCTGCGCCGCGAGCTGGCGGACCAACGCGGTGTCCCACGGCGGCATCAACCGGGTCACCCGCTCGTCGTCGGCCACCGACGGGTCGGCACCCACCAGCGGCGACGAGGTGAACGGCGTGGCGACCAGGTGGAAGTCACCGCCGGCCGTGTAGATCTCGCGCAGGTCCTGGTAGGCGCGCCCGGTGGCGGACGTGGCGTGGCCGTACTCAAGGCGCTGGGTGGCCTGGAGGTGGGTCGTCAGGTCCTGCCCGAGCTGCACGCCGGGCGTGCACAGGTGGCTGCCGGAGCGCACTCCGAGCCGCTCGTGCGCGAACCGGGCCGCCTCTTCCATGATCCAGCCCGGCGCCCTGACGTACGTCTTGACGAAGTCCCAGTCCAGCGCCTCGGCCCGGGCCAGCGAGCGACGCAGCCCGGCCCGCGTGCGGTGCGCGCGCCCCATGCTGTACGCCACTCGGCCGCCGTCCAGCAGCTCACCGGTGGTCAGCAGGCGCGGCCCGGCCATGGCGCCGGCCGCGACCGCCTCCCGGATGCGGAGCTGCTCGTAGGCGAAGCCGCCGAACGAGACGGCCGTGGTGATGCCGTACGCGAGCTGCGACGCGGGCTGTCGTCCGCCGTAGGTCACCTGCCAGGGGTGGGTGTGCGCGTCCCACAGGCCCGGGATGACCGTGTGCCCGGAGGCGTCCACGCGGCGGGTGGCGGCCCGACCCGCGCGGTGTGGCTCGATGCCGGCGATCCGCCCACCGCGCACCAGCAGGTCCACGTCCTCGCGCACCGCCTCGCCGGTGCCGTCCCACACCTGTCCCGCGTGCACCACCAGGTCCTCGGGCCGCCGGCGCCGGTAGTCGAGCGCGACGCGGACCGTACGGGGTGTGCCGCCGTCGGCCGAGATCAGTCGGAGTCTGCCCGACGAGAGGTAGAGCAGCGTGCGCGAGTCGCCGGACCAGGAGGGGTGGTCCGCGTTCTCCTCGGTGAGCTGGCGCGGCGCGCCGTCGGGGGTGCCGTCCGGGCGCACGGGCAGCAGCCACAGCGCGGACTCGGTGACGACGGCCAGGTGGCGGCCGTCGGGCGACCAGACCGGGCCCGAGTCGTAGCGGTCGGAGATCGACACGTGCGGCGCGACGGCGTGCAGCCTGGCCTGGCCGCTGTCGGCGTTGACCACGCGGATGAGGTTGTACCCCTCGCGGAAGCGCTGGTTGAGCCGGTTGCGGTCGCACAGCGCGAGCCACCGCCCGTCCGGGGACCAGCTCGGTCGGCCGGGCAGGCCGCCCCCGCCGAGCGGCGCCGCCAGCACCCGTTCCCCGCCGGTCGCCAGGTCCCGTACGACGAGGTTGCCGGACATGTCGATGCTGGCCAGCCGCTTGCCGTCGGGCGAGAGCGCCGGCTGCACCCGGCCGCCGGAGGCCAGCACCGTCTCCGCGCCGGTGCGCAGTTCACGGCGGCGCACCGCGAACAGGCCGTCCCGGTCGTCGGCGTAGACCAGCGCGCTGCCGTCCCGCGTCCAGGTCGGGGCCAGCAGGTAGCGGGTGGGGTCGGTGCGCACGACGCGGCGCGGGGGCCGGCCGCCGCCGATGTCGGCCACCCACAGCGAGTCGAGCGCGGCGAACGCCACCCGCCGGCCGTCCGGCGACAGCGCGGGCAGATGCACACCGCGCACCGGGCGCACGCCGGCGCCGTCGAAGTCGTAGCGCTTGACCCGGTAGCGGGGCCGCCGCACCGGCAGCGTGGCGGAGAACGCGATGACCTCGGCGCCGGTCCGCGCCGCCGAGCCGCCCGGCGCACTCGCCGCGGCCTCCCGCGCGCCGGCCCGGTCCGGCCGTACGAGCTGGAACTGGCCGTCCACCGTGAGCAGCAACTCGTCGCGCGAGACCCAGCGCGGCGGCACCGGCAGCACATCGCCGCCGACGTCCACCGGGGCGCCGTCCACGACCAGCGTGCAGGAGGCGGCGGGCGCCGGGGTGGTGCGCAGGTAGGCGAGCCTGCCGTCGGGCGCGACGGCGGGCGTCATGAGCTGCGCCGTGCTGGTGTCAGCGTGCTCGACGGCGACCGGGCCGGCGCCGTCGGCGGGCACGGAGGCGATGGTGCGGGCGTCGAGCGCGGTGTTCACCAGCTTGGCGCGCACGAAGAAGACCCGGGTGCCGTCCGGCGACCACACCGGGTCGAAGTCCTCCCACGCGCCGTCCTGGTGCGGCCCGTCCTGGCCGGGCAGGCCGGTCAGTTGGGTGAGCCGACGGCTGCGCACGTCGATCACCCACACCCGGTACGGACTGCCCTTCACGGGGTCGCCCCCGCGCTCGGAGGCGAACGCGATCCGCGTGCCGTCCGGGGACCACGCCGGGCCCCGGTCGTCCCACGGCCCGTCGGTGAGCTGTCGCAGCCCGGTGCCGTCGGGGCGCAGCGTCCACAGGTGGAACCCGCCGCCCCGGTAGGCGCAGACGGCCAGCGTCTTGCCGTCGGGCGCGTAGACCGGACGGGTGGGTTCGAGGTCGGGCGTGGTCAGGGCGGTGGCCTCGCCGCCCGCGCGCGGGATGGACCACAGGATGTTCTGCACCTCGGCCACGAGCCGGTCGCCGGCCGGGGCCAGCGTCGCGGCACCGTTGGTGGCGGCGGTGAACGACAGGGTGGCCCGGTGTGGCGCGGCGGCGGCCGGCTCGGGCACCAGGCCCACGGCCCCGCCGGCGAGGGCGGCGGTGCCGGCCGCGGCCTGGAGGAAGGTGCGTCGCGACAGCGGGGAGCGGGCGGGCGGCTCGGCCGTCGTCGCGGCGGCTTCGAGGCCGGCGGCGGCCTCGCCGGGGAGATCGGCGGCGGGCGCCGCCGGGGGCGTGGCGTCGGGGGCGCCGGTGGGGTGGTGCGGAGTGGCGGATGGGGCGGTGGTGTCCAACGATCCTCCTGGTACGCGAGGGTGGCGCGGGGCGGAAGCGGAGAACAAAGCGCCTGATCGTGACACGGACGAGGGCCGAAAGGTCAACACCGCGTCGCCGACTCGTATTTCCCGCACCGTCACCGCGCCCAACCAGACGCACGGTCACATCCCCGCTGTACGAGGGTCGTTGGGCACCTACGACATGGCCGCCCGCCACCCGCGAGCCGTCACGCGCCCGTCACGCGCCCGGCCCCGCGCCACGCCCGGCCCCGCGCCTCGCCCGGCCCCGGGCCGCCCGGCCCGACCTTCTCCGGCGCGTCGCCGCCCACCCGTCGCTCGCCCCGTCCCGTACCGCCCCGGCTCACGCGCCGAGGAAGTCCACGACGCGGGCGCGCAGTCCGGCCGGGTCCAGGCCCTGGCCCGCCAGGTGCTCCTCGATGGTGCCGTACCGGCGCAGCTCGCGGCGGGCCACGCCGAGCCCGAGCACCCGGTGCGGGATGTCGGCGAGGGCCTCGCCGGCCGCGGCCGACGACGTGCCCGCGAGGTAGGGCTCGACCAGGACCACGTCGGCCGCGTCGGTGGCGCCGGCGGCCGACCGCAGCGTCGCGGTGTCCAGGGGCCGCACCGTCGTCGCGTACAGCACCGTCACGTCCAGGCCGTCGACGGCGGCGAGCACGTTGTCCAACATCGGTCCGACGGCCACCACGACCCCGCGCCGCCCCTGGCGCACGGTGTGCAGCCCGCTGCCGTCCACGGGGCGCGGCGCCGCGTTGGACTGCTCGGAAAGGCGCAGGTAGACCCGGTCGTCGCCGGCGGCCGCCGCGTGTCGCAGCAGCGTCTCCGCCTCGTCCGGGTGGCCCGGCACGTGGATCGTCCAGCCGTCCAGCGTGTCGAGCAGGGCCACGTCGCCCGGCGCCATGTGGGTGAAGCCACCGGCGGGCCAGTCGTACGAGCCGCCGGCGCTGACCAGCACGCCACCCGTGCCCTGGTGCCCGAAGTCCAGCTTCACCTGCTCGAAGGGGCGCTCCACGAGGAAGCTGGCGAAGGTGTGCACGATCGGGCGCATGCCGGTCAGGGCGAGCCCGCCGCCGGTGCTGACGAGCAACTGCTCGCGGATGCCCACGTTGATCACCCGGTCCGGATGGGCCCGGGCGGCGTCGGTGAACCGGTCCGCGCTGATATCGGCCAGGACGACCGCGAGGCGGGGGTCGTCGTCCAGGAGCCTGGTGGTGATGGCGGTGAAGCGCTCGCGCATGGTGTCCATGGGTGGGTCTCTCCAAACGGTGGGTGGGTGGTGCCGGGGCGAGGCGGTGGGGCGTGCGGGCCCAGGCGTGCGGGGCGTGGACGCGCGGTGGGGCGGGCTACTTGGGCTCGACGCGGGCGACCACCGCGTGCGGCCGGTCCGGGTGCGGCTGGGTGTAGGCCGCGTACAGCGCCTCGTGGTCCCGGCCGTCCACGGTCGTCGCGGACCAGCCGGCCGCCTCGAAGCGGGAGGCGATGCCGCCCGGCCAGCCGTGCGTGGCCGAGGCGTTGTCGATGACCAGCGTGTGCAGTCGCGGCAGGCCGGCGGCGCCCGCGTACGCGATGGCCTCGTGGTTGCTGCCCTCGTCCAGTTCGGCGTCCCCGATCAGGACCCAGACGGCGGAGTCGGTCAGCCCCTGGGCCCGCAGCCCGAGCGCCGCCCCCACGGCGAGCGGCAGCCCGTGCCCGAGCGACCCGCTGCCGATCTCGACGCCGGGCACGAGCGTGCGGTCCGGGTGGTGGCCCAGCGGCGAGTCGTACGCCCCGAAGGTCGACAGCGTCGACACGGGCAGGAAGCCCTTGGCGGCGAGGACCGCGTAGTACGCCATCGGTCCGTGCCCCTTGGAGAGCAGGAACCGGTCGCGGCCGGGGGAGTCGACCTCGCTCGGCGAGACGCGCAGCACGCGGTCGTAGAGCACCCACAGCGCGTCCAGCGTGGACGTGGCCGCGGCGTCGTGCTTCTCGTCGCCGGTCATCAGGCTCATCAGCCCGGGCAGCGCGGCGTAGCCGGAGGGGGTGGTCGACGGGGTCTCGAGCGTCGTGGTGTTCATGGCAGGTAGCCTGCAACCTCAAGTCGACTTGAAGTCAAGTTGGCCTCAGGGGCCCGTCGAGCGCCCCGTGCCGTCAACGGTGAGGGCCCCGCGCGGGCCGCCGTGCCCGTGCGGGGCGTCCTCGGCGACCACCGCGCGCAGCGCCGCCGCGACGGCCGCGACCGCCGGATGCCGGCCGGCCCCGCTACGGAAGGCGATCCGGGTCCGGCGGCTCATCGCCATCGGCACCAGCGTCACCTGCGGCGGCGGGTGCACCAGGCCGAGCTGCGGCACGAGCGCCACCCCCTGGCCCGCCGCGACCAGGGCGAGCACCGTGGCGAACTCGTCCACCTGGTGCCGTACCCGGGGCGCGAAGCCGGCCGCCTGGCAGGCCCGGATCGTCATGGCGTGACACAGCGTCCCCGGCGTGGCCGTGATCCACGTCGCGTCCCGCCAGCGCGCGAGCCCGGGTTCGTCGTCACCCTCGCGCGCCGGCGCGCACCCAAGTCCTGTCGCGCCCCCGGGCCCAGCCGCGCCGGCGCGCGCACCAGTTGACCGCCGCGCCCCGACCGGCGCCCCGACCGGTGCCGCGCCGGGCGCGTCGGGCGGGATGACCGAGGCCGGGTACTCGGGCGGGGTGAGCGAGGCCAGGTACATCGCCTCGGCGCACAGCGGCTCCGTGGCGAGGCCCGGCTCCGCCAGAGAGGGGACGAAGTCGTAGTCGTGTACCAGCGCCACGTCCAGTTCGCCGGCCCGCAGCGCGTCCGCCACCGCCGCCGGGTCCACCTCGGAGAGCATCGGCTCAAGCCGTGGATGCCGGTCGGCCAACGCGACCAGCGCGGCCGGCAGGATGGCCCGGGCCGCGGTGGGGAACGTACCGATCCGCAACGGGCCGGCCAGCCCCTGCCGGGCGTCGACCAACTCGGCGGCGGCCAGCTCCAACCGCTCCAACACCGCCTCGGCGTGCGGCACCAGGCGCTGGCCGGCGGGGGTGAGCGTCACCCGGCGCCCGGTGCGCTCCAGCAGCGGCACCCCCGCCTCGCGCTCCAGGGCGCTGAGTTGCTGGGAGACGGCGGACGGGGTGAAGGCCAGGGCCTCGGCGACGGCGGCGATGGTCCCGCGCAGGGCGAGTTCGCGCAGCAGGCGCAGACGGCGGACATCGAGCATCAGCTCACCTTACGCTCGATGCCAGAAAAGCGAACTGGACCTGCATCTTCTGGCTGCGGCAGGCTCAGCCGCATGACGCTGCACCTGCCCTTGCACGGGCTCTACACGCCACTGATCACGCCCTTCGCCGCCGACGGAACCATCGCCGTCGACGCGCTCGAAGGGCTCGCCCACGCCGTCCTCGACGGCGGCGCGACCGGCATCGTCGCGCTCGGCACGACGGGGGAGCCCGCCACGCTCGACGCGGCGGAGAGGCGCACCGTCATCGACGTGTGTGCCCGCGTCTGCGCGCGGCGCTCCGCCCCGCTCGTGGTGGGCGCGGGGTCCCACGACACCCGGGGCAGCGCGGCGGAGTTGGCCGCGCTCGCCGCCTGGCCCGAGATCACCGCGGCCCTCGTCCCGGTGCCCTACTTCTCCCGGCCGTCGGACGCGGGCGTGCTCGCGCACTTCACGGAGCTGGCGGCCAACAGCCCCGTGCCGCTGGTCGTCTACCACATCCCGTACCGCACCGGTCAGCCGCTCACCGCCGCGACGCTGCGCGCGCTGGTCCGGCTGCCGGGCGTGGCCGGCGTCAAGTACGCGACGGGCGGCGTGGACGCCGAGGCCCTCGCGCTGCTCGAAGACCTCCCCGAGGGACGCGCGGTGCTGGCGGGCGACGACCTGTTCGTGGCCCCGCTGATGGCCGTCGGCGCCACGGGCGGCATCCTCGCGACGGCCCAACTGGCCCCGGAGCGGTTCGCCGAACTCGTCGCCGCCTGGCGCACCGGGCGGGTCGAGCGGGCCCGCGCGCTGGGGCACGCGCTGGCCGGCCTCGCCGCCGCCGTGTTCGCCGAGCCCAACCCCACCGTGGTCAAGGGCGTGTTGGCCGCCCAGGGCCGCATCCCCACGCCCGACGTCCGCCTGCCGCTGCTGCCCGCGGGGCCGGGCGCCGTACGGGCGGCGACGCGCCGGCTCGCGGAGCTGGCGGCCCTGGACACGCCCTGCCCCGACGCGCCGGCCGACCCCGCCCCGACCGCTCCGGCCGCCACCCCGGCCACTGCTCCGACGCGGGCGCCCGTGGCCGAAACGGCGGGCGTAGGCGTGTGACGGGGTGTACGGGTGTGGCGGGCGTACGGGTGGGACGGGCGTACGGGCGTGACGGACGGGGCCGGAGTGTCGCGCGCCCGGCCTGTTGGCGTCCGGTCTGATGCCCGCCCCGGCGCACCCGCCGGCCGGAGCGCGCCGGCGTACGGGCGTACGGGCGGCGCGGCGCGCCGGAGCGCCAACCGTGGGCGCGCTACGACCGGCCACGAACTCCGTACGGCCGTCCCAACCACGCTGCTGACGTGGGAGTTCGCGAGGCGAAGCGGACGCGAAGGGCGATGCGGCGCGGGCCGTGGAGTGGGCGAACTCCAGCCAACAGGAAACTTTCCTAACGTTTCTATTGTCTGGACCATGACACGTCGATAGCGTGCGCCACGCCACATCCCCTCCACGTGATTGGAGCGTGCCGTGCACCCCCACCTCGCACCGCGCCGCCGCCTCGCACTCGGGTTCGCCGTGGCGCTCACCGCCGCCGGAGTCATGACGGCCACCGCGCAGGCAACACCCCAGGAGTCGGTCAGGGAACAGCCCGCCAGAGGGGCGGACAAGGCTGCGGTCAGCGGCCTCAACGGCCCCTACCTCTACCTCGGTTGGGGCAACCCGCCGAACGCGACGGAGTTCCTCAAGGCCACCGGGAACACCCAGCTCACCATGGCCTTCATCCTCGCCAAGGGCGGTTGTGAACCCGCCTGGGACGGTCAGCGCCCGCTGGCCGGCGGGCGGGACGCCCAGACCATCAGGGCCGTGCAGGCGGCGGGTGGTTCCATCACCCCGTCCATCGGTGGCTGGAGCGGCAACAAGCTCGGCGAGGCGTGCAAGTCCGCCGCCGACCTCGCCGGCGCGTACCAGAAGGTGATCGACGCGTACAAGCTCGACTCGATCGACATCGACATCGAGTCCACCGAGGTCGAGAGCGAGCCGGTACGGAAGCGGGTCATCGACGCGCTGAAGATCCTCAAGGACAGGAACCGGGGTCTGAAGGTCTACGTCACCTTCGGCACCGCCCCGAGCGGCCCCATCGCGCCGGGCAAGGACCTGGTGCGCAAGGGCGCCAAGGCCGGCCTGGACGTGGACGGTTGGACCGTCATGCCGTTCGACTTCGGTGACGGCACGACCGACATGGTGGCCGCCACCAAGTCGGCCGTGGACGGCCTGAAGAACATCGTGAAGGCCGAGTACGGGCTGAGCGACGACGCCGCCTACCGCAAGGTCGGCTTCTCCTCGATGAACGGCAAGACCGACGTACGGGGTGAGGTCGTCACCCCGGCCGGCTTCCAGGAGATGGTCAACTACGCCAAGCAGCACCACCTGGCACGGGTCAGCTTCTGGGCCGTGAACCGGGACCGGCCGTGCGCGGGTGGCGGCGACGGCGGTTCGTGCAGCGGGATCGACCAGAAGCAGTGGGAGTTCTCCAAGATCCTCGCCGGCTACCAGGGCTGATCCGAGCCCGTCCGCGAGCCGCCCGGGCCCTGTGCCCGGCGGCCCGCGGGCGTACGGGCCCGGGTCGCACCAGGGGCGTGGCCCGGGCCCTCACCGTAAGCGCGCGACGTCGGCCGCGCCCCCGGGCGCGGCCGGCGCGTGCGGCACCACGACGATCTGCACCGCGTCCTCGTAGAGCACGCGCCCCGGGTCGGTCGAGCTGAGCCGCACCCACCCGACCCCGTGCGCCGTCAGGATCTCCAGATAGCCGTCGACCCGCTCGATGAGATGGCGGGCCGAACTCCTGAACCAGGCGACGGCCGTCGGATGCCGCTCGCGGTCGTACACCGACGTGTCGACGTGCGAGGGGTTGGTGTACGCGGCGTCGTACCAGGCGTTGGACGTCCGCCGGAAGCGCTCCTGCTCGGCGGTCAGCCTGCCCTCGCGCGCCAGCCCGTTGACGAGTACGAAGACGCCGGGATAGGCGCCGCGCTCGTTGCGGGCCGTGCCCTGGAACCGTACGTACCGACCGTCCGACACTGCCCTGCCCCCCGCCGTGGCCGTCGCCGCAACCGCCCTGGCTGCCGGTGGCCGCCTCGGATGATGCCACCCCACCGCCCGGCCCGGCCACGCCCCGGCCCTTAGAAGCGGCACGCCGTGGCGCGGGGTGACCTGGACGGGGGCGCGCTGCTTGGCCGGCTGTGGCGTGGCGCGCCGAGCCGCCGCCGCTGCCCGATCGGGCAGCCAGTGCTGCCCGGCTCCGCCGGGAGCTGACCTGGACGCGGAGCCGGCCGGCGCTCACGCTGGAGGGCGACAGGACGCCGGGTGGGGGACGCCCCGAGGGAGCCGACGATGCGCCGACACGAGCATGAGCACGACCACGAGCACCACGAGGCCGGCGCGCGCGACGCGGCGGCCGAGGCCCACGAGCGGGCCCGCACCCCGCACGTCCTGCGGGCCGCCGTCGCCGGCCGTACCGACGTCATCGGCCGCGCCGGCATGGCGACCCTGCAACGCGCCGTAGGCAACAGCGTCGCGCGCACCCTGGTCCAGCGCAGGGCGACCGGCGATGACGAGGCGGCCGAGGCGCGCGAAGAGGCCTCGGAGCAGCCGCGTTCGTCGGTGCACGACGTGGTGTCGTCGGGCGGCGGTCAGGCCCTGGACCCGGAGACGCGCACCGACATGGAGGCCCGGCTCGGCGCCGACTTCTCCGACGTGCGGGTGCACACCGACGCGGCGGCGCACGACTCGGCGAAGGAGGTCGGCGCCCACGCGTACACCGTCGGCAACAACGTCGTCTTCCAGCGCGACGCCTACGACACGTCCTCGCGGCAGGGCCGCACGATGCTCGCCCACGAGCTGACGCACGTCGTCCAGCAACGCTCCGGGCCCGTCGACGGCGCCGAGGCGCCCGGCGGCATCCGGGTGAGCGACCCGGGGGACCGCTTCGAGCAGGAGGCCGCCAGCACCGCCGAGCGGGTCATGGCGGAGCCGCCGGCACCCACCCCCGAGCCGGCCGGGTCCGGCGCCCCCCAACCGGCCGAGTCCGTCACGCCGCGGCCGGCGGCCACTCCCACGGCTCCGGCGGCCGTCCAGCTCTCGGCCGCGCCCGCCGTACAGCGCGCCGCCGACGAGGGCGAGGACGAGGAACCGGCGGACGTGCAGGGCGCGTTCGTGCAGCGGGCCGAGAAGAAGCCGGAGGAAGAGGAGGAGACCCCGCCCGAGTAGGGCGCCACCCGGCCCCTGGGCCTCGCGCGCTGGTCTCGCCCGCGGTCAGCCAGCGAGGGGCGGGTAGTCGATGTACCCCCGGTCGCCGCCCTGGTAGTACGTCTCGACATAGGCCTCGCGCAGCGCCGCCCCGCGCCGGAACCGCTCCACCAGATCCGGGTTGCCGATGAAGGCGCGGCCGTAGCCGATGAGATCCATGCCCTGGGAGAGCCAGTACTCGCCGCGCTCCCGGTCAGCCTGCGGGCCCACGATGCCCGCGGACGGGTTCATGATGTACGTGTGCGGCCACGCCTTGCGCAGCGCGGCGGTGAGCTCCAGGTCGGCGGAGTTCAGGGTGTGCACGTAGGTGACGCCGATCCTGGCGAGTTCCCGGTACAGCGCCGTGTACAGCTCGGCGACCTCGCTCTCCTCGACGTCCCAGATGGTGCCGGCGGGGGAGAGGCGGATGCCGACCCGGTCCGCGCCGATGGCGTCCACGACCGCCTCGGCGACCTCGACGGCGAACCGGATACGACCGGTGACCGAGCCCCCGTACGCGTCGGTGCGCTGGTTGACGTTCGAGGACAGGAACTGCTGGATGAGATAGCCGTTGGCGCCGTGCAGTTCGATGCCGTCGAAGCCGGCGTCCACCGCGCGCCGTGCCGCGTCCGCGAACGCCGCGACCTCGCCCGCCACCTCGCTGGTCGCCAGGGCGCGCGGGACGGGCGCGGGCAGCCTCCCCCGAGGCCCGGTGAACAGCTCGGCCTCCAGCCGCACGGCGGACGGCGCCACGGGACGGAACCCCGCGACCGCCTCGTGCCCCACCCGCCCGGCGTGCATGAGCTGGGCGAAGATCCGCCCGCCGGCCGTGTGCACGGCCTCGGTCACCGGCCGCCAGGCGGCGACCTGTTCGTCGTTGTGCAGCCCCGGTGTGTACGGGTTCGACTGCCCTTGCAGACTCGGCTGCACGCCCTCGCTGACGAGCAGCCCGGCACTGGCGCGCTGGGCGTAGTACGTTGCCGTGGACGGCGTCGGCAGCCCGTCGACGGTCGCCCGCGCCCGGGACATCGGGGCCATCACGATGCGGTTGGGAAGCGTGCGTCCGCCGAGCTGGTAACTGTCGAACAGGCTGGTCATGACGGGTCTCCGAGCTGGTCGATGAAGCGTGGTGCGGTCGTGGGTTACGCTAAAACCTGACACTGACGTCAGAGGCAACTCTTGTGAGCAGGACCACAGGGCCACGGGTTCGGGGCCCGGGGAGGCGTGGACTCCATGCGTATCGGCGAGCTGGCGCGGCGGACCGGCGTGAGCGTGCGATCGCTGCGCTACTACGAGGAGCAGCACCTGCTCCCGGCGGTGCGCTCGACCAGCGGGCAGCGGCAGTACCCGGAATCCGCGGTCGGCCGCGTCGAGTTGATCCAGCAGCTCTACGCCGCGGGCCTGTCCAGCAAGACGATCCTGGGCATCATGCCGTGCATGGTCACGGGCGAGGTGACGCCCATGCTGCTCGACCGCCTCACGGGCGAACGGGACCGCATCGACCAGCAGATCGCCGGCCTGACGAGCACCCGCGACCGGCTGGACGCCATCATCTCCGCCTCAAGTGACCTCATGAGCAGGGGCGAGCGCTGCACCACACACGGCCTCCTGCCCGGCGAGCACCTGCACGACCTGTGCTCGTCCGCCTCAACGGTCAAGTAGGCGTAACCGCAAGCCAGTTGACGGCACGTCAGGCCTGCGGTCTCGACCAACCCTCGCGACGCCCGCGCCCGTGCTCCCGACCGCCCCCGGCCCTCTGACCCTCAGTCCTCGGCCGGTGCGTCGGCGACCAGGGAGCCACCCAGGAACAGCGACTCGGAACACTGGGTCGGCCGAGGCGCCTTGACCGGCTTGCCCACCTCGCGGCAGCTCACGGAGATACTGATCCTGCTCTTGGCGGGTACCTGGATCGGCGTGACGAAGTGGTAGTCCGAGTCGCGGAAGTTCTCAAGCGCCAGGTTGAGGATCTGCCCGTCCTGGCTGGAGACGGTCAGCGTCCCGGCGTCGCCCTGCGGGTTCTGCACCACGATGTCGGTGAGCGCGAACGTCTTGCCCTCGGGCACCGTGTAGGCGTCCCGCGTGGTGGAGGAGCCGCCCACCGCGTCGCGCACCTGCACGCGGGCGCTCTTCGGCGCGGCCGGGCCGCCCGGTTCGCCGGGCTTGCCGCTCCCGCCGCCATTGCCGTTGCCCGCCGTGTTGCCCTGGCTGCCGCCACCGTTCCGGCCGCCGTTCTGGCCCGCGCCGCCGGTGTTGCCGGCGGTGCTCCCGCCGTTGGCGCCGCCGCCGGTCGCCTCGCCCCCGTTGGCCCCGCCACCGGTCGCGCCGGCCGTGTCGCCGCCCTGCCCCGGGGGCCTGTCGCCCTGCTCGCCGTTCTTGTTCTCGTCGATCGCCGACTCGATCGCCTCCGGCGTGATGGCCTCCCGGGCCGCCGACCGCACGGTGGGCCGCAGCAGCGAGTACCAGAGCCCGGCCAACACGCCCACCAGCAGCACCGCGACGATCAGCGCGCGGGGTAACCAGTGCGGCAGGATGGCCTGCTGTTCGTACGAGCCGTCCACCACCACCGGCGCGTGCGGCGCGGCGGCGTCGACGCCCTCCGCGCCCCGCGCCGTGGCCACGACCTGGAACGGATGGGTGATCGGTGCGCCGCGCCACAGCCGGTTCGTGGGGCGCACCGCGATCTGCGCGAACTTCGCCTGGCCGGGCGGGATGGTCAGCTCGGCCGGCTCGAAGGTCACCTTGGCCCGCTCCGTGCCCTCCTGGGTGGCCAGGTCCAGCGTCAGCGGGGTGTTGCCCAGGTTGTCGACGGCCAGCTTGTGCCGACCGCGCCAGGGGCTGTGCGAGGAACGCGGCACGAGCTCGGCGGTGACCTCGGCGAACGGCAGGATGGTGATGGTCCGTTCGGGCACCTGGGTGTGCTCGGTGTCATTGGTCGGAATCACCCGCAGACCGAGCGGCATCGGGCCCGCGGAGATCCGCGGACTCCGCGGCGGGCGCAGCGACAACGTGGCGGTGCCCGATGCGCCGGGGTAGAGAGACAGCGCCGCTGGTTCTACTGTGACCCAGGCGGCACAAGGCCCGACCACCTCGAATCGGAACTCCTCAACGGTGGTTCCCGAGTTGAGTACCTGTACGGGGAGATCGGCCTCGCCGCCGGGCTGAACGGAGACGGGCGAGTCGTCCAAGCTGGCCGAAACACTCATGCCCGGACGGTACGGCGTGCCGCACAGGACAGGAGTGGCCGAGCAGGAACACTTTCGGGCAGAACCAGGTTCGCTCTGAGCCATCGGTTCCTTCCCGGGTGAGGAACAGCGCGGGTAAGGGAAAGAGCGCCACATCTGGGGGTGGCACAACGACGCACCTGAGGGGTGGCGCGGGTTCCGTTTGTGTCAGGTCCATGGCAGATAGGGGGGCGGGAGAGCGATATGCATCCGGCGAGCGCGGAGCGCATCCTGGTGGACCTTCGAGCACAGGATCCGGTGTCCCAGGCGGGCGTGGCCAGCCAGCTCCGTACCAGACCAGAGGTACGGATCGTCGACCCAGCGGGGACCGAGGACGCGCAGGTGGTCCTCGTGGTGGTCGACCTCATCGACGACGAGGTGCTGAGCCTGCTGCGGCAACTCCAACGCACCGGCACGGCCCGCGGCGTGCTGGTCACCACGCACATCGACGAACAGCAGCTGGTCAGCGCCGCCGAGTGCGGCTTCGTCGGCGTCATCCGGCGCACCGAGGCGACGCCCGAGCGCCTGGTGCAGGTCATCGCGGCGGTGGCCAAGGGCGAGGGACACGTGCCGGCCGACCTGCTCGGCACCCTGCTCGCCCAGGTCGGCCGCCTCCAGGGGGAGGTGCTCGGCCCGCGCGGGCTCAACTTCACCGGGCTCTCCGCACGCGAGATCGAGGTCCTGCGGCTGGTCGCCGAGGGGTACGACACCGCCGACATCGCGCTCAAGCTCGCCTACTCCGAGCGCACCATCAAGAACGTCCTGCACGCGGTGATGACCCGGCTCAACCTCCGCAACCGCTCGCACGCGGTGGCGTACGCGCTCCGCCAGGGCCTGATCTGACGCGCCACCACCGGGCCGCGCGCCCGTAGTTCGCACCCTCGCACGCGCGCGCCGGCGTGCCCTCGCGGGCGTGCGGGATGAGTGGCGCGCGACCAGCAACCCTGTTCGCTGCGGCTGCGACCCTGTGGTGTCACCCGTGTCGCTGAGGCGGCTGTGCGGGTTGTGCGACGTGTTCAGGCTGTGGTGGTTGTGGTGGCTGCGCCGACTGTGACGGGTGGCTGCGCTGACTGTGACAGGTGGTGGTGACGGGGTGGCCGCGATGGCTGCGACAGGTGGTGGTGATGGATGGCCGAGATGACGGTGAGCCTGGACTGTGAATCGTGTCTGGCTGTGCGGGTGACGGTGGCTGGGACCGTGGTGAACCCCGGGGTGGCTGAGGCCCGGGTGGTGCCGGGTGGGTGGGTGCTCCCGTGGGGTGGCCCGTCGCGCTGCCCCTTCGGGCAGGCGCCGTACCCGAAGGGCTGGCTCGGTCCCCGCTGTCGGGCGTGGGCGCGCGGGTGAGGCTGGAGCCCGGCGCGCGGGCCAGGGCGCGGACAAGGCTGGCCGGGCGTACCGACGCGGCATGGGCGTCATGGACCGACTGGGGGGTTCTGTGCGGGGGCGTGAGCGCTTTCCAACGCGGACCGGAACCGACACCGCGGGCCGCGCCCGGTGGTGGCCGGCTCGATGGCGTCCGAGCGTGCGGCTGAGCGCGTTGCGACCCGCGTCGCGCGGCAGCGGCGGCTCGCGGGCCGACGGCGAACCGGCCGAGCGCTCCGACGCGTTCCGCGTCGCCGCCCTGACCCTCGCCCTGCTGCTCGCCGTGAGCGTCGTCCCGGGCGTCGCCGTCGACCGCGGATCACCCGCCCCGGAGGGCGTCACACCGGCTGTCGTAGAGCGGTCCCTTGACCCGGGGGAGTCGACCGAGGTGGTCAAGGAGGTCCGGACGCCCGTCGTACCGCCCCGGCCGGACGTGGTGCTGCTCGTGGACGCCACGCTCAGCATGCAGGACACCCTCACCGACCTGCGGGACGACCTCGAAAAGATCACCACAGGGGTACGCGCGTCACAGCCTGACTCGCAGTTCGCGGTGGCCAGGTACGGCGATCAGACGGACGGGGAGCGGGTCTTCGAGGTCAAGCAGGCCCTCACGCACGACCTGAAGGCCGTGACCACGGCGGTCAACGCCCTCAAGGCCGACCTGGGGCAGGGCAGCCCCGGCCCGGCCGAGGACTGGATCAACGCGCTGTGGCAGATCGCCAACGGGGCCGACGGCAAGACGCGGTTCCGGGAAGACGCGAGCCCGGTCGTGGTCCTGGTCGGCGACGCGTCGAGCCACGACCCCAGCAAGGGGCACACCCTGACCGACGCGACCAACGCCCTGGTGGACGCGGGCGTACGGGTGATCGGCGTCGACGTGGAGACGTACCTCGGCGACGGGTTGAACGGCAACGGCGACAACGGCAACGGCCCCGGCCAGAACGGCGAGCCGACCCATGAACCGAACCAGGCCACCAAGGTCATCCAGGCCACGAACGGCACCCTCTTCCAGGGCATCGACGCGGACCAGGTGGCCGAGAAGATCACCGAGGGCCTGACCAACCTGCCCACCACCGTCAGCCACCAACCCGTCAACTGCGACCCCGCGCTCCGGGTACGCCTGGAGCCCGAGTCCCAGCAGGTCACGAGCGGCCAGGTGGCCACCTTCCGGGAGACCATCGAACTCGCCGAGGACGCCCCGCAGGGGGCGGCGGTGGAGTGCGGTGTCCAGTTCCTGTTGGACGGCAAGGTGCCGGACCCGGACAGCACGGTGCACGGCAACCTCTTCGACGACGCGTCGCAGGAGCCCGGCGACGGAGACGCGCGTACGGGTCCGACGGACGGCCGCGGCGAGCGTGACACCGTCACGACCGTGACCGGCGGCACCATCGCCGGTACGCACGGAGGCCAGCACGGAACGCAGACGGGCGGCACGCTCGGCGGGGCACTCGGCGGCACCACCGCGACGTCGTGGGGCGGGCATCACGGGGGCCAGCACGGGGGCCACGAAGGTGGCCAACAGGGAGGCCAGCACGGTGGGCCGGGGGGTGACCCGGGCGGTCCTGGCGGACCCGGTGGTGATCCGGGTGGGCCCGGTGGTCCTGGTGGTGATCCGGGTGGTCCGGGTGGTCCTGGTGGTGACCCGGGTGGTCCGGGCGGTCCCGGCGGACCTGGTGGCGATCCGGGTGGTCCGGGTGGTCCTGGCGGTGACCCGGGTGGACCCGGTGGCGATCCGGGTGGGCCTGGCGATCCGGGTGGTCCCGGTGGTGACCCGGGTGGCCCCGGCGGCCCCGGCGGCGACCCAGGGGGTCCTGGTGGTGACCCCGGCGGTCCCGGCGGCGACCCGGGTGGCCCCGGCGGTGACGATGACGACCCGCCGCCCGCCCCCAACTACCGGCAACGCATCACCATCGCCGTCAACGACGTCACCGCGCCGGTGATCGTGGTGGACGACCGTACGGTGGACGCCACGGACGGCCGCGGCGCGCGGATCACCTTCCCGGCCACCGCCGTGGACGAGGTGGACGGCCCGCTGCCCGTCACCTGCGACCCGCGCTCCGGTTCGCTGTTCCCCGTCGGCCGGACCACCGTGACCTGCACCGCGACCGACTCGGCGGCCAACGAGGGCACCGATACGGCCACCTTCACCGTACTGCCCGCACCCGTGCCGCCCGACCCACCGGACCCGCCGGACCAACCCGACCCACCGGACCCGTCCGACCCACCGCGTCCGCCCGACCCGCCCCGGCCGCCCAGCGCCGACGTCGCGGTCAGCGCGACCATCGCGCCCGCCCGGGCCTACCCGGGCCAGCGGATCTCGGCCGGGTTCGTGATCACCAACGCCGGCCCCGACACCGCGCGCGACGTCGTCCTCGACACCACCTGGCCGCGCACCAGGGACGCGGACCGGCGCACCCTGGCGCCCCCGACGGCCTGCACTCGCCGCGCGCCCTGCTCCATCGCACCCGGCGGGCGGCTCGTAGTGACCCAGAGGGCCGAGTACCGCGCGGCGGTCACCGGTGACGTACGGGCGTCCGTACGCGGCTCGCTCGCCGATCCCGACCAGCGCGACAACACGGCCACGGCCCGCATCCGCGTCCTCCAGCCGAAGCTGACCGTCACCCCGAAGGTCGGCACGCCCGGCGAGGTGGCGTTGGTGCGCGGCACGGACTTCCCGCCCGGCGCCGTGGTCTCGCTGTCCTGGAAGCCGGGCATCACACCCGCCCGCTCCTCCGTACGCGTCAGCCCGGACGGCACCTTCACCGTGCAGATGCTCGTACTCCGCAAGGACCACCTCGGCCCGCGCGAGCTGCGCGCCGACGTACGCGGGCTCGATCGACTGACGAAACCGTTCCTGGTGGTCCAACGCAACCTGCAACCACCGGACTTCGCGGGCCGCAGTTGACGTGGCCGCAGCCGGTGAGCGCGGCCGATCCGTCGGTCGACGTACGGGAACGGAACGGGACGGACGACGACGGAGGGAGACGGGTCGGTGATCCACGAGGTCGACGAGGTGCTGCGGACGCTGTTCCGTACGGACGTTCTGGAGGGGGCCCAGATCGCCGTCGTCTTCGACGCGCCCACCCGCGAGTGGGCGGCCAAGGTCAACGCCCCGACGATCAACCTGTACCTGTACGACATCCGGGAGGACATGCGGCTGCGGGAGCGCGGGTTGCACAACGAGTACGACGCGCGCGGCGTGGTCGTGGCCCGCCGCCGCCCGCCACGCTTCTTCAAGCTCTCGTACCTGATCACCGCCTGGACCAAGCGCCCCGAGGACGAACACCGGTTGCTCTCCTCACTCCTGGCCTGCCTGCTACGCCACGAGTCCCTGCCGAGCGAACGGCTGACCGGCGCGCTCGCCGACATCGGTGTCGCCGTCCCCATGACGGTCGCCCTGCCACCGCCCGAGGACCGCTCGTTCGCCGACGTGTGGAGCGCCCTCGGCGGCGAGCTGAAACCCTCGCTCGACCTGGTCGTCAGCGTCCCGGTCACGGAGTCCCCGGTCTACCCGGTGGGCCCACCCGTCACGGACGAGGGGCTGCGGCTCGGCTTCACGGATCACGACCCACAGGACCCGGCGGCCGGCACCCCGGCGCGCGAACGCACGCCGGGCGGCGCCGAGTTGCCGATCTACGGCCGCCAGCCGGGCCGCCCAGACCCGGCCGCTCGGGAACCTGGCACGGGTGAGCCCGGCGTGGGCACCAGCCCCGGCGCCGGGCGCCGCCGCCAGGCCGGGATCGGCCGCCGGATCTCGGAAGAACGGCGCGGATGAGCGAGGACGCCACGCACCTGGCCCACCACGACCTGAGCCTGCGCCACCTGCTGGCCAGGGCCGCCCTCGTCGAGGAGCGCGTACGCCGCGCCGTGGACGCCCGCCAGGCCACCGACCCGAACCCGGACGACGCGTTCCGTGGCCTCTACCTGGACGACCAGACCGTACGTCGCCTCCTGGACGAGGGCCGCACGACCGCCGGCCCCGACGCGACGGACGCGGACCAACTGGCGGCGGCGGAGGCATGGGCGGACCAGGCGGAAGCGCTCGGGGCCGGGCCGGGGGAGCCCGGGGAGTTGGGGCGGCTCCAGAAGAGGGTGGAGGTCACCACGGGCCCCACCCGCCTCCGCGCCCTCACCCGCGAGTTCGGCCTCACCCCACTCGACGTGGAGATCCTCCTCATCGCGCTCGTACCCGACCTGGACGACCGCTTCGAGCAGTTCTACGCGTACCTGAACGACGACGTGACCCGCCAACGCCCCTCGGCCGGCATCGCGCTCGGCCTGTGCGGCGTGTCGGCGGCCGACGCGCAGGCACGGGGCCGCCTGCACCCCGCCGCACCGCTACGCGCCGGCGGGCTACTGCTGGTCGATGAGCCCGAACGCCCTTTCCTGGCTCGCGCGTTGCGCGTTCCCGACCGGGTGACGGCGCACCTGCTGGGCCACGCCACCCCCGATCCCCGGGTGGCCGACGTCCTCGCGCCGTGGCACGGCGACCCGGGCACGAGCGGGCGGCACACGCCCGGCACGGGCGACCCGGCACCGTTGGCGCGGGCCATCGCCAGCGGCGTCGGGCTGACCTACGTACGCGAGGAACAGGGCGGCGCCGGCACGGCCCTCGCCGCGGCGGCGCTCTCCCACGCGGGCCGGTCGGTCATCGGCGTGGACCTGGAACGGCTGGCCGCCGACCCACACCCGACGGACGCCGTACGCACCCTCGTCCGCGAGGCCCGCCTCACCGGCGCCGGCCTGGTCGGCGCCCCCATCGACCCGCTGACCAGGGAGAAGCCGGAGGTGATCCGCCTCGTCGCGGAGGCGGACCTGCCCGTGATCCTGGTCGGCCGCGCCCCCTGGGACGCCACCTGGTCCGCCCGCCCACCCCTCCTGCTGCCCGCCCCCCCGCGTCGGCCCCGAGGCCCGCGCGGCCCTGTGGCAACAGGCCCACTCGGCACCGCTGGCCGCCGACCTGGACCTCACCCGCGTCCTGTCCCCCTTCCTCCTCACCCCGGCCCAGGTGGCCCAGGCGGCCCGCAGCGCGGCGCAGGTGGCCACCCTCAACGGCGGCGAGGTCCAGGCCGAGGACGTACGCGCCGGCGCCCGCGCCCAGAACGCCGCCGGCCTCGACCGCCTGGCCCGCCGCATCGAACCCGCCGTCACCTGGGACGACCTGGTCCTCCCCGCCGACCCCCTGGCCCAACTCCGCGAACTCGCCGCCCGCGCCCGCCACCGCGACCGCGTCCTGGGCGAATGGGGCATGCGCCCCGGCGGCGGCCGTGGCCGCGGCGTGGCGGCCCTGTTCGCGGGTGACTCGGGTACGGGCAAGACGATGTCGGCCGAGGTCATCGCGGCAGACCTGGGCCTCGACCTCTACACGGTCGACCTGGCCACGGTCATCGACAAGTACGTCGGCGAGACCGAGAAGAACCTGGAGAAGATCTTCTCCGAGGCCACCGGCATCAACGGCGTCCTCCTCTTCGACGAGGCCGACGCGATCTTCGGCAAACGCTCGGAGGTCAAGGACGCCCACGACCGCTACGCCAACGTCGAAAGCGCCTACCTCCTCCAACGCATGGAGTCCTTCGACGGCCTGGCCATCCTCTCCACCAACCTCCGGGCCAACCTGGACGACGCGTTCACGCGCCGCCTGGACCTGGTGGTCGACTTCCCCATGCCGGACGCGGAGCAGCGGCGTGTGCTGTGGGAGCGGTGCCTTGGGCCGCTGCTGCCGCGAGCGGACGGCCTGGACCTCGACTTCTGCGCGGAGTCCTTCGAACTGGCGGGCGGCAACATCCGCTCGGTCGCGGTGACTGCGGCCTACCTGGCGGCGGAGTCCGGCGGGCCGGTGCGTATGGAGGACCTGATCCACGCGGTACAGCGCGAATACCAGAAGCTGGGCCGGCTGACGCTGGCTTCGGAGTTCGGGGAGTATGTGGGGTTGTTGGTGTGAGGGGTGGCTTGAGAGTGCTGGGTTAGACCTTGGTGATGGTGACGGGCGGGCCGGGCGGGGTGCGGCTCAAGCTCGCGATATCCGCGTCGCCGAACATTTTGGCCTCGGCTGCTCGAATCTCCTCGGCGGTCAGCGGCCCGTGGGTCTTCTCGTTAGCCGAGATCATCTCGGCTAGACCCTCGCGTTCGGTCTGGGACTGCATAGTGGTCTCACCGTATGCGGGCACCGAGCGCTTGTCGACGCGGGCGTGCACCGCGTCGACAATGTCTTCGTGTACGGAGACGGGCGTCGTGAGCCGCTCACTGGAGACGTAGGAATGAGTGGGCATACTTCACCCTAGCAAAAAGCTCACGAAAGTAGGCGAGTGGCGTGTGGTGCTGGTAGGGACACCGTGCCAGAATAAACCGCAAGCATGGGCGGAGGGCGTAGCCAGTAACGCTTACGCCGGCTTCTCGGAGCTTCGCTCGGTCGCGGTAGTTGAGGCGCATGAGGTGAGGGCGAATTCTGGAGATTATATCTCGTGTTGAATACTGAGCTAGTCAGAGTTCCGCACGGGGCGATATGCACAACCGAAGACCACTGACCCGCAGGGAGCGACTGATTCCGCACTTCTCTGCGATATTATGGGAAATTTGCGAGTGATGTCGCAGCCAGGTTGCGAACTTGGTCATCGGGGTCACTCCGAGAAACAGCCTCAACTATTTCCCTGAGGTCGCTCCAAGGAGTGTACATCGAGGCGATAGCTGCAGCCTTCCTCACGTCGGAGCTTTGAGAACTGAACCCGCTCTTCACTGCTTCAGAGATGCCTGTGGAGTATTCACCCGCTACTGCCGCCACCAGCATCAGGGCGAGCACTTTACCGTTCCAGTCTGGCTCGGAGTGGTAGAGGTCTAACAGCTCTTGAGGTTCGATCGTTTCGAACCTCTCTGAGATTGACCGTGCAACCTCCCTGAGATCGCCCTCACGTGTGCCCTTTATCGAATCACTCTCGATTGACAAGTAAATCAGGTCAAGTACCTCGTCCTCAATCAGGTGTATGCCGACACCTGTCGGTGATGCCCAGGTGAGCTCCGCAGGTTCTGACTCCGTTGCGGGGTAGCTTCCGTGGAAAATCCACTGTTTCTGCTCAGCAAAATTGGCCAGTTCTTGTGGGTCGATCTCATCTCGGAAGACCATATTCAGGCGCATGAATACCCTTTTGGTAGTAGCGGTCGAATGGTCAGCCTTTCGAATACATTGTCTTAATTTTCAACTATTCGTGCGCTCGAGTAATTCGCGTACCCCGACCTTGAGCATCCTAAACTCGTTTTCGATCTGCTCTGGGTCGGCTCCCGACAATTTGGCCTCTGCGTAGCGTTCAACTTGCTCGGCCAATGGATTAACGCTGTACCCGTCCGCCACGAGTATATTGCCTGACATGAGGAAGTTTTCGCTCATTATATGGGAATTTTCTGCGCGCGGAGACGTCTTTATCATCTCGATAAGGACGATGCCGAGGCGCTCTTCGCGCTTCTTCTGTTGATCTGGGTCTTGCGCAAGAGGTGCCATTATATTCATTTGTCCATCCATTTCGAGGATCGGATCCAGTCCCGTCACAACCCTAGATTGCACTAGGGCGTTGCGAATCGCCGTCGCACTTGGCACGCCGTGCATTCGACCTGTTTCTACCGATTGGATAAGCCTGTGATTCCTTCTCATCGCACGAATGAAAACTTCAAGAGCCTTCGCTGCGGTTTTAGTGCGCGGGTTTCCTCGACCGCGCAGTTCTGTTTCTTTGAATTCCGATGAACTCAAGTTCGCGGCAATTTCTTGATCGTCGAGAGGGTTGCCGTATGCCTTTTTTGATTTCAATCGCAAATCTTGAGCGGCGCTGAGGACGTCAATAACTTTTCCTTTCTTGTTCATCTTCTTCTTGGCGGCGTAAGCTCCAACGTTGTTAACCCTCCCGATTACACCAACAGAAGCGCTTCTCCGCTGGCTGTCGGGTGTGAATATCGAGACTCCCTTTTCGATTGCAAGAACTTTGACTCCGGGGCGAAAATACGCCATTACCATGCCTTTTTCGAAGGATGATAATTCGGTTAGAGAATTGGGGCGGCCGTTGGACCAGCCGTGAATTGCCTTAGTCAGCGTCGGACCACGGCCTTCATCCAGGAGTAGATGTGCAAAATATTCGCGTTCGGCTTCTACGAGGGCGGGGAGAATCATTTGGGCTAGCTGCCGATCTTTTATGCTGATTTTGTTGATTGTGACTGATGGGTTGATCTTGGCTTCTATTGAGCCATCTCGCGCCATCGTGAGGCTGGTGAGCCGGTATTCTTTACGCCATGCGGAGAGCCTCCGTTCTAAGGCTGTGCGATGTTTTCCGGATCCTACGTACTTAATGATCTTTGGAGTTAAGATGGCGGCAATGCGCTCTAGGCTGTCCCTTTTCTTTTGAGGGCTATCATCCTCGCGGGCATCTCTTCTGTGCCTCTCTTTTGCCTTATTGTTGTGTTCATTCTGATGCCGCTTTCTTCTAAGTCGCCCCCAAATCGCCCTCCCCTTCCGCGCGATCACCCCCACCAACTTGTCAAGCGCCCGCTTCACCGGCCTCCCCGCCGCCCGCAGCACGCTCTTCACCTTGTTGGCCAGCCCGCCAACCCCCACCAACGCGGCCAGGAACCCAATAAGCAGCGGAATGCTCGCCGCCAACGCGGCCTCGACCATCTTCGGAACCCCGGCACTGCCCCCACCCGCGATAGCGATCACCGCATCAAGGACCGCATTGACGAACTCAACGATCTGCGCACCCTGATTAACGATGAACGTAATAATGTCGACGATGCCCTTGACCGCCCGCACAAAAGCCGAAGCCGGAGTCAGCAGCGATATGATCCACGAAATGCCAGCGATAATGACCGTCGGCACCAGATAAGCCTTTAGGTCATCCAAAATCTTGGTCTTCAAGTCACCCGTATCGGCCTGGATCTCATCCATAGCCCCGGCCGGGCCCTCGCGCGACAGCGCGCCCGCGACCGGCACCGACTGTTCGACCTTCTCCATCGCCTGCTCCGGCACGCCCTTGCCGACGATGCGGGCGCGGAGGTTGTCCCAGGTGAGGCCGAGCATGGAGCCGACGAGCTGGATGATGCCCTTCATGTCGAACTGGGCCGGGATCTCGATGCCCTCCTTGGTGGCGGTGCCAAGGAGCCAGGCGACCAGGCCCTTCTTCAGGTGGTCGAGGATGTTGGAGGTGAAGAGGTTGAGGCCGGCGCCGACGGCCTTGACCAGGTTGCCCAGGAAGCCGATCGGGTCCTTGATGATCTTGCCGATGGCGGAGGCGGCCTTGGCGAGGATGCCCATCAGGAGGTTCTTCAGCTCCATGATGGTCTTGATCGCCCCGACGATCGCGTCCTTGGCCTTGGCGATCAGGCCCTTGTTGGCGTCCTGGAGCTTCTTGATCTCGTCGTCGACCTTGTTCAGGGCCTCCGTGTACTTCTGTGCCAGGGTCTGGACCAGTTCGTCGGACTTGTCGTTGACCTTGGTTTCCAGGTCCTCGAACTTTCCCTCGAAGTCCTTCGCCGCCTCCTGGCCGTACTTCTTCAGGTCCTCCGGTAGTTTGTCGACCTCGGCCTTGAGCTCCGAACGGCCCTGTTTGATGCGGGCCTTGGCCTTGCCGAGTTCGGTGCCGATCGTGTCAGCGATGGAGGAGATGACGCCCTGCATCTTGGAGACGTAGAGCTTGCGCGACTCCTTGAAGATGTTCAGGCCCTCCTCCGGGAGGCCCTTGAACTTGTCCTTGACCCAGCGGAGCTTGCCGCGGAAGCCCGAGTAGCGCTTGTCCTTGTACTTCTTCATGCGGCGCTTGTGGTCTTCGGTGAAGGCGTCCTTCGCCGCCTTCTCGCCCTTGGTGAACTGGTCGTCCACCTTCTTGTCCAAGCCTTCAAGCGTGGACTCGACGTCCTTCTTCGTCGCGTCGAAGACCTTCTGTAGCTTGGCGGTGACCTCTTCGCGCTTCTTCTCGTCCTTCGACTTCGTCTCGCCCTTGCCGCCGTCGACCTTCTGGCCCGCCTCGCTGCGCGTCGCGGTCAGTGAGGCCATCGCGCTCGCGCCGGCCGCCGCGGCGCCCGCCTTCGCGTCCGCCAGCTCCGCGTCCTCGGCCTGCCGGCCCTGCGGCCCGGCCTTCTTCGAGTGCTCCTCGGCCTTCTTCTTCTCGCTCAGCGCCTCGTCGAACTGCGGCTCGTTGCCCTTGGCCAACTGCTCCTCGGTGACCTCGGCGTCGGCCATCGCCTTGTCGTTCTGCTTCGGCCCGTCGGAGAAGTCCGTCACCGCCGGCGGCTGCTTGTCCGGGACCGCGTCGTCCGCGCTGGGCGCGCCCGGGTTCCCCGGCGGCTTGTCCGCCGTCATCGGGGTGACCTTCTTAGGTACGACCTTCGAGGTGTCGGGGGCGGCCTTGGTGGTGGTCTCGATGTCCTTGGCGGAGGTCTTCTTGCCGTCGGTGACCTTGCCGTCCACCTGTTCCTTGACCTGGTCGGCCTTGCCGGAGTCGGCGAACTTGTCGGCCTCGTTGAGGTTCTTCGGCGCCTGGTCGGCGATCGCCTTGTTCACCGCGTCGATGAACGCCTGCTTGTTGAACTCGCCCGGCTTGGCCGCGTTCATCTTCTCGGCCTGCGCCGCCTTGCCCTGGGCTTCCTTGTCGTCCGGCGGTGCCACCGCCGCGTCCTGGGCTGACCTCGACTCCGTCGTCGCGGGTTGGTGCTGCTTGATCGTCTGCTTCTTGGTCCCGACGTCCGCCTTCACGCGCCGGAAGCCCGGCGCCTGCGCCGGGGACGGCTTCACCGGCGCCGCGTACCGCTGCGCGACAAGGCGCGAGACCGCCGCGTTCCCCGCCGCGCGTTGCAGCCGTTGCAGGCCGCGCCGGTCCAGGCCGGGGCCGCCGGAGACCGGGGCGGGGGGCGTACGGACGGCGCGTGACACCCTGGGCGACTCGCCGGCCGCGGGCGTCAGCTCCGTGTCCGCGCCCGTATGCTGCCCCGCGGTGGGCGCGCCCGTGTGCGGGCGCTGCCGGCTGGGGGACGGCGTGTCGGGTGTGCTCTTCACGGCAGCACCCGGTTACCGCCCGCGGGGCACGCGCGTCGTTCGCCCCGGACCGTCCCAACTCCCCGCGTGCGCAGTGGACATGGGCGTCAGGATGCGCCCGGGCGGCGGTCCACAGCACAAGACGGCGGGGAACGATCCGGTGCACCCCGAGATGACCGCTCAGCGATCTGCCCGCTGCCCGTTGGGGCAACCCGGAAGGCACGCCGGGTAGCCCGAAGTCCTTTTCCGTTGATCCTTTACATGACGAGAATCGCTGTCGTTTCCCCCCGGTCAAGGAGAGTGGTATGCCGTCGTCGTACCTGTCCCCGGGCGTCTACGTCGAAGAGGTGGAGTCCGGGTCACGGCCCATCGAGGGAGTGGGGACCTCGGTTGCCGCCTTCGTGGGGTTCGCACAGAAAGGCCCCTTCAACGAGCCGACGCTCGTGACGAACTGGACCCAGTTCGTCACCGTCTTCGGCGACTTCGTCGAGGGGACGTACCTGGCCACCTCGGTCTACGGGTACTTCGCCAACGGCGGAGGCGTCTGCTACGTCATTCGCATCGGCGGACCGCGCGCTGAGCAGGAACCGGACGGGGCGGGAGCGACCCCCGAGGAGATCGACATCGCGCCGGACGCCCAGCTCGGCCCGTACGTCGTGCGGGCGCTGCCCGGCGTGACCGGCGAGATCACCGTCGAGGTCGCGGACCCGGAGGCCGAGGACCCGCCGCAGGACGTGTTCAAGCTGATCGTCCGGCATGACGGGCAGGTCGCCGAGACGTACCCCGCGGTGACCACTAAGCGCAGCAAGGAGAACGTCGCGACGCAGGTCAAGGCGCGCTCCCAGCTGATCGCCCTGGAGGAGCCCGGCAAGGGCGCGGCGCCGCCGCGGCCCGAGCCGCAGTCGGTCCGGCTGGCCGTGCCGCCGGGCGGGGCCGCGGGCGTGGCGCCGCAGGCGGTGTCGGCCGAGACGTACGTGGGCGACCCGGACCAGCGGACCGGGTTCGGCGGCCTGGAGGCCGTCGAGGACGTCACCATGGTCGCCGCGCCCGACCTGATGAGCGCCTACCAGCGGCGCGTGCTCGACCTGGAGACGGTGATCGCGGTCCAGCAGGGGCTGATCGCGCACTGCGAGGGGATGGGCGACCGGATCGCCATCCTCGACCCGCCGCCCGGCCTCAGCCCGCAGCAGGTCAGGACCTGGCGCACGGAGACGACGGGCTTCGACTCGAAGTACGCCACGCTGTACTACCCGTGGCTCAAGGTGTTCGACCCGGCTGTCGGACGCAACGCCTTCGTGCCGCCCAGCGGACACGTCGCCGGCATCTGGGCCCGTAACGACGTCTCGCGCGGCGTGCACAAGGCGCCCGCCAACGAGGTGGTGCGCGGCGCGGTGGCGCTCCAGACGCAGATCACCAAGGGCGAGCACGACCTGCTCAACCCGATCGGACTCAACTGCATCCGGGCCTTCCCCGGGCGCGGCATCCGGGTGTGGGGCGCGCGGACCCTGGCCAGCGATCCGGCCTGGCGCTACCTCAACGTACGCCGACTCTTCAACTACCTGGAGGAGTCGATCCTCGCGGGCACCCAGTGGGTGGTCTTCGAGCCGAACGACGACGCGCTGTGGGCCCGTGTGCGGCGGACGATCTCGGCCTTCCTGGTCAACGAGTGGCGCAAGGGCGCGCTCTTCGGGCTCACGCCGGAGGAGGCGTTCTACGTCAAGTGCGACCGGGAGACCAACCCACCGGAGAGCATCGACGCCGGCCAGGTCATCTGCGAGGTCGGGGTGGCGCCGGTCAAGCCGGCGGAGTTCGTGGTGTTCCGACTCGCCCAACTCTCCGGCGGTTCCGGCGCGGTCGACGAGTGACCAACCGGCCCACGCCCGCGACCGACTGACTCAAGGAGGCTGCTATGCCGCTGCCCGATCTCGACAGCTCCGTCGGGCATTCCTTCGGCCTGGAATTCGACAGCGTGCTGATCCGGCAGATCACCGAGGTCACCGGCCTGAAGATGGAACAGGACGTCATCGAGCTGAAGCAGAACACCGCCGACGGCAAGTACGCGATAAAGAAGCTGCCGGGCCGCCCCAAGGCCGGCGAGGTCACCGTGACCCGCGGCCTGACCGAGGACAACAGCTTCGAGCGCTGGATCACCGACTCGCGCTTCGGCCGCATGAACAACGCCCGCCGCAACGGCTCCATCATCGTCTACGACTACGAGGGCATCCCGATCAAGCGGTACAAGCTGATCAACGCGTGGCCCAAGACGCTGGAGATCAGCGCGCTCAAGGCGGGCGACACCTCCGTACTCACCGAGAAGCTGGCCATCACCTTCGAGAGCATTGAAGTCGAGTGATGCGCAGGCGCACCATCGCGATCCCCGCCCCACCCGCGGACGCTTCCGCGCCGGCGGCCGGTCGCGAGGAGGGGAGCGGCGGGCAGCCCGAGAAGCTGCGGACCGAGTTCGCCTTCGAGCTGCCGCGCGGGTACGTCGACGAGTCGGGCACCGTGCACAGGTCGGGGGTGATGCGGCTGGCGACCGCGCGGGACGAGCTGGTTCCGCTGCGGGACGACCGGGTCCGCGACAACAGCGCGTACCTGTCGGTGGTGTTGATCTCCCGGGTGCTGGTCAGGCTGGGCACGATCGAGGACATCCACCCGGGCGTCGTGGAGGACCTGTTCGCCTCCGACCTGGCGTTCCTCCAGGACTTCTACCGCAGGATCAACTCCGAGGGGCACACCCGCGCCTCGGTGACCTGCCCGTCGTGCCGGGACACCTTCGCCGTGGACCTCGCCGGCGGTGGTCGCCTGGGGGAATCGTGACGTACGCGACCGACCGGATACACGAGGAAGTCGCGTACCTCGCCTACCACTTCCACTGGTCGCTCGACCAGATCCTCGACCTGGAGCACGCCGACCGGCTCCGCTACGTCCACCAGATCGCCCGGCTGAACGGGCAGTGAACCGCGTCGTGCGAGGGGGAGGGACGACCGTCTGATGGGATTGCTGTCCCGGCTGTCTCGACTGACCGGCGCTGGCCGCGCCGCCTCGGCCGGCAGCGCGTCACCCGAGTCCGCGACCGCCCCGGCCTCCGCCGCCGCCCCGGGCCCCGGCGCCGCCGGGCGCGGGTCCGGCGGTCAGGCGTGGCGCGACCTGCCGCCGCTGCAACGGACCGTGGGCGCCGCGCCCCTGGTGGCCGACCCCGAACCGTTCCACGCCTCGCTCGGTACCTGGCAGGACGCCTCGCTGAGCACGCCGCTGGGCCACCTCGTCAGCCCCGACGCGCCCGCCGGGCTCGGCCACGACCTCGCCACCGCGACCGGGCCCACGGAGGCCGACATCCCGGCCGCCCCGGACACCGCCTCGGCCCCCTCCGGCGCGAGCCACGAAACCGCCTCCGTACGCCACTTCGCGCCCGACCCGACGAGCAACGCTGACCCGACGAGCCACGCCGACCTGACGAGCCACGCTGACTCGACGGGTCACGCCGCCCCGGTGAGCCCGGCCGAGCCGGGGGCGGCGGTCCAGCGCGCGGTGACCCAGCCAACCCAACCGACCCAGCCGCTGACCTCCGCGCGCCCGCTGGAGACCGCGCTGCTGCGGGAGGTGCCGAGCCTGCCGCCGGCCACGCCACGGCCCGCCACGGAGTCCAGCGATCCGCCTCCCGCCTCCGGCGGCGTGCCGCCGTTCGCCGTGCAGCGCTCGGCGACGCCCGGGCCGTCGGGCGCCGGCACCCCGCCCCGGGGCACGCGCGGCACGGGGCTGGGCGCGCCGCTGTCCGGGCTGCCGCCCACGGCCCAGCGCACCCCCGCGGCGAGCACCAGTGGCCAACCCCCGGCACCCAACCCGACCGGCGCCGGACCCACCGCCGACGCCGCCACCCCGGAGCTGCCTGCGGACACGTCGGCCCCGCCGCCCGCCGACCCGCCGCCCGCCCCCGACGGGTCCGCGCACGCCGACGAGCCCGCGCCCCCTTCGTCCCCCGCCCCCGAGCCGCCGACCCGTCCGCTGCTCGGCGCCGACCCGCTGGTCTCCCGCGTGGCCGTGTCCGACCAACCGGCCGAGCCGGCGGTCGCCACCTCGGCTGACATGCCGCTGGGGCAGGCCCGGCCGGTGAACCAGAGCCCGACATACGGAGAGGCCGCCACGGGCCCTACGGAAGGGAGCGTAGGGCCCGGACGAGGCGCCGAGGTGGTGCAGCGGACGGCGGTCCCGGTGCGCCCGGCGGTGGCCGACGGCAGCCCGCTGCCCGCGCCCACCGGTCCGGCGCCGGCGCCGGTGGTCGTGGCGCCGCTGGTGGCCCAGCGCGCGGTGCCGCTGTTCTCCGGTCCGGTACGGGATGCCGTACGCGGCCCGCTGTCCGAGCCGTCGGACGCCGCCGTTCCGGTGCGGTGGGACGCTCCCGAGACGGAGCTGGCCGCGTCAGCCACGACGAACGGGCCGGCCGCGTCGGGCACGGGAGGCGAGACCCTCGCGCCGGGCTCCGGTGGCGCGCGCGGGCCGGCCGTCGAGGTACAGCGGTGGGCCGGGCCACGATCCGGCGGGCCGAGCGCACCCGGCGGCGAGCGAGGCCCGGCCCGTACCGGCCCGTCCGCGCCGTCCCCGGCCCTGCAACGCGCCACGGAGCCGCCCCGGTCCGCGGCCCAACAGCGAGGTGGCGTAAGGCAGTCGAGCCCTTCGGGCCCGCTGCCCGACGCCGGTGCGGTGGCCGTCGCGGCCGGCGTGGCGCAACGCATGGCCGACGGTTCGGTGGTCTTCCACCAGCCGGCCGCCGCGCAGCGCACCGTCGGGCCGCCGCCCGTACAACGGGACGTCGAGACCGCCGAGCCGCCGCCCCCGGACCCGCCGCCCGACCCCGTACCGGAGCCCGAGCCGGAGCCCGGCCCCGAGCCCGTACCGGACGCCGAGCCGCCCGGTGGGGACGAGCCGCCGGGCGGGGACGGGGAGGCCGGGCCGGGTGGCGGACAGGCGGCCTCCGACGGACGGGGGCGGGGCGCGCCGGCGGTCACCGACGAGCTGGTGCGGGCCCTGTTCGCGCCGCTGAGCCGGCTGCTCAAGGCCGAGCTGCGGCTTGAGCGCGAACGCGCCGGCTTCCTGATCGAGACGAGACACCGATGAGCGGACCCCAGGGGCCAGGCATCCGATAGCCAGGCACTGACGACCAGGCACCGATAACCACGCACCGATGAGCACGGACCGACGACAGGCACCCGGCGAGCGGGCGGCGATGAGCAGGCAGGGAAGGGAGGTACGGCGTGAGCGTGACCGATGACCCGGCGGTGACCGTGTGCTTCGTCGTCACCATCGACGGCATCGAGCTGGGCTCCTTCAACACGTGTGAGGGCCTGGGGTGCGAGGTGGTGCTCGAACAGCGCGAGGAGGGTGGCAACAACGGCCACCTGTGGCAGCTCCCCACCCGGCTCAAGTACTCCAACGTCAAGCTGTCGCGGCCACTGACCCGGGAGACGGAGAAGGTGGCCAGGTGGTTCGCGAGCATGACGGGCGGGTTCAAGCGCAAGACGGCCCACATCGAGGCCCGTACCGGCGACGGGACGAAGGTGGCCCAGTGGGGCCTGCTTGAGGTGGTGCCGGTGCGCTGGACGGGGCCCTCGTTCAACCCCGAGTCGCCCAAGGTGGCCATCGAGACCATCGAGATCGCCCACCACGGCTACGTCATGGAGGGCTGAGTGGTGTCCGGGGCGGTCGGCGGGCCGCACTGGGTCGGCGGGCGCGGGCGGAGGGGGCGGAGGGGTACGACATGAGCGGCTCCGTGGCGTTCAGCGCGGCGGGCACCGGGGGTGGGCCCGGGGGCGGCGGGGCGCGGCCCAAGCTGGAACACGCGTACCTGGAGATGCGCACCCCGCCGCCGGGTGGCAGCCTGACCCCGGGTGGGCCGGCCGGGCGCATCGACTTCCAGTTCAACCCGAAGGAGCTGACCCTCACCAAGGCGGCGGCCTGGAAGCGCAGCCCGGCCAAGGGCGCGAAGAGCGCGGGTCCGCCCGAGTACCAGGGGCCCAAGCCCAGCAAGCTGACCGTGGAGATGTTCTTCGACGCCAGCGACACCCAGGACACCAGCGTGGTGACCTCGGTGGAGAAGCTGCTCGCCTGCTGCGTGCCGACCAGCGAGACCCGGCAGCAACAGCGCTCGTCGCCGCCGTGGGTGGTCTTCCACTGGGGCGGCCTCACCGGCTTCCCCGGCTACCTCAGCCAGGTCCAGGTGAAGTACACCCTGTTCACCACCTCCGGGGTGCCGATCCGGGCCGTGTGCCAGGTGACGATGGAGGAGATCAGCGGCGAGACGCCGGGCCAGAACCCGACGTCCGGCGCGCTGCACGCGCGCCGCGTGCACCAGGTGCGCACCGGCGACACCCTGCCGGACCTGGCCTGGCGCGAGTACGGAGACCCGACGGCCTGGCGGGTGATCGCCGAGGCGAACGGCATCGACGACCCGATGCGGCTGGCCAACGGCCGGGAGCTGCTGCTGCCCGCGCCGGACGAGCTGACCCGGCTGCGCGCGGCCAGCGCCGCGGCCCCGGCGCTGCCCGGCCGCGGGTCGACGGCCCAGGATCTGGCCGCCCGTGGCCAACAGGGTCGACTCGCGCCCTCCGCCCGCGCCCGGGAGCTGGAGCGCGGGCCGGCCCCGGTGGCCGCGCCGAGCCCGCTGCCCAGTGCCCCGTCGGCACAGGGGCGCCGATGGTGAGCCAGAGCGTCGCGAAGACGCTGGTGGTGGAGGTGGCGGGCCGGCCGCTGCCCGCGGCGTGGGCCAACACGCTGGTCGAGGCGTACGTGGACGACAGCCGTACCCTGCCCGACCTGTTCCTGCTGCGCTTCCGCGACCCGAGCCGGGTCTTCCTGGAGCAGGCGGGCATCGAGATCGGGGCGCCGGTGCGGCTGCTGGCCCAGGCCGGTGAGGGGGCCTCGGGGCCGCTGCTGAGCGGGCACGTCACCGCGCTTGAGGTGGACATCGACGACACCGGAACGTTCACGGTGGTGCGCGGCCTGGACGAGTCGCACCGGCTGCTGCGGGGCCGCCGGGTGGCCAGCTACCAGAACATGACGCTCGCCGACGTCGTCTCCCGCGTCGCCCAGCGCGCCGGCCTGCGCCCCGGCACGGTGGACGTGGCGGGGCCCGTACTGGAACACGTGGCCCAACCCAACGTCACCGACTGGGAGTTCATCCGCACCCTGGCCGAGGGGGCGGGGGCGCAGGCGTGGGTGATGGACGGACAACTGCACGTCACCAAGCCGACCGAGGCCGGCGGCGCCCCCGACACAGCGGCCCGCGCCGACAGCAACCCGCTGGTCCTGGAGATGGGTGACAACCTGCTGCGCTGCCGGGCCGCGGTCTCGGCGGCCGAACAGGTGTCGGCCGTGGAGGTGCGCGGCTGGGACGTGCGGGCCAAGCAGCCACTGGTGGGCCGGGCGGAGGCCGGCACGGCGGCCACCCTGGAACTCGGGCTCACGGCGGCGGACGCGGCCAAGCCATTCGGCGAGGCCACCTACGTCGCCACCGACGCCGCCTACGCCAGCCAGGCCGAGGTGGACCAGGCGGCGAAGGCGCTGGCCCAGCGGATCGCCGGCTCGTTCGCCGAGCTGGAGGCCGTGATCAGGGGCAACCCGGCGGTGCGGGCCGGCGGCGCGGTCACCCTGACCGGCGTCGGCAAGCCCTTCGAGGGCCGGTACACCGTCACCTCGTCCCGGCACGTCTTCGACGCCGTACGCGGCTACGAGACCTGGCTGACGGTCTCCGGACAGCAGGAGCGCTCGCTGTACGGGCTGACCGGCGGCACGGGCGGCGGCGGCCAGACCAGTGGCGCGCACCGGGCCGGGCTCGTCAACGCCACGGTGACCGACACCAAGGACCCGGAGGGACTCGGCCGGGTCAAGGTGCGCTTCCCGTGGCTGTCGGACGAGTACGCGAGCGACTGGGCGCGCACCGCGCAGGCCAGCGGCATCGGCGGGGGAGAGGCGTTCATCCCCGAGGTGGGCGACGAGGTGCTGGTCGGCTTCGAACAGGCCCGGATGGACCGTCCGTACGTGCTGGCCGCGCTCTACAACGGGCAGGACAAGCCCGGCGGTGGCGGCGGCCAGGGGGCCGCCGGTGGCGGCGGCGCCGGTGGCGCGGGTGGCGGCGGGGCCGTGGACCCGACCAGCGGGGCGGTCACCAAGCGGGCGTTCGGCTCCAAGGGCGGCAACAAGCTGGAACTCCTCGACACGGCGAACGGCCCGCAGGGCCTGCGCCTGGTCACCGGCGACGGGAAGCTCAGCATCAACCTCGACCGGAAGGGCACCACCATCGTGCTGCACAGCGACGGGACCGTGGAGATCGAGGCCACCCAGCAGGTGTCCATCAAGGCGGGCAGCGGCGTCTCGCTGGACGCGGGCAAGGGAACGCTGGAACTGGCCGGCGACGCGGTGCGGCTCACCGCCCGCGGCGGGGTCGAGGTCAACGGCGGCAACGGCGAGGTCAAGCTCGCCACCGGCGGCTCCGTCGAGGTGCGGGGCAACCAGGTCGCGGTGCACGGCACCAACCGGACCGAGGTGAAGGGCGGCTCGACCGTGGCCATCAACTCCCCGCTGGTACGCATCAATTGACCGAACCACGGCGAAGACAGGGGGAGAGCGCGCATGCCAGCAGCCGCCCGCGTGGGCGATCCGACCGGCCACCCCGGGGTGGTGGGCGGACCTGGCGTACCGACGGTGCTGATCGGCGGGCGCCCGGCGGCCACTGTCGGCACCCCGCACCAGTGCGCGTCACCCGCCGCGCACCCGGCGTCCCCGCTGCGCCCGCCCGGCAGCGCCAGCGTCTTCATCGGGGGCCGACCGGCCGCCCGGGTGGGCGACGCGGCCGGCTGCGGCTCGCCGATCGTCGCCGGGTGCCCCACCGTCCTGATCGGAGGCTGACCATGGTCCAGCAGTTCATCGGCGCCGGCTGGGCCTTCCCGCCCCGTACCGACGCCACCGGCAGCATCGCCCTGGTCCGTGGCGGGCAGGAGATCGCGGAGTCCATCCGGCTGATCCTGTCCACGTCACCGGGCGAGCGCCCGATGCGCCCCGAGTTCGGCTGCGCGCTCGGCGACTACGTCTTCGCCCCGGCCGACGCGGGCACCGCCGGACAACTCGCCTACGAGGTGCGACTGGCCCTGGAGCGCTGGGAGCCACGCATCGACGTGGCCGACGTGGCGGTGCGCTTCGACGAGGCGGACGAGGGCGTGCTCTACATCGACATCAGCTACGCGATACGGGGCGCCAACGACCCGCGCAACCTGGTCTTCCCGTTCTACGTCATCCCCCGGCACGAGGAGGGCACATGACGCTCCCCAGCCCCAACCTGGACGACCGGCACTTCCAGGGGCTGGTGGACGAGGCCAAGCGCCTGGTGCAGCAGCGCTGCCCGGAGTGGACCGACCACAACGTCTCGGACCCCGGTGTCACCCTCATCGAGGCGTTCGCCAGCATGGTCGACCAACTCGTCTACCGGCTGAACCGGGTGCCCGACAAGAACTACCTGGCCTTCCTCGACCTGATCGGCGTCCGCCTCTACCCACCCACCGCGGCCCGCACCGACGTCACCTTCTGGCTCTCGGCCCCGCAGCCGGAGCCGGTGCGGGTCCCCGCCGGCACCGAGGTCGCCACCGTGCGCACCGAGGCCGAGGAGGCGGTGGTCTTCACCACCAGCTCCGACCTGTCCGTCGTGCCGTGCTCGCTGGCCCACCTGGCGACCTGGCCGCTGGACGGGGACGCCACCGACGGCACCGAGGAACTGGCGCTCGGCCGCGACGTCCACTGCTTCGGCACCACCCCGCGCCCCGGGGACTGCCTGTACGTCGGCCTGTCCAACCCCGCGCCGGCCTGCGTCGTCGTGCTGCGCCTGGACTGCAGGGTCGAGGGCGTGGGCGTGGACCCGCGCCGCCCGCCACTGCTGTGGGAGGCGTGGGACGGCACCGCCTGGGTGGCCTGCGAGGTGGACAAGGACGACACGGGTGGCTTCAACAAGGCGGGCGAGGTCATCATCCACCTGCCCGCCCAGCACGCCACGTCGGTGGTGGCCCGGCACACCGCCGGCTGGATACGGTGCCGGCTGCTCAAGGCCGCGCCCGACCAACCCACCTACGTGGCCTCGCCGACGGTGCGCGAGATCACCGCGTTCACCATCGGCGGCACCGTGGAGGCCAGCCACGCCGAGACCGTCACCGACGAGGTCATCGGTGTCTGCGAGGGGGTGCCGGGGCAGAGCTTCCAGGTGGCCAGGCCGCCGGTGGTGCCGAGCGAGGAGCCGTTCGTGGTCGAGGTCGCGGAGGGCGCGGGCTGGGTGGAGTGGACCCGCGTCGACAACTTCGCCCACTCCACCGCGTACGAACGACACATCACCCTGGACCCGAACTCAGGACAGGTGGACTTCGGTCCGGCGGTGCGCGAACGCGACGGATCGCTCAGGCTGTTCGGCGCCGTGCCACCCAAGGGCAGCACCGTGCGGGTGCGCCGCTACCGCACCGGCGGCGGGCGGCGCGGCAACGTCTCCCGGCACGCGCTGCGCATCCTGCGCAGCTCGATGCCGTACGTGGCGCGGGTCGACAACCGGCGTCCGGCGCTCGGCGGCGTCGACGGCGAGAGCGTGGACGACGCGCGGGTGCGCGGCCCGCTGACGCTGGCCACCCTGCACCGGGCCGTCGTGCCGCACGACTACGAGCAACTGGCCCGCGAGGCCGCGCCCGACGTGGCCCGGGTGCACTGCGTACCGGTGGGCGAACTGGCCGACGACGCTACGGAGTCCGCCGAGGGCCGGGCGGGGCGGGCCGCGGACGCGGGCGGGGTGCGGCTGCTCGTCGTGCCGGCCGGGCGCGGCGACGAACAGGGCCGGATCAGGTTCGAGGACCTGACCCCCTCGTCCGAGACGCTCTCGATGATCGGTACCCACCTCGACGAGCGCCGCCCGCTGGGCACCCGACTGCACGTCGAGCCGCCCTACTACCAGGGCGTGACCGTCGTCGCCAAGGTGCAGGCGCAGCGCGGCGCGGCGGCCGACCGGCTGCGCGAGGCCGGACTCGCCGCCCTGTACGGCTACTTCAACCCGCTCTCGGGCGGCCCCGACGGCGACGGCTGGCCCTTCGGGCGGCCCGTGCACGCCGGCGAGGTGTACGCCGTGTTGCAGCGGCTGCCCGGCGTCGAACTGGTCGAGGACGTGCTGCTGTTCCCGGCCGACCCGGTCACCGGGGACCGCGCCGAGCCCGCCAACAAGATCCTCCTCGATCAGCACGCGCTGGTGTTCAGCTTCGAGCACCAGTTGCGGGTCCGGGAGGTGTGAGATGCGTGCCGTGATCCCCGGGCTTCCCACCCCCCACCCGCTGGCCGACCAGCTCCCGGCCGTCTACCTGGACCAGGACTTCCTCGTACGGTTCCTCGGCGCGCTGGACGAGGTGCTCGCCCCCGTGCTGCTGACCCTCGACAACCTGCCCGCCTACCTGCATCCGCGTACCGCCCCGGACGACTTCGTGGCCTGGATGGCGAGTTGGGTCGCCACCCGCACGGACGAGGAGCGGCCGGTCAACCAGCGCCGGGCGGTGGTGGCCAGCGCGGTCGTACGCCACCGCGAGCGCGGCACGCGCGCGGGGCTGGCCTCGGCGATCCGGGTGGAGACCGGTATCGAGCCCGAGATCACCGAGAGTGGGGCCACCACCTGGGCGGTCGAGCACGGTGGCGCGCTGCCGGGCTCGGCGCCGCCGTGGGTGCGGGTCCGGCTGCGGGTGGCCGACCCGGAGCGCTTCGACCGGGCCCGCCTGGAGCGGCTGGTCGCCGCCGAGGTCCCCGCGCACGTCGGGTACCGCCTGGAGGTCCTGGCCGCCGAGGCGACCGGCGAGGAACCCGGGGGCCCGGCATGACCTGCCCCGACTGCGGACACCGCAACGCGCCCGGCGCCCAGTTCTGCGCCTCGTGCCGGGCCTTCCTGGACTGGGAACGCGCGGCGGACCAAGCCGACCGGGCGGGCCGCGCCGCCGCCGACCCGCCTCCGGACGCGGGCGGCGCGGATAGCCAACCCCCGTCGGGCGCGCCCCGAATCCCGCCCCCAACCGTGCTCCCAGCCCGCCGCCCGCCGAACCTCGCCCGAGCACGCCCCCTCCCGACGCCGCCACCGCCACCCCGCCCCCGACCACCGACCCCGACTCCGCCCCGCCCGGCGTCGGCCGCGCGCCCGGGCCCCCGGGACCGCCCCCGCAACCAGCACCGCCCCCCGCTCCACCGCCGACCCGCACGCCCGACCGGCCCGCGCCGCCGCGCCCGCGCCAGTCACCGGCCGTTCCACCGCCGGGCCCGCTGCCGGACCCGCGGCCAACTCCCCGGCCCGATGCCCGAACGACTCCGGGGCCGGCGCCCCAGCCCGGGCCGGACGGGGTGACCCTGCGGCGCCCCGGCGACCGGCGCGAGGACGCGCACGACCCCGGGCCCGACCACCGGGTGGCACCGGCACCGGACGACCCCGGGCCCGCGCCCGGGCCCGTCACCCGTACCGGCAGCCGCCCGTGCCCGCGCTGCCGGGCGGACAACCCGCACGAGCGGCGGTTCTGCCAGCGCTGCGGTGCGCAGCTCGGCGACCCGGCCCGGGCCCCAGGGCAGAACCGACTCCCGTGGTGGCGGCGACTGTTCGGGCGCGACCGGGACCGGGTGTTGGAGGCCGGCAGCCGACCCCGGCACCGCACGTGGCCCAGGCCACGGCTCGCGCTGCCGCTGACGCTGCTGATCCTCCTGGCGGCCGCGTACTTCGCCCGCTCCCAGCTCTCGGACGCGCTCACCTTCACGCAGGACCAGACCGGCAAGCCGGAGGCGCTGCGGCCCGCCGAGGCGCGGGCCTCCAGCGAGGCGGGCGGGCACCGCGCGGGCGCCGCCTTCGACGGCTTCACCAACCGCTACTGGGCCCCCGCCGACACCGGCCCCGCGACCGGCCAGTACCTGGAGGCGACGTTCGAGAAACCGGTGCGGCTGCGGAAGTTGCTGGTCATCTCGGGGCGGTCGGCCAACCAGGACGAGTTCCTGACCCAGGCCCGCCCCGCCGAGTTGACCGTCACGCTCTTCACCACGGACGGCGAGCGCTCCACGAAGGCGGTCAACCTCAAGGACCAGCCCGGCCAGCAGACCTTCGACGTGCGCGGTTCCGACGTCGTACGCGTGCGGCTCGCCGTCGACGCGGCTTACGGCGCGAGCGCCAAGCGCCGCGTCGCCGTCGCCGAGGTGGAGTTCTTCGGCCGCAGGTGAGTCGGTGTCTTCGGCTGGTGTCGTCGCCCGGCGCCACCGCCGACGCGCCGCCCGGTGCGCCGGGCGTACGCGGGGGAGGGGCGGCGGACGGGAGCGGGGGCCGCGCTGTGTGCCGCGAACCAGGGGGGCGCGGCCGGCCGCTCAGGACGCGGGGTGGGAACCGGTGCCCGTGCCCGGCTCGGCGTTGTCGGTCCCAGCCCGGGCGGCCGGGGGTCGCGGACCCTGCTTCGACTCGCTCGGGTAGCGCAGCGCCGCCTCGTGCTCCTGGGCCATCCGGCGCAGGGTGGCGAGGACCGGCTCCAGCAGCACGGTCATGACCAGCGCGCGTTCGGCGACGTCGATGCGGTCCTCGATGCCGGCCAGGTGGTCAAGGTCCACCCGGGCGGTGGCCGCGGCGAGTTCGGCGTACGGCAGCAGGTCGTCCGTCCCGACGTCCGCGCCCACCCTGCGCAGCGCGCGCAGCCCGGCGGCCAGCGCGGTGCGGCCCGGTGACTCCTCGCCGACCGACCAGCCCATCCGGTCGACCAGCGCCGCCGCCTCGGCCGCGCAGTCGTCGTCCTGGTCCGGGGTGCCCGGGCCGCCCGTGCCGGCGCGCGCGCCGGTGTCGGCGACCGGCGCGCCCAACGCGTAGTGGGTGACGCCGAGCGTGTGGTAGAGGTCGAGCGGCTCGCTGATGGCGCGCAGCACCTCGCGGCTGGCGGTGACCGAGAGGCCGCCGAAGCTGATCAGCGCGCGGACCAGCCGTAGCCGCCGCAGGTGATCCGCGTCGTACTCCGCCTGGTTGCTGGCCGTCGCGTGCCCGGCCGGCAGCAGCCCCTCGCGCAGGTAGTACTTGATCGTGGGGATGGCCACCCCACTGCGGCGGCTCAGCTCGGACATCTTCACGTGGTTCTCCTCGGATTCCGTCCCGATCGACTGGCATGAGCGGGCCCGGCGGCACCGTCCGAAGCGGATAGTTCCACTGCCCATTATGCGCGGGCCCCCGCCCCGTACGCCGGGAGGGCGCCCCGCCCACTCTGCCCTGAACCGCCGTCGACGCCCCGGGCCGCCCCCGCTGGGGCGGCCCGTCACCGCGAGCGGGTGGGACGGCTCCCGTCGACCGCCTCAGCGACCGGCCGCGGCGCCACTCAATACCGTCGCGCCGTCGCACTGCCGAGGCCGCGGCCGGCGGGAGGCCGGGCTCACGCCACCGGGACCAGCGTGAGGTAGGCGATGCCCAACACGCCTCGGTAGCCCCGCAGCCAACGTGAGCGCTGCTGGTCCACGCGGGCGCGGGTCTCCTCGGCCGCAGGGTGCGTGGGGTGGTTCGCCAACCACTCCTCCACATCGGCCCGGTAGCCGGACTCGAACTCCTCCCACTCGTCGGCGCCGGCCGACTCGATCCACTCCGGGCGGAACCCGGCGGCCACCGCCAGGTCGACCAACTCCGCAAGGCTGGGGTGCTCGTCGGGGCTGGCGTCCGGCCACATGGCGGCGAGTTCGGCGGGCGCGGGGGTGCGCTCCCAGAAACCCTCGCCGAGCACCACCCGGCCGCCGGGGTTGACCAGGCCGCGCAGCGCCTCGAGCGCGGCGGCCGTGTGCCCGGGCGGCGCGGCGTCGGTCAGGGCGTGGCTGGCGCCGAAGCAGAGCACGAGGTCGGCGGGGCCACGGGTGGTCGCGACGCCGGACTCGGCGTGGAAGGTGACCCGTTCGTCCAACCCACGCGCGGTGGCGAGCGCCCGGCCCCGGGCGATGTCCTCCTCGTTCAGGTCCACGCCCACGCCCGTGGCGCCGGGCGTCGCCGCGAGCGTGCGGAGCAGGAACTCCCCCCAGCCGCAGCCGATGTCGAGGATGGATCGGGGTTCGTTCCTGGCGAGCCGATCGATCATGCGCGCGGCCCGCTCCTCCGAGAGCGGGCCGTGGAAGGTGAGGCGGGTCAGGCGCGGGGGTGGTGTACCGGCAGTGCTGTCCATGTGTCGGAAACTACGTGCTGGTTCGCGGCGGGCACAGCGATTTTCGCGGTCGCGCGCGGGCGAGCCAGGAGGCTTTCGGGGGAATCGGGTGGCAGCAAGGAGAAGCGGCACGCAAGGGGGGAAAAATTTCGGCCATCCTCTGGGGCGTGTAGAGGCGCGTGGAACCGCCCCCGCCGCTTCCGTGGGCCGTACGTCACCGGTTCGGGCACGTCCCGTGACGCCGGGCGCGCGAGGGGCGACCCACCCCCCGCCGACCCCGGGCGCCCGCGCCCGCGCGACCTCCGTCACCCCGCGCTCGCACCGCCCGAGAGCCGCCGACCCCCGGCTCGTACGCCGCTCGGCGCCCCTCGCCGCTGTCCTCGTACGGCGGTTCGGCGCGCCGTCACCGGGTCTCGCCATGCCGGACGCCCGCCGCGCAGAACAGGCCGGAACCAGCCAGATGACCGGCCAATCCGCCCCCGCGCACCCCGGTGGCGGCGCTTTCTATCCGCTGGTCCCGCGCCGGCCGAACGCGTCGCGCGGGTGGCCCGGTCGCGCGGCCGCGTCGCGGCCCGCCACAGGGGTGTCTCGGGCGCTGGCGTGCCGCGCTCACCGGGCCTGCCGTGGTCACGAGGGTGGTGACGGCCCCGGCTGGGCGCCGGTTCGTCGGCGCGGGGCGATCTTCGGGGCGGGCGGCGCAAGCGCTGTCAGAGAACGGTCAACCGCGGCTCCGCCGGCCAAAGCTCGCCGTTCTGCCGCCGTTTCGGAGTTGGCCGGTAAGTGTCGGTGTAGTCGCACGTGACAGCGGCAATAGTGTGAAGACCGGTGTCGCCCTGCCCCTGGCGACTACCGTCCCCCACCGCACGTATGCCGCGTGTCGAGGAGCCAGAATCTCGGCACGCACCGACGGTTCACCGTCTAACCGAGGACGCACCGACAGCGATGAGGGCATCTCATGCGCCAGTGGCATTCCGAGTTCCAAGCGAGATGCTGGTACGACGACGCGATCACCGTCGTCGAGCTTCACGGAGAGATAGACATCGTGGCAGCCGAGGCACTCGCGCCCCGGCTGCGCCGGCTGATCGCCGCGGCGGGTGGCGAGGTGATCGTTGACCTGCGGCCGGTGACCTTCATCGACTGCAGCGGGCTCGGCCTGCTGTGCTCACTGCACGAGCGGCTGATGGCGCGCGGGCGCCGCCTGCGCGTCCTGACCACCCGTCCGGTCACCCTCAAGATGCTGCGGTTGACCCGACTGCACCACGCCTTCGTGGTGCACGGCTCGCTGCGCGAGGCCCGCAGCGCGGCTGGCCTGCCGCTGAGTTCCCCACCACCGGCGGGCCACGGGCCCGGCGGCGCGGGGCGAGCGGCGCTCGGCGCGACCATCGCCAGCGTCATCCCCTCGTACCACCGGACCAGACCCCGGCCCGACGCGCCGGCGGCGCCCTCACCCCACGATGGGTGACGCCCACTGGCGTGGGCGCCGATGATGGGGTCTCCTGGAGCGGGACCCCGGACGAAGAGGGCTGCGGTGGACAACAGGAAGCGCCGGGCGGCAGCGTGGTGGGCCGCGTTGACCACCGTGTTCACGCTGGTCGCCGTCGGGTGTGAGGACAGCTCGGCACCCGAGGACGGCACGTCCCCCTTCACCGGTCTCAGGGCGCGTGAGGCCCCGGTGCTCGCGGTGAAGATCGACAACGTCGGCCCGGCCCGGCCCCAGAGCGGCCTCGGCTCGGCCGACATCGTCTACGTCGAGCGCGTGGAGGCCGGCCTCTCCCGCCTGATGGCCGTGTACTCCTCCCACCTGCCACCCACCGTCGGGCCGGTGCGCAGCGCCCGGGAGACGGACCTGGAACTGCTGCGCCAGTTCGGCGAGCCGGCCTTCGCCTACTCGGGCGCGCAGTCCAAGCTGCTGCCGCTGGTCAAGGACGCCCCCCTGCACCCGGTTCCGCCCGAGCGGGTCAGCGACGGTTACACGCGCAGCGACAGCCGCGCCGCCCCGCACAACCTCTACCTGCGACCCGAGCGCGCGCTGTCCGCCGCGCCCGACGCCGACGACGCGGCGGACATCGGCTTCCGCTTCGGCGCCGCACCCGCCGGTGGCCGCGACACCCCCTCGTACACCGTCCGCTACCCGGCGGCGGCGATCTCCTTCGCCTGGGCGGGCGAGCGCGAGCGCTACCGGGTCTCGATGGACGGTACGTCGGTGCCGGTGGCCGACGCGAAGGGGCGCGGGCCGGCGACCGTCGTCGTGCAGGGCGTCACCATCCGCGACTCGCGCTTCCACGACCGCTCCGGCAGCGCCTCGCCGTTCACCGACACCACCGGCTCCGGGCCGGCCCTGGTGCTGCGCGACGGCAAGGCGCACCAGGCCCGCTGGGAACGGCCGGCCGCCACCCGGGGCACGGAGTTCACCACGCCCGACGGCGAGTGCCTGGCCTTCGCCCGTGGCCCGGTGTGGGTGGCCTACGTCCCACGGGAGGCCGTGCCGTCCGGGGCCGCGGGGAACTCCCGCTAGGCAGTGTCTTCAAATGATCTTGTCTGGTGGATCATGGGGTCGTGATACGTCGCCATGAACTGTCCGATGCCGAGTGGGAGTTTGTCCGGCCGTTGTTGCCCGAGTCGTTGCGGGGGCGGAAGCGGCTGGATGACCGCAGGGTGCTGAATGGGATCGTGTGGAAGTTTCGGACCGGGACGGCCTGGCGGGATGTGCCTGACCGGTATGGGCCGTGGGCGACTCTCCACACGCGTTTTCGCAGGTGGGCGGCGGACGGAACATTCGAGCGGATGCTGCGGGCCGCGCAGGCGAAAGCGGATGCGGCGGGCGACATCGACTGGTTGGTGTCTGTCGACTCCACCATCGTCCGGGCACACCAGCACGCGGCCGGGGCCCGAAAAGGGGGCTCCGCACCCCGGCGCTCGGCCGGTCCAGAGGCGGGCTGACGAGCAAGATCCACCTCGCCTGCGACGGACTCGGCCGCCCGCTCGGCTTCGTCGTCACGGGCGGGAACACCAACGACTGCACCCAGTTCACCGCGGTGATGGAAGCGATCCGGGTGCCCCGCACCGGATCGGGCCGGCCTCGGGTCCGCCCTGCCCATGTCCTGGGCGATAAGGGCTACAGCTCGAAGGCGATCCGCACCTGGCTCCGCCGCCGGAGCATCCAGCACACCATTCCCGAGCGGGCCGACCAGATCCGCAACCGGCTCAAGCGCGGCAGCCGTGGCGGCCGGCCGCCGAGCTTCGACCGCACGGCCTACAAGCAGCGCAACGTAGTGGAACGGTGCTTCAACCGCTTGAAACAGTGGCGCGGCATCGCCACCCGATACGACAAGACCGCCCAGTCCTACGAAGCAGCCGTCACCCTCGCATCACTCCTGATGTGGGCGTGACATTTGACGACAGAACCTAGGACGGCCGGGGCCGCCGGCGCCCGGGCGCGTCAGCGGAGCAGGTCGATCAGGTCGGCGCCACGGTCGGCGAGCCGCAGCCGCACCGTGCGGCCCTGGCGCACCCGCTGGACGAGCCCGGCGCGCTCCAGTTGCGCGCAGTGGTACGTCACGGTCGCCGGCGAGCAGCCGAGGTGGTTGGCGATCTCGGTCATGGTGGCCTCGCGGCTGCCGTGCCGCAGGATCGTCGCCCGCTGCTCGCCCAGCACCAGCACCAGCGCGTCCGCCGGGCCCGGCGCGTCCGCGCCCTCGAGGGCCCGGGCCAGGCCCGCGGGCGGGTAGCCGACGCGCACGCTGCCCGCCCCCACGGTGCAGCCCGCCAGCGCCCTGGTGCCCGACGACAGTGGCGCGAGCACCAGCACGTTGCCGTCGGGGCCCTGCCGGGGACGCGTTAGTGAGCCGCCGTGCAGGCGGCGCGCCTCCTCGAAGTGCAGGGTGGAGCCGTCGAACCAGGAGCCCGGGCCGAGGTCGGCCAGGACGAGCGGGAGTTGCCGGGTGACCAGGGCGGTGCCGATGCGCTCGACCTCCCGGGCCCGGACGGCGGCCGTGCGCCGCCACAGCGGCTCGTACGCCCGCCAGATGGCCTCCTGGACGCTGGCCGAAGCGGCGGCGAAGACCCGGGGGTGCTGGAACAGCCGGTGCCAGACGGCGGTCGGCTGGCCGGTGAAGTGCTCGGCCACCTGGTGCTGGACGGCGTCCGACGACAGGTCCCGGATGCGTTCGAGTTGGGCCTCCACGCCGCCTTCGGCGAACGGGTCCATCGCCGAGGTGAGGAAGCACGGGATGGGCGAGTGGGAGGCGGCGAACAGCGACCGCAGCAGCCGTGCCGCGCCGGGCGGCAGCGCGGCCCGGATCATCTGGCGGATGCGCGGCGGCACGCCCTGCGGCGGGCCGCCCAGCACGTCCGAGAAGAGGGAGCGCACCGACAGGCCCGGGTGCGTGGAGACCCGTACGTTGATCTGGTGTAAGTCACCCAGTGCGAGCTGAGCCGGCGAGGACACGGCGCACCACCGTTCATGACGCCCCATCACCTACCGCGTGAGGCCCGGTACTTGACCGATCCAGGATGACCAACACCACGGGGCGGGGCGAGGACATCGCGCCGTGTCGGCGGCAAGGATTCGGCCAACCTTTCGAATGCCCTCGCCGGCCCGCGTGGTGTCGGCCGCCGCCGTCGCCGTCACCGCGCGGGCGCGGTGGCTACCGGCCGAAGAACGCCTGGGCCGCGCGCACGCCGTCGGCCAGCGCGTCGACCTCCTCCAGCGTGTTGTAGACGTAGAACGTCGCCCGGGTGGTGGCCGGGATGCCGTAGCGGCGGACGATGGGGCGCGCGCAGTGGTGCCCGACGCGCACGGCGATGCCGCGTTCGTCCAACACCTGCCCTACGTCGTGCGGATGCAGGTCCGCGACCGTGAACGAGACGGCCGAGCCGCGCTCGGTCATCTCCCGCGGGCCGATGATGCGCACGCCGGGAATCTCGCCCAGCCGCTCGATCGCCCGGGCGGTCAGCGCGTCCTCGTGCGCCGCCACCTCGCCCATGCCCAGCGCCCGCAGGTAGTCCACCGCCGCGGCGAGCCCCACCGCCTGCGCCGCCATCGGCACGCCCGCCTCGAAACGCTGGGGCGGTGGCAGGAACGTGGCGTGGTCCATCTCCACGACCTCGATCATCGAGCCACCGGTGAGGAACGGCGGCAGCGCGGCCAGCAGTTCGGCGCGGCCCCACAGCACGCCCACGCCGCTGGGTCCCAGCATCTTGTGCCCGGAGAAGGCGAGGAAGTCGGCGCCGAGCGCGGTCACGTCCACCGGCCGGTGCGGCACCGACTGGGCGGCGTCGACCACGACGTACGCGCCCACCGCGTGCGCCCGCTCGGCGATGGCGCGCACCGGGTTGATGGTGCCCAGCACGTTGGACTGGTGGCTGACGGCCACCACCCTGGTGTCCGCGTCGACCAGCCGGTCCAGGTCATCCAGGTCGAGCCGGCCGTCGTCGGTCAGCCGGAACCAGTCGAGGCGGGCCCCGGTCCTGGCCGCGAGCTGCTGCCAGGGCACGAGGTTGGCGTGGTGCTCCATCTCCGTGGCCACGATCTTGTCGCCCGGCCCGATGGGACCCCGGCCGTCCGCGCTCCGTGTCGCCTGACCCAGGCCGTAGGCGACGAGGTTGATCCCCTCGGTGGCGTTCTTGGTGAACACGACCTCGTCCCGGGCCGCGCCGACGAAGTCCGCCACGGTCTGCCGCGCCGCCTCGTACGCCTCCGTCGCCTCCTCGGCGAGCTGGTGCGCGCCCCGGTGCACGGCCGCGTTGCGGGTCAGGTAGAAGTCGCGCTCGGCGTCCAGGACCTGGAGTGGCTTGTGCGTGGTGGCGCCCGAGTCGAGATAGACCAGCCGCGCGCCGCTCTCCATGGTCCGTCGCAGGATCGGAAAGTCGTCGCGGAGCTTGTCGACGTCGATGGCCACGGGGGCACCTCCAGGGTTCTCATGCCTTCTGATGATGTTCAGCGTGAGGGACGCTAGACCTCCTCACGGAGAAGTGCAACCGTTACCATGAGGTCGTGAACCATGACGCGCCGTACTACCTCCATCAGCTCCCGGTGCCGGGCGAGGAGCGCTTCGCCTCGCTCGCCCTGGTGAACTCGCGCTTCACGGTCAGCCACGGCCCCGTCGACCTGCTGGAGGACACCGACGCCGCGCACCTGTGGCTGGTCCGGCACGAGGTGCTGCCGGACCCGGTCGCCCTCACCGGCCGTCAGCTCGGTCGGCTCCGCGCGCTCCGCGAGGCGCTGCGCGAACTCTTCGCGGCCCGCGCGAGCGGCGCGGTGCCCGCGCCGGCCAGTCTGGAGACGCTGAACGAGGCGCTCGCCGCCGCCCCGCCCACCCCCCGACTGACGTGGGCCGCCGACGGCCCGCGCCGCGCGGACGAACCGGACTCGGGCAACCCGGCCGGCGCCGCGCTCTCGCTGCTCGCCGACGACGGCACCGAACTGCTGACGGGCCCGGACGCGGCCCAACTCGCCGAGTGCGGGGCGCGCGGCTGTGCCCGCTGGTTCCTGCGCTCGCACGCCGCCCGCCGCTGGTGCACCACGAAGTGCGGAAACAGAGTGCGGGCCGCGCGACATTACGCGGCCCGCAAGGGGTAACGGCGGCGAACCCGGTTCGGCGAAATGCCACGGCGAATCCGCCGGCAAAGCCGAAGTGGCCCCTCAGACGGGACGCTGGCCCATCACATCGGCGAATCCCGCGGGGTTGGTGTCAAATCCGCGGATGATCTCCCGCAGGTCCCATTCTCCCGCCTCGTCCCGGGTGAACTCGGCGATGGTGGCCGCCGTGGCCGCCGCCACGGTGGAGAAGTCGTACTCCACGAGCTTGGTGTACCGCTCCTGTATCCGCACGGCCGTGTTCGGCACGTCCCCGAACGTCTTGTGTCCGCCCCCCTGTTGGATCACCACACCCACCACCACCCGCCCGTACGTCTCGGCGAGCCGGTCGAACTCCAGGGTCATGACCTCGTCCATGCCGAAGCCCTGACCCGTCTGGCTGTCCCGGTTCAGGATGATGGTGCCGTCCGGTGAACGGCTGCCGAAGTGGACGAGATAGACGGGTTTCCCGTACGGCGCCTCGGTGGAATAGGTCGCGGCGATGATATCGAGATCATTGATCGGCTCGCCCGCGGGACTCGGGTCCCACTTGAGGGCCACCTCTACTTTCTTGAGCCCTTTGTTGAGACTGCTCACGGAATTCCCTTTCACGGAGCTGAGTTGAAACAAGAACGCGCTCGGTGCCAAGGGTATCGCCAGCGCCCGGAGTTGACGGGGCGTGGGACGAGGCACGAAGGGCGCCCCACCGCGCGCCCCGACCGCGGCGTGGGCGGCCACACCGTACGACGCGCGGCCCGGGACGGCTCCCGACGGGTGGGTCGGCCGGGGCCTGCCGGCTTGGGGGCTCGGCGCGCGCGGTGGCCGGAACGCGCGTGGGCCGGCGCCTGATCGGTGGCGGCGCGCGCCGCGGTGTTACAGACTCGTCAGCCATGTCGATGGCGCGGCCGACCGGCCCACTCTGCACGGGCGACTCCCTGACCACGGAGCTGCGGGACCTGGGCGTGCGGCCCGGCGAGACCCTGCTCGTGCACTCCTCACTCAGCTCACTGGGCTGGGTCTGCGGCGGCGCCCCGGTCGTCGTCGCGGCCCTGCTCGACGTCCTGGGGACCACGGGCACGCTGGTGGTCCCCACGCACACCAGCGACAACTCGGACCCCGCGGGCTGGAGCCAACCACCGGTGCCGGCCCAGTGGTGGCCGACCATCCGCGCCGCGCTACCGGCCTACGACCCGGCCACCTCGCGCAGCTACCGGGTGGGAGCGATACCGGAGACCGCGCGCACCTGGCCCGGCGCCGCGCGCAGCGCCCACCCGCAGACCTCCTTCGCCGCCATCGGAGCGCGCGCCCGCGCGATCGTGGACGGCCACGCGCTCGACTGCCGGCTCGGCGAGCGCAGCCCGCTGGCCCGCCTCGAAGAGGCCGCGGCCCGGGTGCTGCTGCTGGGCGTGGGGTACGACTCGTGCACCGCCTTCCACCTGGCCGAGTACCGCCTCCCGGGGCAGCGGGTGCGCAACTCCTTCGCCGTGGCGACCCCGGCGGGCCGCCGCTGGAGCACGGTGTGGGACACGTCGATCAGTGACGACCGCTTCGACGAGTTGGGCGCCGCCTTCGAGAAGGAGCGGCCTGTGCTGTGCGGCCCGGTCGGCGGGGCTGAGGCGCGCCTGTTCCCGCTGGCCGACGCCGTCGCGTACGCCACGGGCTGGCTGGCCGAACACCGGCCGCGCGCCGCGCCCTGACCGGCGCCCGGACGCACCGCCGCGCCGGCGGGTGTGCGCACCGGCGCGGCGGCCCACCTCGGTACGAGGTGGTGGGGAGTGGTCCGTAGCGTGCGTTCCTGCGGCGTCACGCCGTCTCCATTGTGCGCCTGTCTGGCTCGTATCGGTATACGTCGGTAGATATCAGCCGATACGCCGGCGCATGCCGCACGCCGCATGGCGCCCGTCACCCGGCTGCCCGCCACCGCCGGGCGGCCGGCGTTTGCGCGGGTGTCGCGGTGAAACCCGGGGAGCGAGTCACCCCTGCCGGGCGAGCCGGTCCGGCAGCACTCCGAACGACGAGGAGCACGTCATGACGACGACGGTCAAGGACATGCTGCACACCTACCCCGCCGACCTTGGCGGCGTGGACCCCGCGGCCCTGGAGCGCTGCATCGAGGAGTGCGCCGCCTGTGCCCAGGCGTGTACGGCCTGTGCCGACGCGTGCCTGGCCGAGGGAGCCGTCGGCGACCTGACCCGGTGCATCCGTACCGACATGGACTGCGCCGACATCTGCGCGGCCACCGCCTCGGTGCTCTCCCGGCACACCGGCTACGACGTCAACGTCACCCGAGCCCAGCTCGAAGCCTGCGCCACCGTCTGCACCGCCTGCGCCGAGGAGTGCGAGCAGCACGCCGACGCGCACGAGCACTGCCGCGTCTGTGCCCAGGCGTGCCGCCGCTGCGCGGACGCCTGCCGCGCGCTGCTGCGCACGCTGGCCTGACCGCCCCTCCCGCTGCCCCGGCCCCGGCCCCGGGCCCGCCGCGCGCGGACCTGGCCGGTGGCGCGGGGCCCAGGCGGCGGCGCAGGCAGCGGGCGGTGTCAGGCGGGGGCGGTGAAGCTCTCCAGGAGGCGCGGCGGGGCCGCCTGCTTCCAGGAGTCGACGACGATGTCGCGCAACTCGTCCTGGTCGTCGAGGGCCGCGATGCGCACCCGTACCCAGTGCGAGCTGGCCTCGTGCGGGGGGACCCAGAACTTGGCCGGCTCGGCCGCGATCAGCTCCTGGCGCTCCACCATGGGACAGCGCACCGCGAACGACGACTCGTCGTCGGGGATGGTGACGAACATCTTTCCGGCAACCCGGAACGTGGGCATGCCCCAGGCGATCTTCTCCACTGTCTCCGGCAGGGAGAGCGCGATGCGACGCACATCCTCGGAATCGGTCATGGCCCATACGGTAATCGCGCCGGTCAGCGGGTGCCCACGCGGGCCATACCGCCCCGCCGGGCCAGGCCCGTAGGGCCTGTCTGACGAACGGTCTGGGTTGGGTATCCGAAGCCGGAGGATGAGCGCCGCAAGGCGGAGTCCGGCCTCGTAGCGGGTGGCGGGGCCGCCCGGCACCGGCCCGGGACACCCTCAGCGCGTCCACTCCGGGAGCGCGTGTCTACGACGGCACCGGCGGGAGTGGTCAGTTGGCCACGTACGGCGCCTTCGGTCCGACGATCAACCTCCCGAGCAATTTCAACGACAGAATCAGCTCGGTCTACGCTCCCTGCTGACCGTTTCGGATCGGCCTGCTCACCGTCGATCCGCCGAAGACCGGGTGCCGCTCCACCTACGAGGACGGCACCCGGACCCGTTGCCAGTGGATCGGCCGCCCTCGCCAGCGCGGCCAGGGGTGAGCCGGGCCCGGGGACGCGCAGTGCCCCGACCGGGCCGCGCGTGGCGGCGGTACGGGGCGGCCGGCCCGGCCGTCGAAGGGGGGCGGGCAGTTCAGCGGGGCAGTTCCAGCGTGGCGACGGCGCCGGACGGCGCGTCGGCGTTCGCCAGGGTGAGGCGGGCACCGATGACGTGGGCCTGGCCGAGGGCGATGGTGAGGCCGAGGCCGTGGCCGTGGCCGCGTTCGGCGGCTCCGGTGCGAAAGCGTTGCGGGCCGTGGTCGAGGACCTCCCGGGGGAAGCCGGGGCCGTGGTCGCGTACGACGATGGTTGCGCCCTCGACCAGGACCGTAACGGGCGCCGTGCCGTGGCGGTGGGCGTTGAGGATCAGGTTGGTGACGATGCGGTCGAGCCGGCGGGGGTCGGTTTCGACGACCGGGTCACCGATCACCGAAACGTCCGTCTCCAGGCTCGTGCGCTGTACGGATTCCGCCACCAGCTCGCCGAGGGGCACCGGTTGGGCGTCGGCTTCCTCGGCTCCCGCGTCCAGGCGGGAGATCTCCAGCAGGTCGTCCACCAGGGAGCGCAGCACCCGCACCCGGTCGCGCACCAGGTCGGTGGCCTCGCTCTCGGGCAGCAGGGAGGTGGCGGTGACGAGGCCGGTGAGCGGGGTGCGGAGTTCGTGGGCGACGTCCGCGGTGAAGCGCTGTTCGTTGCGCAGCCTGTCCTGGAGGGCGTCGGCCATCAGGTCGACCGCGCCGGAGATGTCGCTGATCTCGTCGTGGCCACGGCTCCTGGTCCTGGCGTCGAGGTCGCCGTGCTTGATCCGCCGGGCCGTCCCGGCGACGCGGCGCAAACGCCGTAGCACGAGTTCGGCGGCCAGGACCGTGAGGGGGACGACGACGGCGAGCGTGGCCAGGGCCGCGTACCGCATGTGCCGGTCCAGCGCCTGTCGGCTGCGCCAGTCGCTGGACATGTCCACGTGGACGGCCAAGGCCGTGCCGTCCACCCGGCCCGCCGCCCACATCCGCGGTCCTTGCAGCGGCTTTCGGGTGTCGTACCAGGTAACAGGGTCGGACGCGGGGCGAGAGCCGATGCGCTCCAGCAGCGGGTCCGGCACGTCGTCACCGACCAGGTAGACGAGGCGTTCCGCGGGCGGAGAGGGCACGGGCTGTTCGCCGCGGAACGCGGCCTCGGCCTCCGTCAGCGCCTCGATCGCACGGCCTCGGCCGATGTTCATGTCCCGCTCCTCGGTGGTCCGGTGGACCAGGAGCCCGATGCCGAGGGCCATGGCACAGGCCGCTGCCGCTACCCCTGCGGCGACCTTCCACCGCAGGGACCGCGGGTTGACCAGGCGCCGCAGGGTGTGCCCCGGGCCCTCGTCGCGTGTGGTGCGGGCGGCGGATGTGGGTGGGTTGCTCCGTGGCATCTCAGCGCCGGAACTTGTAGCCGAAGCCACGGATGGTCTCGATGTGCTCGGCGCCGATCTTCTTGCGCAACCGCTGCACCGCCAGGTCGACCACCCGGATGTCGCCGTCCCATCCGTAGTCCCACACCTTGCGCAACAGCGTCTGCCGTTGGAGGGCGATGCCGGGCGCGGCCGCGAACTCCAGGAGCAGCCGCAGTTCGGTCGGGGCGAGGGCGAGCGGCCGGTCGTCGACGCGGACCTCCAGGCCACGGGTGTCGATGCTCAGGTTGCGGAAGGTGAGCAGGCCATCGGCGTCGCCCGGCCGGTCGTCGCTCTCGGGCGAGGCGGTGAAGGTGGCCCGGCGCAGTAGCGTGCGGATGCGTGCCACCAGGACGTTGGTGTCGACGGGCTTGACGACGTAGTCGTCGGCCCCCGCCTCCAACCCCGCCACCACGTCCAGCGCGTCGCCGCGGGCCGACATCATCAGGATGGGCGTCTGGCTGGTTTCGCGGATCCGGTGGCACAGCCCGATGCCGTCCAGGTGCGGCAGCATGATGTCGAGGAGCAACAGGTCGTGCCGCGCTGCCCGGAACATCTCCAGACCGGTCAGGCCGTCGGGGGCCACGGACACCCGGTAGCCGTAGCGCTCCAGTGCCATCCCCACGGACCTGCGGATCGCCTCGTCGTCCTCGACCAGGAGCACGTGCACGGCCGACGGCAGGTCGGCGGCGGGGCGGCTCGGCGTCGCCGCGTCCGCTCGCGCACTGGGGTCACGCTCTTGTCGCATCACATCACCTGAAGGTCGAGCCGAGCCGGGAGGTCCGGCTGTGTGGGTACGGACCCGGGAGCGGGGCACTCCGGGTCCAGGGACAGCCTGCCAGCACGACTGCCGGCAGGGTGGGTGCCGTGGCGGCGCGCTGGTGGTGACCGCGCGGCTGGACCGGTGGGTGTCCCTGCGGGTGGCCCGGCCGAGGCAGTCGGTCACAGTCGCAGGGTGGCCGCGACCGGCAGGTGGTCGCTGCCCGTCCTCGGCAGGGTCCACGACGAGGCCGGGGCGATGCCCCGCAGCAGTATCTGGTCGATCCGGGCCACCGGCAGCGCGGCTGGCCAGCTGAAGCCGAACCCGGCGCCGGCCTCCTCCTGCGCCGACCGCAGCGGGGCGAACACCGGTGCCAGGGCGCGGTCGTTGGGCGTGCCGTTGAAGTCACCCACCACCAGGACGCGGGGCGCCGGTTCGGCCCGTACGGCAGCGGCCAGCCGTTCGGCCGCCGCGTTCCGCCCCGCCGTGGCGAAACCCGCGCCCGGGCGCACCCGCACCGACGCGAGGTGGGCGACGTACACGACGATCGGGCCCTTGGCCGTGGCGACGGTGCCCCGCAGGGCGCGGGGCCACGGCATGATCTCGACCGGCGCCACGTCGTGCAGGGGGTACCTGCTCCACAGTCCGACGGTGCCCCGTACGGCGTGGTAGGGATAGGAGTCGGCCAGCACGCGCTCGTACGTCGGCGTCGTGTCGGGCGACAGTTCCTCCAGGGCCAGCACCTGCGCACCGCTGGCGGCGAGTTGGCGGGCGGTGCCGGCCGGGTCCGGGTTCGCGTCGTTCACGTTGTGGCTCACCACGGTCAGGTCGCCGCCGGCGGCTCGCTTGTCCACCAGTACGTCGCCGAACAGGGACCACCACACGAGGGCCGGCAGCAGCCCGGCCACCGCGGCGACCGCGGAACGCCGTATCGCTGCCAGGACCAGCAGCACGGGCACGCTCACACCCAGCCAGGGCAGGAACGTCTCCAGCAGGCTGCCCAGGTTGCCGAACCCGTTCGGCACCGCCGCGTGCGCCGCCATCACCAGTGCGCACAGCCCCGCGGCGGCAGCCACCCACCGACCGCGCCGCCACCTCCCCCCGCCCCCCCGCGGCGGCCCCGACTGCCACCGCCGGCCGGTCGGCGGACTCGGTGGCCCGGGAGCGGCGCACCAGGCGGTCGACCAGCGCGCTCACGAGCGCACCGGCTGCCGGGCACCGCTGCCGATCAGGGCCGCGGGCAGACCCTGGCGGACGGCATCGATCAACTCACCGCTGTGCGTCAGCGCAGCCGCCATGCCCTCGGCCGGCGTGGTGTGGGCACGCTGCCCCAACACCGCCCCGAGCACCAGGTGCCGCGCGCGACCCGACCCCACCTCGGCGGCCCACAGCAGGTTGCCCCCGGCGGGCGTGCTCGATCCGGTCTTCAGCCCGACCACGCCGGGCTTGGCCAGCAGCCGGTTGGTATTGGTGATGACGCCGGGCGATTCGGGGACGGTCGTCTCGCGCAGGCCCACCACCGTGCGCAGCACCGGGTCCCGCATGGCCTGGCGGGCCAGTTTGAGCTGATCATCGGCGGTGCTGCGAGTGGTCGGCTCGACGCCGCTGGCCCCGGTGTACGTGGTGTGGCGCATTCCGAGGTCGGCCGCCGCGCGGTTCATCTTCGCCACGAACGCCTGCTGGCTGCCGGCGTCCCAACGTGCCAGCAGCCGGGCGATGTTGTTGCCCGAGGGGAGCAGCAACAGCTCCAGCAGTGTGCGCTGGGTGAGCCGCTGCCCGGCACGGACCGGGGCGGTGGACTCGCTGAGCGAGTGCGACTCGGCCTCGGCTGTCGCATCGACGGTGATCCGGGGTCCTACCTCGTCGGCCCGCAGCGGATGCTCCTTGAGGATCACGTACGCCGTCATCACCTTGGCGAGGCTCGCGATGGGCACCGGCTGCTGCCGCCCGCTGCTGCCCAGGCTGCCGAGGCCCGCGACCTCGACGCTCGCCTGGCCTTCCGCGGGCCACGGCAGGTCCAGCCGGAGCGCGCCGGACGGGGCCGGGGACGCCGAGCTGACCAGGGCTCGACCGCCGGCCCGCACACCGCCACCACCGTGCTCACCGCCGCCGGCGAGCCCCACCCAACCACCGACGCCGACACCGAGCGTCACGATCAAAGCGGCCGAGGTTCCCGCCGCCCGACACCGACCCCACCCCGCTGCTCCCGTACGAGCGACGCGTATCCAACGAGCGCGCACCGGCGACCACCTCTCCCAGTTCGACGTGCACGAAGGTCCCGCGCACACCTCGAAGACTGGAAGACGACCGCAGCTGGCTGATCAGGGCCGTGCGGCCGGCACCGCGCGGATGTGTGTCATCTGCGTATCGGCCCGCTGGGCGGGCCGGGGGCACCCGGTGGGTGGGAGGACGGATGGCCGTGCCCGAACGGAACAGTGCGGGGTTGGGGGCGTCTCCCGCATGCGACCACGAGCACGACACCTACAGCGTTTCATCCAGCCCGTTGCGTGCTGCCAGCACGGCGTGCGGTGAGGTGGCGCCGATGACGGTGTCGAGCACTGTCCGAGCGGTGGACAACTCGGTGATGGACCGGCTGATCCGGCCCCGCCAGCTCCCCGATCCGCATGCGCGACTCCGGTTGACTCTGACATTGATGTAAAGGTCTAGCTTCAGCACGCGAAGGCCGCGCGAAGTGCGCTGATCTCGCCAACGTAGGAGGAGCGATGAGCGTGCGTACGTCGGTCATAGGGTTGAACCCGCGAGGTGCGGCGCTGGCCAAGGCCATCGCGGCGGCAGGTCACGACGTCGTGGTCTGGGCCGAAGCCGGTGCACCGGCCGAGCCCGTTGAGGACGTACGGCGGGTGGACTCGCTGCAGGTCGCGTTCACGGCTCCACTGGTGCTGATGTGCCTGGAGGACTACGACGCCGTCCAACGCGTGTTGGGCCAGGCCGGGCCGCACGTCTCGGCCGACGTGGTCAACCTGACCTCCGGAACGAGCGAGCAGGCCGAGCAGGCCGCCTGCTGGGTGCGAAACCGGGGTGGGCACTACCTCGACGGTGCGTTGATGGCCCATCCCGAGCATGTCGGTCAGCCGGAAACAGTGCTGGTCTACAGCGGCTCCCACGAGGTGTTCCAGCGCCATCGAAGCTCGCTCGCGCACATCGGCGGCGCTACCTACCTGGGCCCGGCCCCCGGCACCGCGGCTCTCTATGACGTGGCGATGCTCAACTTCGCCTGGGCCACCCTGATCGGCTTCCTGCAGACCACCGCCTTGCTGGGCACCGCCCAGGTCCAGGCCACGACGGTGGCCCCCCTGCTGACCCACTGGCTGTCCACGACCGTCACAGAGGTGATCACCGATTACGCTCGCCAAGTCGACGACCACCGCTACCCCGGCGATCAGGAATGGCTGGAGCTGGATGCCCCGCTCATGGACCACCTCATCAACGCCGTGCGCGCGCGGGGCCTGGACACCGCTCTGCCCGAACTCATCAAGTCACTGACCGACCGGGCCATCGACGCCGGCCACGGTAGGGACAGCTTCGCCAGCCTGGTCGAAATCCTTCGCAGCTAACAAGGCTGTCCCCGGAGGCGAACCGGGGTGATCTCGCCGGCCTGGGACCGTACTTCCACCTGTGCGTCGGCCGGCGCGTGTCGCACGCACTTGTTCAGCTCGGCTTCCACGGCCGCGCGCGGCAGGGTGTGGGCGTAGCGGGCGCGGATGGCGGGCGGCTTCGGGCGAGCGGTCTGGGGACGGGCGGTGAGCAGTGGCTCCAGAGGGACGGGCGGCGCGGAGACGCACGGTGCGGGCGGGCACAAAGGCGGTGGGCGCGCTCTGTTCGCCCCGGCCGACTCCGTGGACGGCCGCCGTCGTCGTCGAGGGCGGCGGAGTCCGAGGCGCGCGGTGGCCGCAGGCGATCGATCAGCTGGGAGCGGTGAAGCGGGCGACAGCATCGAGCAGGGTGTTGAGGATGGGAGACGATCAGTGTGAGGTCGACCCCTGTCGCTTCGGTACAAGTTTGCTGGACGACTGCGACGGCCTGCCCGCGCAACCCCCTCGTCAGATGTCCCGGGCCCGGCACCTCTGTTCCGAGTGGTATGGAATGTCTGATTCTGGTGTGGACCTAGGGAACTCCGTGACCGTGTAATTACGCACAACAGGAGCACTACTTCAATCATGTGGAGTAAACAGTGCGAATCCGTTCAAGATTTACCGTTCCGCTGCTTGCCGCTCTCGCGCTCATCGGAACGGCTCCGGCGTCGCAGGCAGCCGACACACCCGCACCTGCGGCGGGGGAATCGGTCAAGGTGGCCAAGCTGACCCCGGAGCAATTACGGGAGGTAAACGCAGCGGGCGTGCAACGTAGCGGCTCACGGACCGAGGGCCGGGCCATTTGCTATCAGGCACACGTGCGGAATAAGGGATGGTCGGCCACGCTCTGCACTGATGGCGCCGACGGTTATACCGGGACCGTGGGCGAGAACAAACCGATCGACAGGATCAAGTTCTACGTCGGGACGACCGGCGCCATGAACCTCAACGTGCAGGCGCACTGGGCGGAAACCGGCACCGGCCCCGAGCACTACATAGCACCCGGCACCAGCTATGAGTTCTCACACAGCGGCGGCCAGCCGGTCCAGGCGCTGCGCCTGCGAAGCAACAACGAGACCATGAAGGCCGCAGCCCATGTACAGGGCGTGGGTTGGAAGGGCACGAACGCGTGGTCGTACGACCAGTGGATTGGAAGCATCGGCGAGAACCGCTGGATGGAAGCGTTCTGGATAGACATCTGATGGGCTGTGCGGATGCCCCGCGCCGATAGTGCGGCAGCGAGCCTACGCAGCAGTTCACCCCTGACCTGCGAACTACACGACCCGTCAGCGGGCAGGAGACGCCGCGCCACTCGCGCGTGAAGTGACACGCCTGCGGAAGCGATACCTGGTACCTCGTTAGGCGGCCGGCTCTCGTACAGCGCCAGGCTGTCACAGACGTCGTTGAGTTACTGGCGGACCTGAGCGTTCGCTGTGGAAGGCTCGTCACCGCTGTCCACGCCCAGGCCCGCGAGCAGGCGCAGCCCGTCCTCGGCGCGGCTGCCGGGGGCCGCGGACAGTATCAGTAGCTCCATGCCCGATTCGTCCGGTAGCGCGAAGTTCTCCTGGTGCAGTTCCAGCAGTCCGACCAGCGGGTGCCGGTACGCCTTGCGTCCGTGTGTGCGGGCGCGCACGTCCGCGCGGGCCCACAGGCGGCGGAAGCGGTCGCTGCCCATCGACAGTTCGCCGATGAGCGAGGCCAGCCGGGGATCCCCGGGGTGTTTCCCGGCGGCCAGGCGGAGGTGCCCGACCACGTCGAGGGTGCACTTCTCCCAGTCCGCGTACAGGCCGCGCTCGGCTTCCTCGAGGAAGATGTGCCGGGCGGTGTTCAGGCCCGGTATCCGCTGGCCGAAGAGGAGCCCGGCGAGGCGGTTCCCGGCGAGCACGTCCAGTTGGTGGTTCGTGATCAGCGCGGGTGCGTCGACGACCAGGTCGAGGACGCGTAGCAGCTCCGGCCGGACCCGCCCACCCGGTGCCGTCGCGCGATGGTGGCGCTGCCGGGCGAGCCGGTCAAGGTGCCCGCGTGCGGTCGCGTCGAGGCCCAGGACGCGGGCGAGCGCGTCGAGGACCTGCTCGGAGGGCTGGGTCGCGCGGCCCTGCTCCAGACGTACGTAGTAGTCGACGCTGACTCCGGACAGGTGCGCGACCTCTTCGCGGCGCAGCCCTTCGACCCGGCGGCGGCTGTCGGTGGGGATGCCGACGGCTGCCGGGTCGACTTGGGAGCGCCGGGTGCGTAGGAAGCCCGCGAGATCGTCCATGCCTTCAGTATGGCCTCGGTGTCCCCTGCGAAGGTGGCCCTGCTGTTACCAGGAAGTCCCGTCCTGTGGAAGAGGTGACCCTGAACGCCGGGCGTCGCGGCGTCCAGGATCGAAGCCATCCGATCCGAAGGAGTTCCCGTGAAGACGCTGATCGTCTACGCCCACCCGGAGCCGAAGTCGCTCAACAGCTCGTTGAAGGCACTCGCGGTGTCCACGTTGGAGAGCGCCGGGCACGAGGTGCGGGTGAGTGATCTGTACGCGATGAACTGGAAGGCGGTCGTGGACGCCGCGGACTACGGCCCCCACGCCTCACGTCCGTTGAGAGTCGCCCGGGACTCGGGCCGGGCCTTCGATGCCGGGACACTCACCCCGGACGTTCTGGCCGAGCAGGAGAAGCTGCTGTGGGCGGACACGATCATCTTCCAGTTCCCGCTGTGGTGGTACTCGATGCCCGCGATCCTCAAGGGCTGGGTGGACCGGGTGTTCACCTTCCACTTCGCGTACGGCGTCGGAGAGCACAGCGACACCAAGTACGGCGAGCGCTTCGGTGAAGGCACCCTCGCGGGGAGGAGGGCTCTGCTGTCGGTGACCGTCGGGGGCCCGGAGTCGCATTACGCCGCACGCGGGATCAACGGCCCCATTGACGATCTGCTGTTCCCGATCCAGCACGGCATCCTCTACTACCCGGGCATCGAGGTGCTGCCCCCCTTCGTGCTGTACGGCGCCGACCGGATGAGCACCGAGGACTACCCGGACGTCGCCAAGGCTTGGGAGCAGCGCCTGCTCACGCTGGAGTCGACCGAGCCGATCGCGTTCCGGCGGCAGAACTTCGGTGACTACGTGATCCCCTCGCTGCAGCTGAAGGAGGGGTTGGAGCCTTCGGGCCGCACGGGTTTCGGGCTGCACGTACGCGGCTGACCGCCCACGATGAACACGACGAGCCAGGTCGCGAACCCGAGGAGCAGCCCGCAGGTCGTACGGACGGTGTCGGCCGACGTGGCCAGTTGACCGGACTCCGCCCTGGGTGTCCCTGCCGCTGCCCCGCTTCGAGTGGGCCTTCGAGCAGCCTGGCCGCGACGTGGGGCGGCCAGCCGCCCGTCGGACACGCCCTGCCCCGCCGGTCCGGGACCCGTCCCCACGCCGGCCCGCTAGAAAGGGGTCGTGCTCTCCCGCACACACCTCGGCCGCCACGGAGCGGGTGACTACGCCCGCGGAGGGGGGAGTTCGTCGGCGGCCGAGGTGGCGAGATCGGTGGCCATGGTGCACAGCTCGTTCACCGGCTGCGGCCCCGTGACCACGAGGTGCACCTGCTCCGTGGCCCGGCGGCCGTTGAGGTCGGTGTACGGGCGGTGCACCACCCGGACGCGGCAGGTGTCCGAACCGTCGGCCTCCGGCTCGACGACGGCCTCGCGCCCGCCGAGTTGGGTGTTGCGGCCGGTCGAGGTCGGTGAGGTCAGCCCGCGGTCGAACCTGAGGTCGGCGACGATCTTGCTGGTGGTGCTGCGCCAACCGCATTCCCAGTTGCCGTAGCCGACGTCCGGGTCGCCCGCGTCGATGCCCGGCACGACCGACAGCGCCTCGGCGTCGAGCAGGGTGCACGCGTCCTGCCGTGCGAGCGAGTCGGCCACTGGCTGGGTCGTGCGGCGTGGCGGGTCGCCCTTGTCGAGTTGTCGCGCCGCGTACGTGGCCGCGGTCTCGGCCATCTCGCACAGCGGCGCCGTCCCGTCGCCGATCTGGTGGGCGGTGACGTAGACGCTGTACCGGGCCTCGCCGCCCGGCAGCAGCCTGCGGGTGCACTCGTCGCTCTCGGCGGGCAGCTCCGCCACGCCGACCCCACCCACCTTGCGGGATGGCGGCGCGGCGTCGGACGGAGGGTCGTTGCTGAGGTCGACCTTGATGTCCACCTCGCTGTCCTCGCCGTCCGTCACGAGCACGTCGCAGCGGTCGAAGTTGCCGTAGGCCGGGTCGAGTCGCACCTCGCCGAAGCGGCTGAGCGTTTCGGTGCTGGTCAGCCCGCAGGGGTCGATGTTGCGGGCCGCTGGCGCGGGTCGCGGCGCGGCCGCTGGGGTGGTCTGGCTCGACGCGCCGCGCGCCGCGTCCCGCTCGCTGTCCTTGTCGCCGTCGCCGAAGGGCGGGCGCAGCAGGACGACGGTGGCCAGCACGGCGACGGCCACCGCCGCCGAACCCACCACCCACGGCCTGCGCCCCGCCGGGCCCCACCGACCGTTCCCCGCCCGCCGCTCGTGGGCCTCCGGGGCGGCCGGTGGCCGGTCGGCCTCCGCCGCGACCCGCCGTAGCCGCCGGCACGCCTCGGCCGCCGTGGGCCGGTCGTGCGGCTGGGCCGACAGCATCGCGTCCAACGTCTCGCGCAGCGGCCCGACATCACCGTCCAACCTGGCCAGGCCGCCGTGAGCCCGAAGCCGCGACGCCGCCCCGCCGCCCACCGCGCCATCGGCGCCATCGAAGCCACCGACACCGTCGACACCATCCACGCCGTCCACGCCGTCCACGCCGTCCACGCCGTCCACGCTGTCCACGTGGGTCTCGTCGTCGGGCCCTACGGGCGCGGCGTCGGTGGACGAGCGCTGTGAGGGGGCGTCGGCGTCGCCTCCCGGGTGGGACTCGGCCGTGGGGTGGCCGAGGACCAGTTCGTAGAGGGTGGCACCGAGCGAGAAGACGTCGGACTCCGGTACCGGCATGCCCCGCACCACCTCCGGCGCCGCGTAGTCCGGGGTGTACGCGATGCCGCGGTTGGGCGTGCGGGTGACGAAGCCGGGCAGCCGGTAGGCCGCGTCGAGGTCGGTGAGCTTGGCCGTCCTGTCGTCGCCGAGCACGATGTTGCCGGGCTTGACGTCGCAGTGAACGACGCCCTCCGCGTGCAACATCTCCAGGGCGTCGGCGATCTGCGCGCCGATCGACGCGGCCTCGCGCGGGCTGATCGGGGGCCGGCCGGCCAGGCTGCCACCCGACGCGTACTCCATCACCAGCCAGAACTCGGCCGCCGGCGGCTCGCCGACCTGGACGGCGTCGTAGAGGGTCACCACGTTCCGGTGCCGGCGGAACTTGGCCAACGCCCTCGCCTCGTCCTGGAGTCGGGCGAAGCCGCGGGCGCTGTTGTCGTCGATCCGGGCCCGCTTGAGCGCCACGTCCTGGCCCAGCACGGTGTCGTGGGCGAGCCACACCTCGGATCTGCCTCCGGTGATCGGCCCTTCCTTGAGCAGGTACCGGTCACCGACGAGATCGCCCTTGCGCACTGTGCTTCCCCTCAAGTCGAAGCCGGCCGTGGCCGGTTGTGCGCACCGAAGGTACTGCGTACGGGCCCGGGGTCAAGGCGCGTGCCGAGTGCGCGCGGAGTGGAGAAACGGTCCTGTTCGCGGGGCGGATGGGTGGCGGCTCCGAGGGTGGGGGCGTTACGTACCCGTTGACCCCGGGCGTCCGGTTCCCCGGGGCCGCCGAACGGGTTCGGGGCGGCCGGAGCGTCCGGCGGTGGTCGCCGGGACGGGTGGCGGGCGAGACGACGCACGGGGGCGCACAAGGGGGGCGCGCTCAGGCGCGCGGGCTGGTCGACTCACGCGGGCCGGGGCGCGGGGGAGGGTGGCACGGGGGTGAGCCGGAAGGTGTCGCCGGCGGAGCGGACCAGGCCCCCGGTGGGGGCTGGGAAGTGTGTGCCGAGCAGCAGGGTGTCGGTGTCGGCGAGCGTGGTGAGCAGCCGTCGCCGGGTGGCCCGGGCCTGTCGCGGGTCGGTGTCCACGCAGCTCGTGATCGCGGGGTCGAGGAGTTGGACGGGGTGGTGCACGCAGTCGCCGGTGACCAGCGCGGTCTCGGTGCCACCGCGCAGCTCGACGGCGACGTGGCCCGGGGTGTGCCCCGGGGTGGGCAGCAGCCGTACGCCGGGGGCGACGGTGGTGCCGTCGTCGGTGACGTCGACGAGGTCGAGCAGCCCGGCGTCCGCCACGGGGTACACCGAGTCCCGGAACATCTGCCGCCTGGCGTCTTCCAGCTCCACCCCGGCCCAGTGGTCCCACTCGGCGCGGGCGGTCAGGTAACGGGCGTTGGGGAAGGTGGGGTGCCACGCGCCGTCCCGCTCGCGGGTGTTCCACCCGACGTGGTCGGTGTGCAGGTGGGTGAGGATGACGAGATCGACGTCGGCGGGGGCGAAGCCGGCCGCCGTCAGGTGGGCGAGGTAGTCGCTGTCGAGGTGGTCCCAGGCGGGGTTGGCGCGCGTCTTGCCGTTGCCGATGCCGGTGTCCACCACGATCCGCAGGCCGCCCACCACGACGGCGAAGCTGTGGCTGGCCAGCCGGAGCGCGCCCGCGTCGTCGGCGAAGTCGGGCCGGAGCCAGGGCGCCTGGCCCACCACCTCGGCGGTGGCCGACGGCAGCAACCAGGGGCCGGTCGCGGGCGGCAACGTCACCTCGTCGACGCGGTGAACGCGCAGATCACCGACGGTCCAGGCGGGCGGAGTGGCAGGGGGGCCGGGCGAGTTGGGCATCGGGAGATTCCTTCTCGGGTGGGTCGGTGGGTGGCGGGTGCGCCCCGCGCCTCGTGCGTACGGGGGTGACGTCCGGCAGTCGGGCGGGTCGGGGCCCGGGCTGATGCGGGCCGGCGCGCGGCGGGGGTCCCGCGCCGGTGAGGAAGCAACAAAAGCGAACCGTTTGCATTAGTGGACGCTAGTCCCTAGGCTCCAGCTAACGCAAATTTTCTGCTTTAAGTGGGAAGCGCAGACGCCCCACGGCCACCACCCACCCACCCGCCACCATCCCGACGAAGGGCACCCATGAGCACTCCGGACCTCACCGCGCGGGAGGCCGCCCACTGGGCGCACCGCGCGGGCCTCCCGCTGAACGGCGAGCGGCACGCCGTCGTCGCCACCACCGCGCAACACATCCACGCCGTCGTCAGCACCCTGCGCGAACTCGACTTCGGCGAGACCCACCCCGCCGCCGTCTACACCGCCCTGCCGGAGGCCCCCGATGCGACCCTTTGAGCTGACCCTCACCGAGGCGAGCGCCGCCCTCCGGAGCGGCGAGCTGTCCGCGACCGAGCTGACCGGTTCCGTACTGGAGCGGATCGAGGCCGTCGACGCGCGCGTGGGGGCGTACGTCACCGTCACCGACGAGGCGGCGCGCGCGGCGGCCGAACGCGCCGACGCCGAGCGGGCGGCCGGCCGCGACCGTGGCCCACTGCACGGCGTCCCCGGCGGCCTCAAGGACCTCATCGACGTCGCGGGGCTGCCGACGACGGCCAGTTCGCGGGCGCGCTCCGGACACGTGGCGTCCACCGACGCCGCCGTCACGGCCCGACTGCGCGCCGGCGGCGCGGTGCTGGTCGGCAAGACGCACACGCACGAGTTCGCCTACGGCCTGACGACCCCCCAGTCGCGTAACGCCATCGACCAGGACCGGGTCGCCGGCGGATCGAGCGGCGGCTCGGCGGTCGCGGTCGCCGCCGGGGCGGCCACCTTCGCGCTCGGCACCGACACCGGCGGGTCGATCCGGGTGCCCGCGGCGCTCAACGGCCTCGTCGGACTCAAGCCGACCTACGGGCTGCTGCCGCGCTCCGGCGTCACCTCCCTGTCCTGGTCCCTGGACCACGTTGGCCCCATCACCCGCACCGTGTCCGACGCGGCCCTGTTGCTCGCGGCCTTGGCCGGGCCCGACGCCGGCGACCCGGCCAGCCTGCCCGCCGGGTCCGCCGGCGACGTGCTGTCCGGCGGCGCGGACGGGGACGGGCTACGGGGCCTGCGCGTCGGCGTTCCGAGCACGTACTACTTCGAACGGGTCGACCCCGAGGTGGAGGCCGCGGTGCGCGCGGCCATCGCGCGGCTGCGGGATCTCGGCGCCGAACTCGTCGAGATCACCACCTTGATGGACCGCTACGTCCACGCCATGCACTGGGGCCTGATGGTGCCGGAGGCGACCGCGTACCACGAGCAGACGCTGCGCGGCAGCCCGCAGTCGTACGGCCCGGACGTGCGGGTGCTCCTGGAGGCGGGGGAGCTGGTCTCGGCCGGCGACTACCTGCGCGCCCAGCGCGCCCGCACCCTGCTGCGCCGGGCCTGGGCGGGTGTGTACGAGCAGGTGGACGTGGTGGCCGCGCCCACCGTGCCGATGACCGCGGTCCCGGTGGACCAGCACGCCGTGCACTGGCCCGACGGCACGGTCGAGAGCGTCTCGGACGCCTACGTACGGCTGAGCGCCCCCGCCAACATCACCGGTATGCCGGCCCTGACGCTGCCGGTCGGCCGGGACGCGGCGGGCCTGCCCATCGGCATGCAGCTCATGGGCGCCCCGCTGGCCGACGCCACCGTGCTGCGCGCCGGCCGCGTCTATGAGGCGGCTCACGGCGTGCGCACGCTCCCCGGCGCGCTGGTCTCCTGACCCGCGCGCCCCGCCATCGCCCCGTGGGCGCGGACCGCGCGCCCACGGGGCCGACCCGCGCTCGGCTCCGCATCCCGGCCCGCCGGGGTGCGCCGAGCGCGCGGCTGATTGGACGGCGGCCGGCGGCCGGCTAGACGCAACGATGTGGCATTAAGGTGGAGGCATGAGCCCCAAGCCCATGGCGCGGCCCGGCGGGCGCAGCGCCCGCGTTCAGGCATCGGTGCACGCCGCCGTGCACGAGCTGGAAGCCGAACGGGGACGGGCCGCGCTCAGCGTTCCGGCCATCGCGGCCCGCGCGGGCGTCACCCCCTCCACCATCTACCGGCGCTGGGGTGACCTCCAGGAACTCCTGTCGGACGTCGCGGTGGAGCGGCTGCGCCCCGACGAGTCCCCGCTCGACCTCGGCGACGTGCGCGCCGACCTGACGGCCTGGGCCCGGCAGTTCCTTGAGGAGATGGCCTCGCCCACGGGTCGGGCGTACATCAGGGACGCGCTGCTCGGCGACCCGGACGGCGGCAACGCGGGGCAGTGCTCGGCCTACGCCGCCACCCAGATCGAGGTCATCCTCGGGCGCGCGCGGGAGCGCGGCGAGGCCGTGCCCGACTGCGAGGCCGTCATCGACCGCCTGGTCGCCCCGATGATGTACCGCATCCTGTTCCGGCCGGGTCGGCTGACCGACGCGTACGCCGACCACCTCGTGCACGCCGCGCTCGGCCGGCCCGAACGGCTCGTCTAACGGCTCCCGTGGTCCCGCTCTACGCGGGCCGCTGCGCGAGGCGCTACGTCGCCGGGTCGAGCTTGCGGCGGAGGGTGGCGGCGAAGTCCTCGGCCGCCAGCAGCCTGGCCCGCAGCGTCTCGCAGCGCGCGTCGGCCACCTCGCGGTACGCGTCGAGCCGCTCACGCAGGCGCTCCCGCTCCTCGCCGGTGGGCCCGTCGTCGGCGACGGCCAGCCGGTCGGTGATCTCCAGCAGGTCCCGCATCTCCTCTAGGGAGAAGTCCAGCGGCTTCATCCGGCGGATGACCATCAGACGTTCGACGTCGACCTCGGTGTAGAGCCGGAAGCCACCCTTGCTGCGGGCGGACGGTGTGACCAGGCCGACCTCTTCGTAGTGCCGGATGGTGCGCAGCGACAAACCGGTCCGCTCGGCGACCTCGCCGATCTGCATCCGCCGTTCCGTCATCGCAGCGTCTTCTCCCTGAGTGCTCTCCGTCGCCCGCCGGGCGGGAAGTACCCCAGCATACGGATCACCCGTGCCGCGCCGGCCCGCTGTGAGCCGCCGGCGGATCGTCGACGTCCGTACTCTGCCCTCACGTTAAGGTAGAGTTCGAGCGGCGCCGGGCGGGGCGCCACCCTCCCCGGGGACGGCCGCACCGCAGTCCGGCCAATCCCACAGATGGCACCCTGGAACGTCCGGGTGACGCTGCCCGACCCGCGGTCGACGGAGCCCGCCTCGCCTGTCCCGCGTACGGCACGCGCCGACGCCCCACCCCCCGAGGCACCCTTCCGCCGTCCCACCCGCTCCGTCCGCCCCGCCCGCTGAGCCGGGGCCGCACACGACGCGCACGCGCCCGCCGCCCGGGCGCGGGCGCCCGAACAGAAACGGTCGCATGTCCTCACCGCTGTCTCCCGCCGCCGCGCTGCGCGCCCGCTTCCCCGGGGGCGTCGGCCGGCCGGACTGGCTCGCCTCGCCCAAGGTCTTCCGTACCGAGGTGCTGGCCGGCCTGGTGGTGGCCCTGGCGCTGATCCCCGAGGCCATCTCGTTCTCGATCATCGCCGACGTCGACCCCAGCGTCGGCCTCTTCGCGTCCTTCACGATGGCCGTGGTGATCTCCTTCGTCGGCGGGCGCAAGGCTATGATCTCCGCCGCCACCGGCGCGATCGCCCTGGTCATAGCCCCGCTCAACCGCGAGCACGGCTTCGGGTACCTGGTCGCCACCGTCATCCTCGGCGGACTCATCCAGATCGTGCTGGGCGCCCTGGGGGTGGCGAAACTGATGCGCTTCGTCCCCCGGAGCGTGATGGTCGGCTTCGTGAACGCCCTGGCCATCCTGGTCTTCATGGCGCAGGTGCCGGAGATGCACCACGTGCCCTGGCCGGTCTACCCGTTGATCGTCGCGGGGCTGGCGTTGACGGTGCTCTTCCCGAGGGTCACCAGGGTGGTCCCGGCGCCGCTGGTGTCCATCGTCATCCTGACCGTGATCACCGTGGCCGCCGGCATCGCGGTGCCCACCGTCGGCGACAAGGGCGAGTTGCCGTCCTCGCTGCCGGTGCCGGGCCTGCCGGACGTGCCCTTCACGTGGGACACGCTGACCACCATCGCCCCCTACGCCTTCGCCTTCGCGCTGGTGGGCCTCATGGAATCGCTGATGACGGCCAAGCTCGTGGACGACATCACCGACACCCACTCCGGCAAGACCCGCGAGTCCGTCGGCCAGGGCATCGCCAACATCGTCACCGGCTTCTTCGGCGGCATGGGCGGCTGCGCCATGATCGGCCAGACCATGATCAACGTGAAGTCCTCGGGGGCCAGGACGCGGCTGTCCACGTTCCTGGCCGGTGCCTTCCTGATGGTGCTGTGCATCGTCTTCGGGCCGGTGGTCTCCGACATCCCGATGGCCGCACTGGTGGCCATCATGGTGCTGGTCGCCGTGGGCACCTTCGACTGGCACTCGGTCCACCCCGCGACGCTGCGGCGGATGCCGGTGGGGGAGACGCTGGTGATGGTGGTCACCGTGGGCTGCGTGGTGGCCACTCACAACCTGGCCGCCGGCGTCATCGTCGGCTCGCTCACCGCCATGGTGATCTTCGCCAGGCGGGTGGCGCACCTGGCCCAGGTCTCCGGCGTCCTCGGCCCGGACGGCGACCAGGTCGTCTACGCCGTCACCGGAGAGCTGTTCTTCGCCTCCTCCAACGACCTGGTCTTCCAGTTCGACTACGCCAACGACCCCGACGACGTGGTCATCGACCTCTCCGAGGCGCACATCTGGGACGCCTCGTCGGTGGCCGCGCTCGACGCCATCGAGCACAAGTACCGCCGGCGCGGCAAGCGGGTCACCATCGTCGGCCTCAACCAACCCAGCGCCGCCCTCCACGACAAGCTCGCCGGCCAGCTCACCGCCGGACACTGAGCCGACCACCGCATCCCGGGCCCGCGGGCGCCCGGCTCGCGCCCGGCCGGCGGTTGGGCCCGGGGGAGCGGAGACCACCTGGCGCTCGCGGGCTACCGGGAGACGGAAGCTTGGAAGTCCATCCGGTAGAAGACCGCCAGGTTCCGCATCCCGGTGAAGACCTTGGAGACCTTGGCCGTCATACGAAAGCCCGTCGGCAGCCGGTCGTTGTCGAGGTCGAACGCGCTCATCGAGGACACGCAGCGCAGCCGGGAGTCGATGGCCTCCAACTCCTCGCAACTGTCGAAGCCCCAGTGCACGGTGGCCTTCGCCGCCTGCACCGCCTTGTTGAGCTTCTGCAGCTTCGTGCCGCGCCTGCTGAGGCCGTCGAAGACGAACTGGCCGCTCGGGAAGTGGTCGAGGACGCGCCGGACCAGGTCCTTGCCCTCGTCCTCCCTGAGGTACATGAACAGGCCCTCGGCCACCACGAGCACCGGCAGATCGCCCTTGATCTCGGCGAGCCACATCGGGTCGGTCACGGACGAACCGATGGCCGTGTAGCCGTCGCGGTCCGGGAAGAGCTGCCCGCGCAACTCGATGACCTCGGGGTAGTCCACGTCGAACCACCGCACCCCCGGGCCCGGGTCGATGCGGTACACCCGAGTGTCGAGGCCACAACCCAGGTGCAGGACCACGCACTCGGGATGGGCCGCCAGGAACTCACGCGCCCAGTCGTCCAGGCACCGGGCCCGCAGGGCGATCGCGGTGTCGTCGCCGCGCCGCAGGCCCACGGTGGAGAAGTCCACCTCGATTCGCTGGACGGCGTCGTACGCCATGGTGTCGTGCAGGATCGAGTCGGGGGACTGGGAGTCCAGCGCCCTGCCGTAGAGGGTGGGAAGCAGCGTGGCCTTCTCACCCGCGAGATTCACTTTCGTCATGTATCTGACGCTACGCCCGACCGGCCACTCCCCGCGTGCTTCGCTCCGACCGTACCCCGTGCGAGTGAGGCCCGGTCGCGGTGCTGACCGGGCCCCGGTTCGGTGCGGTAGGGGCCGCCCCGCCGGGCGGGCGGGGCGGTGGACCGTCAGCGGAGGAACGTCGGGCGCGGGGGCCGTGGCGCGGTGTCGGGCCCGCGCCACGGTGTGGCGCCCGGCGCGGGCGTGGTGAAGTCGGCGTCGGTCAGCGCCGTGCCGACGACCGGAATGGTGACCTTGCTGGCGGGCAGGTCCACCGTCGCCCGGGCGCCGGTGGCCGTCTCGAAGTACAGGTACTCGGCGGGCGTTCCGGCGAGCACGAGCCCGATCCGGTGGCCGGGCTTGAGGACGTAGTCGTTCGGCAGGGTCTGCCAGCGGATCTGGTAGCCCTGGCCCGGCGTCAGCGGCTGCGGGTCGCTCGCGGAGGCGTGGTTCTGCGCGTCCAGCGAGCCGCGGGCGATGACGTGCACCGGGTGCTTGGCCGTCACGTTGACGGCCTTCTTGTAGCAGGCGTCATCGGCCGCCGTGCTCTCGCCGTGGCAACTCTCCTCGTCGATGAGCTGGACGCCGTCGTGCAGGTTGTTCTGCGGCTCGTTGCGCAGCACGTCGACACGCTCGTCGGTGCCGTAGTCGACCAGCAGCGCGGTGAGGTTGCTGGTGGGCCTGTCCAGCGCCAGCCTGATGTCCACGGACGGCGTGCCGGAGATCCGGGCCTGGCCGGTCAGCGGCTGGCTGACGTAGGCGAGTCGGCCAGGCTTGGCGGTCGTCGGGTCGGTGATCAGGTCGGCCTCGCTGGCCTTGACGTCGGTGAACGACTGGGAGCCGGTGCGCGCGGGGAGCAGCCCGAGCGAGCCGTCCGCACCCGGGTGGAGCGAGACCGACGAGGTGCGCGCCGGCCAGTCGTACTGTGTCGTCCAGGTGGTGGGCCCGGTCTGGAGGTCGACCCGCGGCTCGTTCATGATCCCGTTCTGGATGCCGTACAGCCAGTGGTCGAACCACCGGTGCAGGGTGTCCACCCACAGGTCCCGGCGTCCGGGGAAGTCGAAGGCGTCGGTGTGTCCGTACTGCCCGAGCCACAGCTTGCGCGGCACACCCTGCCGCTTCAACCCCTCCCACCAGTGGGTGAACTGGTTGGGCCGCACGTTCTGGTCGTTGAGGGTGTGCACCACCAGCACGCTCGCCCTGACCCTGCCCACCTCGGGCGCCGGTTGCGCGACGTGGTTGCGCTCGTGCCAGTACGCGTTGTAGTTGCCGGTCGCGTCGTCCTCGCCGGCCTTCAGGTCGTCCCGTACCGCCTGGCACTTCGCGTCCGGGTCGGTGTCCAACTCGGTGGACAGGTACTGGCTGAACCCCTCCCAGTGCTTGGCGCCGCGCGAGCGGGTGATGTCGTACCAGGAGCTGACCGCCGAGATCGGCACGATCGTCTCCAGCCCCTCGACACCGGTGCCGGCCACGGCGTTGGCCAGCATGCCGTCGAAGGACTTGCCCACCATCCCGGCCTTGCCCGTCGACCAGTGGGCCCACGCCTCGCTGCCGTCGGCGCGAAAGGCCCGCGCCCGGCCGTTCAGCCACTCCACGGCCGCCTTGCTCGCCGCGACGTCACTGTCGCCACCCACCGTCAGACAACCGTCGGACTTCGCCGTGCCCGTCGTGTCCACCTGGACGACGGCGTAACCACGCGGCACGAAGTAGTTGTCGTAGTGCATCGGGAACGTGGTGGGCTCCCCTCGCCCGTCCCACGCCTTCTTCTCCGACTCGAAGCCGCGGCCGACCGTGTCGTTGTACGGACTCGACTCGATGATCGCGGGCACCCTGAGGCCCTGGTCGGTCTCCTTGGGGCGGATGACGTCCACGCCCGCGCGGTCCAGCCTGCCGTCCCGGTCGCTGTCGACGTCGAGCTGGACCATGAGGTGTTCGCGGACCGCGTCCCGGTAGGAGAACGCCGCCTGCGTCCGCCCGTCCGCCACCGTGATCGTGGGCCGTTCGGGTGGGTCGGTGCCGTCGGCGACGGCCGCGCCGACGGCGAGGGTGGCCAGGGACGCCGTCGCCGCGATCGCGGTGATCGCGCCCCGGCGCCATCGTGAGCTGAACACGCGGACCTCCTTGCTGCGGCAGTGCGTGCGCGCGTGGGAGAGGGATCATCCAGTCTGGGCAGGTGATCGTCCCGCCGCATCCTGGCGTCCGGCTAAAGCCCCGGGTACCGCCCAGCCACCGCGCGCGGGTGGGTGGGGCGCGGGTGAGGGCGTACGGAGCTGACGAGGCCGACCGGGCTGACCAGGCCGAACCGGGCGTGCGCGGGCCAGGGGAGGGGGCAGGCTGGGAGGGTCTACCCGCCTTCCGCGCCTTACCCGCCTGCCGTACCCCGTCCGGCCGCCGGGGCGAACTCCCGCAGCGCCGCCTCCACGATGGCCTCCAGGCGCGCGTGGTGCGCCCCGCGCCAGTACACCCGACGGCAGGAGACGCACTGGGCGAAGACGTCGTAGGTGTGGCGCGTGCCGTGTTCGAGGTGCTGCCCGACGGACTCCTTGTCCGCCTCGGCCAGCAGCCCGTTACACGCGCTGCACCGGGTCCACGGCGCGAGATCGGGCGCGAACCGGCCCAGTACGTCCCGCAGTTGCTCGTCGGGCCGGTCGCTGTACACGTACGCGCCGGCCCACAGCTCGCGCCGCCGCAACAGGCCCCGGTCGCGCGAGAGCAGCCCCCGGCGCTCGCTCGCCGACCGGGTGGCCAGCGCCGCGTCGCCGATGTCCTCGTTCTCGTACGCGGTGTCGATGCCCAGCAGCCGCATCCGGCGCGCGAGGGTGCCTAGGTGGACGTCGAGGAGGAAGCGCAGCGGCGCTCCCGGCACCCGCTGGGGTCGCCGCACGGAGCGCACCTCGACCGTGCGGCCGTCGGCCGGGACGTGCGCGGTGGCCACCGCTTCCCCGTCGACCAGCAACTCGCCCACCTCGGTGAGCGGGACGCCGAGGGATTCCACGACGTGGCCGAGCGACGAGGTCCCGTCGGTGGCGAGGGGGAAGGACTCGCCCCTGCGATCAGGGGCGACGAAGCGGTGGAGTGCGGGGTCGAGCTTGACCTGGAGGCGAGGGCGCGCGTTCACGGGCGCCAGCATGCCACCGCGCCCGGCGCTCTGGCGCGCGCTTTCTTCCCGCCCCCTCGCCTTCCTTCCTCCGTCCCTTATTCCCACCCTGGCACGGCCCCCGCCGTAACTCAGTCGGTGGACCGCGTGAGGAAGGCGAAGGGTTGACGGGGTGGGGAGGTGCTCTTCGGCGACTTACTTGAATGATCGGTCAAGATCTCCTAGAGTGAGCGCATGAGCAGGGTGAAGGAGTTCGACCCGGACGCCGCGCTGCGGGCGGCCATGGAGCTGTTCTGGCGCAAGGGGTACGAGGCCACCTCGATGCAGGACCTGGTGGACCACCTCGGGCTCGGCCGCGGCAGCATCTACGGCACCTTCGGCAGCAAGCGCGAGCTGTACCTGAGGGCCGTCGACCGCTACGGCGAAGATGCCAGGGAGGCGTTCGTCAGTCGCCTCTCCGGGCCGGGCTCCGGGCTCGACGCGGTGCGCGGCCTGGTGCGCTTCTACGTGGAGGGCGCGCTGGCGGACGACGACCACAAGGGCTGTCTGATGACCAACACCGCGGTCGAACTGCCTGCGGACGAGGGGGCGCGCCGACGCGTGGCCACCGGCCTGGAGTCCCTGGAGACGGCCATCATGGGCGCGCTCGTGCGGGCCCGCGCCGAGGGCGAGCTGGCGCCGGACAAGGACCCCGCCTCGCTGGCCAGGTTCCTGGTCACGCTGCTCCAGGGGGTTCGCGTAGTGGGCAAGACCCCGGTGCGCGAGCGCTTCCTGAACGACACCGTGGAGCGGGCGCTGGCCGTCCTGGACTGAGCCACCGCCACGGGGCCCGCCGCCCCGTCCCGTACTTCCTCCCCTCACTCCCGGGTCGGGGCGTGCCCCGGCCCGGGGCGTGCCGCGCTGTCCGGCGCGGCGGCGTCCCCGCGCGGCCGTCGCCACCCGTGCGACCGAGCCCCACGCGCCGGGGGCTGCCCGAACCTGTCTCGACCCGGGCGTACGCCTGCCCGCTTATTTGACTGCTCATTCAAGAAAACCGGAAGCCTTCACGCTCGACACTCGTCACGGCGAGGAGGCGCGACCGGCCAGAAGACGACAAGAAGAACAAGAAGGAGACACACCCCATGACCGACCACCACCCCGTGCCCACCGACGCCGAGTTGGCCGCCTCGCTCGCCGGCGACTTCACCAGCGCGTACGCCACCGTCAACGGCATCCGACTGCACCACGTCACCGGCGGCAGCGGTGCACCGCTGATCCTGCTGGGTGGCTGGCCGCAGACCTGGTGGCAGTTCCGCAAGGTACTGCCCGAGCTGGCCCGCACCTTCCGGGTGACCGCCGTGGACCTGCGCGGCATGGGTGGCTCGGACAAGCCGGCGGACGGTTACGACAAGCGCACCATGGCGCGGGACATCCACGAGCTGATCCGACACCTGGGCCACGAATCGGCGTTCGTCGCCGGACACGACATCGGCGCCTCGGTCGGCTACCACCTCGCCGCCAACCACCCGACGTCCGTGCGTCGCCTGGTCACCATCGACCTGGGTGTGCCCGACGAGTCCTGGTTGCGGATCGGCATGCTGCCCGGCTCGGACGAACAGGCCGAGGCCATCGCCCAGGGCCGGGGCGGCTACCCCTGGTGGTTCGCGTTCAACCAGCTGCGCGGCCTCCCCGAGGAACTGCTCGCCGGCCGCTTCCGCCCGCTGGTCGACTGGCTGTACGGACACATGCTGCTCGACCAGGCGTCCGTCGAGGAGGACGCGCGGCGGATCTACGTCCACGCCTACGACACGCGCGAGGCCATCCGGGCGGGCAACGGCTGGTACCAGACGATGCGCCAGGACATCGCCGACCTGGCCACCCACGCCCCCGTCACGCTCCCCATCCTGACGCTGGCCGGCGAGACCAGCTACGCCGCGCTGCGCGAACAGATGGGCCCCGACAAGGGCACCGACATCCGCGTGGTCGAGGTGGCGGGCAGCGGCCACTACGTACCGGAGGAGCAGCCGGAGGCCGTGGTGCGGGAGCTGCTCGCCTTCTTCGGGGAGGAAGCCACGCCGGCCGGGCCCGCGCGCTAGGCGCGCCCGCCACTCACCGCTCGCCGGCACAAGGCACTGACGGCCACCCGCCGCCCCCGCACGGAGCGCGCTTTCCCTCCCCGTAACCGCTCGGCGGTCGCCCGGGGAGGGTAAGCGGACTCCAGGGGCCCGCTGGTGGCTCGTCTCAGGACCCCTCGCACGACTCCGGGTCCAGATCCGGTGGGCCCGGTGGGCCCTGCGGGGCGAGCAGGTCGGCGAGGTTCTTCTGGTACATGGACTCCCAGCCCTTCCTGTCCGCCAGGATCTTCCGCACCGCCGAGCACACCTCGCGCTTGAGGACCGGCTGCCCGGGGAGCATCGCCACGCCGTACGCCTCCGTGCCCTCGATGGTCTCCAGCCGCCGGACCTTGCCGAAGTTCTTGCTCTCGTAGCCCGCGAGGATGACGTCGTCCGAGGCCACGGCGTAGACCTGCGAGTCCTCGTCCAACAGTTCCTTCAGGCAGCGCCTGTAGCTGGTGGGCGGGGACTTCATCATGGTGAAGCCGAGCTTGGGCAGTTCCTTCCAGTACGTCGACTTCTGCGGCGTGCACACCTCCACGCGAAGCTCTTTGAGGTCGTTGGGGCCCTCGATGTCGGGGTACTTGCGCGACTTCTCGCGCACCAGGAACCCACGGCCCGCCTTGTAGTACGGACCGACGAAGTCGATGTCGCCGTCCTTCCGCATGGTGTACGAGGCGACGACGAGATCCACCGTCTTCTTCGCCAGTTCGCTGCTCCGGTTCTCGGTGCTCACCGGGAAGAACTTCACGTCCGCCTTGTCCGTGTAACCCAAGTGCTCGGCGACCTTGTAGGCCATGTCGATGTCATAGCCCCTGTACGTGTCCTTCGTGCCGGGTACCCGCTCGCTCAGGCCCGGCTGGTCGTCCTTCACGCCGATCCGCAGGGTGGGGTGCGTCTTCCGCCATGTCGGCGTCCCGGGGCCGCCGCCCTGACGGTCCGGGGCGGCGGTGTCGCTGCCCTCGGCCTTCTCGCCGAAGCCGAAGCCCTCGGTCACGAACCAGCCGGCGGTGATCAGCACCGCGACACACGTGGCCACCGCCACCACCACCTTTCCCCTCTTACGGGGGCCGCTTCGCGGACGCTTCTCCGCGAGGTCGGGGGAGGCTGGTTCGGCCGGGTCCGGGGCCGGAGTCTGGGCCGGGGCCGAGGCCGGGGCCGGGGCAGCGGCGGGGCCGGCGGCCCTCGGCGCGGGGTCCGGTTCGGGCGCGGGCGCGGGCCCGGGTGCCGGCGGGCGCGGCGCGACCATCACCGGGCCCGCGTTCGACGGACCGGCCAGCACCTCGCCCAGCATGGCGTCCGCCGTGGCCGCGTCCAGGCGCTCGTCGGGATCGCTGCGCAGCAGCCCCTGGATCACCGGGGCGAGGGGGCCGGCGTACCGGGGTACCGGGTTCGGCGTGCGCAGGATGCTTTCCTGGACCTCCCAGACCTCGCTGCCGCCGAACGGGAGGCGGCCCTCGACCATCTCGTACAACGTGACTCCGAGCGCCCACAGGTCGGACGCGGGCGTGGGGCCGCGGGAGCCGGGTGCGAAGAGTTCGGGTGCCAGGTACGGGGGTGTGCCGATGATGCTGCCGGGGCGGGTGACGGAGGCGGCGCCCACGAACGTCGCGATGCCGAAGTCCACCAGGATCACCAGCCCGTCGTCGCGGACCAGTACGTTGCCCGGCTTCACGTCGCGGTGGACGACCGACGCCGCGTGCACCGCCCGCAGGCCGCGCAGGATCTGGTGGCCGATGTCCGCCGCCCTGGGCACGGCGAGCACCTGCTGGCTGCGCAGCAGGTCCGCCAGCGAGCCGGCGTCGAGCAGCTTCATCACGATCCAGACCTGGTTGTCCGTCTCGACCTGGTCGTGGACCGTCACCACGTTCGGGTGCTCGATCTTGGCGATCGCCTCCGCCTCCCGGCGCGCCCGCTGCATCGCCGCGGCCTGGGTGTCGGCGGTCATCGCGTTCCGGTCGAGCAGGCCCTTGACGGCGACGAACCGGCGCAGCCGCCGGTCATGGGCCTTCCACACCTCGCCCATGCCGCCGCTGCCGATCGGTTCCAGCAGTTCGTAGCGGCCGTCGATCACCACGTGCGGACGGCCGGGCGCGGGTGAGTCCTTGTGCGTCGGCGTCCGGGGCCATCTCTGTGTCCCCTCGGAGCCCGCCCGCGCCGGGGCGCTGCCCGCCCAGTGGTCGTGGGGCCCACCGCCGGCCCCGGCCCTGTCCTCGTCTCGCATGTGCCCCCCTCGCAACCTGCACCAGGCCACAGTAAACGCTCAGTCAAAAGTACGCGGAGAGAGGCGAGATGAGGCGATACGGAGGCCGAATACCGTGCCCCGAGTGGTGGGACGGAGGTGCTGTCGGTAGCGGAACAAGGTAGCGCCGACTCCCGGAAATGTCAGCCGGTCACGGCGGCCGGCGCCCGCGACGGGGGAGGCGGACCCGACGGTGGCCCGAGCGTTAGGGGGCCCGCCCGGCGACTCGACGCCGACCCGGGCGCGCGCCGGACGCGATGGCTTCGCGGGCGCCGCGTGGGGCGCGGTGTGCGCGGCGGTCCATACGGCGATCGGTGTGACCGTACGGACGCGGCGGGCGTCGGGGGAGGGGCGCGGTCGTGGGTGGCGTGAGGCACGGGAAGGTGGGGCAAGGAGGGGCGGGGTGGGTCGCGCGGAGTCGGTCGCGGGATGTGTTGTGGGGCGGAGGCAACCCGGGCGAGGCATGGAGCGTGTTCTTAAGGGGAAGGCGTGCGAGACAACCCTCCGACGTGCCGGTTTTCTGTGGCGCGGGGCACATGTAGGGCCGCTTCGCTGGGTGTGCCGGCGTCGCGAGAGCGCCCGGCAAGATCACTTGAAAACGGACTGTTCGGGCTTATCGGGTCTTGTGTCGCAGCTCACGGGTGTCGCTGGTTGATCTGTCACGCGGCGTGTCCGTGCGATGCCGGCTGTCCGGCCGGGCCCCGCCCCGTCAGGGATGCGCTCGTCGCGGGCGTCCGGAAGATGTCGCCCTGGGGGACAGATCTCGTACGCAGCGTTATCTCTCATTGCGAGCTAATGCCTTAATTGATCTTTATCAGGCGGTTCGTGGCTTGTCGCCGGCGAAATGAATGTGTTTTGTTGGCGCTCCCGCTGAAACGAAGGCGGGTATCCGACGCCGGGATGCCGAATCTTGCCGCTGGCCGAGGAGAAACCTCAAAGACATGACGGCAAGAGCGGGGGAACCAGGTAAGTGCCGCACCGCGCTGAGCGCGGTCGGCTTGGGGTGAAGACGTGTCGCGGCGCCAGACGCCGCGCAGGGCACGTCCGGGCAACTCCAGCCCGAATCCGACAGCTCACCTCGCAGGCATAGGAGAGGGATACCCCTATGTCTCATCGCACGCGTCATCGCCGCATCAGCCCGCGTCGCCTCGGCATTTCCGTCGCGCTGACCGCTGGCGGCGCCAGCCTCGCCATTCCCTTCCTCGGGGCCACCCAGGCCAACGCCGCCTCGGTGGACGTGTGGGAGAAGGTCGCCCAGTGCGAGGCGACCGGCAACTGGAGCATCAACACCGGTAACGGCTTCTACGGCGGCCTGCAGTTCACCGACAGCACCTGGCGTGCCTTCGGCGGCGCGCAGTACGCCCCGCGCGCCGACCTGGCCACCAAGGACCAGCAGATCGCCGTGGCCGAGAAGGTCCTCAAGGTGCAGGGCCCCGGCGCCTGGCCGGTGTGCTCCGTCAAGGCGGGCCTGACCGCCGGCGGCCCGGCCCCGCAGCTGTCCACCGACGGCACCCGCGAGCAGGCGAACACCACCCGCGACGCCCGCACCGCGCCGCAGGCCGCGCCCAAGGCCGCCCCGAAGGCCGCTGCCCCCAAGGCCGCGCCGAAGGCCGCCCCGAAGGCCGAGAGCAAGCCCGCTCCGCGCACCCAGAACTCGACCGCCGGCAAGGCGTACACCGTGCGCTCCGGCGACACGCTGTTCAAGATCTCCCAGGCGCACGACGTCAACGGTGGCTGGCGCGCGGTCTACGACCGCAACCAGGACGTCATCGGCGACAACCCGAACCTGATCTTCCCGAACCAGCACCTGACCCTGCCCGGTGCCGGCTCCGCCGCCAAGGCCCCGCAGCAGAAGGCGGCCCCGCAGCAGCAGGCCGCCCCGCAGGCCGCCCAGGCGCCGAAGCAGCAGGCCGCCCCCAAGGCCGCGCAGCCGCAGGCCGCCCAGGCCGCGCCGAAGCCGCAGGCCGAGACCCCCTCGGCGACCGGCTTCACCGCTCCGGTGGCCAACAGCACCATGGGCACCCCCTACCACCAGTCCGGTGGTAGCTGGTCCAGCGGCTACCACACCGGCGTGGACTTCCCGGTCGCCACCGGCACCTCCGTGAAGTCCATCGGCGCCGGCCAGGTCGTCTCGGCCGGCTGGGCGGGCTCGTACGGCAACCAGGTCGTCATCCGCCACGCGGACGGCCACTACAGCCAGTACGCCCACCTGTCGCAGCTCTCCGTCTCGACCGGCCAGTCGGTCACCGGCGGCCAGCAGATCGGCCTGTCCGGCAGCACCGGCAACAGCAGCGGCCCGCACCTGCACTTTGAGGTGCGCACCGGCGCCGGCTACGGCTCGGACGTCGACCCGGTCAGCTACCTGCGTGGCAAGGGCGTCAGCCTCTGACCAGCGGCTCGATCGCTGAGCGGGCGCCCCTGACCGATCGCTGACCAAGGGCTCCCCGTACCACCGCACCACCCGATGTGCCCCCGCGCCGACCCGGCGCGGGGGCACATCGGCGTTCCGCGAGGGCAGATTCGCCTGCCGCGAGGGCATTTGGTGGCCGGCCACCCGGGTGCTACGGGGCGGGCGCTGGGTAGAGTTCCCGCTCATGGGGTTGTGGAACGGGGAGGAACCCGCGAAACAGGGTGGCACCGAGCCGGAGCGCACCGCCGACGGTCCCGTGCGGAGCGTCGACGGCCCGGCACGCGGCGTCGGCGAGCGCGAGACGCTGGCAGCCCGCGATGCCTCGGCGACCGAGGCCGACCCACCCACCGACGCCGACGGCGCCCCGCCACGCCACGCGCCGGCCCCCCCGCCCCGCCGACCCCGCGCCATCCGCCGGCCCGCACGCGAGCGGCGGGTCCACCGCTCCGGATGCCCCGCGGCTCCCCGACGACCGGCAGCCGTCCGCCGCGCCCGCGGCGGCCGACGGCCCGAGCTCGTCGCCGGACGGCGCGCGCCAGGCACAGCCACAGACACCGTCACCCGCTGAGTGGCAGTCCTCCGCCTGGCAGCCACCGAGCGCCATCGAGCAGGAGCTGTACGACGCGAAGACCCGCGGCGACTGGGCCCGCTACGTCACCGCGCTGGCCCACACCCCACTCTTCGTGGCGGACTCGCGGGAGCGCGTGGACGCCCACCCCGACACCGTGGTCTTCACGCCGTACCGCGACCCGCGTACCCGTACCGACTGCCTCGCCGTGTACACCGAGGGCATGCTGCCGGCACCGGCCGAGGACCCGGTCTTCCACTCCGGCTCGCTGGGTTGGTACGCGCGGGTGTGGGGCCCCAAGGACCCGCCGTGGCTCGCGGTCAACCCGGGCAGCCCGTGCGAGGCGTACTTCCCCACCACCCCGAGCCACCGCGCGGTCTGGCAGCAGCACGCGGACCACGCCGCCGCCACCGACACCCCGCAGCCCCAGCTCCGCGCCCTGATCGTCGGCGGGCCGCTGCGCGGCCCGGTGGCCCACGGCCTGGCCTGCGGGGCACTGCTCAGCGTCAACAACGCCGAGCTGTGGAACGCCATGGCCTACCACGGCGGCGGGTACACGGCCGAGCGGGACCGGCTCGGCGAGTGGTGGGGAATCACCTCCCGCGCCGACTGGCAGCGCACCCTGGAACTTCTGCTGCGTGCCGAGATGACCAGCCCGGTATGGGAGTTCACGCTCGGCATCCGCCGCTCGCTGGCGCTCGACTTCGCGGGCGCCGTCGACGTGGACCACTGGCGACAGGTGGCGGAGCGGGCGCTGTGGCACAACGCCGCCGAGGCGGCCGAGCCGCGCATCACCCCGGACGGTGTCACGGTGGCCCAGCCGCGCAGCGACGCCGAGGTGCGCTCCCAGGTCGCCGGCGTGCGCCGACTGATCGGCCGCATCACCCGCTACGAGGCCAGGTTCCGCGCGGACGGGTTGCTCGCCGACGGCAAGTTCGTCCGCTCGGTGGAGGCGTGGGACTACGGCCGCGCCTCCTGCATGGCCCGCTGGGGGCTCGGCGCCCGCTACTGCACCCTGTCGGAGGCCGAACAGGCCGTGCTGCGCGCGGGCCGGCTCAGCCAGGCCAACTACCGCTCCTGGGCGGACTTCTCCGCCGCCTACATCCTCGGCCGCTGCCTGCACTTCGACGAGGAGGAGTTCGGGGACTGGTACGAGGAGATGGTCGCCGCCCACCGGCTGCTGATGTCCGACCCGGGGAGCCCCTGGCGGAACCTGCCCTGGAAGTAGCGGGCCACCGTCAGGAACGGACCCGTCCCGTCAGTGCCCCTTCAGGAACGGACCCGTCCCGTCAGTGCCCCGTCAGGAACGGGCGCGGATCAGGAACGGACCTGGACGGAGCCCGCGTACAGGGCTCGGGAACCCTTGGTGAGGCGGGCCACGATGGTGATGCGGCGGCCCTCGGGGAAGGCGAAGTCACACACCCGCGAGCGGCCCCGGCCGTTGACCGCGCAGGTCCTGACAGCCTTGGGCCGCCTGGTGTCGTAGACGCGGACCCCGAACGCGTAACCGTCGGCGCGGGTGTCCGTCACCCTGACGCGCTCGCCCGTCGCGTACCAGGTGACCCTGCCACCCCGCAGCCCCGCCGCCTCGGCCGGTGTGGTGCCCAGCATGCCCGCGGCGAAGCCGGCCGTGAGGAACGCGGCCACTGACGCGCGGAGCGTGCGCGTACTCATCCGGCCCCCTCGCATTCCTGACTCCCGCCACCCACGGGGCCATCGCGCCCCAGGTCGCGGATAGTAGCAAGGCGACCGGAGCGCGCCGGCACCGCGGCTTTCCCAGCGGAACGTCGGATCCCGTCGCCGCGCCATGGGGGAGGTCGCACCCCTCTGGCACCCCGCTCCAACCCAACCCAGCCAACCCGGCGGCGCGGCCAAGGTGGCGAAACCGCTGGCTGCTACCTTCCGGAGCCATGACCGAGAGCGTGTACGTGGGCAACGCCGGCAGGGACGCCGCACTGGACCGGGGATGGCTGCTGGGCCACTTCAAGGACGCGTCCGATCCCCGGCACAGCGAGGACGTGGAGATCAAGTGGGGCGTCCACCCGCGGGGTGAGGAACGGGCCCAGTGGGTGACCGATGAGGAACGCACCACCCTGCAGGTCCTCATCAGCGGACGGTTCCGCGTGGAGCTGCCCGGGCGCAGTGTCGTCCTGGCCGAACAGGGTGACTACGTCGTATGGGGCCGGGGCGTCGACCACTCGTGGTGCGCGGAGGAGGATTCCGTACTCCTGACGGTCCGCTGGCCTTCCGTCCCGGGGTACCAGGTTTCCTGAGGTGCCCTGAGGGGTGGCGGTTCAGGCGTAGCGGCTGAGGAGGGCTTCGACGTACCCCTCCAGCCTGTGAGCCAGGACCGTGGGCGTCAGGTCGACGCGGCCCAGTTCACGCCAGGGGACGGCGACCTTCTCCGCGTCCGGGGCGAAGAGCAGCGCGTCCAGCAGGCGCCAGTAGAGACGCGCGGTGCCGTCCTCGGCTAGGGTTCCTCCCGCGGCGACGTAGCGATCGGCGAAGCGCATGCCGGCGAGGACCCCGTGCAGCAGGGCGAGAGCCGTCGCACAATGAGCGACGTCCAGGTCGGCCGGTCCGCTGACGCACCGTCACCCCTCGCGCGCGGAGTTCTCACCCCCGTCCCCCGGGCGCGGAGCCACCGCCACCCGCCAGCCCCGGTAGGAGGCGGCCGGCACCCGGTGGCGGGGCCACGCGCGGGCCCACGACGGCGAGCGGCGGTCGCCCCGCAGTACGAAGGCGTCGGGCACCCCGCCGCCGGACTCCCGGCCGTCGGGGGTGTCGCGCTGGGAGCGGCAGCCCGCGGCGTGGGCGATGGGCACGACCGCGTGGGTGCCACCCACCAGGCACGGCGGGCGTACCCCCTGCTCGCGCAGGACGGCGGCGATGCGCTGCCAGTCGGCGCGCGCCCCCTCCTGCACGCGGACGTGCCGGCGCACCGTGTCCCACTGCACGGTGCCGTGCGCCGCGCACAGGCCCACCACCGCCACGATCACCACGGTGGCCCGGACGCGCCGGCGCGCGGTGGCGCCCGCGGCCAGGCGCGCACCCGGGGCCCCGCCCCGCCCGGCGCCGTTCGCGCTGTCTGCGCTGTCTGCGCTGTCTGTGCCGTCCGTGCCGTCCGTGCCGGGCGGTGGCCAGGCGCGGCGGACCGCGGCGATGCCGCCCAGCGCTGCCGGGATGGCCAGCAACGCGTAGGCGGGGAGCAGGAAGCGCGGCGCGGCGTACGGGAGGAACGCGAGATAGGTGGCCGCCGTCGCCGTCGCGACCAGCAGGGCCAGCCAGGCCGCGCGGGCGCGCCCGGCGCGGTGGGCCGCGTACAGCCCGAGGGCGACCAGCGGCGGCAGCGCCACCCACCAGCCGACCGCCGGCCAGTCCACCGCGTCGCCCGTGCACGGTCGGCACAGCAGCGGGCCGTCCAGCGTCGTGACGTACTCCGGCAGTGAGAACGTCGGACGCATGCCGCCCTGGATGTCGCTGGCCTCCCGCAGCCGTTGGCGTATGCCACCGAAGCGGGTGTGGGCCTCGACGGCCCACGGCACCAGGCCCGCCGCGAGCCCGGCGGCGACGGCCGCCACCGGCGCGAGCCCGCGCCAGGCCGGTACGGCGAGGGGCGCGAGGAGGAGCGGGGCGGCGAGCCAGACGGCGTCGCTCGGTCGCATCAGCGCGGCGACGCACAGCGCGAGGGCCAGCCCGACCAGCGGGCCGCGCGCCGCGCGCGCGGAAGCGGGGCCGGGCGCGCTCGCCGAGGTGGCTGGCGGAGTCACGGCCAGCAGAAAGCAGCCGACCGCGCCGACCGCCGCCATCGCCAGGTAGTGGTTGGGCATCGCGGCGCCCGCGTAGAACAGGGCGATCCACAGGCTGCCGTACCCCGCCGCCGCGACAGCCGGGACCAGCCCACTCCCGAGCACCCGTACCCACGGGCGAAAGCCCAGGTAGAGGGCGAGCGTCGCGGTGGCCGTGAGGTAACAGCGGAGCACGACGACCGAGTCGGTCACCGAGGCGACCGGGGCGACCAGCAGGGGCACGCCGCGCGAGCGGGGCGCGCTGAACGGGGTGGCCGGGTCGTACGGGGCGTAGCGGCTGAGGTAGACGAGTTCGTCCCAGCCGGGTGCGAGCGACAGCGGGAGCGCCGCGAGCGTGGTGACGGCCACGGCCAGGCAGGCCCCGATCAGTAATCCGTCGGGGCGAACGCCATGTTTCCTGAACATGAACCGCAGCATGCAGGGCGGTGATGTGGAGGGCAAAGCCGGGAGGCGCGGTAGGCGGCGGCACTTCGGGCCGCCGCCCACCGCACGGGCCCGTGGGGGCCGGGTCGGCACGGGTCAGGCGAGCTGCCCCAGTTCGCCCAGCCAGGCGCCGACCGCCTTCGCGGTCGTCTCCGCGTGCTCCTCGATCAGCGTGAAGTGGTCTCCGGGCGCGCTCACTTCGGTGTGCGGCAGCGGCCACGGGGCAAGCGGCTCGGCCTCCCGCTCGGCGGCCGTCACCAGGAGGGTGGGGCGGCTGTGCGGCCGCAGGCTGGCCCCGGCGAGCAGTCGGAGATAGCCGCCCATGGCGGTGAGCCGGGTGTCGTCGAGGTAGTCCGCTCGCGTGGCGAGGCCCGCCAGCAGCCGTTCGGAGTCGGCCGCGCGGTAGGCGTCGAGCGGACGGCTGTCGAGCAGCACTACCGCCCGGGCCCCGACACGTTCGGCGACGGCGTGCGCGAGGAGCCCACCCGACGAGTAGCCGGCCATCGCGAACGGCTCGTCACCCACGGCCGACCGCACGGCCCCGGCCAGCGCGTCCAGCAGCGCGTCCAGACTCGCCGGCAGCGGCTCGCCCGGCCGGAAACCTGGCAGCGGCAGCGCGCTCACCCGGCAGTCGGCGCGCAGCGCGGCGGCGAACCGGGCGAACTGGTGCGGCCCCGAGGCCGCCAACACGCTGGGCAGGCAGACCAGGTGCGGGCCCGGGGTGTCGGCGGCGAGAACGACTGGCTCCGGCACGGCGCCCGGCTCGCCCGTCGTGGCGAACGTGGGGCGGAACGCGCGGCCTGTCCGAGGAGTTCCACGAACGCCCCCGCGCGTCCCGCCGCCAGCGCCTGCCGGAACAGGCCCGTGAGCGAGCCCGCCAACGCGTCACCTGCCTCCCGGCCTTCGTCCCCGCCCGTGTTCCTTGCCACGGCGCTGTTCAGGACGCCGTCCGCGTCACCGCCTGCGGCATGGCTTCTCGGGTGGCCGTCACCCGGCGCGGGCTCGGCCGGAGGGGCGGACCCGGTCGCGGGGGTGGGCCCGGTCGCGTCGCCGGTGGTGGCGGCTCCGTCGGGTGTCGAGGCATCGACCGGTGTGCTCGGCGCCGGAACATTGGGCGCGAGGGCCCGCGTTCGCGGTGGGGCCGGGCGCGGCGAGCTCGGCGGCGTCCACGTCCAGCCGTACGCACCGCGCCCCGAGGCCAGCCAAGGCGCGTACGTCGGCGTCGCACGCGTCGCCGACGGCCACCCGGTCCGACGTCTGGTCCGCGTCCCGGCCGGGGTCGCTGGAGGCCGGGGCCCCACCACCAGCCACGTGCCCGCGAGTCGCGCCGTCGCCCGGGGAGCGCCGGCCGGGCGCCAGACCGTGCGGTAGCGCATCGCGTCCAGCCTGGCGGCGGCCCGGTGCCGGCCGCGCCAGGCCGCCAGCGCCGGCAGCAGCTTGTCCACCGCGGCGCCCGGCACCCCCAACTCCCGTGCCAGACCCCGGGTGTTCGCGCGCTCGACCGCCGTCCAGAACGCGTCGTCGGCCCCTTTCAGCGCGGCCTCCGCGCCTCCCGGGTGCGCCGTGTGCGCCCTACGGCACCCGCGCGGGTCCGCCGCGGGCCAACGTCCGCCACAGCGTGGGCTCCTCGAAGTCCAGTGCCCACAGGGCCGTACGGGTCACGCCGTGCCGGCGCAGCACCGGGAGGTGGGCGGCGATGCCACGGGCGTCCTGGTACCAGACCTCGCGCCGCCGCCCGTCCTCGACGTACCGGAAGTACGGCGTGTGCGAGTCGGCGTCCCGCTCCAGGGTGGCCCCCACCCGGCGTCGCAGGGCTTGCGCCTCGCGGGTGGTGCGGTGCGTGGCGCGGGACCGGTCGCCGGTGCGGTAGTCCCAGCCGTACGCCGGGACGCCCATCTCGATCTTGGCCGCGGGGACGTGCGCGGTGGCGTAGCGCAGGATCTCGTCGTACCAGCGCGGCGAGCTGAGCGGACCCGGTGGGCCCAGGGCGTTGTGCAGGTTGTAACCCATGATCCGCAGCCCGTCCACGGCGCGCCCCAGCCGCGCGTAGTCGTAGACGGGCGCCGTGTCGCGCGCCGGGGTGCGCGGGTAGACGGCCACGGTGCACCGCTGGCCGCGCGCGTGCAGCCGCGCGCACACCTCGCGGACCAGGGCGGTGAACCCGCCGCGCACCCGGCGCAGCACGCCGGCGTCGGCGGAGTGGTTCATCCGCTCGTAGTCCAGGTCGAGGCCGTCGTACGGTCGGCTGGCGGCCAGCCGCAGCAACGCCGCCACGTGCGCCGCGCGCCGAGCGGGGTCGGTGAGCATCGCGGCCATGGCGGCGGCGTCCGGGGCCTCGGTCACGGTCGGCACGACCCTGACGCCGGCCCGGCGCAGGCCGTCGATGACGCGTCGGTCGCCCGCGCCCGGGTGCGCGGTGAACCGCCGGTCGGACGTCGCCTCGTACCAGAACGGGCTCACCGTGTGCAGTTGGTCGGCGTGGGCGAGCGCGTCCCGGTAGCCGCCCTCCTGCTGCCAGTACGGCAGCCAGGCCGACACGGTCCGCCCCGCCGACGGCGCGGCGGCGGACCGCGCGGGGGCGGGCGCGGCCGGCGCGGGGGCGGGCGCCGACAGCGCGAGCGCGGCGAGCAGCGGGAGGGCGGCCAGTGAGCGGAGGACGGTCACCCGCCCAGTCTCGGCCGGCCCACGCGACCCCGCACCCGCGATGGGCCGAGCGGGCGGCGCGGACCACCGCCGCGTACGGCGCGGAGCACCCGGCGGCGGAACGCGTCCCGGCAACGCCTGGCGGAACGCGCCCCCCCCGAGAGCGGCGGCGGGCCCGCGCGGCGCACCGCGCGGGCCCGCGACCAGCGCCCGCCGTCAGGCGCTCCGGGGCGTCACCTCGGCCATCTGGCCCCAGCCGTCCATGCCGGGGATCTCGGTCGAGACGATCTGCGGCGTCGAGGCCACCGCGTACGACATGGCGTCCATGCCCGCCGCGAAGTGCGCGGACTCCACGTGCTGGCGGCCGGCCTCGCCGTCGCGGAACGCCTCGACCAGAACGTACTCGTGGGGGTTGGACACGCTGCGGGACCACTCGAAGAACAGGTTGCCCGGCTCGTTCCGGGTGGCCTCGGTGAAGTCGTGGACGACGTCCATCCAGTCGTCGGCCCGCTCGGGGCGGACGGTGAATTTCACGGTAATGAAGATCATGCGGCTTCCTCGGGGTGGGGGTTCGAGGCAGCGGTCGCCAGCGCGTCGAGCGCCGCTGACGCTGCCCGGTGGCGCACCTGGTCAGGGGCGCCCGACCTAGCACCCTAACCCCCTCCCACCAGGCATGTCGCACGCCCCGGCGACGCTCGGGCCGACCCGTCACGCCAGGTGGGCCACGGCCCCGGCGGACCCACCCGCCGCCTTCCCCGCGCCGGCCGGCGGGTCGCGGCGCCACAACGTGGGCAACAGGCCCCGTGTGCAGACGACGAGACCAGCCCCCACCCACGGGGCGCCCCGCCGTGCCGGCCGGCCACCGGCCCGGGCGCGACCGCCCCGCACGCCCCCGGCCACCGCCCCGCCCCGCACACGCGGCGGGACACCCAGCCACCAACCCGAGGAAGGGAGGCCCGGATGGAGCCGCAGACCGCACCGGAGGCCCCGTACGTGCTGCGTATGACGGGCATCCGCAAGACGTTTCCCGGCGTGGTCGCGCTCGACGGCGTCGACTTCGACCTCCGTGCCGGCGAGGTCCACGTGCTGCTCGGCGAGAACGGAGCGGGCAAGAGCACGCTGATCAAGACCCTGTCCGGCGCGCACCGCCCCGACGCGGGGCAGATCGTGATGGACGGCGCGCCGGTGCGGCTGAGCGGACCGAGGGACGCGGAGCGGCTCGGCATCGCCACCATCTACCAGGAACTGACCCAGGTGCCGGAACTGAGCGTGGCCGAGAACCTCTTCCTCGGCCGCCCGCCGCGCCGCCTCGGCCTCGTCGACCGCCGGCGCATGGTGGCGGACGCCGCCCGACTCCTGGAACGCGTCGGGGTGCGCGTCGACCCCCGGACCCGGATGCGCGACCTGGGCATAGCCCACCGCCAACTGGTGGAGATCGCGCGGGCACTCGGCCGCGACGCCCGCGTACTGGTCATGGACGAGCCGACCGCGGCGCTCACCGGGGCCGAGGTCGACCGGCTCTTCCACCGGGTGCGCGCGCTGCGCGCGGACGGCGTCGCCGTCGTCTTCATCACCCACCACCTGGAGGAGATCGCCGCCATCGGCGACCGCGTCACCGTGCTGCGCGACGGACGCAGCGTCACCCGGGTCCCGGCCGACACCGACCGGGACACCCTGGTCCGCCTGATGGTGGGGCGCGCCGTCGAGGCGCAGTACCCGCGCGCGAGTCAGGCCCCCGACCCGAGGGGCCGGCCGCTGCTCAGCGTCGCCGGCCTCACCCGGAGCGGCGGCTTCCACGACGTGAGCTTCGAGGTGCGGGCCGGCGAGGTGGTGGCGCTGGCCGGGCTCGTCGGCGCGGGGCGTACCGAGGTGGTGCGGGCCGTCTTCGGCGCCGACCCGTACGACGCGGGCAGCGTCACGGTGCTCGGCCGGCGGCTGCCGCCGCGCGACGTCGGCGCCGCGCTGCGCGCCGGCATCGGCCTGGTGCCCGAGGACCGCAAGGGGCAGGGGCTGCTCCTCGACGCCTCGGTGGCGGACAACCTGGGCCTGGTCACGCTGCGCGGCGCCACCCGCGCCGGCCTCGTGGACCGGGCGGCCCAGCGCGCGGCGGCGACCCGCGTCGCCGACCGGCTCGCGATCCGCACGGCCGGGCTCGACCGCCCCGTGCGCACGCTCTCGGGCGGCAACCAGCAGAAGGTCGTCATCGGCAAGTGGCTGCTCGCCGAGAGCAGGGTGCTCATCCTCGACGAGCCGACGCGCGGCATCGACGTGGCCGCCAAGGTCGAGATCTACCGCCTCGTCAACGAACTCACCGCTGCGGGCCGGGCCGTCCTCATGGTCTCCAGCGACCTGCCCGAGGTGCTGGGCATGAGCGACCGGGTGCTGGTCATGGCCCAGGGCCGGATCGCCGGCGAACTCGACGCGCGCGAGGCGACCCAGGACGCCGTCATGGCCCTGGCCGTGGGCGCCGACGCCACGCCCGGCCCCACCAACCCGACGGGCCCAGTCAACCCAGCCAACCCGACCGACACCGGCCGGGCCAACCCGGCGGAGCCAGCCAGGCCCGGTGTGCCAGCCAAACCCAGTGTGCCAGCCGAGCCCGGTGAGGCCCGCGAGTCCGGCGGGCCAACCAGCACCGGCAGGCCCGAGAAGACCGACGAGACCGACGAGACCAACAGGGGGGACTCCGATGGCCGCTGACACGGGGTACGGGGCCGAAGCGGCGGGGGCGCGCGCCGGGGCTGAGCGCGCGGTCCGGCTGCTGCTCGACAACGGCGCGCTGACCGCCCTGGTCGTACTGGTCGCCGCGCTGTCGCTGCTGTCCGGCGACTTCCTCACCGCCGAGAACCTGCGCAACGTGGGTGTCCAGGCGGCCGTCACGGCCGTTCTCGCCTTCGGCGTCACCTTCGTCATCGTCACCGCCGGCATCGACCTGTCGGTCGGCTCGGTGGCCGCGCTGTCGGCGATCGTGCTGGCCTGGACCGCGACCACGCACGGGTTGCCCGTGTGGCTGGCCGTGCTGTTCGCCCTCGCCACCGGCGTCGGCTGCGGGCTGGTCAGCGGGGCGCTGATCGCCTTCGGCAAGCTGCCGCCGTTCATCGCCACGCTCGCGATGCTCTCCATCGCCCGTGGCCTGTCACTGGTCGTCTCGCAGGGCAGCCCCATCGAACTGCCCGACCCGCTCAGCACGCTCGGCGACACCCTCGGCGGCTGGCTGCCGGTGCCCGTACTCGTCATGCTCGTCGCGAGCCTGCTCACCGCCGGCGTGCTCGGCCGCACGTACACCGGCCGGGCCATGTACGCCATCGGCGGCAACGAGGAGGCGGCCCACCTCTCGGGGGTCCGGGTACGGCGTCACAAGATCGTCGCGTACGTCCTGAGCGGTGCCCTCGCCGCCGTCGCCGGCGTGCTGCTGGCCGCGCGGCTCTCGTCCGCCCAGCCGCAGGCCGGCGACGGGTACGAACTCGACGCGATCGCCGCCGTCGTCATCGGCGGCGCCAGCCTCGCCGGCGGCGTCGGCAAGGCGTCCGGCACCCTGATCGGCGCGCTGATCCTCGCCGTGCTCCGCAACGGGCTCAACCTCCTTGAGGTCTCCACGTTCTGGCAGCAGGTCGTCATCGGCGCGGTCATCGCGCTGGCCGTCCTCCTGGACACCGCGCGCCGGCGCGCCGGGTCCCGACCCGCCGCGCCCGGCGCCGTGGGCGGCGGCCAGGGGCCGCGCCGCCGCTGGCTGACCGGCGCGCCGCTCCGGCTCGGGGTGGCCGCCGTGGTGGTCGCGGCCGTGGTCGTCGGCGCCGCGCTGTGTGACCCCGAGTCGGGCGGCGGCACCAAGGTCGGCCTGTCGCTGTCCACCCTCAACAACCCGTTCTTCGTCCAGCTCAAGGCGGGCGCGCAGGAGGAGGCCGAGGCCGCCGGTGTGCGGCTCCAGGTCACCGACGCGCAGAACGACGCCTCCCAACAGGCCAACCACGTACAGAACTTCGTCAGCAAGCAGATGGACGCGATCGTCGTCAACCCGGTGGACTCGCAGGCGGCGGGCCCCGCGGTCAAGGGGGCCGTGGCGCGCGGCGTCCCCGTGGTGGCCGCCGACCGGGGCGTGACCGGGGCGCCCGCACTGACCCTCGTCGCCTCCGACAACGTGGGCGGCGGCCGGCTCGCCGCGCGCGAGCTGGCCCGCCGGCTCGGCGGCCGGGGCACCGTCGTCGTCCTCCAGGGCACCCCGGGGACCTCCGCGGCCCGCGAACGCGGCAAGGGCTTCGCCGAAGGCATCGCCGCCCACCCCGGCATCAGGGTCGTCGGCCGGCAGTCCGCCGACTTCGACCGCGCCAAGGGGCTGGACGTGACCACCAACCTGCTCCAGTCACACCCCGGCGTCGACGGCGTCTTCGCCGAGAACGACGAGATGGCGCTCGGTGCCGTCAAGGCCCTGGGCGCCAGGGCCGGCACGTCCGTCCAGGTCGTGGGCTTCGACGGCACCCCCGAGGCGCTGCGAGCGGTACGCGGCGGCACGCTCGCCGCCACCGTCGCCCAGCAACCGCGCGAACTGGGCCGGCTCGCGGTGCGCGACGCCATCCGACTCGCCCGGGGCGAGAGCCCACGTCGTACGGTCAAGGTGCCGGTGAAGGTGGTCGCCGCGCGCCCGCGCTGACCGGGCGCGGCGGCCGCCGGTGGACGCAGCGACGAGGCCCGCGAGGGCGGACAAGGACGTGACGTGCTGACGGAAGGCCATGACCTCCATGACCTGGTGGTCGTCGGGTCGGCCAACGCCGACCTGGTGATCGGCGTACGGCGACGGCCCGCGGCGGGGGAGACCGTCCTCGGCTCCGACCTGGCCACCTATCCGGGCGGCAAGGGAGGCAACCAGGCCGTGGCCGCCGCCCGCCTCGGCGCGCGTACCGCGCTGCTCGCCCGGGTCGGTGACGACGCGCACGGCCGCCTGTTGCTCGACACCCAGCGCGCGGCGGGTGTGGACACGGGTGCGGTGCTGGTGGGTGGCGCCCCCACCGGTGTCGCGCTGATCACCGTCGACCCCTCGGGCGACAACAGCATCGTCGTCTCGCCCGGCGCCAACGCCCGCCTGACGCCGACCGACATCGAGGCGGCGGCGCCCCTGCTGGCCGCGGCCCGGGTGGTCTCGCTCCAGTTGGAGATCCCGCTGGAGACGGTCGCGGCGGCGGTACGGGCCGTCGGCCCGGGCACCCGGGTGGTGCTCAACCCGTCGCCGCCCGCACCGCTGCCGCCCGACGTGCTGGCCGCCTGCGACCCGCTGGTCGTCAACGAGCACGAGGCGCGCTCGCTGCTCGACGGTGACCCGGCGGGAGCGGGAGACGACCCGGCGGCCTGGGCGGCGGCCCTCCTCGGTCGCGGTTCGCGCTCCGTGGTCATCACGCTGGGCCCGGCCGGCGCCCTCGCCGCCGACCGGCGAGGGCGGACCCGGGTGCCCGGCGTCCCGGTCGACGCGGTGGACACCACGGGCGCGGGCGACGCCTTCACCGGCGCCCTGGCCTGGCGCCTCGGCGCGGGCGACGACCTGGCGACGGCGGTGCGGTACGCCGTGCGGGTGGGCGCGGCGGCCGTCACCAGACCGGGCGCCCAACAGTCCTACCCCACCGCCGCCGAGGTCGACGCACTGCCCAGTTAGCCCCGAGCCACCCGCGGCCCGCCCCCAGCGCCGGCGCCGAGGTCAGGGGTGGTGGGTGACAGCGGCCCGGGCGGACTCGTCGACGTGCAGGGCGAAGACGTCGGGGCGGGCGTAGTGGCCGGTGGCGTCGAAGTCGAAGCGGGCCCGGGCCAGGTCGTCCAGGTCCAGCGTGGCCGTCAGGATGCCCTCGCCGTCGCGCAGCGGGCCGGCCAGCACCTCACCGAGCGGGGAGACGATGACCGAGCCGCCGTCGATCAGGACCGTGTCCGGCGCGTCGCCCTGCACCGGGTGGAGGTCGGCCGGCAGGGCGTCGCGGCGCAGGTACTGGTTGGCGCTCAGCACGAAGCAGCGCCCCTCCACGGCGACGTGCCGCATCGTGGCCTGCCAGGCGTCGCGGTCATCGACGGTCGGCGCGCACCACAGGTCCACTCCCTTCGCGTACATCGCCGTACGGAACAGCGGCATGTAGTTCTCCCAGCAGATGGCCGCGCCCAGCCGGCCGGCGCCGGTGTCGACGACGGGGAGGGTCGAGCCGTCGCCCTGGCCCCACAGACAGCGCTCGGCGGCGGTCGGCATCAGCTTGCGGTGGAGGCCGAGGTAGCCGTCGGGGCCGAAGAAGAGCGCGACGCAGTACAGCGTGCCCCCCTGGCGCTCGATCGCGCCCACCACGGCGTGGCAGCCGAGTTCCCGGGTGACGGCGGCCAGGGCCGCCACCTCGGGGCCCGGGACCTCGATGGCCGCGGCGTGGTAGCGGCGGAAGAGGTCGCGCCCCTGCGGGGTGCGGCTGCCGACCGGGACGCCGAAGTCCAGGCCCTTGGGGTAGCCCCCGACGAACGCCTCGGGGAAGACGACGACCTCCGCGCCCCGCCGGCCGACGGCCTCGCGCAGGAGTTCGTCGGCCCGGGCCAGCGCGGCGGGGGTGTCGAAGAGGGGGGCCGCCGCCTGGACGACGGCGGCGGTCACGGTACGAGCAGGTGTCATGCCGCGACGGTAGGAACCCGCGACTCGTCCGGCAACACCGCGCCGCCGCCCCGGCCCGGTACGTTCGCCGGTGGCCCAACCACCGTCCGCCGCACCACACATCCTTCACCGACCCCGGCGAACCCCATCCGACACCGCGCCGGGGCCACGCGCCCTAGGCTCGGGCGGCGTGACCCTTCTCAGCACGCTGGCCACCGCCCAGCGCTCACTCGGTGACCCGGACATCAGCTATCCGCTGTGGCCCGCGCTGACCCGCGGCTGCCCCCGGACCAGCACCGACACCCTCTCCTATCCGGTCGACGTCGACTACGCGTACGAACGCGTGGACACCGCCCTGTTCGAGCCGGGGTACGCCGCGCGGCACGGCATCTCCCGGGGCGCGGGCATCGAGCGGTGGGCACCTCTGCTGCCGCCGCTGGACGCGCCCGGCCTCGGCGAAGGCGGCACCCCGCTCATCGAGTTGGCGCCCGGTGTCTACGTCAAGGACGAGGCGCGCAACCCCACGTGGAGCCACAAGGACCGGCTCAACCGCTGCACGACCAGCGCGGCCGTGCGCGCCGGCGCCCCGGGTGTCGTGGTCGCCTCGTCCGGCAACCACGGCGCGGCGGCGGCGGCCTACGCGGCGCGGGCCGGGCTGCGCTGCGTGGTCTTCACCTCCACGGACACACCCCCGGCCGTGGACGCGTTCCTGCACGCGTACGGGGCGGTGGTGCTGCCGGTGCCGATCGACCGCCGGTGGCCGCTGGTCCGCGAGGTCGTCGAGCACTGCGGGCTGCACCCGGTCAGCAACCTGACGGCCACCCACACCGGGCACGCCTACGGCGCCGAGGGATACAAGACCATCGCGTACGAGATCCACGCCGAACTCGGGGCCCCGGCCGCCGTCTTCGTGCCCACCGGTTACGGCGAGCTGCTCTACGGCGTGTGGAAGGGCTTCGCCGAACTCCAGCGCCTGGGCGTCACCGAATCCGTCCCGCGGATCTTCGCCTGCGAGCCGGCCGCCGGCGGCCCGTTGACCGCGGCGGCGCGCGCCGGGGTGCCCGCGACCACGGTGGAGGTGGGGGACACCGAGGCGTACGGCATCGACTGCTCCGTCGGCGGCTACCGCGGCGTCGTCGCGCTGCGCGCGAGCGACGGCCGGCCACTGCTGCTGACCGACGACGAGATGCGGGCGGCGCAAAGCGAGTTGGCCGCGGCGGGGTTGTGGGTCGAGCTGTCGGCGGCGGCCGGCCTGGCGGGGCTGCGACAGGTGGGCGACATCGAGGGGCCGGTGGTGTGCGTCTCCACCTCAAGCGGCTTCAAGGACACCTCCGTCGGCTCCCGGGTCAGCGAGCCGGTCGACCCCGCCTGGGACCAGGTCCGCCGCCGACTGCTCGCGGCCGGCATCGACGCCTGAGCCGGGCGCCGACCGGCCTGGGAACCGCCCGCCCGCGCACCAGCGCGGACGGGCGGGCGCCGACGCGCGGGGGTCAGCAGTTCTTGTAGTCGTAGCGGGTGGAGTTGTACGAGCAGGTGTCCACGCGGCTGCCGGAGGACTTCCGCAGCGTCGCCGTGTCCCGGTCGTTGTTCCACACGTACGCCCGACGGTTCTGGTACTTCGTGGACGCGCTGTCCTTGCCGCGCCCGGTGCGGACCGTCACGGTCTTGCCGGCGCCCAGCGTGAACGTGCCGAAGGTGTACTTGTGCCGCGAGGCGTCGGTGAGCGTCCAGCCCCGGAGGTTCACGCCGCGGCTGGTCGAGTTCTTGATCTGCACGTACTCGGCGTTCAGGCTCCTGGTGGACCGGTCGTCCTTGCCGGGGCTGTCGTAGTAGATCTTGTGCAGGTGCACCGAGCCCACCGCCTGGGCCTGCGCGGGCAGCAGCGGAACCAGCACGGCCCCGGCGACAGCGGCGGCGCAGGCGGCGGTGCGTATGGAGAGCGTTGACATCAGGACTTCCTTCGATCACGGCCGGGCACCCCCCTAGGTCCCCGGTGTGGTGATCACACTAAAGGCAGTTGGGGGAGAACCGGGCGATATCCGGGAAGTGCGATGCGGGCCGCCATCTCCTGATAAAGCGAAGGATGCGGCGGGCCCCGCCTACCACCGGTCACGGCGTGCCGCGCCTCCTCCGCACGGACGCCCATGCGGGTGCGTGACCGACACCTCGTCACCCTCTTCGCGTCGGCGGGCCGGAACACTCCCGCGCCAGCAGCGCCGAACGGCGAACCCGCAGACGCGTGTGCCCACCCTCCGCACCGGAGGGTGGGCCACCCTGTCGCCGGGGTCCACCGGCCGCTCAGGGCCGCTGGACCGTTCCGCGCGGGGTGTTACAGGCCGGCCTTGAACAGCAGCCGGTTCGGGGTGCCGGTGACGTTGCCGGTGATCACGTCGGGCGTGGCGTTGCTGGTCACCCAACTGTTGATCGTGGCGGACGAGGCGTCACCGTTGTTGGCCTTGTAGAGCGCGGCGACGCCCGCCGCGTGCGGCGAGGCCATCGAGGTGCCGTTCATCGAGGTGCTGCCGCCGCCCATGCGGGCCGAGGTGATGGACACGCCGGGCGCGTACGTCTCCACGCAGCGGCCGTAGTTGCTGAAGGACGCCTTGCGGTCGGAGCTGTCCGACGCGGCGACGGTCAACACGCTCGCCGCGCTGGCTGGGGAGTAGTTGCACGCGTCCCGGTTGTCGTTGCCGGCGGCCACCGACAGGTGCACGCCGGAGTTGGCGAGGTTGGCGGCGGCCGTGTTCACCGCGGCCGAGTAACCGCCACCCAGCGAGGCGTTGGCGACCGCGGGCTTGGCCGCGTTGGCGCGTACCCAGTCGAACCCGGCGATGATGCCGGCGAAGGAGCCGCTACCGTCACAGCCGAGCACCTTCACGCCGCGCAGCGCCACACCCTTGGCGACGCCGTAGGAGTTGCCCCCCACCGTGCCGCCGACGTGCGTGCCGTGGCCGTGACAGTCCTCACCGCTCCCGCCGACCGAGTTGTACACGTTCTGGGCCCGACCGCCGAAGTCCGCGTGGCGGCTGTCGAGGCCGGTGTCGATGATGTACGCGGTGACGCCGGCACCGTCGCGGTTCCAGGTGTACGTGCTGTCCAGCGGGCGGTTGCGCTGGTCGATGCGGTCCAGGCCCCAGGTGGCGCCGTTCTGCGTGCCGCTCACGGTGGCCTTCTGGTTCTCCTCAATGGCCTGCACGGCCGGGTTGGCGCGCAACGCGCTCAACTGGCCGGCGGTGAGCTTGGCCGCGAAGCCGTTGAAGACCTTCGAGTAGACGTACTGGGTGCTCAACCCCTTCGCCCTGGTGAGGCTCTTGGCCGTCACCCCGGACTTGAGGGTGACGATGTAGCTGCCCTGCACGGCCTGGCCGGGGGCCGCCTTCTGCACCGCGACCATCGGCGCGGACGGCTCGCTCGGGGCGGCGTTCGCCGCGCCCGTGGCCGCCGGGAACACGACCAGGGGAGTGGCGAGGAGCACCGCGGCAAGACGGGAACGCTTCATCGGGGAAAACCTTTCGTCTGCCGCCGGCGGCCCGTACAGGCACCGGCGGTGAGTCTGGCCGCGTCTTCGGGCCGCTGGTGGGCGGCAGCGCGCGGACAGCCCGAGCACGCGCCGGGCCAGCGGCGCGGGCGGAGCGGTGGGCGCGGGAAGACGCGGAGGGGCGGGGAGACCCCACCGACGGGGCGGGGTACCTCGTCGATCCGTCCACGCCCGGTGCGGTGGGGAGTGCGTGGACGACAGCGGTGCGTGGACTTCGCGACGTCCACGTACCGGACGGTGCTGCGACGACGGTAGATGCCACGGGCCGCGGGCGACCATGGTCTGTGCTGGCCGCAACCGGCGTGGCCGCTGCCGGCCAGCACGGACGCGCGCCGTCCGCGAGCACGCCGCCTCACCCTGGCCCGGCGCCCCGGCACGACCTATTGTCAGGCGCATGTCCATCGACTCCCGTACGCCGCGTGCCGTGGACCGCCCGACCTGTGCCTGCCCCCACCCGGACGACGCCGGCCGCCCGACCGCGGCCGAGGCCAGGAACGCCTACGGGACGCTCGTGCGGCAGGCCATGGGCACGCCCCCGGCGGACACCGCCGGGGGCGGCCCGTTGCCGGACGGGGTGGCGCGCTGGCTGATCGAGCGCCGACTGCTCAGCGGGGACCGGGCCGCGGTCCGCTCCGTCGAGCGCGCGCTGCGCGAACTCGTCGCCGCCCAGCAGCAGCGGCTGCGCTCGGCCGCCTCCTCGCTGGAGGCCGGCATGCGGGCCATCGACGACGTGTTGGGGCTGCTCCCGTCCACCCGGGTGGACGGGGTGCACACCGCGGAGGTCGAGTTCTTCCGGGACCGGGAACTCTTCCGCAAGCGGCTGCACGAGTTCGACGCGCTGGGCCGCGAGGAGGTGATCGTCATGCGGATGTCGCTGCCGGGCGCCAAGGTGTTGGACGCCAGTCTCGTCAACGACCTGCACATGCTCGACCAGGGCGTGCGCTGGCGGATGGTGGTCTCTCCGGCGGCGACCCGCGCCCCGAGCGCCCGCCGCTACCTCGACACCCTGGTCGCCCGGGGCGCCCGGCTGCGGGTGGGCACGGCCGTCCCCGCCCACTTCGCCTCCTTCGACCACGCGGTGACCGTGCTCTCGCTCGGCGCCGCACCGCACTTCGAGGACGGCGACGCCATCGTGCACAGTCCGCTGCTGGCGCTCTGCTTCCAGCAGGTCTTCGAGTACGGCTGGGCCGCGGGCCGCCCCTACGCCACCGACCAGGCGGGTGAGCGCTCCGAGGAGGAGTTCACCGCGCAGGAGCGGGAGATCGTGAACCTGATGGCCCTCGGCGTCAAGGACGAGAGCATCGCCCGCCGCCTCGGCTGCTCGGACCGCACCCTCAGACGCCTGATGACCCATCTCATGCAGAAGCTGGGCGCCGCGAGCCGGTTCGAGGCCGGAGCGCGCGCCGCCCGCCTCGGCCTCCTCACCCACGACGGCTGACCCGACAACTCCCCGCCGCCCGGCCGCACCGGGCCCGGCCCCGTCACCCGCGCGCAGCTGCCCGCTGCCCACCTTCCTTCCACGTCGCGCCCTCGCGCCCTTCGGGCTCGCGCCGTTGATCGCCGCGCCCGCACGCCTCCGCGCCGCGCCCGTCGCGCGTCCGCGCGCGACCCGGCCACACGCCGTGCCCGCCACCCGGGCGCCCGTGGGGCGCGTGGAGGTGTCGTGAGAGCCGAACCGGAAGCGTTAGTCCCGTATGCCTGACGGCCGCTCATTCCAACGGTCGCCAAATGCAAAGTGAACTCAGGTTTGAGGAACAATTAACTCCCGGCGCATTCGTTTGGTACGCCTTTTTTGTTTGAGCGAGTGGGCAACCCTCCCCGTATTTCGCTCGTCAAACCCGCTGACGAACTCGAACGCGCTGGTCCGAGAGGGGAACGAATTGGCATCGGCCCGTGGTTCCGCACGCTCGCGCAGCGTCGCCCCTGACGATCTGTGACCGGAGTCACGGAAACGCGCCGGCCCGGCCGGACAGGGAAATAGCAGCGCGCAATTCCCGCGCTCAGTCACTGCCCTTTCACATCCCCGAAAGAAAAAATGCCTTCTCTCACCATGCCCAGAGCGGATGCGATTCCGCGTCAAGACGAGGCGAAGTCTGAGTCGTCTTTTCGGGGCTTCCGTGCACGGGCCGCGGGTCTCGCGGCGCTGCTCACCATGATTTCCCTGGTTATCGGCGACGCCCTGGCCCGCAGCTTTCCCTTCGGGTCACGCACGCGGAACGTCAATGACCTGGGGAACCAGTTCGTGCCGTACCACGCGCACCTGTGGGACATGCTGCACGGCGAGGCCGACGGCGACGTGCTCATCAACTGGCAGTCCGGCTACGGCTCCAGCTTCCTGCCGGACCTGGGCACCTATCTGACGAGCCCCTTCGCGGTGCTCGTCGGGCTCTTCCCACGGGACGAGATCGACCTCGCCGTCTACGTCATCTCCGTACTCAAGATCGCCACGGCCGGCGCCGTCATGGCCTGGCTGCTGCGCACCGTGCGCACCGGCCCCTGGTGGGTCGCCGGAGCGCTGGGCGCCTCGTACGCGCTGTGCGGCTGGACGCTGGCCACCGCGGTGTGCAACCCCATGTGGCTGGACGGTCTGATCGCCCTGCCGCTGCTGTGCCTGGTCGGCGAGTGGGCGCTGGCCCGCCGGCGGACGATCACGGGCACCGTGCTCGTCGCCGGCGCGTGGGTGGCCAACTTCTACACGGCGTACATGGCCACCATCGGCGCCGCGCTGTTCGTCATCGCCCGGCTGGCCATCGACCGCCCGGCGCACGTCGTCACCGCCGTGACCGGGCCCCCGCGCGGGGGCCCGGACTCCGCGCCGAGCGCGGAGTCCGAGACCGCCGCCGCCCAGCACCTGGCGGCCGAACCGGTCACGGAACCGGTCACCGACGCGGGCGACGAAGACCGCGACAAGGCCGGCTCCGGACGTGGGTCACCGGCCGCGCCCACCGGCCCGGCCCCCGCCCCGCGCCCCTCCGTCCTGCGACTCCTCGGCGAGCTGTGGCGGCCCCTGGTCAGCCTGCTGCTCGGCGTCGGCCTGGCCGCGCCGCTGGTCAGCGTCATCTACGCCGGCACCGGCGAGGCGTACCCGGGCCGCGACACCGAGTTCGTCGCCGAGCCGTGGCAGGACGTGTTCGCCCGGCTGCTGCCCGGCGGCTACGGCTACAACTCGCCCTCGCTCTACGTCGACACCGCCGCCCTGCTCCTCGCGCTCACCCTGCCGTTCAACACGGCCGTACCGCGCCGCGTGCGGTACGGCTGGTCCGCGCTGGTCGTCGCCGTGCTGCTGTCCTTCCAGTGGAAGCCCACCCACCTGGCCTGGCACGCCTTCACCACCCCCAACGGCAGCCAGTTCCGGCAGACGTTCGTGCTGTGCGCCCTGCTCGTGATCGCTGCCTGGCTCTCACTCGCCCACGCCAGGCCCACCTGGCGGGCCCTGCTCGGTGGCGGCGGCGTCCTCGCGGCCCTCACGCTCGCCGCGCGCGACAGCCAACTCCTGTACGCGTGGTCCGTCCCGATCATGCTGGCCGGCGCCGCCACCCTGGCGCTCGCCCTCGCGCTCTGGCGGGTCGCGGACGCCCGTCGGCGCCCCCTGCTCGTGGTGCTCGCCGCCGTGCTCCTGGTAGGCTCGCAGGTCGGGCAGTCCGCCGCGACGCTGGCCGTCAGCGACCGCAAGCGGCTGGCCCACATGGACGACTACGCGCCCTGGGGCGAGCGGCAGCGCGAGCAGCGCGAGGCCATCCAGGCCGCGGACGGCTGGCCCGCCTACCGCACCGAACCCGGCCGCCAACAGACCGTCGGCAACGACCCGATGATGGTCGGCGGCCAGGGCGCGCAGTACTACAGCAGCCTCACCTCCGACGTGCTCAGCCGCACCATGACCGCGCTCGGCGGCGGTTGGACCTCGGGCGGCCGGTCGGTGCAGAGCCTGGACAACCCGGTCACCGACGTCATCTTCTCCGTCGGCGCCCGGCTGTACTCGCCGCCGGACCCGCACCAGCGGTGGAACCCGCGCCACCCCGGGCCGGTGGTCACCGTGCGCCAGAAGGTCCCGCCGCTGGTGACCGTGCGCCCGCCCGGGCCGCGCCCCGCGTACGGCACCTCGGCCTACCGCAACCAGGAACTGCTTCTCGGCGCCCGCGTGTACGACGTCCCCCGCTACACGCTGCACCTGACCGACCGCCCGCAACTGCCCCGCACCCGCGACGGCGGCTACCGGGTGCCGGCCCGGCACCGCGCGGCCGACCCGACGGCGCAGGTGAAGGCCGTCTGCCGGCCCGGCAGCTCCGTCTTCCTGTGGGCGCCGCGCTACTGGGGCAAGGCCGACCTGCGCGACGGGCGCGGCCCGCAGGCCGACTTCCGGGGCGACTACCCGCCCAAGCGCAGCGCGGCCATGCAGGAACTCGGCCGCACCCCGGCCAACGGCCAGGTGCGCATCACGCTCACCGCCATGCACGGCGGCTCCGTACCCAAGGGCGCGATCGGCTGCCTGGACCGGGGCAAGCTCCGGGCCGCCGCCGACCGGCTGACCGACCGTGGCGCCACCGACGTCAGCGTGGACGGCGCCACCGTGCGCGCCACCGTGCCCGCCGGCAGCCGCGGCACCGCCGTGGTCGCCATGCCCAACATCAAGGGCTGGGAGTGCGCGGCCGGCGGCTCCAGCCGCCCCGCCACCTCCTACCTCGGCCTCGTCTCGATGCCGCTCGACGGCGAGGCCACCACCGTGAGCTGCACCTTCCAGCCGCCCGGCCTGCGCGGCGGCGCGGCCGCCGCCGGCCTGGCGCTGCTCGGACTCGTCTCGATCGGCGCCTGGCGCGCCTGGCGGGCGCGACAGGCCGGCCGCGTGCCGGCCGGCCACCCCTCGACCAGCGCGGCCAGCCATGACTGACCGGCCCGCCCCCATCCTTCCGCGCTCCGCTCGCACGCCGAGCGGACCCGACCACCGTGAACCCGTACGGGGAGAATCATGCTGATCTCGATAGTCGTCCCGTGTTTCAACGAGGAAGCCGTGATCGACCGCTTCCACGAGCACCTCGTCGTTGAGCTCCTCACCATTCAGCACGAGTTCGAGTTCGTGTACGTGGACGACGGGAGCAAGGACGACACGCTCTCCATGCTCAAGCGGCTCGCCGGGACCGACGCGCGGGTGCGCTACGTCTCGTTCAGCCGGAACTTCGGCAAGGAGGCCGCGATGTTCGCCGGCCTGCGTAACGCGGCCGGCGACGCGGTGGTCATCATGGACGCCGACCTCCAGCACCCGCCCGAGCTGGTGGGACGCATGGTCGAACTGCGGGAGGCCGGCCACGACCAGGTGATCGCCAAGCGCACCCGGGACGGCGACCGCGTGACCCGTACCTGGATGGCCCGTGGTTACTACCGGCTGGTGAACCGACTGGTCGACGTGGAACTCGTGGACGGCGTCGGCGATTTCCGACTGCTCTCCCGGCGCGCGGTGGATGCCGTACTCCAGCTCACCGAGTACAACCGCTTTTCCAAGGGACTGTTCGCCTGGGTGGGTTTCCCCAGCGTCACCTTCGAATACCGTAACGCGGTACGGGAGGAGGGACGGAGCAAGTGGTCATTCAGCCAATTGCTCAACTACGGTGCCGATGGTGTGATCTCGTTCAACAACAAGCCGCTGCGCGCCGCGGTGTATCTGGGGCTGTCGTTGCTCTCCGTTGCCGTGCTCTACGCGGCGTGGATTGTCGGCAGGGTATTGGTCGACGGGGTGGACACACCGGGCTATGCGACGCTGCTCGTGGTCATGACCGCGCTGGCCGGCGTGCAGATGGTCATGGTGGGCGTGATCGGCGAATACATCGGACGGATCTACTACGAGGTGAAGCGCCGCCCGCACTACCTCGTCCAGAGCACCAACGTGGACCAGAGGGCCGACGTCAAGGACCTGGTGCGGTGATCGCCGGACAATTCCTGCGGTTCGGCCTGGTGGGAGTCGTCAACACCGGCACGTACTACCTCAGCTACCTCGTCCTGCTGCGCTGGATGCCCTATCTGGCGGCGCACGTCGTGGCCTTCGCGCTGAGCACCGTCGGCTCGTACTTCCTGAACGTGTACGTCACCTACCGCACGCGCCCGGCCTGGCGCACCTTCCTGCTCTTCCCGCTGACCACGGTCGCCAACTTCACCATCACCACGGGCGGCGTCTACGTACTGGTCGACCTCGCGGGAATGAACGACAAGGCGTCACCACTGATCGCCGCGGCGGCCGCCGTCCCGATCACCTTCCTCGTCTCCCGAACGATCATGGTCGGCCCGGCGATCAACGGCACCCCGACGCCGGGGAAGGAGGAGCCGCCCTCCCTGCTGCGCCGGTGAGCGGGGCGGCCGGGCGGGAGACGGCCGAAGCCGCGCGGGCGACCCCGCACGGCCCGGCCCACACCACCGCTCGGCCTCAGCCGCCGGCCGGACCGATCAGCTTGAGGTCCACGTACCCGGAGTTCGGGTTGGAGCCGGCGAGCTCGCCGTCGCCGACCTCGATCGCCGCCACCTTCCAGAGCCGGCCGGTGAACTCCAGCGTGTCGCCGACCCGCGCGTCGGCGTACAGCGCGTCCCCGCCGTCGCGGCTCACGATGCTGATGTCGGCGCGCGGGCCGGGGTTGATGCTGGTGACCACGGCGCTGTACCGGCCGCCGTACTCGTTGTTCGGAACGTGCCAGCGCAGCCGGAAACCCCCGTCGACCAGGGACGGCCAGGTGGGCTCGGAGCTGGGTTGCGGTGACTCGGTCACGGTTGTGGAGCCCTTCGGCGTGAGGACGACGCGGTAGGTGCAGATCTGCGAGACGGTGAACGCGGTGCCGCCCACCGTCAGGGGCTGGCCCGGCGCCACGGTCCAGGACTGGGTCCCGGCCCGCGCCGAACCGGACCCGGTGCCGTTGGTCAGGACGGCGGTACGGGACCTGCCGTCCGCCCGCGCCTCCTTGTACAGCACGGTACCGGCGCCCCCCGGCAGCTTGACGGTGCCGCCGCGCAGCACGTGCGGTCCCGGTGCGCCGGCCTCGCCGGCACACTCCGGCCCCTTGTCGCGGGCCGGCGCCGGCCCTGTCGCGGACGGGCTCGGGGCGCTCGCGTCGCTCGGCCCTGGCCCGGCCTCGTCCGACTTCCCCGACGAGCCGCAGCCCGCGGCGAGCAGGACGCACCCGGCGACGGCGATGGTTCGTACGATTCTCACTTGGGCACCTTCAGAGCCTGCGGGTCGTCGAAGAACTTCTCGTAGTCCTCGGGCGTGGCCTCGATGTCCTGGTGGGGCGGGCCCCACGGGTTGCCCAGCACGATGTTGTCGCCCCGGAAGCCCTTGACGAAGTACACGTGCCGCGTGGAGAAGGTCGAACCCCACTTGGCCTGGCCGGCCTTCTGGTCGCTGTCCCCACTGCCGGTGCTGACGATCACCGGGCTGCCGGACTCGAAGCGCTCGCGCACGGACGCGACGTCGTTGTCGATGCCTTCGGCCTCGTGGCCGGTGACGTAGGGCGGGGCCTTGTCGTTGTGGTCCCACTCGACCGCCCCGTACGACCCCTCCTCCTCGCGGTCGTAACGCTCGTCATCCTCGCGCCCGTCGGGCGCGCCGCCCTTGTCGCCGCCGTAGACGAGCGCGAACGCCTTCTCGTAGTAGGCCGGCCACAGCGCGCCGTTCGCGCGTGCGGTCATCGGGTCGCCGTTCTCGTCCAGCGGCAGGTCGGGCGTGACGGTGACCCAGCGCTTGTCGCCGTCCTCGTCCCAGATGCGCACGTCGATGGTCCCGTTGGGGTTCTCCTTGATCCCCTCCCGGATGAACTGCGGGTTGACCTGGGCGGTCGAGGTGAGCGAGGCGATGTACCAGCAGTCGGCGAACCGCCCCTGGCTGATGTCGGCCGCCGTGATCTCCTGACCGTTGGAGCCCGGCTTGAACAGCGGGTCCTTCGGCAGGCCCCAGTGCATGCCCTTGGCCTGCGCGCCGGACTGGGCGTTGCGCCCGTCCAGGAAGGCGTCCGTCGTGTTGAACCCGGGCTGCATGCCGGGGAACGCGGCCTGCGCCTTGGCCCACTGCCTGGGGCTCAGTCGCCGCAGCAACAGGCTGAGGTGGTCCCGGCGCTCGCCGGAGGGCAGGCCGTTGTGGTCCCACGACTTCCAGCCGCTGTCGTCCGTGTCGTTGATCAGGTCGTTGTAGCGCTTGAGGTCGGCCGCGGGGGCGCGGTCGAAGAAGAGGCTGAGTTCGGTGGGCGTCAGCCCCTCCAGCCTCTCCTGGACCTTCTCCAGGTCCTCGCGGTTGCCGTTGGTGCCGAAGTCCTTGCCGTCGAGCTCCCTCAGTTTCGTCAGCGCCTCGGTGATGTCCTTCTCGCGCGGCGCGTCCTCGTCGGCGAACAGGAGGGCCTCGTCGATGGTGTAACCGCGCTCGATGAGCACCTTGCACGCGTCGAGCTGCCGACTCCGCCGCTCCATGGACCCCGCCATGTCACCGAGTTCCCGATCGAGCACCCCGGGCATGGAACTGGGTCCGCCGAAGAAGGACGGCATCACGAAGAGCTGCCCGACCAGGGGCTCAAGCAGCGGATCGGTGGTGGCCGGCTTGCCGTTCATGAGCTGTGCCGCCTCGGTGAGCAGGCCGGCCAGGCTCTGGTGTACTCCGCGTGCGTCGTTCCCCGACCTGCGCAAACTGGCGGCGAGGGCGCGTATCTCGGTGCTGTTGAATCCCCGGAACTCGCTCAATTCCCCGCCCCCGTCGGCTTCTTCGCCGCCGCGTCCGTGGCCTGCTCGTCGAGCCTGTTCGCCTCGGCTTCCCAGCGACCGGCGTCGTGCATGAGCGCGGACGCCATCTGGTGCAGGGTGTTCCTGCGCTGTACGAGCTGTCGGGTGGCGTCGGTGGCGAAGGGGCCGCGCCAGACCGGCGGGTCGCTCTGCTGGGCCTTCTTGGCCGCGGGGTCGAGGTGCGGCCCCAGGGTCTTGGCGAGCGAGCGCGCTCTGCGCGCACAGGCCCGCAATTCCCCCGCCCGCTTTCGCAACTGCTCCGGGGGTTCCCCCCGTTCGTCCGGCCGTCCCACCGTAAATCCCCCTACCGCCGACCTCAGGACGCTCTGGCGGACCCCATTTCCCCGAGCCCCGCTCGGCAACCGGACCGCGCCAATCCACGCCCTGCGGAAAATCACCTGAGCGTACGGCAGGTCATCGTATTGCCCGGTCAGCCCGCCACCACGGCACCGCCACGCCGGCCCACTCACCGGGCAGGGAAAGGGCTGCGGGCGAATTCGGAAATGCACTGATTTCGAATGCGACCGTGTTCTCCCGTGATTCCGCGTGATCTCCTCGACGCCGGATTACGGTGACCGACCGCGCGCGCGACGCTCGAATCCCTCTTTGTCGGACCCAACCGCTCCCCGTCCCCCTCCCCGGATTCGACCTCCCCGGATTCGACGGGCGCGTGCTGTGCCTCACGGATCTGCTCCGCCGCGCGCTATGCGTCGCGGGCTGAACCGGGTGCTGTTCCGATCCCCTCACGAGCGGGCGGCGCCCGGCGGGCACGGCGGCGAGGCGCGCGGCGCGGCCCCGGCCGCGCCGCGCCGCGCGGTCGCCCGTTGGTCGGGTGTGGCGTGGTCGGCGGGCGTCGTCGTGCTCGGCCCGGTCGGTCAGGCGTAGACGCTTTCCACGAACTGCGCGAGCTGGTCGTCGCTCAGGTGATGGGCCAGATCGGCTTCGCTGATCATGCCGACGAGGCGCTTGTTCTCGTCGATGACCGGCAGGCGGCGGATCTGGTTGCTCTCCATCTCCGTGAGGACCTGGTCCACGTCGGCGTCGGCGCTGATCCAGCGCGGTGTGCCCTTGCACAGGTCTCCCGCGGTGACCCGTGCCGGATCGTGCCCCGCGGCGACACAGCCGATCACGATGTCACGGTCGGTGACGATGCCGCACATCCGCTCGTTCGGGTCGGTGGGATCGCTGACCGGTAGGGCACCCACGTCGAGTTCCCGCATGAGCTGGGCGACCCGGTCCAGGCTCTCGGTCGCCGGTACCCACTGGGCCCCGGGGTGCATGATGTCCGCGGCGGTGGTCATGGATGCTCCTTTTGTCGGTTTCACTAGGTCCCAGTCTCCGAGAGCCCCCGCCGCCCGCTGCCCGGGCTACGCCATCCGAGTGACGCCCGGGCCCCCCCGGGGGGCGTGGCGTACGAGGGGCGGGGCGGTGACGCGCGGGGTACGACTTCGGCCGCGTCGGTCCCGCAGGCCGTGCCGTGTGGGGAGGTCAGGAGATCCGGGAGAGATCTTCTCCATGGTCGACGCGGCGTTCAGCATGCGCGCATAGATCACTGATCCCCCAGAGCTGGTGCCCAAGGAAGCTCGTCAGGCTCTCGGCCTGGAGGAATCGCTTGTGTCGCCGCCTACGAAGCATTCGCGAAGGAATCCCGCGATGCGGGCTTCGTGGACGTCCAGGATCCACAGCAACCGACCGCTACTCGGGGTGAGAAAAGCAACCCCCTCCCTCGCAATTCCCGTTTAGCTCCCCTGCCCCCCGCATCGCCAGTCACTTCAAAGACCTCGTCCACCTCGCGGCCCACATCCACCATCTCCATCAACACCGCTTCCAGAGCGGCACCAAAAGGATCACCAAGACGTCACACGACACAGCTCGTTTCGACACCACCGACGTTTTCCGGCACGTCGCTGCTTATCCCGGCGGCATGATTGATCACTGCTCCAGGAGATCCCACGAGCATGCCCTGGAACAGTGCACTCACGCGCCCTGGCCTGGGGTTTCGAGAAGCTTGCCGCGACGGCCTCAAAGTGCCTGATGGTTTATGAGGCTCGAGCCCTCGGCGCGCCAACCGGCCCCTTACGTTCTGCTACGGGAAAGAAAAGGGCACGCGTGCCCGGCACGTTCACGTCCGTACGGTCGTCGACCCCGCAACATTTTCCATGGCTTAATCATCGCTGGTGCGCGATGACGCGCTTGGTGTCGTATCGGCTTTGGATGTACAACGGTTCAAGGTGGAGGCGCATCGTGCTCGCTCTCGGAATACCGTTAATCCCGGCGGAAGCAGCCGTTTCCCCTGTCCACACCAGGTCGGCGTCGCACGACGACAGCCGTTACAACGCGAACGTCCGACTCCCGTGACGGCCCCGGCTGAGCGCCCGTCGACCGGCTCCTTCGGCTACGAGGAATTCGCCACCCTCTCTCCCGCCCGGCGGGAGGACGCGGTACGGCGGACGCCGGGCAGCGCGGGCTGGTCGGAGACCGCGCGTATCGCCTTCATGCTGGGTCGACCGCGCACCTGTGTACCCGGCAACCTGGCCTTCGCGCTCGGCTGGGCGGCGGCGGGTGGCACAGTGTCGCCCGCGTTCTTCCTCGGCCTGTTCATGTCCCTCGTGTACGGGCTGATGGCCAACCTCTACAACGCGTACACGGACCTGGCCGAGGACAGTCGGAATCTGCCCGGGCGCGTGTGGCTGGTGCTGCGGATGGGGCATCGTCGGACGCTGTGGATCGGCCACGCGGCGTCCGGCACGCTGATCGTGCTCACCCTCCCGTACGGCGGTGTCCAACTGCTGCCCTTGATGTTGTTGCTGCTCGTCGGGGCGCACCAGTACTCGTTTCGTCCGCTGCGGCTTAAGGACGGGCCTGTCGTCGGCCTGCTGGCCTTCAGTCTGGCGGTGTTCGGGCCGTTCCTGCTCGGAGCCTTCGGAGCCCCCGGAGGTCGCCACGACCTGAGCGGCTCCACCTGGGCGCTGTTCGGTTTCCTGGTGGTCTGGTTCTCGGCCAAGGGCATGGTGAAGAACCTCCCGGACTTCGAGGGCGACCGCGAGGCAGGGTTGCGGACGTCCGCGACGGTGTTCGCCACCCGCGCGGCGGCGGCGCGCGCGGCGACGGCGATGACGCTGGTGGGTTACCTCTCGCCCGCCGTGTTCGTAGCCGTCGGGCTGCTCCCACCTCGTGACCTGTGGGCGCTCGTCTGGACGGTGGCGGCTCTGGTGCAGTGCCGGGCGATGGCCCGGGCGACGGAGCGGGCCAGAGCCAACGCCGTGCTCAAGGTCGACATGCTTCTGTCGACCGCGTTTCTCGCCTCGGTCCTGCTGCTGCACTCACCTGGCTGGGTCCCGGTGACGGGGGTGGCGCTCGGAGTCGCCCTGCTGTTCGGCAGCGATCTCCTGGCGCTGGACTCCCGGCGCCGGACCGACGTCACGACCCCCGCCGTTCCCTGAGGCCCTCGCACACCGACGTCCCACCGTGCCGGCCGCCCCGCCACGCGTCCACGCCGGCGTCGGGCGGCCCGCCCCGCGAAGACGAGAAGGAGACGACGCATGCCCGCCATACCCGGACCCCGGACTCCGGCACAGCTCTTCCGGGTCACTCGGGCCTTCCAGCGCTCGCTGCCGGAAGGGCTGGAACACCTTCATGACACCTACGGCCAGGTCAGTGCCTTCGGTCTCGGGCCCACCCGTACCCACTTCCTCTTCGGACCGGACGCCAACGCCCTGGTTCTGGGAAACCAGGAGAACTTCCGCTTCAGCGGCGCCTACGACATGCTGCGACCGATCGCCGGAGACACCGCTCTGGTCACCACCGACGGCGAGCCGCACGCCCGCCGCAAGCGCAAGGCGAGGCCCTCGTTCCACCGCGGCGGAGCCGAGAAGAGCACCCGTCTGATCCTGGCCGCCATCGACGAGGCGATCGACCGCTGGCGGCCGGGGCAGTACGTGGATGTGCACGGCACCCTGCGCTCCGCGATCCGTAGCGCCATGCTGCGGCAGTTCTGCGGGGAACGGCTGGCGGCCCAGGAGGGGACCCTCGTCGCCGAGCTGGAACGTATCCACGAACTGATGGACTACCCGCTCCCGCGGCAGCTCGTGGCCTGGAAGCTGCCCAGCGCCGCGCGCAGAAGGGCGTTGGCCGCGATCGCGGCCGTGGACCGGCTCCTGTACGAGGAGATTCAGCGAAGGCGCCGCGAGGGTGACCCCGGCGGGCGTGGGCACCGGTCCGGCGAGGGGTCACGCGACCTGATCGCCGTGATGCTCTCCGAGGACGGGCCCGCGATGTCGGACCAGGAAGTGCGCGACATGGTCGTCAGCGCCCTGATCGCCGGCTACGACCCGGTCGGCTCGGGCCTGGGCTGGGCCGTCTACAACTGCCTGAACACGCCCGGCGTCTGGCAGCGGCTGCGGGACGAGGCACACGACGCGTCCTCGGGAGACATGTCCTCGGGAGACGGGGCCTCGAGAGACGGGGCCTCGGGAGACGGGGCCTCGGCGGCACGAGGCCGAGAGCTGAGCTACGCGAACTGGGCGGTACAGGAGAGCCTACGCACGCACCCGCCCGTGGTGATGAGCCCGCGCCGATGCGTGCGTAGCTTTCGCTACCAGGGTCACCTGATACCCGGCGGCAGCCTGGTGGCGGTGAGCGCCTACATCACCCACCGCTCGCCCGCCGTGTGGGCGCGACCGGACCGCTTTCTACCGGAGCGCTGGGACGCGTCCAGGGAGGGGTACCGCGCTCCCACTCCATTCGAGTACCTGCCCTACGGATACGGCGGGCGCCGCTGCGTCGGCGCGAGCATCGCCTCGGCGGTCCTGCCCACCGCGCTGTCCCGGCTCGCCCTTCGTACCACGCTCAACCTGCGGACTCGGCATCCGCAGTTCGGCGGCATCCCGGCGCTGATCCCGCGTGACGGCCTGTTCGTGGAGGTGGAGGCGCCGCCGGTGCGAGAAGGGGCCGGCGGTGTCCTCACGAGGGGGCCGCGATGACGGCGCCGCGCACGGCCGCGACAGGAGCGGTCGCCGTGCCCGACAGCGACCGGGCCGACCACGCCTGGCGCATGCGGGAAATGATTTACGGTCACGTGCGTTCGCGGGCCGTCTGCGCTGCCGCCGAGCTCGGCCTCGCTGAAATGATCGGCACCGGATCACCGACCGCGGCCGAACTGGCCACGGCCACCGGGGCCGACCCGGCCCTGCTCACCCGCCTCCTGCGCGCACTGGTCTCCTTCGGCGTGCTGTGCCGGGAACCGGAGGTGGGTGGCGAGGGGTACGGCCTCACCCCGCTCGGCGAGACGCTGAGGGCCGACGCCCCGGCGTCGGCCCTGCCGACGGCCCTGCTGGTGGCCACGACGATGGCCCCGGCCTGGGAACGGCTCACCGAGGTGGTCCGCCACGGGCGTCCGGCCTTCGCGGACGTCTTCGGCGTCGATTTCTTCTCCCACCTGGACGGCGACCCGTGGCTGCGCGGGATCTTCGACCGGTCCCAGGAGAGCGGGCTCTCGCTCGAACTGGAGGGCTTGCTCCAGGCAGTCGACTTCACCGGCCCCCTGACCATCGTCGACGTCGGCGGCGGGGACGGTGCGCTGCTGACCAGGCTGCTGGGGGAGAATCGCCGCTCTCGCGGCGTGCTTGTCGACCTCGGCGCGGCACTGCCCGCGGCGGCTCGCAGGCTGACCGATGCCGGGCTGGCCGACCGGTGCGAACTGGTCGAGGGCGACTTCCTCACCGCCCTGCCCCCGGGCGGCGACCTCTACCTGCTGCGCCACATCCTGCACGACTGGGACGACGCGTCCTGCCACGTCGTCCTGCGCAACTGCCGCCGGGCGATGGGGCCGGAGGCCCGGGTTGTCGTCATCGACCACTTGGTGGACGAGGCGGAGGGCGACGGGCCGGATCAGGGGGGCGGCGGCCAGTGGGGAGCGCTGATGGACCTCTACATGATGTCCCTGTTCGCGGGCGGCCGGGAGCGGACCGGGGAGGAGGTGGCCGACCTACTACGCGGGGCGGGGCTGTCCCCCGTACGGACCACCCCGCTGCCAGGCGGCACCGGAGTGGTGGAGGCACGAGCCGGCGGTTGCCCGGTAGAGACAGGGGGCGCGCGATGATGCCGGCCGGTCAGCGGGCCACCTCGACGAACGCCTGCCCTCGGCAGGTTCCGGACCGGACCTCCGCGACGGAGGACGGGGCGAGGCACGGGGCGAAGGCACCGCCGCCGGCCGGCGACCCGGCGCGGGTGAGGGCGACGGCGGAGGCTCTGGTGCACGGTTGGTTGGACACGTACATCACCCGGCCGCACGAGGAGTTGGGAAGGCCCGGCCCGGTCTGCCCCTTCGTCGCGCCCGCCATGGGCGAGGGGACCCTGCTCCTGCGGACGCGTCTGGGAATGACGGAGGCGGACGGCGACGACCTGCGGGCCGTGGTGCGGGACATGGTGTGCGACTTCCGCGCCCGGCGCTGGCCGCGGGCCAATGCGACGATGCGTACCCTCCTGCTGGCCTTGCCCGACCTGCCACCCGCCGGCTGGTCCCTGCTGGATTCCGTCCAAGCGGAGTTGAAGGGAGAGTTGGCGCGTGCGGGACTGATGCTCGGACAGTTCCACCCCGCCTGCCCCGAGCCTGCGGCACGCAACCCCGCCTTTCCGGTGTCGAGGGGCCCCGTGCCCCTGCTGGCACTGCGGAACATGGCCATCCACGACGTGCTCTTCCTCCACCACCACGGCGAGTTCTTCGCCGAGTACCGCAGGCGCTTCGGCTTCCGCTACGAGCGGGACACGGTGGCCGACCCGTTGCTGCGGAACACCTACCGGGAGGCGCTCGCGCGGCATGCGCCGAACGTCTCCGACGGCGCATCTCACCAGACGAACGGAGAGGCACAATGAGGCAGTTCGATCAGCGCTTCGAGGAGTACATGCGCGGCCACACCAGTGAGGCGAGCCGCTGGATGCACGTGGCGGGGATGGTCACCGCGGTGGGCGCCGCGGGCCTGGCCGGACGGCGCCGCAGCCCCAAGCTGCTGTGGGCCGTGCCTGGCGCGTTCTTCAGCTTCGCCTGGAGTGGCCACTTCGTCTTCGAGAAGAACCTCCCCGTCGGCTTCACCGACCCCGGCGCGGCGTTCTCCGGCGACCTCAAGATGATCTTCATGATGCTCAGCGGTCGCAACGCCGAGCTGAAGGAACTGGTCCAGCGGCTACAAGCCGAGGCCGAACCCCACACCGCAGAGGCTGCCACACAGGAGCGCGATCCCGCCCTGCGCGAGAGCGTCTGACCTCGCCTCCGGCGAGGGCCCACCGCCGCGGCCGGCGGACGAGGGCGGGGCGCGGCCGTGGCCGCTGGGCGACCGGCGGACCCCGGCGCATTTCCACGGCTGGTGCGAGGGCACGGTGAGGAAGTGCGGGACCAGGGGGTTGGCCTGGGTGGTGAGGTGCTCGAGGACGTGCGTCAGTACGTGGTCGACAACCTCGGCGACCGGGAGGCCGTCCTGGTCGTGGACGACACGGGCTTTTCGAAGAAGGGGACGCGGTCGGCCGGGGCACAGCGGCGATACTCCAGTCCCGCCGGGCGGACGGAGAACTGCCAAGTCGGCGCCGGCATCGACGACGAGTCCGCCTTTAAGACCAAGGTGGCCATGGCCAAGGTGATGGTCCGCCGCGCCATTGCGGACAAGATCCGCACACGTCGAGGTCCGGCCCTGGCACCGGCCCGACCGCCGCCACTGGGTCATCACCCGCCGCAGAGTGAACCGACCCGGGGAGATCTCTTACTACATCGCCTACTGCCCGGCCCAGACAACGCTTGACGATCTGATCCGCATCGCGGGCAGCAGGTGGGCCAGCGAGAAGTGCTTCCAAAGCACGAAACAGGATCGCGGCCTGGACGACTACCAGGTCCGCCGTTACCCCGGCCGGGACCGCCATATGACCCTGTCCGTGGCTGCCCACGCCTGCCAGACCGTCCTGCGAGCCTGTGAGCTGGATGCCGGGAAAGCGAAAACGCATCCTCCCCACTCACCCACCTCAGCCTCGCCGAGATGAGACGGCTGATCACCCGTCTCACCAACCGCCGACCCGCCCCCATCGAGCACATCCTGCACCGGTCCACCTGGCGTCGAAAACGCCAACACCAAGCCCGCACTGGCCACTACAAACGGCGCGGGCACAGCCCCTGACCTGACCATCGAGGAGTGGCTGCGCCGGAACGGAAGCAGCCTCGTCCAGTGCACGCAGGACCACGCCGACACCTGGCTCAGTCACGGCCCGGCCATGCGCTCCTCCGTCCGCGCCTTCCTCCTGTCGACCAGCCGACGCGGACACACCCGGCAGCTGACAGCCCGGATCAACAACGGCGACTGCACCGTCCATGACATCGCCCAAAACCAGCGCTGGACCCTGGTCCGGCGCCTGGTCCAGGACGACCAGCTGAGCACCGTCGACCGAGCTGCCGGACTGCTCCTGCTGGGCTGGCCCGTCTTGTGCTCTCCGATCACGCCAAGGACGTGGCCGAAGGCGCCGCCGGGCTGGTGGGGACCCGGCACGACACAGACACCGAAATCGCAGGGCGGGTCAGCCAAGCCCCGTGCCCCGTGACGGAAAGCGCCTGGCCTCCTACCGTCCGTTCCCGCCGGACCCTCGGGCGCGCGCGGCGCTCCTGTGCCCACCGACCACGCCCGACATAAGTGGCTATGACACGTATACCGCGGAACCGATATCAGTCCGGCATCGCCCCGTGGGATTTCTCCTGACCACACATGGTGATGTGATTCACGTCACTCGTGCATTTCTCGCGGCCGTGGTAGAACAACGCAACTCCGCAGGTAACTGGGTTCCGAGCCGCTCTGCGGAGGGTCGCCATCCCCTGAACGAGACCACCGACACGATCACGCTCCGAAACGGAACGGTCTCGCCGGTTACTTCGCCGGACAACGGTGTTCGCTCCTCAACCCGCTCGCCTCGGCGAGACGCCCTTGCCAGCCGTCCCCCCGCGTCATCGAGGTAGTCACGTGTCACTCGACTCCGTCACCCAGTCCGTGGACGATGCCGTCAGCGGTTTCTTCGAGCCCATAGCCGAGTGGCTGGGGGAGGTGGTCTTCTACACCGTCCCCGTCGGCGGCACCGACCTGCCTCTCATCGTCGCCTGGCTCGTCGTCGCCGGTTTGATATTCACCGGCTGGTTCGGACTCGTCCAAGTCCGCAAGTTCAAGCTCGCCGTCGACATCGTGCGGGGCAAGTACGACGAGAAGGGGTCGGCCGGCGAGGTCAACCACTTCCAGGCGCTGACCGCCGCGGTGTCCGGCACGGTCGGCCTCGGCAACATCGCGGGCGTGGCCGTCGCCGTCTCCATCGGCGGGCCCGGCGCCACCTTCTGGATGATCCTGTGCGGCCTGCTCGGCATGGCCACCAAGTTCGTCGAGGTCACCCTCGGCGTGAAGTACCGCGAGGTGCACGCCGACGGCACCGTCTCCGGCGGCCCGATGCACTACCTCCCCAAGGGGCTCGCCGAGCGCTTCGGCAAGAACGGCAAGACGCTCGGCAAGGTCCTCGCGGTCCTCGCCTCCTTCATGATCCTGTTCTTCGGCCTCTTCGGCGGGAACCTCTTCCAAGTCAACCAGTCCTACGCGCAGTTGGTCTCGGTCGCCGGCGGCGAGGACGGCGCGCTCGGATCCTCCGGTGGCGCCCTGTTCTTCGGAGTCCTGGTCGCCACGCTCGTCGGCATCGTGCTCCTCGGCGGCATCCGCTCCATCGCCAACGTCACCAGCAGACTCGTGCCGGCCATGGCGGGCGTCTACATCCTCGCGTGCCTGGTCGTGATCCTGGTCAACGTCACCGCCGTCCCGGACGCCGTCGTCACCATCATCGAGGGCGCGTTCGCCCCCGAAGGCGTGGCCGGTGGTGTGCTCGGCGCGCTGATCATCGGCTTCAAGCGGGCCGCCTTCTCCAACGAGGCCGGCCTCGGCTCCGCCCCGATCGCCCACTCCGCGGTCAAGACCAAGCACCCCGCGAGCGAGGGCCTGGTCGCGCTGCTGGAGCCCTTCATCGACACCGTCGTCGTCTGCACGATGACCGCCCTGACCATCGTCATCGCCAACCCCGACAGCTGGGGCGAGGCCCGCGCGGGCGAGGACATCGGCGGCGTCACGATCACCTCCGACGCCTTCGAGACGGTCCTGCCCTGGTTCCCACACGTCCTCACCGTGGCGGTGCTGCTGTTCGCCTTGTCCACCGTGCTGACCTGGGGTTACTACGGCCTCAAGGCGTGGACGCACCTCTTCGGCCGCAGCCGGACCAGCGAGATGGCCTACAAGATCCTCTACGCCGTCTTCACCGTCGCGGGCTCACTGCTGACGCTGCAGACCCTGATCGACCTGGCCGACGCGATCCTGTTCTCGCTCGCGGTCATCAACATCATCGGCCTCTACCTCCTCGCCCCCACCGTCAAGCGCGAACTCAACAGCTTCCTGGAGTACGTCCGCGCCCGGAATGCGGGCCAGGCCACCGAGACCGGGGACGACGAAAGCCAGGAGTCGGCGAAGACCACCGTCTGACCGCGTCACGCGGACCGGCTCCTGAACGGGCCCGTACTCACCTCGCGCCTTGGTGAGTACGGGCCCGTTCGCCATCCCACCCACGCTCGACCGGGGCCCAGCCCAGGGCAGCGTGTTCACCGTCGCGCCGTAAGGGCCCGGGGCGCGGGCCCAGCACTCGGTCAGGCCGTGCTGGGCCGCCTTCGCGGCGGGCTCCCACCCCGACGCCCGCCTGTTCACCGGCCCGCGGGGCGGACGCATCTCCACCGCTGTCCTGCGCGACGCGACACACTGGGACTACGTCGTCACGAGACTCCGCTACGAGCATCCGCGCCGCCACGACCTCCGCCACACCGGACTGACCTGGCTTGCCGACGCCGGAGTCCAACTGCACGTCCTCCGTAGGATCGCCGGCCACGGATAACCGACCACCACCCAGCGCTACCCGCACCCGGACGTACACAAGATCACGACCGCCGGGGCAGCGCTCTCCGCACACCTCAATGTGCTCCGCGCACCACGCCCGCTGACAAGCCCGACCATCAGGGCTCGCTGGCCTCGGTCAAGGACGTCGGCCACCAACCGGTCGCCAGAAATGATCAAGGGCCGGTTTCGGATTCCCTCCGAAACCAGCCCTTGTCTGCGACTCTTACGAGTCGGGACGACAGGATTTGAACCTGCGACCCCTTGACCCCCAGTCAAGTGCGCTACCAAGCTGCGCCACGTCCCGATGCGTCCCACGTCGGCCGCGCCCTCGCGCTGCCGTCGTCGTTGCAGGTCAAGAGCGTACAGCATCGTCGCCGTCGATGCAGTCAGGGTGGTGCCGCCGCCCCGGCGACCAGCGGGGGAGGGGGTGTTGGCACGACGAAGGGCCCTGCTGCCAGCGGCGGGTGGGCGACTACGCTCGCACGCCATGACGTCGAAGCACGACCGACTGACGATCGGCGAACTCGCGGCCCGCAGCGGGCTGGCCACCTCCGCGCTGCGCTACTACGAGGAGCTCGGGCTGATCCACTCCGAGCGCACCGTCGGCGGCCAGCGCCGCTTCGCCCGTGCCACGCTCCGTCGCGTGGCCTTCATACGCGCCGCCCAACAGGTGGGCCTCTCGCTGGAGGAAGCGGGTGCCGCGCTGGCCCGGCTACCCGAGGACCGCGCCCCCAGCGCCACCCAGTGGAACTCGGTGGCGCGGGTCTGGAGTCGGCGCATCGACGCGCAGATCGCCGACCTGGAGCGGCTCAAGCTGCGCCTGTCGGGGTGCATCGGCTGTGGTTGCCTGTCGCTGCGCAAGTGCGCCCTCTACAACCCGCGCGACGCCGCGGCCGATCAGGGCGCGGGTGCCCGATACCTGCTCGGTGACGAGCCCGCGCGGGCGAAGGGCGCGACGGCGGCCCGGGCCCCGGGTGACGCCCGGGCCGACCTGTAGCCGACGAGGCTGGCCGACCGATGAGCCCTCCCCATAGCCCGCGGCGGTGGGCGCGCGGTCCGAACCCCTGACCGCGGCGCCGTGAGCCGCGTCACACACCCCGTACGGGAAGTGCTCGGACCCTCAGATCTGGCCGGGCTTGAAGACGTCCTGCTCGATGAGGAGCTTGTCGATCCGCGCCTTGTCGACCCGGTTGGTCACCTCTTCCACCTCCTGGCGGTCCCGAATGCACTTGGCCAGCGTGAACGTCGAGGTGACCACGAAGACCAGGCCGAGCCCGAGGAACCCGCGCTCCCACGCCCCGACGGACAGCTTGGTGATCCCGAAGGCGACGGCGGCGAGCGACAGGGCGAACGAGAGCGCGGCCTGCACGAAGAACGCCGTGGTCGTGGGCCGCTGGATGGAAGGTGTCGTCATGCACGTAGCGTCGCCGCGCGGTGACCCCCGCACATGAGTACCCCTACTCAACCCACCCTGAGTGTCGCCCGAGGCCCGTCGCCGTCGCCCGACAGGAAGATCAACGGACGGGAACGCGGGCACGACCACCCGGTGCGGTGCGGTATTGTTCTCGTACGCGCTCGGCCGGGGCCCAGCCCCAGACGAGAGAGCATCGGGACGTGGCGCAGCTTGGTAGCGCACTTGACTGGGGGTCAAGGGGTCGCAGGTTCAAATCCTGTCGTCCCGACTCGTAAGAGTCGCAGATAAGGGCTGGTTTTGGAGAAATCCGAAACCGGCCCTTGATTGTTTTGGGGACGGTGAAGTGCGCGGAGAGCGCTGCCCCCGACGGCCGTGATCTTGTGTGTGTCTGCTAATGAATGAGATTCTTGCGCAAGTGTGGCTATTCCCTGGAAAGTGCGGAAAGCCAGGCGGAAAGCTAGAATAACCCAAATGCGGGCAATTGGAATAAAGGGCGCATGTGTCGAATTTTGAATTGAAATTCGCGGCACGCGTTGTTAGTCGCTTAGGTTCGTGACTGTGCTTGGTGGTGGACGTTGGCGGCGTAATCGTCACCGAGAACGCCGTTTTAGCTGACCGGCGTTTCCGAGCTATTTTGCTGCTGCGCCGGGCGGCAGTAGAAGGGGGAGGGTCGCGGCTGTGAGCTGGGCGGGCAGGCCGTCGCGGTGGCCACCCGTCCCTTGTCGGGTTCGGCGTTACGCGTCGCCCTCGGGGCGGATCTCCGGTGTCACGGCGTGCGCGTCCGCCGGTTCCGCGTTCGCGGGGTCTTCGACGGCGAGGTGCGCGCGCAGTGGCGCCAGGTCGGTGATGTGGGTCTGCCGGACCACCAGGTATACCTCGCCGTCGCGTGGCGGCCGGGTCCAGGAGCGGCTGACGAGCATGGGCAGCCGCCCGTACCGGATGGCGTGCTGGGGGAGGGTGACGCCGAACTCATCGGCCAGCGCGGCCAGCAGGGTCCGTTCGCCCGTGGCCGGGTCGGTCGGCCTGGTCGGGTCGCCGAAGAACCGGGCCGGGTTCAGCGCCGGGGGTATTTCACCGCTCGTGTGGACCTCGCCGGCCAGGTAGGTGAACGCGTACTGCTCGACGCCGTCCGTCGCGACCGACACGTGGCAGAACGCCTCTTCGCTGCGCTGTGTGCGCAGCCCGCTCCACACCACCACTGCCCGGGTGCCCGCACTGGCGGCTGCTGCCGGGGAGACGAAGCGGGGTCGGTGGAACCCGGCGGGATCGCTGTCGAAGGCGAAGCTCCAGCCGGACCCGGCCCGGCCGACCGCCATGAGCGCCCGGTCCGCGAAGGACGAGAACTCCTGGAGGTTGTGCCGGGCGTTCCGGTAAGCCTCCTTCCGATTCATGGGCACGGAGAGCCGGCCCCCGCGAACCCCGCCCCCGGAGGCCCGGCTGTCCCCGCCGGCCCCGGCGTCCTGCGTGGCCCCGTCGGCGAGCCGTCCGGGCATCTCGTCCGGTGTCACCCCCTCCACCAGGACGAACCGGTAGGACGCCGGCTCCTCGCGCGGTTCGCAGCCCGCCAACCAGTCCAGGCCCTCGTGGTCGAGCCCGGCTGTCGGCGGCGGGGCGACGCCCACCTGCCCGCCCCGCGGCGTGGCCAGCAACTCGCGGCCCCGCTCCTCCGTCCACAGCGGCCCGAGCAGCGGATCGGCCACCCACCCCAGCGGAACGATGTGGTCTGGCCCCAGCGGCTGCCACTGCGGCAACGCTGCCCGCAGCGTCCGCCAGGCGCCGTCGGTGTCCGCCTGGCGAGCGAGCGCCCGCGCCCGCTCGACCGCGACCCCGAACGGCCCGGCGGCGGTGTAGCGGTACGTCAGGTTCCGCACCTGTTCCAAGGTGGCGTACGCCAGGGACACCAGGTCCTCGTCCGCGCCGCGCAGCGAGAACCTGAGGGTGGAGTCGTCCCGGTAGGAGTGCTCCGCGTGGTCGGCGACCAGGGGTGGCAGCACCTCGGACGCGTACCGCGCATCGGCAGCCAGTTCGTCGAAGGACACCCGGTAAGTCTCCCCGAGTAGCCGGCGGATCTGGTCGCCGAGCCCGGCGGCCCGTGGCCTGCCGTACTCCTTCGCCTCGTCCAGCATTTCCAGGGCCTGCCGCCAGTCGCCGCGCAGGGCCGCGAGCCGGGCTGCCGCCACCTGGTCGTCCAACCGGCGCGTCGTGTCGTTGGCGAACTCCGGGGCCGCCTCGTCGCCATCCCCTGACCGCAGGGAGTGGAACTCGCGGTACATGTCCTGCATGAAGTCCCAGAAGTTGCCGTGTGGTTGGGGCGGGTCACCCCTCCAGCTCGCCCAGGTGTACACGGTCCACTCACCGTCCTCGTCCACCTCTTCGGGGTCCATGAGGACGTAGACAACGTCGGATTCGACGTCGAGCTGGAGCCCGCGATGCCAGATGTCCACCTCGTACCGCTGGTCGTGGTCGGCGTCCTCGTCCAGTCCCTCCGCGAAGATCTCGGCGAGCTCCGACTCGTTCTCGTGCCAGTGTGCGTCTACGGTCCCGGCCAGCAGCCAGACGAATCCGCCCGCGTGCCGCCACCCGTCGGTGACCTTCAGGAATTCCCGGTAGGACGGCGGGAGCCGGCGACCGAGGCGCTGTTCAAGGGCGACGATCTGTTCCTCGGTCGCGGGCGGTAACCCCAGCCAGCGGGCCCGGCGGGCGGCGAGGTCGTCCGCGTTCCGCACATCGTCGTCCGTGAGGGAGTCCGCCCACTCTTCGCTCCACCGCAGGAGGAAGGGGCGCCAGTCGAAGTTCGTGGTCTCTGTCATGGGGCCGATGCTGCCACCCACCACTGACAGTCGCCGTCCGTCCACCGAGCGCGCTCCTTTGGAGTCGGGGACCTTCCGGCGGCCAGCGTGCCCCGTTCCCAGCGGGAGCGCCCGGGCCGGCCGGAGCCGGCCCGGGCGTACAACCAACGCACGTGCCCACGGACCTACTTCACGAGCCGGTAGGCCCGGTGGATGGTCTGCTTCAGGGTGTTGCCAGCCGCGTCCGTGAGCGTCGCGCGCAGGGACACCGTGCCCGCCTTCGCCGGGTGGCGCAGGTCGAGGCGCTTGCCGTCGACCGCCTTCGTCGGGTGCCAGGTCCGGCCGTCGTCGTAGGAGACGGAGAAGGCCAGCTTGCGGGCGGTGCGCGCGGTGGCCGCGCCCTCGACCGTGAACGGGACGGAGAAGCGCGTACCCGCCTTGGCCGTGCTCTGCGTGGACAGCCGGGGCGTGAAGCGGACCACCGACAGTGGCAGCCGCTGCCCGGCACCGGTGACGTGCGCGGAGGTGAAGGCCCACTCGGTGGTGACCCGGGTGGAGACCGACGAGAGGGCGGTGGGGCGGGAGACGTCCGTCGTCAGGCGGTACGTGCGCTTGGCGGCGGGGAGTTCGTGCGAGATGCCGGTCAGGTCCGTGTTCGTGGCGAAGATCTTCTTGCCGCCCGCGTACAGGGTGCTCCTGGCCTTGCTGTAACGGGAGTCGCCCACGTGCCCGGCGCCGTCGGAGAAGAGCGGAAGGTAGGCCGTGAAGGTGTCACCGACGCGGACCGCGCCCGGACGGTCCTCGCCATCGGTCAGCGGGCCCGTGAGATGCGGTCCGAAGACACCGGTGTTGAAGCGCTCGGTGTACTGCTTGCCCGCGCTGTACGCCCGGGGGTTCGCGGTCCACTGGCCGGCGTCGTCCTCGGGTTCGCCGCCCGCGTCCGTGCCACTCGTCTGCCCCACGGCGTACCGCCACCGCACGCCCGGCAGAACGTAGTCGGTGAGGGTGGCGGGCAGGGAGAACTCGGTCGGGTTGAGGTCGGCCCAGAAGCCGCTCCCCGGCGCGAGGGGCGCGGCGACGAGCGACCCCTTCTTGTCCTTGGCGGGCTCTCCGACGGGGATGGTGACCTTGGCGAACTGCGAGCGCTTCAGGTTCGCGGTGAAGCCGGCCAGGTCGCCGGTACGGTTCATCGCCGGCCGGTAGCTCGTACTCCCGTGTGTCCAGGTGCCGTTGTACTGTGCGAACGCCTCGCGGGCGGGCAGTCGGGCGCCCAACTGCCCGACGCGCAGCTTGTCGAAGCCGCTCATCTCGTACGTGGTGACGCTCTGTTGCCGGTTGATGTCGAAACCGTAGTTGAGGGTGGCGTCGGTGGGCTTGGCCCTGGCGTCCGGCACGGTGATCCGGACCGGTTCGGCCTGGCGGGCGTCCATGACGAGGGTGGTGTCACGGGTGAGCGAGAACTTGGGGTTGAGGAGGAGGGCCAGGCCCCCGGCGTCCGGGGTGGCGCCCGTGTCGATGCGGCCTTCGAGGCTGTAGCGGCCCCTGGGCAGCCGCACGGTGAACTCGCCGTCCGTGTCGTCCGAGTAGTCGTTCCGGATGGCGTTGTCCAGCCCCTGCACCCCCGTCTGGGAGCGCCCGGCGGGCTTCCCCCTGAGGTCGAGATGCCTGACGGTCAGGTCGTACGACTCGACTTCGCGCTGTAGGCCGACACCGGTCCGTGCGGTGACGCCGGCGCCGTCCGTCGCGGTGACCGAGCCGCCGAAGCGGCCGTCGGCCGTGCCGGCGCTGCTGTCAGCGGTGACCTGGGCGGTCGCGGTGCCGCCCGCCGGGACGGTGAGCCGCTTCGGCGAGACCTCGAACATGCCCTCGGCGGCGGGCTTTCCGTCCTCGCCGTACACCTCGGTGGTGAGGTCGAGGGTGAGGGGGCGGTCGCCGTCGTTGCGGTAGGTGACGGTCTTGGTGACCGGTCTGTCGTCGGTGTGCGGCCACTGCTGGGTGGGGAAGGCGAGGGTGGCCGGGCTGGTGGTGAGACGCTGGACGATGGCGTGGGCGATGTCCGTACGGCCCGTGCCCTGCGCGAACGCCGATACACCGGGGGTGGGCTTGGCGGACGCGGTGAGCGCGGCCTTGAGGCGCTCGCCGGTCCAGTCGGGGTGACGCTGGGCGAGGATCGCGGCGGCACCCGCGACGTGCGGGGTGGCCATCGACGTACCGCTCATCGAGACGTAGCCGTCGGCGGCTGGTTCGCCCTCCGTGCCCTCGGCGGCCTTCGCGGCGACGATGTCGACGCCGGGGGCGGTGAGGTCGGGCTTGAGGGAACCGTCCGCCGTCGGGCCGCGGCTGGAGAAGCGGGCCATCGTGTCGGCGCGGTCGACCGCGCTGACGGTGAGCGCGGCGGCGGCGCTGCCCGGCGAACCGACGGTGCCGGCGGCGGGGCCCTCGTTGCCCGCGGCGACCACGAAGAGGGCGCCGGAGGTGGCGGACAGGTCGTTCACGGCCTGTTCGAGGAGGTCGTCACCGGGGGTGTCGGGGCCGCCCAGGCTGAGGTTGATCACCTTGGCGCCCTGGGCGACAGCCCACTGCGCACCGGCGATGATCCCGGACTCCTCGCCGTAACCACTGTCGTCGAGCACCTTGCCGCTGAGCAGCCGGGCGCCCGGCGCGACCCCCTTGTACGTGCCCCCGGAGCGCGCGCCGGACCCCGCGACCGTGGACGCCACATGCGTGCCGTGACCCACCCGGTCGACCGTGTCCGTCGCCTCGGAGAAGTTCTTCGCCGCGTCGATACGGCCCTTCAGATCCGGGTGCGTGCCGTCAACTCCGGTGTCCAGCACGGCGACCGTGACGCCCGTGCCGTCGTACCCCGCCGCCCATGCCCGGGGGGCGCCGATCTGCGCGGTGCTCCGGTCGAGGGCCGCCTCGACCTTCCCGTCGAGCCAGATCCTCTCGACCCGGCCGGCGGCGGCCGACCTCTCCCGCGCCGTGCCCCCACTGCCGGTGAGCGTCTGCCACAGGTGGGCGCCCTCGGACTTGCGGGCCTTCAGCGCGTCCCCGTTGACGCTGGGCAGGTCCCGGCTGACCCGGGCACCGGCGGCGGACAGCGTGCTCGGCGCCAGGGTGCGGCCCTTGGCGTACGTCACGACCAGGGGCAGGTCGGGGCGGGCCGCGTCGTCGTAACCCCACTTGACCAGCTGCGTCACGTCGAACAGCCGCCGGTCGGCGGTGCCGTTCGCGAGGAGCCGCTCGGCGTCACGCGGAACGACGTAGGTGCGGTCGGCGCTCCGCGCTATGCGGAAGGCGGTGCCTTCCCGACCCTTGCCGGGCCGCACACCGGTGACCTGTCCGGTGGCGTCCAGCGTGACCCGGTCACCGGTGACGAGGGTGACTGTCCTGGCCTTGTCGAGGGCGCGGGCCGTGCCCGCCGTACCGCTGTCGAGCTGTGAGGCCCCGGATTCCGGGGTACCGAGCAGGGTCGCGGCGAGGGCGGCGGTGACGAGCACGGCGAGAGCGGAATCCCCGCTCGCTCGCCTCTTACGGTGCTTCACGGCATGCCTTTCTCTCTGGGCCTCCGGGCATGGCGGAGCAGCCCGACGGACGGGACGAGGAAACAGAGGGGAACGTGGCGCCCCTTCTTCAAGGGGCGCGGGGCGTACGAACTCAGACGAGCCGCTGACGACCCCAGAAGAAGAGGAACGCCACGACACCGGCGGTCAGGACGAACAGAATCGACGCCCCGAACCACTGCATGTCGTTCATCTGTGACATCGGGAGGTACTGCACCGACCAGCCCACGACATCGGCCTTGTCCAGGCACGCCTGCTCTGCCGCGTCGGTTGGCGCCTTCGAGCAGGAGGCCCAGCCCACCAGGTCCCCGCTGCCGGTGACATACGACTGATCGACTTCGTAGGCGCTCTCGGGGACCGTCGGAGGCGTGTTCTCGCCTGTGACGCCCTTGTTCGTCGTGATCGTGACGACGTCGCCGAGCGACAGCAGGAACCTGCCCCAGACAAGCTGGAGGACGACGGTGAAACCGAAGGTGACCACCATGGCCGTCAGCGTGCGCCGCAGCACCACACCGATCGCCACTCCGCCGAAGACGGAGAAGAGGGTGAGGGCGACAGGCACCGGGCCCGTCGTGTTGAACGCGGCGCCCGAAGTCCATTCCATAACCGTGCCCTCGGACCTGACGGGGTTCCACCACCAGCCGAACACCGCCGACAACCCGCCCGTGCTCACCACGACCACCAGTCCGGCCGATGCCAGCTTCGTGGCGAGCCAGCGAGTCCGGCTCAGGGACTGGGAGGCGACCAGCTTGGCGGTGCCGTTCTCCAGGTCGCCCGCGATGAGCGGGGCGCCGAGAAAGACACCGAGCAGGATGGGTACCACCTGGAGACTCATGGAGCCGATGGAGAACGCCTCGTGGTACTGCTGGAACCTGTCGCCCGCCTCGTGGAGACTCCTGCCGGGATAGCCGTGACCGTCGAGGAAGTCGACCAGCTGACCGCGCTGGTAGACCATCCAACCCACGAAGAGCACGGTGGCGACGAGGATCGTCCAGAACACGGCCCGGTGCTGGCGCCAGACCAGCCAGGTCATACCGCTGAGTCGGGGGCGCCGGTTGGCCTCCGTGGTGCTCGCGTCCAGGGGCCCGTGAGCGGTCCCGTTCACGGTCCCGTTCGCGCCGTCGCTCGTGGAGCCGGTCGAGGTGCTGGTCGAGCCGCGGGTGAAGGTCCTCATGCCGCCACCGCCCCGGTGCCTAACCCCCGGCCGTGGACCTGGGCGGTGGGGGTGACCAGCGGGGGTGCGTCGGGTGAGCGGAGATAGGCGAGCAGGAGTTCCTCCATGGTCGGGGCGCCTGTGTCCCAGGGACCGGTGACCGGGCCCCCGGGGCGGATGAGCGCGGTGAACTGCCGTCCGCTGAACCGGGACTCGACGAGGGTGTGGTGCCCGAGGGCGGAAGGCATGCCGTCACCCTCCCTGGCGCCCGTGACCAGGGTGTGCACGGACATCAGCTCGTCCACGTCGCCGGCGAGGCGCACTCCGCCTCCGGAAACGACAACGAGGTAGTCGCACACGTTCTCCAGTTCGGCGAGGACGTGGGTGGACATCAGCACGGTGGTTCCGCGCTCGGCGGCCTCGGCGAGCAGGGTGCCCATGATCTCGTGGCGCACCACCGGGTCGAGGTCCGACATCGGCTCGTCGAGCAGCAGCAGGTCGGGGCTCTTTCCGAAGGCGAGGGCGATGGCGACGCGGGTGCGCTGGCCTCCGGAGAGGGTGCTGATCCTCGCGTCGAAGGGCACGTTCCCGGCCCGGATGATGCCCTCAGCGGCGCGCTGGTCCCAGCCGGGGTTCAGCTCCCGGCCCAAACGCAGGGTCTCCGCCACGGTGAAGTGGCGGAACAGGGGCTTCTCCTGGGCGAGGAACGCCGTGCGCCGAACGGACTCCACCGAACCCGGGGCCTCACCGAACAGGCTGATCGAGCCGTTCGTCGGCCGCAGAACATGGGCCGCGATGCTCAGCAGCGTGGTCTTGCCCGCCCCGTTGGGCCCCATCAGGCCGCAGATCCGTCCCGCCGGGAGCCGGAAGGAGCAGTCCCGCAACGCCCAACCCCGCCGGTAGCGCATCCCCAGCCCGTACGCCTCGATCGCGGCTTCCCCCGCGTACATACCTTCACTCACCTGTGCTCCAGGTTGTCGTGGCCCCGGTGGGCCCCGTTGTCGTGGACCCTGCTGCCGCCACGTTCCCGGCGGCGTACTGCTTCTCCATCGCCGACGCGACCAGCGCGGCCACGTCCTCCCGCTCCAGACCGGCCCCGGCCGCCTTCGACATCCACGCCGTCAGCTCCGCGTACAGCGGTGAGTCGGTGCCCGTCTCGGGGCGGCCCAGCGTGCGACGTACGAAAGTGCCCTGGCCTGGTCGCGGTTCGACCAGGCCCTCGCGCTCCAGCTCGCGGTACGCCTTGAGGGTGGTGTTCGGGTTGACCGTGCTGGTCTCGGCGACCTCCTTGGCGGTGGGCAGCCGGTCACCCGGCACGAGTACGCCCAGCCGGAGGGCCTGCTTGGTCTGCTGCACGATCTGCTGGAAGGCGGGGACCCCGCTCCGCCTGTCGATGCGGTACTCCAGGATCACCACCACTATTCCACTACTTGATTAGTGGAACGATGGTGGAGGGGGGCGAGGACGGTTGTCAATGCCGGCCGAAAACGGGGAGAAGCGGATGGGAGGTGCGCTGGCCGTCTGTTCCGGGGACGTCGGCGGACGGGGAACGGGTCGTGACCAGCGAGAGGCCGTGTCCCGCCCCTGGCGAGCCAGCCGTACGGGCGTGGCTGGTGGCCGGCGACCGGTATGGCCGGATCGCGTCCCGTCCGGGTGTGGGCCCTGGGAGCCGGGCGCTCAGCGCGCGGCGACTCGGAAGGTGCTGAGGACGACCTTGTGGTCGGTCGGCCAGATCCAGGTGGGACGCCAGAACCTGTCCTCGCCCGACTCCTCCACGCGCTTGCTGCGAACGATGGTGCTGGACGGTCCGACGAGGATGCTGTCGAGGAGCCGTAGACGCTCGTCCGGGAGGTAGAAGACGAAGTCGATCCGGTCCCGCTCGTCGGCATCGGAGGCCCAGGTGAGCTGGCCGACGTCGGCGCCCGGGTTGTCACTCGGCCAGGTGAAGCCCGGCGTACGGACGGGGTCCGGGTTGATCTCGCGGTAGCTGTCACGGAACCCGGCGTCCTCGATCGCCTTGGTCGTCGACCAGGTGACCTCGGTGCCGTGGTGGTCGAAGAGGTGCCCGGTCCGGTGGTCCCAGTCCTGGTGAGAGGGCTCGTTGAAGTCACCGGCCAGCAGCGTCAGCCGCCCCCTGAACCGCTCCCGCCCGACATCCGCGAGCACGGCTTCCGTCACCTGTGTACGCCCGGAGGCCGCGTTGAGCCGCATGATCAGTTCGGCGTCGGTGATGGGGCCGGTCGGGATCTTCTTCCAGCCGTACTCGTGAGTCGGCAGCGGTGGCGGCGTGCCGCCGCCGTAACCGCGCGGCAGGTAGGTGACGTAGTAGCGGTACTCCAGGTGTCCGGAGTAGACCGCGATCTCGGTGCCGTCGACCGAGACGATCACCTTCGACCAGGACGGGAACGGCGTGTGCGCGATGATCGGCCATCGTGAGATCACCGCTGGATCGACCGCGTTCTCGTAGCCGAAGTAGGTCAGCCCGCGCTTGGCCAGATCGTCCAGGAGACCGTCCACCCGTTCCCGGTTCGACTCGCTGAGCGTGACCACGTCCGGCTCGGTGGCGGCGACGGTGTCGGCGATGCCCTCTCGGCCCCCCTCGACCTCGCTGCCGCCGAGCCAGATGTTGAACTGCATCACCTTCAGGTCGCGGTACGGAAGCCCGTCGTGCTGCCCCGCGCCCTGCGCGGCGGCCTCGGCCGTACCCTCGGCCGGCACTCCCGCTCCGACGGCCGCGCCGGCCGTCCCGAGTGACTCGTGACGCCTGACCATCAACGACCTCCGGTGACTGTCCTGTATCCATGGCCTGACACGGTCGAGCCGGGCCGGGGAACGGCGCGGCTTCCGGTCCGCGACAGGCGACCCCGGGTGCCAGGCCAGAGCCGCGCCGACGCCGACACACCCTTCTCCCACCCTGTGCAACCCTCGCCGGCCACACCTCCGGAACTGGGCCGAACGGGTGGCGCTCCGACTTGCGGGGTGACGCGGCAGGTGCTTCGCCGCGCGCGGCCACCCGTACACCCAGCGGCATGGCCGGAACCCGCGCTCCGTGCGCCGCCGGCCTCCGCACCCATCGGCGCGTGTCGCTGGCCGCTCCCCAAGGGGGCGCCTCGCCCGGAGCCCGCCGGCCTTCGCTCCGTGGTCGGGTGCGGGTGGCGCCCCGCCCGGGACGGCGCCTGACCGCCACAGCCACCCGCTCACCCCAGCCCGTACCGCCCCGCTTGTCTGTGGCAAGCTTGTTACCGCCCGTGTGACCCCTGTCACCACCTTGTGTGGTCTTGTCCTGTTCGACTGTGCGGATGCCTGCCGCCTCGCTCACCCGCCCCCTCGCCGTCGCCGGTGTTCTGCTGCTCACCGCCTGTGGAACGCAGGAGGCCAACTCGCGGAGCGACGGCTCGTCGCAGCCGCGTGGACCGGGCGCGACGGAGATCGCCAGTGCGCGCCCCTGCCCCGCCGAGTCCGCCGGGGCGTCCACCGCGCCCCGACCGTCGGCCTCGCCACGGGACAGGAGCGATGGGCTGGTGGGCGGTGTCACGGTCATCACCGTGGGGGACGGGCCCCGGGCCTGCGCCCAGTTCCAGGTGACCAACCACGAGGCCGAACCCTTCACGTACACGATCAGCTTCACCGCCCAGTCGGCCACCGGGGAGGCCCTGGCCAACACGGAGCAGACGGTGGCGTCCGTGCCGCCGGGCCGGACCGTGCGGCGCACCGTCGTCGTGGACGACCTGCCCGGAGTCCCGGCCGACGGCGGCGGCGTGAAGATCACGAAGGTGCGCGGCGTTCCCGCCGACGAGGCGCCCGCCAGTGCCGGGTCCTGTCCCGCGTCGGGCGTGCGCGTGCACGCGGACGAGGGCTCCGCCGCGATGGGGCTGCGTGCCGTGAGCCTGCGTTTGGAGAACTGCGGCACGCGCGTCACGCGGCTCAACGGCTACCCGCTGCTCCAACTCCTCGACGACGGCCACCAGCCGCTGGGGGACGTGCGGGTTCTGCACGGCGGCAGCGCCATCGCCACCGGCACCGGGGCGGACGGCGAGCCGCGTCCGCTGGCCGTGCGGCCGGGGGAGCGGGCCTACGCCGTCCTGGTCTGGCGCAACACCGTCGACAACGGCGCGGCTGAGCCCGCGCACGCCCCGTACGTACGCGTGCGGGCCAAGCCCGGCGCCGACCCGGTGATGGTGACCCCGGAGCTGGACGTCGGGACGACGGGGCGGGTGGGCATCGGCCCGTGGAAGAAGGACGAGACGGCGGGCGGCGGGGCGACGAGGCCGACCGCCAGCGGGGCGCCCAGCGGCCCCGCGTCCTGAGCCTGGCCCCCTACCGACCGTCGCCGGTGGGCCCGCCGCGTGCCGTCGCCCCGGTCGGGCGGCGGTTCGTCGGCGGCGGCGGGTAAGGCATGATCGGAGGATGTCTGATCGCATCATCGCCGCCTGTGACGGGGCGGCCAAGGGGAACCCGGGCCCGGCCGGATGGGCGTGGGTCATCGCGGACGCGGACGGCCGCGTCGAGCGCTGGGAGTCCGGGCCGCTCGGCCGCGCCACCAACAACGTGGGCGAACTCACCGCCCTGCAGCGCCTGTTGGAGGCGGTCGACCCGGAGGTGCGGCTGGAGGTGCGAATGGACTCCCAGTACGCCATGAAGGCCGTCACCCAGTGGTTGCCCAGTTGGAAGCGGAACGGTTGGAAGACGGCGGGCGGCAAGCCCGTCGCCAACCAGGAACTCGTGCGGGCCATCGACGCGCTGCTGGCGGACCGGGACGTGGAGTTCCAGTACGTGCCGGCGCACCAGGTGGACGGCGACCCGCTGAACGCGATCGCCGACCAGGCCGCCAGCGACGCGGCCGTACGGCAGGAGGCCGCCGGCACCGCGCTCGGCGCCACGGAACCGCCGGTGCCCGCGCCGCAGCGCGCCACGCCGGCCCGCGCGCGCTCCGGCGCCACGGGGAAGCGGCCGGCCCGGACGTCGTCGGGTGGCGGCTCGCGCACCATCAAGGCGAAGTTCCCCGGCACCTGCCCGTGCGGGAAGTCGTACGCGGTCGGCGAGCCGATCACCAAGCTCGGGACCCGCTGGGGCCACTCCGAGTGCCGCGCCCTGGTCGCGGAGGGCGCCCAGGTCTGAGCCCCGGTCGCGGCCCGCGCCCATGGCTCGCGCTTGCGCGCCGACCGCGCCCCCGTCCTGGGACGCCCTCGCCCCGCGTCTCGCGGCGTCGGGGGCGCGGCCGGTCAGGGGCCCGCTCGCCGTCGTGTCGCGGCGGCGTCGCGCCGGGTACCCCTCGCCGCCCCAGCCCCCGACGGGGGCGACCAGCGGGGCCCGGTCGCGACCCCGGCCCGACTCTGCACCCCGCCGCTCACGCTCCACTAACGCATCGCTGCCTCGCCCGCTCGGCGCGCGTGCGGTGTTCCCGGCCGGCGCCTCACGGCGGCGGGCCCGGCCAACCGTCGCCGGGCTCACGGAGAGCGGCCCGGGGCGGGTTCGTGGAGACCCGCCGGAGGGAGCGGCACGTGCGGTGACGCGGTCGGTGGGGGTCTGGCCGCCGGACCGTCGCGACCGGCGAAGAGGGTGTGTGGTGACGCCGTTCGAGCTCAAGTGTCCTGCACGTGCGGCAACTTGGGCGACCGGCGTGCGGGCCCGCCAGCTCGCCCGCGAAGGTGGCAAGAACCGGCCACGGGCGTGGCCAGGAGTGGCCACTGGAGCTGCTTCGGGAGATGATCGCCTGCAACGATGTGTGATGCGCATATCTCCCATGCGCAACGGGCCTTGGACGCGCGTTGGTGCTGTTCCCAGCGTGTGAAGGTTGGTGCCCCGCCGCCCGTCCGGCGGCGGGGTGACGTGAACTCACTCACCCAAGGGGTCTTCTCGCGTGCGCGTATTCGTCACCGGAGCGACCGGATACATAGGGTCCGCGGTCGTCCGCGAACTCATCGCCACCGGGCACGAGGTCGTCGGGCTCGCCCGCACGGACACGGCCGCTGCGGCGCTCACGACGGCCGGGGCCGCGGCGCACCGTGGCTGCCTGGGCGACCTCGACAGCCTGCGCGCCGGCGCCGCCGCCGCGGACGGCGTCATCCACCTCGCCTTCAGTCGGGACCTCTCCGACTACGTGGACGCGGGAAAGCTGGACGTGGGTGCCGTCGAGGCGCTCGGGGCGGCGCTCGCGGGCACCGGCAAGCCGCTCGTGGTCACCTCGGCGACGCTGCTCCTGGCCATGGTGGCCCCGGGCTGCCGCGGAACCGAGGAGGTGCCGCCCGTGCCGGGCTCGACGGCGCCGCGCATCGCGGCCGAGAACGCGGTCATGGCCCTGGCCGAGCAGGGCGTGCGCGCCTCCGTCGTACGGCTCGCGCCGGCCATGCACGGCGAGGGTGGCCGGGGGCTCATCTCGCGCCTGGTCGACCTCGCCCGCGAGCGGGGGGTGTCGGCCTACGTCGGCGACGGCGCGAACCGCTGGCCCGCGGTGCACCGGTGGGACGCGGCGCGCCTGTTCCGGCTGGCGGTGGAGGCCGCCCCGGCGCGTTCGATCCTGCACGGCGTCGCCGAGGAGGGGGTGCCGTTACGCGCCATCGCCGAGGTCATCGGCCGCCGGCTGCGGGTGCCGGTCGTCAGCCTGACACCCGCCGAGGCAGGCTGTCACTTCGAGTTCCTCGCTGACCTCGTCTCGCTGGACAACCTGGTGTCGAGCGACCTGACGCGGCAGCGGTTGGGTTGGACTCCCGCTTTTCCCGCGCTCCTCCCTGACCTGGAAGCCGACCCCCGCCTGGTGACCCGCGTCAGCGCGCCGGAAGCGACGGACGACCCGGTGCCGTGCGAAGGCCAGCCTGACCCGGGTTGCTGCCAGGCGATGGCCCAGCAACCCACCCCTGGGTGAGGACGGCACCCGTATCCGGCGACACCCCCACCGGCAACGTTGTCAGCTCGGTGGGCGCGCGACGGCGCCCCCGAGGGTGTGTCGCGGGGTCAGCCCGCGCTGGACGTCCGGCGCGCGATCGACCGGCAGGTCCGGAAGAACCGCACCACCTGGTCGCTGTCGTCGTCGGCGAGCAGGGACAGCCACGTCCCGTCGGGGAACGACAGCCGAAAGCGCGGGAAGTGCTGGTCGGCGTCGCGCGGGATGTCGGGCCTGGCCGTCTGGTACGGGATGCGAGCCACGATCCGCAGCCGTCGGGCCCGGCCCTTGAACCACACCCGTGAGGGGGCCGCGAGGAGCACCAACTCCTCGTCCGTCGGCACGATCAGCCGCTCCCCGTCGGGTGCCTGCGCGTACCAGGACAGCAGCGTCCGCCCTGCCGCGCCGTCCCAGTCGCCGTCGAACGTCTGGTACAGCCCCTGTTGGCGCGCCACCGCCGTGCGGCGCTCGGCGGCCTCCCGCGCCTCCTTCCTGGCGCGCCGCGCCTTGGCGCTGAGCGCCGGGCCGTCCCAGCCCTCGATGGCCGCCACGAGGAGCAACGGCGAGGCCACCACGAACCCGAGGGTGGCCAACACGCGGGGGAGCGGGCGGCGGCGCGGGCGCACCCGTCCCGCGCCGGCCGGGGGCGGCCCGGGGAGCGAGGTCACCAGGGCGCACCAGGTCGCCGACTCGGCCCACGTACGGGCTGCCGCCGATCGTGACTGGCCCTCCAGCGACACCAGTTCGGCCGCCCGCGTCCGCATGTGCTTGGTTCCCACCCGGCCCAGGGTAACCGGGCCGGGCGGGAAGGCTGTTGGGTGTGTCGAGTCCGGCGCGCGGGTGGGTGGCGGTCGCGCTCGCCGAGCCCGGTGAGGTGGTGCCGGGTGCGCCGCCGTACGCCAGTGGGCTCGCGGGCCTACCCGGCTGCCCCGAAGACGACGCTGGTGTTGATGCCGCCGAAGCCGAAGGCGTTGCTCAGCGCGTGGCGCGGCCGGGCCGCGACCGGCTGGGCCGGGGCGAGGCGCAGGGGCGCCGCCGCGGGGATGGGCTCGCGCAGGTTGGCGTTGGGGTGTACGAAGCCGAGCCGGAGTTGCTGCACACAGGCCACCGCCTCGATGGCCGCGGCCGCCCCGAGACAGTGCCCGGTCAGCGACTTGGTGGCGTTCACCCAGGGCTGCCCGACGTGCTCGCCGAGCAGTTCGCGCAGGGCCTCGGCCTCGGCCTCGTCGCCCTGCGGTGTGGAGGTGGCGTGCGCGTTCACGTAGTCCACCTGGGCGGAGGTCACGCCGGCGTCGGCGAGCGCGCGTCGCATGACGCGGACCTCGTCCGCGCGCGATGGCGAGGACAGTCGGCTGCCGTGCAGGGCGACGGCGCCGCCCAGCATGTGGGCCAGCGGCCGGGCGCCGCGCGCCGCGGCGTGCTCGACGGACTCCAGCACCAGCGCGGCGGCTCCCTCGCCGTAGACGAACCCGTCGTGCCCGGTGTCGAAGGGACGGCTGCGCTCGTGCGCCGGCTCCTGGACGGTCTTGGCGCCGAGCGCGCCGAGGTTGAAGAACGCCATCTGCTCGACGGGCGACAGTTCCGTCATCGGTGCGATGACCAGGCACGCGTCGACGTAGCCGGCCCGGACCAGGCGGAACCCGGTGACCAGGCCGACGTTGCCGGCGGCCGACGCGCCGCCGGTGGTCACACCCTCGCCGAGGACGCCGAACAACTCGCTCGCCGTGCCCAGCAGATCGCTGTCCCACAGGTCGATGGCGTAACTCGGGCGCACGAAGGAGGGTGCCTTGCGGTACTTGTCACCCATCTCCTGGTACAGCCGGTGCGCCTGGTTGCCGCCGGCGACGACGAGGCCCGCGCGGGTGGCGTCCAGCTCCGTGCGACCGAGGTCGCCCCCGGCCGGCAGGCCCGCCTGGGACCAGGCCTGTACCGCGGCGAGCAGCGAGTGCTGCTTGGTGCGGGTGGCCCGACTCAGCAGGGGGCGCAGCCGCTCGCGCAACTCCGGCTCCACCGTGGACGAGTGCTCCGCGAGGGTCTCGGCGGGGGTGCGGCGCTGGCGCGCCACCACGCCGAGGGTGGCCGGCAGGTCCGGCCCCGGCCGCTCGTAGGTCACCCCGGACGTGCCCGCCCGCAGGGCCGCGGTGAACTCCTCGACGTCGCTGCCCAGGGCGCACTGCACGCCGAGCCCGGTGATCGCGACACCGCTGCCGCGGTCGGTCACAGCGCCTCCGCCCGCAGCGTCCGCAGCCGCGCCGGCTCGGTCCCGAATGGGGTGATGACGGGGTAGGTCCTCAGGTCCGGGTGGCTGGTCTTCATGATGGCGGCCAGCGTCGAGGACGGCGTCAGGTCGACGTAGTGGGCCTCGGCCGCCCCCGGCACGGCGGACAGGGCGCGGGTGAAGGCGATCGGCCGGCGCAGGGTGCTCCAGCAGTCCTCGGCGTGCCAGCCCTTGACCACGTCGGTGCTGGTGGACGAGATCAGCAGCGGCCGCGCGGACGCGGGGTCCGGGGTGGCGTCGAAGGTCAGGGACGCGGCCAGTTCGGTGATCGGGTCGCGCAGCCCGTCCAAAGCGGAGGAGTGGAAGGCGAAGTGGACGGGCAGCGTCACGGTGATCAGCCCGCGCTCCTTGAGCGCCTCGGTGGCGATCCGCAACCCGGCGGCCTCGCCGCTCAGCACGAAGTGGCCGCCGTGGTTGACGGAGGCGACCTCGGTGTGCTGGTGCAGGACGGGCAGCTCCTCGTAGAGCCGGGGGTCGCCGAGCACGGCGACCATGCCGCCCGGTCGCAGCCTGCCTTCGAGCAGGTGCGCCATCTCGATCACGAAGCCGAGGGCGGCCTCGGCCGGCACGTACCCGGCGATCGCCATGGCGCTGAACTCGCCGAGGCTGGAGCCGACGAGGACGTCGGGGCGCAGGCCCTCGGCGCGCAACACCTCGCTGAGCGAGTACTCGACCATGAAGATCGCCGCGTTGGACAGCGCGAGGTCGTCGCAGGGGTCGGACAGGCCGCGCCCCGAGCCGTAGAGGTAGTCGACGACGGACCGCTCACCCCGGCCGGTGCACACCGCGTCCAGGCGGTCCATGCTGCGCCGGAACTCGGCGTTGTCCTGGTAGAGGGACGATGCCATGCCGAAGTACTGGGACCCCTGCCCGCCGAGCAGGTACACCATGTTGCGCACGTATTATCCCCCGGTTACTTCTGCTTTTTCTTTTCATGAAATATCGCATGACTGGACCGACGGGTCCACTTTTCCATGCGCATAAACGCAAGCGGACAGTATATGTGGCGAGCTTTACGGGTCAACGCTTCGGACACTTCTGAATTATTCTGGACATTTACGGCGGCGGTGATGTGCTGTGGGGTGTCCAAAGTGAAGCGGAATGTTAAGTTCCTCTTCTTGTGCCGGCCTGGTCGGATGTAGAGGCGATATGGTCTACGAGGAACCAGAAACCGTGACAGTTCGATCTCCCCCGGTAACCGCTCGCAGCGGAGTTGCGCCCGGCCCATTAATGGGGTGAAATGGCGCGCAGCCGTTCGGGGATGTGTCGGGGTGTCACCGTCGATGTCCGCTTGTGCGTGCGTCGGGCGGTACCTCACCTGTGATGACGCGGGGACCTTGTTGCTCGCTGTTGCGTGGACAGGTGCACCCGTGTATTTCCGCACGCGCTCATGTGCGTTTTCTATGAAAGTCCATCGGGGGATTGATCATGGGTCTGGCTGGTTTGCGCCCGGAATGTGCTGTTCCACGGGTTCTCGTGCAGTTGGCGCCACGTCCGCGCCTCGGGGATAGCCCCCGCGTCACACCTCCCTGTTTCCCCGGTGGCATTCCGGGTCGAGACCGAGTGGGAGTTTTCCGTCCCGCCAAGCAAGCCGTCACGGTCGGCAACGGGCCGCTTACCTGCGCGTCCTGACGGCCTTACGTCCGGCCGATATCAACTACCACCGCGCCGTGCGCGCGGCGAATGGCCACGGCCGCCAAGCGGCGTGGTTGGTCCGTGATTGGCAATGAGTTGTGCGCCCGTAATCGGATGGCGATGAACGCCACCCGATTGCGACGGCATTCCGGCTTCCTATGGGCGTGTGAAAGGACAGGCAACCCATCATGGTGGCTTATCTCTTCCCGGGGCAGGGGTCCCAGAAAATCGGCATGGGCGCCGAGCTCTTTGACGATTTCAAAGAGCTGACGGACACCGCCGACGAGATACTGGGCTATTCGATCCGCGCGCTGTGTCTGGAGGGCCCGGACGAGCGCCTGAACAACACCCGGTACACCCAGCCCGCTCTGTACGTCGTCAACGCGCTCAGCTACCTGAAGCTGCTGGCCGAGGGCAAGGCGCGCCCCGACTACGTCGCCGGACACAGCCTCGGTGAGTACAACGCGCTCCTGGCCGCCGAGTCCTTCGACTTCGCCACCGGCCTCCAACTGGTCAAGAAGCGCGGAGAGCTGATGGGCCAGGCGTACGGCGGCGGCATGGCCGCGGTCGGCGGCCTGGAGGAGAAGGAGGTGCACGACGTCCTGCGGGAGCACGGCTTCGACTCCATCTCCGTGGCCAACCTCAACTCGCCCTCGCAGATCGTCGTCTCCGGCCCGCGCGAGGACGTCGAGCGCGCCAAGGACGCCTTCCAGGCGGCGAACGTCCGCATGTACACCGTCCTCCAGGTCAGCGGTGCCTTCCACTCCCCGTACATGGAGCCCGCGCAGCGCGAGTTCGCCGCGTTCGCCGACGGGTTCGCCATCAAGGCCCCGACCATCCCCGTCATCGCCAACGTCACCGCGCGCCCGTACCGCGCCGACCGGGTCGCCGACACGCTCATCACCCAGATCTCCTCGACCGTCCGGTGGAGCGAGACCATTCGCTATCTGATGGGCAAGGGCGAGGAGGAGTTCCTCCAGGTCGGCCCCGGACACGTGCTGACCAGCCTGACCCGCAGCATCCGCCGCAACGCCGAACCGCTGATCGTCACCGCCGAGCAGGAGGAGCGGGAGTCCCGACAGTGGGCGGCCGCCACTTCGGCCCGTACCCAGCCCCTCGCCCCGGCCGCGAGCGCCGCCCCCGCGCCGGCGGCCGCCCAGACCCCGGCCCGCATACCCGCGCCCGCGCCGGCCGCCGAGCGCGTACCGACGCCCGCGCCCCAGCCCGCCGTCGCCCGCACGATCCTCGCCACCGACCTCGGCAGCGCCAGCTTCAAGCGCGAGTACGGCCTGCGGTACGCCTGCCTGACCGGCGGCATGTACCGCGGCATAGCCTCGCCCGAACTCGTCGTCGCCGTGGGCAAGGCCGGCATGCTCGGCTTCCTCGGCACCGCGGGCCAGCGGCCCGAGCGGGTCGACGACGACATCCGCTTCCTCAAGCGCCACCTGGCCGGCGGCGAGGCGTACGGTCTCAACCTCGTCCACGACCCGGGCCACCCCGAGCGCGAGGACGCCCTGGTCGACCTCTACCTGCGGCACGAGATCCGCACGGTCGAGGCGTCCGCGTTCATCGCCATGACGCCGGCCCTGATCCGCTACCGGCTGACCGGCCTGCGCCGGGACGCCGCCGGACACGTCGTACCCCGCGGACGCGTCATCGCCAAGGTCTCCCGCCCCGAGGTCGCCCGCGCCTTCCTCAGCCCCGCCCCCGCCCGCATCGTCGAACAGCTCCTCGCCCAGGGCCGTGTCACGGCCCACGAGGCCGAACTCGCCCGCGAGTTGCCCGTCGCCGACGACCTGTGCCTGGAGGCCGACTCCGGCGGCCACACCGACCAGGGCGTCGCCCTGGCCCTGATGCCCGCCATGCGCCGGCTGCGCGACGACATCACGGCCGAGCGCGGCTACCGGCGGCGGGTGCGCCTCGGCGCCGCCGGCGGAATCGGCACCCCGGACGCCGCCGCGGCCTGCTTCCTGATGGGCGCCGACTTCCTGACCACCGGGTCGATCAACCAGTGCACCGTCGAGGCCGGCACCAGCGAGCAGGTCAAGGACCTCCTCCAGGACATCAACATCCAGGACACCGGCTACGCCCCCGCGGGCGACATGTTCGAGTACGGCGCCCGCGTGCAGGTGCTCAAGCGCGGCGTGCTCTTCCCGGCCCGGGCCAACAAGCTCTACGAGCTGTACAAGCGCCACGACGCGCTGGAGCAGCTCGACGCCACGACCGCCGAGCAACTCCAGAGCCGCTACTTCAAGAAGAGCTTCGCCGAGGTCTACGCCGAGGTCCGGGCCCACCACCCGCAGCGGGAGATCGACAAGGCCGAGAAGGACCCCAAGCACAAGATGGCCCTGGTCTTCAAGTGGTACTTCGCCCACGCCACGCGGCAGGCCCTCAGCGGCTCCGACGAGGGCCGGGTCGACTTCCAGGTGCAGTGCGGCCCCGCGCTCGGCGCGTTCAACCAGTGGGTCAAGGGCACCGCCCTCGAAGACTGGCGTCGCCGGCACGTCGCGGACATCAACTACCGCATCCTGGACGAGGCGGCCGCGCTCATGGGCCGAAGACTGGCCTCGGTGGGAACAGAGTAAATGGGCCACGAGACACTCCGCGTAGAGCGCCAGGGCCAGGTCCGCCGCGTGCGGTTCCACCGCCCCGAGCGCGACAACGCCATCAACGACGCGATGATCCGCGAGCTCCACCAGGTGCTGGACGACTGCGAACGGGACGGCGCCAGCCTCGTCGTCCTCGAGGGATCGGCCGAGGCGTTCTGCGTCGGCGCCGACTTCGGCGACTTCGCCCCGCGACCCCGACCGGGCGCCACCGAGGAGCCGGCGGAGTACGACCCGGCGCCGCTGTACGACCTGTGGCTGCGCATGGCGACCGGCCCGTACATCACCCTCGCCCACGTCCGGGGCAAGACCAACGCCGGGGGAGTGGGCTTCGTCGCCGCCAGCGACGTCGTCATCGCCGACACCAGCGCCACCTTCAGCCTCTCGGAGCTGCTGTTCGGCCTCTACCCCGCGATGGTCATGCCGTTCCTGACCCGGCGCGTCGGCTTCCAGCGGGCCAACTACCTGACGCTGACGACCCGCGCGATCGACGCCGCCCAGGCGACCGAATGGGGGCTGGTCGACCGCTGCGCCGAGCGCAGCGGGCCGCTCATCGCCCAGCACCTCGGCCGGATGAGCAAGCTCTCCCCGGACGGCATCGCCCGGTACAAGCGCTTCATGAGCACCGAGATCGCCCCGTTGCACCAGCACCGCGAGGGCGCGATCGCCGCGAACCTGGAGATCTTCTCCGACCCGCGGAACCTCCAGCGCATCACGCGCTTCGTCGAAGACGGCATCTATCCCTGGGAACAGCGCGGTCCGCACGGCACCTCGCGCGCGGATGAGGGAGCAGTATGAGGATCACCTCCGACGGGAGGCCCGCGCCGGCACGGCCAGCGGCGCGCGTCCACCACCTGCCCACCGAGCGGGCAGGCGACCCGAGAGCGCCGCACGCCCCGCGCCCCGGATCGGGTCAGGCCGGCGTGGGCGCCGGCGTACGGCTGGCGCGGACCACCGTCGAACGACTGGGCCCGCGACCGCTCACCGTCCAAGGGGTAGCCGCGTGACCCAGACCGCCCCCTCCCGGACCGCCGCCCCCGGCGCGGCCGTCGCCGTCACCGGCATCGGCGCCCGCCTGCCCGACGCCCGCGACCACCGCGAGTACATCGCCAACCTGCTGGCCGGCCACAGCTCCCCGACCGAGATCTCGCCGGAGCGCTGGGACGCCGCCGCGTTCTACTCCACCGACGTGGCCGAGCCTGGCAAGACGGCCAGCAAGTGGTGTGCCCAGGTCGCCCACCCGTACGACTTCGACCACACCTTCTTCCGCGTCTCCCCGCGCGAGGCCGCCCTGATGGACCCCCAGCAGCGGCTGCTCCTCGAGGAGACCTGGCACTGCGTGGAGGACGCGGGCACGCCGCTGGCCGCGCTGCGCGCCGCGCGGACGGCCGTCTACGTCGGCGCGATGGCCCGCGACCACCTCCAGGAGGCGGCCAGGGACAGCGGGTCCGTACAGAGCCACTCCGCGCTCGGCGGGTACGACAGCCTGCTCGCCAACCGGCTCTCCCACACCCTGGGCCTGCGCGGGCCCAGCGTCTCCGTGGACGCCGCCTGCGCCGCCTCGCTGGTCACCGTGCACCTGGCGATCAACGCGCTGCTCGGCGACGAGGTCGACTTCGCCCTGGCCGGCGGCGTCAGCCTCAACCTCCACCCGTGGAAGTACATCTCCTTCTCCAAGGCCCGCATGCTCAGCCCCACCGGGCTGTGCCACACCTTCTCGCAGGACGCCGACGGGTACGTGCCCGGCGACGGCGTGGGCATGGTGCTGCTGCGCCGGCTGGAGGACGCGGTACGCGACGGTGACCACATCTACGGCGTGCTGACCGGCAGCGCCGTCAACCACGGCGGCAGCCGGGCCACCATCACCGCCCCCACCGTCGAGTCCCAGCGCGAGGTCATCTCCGCCGCTCTGGCCCGCGCCGGCGCCGACCCGCGCACCATCACCTACGTCGAGGCGCACGGCACCGGCACCTCGCTGGGCGACCCCATCGAGGTGGAGGCGCTGCGCCAGGTGTACGCGGCGGCCTCGGCCGACGAGCACTGGTGCCGCGTCGGCTCCGTCAAGCCCAACATCGGGCACCTGGAGGCGGCCGCCGGCGTCGCCGGGCTCATCAAGGTGCTCATGATGATGGCCGAGCGCCGGGTGCCGCCCAGCATCCACATCAGCGCCCTGAACCCGCTGATCAAGCTGGCCGGCAGCCCCTTCGAGATCACCCGGGAGCCCGCCGACTGGCTGCCCCACGAGCCCGGCGCCGCCCTGCGCGCCGGCGTCAGCTCCTTCGGTATGGGCGGCGTCAACTCCCACCTGATCGTCGAGGAGTACACCGAGGGCGCGGGCCCGGCCACCACCGGCTCACGGCCCGCCGGCAAGCGCCGCGCTCGCCCCTCCACCCGCTACCCTTTCCTGCTGTCCGCCCGTTCCCCGCACTCGCTCGACCTGCTGCTCGACCGCTGGCGCACGCTGACCGCCACCCCGGGCGCCGGGCTCGGCCCCGTCGCGGACGTCTGCCACACCCTCGCCGTCGGCCGCGAGCACGCCACGGCCCGGATCGGCGGCCTGGTCAGCGGCGAGCGGGACATCGCGGCACTGGTCGCCAAGGCCGGCGAGCCCGCCGTACCGCCCGCCGACCGCACCTGGCGCCTAGCCGTGGGCGAACTGCGCCCGCCCGCCCGGCAGCGGCTGCGCGAACTGCTGGCCACGCCGCCGTACGCGGAGGCCGCCGAGGAGTTCCGTACCGGCTCCGACGACGCGCAGGCGGCGCTGCGCGCGCTGCGCCAGGGCGACCGAGGCGCGCGGTCGGCCGCCGTGTTCGGGCTGCTGACGCTGCGGGTGCTGCTGGACCTGGGCCTCGCCCCGGCCAGCGTCACGGCGCACGGCGCCGGCGTGTGGCCGGCGCTGGCCGCCACGGGCGCGCTCGACTGGCCGGCCGCGGCGGAGTTCGTCCGTGGCAAGGCGCCCGAGAGCGCCCCGCTGCGCGCCCCGCGCCTGCCCTTCACGGAGCCGCTCACCGGCCACACCTTCCCCACCCACCCGCTGGACGAGAGCTACCTCGCCGAACTCCTCGACGGCCTGGTCCTCAGCGGCGAGGAGACCGCCGCGGTGTGGGCCAAGGCCGGCCAACTGGTCGACGGGCAGCACACCTTCCGCGGCCACCTGCGGGCCTGGAACCAGGAGCTGGAGTGGCGCGGCCGGCAGGACTGGCGACTGCCGCTGGACAGCGCGGAGTGGACCACGCCGCCGGCCGCCGCCACGACACCGGCCGAGGTCTTCCGCGTCCTGGCCACCCAGCACGCCTTCGACCTCGTGGACCGCAAGTGGAGCCTGCCGCGCGACCCCATGGTGCGCGACCGGCGGGCCCGCGAGGTCCTCGACCTCCTCGCGGACGGCGTACTCACCCGCGAGCACCTACCGGCACTCCTCGCCGACGGCGCCGACGGCCGGGCCCAGGTCGCCGCCGACCTGCTGGCCCGCGCGGTGCGGCCGGCGCCGGACGGCGAGTACCCGGTGCTGCGGGCCCGCGCCGGGATGTCGGCCACGCCGGACCAGTTGCGCGAGTGGGCCGCCACCGGCGCGCACGACAGCGCCGCCACGGCCGGGCCGCTGACCGCGACCCTGTGGATCGGCGAGCCCGGCACCACCGGGCCGGCGGACGTGGTGATCGACGGCGATCTGGCCCTCGCCGACATGCTGGCCGAACCGCTGCTGCGGTTGTGGCGCGCGGGCGTCGACATCGACTGGGACCGGTACTTCGCCGGCACCCCGCGCCGCTCGCTGCCCCTGCCCACCACCGAGTTCGTCCGCACCACGCACCGTGCCCCGCGGCCCGCGCCCGCTCCGCGCCCCGCCGCCCAGCCCCAGCGCCAGCCCGAGCCGGCGAGCCAGATCGCCCCCGCGCCGTCGGAGGCGGAACCGGCGGCCGGCCCGACGGCCCCGACCCCGGCACCCGTCCAGGCCCTGGCCGACGGGGACGTACGGGGCTTCGTGGAGGGCCTGTTGGCGGCCGGTCAGCACGCCAGGACGCTGCTCGACCGGTGGGCCGACGGCGCCCCCGCACCGCTCCCCGGCCTCGACCCGCCACCGGCCCCGGCGGCGCCCCGGCCCCGGACCGAGACCGCCGACGGACACCAGACCGCCGGCGCGGTCGGGACGGACGGCGTGGCCGCACCGGTCGACGGGCCGGTGGACACCGTCCGCCGCCCGCACCCCCTCGTGCACGAGAACGTCTCGGACTTCCAGGAGGAGCGCTTCCGCACCTCCTGGACGGGCCACGAGCCCCTCCTGCGCGACCACCTCTCCCACGGCCGTGCCGCGCTGCCGGACGCCGCGTGGATCGAGGCGGCCCGGGCGGCGGTCGCCCTCGCGCACGGCCGCGACGCCCAGCACGTCGGCGTCCGCCTGACGGACCTGACCTGGCACGAGAGCTACCGCCACGAGCCGGACGCACGGCCGATCGACATCGCACTCGTGCAGGGCCCGGACGGCCTGGTCGACTTCGACTGCTACCAGCGGCGAGCGGACGACGGCGAAGGCGCCGACGACGTCCGCCTGTTCTGCCAGGGACAGGCGGCGCTCACCACGGTGGCGGCCGAGCCCGACCGGGTGGACCTGCGCCAGTACACCGACGGCACGCGGCCGCACGGCTCGTCGGCCGACCTCGACGCCGCCCTGCGCCGCGCCGGGCTCCAACAGGGCGCCGCGTACCAGGCGCTCAGGGCCGTCTGCCGTGGCGACGGCCGCCTGGTGGCCGAGCTGAGCCTGCCATCGGCACCGCGGCCGGTCGCCGGAGCGTTCGTCGCCCACCCAGTGCTGCTGACCGTGGCGCTCCAGGTGGCGGCGCTGTGGCCGGAGCCCGCGTGGCCCGCCGCCGTGGCACCGGCCGCGATCGACGCGGTCACCTTCCACGGCGCTCACGCGGACGAGGTCTACGCGATCCTCACCGCCTCCACCGCCCCCCAGGCCCTTGACCTCGACATGCGCGACAGGAACGGCCGGCTACTGGTCCGCCTGTCCGGTATCCGTTTCGCCCACAGAAATGAGGGGCCATGCTGACCAACCCGGACGTGACCATCCCGGACGACCTGCACCTGTTCACCGAGGACTGGCAGGAGGCACCCGCGACGGCGGCCTCGCCAACGCCCCGGCACCGGTGTGCCCTCGTGCTGCTCTCCGACGAGCGGGAGCAGGAGCGTCTGCGGCGCGCGCTGGTCGCCGACCAGCCCGACCTCACCGTCGTCCACGCCGCTCGTGGCGCCGACTACCGGCGGCTCGCCGCCGACCGGTACGAGGTCGGCGGCGACCTGGAGGCGGCCTACCGCGCGCTGCTGCGGGACGTAGCCGCCGAGCACGGCCCCGTCGACGTCATCGCGCACCTGTGGGCCACCGAGCCCGCCGGCCGCGACCTGCTGTGGCGGCCCGACCCGCTGCGCGCCCTGCTCCGGGTCGTCGCTGAGGAGGCCGCCCGGGACGGCCGCGCCCCCCGGCGCGTCGTACTCGGCGGCGCCTTCGCCGACGGCGAGGAGCGCAGCGCCCTCGAGGCGTGGTGGGGCTTCGAGCGGTCGATCGGCCTCGTCGTGCCGGGCACCTCGCTCACCGTCCTGGGCCTGGACGAGGCCACCGGCGACAGCGCGGAGATGCCGAGCGCCCTGGCCGCCGAACTGGCCGCCGCCGAGCCGACCGGCGCCCTGCGCACCGGGGGCCGCCGCCTCGTCCAACGGGTGCGCCCCGCCACCCTGCGACCGGGCCCCGACGCGCTGCGCACCGGCGGCACGTACCTGATCACCGGCGGCGCCGGCGGCCTCGGCGCGATCTTCGGGAGCTGGCTCGCCCGCACCTACGGGGCGCGGCTCGCGCTCGTCGGCCGCCGCCCCGCCGACGACCCCGCGGTGCGCGCGCGGCTGGCGGAGCTGACCTCGGCCGGCGCCGGGGCGACCTGGTACGGCCAGGCCGACGTGGCCGACGAAGCGGCCCTGACCACGGTGCTGCGGGCCGCCACGGACCGCTTCGGCCGCGTCGACGGCGTGCTGCACGCCGCGGGCGTCGAGGCGCACGGCAGCATCGCCGACCGGGACGCGGCGACCTTCGCCCGCGTCCTGGAGCCCAAGATCGCCGGCACCCGCGCGCTGGAGCGGGCCCTCGCCGGCCTGCCCCAGGCGCCCGACTTCGTGTGCTACTTCTCGTCCAGCGCCGCCGTCCTCGGCGACTTCGGGAGCTGCGACTACGCGGTGGCGAACCGCTTCCAGGTCGGCTACGCCCGCCACCTGGCGCACCAGAACCCCGCCGGGCCCAGGCGGCTGGCCGTCAGTTGGCCGCTGTGGCGCAGCGACGGCATGAACCTGGCCGACGCCGACGCGGGCGACTTCTACCTGCGCTCCAGCGGGCAGCGCTACCTGGAGCCAGCCGAGGGCACCGCCCTGTTCCGGCACCTCATCGCGCAACCCGAGGCGGCGTACCTGGCCATGGTCGGCCAGCGCGACCGCATCCACGCCACGCTGCGCGTCACCGCCGACGCCGCGGCCGTTGACGACGCCGACGCCGACGCGTCGGCCACGACCCAGACCCAGGAGGCGGCGCGGGTGCGACTCGAAGACGACGGTGCCGACCTGGCCGACGCGCTGCGGCGGGACCTGAAGAGCGTGGTCAGCCAGATCATGATGCTGCCGGTCGAGAAGCTGGCCGGCGACGAGAACTTCCGGGACTTCGGCTTCGACTCCATCACGCTGGTGGAGTTCGCCGGCGTGCTCTCCGAGCGGCTGGGCCTCGACCTCACCCCGGACGTCTTCTTCAGCTACTCCACCCTGCACACGCTGCACGAGTTCCTGCTCACCCGGCACCGGGCCCAACTGGCAGACCACTACGACCTCGCGCCCGTGGCCCGGCCCGCCGCCGAGGCCGTCACCGCGCCCGTGCCGCCCGCTGGGCCGACCCGGGAGCCGGCCCCCGCCCCGACGCTCGCCGACGCGAACCCGGCACCCGACGCGACCCCCGCTCCCGAGGCGGCGCCCGTACGCCCCGGCGCCAAGCTGCGCACCCGGCGCGGCGACGGAAGCCGCTTCGCCCCCGCCAAGCCCCCGGCCGAACCGCACGCCCCACAGGCGGAGGCGGTCTCCCTCGCCGAGGCGGCCCCGCAGCCGCTCGGCCAGCAGGCATCACAGGGCCAACAGGTCCAACAGGTCCAACAGCCCCAGCGGTACGAGCCGGTGGCCGAGCCCGCGCACCGGGCGGCCGCGCCGCGACCCGCCTCGCACGCCGCCCCGGCGCGGCGGCCGGATGGGCCGGACGTCACGCGGGACGCGGTCTCCGTCGACGAACAGTTCGCCATCATCGGCATGAGCGGGCGGTTCCCCGCCGCCCGTACGGTCGAGGAGTTCTGGGACCTGCTGGCCGAGGGCCGCAGCGTGATCGGCCCGATGCCGCGCGAGCGGCGCGAGTGGTGGGCCGACGACAAGCGGCGCTCCGTCGGCGCGATCCCCGGCATCGCCGAGTTCGACCCGCTGTTCTTCGAGATCGCGCCCAGCGAGGCGGCGGCCATGGACCCCCGGCAGCGCCTGCTGCTTGAGGAGATGTGGCGGGCCCTGGAGGACGCCGGCTGTGGGCGTGAGCAGTTGGCCGCCGAGCGCGTGGGTGTGTTCGTCGGTGCCGAGGAGGGTGACTACCGCTCCCTGGCCTTCGCCGAGGAGCGCATCACCTCCAACCACAACGCGGTGATGGCCGCGCGCCTGTCGTACTTCCTCAACCTGACCGGCCCCGGCATCGCGATCAACACCGCCTGTTCCTCCAGCCTGGTGGCGCTGCACGAGGCGTGCCTGAGCCTGCGGCACGGGGACTGCGACACCGCGATCGTGGCCGGCGCCAACCTGCTGACGACCCCCCGCGAGTACGACGTCATGGACGGCGCCGGCATGCTCTCCGCGCAGGGGATCTGCCGCGCCTTCGACAAGCGGGCGGACGGCATGGTGCCCTCCGAGGCCATCACCGTGGTCGTCCTGAAGCGGCGCCCGCACGCCGAGCGCGACGGTCACCGCATCTACGCCAACATCCTGGCCAGCGGCGTCAACAACGACGGCCGGACCAACGGCATCACCGCCCCCAGCGGCAACGCCCAGGCCCGCCTGCTCCAGGAGGTCTACCAGCGCGCGGGCATCTCGCCGGACTCGCTGAGCCACCTGGTCAGCCACGGCACCGGCACCCGCCTCGGCGACCCCGTCGAGATCAACGCGCTGGCCGAGGCGTTCCGGCCGCACACCGCGCGCACCGGATTCTGCGCCCTGACCTCGACCAAGCCCAACGTCGGCCACGCCCTGGCCGCCTCGGGTCTGGTCAGCCTCATCGGCCTGGTCGTCGGCATGCGCAAGGAGATCATCCCGCCGAGCATCAACTGCGAGGAGATCAGCGACTTCGTCAACTGGTCCGAGAGCCCCTTCTACATCAGCCGCGAGGCACACGCCTGGCCCGAGCGGGCGGGGCAGCCGCGCCGCGCCGCGGTCAGCTCGTTCGGCTTCAGCGGCACCAACGCGCACGTCGTCATCGAGAGCCACGGCACCGCCCGCGACGAGGTGGCCCACCTCGGCGACCAGCCCGCCGCGCCCTGGCACCTGCTGGTGTGCTCCGCCAAGACGGAGGCGGCGCTCTCCCGCCAGCTCGCCAACCTGGCCGACCACCTGGCCGCGCTGCCCGCCGACGTCGGCCCCGGCGTCATGGCCTCCGTCAGCCACACCCTGCTCGCCGGCCGGCACCACTTCGCGCGCCGCTGCGCCCTCGTCGTACGGGACCGCGCCGAGGCGGTCGCCGCGCTGCGTCGGGCGGCCGACGGGCACGACGGGCCCGAGGTGGTGCGCGGCAGCGCGCCGCGTGACTTCACCCCGAGCGCCGCCGAGACCCGCGCGCTGCGCGAGCTGGCCGCCGAGGCCGCCGGCGACCGGGGACCCGGCCTGCTGACCGAGCTGGCCCGCTCCTACTGCCAGGGCCACGAGCCGGCCGCGTTCGCCGGCCTGTGGGGCGCGAACCCGCCGCGGCGCATGGGTCTGCCCAGCTACGCCTTCGAGCACGCCGAGTACTGGGTCTCCGCCGCGCCCGTCACCACGACGGGCGCGCCCACCGCCCACCTGCACCCGCTGGTACACCGCAACGTCTCCGACGTCACCTGCCAGCGCTTCGCCTCCACCTTCAGCGGCCCGCACGACGCGTACGGACTGCTCTCCGACGGCACCGCGCAGACCGGAGCCCTGCTCGAACTGGCCCGCGCCGCCGTGGTGTTGGGCCTGGGCGGGGGAGCGCGGCCGATCGCGCTGCGCGAGGTGGCCTGGCACGCGCCGGTCACCGTCCCCGACGGGGACGACGGCACGACGCCACTGGAACTGCGCGTGGACCTGCGGGACGCGGGCGAGGGCCGGGTCGACTGGGCGATCTACGCCGGCGAGGGCGATGACGCCTACCTGGTCTGCGACGGCGAGGCCGCCCCCGTCGCCACCCCGACCGGCGACGACCACCCCGCCGCGCTCGACCTGCCCGCGCTGCGCGCGCTGCCGGGCCGGGACCGGGTGCTGGTCGAGCTGGACCCGGCGCCCCACGAGACGGACGGCGCCGAACTCGTCCTGGACTCGGCGCGGTTGGAAGCCTGTCTCGCCGCAGCCCGGCAGCGCCTTGGCTGGGGCGCCGAACAGGGCACGGTCACCACCGTGGCCGAGGCCGGCTTCGCGGCCACGGCCCAGCCGCTGTGCTGGGCGCTGGTCACCCCGCGCGCGGACGGGCCCGCGGACGCCTGCTCGCTGACCGTGGAGCTGGCCACGGCCGACGGCACGGTGGCCGTCAGGTTGAGCGAACTCACCCTGCGCCAGGAGCGGGCCCGCCCGCGCGCGGCGGCCACCGTGGCCCAGGCGCCCGGCGAGGGCCGCCGCCCGCAGATGCGTGGTTGGACCGTGTCGCAGTGCGTGGCCTGGGAGTTGGCCGACGCCGCGGGACAGGTGCTCGCCATCCCGGCGCAGGAGCTCGACGCCGACGAGAACCTGGCGAACTACGGCATCGACTCCCTCAACATCGCCAAGTTCGCCACCACGCTCAGTGGCCGGCTCGGCCTCACCCTCACCCCCGACCTGTTCTTCAGCCACCCCACCCTGGGGCGCCTGGCGAACTTCCTCCTCACCTCGCACGCCGAGCACATGGCCGCCCGCTACCGCGAGGGCTCGTCCGCCCCCACGGCGCCGGCCGCCCCGGCTAGCGACCTCAAGCGCCGCTCGGAGCGCTTCGCCGAGGCCGTGCCCGCGCGCGCCACGGCCACCGGCGCCGCCGAGGAGCCCATCGCGATCGTCGGCATGAGCGGACGCTTCCCCGACGCGCGCACCGTCGACGAGCTGTGGTCGATCCTGACCGAGGGCCGCAGCGTCATCGGCGAGGCGCCGAAGGAGCGCGCCTCGTGGCACTCCACCGAGGAGCTGCCCGAGGGCCAGCAGCCGCCGAAGTTCGGCTCGGTGCCGGGCATCGCGGAGTTCGACCCGCTGTTCTTCGAGATCTCGCCGCGCGAGGCGGAGCTGATGGACCCGCGCCAGCGGCTGCTGCTCCAGGAGATGTGGCGGGCCCTGGAGGACGCCGGCTACGGCGAGCGGTCGCTGGCCGCGGGCAACGTCGGGGTCTTCGTCGGCGTCGAGGAGGGCGACTACCGCTACCTCGTCGACGACCAGGCCACCGTCACCTCCAACAGCAACGCCATCCTGGCCTCGCGCCTGGCCTACTTCCTCAACCTCTCCGGCCCCAGCATGGCCATCAACACCGCCTGCTCCTCCGGCCTGGTCGCGCTGCGCGAGGCGTGCCTGAGCCTGGCGTACGGGGACTGCGACACCGCCATCGTCGCCGGCGCCAGCCTCATGGCCTCCGACCACGACTTCGTCGCCATGGACAAGGCCAACATGCTCTCGCCCGACCGGACGTGCTACGCGTTCGACCAGCGGGCCAACGGCATGGTGCCCGGCGAGGCCATCGCGGTGCTCGTACTGAAGAAGCAGCGCGCGGCCGAGCACGACGGCAACCTCGTCTACGCGACGATCCTCGGCAGCGGCATCAACTACGACGGCCGCACCAACGGCATCACCGCGCCCAGCGGCGAGGCCCAGACCCGCCTGCTGACCTCCCTCTACGACCGACACCACATCTCGCCGGACACGCTGGAGTACGTGGTCAGCCACGGCACCGGCACTCGGCTCGGCGACCCGATCGAGACCAACGCGCTGGCCGAGGCGTTCCGCTCGCGCACCGACCGCACCGGCTTCTGCGCGCTGACCTCGATCAAGCCCAACATGGGGCACAGCATGGCCGCCTCCGGCCTGGTCAACCTCATCACCCTGGTGACGGCCATGCGCAAGGAGACCATCCCGCCGAGCATCAACTGCGAAGAACTCAGCGACTACATCGACTGGGACAACAGCCCCTTCTTCGTCAACCGCCAACCCCGCCCCTGGCCCGCGACGCCGGGCCGGCCCCGACGCGGCGCCGTCAGCTCGTTCGGCATGAGCGGCACCAACGCCCACGTCATCCTCCAGGCGTACGGCACCGAGCGCGAGGACGCCGCCGGCCACACCGGCCGCACCTTCCCGCAACACCACCTCCTCCTGGTCTCCGCCAAGACCGAGGAGGCGCTCCAGGAGCGGCTGACCGGCCTGGCCGACCACCTGGCGGCCCAGCCCGCCGACGACGCCGGCTACCTCGCCTCGGTCAGCCGCACCCTGATGACCGGCCGGCACCACTTCGCGCTGCGCTGCGCCGTGGTCGTCCAGGACCGCGAGGACGCGGTCCGGCTGCTCCGCGAGGCGGCGGCCGGCGTGAAGATCCCCAACCTGGTCCGTGGCACGGTCAGCCGCGACTTCGCCCCCAACGCCACGATCGGCAAGCTGATCGAGGGCCTGGTACGAGCCAGCCGCACGGTGTGGGGCGACAGCGAGCGGTACTCGGACCACCTCACCGCCCTGGCCGAGTTCTACTCCCAGGGTTACCCGCCCCACTTCGAGGGCCTGTGGGAGAGCCAGCCCCGCCTGACCAGCCTCCCCGGCTACCCCTTCGGCACGGAGCACTACTGGGCGTCCGCCGCCCCGGGCAGCGCCCTGGCCGTCGCCCCGCAGGACTCCCGCCTCCATCCGCTGGTGCACGAGCACACGTCGGACGGCAACGTCATCCACCGGTTCAGCTCGAAGTTCTCCGGCCGCGAAGCCTTTCTGAACGACCTGCTGATTCCCATCGAGAACACCACTCGCTGAGCAGCGGCACTTTTAGCAGGAGGAATCGATCCCCATGTTTGACGGTATGGACGCCTCGCGTGTCAAGGTGCTGCCCGAGGCCGCTCAGCTTGAGATGGTGCGGGCCGCCGCCACCCTCGCCGCCGAGGAGCGCGGGGACGCGGGAGCGGTCGTCCGGCTGACCCAGGTGGCCTGGCACGGGCCGGTCGTCGTCGGCCCCGGCCAGCAGGTGCACGTGGACCTGCACCCGGGGGCCAGCGGCGCCGCCGACGACTGGGCGGTGTTCGCCGACGCCGGCGAGTCCACCGGCAGCACCGGGACCGTGACCGTCCTGCACGACGCCGCCCCCGAGCACGTGGACGTGGACGCGTACGGGGCCGGCCGGCCCGGGTCGCTGCGCGTGGACCTCGGCGAGCCGGGCGCCGCCTCCGGCGGGCGCGGCAACGCCGTGGTCGTGCCCGGGCAACTCGCCGCCTGCCTCGCCGCCGTCGCCCGCGAGGCGGGCTGGGGCGAGGGTGAGGTCTGGCTGCTCGGCGCCGACGAGGTGACCTACGCCGACGCCTCCCGCCAGGCCGTGTGGGGCGCCGTGGACATCGCCACGGGCCCGTCGGAGCGGGAGGCCACCCTCTCCGTCGACCTGGTGGACCGACGCGGGACCAGCCTGGTCCGCTTCCGCGGGCTGCGCGTCTCGGCCGACGAGCAGCAGGTGGAGGCCGCGCCCGCCGAGAGCGCCCCGGCCGGGGCCGAGCAGCGGGTCACGGAGACCGTGCGGGAGGTGGCGGCGGGGCCCGGGCGGCGGGCCGAGATGGCCGGCTGGTCGGTGGCCCAGTGCCTGGAGTGGGAGCTCGGGGACGTCGTCTTCCACCTGCTCAAACTGCCGCTCGACAAGCTGGACGGGTCGGCCAACCTGCAGGACTACGGGTTCGACTCGATCAGCCTGGTGGAGTTCGCCGGCGTGCTCGGCGAACGGCTCGGCATCGAGCTGACCCCCGACGTGTTCTTCAGCCACCCCACCCTCGACGGCCTCGCCGGCCACCTCCTCGAAGCGCACGCCGAACTCCTCGCGGGGCACTACCAAGAGGCCCGCACCGTCACCCGTACCGTGCCGAGTGCCGCCACCGCGACCGCGACACCACGCCCGGCCCCGGGCGCCACCCCGCGCGCCGACCGCGCACGGCCCGAGCCCCGCCGCCGACGGCTGCGGATGAGCGCCCCGGCCACCCCGGCCGGCGGCGCCACCGCCGAGTCCGCCGAGCCGGTGGCGATCGTGGGGATGAGTGGTCGGTTCCCGGGGGCGCGTTCGGTCGAGGAGTTGTGGGAGATCCTGGCCGATGGTCGGTCGGTGGTGGGTGAGGTGCCCGCCGATCGTCGTCCGGACTGGGGTACGGAGCGGCGTCTTGGCGCGATTCCGGGGGTGGCGGAGTTCGATCCGCTGTTCTTTGAGATCTCGCCGCGCGAGGCGGAGCTGATGGACCCGCGGCAGCGGCTGCTGCTCCAGGAGATGTGGCGGGCCCTGGAGGACGCGGGTTACGGCTCCGAGCAGCTCGGCCGCGAGAAGGTGGGTGTGTTCGTCGGCGTCGAGGAGGGTGACTACCGCGACCTGCTCACCGGCGGCATCGGCGTCACCTCCAACAGCAACGCCATCCTGGCCTCGCGCCTGGCCTACTTCCTCAACCTCTCCGGCCCCAGCATGGCCATCAACACCGCCTGCTCCTCCGGTCTGGTGGCGCTGCACGAGGCGTGCCTGAGCCTGCGGTACGGCGACTGCGACACCGCCATCGTCGCCGGCGTGAACGTGCTGGCCGACCCCGCCAGCTACGACGCGATGGCACAGGCGGGCATGTTGTCCCCGGAGGGTGTGTGCCGGGCGTTCGACCGGCGGGCTGACGGGATGGTGCCGGGTGAGGCTGTCGCGGTGCTGGTGTTGCGGAAGCAGCCTGCGGCGGAGGCGGAGGGTCAGCGGATCTACGCCACGGTGCTCGGTAGTGGTGTGAACTACGACGGTAGGACGAACGGGATCACGGCGCCCAGTGGTGCGGCGCAGGTGCGGTTGCTCAGGGATGTGCACGAGCGGGCTGGGGTGGCCGCCGATTCGGTGGAGTACCTGGTCACGCACGGCACGGGCACCCGACTCGGTGACCCGATTGAGATCAACGCGTTGGCGGAGGCGTTCCGTGGTGGTTCGGAGCGGACCGGTTTCTGTGCGTTGACGTCGACGAAGCCGAACATCGGTCACACCCAGGCCGCTTCGGGTCTGGTGAGTGTGATGGCGTTGGCGTGGGCGATGAAGCAGGAGGTGATTCCGCCGAGCATTCATTGCGAGGAGTTGAGCGACTACATCCGCTGGGAGGACAGCCCGTTCTTCGTCAACCGCTCCCCGCGCCCCTGGCCGCAGGAGGGCGACCGGCCGCGCCGTGGTGGCGTGAGCGCCTTCGGCATGAGCGGCACCAACGCCCACGTCATCCTGGAGGCGCACGGTTCCGCCCGCGCCGAGCAGGCCACCATCGACGGCCAACCCGCCGCCAGCGCCTTCCTGTTGCCCCTGTCGGCCAAGACCGCCGAGGCCCTGTCCCGGGCGCTCGGTGAGCTGGCGGACCACCTGGAGGCGCGCCCGGAGGTGGGCGCGGGTTATCTGGCGTCGGTCAGTCACACCCTGATGGCGGGGCGGCACCACTTCGCGCATCGGTGTGCCGTGGTGGTCCAGGACCGTGAGGACGCGGTGCGCCTGCTCCGTCAGGCGGCCCAGGGTGACAAGCCGCGCAAGGTCTACCGGGGCACTGTCACCCGGGACTTCACCCCGAACAGCCTGGTGGGCGACCTGGTCGCCGAGGCACCCCGCAGCCGCCAGGACCACGGCCGCTACCAGGAACTCCTGCTGGCCATGGCCGACCTGTACTGCCAGGGTTACGACCCGCGCCTGCAGGACCTGTTCGACCAGCCGCCCGCCCGCGTCAGCCTGCCCACCTACCCCTTCGCGCGGCAGGAGTGCTGGGTCCCGGACGGTCCCGCCGCCGTGGCGGCGGTAGGGCGGCTGCACCCGCTGGTCCACGAGAACACCTCCAACCTGACCGAACAGCGCTACACCTCCCTGTTCACCGGCGCGGAGCCCTTCCTCACCGACCACGTCGTCCAGGACCACAAGATCCTGCCGGCGGCGGCGTACCTGGAGATGGCCCGCGAGGCCGTCCAGCAGGCGACCCGCGGGGCCGACGCCGACGCCGTCCGGATGCACCTGGTCAACCTGCGCTGGCTGCGCCCGCTGGCCGTGGACGCGACGCCGGTGACCGGCGAACTCGCCCTCATCCCGGAACCGAACGGCGACATCGGCTTCGAGATCTTCTCCGGCGAAGACGACGGCGACATCCACTGCCAGGGCGACGCCGTCCTCGTACCGCCCGCCCAGGCCGAGCCCGCGCCCGTCATCGACGTGCCGGCCCTCCGCGCCGCCTGCACCCGCACCCTGAGCGGCGACGAGTGCTACGACCTCTTCGCTACCGCCCAGCTCCGCTACGGGCCCACCCACCGCACCATCACCGAACTCGGCCTCGGCGCCGACCTGGTGGTCGCCCGCCTCGCCCTGCCCGAGGCGGACGACGCCTACGTCCTGCACCCCGGCCTCCTCGACGGCGCCTTCCAGGCCACCGCCGGATTCATGGCCGTCGAGGGCACGACGGCCCACCTGCCGGTCGCCCTCGACGAGGCGGAGATCTACGCCCCGGCCGGCACCCCGGCCTGGGCCGTGGTCCGCCGTCTGCCGTCGGCCGGCTCCTGGGTGACCCGCTACGACATCGACCTGTGCGACGACGCCGGGCAGGTCCGCGCCCGCCTCCGGGGCTTCACCACCAGCCTCAGCAGTCGCGACATGCCCGACCAGGCATCGGCCGCGCCGGCGACCGGCGTCTGGGAGGCCACCTGGACCAGCCGCCCCAAGGCCGAGGCCGGCGCGCCCCTCACCTGGGCCCGGCGCCACCTGCTGCTGTGCGACCCGAGCCCGGCACCCGCCCCGGACGCGTTCGGCCCCGACGTGAGCGTCAGCGTGCTCACCGCCACCGGCGACGACGCCGCCCAGCGCTTCACCGCGCTCGCCGAGCAACTGTTCACCGAGGTACGCGAGGTCCTGGCCGGCCGACCGGCGCGGGACGTGCTGCTCCAGGTCGTCGTACCGCAGGGCGCCGACGCGCACGTGTACGGCGGACTCTCCGGGCTGCTGAAGACCGCGCACCTGGAGAACCCCAGGCTGAGCACCCAACTCATCGCCCTGCCCGGCCCGTACGACGCGCCCGCGAACCTCGCCCGCATCGACGCCGAGGCGGCCGGCCCGCACCTCGACCCCGAGGTCCGGTACACCGACGAGCGCCGCCTCGTGCCCGAGTGGCGCCCGCTGCCCGAGGCCACGGACGCCACCGCGGAGCAGCCCTGGCGCGCGGACGGCGGTTACCTGATCACCGGCGGCGCCGGCGGACTCGGACTGCTCTTCGCCGAGGAGATCGCCCGCCGCGCCCCCGGCGCGACCATCACCCTCACCGGCCGCTCCGCGCCCGGCGACCGCGTCGACGCGGCCCTCGCGCGCCTCGCCGAGCTGGGCGCCACGGCGTCGTACCGCAGGCTCGACGTCACCGACCCCGCCGCCGTCGCCGCGACCGTCGCGGACCTCACCTCGGGCGGACGCGGACTGCACGGCGTCCTGCACTGCGCGGGCGTGCTGCGCGACGGCTACCTCATCCGCAAGGAACTCGCCGACGTCCGCGAGGTACTGGCCCCGAAGGTCACCGGCCTGGTGGCGCTCGACGCCGCCACCGCCGGGCTCGACCTGGACTTCCTGGTCTGCTTCGGCTCCACGTCCGGCAGTGTCGGCAACCCCGGCCAGGCGGACTACGCCCTCGGCAACGCCTTCATGGACCACTTCGCGGCCCACCGCGCCGAGCAGGTGCGGGCCGGTCTGCGCAGCGGCCGGACGCTCACCATCGACTGGGCGTTGTGGCAGGACGGTGGCATGGGCGTGGACGACCAGGTCGTCGCCCAACTCGAGGCCCGTAGCGGCCTGGTGCCCATGCCCCGCGAGGCCGGCATCGCCGCGTTCTACCGGGCGCTGCGCGGCGAGGCCGCGCAGGCCCTCGCCCTGACCGCCCGCGACCAGCGGCGACTGACGACCGCCATCGACCGGCTCACCGCCCGCTCGACCCCCGCCGGCGGCGAGCGGCGGGAGCAGGCGGCCGGCCCCGCGCCCGACGGCTCGCGCGTCGTCACGTACCTGACGGACGTCGTCACCCGGGAGCTGAAGCTCGACGCCGGGACCATCGACCCCGAGGCCCCGCTGAGCGAGTACGGCATCGACTCGATCAGCGTCATGGCCCTCACCGACGTGCTTGAGGGCGACTTCGGCAAGCTGCCGAAGACGCTGTTCTTTGAGTACCAGACGCTGGCGGAGCTGGGGCAGTACCTGCTGGACTCGCACCCCGCCGCGGTGGCGCGGTTGGCCGGACCCACCGCCCCGGCCTCCGCCACCCCGGCCACCGCCGCCGCGCCGGTCGCCGAACCGGCCGCGACCGACCGGCCGCGGGCCGTCGCGCGCCGCCGGGGCCGCTCCCGCTTCCTGCCCGCCACTGTCGGCGCGGCGGCGGACGCGGCGGCCACGAGGCCGTCCGGCTCGCCCGACATCGCCGTCATCGGCCTGGCCGGCCGGTACCCGCAGGCACCCGACCTGGACACCTTCTGGGACAACCTGCGCGCCGGCCGGGACAGCGTCACCGAGGTCCCCGCCGACCGCTGGGACCACCAGGCCCACGAGCAGCAGGGCGTCTACTGCCGGTGGGGCGGCTTCCTGGACGGCGTCGACCAGTTCGACCCGCTGTTCTTCGGCATCGCACCCCGCGAGGCCGAGCTGATGGACCCGCAGGAACGGCTGTTCCTCCAGGCCACGTACGCCGCGATCCAGGACGCCGGGTACACCCCGCGCGACCTCGACGGCACGGACGGCACGGACGGCGTGCGCCGGGCGGGCGTCTTCGTCGGCGTCATGACCTCCGACTACCAGTTCTTCGGCCTGGAACGGCAGCTCGCCGGCGCGCCGATCGCCACCGGCGGCAACTTCGCCTCGATGGCCAACCGGGTCTCGTACCACCTGAACTTCCACGGCCCGTCGCTGGCCGTGGACACCATGTGCTCCTCCTCGCTGACCGCCATCAGCCTGGCCTGCGAGAGCATCCGGCGCGGCGAGAGCGACGTGGCCCTCGCGGGCGGCGTCAACCTCTCCCTGCACCCGAACAAGTTCCTGCTCCTGTCGCAGGGCAAGTTCGCCTCCAGCAACGGCCGTTGCGAGTCCTTCGGTGACGAGGGTGACGGCTACGTGCCGGCCGAGGGGGTGGGCGCCGTCCTGCTCAAGCCGCTGGAGCGGGCGGTGCGCGACGGCGACCACATCTACGGCGTGATCCGGGGCACCGCCCTTAACCACGGCGGCCGGACCAACGGCTACACCGTTCCCAACCCCGGCGCCCAGGGCAACGTCATCGGCGCCGCCCTGCGGCAGGCCGGGATCGACCCGCGCGCCGTCAGTTACGTCGAGGCGCACGGCACCGGGACGAAGCTGGGCGACCCGATCGAGATCCGGGGCCTGAGCCAGGCGTTCGACGGCGTGGGGGAGCGCGGCGCGTGCGCCATCGGCTCGGTGAAGTCCAACATCGGCCACGCCGAGGCCGCCGCCGGCATCGCCGGACTCACCAAGGTCCTGCTCCAGATGCGACACGGCACGCTCGTGCCCTCGCTCCACTCCGACGTGCTCAACCCGTTCATCGACTTCGACGACACGCCGTTCACCGTGCAGCGGACCGTGGCCGAGTGGCGCCCGCCGGTCGTGGAGATCGACGGGGTGGCGCGCGAGTTCCCCCGTATCGCCGGGCTGTCGTCCTTCGGCGCGGGCGGCTCCAACGCCCACCTGGTCATCGAGGAGTACCGGCCGTCCGCCACCGCCCCGACGCGCGGCGAGCCCACCGAGCCGGTGGCCCTCGTGCTGTCGGCCAAGACCGAGGAGCGGCTGCGCGTCAGCGCAGAGCGGCTGCGCGCGGCGCTGCGCGGCGGGCGGTACGTGGACGCCGACCTGCCCGCCATCGCCCACACCCTCCAGGTGGGCCGCGAGGCGATGCCCCACCGGCTCGGCTTCCTGGCCCAGGACCTGGCCACGGCGGACCGCAAGTTGGCCGCCTACCTGGACGGCACCGGCGCGGCCGATGACGTCGTCACCGGCCAGGCCCGGCCGGGCGGCACCGAGAGCGCCACCGCGGTGGGCGGCGACGGCCAGACCCCGCTGGAGTCCCTGGTCGCCTCCTGGGTCACAGGCCTGGACGTCGACTGGCGCGGGCTGCACGGAGCGGCCGGGCGCACCCCGGGCCGCGTCAGCCTGCCCACCTACCCGTTCGCCGAGGAGACGTACTGGCTGCCGGGCGGCGACCGGCAGCCGACCCGGGCCGGCGGCGGCCTCGCCCGCCTGCACCCGCTCGTCCACGAGAACACCTCGGACCTGACCCGCCAGCGCTTCACCTCGCAGCTGCCGACGGCGCCGACGCCGGCCGCCCAGTTGGAGATGGCCCGCGCGGCGCTGCTGCTGGCCAGCCCGGGTGTCGAGCGGGACACGCACGCGGTGCGGCTGACCGACGTCACCTGGCACGGCGCCCTCGCGCCGGCCGGCGACGTGCTCACCGTCCACCTCTCGCTGCTGCCCACGTCGGGCGGCTCCATCGAGTGGACGGTCTACGCCGACCAGGGCGAGACCCCCGACGAGGAGCTGGTGGCCGGCGAGGGCCGCGCGCGGATCGTCGCCGCTGGCACGGTGACCGAGACGGACGCCGTCGAGCGCGTCGACCGGAACGCCCTGGACCAGCCGGTGATCGAGTTGGCCGCCCCCGCCGGGGCGGACGGCGCGGCCCTGGCGCTCGTGCACGCGCTGGAGGCGTGCCTGCCGGCCGGCGCACAGGCCCACACGGCCCGCGAGGTGGTCTTCGCGCCCACCACCGCCCCGGCCCCCGCCTGGGCGGTGGTCGAACACGGCACGGACGAGCTGGACGCCACCGTGTGCGCCGCCGACGGCACCGTGCTGCTGCGCGTGCGCGGCCTCGCGTACGGCACCGACGCCGCCGAGGAGCAGGTCTCCGAGACGGTCGAGCCGAGCGCCGCGGTGGCCGAGGCCGTCGAGGTGGCGGCGGGGCCCGGGCGGCGGGCCGAGATGGCCGGCTGGTCGGTGGCCCAGTGCCTGGAGTGGGAACTCAAGGACGTCATCAGCCTCGTCCTCAAGGTGCCGGCCGACCGCCTGGAGGACGGCGTCAACCTGCAGGACTACGGGTTCGACTCGATCAGCCTGGTGGAGTTCGCCGGCGTGCTCGGCGAACGGCTCGGCGTCGACCTGACCCCCGACGTGTTCTTCAGCTACCCCACCCTGGAGGCGCTGAGCGGCCACCTCCTCGCGGCGTACGCCGACGCGATGGAGGCGCTGTACCGCGAGGGCGGCAGCACCGCCGGGACGGCGGTCGTCAAGCGCCCGGCGAGCACGGCGACCAAGCCCGCCACGGCGGCACGCGGCGCCCGCCGCCGTGCGAAGACCGGCCGCGTGCTGCGCCGGGGGACCAGCGCCACCGCCGAGTCCGCCGAGCCGGTGGCGATCGTCGGGATGAGTGGTCGGTTCCCGGGGGCGCGTTCGGTCGAGGAGTTGTGGCAGATCCTGGCCGATGGTCGGTCGGTGGTGGGTGAGGTGCCCGCCGATCGCCGGCCGGACTGGGGTACGGAGCGGCGTCTTGGGGCCATCCCCGGGGTGGCGGAGTTCGATCCGCTGTTCTTTGAGATCTCGCCGCGCGAGGCGGAGAACATGGACCCGCGGCAGCGACTGCTGCTCCAGGAGATGTGGAAGGCCCTGGAGGACGCCGGCTACGGCCCCGAGCAACTCGGCCGCGAGAAGGTGGGTGTCTTCGTCGGCGTCGAGGAGGGTGACTACGTCTTCCTCACCGGTGAGGACGGCAGCGTCACGGCTCACGCCACCTCGATCCTGGCCTCGCGCCTGGCGTACTTCCTGAACCTGTCGGGCCCGAGCCTGGCCATCAACACCTCGTGCTCGTCGGGTCTGGTGGCGCTGCACGAGGCGTGCCTGAGCCTGCGGTACGGGGACTGCGACACCGCCATCGTCGCCGGTGCCAACATCCTGTCCTACCCCGGCACCTACGACGTCATGGCGCGGGCCGGGATGCTCTCCGAGGAAGGCGTGTGCCGGGCGTTCGACCGGCGGGCTGATGGCATGGTGCCGGGTGAGGCTGTCGCGGTGCTCGTACTGCGCAAGCAGCCTGCCGCTCAGGCGGAGGGTCAGCGGATCTACGCCACGGTGCTGGGCAGTGGTGTGAACTACGACGGTAGGACGAACGGGATCACGGCGCCCAGTGGTGCGGCGCAGGTGCGGTTGCTCAGGGATGTGCACGAGCGGGCTGGGGTGGCCGCCGATTCGGTGGAGTACCTGGTCACGCATGGCACGGGTACGCGGCTTGGTGATCCGATTGAGATCAACGCGTTGGCGGAGGCGTTCCGTGGTGGTTCGGAGCGGACTGGTTTCTGTGCGTTGACGTCGACGAAGCCGAACATCGGTCACACCCAGGCCGCTTCGGGTCTGGTGAGTGTGATGGCGTTGGCGTGGTCGATGAAGCAGGAGGTGATTCCGCCGAGCATCCACTGCGAGGAGTTGAGCGACTACATCCGTTGGGAGGACAGCCCGTTCTTCGTCAACCGCTCCCCGCGCCCCTGGCCCGAGCCGTCTGACGGCACGCCCCGCCGTGGTGGGGTGAGCGCCTTCGGGTTCAGCGGCACCAACGCCCACGTCGTGCTCGAAGCCCACGGCACGGCCCGCACCGACCAGGCCACCCTGGACGGCCAGCCCGCCGGCTCCTCGTACCTGCTGCCGATCTCGGCCAAGACCCCCGAGGCGCTGACGGAACTGCTCGGCGAGTTGGCGGACCACCTGGACGCACGGCCCGAGGTGGGCGCGGGTTATCTGGCGTCGGTCAGTCACACCCTGATGGCGGGTCGGCACCACTTCGCGCACCGGTGTGCCGTGGTGGTCCAGGACCGCGAGGACGCGGTGCGCCTGCTGCGCCAGGCGGCCCAGGGTGAGCGGCCGCGCAAGGTCTACCGGGGCACCGTCACCCGGGACTTCACCCCGAACAGCCTGGTGGGCGACCTGGTCGCCGAGGCACCCCGCAGCCGCCAGGACCACGGCCGCTACCAGGAACTCCTGCTGGCCATGGCCGACTTCTACTGCCAGGGTTACGACCTCAGCTTCGACGGTCTCTTCGACCAGGCGCCGATCCGTATCAGCCTGCCCCACCACCCCTTCGCCAGGGAGCTGTACTGGCCGTCCGACGAGAGCCTGGCCCGCCGCGCGCTCGCCCGGGCCGTGGCGACCGACGGGGCCGGCGCGCCGGAGGAGGTCGACGAGTACGAGGAGGTCGTGGAGGAGGTCGAGGAGCCCGCGACGGCCGACACCGACGAGGTGCCCGCGGGGCCGGGGCGGCGGGCCGAGATGATCGGCTGGTCGGTGGCCCAGTGCCTGGAGTGGGAGCTGGGCGACGCCGTGTCGCAGTTGCTCAAGCTGCCGCTCGACAAGCTGGACGGGTCGGCCAACCTGCAGGACTACGGGTTCGACTCGATCAGCCTGGTGGAGTTCGCCGGTGTGCTCGCCGAGCGGCTCGGCATCGAGCTGACCCCCGACGTGTTCTTCAGCTACCCCACCCTCGACGGCCTCGCCAGCCACCTCATGGAGGCGCACACCGAGACGCTGGAGGCGTTCTACCGGGAGGGCCGCAGCGGCAGCGCGGCGGTCGTCAGGCGCGCGGTGACCAAGAAGGTCAAGCGTCGCCGGGCGGTCTCCGGACGCGTCGTACGCCAGGGCGCCGGTGCCGGCCTCCCCGGTGACACGGGCCCGGAGCCGGTGGCGATCGTCGGCATGAGCGGCCGGTTCCCCGGCGCGCGCACGGTGGACGAGCTGTGGGAGCTCCTGACCGAGGGCCGTTCGGTCGTCGGCCCGGTGCCCGCCGACCGCCCGGGCTGGGGCACGGAGCGCCGGATGGGCGCGATCCCCGGCGTCGCGGAGTTCGACCCGCTGTTCTTCGAGATCTCGCCGCGCGAGGCGGAGAACATGGACCCGCGCCAGCGACTGCTGCTCCAGGAGATGTGGAAGGCCCTGGAGGACGCGGGCTACGGCCCCGAGCGGCTGAACCGCGAGAAGGTGGGCGTGTTCGTCGGCGTCGAGGAGGCGGACTACGTCTTCCTCACCGGCGAGGACGGCAGCGTCACCTCCAACGCCACCTCCATCCTCGCCTCGCGCCTGGCGTACTTCCTGAACCTGTCGGGCCCGAGCCTGGCCATCAACACCTCGTGCTCGTCGGGTCTGGTGGCGCTGCACGAGGCGTGCCTGAGCCTGCGGTACGGGGACTGCGACACCGCCATCGTCGCCGGCGCCAACATCCTCGCCTTCCCGGGCACCTACGACGCGATGGCGCGGGCCGGGATGCTCTCCGAGGCGGGCGTGTGCCGGGCGTTCGACCGGCGGGCCGACGGCATGGTGCCCGGCGAGGCCGTCGCGGTCCTCGTACTGCGCAAGCAGCCGGCGGCCGAGGCGGACGGCCAGCGGATCTACGCCACCGTGCTGGGCAGCGGCGTCAACTACGACGGCAAGACCAACGGCATCACCGCGCCCAGCGGCGCGGCACAGGCCCGTCTGCTGCGTGAGGCGTACGAGCGCACCCAGGTCTCGCCGGACTCGGTCGAGTACCTGGTCACGCACGGCACCGGCACCCGACTCGGCGACCCGATCGAGATCAACGCGCTGGCGGAGGCGTTCCGCGGCGAGACGGAGCGCACCGGCTTCTGCGCGCTGACGTCGACCAAGCCGAACATCGGTCACACCCAGGCCGCCTCGGGGCTGGTCAGCGTGATGGCCCTGGCCTGGGCGATGAAGCAGGAGGTGATCCCGCCGAGCATCCACTGCGAGGAGCTGAGCGACTACATCCGCTGGGAGGACAGCCCCTTCTTCGTCAACCGCGCCCCGCGCCCCTGGCCCGCGCGCCCCGACGGCACGCCCCGCCGTGGTGGGGTGAGCGCCTTCGGGTTCAGCGGCACCAACGCCCACGTCATCCTGGAGGCGCACGGCACGGCCCGCGAGGACGAGGCGGCCGTGGAGGCCCAGCCGACCGCCCCCGCGTACCTGCTGCCGCTCTCGGCCAAGACCGCCGAGGCGCTGGCCCAGGCGCTCACGGACCTGGCCGACCACCTGGCGGCACGCCCCGAGGCCGGCCTCGGCTACCTGGCGTCGGTCAGCCACACCCTGACCACGGGCCGGCACCACTTCGCGCACCGGTGCGCCGTGGTGGTCCACGACCGTGACGACGCGGTACGCCTGCTGCGCCAGGCCGCGCAGGGTGACAAGCCGCGCAAGGTCTACCGGGGCGCCGTGCCACGGGAGTTCACCCCGAACGCGGCCGTCACCACGGTCGTGCAGGACATGACCGACGAGGCGGCGAACAGCCACCACGACCCGGCCCGGTACCAGGAACTCCTGCTGGCGCTCGCCGACTTCTACTGCCAGGGTTACGACCCGCGCCTCCAGGACCTGTTCGACCAGCGGCCCGCCCACGTCAGCCTGCCCACCCAGCCCTTCGCCGCCCGGCACCTGTGGGTCGGCGGCCACCGGGCACGGATGGCGGCCGAGGCCGCGGCGGCGCCGGCGGCGTCCGTGGAGTCCGCGTCACCTGTCACGCCGGCGGCACCCGCCGCCCGGCCGACCCAGCGTCCGACTCCCGAGCCCAGCCCGGCTCCCGAGCCCGCCCCGGCCGCCAGCCCGCGGCTAGCGGCGAGCACTCCCCGCCCGGCCCCCGCACCCCAGCCGGTGACCAGCCCCCGGCCGGTCGTCCCCGGCGTGCTGCCGGTGCCGGCGCGGGGAATCGCGGACGCCGGACAGGGCGGCGCGGTACGCCTGCGCCCGGTGGATGAGATGGCCGCCGACATGGCGCGTACGGCCCAGCTCGCTCCCGTGGCGCGGCAGCGCGTCACCCTGCGGCCGCTGACCCAGGCGGCCCCGGCCGCGGCACCCACCCCGGCGCCTGCCCCGACGCCCGCGCCGGTGGCCCCGCCACGGGTCGAGCCGGCGCCCGCACCGGCCGCCACGCCGGCCCCCGAGCCGACCACCGCTGCCCGGCCCACACCCGCCGCCGACGCGGCGGAGGGCCTGGTGGACGCGCTCCGGGCGAGCCTGGCCCGCGAACTGTTCGTCGAGGTGGACGAGATCGACGCCGACCGCAGCTTCACGGAGTTGGGGTTGGACTCGGTGGTGGGTGTGGAGTGGGTGCGTGCGGTGAACCAGGAGTTCGGCACGTCGGTGAGCACCACGAAGATCTACCAGTACCCGAACGTGGCGGCGTTCGCCGGTTTCCTGGCCGGCGAACTCGCGACGGCGACACCCACCGCGACGACGCCGCCGCGTACGGCGCAGCCGGTCGCGGCCCCCGCCCCTGTGTCACCACCACCAGCCCCCGCGACCACACCCGAGCCGGTCGCGCGGCCGGCGGCGGCTGCCGCCCCCGCAGGGCACGTGACCGACGACCTGCTGGACGCGTTGCGGGTGAGTCTGGCCCGGGAGTTGTTCGTCGAGGTGGAGGAGATCGACGCGGGTCGTAACTTCACGGAGTTGGGGTTGGACTCGGTGGTGGGTGTGGAGTGGGTGCGTGCGGTGAACCAGGAGTTCGGCTCCTCGGTGAGCACCACGAAGATCTACCAGTACCCCACGCTCAAGGAGTTCGCCGACTTCCTGGCCGGCGAGCTGTCGGTGGCCACCCCGGCCGTGGAGCAGCGGCCGGCGAGCGCGTCGGCGCTGGCCGAGCGCCCTGACGCGGTGGTGCGGCCGACGGCCGACTCCGTCCCCGCCGGCCCCACGGTCGACGGCCTGGTGGACGCGTTGCGGGTGAGTCTGGCTCGGGAGTTGTTCGTCGAGGTGGAGGAGATCGACGCGGGTCGTAACTTCACGGAGTTGGGGTTGGACTCGGTGGTGGGTGTGGAGTGGGTGCGTGCGGTGAACCAGGAGTTCGGCACCTCGGTCAGCACCACGAAGATCTACCAGTACCCGAATCTCCGGGAGTTCGCGGAGTTCCTCGCCGGCGAGCTTCCCGCGCCGGTCGATGACGACCTCGATGACGTGCTGGCCAAGGTGTACGAGGGCGAGATCGACATCTGGCAGGCCGAGGCCCGCCTGTCCGCCCAGGCGAAGGAGAGCTGACCGATGAATCGCCAGGAGATTCTGGCCGCGCTGCGCGAGAAGCGGCTGACCCCGGACGAGGCCCGCAAGCTGCTACAGGCCGGGTCGGGTGCCGGAACCGCCGCGCCCGCCGCCGCGTCCACCCCGGCGCGGCCGGCCGACCACCCCACACCCGAGCCCGCCACCGCGCCGGCGACCAAGCCCGCCACCGCGCCGGCGGCCAGGCCCGCCGGCGTGCCGGCGAGCGCGTTCGCCAGCGTGCCCGCCGCCGGAGAGGCGGCGGGCCAGGGTGGGCGGCCGTCGCCGATCGCCATTGTCGGCATGTCGGGCCGGTACGCCACGGCCGAGAACCTGGACCAGTACTGGCAGTTGCTGGACCAGGGCCAGGACGCGGTGCGGGAGATCCCGCCCCACCGCTGGGACATGGACCGGTACTACGACCCGACCGTCGGCAAGGAAGGCTCCATCTACTGCCGGTGGATGGGCCTGCTCGACGACATCGACGCCTTCGACTCCTTCTTCTTCGAGATCTCCCCCTCCGAGGCGGAGATGATGGACCCGCAGCACCGCATCTTCCTGGAGGAGGCGTACCGCGCCTTCGAGGACGCCGGGTACTCGCGGCAGCGGCTCGACGGCAGCAACTGCGGCGTCTACCTGGGGCTGGCCAGCAGCGACTACTACACCCTCGCGCACGAGGCGCTCCAGGAGGGCGACGAGCTGCCGAGCGTCACCAGCGTCAGCAACGCCATCGCCGCCGGCCGCCTCGCCTACTTCCTCAACCTCAAGGGCCCGGCCCTCACGGTCGACACGGCCTGCTCCTCCTCGCTGGTGAGCGTGCACCTCGGCGTGCAGGCCCTACAGCGCGGCGAGGTCGACATGGCCCTCGCCGGTGGCGCCTCGCTGTACCTGAGCCCCGACTCGTACATGCACATGTGCTCGGCCGGCATGCTCTCGCCGGACGGCCGGTGCAAGACCTTCGACAACGGCGCCGACGGGTTCGTGCCGGGCGAGGGCGCCGGGGCCGTGGTCCTCAAGCGGCTGGCGGACGCCGAGCGTGACGGCGACCAGATCTACGGCTTGATCACCGCCAGCGGCATCAACCAGGACGGCCGCACCAACGGCATCACGGCGCCGAACCTCGGCAGCCAGATCGAGCTGGTCAAGGCGGCGTACGAGCGGCACGGCATCGACCCGGCGACCATCAGCTACGCGGAACTGCACGGAACCGGCACCAAGCTCGGTGACCCGATCGAGCTGGAGGCGCTGGCAGCGGCGTTCCAGGCCTGGACCGACCAGCGGAACTTCTGCGCCATCGGCTCGGTGAAGTCCAACGTCGGCCACATGTCGGCGGCGGCGGGCGTCGCCGGGCTGCACAAGATCCTGCTGTCCCTGCGGCACGCCAAGCTGGCGCCGACGCTGCACGTCAACACGCCCAACGAGCACTTCGACTTCGAGCGCTCGCCCTTCGTACTGACCACCGAGGGGCGACCGTGGCAGCCCGCGCCGGGCGCGCCGCGCCGCGCCTGCCTGAGCGCGTTCGGCTTCAGCGGCACCAACGCCCACGTGGTGGTGGACGAGTACGTCCCCACCGCCGCCCGCCCCGCGCCCCGGCGCGCCGGCGACCGGGAGCACACCTTCGTCCTGTCGGCCAAGGCCGAACCCCAACTGCGGGAGATGGCGCGCCGGTTGGCCGACCACCTCACCGCGCACCCCGAGACGCACCTGGACGACGTCGCGTACACCCTGCAGAACGGCCGGGAGCCGATGCGCGAGCGGCTGGCCATCACCGCGCGCGACCGGCAGACCCTGCTGGCGGCCCTGGACGCGTTCGCGCGGCTCGGCGAGAGCGGGCCCGGCGTCCGGCGCGGGCGCGTCGCCAAGCGGCCGACCGGCCGCGACTGGGTCGAGGGCGGGCCCGCGGACTGGTCGGGGGAGTGGGCGGGACTGGCCCCGCGCCGCGTACCGCTACCGACCTACCCCTTCGAGAAGTCGCGCCACTGGTACCCGCAGTCGGCCGCCGCCCCGACCGACGAGCGGGCGGCGGGCGAGGCGCCGGCCGCCGGCCGGGTGGCCGCGCCGCACCCGCTGGTGCACGAGAACGTCTCCGACTTCACCCGGCAGCGCTTCCGCTCTCACTTCACCGGCCAGGAGTTCTTCCTCGCCGACCACCGCGTCGACGGCACGCCCGTGCTGCCCGGCGCCGCGGTGGTGGAGATGGCGCGCGCGGCGGGCGAGTTGTCCGGCGGCCAGCCCGTCACCGAGGTCAGCGAGGTCGTCTGGGCCCGGCCGGTGATCGACCAGCGCGTGGAGGTCGCGCTGTTCCCCACGGACGGCACCGCGGCCGGCTTCGAGGTGCACGACGGGCACGGCACGGTGTGCGCCAGCGGACACCTGGGCTTCGAGCCGGTGACCCCGCCGCCCCCCCTGGACCTCGCCGCGCTGCGCGCGCGCTGCGCCACCCGGCTCGACCACGCGGACCTGTACCCCGAGCAGGGCGCGAGCGCCGACGAGCCGGGCGCCGGGGTGTACTACGGGCCGGCCTTCCGTACCCTGCGCGAGCTGGCCTACGGGCCCACCGACGCGCTGGCCACCCTCGAACTGGACGCGGAGCGGCCCGGGTTCGCCCTGCACCCGGCGCTGCTCGACGGTGCCTGGCAGGCCATCCGCCCGTTCCTGGCCACCGACGGCGCCGTCTACCTGCCCTTCGCGGTGGACCGCCTGCGCTGCTTCGCCCCGCTGCCCTCGCCGGCCCACGCGCACGTGCGCCCCGCCGGGGCCGACGCGCCCGGCAGCCGGGCCTTCGACGTCACGATCACCGACGCGCACGGCGCCGTGGCGGCCGAGGTCACCGGCTTCACGGTGCGGGCCGCCGGCCGCGCCGAGGCACCCGAGCCGGTCTTCGTCACCCAGCGCTGGCAGGAGGCCCCCGCCCGCCAGCACGGCGCCGCCGACCGGGCCCGCACCCTGGTGCTGTTCGCGGGCGCCGGCGCCACCACGACCGGCCCGCTCGCCGGCATCGCCGACCTGGCCGACGTGGTGGCCGTCGCGGGCGATGCCTTCGCCGCCGACGACGCCGGCACGCGCTTCACGCTGCGCCCGACCGAGCGGGACGACCACACACTGCTGCTCGACGCGCTGCGCCGGCACGACCGGCTCCCCGACCGCGTCGTGCTCGTGGCCGCCGAGCCGGCCGAGGGCCCGTACGCCGTGCACGCCCTGGCCGGCGCCCTGGCGACCGCCGGGCCCCGCTGGCAGGTCGACCTGGTGTACGCGTACCCGGTCCCGGGCGCCCGGCCGGACCCCGAGCACCGGGCCGTCGGCGGCTACCTGCGCAGCCTGCTGAAGGAGGACCGGTTCGTCACGGCCCGTGCCGTGGGCCTCGCGACCGACGCCGATCCGGTCGACCGGCTGCGCCAGGAACTGGCCGCGGACCCGGCGGACGCGGTGGACCTGTGGTGGGACGGCGCGACCCGGCGCGCGCTGCGCACGGCGGAGGTCGCCACCGGCGCCGAGGACGCGCCGGCCTTCCGCACGGGTGGCGTGTACCTGATCACCGGCGGGCTCGGCGGCGTCGGCCTGGCCGTCGCCCGCCACCTCAGCCGGACCCACGACGCCCGCCTGGTCCTGACCGGGCGCCGGGAGCTGGAGCCGGACGCCGAACTGCCCGGCGCGCACACCCTCTACGTGCCGGCCGACGTCTCCCGCCGCGACGACGTCGAGGCGCTCGTCGTCCGGGCCAAGGAGCGCTTCGGCCGGATCGACGGCGTGCTGCACTCCGCCGGCACCCTGCGCGACGCGCTGATCCGCAACAAGTCGGCGGCCGACGTGGCCGCCGTGCTCGCCCCCAAGGTCGCCGGGACCCGGCACATGGACGAGGTGCTGCGGGACGAGCCGCTCGACCTGTTCGTGCTGTTCTCCTCGATGTCCGCGGTCCTGGGCAACCTGGGCCAGAGCGACTACTGCTTCGCCAGCGCCTACCAGGACGCCTTCGCCGCCGAGCGCGAGGAGCGCCGCCGCCAGGGACTGCGCCGGGGCCGTACGGTCTCGATCGGCTGGCCGTTCTGGGCCGAGGGCGGCATGGCCATCCAGCCGGAGGCCGCCCGCGCGCTGCGCGACCAGCTCGGCATCGCCCCCCTCGCGTCGGACGAGGGCTGCCGGGCCCTGGAGCGCGCGCTGCGCCTGCCCGAGCCGCACCTCGTGTACGCCAGCGGCGACGCGGTGGCCATCCGCCGCACCTTCGGCATCGAGCCCCCGGCTCCGGCCCAGGCCCCGGCCCCGGCCGCCACCGAAGCCCCCGCGCCCGCGTCGGCCGCGCCGAGCGCGGCGACGGGTGAGCTGAGGAAGCGGATGGTCGGGTACCTCACGCGCGTCATCAGCGAGCGCATCAAGAGCGACCCGGACAAGATCGACGCCACCGACGACTTCGAGGTCTTCGGCATCGACTCGATCGTCATGATCAGCCTGACCCGGCGGATGGAGGAGGACTTCGGGGAGCTGCCGAAGACCCTGTTCTTCGAGTACGGCACCATCGAGGAGCTGGCCGACCACTTCGTGGCCGACCGCGCGGCCGACCTCCAGCGCCTGTTCGGCGCCCCCGAGACCGCGCCGGAGGCCGGGGCCGCGACCAGGCCCGGGGCCGCTTCCGAGGCCGAGGTCGCCGAACCGGCACGGCGGCCCGCCACGCCGGAGCCCGCCGGGGCCACCCGGCACGCGGCCCCGCGCTTCCGGGCGACGGCCGCCACGGCCACCTCCCCGCGCGCGACGCCCGCCTCCGCCGGTGCCCTGGACATCGCCGTCATCGGCGTCGACGGCCGCTACCCGGGCGCCGCCGACCTGCGGGAACTGTGGGCCAACCTCGCATCCGGGACGGACTCCGTCACCGAGGTGCCGGCCGACCGCTGGGACCACGCCCAGTACTTCGCGCCCGAGGGCCGCACCCCCGGCAAGGCGTACGCCAAGTGGGGCGGCTTCCTGGACGGCGTCGACCAGTTCGACCCGCTGTTCTTCAACATCTCCCCGGGCGAGGCCGACTTCCTGGACCCGCAGGCCCGCCTCTTCCTGCAGACCGCGTGGCGCGCCGTCGAGGACGCCGGCTACACCCGTACCGCGCTGGCCGACCAGACCGTCGGGGTCTACGTCGGCGTCATGTACGGGATGTACGAGCTGTTCCAGGGCGAGATCAAGGGCGAGCCGGTGCCGGTGCCGTCCTCGTTCGCGGCGATCGCCAACCGCGTGTCGTACTTCATGAACTTCCACGGCCCGAGCATGGCCGTGGACACCATGTGCTCCTCGTCGCTGACCACCATCCACCTGGGCTGCGAGAGCATCCGCCGGGGCGAGAGCGACGTGGTCATCGCGGGCGGCGTCAACCTGACCATCCACCCGAACAAGCTGATCCTGCTCAGCCAGGGCAACTTCGCCTCCACCGACGGCCGGTGCCGCAGCTTCGGCGAGGGCGGCGACGGATACGTGCCCGGCGAGGGCGTGGGCGCGGTGGTGCTCAAGTCCCTGGAGCGCGCCGTCGCCGACGGCGACCACATCTACGGCGTCATCAAGGGCAGCGCCATCAACGCCGGCGGCAAGACCTCCGGCTTCACGGTGCCCAACCCCAACGCCCAGGCCGACCTGATCCGCGCGGGGCTCGCGGGCGCGGGCGTGGACGCGCGCACCGTCTCGTACATCGAGGCACACGGCACCGGCACCTCGCTCGGCGACCCGATCGAGATCACCGCGCTCACCAACGCCTTCCGCCAGCACACCGACGACACCGGCTTCTGCGCCATCGGCTCCCTCAAGTCGAACATCGGACACCTGGAGTCCGCCGCCGGCATCGGAGCCCTGACCAAGGTCCTGCTCCAGCTCAAGCACCGGCAGTTGGCGCCGTCGCTGCACTCGACCACCCTCAACCCGTACATCGACTTCGACCGCGGCCCCTTCGTGGTCCAGCAGGAACTGGCCCCCTGGCAGGCGCCGGCGGGCCAGCCGCTGCGGGCCGGGATCAGCTCGTTCGGCGCGGGCGGGGCCAACGCCCACCTGATCGTCGAGGAGTACGTCGAGCAGCGCCCCCGGCCGGCCGAGACCGCCGGACCGCACCTGTTCGTCTACTCCGCGCGCGACGAGGAGCGGCTGCGGGAACTGGTCGCCCACCACCTCACCGCGGCCCGGGACGGCTTCGACGGCGCGGACCTCGCCTCCGTCGCCCACACCCTCCAGGTCGGCCGCGAGGCCATGGAGCAGCGGCTCGCGATCGTCGCCGACGGCCTCGGCGAGCTGACGTCCGCGCTGGCGGCCTACCTGGCCGGCGACGCGGGCGCAGCACGGGTCCACACCGGCAACAGCCGGGGCGCGGGGCGCCAGTCCAAGCTGCTGGTCGGCCTCTTCGAGGACTCCGACATGATGTCCGGCCTGCTGCGCGACCGACGCCTGGACAAGGTCGCCGAGCTGTGGGTCGAGGGCATCGCCATGGACTGGTCGCTGCTGTACGACCGGCGGCCGCGCCGGGTGCCGCTGCCCGGCTACGCCTTCGCCAGGGAGCGCTGCTGGGTCACCGGCCCCGCCACGCCCCGCCCGGCCACGGGCGCCGAGCAGCTCCACCCGCTGCTGCACCGCAACAGCTCCAACCTCGAAGGGCTCCGTTTCAGCTCCACCTTCACCGGCCGGGAGTTCTTCCTCGCTGACCACCGGGTCGGCGGCCAGAAGCTGCTGCCCGCCGTGGCCTACCTGGAGATGGCGCTCGCCGCGGTGCGCGCCGCCCTCCCCGAGCAGGCGCGGGACGCGGAGCTGCGGGTGCGCGACGTGGTGTGGCTGCGGCCGTGCACCGTCGCCGACGAGCCGCGCACCGTGCACGTCACACTCACCCCGGGGCAGGGCACGGACGCCATCGCGTTCCGCGTGCACGGCGACGACACGCACTGCCAGGGCGAGGTCCAACTCGCCGCGCCGGCCGCGACGCCCGCCGAGACCCTCGACCTGGCCGCCCTCCGGGCCCGCTGCACCCGCCCGAGCGTCGAGGGCGCCTGGGCGTACGAGACGTTCACCCGGATGGGCATCGCCTACGGGCCCGCCCACCAGGCCATCCAGACCGTCTACCGGGGAACCGACGAGGCGTTGGTCGCGCTGCGCCTGCCGGCGGGTGTCACCGCCGACGCCGACCGCTACACGCTGCACCCCGCGCTCCTGGACGCGGCGCTCCAGGCCACGCTGGCGCTGTCACTGCCCGACGCCCCCGAGGACCCGGCCACGCTGCCGGAGGCCGAGGGCAGGTCGGCCGAACTGCCGTTCGCCGTCCAGTCGGTCGCCGTCGCGGGCGCCACGTCGCCCGTGATGTGGGCCCACCTGCGCCCGGCGCACAGCGCGGGCGGCGGGGACCGGCTCAAGAAGATCGACATCACGCTGTGCGACGACGCCGGCCGGGTCGCGGTCCGCCTGGACCAGGTGGCGTTCAAGAGCTACGCGTTCGACGCGAGCGCGGGCGCGGGCGCCGCCGCGCCGACGGAGCGCCTGCTGTTCGCCCCCCGGTGGCAGGTCGCGCCCCGGCCGGCCCCCACGGCGGCGGCCCACCTCGACCGGTGGACCGTGCTGGTCTGCGAGCCCGCCGCCGGCCTGCTCGACGAGCTGGCCGCGCTGCTGCCGGAGGCCGACGTACGGGCCCTCGCCTCGGCCGCGACCCGGCCCGTGGACCGCTACCAGGACCACGTCCTCGACCTGCTGCGGCACACCGCCCAGCTCCTGCACGACACCCGCAGGCAGAGCCTGTTGGTGCAGGTCGTGGCCGCCGACGACGCCTCGTACGGGCTGGCCGGCTTCCTCCAGTCGCTGCGCGGCGAACACCCGGCCGCCAGTGCCCAGCTCGTGCGCTGCCAGGACGCGCCGCGCCCGGCCGAGCTGGCCGAGCGGCTACGCGCCGAGCGCGCCTGGCCCGCCGACCAGGTGGTGCGCTACGTCGACGGCCGGCGCGAGACCCGGCAGTGGACGGAGCTGCCCGCGCCGGCGGGTGAGCGCGCGCCGCTGTGGCGCGACGGCGGGGTCTACCTCGTCACGGGCGGCGCCGGCGGCCTCGGCCTGCTGATGGCCGACGAGATCGCCCGCGGCGTCCGCGCCCCACACCTGATCCTCACCGGCCGCTCCGCGCCGAGCGCCCGGACCGAGGCGGCCCTGGAACAACTCCGGGCCCACGGCGCGGTGGCCGTGTACGCGCAGGCCGACGTCACCGACCCGGCGGCCTGCCGCGCGCTGGTCGCCCGCGTCGCCGTCGAGCACGGCGGCCCGCACGGCGTCCTGCACTGCGCGGGCGTCACCCGGGACCGCCTGATCACCGGCAAGACGGCCGAGGACGCCCGGGCGGTGCTCGCCCCCAAGACGGCCGGGCTCATCGCGCTGGACGAGGCCACCGCGCACCTGCCGCTGGACTTCTGCTGGCTCTTCTCCTCCGCTGCCGGCGCGCTCGGCAACGCGGGCCAGGCCGACTACGCGGCCGGCAACGCGTTCATGGACCACTACGCCGCGCACCGCAACACGCTGGTGGCCCGTGGCGAGCGCGGCGGGCGGACGCTGTCCGTCAACTGGCAGCTCTGGCAGGACGGCGGCATGGGGCTCAGCGCCGAGCAGGCACGGGCCGCGACCGAGGTCGCGGGCCTGGCCGTCCTCGACCGGGCCACCGGCCTGGACGCGCTCGCCGCCTGCGTGGCCACCGGCGAGGACCAGGTCCTGCCGCTGATCGGCGACGCCGCCAAGCTCCGCGACTACCTGCGCGCCCAGACCGGCAACACCCCGCAGGCGCCCGCCGCGACGGTCACCGACGCGGCGGCCGTGGCCCCGAGCCGGCCGGCGGCGGAGGCCGAGGAACTGGCCGACCTGCTGGCCGTCGCCCTGAAGGGCATCGTCGCCGAGGAGATCAAGCTCGACGCCGCGCGCGTGGACGCGCACGTACCGCTGGAGAACTACGGCATCGACTCGGTGCTCATCATCAACCTCACCCAGCAGCTGGAGGAGCACTTCGGGCCCCTGCCCAAGACGATCTTCTTCGAGAACCAGACCGTCATGGAGCTGGCCGAGGCGCTGTGCCAGAGCCACCCACGGCAGGCCGCCGAACTGGCCGGGCCGCGCACGCCGGCCCCGGCGCGGGCCCCGGAGGCCACACACGCCACCGAACCGGCCGTCGGGCGCGCCCCCGTCGCGCTGCCCGCCAACTGGTCGCGAGCCTTCACCGGCGCGGCCACGGCCAGCACCCCGCACGCGCCCGAGGCCGGCGGCAGCCTGGACATCGCCATCGTCGGCCTGGCCGGGCGGTACGCGCAGGCCGACGACATGGCGCAGTTCTGGACGAACCTGCGCTCCGGCCGCGACTCCGTCACCGAGATCCCCGCCCACCGCTGGGACCACACCCCGTACCTGACCGCCGGCACCAGCCGGAACGAGCGGACCTACGCCCGCTGGGGCGGGTTCGTCGACGAGGCGGCCAGCTTCGACTCGCTGTTCTTCAACATCTCGCCCGGCGAGGCCGAGGTGATGGACCCGCAGGAGCGGATCTTCCTGGAGTGCGTCCACCACGCCCTGGAGGACGCCGGCTACAGCCGCCGCTCGCTCACCGGACAGGCCGTCGGCGTCTACGTCGGCGTGATGTACGAGGAGTACCAGCTCTACGCGGCCCAGCAGCAGGTGCGCGGCGAGATGGTCACCCTCACCGGCAGCGCCGCCTCGATCGCCAACCGGGTCTCGTACCAGTACGGCTTCCACGGGCCGAGCCTGGCCGTGGACACCATGTGCTCCTCGTCCCTGGTCGCCATCCACCTGGCCGCGCAGAGCCTGCTCTCCGGCGAGTGCGACGCGGCCGTCGCCGGCGGCGTCAACCTGTCCCTGCACCCCAACAAGTTCCTGATGCTCGGCAAGAACCACTTCGCCTCCACCCGTGGCCGGTGCGAGTCGTTCGGCAGCGGCGGCGACGGCTACGTGCCCGGCGAGGGCGTGGGCGCCGTGCTGCTCAAGCCGCTCGCCAGGGCCGAGGCCGACGGCGACCACGTCTACGGCGTCATCAAGGGCACCGCCGTCAGCCACGACGGCAAGACCAACGGCTACACCGTGCCCAACCCGCACGCCCAGACCGCCGTCATCCGGCGCGCCCTGGACCGGGCCGGCGTCGAACCCCGCCAGGTCTCCTACGTGGAGGCACACGGCACCGGCACCCGCCTCGGCGACCCGATCGAGGTCTCCGCGCTCACCAAGGCGTTCGGCGGCGAGGCCACCGAGGCCCGCCGCTGCTACCTCGGCTCGGTCAAGTCGAACATCGGCCACTGCGAGAGCGCCGCCGGCATCGCCGGGATCAGCAAGGTGCTGCTCCAGATGCGCCACGGAGAGATCGTCCCGTCGCTGCACTCGACCGCGCTGAACCCGGAGATCGACTTCGCCGCCACCCCGTTCACGGTGCCGCAGGAGGTGACCGCCTGGGAGGCGCCCGAGGGGCCGCGCGTCGCCGGCATCTCCAGCTTCGGCGCGGGCGGCACCAACGCGCACGTGGTGATCGCCGAGTACCAGCCGCCCGCCGCGCCCACCTCCGACGGCCTCGGCGGCCAGCGGGCGGCCGGGCCGGTCCTGGTTCGCCTCTCGGCGCGGCGCGCCGACCAACTGCGCTCCCTGGCCCAGCGCCTGCTGGACTGGCTGCGCGAACGCCGCCTGAGCGCGGCGGAGTTGGCCGACGTCGCCTACACCCTCCAGGTGGGCCGCGACGCGTACGAGGAGCGGATCGGCTTCGTCGTCAGCCAGCAGGCCGACCTCGAAGCGGGCCTGGCCGACTTCGTCGCCGGCCGCCCCGCCCCGTACCAGGGCACCGTCACCACCCCTGTGCCGCCGCCGCGCGGGCCCGCCGCCGACGAGCTGCGCGCCCGCTACGCGGCCGGCGACCACGGCGCGCTGCTCGACCTGTGGGTGGGCGGCCAGGACCTGGACTGGGAGGCGTTCACCGCGCCCGGCACCCGCCGCCGCGTCAGCCTGCCCACCTACCCCTTCGCCCGGCTGCGGCACTGGCTGCCGCCCCGCGACACGGCCACGCCACTGGCCGCGCCGGCACCCGCGACGGCCGCGCTGCCGAGCGGGCGGGTGGCACCGCTGCTGCACCACAACCGCTCCTCCCTCTTCGAGCAGCGCTTCACCACCACCTTCACCGGCCACGAACCCTTCCTGGACGGCCACCGCGTCGGCGGCCGGAAGGTGCTGCCCGGCGCCGTGACGCTGGAGATGGCCCGCCTGGCCGGGGCGCTCAGCCTGGAGCGGGAGGTGCGCTCCGTACGGGACGTGATGTGGCGGCACCCCATCGAGGTGGGGGACGAGCCGGTCGAGGTGACGGTGCGCCTCGTCCCCGAGGAGGAGTCCGTCCTGGTCCGCGTCGGCCTCGACCAGGGACCGGAGGCAGCCCGCGTCTGCATGGAGGCCAGGATCGACCTGGACGCCGGGCCCGGCGCGCGGTCGGACGGCTCGCGACCGCTGGACCTGTCCGGCGTCATCGCCCGCTGCGAGAACAAGCTCGACGGGCCGGCCGGGTACGCCGCCATGGCCGCCGTCGGCCTCGACAACGGGCCGGGCTTCCAGGCGATCGAGGAGGTGCTGTACGGCGACGGCCACGCGGTGGCCCAACTCGCGCTACCACCGGCGGCCGACCGGGACCCGGCGGACGTCCTGCACCCCGCGCTCGTCAACGGCGCCTTCCAGGCCGTCATCGCGCTCATGGCGGAGCCGGCCGGGCAGGCCCGGGCGAACCGGTTGCTGCTGCCGTTCTCGGTGGCCGCCATCGACATCCGCGAGCCGCTGCCCGAGGAGTGCGTCGCGCACCTGCGTCGCGCCGGCGACGCCACGCCCGGCGGCAGCATCGACCGCTTCGACATCACGCTGACCGACCTGACCGGCAAGGCCCTCGTGGTCGTGAAGGACTACGCCCTGAAGTCGTTCGTGACCGGGGCCGAGACAGGTGAATGAGGAAATGACCGAGCACGTCCGGTACTGGACCCCCCAGTGGCAGCCCACCCCTGCCGCGCACCCCGCGCGGGCCGACGCCCCCCGCGCGAGCGGCCACATCCTGGCCCTCACCCCGCGGGAGGACGCCGAGCAGGCCCTCCGCCGAGCGGTGGCCCGGCACGACGCCGACGCCACGCTGCACGTGGTGCGCACGGCCGACCAACTGGTGCCGGCGCTGCGCACGCACCCGCTGCCGGGCCGCGTCCTGATCTGGCACGGGCCCGCCACGGCCGAGGACGCCGGTGACGTCGAGGGCGCGCACGCCGCCGAGCGGGAGTACTTCCTGCTGCACGAGCTGACCCAGGCCCTGCTGCGCGCGCGGCCGGAACACGACGTGCGACTCGTACACGCCTTCACCGAGGGCACCGACGGCACCGAGGGCGCCAGCCCCCGGCACGCCGCCGTCGGCGCCTTCGCCCGGGTCGTCGCCCTGGAGAAGCCCACCTTCGACTACCGCAGCGTCGCCCTCACCCCGCGCTCGGCGGATGCCGCCGCCACCACGCTGCTCGCCGAGCTCGACCGGCCGAGCGAGGCGGCGCAGGTCCGCTACGACGGCGAACACCGCACCGTACGCGGCCTCGTCGCACTGCCCACGCCGCCAGCCGCCACCGTGGGCCCGGGACCGGTGCGCCCCGGCGCCACGTACCTGATCACCGGCGGGCTCGGCGGGCTCGGCCTCATCTTCGCGCGCGAACTGGCCCGGCGCGCGCCGGTGCGCCTGGTGCTCAGCGGGCGCCGCCCGCTGGACGAGCGGGGTCGCGCCGCCCTGGCCCAGTTGGCCAGCGGCGGTACGCAGGCGCAGTACGTCCAGGCCGACGTCAGCTCGGCCGACGGCGTGGCGACGCTGGTGAGCCAGGCCCGCAGCGCGTTCGGGCCGTTGGCCGGCGTCGTGCACTCGGCGGGCGTCATCCAGGACTCGTTCCTGCTGAAGAAGACCCACGAGGAGGCGGCGGCCGTGCTCGCCGCCAAGGTCCGTGGCACGGCCCTGCTCGACACCGCGCTGCGCGACGAGCCGCTCGACTTCTTCGTGCTCTTCTCCTCGCTCGCCGGCACGCTCGGCAACCTCGGCCAGGCCGACTACGGCTTCGCCAACGCCTACCTCGACCAGTACGCGCGCCGGCGCGAGGCGCTGCGCCGGCGCGGGCTGCGCTCCGGCCGGAGCCTGGCCATCGGCTGGCCGCTGTGGCAGGGCGTGGGCGCCATGCACGCGGCGGACGGCGCCGAGGAGCGGGCCAGGGACGAGTTGGGCCTGCACCCGCTGACCGCCGGCGAGGGCGTCGACGCCTTCTTCACCGCGCTGACCAGCGACGCCCCGCAGGTCGTGGTCGTCAAGGGCGAACCGCGCACCTGGGAGGCGCTGGAGCGCGGGCCTCGGGCCCCGCAGGCCAGCGCCCGGCAGGCGGCCCCGGCGCCCGTCGCGGCCGCCGAGGAGACCGACCCGGTGCTGCGCGGCCGCACCCGCGACCACCTGGTGCGCCTGGTCTCCCGCTACACCAAGCTGCCCACCTCCGAGATCAGGCCGGACACCTCGTTCGGCCGCTACGGCGTCGAGTCCATCCTCATCATCGGGATGACCCAGGAGTTGGAGGAGGACCTGGGCCCGCTCGCCAAGACGCTGTTCTTCGAGTACGACAGCGTCAACGACCTCACCGACCACCTCGTACGCACCAGGGCGCCCCAGCTCCGCGCCCACTTCGGGCTCGCCCCGGCGGCCCCCGCCGAGCCCGCGCCGCACCCGGCCCCGGCCGCCGCCCCCGAGCCCACCGCCCCGGCGGCCCCGGCCACCCCCGCCAAGGCGCTGTCCGGCAAGTGGGCCCTGCTCCAGGCGCGCGGCCGGGCCGAGCAACCCGTGGCCGAACCGTCAGCCGCCGACCACCCCGTGGCCGAGCGCCCCCGCCCCGTCGCACCGCGACCGGACGCCCGGCGGGACAGCGCCCAGCGCGACCTCACCCAGCAGGACATCGCCATCATCGGCCTGGCCGGCCGCTACCCGGGCGCCGACGACCTCGACGCCTTCTGGGAGAACCTGCGCACCGGCACCGACAGCGTCACCGAGGTCCCGCGCCGCCGCTGGGACCACAGCGCCCTCTACGCCCCGGAGCGCGGCAGGCCCGGCACCACCTACAGCCGGCGGGGCGGCTTCCTGGACGGCGTGGAACTCTTCGACCCGCTGTTCTTCAACATCCCGCCGATCGAGGCCGAGTTCCTCGACCCGCAGGAGCGCCTGTTCCTGGAGACCTCCTACCAGACCATCGAGGACGCCGGGTACGCGCCCGAGGCGCTCGCCGGCAAGAAGGTCGGCGTCTACGCCGGCGTCATGTTCGGCCTCTACCAACTCCTGGCCACCGACAAGCACGGCGGCTGGCTCAACGGCAACTCCTCGTACGCCTCGGTCGCCAACCGCGTCTCGTACTTCTTCGACTTCCACGGCCCGAGCATGACGGTCGACACCATGTGCTCGTCCTCGCTGGTCGCCATCCACCAGGCGTGCGCCGCCATCCGTAGCGGCGAGTGCGAACTCGCCCTGGCCGGCGGCGTCAACGTGATGTCCCACCCGGCCAAGTACATCCAACTCGGCCAGGGCGGCTTCCTCTCCAGCGACGGCCGCTGCCGCGCCTTCGGCGAGGGCGGCGACGGATACGTACCGGGCGAGGGCGTCGGCGCCGTACTGCTCAAGCCGCTGCACCAGGCCATCGCCGACGGCGACCACGTACACGCCGTCATCAAGGGCTCAGCCGTCAACGCCGGCGGCCGGACCAGCGGCTACTCGGTGCCCAACCCTCAGGCGCAGGCCGAGGTGATCGGCGAGGCGCTCGCCCGGGCGGACGTGGACCCACGCTCCATCTCCTACGTCGAGGCACACGGCACCGGCACGTCCCTCGGCGACCCCATCGAGATCACCGGGCTGACCAAGGCGTACCGGCGGTTCACCCAGGACCAGCAGTTCTGCGCGATCGGCTCGGTCAAGTCGAACATCGGCCACCTGGAGTCAGCGGCCGGCATCGCGGCGCTGACCAAGGTCATCCTCCAGATGCGGCACCGCCAGCTCGTCCCCTCGCTGCACACCACGCCCCTGAACCCGCTCATCGACTTCCCCGAGACGCCCTTCGCCGTCCAACGCGGGCTCCAGGACTGGCAGGCGCCGGTGGGCCCGGACGGCCGCGGCCTGCCGCGCCGCGCCGGGATCAGCGCCTTCGGCGCGGGCGGCACCAACGCCCACCTCATCGTCGAGGAGCCCCCGGCCCAGCCCGCGCACCCCGACGACGCGCCCCGCGAGCACCTCTTCGTGCTCTCCGCGCAACAGCAGGACGGGCTGCGGGCCGCCGCCCAGCGACTCCTGGCCCACCTGGACCGGCAGGTCGACCCGGCCCCGGCCGCCAGGCCGGCGGCCGAGATCCCCACGGCCCTGACGCCCGACGCGGTGCGCGAGGAGACCCGGGCCGCGGTGGCCAACGCCCTCGGCCTGCGCCCCGCCGACGTCGCCGACGACGAGCCGTACGCCGACCAGGGCCTGGGCGCCTACGAGTTGGTCGCCTGCCACGAGGAACTACAGGAGCGGTTGGGGCTGAGCTTCCCGACCGAGGTGCTGCACGAGCAGCCCACCGTCGCCCGCACCGCCGCCCACCTGGCCGACCTGTGCGGCGCGCGGCAGGCACCCGAGCCCGCCGCGCGGCCGGCCGCCGCCGCGCCGGCGCTGTCCCTGGCCGACCTGGCGTACACGTTGCAGACCGGGCGCGCGGCGATGGCCGAGCGACTGGCCGTGCGCGCCGGCGACCTGGCCGGGCTGCGCCAGGGGTTGCGCGCCTACCTGGAAGGCCGGCCGGACGCGCCCGGCGTGTGGAGTGGCTCGACCGAGGACCACGACCGCCGGCTGCACTCACTCCTGCGGCATGACGTCACCCAGAAGTACACCCGCCAACTCCTCGCGGAGGGGCGGCTGGACGAGACCGCCGAGATGTGGGTCATGGGCGCCGACGCCGACTGGGCACCGCTGTGGCAGGCCCAGCGGCGCCGCCGACTGCCGCTGCCGACCTACCCGTTCGCCCGCGAGGTGCACTGGGTGATCCCGGTCGGCCCGGACGACCCGCTGGTGCCCGCCACGGCGCTGGCCGCCGCGTCCGGTGGGCCGGTCGCGGTCCCGGCCGCGACGCCCGCGCCCGCGCTGCCCGTGGTCCCGCGCCCCGCGCCGGCCGCCGCGCCCGTGGCCGCGCCGCTGAGCGGCGACGCGTTGCACGCCATCGTCCTGGAGGACGTCAAGCGCCGCTTCTCCGAGGTGCTCAAGATCCCCGTCGGTCGGCTGAGGGCGCACTCGACGTTCGAGGACTACGGCGTCGACTCCGTGCGCATCACCCAGCTCAACCGGGCCCTTGAGGCGCACTACGGCCCGCTGCCCACGTCACTGCTGTTCACCTACAAGGACCTGGAGTCCCTGGCCCGCCACCTGGCGACCACCAGCGCCGCGCGGGAACTGGGCGCGCCGGCCGCCGTGGCCACCACGCCGGCCCCGCTCTCGCCGGCGCCCGCCGCACCGCCCGCGCAGGCAGGCGCCGCCCCGGCGGGCTCCGGGGACATCGCCATCATCGGCCTCAGCGGGCGCTACCCGCAGGCGCCGACGCTCGCGGAGTTCGCGGCCAACCTGGCCGCGGGCCGGGACGCCATCACCGAGATCCCGGCCGAGCGCTGGGACCACCGCGACTTCCCGGACGTGGACTGCCGCTGGGGCGGCTTCCTCGACGACGCGCTCGCCTTCGACCCGGGCTTCTTCAACCTCTCGCCGGGCGCCGCCGCCTACATGGACCCGCAGGAGCGGCTGTTCCTCCAGGCCGTCTGGCACTGCCTGGAGGACGCGGGTCACACCCCCGAGTCCCTGGCCGACCCGGAGGCCGGCGACCGGCGCGGCAACGTGGCCGTCTTCGCCGGCGTCACGTTCAACGAGTACGGGCTGTACGGCGCGGCCGACCTGGCCGCCGGCAAGGACGTGCCGATCGACTCGCAGTTGTACTCGGTGGCCAACCGCGTCTCCTACCTGCTGAACCTGCGCGGCCCCAGCCTGGTCGTGGACACCGCCTGCTCCTCCTCGCTGTACGCCATCCACCTGGCCTGCGAGGCGCTGCGGCACGGGGAGGCCGAGGTCGCCATCGCCGGCGGCGTCAACCTGAGCCTGCACCCCAGCAAGTACCTGACCCTTGGCATGTTCAACTTCCTCTCCGCCGACGGCCACTGCAAGAGCTTCGGCGAGGGCGGCAACGGCTACGTGCCCGGCGAGGGCGTGGGCGCCGTACTCCTCAAGCCCCTCGCCCAGGCAGAGGCCGACGGCGACCACGTCTACGGCGTCATCAAGGGCACCGCCGTCAACCACGGAGGCAAGACCAACGGCTACACCGTGCCCAACCCGGTCGCCCAGGCCGAGGTGGTCCGGGCCGCCCTGGCCAGAGCCGGGGTGGAGCCGGGCGGCGTCAGCTACCTGGAGGCGCACGGCACCGGCACCTCACTCGGCGACAGCATCGAGATCGAGGCACTGGCCACCGCGTTCGACGGCTTCCCCGAGGACGGGCGGCACTGCGCCATCGGCTCGGTCAAGTCCAACATCGGCCACCTGGAGGCCGCCGCCGGCATCTCCCAGGTCACCAAGGTCCTGTTGCAGATGCGCGAGGGGCGGCTGTTCCCCAGCCGGCTCAACTCCGAGCGCCTCAACCCGGACATCGACTTCGACCGCACGCCGTTCCGGGTCCAGTTGGAAGCCGAGCCCTGGCAGCCTCCGCAGGGCCAGCCGCGACGCGCCGGCGTCAGCTCCTTCGGGGTGGGCGGCGTCAACGTCCACCTGGTCCTAGAGGAGTACACCGGGCAGCCGCGCCCCGCGGCGGCGACCGGCGGACCGCACCTGGTGCCGCTGTCCGCCCGCACCCCCGAGGCGCTGGCCCGCTACGCCGCCGCCCTCCACGCCCACCTGGACGGGTGTGCGCCGGACGCGCGGCCCGAGCTGGCCGACGTGGCGTACACGCTCCAGACCGGCCGCCGGCCCCAGCGGCACCGCGTCGCCTTCTCGGCCACCGACCACGCCGACCTCGCCGCCCAGTTGAAGGGCTTCGTGGCCGACGGGCGGGCCGAGACGGCGCGCGAGCGGCTCGACGAGACGGGCCGGCAGTGGCTCGACGGCGCCGACGTGGACTTCGAGGCCGCCTGGCGCGGACGCCCGGCCCGCCGCGTGTCGCTGCCCGGCTACCCCTTCGAGCGGGACACCCACTGGCTGTACGAGGGCGCGGTGCGGGTCACCGCGACGGAGCCGGCCGCCGCGCTGCCGGCCCCGGCCGACGCGGAGCCCGGCGGCGTGGACCACGCGTTCCTGGGCCAACTGGCCGAGGCGTTCCGGGGTGAGCGCCTGGAGCTGATGGCGGGCTACCTCCAGCACCGGGTCGCCGGCCTGCTCGGCTTCGCCGACGGCCGGCTGCCCGAGACCGACCGCGGCTTCTTCGAGCTGGGCATGGACTCCATCACGTCCACGCAGATGCACAACCTGCTTGAGCGCCTGTTCGGCCAGAGCCTGGACCTGCAACTCATCTTCAACTACCCGACGATCAACGACGTGGCCGCCTACCTCCTCGACCTGCTCGACCAGGCCGGCGGACAGGTGGCCGGCGAGCGGTCCCCCGCGCCCCGGGCCGCCGAGGACACGGACGCGCCCGTGTGGCTGTTCACCCGGGACTGGGTCGAGACCCACGCCAGCGCGGCGCGCCAGGCCGGGGGCACGGTCGTGCTCCTGGACACCGGCGAGAAGCTGCGCTCGGCCCTGCTGGGCCTGCCGGCCGGCGAGCGCCCCGAGCACGTGGTCCTGGTCCGCCCCGGCGAGCGCGGGTTCCGCGCCGTCGGCCCGGACGAGTTCGAGCTGGACCCGCTGGCGCGGGACGGCTACGAGCGCCTGTTCGCGGCGCTGGCCGAGCGTGACCTGACCGTGGACCGGATCATCCACCACTGGTCGGCCGCCGGCTCCGACGCCGACCCGGACCGCATCGAGGCCGGCCTGCACCAGGGCGTCTACGCCCTGACCGCCCTCAGCCAGGCCGTGCTTGCCAAGCTGCCGGGGCAGCGGGTGCGCCTGGTGTACGCGTACGCCTCGCGCGCCGGGGCTGCGGCGCCGGAGAGTCAGGGCATCGGCGGCTTCGCGCGGGCCGCCCGCATGGAGAGCCCGCTGCTGGTCTACAAGACGGTCGAGTTCACCCGCGCCAACCTCAGCCGGGCCCGGATGGCCGCCGCGCTGATGGCCGAGTTCGGCCACGACGACGCGGACGTGGAGCTGCGGCACAGTGGCACCCGCCGCTGGACCCGCTGCTTCCACCCGGTGCCGGCCGGCGAGATCGAGGCCGCCAGGCCCCGGTTCGGCGCCGGCGGCGTCTACCTGATCACCGGTGGCCCCGGCGGCCTGGCCGGCCTCTTCGCCCGCTACCTGAGCGAGGAGCACCGGGCCAGGGTCGTGCTGGTCGGCCGCCGCGAGGCGGACGCCGAGAAGCTGGCCGAACTCGCCTCCTGGGGCCGGGACGGCGGCGAGGCCGTCTACCTGCGGGCCGACATCGGCGACCGGCGGGCGGTCACGGACCTGGTCGCCGAGGTGCGCGGGCGGTTCGGACCGATCACCGGCCTGATCCACTCGGCCGGCGCGCTGCGGGACGGTTCGCTCCAGAACAAGCGCCCCGAGGAGATGGCCGAGGTCTTCAGGGCCAAGGTGTTCGGCACCCGGTACCTGGACGAGGCGCTGCGGGACGAGCCCCTGGAACTCTTCGTGATGTTCTCCTCGCTGGCGGCGGTCCTCGGCAACTTCGGGCAGAGCGACTACTGCTTCGCCAACAGCTACCTGGACGCCTTCGCCGAGTACCGCGCGAAGCAGTGCGAGCGCGGCGAGCGGGCGGGAGACACGCTCTCGCTGAACTGGTCGTTCTGGCGCACCGGCGGCATGGAGACCAGCGAGACGATCCTGACCTGGATGCGCAACACGCTGGGCACGGTCGTCCTGGAGGGCCCCGAGGGCTGGCAGGCGCTGCGTACCGGCGTCGGCCTGGACCATCCGCAGGTCGTCACGGTCAAGGGCGACATCGAGAAGATCACCCGCATGCTGGGCGTCCCGGCCCGGGAGGTCGAGGCCACGCTGCCGGTGGGAGCGCCGACCGAGCAGGGCGCCGAGGCGCCGGCCGGCGCGGCCTCCGTCGACGAGGCGCCGGTCCCCACCCACCCGGACGGCCTGGACGGCCTGGCCGGTGGGGACGGCCTGGAGGGCCTGGACGCCGCGTCGTCCGGCCTGGACGGCATGGGCGAGGACGACCTCGTCGCCCTGCTGCGGAAGGAAATCGAGCTGAGTGAGAACGAGGGGCTGGATGTTTCATGAGTGAGCAGGCGAAGAGCAGCACCACCGAGGTACTGAAACAGTCAGTCCTGACGATCCAGAACCTGCGCCGCCAGTTGGCCAGGAGCCGCGAGGCCGGTCGGGAACCCGTCGCCGTGGTCGGCCTGGCCTGCCGCTTCCCCGGTGGGTGTGACACACCCGAGCGGTTCTGGGACTTCGTGCGGGAGGCCGGCGTCGGCGTCCGCGACGTGCCCGACGACCGCTGGCCCGTCCAGGACCACTACGACCCGACGCCGGGCAAGCCGGGCAAGATGTACATCCGGCAGAGCAACTTCCTGGCGCGGGACGTGGCGGCCTTCGACGCCCGCTTCTTCAAGATCTCACCGCTGGAAGCCAACGCGATGGACCCCCAGCAGCGGCAGTTGCTGGAGGTGGCCTGGGAGGCGCTGGAGAACGCCGGCCAGCACCCGGAGGAGATGCGCGGCAGCTCCACGGGCGTGTTCATCGGCATCTCGAGCAACTCCGAGTACGCCCAGCTCGTACGCGACTCCGCCGACGTCAACGAGTACATCGGCACCGGCACCACCTCCAGCATCGCCTCCGGTCGCGTCTCGTACGCGTTCGGCTGGAACGGCCCCGCGCTCTCCGTGGACACCGCCTGCTCCTCGTCGCTGGTCGGCCCCCAGTTGGCCGTCGACGCGCTGCGCCGCGGGGAGTGCGACACGGCGCTGGCCGGCGGCGTGAACATGATGCTCGCGCCGGGCGTCATGTCCTCGCTGTGCATGATGAACGCCCTGGCGGCCGACGGCAGGTCCAAGCCCTTCGACGCGTCGGCGGACGGCTACGGCCGAGGCGAGGGCGTCGGCATGGTCGTCCTCAAGCGGCTCTCCGACGCCCAGCGCGACGGCGACACCGTCTACGCCGTGATCCGCGGCGGCGCCATCAACAACGACGGCGAGAGCAGCGGCCTGACCATGCCCAACGGGCAGGCCCAGAAGGCCGTGCTGGCCCGGGCGCTGCACAACGCCGGTGTCGCCCCCGAGGCCGTCGACTACCTGGAGACGCACGGCACCGGCACCCTGCTCGGCGACCCGATCGAGATCGACGCCATCCACCACGTCTACGGCCACGCCTCGCGCCGCCTGACGCTGGGCGCGGTCAAGGCGAACATCGGCCACCTGGAGGCCGGCGCCGGCATCGCCAGCCTCATCAAGACCGTGCTGTGCCTGCACCACGGCCAGATCCCGCCCATCGCCGGGCTGACCGAGCTGAACCCGCGCCTGGAGCCGCTGAAGGAGTCCTTCGACTTCCCGCGCGCCGTCCGGGACTGGCCAGCCGACCCCGACCGGCCGCGGCACGCCGCCATCAGCTCCTTCGGGTTCAGCGGCACCAACGCCCACCTGATCCTCTCCGAGGCGCCGCAGGCACCGGCGCCCGGCCCGGCCAACCAGCCGGCCCGCCCCCGGCTCGCCTCCTCGCTGCTGACGCTGAGCGCCACCGACGAGGAGAAGCTGGTCCGCCAGATCCGCGGCTTCGACGCCTACCTCGCCAGCCACCCCGACGTACCGGTCGAGGACCTGTGCTACACGGCCAACGCCTGCCGCACCGCGTTCACCCATCGCGCGGTCTTCCTCGGCACCACCGTGGCGGAGCTGCGCGAGAGCCTCGGCGCCGTACTCGCCGCGTACGAGGAGCAGGGGACGCTGTACTCCGACACCTCGGTCATCCTGGGCAGCAGCCACGGCCGGGACCGCTGGAACGCCAAGCGCACCCTGTTCACCCCGCACGCGGGCGGCCGGGCCTTCGCCGCGCAGACCGACGAGAAGATCCAGCCCAAGCTGGCCTTCCTCTTCCACGGCGACGCGGGGCACACCTTCGAGGTGGCCCGCGCGCTCGCCGCCGACTTCCCCGTCTTCCGCGCCGCACTCGCCCAGTGCCTGGCGCACTTCGAACCCGCCTGTGGTCCGCAGCTCGCGGCGCTCACCACCGAGGGCGCCGAGCCCGCCACCGGCCAGGCCCGGCAGGCGTGGCTGTTCGCGACCGAGTACGCCCTGTGCGAGCTGCTCGCCTCCTACGGCGTGCTGCCCGAGATCACCTTCGGCGAGCGCACCGGTTCGCTGGTCGCGGCCGTCATCTCCGGCGTGCTCAGCCTGGAGGCCGCGGTCGGCCACCACCTGGCGCTGGAGCGGGCGCGCGGCTCGGCCGAGCCGGTCGCCTTCGCCCGGGTGCGCCTGGAGCGCGAGGCGTTCGAGGGTGTGCTGCGCGACTGGCAGGGCCAGGCCCACCTGTCGGCCGTCTACGGGCCGAACGAGCGGGTGCTCTCCGGCGCCCCCGCGGCGCTCGCCCAGGTCACCGACGCGCTGGCCGCCGCCGGCGCCGAGATCACCGAGGAGCGGGAGGGCACCTGGCCCTCCGCCGCCTACCAGGGCCAGGCGGACACCTGGCAGCGCACCGTGCGTGACGCCGCGTACCAGCAGCCCGACAGCCGCTACCAGTCGCCGCACACCCTGACGACCAGCCACAACCCCGAGGCGCTGCGCGCCGACTTCGGCGACCACGCGCTGACCGCGCCGATCCGCTACGACGAGGGCCTGCGGGAGCTGTACGACCAGGGCTACCGCTTCTTCGTCGAGCTGGGCGCGCCCCGCGACGCCGAGGTCCTGCGCCGCGAGGACGTCGTCGTGCTGCGGCTGACCGACGCGGGCCCCGCGCTGGACGCGCTGCTGCGCGCGCTGGCCCGGCTCTCCTGCCTGGGCTCGTCGCTGAACTGGCAGGACCACTACGCGGGCCAGGGCCGGCGCAAGCTGATGCTGCCCAACTACCCCTTCGAGCCGACCCGCCACTGGCTGACACACTCCGGCGCCGACCGGGAGTCGGCCGAGCTGACCGGCCGCCTCGGCGGCCGGCTCAGCCGGGAGGGGCTGCGCGGCGAGGAGCTGGGGCTGCCGGTCAGGCAGAAGCAGTACCTGTACACCTTCGCGCACCAGAACTTCCCCGAGCTGGTGGACAACTCCGGTGTCGTGCACGTGGGTTACTACCTGGAGATGCTGCGGGCCGTGCTGGCCGAGCGGCACCCGGGCCGGCTGTGCCGGGTGCGCGAGATGCGGTTCACGGCCCCCATCATGGTCTTCGCCGAGGAGACCAAGGAGGTCCTGCTCGTCCTCGACCCGCGCGAGGACGGCGACGGCTCGTTCGACTTCCAGTTCCACAGCAAGGAGGCCGACGCCGCGCAGTGGAGCCTCAACGTCCACGGCGTGGTCGGCCCCGCCGACGAGGTGGCCGACGCCGCCCCGCTGGACGTCGCCGCCGCCCAGCGCGCCAGCGACCGCCACGTGCCCCGCGAGGAGTTCTACGAGCCGCTGGAACAGGACCGGGGCTTCTACTTCGGCCCGGCCGTACGCTACGTGAACGGGGCCTGGTGGCGCGGCCAAAGCGAGGTGCTGGTCGGCTTCGCGGCGCCCGAGGGAGCGACCGCGAGCCGCGCCTACGCCCTCGGCTTCCACCCCGGTGTCCTCGACAGTTGCGCCCAGACCTGCAACTACGTGGCCGTCGACCGCACCCCGAGCGGGCGCAAGTACATGGTCGCCGAGATGGACGAGGTGCTCCTGCGCCCGTGCTCCACGGCCGAGGGTCTGTTCGCCAGCGTGGCCGTCCCCGACTACGACGCGGAGCGCGGGGAGATCACCGGCAGCATCCGGCTCGTGGACGGCTCGGGCACGACCGTGGCCTCGGTCGGGCACATCCGGCTCAAGGAGTTCGACGAGAAGAAGCTCGGCGAACTCAAGGCCATGATGGACGCCACCACCCTGGACAAGGAGGGCGAGGACCGGGACTTCCTCCAGCGCTACGGCTACGCGAACGCCGAACGCAAGCAGGAGATGGTCCTGGAGTACCTGAGCCGGCTGCTCGCCCACATCCTGGAGATGGAGCCGGAGGAGGTCGACCCGGACCAGCCGATGAGCGACTTCGGCCTGGACTCCATGACCGGCCTGCGCTTCTTCCACAAGACCGGCACCCTGCTCTCCGTCGACATCTCCTTCGCCGACATGGTCCAGAGCGACACCCTGCGCGGACTCGCGCAGGGCCTGACGGACCTGCTCCCCGGCGGCAGCGGACTGCGCGCCACCCAGACCAAGCCGTACGAGGAGAACCTGTCCCCGGCGCACTGGGTGCACCGCTACGAGCCACGGACCGACGCCAAGGTGCGCCTGTTCTGCTTCCCCAACGGCTACCGCGACGCCGACCTGTTCGACGACTGGCGCGAGCGCCTGGGCTCGGAGATCGACGTGTGCGCGATCAAGCTGCCGGGGATGGACACCAAGCGACTGGACGAGCGGGCCCCCTCCGACCTCGACGCCTTCATGCGGACCATGGAGCGCGTCATCGACCCGAAGCTGCTCGACATCCCCTGCGCCACCTTCGGGCACAGCTGGGGCGCGCTGTTCTCCTTCCGGCTGGCCCACCGGCTCGGCCTGAACCCGGACGCCCGCCTGGTCAAGACGTTCGTCTCGGGCTTCGCCGCACCCAGCGTGCCCAACCCCAGCATCCAAGACATCCTTGACGAGCTGGCGAAGAACGGCATGAAGCGCATCCCCACCTACGACGAGATCCGGCACGACCCCGAGGCCGTCGAGGTCGTGGTCCGCGCGTACGGGGACGCCTGGAGCTACGGCGAGGTGGAGACCCGGGCGACGCTGCCCCAGCTGCTGGCGGCGTGCAGCCTCATCGACCGCTACACCTACGACCCCGAGGAGACCTTCTCCGCCCCCATCACGGCCTTCCACGGCGTGGACGACTGGGTGGCATCGGAGGAGACCAAGCTGTGGGAGGGGCTGACCACCGGTCCCTTCCTGCTGCACACCATGGCCGGCGACCACCAGTTCATCGACGCGCACCAGTCCCAGGACCGCCTGCTGGCCATCATCCGGCAGGAACTGCTGAGCGCGGTGGGCCAGTCGTGAGCGGCGGGATGTACGGGGACGGGACCATGAACACGAGGAGAGACACTATGCAACCCCGCGCGGCCGGTATCGAGGCCATCAACTTCTACGGCGGCTCGACCTACCTCGACGTACAGACCCTGGCCGAGTACCGGGGACTGGACAACGAGCGGTTCGCCAACCTGCTCATGCACGAGAAGTCGGTGGCCCTGCCCTTCGAGGACCCGGTCTCCTTCGCGGTCAACGCCGCCAAGCCGATCGTGGACGCGCTCAGCCAGGAGGAGCGGGACAGCATCGAAGTCCTGATCACCTGCACCGAGTCCGGCATCGACTTCGGCAAGTCGCTCAGCACCTACGTGCACGACTACCTGGGACTGAACCGCGGCTGCCGGCTGTTCGAGGTCAAGAACGCCTGCTACGCGGGGACCGCCGGCTTCCAGAACGCCGTCAACTTCGTCCTCTCCCAGGTCTCCCCGGGTGCCAAGGGCCTGGTGGTGACCACCGACATCTCCCGCTTCAAGGCCACCGAGGGCGGCGAGGCGCTCCAGGAGGACTGGTCGTTCGCCGAACCCAGCGGCGGCGCCGGGGCGATGGCCATCCTGGTCAGCGACACCCCACACGTCTTCAGCGTGGACGTCGGCGCCAACGGCTACTACGGGTACGAGGTGATGGACACCTGCCGGCCCGTGCCGGACAGCGAGGCCGGCAACGCCGACCTGTCGCTGATGTCCTACCTGGACTGCTGCGAGGCGGCCTACCGGGCGTACGCCGACAAGGTCGAGGGCGTCGACTACGCCGCCACCTTCGACTACCTCTCCTTCCACACCCCCTTCGGCGGCATGGTCAAGGGCGCGCACCGCACGATGATGCGCCGCATGTGCAAGGCGAAGAACCCCGCCATCGAGGCCGACTTCGAGCGCCGCGTGCTGCCCGGGCTCTCCTACTGCCAGCGGGTGGGCAACGTCTTCGGCGGCACCGTCTTCCTCAACCTGCTTGGCACCATCGCCCACGGCGACTTCAGCACGCCCAAGCGGGTGGGCATCTTCTCCTACGGCTCCGGCTGCTGCTCGGAGTTCTACAGCGGCGTGGTCACCCAGGACAGCCAGGACCGGGTGCGGGCCATGGGCACCGGCAAGGTGCTCGACGACCGGTACGAGCTGAGCATCGAGCAGTACCTGCGGCTGACCAAGGAGAACGAGGTCATCGAGTTCGGCACCCGCAACGTGGAGCTGCGACTCGACCTCGTCCCCGAGGTGCTCGACACCGTCTCGGGCACGGGACGGCTCTTCCTCAAGCGCGTCAACGAGTTCCACCGGGAGTACGAGTGGGTGTGACCGATGTCGTCACCGTGACCGAACCCCGCCCCGGGGTCGCCCAGATCACGATGGCCGACCAGGAGAACAAGAACACCTTCACCGGCGACCTGCTCGCCGGGCTCGGGCGGGCGTTCACGCGGGTCCAGGCCGACGAGCGGTACAAGGCGGTCATCCTCACCGGCTACGGCAGCTTCTTCTGCTCGGGCGGCACCCGTGAGGTCCTCCTCGACATCCACGCGGGGGAGTCCACCTTCCAGGCCAAGGACGAGGGGACGCCCAACGCGTACTCGCTGCCGCTGGAATGCCCGATCCCGGTCATCTCGGCCATGCAGGGCCACGCCATCGGGGGCGGCCTGTCCATGGGCCTGTTCGCGGACTTCGTGATCTTGTCCAGGGAGAGCATCTACACCGCGAACTTCATGAAGTACGGTTTCACTCCCGGCTTCGGGTCGACCCGCGTCTTCCCCGCGAAGCTGGGCCTGGCCCTGGCCCAGGAGTTCCTGCTCACCGGCCGCACCTTCCGGGGCGCGGAGTTGGCCGAGCGAGGCGTGCCCTACCCGGTGCGGCCCCGCAAGGACGTCCTCGCGGCGGCCCTCGAACTGGCCGAGAGCCTGGCGGAGAAGCCGCGGCGCTCCCTGGTCCTGCTCAAGGAGCACCTCGCCCGGGAGTTGCGCGAGCAGCTTCCCGCGGTGATCGAGCAGGAGTTGGCGATGCACGAGGTCACCTTCCACCAGCCCGAGGTCAAGGAACTCCTCCTGAGCCGCTACGGCGCCTAGCCACACCCGGTGGCACGCCAACCCGCCGCGCCAGCGGCACGTCAGCCCTGCCGCGCCAGCGGCACGCGATACGAACAGCGCGAGAGAGAGAAGAGAGCATGACCCAGGAAGAGATCTTCAAGGCCCTGATTTCCGTCTTCTCGGAGATCATCCCGGAGGTTGACGTGAGCGCGGCCACCCCGCAGGACAGCCTGCGCGACCTGGGCGCCAACTCGATCGACCGGGCCGACATCATCACCGAGACCATGGAGGCGGCCGGGGTCTCGCTGCCGATGGTGAAGTTCGCCGACGCGCAGAGCATCGGCGACATCGTCCGCATCATCGACGAGGCCCGCTCGTGACCGCCACCCCGGACGCCAACCCCGGCGGCCCGCTCAGCGGCAAGGTGGCCGTCGTCACCGGCGGCTCCCGCGGCCTCGGGCGCGCCACCGTCCTGCGGCTGGCCAAGGGGGGCGCGACGGTCGCCATCGTCTACGCCAACGACGAGGCGAGCGCGAAGCAGACCCTGCGGGACGCCGAGGACCTGGGCGCCACGGCGCGGATCTACCGCTGCGACGTGGCCGACTCCGAACAGGTCACCCAGACCGTGAAGGCCATCACGGGCGAGCTGGGCCCGGTCGACGTCCTGGTCAACAACGCCGGCATCATCCGGGACGGCCTCGCCGTGTCCATCAAGGACGAGGACTTCGACGCGGTCCTCAACACCAGCCTCAAGGGCGCGTTCTACTTCATCAAGAGCTGCTACTTCGGCTTCATCCGCCGGCGCAGCGGCTCGATCATCAACATATCCTCGGTCGCCGGCGTCTTCGGCAGCGCGGGACAGGCCAACTACGCCTCGGCCAAGGCGGGCCTGATCGGTCTGACGAAGACGATCGCCAAGGAGCTGGGCGAGCGCAACGTGCGCTGCAACGCCGTCGCGCCCGGCCTGATCAGCACCGACATGACCGAGCACCTGCAGGACGACAACCAGCGCCTCGGCCCCGTGCCCATGGGCCGCTTCGGTCGCCCGGAGGAGGTGGCCAACCTGGTCGCCTTCCTCGCCAGCGACGAGAGTTCGTACATCACCGGCCAGGTCGTGTGCGTCGACGGCGGCATGGCGATGTGACCGCGCCCCCGTGACGGGCGACCCAGCCCGTCACGGGGCCACGCGTGCCACCCGCCCGGTCATTCGTACGGGACGCCCGCTCGGTCGTGTGGGGCGAGCGGTCAGTCGTGCGGGACGACCGCGACCGGGCAGCGCGCGTGGTGCAGCGCCGCGTGCGCCACCGACCCGATGCGCGAGCCGATGGGGGAGCGCCGCACCCGCCGCCCGACCACCAGCAACTGGGCCCGCGCGGTCTGCGAGAGCAGCACCTGCCCACCGCTGCCGATCTCCACGTGCTCGGCCACCGGCACCTCGGGGAACTTCTCCCGCCAGGGCGCCAGCGCCTCGGCGAGCTGCTCCTTCTCGTACGGCTCAAGGCCACCGGCCTCGTCCGCGAGCCGCATGGAGCCGGGCGTGTACGCGTAGATGGGCGGCAGGCTCCAGGCCCGTACGGCGCGCACCGGCACCCCGCGCGCGGCGGCCGCCTCGAACGCGAAGCGCAGTACCGCGTCGCTGTCCTCGGCCGAGCCCTGTTGGCCCACGACGACCTCGCCGTCCGCGGCCTCCCGGGCCGCCGTCGTCTGCGCCGGCGCGTCCGCCGACCCCTCCTTCGCGTCCTCGGGGGCGCGGACCGAGACGACCGGCCGGCTGGCGCGGGCGAGCACCTGTTGGGCGTGCGAGCCGAGCAGGAAGCCGAGCAGCGCGCCGTGCCCGCGCGAGCCGAGGACCAGCATCCGCGCCTCCTCGTTCGCCCGCACCAGGGCGGGCACGGGCTCGGCGTCCAGCACCTCCGCGACGATCGACAGGCCAGGGTGGCGGTCGGCCAACCGCCGCTCGGTCTCGCGCACCAGCTCCCGCGCCCACTTGGCCTGCTCGTCGCCGCTGTTGGGCACGGGCGTCGACAGCGGCTCCCAGTGCCAGGCGTGCACCACGCGCAGCGGCACCCCGTGGCGCACCGCCTCGCCGGCCGCCCAGTCGACGGCCGCCTGGCTCTCGGGCGAGCCGTCCACTCCCACGGTGATCGGACGAGTCATGGTCGGCCTCCATAGCGTTCGGTGAACGAGGGCGGGGATGCGCCCTCTCGATCATCAGCATCGCAAACGCCGCTACCCGCAGGTCAGGGCCGTTAGTCCCGGCGTGCTGAGGGGGTGTGATATAGCCCGTGACACCGCCGGCACCGCCGTCACCGTCCTCAGTCCAGCAGGGCGACGGCCGCCGCCAGCAGATCCTGGTTGTGCTCGGTGACGTCGCGCCGGGTCAGGTCGTGCAGCGCGTCCGCCTGCACGCCCAAGTCCTCAAGCGGCACGTCGACGTTGCCCCGGGCCCGCGTGGCCCGCCGTAGCGCGACGCGGAACCCGGCGCCGCGCGGCAGGTCGCCGAGGAGTTCGGGCAGCCAGACCCGCAGCAGCTCGTGCGTCCACACGTTGGCTCCGCCGGCCCCGGTGCGGCGCGCCGTCCCCAGGAGAGGCCCGAGGGCGTTGTCCTGGAAGCCGGCGGCGAAGATGTCGGCGGCCGAGTACGACAGCGCGTCGGTGATGAGCACCTTCGGACCGGCGTAGCGCGGCAGCCCGGTGGTGAGCGCCTGCGGGTCGGTCAGCGGAAACCCCTGCGAGTACACCTCGCCCGTCTCCACGGCCGCCTGGATCGAGCTGCTCCAGGTACGGAAGTCGGCGTGCGCCCGGGCGAGCGTGAGCGCGCCGCGCGTGGTCGACAGCGAGAAGCTCACCGGCGTGACCGGCCGTTCGCTCAGCACCTGCAACGCCGACTCCGCGGCCGGGACGTGCCCCCCGGGGTTGCCGCGCACGTCCACGACCAGCCCCGCCGCGGGCGCGCGCGCCGCGATCTGCGCCACCTGCTCGGCGAACGAGCGCGCGCCCGGCACGTTGAACGAGAACAGCCGCAGGTACCCGTACGAGCGACCGCCCAGCCGCAGCGTGCGGTGGGCCAGCACGCCGCGCGGCGAGCGCGGGGGCGAGCGCCGCGCCTGGGGCGGGGCGAACAGGCCGCGCTTGACCTGGCGCGCGGTCTCGCTCCCGACGTCGATGCCCAGGCTCGTGCCGAGCGTGGGCACCGGGTCCTGGGCCCGCCCGGCGTACCGCTCGGCCGCGCACACCCGCCACGGGAGGCGTGTCTCGCGGCGGCGCCCGCCGCGCGTGCGGTAGGCGAGCAGCACCTCCAGCTCGTCCGGCGGGGGAGTGGTACGCAGCGGGCGCAGCGTCAGCGACTCGAGACCGCGCGCCAGCCGCGCGTCGAGGTGGGAGCCCGCCTGGGTGGCGGCGTTGCGCTCGACGGCCCGCTCGATCGGGACGCCGTTCCAGGACTCCAGTTCGGCGCCGACGTCGAAGCCCGCGTGCACCAGCGAACGGTCGATCTTGGAGACGATGTGGTGCGTCGCCCCCTCGGCGTCCGTGTACCGCTCGACGAGGAAGCCCAGCGTGGCCACGTGGCCACGGTAGGGCGCCGGGAGCTGGTAGACGGTGTGCAGGTCGCGCAGCGCCCGGAAGACGTCCACCAGCTCGGCGTGGAACTGGGACTCGCTGAGCGGCGCGAGACGCCGCTCCAGCAGGCGCAGCCGCTGCACCGGATCGGTGGCGTGCATGGCCCGCTTCAGCGGCAGGTGCACGTACAGCTCGTCGAGCAACACCCGGGCGGCGGAGACCAGTTGGTAGCGCCCCGCGAGCGGCAGCGGGTCGGCCTCCACCCGCCGCAGGAACTCCGCGAGGCCCACCGAGTCCGGCAGCGTCCGGGCCGGTTGGCCGACCGCCCGGCTCACCGGTAGTACCCCGCGAGGTGTTGGAGTTCGGGCACGCCGCCACGGGCCACGGCGGCGAAGTAGGCCGCGTCGTGGGTGAGCGTGTCCAGCGGCGGGATGACAAGACCCGACGGCACCTCACCGGCGGCGGCGAACGCCCCCACGTCACCCTCGGGCATGTCGCCGAAGAGGACCAGCGGCGCGTCCGGGTCGTCCAGCGGCCCACCCCAGGAGGCCAGCGCGTCCTGCGCGGCGCGCCAGGCCGCCACCGGGTCGGCGCGCACCCGTTCCAGGGCGCGCCGCACGCCGGGCCAGTCCAACTGGGCGTCGGCCCGGTCCGGCTGCCGCACCGCGACCCGGCGGCGCAGGCCGGCGACCGTGATCGGGTCGGTGTGCGTGGCCCCGGCGGCGGTCATCAGCGCCGGCGTGCCGTAGAACGGCCGGCCGCGCACCAGCACCAGCCGCACGTGCCGCTCGGTCGCGTCGATCAGGTTGCGGTACGGGTCCGCGTCCGGGGCGTGGCGCTCCAGGACGAGCAGGTCGGCGGCGGCGCCCCGGGCCAGCCGTCCCACCCGTGGCCCCCAGGCCGTGGCCAGCGCGTCGCCCGGGTTGGCGGTGACCATGTCGCACAGCTCCCGGTCGCTGAACCGCCCGCCGAGCCGGTGCTGGTTGACGGCGTCGGCGACCTTGAGCTCACCCAGCACGTGCTTGGTCCCCGACGGCGCCCAGTCGGAGCCGAGCGCGACGCGCAACCCCTTCCGGTCGGCCGCGACCACGTCCGTGCTCTCGTGGTAGAGCCAGTAGTTGGAGAACGGTGACCACACGAGGGTCGCCCGCTCCGCCGGGTTGATCGCCCGCACCGCGCCCTGCCACCGCGCGAAGTCCGCGCCGGTCAGCGCGGTGCCGTGGACGCCGATCAGCCCGGGCCGCCAGCACGGCTCCAGCTCCTCGAACTCCCGGCGCACGATCGACCCGGTCCGTCCCTCCGCGACGTGGTAGATGAGCAGCCGCGTCCCGTCCAGTTTCGGCGCCCGCACCTCGCGTAGCTCCTCCGCGTCGAGTTGCAGCGCCGCCGTCATCACCATGTCGCGGCCCGCCGGCAGCCGCTCGTTGTCGATGATCCGCAGCAGCCAGCCGTCCACCGGCCGCGTCGCCACCGGCGCGCCCTGGATCGAGGTGGTCCCGCCGATCAGCGCCTTGACCTCGACGTACTTGATCAGCGCCTCGGGCGCGGCCCGCGCGAGCACCTTCGCGGGCCAGGTGACCGTGGTGGAGTAGTCCGGCGGCCTGTCCTCGTCCACCCACCGGTCGTGGTGGAGGTAGGGCACACCGGGCGCCTCCCACAGCGGCAGCGTGTTGTACGTCAGGTGGTTGTGCAGGTCGATGAGGCCGGGCAGGATCAGCGCGCCGGTGTCGATCCGCGGCGCGGCGGCGAACCCCGCTGGCGCGTCCTGCGTGACGGAGCGCACCGCGGCCAGGTGGCCGTCGTCGCCGACGTAGACGACACCGGGGTCCAGGGTCCGGTGGTCCTCGTCGAAGGTGACGACCGTGCCGGTGAGGACGAGCGCCATCAGCGCGGCGCCTTCCAGACCAGGGTGTGCTCGTCGTCCGGCCGCGGGCGGCTGACGGCGTTGTGCGCCTCACCCGGCAGGGCGCGGACCCAGGCGTCGTCGCCGAGGAAGGCCGGCGCGCCGAACGGCAGGTCGCGGCGGGGGATGGCCGCGTAGTCGGACTCGGCGAACACCGTGCCGTAGGTGGGCCCGGTGTTGTCCCCGTCGTCGTCCGGCGTGACGATCGCACGCAGTCGCGCCAGGGCCGCGCGCCAGGACTCCAGCAGCTCGTCGGCCTCAGGGTTGGACGGGTGCAGCGCGTCCACGAGCGGCACGTCGGGCCGTGGCGTCCACAGGCGCACCGCCTCCCGGGCCATGAACCCCAACACCAGGACGGCCTGGAGCGCGTCGCCCGTCGCCCGGTCGTAGACCGCGTTGCGCCACCGCCGCTGTTCCGCGTCTTCCAGCCGGTCCCGCATCGCGAGCGCCCGCTTGGGGTGGACGGCGTACGCCCACGCGTTGAGGCAGACGTAGGAGCGGGTCAGGCCGAGCTTGCCGAGGAAGCCCTGCACGCGCTGGCCGGCGTCGCCGACCAGGCCGCGGCCGGCGATCCGCTCGGTGGGCCCCGGGTCCGAGGCCACGACGAGCACCCGGGCCGAGCCGTCCAGCCGGCCACGGTAGAAGACCGGGCCCCAGTCGGCCCAGAACGCCGACGCGTCCGGCGGCGCCGGCACCTGGGCGAACAACTCGGCGAGCCGGGCCGTCGGCCCGCGGTCGAACTCCACCATCGCTCAGCGCCGCCGCGCTGCTCGGGCCGTGCGCGCCTGCCACTCCACGGAAGACCTCCACACTCTCGTGCCGGCCAGCCACGGCTGCCCGCCCCGGGCCCGCGTGGCGGTGCTACCCGACCAAGGGGGTGGGCCGGCGGCGTCGGCCGCTCCGGCGTCCGGTTCCATGGATCACTCCGTGGCCCGCCGCCTAAACCGCCCCACCGCCAACTGGACCAGGCGACACGAGCGGTCCGGCCCGCCGGGCGCCCACCTCGGCGACCGGCGGACAGCACGCGGGCGGGGCCCGGGACGAACCATCCGTCCCGGGCCCCGCCCTGGCACAAGCCGACGTCAGCGCTCACCCACCGCGGTCCGTGCCGCGCCCGGTGAGTGGGGTCAACGTCAGCGGTTCTCCGGCAGGTCCGCCTCGGCCCCGAGCGGCGCCGCCAGACCGCGCTTGGCCGCCGACGCGGGCTGCTTGCCGCAGAACGCCGCCTCCAGGCTGCCGCCGAGCGCCGTGTTGGCCGAACCCCGGTTGGAGGTGTTCGCCATCGCCGACAGCGTGCGCTTGCCGTCCCGGGTGGTGAACGCGTACGTGTAGAAGCCCTGCACGGTGCCGGTGTGGCCGTAGACCGAGGTGCCGCACGACAGGTCGTAGCGGCGCAGCCCGAGCCCGTAGAAGCGGGTGCCCGACGCGTCGGCCGGAACCACGGTGAGCATGGCGTTCAGCGTCTTGCTCGGCAGCAGCTTGCCGCGCAGCAGCGCGGACATGAACGTGTTCAGGTCGGCCTCGCTGGAGATCATCGCCCCCGCGGCCTGCGCCCAGGACACGGTCTGCTCGGTCGAGTCGACCAGCGGCGCGCCGGCCTCGTCCGGGTGCAGGTAGCCGCGCACGTGTAGGCCCTTGATGGCCGTGGCGGGGTGCACGTACGAGGTGTCCTTGAGCTTCAGCGGCTTGATGACGCGCCGCTCGTACTCCTTGGCCACCGGGTTCTTCGTCACCTTCTCGATGACCATCCCGACCAGCACGAAGTTGGTGTTCGAGTAGCGGTACGCGCCACCGGGCTCGGTCGTCCTGGGCTCGCGCAGCGAGAGGTCGACCAGCTCCTTGTTGGTGAAGACCCGGTTGCGCACGGCCTCGAAGCCCGGGACGGTCTTGGCGAACATCGCGTTCGTGTAGTCCGACAGGCCGCTGCGGTGGGTGAGGAGGTGGCGGATCGTGATGCGGTCGTCGGGCAGCACGCCGGGCAGGTACTTCGTCACCGGCGCGTCCAGCTTGACCTTGCCCTCGGCCACCAGTTGCAGCAGCACGACCGAGGAGAACGTCTTTGTGACGCTGCCGATGCGGAAGCGGGCACGCGGGTCCATGGGCGCCCCCGACTTCCGGTCCCGCACCCCCTCGGTGTGCGTCTGGGTCCCGTTCGGGCCGGTGAAGCGGGTCATGGCGCCGGGTGCTCCGGCCTTGAGGGTGTTCCGCAGGGCCTCGGTGATGGCCTTGCTGTTCGAGTCCGCCAGCGGGGGCGCGGCGGTCTTGGCCGCCGGGGCGGCCGGGGCTGACGGGGCGTAGGCGGCGGCGGTCGCCGGCACCGCGCTCACCACGACGGCGAGTACGGCGGCACCGAGCGTGAGGCGTCGGTCGATGGTCAGGCGCACGATTCTCCTCAACAGGATCAGGACGGGGGGCGGTTCGCGAACCGCGCTCTCCCGGGCGCTGAGCCTACTCAAGATCGACGAGCGACGCGGTGCGGGACGCCGGCCAACGCCCGGCGCGAGGCCGCTCCCGGACGAGGGCTGGGCGCCGACCGGGCGCCGGGCGTTGGCCGGCTGTGGGGCGTACGCCATGGCGCGTCGCGGGCGGCCGGCCACGGGTGAGGGCCGGCCGGCCCCGTCCGACGCGGGGGCCACACGGGTGGCCGGCCTGGGGAACCCCACGCTACTCCGACCACCCCGCGCCGCCGTCAGGCGCCGTCAGGCGCCGACGTACGCCGCCAGGTGTTCGCCGGTGACGGTGGACCGGGCGGCCACCAGGTCGGCGGGGGTGCCGGCGAAGACGATCCGGCCGCCGTCGTGGCCGGCCCCGGGGCCCAGGTCGATGATCCAGTCGGCGTGTGCCATGACCGCCTGGTGGTGCTCGACGACGATGACCGACTTCCCGGCGTCCACGAGACGGTCGAGCAGGCCGAGAAGCTGCTGGACGTCGGCGAGGTGCAGGCCGGTGGTCGGCTCGTCGAGGACGTACACGCCGCCCTTCTCACCCATGTGGGTGGCCAGCTTGAGCCGCTGCCGCTCGCCCCCGGACAGCGTGGTCAGCGGCTGGCCGAGGGTGAGGTAGCCGAGCCCGACGTCGGCGAGCCGGCCCAGGACGCGGCGCGCGGCCGTGAGGTTCGCCCTGCCAGCCGAGTCCGCCGAGACCCGCGTCTGGTCGCCGAGAAACTCCCGGGCCTCGGCCACCGACATCGCGAGCACCTCGCTGATGTCGCGCCCGCCGAGGTGGTGGTCGAGCACCGACGCCTCGAACCGCCTGCCCTCGCACTCCTCGCAGACGGTGGCGACACCGGCCATCATCGCCAGGTCGGTGTAGACGACGCCGGCCCCGTCACAGCCGGGGCAGGCGCCGGCGGAGTTGGCGCTGAAGAGGGCCGGCTGTACGCCGTTGGCCTTCGCGAACGCCTTGCGGATCGGGTCGAGCAGACCGGTGTACGTCGCCGGGTTGCTCCGCCGTGAGCCACGGATCGGGGCCTGGTCGACCGACACCACACCCGCGTGGGCCGGGATCGACCCGTGCACCAGCGAGCTCTTGCCGGACCCGGCGACGCCGGTGACCACGGTGAGCACACCCAGCGGGATGTCGACGTCGACGTCGCGCAGGTTGTGCGTACGCGCGCCGCGGATCGGCAGCGTGCCGGTGGGCTCGCGCACCGTCTCCTTGAGGCTGGCCCGGTCGTCGAGGTGGCGACCGGTGCGGGTGTCGCTCGCCCGCAACTCCTCGAAGGTGCCCTCGAAACAGACGGTGCCGCCCGCCGCGCCCGCGCCCGGCCCGAGGTCCACGACGTGGTCGGCGACCTGGATCGTCTCCGGCTTGTGCTCCACGACGAGCACCGTGTTGCCCTTGTCCCGCAGCCGCAGGAGCAACGCGTTCATCCGCTGGATGTCGTGCGGGTGGAGGCCGATGGTGGGCTCGTCGAAGACGTAGGTCACGTCCGTGAGCGAGGAACCGAGGTGGCGCACCATCTTGACGCGCTGCGCCTCGCCGCCCGACAGCGTGCCCGCCGACCGGTCGAGCGAGAGGTAGCCGAGGCCGATCTCCACGAACGAGTCGAGGGTGTGGCGCAGCGAGGCCAGCAGCGGCGCCACCGACGGCTCGTCCAGGCCACGCACCCAGTCGGCCAGGTCGTTGATCTGCATGGCACACGCGTCGGCGATGTTCGTGCCGTTGATCCGCGAGGACCTGGCCGCCTCGCTGAGCCGGGTGCCGTCGCACTCGGGACAGGTGGCGAAGGTGACGGCCCGGTCCACGAACGCCCGGATGTGCGGCTGCATCGCCTCCCGGTCCTTGGCGAGGAGCGACTTCCGCAGCCGGGGGACCAGCCCCTCGTACGTCATGTTGATGCCCTCGATCTTCATCCTGACCGGCTCGTGGTGCAGGAGGTCGTGCCGTTCCTTCTTCGTGTACCGGCGGATCGGCTTGTCCGGGTCGAAGAAGCCCGACGAGAGGTAGAGCCGGTAGCCCCAGCCGCCCGCCTTGTAGCCGGGGATGGTGAGCGCCCCTTCGGCGAGCGACCTGGAGTCGTCGTAGAGCTGGCTGACGTCGATGTCGGAGACCGCGCCGCGCCCCTCGCAGCGCGTGCACATGCCGCCGGTGCGGGTGAAGGTCCGCTTGACGGTGGTGCTCTTCTCGGCGCCGCGGTCCACCGTGAACGCGCCGCTGGCCCGCACCGACGCGACGTTGAAGGAGAACGCCTGCGGCGAGCCGACGTGCGGCGTGCCGAGCCGGCTGAAGAGGATGCGCAACATGGCGTGGGTGTCGGTCGCGGTGCCGACGGTGGAGCGCGGATCGGCACCCATCGGCCGCTGGTCGACGATGATCGCGGCGGTCAGCCCGTCGAGTACGTCCACGTCGGGTCGGCCCATCGCGGGCATGAACCCCTGCACGAAACCGCTGTACGTCTCGTTGATCATCCGCTGCGACTCCGCGGCGATGGTGGCGAAGACCAACGAACTCTTCCCCGAGCCGGAGACGCCGGTGAACGCCGTCAGCCGGCGCTTCGGGATCTCGACGCTGATGTTCCTGAGGTTGTTCTCGCGGGCGCCCCGCACGCGGATCAGGTCGTGGCCGTCGGCAACGTGCGGCGCCGGCGCAGGCGCAGGCGCGCGCCTGCGCGGGGTCGTGCTCATCGTCTCTCGTCTCTCCACGTGTCGTTCGGGCCCGCCAGGCCCCGGTCCGCCCGGCCCCGTACGAGCCGGCCGCGCGGACCGGGCCCGCGATGACGGGGTGGCTCAGGCGGCCAGTTCCTGGATGCGGATCAGGTTGCCCGCGGGGTCCCGGAAGGCGCAGTCCCGTACCCCGTACGGCTGGTCGGTCGGCTCCTGGACCACCTCGGCGTCGCTGGCCTGGAGCCGCTCGAAGGTGGCGTCGAGGTCGGGGGTGGCGAGGTTGACGGCGGCGAAGGTGCCCTTGGCCATCATCTCCACGATGGTGTCGCGCTCACTGTCCGTGATGCCGCAGCCGGGCGGCGCCGGCGGCTGGAGCACGATGGAGGTGTCGGGCTGGCCCGCCGGACCGACCGTGATCCAGCGCATGTCGTTGTACCCGACGTCGTTGCGCACCTCGAAGCCGAGGGTGTCGCGGTAGAAGGCCAGGGACGCCTCCGCGTCGAGGTGCGGAAGGAAACTGTGGTGAATGGTGAGGTCGCTCATGCCGATCACGCTAGCCCTGGCACTAGGCCGACGCTTCTCGATTCCTGACCGGTCTGGTCACCTGTTTCGCCACGCACGGAGACATCCCCACCGTCGCGTCGGCCGCCGCTCGCCGGTAGGCGCTGGGCGGCATGCCCACCAACTCGGTGAAGCGCGTACTGAAGGTGCCCAGCGAGGCGCAGCCCACCGCGAAACAGACCTCCGTGACGCTGAGGTCGCCGCGCCGCAGCAGCGTCATCGCCCGCTCGATGCGCCGCGTCATCAGATAGGCGTACGGTGACTCCCCGTAGGCGAGCCGGAACTGGCGGCTGAGGTGCCCGGCCGACATGTTCGCCCCGCGCGCGAGCGCGTCCACGTCCAACGGCTGCGCGTACTCCCGGTCGATCCGGTCGCGCACGCGACGCAGCCGGGCGAGGTCGCTCAGGTGCCGCGCGGCGGCGGGCGTACTGGTCACGGCTTCGATCGTGCCACACGGGCGGGACGGACGACCTTGGCGGGCGCGTGCGGGCCCCACACGCGGCACCGAGCGCGCCGAGCGGCCATGCGGGGCGGGGAGTCGGCCCGTACCGATGGTCGGCGGGCGCTCTTTCGCGCCGTGCCCGTGACGATCTTTCGCCACTCTTTTCGGCCGGTCATCTCGCCGCCCCCAGCGCGCTGGACCCTTCGTGGCAGCGGGGTGCGGCGGCCTCGCGCGGACCATGCCCCGGGCCTGCCCTGTCTGAAAACAGCTCGTTCACGCGAGCCGCGTGTCCTGTTTCCCACCAGGGGCTTTTGCCATTGCTTGACACTGACTTGGCGGCGACTTTACCGTCTGACGACGCGACAACCCGCGTGATCACCACCCCATATGTCACCCCTCGGAGGTTCATGATGGAGAAGTTGATCAAGGCGATGACCCAGGACGACGTCTGGCGGAACTGGGTCGCCGCGAACTCGGCCGGCGCCGCCGCGAAGGACGGGTGTATCAGCGCGGCCCCGAAGACGGGTTGCATCAGCGCGGCGCCCAAGGCCGGTTGCATATCCTGACCGGCCGCTGACTGAGGCACGGGAGCGGGCCGGGGGCGCGTACGCGCGGGCGCCCGGCCCTCTTCCGGCTCCTCCGGCCCGGGGCGCCCCGGGGATCTCCGTTTCGCCTAGCGCACAGAGGGTGCACATGCGTGGTCAGCCGACGGCCGAAGTCGTCGACCAGGTCAAGGACATACCGATCTACCGCACGTCGATCGAGCGGGGGCACTTCCCCGTCCTCGAAAAGCCCGAGATCGCGCGGGGCTTCCCGGACAACTGGATGACGCCGCGCCTGGCCGCCGCCCTGGAGGCGGGCGAGGCGGAGTACGTGCTGTCCACGGGCACCAACCACGCCCGCATGCAGATCATCCGCCCCCCGTACTTCCTGCTCAACTCCTACTACCAACTGTGGAGCGAGCACCCGGACATCGCCTCCACCTGGGAAGCCGGCTGCCAACGGGTCTCGCTCACCACGGTGTTGGCGACCGAGCACGTCGCGCGCGTCAACGCGAAGAAGCGCGGCACACAGCCGGACGCGGTCCCGGAGCTGGAGCAGCGGCGCCTCGACGCCCGCACCGTCTACCTCAACCTGCGGCTCGACCCGGCGTTGTGGGAGCGCGACGAGGTCGAGCGCATGCTGGGCGAGATCCGCTCGGCGCGAGCGACCCACCCGCGCGGCTGGTACCACCTCGACTGCTCCAGCTACCACCTGGCCCACCTCGTCCTCAAGGCCAGACAGTGGGGCCTGTGGGAGGACTTCCCGCAGCCCGCGAGCATCATCCACGCCTACGAGTACACCCCGGCGAACGTCCGGCGCTTCCTGTGTGAGAACTTCGCGTGCCCGGTCATCGACCTGTTCGGCAGCACCGAGCTGGGCTACCTCTACTACAGCGACCGCCATGGCCGGTACCACCCCCACCTCGACCAGATGAGCGTCGAACTCCTCCCGGTGGCCCCGGGCAGCGAGCTGTACAGCCTCATCGTGTCGAGCGTCCGCAACCCGCACATGCCGCTGATCCGCTACCGCTCGGGGGACTGCGTCCGCACGCTCGACGGGACCCCCGACCCGCACCGGATCGCCCGTTTCTGCGGTCGCGAGAAGGAACTCCTCACCCCCGGCGCGGCAGCCGCCCCAGGGTCCGGCCCCATAGCCCAGGGCGACCTGAGCGACCGCGTGAGCGCCACCGCCCCCGGCGTCTTCGTCCACCAACTGCTGGTCACGGACGACGAGGAGGCCCACCTGCGGTACACGACCTTCGACGGCGACGCCCTGCCACCCGCCGAGGCCGACGCCCTGGCGGACTCCGTCAGCGACCTGACCGGGCGCCGGTGCCAGGTAGAGCACCGCGCGCACCTGCCCATCGGGAAGTCCGGCAAGTACGCCTGGCTCGCTACCCACCACTGACCGCCGCACGCCACCCACCACTGACCGCCGACCCGGCCCGGACCCTGCGCAGGGGAGAACCATGACCACACAGCCGTACGTATCGACCGGCGACCTCAGGGTCCTGCTCGGTGAGGATCTGCACGCCGAGGTGGTGGCGCACTTCACCGACAAGACCGCCGCCGCGCCGGACTACGTCGAACGCCAGGTCACCGAGTGCCTGCGGTACCTGTACCTCGTCTCGCGCCACCGTGAGCAGCTCAGCGGACTGTTCCTCCCCGTCGAGCAGGACATCGACGAGATCTGGCACTACCTGATCCTCCAGACCCGCGAGTACCGTGCGCTGTGCGAGGAGCGGCTGCCGGGGCGCTTCTTCATCGAACACCGCAGCATCGCCTACGAGAGCTACCAACAGGCCCCCGGCCGCGAGCAGGCGATGGAGGAGGCGCTGCGCTGGATCCCGCTGTATTGCCGGGAGTTCGGCCCGTTCGACGAGGGCGCGCTGCCGCACTGGACGATCGTGCGCTTCCTCCACCAGCGGATGAACATGTCGCTGGCGGACATAGCGGCCCTCGAACCCCTGACACCGGCCTGACGCCGCCTCCCGCCGATGGCACGCGCCTCGGACGAGTAGGCGGGCGGGCCCGCAGGCCCGAGCCCCGGGTGGGCTTCAAGACAGGCGGACTTCGGGGCGGGCGGGTTCTCGCAGGCGGGTTCTCACAGCGGGGGAGCGACGAAGCACCCACCGTCAGGGTCGTTGAGCGACTCCTTGGCGACCTGCTCGTCCCAGGGGTTGGAGGTGCCCCACTGGTCGGTGACCTCCGCCCGCGAGGCGTCGTAGACGTGCGGGTGCCAGGTGTCCTCGTCCACCTGCTCCATGGCGGTGGTGTACTCCAGGGTGTTGCCGTGCGGGTCGAGGAAGTACGTGAAGGCGTTGTCACCGGTCAGATGCCGGCCGGGCCCCCAGAGTTTGTGAGCGCCCGCCCGGATGGCACGGCCGGAGGCCCGCAGGTACTCGTCCACGCCCCGGAGTTCGAAGGAGACGTGGTGCAACGAGGTGTGCGGGCCCCCGGAGAACGCCACACAGTGGTGTTGGGGGTTGATCCGCAGGAAGTGCATCAGGTCGCCGTCGCGCGGTGAGCGTACGGTGTCGGTGAGCCGGAGGCCCAGATGCCGCTCGTACCACGCCCGGGTGCGGGCGATGTCGGGAGCGTTGAACACCACGTGGGACAGGCGCACGGGTACGGGCTCCCGCGCCTCGATCCGCCGGTGCCGGCGCGGCGCGACCTCCGCCGAGACCTCCACGGTGCGGCCGTCCACGTCGAAGAAGCGGAACCCGTAGCCACCGCCCGGGGTGGACAGCGCGCCGGGCTCGCTGACCAGCACCACGCCGTCGCCCGCCAGCCGCTCGGCCAGGACGTCGACGTCCACCCGCGCGGCCACCCCGAAGGCCACCAGGTCCAACCGTTTCTCCCTGGCCCCGCGCAGCCTGACCACGTACTGCTCCGGCGACCCCTCGGCGGCGAGGAAGGCCACACCGGTGTCGTCAGCGGTACGGGTCAGACCCCAGACATCGGTGTAGAACGCGAGCTGCCTGCCGAGGTCGGGTACGGCCAGGTCGACGTGGCGGAGATGGGTGAGTTGGGCCGAGACCACTTGGTCCCCCCGATGACGGACGCGGCCAGCCTCGCCGACGCGGGCCGAGGCGGGCGGCGAAGCACCGCCCGCACTACGAGTACCACCACCGGCCGCGACGAGGTGAGGACACAACGGGCCAATCTGCCGCTGGGTCGCTGGGTCGCTGGGTCGCTGGGTCGCTGGGCGGTTGGGCCGTTGGGCGGTTGGGCCGGCGTACGGGTTCACGCCACGTCGTCGGAGGCCACTGCGCCGTGTCACCCGGCGGCCATCGCCAACCCCAGCAGCGCGACCAGTACCAGGGGAACCGCCGCGAACACCAGCGCGGAACTGAGCAGTCCCATGCGCAGGCCGTGCAGCGAAGGGGGGGCAGGGCCCAGCCGATCGCGAACAGGGCCGCGGCAAAGATCATGATCGTCTCCAGCCCGCCGCTGGCGCTTCTCCAGAGCCAGGCGTACTCCAGGGCGAAGAGCGACAGGCCGACCAGTGAGACCGCCAGCGGCGCCTTCCACGGCGTGGTGCCGGGTACAGGGGGTGTGTCCTGAGGCATGGCGCCGAGTCCACCACGTCCACATGCCCGAAGGGGCGGTCCTGGTACTCATCTCGCGAGGCGCGCGTACTCATGCCCGTCTCGTGACGGGCCGTGCGGACACCCCGCGCCTCGGGTCCGGAACCAGCCAGTCGGCCTCCCGCCGCTGCGCGCCGCCGCCGGCCCGACGGCCTAGGCTGCCACCCGGCACCGCCACCGGTACCGGCCTCGATCCAGGAGCGCGCACCCATGTTCGACCCCGCCCACCAGAACCCGTACCCCGACGCCCTGCGACCGGACGCCGCCCCCGCGCCGCACGCCCAACTCTCCCCACTGCTCGGCTTCCTGGGCACCTGGGTCGGCCGGGGACGCGGTAGCTACCCGACGCTCGCCGAAGAGTTCGCGTACGCGCAGGAAGTCACCTTCAGCCATGACGGGCGGCCGTTCCTCCGGTACGAGGCGCGCGCCTGGCTGCTCGACGCGGACGACGCCCCGCTGCGGCCGTCGGCTCGCGAGAGTGGTTGGTGGCGGCTCCAACCCGAGGGGCGGGTGGAGGCGCTGATCACCCAGCCCACCGGCATCGCGGAGATCCTGGTCGGCCACGCCAGCACCGGCGCGGTCGACCTCAGCACGCATGAGGTGGCCATCACCCCCACCGCCAAGGAGGTCACCGCCACCCGCCGCCGCTACACGCTGAGCGACGAGGGAACGCTCGACTTCGTCCACGACCTCGCGGCGGTCGGCCAGCCACTTCAGTACCACCTGTCGGCGCGGCTGCGACGCGAGGGCGGGAGCTAGACCAGGGCCGCCGGCTGCCCTCCTCCTCGCCCTCCGCGCGAGGCATCTCGCGCAACTTCCTTGTACAGCGCGGTCCCCGGCCTCGCCGCCCGCACCTCGGAGTTCGACCAGGCGGTGTCGTGGAACTCGCGGAACAAGAGGTGTCGCGGACCCTGCGGCCGGCGGGCGGCGCCGCCGGCACGTCCTGGCCAGTCTGTCGGCGTCAGGCGGGGCAGGGTGGGATGTCGCGGGCGGGCAGCAGGCTGTGCACGGTGCCGAGTCGGGGGCGGGCCGCGTCGGCGAGTTCGTCGACGATGACGGCGCATCCCATCCAGGTGGCACCGCACTCCTCGACCACCTCCCGGACGGCGCGGGCCTGGCTGCCGGTTTCCAGCCAGTCGTCCACCATGAGGACGCGGTCGGCCGCACCCAGTGAGGACCGCTGGACCCGCAGGCGGTGGCGCAACCCCCGGTAGTCGGGCTCGCTCTCGCGGACGACCTTGTTCCCGGGGAAGAGGCCACCGTCCTTCCGGATGGCGACGAAGCCGACGCCGAGCTCCACGGCCACGGCCCCACCCAACAGGAACCCACGGGACTCGACCCCGCACACCGCCGTGAGCCGCTCGTTCCGGAAGGGCTCGGCCAACTCGGCCACGACGGCCGCCAGCGTCCGCGCATCCCGGAAGATGGGCCAGACATCCGCATGGCCGTCGATCCACCGCAAGGACGTAAGGGCGAGATCACGCGCAGTGAGGGACATGCCCGGGAGTCTTCTCGCACCCGAGCCGACGGGCAAGTCAGTTTCTCGCGTAGCGACGCCGAGAGCTGGCGCCGCCCGCCACCCGGCTTGGCCGGAGACGGCCCGTCGCATAGCTCCCGAGCTGCGCGTTCGCGCTGACTCCCGGGCTCACGGGCCGCCTGCCGCCCCGTGGCGACAGCCGACCGGACACGCGATGACGCCCGGCGTCTTCGAGCGGGCCCCGGTCACCCTGGCGGCGGGGACGGCCGGCGGGTGGGGGACCATGTGCACCGGGCGCGTGCCGTGCGGCGCGCCCGCGCCCGGTGTCGCGAGCGGCCCGTCCGTTCCGGCGTAGTGACGACCGTCACGTTGTTCGTTCGTATGTGGTGTCAACCAGACGCCCCACGGCGGGCGTATGCCCGGTGAAGCGAGAGACCCGGGAGTGGCTGTTGACCGTCGAGGAGTTCGAAGAGTTCTACGCCCAGACGGTCGCGCGTCTCACGGGGCAGCTCTACGTGATGCTGGGCGATCTGCACGAGGCGGAGGACGTTGTGCAGGAAGCTTTCGTCAAGGGGTGGGGCCGGCGCCGGCAACTCGACAGCGCGGGGCAGCCCGAGGCGTGGATACGTACCGTCGCCTGGCGGCTGGCGGTGAGCCGCTGGCGCGTCCGGCGGCGTTCGGCCGTTGCCTGGCGGCACCGTAGCGCGCCGCCACCCCATGTCGAGGGGCCGAGCCCCGAGCAGATCGTGCTGGTCGACGCCATGCGCGAGCTGCCGGCCCAGCAGCGCCGGAGCCTGACGCTGCACTACCTGTGCGACCTCACCGTCGAGCAGATCGCCCGGGAGACGGGCGTGTCCGCCAGCACCGTCAAGACCCACCTGGCCCGCGGCCGGGCCGCTCTCGCTCACCACCTGCAGGACCCGCGTATCAAGGAGGCCCCCGGTGCCTGAGCCAGACGACCCGTTGCGGACCCTCTTCCAGCAGGCAGCCGCCGCAGGGCAGGCCCGTGCGCGCACGGCGCCGGTCGCCCACGTGCGCGCGCGAGGCCGACGCGCGCACCGGCTGCGCGTCGCCGCCCTGGCGGCCGGCGCCTGCCTGGTCCTCAGCTGCGGGACCGCGGCCACGGCGGCGTGGCTGCCGGGCGGGCCCTCTCCGGCCGCTCCGACCGGGCCGGCCACCCGCCCACCCTCACCCGCCCCCACGCCGTCGCCCACGATCACGCCGTCACCCACGACCACGCCACCGCCGACCCACCCACCGGCGACCCGCGAGGCGACACACCTCCCGGGCGGCTCGACGGCCCCCCACACACGAGGCGGCGCACGCACCACCGCGCCACCCCCGAGGGCACCGTCGGGCGGGAGCACGGCGGACAGCTCCGACGGCCCGTCCCCACCGGACGGCACCCATCGCGCCGATGCCTCCGCGACCCTGCCGCCGAACCACCCGCCGAGACACGAAACGGGCGACGCGGCGCGCTGAGCCGCCCCGCCCGTCCCGTACCCAAGCCCCCACTTCCGTGGCCGCGCGCCACCGGGAGTCGCCCGCACGCCCTCCCCACCCCAGAGAGCCCCGCATGCCGCCTTCGCCTACCCGGTCGCCCGACGCGGAACCCGCGCCCGAGTCCTCCGCCACGTCCGCCAGTTCCCCCACGGACCCGCCTTCCGAGCCCGCCGAACAGTCCGCCTCCCCAAGCGCCTCGGGACGCGCGTCCGGCCCGCGCCGTTGGCCGGTGACCTGGTGGCAGCGGCTGGGCGCGGCCGACCGCGAGGTGCTGTGGCTGTACCTGCTGACCCGAATAGGCGTGTGGACCACGGCCTACTGCGCCCGGTGGGCGTTCCCGTCCGACGCCCGCTCCCACGACGCCGGCCCCGTGCTCGCCCCGTTCCAGCAGTGGGACTGGGGCCACTTCCTCAAGGTGGCCCGCGACGGTTACTTCCCCGCGGAGCCGGCCGGTGAGGTGGGCGCCGGAGACAACCGGGAGGCGTTCTTCCCCGGCCTGCCGCTCCTGCTGCGCGCCGTGCACTGGGTGGTGCCGAGTTGGGGCGCGTCCGGGTTGCTGATCTCCTTCGTCGCCGGGGCCGTCGCCGTCGTGGCGCTGGCCCGCATAGCCCGGTCGCGCCTGTCGCACGCGGACGCGGGACGCCGTACGGTCCTGTTCCTGCTGCTCTCGCCGTGCGCGATCTTCCTGGCCGTCGGCTACAGCGAAGCCCTCTTCCTCGCCTTCGCGCTGCCCGCGTGGCTCGCCGCCCAACGCGACCGCTGGGCCCTGGCCGCCGTCCTGACCGCGCTGGCCACCACCGTGCGGGTCACGGGACTCTTCCTCGCCGCCGCCATCGTCGTGCAGTTCCTCCTGACGGCCCGCGCCCGCGCGAGGTGGCGCTCCCTGCCGTGGCTGGCGCTGCCCGTGCTGCCCGTGGCCCTCTACACCTGGTACCTGCAGGCGCGGACCGGCGACTGGATGGCCTGGCAGCACGCCCAGGAACGCGGCTGGCGCCGCGACTTCCACGCCCCCTGGGACGCCTGGGCCCACACCTGGCAGGCCGCCTTCACCCCCGCCCACTCCACCACCGGCTACAGCCTGATGTTCCAGGCCGAGCTGGTCGCCATGGTGGTCGGGCTGCTCCTCCTCGGGTTGCTGGTGCTGCGCCGGCACTGGGCCGAGGCCACGTACGTGGCGCTCAACCTGTGGGCCCTCGGCACGTCGTACTGGTACATGTCCATACCGCGCGCCACCCTCCTGTGGTGGCCGCTGTGGGTGGCCCTGGCCGCGTGGAGCATACGCGTGCCCCGCTTCAAAACCGCCTACGTCTGTCTCGTCGCACCCGTGACGACCGTCTTCGCCCTGACCTTCCTCACCGGCCGATGGGCCGGCTGAGCAGCCCCGGGCCACCCAGCCGGCGGTCCACGCCCGCGTGCGGGAGGGCCCGGGCCGATGGCTGGGCCGTGGGGGCGTACGATCACCCGGTCCCAGCCTCACAAGGAGCGACCCCCAGGTGACCGCCGTCGTCCCACCGTCCCGTACCGCCCCCGAGCCGCTGCGGGTGCGGCGACTCGTCCGCGACGAGGACGGCGAGGAGTTGGCCAGCCTGCTGTGGCGGGCCGGCCCGGGCTGGCGGATGATCAGCAGCTCGGTGCTCGGCGGCGGCATCGGGGAACGGGCCTGGGTCCTCAACGCCCAGGTCTCCCACGGCTACCGCCGTACCGACCCCGAGCGGCACCTCGCCGACCTGGCCCGCGCCGCCGGCGTCCACGGGCCCGGCGTGGGGCTGATGACGGCCGCCGACGTCCGGGCGTACGGACGCGCCCACGACGGTGGCGTGGCGGCGATCGCCACCACGGGCCTGGGCGTACGAGGGTGGGCGGCCTCTCCGGACCCCGGCACACCCACGCCCGCGCGCCCCGGCACGATCAACATCGTGGTGGCCGTACCCGCGGCGCTGACCGACGCGGCGCTGGTCAACGCGGTGGCGACCGCCACCGAGGCCAAGGTGCAGGCCCTCATCGACGCCGGCTACGACTGTTCCGGCACCCCCACCGACGCCGTGTGCGTCGCCGCCCGCTCCCCGCGACCCGACACCGAGCCCCACGCCTTCGCCGGCCCGCGCTCCCTGTGGGGCGCGCGTCTGGCACGCGCGGTCCACCACGCCGTGCGCGCCGCCGCCGGCCCCGCGACCTGAGCCCACACCCGGGACCGGCGCTCGGCACGGGCGCCCAGGGTCACTGCTTCGCGATGGCCGTGGTCCACTCGTCGACGGTGACGACGTCCGCCCACTGCGGGAACAGCCGCTCGACCAGGACCCGGTGCAACTCCGGATCGAGGTCGAGACAGCCGTCGGACAGGACCGTGAGGCCGTAGTCCAGGTCGTTGGCCTGGCACAGGGTGGACAGCACGACGGCGCTGGTGGCGATGCCGCTGAGCACGAGCCGGTCGATGCCGCGGGCTCTGAGTACGACATCGAGATCGCTGCCCGAGAACGCGCTCGCCCGCCTCTTGGTGACCACCACCTCGCCCGGCCGGGGCGCGAGCGCCGGGTGGATCTCGGTGCCCGGGGCGCCCTCGACGTAGAGACCGGCATCGGCGATGGCGGCCAGCGCCCTGTTGCGCGTGCCGACTTCGGGGAAGCCCGGGCGGAACGCGATGACCACGTAGATCACGGGTATCCCCGCGGCCCGCGCCGCGTCGATCGCCCTGCGCACCCGGGGCAGGTACCCGGAACCGTCGTCGGCGATGTTCACGATGGCCTGTTGGACGTCCATCACGAGAAGGGCGCTGCTCATGTCGTCTCCAGGAACGAAGTCGGTTCGGCGTCGCGACGGGCGGCCTCCGCCACCCGGCCCCGGCGCGACCGCCTACCTCCCGGCGGGCACCGCGCCGACCGGGTCCGCCACGACAGGCAGGCGCTCAGCCAACGAACCACGCGACGCGCGGCGACCGACGCTGCCCGACACGACCTGGTGGTGAGCCTAGCCAACCGGGTCGGCGACCCCACGACCACGTCAGCACCTGGGCCACGCCCCCGCGCCGCTGGCCATGGCGCACCCCGGAGTGACCACGCCGGCATCAGGCGGAGCCTGGAACTCGCCGACCTGGCAGGCCACTTCGAAGGGTCGCGCCTTCCACGCGGGTGAAGGTCGGGGCCCCGCCGGCTGTCGCACCGGCGACGCCGCGCGCGTGGGAGCCGCGCACAGCCCCCACGCGCGCTGTCACGGGTGCTGGGCGTCAGCCGTAGATCTGGGCGTACAGGCTCTGGATCTCCTCGGCGGTGGGCACGGCGGGGTTGTTGTTGGGGGAGCCGGAGGCGAGGGCCTGCTCGGCCATGAGGGGGGTCAGGCTGGTCCAGGTGTCCCGGTCGATGCCGTAGCCGCGCGGGGTGGGCACGTCCAGGTCGTGGCAGAGCGTGCGCAGGGCGTCGACGAGCTTGTCGGCGGCCCGTACGTCACCGTCGGCGTCGCTCGCGACGCCGAGCGCGCGGGCGCAGTCGGCGTACCGGCCCGGCGCCGAGGACACCGAGAAGGCGGTCACCGCGGGGAACAGCATGGCGTTCGACAGGCCGTGGGCGACGTGGAAGTGGGCGCCGATCGGGCGGCTCATGCCGTGCACGAGCGCCACACTGGAGTTGGAGAAGGCGATACCGGCCTGGGTGGCGGCGAGCATCATGGCCTCGCGGGACTCGATGTCGGAGCCGTCCGCGTAGACGCGCCGCAGATGGCGGCCGATGGTCGTGATCGCGGTGAGCGCGAGACCGTCCGAGAAGGGGTTGGCCTTGCGGCTCACGTACGCCTCGACCGCGTGGGTGAGTGCGTCGATGCCGGTGTCGGCGGTCAGCCGGGGCGGCATCGATATGGTCAGCTCCACGTCGACGATGGCGGCGAGCGGCAGGAACGCTGGGCCCATGCAGAGCATCTTCTCGTCGTTGGCGCTGTCGGTGATGATGGTGAACTGGGTCGCTTCCGACCCACTGCCGGCCGTGGTGGGCACGGCGATCACCGGTAGGGCGGGCCCGTGGTTGACGCGCGGGGCCTTGTGGTCGCGCATCGAGCCACCCTGGACGCCGAGGAGGGCCAGCGCCTTGGCGGTGTCCATCGGGCTGCCACCGCCGAACCCGACCACCACGTCCGCCTCGTGCTCGCGCAACGCCTTCAACCCCGGGGTCAGGGACTCGGTCGTCGGGTCGGGCACCGTGCCGGAGAAGACGTAAGGGTGCAGCCCAGCGGCTCGCAGCGGCCCCGTCAGGCGCTCGACCGCGCCCGTCCCGACCAGGAACCCGTCCGTCACGACGAGCGGGCGACTCAGACCGAGCCCGGTGATGACGTCGCCCAACTCGCCGGCGGCGCCGCGGCCGACGCGCAGGATTCGCGGCAGGGACAGGCTTGCAATCATGGAGAACCTCTCGACGAATGAGGCGGGAGAGCTCAGCGCTCCGTAGCGGTTCGACTGTGCCGCCCGCACCACGTGAGTTCAACAGCCCGGACGACGGACGTGATGCGGAGGGCCACCCTCCCCGGGACGCGGTGGCGATCTCGCGCACGCGCCCCCGCGACCGTGCTCACCCCCATCCCATGGGCTCATGCGATGGCCGGCTCCGGGGAGTTGGCGGCAGGGTGCCGGGGAGGCCGGCCTCAGCAGGGGGATCACCGCGGGCTACGACACGAGGCCCCCCGCACTCGGCGCGGCGAGGGGCGGCCTAAGCTCGGTGCCACGCCGAGGAGGAATCTCATGAAGATAGTGATACCTGGGGGAACCGGACAGGTAGGCACGATCCTGGATCGGGCGCTGACCGCCGCCGGTCACGAGGTCGTGGTGCTCACCAGACGGCCGGTGCGCGAGCGGCAGGTCCGGTGGGACGGCAGGACGCTGGGGCCGTGGGCCGAGGCGATCGACGGCAGTGACGTCGTGGTCAACCTCGCCGGACGCAGCGTCAGTTGCCGCTACACCGCGGCGAACCTGCGGGCCATGATGGACTCGCGGGTGGACTCCGCACGGGTGGTGGGAAAGGCCATCGCGTCCGCCTCCCGGCCCCCTCGGGTGTGGTTGCAGATGAGCACCGCCACCATCTACGCCCACCGCTTCGACGCGCCGAACGACGAGGCCACCGGCGCGCTCGGCGGCACGGAACCCCGCGTCCCGGGTTACTGGGCCTACAGCGTCGACATCGCCCGGAACTGGGAGCAGGCTCAGGAGGAGGCCGGCACCCCGCACACCCGCAAGGTCGCCCTGCGCGCCGCCATGGTGATGAGCCCCGACCGGGGTGGCGTCTTCGACGTCCTGTCGTGGCTGGCACGGCTCGGGCTCGGTGGCCCGGTCGCGGGCGGCGCCCAGTACGTGTCCTGGATTCACGATCACGACTTCGTCCGCGCGGTCGAGTTCCTGGTCGACCGGGACGACCTCAGCGGCCCGGTGAACCTCGCCGCCCCCGCCCCGCTGCCGCAGCGCGCGTTCATGCGTGCGCTGCGCACCGCCTGGGGCGTGCCGGTGGGACTGCCCGCGACCAGGTGGATGGCCGAAATCGGCGCGTTCGCGCTGCGCTCGGACACCGAGCTGCTGTTGAAGAGTCGTCGCGTCGTCCCGGGCCGGCTCCTCGAAGCGGGCTTCACCTTCGACCATGCCCAGTGGCCGCGGGCCGCCGACGACCTCGTACGGCGCGCACGCGGCGGGCGGCGTTCCCGGTGAGCGCCCCGGCCCCCGCCGTGCCCCGTTCCGGCCGCGCGGCCGAAGCGGCTCGCGCGGGCGCGCTGCTCCACGCTCCGTGACCCTCGCCTACGCTGTCCCGCATGAGCCGTTGGGAAGAACTCACTGGTGGGACGTCCGGAGAGGGCTACGCCGCCCGGTTCGCGGCCCTGGCCGAGAGCGGGAAGGACATGCACGGGGAGGCGCGGTTCTGCGCCACGCTGGTCCCCGCCGGGGCGCGGGTGCTGGACGCCGGGTGCGGCACCGGGCGCGTCATGATCCGGCTGGCGGAGCTGGGGTACGACTGCGTCGGGGTCGACCGCGACGCGTCCATGCTGGCGGTAGCCCGTCGCGAGGCGCCCGAACTACCGTGGTACCAGGCCGACCTGGTCGATCTCGACCTGGCTGAGTTGGGCGTCACCCCGGGCTTCGACCTGGTGGTCGCCGCCGGCAACATCTTCCCGTTGCTCGCCTCGGGCACCGAGGCCGCGGTGGTGGGCCGGCTGGCCGCGACCCTGCGCCCGGGCGGGTTCCTGGTCGCCGGGTTCGGCCTGGACGAGGCCCACCTGCCGGTGCCGCCCAGCATCACCCTGGCGGAGTACGACGCCTACTGCGCCACGGCGGGCCTCACCCTCGTCGACCGCTTCGCGACGTGGGACGCCCACCCGTACGACGGCGGCGGCTACGCCGTGAGCGTCCACCGAGGCTGAGACGCCGGAGCCCCGCGGCGCACGACGCCTGAGGCGCAAGTGGGTTACCCGGTTTCGGCCACGCCGCCGTTGCCGAAGCTCGTGCTGGGTGCTGGGTGCTGCGCCCCGGGCGCTGGGTGGCGCCCGTCGCGCTGGCGACGCCCTCGTATCAAGGCGCCGTGGGCGCATCGCCCTCGAGTGGTTCACCCGGTGCGGCCCCACAGGCCGTACATGCACGCCTCGCTCGCGTCGGCCTCGATCGCCCCGTCGGGGCGCCATTGGTTGGTGGCCACGATGCCCGGGGGCAGCACGGTGACGCCCGCGTGGTCCATCAGGGCGCGGAGTTCGTTCTCGCCGCGCATGCGGGAGGGGATGCCGAAGTTGTCGTAGACCTCCTGCATCCGTCGCGTCTTGGAGTGGTCGAAGTCGTACGTGCCGTGGGAGAGGACGAGGATGCTGCCGGGGGCGAGCGCGTCCGTGTACGTCTTCAGCATGTCGGGGACGTCGACGTTGGTGAGGTAGGGGATGACCGCGCCCAGGAGCACGGCCGCGGGGCGGGCGAGGTCGATGGTCTCGCGTACGGCGGGGGAGCGCAGGACGGTGTAGGGGTCGCTGATGTCGGCCACGAGGTAGGACACCGTGCCCTCGCTGTCGGTGGGACCCTGTTCTTCCAGGGCGGCTACGGCGGCGCGGGAGTGGTCGACGTAGCAGATGTTCACCGCCGGGTCGGCGGCATGGGCCACATCGTGGACGTTCCGCGCGGTGGGGCGACCGGCGCCGAGGTCCAGGATCTGCGTCATGCCGTGCTGGCGTACGCAGGCTTCCGCGGCGGAGAGGACGAAGGCGCGGGTGTGGTGGGCGACCAGGGTGGCCGAGGGGACCGCGGTGAGGAGGGCGTGGGCCAATTCCTGATCGCGACGGTGGGGCTCCTCAGAGCTGGCCCCCAGAATCCCGGCGTAGACATCGGGGACCCGCATGCTCGGGCTGTCGGTCATCGTGGGGTGGGCCTTCCTGCGTGCGGCTGTCAGGGTGGGTTGGGCCGTTGAACGCGTGTGGCACCCGGCGGCGCGCGGGCGGAGGTACCGGAAGCGATGGTGATCGCGGCGTTGGGCACACGCTGTAGCACCCGACGGTGGCTACGGTGCCGATGATCGCGCGGGCCGCGCCGCGCTGGGTAGATGCCGGTGGCGCGGGACTCGGCTCCCATAACGCCCCATGGTCCCGAAGACGACCCGCACCGCTACCTGAGAACCGCCCGCGCGGCCATCGTCTGGACGCTGGACGGATTGTCCGAGGGCGACATCCGCAGTCCCCTACACCGACCGGCACCAACCTCCCCGGACAGCACGGCTAGCCCAGCACGAGCAGGGCTGGGGGCGACGGGGAACCGCGCGACGCGCGGCCGGCCCGGCGACCGGCCGCGTGCCCGTACGCGCCGTGCGGGAGCCGGACGAGCCGGCCTCGGTCTCAGCCGTTGGCTGGCAGGCTGCCCCAGTCGAGGCGCAGTACGGCGACGTCGTCGGAGTGCCGACCGGCGTTCAGCTCGTGGGTTTCCTTGATGAGCAGGTCGACGTGGGCGGCCGGGGGTGTCGGTGGCAGGCCGTCGATGAGGGTCAGCAACCCTTCGACGCCGAGCCGCTCGCGCCCGGGGCCGTTGTGTCCCTCCGTGAGGCCGTCGGTGTACAGGGTGAGGGCTCCGGCGGCGGGGAGGTCGATGACCGTGGCGGGCCAACTGTCCACCCCCGGGACGATGCCCAGGGCGATGCCGTGTGCGGCGGTCAGTTCCAGGGTCCCGTCGGCCGTGGTGAGGAGAGGCTCGTGGTGGCCGGCGAGGTGGAGGGTGGCGGTGGCCGCCTCCTGGTCCAGGGTGAGGAGGGTGCACGTGGCGAAGAGCTGTTGGTTGCCGCGCTCGGCGATCAGGATGCGTTCCATCAGGTGCAACAGGTCGTCCCCCCGGTGCCCGCCCAGCACCAGGGAGCGCCAGGCGATGCGCAGGCAGACACCCAGGGCGGCGGCGTCGGGGCCGTGCCCGCTGACGTCGCCCACCACCGCGTGCAGCAGACCGTCGTCCCCCTCCACCACGTCCAGGAAGTCCCCGCCGAGCAGGGTCATCTCGGCGCCGGGCAGGTAGCGGGATGTGACGCGCACGGCGGAGGTGTCGAGGAGGGGCTGGGGCAGCAGGCCCCGCTCCAGACGGGCGTTCTCCTCCGCCCGCAGGCGGGCGGCCTGGGCTTCGGCGTTCGCGCGTTCGGTCTGGCTCCGGTAGACGGCGTAGCGCACCGTGCGGTGCATCAGGTCCGCCTCGACCTTGCCCTTGACCAGGTAGTCCTGGGCGCCGGCGGCCATGGCGTCGGTGCCCGCCTGGGCCTCGGAGAGGCCGGTGAGGACGATCACAGCGGTGTGTGGGGCCAGGGCCCGGATCGCGGTGACCGCACCGGTGCCCGACGCGTCGGGCAGGTGCAGGTCGAGCAGGATGCAGTTGATCCGCCTGTCGGTCAGGGCGGCACGGGCGTCGGCCAACGTGGTGCTCGTGGTCAGCTCGAACCTCAACCCCGTGTCGTGGAGGAGTTCCTCGACCAACAGGGTGTCGCCCTCGTCGTCCTCGATCAGCAGGATGTGGTACGTCTGCTCGTCGGCGGACGATCGGTCCGTGGTGGTCACCGGCGCGGTCATCGGGCCTGCTCCTCCTCGGAGCGGTCGGCGTCCGTGGCGATGGGCGCGTCGGCGGCCTCCGGCGGCTCGGGGGCGAGGGTGAAGCTGATGCGTGCGCCCTCCTGGTACGAGGTGTCCACGGCGATGGTGCCGCCGTGGAACTCGACGATCTTCTTACACATGGCCAGGCCGATGCCGCTTCCGGAGTAGGCGTCCTTGGTGTGCAGCCGCTGGAAGATCACGAAGACCTTGTCGGCGTACTCGGGATCGATGCCGATGCCGTTGTCGGTGACGGTGAACCGCCACAGTTCGCCCTCCTGGCGCGCCGTGACGTGCACCTCCGGCGCCTGGTCGGGGCGGCGGAACTTGACGGCGTTGCCGATCAGGTTCTGCCAGAGCATGCCCATCTGGGTGGGGTCGGCGGTCAGGGTGGGCAGGGGGTCGTGGGTGATCGTGGCGCCGGCTTCCTCGATGCCGACGCTCAGCGTCGACAGGGTGCGCTCAAGGACCTGCTCCAGGTCGACGCTCTGGTGGGTGTTGTGCAGCCGCCCGACCCGGGAGAAGTCGAGAAGGTCGTTGATGAGGACCTGCATGCGGTTCGCGCCGTCGACCGCGAAGTCGATGTACTGGTCGGCCCGGGAGTCGAGCTGCCCCCCGTAGCGCCGCTGGAGGAGCTGGGTGAAGCTGGAGACCTTGCGCAACGGCTCCTGGAGGTCGTGCGAGGCCACGTACGCGAACTGCTCCAGCTCCGCGTTGGAGCGCTGGAGGTCCGCGGCCTGCGCGTCCAGCCGCGACCGCGCCTCCTCCTTGAAGGCCAGTTCCCGGACGAGACGCCGGCGCATGGAGTCGATCTCGCCGCTGAGCCGTCGCAGATCGGCCGGTCCCGAGGGGTGGATGGGGTGATCGAAGTCACCGCCGGCGATCGTGCGGGCATCCGCGCCGAGCCGGTCCAGCGGCCTGGTGATGCCGCGGCGCAGCCCCTCGAAGATGAGGGCCGCGAGGGCGAGGATGAGCACGCCGATGGCGCTGAACACCCAGTTCCGCACGGTCAGCGTGGTCATCAGGTCGTCCCTGGACCGGGCCTGGTCCGCGCGCAGGTGCCGCTCCTGGTCGCTCAGCGCGGCGCGGACCACGTCGAAGGTCACCTTGCCCTCCGCCGCCCGCTCGGCCGCCAGGGCCGAGACCGCGTCCGGCGGCGCGTCGGCGATCGGCCGCGCGACCCTCTCCTGCCACCGCGCCACGGCCCTGCGTACGGCCTCCAGCCTGGCCCGGCCGTCGGGGTCGTCCGCGAGCAGGTCGGCGAGCCGTTCCAGGTCCGCCCGCTGTTCGGTGAGCCCCTGCCGGTAGGGCGCTGTGAACTCCGGCGCGCCGGTGATCCCGTAGCCGCGGATTCCCGTCTCCTGGTTGAGCACGGCCGACTCCAGGCGGACCGCGGTGATCAGCGCGGGGGACCGCACGTCCACGAGGTCCTCGCTGATCGTCTCGGTCCGCGCCAGGACCCAGGCTCCCGTCGCGCCGAGCACGGCCAGTACCGCCAGGGAGACGGACACCCCCACGCGGAGCCACCGGCGGGTCGTCCACCCGGCCAGTCCACGCGGGCGCGGCGGTCTCTCTTCGCCGGTCATCTCGTGCACTCCTCGATTCGCTGGGACAAGCCGCCCCGGGCCTCGGTAAGTATGGCCAGCACACTGTAGGGGGCGACAACTGTTGTTGTCGCGGGCGGCCTGGGGGGCCTAGGGTGCGAGGCATGCCAGGCAAGAACTTCGACCTGCGGACCACTTCGCACGAGACAGCCGCCATCGCTGACGTGGCGGTGGACGGCCTTGCACGGCGCCTTACCCAACAGTTGCTGGAGACAGGCTCCCCACGCTGGGCATCGGGCGAGCTACCGGAGGCTTTGGCCCTGCTCCACGTGCTCGACCATCTCCAGCAAGCCACCGAACGGCTCCAGCGTGAGGCGGCCGTGGCGGCCGCCCGCGCGGGCGCCAGCTATCCGCAGCTCGGCTCCGCGTGCGGCATGACCCGCCAGGGCGCCCGGCGTCGCTGGCCGGGCCTTTTCCACCACTCAGACGAGAAACCCACGGAGCACCCGATGATGGCCACCCCCGCCCGCCCCCTCGACGTCCTGCTCGTCGAGGACGACGTCGCCGACGCCATGCTCATCGAGGAAGCCCTCTCCGAGCGTGGAGCCCGCAACCTGGTCCGGGTCACCGACGGAGTCGCCGCGCTGGAACACCTGCGCGCCCCCGACTCCCCGCGGCCCGACCTCATCGTTCTCGATCTGAACATGCCCCGGATGAACGGCCGCGAGCTGCTGAGGATCCTCAAGGGCGACGAGGACCTGCAGACCATCCCCGTGGTCGTGCTCACCACGTCCACCGCCCCGGACGACGTCACCAGCGCGTACAGCAGCCACGCCAACGCCTACGTGACCAAGCCCGTGAACCTCGAGGAGTTCGAGCAGGCCGTCCAGAGCATCGACGCCTTCTACCTCGACACGGCCACCCGACCCCGCCCCTGACCAGCCTCCCGGGTGACCGCGCGAGCCGGTGCGTTCCGCCCTCGCACCGAGTGGGCGCGTCGTGCCGACGGGCCGAAAGCACGGAGCGGGCACGGCCGTGCGGGGGCGCGGCCCGCCGTGGCGGCCGTACCCCCGCACCCGTACTCCGAGCGGTACGCGGGTCAGCGCTGGGCCCGCTCCGGGGTCGCGCCGAGGAGGCGGGCCAGCACCTTCGGTAGTTCGGTGGCCACCTCACTGGTCTGGGCGCGCCAGGCCACGTGGCCGTCTGGGCGCACCAGGACGCAGCCGTCCGAGTCGACCTCGCGCAGCCGCTCCCAGGTGCCGTACGGGTCGCGCAGGCCCTCCGCCGCGCCGATGGTGCGCACCGTGACGGTGACCCCGGTCAGCCGCGTGGCCTCGCCGGCCGCATCGTGCCACGCCTCGCCGCCGCGGCCGGTGAGCAGGACGAACCGGCCCCGGCCGACCATGTCGAGCGTGGAGACCCGGCGCCGGCCGTCCTCCAGCCAGGCGTGCGGGAGCCGGGCGCCCGGCCAGGTGGTGGGCTGGTAGTACAGCTCGGGGTCGGTCTCCTGCGTGGGTTCCGGCGTGCCGTCGTCCACTCGGGCCCCGGCGCGGTAGCGGTAGCCGATCTCCACGCCGTGCGCGTTGACCTGGTAGTTGATCTGGTGGGTCGCGGCGGCCAGGGCCGCCCGGCGCTCGGCCGCCTCCGGTGTGTCGTCGGCGAGGCCGCGCAGCAGCGCGGACTGCTCCGCGGCGCTCTGCTCGGCGGTGAAGCCCAGCGCCGCCGGGATGGCGAGGAAGTCCAGCATGCTGCGGACCGCGCGGTCGACGATCTGGCCGCCCACCGGCAGCCGCTCGCTCTGGTAGGTGTCGAGCAGCTCGGGCCCGGCGGTCCCCTCCAGCACCAGCCGCAGCTTCCAGCACAGGTTGAACGCGTCGGCGACCGCCGAGTTCAGGCCGAGGCCGTTGGTGGGCGGCATCTGGTGCACGGCGTCCCCGACACAGAACACCCGCCCCGACGCGTACCGGGGCGCGACGACCGCGTTGACCTCCCACGGCGAGACGTGCTTGATCGTGACGTTGACCGAGGGGTCGCCGACGCTCTCCCGGATGTGGCCGACCACCTCCTCGTGGTCGTCCGGGTCGAACTCCTCGTCGGGGCCGAAGAAGCGCAGGTAGACCCACTCGTTCCAGGGCCTGATGCTGACGAAGACCCGGCCGTCCTCGGGCGGGTTGCCCGGCACGGCGCCCATGTACAGGATCGCGGGACGGTCCTCGCAGTAGCGGGAGAGGTCCGCCTCGAACCAGATCGACGCCACCTTCGCCAGGCCGGTCTGCCCCGCGAGGGTGAGCCCCGCCTGTTCCATCACCCGGCTGTTGGCGCCGTCCGCGCCGATCAGGTAGTCGCAGCGCACCTCGTACTCCAGGCCCGTTCGACGGTCGGCGATCACCGCGGTGACCCCGTCCGCGTCCTGCGTCATGCGCAGGAACTCCTGGCCGAAGCGCAACTCGCCCACGTGGGCCCGCTCCGCCTCCCGGACCAGGATCGGCTCCAGCAGGTGCTGCGGCAGGTTGCACATCTGGCTCGGGCTGGCGGCGCGGTAGTCGCCGATCCGGTCCGGGCCGTTGCCGTACGCGTCGAGCCGGCTGACCTCGGGACCCGCGAAGGTCGACATGAACACGTGGTTGGCCAGCAGCGGGCTGGGCGTCGCCGCCTCCAGCACCGCCTCCTCGACACCCAGGTCGCGCAGGATCTCGCCGGTGCGCTGGTTGAGCAGGTGGGCGCGGGGGGTGTTCGCGCTCGTCTCGTACTTGCCGACCACCAGATGCCGTATGCCGTAACGCGACAGCGCCAGCGAGGCCGTCAGTCCCGCCGGGCCGTTGCCCACGATCAGTACCGGTACGTGCACGTGCGGAGCCTCCTGGAACGCGGTGCGGGTGGGATGCGTGGCGCTCTCGCCGGTGCTCACGAGGCGACCTTCCTGGCGTAGCCGCCGTAGATGACCGAGGTGTCCTTGGCCGCCCTGAGCTGGAACCTGCGGCCCAACTCGCCGTAGGTGATCTCGCCGCGCGCCCGGCTGCGCATCGCGCGCAGCAGCTCCAGCGGCGGCCGGCTGGAGGCGAAGCCGACCAGGTCCTCGTTGCGCAGGCCGTGGGTGCGGAAGAGGGCGTGCAGCTCGGCGGGCTTGATGAAGCCGTTCCAGTCGTGCAGGTCCTTGGGCGCGAAGCGGACGGACTTCCAGTCCTGCGCCATCTTGATCATGCCGAGCTTGGACCGGAAGGTGCGGTTGATCGTGTCGTACAGGTAGTAGCCGCCGGGCTTGAGCACCCGGACCGCCTCGCTGATCGCCCGGTCGGTGTCCGTGACGTGTTCCAGGGTGTCGCAGCAGTACACCAGGTCGAAGGAGGCGTCGGGGAAGTCGAGCTGCTCCGCGAACCCCTCCTGGTAGCGGATGCTCAGCCCCTCGGCGCGGGCGTGCTCGGCGGCGGCCTTCAGCGAGGGGCCCGACGGGTCCACGCCGGTGACCTGGGCGCCCGCCCGTGCGAACCGCTCGGCGAGCAGTCCGCCACCGCAGCCGATGTCCAGCATCCGCTGGCCCGTCAGGTCCAGGCCGAGCCGGCTGGTCAGCACCTCGTGGAAGTAGTCGAACCGGGGCGGGGTGAACGCCTCCAGGGTGGCGAACGGCTGGTTGTCGTCCCACCACGAGAGGTGGTTGTACACGTCGTTGTCGACTGGCATGGTCGGTGGCTCCTCAGGAGAGCTTGATGGTCGGACGGCGGACGTCGAGCCAGACGGCCAGGTCGAGCACCCGCTCGAACGCCTCCCGCTCGTCGGGCTCGACGGCCTCGGGCAGGCCGCGGGCGGCCTTGGTCAGGGCGTCCCGGTCGAAGAACTCCACCGCGCGGTGGTCGTCGGTCAGCAACTCGGCCACCTGGCGCTGGAGTTCGCTTACGTACCGCGTCTCCTGGGTGTGCGGGTAGAGGGCCTTCACCCGCTCCACCACCGAGCGCGGCAGGAGGTCCTGGACGGCCGCGCGCAGCAGGCTCTTCTCGCGGCCGTCGAACGTCTTCATCGACCAGGGCGTGTTGTACACGTACTCCACCAGGCGGTGGTCGCAGATCGGCACCCGTACCTCCAGACCGACCGCCATGCTCATCCGGTCCTTGCGGTCCAGGAGCATCCCCAGCAGGCTCGTCAGGTGCACGTAGCAGAACTCGCGCATCCGCCGCTCGTGCTCGTCCTCGCCCGGCACCGCCGGGATCTCGGCCACCGACCGCGCGTAACGGTGCTGCCAGTAGCCGGGCACATCCAGCGTGCCGACCAGCAGCTCCGGGCTGATCAGCTTGGTGGGGTGGGACTTGGGGCTGAGCCCGGAGGCCGTCACCCACGGGAACATCGGGGCCTGCTGCACCGTCGGGTGGTGAAACCACGGGTAGCCGCCGAAGATCTCGTCCGCCGATTCACCCGAAAGGGCTACCGTAGAGTGCTCGCGTACCGCCTTGAACAACAGGTACAGCGAGTTGTCCGCCTCGCCGAAGCCGAAGGGCAGGTCGCGGGCGGTGACCGTGGCCCGCCGCACCTCGGGATTGGCCAACTCCTGGTGGTCGAGCCGGATGTCGTGGTGCACGGTCCCGACGTGTTCGACCACCTCGCGGGCGAACGGCGCGTCCTGCGAGCCGCGCAGCTCGTCGGGGCGGAACGCCTCGGGCTGCTCGAAGTCGACGGTGAAGGTACGGGTCCGCTCGCCACGCTCGGCCAGGTGGCGCCCGGCCAGGGCGGTCAGGGCGCTGGAGTCGAGCCCGCCGGAGAGCAGGACGCACTGCGGCACGTCGGCCACCACCTGGTGCCGCACACTGTCCTCAAGCAGCTCGCGCACGCGGCGTACGGTGGTCTCGGTGTCGTCGCGGTGCTCGGCGGCCTCCAGGCTCCAGTACGCGCGCTCGCGCAGGCCCGAGCGGTCCAGCACGACCAGGTTGCCGGGTTTCACCTCGCGCATGCCGGCCCACACCGAGCGCCCCGGCTCCTTGACGAACGCGAACAGCTCGCGCATGCCGTCGGTGTCCACCACCGGCTCGACCTCGGGGTGGGCGAGGACGGCCTTGGCCTCCGAGCCGAAGACCACTCCGTCCTCGGTCTCGTAGTAGTACAGCGGCTTGATGCCGAGCCGGTCACGCAGCAGGACCAGCCTGTCCGCCCGCCCGTCCCAGATCCCCAGCGCGTACATGCCGGTGAGCCGGTCCGCGACGCCCTCGCCCCACTCCAGGTAGCCGCGCAGGACCACCTCGGTGTCGCTCGCGGTGCGGAACGCGTGCCCACGCCGGCGCAGTTCGTCGCGCAGCTCGACGAAGTTGTACGCCTCGCCGCTGTACGTCAGGACCACCGGGCCGTCCGGGGTCGGCGCGACCATGGGTTGGACGCCGCCCGGCAGGTCGATGACGGACAGCCGACGGTGCCCGAGCGCGGCGGACGGTGACAGCCAGGTTCCCTCGGCGTCCGGGCCCCGGCACAGCATGGTGGCCGTCATCGCGTCCAACGCGGCCTGTTCAGCGCTCAGGTCCCGCCGGAAGGCGATCCACCCGGTGATCCCGCACATACGTCCTCTTTCCTGTGGTGTTTCCTGTGGTGTTTCCCGTGACGGTTCTGCGATGGCTGGGCAGGGGCCGGGCAGCCCGGCGAGCTGGCGGCCGGCCCGTCAGCGGCCGGCGGCGGCCCGTTGGGTGGCCATGTAGCCGGGCAGGCCGTCGATGTGGGAGCGCCCCACCGGGGCGAAGGAGAGCTTGTCCAGGGCCGGACCGAAGAACGACCAGGGCCGGTTGAGTTCGGCCGCCCAGCGCCAACTGAACCGGGCGCCGTACGGGGTCGGTTCCACGACGTAGTCCTCCACCAGGTGCCGGAAGATCGACCGGGTGCCGGCCACCCCGGTGAACGTCTTGCGGTGCCCCTCCTCCCAGCGGAAGAAGCGCTCGCGCAGGGTGAAGTCACCGCCCATCTCGATCTCTCGCGTGGTTCCGACGCCGAACGGCCGCGGCGAGGTCCAGGTCAGTCGCCGCATGCCCTTGGTCCAGCTCGACACCCCGTCCCCGGTCAGCGCCTCCCAGGTCTCCTGTGCCGAGTACGGCACCTCCACCGAGCGGGCGTGGTAGAGCGGGGCCGTGGCGAACAGGGTGTCGTCGGCCTCCTCGATCGGATACCAGCGTGCGGTCATGGGTGTGGTTCCTCTTCCGTGTGGTGGGCCCACGGCGTCGTCGCGGCGGGACGGGCAGGACGGGCACGTTTGTCGGGGGTGGGAGCGGGGGGCGGTGCTGGGCGGCGGGGTGCGGCCACGCGGGGTGTCGGCCCGGTGCGGGACCGGGCTCACGCGGGCTTACGGGCCCGGAAGAGCGCGACGCTGCCGCGGGTCACCAGGTCGAAGTCGTCGAAGTTCTGCTTCAACTGGTCGCGGAGGTCTTCCAGGTTGTCCTCGGAGTTGTGGAAGACGCCCTTGTCGTTGAGGTTGTTCATCAGCCACCGCCCGGACCGGGTCACCGGGACCCCCGCGTACAGGATGGTGCTGCCGAACACCGTGCCGCCGGGCCTGACCGCCGCCGCGGCGTGCCGGATGGCCACGCCCTTCTCCCGCAGGCTGCCCGGCACGCAGTGCAGCAGGAAGCTGAGGGCGGCCGAGTCGTGGCTCTCCGCCGGCACCGGGAGCGGCTCCAGCGCGTTGGCGACGACCTTGGTGGTCTCGTAGAACGCCAGCCGCCGCGCGGTGAAGTCCAGGGTGCTGGGGTTGAGGTCGGCCAGCGTGATCTTCGGGTTGGAGACCGGGAACCGGGTGCGGCTCAGGAGGTAGCCGGTGCCGACGCCGAGTTCCAGGTGGCTGGCCCCGACGCTGGTGGCGTACATCCGGAGGAAGTTCCGCGGCGAGCAGCGCCAGAAGAGCGGGGCGCTGCCACGGAACACCACCAGGTCGTAGAAGGCGAGGGCACGCGGGTGGTAGGCGGACTGGCCGTCCAGGACCTCCTGGTCCACCGGTCCGGGCTGCTGGTCGTGTGTGCTGGTCATCGCTGGTCACCCTTGGTCGCGGTTCGGCTGGACGTGGTGCGGAGTCGTGGTCGTACGGGGGCGGGGCGCGCGGCCGGGCCGTGGCGCGGTCAGTGCGGCTCCCCGAGGTGGTCGCCGACGGCCCGCAGGGTGGCCGTGGCGTGGTCGCCGAGTACGGAGAAGTGGTCGCCCGGCACCTGGAGTTCGGTGTGCTCGCCCGGCCAGGCCGGCTGCCAGTCGGTCGCGGGGAACCCGGGGAGCGGCGCGGTGGACCTGACCTGGAGGACCGGGGTGGCGAGCGCACGCGGCAGCCAGTCCGCGAACAGGGCGCCGTAACCGCCCATCGCCGTGAGGCAGACGTCGTCGAGCGCCGCACCGGCCGGCGCGAGCCCGCCGTCGCCGGTGGTGAGGCCCGCGCCGAGCGCCGCCTGGATACGGGGGAGCACCGGGCTGCCGGGCGGATAGCTGTCCAGCAGCACCAGGCACACCGGCGGGGTGCCGAGTTCCTCCAGGCGCTCGGTCACCGCGTGCGCGATCCAGCCGCCCGCGGAGTGGCCGACGAGGGCGAACGGGGCGTCCCCGCGTATCTGGCCGACATCGGACGCGTGCAGGTCCACGAGCGCCCCCAGGTCGGCGGGGAGCGCCTCACCGTCGACGAAGCCGGGAGCCGGCACCGCCCACAGGTCCCGCTGACCCCGGGCGGCCGAGGCCAGCCGGGCGTACTGGTGGGCCCCCGACCTGCCGGCGAAGGACGGGAAGCAGACCAGCCGGGGGAAGGCCGGCCCGTGCGCGAGCCGGACCGGGGCCGCGCGCCGGGTCAGGTCGGACGCCGCCGCGAAGGTCTCCCGGAAGCGGGACGCGTCCCGCAGTAGGACATCGAACTCCGCGAAGTGGCCCGCCCGGGCGGCCCGCACGGCCAGCGAACCCAGCAGGCCCACCGGCTCGGCCACCGCCGCACCGTCGGCCGCCGGCCCTGCGACCGCCGGCTTCTCGGCCGTCGTCTCTTCGGTCGGCGGCGCCTCCGCTTCCGGCCCGGCGGGCGCCGGCGCGGGGGCGGCGGTCCGGGCCTCGGGGCCGAGCGCCTCCCACCCGGCCTGGAGGTGTGCCGCCAGATCGTCCAGGGTGGGGTGCTCGAAGACGGCCGTACTCGACAGGGACACCCCCGTCGCACGGTGCAGGCTGTCCCGCAGTTCGGTCGCGGCCAGCGAGTCGATGCCCAGCTCCGGCAGGCCGAGGGCGGCCTCGACCTCGTCGGTCGCCGGGTGCCCGAGTACGGCCGCCACCTGGGTGACCACCAACGCCCGCAACTCCGTACGGCGCCCCGCCCCGTCCAACCCCGCGAGCCGCGCCCCGAGTACGGCCGCGCCGCCACCCCCCGCCGCGCCGTCGTCCCCCGTCGCCCCGACCGGCTCGTGGACCTCGTCCTGGCGCGGGCCCAGCGAGCCAACCGGCCAGAACCGCCGTCGCTGGAACGCGTACGTCGGCAGCTCGACCCGACGGCCCCCCGCGCCGCCGAACACCGCGTCCCACGCCACCGGCGTCCCGTGGGCGTACGCGTGGGCCAGCGCCGCCAGGGCGCTCTCGGGCTCCGGCCTGCCGCGCCGCAGCAGCGGCACCGCCGCCATGGAGCCGCCCCGTTCCACCGGCACCTCGCGGACCAACGCCGACAGCACACCGCCGAGCCCCAGTTCGAGCACACTGGTGATCCCGTCGGCGGCCAACCGGCGGGCCCCGTCGTGGAACCGGACCGTCTCGCGCACATGCCGCACCCAGTACGCCGGTGTGCCCAACTCCTCGGCGGTGGCCAGCGCACCACTCACGTTGGACAGCACCGGCACGCGCGGCGCCCGGTACGTCAGCGAGGCCGCGACCTCGCCGAACTCCGCCAACACACCCTCCGTCAGCGGCGAGTGGAAGGCCCGTCCCACCCGCAGCTCCCTGGTCCTGCGCCCCTGGCCGGCGAAGACGGCGGCGACCTCGGCGACCGCCTCGGCGACCCCGGAGACCACGGTGGCGCGAGGCCCGTTGACGGCCGCGACGGAGACCTGGTCGGCGCACCCGGCCAGCAGCGGGAGCACCTCGTCCTCGCTCGCCTCAAGGGCGGTCATCGCGCCGCCCTCCGGCGTCGCCTGGAGCAGCCGGGCCCGGGCCGCTACCAACCGACAGGCGTCATCGGCCGACCACACCCCGGCCACGTGCGCGGCGGCCAACTCCCCGACGGAATGCCCGCCGACACAGTCCGGTACGACACCGAAGGACTCAAGGAGCCGGTACGCGGCGACCCCCACCGCGAACAGCCCGGGCTGGGTGTACACCGTCTCGTCCAACAGCCGCGCCCTCGCGGTGCCCTCAGCCGCGAACAACACCGACAGCAGTCCCGGCCGCCCCGCGTCGTCCGCGTGCTCGTCCAGCAAGCCACACATCTCGTCAAGCGCCCGCGCGAAGACCGGAAAGGCGTCGTAGAGGCCGCGCCCCATCCCCGGCCGCTGGCTGCCCTGACCGGGGAACAGGAACCCCGTCCGGCCGCCGGTGGCCGTGCCCCGCACCACACCCGGCGCGTCCTCGCCCGCCGCCAGCGTGGCGAGCCCCGCGAGCAGGCCAGCACGCCCGCCGTCGGCGCCCTGCCGGTCGGCGAGGACCACCGCGCGGTGCGACAGCCCGGCCCGGGAGGCCGCCAGCGCGCGAGCGACGTCCACCGGGTCCAGTTCGGGCCGCCGGACCAGGTGCTCCCGCAACCGCTCGGCCTGGGCCCGCAGGCCCCGCTCGCCGCGCGCGGACAGGGGCCACAGCACCACCGGTGGCACGTGCCCGGCCGGGGCGGCTTCCGCACCCTCCGGGACCGCCGCGCGGACCGGCTCCGGAACCGGCTCCGCCGTGTCCGCCGTCGGCTCGGGCTCGGGTTCGGGTGGCGCCTGTTCGATGAGCACGTGCGCGTTGGTGCCGCTGATGCCGAAGGCGGACACCCCGGCCCGGCGCGGTCGGCCGGTGTCCGGCCAGGCCACCGGCTCGGCGAGGAGCGCGACCCGCCCGCTGTCCCACTCCACGTGCGGGGTGGGCTCGCCCAGGTGCAGCGTCGGGGGCAGCACCCCGTGCTCCATCGCCTTCACCATCTTGATCAGCCCGGCGACCCCCGCCGCGGCGGCCGTGTGACCGATGTTGGACTTCACCGAACCCAGCCACAGCGGCCGGTCGGCCGGCCGGTCCTGGCCGTACGTGGCGAGCAGGGCCTGCGCCTCGATCGGGTCACCCAGCGGCGTGCCCGTGCCGTGCGCCTCCACCGCGTCCACCTCGGCCGGAGCCAGCCGGGCGTTGGCGAGCGCCTGCCGGATGACGCGCTGTTGTGAGGGCCCGTGAGGCGCGGAGAGGCCGTTGCTCGCACCGTCCTGGTTGGTGGCGCTGCCGCGTACCGTGGCCAGCACCGGATGGCCGTTGCGCCGGGCGTCGGACAGCCGTTCCAGGAGGAGCAACCCGACCCCCTCGCCCCATGTGGTGCCGTCGGCGGCCGAGGAGAACGGCTTGCAGCGGCCGTCGGGCGCCAGCCCGCGCTGCCGGCTGAAGCTGATGAACGCCTGCGGCGTGGACAGCACCGTCACCCCACCGGCCAGCGCCAGCTCACTTTCGCCCGACCGCAGCGACTGACAGGCCAGGTGCAGCGCGACCAGCGACGACGAGCAGGCGGTGTCCACCGTGACGGCCGGACCTTCGAGCCCGAACGCGTACGCCAACCTGCCGGACAACACGCTGGCCGCGTTGCCGGTCATCAGGTACCCCTCGATGTCAGCCGAGGCCCCGAGGACGAGCTGCGGATAGTCCTGGCCACTGGAGCCGGCAAAGACACCGGTACGGCTGCCGCGCGTGCTCGTCGGGTCGATGCCCGCGCGCTCGAACACCTCCCACGCGGTCTCCAGCAGCAACCTCTGCTGCGGGTCCATGGCCAGCGCCTCGCGCGGCCCGATCCCGAAGAACGCGGCGTCGAACGCGTGCGCGTCGGCGACGAACCCGCCTTCCCGCGTGTACGTACGGCCACTGCGGCCCGGATCGGGGTGGTAGATCCCCGCCACGTCCCAGCCACGGTCTTCGGGGAAGGCCGAGATGGCGTCGGTACCCTCGGCGACCAGCCGCCACAGGTCCTCCGGGCTGCCCACACCACCCGGAAACCGGCAGGCCATCGAGACGATCGCGATCGGATCGTCGCCACCCTCGGGCGCCGTCCGCGCCGCCACCACTGGTCGCGGCGCACGCTGGCCCCCGACACCCGCCAACTCGGCACCCGCCAACTCGGTGCGCAGCCGCCGACTCAGCTCCCGTGGCGTCGGGTGGTCGAAGACCACGGTCGCGGGAAGCCGCACACCGGCCGCCGCGATCAGTCGGTTACGCAGTTCCACGGCGGTGAGCGAGACGAAGCCCAACTCGTTGAAGGAACGCCCGACATCCAGCGGCCCCTCCAGGCCGAGGACCACGGCGGCGTGCGTCCGTACCAGTTCGAGCAGCATCCGTTCCTGCTCCACCTCGGACCGGCCAGCCAGTTCCCGCCGCAGCTCCGCCCCCGCCGAGTCACCCTCCTCCGCGTCCTCACCCGACGCGGCCAGCGGCGCGACGCCCAACGCCCTGGCGTCCACCCAATAGCGCCGCCGTTGGAAGGGGTAGGTGGGGAGGTCGAGTTGTGGTGCGGTGGTGGGGAGGAGGGTGGTCCAGTTGATGGGGGTGTTGTGGGTGTGGAGGTGTGCGGCGTGGGTGAGGAGTTGGGTCCAGGTGCCGTGGTCGCGGCGGAGGGTTGCGGTGATGGTGGTGGGTTGGTTGGTGTGGTCGGTGATGTCGTGGAGTGGGGTGGTGAGGACGGGGTGGGGGCTGATTTCGATGAAGGTGGTGTGTCCGTTGGTGAGGGCGGTGGTGGTGGCGTGGGTGAGGAGTACGGGTTGGCGGAGGTTGGTGTACCAGTAGTGGGCGGTGAGTTGGGTGGTGTCGAGGGCTTCGCCTGTGGTGGTGGAGTAGAAGGGAATGTCGCTGGTGGTGGGCTTTATGTCGCCAAGCTGGTTATGTAGTTGCTCGCGTACGGATTCCACGTGGGGGCTGTGAGAGGCGTAGTCGACGTTAATGCGTCGGGCGTGGATGTCGTGTTCTTCGCAGTGTTGGAGCAGGTCTTCGACTGCGGTGGTGTTGCCGGCGATGACGGTGGTGTGGGGTCCGTTGTGCGCGGCGACGTGGAGTTCTTGTCCCCAGGCTCCGGGGAGCTGTTGGGTTGCCTCGGGCGTAAGGGTGAGGGAGGCCATGGTGCCGTGGCCGGTGAGGGTGGTGTGAATGGCTTGGCTGCGGAGCGCGGTGACGCGGGCGCCGTCCTCAAGGGTCAAGGCACCCGCGATGACGGCCGCGGGAATCTCCCCTTGCGAGTGGCCGATGACGGCGGTGGGTTGGACGCCCAGCGACTGCCACACTCGGGCCAACGAGACCATGACGGCGAACAGCGCGGGTTGGACGACATCGACGCGTTCGATGGGTTGGCCGTTGGTGAGCACATCCGTCAACGACCAGTCGACATACGGCGCGAGGGCGTTCTCGCACTCGGCTATCGACTGTCGGAAGACCTCGGAGGCGTTCAGGAGGTCGGTGGCCATGCCGGTCCACTGCGAGCCCTGGCCCGGGAAGACGAAAACAGGCTTGGCGTGGTCGGCGTTGCCGGTGATCACGCTGGGGTGTTCCTCGCCCTTGGCGAGGGCGCGGAGCGCGTCCAGGAGGTGGTCGCGGTCGCGGGCGAGCAGGACGGCCCGGTGTTCGAGGGTGGCTCGCGTGCTGAGCAGGGCGTGCGCGACGGCGTACGGGTCGGTCTCGGGGTGGTCCTCGACGTACGCGGCGAGTTGCGCGGCCTGGGTACGGAGAGCCCGGTGGCCTCGTGCGGAGAGGACGATCGGGATGATGCCCGTCTCGACTGTGGCGCCCGTGCCTTCTGCGGCGGCCTGCGCATCCGGAGTGGCCTGCGGCTCGGGGGCCTGCTCCACGATGACGTGGGCGTTGGTGCCGCTGGCTCCGAAGGAGGAGACGGCGGCTCGGCGTGGCCGGTCTGTCTCGGGCCACCGTCGCTGCTCGGTGAGCAGGCGTACGGCGCCGGAGTCCCAGTCGACGTGGGGTGTGGGCTCGTCCACGTGCAGGGTCTTGGGCAGCGTCCCGTGGTTCAGCGCGAGGATCGCCTTGATGACGCCGGCGACGCCGGCTGCGGCCTGGGTGTGGCCGATGTTGGACTTGATCGAGCCCAGCCACAGGGGTCGGTCGTCGGGGCGGTTCTGGCCGTAGGTGGCGAGGAGGGCCTGGGCCTCGATCGGGTCGCCGAGGGTGGTGCCCGTACCGTGAGCCTCCACCGCGTCGATGTCGTCGGTGGTCAGCCTGGCGTTGCTCAGCGCCTGCCAGATGACGCGCTGTTGGGCCGGACCGTTGGGGGCGGTGAGCCCGTTGGACGCGCCGTCCTGGTTGATGGCCGAGCCGCGCACGACAGCGAGTACCTGGTGGCCGTTGCGTTGCGCGTCGGTGAGGCGTTCGAGAAGGAGGACGCCCACGCCCTCGCCCCATCCGGTGCCGTTGGCCGAGGCGGCGAATGCCTTGCAGCGGCCGTCGGGGGAGAGGCCGCGTTGTCGGCTGAACTCGATGAACATGCCGGGCGCGGCCATGACGGTGGCTCCGCCGGCCAGGGCCATGGTGGTCTCGCCGCGACGCAGCGACTGGGTGGCCAGGTGGAGGGCGACCAGTGAGGAGGAGCAGGCGGTGTCCACGGTGATCGCCGGGCCCTCAAGACCGAACACGTACGACAGCCGCCCGGAGATGACGCTGGCCGCGCCGCCCGACAGCAGGTATCCCTCCAGGTTCTCCGTCGCCCGCTGGACCAGGGAGGCGTAGTCCTGTTGGCCGGTGCCCATGAAGACGCCGGTGCTGCTGCCGCGCAGCGTGGTCGGGTCGATGCCGGCCCGCTCGAACGTCTCCCAGGTGGTCTCCAGGAGCAGTCGCTGTTGCGGGTCCATGGCCAGCGCCTCGCGCGGTCCGATCCCGAAGAAGCTTGCGTCGAAGTGACCCGCGTCGTCGACGAAGCAACCCTCGCGCCCGTACGTCGTACCGGGGTGGTCCGGGTCGGGGTCGTACAGCGCCTCCACGTCCCAGCCCCGGTCGGTGGGGAACGGTGTGGCGGTGTCCCGGCCCTCCGTGAGGAGGCGCCACAGCTTCTCCGGGGAGTCGGCACCGCCGGGGTAGCGGCAGGCCATGCCCACGACGGCGATCGGCTCGCCCTCGACGGACTCCAGGTCGTGGAGGCGGCGGCGCGTCTCCTGGAGGTCGGTCGACACCCGCTTGAGGAAGTAACGCAGCTTTTCCTCGGTCTCGCTCGCCACGGTGGTGCCACCCTTTCGGCAGGTCGGGAGGGACGGAGAAGGCGTGAGGCTCGATTGAGTGGTGGCCCCGGGGCCGGTCAGGAGATCCCGAGTTCGTTGGTGATGAAGTCGAAGACCTCGTCGTCCGCGGCGTCGTCCGCCAGCCCGCTGTCGGTGTCGGGAACGGCGGCGACCGGCCGGCCCTCCCAGCGGGCCAGGACGGCACGGAGCCGGGTGGCGATCCGTGGCTGGTCGGGGTGGTCGGGGCCGATGGCGGTCAGGGTGGCTTCGAACCTGTCGAGTTCGGCGAGTACCGGCACGCCGGCGGTGGGCGCCCCGTCCTGGGGGAGCGCGCCATCCAGATAGCGGGCCAGGGCCCGGGATGTCGGATGGTCGAAGACCAGGGTGGCCGGGAGCCGCAGCCCGGTGGAGGTGGCGAGCCGGTTCCGTAGCTCCACGGCGGTCAGGGAGTCGAACCCGAGGTCGTTGAAGGCCCGTTCACCGTGCACGGCCGTCGGGTCCGCGTGGCCGAGCACGGTGGCCACCGCGTCACGTACCAGGTCGAGCAGGGCGTCCTCGCGCTCGTCGGCCGCCAATCCGGCCAACCGTCCACGCCACCCGGCCACGGCAGGCGCTGCCCCCGGTGTCGTGGGTGTGCCGGTCAGGGTGTGCAGCAGCGGTGGCGCGGCGTCGGCCGTGCCGCGCAGGGCGGCCAGGTTCAGCCGGACCGCGAGCAGGGTGTGATCGTCCCCGGCCAGCGCGGCGTCGAAGAGCGCGAGTCCGTCGTGCGGGGCCAGCGGGAGGACGCCGGCGCGCCGCATCCGGCGCTGGGTCGCCTCGTCCAACTCCCCTGCCATCCCCGCCCGTTCCTCCCAGGGTCCCCAGGCCACGGAGCGGGCAGGCAGGCCGTGGGCGGCGCGGTGCTGGGCCAGCGCGTCGAGGAGGCTGTTCGCGGCGGTGTAGTTCCCCTGCCCGGCGCCGCCGAGGGTGGCCGCCGCCGAGGAGAACAGGACGAACGCGTCGAGCGCCATGCCCCGGGTCAGCTCGTGCAGGTGCCAGGCCGCGTCGGCCTTCGGCCGCAGTACCGCGTCGAAGCGTTCCGCCGTCAGCGCCTCCAGCGCCCCGTCGTCCACCACGCCCGCCGCGTGCACGACCGCGGTCAATGGCCGCTCCGTCGGAATCCCGGCCAACACGTCGGCCAGGGCCTGGCGTCGCGACACGTCACAGCTCGCGACCGTCACCCGCGCTCCGGCCGCGGCGAGTTCGGCCGTCAGCCGCTCGGCCTCGGGCGCCCGCGGGCCACGCCGGGTGAGCAGCAACAGGTCCCGTACGCCGTGCTCCGCGACCAGGTGCCGGGCGAGCAGCGAGCCCAGCGCGCCGGTGCCGCCGGTGATGAGGACCGTTCCGGCACGGTCGCCCAGGCGCGGAGTCGGGAGCGCGGGGTCCACGGCGGTCGGCCTGGCCCGGACCAGCCGGGGTGTGTGGAGGCCGGCGGGTCGCGCGGCGAGCTGTGGCTCGTCGGAACCGGCCGCCCGCCGCAGCGCCGCGCGGACGTCGGCGCCGGCGCCGAGGTCGAGCAGGACGAAACGGCCCGGGTGCTCGGCCTGCGCCGCCCGACCCAGCCCCCACAGCGGCGCCTGGGCGAGGTTCGGCACGTCCTCGTCCCGCCCGGCGGCCACCGCGCCGTGCGTCAGCACGACCAGCCGGGAGGCGGCGAAGCGCGGGTCGCCGACCCACGAGGTGAGCGCGGAGCTGGCCCACGCCAGCGTTTCCCTGGCCGCCTCGGGCACGGCCGCGCCGGGCGCGGCGTGCGGGCAGGTCAGGAAGACGGTCGTCGGCACCGGCCGCCCCCCAGCTACGGCCTCCGCGAGAGCCGCCAGGTCCGGATAGCGGTCGAGCGGGCCGCCGGTGGCCTCGGATGCCGAGTCCGCCAGCGGATCGTACGGCCCGACCAGGGCCCACTCCGCCTCGTCCGCCCCGGCGGCGTCCGCCGTGCCCGGGCCGGCGGCGGCCCACTCGACGCGGAACAACGCGTCCCCGGCCGGCGTACGGCCTGCGGCCCGCAACTGGGCCGGGGAGACCGGCCGCGCCCGCAGCGCGGCCACCGTCACGACGGGTGCGCCCGACTCGTCGGTCACCAGCAGCGACATGGCGTCCTGCCCGGCCGGGGAGAGGCGGACGCGCAGCCGGGCCGCGCCGGTACGCGAGCGTCGTACGCCGTTCCAGGCGAAGGGCAGCAGCACCTGCTCCCAGGTGCTGCCCACCAGGCCCGCGTGGAGCGCGGCGTCGAGCAGGGCGGGGTGCACGCCGTACCGGAGGGCCTCCGCCCGGTACGGCTCCGGCAGCTCCACCTCGCCATAGACGTCGTCGCCCACGTGCCACACCGCCTGCAGGCCCTGGAAGGACGGCCCGTAGGCGAAGCCGTCCAGGGCCACGGTGCGGTAGAAGTCGGCGATGTCGACGGGCACGGCACCCGGCGGGGGCCAGGCTCCGTCGAGCCCGGCGGAGTCGGCGGCGGGGCTGGCCTCGACCGCGGCGGTCAGCAGGCCGCTCGCGTGCCGGGTCCAGGGCTCGGTGTCGTCGCCGTCGGGACGGGAGTACACGGCCAGGGGCCGGCGGCCGTCCTCCTCGGGCGTTCCCACCCTGAGCTGCACCCGGACCGCGCCGTCGGCGGGCAGGATCAGCGGGCTCTCCTGGTCGAGCTCGTCGACGCCCTGGCACCGTGTCAACAGCGCCGCGTGCAGGGCCAGTTCGAGGAACGCCGTGCCGGGCACGACCACCGTGTCCAGGACGACGTGGTCGGCGATCCACGGATGGGAGCTGACCGACAGCCGGCCGGTCAGCAGCAGGCCGTCACCGTCGGCCGGGGTGAGGGCTGCGGCGAGCAGCGGGTGCCCGGCGGCCTCCAGGCCCAGGTCGGCGGGTTCGGCCGCGGCCGGTCGCGGCGGCAGCCAGTAGCGCTCGCCCTGGAAGGGATAGGTGGGCAGGTCGACCCGCGCCGTCGGGTCCGGACGGCCGGCGACATCGCCCAGGCAGGCTCGCCAGTCCACCCCGCACCCGCGCACGTGCAGCGTGGCCAGCGCGGTGAGCACCGTCGTCGACTCGGGCTGGCCGCCGCGGAGCAGCGGCACGGCGGCCACCTCGTCGGCGCTCGCGCCGAGCGCGTCCAGGGCGCCGTCGCGGGCCGCCGCGCACAGCACCCTGTCGGGGCCCAGCTCCAGGAAGGTGCGGACACCCTGTGCCGCCAGGTGCCGGACGCCGGCGTGGAAACGCACGGTCGCTCGGGCGTGGCGCACCCAGTAGTCGGCCGAGCGGACCTGCTCGCCGGTGACCGGCAGCCCGGTGACGTTGGAGATCAGCGGCAGCGTCGGCTCGTGGGTCGCCAGCCGGGACATGACCGTACGGAACGCGCTCAACATGCCGTCCATACGCGGCGAGTGGAAGGCATGGCTGACGCTCAGCTCCCTGGTGCGCCGGCCCCGGTCGCGTAGCGCGGTGGCGACCCGGCCCACGCCGTCCTCGTCACCCGACACCACCACCGAGGTCGGGCCGTTGACCGCGGCGATCTCCGCCGTCCCGTCGCCCCCGGCCAGCAGGGCCGCGACCTCCTCCTCGGTCGCCTCCACGGCCGCCATCGCCCCGCCCTCCGGCAACTCCTGCATGAGGCGGCCCCGGGCAGCCACCGCGGTCACCGCGTCCTCCAGCGAGAACACCCCGGCCACGTGCGCGGCGGCCAACTCGCCGACGGAGTGGCCGAGCAGGAAGTCCGGGCGTACCCCCCACGACTCCACCAGCCGGAACAGGGCCACTTCGAGGGCGAACAACGCGCACTGGGCCCAGGCCGTCCCCCGCAGCAGCCGCGCGTGTTCCGGGTAGCCGGCCGAGCCCTCCTCGGCGAGCAGCGCCTCGCGCAGCGGCAGGCCGGTCCGCTCGGTCAGCAGCGCGCAGTTGCGGTCCAGCGCCTCGGCGAAGACGGGGAAGAGCTGGTGCAACTCCCGCCCGGCACCCGGGCGTTGCGAGCCCTGCCCGGTGAAGAGGAACGCCAGCCCGCCGCCCCGCGCCGCCTCGCCCACGACGGTGTGTGCCGTGGTGGTGCCCCCGGCGAGCGCGTCGAGCCCGGCGAGCAGTTCGGTACGCCCGGCGCCGACGACCACGGCCCGCTGGGCGAGGTCGGCCCGGGTGGTGGCCAGCGCCCAGGCCACGGCGGACGGCTCCCAGTCGGGACGCGCGGCGACGGCCTCCCGCACCCGCAGGGCCTGCGCGCGCAGCGCCTCGGGGCTGGCGGCGGACAACGGCCAGGGGGTGACGACCACAGGCCGCTCCGCGCCCGCCACACCGCCGCCCACGGCCGCGTCCCTGCCCGGGACCGCGCCCTTGCCCGGGGTCGCGGCCGCGTCGCCGTCCGGAATCGACGCGGTGGCGACGGTCGACCCGGGAGAGGAGACGGGAGCGCCGTCCGTTCCGGTGTCGGCGGGGTCGGCGGCTTCGAGGATGACGTGGGCGTTGGTGCCGCTGATGCCGAAGGAGGACACCGCGGCTCGGCGGGGCCGGTCGGCCGCCGGCCACGAGCGCGCCTCGGTGAGGAGTTCCACCGCGCCCCGGGACCAGTCGACCCGCTCGGCCGGGGTGTCCACGTGCAGCGTGGGTGGCAGTACGCCGTGCCGCATCGCGAGCACGGTCTTGATGACCCCGGCGACGCCCGCGGCCAACTGGGTGTGGCCGATGTTGGACTTCACCGAGCCCAGCCACAGCGGCCGGTCGGCCGGTCGGTCCTGGCCGTAGGTGGCGAGCAGGGCCTGGGCCTCGATCGGGTCGCCGAGACGGGTGCCGGTGCCGTGCGCCTCCACCGCGTCCACCTCGTCCGGGGCCAGCCGCGCGTCGGCCAGCGCCTGCCGGATCACCCGCTGCTGTGCCGGCCCGCTCGGCGCGGTGAGCCCGTTGGACGCGCCGTCCTGGTTGACGGCGCTGCCCCGCAGCACGGCCAGCACCCGGTGCCCCGCGCGGCGAGCCTCCGACAGCCGCATGACAAGGAGCAGGCCCACGCCCTCGCCCCAGGAGGTGCCGTCGGCGGCGCTGGCGAACGCCTTGCAACGGCCGTCCGGCGCGAGCCCACGCTGGCGGCTGAACTCCACGAACATGTGCGGCGCCGCCATCACGGCGGCCCCGCCCACCAGCGCCGCGGTGCACTCGCCCGCCCGCAGCGCCCGCGCCGCCAGGTGCAGGGCCACCAACGACGAGGAGCACGCGGTGTCCACGGTCAGCGCGGGCCCCTCAAGGCCGAAGGCGTAGGCCAGCCGCCCGGAGGCGACGCTGACCGTCGTCCCGGTCAACAGGTAGCCCTCGGTGCCCTCCGACGCCGCCTGCGAGCCCGCCCCGTACCCCAGCGGAGACACCCCGACGAACACGCCGATCCGCCTGCCACGCACCGACGTCGGATCGATGCCGGCCCGTTCGAAGACCTCCCACGCCGTCTCCAGGAGCAGCCGCTGCTGCGGGTCCATCGCCAGCGCCTCACGCGGGCTGATCCCGAAGAACGCGGCGTCGAAGCGTTCCGCGTCCCGCAGGAAGGCCCCGTGCCGCACATAGCTGTGGCCCGGCCGGTCCGGGTCCGGGTCGTACAGCGCCTCGGTGTCCCAGCCGCGCTCTGCGGGGAACTCGGTGACGGCGTCCCGGCCCTCGCTCAGCAACTGCCAGAAGTCCTCGGGCGACGTGACGCCGCCGGGGAACCGGCAGGCCATGTCGACGATCGCGATCGGCTCGTGTCGTTCCTCGGTGAGCTGGTGGTTGCGCTGCTCAAGGCGCTTGTTCTCCTTCACCGAGTGCCGCAGGGCCGCCAGGACGCGGTCGTGTGACGCGGGTGTCTGTGCTGCGGTCATCGTCTTCTCCACCGTCCGAACGCGATCAGAGGTCGGTACTGCCGAAGGCCAGGCCGATCAGGTCGTCCGCGTCCATCGCGTCGATCGACTCCAGGTCACCCGGGTCCGCGCCGGCCGCCCCGTCGACCCGGGGCGCGGGCTCGGCCAGCTCCAACAGGGCGCCGAGCAACCCGGCCGCGCGGAGCCGGTCCGGGGCGACCGTAGCCAACAGCCGACGGATCTCCGCGTCGTCCACCTCGCCGACCTCGGCCCCCGTGGCCGGACCGCCCAGCGCATCGGCCAGCTCCGCACGCAACCGCCCGGCCAACGCGGCCGGCGTGGGATGGTCGAAGACCAACGTGGCGGGCAGCCGCAGGCCCGTGGCCGCGCTCAGCCGGTTGCGCAACTCGACCGCGGTCAACGAGTCCACGCCCAACTGCTTGAACGCCTGGTCGGCACCGACCTCCCCGCTCGACGCGTAACTCAGCACGAGCGCGGTCTGCTCCCGGACCAACCCGAGCAGCAACCGGCCGCGCTCGGCCTCGGGCACCGAGGCCAGCCGGTCCACCAGCGCCCGCGCGCCACCGGCCGCCGGGTCAGGACCGGCGGCGGCCACCCGCCGCGCCGGAGCCGCCACCAACCGCCGCAGCAGCGGCGGCACCCGCTGCGCCCCGAGCGCCACGCGCGCCGCGGCGGGATCGAACCCCATCGCCACCACCGCGGCCCGGTCGGCGTCGAGCGCCGCTTCGAAGAGGGCGAGGCCCACGGCGTCGGAGAGCGGTGTCGTCCCGGCCCGGCGCAGCCGGGACTGGTCGGCCGCGCCCAGATGCCCCGTCATCCCGCTCTCCCGCTCCCACAGCCCCCACGCCACCGAGACACCCGGCAGACCCCGGTCACGCCGGTGTTGCGCGAGCGCGTCCAGGAAGGCGTTGGCCGCCGCGTAGTTGCCCTGCCCGGGACCGCCCAGCACAGCGGCGGACGAGGAGAAGAGGACGAAGAAGTCGAGGGGGGTGTGTTGGGTGAGTTGGTGGAGGTGCCAGGCGGTGTGGGCTTTGGGTTGGAGGGTGGTGTGGGTGTGTTGGGGGGTGAGGTTGGTGAGGAGGGCGTCGTGGAGTGTGCCGGCGGTGTGGATGATGCCGGTGAGGGGGTGTTGGGGTGGGATGGTGGCGAGTGCGGTGGCGAGTTGCTCGCGGTTGCTGGTGTCGCAGGTGGTGATGGTGGTGGTGGCGCCGAGTTGGGTGAGTTGGTGGTGGAGTTGGGTGGCGTCGGGTGCGTGGGGTCCGCGGCGGGAGAGGAGGAGGAGGTGGCGTATGCCGTGGTGGGTGACGAGGTGGCGGGCGACGAGGCTGCCGAGGACCCCGGTACCACCGGTGATCACCACCGTTCCGTCCCGCGTCGCGGCGGGCGCGGGAGGCATGGTCAGCACCACCTTGCCGATGTGCCGGGCCTGACTCATGAAGCGGAACGCCTCCAACCCGCGCCGCACGTCCCAGGTGGCGGTGGGCAGCGGACGGAGGGTGCCCGTTGCGAACAGCGGCATCAGCGCGCCCATCATCCGACCGATCCGCTCGTAACCGGCGTCGATCAGGTCGAACCACAGATACGACCTACCGGGATGGTCCACCGCCACCCGCGCGGCGTCGCGGATGTCGGTCTTGCCCATCTCCACGAACCGGCCGCCCTCCTTCAGCAGCCGCAGCGAGGCGTCCACGTACGCGTTGGCCAGCGAGTTCAGCACCACGTCCACCCCGTTGGACGCGGCGCGCGTGTGCTCCTCGAAGTCCAGCGACCGCGAGGACGCGATCCGCTCGGCCGGCACACCCAACGCCCGCAGCGTCGGCCACTTGGCGGGGCTCGCCGTCGTGAACACCTCGGCGCCGAGATGGCGGGCGAGTTGCAGGGCGGCCAGCCCCACGCCACCGGTCGCCGCATGGATCAGGACGGACTCGCCCTCCCGCAGCCCGGCCAGCTCCACCAGGCCGTAGTAGGCGGTGAGGAACGCGATGGGCACCGAGGCGCCTTCGGTGTACGTCCAGTGCGCGGGCAACGGTACGAGCAGCCGCCGGTCGACGACCGCGACCGGCCCGAACGAGCCGGGCACCATGCCCATCACCCGGTCACCAGGCGCCAGGTCCGTGACGTCGGACCCCACCTCCAGGACGACGCCCGCCGCCTCCCCGCCCATCACGTCCTGATCGACCATGCCTAGGCCAAGCAGCACGTCCCGGAAGTTCACCCCCGCCGCCCGCACCGCCATCCGCACCTGCCCGGGCGCCAGTGGTGCGGCGGCCTCCGGATACGGCACCAGCGCCAGGTTCTCCAGCGTGCCCTTGCCCCGCGTGTCCAACCGCCAGGGTCCCCCGCCCGCCGGCGGCTCCAACGCCTGCCCGGGCTCGTCCCGCACCAGCCGGGGCACCAACAGCCGCCCGGCCCGCAACGCGAACTGCGGCTCACCCGAGGCGAGCGCACCGGCGAACGCGGCCCGCGACGCCTCGTGCTCGTCGAGATCGGCCAGTACGAACCGGTCCGGGTTCTCCGTCTGCGCCGACCGCAGCAACCCCCACACCGGCGCGTGCACCAGGTCCCGTACGGCCTCGCCGTCCCCGGCTACCACCGCGCCTCGGGTGACCACCACCAACCTGCCCGCGAACCGCGCGTCGGCCAGCCACGCCTGGGCGAGCCCGAGCACCCGGTCGACCGCCTCCCGCACGGCGTCCGGCACACCCTCCTCGGCGGGCTCCGCACCAGCGCAGGTCACCACAACGGTGTCCGGCACCGCACCGGAATCCGCCAGCGCGGTCAGGTCCGGGTACGTGGCGAGCGGCGAACCCACGGCGGGCCCACCCAACGCGAGGTCGTCCGGGCCGACCAGGGCCCAGGGCACGCCGGACCCCGACGCGCCACCCGGCGGGGGCATCTCCAGCCAGTCCACCCACAGCGCGGTGTTCAGGTCACCGGTGCCCGCCGCCCGCACCTGCTCCTCGGTCACCACCCGACCCACCAGCGAGTCGATCTCGGCCACCGGAGCCCCGCCGCCGTCGGCCAGCGCGAGCGTGAGGCCGCCCTGCCCGTCATCCGTCAGCCTGACCCGCAGCGCGGTCGCCCCGGACGCGTACAGCCGCACCCCCGTCCACGAGAAGGGCAACCGCATCGGAGCGTCGGGGTCGACGGCCCCGTGCAGCGCGGCGTCCAGCAGCGCCGGATGCAGGCCGAACCCGTCCGCCGACTGGTCATCGGGCAGCCTGACCTCGGCGAACCACGTGTCACCGCGCCGCCACAGGGCTCGCAAGCCCTGGAACGCCGGTCCGTAGCCAAGACCGTTCGCCACCAGCCGTGGGTAGAACCCGTCCAGCTCCACCGGCTGGGCGCCCACCGGCGGCCACTCCGCCAGATCCCAGTCCGGCTGCCGGGCACCCGTACCGACGAAACCGGTCGCGTGACAGCTCCACGCGGAGTCGGCCCCGGCCGCGTCGGGCCGGGAGTGGATCGTCACCGGCCGCCGCCCGGAACCCTCCTCCGGAGCCCCGACGGTGAGCTGCAACCGAACGGCCTCCCCGTCCGGGACGACCAGTGGCGTCGCGAGCGTCAACTCCTCCAGCACATCGCAGCCGACCTGGTCGCCCGCCCGTACGGCCAACTCCACCAGCGCCGCGCCCGGCACCAACACCGTGCCCCACACCACATGGTCGGCCAACCACGGATGCGACCGCACCGACACCCTGCCGACGAGCACCGCGTCACCGCCCTCACCCGCCAGCGGCAACACACCCCCCAGCAACGGATGTCCAGCCGCGTCCAGCCCAGCCGACCGCACGTCCCCGACCGCCTCCGGGGCGGTGAGCCAGTAGTGCTGGCGCTGGAAGGGGTAGGTGGGGAGGTCGAGTTGTGGTGCGGTGGTGGGGATGAGGGTGGTCCAGTTGATGGGGGTGTTGTGGGTGTGGAGGTGGGCGGCGTGGGTGAGGAGTTGGGTCCAGGTGCCGTGGTCGCGGCGGAGGGTTGCGGTGATGGTGACGGGTTGGTCGTGTTCGTCGGTGATGTCGTGGAGTGGGGTGGTGAGGATGGGGTGGGGGCTGATTTCGATGTAGGTGGTGTGTCCGTTGGTGAGGGCGGTGGTGGTGGCGTGGGTGAGGAGTACGGGTTGGCGGAGGTTGGTGTACCAGTACTGGGCGGTGAGTTGGGTGGTGTCGAGGGCTTCGCCGGTGGTGGTGGAGTAGAACGGGATGTTGCTGGTGGTGGGTTTTATGTCGGCGAGTTGTGTGAGTAGTTGTTCGCGGATGGTTTCGACGTGGGGGCTGTGGGAGGCGTAGTCGACGTTGATGCGTCGGGCGTGGATGTCGTGTTGTTCGCAGTGGGTGAGGAGGTCTTCGACTGCGGTGGTGTTGCCGGCGATGACGGTGGTGTGGGGTCCGTTGTGTGCGGCGATGTGGAGTTCTTGTCCCCAAGCTCCGGGGAGTTGTTGGGTTGCTTCGGGTGTGAGGGTGAGGGAGGCCATGGCACCGCCACCGGTGAGGGTGGTGTGGATGGCTTGGCTGCGGAGCGCGGTGATGCGGGCGCCGTCCTCAAGGGTCAAGGCGCCCGCGATGACGGCTGCGGGGATCTCGCCTTGTGAGTGGCCGATGACGGCGGTGGGTTGGACGCCCAGGGACTGCCAGACGCGGGCTAGCGAGACCATCACGGCGAACAGCGCGGGTTGGACGACGTCGACGCGTTCGATGGGTTGGCCGTTGGTCAACACGTCGGTCAACGACCAGTCGACGTACGGCGCCAGAGCGTCCTCGCACTCGGCTATCGACTGTCGGAAGACCTCGGAGGTGTTCAGGAGGTCGGTGGCCATGCCGGTCCACTGCGAGCCCTGACCGGGGAAGACGAAGACCGGTCGGCTGTGGTTTCCCTGGCCCGTCACCACGCTCGGGTGCTCCTGGCCGTCGGCCAGCGCCTCGAGGCCGGTGAGGAGTTCGGCGCGGTCGGTGCCGATGACGACGGCACGGTGCTCGAACATCGAGCGCTCGGTCGTCAGGGACCGCGCGACGGCGGCCGTCGTCCACTCCGGGTGGGCGTCCACGGCGGCTCGTAGCCGGCTCGCGGCGGCGCGTAGTGCCTTGGCGGATCGAGCGGACAGCGGCCAGGCCACGGCCTGAGCCACTGCGGGAGCCGCCTCGCGTGGTTCCGGCCTCGGCTCCGGTGTCGTAGCGGACACGGGAGCCTGTTCCAGGATGACGTGGGCGTTGGTGCCGCTGATGCCGAAGGAGGAGACGGCGGCTCGGCGTGGGCGACCTGTCTCCGGCCACTGCTGTCGCTCGGTGAGCAGGCGTACGGCGCCGGAGGCCCAGTCGACGTGGGGTGTGGGCTCGTCCACGTGCAGGGTGGGTGGCAGTACGCCGTGGCGCATGGCTTGGACCATCTTGATGACGCCGCCGACGCCGGCGGCGGCCTGGGTGTGGCCGATGTTGGATTTCAGCGAGCCCAGCCACAGGGGTCGGTCGTCGGGGCGGTTCTGGCCGTAGGTGGCGAGGAGGGCCTGGGCCTCGATCGGGTCACCGAGCGTGGTGCCCGTACCGTGCGCCTCCACCGCGTCGACCAGGTCGGGTGAGAGGCCGGCCGCGTCCAGCGCCTGCTGGATGACGCGCTGCTGCGCGGGGCCGTTGGGTGCGGAGAGGCCGCTGCTCGCGCCGTCCTGGTTGACCGACGACCCGCGGAGTACGGCGAGCACCGGGTGCCCCGCCCTGCGGGCCTCGGAGAGCCGCTCGATCAACAGCATGCCCGCGCCCTCGCCCCAAGCCGTGCCGTCGGCCGACGCCGCGAACGACTTGCAGCGGCCGTCCCTGGCCAGACCACCCTGGCGGCTGAACTCCACGAAGGTGGTCGGTGTGGCCATCACGGTGACCCCGCCCGCCAGTGCCATGGCGCAGTCGCCGCGCCGTACGGCCTGGGCCGCCAGGTGCAGTGCGACCAGCGATGACGAGCACGCCGTGTCCAGCGTCACCGCCGGCCCTTCCAGGCCGAACACGTAGGCGATCCGGCCCGAGGCGACGCTGCCCGCGTTGCCGCTGCCGAGGAACCCGGCGACGGGCTCGTCCACCTCGTCGCCCAACCGCGCGGCGTAGTCGTGGTACATCAGCCCGGCGAAGACGCCCACCCGGGAGCCGCGCAGCGTCGCCGGGACGATGCCCGCCCGCTCGAACGCCTCCCACGCCGTCTCCAGGAGCAGCCGCTGCTGCGGGTCCATCGCCAGCGCCTCGCGCGGGCTGATGTCGAAGAACGCCGGGTCGAAGCCGGTCGCGCCCTCCAGGAAGCCGCCCTCGCACACGTACGAGGTGCCGGGGCGCGTCCCGTCCGGATCGTAGAAGTCCTCCAGGTGCCAGCCACGCTCCGTGGGCGGTACGCCGATGGCGTCCCGACCCGTGGACACCAGTCGCCACAGTTCTTCCGGGGTGTCGACGCCGCCGGGGAACCGGCAACTCATCCCGATGATGGCGAGCGGTTCGCGGTCGGCTTCCTCCAACTCGGCCACCCGACGCCGCGACTCGGTGAGTTCGGCCGTGGCCCAGCGCAGATGCTCGCGAAACTTGTCTTCCTGTGACACTTTGCGCCTGCTCCTAAAGCCGGTTCGGGTTCGAGTTCGAGTTCGGGTTCGGGGGAGTGCCGCGCTCCGGGCCGCGCAACTGGTCGAGCGCGGCGAAGAGTTCGTCGTCGCTCGCCACCGCGAGGTCGGACTTGTCCGGGGCGTCCTGTGGCTCGTCCGCCCAGCGGGACAGCAGGTCGCGCAGCCGGTGGGCGATCGAACCCCGCGCCTGGTCGTCGGCGGCGAAGGGAGTGAGGAATGCCTCCAGACGGTCCAACTCGGCCAGTGCCGGAGCCACCTCGGTGCCCTGCCGCCCGCTCAGCTCGGCGCAGAGGTGGCCGGCCAGCGCGGTGGCGTTGGGATAGTCGAAGATCAACGTGCTGGGCAGCTCGACCCCGATCTCCTCGTGCAGCGCGGCCTGGAGATCGAGGCTGGCGAGGGAGTCGAAGCCCAGGTCCACGAAGCCGAGGTCCGGGTCGATGCCGTCCTCCGGTGCCTCGCCGAGCGCCACCGCGGCCTGGGTCAGCACCAGTTCGGTGAGCACCCGCAGCCGCTCCGGCTCCGGCATGGCCCGTAGCCGCTGCTCGGCCGGGTGCGCACCGCCGCCGGTCGGGGACGCTGGCGCTGCCGTAACCGGTGCGGGCGTTGGTGTCGTGGGAGGCGCGGCAGTCTCGGGGGTGGACTGGTCGACGGTCGGGGGAGTGGCGAATGGGGTGACCAGTCCGATCAGGAGCGGAGCGACGTTGCCGCGTTGAGCGCGGTCCCGTAGCCGGTCGGGGTCAAGTCGCAGCGGAACAAGCACCGGCTCTCCGGCCATCCCGCGTGCCGCGTCGAAGAGGTCGAGCGCGTCCGGTGTCGCCAGGGGCCGCACCCCGTCCCGGCCCATGCGCTCCCGTTCGCGGTCGGTCAACGCGCCGGTCAGCGCGCTGCGTTCGGCCCACGGGCCCCAGGCGAGCGACAGGGCGGGCAGGCCCAGGGTGTGACGGTGTCGGGCCAGGGCGTCCAGGCAGGCGTTGGCCGAGGCGTAACCCGCCTGGCCCGCGGGGCCGAAGGCGCCGGACGCGGAGGAGAAGACGACGAACTCCCGTAGGCCCAGGTCGGCTGTCAGCTCGTGCAGGTGCCAGGCGGCGTCCACCTTGGGCCGGAGCACCGCCGCGAGCCGCTCCGGCGTCAGCGTCGCCACCAGACCGTCGTCGACGACTCCGGCCGCGTGCACCACGCCCGTCAGCGGTCGCCCGTCGGGTACCGAGCGCACCACGGCGGCCAGCGCCCGCCGGTCGGTCACGTCACACGCGGCGAACGCGACCTCCGTGCCCAACCCGCCGATCTCAGCGGCAAGTTCGCGCGCTCCTGGCGCTCGCTCGCCGCTGCGGCTGACCAGCAGCAGCCGCCGCGCGCCCTGTTCCGCCAGCCGTCGGGCGACCAACCCGCCAAGCGTGCCGGTGCCACCCGTGACCAGGACCGTGCCGTGCCCGGAGCCCGATGGATGGCCCGCCTCGGCACCCGCCACCGGAGTCACCGGTGTCAGCCGGGCCACCAGCGGTCGGCCGTCGCGCAGGGTCACCTCCGGCTCGGTGTCCAGCAGCGCGAGCGCGGGTGCCAGTGCGGTGGCGGTCGCGTCGGCCAGGTTCAGCAGGCCGAACCGGCGCGGGTGCTCCGATCGGGCGCTGCGCAGCAGCCCCCGCACGGCCGCGCCCACCAGCCGGCGGCCCGGCTCCCCGGCCCCGGTGGGCTCCGTGACGACGGCGACCAGCCGCGCGTCGGCGAGCCGGGGTTCGGCCAACCAGGCCCGTACCAGGCCCAGCAGCTCACCGGTCGCGGTGCGCACCGCTTCCGGCGGCGTCGCGGACGTACCTCCCGGCACGGGCACCGGCCACAGGACGGCCCCGGGCGGTGGCGCGCCCGTGGCCACCGCCGCGACCAGCGTCGCGAGGTCGGGGTAGGACGCGTCGACGGCCAGCGGCAGCGCGTCCGCGCCGCCGAGCACCGCCAGCGGGCCGGGCCCGCGATCGGTGCGGTCGGCCGGCACCCAGTGCGTGCGCGACAGCGAACCCGACGCGGCGGGCACCGGCACCCGAAACGGTCGGGACTCAAGGCGTGTGACGGACAGGACCGGTGCCCCGGCGGCGTCGGTGGCCGTCACCCGCACGGCGTGCGGGCCCTCGGGCGTGATCGACACGCGCAGGGTCTCCGCCCCGGTGGCGGCCACCGTCACACCGTGCCAGGCGTACGGGACGAGCAACTCCGATGCGCCCTCCGGCGACGCGGCGACCACGGCCCGCAGCGCGGCGTCCAGCAGCGCCGGGTGCACCCCGAACTGCCCGGCCTGAGCCTGGAGGGCGGCCGGCGAGGACGCCTCGGCGAACACCTCGTCACCCCGCCGCCACACGGCCCGCAAACCGTCGAACGCCGGGCCGGCACCGATGCCCAGCCGCGCCGAGCGCTCCGCGAAGCCGTCAAGCGCCACCGGCTCGGCCCCGCGCGGTGGCCAGTGTGCCGGCTCGGCCGCAGCGTCGACGCCATCGGAGACGGGGGCCAACGTGCCCATGGCGTGCCTGGTCCACTGGCCGTGTGGCTCGGCCGCCGGGCGGGCGGACAGCTCGAACCCGCGGCGACCCGTGGCGTCCGGAGCGCTCACCCACAGGCGCAGGGCGCTGCCCTCGTCGGGGCCGGCGTCCGGACCGGGCAGCTCCAGCGGGGCGGTCAGCGTCAGCTCCGCGACGTGCCCACACCCGGCCCGCGCACCCGCCCAGCACGCCAGCTCGACCACCGCCGTACCGGGCAACAGCACCCGGCCCAGGACGCGGTGGTCGGCGAGCCACGGATGGGAGCGCGCGGACAGCCGCCCGGTATGCAACCACCCGCCGCCGTCGGGCAGCTCCACCGTGGCGTCGAGCAGCGGATGGCCGGCCGGGGCCAGCCCGGCCGCCGCCACGTCGGCCACCTTCGGACCGTCGTCCAGCCAGTAGCGGCGGCGGCGGAAGGCGTAGGTGGGCAGCTCCACCGTCGGCGCCCCAACCGGGAACGCCGCCGACCAGTCCACCGTCAGGTGGCGGGCGTGCAATTCGGCCAGCGCGGCGGGCAGCCCGTCGGCGCCACTGACGCCCCCGGCCGGCGAGGCGATCACGTGGACCTCGTGCCCGGCCACGGCGGCGACCGACGCGATGTCCGGGGCGGCCGTGGCGCCCTCGCCCACCTCCACGAACAGCGTCTGGCCGCGCCCGAGCACCTCCCGGACGGCGGCGGCCGGGCCGTCGGGCGCCGCGTGGAACGGCACGCGCGCCCCGGCCGGAGCGACCGGCGCCACGACCGTCGAGGTCACCGCGCGGGCCCCCTCCTTCAGCGACAGCGCACCCGCCACACACGCCCCGGCGACCGTGGCGGCCCCCACCCCGATCACCGCGGCGGGCCGTACGCCGTACTCCTCCCACAGCCCGGCCAGCGCGACCACGACCGCCCACCGCGCCGCCCGGTCGGCGGCCACGCCATCCGCCGTGGGCACGGGCCGGCCAGGGCCCGCGTCGGCCGTGGGTCGGGCGCGGCGCAGGACATCCCGTACCGACCAGTCAGCGAAGCCACTCAGCGCCTCGTCGCACTCGGCGAGGCGACGGGCGAACGCGGGCGAGGCGTCAGCCAGCCGGTCCGCCCAGTCCAGCCGCTCCGGCGGGGTTAGCACGAACACGGCGCGCGCGTCGGTACGCACACACCCACGCGTCACGCCCGGCGCGTCCCGGTCCGCCGCGAGCGCCCGTACCCCCGCCAGCAGCGCGTCACGGTCGGTGCCCCACACCACGGCCCGGTGGTCGAAGACCGAACGGGTACGGGCCAACGCCGCGCCCACCTCGACGGTGGACAGCTCGGGGTGCTCCGCCACGTACGCGGCCAGCCGGTCGGCCTGGGCCCGCAGCGCCTCGGCGCCACGCCCGGAGACCACCCACGGCACGCCGCCCGGCAGCGGCGCGAGCGGGTCCCTGGCATCGGCACCGGCGTCCTCCCGGGGCGGCTCCGGGGATTGCTCCAGGACCACGTGCGCGTTGGTGCCGCTGACCCCGAACGAGGAGACCCCCGCGCGGCGCGGGCGACCCATCTCCGGCCATGTCCGCCGCTCGGTCAGCAGCCGCACGGCACCGGCGGACCAGTCCACATGCGGGTTCGGCGCGTCGACGTGCAGCGTGCGGGGCAGGACGCCGTGCCGCAGCGCGAGCACCATCTTGATCAGCCCGGCGACCCCGGCGGCGGCCTGCGCGTGGCCGATGTTGGACTTCACCGAACCCAGCCACAGCGGCCGGTCGGCCGGTCGGTCCTGGCCGTAGGTGGCAAGCAGGGCCTGGGCCTCGATCGGGTCGCCGAGCGTGGTGCCCGTGCCGTGCGCCTCGACGGCGTCCACGTCCGACGCGGCCAGGCCGGCCCCCGCCAGCGCCTGCCGGATCACCCGCTGCTGCGCCGGCCCGCTCGGCGCGGTGAGCCCGCTGCTCGCGCCGTCCTGGTTGACGGCGCTGCCCCGGACCACCGCCAGGACACGACGCCCGGCACGTCGCGCGTCCGACAGCCGCTCAAGCAGGAGCATGCCCACCCCCTCGCCCAGAGCGGTGCCGTCGGCCCCGGCCGCGAACGCCTTGCAACGCGCGTCGCCCGCCAGCCCCCGCTGCCGGCTGAACTCGACCAGCGCCATCGGCGAGGCCATCACCGTCACCCCACCCGCCAGGGCCAGCGCGCAGTCACCCGCACGCAGCGCACGCGCCGCCTGGTGCACGGCGACCAGCGACGACGAACAGGCCGTGTCGAGGCTGATCGCCGGCCCCCGCAGACCCAGCGCGTACGCCACCCGGCCGGAGGCCACGCTGCCCGTACTGCCGTTGCCGAGATAGCCCTCGAACTCGCCCGGCGGCTGCCGCAGCCGGGCCGCGTAGTCCTGGTAGATGACACCGGCGAACACCCCGGTATCGGAGCCACGCAACGACACCGGGTCGATGCCGGCCCGCTCGACCGCCTCCCAGCACGTCTCCAGGAGCAGCCGCTGCTGCGGATCGGTGGCCAGCGCCTCACGGGCGCTCATCCCGAAGAACGCCGGGTCGAAGGCGGCGGCGTCGTGGAGGAAGCCACCCTCGCGTACGGAGACGCTGCCGCGCCGGGCCGGGTCCGGGTCGTACAGGTCCGGGTCCCAGCCTCGGTCGGTCGGGAACGGGGAGATGACGTCCTGCCCCTCCGTGACCACCCGCCACAGCCCCTCGGGTGACGTCACCCCGCCGGGGAAGCGGCAGGCCATCCCCACGATCGCGATCGGCTCGGCGCCGGCCTCCTCGACCTCCCGCAGCCGCTGCCGGGTCCGGCGCAGGTCCGAGGTCAGCCGTTTGAGGGTGTCGAGAACCTTCTCGTCGCTCGTCATGCCGGTGTGTGTCTCCCCCCGCGAGTGGTCCAGTTCGTTCACGTCAGCCGCGCAGTTCGTCGTCGACGATGTCCAGCAGCTCGTCCAGGGACACGTCAGCGAACTCGTCACCCTCGACAGCGAGCCGCTCCCCTCCGGCCCCGCCTTCGCCGTCGGCCGGGCCCACCACGCCCGCCAACAACGCGCGCAGTCGCGTCACCACCTGCCCGCGTGCCGGGTCGTCCGCCGCCACCGCTGACAGGTCCGCCGCCACGCCGTCGAGACGGGCCAACAACGCTCGCGCGTCCGGACGTTCACGTTCCCGGAGCAACTCGTCGAGGCGGCCCGCCACCTCCGCCGGCGTGGGGTGGTCGAAGACCAGGGTGGAAGGCAGCCGCAGGCCGGTGGCCGCGCTCAACCTGTTCCGCAGCTCCACCGCCCGCAACGAGTCATAGCCGGCGTCGAGGAAGCCACGCTCGTCTTCGATGGCGTCGGCCGTCGCGTAGCCCAGGACCAACGCGGCCTGTGTCCTGACCAACTCCCGCAACACGTGCGTACGTTCGTCCGCCGGCAGCCCGGAGAGAGCCAGCGTGGCACCGGGTTCCGCCGAGTCTCCCGTGCCGGCCGGCGCGGTCGACGCGCTGCTCGCGACCGTACGGGACGGCGCGGCGCCGAGCAGGCCCCGCAGCAGCGCGGGACGCGCACCGGGCCTGGCGCGCAGCGCGGCCAGGTCGAGCCGGACCGGGAGCACCAGGGGCCGGTCCTGCCCGAGCGCGAGGTCGAACAGCGCCAACCCGTCAGCCGAGGACAACGGCAGCACACCCGCTCGCCGCAGCCGCGCCAGGCCCTCCTCGCCCAGCCCACCGGTCATCTCACTGACCTCCTCCCACAACCCCCACGCCATCGACACCGCCGGCAGCCCTGCCCCCCTGCGGAAGTCCGCCAACGCGTCCAGATAGCCGTTGGCCGCCGCGTAGTTGGCCTGGCCCGCGCTGCCGAGCACGCCCCCGGCCGCCGAGAAGAGGATGAAGAAGTCGAGGGGGGTGTGTTGGGTGAGTTGGTGGAGGTGCCAGGCGGTGTGGGTTTTGGGTTGGAGGGTGGTGTGGGTGTGTTGGGGGGTGAGGTTGGTGAGGAGGGCGTCGTGGAGTGTTCCGGCGGTGTGGATGATGCCGGTGAGGGGGTGTTGGGGTGGGATGGTGGCGAGTGCGGTGGCGAGTTGTTCTGGGTTGCTGGTGTCGCAGGTGGTGATGGTGGGGGTGGCGCCGAGTTGGGTGAGTTGGTGGTGGAGTTGGGTGGCGTTGGGTGCGTGGGGTCCGCGGCGGGAGAGGAGGAGGAGGTGGCGTATGCCGTGGTGGGTGACGAGGTGGCGAGCGACGAGGCTGCCCAGGACTCCGGTACCGCCCGTGATCACCACCGTCCCCTCCGACCGCGACGCCGGGGCACCAGCCGTGGCCGGCGGGCGACTCCGCTCCAACCGTGGCACCCACACCCGCCCCGCCCGCACGGCGCACTGCGGCTCGGCCCCGGCGAGCACATCCGCCAACACCCGCTGCGAGCCGGCGTCCGCGTCCAGGTCCACCAGCGCGAACCGGTCCGGATGTTCGGCCTGCGCGGACCGCACCATCCCCCACACGGAGGCCGCCGCCAGGTCCGACACGGACTCCGCCGGCCCACCCTCCGCCGCGGGCGCCACCGCCACGGCCCCCCGCGTCACCAGGACAAGGCGCGCGTCCCCGAACCTCTCATCGCGCACCCACTCCTGGAACAGGCCGAGCATGCGCACCACCGCGTCGCTGGCCGCGTCGGCCGAATGCCGGTCCGCGTCACGCGACAGCGGCCACGGGACCACCACGACCGGCGGCACACCAGCGTTACCCTCGTCCACGGCCCGGGCGAGATCCGCCAGCGACGCGTAGGCCTCCACGGCGCACCCGGCCGCCAGCAGCGCCGGGCCGACCCCGAGCCCGTCCACACCCACCACCGCACAGCGCGCCACCCGACCCGCCCCCGGCGCGTCGGCGGACACCGCGTGCCACGCCACCTGGAACAGCGAGTCCGCCACCGGCCGGCCCGACACGGCCAACTGCCGCTGGTCGACCGGTCGTACCGCCAGCGCGGCGACCGTGGCCACCGGCGCTCCCCGCCCATCGGCCACCGCGAGCGACATCGTGTCGGGCCCGGTCGGCGTCAGCCGTACGCGCAGGTCCGTGGCGCCGGTGGCGTGCAGGGTCACCCCACGGAAGGAGAACGGCAGCACGACCCGCTCCACACCGTCGAGCATCGTCGCGTGCAGGGCCGCGTCCAGCAGTGCGGGATGCAGGTCGAAGCGATCGGCGTCGGCGTGTTGCGGCTCGGGCAAGCGCACCTCCGCGAACACCTCCGCGCCACGCCGCCAAGCGGCCCGCAGCCCCTGGAACGCGGGCCCGTAGACCAGCCCGCCCTCCGCCAGCCGTGGATAGATCCCCTCGACCTCCACAGGCACGGCTCCCTCCGGCGGCCAACTCGCCGCTTCCTCCCAGCTCGACGCCGCTTCCGCCTCTGCGCCCGCATCGGCCTCCGCGTTCGCCGACAACGACCCGGACGCGTGTTGCACCCATGCACCGTCATCTGTGCCTTGTGGTCGGGTGTGGATGGTGAGGGGGTGTTGTCCGGTGGTGTTGGGGGTGCCGATGTGGATTTGGAGTTGGTGGGGTTGGTGGTGGGTGAGGGTGAGTGGGGTGTGGAGGGTGAGTTCTTCGATGTGGTGGAGTCCGGTGTGGTGTGCGGTGTGGAGGGCGAGTTCGAGGAGTGCGGTGCCGGGGAGGAGTGGGGTGTTCCAGAGTGCGTGGTCGGTGAGCCAGGGGTGGGTGTGGGTGGAGATGTGGCCGGTGTAGAGGGTTTCTTGGCTGGTGGCGAGGGTGGTGCGGGTGAGCAGGAAGGAGTGGTCGGCGGTGTGGGCGTTGGGATGCGTGGTGGAGGGGGTGGTGAGCCAGTAGTGCTGGCGTTGGAAGGGGTAGGTGGGGAGGTCGAGGTGGTGGTGGGTTGGGTTGGGGATGTGGGTGGTCCAGTTGATGGGTGTGTTGTGGGTGTGGAGGTGGGCTGCGTGGGTGAGGAGTTGGGTCCAGGTGCCGTGGTCGCGGCGGAGGGTTGCGGCGATGGTGGCGGGTTGGTTGGTGTGGTCGGCGATGTCGTGGAGTGGGGCGGTGAGGATGGGGTGAGGGCTGATCTCGATGAAGGTGGTGTGTCCGTTGGTCAGGGCGGTGGTGGTGGCGTGGGTGAGGAGTACGGGTTGGCGGAGGTTGGTGTACCAGTAGTCGGCGGTGAGCTGCGTGGTGTCGAGAGCCTGACCGGTGGTGGTGGAGTAGAAGGGGATGTCGCTGGCGGTGGGCTTCAAGTCTGTCAGCTGGCTGAGTAGTTGCTCGCGTACGGATTCCACGTGGGGGCTGTGGGAGGCGTAGTCGACGTTGATGCGTCGGGCGTGGATGCCGTGTTCGTCGCAGTGTGCGAGGAGGTTGTCCACCGCGATGGCGTCGCCGGCCACGACCGTGGTGTGGGGTCCGTTGTGCGCGGCGACGTGGAGTTCTCGCCCCCAGGCTCCGGGGAGTTGTTTGGTTGCTTGGGGTGTGAGGGTGAGGGAGGCCATGGTGCCGTGGCCGGTGAGGGTGGTGTGGATGGCTTGGCTGCGGAGCGCGGTGACGCGGGCGCCGTCCTCAAGGGTCAAGGCGCCCGCGATGACGGCTGCGGGGATCTCGCCTTGTGAGTGGCCGATGACGGCGGTGGGCTGGACGCCCAACGATTCCCACACCCGGGCCAGGGAGACCATCACGGCGAACAACGCCGGTTGGACGATGTCCACGCGTTCGATGGGTTGGCCGTTGGTGAGTACGTCTGTCAACGACCAGTCGACGTACGGCGCGAGGGCGTTCTCGCACTCGGCTATCGACTGTCGGAAGACCTCGGAGGTGTTCAGGAGGTCGGTGGCCATGCCCGTCCACTGCGAGCCCTGACCGGGGAAGACGAAGACGGGCTTGGTGTGGTTGCTGTTGCCCGTCACCACGCTGGGGTGTTCGTCACCGTTGGCGAGGGCCTGGAGCGCCTCCCGGAGGTGGTCGCGGTCGTGGGTGAGGAGGACGGCGCGGTGTTCGAGGGTGGCTCGGCCGGTGAGGAGAGTGTGGGCGATGGCGTACGGGTCGGCCTCCGGATGCGCTTCGACATACGCGGCGAGCTGCGCGGCCTGGGCACGTAGGGCATGGAAGTCACGGGCGGAGAGGACGATCGGCACGACGCCCGTCTCGTCCGGCGTGCTCTCGTCAATCGGGGCGGCCTGTGGCTCGGGGGCCTCTTCCAGGACGACGTGGGCGTTGGTGCCGCTGATGCCGAAGGCGGACACGGCGGCCCGGCGGGGCCCGGCCTCACCGCGTACCCAGGCGCGTTCCTCGGTCAGCAGCTCGACCGCGCCGGCTGACCAGTCCACGTGAGTGGTGGGCTTGGACACGTGAAGGGTGCGGGGGAGCACCCCGTGGCGCATGGCTTGCACCATCTTGATGACTCCGGCGACGCCGGCGGCGGCCTGGGTGTGGCCGATGTTGGACTTGACCGAGCCCAGCCACAGGGGCCGGTCGTCGGGGCGGTTTTGGCCGTAGGTGGCGAGCAGGGCCTGGGCCTCGATCGGGTCGCCGAGGCGGGTGCCCGTGCCGTGTGCCTCCACCGCGTCCACCTCGTTCGGTGCCAGCCGCGCATCGGCCAGCGCCGCGCGGATGACACGCTGTTGCGAGGGGCCGTTGGGGGCGGCGAGCCCGTTGGAGGCGCCGTCCTGGTTGGTTGCCGAGCCCCGGATGACGGCGAGCACCTGGTGCCCGTTGCGCCGGGCATCCGAGAGCCGTTCGAGCACCACCATGCCGGCGCCCTCGGACAGGCCGAAGCCGTCCGCCTCGTCGGAGAACGCCATGCAACGCCCGCTCGCCGACAGCGCCCCCATCCGGCCGAACCCGGTGAAGACGTCCGGCGTGGGCATCACCACCACACCGCCCGCGAGCGCCATCGTGCACTCGCCCGTACGCAGCGCCTGGCTGGCCAGATGCAGGGAAACCAGCGACGACGAGCACGCCGTGTCCACCGTGACCGCCGGGCCCTCAAGACCGAACGTGTAAGCCAGGCGGCCCGAGATGACGCTGGTGACGCCGCCGGTGATGACGTAGTCCTGGACGGCGGGCGGCGCGTCGGCCGACCGGGTCCCGTACCCGTGGGACATCGCGCCGATGTACGTCCCGGTACGGCTGCCGCGTAGCGTCGCCGGGTCGATGCCCGCGCGCTCGAACGCCTCCCAGGCGGTTTCCAGCACCAACCGCTGTTGCGGGTCCATGGCCAGCGCCTCGCGCGGGCCGATGCCGAAGAACGCCGCGTCGAACCCGGCGACGTCCCGCAGGAAGCCACCTTCCTTGGTACGCCGACGGCCCGTGTCGTCATCGTCGGCACCGCCGATGCCGAACGACTCGGCCAGGTCCCAGCCACGGTCGGTCGGCGGCGCCGAGATGGCGTCCCCACCGCTCCTGACCAGCCGCCACAGGTCGTCGGGGCTGGCGACACCGCCGGGGAAGCGGCAGGCCATGGCGATGATGGCGATCGGATCATCGTCCGTGGCCGCGTTGTCCGTGGCAGCCACCGTGGCCGCCGGTGCCGCCCCCTGGTCGGCCGCGGGCCCGTGCGGAGCGGCCACCAGCAACTCGCGCAGGTGGCTCGCCAGCACGAGAGGCGTCGGATAGTCGAAGACCAGGGTCGCCGGCAGCCGAAGCCCCGTCGCCTCGGCGAGCCGGTTGCGCAGGGCGAGCGAGGTCAGCGAGTCGAACCCGGCGTCCTTGAAGGCCCGGTCCGCCCGAGCGGACTCGGCCGTGCTCAGCCCGAGCACCACCACGGCATGCCGGGTGATCAGCTCGGTCAGCGCCGCTTCCTGGTCCGTGGCGGTCAGCGTGGTCAGCCGGTCGCGTAGTTCCGCGGCGGCGTCGGTGCCGGCCGAGGCTTCCTCGGCGTCGTGTGTGTCGGACCGTTCCAGCAGCCGTCGAGCCGCCGGCAACGCGTCCAGCAGCCGACTAGGTCGCATCGAGGTGAACAGGGGGACGAAGCGCTCCCAGTCGATGTCGGCCACGGCCACGCATGTGTCGTCCTCGTCGAGCGCCTGCTGGAGCGCGGCGACAGCCAACGCGGCGGGCATCAGCGGCAGCCCCTGACGGCGTACCCGCGCCCGGGTCTCCTGGACGTCCACACCGTCGAGGTTCTGCCAGGTGTGCACGGCGTCTTCCCACACACCCCAGGCCACCGACGTCATCGGCACCCCACGGGCCCGTCCCTGTTCCGCCAGCGCGTCGAGGGCCGCGTTCGCCGCCGCGTACGCCGCGTGGTCACCACTGCCCCAGAACCCCGCGATGGACGAGAAGAGGACGAACGCGTCCAACTCACCCGGGTCGAGCAACTCCGCCAGGTGCGCCGCACCGGCGACCTTGGCCGCCAGCACCGCGTCCATGCTGGTCAGCGATGTCTCACCCACCGGCGCCAGTTCGATGAAAGCGGCGGCGTGCAGAACGGTCCGTACGGTGTGCCCTTCCGCCCGCAGCGTGTCGAGCAGGGCCACCACCGCGTCGCGGTCGGCGACGTCGCACGCCGCGACGGTCACACCCACACCCCGCCGTTCGAGGTCGCTCACCCACTCCGAGGCACCGGGCGCGGCCGGCCCCGAGCGGCTGACCAGCACCAGGTGCTCGGCCCCCTGGGTGGCCAGCCAGTCCGTCAGCCGGGGCGCGAGGCTGCCGGTCCCACCCGTGATCAGCACCGTGCCCCGAGGCCGCCACCGGCGCGCCGCTCGCCCGCCACCCGCCGCGCTCACCATCCGCCGCGCGAGCAACCCGGCGGAACGCACCGCCACCTGGTCCTCACCCGTCGCGCCGGACAACACCTGCCGCAGCAACGCGCCCGACCGCGCGTCCAGGCTCTCCGGCAGGTCCACCAGCCCGCCCCACAACGCCGGATGCTCCAGAGCCACCACCCGGCCGAGCCCCCAGACCTGCGCCTGCGCCGGATCGGCCGGAGCATCCGAGTCTCCCGTAGAGACCGCACCCCGGGTGACGCTCCACAGCGGCGCCCGCGCCCCGAGCTGGCTCAGGGCCTGGACCAGGGTCAGCGTCAGGGCCACCCCGGTCGCCAGCGCGCCGAACCGTGGATGCGGACGAGGGTCCAGCCCCACGAACGACAGCACACCCGCCGCCTCGGTCTCACCTTCCGTGGTTCGCGCCTCAGCGAGCACCTCCCGCAACCGGGCGGCGAGCGCGTCTCGGTCGGCGTCCGCCTCGGTCAGCTCCACGGGTACGATCCGGGCACCGTGGCCACCGAGTACGCGCAGCGCCTCCGTCACCCACGGGTCCATGCCCTGCCCGGCGGCGAGGGCCACCAGCCAGGTGCCGGCCAGCGGCGCGGGTGTCACCCGCGCCACCGGCTTCCAGGCGATCCGGTAGCGCCACCCGTCGACCGCGTCGCGGTCGCGGTGCTGCCTGTGCCATGCCGACAGTGTCGGCAACAGCGCGGACAACGACGAGCGCCCGTCCTCGTCCTCGATCTGGAGCGTCTCCGCCAGCGCGCCGACGTCCCCATCCGCCACCGCCGCCCAGAACCTCGCGTCCGCCTCGTCCCCCGACGCCTGGTCGCCCGCCCCGCCACCGGCCGCCTCGTCGTAGATCCACAGGTGCTGGCGTTGGAAGGGGTAGGTGGGGAGGTCGAGTTGCGGCCCGCCGGCGGGGAGGAGAGCGGCCCAGTTGACGGGTGTGTTGTGGGCATGGAGGCGGGCGGCGTGGGTGAGGAGTTGGGTCCAGGTGCCGTGGTCGCGGCGGAGGGTTGCGGTGATGGTGGCGGGTTGGCCGACCTCGTCGGCGATGTCGTGGAGCGCGGTGGTGAGGATGGGGTGAGGGCTGATCTCGACGAAGGTGGTGTGTCCGTTGGCCAGTGCGGTGGTGGTGGCGTGGGTGAGGAGTACGGGTTGGCGGAGGTTGGTGTACCAGTAGTCGGCGGTGAGCTGGGTGGTGTCGAGGGCTTCGCCGGTGGTGGTGGAGTAGAACGGGATGCGGCCCTTGCGGGGCTTCACCTCGGCCAGTACGTCGGTGAGCCGGGCGCTGATGGCCTCGACGTGTGGCGTGTGGGAGGCGTAGTCGACGTTGACGCGCCGGGCGTGGATGTCCCGTTCCTCGCAGTGTGCGAGGAGGTTGTCCACCGCTACGGCGTCGCCGGCCACGACGGTGGTGTGGGGTCCGTTGTGCGCGGCGATGTGGAGTTCCCGCCCCCAGGCTCCGGGGAGCTGTTGGGTCGCTTCGGGTGTGAGGGTGAGGGAGGCCATGGCGCCGTGGCCGGTGAGGGTGGCGTGGATGGCCTGGCTGCGGAGCGCGGTGACACGGGCGCCGTCTTCGAGCGTCAAGGCGCCCGCGATGACGGCCGCGGGAATCTCCCCCTGTGAGTGGCCGATAACGGCGGCGGGTTGGACGCCCAGCGATTCCCACACCCGGGCCAGCGAGACCATCACGGCGAACAACGCTGGTTGGACAATGTCCACGCGTTCGATGGGTTGGCCGTTGGTCAGCACGTCCGTCAACGACCAGTCGACGTACGGCGCCAGGGCGTCCTCACACTCGGCTACGGACCGCCGGAAGACCTCGGAGGTGTTCAGGAGGTCGGTGGCCATGCCCGCCCACTGCGAGCCCTGCCCCGGGAAGACGAAGACGGGCCTGGCGTGGTCGGCGTCGCCGGTGATCACGCTGGGGTGTTCCTCGCCCTTGGCGAGGGCGTGCAGCGCCTCCAACAGGTGACCCCGGTCGTGAGCCAGGAGTACGGCGCGGTGTTCGAGGGTGGCCCGCGCCGTGAGCAGCGTGCGCGCGATGGCGTACGGGTCGGCGTCGGGGTGGTCTTCGACGTACGCGGCGAGCCGCGCGGCCTGGGCACGCAGCGCCCGGGGGTCGCGAGCCGAGACGACGACCGGCACCACACCCGTGTCAACGGCCGGCCCCCGGTCCCCCGGGGCAACCTCCTGCTCGGGGGCCTGTTCCAGGATGACGTGGGCGTTGGTGCCGCTGATACCGAACGAGGAGACCGCGGCCCGGCGCGGGCGGCCAGCCTCGGGCCACTCCCGTTGCTCGGTGAGCAGCCGTACGGTGCCGGCCTCCCAGTCGACGTGGGGAGTGGGCTCGTCCACGTGCAGCGTGCGGGGCAGTACGCCGTGGCGCATGGCCTGGACCATCTTGATGACGCCGCCGACGCCGGCGGCGGCCTGGGTGTGACCGACGTTGGACTTGAGCGAGCCCAACCACAGGGGTTGGTCGGCGGGCCGTCCCTTCCCGTAGGTGGCGAGCAGCGCCTGGGCCTCGATCGGGTCGCCGAGGCGGGTGCCGGTGCCGTGCGCCTCGACCGCGTCCACCTCGTGCGGGCCCAGCCGCGCGTCGGCCAACGCCTGGGTGATGGCGCGCTCCTGCGCCGGGCCGTTGGGGGCCGAGAAACCGCTGCTGCTGCCGTCCTGGTTGATGGCCGAGCCGCGCAGTACGGCGAGCACCCGGTGGTTGTTGCGCCGCGCATCGGAGAGGCGTTCCAGCACCAGCACACCGACGCCCTCGCCCCACCCGGTGCCGTCGGCCGAGGCGGCGAACGCCTTGCAGCGGCCGTCGGGGGAGAGCCCGCGCTGCCGGCTGAACTCGACGAACCCGATCGGCGTGGTCATCACCGTGACGCCACCGACGAGGGCCATGGAGCACTCACCCGCCCGCAGCGACTGGCCCGCCAGGTGCAGCGCGACCAGCGACGACGAGCACGCCGTGTCCACCGTGACGGCGGGCCCCTCAAGCCCCAGGGTGTACGCGACGCGGCCCGAGACCACACTGCCCAGGCTGCCCGTCATCAGGTAGCCCTCAAGGTCGTCCGGCGTCTTGTGCAGCCTGGCGGCGTAGTCCTGGTGCATGACACCGGCGAACACCCCCGTACGGCTGCCCCGTACCGCTGTGGGGTCGACGCCGGCCCGCTCGAGCGCCTCCCACGCCACCTCCAGCAGGACGCGCTGCTGCGGGTGCATGGCGGTCGCCTCGCGCGGGCTGATCCCGAAGAACTCCGGATCGAACTCGGCGGCGCCGCTCAGGAAGCCACCGGAGCGCGTGTAGCTCTTGCCGACGGCGTCCGGGTCCGGGTCGTAGAGCCCGGCGACGTCCCAGCCACGGTCCTCGGGGAAGCCCGATACGGCATCGCCCCCGCTGGCCACCAACTGCCACAGCTCCTCCGGCGAGCTGACGTCTCCGGGGTAGCGGCAGGCCATGCCGACGATGGCGATCGGCTCGAAGGCCGCCGTGGTCAGCGCGTGGTTGCGCCGTCGCAGGGACTCGACCTCCTTGAGGGAGGCCCGCAGTGCCTTGACGACTTCTTCGCTCGATGCGGTCATCGATAACTCCGAACCTCATGGACTGAAGGATTAGTTGTCACCGAGGGCCACCCGAACCAGGTCGTCCAGGTCCATCGCATCGAGCGCGGTGCCCTGCCGCTCCGCCACGGGTTCCGCGGCGTGCTCGCCCTGCTCGCCGTGCTCGCCGTGCTCACGCCCGGCCTCGGCGAGATCCAGCAGGGTCCGTACGAGGCCGGCCTCCTGGAACCGGGCCAGCGGAATCGTCGCCAGCGCCCGGCGGAACTCCGCCTCGTCCGGCTGACCACCGGCCGTGGCCGGGCCGAGCCCGTCGGCACCGGACTCGGCGGCGTCATCGCCGGGGAAGAGTTCGGCCGCCAGGTAGCGCCCCATGGCGAGGGGGGTGGGGTGGTTGAAGATGAGGGTGGCGGGCAACTGCCGCCCCACCTCGGTACCGAGCCGGTTACGGAGGTCGAGCGCGGTGAGCGAGTCGACGCCGAGGTCCAGGAAGCCGCGCCCGGGGTCGATCGAATCCACCGTCGGGTGCCCCAGGACCGTCGCCACCTGGCGCCGTACCAGGTCAACCAGTGCCTGGCGACGCTCATCGGGCGCCAACTCCGCGAACCGACGCTCGACCGTCACCGCCCGCGACCTGCCGGCCGCCGCCCGCAGCGGAGCCGGGGACGCGGCACGGACCAACCGCCGCAACAGCGCGGGCACTTCCGGCTGGGCGCGTAGGGTGGCGAAGTCCAGGACCGCGGGGACCAACGCGGCCCGCCCGGCGGCCGACCCGCCGGAGCCCGTCGGGCCGGTCGTGGCCCGCGCGTCCGCATCGGCACGCACGGCCATGTCGAACAGCGCGAGCCCCTGTTCGGACGCCATGGGAGCCAGCCCCGTGCGACGCAACCGCCGCAGGTCCGCCTCGCCGAGATGGCCGGTCATCCCGCCAGCTTCGGCCCACAGCCCCCAGGCCAGCGCGAGGCCGGGCAGCCCGGTCGCGCGGCGGTGCCACGCCAGGGCGTCCAGGAACGCGTTGCCCGCCGCGTAACTCGCCTGTCCCGCCTGACCGAGCGTGCCGGCCGCCGACGAGTAGAGCACGAAGGCCCGCAGGTCGTACGGGCGCGTCAGCTCATGCAGATTCCACGCCGCGTCGACCTTGGGCCGCAACACCGCCGCGAGACGCTCGGGTGTCAGCGAGGCGATCACACCGTCGTCGAGCACCCCGGCCGTGTGCACCACACCGGTCAGCGGGAACTCGGCGGGCACGGCCTCCAGGGCCGCCGCGAGCGCCGAACGGTCCGCCGCGTCGCACGCGACCACCGCCACCCGCGCGCCCCGCTCCACCAACTCCGCGCGCAACCCCTCCGCCCCCTCGGCCTCAAGGCCACGACGGCTGAGCAACAACAGACTGCGAACGCCGTACTCGGCGACCAGATGGCGGGCCAGCATGCCGCCGAGCAGACCGGTGCCTCCGGTGACCAACACCGTGCCCGTGCCGTCGAACGGGCTCACACCCTCCCCGGCGGAGTGCGCCACCCTCGCCAACCGTGGGGCGTACAACCGACCCGCACGTGCCGCGAGCTGCGGCTCGTCGATCGCCCCCGTCGCGAGCGCGCGCAGCAGCACGCGGTACGAGTCGGGATCGTCATCCAGGTCAGCCAGCGCCAGCCGGCCGGGGTGCTCCGAGCTGGCTGCCCTGATCAGGCCCCACAACGGCGCCCGCGCCAGGTCCCTCAGGTCGTCCTCGTCGTGTACGGCCACCGCCGCACGCGTGAGCAGCACCAGCCGCGAGGTCGCGAACCGCTCCTCAGCCAGCCAGGTCCGCACCAGCTCCACCACATCGCGCGCGGCCACGTGCGCGGCCTCCGCCAGGTCGTCCGGGCCGGGCTCTCCATCCCCAGGCAGGCAGGGCATCAGGACCGTGTCCGGCACCGGACCGCCCGCGGTGACGTCGGCGATCAGCGCCCCGAGATCGCTCGCGACACACGCCGGGGCCCCGTCCGCGAGGTCGGGGAGCAATGTCGCGGGGCCCACGAGCACGGGCAACCGCCCGCTGCCCACCGGTGACGGCTCAGCCAACTCCGCCGACTCCGCCGGGACCCACTCCACCTGGTACAGCGGGTTGTTCAGCCCACTGGCCATGGCCCGGAACTGCTCCGCGGACACCTCACGCAACGTCAGCGCGTCGATGGACACGACCTGCTGGCCCCCGGCGTCTGTCGCCAGCAGCGAGACCGTGTCGATCCCGGTCGGCGTCAGTCGCACGCGCAGGTCGGTGGCGCCGGTGGCGTGCAGGGTCACCCCGCTGAAGCTGAACGGCACCCGCACCCGGTCCGTGCCTTCCAACAGCGTCGCGTGCAGGGCCGCGTCCAACAAGGCGGGATGCAGGTCAAAGCGGTCAGCGTCGGCCTGTTGTGCCTCGGGCAGCTCGACCTCCGCGATAATGTCATCGCCCGCCCGCCCTTCCCGCCGTAACCCCTGGAACGCGGGCCCGTAGTCAAAACCGACCTCGGCGAGACGTTCGTAGACCCCCTCAGCCTCGACGAGTGCAACCCCTTGCCCCGGCCGCGCCCCGTCCTGCGGCGCTCGCCCCTTCGCTGACACGACTCCCACCGCGTGTTGCACCCACGCGCTTTCATCCGTGCCTTGTGGTCGGGTGTGGATGGTGAGGGGGTGTTGTCCGGTGGTGTTGGGGGTGCCGATGTGGATTTGGAGTTGGTGTGGTTGGTGGTGGGTGAGGGTGAGTGGGGTATGGAGGGTGAGTTCTTCGAGGTGGTGGAGCCCGGTGTGGTGTGCGGTGTGGAGGGCGAGTTCGAGGAGTGCGGTGCCGGGGAGGAGTGGGGTGTTCCAGAGTGCGTGGTCGGTGAGCCAGGGGTGGGTGTGGGTGGAGATGTGGCCGGTGTAGAGGGTTTCTTGGCTGGTGGCGAGGGTGGTACGGGTGAGCAGGAACGGGTGACCAGTTGAGTCATCGCCTAGGTGGCGACTGGGTGAGGAAGCAGGGAGCCAGTAATGCTGGCGTTGGAAGGGGTAGGTGGGGAGGTCGAGGTGGTGGTGGGTTGGGTTGGGGATGAGGGTGGTCCAGTTGATGGGTGTGTTGTGGGTGTGGAGGTGGGCGGCGTGGGTGAGGAGTTGGGTCCAGGTGCCGTGGTCGCGGCGGAGGGTTGCGGTGATGGTGACGGGTTGGTCGTGTTCGTCGGTGATGTCGTGGAGTGGGGTGGTGAGGATGGGGTGGGGGCTGATTTCGATGTAGGTGGTGTGTCCGTTGGTCAGGGCGGTGGTGGTGGCGTGGGTGAGAAGTACGGGTTGGCGGAGGTTGGTGTACCAGTAGTGGGCGGTGAGTTGGGTGGTGTCGAGGGCTTCGCCGGTGGTGGTGGAGTAGAACGGGATGTCGCTGGCGGTGGGCTTTATGTCGGCGAGTTGTGTGAGCAGGTGGTCGCGGATGGTTTCGACGTGGGGGCTGTGGGAGGCGTAGTCGACGTTGATCCGTCGGGCGTGGATGCCATGTTCTTCGCAGTGTTGGAGCAGGTCTTCGACTGCTGCGCTGTTGCCGGCGATGACGGTGGTGTGGGGTCCGTTGTGTGCGGCGATGTGGAGCTCTCGCCCCCATGCACCGGGGAGTTGTTTGGTTGCTTGAGGTGTGAGGGTGAGGGAGGCCATGGTGCCGTGGCCGGTGAGGGTGGTGTGAATGGCTTGGCTGCGGAGGGCGGTGACACGGGCGCCGTCCTCAAGGGTCAAGGCACCCGCGATGACGGCCGCGGGAATCTCCCCTTGCGAGTGGCCGATGACGGCGGTGGGTTGGACGCCCAGCGACTGCCACACTCGGGCCAACGAGACCATGACGGCGAACAGCGCGGGTTGGACGATGTCCACGCGTTCGATGGGTTGGCCGTTGGTGAGTACGTCGGTCAGGGACCAGTCGACGTACGGCGCGAGGGCGTTCTCGCACTCGGCTATCGACTGTCGAAAGACCTCGGAGGTGTTCAGGAGGTCGGTGGCCATGCCCGTCCACTGCGAGCCCTGACCGGGGAAGACGAACACGGGTTGGCTGTGGTTTCCCTGCCCCGTCACCACGCTCGGGTGCTCCTCATCGTTCGCGAGGGCGTGAAGCGCGTCGAGGAGGTGGTCGCGGTCGTGGGTGAGGAGGACGGCGCGGTGTTCGAGGGTGGCTCGGCCGGTGAGCAGGGTGTGGGCGATGGCTCGCGGGTCAGTCTCCGGATGCGCTTTGACATACGCGGCGAGCCGCGCCGCCTGGGCACGTAGGGCAGCGGAGTCACGGGCGGAGAGGACGATGGGCACGACACCCGTCTCCACCGGTGCGTCCCTGTCCTCCGGAAGAGCTTCGACTTCCGGGGCTTGTTCCAGGATGACGTGGGCGTTGGTGCCGCTGATGCCGAAGGAGGAGACGGCCGCTCGGCGTGGCCGGTCTGTCTCGGGCCATTGCTGCTGTTCGGTGAGCAGGCGTACGGCGCCGGAGTCCCAGTCGACGTGGGGTGTGGGCTCGTCCACGTGCAGCGTGCGGGGCAGTATGCCGTGGTGTATGGCTTGGACCATCTTGATGACGCCGCCGACGCCGGCTGCGGCCTGGGTGTGGCCGATGTTGGACTTGACCGAGCCCAGCCACAGGGGTCGGTCGTCGGGGCGGTTCTGGCCGTAGGTGGCGAGCAGGGCCTGGGCCTCGATCGGGTCACCGAGCGTGGTGCCCGTACCGTGCGCCTCCACCGCGTCCACCTCGTGTGCGGCCAGTCGCGCATCGGCCAGCGCCTGCCGAATGACCCGTTGTTGGGCCGGGCCGCTGGGTGCGGTGAGTCCGTTGGAGGCGCCGTCCTGGTTGGTGGCCGAGCCGCGTAGTACGGCGAGCACAGGGTGGTTGTTGCGTCGGGCATCGGAGAGGCGTTCCAGTACCAGGAGGCCGACGCCTTCGCTCCACCCGGTGCCGTTGGCCGAGGCGGCGAATGCCTTGCAGCGGCCGTCGGGGGAGAGGCCGCGTTGTCGGCTGAACTCGATGAACATGCCGGGCGCGGCCATGACGGTGGCTCCGCCGGCCAGGGCCATGGTGGTCTCGCCGCGACGCAGCGACTGGGTGGCCAGGTGCAGGGCGACCAGTGAGGAGGAGCACGCGGTGTCCACGGTGATCGCCGGGCCCTCAAGGCCGAACACGTACGACAGCCGCCCGGAGATGACGCTGACGGTACTGCCGGTCAGCACATGGCCCTTGACCTCCTCGGATGCCAGGTGCATCCGCTCGCCGTAGTCCTGTGTCATCGCGCCGATGAACACCCCGCTCGGGCTGCCGCGCAGTGTCGTCGGATCGATGCCGGCACGTTCGAGCGCCTCCCAGGCCGCCTCCAGGAGAAGCCGCTGTTGCGGGTCCATGGCCAGTGCCTCGCGCGGTCCGATGCCGAAGAAGCCCGCGTCGAACTGGTCGGCGTCGTGCAGGAAGCCGCCTTCGCTGACGTACGTCGTGCCGGGTTGGTCCGGGTCGGGGTCGTGCAGGGCCGCCGCGTCCCACCCTCGGTTCACGGGGAACGGGGAGATGGCGTCCGTACCGTCGGTGACCAGTCGCCACAGGTCCTCCGGTGTGCTGATACCGCCGGGGAACCGGCAGCTCATCGCGACGATGGCGATCGGCTCGGCGGCGTCAGCCGCGACCGGGGTGGTGTGGACGTCAACGGCCTCGGACTCCTCGGCCCCCGGACGCAGCAGTGCGCCGTGCAGGTACGCAACGGCGGCCTCGACCGTCGAGTGGTCGAACAGCAGGGTCATCGGCAACGACAGCCCCGTCGCCGCCACCAGTCGGTTGCGTACCTCGATGGCGCCGGCCGAGTCGAGCCCGAGTTCCCTGAACGACCGTCGGGCGTCGTTGACGTCCGAGGCAGAACCCCCACGCACCGCGCTGACCTGGGAGAACATCAACTCAGTCAGCCATGCGCGCTGTCCGTCGGCCGGTCGTGCGGCCAGCATCCGCCGGAGCCGGTCGGCGGGTCCGCCGTCATCGACCGTGGTCGGGCCGTCAGCCGCGTCCGCCGCGTCCGCTCCGAACGGGTACGTGGGCAGCCTCAGCCGCCGGGCGCCCGAGCCCTGGAACACGGCGCTCCAGTCCACCGTGACCCCGCGTACGTGCAGCTCCGCCAGGGAGCGCAGGAAGGTGGGCACGCCAGGCTGGTGTCGACGCAGGGAGCCCACCACGGTGGCGTGCGCGCTCAGCCCCTCGCCCTCCAGCGTCTCCTGGACCCCGGCGAGCAGCACCGGGTGCGGGCTGACCTCCACGAACGTCCGGTGCCCGGCGGCCAGCAGAGCCCGGGTGGCCTGCTCGAACCGGATCTCCCGGGTGATGTTGCGCTGCCAGTACGGGCCGTCAAGGCCGGCGGTGTCGTGGCCGCCCCCGGTCAGGGAGGAGTAGAAGGGCGCCGCCGACGTGCGCGGGGTGAGCCCGGCCAGACCGCCGAGCAGCAGTTCACCGTCGAGGCGCAGCGTGGGGGAGTGCGCCGGGAGGTCGTTGCTGAGCCGCTTGGCGCGTACGCCGTCGGCGACCAGCTCGGCCAGCAGTTCGGTCACGGCCTCGCGGTCGCCGCTGAACAGGACCGAGCGGGGGCCGTTGGAGCCCGCGAAATGCAGCCGGTCGCCACCCCACCGGGCCAGCCGTCGCTCGATCTCCTCGCGGGGCGCCAGGGCGGAGGCCAGATCGCCGTCACCGGTCGCCCCGGCCTGCGCCTGGCTCCACACCGCGACTACCTGGGCGGCTTCCTCCAACGTGAGCGCCCCGGCGACATGGGCCGCGGCGATCTCGCCCAGGCTAGCCCCCACCACCGCGGCCGGTTCCACGCCACAGGCGCGCCACAGTTCGGCGAGCGCGACCATGACGGCGAACAGCACGGGCTGGACGACGTCGACGGCGCGCATCGCGGGGGCGCCGGGCGCCTCGCGCAGCACCTCGTGCAGGTCCCAGGGGACGTGCGGTTCCAGCGCGTCCGCGCAGGCGCGCAGGTGCCGGCGGAAGACCTCGGAGGATTCCAGCAGGTCCAGGGCCATCCGCTGCCACTGGGGGCCCTGCCCGGGGAAGACGAAGACCGGGCGCCGGTCCGCCCCGCCCTCCACCTGCTCGCCACTGCCGTGGGCGGTGGTGCTGACCACCGTGGCGTCGAAGGTTCCGTCGGCCACCGCACACAACCCGCGCAGAGCGTCGGTGCGGCTGGCGGCCAGGACGACGGCGCGCCGCGCGAGGACGGTCCGGGTGCTGACCAGCGACAGGCCGAGGTCAGCGAGATCGAGTGCGGGGGAGCTGTCGACCAGATGGTGCAGGGCCCTGGCGCTGGCCCGTAGAGCCGCGTCGCTGTGCCCGGAGAGAACGAGCGGGACCAGCGGCGCGGTCCGAAGCGTGACGCCGCCCGGGCCCACCGGGGCGGCGGCCGGCTGGGGCCAGGTGGGTGCCGGGAGCGCGCCGACCAGGGCGAGCGCCTCCTCCACGGCGCCCCGCGCGCCGACCCCGGCGGGAGGCTCGGTTGGCGGGGTGCGCGCTGCCCCGACCCCGGTGAGGTCCCCGGTCCCCACAGCGCCCTGGGTCCTGCCCCCCGTGGAGGCGTCCCCGGCCGTGTCATCGGCGAGCAGGACACCGTACGCCCGGTCCCCGTCCCGGATCGCCCGCGAGCGCTGCTTGAGCACCACGGCGAGACCACCCGCCCCGGCGGCGTCAGGCGGGATAGCGCCGACGAGGGCCCGATCGATGTCGCCGCGCCGCAACCGGTCGGTGGCGTGCGCGACGGCCGTACGGATGGTGTGACGGTCCCAGGCGCCCGAGTCGGCCGAGACCACCGTGGCGTGGAAGCCGCCCAGGTGGAGCGCGCGGGCAACGAACTCCGCGAGCCCGTCCCCGGCCGCGGCGAGGAACACCCCGGTCCGGTCACCGGAGAGCGCCCCGGGCACGATCCCGCCGTCCTCCAGAGCGGCCCACGCGAGCCGCAGGGCCAGCGACCGGTCGGCGGTCAGCTCGGCCGTCGCCGGGAGGCCGAAGAACGCGCGGTCGTCGTCCAGGGCGAGCGGCCCCCCGACACTCTGGTGGGTGGCGAGTCCGACGATGACGACGGGATCGACTTGACGGCTTCTCTGGGGCACGGGCTTCCTCATCGACTCGTCTCACCCATCCGGCGCACCGGGCAAGGTGCTGGTTCCTGAGCAGTGGATTCCGTGGCGGAGCCGGTGGCGGGGCCGGCCTGTCACCTGACAGGTCAAACGGCGTCGGCGCCAGCCGTGACCACTGGGAGGAGCTCTGAGTCCTTGTCAGAATCCCGATTTCCGGGCCGTGCCCCGTCGCACGTCCACCCCCGTCGCCTGCGGCGATCACTCGCCTGGCGCGTGGGTGTCGACGGCGAGCCCGGGGCTCCCCGGGTCGCTCCCAAGCGCTGAATGACACCTTGCCACGGCGCTCTTGGAGTGACCTTGGAACCAACTTGGAGCGATCTTGGGCCCGTCCGGCGCGAACGACGCTGGCCCGCCCCGAGGACCTGCCGGGAGGCGGGTCGGCCGGGACGGGCCAGCGTCGTTCGCGGCCCGCGTGGGGGACGGCCGCGTGGGAAGCGGAGGGCTTACGGAGCCGGGAACACGGAGACGTCCGATGTTCGGGAAGTGAGACTGGAGCTACGCCGTTCGGACGTCGGCTCGCCACACAACACCCGTCGGAACAGCCGCTGCAACTCGTCGCCGGGGTCGATGCCGTACTCGTCGGCCAACACCCGGCGCGCGCGATGGTACGTGTCGATCGCCTCGGCACGGCGGCCAGCGCTGCACAGCGCGCTCATCAGTAAAAGGTGGAAGCGTTCGCGGGTCGGGAACCGGGTGCTCAGGGTCGACAGTTCGGCCGCTATCACCGAGATGTCACCAGGCTCCGCCAACCGTGCCTCCCAGTAACCCTCCAGGGCGAGCAACCACAATTCCTCGTACCGGGCGGCCACTTGCGCCCCGAGCGAGTAGTCGCTGACCTCCGGATGGGCGCACCCACGCCGCAGGGCCAAGGCCCGTTCCAGCGTGCGACACGCCTGCTGCGGCGCACCGACCGCCAGCAGCCGCCGGCCCTCCCGCATCAACTGCTCGAAGCGCACCGCGTCGATGCTCTGCGGGTCGGCCGCGAGGACGTAGCCCGTCGCCTCGCGTCGTAGGACGTTGTCCCGGCTGCGGGGTGGTCGGTGCGGTTCCAACGTCCGCCGCAGGTTGGACACATAGCTGTGCAGGTTCGTCATGGCCGCACTGGGCGCCCTGCGCGGCCAGACGGCCTCGGTGAGCTGTTCCGCCGTCATCGGGTGGCCCGGCGTGAGAAGCAGGGCGGAGAGTACGGCTCGCTGACGGGCCGAGCCGAGGTTTACCGGACTGTCGTGAACACTTACTCCGACCGGACCAAGGACGTGGAAATGCACTGGATAATCCACGGTCGAAAAGACCCCCGAATGTAGTCCATAGGAACCTGGTAACGCGACGCGCAGACAGCAACGCTGTAACGTCTGGAACGTCTGGTCACGTGTTCTTCCCCAATGGCTGCCAGCGTACTGACGGGGGCGTGAAAGTGAAGGTCTGGAGTTGCCGCTCATCTGCTGATATGGCGCGACGCGCTGACTGTCGGCGGCCGTCCGACGCACATGCTCTCCCACCTCGCTGACCTGCTGTTTCACCGGCTCGGCCAGGTGGCGGGGAGCGGGACGGGGGCCACCGTCAGGCATGGTGAACGGCGTTTGCGCGATCAAACATCGATGTGCAGAAGAATTGTTTATTTGTTGGATCTGAGGCTCCCCGGCGCCGCACCGAACCACGTTCGGGGAACTGTTTCGCCACGGCGTCGGGCATCCCGCCGGTAACGCCTCACGCGTTTACTCGGGAGTAACGCGCTGGCGGGGCGGGGCGCCTCCAGCTTGGCGCAAAAACGCCTACTCCTCGCGGCCTTCGCGGGCCCGTACCCCGAGGGCCGGGGCGCGGCGCTCGGGCTGGGTCACGCCGGGCCCCCGCGCCTCGGATGTCCCCGAGTGCCTGGTCTGTACCGCGGGCAGGGGCTGGTGAGTAGCCCGCCGTGCCGCCTGCGGTCAGGCTTGAGGGCGGAGCGTCCGGTGTCGGGAGGGCGGGTTTCCTGGAGGGTTCTGACGCCTGCGGTAAGGCCTCGCGTGGCGCGGTGTGCTTTCACGACACCTGGGAAGTGCGCTTGGCATAGTGCGTGGCTTGGGCGTTTCCATCCCCCGTGAACATTCCGCTCGTGTGGCGGAGGGCGGAGCGAAACGCTTTTCCGGGGGAACGCGAAGTGGACGGGATGGCTGCTTTCCCCGCTGCTTTCCTCTCGCTGCCCACGAGAGTTTCCAGCGCGGAATGCTCCGCTGTTCCGGTACGGAAAAGCGGGGAAGAGGCAAACGCGTGAGCCGCGGGGGCATTCCGACGTGCGGATGAGGGCGGACCCGAACGGAGGCTCGCCGGCGAGTGAGCCGATCGTACGGCCGGAATCCCCCCGCCCCCGCCCTCGCTTATTGCCACGTGTGGGTCTGGCCGGGGGGAGACGTACGCTTCGCCTCCACCGCGTCGACGCCTCGCCTCTTTCGTTGATCGCGGCGAGGCTTTCACGTCGTGGTCGATCGGTCTGTCGCGCCGGTACTTCGTCGTGCGCTGGCGGCGGGGAGAGAGGCAGGATCGCGACGCCGGCCGGTGCGGCCTGGCGGCCGTTGTGTCGGTTGGTGAGCGAGTTGCTGGTGGCCTGGTGGGTGAGGCGATGTACGAGGCTCGGCATTCCACAGGGTTGCGGGTTGGCCGGCGAACCCGCGTGGAGGTAATGCGGCCCCGTTGCCGTACGGGTGACCCAATTCGCGTAGACAAGGAGGCAATTGCCCTCCGCCTGTGCTTTATGTGACCCGACGAAGCGGCAACGGTATCGCTTGTGCGTACCTCCACCGGCGCAATCCCCGTTTCGGCATCGGACGCCGCTCGAAATCTCGTGGACCGTGCTCGGGTGTCACTCCGAGGTAAAAGGGCGCTTGGTCGCCGAGCCTGAGCAGCCACGGTACTTTTCGGGGCCGAAGCGACAGGACGGGCGGATGCGGCCAAGCTTGCTGTTGTCGCCAGTAGCCAAAACCCTGCCGCGCCCCCGCGGCCCGCATTGCCTGAACCCGTCGCCGCACAGAGCCGCGTGCCGGCCCCGACGCTTACCTTCAAGCCTGACCATGTGCGCAACACGAGAACGGCCGGAGCCGCGCGTCGAGTTCGCGGGGCGTCAGGAAGGGCCGCCTTCCCGCGAATCGCCTCGCGCGAGGGGCGACTTCCGTACGGCCGGGGCGAGGGGGGTCGAAGAACCGCGATCCGCGCGCCACGGGAGTGGCGATCCGGCCAAGCCGCCAACCGATAGGCGGCTTCGGCGCCATCCCGAAGGACGTCACGTACGCCACGAACCCGCCCCGCCTGACGACGTTGTGGCCACTACCCACGCCTGCGCGTCATCCCGCTCGGGGAGGACGTCACGGTGCTCCGGCCGCAGTCAGGCCCGGCACGGGCTCGTTCTTTCGCCGTAGCCCGGCGCTTGCGCCGGCGGTGCTTGAGTGGCCTGCCCTCGCGGTCCCGGACAGAAGCGGCCCGCTAACCGAGGACGAGGCACTGACAGAAGCAGGGCGCTCCGGGAAGAACGTCGAAGTCACCGCGCTACGCGGCGAGAGTCGCGATGTCTTCGCCACGCCGGACGGCTATTTGGAGGCGCGTGAGTACCTGCGCCCCGTTCGGGCCCGTTCCGGCGGCACCTGGCGCCCGATCGACACCGAACTGTCGAGAACCGGCGCAGGCATGGTCGCGCCGCAGGCCGCGACGCTGGACATGGCGTTCTCGGGCGGCGGCGACACCCCCATGGTGCGGCTGTGTCGGTCGGGTCGGGAGCTGTCTCTCTCCTGGCCCACTCCGCTGCTCACCCCGGTGTTGGACGGGGCGACGGCCACGTACCCCAACGTGTTGCCGGAGGTGGATCTGCGACTCTCCGCGCAGGCCGACGGTTTCTCCCAGCTCCTGGTCGTGAAGTCGGCGCAGGCCGCGGCCAACCGTCACCACCCATACCTACGACGATCGCGGCCAGCTCACCTCCACCACCGACGCCCGCGACACGACCCTCGTCTACGACTACGACGGACTGGGTCGCCGCACCGGTGTCCGCGAGGGCGACCGGGCCGGGAAGCTCCGCGCCACATGGGTCTACGACACCCTGAGCGGCGCCAAGGGACACCTCGCCGAGTCCACGCGCTACGTCGACGGCGCGGCCTACACCAGCAAGGTCACCATGCGTGACCAGCTCTACCAACCGATGAAGACCTCCATCGTCATCCCCGAAAAGGAAGGCGCTCTGGCCGGCACCCATCAGACGGGGACCGCCTATCACGCCAACGGCCTCACGGCGGGCATCAGCTACTCGGCGGCGGGCGCCCTGCCGGGGGGTGGCGCGAGCTACGACGACGAAGACGGCACGCTGCGCCCCAACAAGGTCTTCGACGGCCGGGGCATGACGGCGACCACCAGCTACAGCCTGACCGGCAAGCCCCTGCAGTACGAGCTGGGCGGCGCGAGCACCGGTGACAAGAAGACCTGGGTGACCAACACCTACGAGTGGGGCACCCAACGCCTGGCCACCAGTCGGGTGGACCGCCAGGACGTCCCCGGAGTGGACCAGCACGCCACCTACCGTTACGACCAGATCGGCAATGTCACCTCCGTATCCGACACCTCCCGCTCCGGCACCGACACCCAGTGCTTCACCTACGACTACCTGCGACGCCTGACCGAGGCGTGGACCGAACCGGCGAAGAGTTGCCAGGCCACGCCCCCGGCCGACGGCATCGGCGGCCCGGCCCCCTACTGGCTCTCCTACACCTACGACGTGTCGGGAAACCGTCGCACGGAAACCCAGCACGATCCCGCGGGTGACCCGGCCAGGAACACCAAGCGGACCTATACCTACCCGGCACCAGGCAGCCCGCGGCCACACACCCTCACGCAGGTCGACACCCAGTCGCCCACCGGTACCGCCAGGGACACCTGCGGATACGACGAGGTCGGCAACACCCGCACGCGCACCCTGGGCGGCGACACCCAAACGCTCACCTGGGACGCGGAGGGCCACCTCGCCACCGCCACGGAGCCCGGCCCGGACGGCACGGACGAGGTCACGAGCTACCTCTACGACGCTGACGGTAACCGGCTCATCAGCCGTACTCCGTCACAGACCACGCTCCACCTCGGTCACACCGAGATCACCGTCGCCAAGGGAGCCAACTCTGCCAAGGCCACGCGCTATCTCGACCTCGGTGGTGGGCACCAGGCCGTACGCGAAGACGACGACACGATCTCCCTCACCGTCGCGGACCACCACGGCACCGGCCAACTCGCGATCGACGGCCCCACGTTCGAACTCACCCAGCGACGCACCACGCCCTTCGGGGCGCTACGCGGCACCGAACCCGTCTCCTGGCCGGGCACGAAGGGGTTCGTGGGCGGGACCATCGACACGAGCACGGGCCTGACGCACCTGGGCGCCCGCGAGTACGACCCCGCCACGGGGCGCTTCATCTCCGTCGACCCGCTGATGGACTTGAACGACCCCCAGCAGATGCACGGCTACATCTACGGCAACAACAGTCCCCTCACCTTCTCGGACCCCACCGGTCTGTCGTGGATCAGCGACGTGAGGGATTCCTTTGTCCGCATGGGCAAGGATCTGCGTCGAGATTCGGAGCGCATCGTCAGAAGGTCCTGGTCGAGCTTTGCTGGAGGAGGCCAAGCCCCGCGCGGCGGCGGATACGTACGCACCGCCAGTTCCGGGGGCGGTGGTACCTGCTACTACGCCATGGGCGCGAGCTATGGCTGCGGAAAGGGCGGCGGTGGTCGCGGTGGCGGCAGCCGTTCCAGTCACAGTTACCCCGTTGCGCCCGAGGTGAAGACCGACGGGGCCCTGAAGGGGTTCAACCTCTTCAACTTCGTCAAGAGCCTGGTGCTGCCGGACGTCGAGCAGTGGAAGAAGTGCTCCCGCGCCGACGCGGAAGGGTGCGCGTGGGCGGCGACCGACCTGCCCTGGGGCAAGCTCCTCAAGCCGCTCAAGTTCTTCAAGAAGGCACCGAAGTCCAAGGAACGAGCGCCGTCACGCGGCAGAGAAGCGTGCGAGACCAACAGCTTCCTCCCGGGCACGGGCGTATTGCTGGCCAACGGCACCCGCAAGGAGATCGAGGACGTCCGGACCGGCGACCGGGTCACGGTCACCGACCCGCGGACGGGCCAGACGACCACCCGTGAGGTCGTCGCCGCGATCGTCACCGAGGATGACAAGCACTTCACCGACCTGACGGTCGCTGCGGCCGGCGCTACGACCTCCCTCATCGCCACCGACCACCACCCCTTCTGGAGCCCCAGCCAGAAGGCGTGGATCGATGCGGGCGACCTGAAGCCCGGCATGACCCTGCGCACCCCAAAGGGTGACACCGTCCAGGTCCAGGCCACCCGCCACTACGAGAAACGGCAGCGCACCCACAACCTGACCGTGGCGGATGTGCACACGTACTATGTGCTGGCGGGCGAGACGCCGGTCCTTGTCCACAACTCCAACTGCCCGCCAGGGAAGGCGCCGCGCACGCCTGACGGGAAATTCGCCAAACGGAATGGAGAACCGGGAACGGACGGTTCGCTCGATGAGCGAACCGTCATGGATCAGCTCGAATTGAATGGCGCTCCAATCATCCGAGGTCAGGTTCATGCGCGGGTTCCCCGGTTTTCCGCTGCGGAAATATGACGGAGCGGTTCAGATCGACGGGCGCTGGCTCGGAGTGGAGACAAAGGGGGGATCTTCACCCCTGACCCCTCCGCAGAGAAGATTTGACGACTGGCTCAATACGCCGGGGAACTCCGTCACAACTGGCGGAGGTATCACCCTGGAGGGGGCCTTCAACGCTTGGGTTCCTCGCTGATTGGTCGGGGGCAGCCTGTCTCTGTAGGCTGCCCCCGACAGCGTCGGCAGGGTGTTCCCCCTTCAGGAGTGATCTCATGAGCTTTGATCTTGGATTTTGGTGGGAGGAGGAGTCCATTTCCCCCGCCGAAGCGGCCCGAAAGTACGGAGCCATGATTGAGGGTGGCGTTGGAATCGCGGATGAGCACCCCGCGTTGGAGGCGTTCTACGCTGAGCTGACCAGTCGTTTTCCGGACTTGACGGAGGAGAACTTCGAATCTCCCCCGTGGGCGGCACCCCTGTACCGGACTAGCGAATGCCTGATCGCCTCAATCTCGCATTCGCAGCAGTCGGAAACTTCCGAGTACCTGCTAGGGCTAGCCAGTAGGAGTGGGGTAACTTGCTACGATCCGCAGTCCGGGAAGGTTTATGTCCCGAAAGGTGCAAGCTCGGCTACGCTGGAACTTGCCGACGGGTCCATCATCGATGGTCCAAGTCAAGGCGACGTGATCCAGGCGTTGGGTGAACTTTCACCGGAAGACTGGTATGCCATCCTTGAAACCCGGTCAGACTGGTTCATTCAAGTGGGGTTTGGTGTTGCTGCGGGAGTGCCCGCTGGGGCTTATGCCCTGGAGTTCAAAGAAGGTGCCGAGGATAAGCACTTCCGGGCCGTAGTTGGAGAGCTCCCAAGAGTTATTGACGCCTTTCGGAAATTCTTGTCCGGGGATACGTCCTGGCGTGCTGGATTCCAGTTCTCCCGCGTTTCTTACTGAGGAAATCCTGGCCAGTAAGGGTCTTCCGCAGAGTAAATAGAGATGGGCCTCTTCCGAAGATCGGAAGAGGCCCATCAGCATCTTGACGGCAACGCTGACATCGGGCCGGCCCCGGAGCCCTTCAGGCGGCCAAAGCCCTGGGAGAAGACGTGCACGCACTCTGGCCGACACTCCGCCAGGCCCGCCCCGCCCGCGCCATGAGCCCCGAACTGGTCGCGCTCTACCAGCAGCGGGCCGACATCCCTGTCTCGGCGTTCACCGACCTCTTGACCCAGGCCCGGGAGCGGATCGACATCCTCGTGTACGCGGCCGTCTTCCTCCACGAGGCGTACCCGCGGCTGAACGAACTCCTCACCGAACGCGCCGCCGAAGGCTGCACCGTCCGCATCGCGATCGGGGAGGCCGACAGCGACAACGTCCAAGCCCGCGGCCAGGAGGAGCGGTTCGGCCACGGCATCGAATCCCGCTGCCGCCTCGCCCTCATGCACTACAAGCCGCTCGCCGACACCCCCGGCATCGAAGTCCGCACCCACGAAACCACGCTCTACAACTCCCTCTACCGCGCCGACGACCAGCAACTCGTCGGCAGTTCAATGTCTGCTTCACCGCCCGCATCACCGGCGGCCGGTTGGAGATCTCCGACGAGTCCTCCGACCTTCGGTTCGTACCGCCGGAAGAGATCGAACACTTGCCGATGCACCACACCCAACGGCTTAGGCTCCAGCACTTCCTGGAACACCGTGAAAGCCCCTACCTGGGCTGAACCGTCTGACGGCAGTAGCGACGGCAACAACCCCGCACAACCACGCGCTTCGCCGGATTAGCAAACCGCGCTCGACCTTCGAGAAAGCAGGTCGAAGGCTTCGCGTAGCACACGTACTATGTGCTGGCGGGGCGAACTCCGGTCCTTGTTCACAACAGCAACTGCGGCCCGTCCCTGAAGGATTTGCAGAAGGACTACCCGCGGCGCACTGTGGGAATTCTTGATGTCGGGGGCGATCAGCTGCCGATGATCAGTGGTCCAGGCGGTCAGTCTGGACTCCTCAAGAACCTCCCAGGTCGTACGAAGGCCAACGGGGAGCACGTGGAGACTCACGCAGCAGCGTTCTTGCGTATGAACCCGGGTGTCAGAAAGGCCGTGCTCTACATCGACTACCCGACGGGGGCCTGCGGAACATGCAGAAGTACATTGCCTGACATGCTGCCCAAAGGTGCTCAGCTGTGGGTGATCTCACCGCGTAGGACTGAAAAATTCACGGGACTTCCTGACTGAGTTAGGAAAGGAATCGGCGGCCCATCCAAGTGGATCGGCCGCCGATTCGTGTTTCCCTGTCTACCAGGGCAGTGGTTCATCGGTTGTGTGGTCCTGAGCGCCGGAGTATGAGCGCCACTTGACTCCTGGCATATTCTCCGCCCAGGAGAGATCGCCTGGCGCCCTCGCCGCCAGGGTGACGTCATGACCTTCGTCGGGATCATCGCTCGGGTGGACGAGCGCCAGCCAGCTCTCGCCGAAGAGGATGCGCGAATCGTTGGCTGGCCAGTTCCACGCAGGGAAGGGGAGCTCATGACTTCCTTCCCGAGACCAGAGCCAATCTGCCGGGACTCCTTGCGCTACTTTCGTCGCAGGAGCCCCCAGGATTGCCTCTAGGATCGTGGCATGAATCAAGAAATCTGAGAGCTGCTCGTCAGTCCGTCGCCATGGGGTCGGTTCGTCGGACGGCTCTCGCTCGTATACAGAGCGATCTTCACTGGCCGGGTCGAATGCCCAGACCCAAGTTCCTTGGTTCTCAACCCAGAACGGAATCTTTCCGTCTTCCACCGCGAGTTCCGAAAGGGGGATGGCGTAGTTGTGCGAGGTGATCTCCCCGCCCCACTGGGCAGAGATTTCATGCCACTCGACAAGCTCCCTGGGCGCTTCAGGTGATTCTCCCAGTCTCACATTGGGTGATTGTGGGGCGCCGTACCACCTCCGCAGAAATCGCAGCAGGCCCGGGTTGTCCGTGGGGGCGAGAGAGTTCATGTGAGACATTATGCGCTACATGCCGGGTGTCGACGTGAGTTGACCTGTAAATCGCTAAAGCAAAACGAGAGCCCCGTAGGTGGGGCTCCCGTGGGCCATGACGGCAGTAGTTGACGGCAACGTCAGCGGACGAGGGCGGCGCAGGGCGGCGGTTCGTCGCCGTCGCCGCTTGCCGTCTCGGCGGTCTCCGGGCTGCCGAGTGCGGTGCTGAGGGTGTTGATGGCGTCGCGCTGGAGGCGGAGTCGGACGTGGGCGTAGACGGTGGCGGTGCCGCCGATGTGGGCGTGGCCGAGGAGTTCCTTGATCACGACGAGTTCGACGCCCTGTTCCAGGAGCAGGGTGGCGGTCGAGTGGCGGAGGTCGTGGAAGCGAATGCGGCGGAGGCCGGCCTTGTGGAGGAGCGTGATGAAGGCGCGGGTGAGGTTGGTCGGGTCGATCGGTCGACCCTGCGCTGTGGTGAACACGTGCCCGTCGTGCTGCCATGTGGTGCCCGCGGCCTCACGCTCGCGCTTCTGCTGTTCGTGGTGGAGCTTCAACGACTGGACGCAGCGGGTGGGGAGGGCGATGCGGCGCTCGGAGGCCCGCGTCTTGGTGGGCAGCGTGGTGAGCCCGCCTGCGGCGGTTCGCTGCAGGGTGCGGCGAATGGCGGCGGTGCCCGCGTCGAGGTCGAGGTCCTCCCAGCGCAGGCCAAGGAGCTCGCCCTTGCGGAGTCCGGTGTAGAGGGCGAGTTCGAACAGCGCGTGCAGCCGGTGGCCCTGGGCGGCGGCGAGCAACTGCCGGGCTTCTCCGGCGGTGAGGGGTTCGAAGCGTCGGGGCCGGGGTGTGCCGATGCGGACGTTGCGGGCGACGTTGCGCGGGATCTCCTCCTCTCGTACCGCGTGCTCCAGGGCGGACTTGAGGACGGAGTGGACGTAGGCCAGGGTCAGGGGCGAGAGCCGCTTGGAACAGCAGTTTCCGGCGGCGCAGCAGCGGGGCTTATCTCGGCCGGCGTCGAGGCGGCGAGTGCAGCACTGGCAGGTGGTGCGGAGCTGGTTGAGCCAGGTGCGGACGTCTTTGGCGGTGAGCTTTGCGACCTTCTTCCGTCCGAGGCGCGGGTCACGTCTGGCGCCAGGTCCGCCAGGGGCGGGTGATGATCTCCCGGTAGGTGTGGTGGGACGGGTTCTGGCCGCTGTGCCGCAGGACCCAGTCCTGTGGTTCGGCGAAGTCCTCGCTCGTCGGTGAGGTCTCGCCGTCCACGGCGCACCGCATCGCGTACAGGGCCGGCTCCGCGTCCGGCTCGCGGTCGGGCTGGAGCGTCCAGGTCTCGTAGCGCAGGACCGAGCGAGGGGTCACCGTCCCCACCTCCGGTTGGCCACGGCCACCTTCGCGCTCAACTCCTCCGTCGGAGTCGGCGAACGTACGTCCTCGGGCGGCACATCCCACTCCCGGCCACCGCGCGGCGGCCGAAGCTGCACGTACGGCCCCACATGCCCCATCACCACGCCCACCTTGCCGCTCCGCCGGTCGACCACCAGGGCGCCGGCATCGGGCGAGACGGTGTGCCCGTCGACATCAGGGGTGGGGACCGTCATCGTGACCACCCCGGCGAGGCGGCGCGCGACCGGGCGTCCAGTCGCAGGGCGGGAACACATGGGGTGGCGCTCACTCGCACGGTGACGCTCCTCGGCGGCGTTGATGCGGGCCCCTGGGCCTGTCGGTGCCGCAGGGTCGGCACCGATCCTCACGCCGGTCACCGGGACGAAGGAACCTCCACCAAACCCCACTCCGGGACGTCCCGCACCGTGTAGAACGTCCCTGGTGCCGTCCTGAGACGAAGGGGGAGACTCATGCCGAACGAGAGACTACGAGCCGTCATGGCGGCGGGAGGCTGGACGTACGCCGCACTCGCCCAGCAGGTCGAGGTCGACCCCAAGTCGATCGAGCGCTGGGTGAACCTCGGGCGTGTCCCACGTCGTGCCACCGCCCTCCAGGCGGCCAAGGCCCTGGGAGAAGACGTGCACGCACTCTGGCCGGCGCTCCGCCAGGCCCGCCCCGCCCGCGCCATCAGCCCTGAGTTGGTGGCGCTCTACGAGCAGCGGGCCGACCTCCCTGTCTCGGCGTTCACCGCCCTGATGGCCCAGGCCCGGGAGCGGATCGACATCCTCGTGTACGCGGCCGTCTTCCTCCACGAGGCGTACCCGCGGCTGAACGAACTCCTCACCGAACGCGCCGCCGAAGGCTGCACCGTCCGCATCGCGATCGGGGAGGCCGACAGCGACAACGTCCAAGCCCGCGGCCAGGAGGAGCGGTTCGGCCACGGCATCGAATCCCGCTGCCGCCTCGCCCTCATGCACTACAAGCCGCTCGCCGACACCCCCGGCATCGAAGTCCGCACCCACGAAACCACGCTCTACAACTCCCTCTACCGCGCCGACGACCAGCAACTCGTCAACGCACACGTCTGGGGCGTCAACGCCTACGCAGCCCCCGTATGGCATCTTCGCCGACACGAGACAGACGGCATGTTCGACACCTATGCCGAGAGCTTCGACGCGGTGTGGGCGACGGCGACCTCCGTACGAGAGGAAGACTGACCGTGGCCCGCACCGAGTACTACGACGACCCCAACGCCCCCAAGCCGAACCGCATGGTCGTCGCCGCCTCCGCCGTCGTCACCGACGACCACGGGCGCATCCTCCTCCAACGCCGCCGCGACAACGGCCTATGGGCCTTGCCCGGAGGCGGAATGGACCTCACCGACTCCCTGCCAGGCACGGCCGTCCGCGAAGTCAAGGAAGAGACCGGCCTCGACGTCGAGATCACTGGCCTGGTCGGCACCTACACCGACCCGAAACACATCATCGCCTACACCGACGGCGAGGTCCGCCGACAGTTCAACGTCTGCTTCACCGCCCGCATCACCGGCGGCCAACTGGCAATCTCCGACGAGTCCACCGAACTCCGGTTCGTGCCGCCGGAAGAGATCGAACACTTGCCGATGCACCACACCCAACGACTCAGGCTCCAGCACTTCCTGGAACAGCGCGAGAAGCCGTACCTGGGCTGAACCGTCTGACGGCAGTAGCGACGGCAACAACCCCGCACAACCACGGACACCCACGCACCTCACCGGACCAGCAAACCGCACTTGACCTGCGAAAAAGCAGGTCGAAGGCTTCGCGTAGCACACGTACTATGTGCTGGCGGGCGAGACGCCGGTCCTGGTGCACAACAGCAACTGCGGCGTAACCATCGATGACGGCAAGTGGGATTACTTCTTCCGGCGCGTTAACTCCAATCCGCACAACGCGGAAAGGTCAGCTCAGAACGCCTATCAGCTGGAATCGATCGGAATCCGCGACAACGCTGAGGGGCGCGAAGTTTTGACCGGGCACTTCGATGAGGCGGCGAGGAGCGGGGTTGTGGAGACTTACGTGAATGCGAAGTCTGGACTCACGAACATGCGAACGGAGTCACTCTTGCATGGGCCGCGTGGTGCCCTCATGATTCGCGCCAACTTCGAAGTGACCGACAAGGGAGTACGGCTCACTACGATGATCCCCATCGGGGGGAGGGGCTATGGCAAGTGACATCATGGAGATTCCAGAGGATTTGGACTTCATCGAAGTCCTTGGTTCGGCTCCCGAGCCTACGGAATATGACCCTGATGTGTGGCGGGTCGAGACTCCGGTGGGCGGTGCTGGCGACCTTGTGGCACTGAGCTTTGATATCGGAGCAAGGTCTGTACGCTTGACCAGAGAGTCGATGGGAAAGTGCGATATCGAAATTTACCGCGAACAAGTGGATCGGATTCTCCTGTACTCGCGCGAGGGGGAGCGCGGGATTGTTGTGGAAGTGGACGTTCCTGGATTCAAGTGTGAACTCAGGGTCGTTGTGTCACCCATATTCCACCTAGCGGACCCAATGTTGCACCTGGGGTGTTGACGGGTGCGCGTGACGCAAATTCGTTAAAATGGGGATTTCTCGACTCTGGTCCTGTCGTTTCGACGACAGGGTCGTCGAGTTGGCCGCCCCATTACGCCAGCACAACAGAAGCCCCGCCGGGTGCCCTGGCGGGGCTTCTGCGCGAGGTGACGGCAGTAATGGACGCCAGCGTCAGCGAACGAGGGCGGTGGGGAACGGCGACGGTCCGCCGAGGTTCAGGCCTTCGTCGTGCAGGCTGAGGGGTTAACCCAGCCGGAGAGGGTCGGACGCGTTCGGCTGGCGCTTTCTGACTTCCGGGTCGAAGCCGCGTGGCTGCTGGCCTGCGCCCGCCGGCGTGGGTAGCCACGAGAACCGTCGCGCTCGGATGTCCCCGGGCCCCGCGCTGCCGCCCGTACGGCCGCGCGGCCCGCGCTCGTACCGCTGATCAGGCCGCGCGGCCCGCGCCCGTGCCGCTGATCAGGCCGCGAGGATCTCCCGTTCGCGGACCGGCGTCCTGAGCGTGGGCTTCTTGTTTGGCAGCGAGAGCCGGAAGACCTTGTGCCACGCGGAGAAGACCTGCTTGGGCAGTGGCCCGGTGACGTACTCCAGCTCGTACTTCTCGAACAGGGCGCGTACCTTGACCGCGACCTCGGCGTATCGGTTGCTCGGGAGGTCCGGGAACAGGTGGTGCTCGATCTGGTGCGACAGGTTGCCGGTCATGAAGTGCATGGCCTTGCTGCCGCTGATGTTCGCCGAGCCCATCATCTGGCGCAGGTACCACTGGCCGCGCGTCTCGTTCTTGATCGATCGGCGCTCGAAGACCTGCACGCCCTCGGGGAAGTGTCCGCACATGATCACCGAGTGGGACCAGATGTTGCGGACCAGGTTCGCCGTGAACGTGGCGGCGAGCGTGGGGAGGAACGAGCGGCCCGAGAGTGCCGGGTGGATCACGTAGTCCTTGAGCACCTGCTTGCGGATCTTGCGGCCCACGGCCCTGGCCCGCGCGCGGAACTCCGGGCTCTTGCGGCGGTGCTTGCTCAGGTTCTTGCCGAGTTCCAGGTCGTACGCCGCGATGCCGTACTCGAAGAAGCAGGCGTTGACGAAGTTCCACAGCGGCTGGCCGAGGTACACCGGATGCCACTTCTGGTCCTCGTCGACGCGCATGATGCCGTAACCGAGGTCGTTGTCCTTGCCGATCACGTTGGTGTACGTGTGGTGCAGCTCGTTGTGCGAGTGCTTCCACTGATCGGCGGGCGAGACGTGGTCCCAGTCCCAGGTGGTGGAGTGGATCTTCGGGTCGCGCATCCAGTCCCACTGGCCGTGCAGGACGTTGTGGCCGATCTCCATGTTGTCCATGATCTTCGCCACGGACAGACCGGCGGTGCCGATCAGCCACGCGGGCCGGAAGCGCGAGAACAGCAGCACACCCCTGCTGGCCAGCTCAAGCTTGCGCTGCGCCGAGATGACCTTACGGATGTAGGCGGCGTCCTTCTCACCACGGCTGGCGATCACCTCGTCGCGGATCGCGTCCAGCTCGCGCCCAAGCTCCTCGATCTGCTCCGCGGTGAGGTGGGCGGTGGGGTCGATAGCGGTCAAGGTTTTCCTACCGTTCGATGTCGCAGGAGCCCGCCGCGGCGGACACGCAGGTCTGGATGAGGACGCCCGGCTCGGCCTCGGTGATCTCGCCGGTACGCAGGTCGCGGACGGCGCCCGCCCTGAGTGGCGTGACGCAGCCGAAGCAGATGCCCATCCGGCACCCGGAGGGCATGAGCACGCCGGCCTCCTCGCCGACGTCCAGCAACGGGGTGGCGCCGCCGGCGTTGACGGTCTTGCCGGTGGTGCTGAACGTCACCTCGCCGCCGTCGCCGGCGACGACGACGCTGGGGCGGAAGCGTTCGGTGTGCAGACGCTCTCGGACGCCGTGCGCGGCCCAGCGCTCCTCGACGGCGTCGAGCAGGCCGGCGGGCCCGCAGGCCCAGGTCTCGCGCTCAGTCCAGTCGGGGACGAGTTCGTCGAGACGGGCGATGTCGAGCATGCCGTCCGTGTCGGTGTGCACCTCGGTGAGCCGCAGCTTCGTGTCCGCGACCAGGTGGTGCAGTTCGTCGCGGAAGATCACGTCGCGCGGCCGTGGCGCGCAGTGGACCATGACGACGTCGTCGAACCGGTTGTCGCGCAGCATGCCCATCACGGGCGTGATGCCGCTGCCGGCCGTCAGGTAGAGCACCTTGGCGGGCTTGGCCCGCGGCAGTACGAAGTCACCGGTCGGCTGGTCGAGCTGGATCAGCGTGCCCGGCTTGGCCCTACGGACCAGGTGGTTGCTGACCTTGCCGTCCGGGATCGCCTTCACGGTGATCGTGACGCGGCCGTCCCGGCGGTTCGTCGGCGAGGTGATGGAGTAGGCACGCCACAGGCGCACCCCGTCGACATCGACGCCGATCCGCATGTACTGGCCGGCTACGTGGCGGCGCCAGCCCCGTCCCGGCCTGATCACGATGGTCGCGGCGTCACGCGTCTCGGGGCGCACGGCATCGATGCGCCCACGCAGGTCAGCGCCCGCGCGCAGCGGGCTGACCAGGTCGAGGTAGTCCGACGGCGCCAACGGCGTCGTGACCATCTCCAACAGTTTCCACGCCCTGCTGCGGAGGGCTGCACTCGTCATGACTCCAGCTTGCTGTGCCTCAGGGCGTAAAGTCCTGACCGTAGGACGTAAATCTGGCCGGCCGAATTGTTCGCAGGAAACAAAAGAATGAGTCACGCAATCCGGAGGGCCAGCGAACTGGCCCTGGACGAGACGACGGTCACCGCGCTTCGGGCCGCGGTGACGACGACCGCCGACGAGATCGTCCAGGCGATCATCGACGAGGTCCCTTCCTACGCCAACGCCCTTTCGGGCCACATGGGCAGCACTATCCGCAGGGCCGTGCGCACCGCCCTGGGACACTACCTGGACCTCGCCAGCGGGGACGTCACGGGTGGCGACGCCGGTGACGCCGCCTACGAGCTGGGCCGCGGCGAGGTGCGCGACGGCCGTTCGATGGACGCCCTGCTCAGCGCCTACCGCGTCGGCGCCCGCGTGGCCTGGCGATGTCTGGCGGCGGGTGCCGTACCCGCGGGCCTGCCCGCCGCCGAGGTCGCCAAGTTCGCCGAGCTGACCTTCGCCTACATCGACGAACTCTCCGCCGCGAGCGCCGCTGGCCACGCCGACGAACTGGCCGCCCAGGGCCGGGCTCACGAGCGCCACCTGGAACACCTGGCCCGCGACCTCCTCGCCGGCGCGAGCCCGGACGCGCTGCTGGCTTCCGCCCAACGGGCCGGGTGGCAGCCCCCGGTCTCGCTGACCGCGGTCCTGCTGCCCGCTGCCCAGGCCCGGCCCGCCTACCGCGCGCTCGACCCGAGCACCCTGGTCCTCGACGACCTGCCGGACGCCACCGGTGTGCTGCTCGTCCCCGACGCCGACCGATCACGTCTCCTGCGCCAGCTCACCGACCGCACCGCCGTGGTCGGCCCGGCCCGGCCGTGGACTCGCGCGTCCGCCTCGTACGCACGAGCCGTACACGCGCGCTCCCTCTCCGCCGGTATTCGCGACACCGAGGACCACCTGCCCGAGCTGGTGCTGAGCGCTGACGCGGACGCGTTCGCGGACCTGCGTGCCCGGGCCCTCGCGCCGTTGGGGACCCTGCCCGTCGCGACCGCACGGCGGCTGGAGGAGACGTTGCGGGCGTGGCTGCTGCACCAGGGCAGACGGGACGAGGTGGCGGCGGCGTTGTTCGTCCACCCCCAGACGGTCCGGTACCGGATGTCGCAGCTACGGGAGCTGTTCCCGGATCTCGCATCACCGCAGCGGGTCCTCGAACTGACGCTGGCGGTCGGTCTCCGGGTCGGCTGCCAACCGGAGGACTGGTCGGGCCGGCCTGGCACACCGCGCGAGGGATGATGGGGAGGGAACAACGGAACGTGAGGTCAGGAGCTTCCATGGCGAAGCGGGTGCACCGCCCCCGAGAGGACGCCGAGTTCGACTTCATCCTCGGGATGAGCGGAGTTCCGGTCCTCGCGTACTTCACCGGGACGTGGCCCAAGGCGATCGAGCCCTGCCGGGCGATGGACCTCGTCGTGGGCGGCGTCGCCGACGACTACTCGGGCCGCCTGACGGTCGTCCGCGCCGACATCACGCGGTGTCCGGCCGCGACCGAGCGATACGGCACCGGAGCCCCGTCCTACGTCCTGCTGAAGGACGGGGAGACGGTGGCGCAGGGCACGGGCCCCATGACCCACGCCGAGGTACGGGGACTCCTGGACAGTCACCTCTGAGCGGGGCCGCCGCGACACGTGGCCGCGACGCCCGTCACGGTCCCGTCCAGGGGAGTCGCGTCGCCTGGGACACCCTGGTGCCGGGGCACCCTCGCAGGTCGTATAGCGATCGAGCGCTGCTGGCGCTGCGCGACGTGACGATCACCACGCCACGGTATGTCAGCGCGCCACCGCGCGAGGCGGGTGCTGCCGGAGGCGGTGGGGGAGGGAAAGCGGCATGGGCGAGCGGGTTGGGCAGGTGTGTGACTCGCAGTGTCCCGGCCCCGCGCGCGGGAAGCGGAAGCGGAGGCTTACGAAGCCTGCGCGCGGGCACGTGCAGGGGGACAGCCTTATATCAGGATGAACTGCGCGAAAGGAATTACTGTGTCGTTTCTCTGGGCCATCATCGCGGGGCTCATCATCGGTCTGCTAGCGAAGCTCGTCATCCCCGGCCGCCAGCCCATTCCCCTGTGGCTCACGCTGATTCTGGGCATCGTCGGCGGTCTCGCCGGCAACGGACTCGCCTCCGCTTTCGGAGTGCGCGACACCGGTGGCATCGACTGGATCCGCCACTTCTTCCAGATCGGCATCGCGGCTGTCCTGATCGCCGCCCTCACCCCCGTGTGGATGCGACGGCGGACCTGAACCGAGGCGGCGGTCGGCCACTGTGAAAGCGCGGCCGGTACCGGCGAGGCGCGCATGCGGATCGCGGAGGAGGGCGGTGTAGCCGCCACCTCAGCGCCCGTCGCGGACCATCGCCGACCCGCCGACCCGCGCGGTGACACCCACTGGTTTGCGTCGGGCCGAAGCGAGCACGCTGGCCGGTCGACCGAGGGTGTCGCCCCGCTTCACCTCGATCGCTACCGTCCGCGCCCCTGCCGTGTCGAGCAGGTGGGCGGCCAGACAACCGGTGCTGTCGGCGTTGGCGACTTCCTCGTCGACGCCGATCGCCGGCGCGAACATCCGCGCCGCACCCGGCTGGCCGCCCACCGGAGGCACGTACACGAAACAGCCGAGGAGCCCGTACCGCTGGCATGCCGCTGCCAGCCTGCCGAGGTGTGGGGGGATCCGGAGCAGCGTCGACCGGTACCAGCATGCGTGGTGTGCCGGGTGTGGCGATCAGCGGTGCGTCGGTCGGATGCGGATCGTCGGCGTGAGCCCGAGCGGGGCGACGGTCGCGGCGCGCTCGTTCGCTGCCGGGTGTCGCAGCGTGACGAGGCCCTGGTCGATGTCGGGCGAGGGGCGCTGGATCACCCGGCGCGGATCAGGCCGGTTTTCCGGATGTTCGGGGCCTCCCGGGTACGGCAGAGTGGTGCGGGAACCGCGAGCGGGCCCGGCGCCGACGCGTACCGGAGTCCGGTCGTGTCGGACTACGTCAAGGAGCCCGCGTGGCAGCACGTACCGGCAAGGACTTCCTCGATCGGCTCGCCCGCTCGCGCCCTACCGTGCACGTGCGGGGCGAGACCCTGACCGGAGGGGTGGGGGACCATCCCGCGTTCCGCAACGTCGTCCGTAGCTATGCGGAGTTGTACGACCTACAGCATTCCGACGCGCACAAGGACGTGCTCACCTACACCTCTCCCACCTCCGGCGAACGCGTCGCGACCTCGTTCCTCACCCCCACCACCCCCGCCGAACTCCGTAAGCGCCGCGAGGCGTTCGCCATCCGGGCCGAGCACAGCAACGGCATGCTCGGACGCACCGGTGACTACCTCAACAGCGCGCTGATGGCCATGGGCGCCGCGGCGGACTGGTTCGCCGAAGCGGACCCGGCCTTCGGTGAGAACGTCCGCCGCTACTACGCACAGGCCCGCGAGCAGGACCTGCTACTGAGCCACACGCTCATCCCGCCGCAGGTCAACCGGGCCCAGCCAGGTCCCAGGCAGGCCGGTGGGAGCGTCGCCGCGCGCATCGTGCGGGAGGACGACAACGGCGTGGTGATTCGGGGCGCCCGGATGCTGGCCACCATCGCGCCCTTCGCGGACGACCTCCTCGTCCTGCCCTCGACCGTACTGCGCGGCACCCCGCAGGACAGGCCGTACTCCTACGCCTTCACGGTCCCGATGGACACCAAGGGGTTACGCTGCGTCGCCCGCGAGCCGCTCGACCTGGGGCTGCCGCGCCACGATCATCCGCTGGCCTCGCGCTTCGACGAGCCGGACTGCGTCGTCGTCTTCGATGACGTGCACGTGCCCTACGAGCGGTGCTTCCTGCTGGGGGACGTCGAGCGGTGCAACGAACTCTTCACCCGGACATCGGCTGTGGTGCACATGTCGCACCAGGTCGTCGCCCGCACGGTGGCGAAGACCGAGTACGTCCTGGGCCTGGTCTCGCTGCTGACCGAGGCGATCGGCATCGAGGGGTACCAGCACGTCCAGGAGGACGTGGCCGAGGTGGCCATCGCTCTGGAGACGCTGCGGGCGTTCTTGCGCGCGGCCGAGGCCGACGCCGCCGTCAATGAGTTCGGGGTGCTCACACCCGCCTGGGCTCCGCTGAACGCCGCCCGCAATCTCTACCCCAAGCTCTACCAGCGGTTCCCGCAGATCCTGCGCAAGCTCGGCGCATCCGGGCTGATGGCCACCCCCACCACCCTCGACGTCACGGGACCGGCCGCCGCGGACATCGACGCCTACCTGCAAGCGGCGACGCTGACAGGGGCCGAACGCGTGAAGCTGTTCCGCCTGGTGTGGGACACCTGCCTCTCTGCCTTCTCCGGCCGACAGGCCCTCTACGAGTACTACTTCTTCGGCGACCCGGTCCGCATGGCCGCCGCGTACGTCGCCTCCTACGACCGGGAGCCGTACAAGGACCGCGTGCGCTCCTTCCTCGACGGCTACGCGGCTACGGAGACCGGGCACGGGTGAGAGTCGGCATGATCGACTCCACCCCTCCCGCGTCAGTGGCGACCGTCGGCGCCTCGGAATGCGGCTTCCTCCGCTCAGCGGGGGCCGCTGAGCGGATCGAGGAACCGGGCTTCCGCGCGCGGCGGGCGCACCTAGTCGGGTAGAGCGGGGGCGGCTCCACCCGGCGGCCCGCGAATGGCGCGGTGACCGGTGTCGCCGTCCACCGGGGGTACTCGCTCGGGCCCCCGGGCGCTCGGGGATGAGTGGGGTTTGACGCGCGGTCCGGGAATGGAAAGCTGCAAGTCGCCTCTGCCGCGCCTTTCCGTGCTGCGCCGGTCGTCCCGTACGCCCAGGCCCCCAGGGAGTCGCCGTGCCCGATGAACACCGCTTGCCCGACGAACCCCGCGCCGAGCCCGCGCCGTTCGTTCTCGCGGCCGTCACGCTGGACTGTGCCGACCCGCCCGGCCTCGCCGACTTCTACGCCCGGCTGCTCGGCTGGTCGACGCTCCTGCGCACCGATGAGTACACGTCGATCAGCGACGGGCGCGCCACGCTGTGCTTCGCGCGCGTCGCCGGGCACGAGGCCGCGCCCTGGCCGGACAGTCCGGCCCAACCCAAGCGTGCCCACCTGGACTTCTTCGTCAGGGATGTGGAGGCGGCGACGGCCGGGGCCGTCGCGCTCGGGGCCACCGTGCCTGGGCACCAGCCCGGTGCCTCACCCGACTGGCCAGGGCATCCGCCGTGGGCCACGCTGCTGGACCCGGAGGGGCACCCCTTCTGCCTGCTCCTACCACCCGAACCGCATCCGACCGACGCCCCGCGGGCCCAGCCGAGGAGGGGCCGCTGAACGGTTAGCCAGGGTGGAGCGCGGACGCGGTTGCGGGGCGAGCGTTGACCGTGACGTCGGTCGAGGAGGGCCGGGCCGCCCCGGCCGAGGGCGTGGCGTGCTGAAAGGCCACCACGTGGAGCTGCCGTTGTCCTCGTGAGGTGTTGTCGTACGACCGTGCTTGGTCGTGGCGCCTGAGTGTCGGCCCGCGAACGTGGTCCGCTGGCCTGGCTGCCGTGGTCGTATCGCTCGGCGACGATCCCGCCCACCTGCCGTGACGGGCCTGCATCGGCCTGATCAGGGTACTGGCCAACGCGTGGCCGAGTGGCCGGCCCGGCCTTCCGGGTGCGTGCCGCGCGTGCGGCGTTGACTGAGGAGGAGCATGACCGAGGATCGCCGGGTGGCGGACGTGGTCGTCGTCGGGGCGGGCCTGGCCGGCCTGGCGTGTGCGCTGGACGCCCGCCGCGCCGGATGGCGGGTGGCCCTGTTGGAGGCGTCCGACGGCGTGGGGGGCCGGATGCGGACGGACCGGCGGGAGGGGTTCCTGCTCGATCGCGGCTTTCAGGTGTTCAACACCTCGTACCCGCAGGTGAAGCAGCGGGTGAACCTCCGGAGCCTGCGACTGCGTCCCTTCGCCGCGGGAGTTGTCGCCCACACGCCCAAGGGGCCGGTTCGCCTCGCCGATCCGACCAGGGAGCCCCGCGCGGCGGGTGCTCTGCTGCCTGGACGGTTCCTCTCCGCGCGCGATCTGGCCGCGCTCGCCGTCCTCAGCGCGCGGGACACGGTCCTGCCCGCGTCGGCCATCAGGCGGGGCCGGGACCGGCCCACCTCGACGGCCCTCTCGCGGGCAGGGCTGTCGGACGCCGTGGTCGCCGACGTCCTGCGGCCGTTCCTGGCGGGTGTGTTCCTGGAGGACCGGCTGGAGACCTCCGCACGCTTCTTCCACCTGGTCTGGCGGAGCATGGCCCGCGGGACCCTGTGTCTGCCGGCGGGCGGCATCGGCGCCGTACCCGACCAACTCGCCGACGGCCTGCCTGACGGCGTCCTGCGCCTCGACACACCCGTCGTGCGGCTCACCGACGCCGGCGTGCTGCTGGGCGACGGAAGCGAGGTGCCGGCGAGGGCCGTCGTGGTGGCGACGGACCCGGCGACAGCCGCCCGCCTGGTGCCCACCCTGACCGCGCCGGACACCCGTACCGTCACCACCTACTACCACGCCACCGACGCCCTTCGGGCGGCCGGGCGAACCCTGATGGTGGACAGCTCCGGAGCGATCCTGAACACCTGCGTCCTCAGCGCGGTCGCTCCCGGCTACGCGCCCCCCGGCACCGCACTGGTCTCCACCTCCGTGCTGGGAACGGACCGCCCGGGCAGAGCGGAGGCGGTGCTCCGGCGGCTGGCCGAGCTGTACGACACCGACACGGGCGGCTGGAGGCGGGTCGCCACCTACACCGTCGAGGGTGCCCTGCCGGCGATGCTGCCGCCCTGGCCGCTGAGCCGCACCACTCGCCTCGGCCCGGGCAGGTACGTGTGCGGCGACTACCGGGCGACCGGCTCGGTACAGGGTGCCCTGGCCTCGGGGGCGCGCGCCGCGCGGGAGGTGTCCGCCGACCTCGGGAGGCGGAGATGACGTGTCACGGGCGGGCCGTGGCCCGCGGCGCGGCGGACGCCGCCGACGGAGAGCGCGTGGAGCGCCCGATGGCGGCCACCCACCCGGCGCCACGGCGGCTCCGGTGACGCCCCCCGCCGCCGAGGCCTCCGACATCGTCATCATCGGGGGTGGCGCTGCCGGCCTCAGCCTCGCGCACCACCTGACCGGCATCGCCCCCGTGACGGTCATCGAGCCGCCGCAGGGCCCGCCGCGCCCGGCGGAGCGTACCTGGTGCTACTGGCACGCGGGCGACGACGGCCTGGGCGAGGCCGTGAGCGCCTCCTGGCCCGTGCTGCGGGTGCACGGCGCCGACGGCCGCCCGGTCACGGTCGAACCGGCGCCGCTCACCTACCGCATGGTGCGCTCCACCGACTTCGAACGACTGGTCCACGGCCGGCTGGCCCGCTCGGGCGGCGGACGTGTGCTGCGCGCGACGGCGGAATCGGTGCGCGGCGTTCCCGGCGGCGCCGAGGTCCGGTGCGCGTCGCCGGACGGCCGGTCGCTGACGCTGCGCGCCCGCCGGGTGTTCGACTCACGGCCGCTGCGCACGCTGCCCCCGGCCCGCACGCACCTGCTGCAGCACTTCCGCGGCTGGTTCGTGCGCACCGCCACCCACCGGTTCGACCCCGGGGTCGCCGATCTGATGGACTTCCGGGTCCCCCAGCCGGCGCACGGTCTGGCCTTCGGCTACGTCCTGCCGCTGGCGCCCGACCGGGCGCTCGTGGAGTACACCGAGTTCTCCGGCAGCGCGCTGACCACCGAGGCGTACGAGTCGGCACTCGGCCACTACTGCCGCGACGTCCTCGGGCTTGGCGCGCTCACCGTGGAACGGGCGGAGCAGGGCGTCATCCCCATGACCGACGCCCGCTTTCCGCGCCGGACCGGGACCGCCGTCGCCCGCGTCGGAACGGCGGGTGGCGCCACCCGCCCGGCCACCGGCTACACGTTCGCCGCGGTGCAGCGGCAGAGCAGGGCCATCGCCGCCGCGCTGAGAGAGGGGCGGGAGACCATCCCCGCCCCGCACGGGCGGCGGGCGCTGGCCATGGACGCGATGCTGCTGCGCTCCCTGGACACCGGGCGGGTCAACGGCCCGGCCTTCTTCACCGACCTGTTCCGCCAGGTCCCGACGGAGCGTCTGTTGCGCTTCCTCGACGGCGCCACCTCGCCGCGTGAGGAGTGGAGCATCGGACTGCGCACCCCCGTCCGGACGATGCTCCGCACGGCGATCGAACTGCCCTTCGTGCCCCGTCGCCCCCCACCCGACGCGAGAACCGGAGATCACCACCGATGAACCCGCCGCACCGCCACGACCTGGTCCGCGCTGTCGACCACACCACCCATGCCGAGGACGGCCGCACCCCCGGCAGTGGATCGACCACGGGACATCCGACCACCACGGGAGAGGGCGCCGAATGACGGCCCGCCACACCAGCGCCGCCCGCCGAGGCCGCGACCGCAAGGCCGAGATCCTGGCACCCCCGCCAGGCAGGGACCGCTTCCGGCGCGGGGACGAGCCGTCCGTCGCGGTGGTCGGCGGTGGCATCGCCGGACTCGCGGCGGCCACCCTGCTGGCCGAACGCGGCGCCCGCGTCACCCTGTACGAGAAGGACAGCGCACTCGGCGGCCGGCTTTCCGGCTGGCCCACCAGGCTGTCGGACGGTTCGCGGGTGACGATGACCCGCGGGTTCCACGCCTTCTTCCGGCAGTACTACAACCTTCGCGGCCTGCTCCGCCGCACCGACCCCGCCCTCGCGCGACTGACCCCGCTGCCCGACTACCCCCTGCGGCACAGCGCCGGCCTGACCGACAGCTTCGCCCGCGTGCCGAGGACACCGCCGCTCAGCGCGCTCGGGTTCGTCGCGTTGAGCCCCACCTTCGGTTGGCGGGACCTGGCCGCCATGGACGTCCGGGCCGCCCTCCCCCTGCTCGACGTGCGGGTGCCCGAGGTGTACGAGCGCTTCGACGAGACCTCCGCCAGCGACTTCCTACACAGCGTGCGCTTCCCGGAAGCCGCGCACCACCTGGCGTTCGAGGTCTTCTCGCGCAGCTTCTTCGTCGACCCCCGTGAACTGTCCGCGGCCGAACTGCTCCTGATGTTCCACATCTACTTCCTCGGGTCGGCCGAGGGACTCCTCTTCGACGTACCGACCGAGCCGTTCCCGCAGGCCCTGTGGGACCCGATCGGCGACTACCTGCACCGCCTGGGAGCCACCGTGCGCACCGGCACCGCCGTCCACGAGGTGCGCCCCCGCGACGGCGGAGGCGCGGACGTGCGCACCGCCGCTGGCACCAGCGCTCACCAGGCCGTGGTGCTCGCCCTCGACCCCGGCGGGCTGAGGCAGACCGTCGCCGCGTCCGGCGACCTCGGTACCCCCGCGTGGCGCGAGGACGTCGCCACCCTGCGTACCGCTCCGCCGTTCCTCGTCTCCCGGCTGTGGCTCGACCGACCGGTCCACGCCGACCGCCCCGGATTCCTCGGCACCAGCGGCTACGGCGGCCTGGACAACGTCAGCGTCCTGGAACGGTACGAGGGCGAAGCAGCCCGCTGGGCGGCACGCACCGGCGGTTCGGTGGTGGAACTGCACGGCTACGCCGTCGAACCCGCGTCGGACCCTCAGCGGGTGCAGGACATGCTCGTCGACCAACTGCACCAGGTGTATCCGGAAACCCGTGGGGCACGCGTCGTCAGTGCCCGGCACGAGTGGCGCTCCGACTGCCCGCTCTTCGCGGTCGGCTCCCACCGACGGCGCCCCACCGTCCGCACCCCCCACGCCTGGCTGACCCTGGCCGGCGACGCGATCCGTTGCGATCTGCCGGTCGCGCTCATGGAACGAGCCGCCACCACCGGCTTCCTGGCGGCCAACGCCCTGCTCGCCGGCTGGGGTGTGCGGGGACAAACCCTGTGGACCGTCCCACGGTCGGGCCGCTCCCGCATACTGCGGGCGCTCGGGGCGGCCGTGGCGCCCCGGCCCTCCCCCTGACCGTCGTCCCGCGCCCGCCAGGGGGAGGCCGCGGACGCCCGCTCACCCGGGGAAGCGACCGGTGCCGCGCAGCGTCCAGCGGCGTTCGGCGTAAGCCAGGTCGTCGCGCCACAGCCGCCCGGCCGTACGCCGCATCAGCGGGCGCAGCACGGGAGCCGCGGCCCGGGCGAGGGCGAAGCCCGGCCGGTCGGAGGCGGCGACGACCGCCTCCACCACCGCGGTGCGCGGGTGCGCGTGATCCGGCGCGGTGAGCGGAGTCGCGTGTGTCTCCACCACGGACGTGGCCCCCTCGCCCTCGGTGATGCGCATGAGGACCGTGCGCGGGCCGGGCGCGGTGAACTCGGCCCGCACCGGCACCACCACGCGCCCGGCCACCCGGAAGGAGACGTCGACGACGAAGGCGTCGTCCCCCTCACCGGACGGCTCCCGCACCACTGACAGGTCGACGAACGAGTACGGGTGGAACCACGAGCCGTGCCACGGGTCGAGGCGGTTGGCCACCACGTCTTCCGGTTCGCACCGCCCCACCGCCGTGAACACCGCGTCCACCCCCGCGCCCGACGCCGGTCGCGAGGGCACCAACGGGCGTTCGGTGGGCTCCTCGCCACCCACCTCGTCCAGCCGTACCCAGACGAGCACGCCGTCGTCGTACACGGGAAACGGCTGCCAGCCGGCGAACGGGGAACCGTCCAGGGCGAGGCCGTGCCAGTGGCACACCAACCGCCCGCACACCACCCGGCTGTCGCGCAACGGGGCGCCGAGATGCGGGCAGATGCCCGAGCCGGCGTGCGGCGCGCCGCTGTCCGAGCGCCACAGCACGACCTCCACACCCCCGATCGTCCTGCCGTACGGGCGACCACCCGCGCGCACTTCCCGAGAAGCGGCGACGACGAACCAGTTGCCGGACGGGCGGGCCTGTGCCCGCTTGAGGGCGTCGGCGATGAGCGCTGGCCGCGCCTGCCGCCAGGTCGGCGTCTGCGCCGCCCAACCCGCGCCAGCACCCCGCCACCGCAACGGGATCGACCAGCGCTTGCCGTTTCCTCGCCCGCTCACCGCAGCGACCCCTTCCGCTCGACCACCGAAGCGCCCGGCGCCGCCCGGTGGCGCGGGGCGCGAGCGCGCCACCGGGCCCCGGTCACCCGTAGCGCGCCGACCGCGGCGATGGTCGCGCGACGCCGACGGGGGACCACCGCGCGACGCCGCAACACCGTGTAGTCCTGTGCGGCGATGGTGTCCAGGATCTCGCTGTAGAGGGTGAACGCGGCGTGGATGCAGGGGCGCACGCGCGGGTCGAGCAGGGCGAGTCCCGGCACCGCCGTCCGGTAGACCTCCCGCGTCATGGCCTCCATGGCGACCAGGGCGGCGCGGATCCGCGCATCGGCGCGTCCGGTACGCCGGCTCCACTCCAGCAGCGGCCTGTCCACGCCGTGGGCGGCGAGCAGGTCGCCGGGCAGGTAGACGCGGCCCCGGTCGAGGTCCTCGCCCACGTCCCGCAGGAAGTTGGTGAGCTGGAACGCCACACCGAGCGCCGCGGCGTGCGGGGCCGCCTCCTCCAGGGGCGCGACCGTGCCCAGGACCGGCAGCATCTGCAGGCCGATCACCTCCGCCGAACCGCGCATGTAACCCCGCAGGTCGGCGTAGGTCGGATAGTCCGTCACGGACAGGTCGGCACGCATCGAGGACAGAAAGTCGGCGAAGAGCAGGTGCCCGATGCCGTACCGCTCGGCGGTGTCGGCGACGGCCCACACCACCGGCTCGGCGCTGACGCCGGTACGCAGGGAGCTGGCGAGGTCGCTCTCCAAGCGGCGCAGTTCCCGGTCGCGCTGCTCGGGCGTCCGACGCTGGTCGAGGTCGTCGACGATGTCGTCCGCCCAACGGGCGAAGCCGTAGAGGGCGTGCACGGCGGACCGGCGTTCGGGCGGCAGCAGCCGGGTGGCCAGGAAGTAGGTCCTGCCGTGGCGGGCGTTGAGCTGCCGGCACCGGGTGTAGGCGGCGCGCAGCGCTGGGTCGGTGATGCCGGCCGCGTCCAGTTCACGCCGGGTCATCGGCGCCTGCCGGGGTCGGGACGCGGGGGCCGTCGGCCGCTGCCACGGGCGGACGCGTTCGGACGGGTCGGGGAGCGACGCCTCCGGTGACGCGCGCGGCGGCGAGCTTCCCGCTGACGAACACGGTCGGTACGCCGACACCCGGTGTGGTCCCGCAGCCCGCCAGCACCACGTTCTCCACCTCTCGTACGAGGTTGCGCGGGCGGAACGGCCCGGTCTGGGCGAAGGTGTGCGCGACCGAGAAGGGGCTGCCGGCGGCGTGGCCCTGCTCGGTCCAGTCGAGCGGCGTGACCAGGAGTTCCTCCTCGACGCTGGCCGCGAACCCGTCGAGGCCCCGGCGCTCCAGCTCGCTCACCAACTGCTCGCGGTAGCGCGGGCCGAGGTCCCGCCAGGCGGCGGCCGAAGGGCCGACCGTGGTGTTCGGGCAGGGCGCGAGGACGTAGTGAAGGTGGCGCCCCGGCGGTGCCAACGCGGGATCGTGCGTGGTGGGGCGGGTGATGAGCAGGGACGGGTCGCTCATCAGCTCGCCCGTGCGGGTCAGCTCGCGGAACGTGCGTTTCCACGCGGAGCCGAACGAGATCGTGTGGTGGGCGAGGTGGGGCCAGGTGCGGTCGGTGCCCGCGTGCAGGATGACGGCCGAGGGCGAGTGACGTAGCCGTACCGGGCGCCGGGGCGTGCGCCCCAGCAGCTCGTACGCGGCGGGCAGGTCACACGTCAGCACCACCGCGTCGCACGGGACGCGCTCACCGGATGCCAGGCGGACGGCGCGTACCCGGCCGGCCGACCGTTCCAGCTCGCTCACCTCGGCCGACCAGCGCAGGTCGGCGCCGGCCCGCGCCGCCGCATCGGCCATGGCGCGGGGGAGCGCGTGCACGCCGCCCTTGGGGAACCAGACGCCGGCCACGGTGTCCATGTACGCGATCACCGCGTAGGCCGCGAGGGCCCGGGCCGGTGGCACGCCGGCGTACAGCGCCTGGAAGGAGAAGACGCGGCGCAGGCGCTCGTCGGAGAGGAACCGGCCGATCCGGCCGTCCAGCCGCCCGAAGCCGCCGAGCGCCGCCAGCCGAGCCAGGTCCGGGTGCAGCAGTTGGAAGGGAGAGTCGAAGTTCGTGTCGATGAACCGGTCCATCTGCGCCCGGTACAGCCTCTCCAACCACTGCCGCAGGTCGCGGTAGCCCGCGGCCTCAGCGGGCCCGGCGAAGCGCCTGACCTCCGCCTCCATGGCCGCGCCGTCGGTGTGTACGTCGAGCGAGGACCCGTCCGCGAAACACGCCCGGTAGGCCGGGTGCAGGGCCGTCAGTTCCACGTGTCGGTGGAGGCTGTCACCGACGGCGGCGAACGCCTCGTCAGCCAGGTGCGGCATGGTCAGCACCGTGGGACCGGTGTCCACCTGGTACCCACCCAGCCGCGCACGGCCCGCCCGACCGCCCGGGCCGGCGTCCCGTTCGACGAGGGTGACCTGGCGGCCGGCGCCCAGCAGGTGCAGCGCGCAGGCGAGCCCCGACAGGCCGGCACCGACCACGACGACGTGGTCGGTGGGCCCCGGTACCCGCTTCACGCGACCTCGTCGGCACGGCGCGGGTCGGCACCCGTCGCGCGTCGGACCAGGGCCTCGAACGCACGCCGCACGGCCGGGGGCGCGCCGGTGCGCTCGAAGTGCCCGAGGCTCAGGCCCGTCAGTTCCTCGATCTTGGCCTCCACCAGGTCCCGGGCACCGGTGCGCCGCAGCGCCGCCCGCATCCGCTCCACGGCCCGCGCGGAGCCCGGATCGGCATCCGGCGCAAGCACCGCGGCGGCGTCGTCGTCCCCGGTGGCTTCGGCCAGTCGCAGCGCGACGGCCAGCAGATAGGTGAGTTTGCGCGACCGCAGGTCATCGTCGGCGGGCTTGCCGGTCAGCGCCGGCACGCCGAAGGCGCCGAGGAGGTCGTCACGCAGTTGGAAGGCCAGACCGGCGCACCGGCCGGCCGCCCGCAGCGCGTCCAGCACGTCGTCATCGGCTCCCGCCAGCATCGCGCCCAGGGCAAGGGGCCGGGCGACGGTGTACTGGGCACTCTTGAGGACGGCGATCTCCAGCGCCTCGTCGACGCCGGAGGAACGCGCGGCCTGGGCGTACAGGTCGCGGTACTGTCCGGCGACCATCTCGGTGCGCATCGCCCGCCACTCCTCGTGCAGCCGCGCGCCGTGCGGCGTGCTCAACGCCGTCTCCGTCAGCACGTCGTCCGCCCAGGCCAGCGCCAGGTCTCCGGCGAGTACGGCGGCGGACGTCCCGAACGACCGCGCGGAGCCGTGCATGCCCGCGGCCCAGTGCTGGCGGGCGAGTTCGACGTGCATGGCCGGGGCACCTCTGCGGCGCGAGGACTCGTCCATCACGTCGTCGTGCACCAGGGCACACGCCTGGAGCAGCTCCAGGGCGGCCCCCGTGTGCAGCACCGCCGTGGGATCACCTGAGCCGCCCGCGGCCTGCCACCCACAGTGAGCGAACGCCGTACGCAGCCGCTTGCCGCCGTGCTCGATCAGGGTGGCCAGCCGGCCGGCCAGGTCCTGGGCGAAGACGGCGTCAACGGCGCGGGACTGACGGAGTCGCACGTCAAGGGCGCGCTCAAGGACGATGCCAGCGGCGTGGGCGACCTCGGACGGGGAGAAAGCATCGTCGACGGGTTCAGCCGCCTTCGCTGGCATTCCAAGCATGCGCAACTCCTTCTCACTCTCGGTGATCGCACGTCAGTGCTCTCGCCGAGTGCCCGGCATGTATGCGCTCATTCCTGCCCGGCCTGACGCCGGAGCCGGGCCGGGTCACCCCAGCGGCCCAACAGCGCGGGGTCCACGACGTCGTGCCGCCCCGTTCGCGCTCCCGCGCGTGTGCCTTCTTTAGGTCGTCGAGCCGGTCGGACTGACGCAGGGGCAAGGCGTACTCGTCACGCGGTGGAGTGCGGGTCAAGCGGCACAGGCGCGACCGGGCGGTGATCACGCGATTCGACAAGATCACGGTCCGGTCCGTTTCGAGGCCACCGTCCTGGTCGCCGCGATCGGCGCATGGCCGCGACCTGCCGAAGGCGCCACCCGAGCACGCCATGCTGACCGCGACCAACTGGGCAGGGCGAGGGGAGGCCGCTGATGGGAGCTTGCTACTACGGCGCCGACAGTGAGAACGGCGACCGTTTCGAGGCCCCGTCCGAGGACGCGCTGTTCCTCGCTCTGGACGGGGCGTGTGCGCGCAGGATGGCGTCCATGTCGTTGGGGCGCAGTTGGAGTTGGGCCCGGTTGAGGTCCTGCTTGTAGTCGGTGAGCCGGGCGACGGCGGGGCTGTCGGCGCCGCTCAGCGTGGCGGAGACCTCGGCCAGGGCCGCGCGCAGGTCGCTCAGAGCCACCTCGTAGGGCTGGCCGCCGTACAGGCCGCCGGGTACCGGCTCGACGTGGGCGAGGATCGGGCGTGATGTCCTTTCGCCCGATGCGAAGTCCTGACTTGGCGCCACATGGCAACCCCCGACTCGCTGTCGGGATGTCGTTGGTTTGGTGGGCTCGGTGTTGTCCCCCAGAATCGGCGCATGCTGAGAGTTGGTTCCGTTGTACTGGGTGTCTCGGATGTGCCACGTGCGGCCGCGTTCTGGATGAAGGCCCTGGGGTACGTCCCGCGCGAGGAGATGAAGGACGACTGGGTGATCCTGGTTCCGGCGGCGGGAACCGGGGTGCAGCTGGCCCTCGACCGCAGTGAGACACCGGTCCAGGAGCATCCGCGCGTTCATCTGGATCTGTATGCCGGAGACGCGGCCGACCAAGCCGCCGAAGTCGAGCGACTGGTGTCCCTGGGGGCCCAGCGCGTCGACTGGGATCTTTACCCGGACGACGCCGACTTCGTCGTGCTCGCCGACCCCGAAGGCAACCGCTTCTGCGTCATCGACACCGGTAAGCACTGACGGAGGTCGCGACCTCTTGTAAGCCGGGTGGCGGAGCCTGACGCCGGACTCGCCCACGGCGCCCCGCTGCGGCCAGGACGCGCGAGACGGTCTGCGACGGCTGGCATCAGGCGATCGCACCGCTTCGCTGCCCCACGGGTACAGCTCCCGGCCGCGCCGGCGCCCGATCACCGCTCGGCGGCGTGCAACGGAGGCTGGCGGCTGGGCTGCCGGCCCGGGACAGCGCGGTCGTGCGCGCGGGGTCAGCCGGTTTCGTCGTGCAGGTATTCGGTGAGCGCCTTGCCGGGGCGGAAGGTGGCGGTTCCGTCCTGGCCGTGGAAGCTGCCGAAGCTTCCGAGGGTGACCGTCTCACCCTCTCTGAGCGCGCCGGCGATGACCCCCGGGCGGTCCATGGTCCCGAAGACCGTGTCGAGCACCCGCTCAACCTCTTCCGGAGCGAGCCGCTGCCCGCCGCCATCCCCGGCTGTCTCATCCGTGGTGGTGCTGACCAACTGGGCCTTGTCCATCCGTGGCACCCGCTCCCGATCCGTCGTAGCCGTACGCCCTCGCGCTCCACGATCGCGGCCGATCGGCCGCCGCGCACCTCCGGCCGGGCATGCGGTGGGACGCCGGGGCCACGGATGACACCCAGGCCAGGCGCCGGCGACCGCAGACGATGCCGGGCGCGGACGGGGCCAATCGGCGGATGCCGCGATGCGGGCCTTGCCCGGTGTGGCCAGGGTGGTCGTGTGCCGCCGGGGCCGGGTGGCCCGGTCGCGGAGCGTGGAGTGGAGTCGCCGGTGACGAACGTGAGCCCTTTGCGGGGGCGGTTGGCCGTGGTCACCGGTGCCGCGCGCGGTGTGGGGGCCGCCACCGCGAGCGCGTTGGCGCACCGCGGCGCCCGGGTGGCGCTGCTGGGCCGCGAGGAGGCGACACTGGCGGCGGTGACCGGACCGTTGCCGGGCGATGTGCGGTGCTGGGAGGTGGATGTCACCGACGACGACGCCATGGCACATGTCGCCCAGGACATCCGGGACCAGATGGGCCCGCCCTCGGTGGTGGTCGCCAACGCGGGGATCGCCGAGGGCGGACCGTTCACGGTCTCCGACCCGGCGACCTGGCGCCGCACGGTCGAGGTCAACCTCATCGGTAGCGCCGTCACCGCCCGCGTGTTCCTGCCCGCGCTGCTCGACACCCGCGGCTTCTTCCTCCAGATCGGCTCCCTGGCCTGCTTCGGCACCTCACCCCTGATGAGCGCGTACTGCGCCTCCAAGGCCGGCGTGGAGGCCATGACGCACGCACTGCGCGCGGAACTCGCGCATCGCGGAGTGGACGTGGGCATCGCCTACCTGAACTGGACCGACACCGACATGATCCACGACGCTGACCGGCACGCCGTGCTGCGGGAACTGCGGGCCCACATGCCGCGCCCGGCCAGGCGGGTCTACCCCGTCGAGGTGGTCGCCGCACGGCTGGTGGGGCAGATCGAACGGCGGTCGGCCACGGTGTACATCCCTGCCTGGCTCCGGGCCGTGCAGGTGGTACGGGCCGCACTGCCCCCCGTCGTCACCTGGATCTCCCGGCGGGAACTGCCCCGGCTGGAACGGGAGTCGGACCTGGCGGCCACAGGCCCGCTGGGCCCGGGCGGGCACGCGGCCCGCGAGCGCGGCGACCCCCCGGCCCCGCGCGCATGACGGCCCGCCGTGACGGCCGAGCCCTGCGCCAGGACCCCGGCCCGGGCGCGCCCGCGCGGGAGCGGGGGAGGGGCCGGTGGCGTGCGGCGGCCACCCGCTCACAGCCGTTCGTTCGCCAACTGGTGGTCGCTCGGCTCCGGCTCGGCGCCCCGGTGGCGCCGAGCACGGAGCAGCCGCAGTCGGTCGAGGCGGGAGATAACAGGAGAGGCGGTGACCCCGTGCAGGACGACGGAGCAGAGCACGGTGAAGATCACCACCGCCCACAGCTCCTCGGCCGGAACGTGGAAGTCCTCCTCTCCGAGCGCGTACGCGAGGTAGAACAGCGAGCCGACGCCACGGATGCCGAAGAACGCGGTGACCACGCGCTCGCGCGGTCCCGCGACCGTGCCGAGCTGGGCCGCCCAGCCGGTGAGCGGGCGCACCACGAGCAGGGCGAGCAGGCCGACGGCCGCCCCGCCCCACGTCAGGGAGGCCAGGGCGCCCTGCGCGACGTACGCGCCGAGCAGGAAGAGCAGGACGACGGTCAGCAGCCGCTCAATCTGTTCGACGAAGTCGTGCAGCACGGCGTGGTACCCGTGGGCGCGCTCGGCGGCGCGGATCTGGCAGGCGGTGACGAACACGGCGAGGAAGCCGTAGCCGTGGACGAGTTCGGTGAGGCCGTAGGCGAGGAACGTGGCGCTCAGGGCGACGAAGCCCTCCTGGTGCTCGGACAGCCGCATCGCCTGCCAGCCGGCGCGGAAGAAGGTCCAGCCGAGCAGCTTGCCCACGGCGATCCCAGCGAGCACACCGACCACGCACCGGTACCCGGCGTCCACCAGCAGCCAGTGCCCGACCCAATCGCCGGATAGCCCCGTGCCCGAGGCGGCGACCAGGCCGATGGCCGCCATGACAATGGGGAAGGCGAGACCGTCGTTGAGCCCGGCCTCGCTGGTCAGCGCGAAGCGCACCTCGTCCTCGTCGTGCTCGGACTCGGTGGGGGCACCAACGCGTACCTCGGAGGCGAGCACTGGATCGGTGGGCGCGAGGACAGCTGCGATCAGCAGTGCGGCGGCCGGAGGCCAGTCCAGCAGCCACCAGGCGAGCACGGCCACCGCCGCGATGGTCAGCGGCATGGTGACGCCCAGCAGCCGCCAGGTGGCACGCCACCGGCGGCGGCCCATGGGGCGGTTGAGGGCGAGTCCGGCACCCATCAGGGAGACGATGACGCAGACCTCGGTGAGGTGCTCCACCCACGCGCGGTCCGCCACCGGGTCCACGTCCGGAAGAGGCGTCGGCAGCAGGTAGAGGCCGATGCCCAGGAGCAGGAAGATCAGCGGCATCGAGAGCGGACGCCCGGCCACCAGGCGCGGCAGCGCGGCCGCGGCCAGCGTGCCTGCCCCGAAGACGGCGAAGAGAAAATCAACTGAGGTCACCGGACACGCGTGCCCCTGTCACACGTGCGTACGCCGACCAGTGACCGGAAGGTCAGCTTTGGTCCGGACGACGGCCCGGCGGGGCGGGGCCGGGCGCGGACCGGTCGGATGCGGCGGGGCGGCCGCCATGCTTGACCATGGTCTGCTGTGGGACGGAATACCCAAGTGATCGACTGGGTGCAGGTACTCGACCCCCTCGGGACTGCCGGCCGAGGGCCCGCCCTTCTGGACCAAGTGGAACATGATGAAGGCGCCGAGGCATAGGATCACCTTTGTGACGCACTGTGCCTCGAAGGTGCGACCGTGGTTCCGGCCAGCTTCGTCGCGCTTCCACGGCCCGTGGCGCTCGGTCGGACAAGTCCTGAAGCGCTGAGCCTGGCCGGGTCGATCATGCGCGGAACCCTCCAGGGCCACGGTGCTGACGACCTGCTGCTGATATGCACCGATGTGGTGGCCAATCACGGAAGCTACGGCTGGAGTCGCGGTTGACGGTGACGAGACATTATGGGTCTTCCGCGCTACGCGAGGAGAATCCGGCTGCGGCCGGTTTCGACCAGGCAGCCTGAACGATCACGTCATCCTGCATGCGGCCACCGTGAAGATGATGCTTACGAACTGGAACAGGGCTGAGGCACGATGTTCGGCACGGTGACGGCGGCAACTAGCGGCTTCGCATAACAGCGACTGAGTTCATCGAAGCGGTAGTGGCCGAACTTGGTGCAGGGCTCGTAGCCGTTGGAGATGTAGAGAGAGATGGCCTCCGTCAGGTTGATGCCGGTTTCCAGCACCATTCGGGCGCGGCCCACTGCTCGGGCGTTGTCTTCAAGAGCGGTCAGCACTCTCCGAGCCAGGCCGCGGCCGCGAGCCTCCGGGATCACATACATGCGCTTGATCTCCGCGTCGCCGTTCGCGTACCCCTCGTCGTTCTGGTCTTGGCTGCGCCAGCCACCTGTGCCCACCGGGATGCCCTCGTCATAGACGACTAGGTAGAGGCCCTGCGGCGGCTCGAACATGGACGGGTCCAGGGGCGTGACGTCGCCCTCGTCTCCGTCGTGTCCGTATCGCTCGGCGTACTCCAACTGCACGCGAGCGTTGAGCTTTACGGAATCGGCATGATCGAAAGAGACGTGACGAATCTCCATGCGCTCTATCGTATCTCTATGCATCGGTTCGGTCAGGCGGCTTGCGGCAGCCGGGGCGGAGCGACAGGCGGGCGGGACAGGCTCTTCTGCCTGCGGGTGAGTCGGCGGGTCGTCGAGGTGGTGGCGGCCCAGGTCCCTGTGAGCCCCGTACCGTCTGCTGAACCGGTCACCGCACCCCCGCCACGGGGGGCTGAGGCCGGGTCAGCAAGATAGTCAGCCAGCCTCCGGCCGGTGCCCAACCGGTCCCCTTACGCGTACGAGACCACACCCGCAGGCCTGACGAAAGCCGCCACTGTTGCCGACGCTGTACTGCGGCCTGCGAGGACGAGCGCCAGGAGGCGGGGAGCGTGGCGCGCGCCCCCCGCCTCGGAGTAGTCGCCGGGTGGGGAGCGCGGCCTGGTCCTGGGTGTCCTCGGCGAGCAGGCTGCGGATTCGTGCAGGCACGAGGTCCTCGCCGTGCCGGGCCGCTTCACATCGCCGACCTTGGCGGCCGGATGCCGTTACTGGTGCGTGGCCAGGAACGGCAGGAGGATGTCGGCCATCTCGTCGGGTACCTCCTCTGCGAGGTCGTGGCCAGCGTCGAAGACATGCCCGGTGACGTCGTGAGCCATGAGTCGCATCTGGGACTTGTTGCGGTCGCCGATGAACGCGGATCCACCCAGCGCCAGGACCGGGATGTCCAGCTTCTTCTGTGCGGCCTGCCGGTTCTGTTCGGCGTCGACGAGCATGGCCCGGTAGATGGAGAGCATCGCGCGGATGCCGCCGGGCATGGAGTAGCAGCGCACGTACTCGTCGACCGCGTCGGGGGTGGCGCTGTCGGGCCGGCTGCGCTCGTACTTAATCATGTAGGTGATCAACTCGCGCTCGTGTCCGGTGATCAGCATCTCGGGTATGTCGGGCTGGAAGTAGAAGCCCAGATGCCACAGGTGCATGCCGCTGGAGACGTTCTCGGGGGTGAGGGCCGTGTGGTCCTCGAAGCCGAATCCGGGGAACAGTGCCTCTGCGAACACCAGGGCAGTGACGTGGTCGCGGTGGCGGGCGGCGAGCTGGTAGCCGATCACCGCTCCCCAGTCCTCACCCACCACGGCGTACGTCTGGTGTCCAAGGTGGTTCATCAGCTCGGCGATGTCATCGCTCATGGTCGCGGAGTCATAGCCGTCCGATGGGCGGGCGGAGTCGCCGAGCCCGCGAAGATCTGGCGCGACAACGGTGTAGCGGGGTGTCAGCTTGGGAGCGATGTGGCGCCAGTGGTAGCTGGTCTTGGGTACGCCGTGCAGGAGCACCACCGCGGGGCCGGACCCCGCTGTGCGGTAGTGCAGACTCGTTCCGTTCACGGAGGCTCGGCCCGTGCGGACGGGCGTTCCTTCATGGTCGAACATCATGTTTCTCAACCTTCTTGGTGTGCGTCGCGATGCGGGTGTCGGTGGGCTTGCGCGGGGTCGACGAGGGGCGCCAGGTGGCCCGGTCCGGTGCCGTGCGCGGTTGTTCGGGCAGCGGTACGACCGGCGGGCGCAGGGTGACGTTCTCCGGGTGATGCCAGCCGAGCAGGGCCGGTGCGGCGAGGCCCTCCTGACCGGTGGCGTCCAGGGTGACGTCGCCGCTGTGCGTCCACACCAGTCCCGGCGCGCGGCGCGCGGGCCAGGCCTCGGTGATGCCTGATGCGTCGCGTGTGGCGGGGGCCTCACACTGGGTGAACTGGTGGCCGCGCAGGGCTTGGCCCAGGTCGGCGAGGGGGGTGGTGCCGTCGTGGGTGACTGCGGTGCGGGAGGTGCGGGACCCGTCGGCGACTGGCGCGGTGACGGTACGGGCGCAGAGCGGGCCGGACGTAGTGGTGGCGCGCGGCGGGTCCTCGACGACGGTGCGGGAGCGGCGTAGTAGTCCTGTGTTTCAGCGATTTACGCGGCAGCTTCACCTACGGCCGGGTCGGGGCGCCAGGTCGGCAGGTGCCGGGGCCGGTTGAGGGTGGCTGATCGAGGATGGCGGGTAGGGCGGTGCCGCCACCCGCCTCGCAGGGTGGTGCCGGCCGTGGGGAAGGTGTTCCAGCGGCTTCCACCGAGGGCGGGCGTGCGGGTGCGGGGGCATGGGTCCTCCGAAGTTCTCGATTGAAGCGGGGCAGGGGCGCTGATCCTGTGTCCGAGCAGGTATCGGCGATTTTTCTGGATCGACTGATACAGATTTTGGGCATGAAAAACCTAGTCGAGAGTGGCCAGTGCGACCTCCACAAGGGGTTCGAGGGCGCGGGCGTCCGGCGTGATCTTCGCGGAGACCAGCAGTCCGTTGAGGAAGGTGACGAGGAAAGCGGCGAGGCTGTACGGGTCGTACCGCTTCGCGATCTCGCCCCGATCCGCCGCGGCCCGCAGTACTTCGGCGAGCGCGTCCCGGCTGGCGTCCTGCATGTCGCGCACGGTGCGCCGGGTTGCCGCATCCCCCGGCAGGCGCTCGCAGGCGGCGTTGACCGCCAGGCAACCCCGACCGTTGTCCTCCACGGCGATCCGGATCCGCTCGACCAGCATCGTGCGGATCACCGACCGGGCGTCCGCCCCCTCCTCCAGGCTGCGCAGGGCAGCCGCCGCGAGGGAGGTGCGGTAGTGCTCCAGTGCCGCCCGGTATAGGCCGTCCTTGTCGCCGAACGCGGCGTACAAGGACCCTTGCCCGATTCCCAGATGTCCCGTCAGGTCGCGCACGGAGGTGGCCTCGTAGCCGCGCGTCCAGAACAGCTCCATCGCGCGGCTCACCGCCGCTTCCGTGTCGAACTCCCGGGTCCTTGCCATGCCTTCACCGTAACGTATCTGGATCGTGCGCTCAAGAAAAGGGTCTGTGGTCGGCTGGCCATGGGCTGAGGCTCGTTGCCCCGGCCTCGGACAACTGCCCTGTGGGGTCGAGTTCCGCCGCCCGAGCTGCCCGCCCGGCTCCCCCCGCTCCACTTCGATCACATCGACTTTCTGGGCCGGTACGCCTTCACTCGGCCGCCGGTGTCGGGCCTGCGGAGGCTGTGCGATCCGAACAGTGACGGCGAGACGGACGGCGGCGAGGACGCGCGACTGCGTGCTCAGACCGCCTTGGGTGCGAGGCTCCGTCAGGCCGTCGGGTGAGCAGCGGTCAGACGGTGCCGCACAGATCAGGTACCTGCCCGCGCGCTGATCGGCTTGCGGGCTGCCGCCTTGGGTCAGCACGGCGCCGTCGACCGGGCCCGGACCGCACCCTGGTGCTGTTCGCGGGCCGGCTTCGCGGCGGTCGTGGTCCGTTCATTGAGAGCGCGGCTCGATGGCGGTGCCCTCGACCGCCTTGGTGAACTCGGTGTCGAATCGCTGACCGCCGACCTCATGCCGGGTGGATGAGGCGGCTTTCGTAAGCGAAGATCACGGCCTGTATCCGGTCGCGGAGTTCGAGCTTTTGCAGGATGCGCCCCAGATGGGACTTCACGGTCGCTTCCGCAAGGTGCAGGGCGGCCGCGATCTCGGTGTTGGACAGGCCGCAGCCCACCTTGATGAGCACCTCGCGCTCGCGGGCGCTGAGGCGGCTCAGCCGCTCATCACGGTCGGCACCGCTGCCGTCGGGGATGTGTGGGCGGAGGTTCTCCAGCAGGCGGCGGGTGATCCGGGGGGAGACCACCGCGTCGCCCGCTGCCACGCTGCGTATCGCGGTGAGCAGTTCCTCGGGCCTGGTGTTCTTCAGCAGGAAGCCCGAGGCTCCGGCTTTGAGTGCGGTGAAGGCGTATTCGTCGAGGTCGAAGGTGGTGAGAATCAGTACTCTGCTCCGCGGGGAGACCCGGATGACCTGTCGGGTCGCCTCGATCCCGTCGGTCCCGGGCATCCGGACGTCCATGAGGACGACGTCGGGGCGCAGGTCCCGGGCGAGGCGTATGGCCTGGATGCCGTCCGCGGCTTCGCCGACCGGTGCCATGTCAGGCTGGGTCTCCAGGACCGTGCTGAAGGCCATACGGAGCAGCGCTTCGTCGTCGGCGACCAGGATGCGGATCGTCATGCGGACGCCGCTCCGCTGCTGCCGAGGTCGAGGCGGGTGTGGACTCGCCAGCCGCCACCCGGGAGCGGTCCGGCCTGCAACGTCCCCCCGTAGGCGGCTGCGCGCTCGCGCATGCCGGGGATGCCGTGGCCGGACGGTGTGGCGCCGGGGAGTGGCAGGGGCGGGCCGCTGTCGGTGACGTCCACTGTGACGGTCTCGGCTGAGCACAGCACCCGGACCCTCGCGTGTGTGCCAATGGGTGTGTGTTTGAGGGTGTTGGTCAAGGCTTCCTGTACCAGGCGGTAGACGGTCAGTTGTGCGGTGGCGGGTACGTGGGTGTGGCCGCCCTGAACCTCGACGCGGGTCGGCAGCCCGGCGGCGCACATCTGGTCGGCCAGGGCAGCCAGTTGCGCGATGCCGGGCAGCGGGTGGCGCTCCGCGTCGGGCTCGTCGGTCCGCAGGATGCCCAAGGAGCGTCGCATGTCGGTCAGGGCCTGTCGGCCCGTCTCGGAGATCTGGAGCATCGCGGTGGTGGCCTTGGCGGGGGACCGGTGCTGTGCGTAGACGGCGGCGTCGGTGAGGGCGACCATGACGGACAGGTTGTGGGTGACGATGTCGTGCATCTCCCGGGTGATACGTGTCCTTTCCTCGGCGACGGCCAGCCGCGCCTGCTGGTCCTGTTGTTGCTCCAGGCGTGCGGCGCGTTCCTCCAAGGCCGCGAGGTAGGCCCGTGTGGTCCGCACGTTCGCCCCGAGGACGGCGGCGGCGACGACCATCGCGGTCACCGCGACGACGGGGGTCAGGAACGCGCCTTCCGTCGCCCAGCGCAGACAGGCCAGCAGGGCCCCGCTCTCCACGATGGCACCGGCGACAAGCGTGCCGCACCGGCCCGAGTGCGCGGCCACCGTGTAGAGGGCCACCAACAAGGCAATGTCCGCCGGCAGTTGGACGTCCATCAGCCACTGGACGAAGGCCGCGGCGGCCACGGCGCCGAACGTCGTGAGCGGGGCCCGGCGCCGCCACACCAGGGGCAGCGCGATGGCGGCGGTGAGGGTCAGGGCCACCGGGAGCTCCTGCGGGGCGTGCGTGGTCACGATGTGGAGCAGGAGCAGCGCCGGCAACAGCGAGTCCCACACCACGGGCGGCAACCGGCGGCCCCAGCGCCGGACGGCTCTCATCGGCCGCGCTGCTGGTGCGGAGGCCAGGTCGGCGTATCTCGTCAGCCATACGGCTGTCCCAGCCCGTGGCGTCTGGTCCCGGTCCCGGTAGCGCGTCGGGTGGGCACTGCCGGTTTCCGTGGCCGCCTCGGTCATCACACGTCCCTGTCGATTGAGCGTCATGGTGGCCTCAGCCGAGGCGACTCTCGCGTACAACCGGAGCCGGGTCGGGCAGGGGGACGTAGAACCCACGCTGCCCGCACGTGCCGCGGCGGCCCTGTCACGGTAGGCCGCGATCCAGCGGCACGCATGAGTCCACCGTCGGAAGAAATCGCGCGGAAGTACGACCACAGGAGGAGCCCGGTTACCGCCCTCGGTCGCAAGGCCGCTCACATGGCCATGCCTTGGGTTGCGACTCCCGGCTGTACGCGATGGCGACCCGAGGGCGATGTGGCAGCGCGTGTCCCGCGCCGAGCATGGCCTGGTGACCGAGAACCTCATGGGGCTGCACATGTCCCTTCTGGAAGTCCTTGTCCTGCTGGGTGCCCTCGCGCTGGTGGTGGTGCGCTGGCTGCCGCCTACCGTTCGCCCACGCGCCACGATCGCGGCGGGGGCGGTGTTCGTGCTGTCCGCGATCGTGCTGAGCGTGGTGGGGATCCGTTGGCAGATGCTGCCGGTACTGACAGGCGCCGCCCTCGCGCTGCCGTTCGCCCTGTTTCCCCTGCTGCGACGCCGTACCGGCCGGCCGACGTGGCGTGCCCATTGGTGGCTGGCCCTGCCCGGGTCGGTGGCCTGCGTCGGCCTGATCGCCACGGGCCCGGTGGCCGCCTGGGCCTTTCCCGTACCCGAGTTCCCCGAGCCGTCGGGCCGTTTCGCGGTCGGTACCCGTGTGGTGCAGTGGCCTGACCCCCGCCGCCCCGAGATCTTCACCGCCGATCCGCACGACCGGCGCACTGTCGTGGTCCAGCTCTGGTATCCCGCGCGGAAGAGCCCCTCCGGCGCGCGGCGGGCCCAGTACCTCGGACGCACGGAGCACGAGGCTCGCACCGTCGCCGACGCCCTCGCCCGCCAGGTCGGGCTGCCCGGCTTCCTGATCGACGGCATCCCACGCGCCCGCACCCGTTCGGTCTTCAACGCCCCGGTGGCCGGTGGGGGTGGACGCTTCCCGGTCGTGTTGTTCTCTCCCGGATCCGGCGGAGTGCGCACCCAGAACACCGCTTGGGCGGAGGAACTGGCCAGCCACGGCTATCTGGTCGCCGCCCTCGACCACCCCTACGACTCCGCCGCCGTCGTCCTCACCGACGGCCGAACGCTTCGCAGCAAGACCACCTCCACCGGCGACCGGGACAAGGACGACAAGCTGGCGGCCGACTGGACGGGTGTTCGGAGTGCCGACCTCAGCTTCGTCCTCACGCAACTGGACCGTCTGGGCCGAGGCGAGATCGCCGGCCCGCTGACCGGACGCCTGGATACCAGCCGGGCAGCGGTCACCGGCCACTCTATGGGTGGTCCTGCCGCCCTGCAGGCAGCCCGGCAGGACCACCGGTTCGACGCCGTCATCGATCTGGACGGCTACCCCCACGGCCCCGTCTCGCCCTCCCTCCGTCAGCCGACGCTCGCGCTCACCCAGGCCATCACCCCCGCAACCGACCCGCGGTACATGCCCCGCCTCACCAGGGCCCTCAAGCTCAACACCGCGACGAGCTACCGGCTCACCATCCCCGGCGCCGCCCACCTCACCTTCATGGACGGCCCCCTGTACCTGCCGCCCGTGCCCTCGATAGTCGGCTCCCTGGGCCGCACCAAGAGCCCCCGCGTCGTCGCCGCGACGACTCTCGCCTTCCTGGACACCACCCTGCGGCACAAACCCGGCGACCTGCCCGACGTTCTGTCGGCCTACGGCGACCTCAGCGTCTACCACCCGAGCAACAGCCGCTGATCAGCTGTGCGACGACAGCCGGCGGCACCGCTGTTTCCCTTTCCAGCCGGGGTGCAGTCCGTGGTGCCAGCCCTCATATCCCGAAGCTATGGCGAAGTGGTCCTGGCGGCGGAGGCCGCGGCGAACGAGGCCGCCGGCTGGAGCGGTCGTGCAGTCCTTGTTCGTCTTCGGCCCGCCAGCGGCGAACCCACTCGTGTGTCGTGACGGGTCTTCGTCGTGATCAAGCCTGATCGGCGTCAACAACACTCGCGATCAATACAACCAGCCGCAGCAGTGAGTTCGTCGGCGACGGCAGACACGTCGACCGCGACAAGACCCACTGTCGCGCGGTAACCGCGCACATCGTCACCGGCCTGTCCGACTGAGCTAACCGGGATCGGGTTCGTCGTGGATGGTCAACGCTCCGGCGAGGTCGAGGTCGGCGTTGGTGCCGTGTGCGCCGGCGCGGACGAGTAGCACTGCGCCGAGCGCGGTGCTCCAGAACGTCCTGGCTTCCACGCTGAGCGGTCGTCGGGCCCTCCAGCCGCGACTGTCTAGGAGCTGACTCGCGAAGCGCTCGGATTGCCGGAACAGCAACCGGAGGTGCTGGTCGACCACGGGGGCGAGTTCGGGCTTGGAGATCCCGGAAGCCAGTGCTCGCGCGACCGACGGAAGCGAGGGCATGGCCAGTACGGCGCGGGCGATGTTGCGCCGGAAAGTCGCCGCATCGGGGGCTTGGCGACCGATGCGCTCAACCCGTCGAGCGTCGTGCAACAAGCCGAGGAAGGCGGCGTGCACGAGCAGCGAGTCCTTGGAGCCGAAGTAGTAGGTGACCTGATTGGGGAAGACGCCTGCCGCGTTCGCGATCTCCGCGACGCTCACCTCAGCGCCGGGTCGCTCCTTGCAGAGCCGGGCAGTTGCCTCAATCAGCCGATGTCTCGTCGCGCGACCGCGGTCACGCGGCCGAGTCGACGTCGACTGAGCTTTGGTTCGCTTCTTCTCCACATCGGAATTGTATGTGATACAACATGGGCGTTCGCTTGTATCGCATACAAGAAAGGTTGAGGTGCATGCACCGGACTGAGGTCGTCGTGACCGGACTCGGCGCGATCACACCACTCGGGGTAGACGTGGCGTCCACCTGGAAAGCCCTGCTTGCCGGCGAGTCCGGCATCCGCGGCGACGTCCTACCCGGCCATGAGGACACTGACCTTCCCGACACCGTCGCGGGAACGATGGCGATCGACCCCGCCGAGTTGCTGCCACCGGTGCGAGCCAGACGGCTCGATCGCTCGCAGCAAGCGGCCTTCGTCGCGGCGGCCGAGGCCTGGGCCGACGCCGGTGCTCCCGAGGTGGACCCGGGCCGGCTCGCATCTGCGATCGGCACGGGAATCGGGGGCGTAAGGACGCTGCTGAAGGAAGACGACGCGCTGGAGGCGGCCGGGACGCGGCGCGTCTCGCCACGTACGGTCCCGATGCTCATGCCCAACGCGGCGGCGGCGCTGATCAGCATCGAATACGGTGCGCGAGCCGGGGTCTACACACCCGTCTCGGCGTGCTCTTCCGGCGCCGAGGCGATCGCCCTGGGAGCCAGGCTCATCCGTGCCGGCGAGGCGGACGCGGTGATCGCGGGCGGGACCGAGGCCGCGATCACCCCGATCACCATTGCCGGCTTCGCTCAGGCACAAGCACTGTCGCGCCATACCGCCGAACCCGCTTCCGCGTCCCGGCCGTTCGCGGCGGACCGCAGCGGATTCGTCCTCAGCGAAGGCGCTGCTGTCGTGGTGCTCGAAAGCGCCGAGCATGCCGGCGCCCGAGGCGCGCGCGTCCACGCGGTGCTCGCGGGTGCTGGCATCGCCGCCGACGCTCACCACATCACGGCGCCCGCTCCCGACGGCTCCGGTCAGATCTCAGCCATGTGGAAGGCCCTCGCGCAAGCCGGTCTGGCTCCCGAGCAGATCAGCCACATCAACGCCCATGCCACCGGAACTCCGGTCGGCGATGTCGCCGAGGCACACGCGATCAGGGAGGTCTTCGGCCGCGCCACCGTGACGGCCCCCAAGGCGGCGCTCGGTCATCTCTTCGGTGCCGCCGGCGCGATCGAAGCGCTCATCGCCGTCCTCAGTGTGAAGCACGGCGTCATCCCGCCGACCCGCAACATCACCGCGGCCGGCGTCGGTCCCGACATCGCTCTCGATGTCGTCACAGAGCGACGAGACGTCCCCCAGGAAGCCGTGCTCAGCAATTCCTTCGGCTTCGGTGGGCAGAACGTCTCGCTCATCGTCACCAGTGCATGACACGACACGTCCCGTACGGCCTCGACGGCACCATGACCCACGCGAACGCACCGTTGTCCGTCTACCGGTTAGAGGTTGGGGGCTGCTCAACCCGAAGGGCGGCGTCGTGATGGCCGGCAAGGAGTGGACCGATCACGGTGCTGCCCGCCCCGAAGGGCACCTGACGGATGGAAACTCAGGCCAGGCGCCCATTTCTCGCCTCTAGAAGAATCCCAGCGCCTTCGGCGAGTACGACACCAACAGGTTCTTGGTCTGCTGGTAGTGGTTGAGCATCATCTTGTGGTTCTCGCGGCCGATGCCGGACTGCTTGTAGCCACCGAACGCGGCGTGCGCCGGATACGCGTGGTAGCAGTTGGTCCAGACGCGGCCCGCCTGGATGGCGCGGCCCGCGCGGTAGGCGGTGTTGCCGTCGCGGGTCCAGACGCCCGCGCCGAGACCGTACAGCGTGTCGTTCGCGATCTCGATCGCGTCGTCGAAGTCGCTGAACGGCGCCACCGCCACCACCGGGCCGAAGATCTCCTCCTGGAAGACGCGCATGCGGTTGGCGCCCTCGAAGACCGTCGGCTGGACGTAGTAGCCGCCCGTCAACTCGCCGCCCAGCTCGGCCCTGGCCCCGCCGGTGAGGAGCTTGGCGCCTTCCTGGCGGCCGATGTCGAGGTAGGAGAGGATCTTCTCCAACTGGTCGTTGGACGCCTGGGCGCCGATCGCCGTCGTGGTGTCCAGCGGGTGGCCCTGGACGATCTGTTCGGTGCGCGCCAGGCCGGCGGCGAGGAAGTCCGCGTAGTGCCCCCGCTGGATCAGAGCCCGGGACGGGCAGGTGCAGACCTCGCCCTGGTTCAGGGCGAACATCGTGAAGCCTTCGACGGCCTTGTCCAGGAAGTCGTCCGTGGCGGAGGAGACGTCGTCGAAGAAGATGTTCGGGCTCTTGCCGCCCAACTCCAGCGTCACCGGCTTCACGTGCTCGGCCGCGTACTGCATGATCAGCCGGCCCGTGGTGGTCTCGCCCGTGAAGGCTATCTTGGCGACGCGGGGGCTGCTCGCCAGGGGTTTGCCGGCCTCCACGCCGAAGCCGTTGACGACGTTGACCACGCCCGGCGGCAACAGGTCGGCGACCAGGTCCAGCCACACGTGCACCGACGCCGGGGTCTGCTCGGCGGGCTTGAGGACGACCGTGTTGCCCGCGGCCAGCGCGGGGGCCAGCTTCCAGGCCGCCATCAGGAGGGGGAAGTTCCACGGAATGATCTGCGCCACCACGCCGAGGGGCTCGTGGAAGTGGTACGCCACGGTGTCCGCGTCGAGTTCGGACAGGCTGCCCTCCTGCGCGCGGATGGCACCGGCGAAGTACCGGAAGTGGTCGATGGCCAGTGGGATGTCGGCCGCCAGGGTCTCGCGGACCGGCTTGCCGTTGTCCCAACTGTCCGCCACCGCGAGGGCTTCGAGGTTGGCCTCCATGCGGTCCGCGATCCGGTTCAGCAACACCGCCCGCTCGGTCGGTGACGTCCTGCCCCAGGCCGGCGCCGCGGCGTGGGCGGCGTCCAGTGCCCGCTCCACGTCCTCGGCCGTGCCCCGGGCGATCTCGGTGAAGGGTTGGCCGTTGACCGGGGTGGGGTCCTCGAAGTACTGGCCCCGGGCCGGCGGCACGTACGCGCCGTCGATCCAGTGGTCGTAGCGCGACTGAAAGCTCACCACGGCGTCATCGGAGCCCGGATTCGCGTAGCGGGGCATGGCGCGACCTCCCGATCACATGCGGCCCGCTCCCGTCGCGGGCAGCGCTGGGCGGAGGCTAGGCACCGGCACGTTGCGCGGACGTTGCCGGCCACCACGCGGCCGCCCGCCCCGCCCACCGCCTCGCCGCGCGCTCGTCCTCACCCCGCCAGGTCGCCGTCCGGCAGGCCGTACGCCAGGCGCAGCCGCTGCGCGCCGCGGGCCACCGAGGCGCGGTCGGGGCTGTGCGCGGGCAGCGCCGCGAGCAGGGCCTCGCGCACCTCCAGGTCGCCCTCGCCCCACGGCGCCTCCGCCCAGCGGCGCAGGAGTTCGGCGTCCCCGCTGGCGAGCACGGCGCGTCGTAATCGGTCGTCCAGGACCGCCCGCAGCCGACGGATGCCCGGCGCCTCCGACAGCGGGAGCAGCGGACCCTGGTAGGTGCGGAGCGCGCTGTGGGGACAGCCGGCGGTCAACTGGTCGGCCGCCGTGAGCACATCGCACCGTACGGGGGAGCACAGCCGGTACGGGCGTGAGCCGAGCAGCGGGCCCACGCGCCGGCGCAGCCGGGACAGCTCGGCCCGCAGCGTCACCGGGTCCACCGTCCGCTCCCCGTACAGCAGCGTCGCCAGGCGGTCGCCGGTCAGGCCGTCGGGGTGGCAGGCCAGGAGCACCACGATCTCGCTGTGCCGACGGCTCAGGCGCAACCGTCGCCCCTGCGTGACCAGCAACGCCTCGTCCCGCCCCAGCGCGCTCACGGACACGCCGGGGTCCGTGTCGGCGCTGTTCGTGGGGCGATCGAGGGCGGCGAGTTGCGCCTCGGCGGCCCGCGCCGTGGCCTGCACCAGGGCCAGGCTGTGCGGGGCGGCCAGGTGGTCCCCGCCGGTGATGTCGATGGCGCCGAGCAGCCGGCCGGTGTACGGGTCGCGCACCGGCGCCGCCGCGCAGGTCCACGGCTGCACCGGGCGGCTGAAGTGCTCGGTCGAGAAGATCTGCACCGGGTGGCCGACGGTCAGTGCCGTGCCCGGCGCGTTGGTGCCCGCGTGCCGCTCGTCCCAGCGGGCGCCCGCCACGAAGTTCATGCGCTCGGCACGCCGCAGCTCGCCACGGTGACCCTCGACCCAGAGCATGCGGCCCAGCTCGTCGCAGACCGCGAACAGGTGGGCGCCGTCGTGTGCGACGGCGCCCAGCAGTTCACGGAACAGCGGCAGCACCCGGGCCAGCGGGTGTTCACTGCGGTACGCCTCCAGGTCGCCCGCCTCCAGGGCGATCGGCGCGACCCCGTCCCTGGCCACCCGCGCGTCGGCGGACCGTCGCCACGAGTCCGCCACCACCGGCCGCACCGACGGGGTGACGGCGCCGTGGGCGAGGAACTCCTCCCAGCCGGCGCGCACCGCCCGGGACCTGTCGGCGGGGTCGGTGCCGGGCGTCATCGCCAGCCATGGGTTGACGGACGCGTTGAGCGACGGGTTGACCACGGGGCCTGCCTCCTGCACTCGCACCGGACGATCTACGGTGGAGAGGCGTATCCGCACGTGTGGCAGATCTTCCAACCGTCCTGGTTGACGGCCAGCTGACCCCCGCAGTTCGGGCACTGCTCGGCTCGCGGGGCCATAGGGGACGGCCGTCGGCCGTCCGTCGTGTCGGGCACTACGCCACTCTTCGTTCTCATGTTCCTCGTCCGTTCTGCGGTACCCAATGCCCCCCGCCAGGTGAATGCCCCGGATGCGGAGGAACACGCCTGCGAACGGCGGCCGTCGCCACCGGCGTTCACACGGGGTGTGCGCGGCGCACCCATCATCGCGGCGCGCACACGCTGCCACCAGTCGCCCGCAGGCGGTTGACTGGCGGAAGGCGAGTCGGGGCGGCCCGGCGCGCGGCGGCCACCACGGCGCGGCGACGCGCGCGGCCAGTGCGCGGGAACCGCCGCCGGTACGCGCCAGTATGGGGCGTTATGAACGGCCGAAAGCGCGGTCGCGGCGCCCCCGGGGGCGATCGCCGACCGTGCGTGCACCATGGCTCCCGCGGCGCGTGGCGCCCCGGGGAGTCGAGCGGAACCAGGACAGCGACAGCGCGACGGACCAGGCCGCGGCTCCTCCCCCCGAGCCGGCGGCCCTCCACCACCCCGTACCCACGGGCCGAGGTGCGGGGCGGCGCTTCGCGCCCTCCTCGATGATTCGCGCCCCCGCACGTCACCGCTCTGACCGCGGGTGCAACGATGTGTGCGTCATGGAAGCGGGGCACGTTCTACGGGGGCTGCGAGCAGCGGTGTTCGCGGCGGTCTGCGTGCTGCTCGCCGCCGCCGGGCACGTCGTCATGTCCGCCACCCCCATTCCGCTCTGGGCCGTCGGCGTCGCCCTGCTCGGCACCGGCGGCGCGGCCTGGTGCGCGGCCGGCCGGGAGCGCGGGCCGCTGCTGATCATGTCGCTGACGGCCGGGGCCCAGCTCGCGCTGCACACCCTGTTCAGCGTCGCGCAGACCGGCGTCGGCGGGCACGGCGCGGGGCACGGGCAGCACGCCCACGCCGCCCCGTCCGCGACCGGGGCCTCCGACGCCCTCCGCGAGCGCATCGCGGCCGGCGAGGCCGTGTTGCCCCCCAGTTGTGGCCTGCCCAACCCGCTGGTCAGCGGCGAGGGCTCGGCGGCCGGCGGCGACGGCCTCGGCCAGCACGTCGCCGGGCTAGGTCAGGACGTGCTCTCCTCGGCGCACACCATGGCCCTGCACGACGGGCACGGCGGACTCGGCATGTGGTCCGCCCACCTGCTGGTCGCGCTGGTCTGCGGGGTCTGGCTGTGCGGCGGCGAACAGGCGGCCTTCCGCGTCGGGCGGGCGCTGGCCGTGCGGCTGTTCGCGCCGCTGTACGTGCTCTTCGGCGACACCGCGCCCGGACCGCAGCCCGAGCACGGCCGCTCCCGTGGGTCCCACGAGGCCCGCCGCCCGCGGCTCCTGCTGCTCGTCCACGTCATCGCCACCCGTGGTCCGCCACCGGGGATCGCCGTCGCCTGACGGCCACCTCCCTTTGGCAGATCACCTCCCGGCCCGCCCCACCGGCGGCCGGAGCCGGCGCGCCCCCGCGACGCGCCGGAACCCAGGAAGGACATATGGCGATGAACCCTGCCCTCTTCCGGGCAGCACCGGCCCGGCGCGTGGCGCCGCGCCCCGCCCCCGTGGCCGGCGGCAGCCGGCCCAGTCAGCCCACCCGCGCCCGGTCGCTCGCCCGCGCCGTGGCCCGGCCGACCGCCGTCGCACCGGCCCGCGCCTGCACGCCGCCCGTGGCGGCCGACGCGGCAGCCGGCGCCCCGGTCGTGCGGTGCGTGCGCGCGGTCGAGGCCGTGCCCCGTACGGCCGTCCGCCGATCGGCTGGTTCGGCCGCCGGTCGCGCCGCGACGGCCCCGGTGTGCCCGTACGCCCGCGCCGCCGTGCCCGTACCGCCGCGCCGCGCCCTCCGCGCGTGCGGCGCGACGCGCGCCGGGGCCCGTGCGACGGGCCGTACGAGCCCACAGCGCCGAGCGCGCCGAACGCCGCCGGTCAGCGCGTGGCGGTGGGGTGGCGGCGCGCTCGCCGCCGTGGCCGGCCGGGCGCGGCTAGTGCGCCGTGCCGCCGATGCGGGTGGTCCACTCGCGCAGGGCCAGCACGCGACGTTCCCAGAGCCTGCAGTCGTCGCAGCCGTGCAGATGGGCGTCGAGTACCGGCCCGGTGACACCGGGCGGCAGCGCCTCACCGTCGACCCTGGCGGAGAGCGCGGTACGGGAATCGGAACAGTGCACCCGGCCATGGTCCCCGCTGCCGTGCCCGGGCCGTGCGGCGCCCCCCGCGCCCGTGGCCCGCGGGCCGGTGTCGTCCGTTCCGTGGGGCAGCGCGACGCGGAGCACGGTGGTGCCCGTGTATGAGCGCGACGACGAGGCGGTGACCGCGTGGGCGCTGGCGGCGCGCGGCGGTGACGCCGAGGCGGTGGACCAGTTCATCCGGGCCACCCAACGCGATGTGTGGCGGTACGTCTCGCGGTTGAGCAACGACCCGCAGTCGGCCGACGACCTCGTCCAGGAGACGTACCTGCGGGCGCTGCGCAGCCTGCCCCGGTTCGAGGGCCGGTCGTCGGCCCGTACCTGGCTGCTGTCGATCGCCCGCTACACGGTCGTGGACCGGCTGCGCTGGAACGCGGCGCGACCACGCCTGTCCGACACCGACGACTGGCAGACCGCGGCCGAGTTGGCGCAGTCCCGCGAGTTGCCGGGGTTCGACGAGGGGGTGGCCCTGTCGCAACTCCTGGGCCAGCTTCCGTACGAGCGGCGCGAGGCGTTCGTGCTCACCCAGCTCCTCGGGCTGCCCTACGCGCAGGCCGCGCTCGTGGCCAACTGCCCGGTGGGTACCGTGCGCTCGCGCGTCGCGCGGGCCCGCGAGGCGCTGATCGAGCAACTGGCGAGCGCGGAGCGTGCCGGTCACGGGTCGTCGCCGGCCGTGGCACAGGCCGGCGCCGAAGCGGCGGCCACCCCGGCGGCGCCGGCGCGTGGGGCGGCGGACCGGGGGGCGCGGGCAGCCGCCCGCCCGGGTGGCGCGCCGCCGCGGGCCACGGCCCCCACGGCCACGCGCCCCGGCCCCGGCGTGGCCTCCGGGCGCTCGGTGGTGGGCGCCGGCACCGGCGGCGGGACGCGGGCGCGCGTTCCGGAACTGGCCGGGGCGCGCTGAGGTAGCCGGCCGGGCGGGGGTTCGCGGGGCGACTCGCGGGCCCCCGCCCGACGCGTACGGTGACACGGCGCGGGCGGTCACACGGTGCGTACGGCCGCTCGACGGGTGTTCGCTCGCCGCGTGCGCTGAGTCCGTACGCCCGTACGCCCGTACGCCCACATGGCCGCCCGACGCCTACGGCGCGGCCGACCGACCGGGGCCCCGAGGCCCGGCCGTGGACGCCAGAGGGCCCCGCCACGGGTCGTGGCGGGGCCCTTGGGGCGCGCGCGGCGGAGGGGGAGTCGCCCGGAGCCGCTGCCCCCGTTCGCCGAGGGGCAGCGGATGCGCGCCGTGCTCTAGCTGCCCGGTCGTACCACCAGGGCGTTGACCCGCATCGGCTCGCTGTCGCGGAAGTGCAGGACGAACGGCACGCGTTCGCCCAGCCGCATCGGCGGCGGGTTCTCGACCATGACGTCGAGGCCGGTCGCCGACATCTCCAGCTTGCCCCCGGCGGGCAGTGAGGCCGCGGAGACCATCTGCATGGTGCCCACGCCGTTCTCGTGCACGTTGCGGCTCAGCATCACCCGACCGGCCTTCGCCGGCGTCGAGACGCGCACCAGCGCGTCGTCGGCGCCACCCTCGTTGGTCAGGTTGAACAGCGCGGCCGTCGCCTCCGGGTTGGACGGGAGCATGATGCGCGCGTCGACCAGGGTGGGTTCGGCCGGGCTGCCCGCCGCGCCGGACGCCGTCCACGCGGTGAGCGCGCCGAGCGTCACGGCGCAGGCGATGACCGGCGCGAGGACGGCGGTCAGCGCGCCCTTGTTGAGCGTGAGGCGTGACTTCCGGGGGGCGGGGCCGCCGGTGCCGGCCGCGGTCGTGGTGGGGTCAGCCGTGGTCGAGACAGCCGAGGTGGGCGCGCTGGGCTCGGGTACGGCGTCGGTCGCCTGGGACACGGACTTCTCACTCATGACTGCTCCGATGCGGCCGTGGCTCGCGCGCGCGACCTGCTGGGACGGTTGCTCGCCGGCCGACCCCCGCCCGGCCTGGGGTTGCTGGGCCGGGGGCGCCCCGGCGCTCCGGTGGACGAGGTGGGTTGCCAGCCGCGCAGCCGGAGGCTGTTGCCGACCACGATCACCGAGCTGGCGGACATCGCGGCGGCGGCCACCATCGGGTTGAGCCAGCCGACGGCCGCCAGCGGCAGGGTGACCGCGTTGTAGCCGAACGCCCAGGCCAGGTTGGAGCGCACCATGCCCAGCGTGCGCCGGGCCAGCCGTACGGCGTCCGGCAGTGCGCCCATGTCCTCGCGTACCAGCGTCACGTCGGCCGCGCCGATCGCGGCGTCCGTGCCGCCGCCCATGGCGATGCCCAGGTCTGCGTTGGCCAGTGCCGCCGCGTCGTTGACACCGTCGCCGATGACCGCGACCCGGTGGCCGTGCTCGCGCAGCGAGCGCACCAGCTCGGCCTTGCCCTCGGGGGTGGCCCGGGCGTGTACCTCGGTGATGCCCAGCCGGTCGGCGACGGCCCGCGCGGTCGCCTCGCTGTCGCCGGTCGCCAGCACGGTGCGCAGGCCGAGACGACGGAGGTGGTCCACCGCCCGGAAGGCGCCGGGGCGCAGGCTGTCGCCCAGCGCGAGGACGGCCTCCGGCGCGCCGTCGACGCGTACCAGCACCGCCGTGTGCCCGGTGCTCTCCGCCTCGCGTACCGCGTCGGCCAACTCCGTGGGCAGCGTGGCCTGGCCGTCCTGGGTGGTGGCGCCGTCGGTGGGCTCGGCATCCGGACGGGAGACCGTCACCTGGTGCCCGTCCACGCGTCCGCTGACGCCGTGCCCCGCGGTCGCGGCGAAGCCGATGACCGCCGGCAGCCCGGCGCCCTCCGCGGCGGCGCGCCGCGCGTGGCTCACCACGGCACGCCCGACCGGGTGCTCCGAGCCCTGTTCGACCGCACCCGCCAGGCGTACGACGGTCTCCTCGTCCAGCCCCTCCGTACGGCAGGTGACCTGCGTGACGCCCATCTCGCCGATGGTCAGCGTGCCGGTCTTGTCCAGCACGACGGTGTCCACCCGGCGCAGCCCCTCCAGGGCCTGCGGGCCCTTGACGAGGATGCCGAGCTGGGCGCCGCGCCCGGTGGCGGCGAGCAGGGCGGTGGGGGTGGCGAGACCGAGGGCGCACGGGCAGGCGACGACCAGGACCGCCACGGCGACGGTCACCGCCGCCTGCGGGTCGGCGCCGGCGCCGAGCCAGAAGCCCAGGACCGTGACGGCGATGGTCAGCACGATCGGCACGAAGATGCCGGCCACCGCGTCGGCCAGGCGCTGCGCCTTGGCCTTGCCGGCCTGCGCGTCCTCCACCAGGCGGGTGATGCGCGCCAGTTGGGTGTCGGCGCCCACGGCCTCGGCCCGTACCTCAAGCAGCCCGCCCGAGTTGACGGCGCCGCCCACGACCGCGGAGCCGGGGCTGACCTCGACCGGCGCGCTCTCGCCGGTCACCAGCGACATGTCCAGGGCGGAGCCGCCCTCGGTGACCACGCCGTCGGTGGCGACGCGCTCTCCCGGCCGTACGACGAACAGGTCGCCGACCCGCAACTGCTCGATGGGGATGCGCCGTTCGGCGCCGTCCACCCTTATGACCACGTTCTTGGCGGCCAGGTTGGCGAGCGCGCGCAGCGCGGAGCCGGTGCCGTGTCGGGCCCGCGCCTCCAACCACCGCCCGGTCAGCACGAACAGCGGTACGGCGACCGCCGCCTCCAGGTACACGTGCGGCGTGTCGCCCGAGGCGGAGGGCAGCAGCGTGAACGGCATCTCCATGCCAGGCTCGCCCGCGCCGCCGAAGAAGAGCGCGTACGTGGACCAGGAGAAGGCGGCGATGACGCCGAGCGAGACCAGCGTGTCCATGGTGGCCGCGCCGTGGCGCAGCCCGCGGGCCGCCCGCGCGTGGAAGGGCCACGAGCCCCAGGCGGCGACCGGCGTGGAGAGCACGAAGCACACCCACTGCCAGTTGCGGAACTGGAGGGCCGGCACCATCGAGATGACCAGCACCGGGATCGACAGCAGGGCCGTGATCAGCAGCCGGTCCCGCTCCTCGCGGGCGACGGCGGCCTTCTTCTGTTCCCGCTGGTCCTGTGCGCCGTCGGCGTCCGGCTCCGCGCCGTCGTCGCCCGTGGCGCCGCGCCCGGCCGAGGTCGGTACCGGCTCGGCGGTGTAGCCGGCCTTCTCGACGGTGGCCGTCAGCTCGGCCACGGAGACGCTCGCGGGGTGGGTGATGTGGGCGCGTTCGGTGGCGAGGTTGACGGTGGCGGTGACGCCTTCGAGGCGGCCGAGGCGCTTTTCGACCCGGCCGACGCAGGCGGCGCAGGTCATGCCGCCGATGGTCAGCTCGGTGGTGTGGGTGGCGACGGGCCGCGGCGGGGGCGGCGGCTCGGCGGTGTAGCCGGCCCGTTCGACGGTGGCGATCAGCTCGGCGGTGGACAGGGTCGCGGGGTGGGTGATGTGGGCGCGTTCGGTGGCGAGGTTGACGGTGGCGGTGACGCCTTCGAGGCGGCCGAGGCGCTTTTCGACCCGGCCGACGCAGGCGGCGCACGTCATGCCGCCGATGGTCAGCTCGGTGGTGACCGGGGCTGGCGTGGTCACTGGGCGCCTCCGACCGCGGCCGGCACCCCGCCGACGGGCGCCGGTGAGACGACGCCCATCCCGTGGTTGTTCATCCCGCCCATGTCGCCCATGTCGCCGCCGGAACCTCCGTCGTCGGACCGGTGCAGCCCGGGGGCGACCGGGCCGGCTGCCGAGCCGACGGCGTACGCGATGCCGAACATGGCACCGAGCAACAGGACGAAGCCGGTGAGCATGAGCGCTGGACTGTACTGACGTGAGGTCATCGCCGCTCCAAGACGGACGAAGGCGGACAGGTGGGGAGTGGCACGCGCGCCCCGGCGTTGAGCGGGCCGGGCGGTGTGCGGCGGGCGGAGCCGGGTTGGCGGGGTGGCACGGGCGGCAAGCGGGTCGGACGGGGACGAACGGACGACGGGCGCCGGAGGCCGGGTACGGGGCCCGGGGCCGACCGGCGGTGGTGCTGGACGGACGGATGTGACACAGGGCGCGGGTGGGCGGTAGGGGACGTCGGATGCGGTACGACAGTGGTGACGGAATCGTGACGCGGCATCATCGTGACACGGGTCTAGCCCATCTCGGCCCTGTTGATCCGGCCGCACGGCACGTGAGGTTTCTCCCGGCGCGCACCGGGAACTGGCGCCCGCGCGGAGCCGACTTCATAGGGATGACGGGGCCTGTACGCGCCGCCGACGCGGTGTCGGCGTGCGGCGCGGTCCCGGCCCGGCCGCCGCCCTGACCTGGTCTGAACCAATGCCGGCGGGGCGCGGGCCGCGCGGCCGGCCGTCAGTCGCGGGTCGCCTCCGGCGCCCGCCGGTCGGGCACCGCCAGCCGCTCCATGATCAACACGGCGGCGTCGTCCTGCAGTTGGCCACCGGTGTGCGCGTCCAAATCCGCACGCAACCGAACCAGCAACTCGGAGGTGGGCAGCGCCGCCCACCGGCGCAGCCGGGCCGCCAACGGATAGAACGAGCCATCCGCGCCGCGCGCCTCGGTCACCCCGTCGGTGCAGGCGAGCAGCCGGCACCCGGGCGGCAGTACGACCCGCTGGACGGCCCGCGGATGATCGGCCAGCTCACCCAGGCCCAGCGGCAACCCCGGCTCGGCCAGCTCCACCTCCCGTACGGTGTTGTCGCGGTCGATGACGTACGGCGCGATGTGGCCGCAGTCCACGACGAGCAGTGCCAGCGGCTCCTCCTTCGCCGCCACGTCCGCCGGGCCCCCGGCGCCGCCGTCCGTGCCGAGGACCAGGGCCGTGACGAACCGCTCCTGCGCCTCCACCGGCTCCCGCCCCTCACGGGAGGCGTTGTAGCGGGCCAGGCCCTGCTCCATGGCGAGCACGCCGCTGGTGAGGTTGCGGCGGTGGTAGGCGGCCTCGCGGAAGGCGGTCAGCACGGCCGCGCCCGCGCCCAGCGTGCTCAGCCCCTTGCCGCGCACGTCGCCGATCAGCACGCGGGTGCCGTACGGGGTCTGCACCGCCTCGTACAGGTCGCCACCCACCAGGGCGTCCCGCTGCGCGGACACGTAGAAGCCGTCGACGACGACGTCCTGGGTCCGCAGGGGAAGCTGGCGCAGGAGGGCCCGTTGCGCGGCCTCGCCGGTGGCGCGCTCGCGCTCCAGGAGCTCCTCGCGGTCGCGCAGCAGCCTGGCCACCGCGATGCTCGCGCCGACCATCAGCGCGTTGCTGAGGATCGCGCCGGCCCGGGCGACCGTCGGCACGCTGGAGGGCAGCACGCCGTAGATGACGGTCATGGCGACGAAGTCCAGGGCCCCGATGACGACCGCGTGGCGGTAGGCGCACAGCGCGGCGGCGACCATCGGGGCCACCGCCGCGTAGACGTCCAGGCGCAGGTAGCGCGAGGTCAGCTCGTCGATGACGACGATCATCGCCAGGTACCCGAGCAGCAGGACGAAGAGGCCGTTGGTGAACCTCGGGCTTCGCAGTCGCCACGGCACTGTGGTGAGACCTCCCGGTGGGGCCGCGGATGGTCTCAGGCTGGCACGGACCCGTGCCACCGGCCACCGCACCGGGGCAGCGGGGTGCGCTGGGCCGGGCCCGCCGGGCGCCCGTCAGGCGCGGGGGGTCAGGGTCAGCCCGTCGGTGGTGATCGAGTCGGCGGTCACGAGCGCCTGGTCGGCCTCCACGTCGGTGAGGAAGACCAGCGGCGGCACGAGGGGCGGTACCGGCAGCCGGTCCGGGGTGAAGGTCAGGCACAGCAGGCCCTCGACGCAGCCCTTGAACCGACTGAGGTAGAGCGTCACGTGGCCGGACAGCTCCAGCGAGTCGGCCGCCAGATCCAGCTCGGGCGAGCCGTCGCGGGTCCGCATCCGGTAGTCGGTGAGCGAGGCGGCCCGCATCTTGAGGACCATCACCCTGAGTGGCCCGCGAGCGGTGGGCAGCTCGGTCACGCCGGTCACGATGAAGCCGTGCGGGGTGAACCGGGTGGTGGTGATGGTGGGAGGGGTGGCCGCCACCGGGAACCCGGGCCCGTCGGCCGCCGACGCCCGCTCCCCGGGGCCGGGCGTCGGTGCGGCCTGCGGGACAGATGCGACGGGGCCCTGCCGCAGCGCCGGCGCCAGGGCGGCGGTCAGCTCGCGGGGCGACCGAGTGCCTGCCGTTCCGGGTGGGCCGGTCCCGGCCTCGGCCGGGGCCACGCCGGTCGCGGCGCGCGGGGGCGGACCGGCGTCGCCGGGCAACGGCGCGCCGCGTGCGGGCACCCCCACGGCGGCCAGCAGCGCGACGGCCGGCACCAGCGGCGCGAGCGCCCGCAGCGCCCGGCCGCCGCTTGGACGCCGGGCGGACCCCGGCGCGCCGGCCGGATCCGCGCCGGCCCCCTCCGCCCTCTTCGCCCCGGCCGTGCCCGACCCGGCCGCACCCGCCGCCCCGTCGCCGGCCCCGCCCGGTGACCGTGGCGACCTCGCGTTCTTTGCCGCGCCGGGGGAGCCAGCGCCCTCGGCCGGGGTGCCGTCGGCCGGGACGTCGGGTTCAGCGCCCGGGCCGCCGTACGGAGGGCCAGGGGCCGCCGCGTCGCCCGGGGCCGGGCCGGCGGTGTGTCCGGAGGGTGGCCCGGGTGGCGGGCCGGCCGGTGCCTCGGGCTCTTCGCGTGGCGTCCAGCCGAAGCCCATGGCGCTGCCGACGATGCCCAGCACCATGCCGATCAGGAAGCCGCCGAGGTTGGTGGCGGCGAAGGAGAGTACGGAGAGCAGCAGCGCGTTGATGCTGACGTAGTGCCGGGCCCTGGGCGCGAACCACAGGAACAGGCCGGCGACGACCAGCGCGATGCCGATGCCGATCGCCGCGATCCCGCCGAGGCCGAGGCTGACGAGGACGGTCAGCGGCGACAGCGGAATGGCCATGAGTTCGAGCCCGCCGAGCACGAGCAGCAGGCCCGCCCAGAACGGCCGGGTGCGCCGCCAGCCACGGAAGGCCGCGCGCTGGCGGGGCAGCGGCAGCCCCTGGAGCGCCGCCCGCCACCGCGCGCGCGAGCCCGTCACGTCGGGCCGGGCCCCGACGGCGGCGGTGGCCAGGGCCCCGCCGCGCGCGCCGCGCGCTCGGCCCCGGCGGCTCAGAAGCACTTGTCGCCGCCCAGGCTGACGCCGAGCTTCAACCCCTTGAGCCGGAAGTTGCCGCCGGTGGCGGACCAGGCGTGCGACTTGACGTCGGCCACCTCGATGTTCCCGGCCTGGAGCCCGAACTTCCCCTTCTCCCCCCGGACTCCGGGCGTCTCGTCGAGGGTGGAGGCGTCGCGGCCGAGCTCGACCGTGCCGAACCGGGCGTCGCCGGCCAGGTCCTCCGCGTCGATGACCAGGTTGCTGGCGGTGACCTCGCCGGCGTCGCCGCCCGCCGTCAGCTTGAAGGTCACCGTGCCGAGCGGCGTCTTGACCTCGGCGGCCTGGCAGATGTCGTTGAGGGTGGCCCGGTCGAGCCCGAGCAGCGAGACGGGGTGCCCCTTGCCGTCCAGGGAGCGGTCGGTCTCCACGTACGAGGCGAGCCCGTCACTGGTCAGCTTGGACGAGGCGACCTGGAAGCTCGTGCCGGAGACGGCGAAGGACGCGGCCAGCACGCCCTGCGCCATCATGGCCGCCATCGCGCCGACCGCGAGCACGGCGGGCAACCCCACCACGGCAGTCCGCTTCCACGCTGTCCTGCCTTCCGGTAGCCGTTCCTGAGATGCCTTCACGGCGCCCTCCACAAGGAATGAGCCTCCCCGCGGGCAGTGGGGGAGGGGCGGCACGCGGTCGCGGGAGCGGTCGCGCGTCGGTACGGAGGCACTGCACTGCGGCCGGGGCGAGCGGATGCCCATGGCGGGGGCGTCTCCGAACGCGGCACGACGCAGCCGTGGTGAGAGCGATCCGCCATCCGGTGTCCCTCTGCCATACTGCGGAAATCTCACGGCAGTTGGAGAGTAGGCGCGATTTTGAATAATAGTCAACGGGTCGGACGTGGGGCTTCCGAGACCGAGGGCGGCTCCGAGCGCTCCCAGGCGCGGCGGGCCGAACTCATCGCGATCGGACGCGGGTTGTTCGCCGACACCTCGTACGACGCCCTGTCGATGGACGACATCGCGCGGCACGCGGGCGTCGCCAAGGGGCTCATCTACTACTACTTCAAGAGCAAGCGCGGCTACTACCTGGCGATCATCGAGGACTCCGTCGCCCAACTCGTCGCCCGCGCCGAGCGCACCCGGGACCTGCCGCCCGGCGAGCGGGTGCGTCAGACGATCGACGGCTACCTGCGCTACGCCCAGCACCACCAGGCCGCCTACCGGGCCATCGTCACCGGCGGCGTCGGCTTCGACTCCCAGGTGCTCGGCATCCGCGACGCGGTGCGGGAGCGGCTCATCTCGACCATCGGCGAGCTGGCGTGGGACATGAGCGAGCCGCCGGCGGTGGCCAGGCTCGCGCTGGTCGGGTGGATGGCCGGCGTTGAGGGCGTCACGCTCGACTGGCTGCAACGCCCGGAGCTGGCCCGGGACGAGGTGCGCGCGCTGCTGGAGCGCGGGCTACGGGACACCCTGTGCGCCATCGAGGCGTTCGCGCCGCAGTGCCCGGCGCCGACGGCACCGCCACTGTAGCGGCGCGCCCGGGGCGCACGGGCACAACGAGCGGGCGGGAAGCCGGTGGTCCGGCTTCCCGCCCTGTGTCGTGGGGGCCGTGGCGCGCCACGGTCACCCGACGGTGGTTAGTTGAAGGCCTTGATCAGTTCGCCGCCCGAGGTGTCCCCGCTCAGCTCCCAGAAGAAGGTCCCACCCAGGCCCTGCTGGTTCTTGTAGTTCATCTTGCCGCCGATGGTGGCCGGGGTGTCGTAGCTCCACCACTGGGTGCCGCAGTGGGCGTACGCGGTGCCACCCACGGTGCCGTTGGCCGGGCAGCGGGTCTTGAGGTCCTTGTAGTCCTCGATGCCCTGCTCGTACTTGCCGGGCGCCGGACCGGTGGCGGTGCCGCCCGGCTCCTTCTGGGTGACACCGGTCCAGCCGCGGCCGTAGAAGCCGATGCCGAGCAGCAGCTTGTTGGCCGGGATGCCGAAGCCCTTCAGCTTCTGGATCGCGGCGTCGGAGTTGAAGCCCTCCTTCGGGATGCCAGGGTAGGAGGTGAGCGGGGAGTGCGGGGCCGTCGGGCCCTTCGCGTCCCAGGCGCCGAAGAAGTCATACGTCATCGGCATGATGTAGTCCGTGACAGCCGCCGCGGACTTGTAGTCGGCCGCCTCCAGCTTGCCGCCCTTGGAGGCGTCGGCGGAGATGGCGGCCGTGATCAGGTTGTTCTGCCCGAACTTCGACCGCAGCGCCGAGAGCACCTTGGTCAGCGAGTCCTTGCCGCTGGTGTCGCAGGTGAGACCGCAGGCGTTCGGGTACTCCCAGTCGATGTCGATGCCGTCGAAGACGTCGGCCCAACGCGGGTCCTCGACCAGCTTGTAGCAGGACTCGGCGAACGCGGCCGGGTTCTGCGCGGCCTGCCCGAACCCGCCGGACCAGGTCCAACCGCCGAAGGACCAGATCACCTTCAGGTTGGGGTGCTTGGCCTTGAGCTTGCGGAGCTGGTTGAAGTTGCCGCGCAGCGGCTGGTCCCAGGTGTCGGCCTTGCCGTCGACGCTCTGGTCGGCGGTGTACGCCTTCTCGTAGTCGGCGTAGCTGTCACCGATGGTGCACTTGCCACCCTGGACGTTGCCGAAGGCGTAGTTGATGTGGGTCAGCTTGTTCGCGGCACCGGACGTCTCGATGTTCTTGACGTGGTAATTGCGCTGGTAGACGCCCCAGTTGGTGAAGTAGCCGACCACCTTGCTACCAGCGGCGGCCTTGGTGGGGGTGGTGGCGGGGGCGGTCCGCGGCGCCTGGTCGCGCTGCGCGGTGACCGTGGACTGCGCCTGCTTGTCGCCCTGCGGGGCGCCCGAGGCGTCCGCGGTGGCCGGTCCCGCGCCGGTGAACAGCGTGCCGACCAGAACCGCGGCCGACGCGGCGAAGGCCGTGGCCATCGCGGGGAGCCGGGTACGGGTGCGCTGTGATCTGACCATGGAGTCTCCTCGGTGGGGGAGAGGTGGGGGGATCAGTGCGAAGGACTGCGAAGAACGCAGATTTGACATGAACGCGTTCTCTTCTGCGGGGAAACCGTAGAAGGACTAGACCACTGCGGTCAATGGTTCGGACCATTTCCCGTGTGACGGAACCTGATCGTCGACCGGTGACGTGGAGCCGCTGATCGGGCATACTCCAACCCGCTACAGCCGCAGGTCATCCCGGTTCGCAACCCGGCGAGGGAAGATCGGTTGAGCCGCACATTCCGGTGGAGCCGCCGTACCCGGGCGTCCTCGCCGCCGCGCCGATGAGCACCCCAACAGGGAGGAGAGCGCCGCCATGACCCATCCCGGCCCGCAGCCGGTGGAGCGACAGTTGCCCACCGAAGAGGCCCGTGACCTGCTCGCGCTGGTACGCGATCTGGCCGACCGCGAGATCCGGCCGCAGGCGGCGGAAGAAGAGGACGCCGGGCACTTCCCGCGCGAGGTCTTCGCCCTGCTCTCCACCTCCGGCCTGCTCGGGCTCCCCTACCCGGAGGAGTACGGCGGCGGCAGCCAGCCGTACGAGGTCTACCTCCAGGTCCTGGAGGAGCTGGCGGCGGCCCGGCTCACCGTCGGCCTCGGTGTCAGCGTGCACACCCTGGCCTGCCACGCGCTCGCCGAGTTCGGCAGCAAGCAGCAGCGCACCGAGCACCTGCCCGTGATGCTCGGCGGCGGCGTGCTCGGCGCGTACTGCCTCTCCGAGCCGGCCTCCGGCTCCGACGCCGCCTCGCTGGTCACCCGCGCCGCGCGGACGGGCGACGACTGGACCATCGACGGCACCAAGGCGTGGATCACGCACGGCGGCGTCGCCGACTTCTACTCCGTCCTCGCCCGCACCGGCGACCAGGGCCCGCGCGGCATCAGCGCCTTCCTGGTGCCGGGCGACGCCGAGGGACTCTCGGCCGCGGTGCCCGAGCGCAAGATGGGCATGAAGGGTTCGCCCACCGCCCAGGTCCACTTCGACGGCGTGCGCGTGGCCGACGAGCGGCGCATCGGCGAGGAGGGGCAGGGCTTCTCGATCGCCCTGGCCGCGCTGGACGCCGGCCGCCTCGGCATCGCCGCCTGCGCCATCGGCGTCGCCCAGGCCGCCCTCGACGAGGGCCTGCGCTACACCGCCGAGCGCCAGCAGTTCGGCCGCCCGATCGCCGACTTCCAGGGCCTGCGCTTCATGCTGGCCGACATGGCCACCCAGATCGAGGCGGGCCGCTCGCTGTACCTGACGGCCGCCCGACTGCGCGACGCGGGCCAGCCGTTCTCCAAGCAGGCCGCGATGGCCAAGCTGTTCTGCACGGACACCGCGATGCGCGTGACCACCGACGCGGTGCAACTCCTCGGCGGCTACGGCTACACGCTCGACTTCCCCGTCGAGCGCTACATGCGCGAGGCCAAGGTGCTCCAGATCGTCGAGGGCACCAACCAGATCCAGCGGATGGTCATCGCCCGCCAGATCGCGGGCCGCGAGTCCCGCTGACCCGCCCGCGGCGGCGGTCGCGGCCGGCAGCGGTGGCGAGTGCCCGCGGCGCACCGTCTCGGCGCGGCACCCCGGACGCGGGGTGCCGCGCCGTTCGCTGTTCGCCCGCCCAGCGGCCGTCGGCCGCGCGTGGGCCCGCGTGCCCGCTTGCCGGGCCGTGCCGTGGCAATGGGGTCACGGCGTCCCCACGTGAGGGTGTGCGGGGGCGCGTGGCGGCGTAACCCGGGGGAGTCACCGGCCGTTCGCGCCCCCGGCGTCCGCATGCCACACGCGGCACACCGGTCGCCCGCACACTTCGCTGTGCCCGGGCCGCGCCCGGGCAGGTGTGCGTAGCAGTCGACCACTGGAGCAACCATGACCGATTCCCCCGCCGTCGCCCCCACCGCACCGACCAGCCCCGCCGAGGCGACCGGATTCAGCCGCCGCGACGGAATGCGCGCGGCGGCAGCCGCCGCCCTGGCCCTCCCCCTGACCGCCGGCGTCGCCCACGCCGCCACCCCGTCAGCCTCCGCCCCTTCGCCAACCGCCGCCACCCCGTCAACTGCCGCCACCCCGTCAACCGCCGCCGCCCCGGCGGCCGTCGGCGGCAGCCCCAGCCACCTGCGCGCCATGACGTTCAACCTGCGCTACGCCTCGGACACCCGCCCCCACTCCTGGGCCGAACGCCGTCCCGTCATGCGTACGCTGCTACGCCGCGAGCGCCCGCACCTGCTCGGCACCCAGGAGGGCCTGTACTCCCAGCTCCGGGACATCGCACAGGACTTGGGGCCGCGCTACGACTGGATCGGCACCGGCCGTGAGGGTGGCAGCCGGGGCGAGTTCATGGCCGTCTTCTACGACACCCAGCGACTGGCCCCGCTGGAGTACGACCACTTCTGGCTGTCCGGCACTCCGTACGTGATCGGCTCCAACACCTGGGGCAACGCGGTCGTGCGCATGGCCACCTGGGTGCGCTTTCGCGATCTGCGTAGCGGTGGCCAGTTCTACGCCCTCAACACCCATTTCGACCACCGCAACCAGAGCGCGCGCGAACGCTCCGCCGACCTGATCGCCGAGCGGTTGCGCGGCCTCGACCCGGCCGTGCCGCGCATCGTCACCGGGGACTTCAACGTGCCGGCACACCAGAACCCGGTCTACGACACGCTGCTCGGCTCGGGCGGCCTCGTGGACACCTGGGACCGCGCCGAGGAGCGCGGGAAGCTGTACGCGACCTTCCACGGCTATCGACCGCTGGTCCCGGACGGCGAGCGCATCGACTGGATCCTCACCTCGCCGGGCGTCCACACCAGCTACGCCTCGATCAACACCTTCTCGCTCGACGGGCAGTTCCCGAGCGATCACCTGCCGGTGCAGGCCCAGCTTCAGCTGTGACGAGCCGTCAGGCGCCGCGCTGATCGACGGCCGGCCGGTCGCGACGGGGGCTGGCGGGGCTGGCCGGGGCTGATCGGCAGCGGGTGGTCCACCGCCGCTCGCCGCGAGCCGGGGCAGAGGTGAGGTCGGGCGCTGACGGGGCGAACCCCCGGGGCGCCCGACCGAGGCGCTAGTGTCCGCGCGTCGGCTGGCGCGGCACCTGCACCGGACGGGAGACGTGGCCGCCGATGTGCGAGAACGGCTGCGTGCGCCAGTCCAGGCTCTCCGGCAGGGTCAGGAGCAGGGCCGCGTCCTGCTCCTGGGAGCCCGAGGCGTCGTCGGCGGGGACCGCGTCGGTGACGCTCCGGCCGGTGCCCGGGCAGACCGTGAGCCCGAACGGGTTCCACGGGGACGGGCACAGCGCGTGCTCGGGCAGCACATCCTCGTCCGCGAGCAGGGCAATGGGGCGTGCGCAGTCCGGGCACGTCACCCGGAACATCTCGTACGTCTCGTAGACATCGCTATCGCCACTGTCCAGGCGTTCAAGACCGGGCATGGTGTTTCTCCCCCTCGGGTCAGGTCGACAAGGCGACAAGGCAGCCTCGACCACAGCAAGCATTTCCCGTCCGGCGGTGGCGGTAATCGCCGGCGCGCCCATGCCCCCGGCCCCTGGCTGTGGCATTCGTCACATGCCCCGTGCAGGTGCGGCGCGCGCCCGGGTGCTCCTCGGCTGTGCCTCAACCCCCGCTACCCCATAGGGTGACGGGGTGGAGGAGTTGGACAGACAGATCGTGGAACTGCTCGTCAATGACGGGCGTATGAGCTACACCGACCTGGGCAAGGCCACGGGCCTGTCCACCTCGGCGGTGCACCAGCGGGTCCGACGCCTGGAACAGCGCGGTGTCATCCGTGGCTACGCCGCCGTCGTGGACCCCGAGGCCGTCGGGCTGCCGCTGACGGCCTTCATCTCGGTCAAACCCTTCGACCCCAGCGCGCCCGACGACATCGCCGACCGGCTCGCCGAGGTGCCGCAGATCGAGGCGTGCCACAGCGTGGCGGGCGACGAGAACTACATCCTGAAGGTGCGCGTCGAGACCCCGCTCGAACTGGAGCACCTCCTGACCCGCATCCGCTCGCTGGCCGGCGTCTCCACCCGCACCACGGTCGTGCTGTCCACGCCGTACGAGGCCCGCCCGCCCCGTATCTGACCCGCCGGCCGCGCGAGCGCCCAGCGAAACGCCCCAGGGCGGCCGGGCCGGGTGCCCAGCCGACCCGGCGTACGCGCCGCGGGCGCCGGACGCCTCCGCGTGCCGCGGCGCACGCCGGTGCCCGGGCGCGCGGCCGACCCCCGGCGCGGGAGCCGAAGTCGGCCCGGCGACACTGACACCCTGGCGCCGGCCCGCGGGGGAGCGACCTCCCCGGCGTGCCGCCGCCGTCCACCCAACGAACGACACCGCGAGGCGAACCCCGTGAGCGACCTCATCCCCGCCGCAGGCACCAGCGCCGGCATCCCGCCGACCGAGGGCGGCACCGTGCTGCTGCGCGGTGGCACCGTGCACAGCCCCGCCGACCCCTTCGCGACGGCGATGGTCGTCGAGCGCGGCAGCGTCGCCTGGGTCGGCTCCGAGGGCGCGGCCGACTCCTTCGCCGACGGCGTCGACGAGGTCATCGACCTCGCCGGCGCGCTCGTCACGCCCGCGTTCACGGACGCACACGTGCACACCACCGCCACCGGGCTCGCCCGCACCGGCCTCGACCTCACCGCGACCTCGACCCTGGCCGAGGCGCTTGAGCTGGTGCGCGCCCACGCCGCGGCGCACCCGGGCGACGCGGTGCTCCTCGGCCACGGCTGGGACTCCTCCCGCTGGCCCGAAGGACGCGCCCCCTCCCGCACCGAGCTGGACCAGGCCACCGGCGGCCGGCCGCTCTACCTCACCCGTGTGGACGTGCACTCCGCCGTCGCGACCACCGCCCTGCTCGACCGCGTCGGCGACCTGACCGGGCGCGCCGGCTACCACGGCGACGCGCCGCTGACCGCCGACGCCCACCACGCCGTCCGCGCGGCGGCGTTCGCGAACGTGACCGACTCCCAGCGGGCCGACGCACAGCGCGCCGCGCTCCGACAGGCCGCCGCGCTCGGCATCGGCACCCTGCACGAGTGCGCGGGCCCCGACATCTCCAGCGAGGCCGACCTGAGCGGCCTGCTGAGCATCGCCGCCCAGGAGCCAGGGCCCCGCGTCATCGGCTACTGGGCCGAGGCCGCGAGCAGCGCCCGCGACCTGGAGAAGGTGCGCGAGCTGGGCGCGATCGGCGCCGCCGGCGACCTCTTCGTGGACGGCGCGCTCGGCTCCCACACGGCCTGCCTGCACGCGCCGTACGCCGACGCCGCGCCCAGCACCGGGACCCGGTACCTGGACCCGACCGCCATCGCCACGCACGTCGCGCTGTGCACCGAGGCCGGGTTGCAGGCCGGCTTCCACGCCATCGGCGACGCCGCCGTCTCGGCCGTCATCGCCGGGGTGCGCGTCGCGGCGGAGAAGGTCGGGCTCGCCCGGGTCCGCGCCGCCAGGCACCGGGTCGAGCACGCCGAGATGCTCACTCCCGAGACGATCGCCGCGTTCGCCGAACTCGGCCTGACCGCCTCAGTCCAGCCCGCCTTCGACGCCGCCTGGGGCGGCGACGAGGGCATGTACGCCCAGCGGCTCGGCGTCGAGCGGGCCCGCTCGCTCAACCCGTACGCGGCCCTGCTGCGCGCCGGAGTGCCGCTGGCCCTCGGCTCGGACAGCCCCGTCACGCCGCTCGACCCGTGGGGCACCGTGCGCGCCGCGGCCTTCCACCGGACGCCCGAACACCGGGTCTCGGTACGGGCCGCGTTCACCGCCCACACCCGGGGCGGCTGGCGGGCCGCACGCCGCGACGACGCGGGCGTCCTGGTCCCCGGCGCGCCGGCCGACCTGGCCGTCTGGCAGCACGGCGAACTCGTCGTGCAGGTCCCCGACGAGCGGGTCGCCAACTGGTCCACCGACCCCCGCTCCGGCACCCCGGGCCTGCCCGACCTCACGCCGGGGCTGCCGCTGCCGGTGTGCGTGCGCACGATGGTCGGCGGGCGCACCGTCTACGAGCGGCCGAACGAGTGACGCGACCGCGCCGCGTACCGCCGAACGACGTGCCATCGGCCTGTCGACCAACTCCGACACCCTCCGTACTGACCTGCTGATTTGGCGCAACGCCGCAGGTGGCGCGGCTGTTGACAGGAAGCGGGAGACGGCGGGTAGTTTCGGCCGAGTCCACCACAGGACGTCCGGCCGGGGATGGGTTCTCCACGCAGTCGTCGAGCGCCGCTGGGCCATGGGGTGGCGAGCCACACCGGTTCGCCGCCCATGGGAGCCAGGTCCAGCGCACGGGGGCGGGGGAGGCGCTCACCGGGTCGGCAGGTGCGACCCGGGTGGGGCCCGGACGCTCAGTAGACAACGGCTCTCGGTCGACCCGCAGCCAGCGGGCCCCAGGTCGGCCCGAAGGGCGACGGGCCCCTATCCGCACTCCGCGCACCACTCCCCGGCGCCCACTCCGGGCCGCCACGGCGCCCCGGCCTCGCTCGCCGACCCGCGCCTCGTGCCTTCCCGCTCGCCGCCAGGCCCTCCCACGGGTCATGCCGCGGACCGCACCGCTCCAGCACCTCGCGCCCCGCCCGCCCCGGGCCACCCATTCTCCCGCCGGGCCGTGGCGGGGCCCGGGCACCCCGGACGTCGCACACCCGTTACGCACCCAGCGGGCCGCTCGTGGTGGCTCGCGGTATACCGTCACTTCACCACAGCTCGACCTGCAGGAAGGCCGCGACGTTGCACCCCGGTTCCGACACCTCCGCTGGTGCCACCGCCAGCGGCGAGGCAGCCGACGCGCCGGTCAGTAGACCAGCCGAGCCGCCGACGACCGCTCCCGAGCCCGCCACGACGCCGAGCGAGCCGGCCGTACGGGCCACGCGCCGCCAGCGCCTGGCGCGGTGGTCCCGCCGCGAGGCGCGGCGTACCGCGCTGGCCGCGGCCAGCGGACTCGCCCTCGGCCTCGCCTTCCCGCCGTACGACCTGTGGCCCCTCTCGCTCCTCGCCGTCGCGGCGCTCGCGCTGCTCACCCGGGGCAGGACGGCCCGCCAGGGGGCGTGGACGGGGTTCGCCTTCGGGCTCCCGTTCTTCCTGCTGCTGCTGAAGTGGCTGGACGTCGTCGGCTGGGACGCGGTCATCGGCCTCTCGCTGGCCGAGTCGCTGTTCTTCGTCCCGCTCGGTGCCGGCCTCGCCCTGACCTCCAGGCTGCCCGGCTGGCCGCTGTGGGTGGCCTGCCTGTGGGTGGCCGAGGAGTGGGCCAGGGACCGGCTGCCGTTCGGTGGCTTCCCCTGGGGGCGGCTGGCGTTCGCGAACACCGGCTCGCCGTTCACGCCACTGGCCGCGCTCGGTGGCGCGCCACTGGTGACCTTCGGCGTCGCCCTGGCCAGCACGCTGCTCGCGGCCGCCGTCGTCGCCCTGTGGCGGGTGTACGCGCTCGCCGGCGGCCGCGCCGCGACCGCCCCCGGGGCCACGCCGAGCGCCGCGACCAACGCCCCGCTCGACACCGACTCGCCCGACGCGGACCCCGCCGCGCCGGCGGACGCCGCCGGGAGCGAGGCGGACCAGGACGCCACGGCGGGCCGCGAGCCCGCGCCGGCCGCGCGGGCCAGCGGCCCCCGGCTGCTGCGCGGCGCGCTGCCGGCCGTCGAGGCCATCGCCCTGGCCGGCGCCGTGACGCTGGCCGGACTCCTGGTGCCGGTGCCCACCGACGCCGACGACACCGTGAACATCGCGGTCGTGCAGGGCAACGTGCAGCAGCCGGGGATGGACTTCCTCGGCCGCCCGATGAAGATCCTCAACAACCACGTCGAGGCGACCCTGCGACTGGCCGAGGACGTCAAGGCGGGCCGCAAGCCCAAGCCGGACCTGGTGATCTGGCCGGAGAACGCCTCCGACCTCGACCCGTACAAGTACCGCGAGGCGTACGCGCGCATCGACCTGGCGGTGAAGTCGATCGGCGTGCCCGTCCTGGTCGGGGCCCTGGTGGACCACCCGACCAAGGAGGGCTACGTCGAGAACCAGGGCATCGTCTGGGACCCAAAGACCGGACCCGGCGCCTCGTACACCAAGCAGCACCCGGTGCCGTTCGGCGAGTACGTGCCCTTCCGTGACCAGCTCAGCAAGGTCATCTCGCGGCTCGACCGCGTCCCCCGGGACTTCTACCCCGGTGACCACACCGGGGTCATGCAGGTCGGCCCGGCCAAGCTGGGCGACGTGATCTGCTTCGAGGTCGCCTACGACGAGATCGTGCGCGACACGGTCAACGCCGGGGCCCGGGCGCTGGTGATCCAGACGAACAACGCCACCTACGGCCGCAGCGGCCAGCCCGAGCAGCAGCTCGTGATGTCCAAGCTGCGCGCCATCGAGCACGGTCGGGCCGTGGTCACCGCGGCGCCGAGCGGAATTAGCGCCGTGGTCGCCCCCGATGGGACTATTGAGCAGCGCACCAAGGAATTCACCCAGGACGTGCTCAGCGCGCGGATTCCCCTGCGCGACGACATCACCGTCGCCGATCGGATCGGTGCGGTGCCCGAGTGGGTGCTCGCTATGGTGGGCGTTCTGTCCTGCGCCGCCGCGATCATGGTGAGCCGGCGAGGACGTACGGATGAGAAGGGGATGCAGTGAACGACGGCGTTGAGGTTGTGCGTGGCGAGACTCAGGAGAGGAAGTACGGTCCGCTCGGCACGACCTTGGTGATCATTCCGACCTACAACGAGGCGGAGAACATCAAGCCGATCGTGGAACGGGTGCGCAAGGCCGTCCCCGACGCACACGTGCTCGTCGCCGACGACAACAGCCCCGACGGCACCGGCAAGATCGCCGACGAGATCGCCGGCCAGGACGAGCAGGTGCACGTCCTGCACCGCAAGGGCAAGGAAGGTCTCGGCGCCGCCTACCTGGCGGGCTTCCGCTGGGGGATCGAGCACGACTACGGCGTCCTGGTGGAGATGGACGCGGACGGCTCGCACCAGCCCGAGGAACTGCCCCGGCTGCTGACCGCGCTCGGCGGGGCCGACCTGGTCCTCGGCTCGCGCTGGGTGCCGGGTGGGCGCGTGGTGAACTGGCCGAAGTCCCGCGAGCTGATCTCCCGGGGCGGGAGCACCTACTCGCGGCTGCTGCTCGACGTCCCGATCCGCGACGTCACCGGCGGCTTCCGGGCCTTCCGCCGGGAGACCCTGGAGGGCCTGGGCATGGACGCCGTCGCCTCGCAGGGCTACTGCTTCCAGGTCGACCTGGCCTGGCGCGCCGTCAAGGCCGGCTTCCACGTCGTGGAGGTGCCCATCACCTTCGTGGACCGGGAGTACGGCGACAGCAAGATGAGCCGCGACATCCTGGTCGAGGCCCTGTGGCGGGTGACCGCCTGGGGCGTGGGCTCCCGAGTGAACCGGGTGACCGGCCGCAAGCAGCAGCCCTAGCGCCGGCGTACGAACGACACCGCACAGGCACATTCACCACACGGCGCAGGCACACTGAAGACATGACGTTCGGCGCACCCCAATCACCGCACCCCCGACCGCGCGCTCAGCGCTCGCGGGCCAGGCGGATCGTCCCGCTCGCCCTCGCGGCCTGGCTGGTCCTGGAAATCTGGCTGCTCGTCCTGGTCGCGGACGCTTCGAGCGCCCTGACCGTACTGGCGCTCCTGGTGGCCGGGGCCGTGCTGGGCGGCTACGTCATCAAGCGGGCCGGGCGCCGGGCGTGGCAGACGCTGACCACCGGGCTGCGTCCCGGAGCCGACACCCCGGACGACGATCCGACGGCGGGCCTGGGCAACGGGCTGCTCATGCTCGGCGGGCTGCTGCTGATGCTGCCCGGCCTGGTCTCGGACGTGCTGGGGCTGGTGCTCCTCCTCCCGCCGGTGCGGGCCCTGCTCGGCCGCCGCGCCGAGCGCGCCCTGTCCCGCCGCATCGGGTACGCCACCAGTTCGCTCGGCGACGCCTTCCAGCAGGCGGGGCGGGGACAGGGTCACCGGCCCGGCGGCGGCAAGGTGGTGCCGGGTGAGGTCGTCCGCGACGACGAGCCGCCGAGGGCCGAGGGCCCCGGCGACGAGCGTGGCCCGGGCCGCCAGGACCCGCCGCTGCCCCGCTGACGGGCGACGCCGTCACCGAGGCGGCGAAGCCGTGCGCCGGCCGCCTTCCGTAGTGGCCGGCGCGGGCCGTGAAGCGGCCCTCTTCCCCACTCGCCCCGCCCGTCCCGACGGCCCCGATTTCCGATGGCGTACGTCGCCGCGGGGCGGCCGGCCGGCGGGGGAGCGGGTGAGAGGACAAACGGAGGCCGGGGCCACTGCTGAGCAGTGGCCCCGGCCTCCGATACGTGCTGCCTTGCGCGCCGGGCGGGCCCGGCGCCTCGTCCGTCAGGCGGACTTGCGGTTGTCCCGCGGGTGCACGGCAATGTTCATGGCGCCGGAGCGCAGGACGGCCAGCCGTTCGGCCAGCACCTCCTCCAACTCCTCGCGAGTGCGTCGCTCCATGAGCATGTCCCAGTGCGTACGCGCAGGCTTGCCCTTCTTCTCCTCAGGCCCTTCGCCATCCACCAAGAGCGCCTGGGCGCCGCACGCCTTGCACTCCCACTCCGGCGGAATCTCCGCCTCTACCGAGAAGGGCATCTCGAATCGATGTCCGTTCTGGCATGCGTACTCCACCGCCTGGCGCGGGGCCAGATCGATGCCGCGGTCGGTCTCGTAGCTGGTCACCACGAGTCGCGTGCCGCGGAGAGCTCGCTCACTCATGAATCGTGCCTCCCGGGCTTTGTCGCCCACAGGACAGGTGTCGCTGTCGTCGTCATCCGTTCAACGTCCGGTCGGCGGTGAAGATTCCCGTAGTGGGACATGCGTCGCCCGTCGTGCCGCCCCGTTGTTCTACCCACCGGCGCCCGGTTTGTCACATCTGACAGTAGATGTCACCCAGCGTTTGCCGTCCTTTAGCGCGCAGTAACGGTCCGCCTGGTAGGTCGAGGGCGTACACTACTCGCCCTCATGCGTCAGCTCTAAATCCGGTCCACTGTGCGGTCAGAAATTGACGTTCACTGATCGAGGGCCTAGCCCTTTCGTACCCTAGTGCGCCCTCTCCTACCCTGGACGCGTCAAGTCGGCCGATGGTTGCCAGCCGGACCGGTCCCGGTTCGCGCCGTGTCACCCCGTGGGCCTTCGTCACCCTTGGCGACCCCGCTCCGCCGTGCCGGCCCGCCGGGCTCCACGGGCCCCGGCTCGGGGGTCTCCGCTGCCGCGCCGGGCCGGCTCGCGGGCCCGGCGTGCGGCGCGGTGCCCGAGGCCCCGGCCTCCGGCGCCTCCTCGGCCGCCTTCGGCCGCCCCGAGCCGCTGGCGACCACGCCCCGCCGGCCCTGCTCCAGGCCCGGTATGTCGAAGACCCGCAGGAAGAACTGCGACAGCGGGCCGATCGCCACCGCGTACAGCACGGTGCCCACGCCGACCGAGCCGCCCAGGGCGAAGCCGGTGGCCAGGACCGCCACCTCGATGCCGGTCCGTACCAGGCGGATGGAGCGCCCGGTGCGCCGGTGCAGGCCGGTCATGAGCCCGTCGCGGGGGCCGGGGCCGAAGCGCGCCGAGATGTACAGGCCGGTGGCCGCTCCGTTGAGCACGATGGCGAACACCAGCAGCGGAACGCGCGCGGTGAGTGACGTGAGGTCAGAGGTGAGGGCCAGCGTCGCGTCCATCACGAGGCCGATCACCACGACGTTGGAGATCGTGCCGAGGCCCGGGCGCTGGCGCAGCGGAATCCACAGGGCCAGCACCGCCGCGCCCGCCAGGATCACCACCGTGCCGATGGAGAGGCCGGTGTGCTCCGAGACGCCCTGGTGGAACACGTCCCAGGGGTCGAGGCCGAGGCCCGCGCGGAGTTGGAGCCCCATGCTCACCCCGTACAGCGTCAGGCCGACGTACAACTGCGTCACGCGGCGGGTGAGGTGCGACCCCCTCGGTATCGGCACGGTGTGCTCCTTCGGTGGTGACGGTGTGCGGGGCGCCCGGCGTGGGCGCTCGCGAGGGCGGGGTGGCGCGGCCTCCGCCGGTGGCGGGGGCGTGCCACTCGCTCCGGCTGGCCGTGGCCTACCGGGCGTTGAGGTGGTGCCAGTGGCCTGTCTCATGACACTCTGTGGCCCGGGAGTAGGCCACTTCCAGAGCCAATCTCGGAAAGGTGGACTGGTGATCATGGGCGAGTGGACCTCTGCGGTGGGGGCTCCGCAGTTGGCGCGGCTCCTGGCGTCGCAGCGTCCGGCGGGGGCCGTCGCCGAGGTGCCGGGGCGCCGGGTGCCCGCTTACCGGGCGCTGGCCGACGGCGTGCGGCTGCTCGTCCTTGAGGGCCGGCTGCCGGTGGCCGCGCGGGTTCCGGCCGAGCGGGAACTCGCCGCCGCCCTCGCCGTCAGCCGCACCACCGTCGCCGCCGCGTACGAGGCGCTGCGAGGCGAGGGCTTCCTCGCCTCGCGCCGCGGGTCGGGCAGTTGGACGGCCGTGCCGGCGGGCAACCCGCTGCCCACCCGGGCCCTGGAGCCGCTGCCGCCGGAGGCCGCCAGCTCGGTGATCGACCTCGGCTGCGCGGCGCTTCCCGCACCCGAGCCGTGGCTGACCCGCGCGGTGGGCGGCGCGATGGAGGCGCTGCCGCCGTACGCCCACACCCACGGCGACTACCCCGCCGGTCTTCCCATCCTGCGGCAGGCGCTCGCGGACCGCTACACCGAGCGCGGCATCCCGACCATGCCGGAGCAGATCATGGTCACCACCGGGGCGATGGGCGCCGTGGCCGCCATCTGTCGCCTCATGGTCAGGCCCGGCGAACGCGTGGCCGTCGAGTCCCCCTCGTACGCCAACGTCCTCCAGCTCATGCGCGAGATGGGCACCCGGCTGGTGCCCGTCGCCATGGCCGACGGGTTGCGGGGCTGGGACGTCGCGGGCTGGCGGCAGGTGCTGCGCGACGCTGCGCCGCGGATGGCCTACGTCGTCGCCGACTTCCACAACCCGACCGGCGCGCTCGCCTCTAACGAGCAGCGGCGCGACCTGGTCGAGGCCGCGCGCTCGGCCGGCACCGTACTCGTGGTGGACGAGACGATGGCCGACCTGCCGCTGGAGCCGGACGTGCGGATGCCCAAGCCGGTCTCCGCGTTCGACCCCGCCGGCAATGCCGTGATCACCCTGGGAAGCGCGAGCAAGGCGTTCTGGGGCGGGTTGCGGATCGGCTGGGTGCGGGCCGCGCCCGAGGTGATCCGCACGCTGGTCGCGGCCCGCGCGTACGCCGACCTCGGCACGCCCGTCATCGATCAGCTCGCCGTGAACTGGCTGCTGGGCAACGGCGGCTGGGAGGAGGCGGTGGCCGTGCGGCGAGCCGGCGCGCGGGAGAACCGGGACGCGCTGGTCGCCGCGCTCGAACGGCACCTGCCGGACTGGGAGTTCACGATCCCCCGGGGCGGGCTCACGCTGTGGGTGCGCACCGGGGGACTGTCCGGATCGCGCGTCGCCGAGGCCGGCGAACGGCTCGGGGTGCGCGTCCCGTCCGGGCCGCGCTTCGGCATCGACGGGGCGTTCGAGGGGTACGTGCGGCTGCCGTTCACCGTCAGCGGCGCGATCGCCGACGAGGCCGCCGTCCGGCTGGCGGCCGCGGCACGCCTGGTGGCGACGGGTGCCGGCGCCGAGGGTGAGTCGACGCGGCTGTTCGTGGCGTAGTCGTACGGCGCCGCCCGGCCGCCGTGGCCGGACGTCAGCGTGGGGCCGCCGGCGGCGCGGCCGACGGCACGGCCTCCGTCGCCGACGGAGCCGCCGCGTAGCCCGGCAGGAGGGCGAGCACCGCCCCGCGCTGGGCCTCGCTGGTGGCGTCGTCGTACGGGTCGGGCGTGGCGGGGACCTGGAGGCGGTAGACCGGACCGTCGCCGAGCCGGGCGAAGCCCCGGCCCGGCGGCGTGTCGGGCACCGGCGAGGTGGGCGGCGGCGCGCCGAGCGTGCGGTGGAGCTGTTCGTACGAGGCGGGCCCGAGCACCACGCGGGCGCGCGTGGCGGCGGCGACGTACGGGCCGAGGGTCTCGGCCCCGTCGGGTTGCTCGGCGATGACGACGCTGATGTGCGCGGGCCGGCCGTGTCGGAGCGGGCCGCGCAGCAGCTCCTGGGGGCCGGGGCGGCCGTCGGTCGAGGTCAGGTGGGTGAGGGTGGCGGGCCGGTCCACCACCAGCCACAGCGGCCGGCGGATGTCGTCGGGGGCGGGGTGGCCGAGCCGTCGGGCCTCGTGGGCGCGGACGAGTCGCCGTTCGGTCTCGTGCGCGGCCCACTCCAGGGCGGCCAGCGCGCCGGCCGGGTCGCTCTCCACGGCCAGGACGCCGGACCGGCCGTGCAGGAAGCCGTAGCCGCCGCTGCCCGCGCCGTCGACGACCAGGACGTCGGCGTACGGCAGGGCCTGGAGCAGCAGCGAACGCAGCAGGGTGGTGGTTCCGCTGCCTGGCCGGCCGAGCGCGAGCAGGTGCGGTTCGGTGGACCGGGGGCCGGTGCGCCACAGCACCGGCGCCGCGTGCTGGTCGGCCCGCCCGTCGAGGTCGGTCACCGGTACGGTGCGCCGCACCGCGTCCGGGTCGGTGAAGCCGAGAACCGCCTCGCCGGGCGCCGTCACGAAGCGCTGGGCGCACAGGGTGGTGGGCAGGGCGGGCAACACGCTGAGGGTGAGCCGGCCCGCTTCCTGGTCCCAGTCGAAGCGGTACTCGCGGCCCCGCCCGCACTTCGCGGCCAGCAACCGTTCCACGTGCCACCGCGCCACGGGGTCGCCATCCGCGAAGTAGCCGGGGTAGCGCAGCACCAGGTACGTGGGCCGCCCGTCGTCCGCGAAGGCGTACTCCTCGAACGCCGTCTCCCAGCTACGGGCGTACGCGTAGAGCGGGTCGGGGTCCTCGGGCGCGCCGAAGTGCGGTACGAGCGCCTCGTACAGCGTGCGCAGCCGCGCGGCCTCGGCCCCGGTGGGCGTGTTGCGCAGCGCCGACCGGTCGCGGCCGGCCCAGCCCGCCGCGGCCAGCAGGCCGACCAGCGCCAACAGCGGCCCGTACGGCGCGAGGGCGACGGCCAGGGCGCCGGCCGCGCCGAAGAACAGCGTGGGACCGCGTCGCTCCCGTGGGGTCTGCTCCCACCTACGGCGACCAGCCGTGGCGAGCACTCGCAGGCCGCGCGCCACGATCAGCAACGGGTGCAGGACGTCGGCCACGCCGCCGGCGGCGGTGCGCGCGAGGGCGCGCCCGCGGGCGAGTGGGGCCTTGGTGATCGGGGGGCGGGGGAGCGCGGGGCGGGCCACGGGCGGCCTCCAGGGCTGGCGGTGGGCGGTCAGATCCTGATGTCGCCCAGCAGGTCGGCGAGGCTGGCGCTGCCGGCCTGGATGCTGGGCGCGATCGCCGTGCCGGCCAGGTAGAAGCCGAACAGGGCGCAGACGATGGCGTGTGATGCCTTGAGGCCGTCCTTACGGAAGAACAGGAAGACGATGACGCCGAGCAGCACGACGCCGGAGATGGAAAAGATCATGACGGGTCTCCTGAAGAATGTGGACGATCACCGCGAGTGGCACAAGACTCACAGAAAGTGCGAAAGGGAGAAAGTTGCGAATGGGTGATTTATCAGTCAATTCATTCGCGCGTGAGTGATGATCGATCCGTAGGGTGGGAGTGCGGCGCGGACCGGAACCGCGGCGCCTCGATGCGGCGATCGGGGCTCTCCCGCACCTGGGGTGGGCCCTCCTCGACAGAGCGAAGGGCGGATTTCATGACCGAACACGGCGGTGCCAGCACACAGGGCGGGGTGGACCCGAACGCCGAGCCGGCGCACGATCCGGAGGTGCTGCAACTGGCGGCCAAGGTCTTCGACCTGGCCCGGCACGGCGACACGGACACGCTGGCCGCGTACGTGGACGCCGGGGTCCCCGCCAACCTCACCAACGACCGCGGCGACTCGCTGGTCATGCTCGCCGCCTACCACGGCCACGCGGAGTCCGTGGAGGCGCTGCTCCAGCGCGGCGCCGACCCGGACCGCGCCAACGACCGGGGCCAGACGCCGCTGGCGGGCGCGGTGTTCAAGGGCGAGGACGCGGTCGTCCGGCTGCTCGTGCGGCACGGCGCGAACCCGTCGGCCGGCACGCCGTCGGCGCTTGAGGCGGCCCAGGTCTTCGGCCGCCCGGACCTGGTGGGGCTGTTCACCGAGGGGTGAGGGCAGGCGGCTGGCGGCGGGCCGCGCCGAGTCCGGTCCAGCTCGGTGTGGCACAGCCTCGCGCTGGCTGATAACGGCCCTCCGAGCGGGGCGTTCGGGCACCGCGGCGACCGCCGCGCGCGAGCCGGCCGGTGGCGGGCGCCGCCGTACGCTGTCCGCCATGGCAGACAGAGACGAGCTGATCAGGCGGCGCCCGTTGGTGGCCGAGGCCGCGGCGCTCCGCTCGGGGGAGTGGGACCCGCTCGCGCACGTCGAGCGGACCTGCGATCGGATTGCCGCGATCGATGGCCGGATACGTGCGTTCGTCGCCGAGCCGGACCGGCGCGGGCGGCTGCGGGCCGAGGCCGCCGAGGTCCGCGCCCGCTGGCCCGAGCCCGCCGAACGGCCCGCGCTGTACGGCGTACCCGTCGGCGTGAAGGACATCATGCACGCCGACGGGCTGGCCACGGGCGCCGGCTCGGCCGTGCCCGCCGGGGAGCTGACGGGGGAGCAGGCGGCGGTGGTGGCGCGGCTGCGCGCGGCCGGGGCCGTGGTGGCGGGCAAGACGGTGACCGCCGAGTTCGCGGTCACGGCCCCCGGCCCCACCCGTAACCCGCACCACCTCGACCACTCGCCGGGCGGCTCCAGCAGTGGTTCGGCGGCGGCCGTCGCGGCGGGCATGGTGCCGCTGGCGATCGGCACCCAGACCGTGGGCTCGATGATCCGGCCGGCGGCCTACTGCGGCGTCGTCGGCTTCAAACCCAGCTACGACCGCATCCCCGTGGCCGGCGTCATCGCCAACGCGCCCAGCCTGGACACGCTCGGCCTCTTCGCCACGGACGTGGCCGGCGTTGCCCACGCGGCGGCGGTGGTGTGCGACGACTGGCGCCCCGAGGCGGCGCGGGAGGCGACCGGCGCCGGGCGCGCGCTACCCGTGCTCGGCGTGCCCACGGGGCCCTACCTTGACCGCGCGGACGCGGACGCGGTGGCGGCGTTCGACGCGCGGGTCGAGCGCCTGCGGGCGGCCGGGTTCACGGTGCGCCGGGTGCCGTTCATGCCGGACTTCGACACCGTCTACGCCCAGCAGTTCGTCGTCAACCGGTACGAGGTGGCCCGCACGCATGCGGAGTGGTTCCCGCGCTTCGGCCACCTCTACCGCCCCGAGACCGTCGCCGCCATCCGGCAGGGCCAGGCGGTGACGGAGGCCGACTACGCGGCGGCCCGGGAGCACCAGCGGGCGTTCCGCGACCGGGTGCACGCCACGCTGGCCGCCGAGGGCATCGACCTGTGGATCACGCCGGCCGCCACCGGCACGGCGCCCCGGGGGCTGGCCACCACCGGCAACTCCGTGATGTGCCTGCCGTGGTCGTACGCGGGGGTGCCGGCGCTCACCGTGCCCGCCGGCAGCCTGGCCCCCGGGCTGCCGCTCGGCGTGCAGTGCGTGGCCCGCGCCGGCGCCGACGAGGAGTTGCTGGGTTGGGCGCCGGCGATCGAGGCGGCCACGGCCACCGAGACCGCCACCGCCACCGCCACGACCACCGCCACCGACGCGGCGGCCGGCACCGGCTGACCCGCCCGCCGCGCTGCTCGTCCGCCGCGCCCTGCCCCGCCGCACTGCCTGCTCGCCCGCCGCGTGGCCCGTCCGTCCGCCGTGCCGCGCGCCCATAGCGGGCGGGGCGCGGACGGTCAGCGGGGGCTTGACGAGGCGGTGGATGGCGCGTCGGTCGTCACGAGGACGACGTCCAGGGCGCGCGGGCCGTGCACCCCCTCCACCCGGCTGAGTTCGATGTCGCTGGTGGCCGACGGGCCCGAGATCCAGGTCAACGGGCGGTGCGGCACCAGGCGTTCCAACGCCTGTGGCAACGAGTCCACCACCTGCCCCGGAACGTGTACGACGCACACGTGGTGGTCGGGTACGAGCGTGAGCTGACGGCGCCCCTGCCCGGGGCCCGCGTCGAGGACGAGCGTGCCGGTCTCGGCGATCGCCACCGCGCATCCGGTCACGACGCTGTCGACCGCGTCGAGGTCGCGGGCGCTCAGCGCGGGCGTGTCGGGGACCGGGGTGGCGGCGGACGCGGACAGCCAGTCGGCCGGCAGCCCCTCGGGCACCACCACACGGCGCGCGCCCCGCGCGGCGAGCAGCGCCGCGACGGTGTCCGGCAGCCCGGCCGGGTCGGTCCGGTGCACCCGGGCCCGGTAGTCCGCCAGGTGCGTCGCGAGCAGTTCGACCCGTTCGGCCGCCGTGCGCTCGCCGTGCACCCGCAGATAGTCCCGGGCCACGCCGTCCCGCGCGGGCCCGCCGTCGGTGTGCGCCGCGCCGCCCGTAGCCCCCGTGTCGGGGTGCTCCTCCCGCACGTCGGCCAGCGCCCGGCGCACCCGGCCGAGGACCCGTTCCCTGCTGCTCATGCCGTCCCCCGCTCGCCACGGGTGCGCTGCCACCAGTCGCGGAAGGACTCCGCCGGCACCTCGGGCAGGTCGCGGCCGCGCGTCCAGGCGCGACCGGGGCCCGGCAGGTGCCTGGGGTGCAGCGCGCGGGTACGCGAGGCCAACCGCTGGCCCGCGCGGAGCGCGCGCGGGTGCTCGAACGCCCAGCGGGCGGCGCGCATGGCGGCCCGCTCGGCCGCGTGCCCCCTGGCCGGCCGGATCACCGCCCGCGTGCCGCGTACCGTCACCGGGCCGCCCTCGACCACCCGCTCCCGGAGCCGCACCAGGACCTCGGGGATGTCGATGGCGACCGGGCAGACCTCGTAGCAGGCGCCGCAGAGCGAGGAGGCGTACGGCAGGGACGCGTCCAGCGCGCTGACGGTGCCGCGGAGCTGCGGCGTCAGGATCGCGCCGATCGGCCCGGGGTAGGCGGAGCCGTAGGCGTGGCCGCCGGCGCGCTCGTAGACGGGGCACACGTTGAGGCAGGCGGAGCAGCGGATGCAGCGCAGGGCCTGGCGTCCCACCTGGTCGGCGAGCGCGTCGGTGCGGCCGTTGTCGAGCAGGACCAGGTGGAAGGCGGCGGGGCCGTCGCCGTCGGTGGTGCCGGTCCACATGGAGGTGTAGGGGTTCATGCGCTCGGCGGTGGAGGAGCGCGGCAGCAGTTGCAGGAAGACTTCGAGGTCGCGCCAGGAGGGGATGACCTTCTCGATGCCGACGACCGAGATCAGCGTCTCGGGCAGGGTCAGGCACATCCGGCCGTTGCCTTCGGACTCGACGACGACCAGGGTGCCGGTCTCGGCGACGATGAAGTTGGCGCCGGAGACGGCGACCTTGGCCGACAGGAACTTCTCCCGCAGGTGCAGCCGCGCGGCCTCGGCGAGTTCGGCCGGCTCGTCGGTGAGCCCGGCGGGCGCCGGGCGGCCCCACCGGCCCATCTGGGTGCGGAAGATGTCGCGGATCTCGGCGCGGTTGCGGTGGATGGCGGGCACCAGGATGTGCGAGGGCAGGTCGTGTCCGAGCTGCACGATCAACTCGGCCAGATCCGTCTCGTACGCCGTGATCCCGGCCGCCGCCAGCGCCTCGTTGAGGCCGATCTCCTGGGTGGCCATCGACTTGACCTTGACCACCTCGCGCTCGCCGGTCTCCCGAACCAGCCGGGTGACGATGGCGTTGGCCTCGGCGGCGTCGACGGCCCAGTGCACCTGGCCGCCGGCGGCCGTGACGGCGGCCTCCACCTGTTCCAGGTAGTGATCGAGGTGGCGCAGGGTGTGGTCCTTGATGGCGGCGCCCGCCGCGCGCAGCTCGCCCCAGTCGGCGAGTTCGGCGACGGCCGCGGCGCGCTTGGCCCGGATGGTGTGCGTGGCGCGCCGCAGGTTGTTCCGCAGCGTGGTGTCGCGCGTGGAGCGCTCGGCCGCGTCCGGGAACGCGGGGGCGGCGCCGGGCGGGGTGGGCATGCCGAGGTGGATACGGGTCACAGCACCCTTCCTTCCGTACTGGCCAGGATCTCCGCGAGGTGTACGGGGCGCACGGCCGAGCCCCGGCGGGACAGGGTGCCGCCGATGTGCGTCTGGCAGGAGTTGTCCACGGTGCACACCACGTCGGCCCCGGTGGCCTCGATGGCGCGGGCCTTGTCGGCGCCCATGGCGGTCGAGACGGCGGCGTTCTTGACGGCGAACGTGCCACCGAAGCCGCAACACTCGTCGGCCCCCGCCAACTCGACCAGCTTGAGCCCCCGTACCTGGCGCAGCAGGGCCAGCGGCCGGTCGCCCAGGCCCAGCATGCGCAGCCCGTGGCAGGTGGGGTGGTAGGTGACGGTGTGCGGGTAGTACGCGCCGACGTCGGTCACCCCGAGGACGTCCACCAGGAACTCCGTCAGCTCGTACGTCCGTGGCACGACGTTCGCCGCCGCCTCGGCCAACGCGCTGCCGCGCCCCTCGGCCCGGGCCCTGGCTCCCAGGCGCGGATAGTTGTCCCGCACCATGGCGACGCAGGAGCCGGAGGGGGTGACGATGTGGTCGTAGCCCGCGAAGACCTCGGCGTAGTGACGCAGCAGCGGTTCGCTCTCGTGCCGGTACCCCGTGTTGTACTGCGGCTGGCCGCAGCAGGACTGGGCGGCGGGGAAGTCCACCTCGACGCCCAGCCGCTCCAGGAGGGTGACGACGGCCTGGCCGGTGCGCGGGTAGAGGGTGTCGTTGACGCAGGTGACGAAGAGGGCAACGCGCACGGACGCTCCTTCCGGCCCGCCTCGCGAGGTGCCCCGGCCCTTCGGGTTCGGCCTGCCTCGGCCGGTGGCGCCGGCCGACCACCGGGGCGGGCCCGGAAGGTGATCAACCGCGGTGGTCATCCTGCCGCAGCCGATGGGCGGTGTGAAGTATGACCGGGCCGCCACCCCCGCGCGCTGACCGGCGCCGTTCGCCCGGTCGGCGGACCGCCGCCGGAGCGCGCGCCCCGTGCTCAGGCGGCGACCGGCGTGGGCTGGCCGAGCAGCCGGTGGATCTCCCGTACGGCCGCGCCGCCGGCCCGGTTGGCGCCGATGGTGCTGGCCGACGGGCCGTACCCGACGAGGTGGATCCGGGGGTCGCGGACGGCCCGGGTGCCGTCCAGGGCGATGCCGCCGCCCGCCTCGCGCAGTCGCAACGGGGCCAGGTGCTCGACGGCCGGGCGGAAGCCGGTGGCCCACAGCACCACGTCCGCCTCGACGAACCGGCCGTCGTCCCAGGCGACGCCGGAGCGGGTGAGCCGGTCGAACATGGGCCGCCGGTCCAGGACGCCCGCGGCCCGGGCCCGCTCCATCGCCTCCGTCATCGGCAGCCCGGTCACGGAGACCACGCTGCGCGGCGGCAGGCCGCGCCGCACCCGCTCCTCGACCATGGCCACCGCCGCGCGCCCCTCCTCCGGGCCGAACGGGCCGCTGCGGAACAGCGGCGGGCGCCGGGTCACCCAGGTGGTCGCGGCCGCGACCTGGGCGATCTCAAGCAGGTGCTGCACGGCGGAGGTGCCGCCGCCGACCACCACGACCCGCTGCCCGGCGAACGCCGCCGGCCCCGGGTACTGGGCGGTGTGCAACTGGCGGCCGGCGAACGTCTCCTGGCCCGGGTAGCGCGGCCAGAACGGGCGGTCCCAGGTGCCGGTCGCGTTGATCACGGCCCGGGGCGCCCAGTCGCCCACCGAGGTGCGCACCAGCAGCCGCCCGTCCGCCCCGTCGCCCACCGAGCTGACGTCCACCGGCCGGCGCACCGGCAGTTCGAAGGCGCGCTCGTACGCGGCGAAGTACGCGCCGATCACCTCGGACGAGGGCCGCTCGGGGTCGGCCCCGGTCAGTTCCATGCCCGGCAGCGCGTGCATCCCGTGCACCCTGCCGTACGTCAGGGTCGGCCAGCGGAACTGCCAGGCGCCGCCCGGCGCGGGGGAGTGGTCGAGCACGACGAAGCCGGTGTTCGGCTCGTAACCGCGCCTGCGCAGGTGGTACGCGCTGGAGAGGCCGGCCTGACCAGCGCCGATGACGAGCACGTCGAGCGGCGTCGGCGCCGTGGGCCGCACGTCGCCGCTCCCGCCGAGGCCGCCGTCCGCCGCCCGGCCGACTCCGGTCCCTCGCTCCCGTACCACCCCAGTGTTGTTCACGCTTCTACTAACTTGGGCGAGCCGAGAAATCTTCCCGCGCGGCACGGGCCGTACAGCGTACGGCACGCGCCGTACGGCAGCACGCGTCTCCAGCACGGCCGCCCCGCGCGCGCCGCCGCGACGCGCTCCGTGGCGGGGCCGCGCCTCGACGGCCCGCGCGCCCCGGGAGAGCCCGCGTGCGCCCCGGAAGGGACGCCGCGAGCACCCCGGAAGAGAGCCCGCCCGGCCCCGCCACTCGCTGGCGAGGCCGGACGGGAGCACCGCCGCCCCTCACCGCCCCCCGGCGATCAGCAGCGGTGCGCCACCCGGCGTGGGCACCGGGTGGCCGTGGGTGAGGGGCGCCCGCGCGCCCCCGGTCGGAGCCGCCAGCAGCCCGCGCGCGGCCAGCTCGGGCGCGACACCCTCGCCGAACCAGTACGCCTCCTCCAGGTGCGGATAGCCCGACAACACGAAGTGGTCGATGCCCAACGCGTGGTACTCCTCGATCCGGTCGGCGACCTCCGCGTGGCTGCCGACCAGCGCCGTGCCCGCGCCACCCCGCACCAGGCCGACGCCCGCCCACAGGTTCGGCGCGATCTCCAGCTTCTCCCGCGAGCCGCCGTGCAACGCCAGCATCCGCTGCTGGCCCACCGACTCGCTGCGCCCCAGGGCCCGTTGGGCCGCGGCGACCGTCTCCGCGTCGAGGTCGTCGAGCAGCCGGTCGGCGACGGCCCACGCCCGCTTCGCCGAGTCCCGCGAGATCGTGTGCAACCGGATGCCGAACCGGACCTCGCGCCCCGCGCGCTCGGCGAGGCCCCTGATCCACTCGATCTTCTCCCGCACCTGCGCCGGCGGCTCGCCCCAGGTCAGGTACACGTCGGCGTGCTCCGCCGCGACCGGCCCCGCCGCCGGGGACGAGCCCCCGAAGAAGACAGGCGGCAGCGGGTCGGGCGGCAGCGCGGTCAGCCCGCCCTCGATCCGGTAGTGCTCGCCGGTGAAGTCGTACGGCTCGCCGCGCCACGCGCCGCGCACCACCGACAGGAACTCCGCCGTGCGCGCGTACCGCTGGTCGTGGTCGAGGTGGTCGCCGAACCGGCGCTGCTCGGTGGAGTCGCCGCCGGTCACCACGTTCAGCAGCAGCCGCCCGCCGGTGATCCGCTGGTAGGTGGCCGCCATCTGCGCGGCGAGCACCGGCGAGAGCACCCCGGGCCGGAAGGCGACCAGGAACCTCAGCCGCCTGGTGTGCTGGGCCAGGGCGGCCGTCGTCAGCCAGGCGTCCTCGCACCAGGTGCCGGTGGGCGTCAACACCGCCTCGAAGCCAAGGTGTTCGGCGGCCTTGGCGATCTGCGTCAGGTAGTCGATGTCGGGCGCGCGCACCCCGCTCACCGGCCCGATGCCCGAGCGGCCCTTCTCGGTGGCGGCGTAGGCGTGCCGATCCACCAGGGTGCGGCCGTCGCCGCCGGTGGGCAGGAACCAGTGCAGGTGGATGGACATCAGTGGCCCTTTCCGTAGGAGCGGGGCGCCGCGGTGGACGGCGGCAGCCCGGCGTTGAACCGGGTGTCCACGAAGTCCCGGAAGGAGAACCGGCGCGGGGTCAGACCCAGTTCGGCGAAGGTGTCGGCGATCTTCTGCTCGGAGGCGACCGCGGCCTCGTCCACGGCGACGGTGACCCGGGTGCCGTGCGAGCGGCGCACCGAGTCGAGCGCCGTCTCGTACGGCAGCCCGGTCTCCTTGGCCCACACCTTGGCCCACTCCTCGGGGTGCTTGAACACCCAGTCCTGGGCGCGGCGCAACCGGCGCAGGTAGTCGGCGATGGCCTTGGACTTCTCGCTGTCGTCGAGCGCCGCCGGGGCGGCCACCTGGAAGCCCAGCCCGTTCACCACGCCCTGCCCCGTCGTGAGCACCCGGGCGTCGGCGTGCCGCAGCGCCTGCGAGGTGTACGGGTCCCAGATCGCCCAGGCGTCCACCTTGTCCCGGGTGAACGCGGCCAGGGCGTCGGCGGGTTGGAGGAGACTCACCTTCACGTCGTCGATCGACAGGCCGGCCTTGGCCAGCGACGCGGTCAGTTGGTAGTGCGCGGAACTGCCCTGCGCGACCGCGACCGACTTCCCCTTGAGGTCGGTGACCGTCCGCAGCTCCGAGCCCTTCTTGACCACGATCGCCTCGCCGTACGAGGTGCCGTGCGTCGCCGCGACCACCTTGATCTTCGACTTCGCGGCGGCGGCGAACACCGGCGGGGTGTTGCCCACGGCCCCGATGTCCACCGCCTTCGCGTTGACCGCCTCAAGGAGCGGCGGACCCGAGGTGAAGGTCGACCAGCGGATCCTGTACGGCAGGTCGTCCAGCTCACCGGCGGCCCGCAACACCGCCTCCGAGCCGCCCTTCTGGTCGCCCACGTTGAGTGTCACCGAGCCCTTGCCGTCGGTGTTGCCCCCGCCCGAGTCGGCGGACGAGGAGCCCGAGCAGCCCGTGAGGAGCAGGACCAGTGGGAGCAGCAGGGCGGGGAGGGCGATGGCGGTGCGCGCGCTCATGTCAGCGAGTCCGTTCGGGTGCGGCGGTCGGCGATCCGGGGGTGGGTGGGGGTGGCGGCGCGCGAAGCGCCGCCGTGGTCGCGGCGGGTGCCGCCGCGCGGGCAGTGCGGCCCGCGTCCCCTCGGCGGCACGCGGGCCGGGCCCGACGTCGGGCTCATGCGGTCCGTGAGGTCCATGTGGCTCACCCCTCCTTACGGACGAGGCCCGAGGCGCCGTCCGGTACGGCGTCCGCCACGGCCCGCGAGGAGGCGGCGGAGGCGGTCGGGGTCGCCACACCGAGTCGGTCGAGCAGCTCGGCGCGCAGCGCGGTGAACGCCGGGTCGCCCGCGTCGCGCGGCCGATCCAGGCCCACCGGCGTCTCGTACGCGATGACCCCGCCGTCCATCACCAGCACGCGGTCGGCCAGCGACACCGCCTCGTCGACGTCGTGCGTCACGAGCAACACGGCGCAGCCGCGCCGCTGCCACACGTCGGCCACCAGCCGCTGCGCCGTGATCCGGGTCAGCGCGTCCAGCGCGCCGAAGGGCTCGTCCAACAGCAGCAGATCCGGCTCGCGCACCAACGCCCGCGCCAGTGAGGCGCGTTGGGCCTCGCCACCGGAGAGCGTCTTGGGCCAGGCGGTGGCCCGTTCGGTGAGCCCCACCTCGGCCAGCGCGCGCTCCGCGGTGGCCCGGTCGGGACGTCCCGGAAGGCCGAGCAGCACGTTGCGCCACACCCGCTTCCACGGCATCAACCGGGGCTGCTGGAAGGCGACGGCGCGGGCCCGTGGCACCCGCACCAGCCCCTCGATCTCACGGTCGAGGCCGGCCAACACGCGCAGCAGCGTGGACTTGCCGCACCCGCTCCGGCCGAGCAGGGCCACGAACTCGCCCGGGCGCACGGTCAGGTCGAGATCATCGATGACTCGCCGGCCGCCGAAGGACCGGCTGAGCCCGGCGACCTCGATGGCGACGGCCACACCGTCACCGGGGCCACCACCGGCGCTCTCGCCGGCCGTGTCGCCGCCGAGGCCGCGCGCTCCATCGGGCCGAAGGCCACGCGCCGGGGTGTCCGCGTGGGGCACGTCCGACTCCGGGGCCGGGGCCCGGTCGGCGGCCGTCTTCTCCAGGGGGCCTACGCGCCCGTGAACGTCGGTCGCCATTGCAGCAACAGCCTTTCGAGAGTACGGACCACGAAGTCGGCGAGCAGCCCGAGGACCGCGTAGACGAGCAGGCAGACGACGATCACGTCGGTCTGGAAGAACTCGCGCGCCCGGTTGAGCAGGAAGCCGATGCCCTCGTCGGCGTTGATCGTCTCGCCGAAGACCAGCGCCAACCACGCGGTGGCCAACGAGTACCGCAGCCCGGTCATCGCGCCGGGCAGTGCGCCCGGCAGCACGACGTGCCGCACCAGGCCCCACCGGTTCAGCCCGAGGGCGGTGCCGGCCTCGATGAGCCCGGCGTCCACGCCGCGGATGCCCGCGTAGACGTTGAGGTAGAGGTGGAAGGCGACGCCGAGCGCGATGAGCGCGATCTTCGGCGCCTCGCCGATGCCGAGCCAGATGATGAACAGCGGGATCATCCCGACCCACGGGATGCTGCGCAGCATCTGCACGCTGGCGTCGATCAGGTCCTCGCCGAGCCGGGAGAGCCCGGACAGCAGGGCGAGGGTGATGCCGACGAGACCACCGAGCGCGAGCCCGATCGCCACCCGCTGTACGGACACCGCCATGGCGTCGGGCAGGGTGCCGTCCCGGGTCATGTCGGCCGCGGTGCTGGCGATGGTGCCGGGCGATGCGAGCGTGTCGGGGCTGAGGACTCCCGTCGCGCTGCACACCTGCCACAGGGCGAGCAGAGCGAGCGGACCGGTGGCGCGGCGCAGCCAGCGTGGCACGGGCCGGCGGCGTGTGGACAGGGGAACGACCGGTTCGAGGACCGGAGACATGGGGGCTCCACGGAAGTGGGTAGGCCGGGGCGACCCGCCGCGTGCGGTGCGCGAGGCACGCACCCGGGCGCCCGGGCGAGCGGAGAGAGGGCGGCGACCCGTATACGCCGAGGCCGACCGACGCCGACCGATGCCGACGAGCGCGCGGGTGCCCGGCAGGCCGGCCCGCCTCGACCCGTTCAGGGATCAGTTGGGTGATGCGGCCGGGCCGTCAGCGTGCGGAGGAGCGCCGAGGAAGGCGCGCGGGGAAGCGGGAAAGGAGAAGGAGGGGGAGAACCGTCAGCGGGCGTGGCGACACGCGGCGGATACCACCCGCAGCAGGTCGATGTGACCGCGCGTGGTGAGCAAGGCTGACGTAGACATGCGCTCGAACGTAGCGACGCCCCTCGTACGGGTCAACGCCCGTCTCGCCTGCCGGACCTTTGTTGCGACGGCCTTGCGGCGGCGTGTACCGACCGCACGGTCGTGCGCACTGATCTCGGGCGGCCAAGGCAGCACCGGGCACGGGCGCTCCGGGAGCCCCCGCGCCCGGCCTCCCGCGGGGCCGCCGCGCCGAGGCCGTAGGGCGGTCGCGGGCCCTTCCGTCGCGGCGCGGTTGTTTCGTACCTCCGTGGGTGGGTTACCCGGACGATCCGAACAACGACATGGGGGAGCGGCCGGCACCGCCGCCACGGTGGCCCCTCGGGTCGGGCGCGGCCCGCGAGGGTGCGGGCCCGCGCTCCGTGCCCGGGGCGCGCCGACGGGGCCCGGGTGACCGGGTCGCGCGGCAGGCGGGCGGCCGCGCCACGGCACGGCATCGCTGCCCCACCCCACAGGGGCCGGCGCCGCACCGGCCGTCCGCCAGGGCGGCCGGGATCCCGAAGAAGCCTGAAGAAGCCCGAAGGAGGCCACACCCGATCCGCACCCGGGCCGGACGCCCGGGTAAGCCGCGGACCCGAACAGGCCAAGCCAAACCGAAGCGAAGCGAAGCCAAGCCGACAAGCCAAGCCGACAGCTCTCACCGGCTGAACGGCCGCGAGAGGCGACAGAGGAGGACTCGTGAGTGGTGAGCCCGCGAACACTGGTACGGAGCGTGTGCAGCAGACCGGGCAGGCGGCGAAGGACGAGGCGTCAGCGACGGCCGGGCACGCCAAGGAGGCCGCCGGCGAGGTCGCGGGCACCGCGACACGACAGGCCAAGGCCGTGACGGACGAGGCCAAGCAACAGGCCGGCGCGGCGGTGCACGACCTCAAGGGGCGCATCGCCGACGAGGCGGAGGGTCAGGCCGACCGCATGGCGCACACCCTGCGGCAGTGGTCGGACGACCTGGCGGGGCTCGCGCGCAACGCGCCCGACGACTCGCCCGCCCGGAGCCTGGTCTCGCAGGCCGCCGACGGCGGCCACCGCGCGGCCGACTACCTGGACCGACAGGGGGTCAGCGGCCTGGTCGACGACCTCCAGGGGTTCGCCAGGCGGCGGCCCGGGGCGTTCCTGGGTGGGGCGGTGCTGGCCGGCGTGGTCGTCGGCAGGCTCGTGAAGGCCGGCGGTGGCTCGAACGGCCGGGCCTCCAGCGGCGGTGGCACCTCGTCCGACGGTGCCCGGAACGCCGACCGCCGTCCTGGCGCCGACCGCCCGCTGGCCACCGGCGGCCGGGGATCGCCCGAGGACGGGCAGGCCCTGCCGCGCGGCTCCGACCACCCGGAACTGCTCGGATACCCGGAGAGGTGACATGTCGACTTCCACTTCCACATCCACCCGGCCGCGTCAGTACCCCCGCGCGGCCCAGGACCGGACGCCGGACCTCGACGGGCACGGCGCCACCCGGCACGAGCCGTACGAGCCGTACCGCCCCGCGAAGAACCGGTCGGTCGGCGAGCTGATGTCCGACGTGACCTCGGACGTCCAACAACTCTTCCGGCAGGAACTGGAGTTGGCGAAGGCCGAGGTACGGGAGGAGGCCACGAAGGCGGGCAAGGCGGCGGGCATGTTCGGCGGCGCCGGGTTCGCCGGGTACATGGTCGCCGTGCTGCTGTCGCTGACGGCGGTGTTCGCCCTGGCCAACGTGATGGACCTGGCCTGGGCCGCGCTGATCGTCACCGGCATCTGGGCGGTCATCGGAGCAGTCCTGTTCCTGCGGGCCCGCTCTCAGATGCGGACCGTGTCACCGAAGCCGGAACGCACCATGGAAACGCTCAAGGAGGACGCGCGATGGGCACGTCACCCGATCGGATAAGGGCCGACATCGAGACCACCCGGGCCAAGCTGTCCGCGGACCTCGATCGCCTCGCTGACCGCACCAGCCCCCGCCGCATGGCCCACCGCCGCGGGCGCCGGATGCGCAACTCGGTATCCGGCATGCGAGAACGCGTCATGGGAACCGCCTCGCACGCCACCGACCAGGCCGGGGACCGCGCCCAGCAGGCGAGCGAGCGGGCCCAACAGGCGGCGGACTCGGCCCGCGAGGGTGTGGGCCAGGCGGCGGACACCGCCAAGCAGGCGGCAGGCCAGGCGAGCGACGCGGTCCGCCAGGCGCCCGAACAGGCGGTGGCCCAGACACAGGGCAACCCGCTCGCGGCCGGCCTGATCGCCTTCGGCGCCGGACTGCTCGTCGCCTCGCTGGCACCGGCGTCCCGAGCCGAGGAGCAGGCGGCGGCCCAACTCACCGAGCACGCCAGCGGCGTGATCGAACCGGTCAAGCAGGCCGCCACCGAGTCCGCCCAGCACCTCAAGGAGGAGGCCACCGACACGGCGAAGCACGCCGCCGAGGAGGTCAAGGGGACGGCGACCAAGGCCGCCCGCACCACCCAGGAACATGCCCGCGAACAGGCGGGCGACGTCACCGACCACGCCCGACGCTCCGGAGCGAACGTGGCCGACGAGGCCCGCGAGGGCGGCGGTCAGACGTAGCGGACAGGCGTGGCGAGAACGGCGAGCCCCCCGACCAAGCGCGAGCGCCCCCACCCCGCGGCGGCGCGGAACGGAGCTGGTGAACCACCATGGCGTTGCACAAGGCTGGACCGAAGCGACGGCACTCACCCAGGCCCCAGCGGCCGGACGAGTACGCGCCGCCGCAGGGCGCGGGCGCCTCCGTGGGAGGCGGCCCCGCGGCTGCCGGCGAGCCGCCGGCGGCGGACCGGTCGGACCAGGCGCCGCACGGGGACCAACCCGCCAAGGCGCCCACGGACCTGCCCAGCCGGTCCTGGAAGGCCGTCCTCAAGCGCACGGTGAAAGAGTTCAAGAACGACAACCTCAGCGACTGGGCGGCCGCCCTGACCTACTACGGCATCCTGTCGATCTTCCCCGCCGTCATCGCCCTGCTGTCGATCGTCGGGTTGCTCGGCACCTCACAGGTCAACTCGCTGATCGACAACGTGCGCGAGCTGGCCCCCGGTGCCGTACAGGACACCCTGGTGAGCATGTTGGAGCAGATGCGCGACGGCCAGGGCAAGGCGGGCATCGCGCTGGCCATCGGTGTCCTGGTCGCGCTGTGGTCGGCCTCGGGTTACGTCGCCGCCTTCATGCGGGCCTCCAACGCGGTCTACGACATCGGCGAGGGGCGCCCGGTGTGGAAGACGCTGCCCACGCGCCTGGGCATCACCATCGTGGTGGTGCTGCTGCTCGCGGCCATCGCCGTGGGCGTGGTCTTCACCGGCACGCTGGCCAAGAAGGCGGGCGAGGTCATCGGCGTCGGCGGCACCGCCGTCACGGTCTGGAACATCGCCAAGTGGCCGGTGATGCTGTTGCTGTTCAGCGTGATCGTCGCCCTGCTGTACTGGGCCGCCCCCAACGTGAAGCGCAGCATACGCTGGGTCAGCCCGGGCAGCGTCATCGCCGTCCTCATCTGGATCGTCGCGTCGGCCGGCTTCGCGGTGTACGTGGCGAACTTCAGCAGCTACAACAAGACCTACGGCAGCCTCGCCGCGGTCATCATCTTCCTGGTGTGGCTGTGGATCTCCAACCTGGCCATCCTGCTGGGCCTGGAGTTCAACGCCGAGCTGGAACGCAGCCGCGCCATCCACAGCGGCCACCCACCCACCGAGGAGCCGTACGTCGAGCCCCGCGACACCCGCAAGTTGTGACCCACCCCCACGGCGCCGGGCGAGGAGCGGCAGGATGAAGCCATGAGCCCATTCACCACCCGCGTACTCGACCTCACCACCGGCTCCCGGGAGACGGTCACCGACCTGACCTCGGAGTGCACCGCCTTCCTCCACGAGGCGGCCAACGGCCGGGACGGCCTGCTGAACGTCTTCGTCCCGCACGCCACGGCTGGCGTCGCCGTCCTGGAAACCGGCGCCGGCAGCGACGACGACCTCCTGGCCATCCTGCGCGACCTCCTCCCCGCCGACGACCGCTGGCGCCACCGCCACGGCACCCCGGGCCACGGCCGCGACCACGTCCTCCCGGCCCTGGTGGCACCGCACGCGACGCTGCCGGTGGTGGGTGGGGAGCTGGCGTTGGGGACCTGGCAGTCGGTGTGTCTGGTGGACACCAACATCTCTAATGTCAACCGTCAGGTTCGACTGAGCTTCCTGGGTTGATCAAGATCATCCTGGGTCTGGCCGCCCAATCTCCGTACTCTGCGCGTTCGAAACGGAGAGACCTTGCGCGGTACGGACCAGAACGTGATCGAACAACCCTACGACGGCTGCGGCAAGTGCCTGCTAGGCGTCCGCCGGCTGTCCCGTATGAAGCTCGTGACGACCTCCCCGGAGCGGCAGCGCGCCGACGTACTGGCGGCGGCGGCTTCGATCGGTGGCCACATCATCGGCTGGGCTGATGACTGGGAGGTATCGGGAGCCACGGACCCGGTAACCCGTCCGAAGCTCGGGCCGTGGCTGAGGGACGAGCGCGGTCCGTACGACGGCTTGGTGGCCGCCGCCGTGGACCGCCTGGGGCGCAACGTCGTCGACTGCCTGAACACCGGCTACAAGATGCGGGACGAGGGCAAGCTCCTTCTCACTCACGGGCACGACGGCCCCTGGGATCTCAACGATTCCGTGGACGAGAACCGCTTCACCATGGAAGCGTGGGGCGCCCAGATGGAACTGCGAGCCATCCAGCGCCGTAACCGGGACGCCACGGTCAAGACACGGGCTGCCGGTCGCCCCAAGGGCAAGCCCTCATACGGCTTCCGGTACGTACGTGTCGTAATGGGTGGCAAGATCGACCACGTCGCACTTCACCCCCATGCCTCGATCGTGATCCGCGAGGTCGCCCGCCGGATACTCGCCGATCCCGAGAGCGTCACGCCCAGCAGCGAGGCCGCGCGGTTGAACCGTGCGGGGGAGTTGTCGCCGGCGGACCACCTGGCGGTGATGTACGGCAAGCGCGCTGGGGGCCGCCCGTGGCAGCCCACGAGTCTGAAGAACATCCTCCTGTCCGAGGCAGCCCTGGGCTACCTGATGCACAAGCAACGGCCTGTCGTCGACCAGGAGGGCAACCCGGTCCGCCTGTGCGAGGGGTTGTGGGACCGGGCCACGCACGAGGCGCTGAAACGGGCATTGGCCGCGCGCGACACGCCGTTCAAGGGGCGACGCTCGGTTCGCGAGTACCTCCTCACAGAGATCGCCGTGTGCGGACAATGCGCCAACCGCCTCTACACCCAGACCTCCGAAGACGTCCCGCCCCGTTACGTCTGCACCGCGCGGAACAAGGGATGGCAGAGCGCGCGGAACTGCCGGCCCGCGCCCCTCGTCTGGGCTGAGAAACTCGACTCCTACGTGGAAACGTGGTTCTTGGAGGAGTTCGGGGGCGGCCTGATCTACGAGACGGTCTTCGACCCAGGGAACGGGGTCGCCGAGCGCATGGCCGAGGTGCGGGCGACGCGTGAGCGGCTTCGTAGCGACCGAGAAGCCGGGCTGTACGACTCACCCGATGACGCGACGTGGTTCCGAGAGCGGTACGCCTCCCTGAGCCAGGAGTTGGCGACGCTGGAGCGGGAGCCACAGCGCGTACCGGGCATGATCCACCGGCCCACCGGAGAGACGGTGGCGGACCGTTGGCACAAAGCGCCCGATGTCCAGGCCCGCAAGGAGATTCTCATGGACTTCCGGGTACGAGTCACTCTCTTTCCTGTGAGCAGGCCCGCGCGGTATGTCGCGGGGTTGATGCACGGACCTGATCGCCATCCCGACGCCGCGCGATAGCGAGGGGGGCGGGCCGTTCCCGTTCCGCACGGGAACGGCCCGACCACACTGTGCGCACTATCCGAATTACCCGGCATAGCCAAACCCAGAAGTCCGACCATCCTCGTGTCTGCTCGCTCAGGGTCAACGAAAGGTCGAGGACATGGGGCGCCCGCCAGCGCGTAAAGCGGTCGGCCGCTTGAGGGCCGAAGAGTTTCGCAGCAGCCAGCCATCGCTGCCACTGGCGCACTGGCTGCTGGAATCTGATGACGACGAAGTCATGAGGCGGGTCGATGGCATATTTGCGGGCGATCCGTTCAGCCGGTCCCCGAACGGGACCATTCGAAAAGTCATACGTGACGACCACATACCGATCTTCGTGGCTGACCTCGCGCCCATAGGAGAGGAAACCGTAGAGCGCGCCCCGCAGGATCGCCCACGGACGCGGCTACTGATGGCTCTCGATTCGGACCCACACATCGGGCCGCTGCTTTTCGAGACGACTTCACAGAGCTTTTCTGAGTCGCTGACAGCCGTCCGAACTCAGATGGGGCAGGTGCATAGCCCTTGTTCTCTTCGGCTGACCTTGGAAAAGCGGTGGTTGAGCACACGCTCCGGAGTTGACGTTGTTCTCGTTTCCCCGAGGATCGAGATTGTTCCTTCAGCTTCGAGGACGCTGTAGTCAACTAGGGTTGCCGGACGTGAATTGTTGACCGGCAACCCTAGTCCACGCCCAATGATGCAGCCCAGGTGGCGCTGCCGGAGTCGGTGACTCGGTCGTGAGCTGTCGCGACGCGCTCCTGCCCTACTCGGCAGCACTACGGTGGTCTTGAGACGCGCTGTCCAACCTGAGCAGGGCCGCTCACAGACAGGTATGACTGAGCGCTTCGGCCGCTACTGTTCCCTTGGGTTTCGTTGCCTAACCTGGGACAGTAACAAGCCTTCGGTGCCCAACCGGGCTAGCTCCTCTTGACGACAAACAGCATCGTAAGAATGTGCTCTGCGGTGCTCAGCAGACAGCGGGCCAGCTGCAAATCGCCTGCTGACGCGTGCTTGATGGCTTGGGCGCGTGAAGTCGCATGCGCCTGAAGGGCGATGAGGTTGTCCGCTACGGTGCACGTCATTTTTGCCTCGTCTTTGTAGCCGCGCATGATGTACCGGATCCTCACGGATCGGGTGAGTCGGCCGGATTCAGAACGCCATTCCCTCTGGGGCCGCCCTGAAGTGGGAAGCCACTGCTCTACTTCGCTGTCAGGCGCGCCCGCGCGGATGGCCCGGTCAATGGCCTCCACCGCGCACTGAGCGGCCATTTCGGCAGCAGCTGGCGGGGCCTCGCGAACGACATGCCAACCGCCTTCGAGCATCTCTACAACCTTGGCGTCGACGCACGTCATTATCTCACGGAGGTCCTCGAGTGCATCGAACCTCCCCGCCTGCTGCGGAGTGAGGAGATCCTCGACCCGGTCGGCAACCTCCACCTGCAGTTCGACGTCGTCCAGGACGGCAGGGGAACTGAGCGCATCAGCCCCCAAAAGTCCGTTCACGCCGAGACCGGTGTGCAGAGAAGAATTAAGCTCAAAGCGAGCTGGGCTGTCTCCGAGACCGCCCAGGTATTCCCGATACTCCGTCAGGGGGCGACTACTGACCTCTGAAAGCAGTCCTCGCCCGGTGTCGATCTGTGCCAGCCAGTCCGTCATGTAAACCTGACGGTGGATGGTGCCTCCGAGCGCCCTCCGAAAGCTCTCCGTGGCCCACGGCGTCGGCATGGTGAAGGCAGGGCTCTTGATGATCTCGCCCATGACATTTTCGATCTGCAGGGACATCCGCCAGGCCGACAGAGTGCGTGAACCGACGATTGCGTCACTGAGTGCAGTCGTAGCCTGCAGGTACTGAAGACGCTGCTTGCCGGCGAGCTGGTCCATCGACCGCAAGCCGGCGACGTACGCAGTGACCGAGGACGGGACCATGTTCCTTTGCAAGTCGGCGACGACCTTTCCGACCCCCAGCAAGTCCTGCTGCATCCCCTTCATATCCGGAAGTGCCGGTCCGAGCTGCAGCGTCCGGTAGAGGTCACCATAGATCCGACTGGCATCGATGATCTTCGCCACTGTCGCCGCTGCCACATCGGACGGCAGGGGCGTCGACCCGAAATCCTTTCCGGTGTCTGGCGTCTCGTCCTCTTCACCGTCATCCGCTCCGGCGACATAAACGGCCATCAGGGTCCCTCCATGGTTCCCGCACTGTGATCCATGGAGAATACGCGCCCCTACTCGGATCGGTCTGAGCATTACTTGACCACAGCGCCGAGCGCCCCGGTTGTCAAATCGCGGGTTCACCTGCCAGTTGAAGCACTCAATCACAACAGGGGGCGGTGTCCTCGCGCTGAGCGGGGAGAGCCTACGTCTCGCTCGTCCGGACCAGCGCCCCGTGCTCGTTGTGCTCGTACGTTCGTCGCGTGTTCTTCTCGATCTTGTGGGCGACCTCGGCGTCCAGGTCCACGCCGTTCATCTCGGCCAGGGCCGTCAGGTAGAGGAAGACGTCGGCCAGTTCCTCTCCGAGGTCGGGTAGTCCCTTGCGCCAGGCGGTGAAGGCTTCGCCGACCTCGGCGGTCAGGAGGCCGAACTCCAGGGCTACGTCGGTGGTGTTGAACCCTTTGAGGGTCTTGTTTTCCCAGGCGAGTTTCTGGGCGGCACCGATCTCCAAGGCTCCTCCAGCGGTGGTGCAGCAGGTGCCTTCGCAGACTAGCGGGATCAGTGTGTCGGCGTCGGTATTCGGGCCGTCACCCCGCCGTGGGGAGTTCGGGGGGCATCGTGTCGAGGGTGAGCACGCGAGTGTAGTCAGCGAGAGTAGAGAAGACCTTCCTGTACCCCTCCACCAGGGCGGAGATGTCTTCCAAGCGGTTCGCTTCGCCGTCGCGAGAGAGCAGGCGCTGCTGGATGACGGTCGGTGGCGCGGTCAGGTGAACGAACGTGCCGCTGCGCTGGACAACGCTTTCGGCGAGGTCGATCGCCTGGCTCCAGTTGATCCGGGAACGGCCCCGGTGCAAGGGGCCGTAGACGAGTTCGCTGATGAAGCACCGATCGAAGAGAAGCCGGCCGGTCTGGGTGAGGATCTCCCTGTAGCGGCTGACCAGGTCGAGGTGGTCGGGTGTCTTGGGGGAGTGCACCACTGTGAAGCCGTAGTGCGTCGATAGCCGCGCAGCGAGCGTGCTCTTGCCTACTCCGTCGCAGCCTTCCAGGGCCAAGGTCTGGTACTCGCCGGCGATCTGGTCGAGTTTCACGTGGCCAGCCAGGACCGGAGGGCGTCATCGGTGTCGAGGTGGGCTTCGGCGGCGTACTGGATCATGAGGTTGCGCCAGTTGGGCTCGCGGCCGTGGGCGTGCGTGAACGTCGGGCGAGGCTGGTAGGCGGCGATGCGTGTGCCGCCGGCGGCAGCGGCGCCGATGAGGAGGGCTGTTCCCGGTGGTGTTTCGGGGCCCGAGACGTCGGCGAGCAGCCGGGTGGCCGAGCACGCCGCGGACAGGTCAGCCAGGGCTCCCGTGACGGGGTTCGCTGACGTGAAGCGCTGGGGAATCGTCGTGGTGTGCCCGGCCTTGGCGCAGGCTCGGGCCAGGTGGTCCTGGCTCCAGACCGCGTACGGTGACGACTCTACGTGGACGGTGGTACCGCGAGGCGAAGGCAAGCTGGGGAGACGTGGAGCGTGAGCCGGGAGGTTGAGCAGAGCGTCGACGGTAGCGTCGAGAGCTGTGCTCGTCTGTGCGGTGTTGCGCGCCCGGAAGCTTGCGAAACGGGACCGTGGCGGACCTGACGGCAGGTTGGGTGGTCCGAGCTTGGTGACGCGCACGACGCGTGTGGCCACGGCCTGGAGGAGGGGGTCGGGAAATTCGATGTGAAGGCCGGCCTCGCTCAGTGAGTAGGTCTGGAAGTCGGTGGTGAGCACGATGATGGGGACGCCGGAGGCGGCGGCGTATCCGATTTCCATGCAGACCCCGTCGTCGAGGCTTGGGCCGTGCAGGATGGCGACCATAGCGTCGAGGCCGCCGAGTCGGGCGCGGTCCAACTCGAACAGGCGGCGGCCTTTGACCTCGGCGACCAGGTCCTCCTCGTCGGTGTCGCAGAACGGCAGGAAGACGCGATGGGCGCCGATCTTGGCGCTGAGTCGATCGGCGAGGTCGGCGGCGAGAGCACGGTCGTGGGCGGCGAACAGTCGGTGGGCGACGTAAACGGACACCGCAGGGGACCTCCAAGTCGGTCAGCTAGCCGCGTCGGGGCGCAGGGATGGGCAGGGGTGGGGACGCGACGAACCTGGTTGCGGCGGCTGTCGCCTCCGCCAGGGCCTGAGTGGTTGTCGCCCCGAGCGAGCGACGGGCCAGATACGTTCCGGCCAGGGTGTCTCCGGCGCCGGTGACCTCGCGCGGAGGATGCGGCGGCGGAATGGTGAGGGCGACCTGACGTCCGAAGCAGCGGACCACTGCCGGCCGGGGGCCGTCGGAGACGATGACCTCCGCAAGCGTGCCGCAGTCGATCACCGCCTCCAGTAATCGGTACTCCATGGCGTTGACGAACAAGGTGCTCGCCCTCGGCAGCCATGGAGCGGCGGCACGGATCATCTCCTGCGCACTCGGCAGGAAGAAGTCCACGCTGAAGTGGGTGGCGTGCTCCGCGAGTCGGCCGAGCACCGCCGCCACGTTCAGTGGGCGGCGGCAGCAGACGTGGTAGGTGCTGTGCGGGTGCAGGCCCACGTGTCGGAGGGCATGCTCGGTCAGGCCCTCGGCGACGCCGTAGTCCACGCCTACGGTCACCAGCTCGCCTTGCGGGTCGTATTCCAAGTCGAAGGAGGTGGATGTGCCGTCCGCCTGGAGCCGGGCCGACCAGTCGAGCACGTCCAGTCCCGGCGCCCTCGGAAGGTGGGCGAGATCGGTGCCGAGAACGCAGACCGGGGCCGCACGGCAACCGGCCTGCGCTGCCGCCAACGACACGAACAGAGCCGCGCCGCCGAGCTGGGGGCCACCGCGATGGTCGGGGTAGCGGGTCAGGTCACGGCTGATGTTGCCGATCACGTCGAGCCGTTCCACTTTCTCCCCCTGGCAGGTCAAGCACGGCGGGTGGGGTGTGCGCAGTCGACGACCTGTGAGCAGACCGGTCGCCGGCGACAGAGCCGTGGGGCTGGGCCGTTGAGGTACAGGCGTTTGAAATAGATCAGGACGAGGTGTGCGAACCAGGTTGGCGGTGCCCCCTTTGGGAGCGTGACCTCGTACGCGTTGTTGGTGATCAGCAACCGGAACTCGGCCGAGCGAGCGTGCACGGCCGCCTCCAGGACGTGCCGCATACGTTCGTGAGCCACAGCGCCTGGCGGAAGAGTGAGGCCCAGGGCGGGGGCCAGTTTGGTGACCATGCCGGAGTCCACCGGGATGATGCCGCAGTGATACCCGCGAGCGGTGAGCAGTGCGCACTGAGCCACCTTGTAGGAGGCACCTCGCACCCGCGCCGCGAAGTCGAAGACGAGGGCGTCGCAGTCGGCTGACTCCGCAGTCGGATCGGTCCCCTCCTTCTCCCAGCAACCGAGAAGCTCGGCGAGCGAGCGTAGATAGTCGATGCGGGCCCGCGGCAGGCCGAGGGGACGCGCCAACGTGGCCAGCTCGGCGTCAGTGGCCGCGACGAGGCTGTCAAAGCCATAGGCGTCCGCTGACGCGATCACCCGGGCGTACGTCTCGATCATTCGGTAGGAGACCCGGGTGGACCAGCCAGCGGCGAGCATCCGCATCCGCGGGTCGCTGATCGTCGTCGGCCACCACCGGTTCTCGTCGTGGTTGGCCTCTACCTCCGCTCGCACGTCCGGCAGGCTGGCGGCGCGCTCGATCAACCGGTGAACACGCCGTATGTCGAGGGGCGTTGCCTTTGCGCGTTCGATCTTCACGCATCTACTCCGGTAGGGATTCGGGCGGCCAAAAGTGCCATGGCGAGGTTGGAGGAGAGCACTGGCTTTCCGTACCGGCGCTCCAGCTCCGTGACCACCGAGAGGGTGTGCCATCCGGTACACGACAGGACTACCGCCTCGGCGGAGTCGACCGCGTCCTGTGGTAGCCGGTCCACTAGGGCGAGAACCCGAGCCGGAGGGATCTCGGGGTAGCCGTCGGTCAGGCCCAGGCTCGTGTGAGCCAGTACCTCCACTCCGGCCTCGGCGAACGCTGCGGCTTCTGCTTCGCTCACCGGAGCAGGGTAGGGCGTGGCCAGTACCACGCGGCTTGTGCCCGCCCTGGCGAGGGCCTGCACGAGGGCGTCGAAGGCGGTGCGGACGCCGCCCGGTAGCGGTGGTCCTCCGGTGAAGCCCGCGGACGTGCACGCCAGCATCACCGCATCGAGCGGTATGTGCGACAACGAGTCCAGTGCCTGCGCTGACGCCTCGCGTAGGCCGTGCCAGAACGAGGCGTCGATCGCCGTCGTCCTGGAGGCGGGCACGAGCCGCGCGTGGTGGAAGACGGTGTGGCGCAGTCCCAGGCGAGCGAGTTCGGCCTCCACCGCGACGTTGGCCCAGGGGAGCAGCAGACCCGCGCGAACGGTGCGGTTCGACGCCGCGTCCACGGCGGCCAACGTCGCGAGTGTCCCATCAAGAGGCGGAGGCAACGTGCTCTCCGTAAATCATGCGTGGCGCATGGCCAGTCACCATCAGGTCGCCGGTGGTGCCGAGTGGAACTGCGGTGTCGCGCTCGACGATCTGGATGGAGTACGAGCCCAACCTCCGCCACCAGGTGCCGCCTTGGCCGATGAAGTACGAGTGGAGACCGGGCACGCGCAGTCCGGTCGGGTAGACCCGCTCCTTCATCGGCTGGTCCCAGGCGAAGTCGATGTCCGCCTTCCACGACGGGAAGTGCTCCGCCGAGGGCAGCGGGTCCAACTCGCCGAGCGCCGCCAGCGGAGTGCCGGGGAAGGCTCGCGCCAGGCGGACGTTCGTGCGATGACACAGCAGGCCGGCGTCGAGGATGTTCGCCAGGCCCCGGAGATTCGCCACGTGCGTGCCGTGGGTCTCGCCGGGCAGGCCGTAGATCAGGTTCAGGCCCGGGAGCAGCAACGGCAGCCCGCCAGGACCGCGAGCAGCTCCTGCCTCGTTGACGTGCTCGACGGCGCGCATCAGGATCTCAGGCGTGCAGGTGAGGGTGTTCCTGTCGATGACCGCCGGGTCGAAGCTCTCGATGCCCATCGGCGCGCAGTTGCCCTCGGTGCAGTAGTCCGCGACCAGCTTCGCGATGCGTAAACCGACGGGCGCGGCCACCGCGAGGGGGTCCGCGTTGTCGATGTGAAGCACCTCCAACTCGGGGCAGTGCTCCCGGATACCGCCGAGCAGGGCGCGGATCGCCTCCTCGTCCCGATTGCGGTAGGAGAAGAAGCAGGTCTGCTGGCCGAGCCGGAAGTTCCGCACGCCGGCCGAGTAGAGCTGGGCAGCCTCGGCGACGACGTCGTCGACCTCGCGGAAGGCGACGAGGGGCGACTTCGCCGGCTCGTTGCAGAAGTCGCAGAACCTGCGCCGGGTGCAACCGCGGTACAGCTCCAACTCGGCGATCGGACGCCAGGGCATTTGCTCGACGAGACCGGTGAACGAGTCGCGCTCGTGTTGCATCTGGGCGTAGGCGGCTGGGCGATGACTGCCGAGGTGGAGATCGCCGGACGTCACGGTGTGAGTGTGGACGGCGTCGAACAGTCCGGCGTATTGCGCGGGGCCGGCCACGGCGTAGGTGGACAGCGGTCCAAGGAGGTACCGGCGGCCTCGCGTGCAGGCGAGTGCGCGAGCGATCTCCTCGAACGACCCGTTCACCGCGTGTAGATGGACTGACGGCACGGCGTCTCCGGCGATGACGACCACGATCTCGGCATCTCGCAGGAGCTGGATAGCGGTGTCCCGGTTGACGGTGGTCGAGTACGTGAGTGGATCGCTCTGGGGCGGCTCGACGGCAGGTTTGCCGCCTGCCAGGCACCAGCGGACATCGTCGATGGTCAGGTACCTAACGTCGGCCTCCGGCCGTGCTCGTCGCAGTGCCGACCAGGCGTTACGGACGTAGGTCGAGAGGTATGGCGGTACGCCGAGACCGCTCGGCTCGACGGTGAAGCAGTCCAAGACCACTACTGGCTGCATGTGCTCTCCCTCCGGCACTGAGGGCATCGGCGACGTTCCACGGCGTCCTTGCCGGGAAGGCCCGTCGGCGGCCCGCAGCCCTCTCAGTCTCAGTGCTGGAACGGGCTCCGGAGGAGGGAGCAGCGGGGTTGTTCGGTTGTACGGAGGTTGTTCTTTCATCGCACTGTGTCTTGGGGCTGGGACTGAGGGTGATCGACAAGGCATTATCTAGCCATGGGAAGCGCGAGGAAGGCCGGCGAGACGAACACCGCGCTCGGGGCTGTGATCCTGGAAGCCGGTCGCTCGCACGCGGCCCTCGCTCGCAAGGTCAACGAACTGGCCGCGTTGCAGGGCGTGGTCACGCGCTACGACAAGGCGTCGGTGACCCGCTGGCTGCAAGGGATGACCCCTCGGGATCGCGCTCCAGAGTTCATCGCCGCGGCCCTGGCCGACTTCCTAGGGCGCCCCATCGCACCGGTTGACCTCGGCTTCACAGAGCAGCAGCAGCGGCCGGTGGTCGCGCGAGCGTTGACGTACCGTGAAGATGTGGGTGAAACGCTGCACACACTTGCGGAGCTGGGCTCCACCGATATCTCACGGCGCAGCCTCCTCGGGGCGACGCCGTTCGTCGCGACGGCCTTGATGGACCCGCAGCGGCAGTGGCTCCTCTGGCTCCTTGAGGACGACCAGGCTCCTCGACTGGCCGCTGTCGCCGATGGCGGTCCTGCCGAGCAGGTCCAGGCCATGATCGAAATGTTCGACGAGATGGACAACCGCTTCGGCGGAGGCGGAGTCCGGGCCAGCATCGTGCACTACCTCAGCACCCAGCTCGCGCCCATGTTGCAGCAGCGGAACCTGCCCGCACACCAGCGCCGGCCTCTCTACACCGCGGCGGCGAAGATGGCGGCGACGGCAGGCTGGTGCTCGTACGACACCGCCGACTACGGGCTCGCCGAGCGGTACATGATCCAGGCGCTCCGGTTGTGCGCCGAGGGCGGCGACAGGGTGCTCGGCGGACAGATCCTGGCGGGCATGTCCCACCTCGCCACCAGCCTCGGCAACCCTGCCGAAGGAGTCTCGCTCGCCCGTGCGGGCATCGCGACTGCCAAGTCGTCGGGCAGCCCGCTGGGGCTCATGCGGTTGCACGCCATGGCCGCCCGCGGTTACGCCGCTCTCGGCAACACGCGGCAGGCCACGGCGTCCCTGCACGCGGCCGGCAAAAGCCTGGACGCCAGCCGGGGGCCGATCGAGGAATCGCCATGGGTCCGCTTCCTGGACCACCACTACCTGGAGGCCGAGGCCGCCCTGGTCCACCGCGACCTCGGCGAAGCACCACAAGCAGAGCGCCTCGCCAACGCGTCGGTGGAGGCGAACAGCGATCGCCGCCGCCGCCAGGCGATCAGCCGCTCCGTACTCGCCACGGCGTACCTCCAACAGGACCGACTGGACGAGGCGGTCGACGCGGCCACCAACGCCCTGGACCAGCTCAGTGGTGTTCACAGCGAGCGATCGGTACAGGCCCTGCGCGACTTCCGCGCACGCCTTACTCCGCACCGAGGCGAGCGGATCGTGCGCGATTTCGAGCTCAGGGCCAGGCCAGTACTCGGCGCTGCGGCCTGACCAGCTCGCTCAGTAGCCATCCGGAGTCGGAGCGTTCTGACCCTTGTCGACGGGGATGTTCGCGCCCGTCACTCCTCGGGATTGGTCTGACAGCAGGAACGCGATCACGTCGGCCACCTCCTCGGGTTGCACCAAGTCGCCTCCCGGGAACTCCGCACGGAAGCGGTCGAAGGCCGCCGGGTCCTCGCGACGCATCCGGTCCCACCGCTTGCCCGGAATGAGCATGGACCCGGGCGAGACGGCGTTCACCCGGATTCCGTCCACGGCCAGCTCCCTGGCCAACGACGACACCATGTGAATCTGCGCCGCCTTCGCCGCGCCGTACTGAGCCTGTGGCCCCGGCTTCCAGCCGGAGATCGAAGCCACCACGACGACCGGACCGCCACCAGCCTCGCGCAGATGCGGTGCGCTCGACGCCACCAGCCGCGCGGCATGGCCGACGTTCATCTCCCATGTTGCCGACCAGTCCTGCGCTGTCGCCTCGTCGATGCCCCGCCCGCGCGCGCTGCCGGCACAGGCGACCACGCCGTCCAGGCCCCCGAGCGCTGTTGCGGCGTTGTCCACGAACCGTTCGAGCAACTCCGGCACCGAGACATCCAAAGTCTGGGTGAACAGAGCTTCGGAAGAACTGATTGAACGACGAAGTGTTTCCAGTGGCTCTTGCTTACGGGCACACGTCGCCACCTTTGCCCCCTCCGCCAAGAGCAAGCGCACGACGTGTTCGCCGAGCCCCCTGGAACCGCCCGTCACCACCATCCGGCGGCCCCTGAAACGCCCCGTCACTGCTTCCCGCGTCTGGTCCAGCCCTGTACTCGTCATCTGTCCAACCCTTCACCAACCGTGCCAACCCCCGTGGGCCAAGACACCCCTCGTGCTCCCTTTTTACCGGGGCGCCGGAGCGGATTTCCTATGGGCGTACCCGGTCCGGGCAGCCGGCGGTCGGAGATCAGGCGGCATGGGCGTCCCGGGCCCGGGGAGGGTGGGCGGTAACCCGGGATGCCGCCTGCCGCTGTTCGAACCGCTGATCCCGGCTCGGCAATCCCACCAAACGAGCGAGAGCCAGCGAACACACCTCGCGCTCCTCTCCCAGTTCGGGAGGCACACATGTCCCATTCACCACATCCGCGCAACAGGCTCACGTTGGCCGATACCCCCAATGCCGTCGGCCTGGCACGGTTGCACACGGCAGACGTTCTGTCCCGTTGGGGTGTGCACTCCGACACGATCGAGACTGTGCAGCTCCTTGTGTCGGAGCTGGCCACGAACGCCGTGCGGTACCCCAAGCAGGACGAGGCGCAAGCTTCTCCATTCTCGTCGTGGAACAGGGCGCAGACCTTCGAGTTCATGCTGGAGATCGTCGGCGACGTGGTGCGGGTGTCGGTGTGGGACCGCGACACGAGGCCGCCAGTGCTGAAGGAGGTCGGTGTCGAGGCTACAGGGGGCCGCGGCATCTTCATCGTCGCAGCGTTGAGCAGGCGCTGGGGTCACCATCCGGCTCGCGGCACGGCCGGCAAGGTGGTGTGGGCCGAAGTCGGCCTGACTCCCACCGGACACGCGAGCGGAGGCGGAAAACCGTCGCACCCTCCAAGTCGGTCTTCTACGAGCACCCTAGGGATGCCGAGAGCTGCTGAGGTCGACACGAACATCATCGGTCGCGTGCTCGTCGGCATCAGAAACGCCTGATGCGTGAGCTGGACCAACGACGCCAGCTTGGCGCCCTCGGCCCGCCAGTGAGTTCGTGCTCTGGGCAGCGCCTCGCGCCTGTGCTCCACCTGCGTCGCTGCCTGTGACCAGCTCCAGAAACCGCCCGTGCCCCCAGAGACGACGCGTCGCGACGTCCCCACCTACACGGGACTCTCCACGGCCCCGTAGCCATCCCACGATGACGAGGAATCCCCCGATGTCCCCCACGGAAGGTCCGCTCGTTTCCGCCCCGGCGCCGCCACCTGCGGTAGCCCCACCGGGCACCGCGGTGGTGATCTACGCCTGCCTGTTGCCCGGTGCGCACACCCACGAGGGAGCGCGGACCGAGTCGTTGAGCACGGTGCGCGAGTACGTGACGGCCTGCGGTTGGGTCGTGGTCGATGAGTTCGTCGACCGGGTGGGTGTGGAAGCGTCGACGCCGCTGCAGCGAGCCGGCCTGCGACAGGCGCTCGACGCGGTGGGGGCCGGCGGCGCGGCGGGCATCGCCATCCCGGCGGAACACATGGTGGCCAGGTCCGCTCGTGAGCGGCGAGCGCTGATCGAGTGGCAACGCGGCTTCCCGCACCCGCCGTTCGTCATCTCGCCGACGTCGTTGGCAGGAATGGGCTTGATGTCGCAGCAATGGCAAGTGCCGGCACGGTTCGCCCAGGCAGCGGCGGTGCGGGAGTGGGTGAGCGCATGCGTGAGTGACTGGGCGCCGGAAGCGAGCGATCTCTCGCTGCGCGTGAACGTGTGCGTGACCGAGTTGTTCGCCAACGCCGTGCAGCACGCGCCGTCCGGCGATGCGGTCACGGTGCGTGTCGCACCGTCGCCGACGGCGATCTCCGTGGCGATCGAGGACGCGTCGTTGGCGGAACCGTGCCTGCGCGAGGCGACCGCGACTGAAGAGGCGGGACGAGGGCTGATCTTGGTCGCCGGCCTGTCCACGCGATGGGGGTGCACGCGTACATCACGCGGCAAGCAGGTGTGGTGCACCTTCGCCCTGCCGCCAGGAAGCGGAGCTACCGCGTGACCGTGACCAAGTCGTTTGCCGAGGGGCGCCAAGGAACGCCCGCGCATTGGGGGACCTGCGACGTGGTGATCACAGAGGGAGGGCCCACGTCGGATGCGGTCCTGCGGAGCATGGATCACGTGCCGGGTGGGAGCGGGCCCGTGGCAACTGTGTCGGGCTGGCTGGTGTGGGTGGTGCCTGCCGGCACCAGCCGGCGGTGGCCGGCGCGAGCTGGTCGGTGCATGGCGATGACCGACTTCCACCACTTGCTGGACCGGTTGGAGTGGGTGCGCGAGCCCACACCGCAGAGGTTGGTGGATGCCGACGTGCTGGCTCGCCAGATCAGGCTCGCGCAGGACGGCGGGTTCGCGTGAACCAAGAGCCAGAGCAACTATCCGTGGTCCCCGAGACGGGAGGCGGTGGTTTGAACTGGAGGCTGGGGATGCACCCCACTCCGTACTTCACCGAGGCCGTCCTGCGCACGTTGCTGCGAAGCATGCCGTCCGCGGAGCGCACAACCGCCGTTGAGCATGTGCGGCGGCGGCTTACTCCTATCGGCCCGAGCCGCTATGCCCTGGGGCAGGAGGCGCACCAGCAGCTGCGTGGCCAAGTGCGGGGCCGGGACACAGCAGCGCGCGTGGAGACCGTAGCTCACCTGGGCGATTACTACCTGGCTACGACCGGCGCGGCGACCAACGCCCTGTTCCCTGTGCACCGAGTGGCCGAGCCGGCCTTCACGCTCTCGACCCCCGAGGTCGAGAGCACAGTGCGGGACGCCGAATCGGCGGCACGCTGGCTGGAGCGGGAACGGTCGGCGTTGAGCGCTGTACAGGAACTGGCGCGTGCCGCCGGGCTGCATCACCTCGCCGGTCAGCTCGCCGATGCCGCTTGGGCTGCGGGCCTGTTGGGACGCACCGACGCCTGGTACCACAGCCAACGGTCGGGCTGGGACAGCGCCGAGCGAAGTGGCGATCGCCCTCTGCAGGCGCGTCTTCTCACGGCGCGTGCGCGACTGTTGTGCGAGGCGGGCGACCAGCAGCAGGCTCTCGTCACGCTGGACCAGGCCACCAGGCTGTATGACCGCCGTAACTTCGACCACGTGTGGGGACTGGCGGTGATCTCCGACATCAGAGCCGCGGCCCACCAGGCCCTCGGACACGGAGTGCTGGCCCGTGAAGCCCTTCTGCACGCCATCCGGCTGCGCCAGGCTATCGGTGACACGATCATGTGGGAGCTGGCGGCTTGGGCGGAGGTCGAATCCCTCGCGGGGTACCACGGCACCGCGTTGGGCCTGCTCGCCGAGGCGCACCGAGAGGCGTGCCGGGTGCCGGCCCTCGTCGCCGGCACCCCACGTCCGTACGAGGCGATGATCCTGCGGCTGATCGGCGTGGTGCATCACCGGGCTGGCCAGTACGACGAGTCCCGGGACACGCTGACCCGCGCGTTGGAACGCACCGTCGGTGCTGGCGGCGAGATCGTCCTCCGTCAGGAGGCGGCCCGCAATCATCGAGCTTTGGCGGACGTGGCTCGCGCGCTCGGCAGCAGCGAGGCCGCGCGACGTCACGAGTCCGCAGCGCGTGCCCTGAGCCAACCAACAACTTGCTGACGCATCAGAACATCGGGCGGGTACGCCCGTCTGTCTGCGACCGCTTCCGGCAAGCAAGCGGCCCTCATACAAGCCATTCGAAAGGCGAACCACGCGTGTCTCCCGACCTCTTAGGGTGCCAACCCTCCTCTACCCTCCGACGCGGCAGTGCCTTTACGTACCGAGAGTTGCAGGTACTGATCCTGGTCGCGAAGGGAATGAACACCACTGCTATCGCCACGAAACTGAGTCTGTCTCAGAACACCGTCAAGCACGTCATCGGCAAAGCCCTGTCGCGGCTCGGCCTTCGCAACCGAGCACACTTGGTGGCCTATGCCTTCCGTAATGGTGTTGACCTGATCGATCTTGGCAACGAGCGGGTCTGATCTTCACCTGGTCTGACACCTCGCTACGGAAACACACGAGCCCGGAACACTTCTCGTACGTCGTTCCCGCGCAGGCGCCAGCTAGCTCGTCACGCAGGCATGACGGCCATAAAGCGATACCAGGGGAGCTGAAGGGGCATGAGCGGCACGAAAAACACTGCGTAGAGCCGCGTGTCGGACCCTACGAGTTGGCGCGTCGTCTCGGCGGCCGGGTAGGAGAGAGGCGGCAGGTTCGGGGAGTTCCACAATCGTCGACCCGCCGCTGTTGAGAGTATGGATTGTGTAACGGCCTGCATGCGGGGGTCGTCTTTCCACTGCGCATCATGAAGGCGCAGTTGGGCCATCATCGGCAGGGCCCAATCGGTTTCCCAGCGGATCAGGCTCGTGGGAGCGTCCGGGTTGGTCAGCGCCCACTCCATGACGTTGACGCCTTCTTTGACCCATGGGAAGAGATGTGTGATCGCGCGGTTGTGCGCGAGTACGTCCCAGCGGTAGTCACAGAGGTAGGCGCCCCAGGGCTCGACGCCCTCAACGAACGTGCGGATGCGGGGTGGCACTGGCGTGCTGCTCTTCGGTGCCATGATTTCTTCGGGAAGGTCCTGTGCGCCCACGAGACGGTAGAGGACGAGCCACTCCTCCTCACTCAGGTCGAGAGCCCTCCTGATCTTCGTCAGGAGGGCGTTCGAGTGTCGGCCCGAGTTTCCGTTTTCCAGCGCGCGATACCAGCGCCCGGAGACACCACAGAGCTCTGCGGCCTGGTCTGTGGAGAGGCCGTTGCGTTCGCGGGCCGCGCGGAGGACGTGAGTGATCATGTTCGGGGTTCCTGGTCGAGCATTCATGGCAGAAGCAATGGAGCGATCGTGAATTGAGTCACGCCCCGAACATGACTCAAAACTCAAGCGCCCACTCGCACCTTTCCTTCGTGGCGGATTTTTCTGGCGAAATTATACGGTGCTCACGCGTTTGGTTCGTACGGTGTGGAACTGCTAGTTCCTGTCCTGTGAGAACAGGTCGGAATGGTCGCAGTGGGGGAGCCCTGTGAGCCGGTTGGGGTGATGCCGCATCCGTAGTCGCCGCGAACCCTGGCTGCGAGCCGGAGGAACTGCACCGCGTCAACGAAAAGGCCGCAGACGTGGGGCGGCGATGCGCTTACGCGACGACCGGAAGCGAAGCGAGTCCCCGGACGAGGCGGGTACGCCGCCACTCCAGGTGATCAGGCGGCACGGCGAGCCGAATCCCGGGGAACCGGGTGAGTACGGTGCGCAGGGCGATCTCCGCCTCGGCCTTTGCCAGGGCCGCACCGAGGCAGCGGTGGATGCCGTGGCCGAAGCTGAGGTGGGTGGTGGCGTCGCGGTCGATGTCGAGCACATCGGGCGCTGGGAACTGCTGGGGGTCACGGTTGGCGGCGCTCAGGGCGATGCGTACCGGGGCGCCGGCCGGAATGGCGGTGTCGCCGAGCGTGATGGGTTCCGTGGTGTACCGGAACGTGGCGAGGCTGAGTGGGGCATCGAACCGGAGCAGCTCGTCGAGGGCGCCCGGGAGGTCGTTCGGGTTTTCCCGTAGGCGGTGCAGGGCGGTCGGATTCTGGAGGAGCGCCAGGATGGCGTTGCCGAGGAGGTTGGTGGTGGTCTCGTGTCCGGCGACGAACAGGAGCACCGCCAGGGAGGTCAGTTCCTCCTCGGTGAGGTGGGAGTCGTCGTCGCGGGCCGAGATGAGCCGGTCGAGTAGGGAGTCGCCGGGTGCGAGCCGTTTGGCGGCGATGAGGGTCGTCATGTAGTCGGCCATGTGGTGTGAGGCCGCGTCGATGATGCCCGGCTGGCCTGCCGCGAACAGCTCCCCGGACCAGCGCTGGACGGCAGGCCGGTCAGCCTTGGGGATGCCGAGCAACTCGCAGATAACGATGACTGGCAACGGCACTGCCAGTCCGGCGACGAAGTCGAAGGACTCACCGTCGCGCCACTGCGCCAGGAGTTCGTCAGCGGTCTGGGCGATGAAGGGGTGCAGCTTGGCGACGGCGCCCGTGGTGAATGCCTTGGTCACCAGCCTGCGCAGCCGGGTGTGCTGAGGTGGGTCGCTGGCCAGCATGTTGTGTGCCACCGCGGGGTGCAGGCGTCGCCGTGAGCCCTTGCCTGCGAAGAAGGCGGCCGTGTCCTTCGACAGCCGCGGGTCGGCGAGAGCAGCTCTGGCTTCCGCGTGGCCGGTGACCAGGTAGCTGGTGTGGCGACCGGAATCTGCGGATACGAGCTGCACTGGGCATGCGGAGCGCATGGCCGCGTAGGTGGGATAGGGGTTCCGCAGGAAGCGAGGGTCATCAGTCGAGTCGGGCATGCCTTCAATTTCCAACGGGTTTTGGCCGCCCGGCGTCGGCGACGCGTCCAGGATGGGCGACATAGGCGGTAGCCACAAGGAGGAGCCACTCCGTGTCCGCGCGGAGGTCCTTGCGGGGGCCGGCCCCCGCAAAGGGAGGAGCGACTTCCTCGGGAAGCTCGCCGGTCGTAAAGGCGGCCAGGGCCGCCTTTACGACAGCCGCCTCGACCGCGGCGCCACCCGCCTCCGTTCTGGTGTCGAAGACCCGTAGGGCCGCTTCCTGGACCGCGCGTGACCGGTACGGCCGGAGCGCGAGGATGCCGTCGCTGATCTCGATGACCCGTCGCTGGAGCAAGAAGTCCGTGTCGTGACCGGCGGAGCCCGCAGGCGAGAGGACGACCTCGGGCACTGCGGCGGTCAGGTCGCGCCACAGAGCGCCAAGTGCATCGAAGGACCGCGTCTCCCAGCGTCGGCGGCGGGCCTGGCTGAGCGGGTAGACGACGGCGGGCAACGTGAGGCCGAGGCAGATCAGCAGGACGGCCAGCGCCGGAGAGGTCACGCTGAAGACGCACGGCGTGGCCACGAGCGACGAGCACTTCGAGCCGGCGGGTACGAGCTGGTAGCCCAGGCCGAGCGAAACCAGGACCGTCAGCTTGTACGCCACGTAGACCAGCGCGAAGACGCAGCCTCCTGCCGCCGTTCGCAGCCCTATTCGCAGGCTGATGCGCCGACTCGTCTTCGACTGACGCACGGCCTGGATCAGAAAGTCGACGACGGCGAAGCCGAGGTAGGAGATGAACAGGAGCACGTACAGCGCGTACACCCGCGCGGAGCGGTTCGACATCTGCTCGTAAACGAAGAGGGCGGTCATTCCGCAGGCGGACGCGGCGAAGAGTAGGAGGCGCAGGCGGATTTGCCGCCGTGCTTCCGACGCCTCCAGGTTGAGCTGGAAAGAGATAGCCACGACTGCGGTGGCAGCGGCCAGCGAGGAACAGTTACTTACTAGTCGGGCCACGTGCGGCACAACGGCTTCGATGGCGTTCTCAAACAGCGGCGCGTACGAGGCGAATGCCAGAGTGAAGGAGCCGAGGAGAGCACCCATCGTCCAGGTGCCTGTCGGCCGAGGAGCGCCACGGCCGAAGATCCAGTAGAGGGCAGCCGCCGCGAGCAGGCATGCCATGCTCAGGAATACGGCGTTCATCGCGAACGGAACCGGCCTCTCTTGGTGGGCTGGGCAAAAAGCGCGTCCCAGCTATCCGTTCCCTTCTCCGGTCGGTGCGAAGGGAGTTCGCGCTCGCGGTAGATGCGCTGACGGATGACCGTCGCCATCATCTCCGCTTCGCGTTCGTCAGTTGACGAGTAGCTGGTGCGCCCTGACATGCGCATAACCAGTGTGGGGCTCACGCCGATGGCCTGCGCCGTATCTGCGTCGATTCCCAGGCTTCCTGGGTGATCGCAGTACACGTGAGACAGTTCGTGCGCGAGAATGTGCCGCTGATGGTGTACGGAAGTCCCCTCCTCGTAATAGAGGAGATCGGCTGAAGGGGTTTCGATCCTGATACCGCAAGGCGCGTCAATGGTGCCGAGTGTGCTCAACGGCTTCAGCACGATCGGCCTTCCGCGCAGTTCGGCCACCGCGTCACGTAGTTCGCGCATACTGAATCGATAGGGCAGGCGTAGAAGTTCAACTTGCTTCTCGCACGATTCGCGCAGTCGAATGCCGGCGGCTACGGGCAATGACATGGCAACAACCTCCCTCTTCGGCTACGTCTCGCAATCCGTCGTGAGTGACAGCGGGGAGGATGCCAGAAGCGAGTGAAAACCTCACGCCCACCGGAACTCGAAGTTCCAGCGTGAGGAAGTGGGCCCCGTGAGGCGGGCAACGAGGGCTTCGCAGATGAGGGTGTGCGCTTCGACCTTGAGGGAGGGGGTCACGCCTTGTGTGACAAGGGCAATGTGGCTGAGGCAGTGGCTAAGGTAAGCCAGCTGATGTCCACTACGTCCGCTTGTTCAGGGGGCTTAGGCCCGGTGCCTTCGGGGTCGATTCAGGGCAAGCTGTGGCGCATGTCATGGTCCCGATCTCCCGAAGTGACGGGTAACCCTCAGCGTCCACCCAGCACCGCCCCACGCCTCCCGCGGCTCTCGACAGACGGCGCACACACCGCACAGATCCTGGGTGAGCACGACATAGGGGCGCAGTGCCCCCAGTGCCTCGGTGTCCTAGGTGTAGAGCGAAGGATCCGGAGTGCACCGACCCGCCGACGGCGTCAGAGATCTCCCGGTTGGTGAGCTGGTTCTGCTCCAGCTCGGAGTCGGTGACCACTGGACGGACGCGACGTGTCGCGGTGCCAGTCGCATTCGAGGGTTCAGCCAACGAGCCGGGCAGACAGGCCGAGCTCGGCGACCACGTCGGTCGCGGCAGGCAGCAGGGAGACGACGCACATGCGGCGACCCTACGGTTGCGATGAGCGCTTCCGGCGCCCCGGCGCATGGTGATCGGATCGTCGACACCGACGATCCCCCCCGGCGGCAGTGGCGAAGAGCGAGCCGTCGAGGCTGACCTTCCAGATGTTCGAGCCGCCGTCAGCCTTCCCGTTCGAAGCGGCTTGACGGACTGACTGCCGAGCTGTCGCCCATGGCCAGCAGGCCCTCGAACCGGGCCGGGACGCTTGCGGCGTCCCGGCCCACTGAGTTCCTCGGTCAGGAGGCGGGCAGCTCGCCCCGGACGGCGCGGGCGGCGGCGACCAGGTTCTCCAGCGAGGCCCGGGTCTCGGGCCAGCCGCGGGTCTTCAGGCCGCAGTCAGGGTTGACCCACAGCCGTTCGGCCGGGATGGCCTTCAGTCCGGTGCGCAGGAGGTCCGCGGCCTCCTCAGCGCTCGGGACGCGCGGGGAGTGGATGTCGTAGACACCCGGCCCGGCCTCGCGTGGGTAGCCGTGCGCGGCCAGTTCCCGGGCGACCTGCATGTGGGACCGTGCGGCCTCCAGGCTGATGACATCGGCGTCGAGGTCGTCGATGGCCTGGATGATGTCGCCGAACTCGGCGTAGCACATGTGGGTGTGGATCTGGGTGTCCGGCCGCACACCGGAAGTGCTGAGCCGAAACGCCTCGGTCGCCCAGGCGAGGTACGCGGCGTGGTCGGCCGCCCGCAGCGGCAGCGTCTCACGCAGCGCGGGCTCGTCGACCTGGATGACCGAGGTGCCGGCGGCCTCCAGGTCGCCCACCTCGTCGCGCAGGGCGAGGGCGACCTGACGGGCGGTGTCGCCGAGCGGCTGGTCGTCGCGGACGAAGGACCAGGCGAGCATGGTGACCGGCCCGGTGAGCATGCCCTTGACCGGGCGGTCGCTCAGCGACTGGGCGTAGGACGTCCAGCGCACCGTCATCGGCTCGGGACGGGAGATGTCACCGGCCAGAACCGGCGGACGGACGTACCGGGTGCCGTACGACTGGACCCAGCCGTGCTGGGTGGCGAGGTAGCCGGTGAGCTGTTCGGCGAAGTACTGGACCATGTCGTTGCGCTCGGGTTCGCCGTGCACCAGGACGTCGATCCCGGTCTCCTCCTGGAAGGAGACCACCTCCTGGATCTCAGCCCTGATGCGCTCCTCGTACCCGGCGGTGTCGACGCGGCCGGCGCGCAGATCGGCGCGGGCGGTCCGCAGTTCGGTCGTCTGTGGGAACGAGCCGATGGTCGTGGTCGGCAGCAGCGGCAGGTCGAGGTGGGCGCGCTGGGCGGCGGCGCGTTCGGCGTACGGCTGAGAGCGGCGCCCGTCAGCGTCCGTCACGGCCTCGGCACGGGACCGGACGGCAGGGTCGCGGGTGATGGGCGAGGTGGCGCGGGAGACCAGGTTGGCGCGGTTGGCCGCGAGTTCGCCGGTGATGGCGTCGACGCCCTGGGCGAGGCCCTTGGCGAGGGTGACAATCTCGGTGGTCTTCTGCTTCGCGAAGGCCAGCCAGCGCAGGATCTGCGGGTCGATGTCCCGCTCGGCCGTGGCATCCAGTGGGACGTGCAGTAGCGAGCAGGAGGCGGCGATGTCGACGCGGTCGGCGAGCCCGAGAAGGGTGCCGAGGGTGGACAGTGACTTCTGCAGGTCGTTGATCCAGATGTTGCGGCCGTTCACGACACCGGCGACCAAGCGCTTGCCGGGCAGCCCGCCGACGGCGGCCAGCGCGTCCAGGTTGGCGGCGGCGGCCTCGGTGAAGTCCAGCGCCAGTCCGTCCACTGGCGCCTTGGCCAGCACCGGCAGGGCGTCGCCGAGTCGGTCGAAGTAGGAGGCCACCAGTAGCTTGGGCCGGTCCGCGAGGGCGCCGAGATCGCGGTAGGCGCGCTCGGCGGCGTTCAGCTCGGCCGGGGTGCGATCCTGCACCAGGGTGGGCTCATCGAGCTGCACCCACTCGGCGCCGGCGGCCCGCAGGTCGGCGATCACCTCGGCGTACACCGGCAGCAGGCGGTCCAGGAGCGTCAGTGGTTCGAAGTCGGCGGGCACGCCGGGGGCGGGCTTGGCGAGCAGGAGATAGGTGACCGGACCGACCAGCACGGGCCGGGTGGTGAGCCCCTGGTCGAGGGCTTCCTTCAACTCGGCGACCTGCTTGGTCGAGTCGGCCGCGAAGACGGTGTCGGGGCCCAGTTCGGGGACCAGGTAGTGGTAGTTGGTGTCGAACCACTTGGTCATCTCCAGCGGTGCGACCTCCTGGGTACCGCGTGCCATCGCGAAGTAACCGTCCGTCGCGTCTGCCGCGATGGCGGCGCGGTGTCGTTCGGGGATCGCGCCCACCATGACGGTGGTGTCGAGGACGTGGTCGTAGTACGAGAAGTCGCCGGTCGGCACCTCGTGGATGCCTGCCTCGGCCAGCGCCTGCCAATTGCTCCGCCGGAGTTCAGCGGCGGTGGTGTGGAGGGTGTCGGCGGTGGCGCGACCCTTCCAGTAGCCCTCGATGGCCTTCTTCAGTTCCCGGTTCTGGCCCTGGCGGGGGAAGCCGTACACGGTGGCCCGTGCTGCCGCAGCTGCGGACTTCGCTGTCACGGAGATCTCCTTCGCGAGATGAATCCCTGAGATCCCGGTGACGGGACGAGAGCGCGAAGGGAATGACAAACCGGAGGGCAACGACTCCGCGCGGCGCAGGCACGGTCGTTCTCTCTGGTGTGTACGCCGACCCGCCCTCGAGGTCACCGGGATGTCCGCGCACGAAACGGTCCGCACGCGGGCAGTTGGCAGGTCTTCGGACTTGCGGGCACGTCCTTCTGACGGAGGACACCTAGTGGCCGTCGCTTCCCAGGTCCGGTACGTCGAACCCAGTGCGTTGACGGCGGTCGTTCCCACTCACCGCTGCGGGGCAGTCCCGGATTCTCACCGGGTTCCCTCTTACGACACCCCGCCTGGCGGACGGGGCGAACCAGCTGCTGCGGTCAGCCTACGGGGTGGTGCCGCGGAAGGAAGAGCGGCGTCCAGAATCCGGAAGGTGAGGGGCAGGGTGTCGAGACAGGCAGGCGAGGGGCGGAGCGGCGCACACGCGCTTCCCGCCCTGCCCCAGCCGCCGCCACGCGGGATCCTCACCCATCGGCGGTGCAGTCCCCTCAGCCTGCTTGTTCGGGCCGGAGGTTTGTGTAGCGCCCGTCCCCGTGTCCCTGTCCGGCGACGGGGGCACGGGGACGGGAGGAGAGGGTGCTGCAGGCGGGCGTCAGCGAGTGGCGATCACAGCGGGCAGTGTCGTGAGGACGTCGGCGATTCCGTCGAGTTCAAGGCCACCGCCTTGGGCGAGCTCGGCAGAGCCACCGCCTCGGCCGTCGAGGAGCTGCTTGACCAGCTGGGAAGCGTGCAGGCCCGCTTCGCGTGCCGTCTTGTTGAGAGTGAGGACGAGGACGCCGTCTTCCGTGCCGACGGCGACCGCGCCAGGCACATGGGCGGGCAGTCGGTTGCGGATGGCCAGGGCGAGCGCACGAGCATCATCGGCGCTACCGCCGACGGCGGTGGTGGTAACGACCTGCACTCCGTTCGCGTCGGTGGCCGCGTCGGCGAGTTCGGCGGCGCGGGTGGTGGTGGCCTGCTGTTTGAGGCGAGCGTTCTCCCGGTCGACCGCCTTGAGGCGGTCCAACAGGCTGGCGATCTTCTCGGAGAGCTCGGTGCGGGGGGCGCCGAGCTGTTCGGCGATCCGCGCGACAAGGTCGCGCTCGCGGGCGAGGTAGGCAAAGCCCTCGATGCCGACGGCCGCTTCAAGGCGGCGCATTCCGGCACCGACGGAGCCCTCGGAGGTCAGGGCGACTGTGCCGATCTGGGAGGCGTGCTCGACGTGGGTGCCGCCGCACAGCTCGCGCGACCAGGCCCCGCCGATCTCGACGACGCGGACCTTCTCCCCATACGTCTCGTCGAACAGGGCGAGCGCACCCAGTTCCTTGGCTTCGGGCAGGGGCATCCACCGGACGCCGACGGGCAGGTCGCGGCGCAGGGCCCGGTTCGCCGCCTCCTCCACCTCGCTGCGGACGGTCGACGAGAGGCCGCCGCGCCAGGGGAAGTCCAGGCGCAGGTAACCGGGGCGGTTGTAGGAGCCGGCCTGGAGGGCGGCGGGGCCGAGGATCTCGCGCAGGGCGGCGTGCAGGACGTGGGTGCCGGAGTGGGCCTGGCGGGCTCCGAGCCGCCAGTCGGGGTCGACGGCCGCATGCACGGCGTCGCCGACCGCGAGCTCGCCGGCGGTGATGCGTACCTGGTGGACGACGAGGCCGGGCAGGGGCCGCTGGACGTCGAGAACCTCGCCCTCGACGGAGGCGCCGGACAGAATGCCCGCGTCGCTGTCCTGACCGCCGGATTCGGCGTAGAAGGGTGAGCGGTCGAGGACGACGGTGGCGATGTCCCCGGTGCGGGCTACTTGCAACGCGCCCTCGGTGCCAAGGACCGCGAGGACACGCGACTCGGTGGTCAGGGCCTCCCAGGCCACCCAGTCGGTCGGCCCGTTCGCGTCCAGGACGGAGCGCAGCTCTGAGGTGTCGACGACGCTGCCCGACTTACGGGCCCTGGCGTCCGCGCGGGCCCGCTCCCGCTGGGCGTTCATCAACGCGGTGAAGCCCTCCCGGTCCACCTCCACGCCCTGCTCGGCGGCCATCTCCAGGGTGAGGTCGATGGGGAAGCCGTAGGTGTCGTGCAACAGGAACGCCTGGGCGCCGGGCAGCGAACGCCCACCTTCAGCCTTGACCTTCGTGACGGCCGTGTCCAGGACGGTGGTGCCCTGCTTCAGCGTGGCGCGGAAGATGTCCTCCTCGCCGTACGCCTGGCCAGTGATCCGAGGGAACGCCTCGGCGATCTCCGGGTAGCTGGGGGCCATACAGTCTCGGGCGATGGGCAGCAGTTCGCGGAGGGCCGGGTCTCGGTAGCCGAGCTGGCGCATGGAGCGCACCGCGCGGCGCAGGATGCGGCGTAGGACGTAGCCGCGGCCCTCGTTGCCGGGAGCTGTACCGTCCCCGAGGAGCATGAGCGCGGTGCGGACGTGGTCGGCCACGACGCGCAGGCGCACGTCGGCCTGCGTGTCGGCCCCGTACCGGATTCCTGCGAGGGCGGCGGCTCGGTCGAGGATGGGGCGGGTCTCGTCGATCTCGTAGAGGTTGTCGACGCCCTGGAGGAGGGTGGCCATGCGCTCCAGGCCCATGCCGGTGTCGATGTTGCGGCGCGGGAGCTCGCCCCGGATCGGATAGCCGGACTTGCCGGGCCCCTCACCGCGCTCGTACTGCATGAAGACGAGGTTCCAGAACTCCATGTACCGGTCCTCGTCAATCGCGGGACCGCCTTCGAGGCCGAACTCGGGGCCACGGTCGTAGTACAGCTCAGAGCACGGTCCACAGGGGCCGGGAACGCCCATGGACCAGAAGTTGTCCTCGTCTCCCCGTTCCACGATCCGCTCGTCGGGTAGGCCCGCGACCCGACGCCAGATCCCGCGCGACTCGGTGTCGGAGTGGTGAACCGTGATCCAGATCTTGTCTGGGGCCAGGCCGTACCCGCCATCTGCCTGGGGGCTCGTAGACAACTCCCAGGCGTAGGCGATGGCCTCTTCCTTAAAGTAGTCCCCGAAGGAAAAGTTGCCGTTCATCTGGAAGAACGAGCCGTGCCGGGTTGTCCTCCCGACCTCCTCGATGTCCAGGGTCCTCACGCACTTCTGCACGCTGGTGGTCCGCTCCCACAGAGGGGCTGCCTCACCGGTGAAGTACGGCTTGAACGGCACCATTCCGGCGTTGACGAACAGCAGCGTCGGGTCCGGAGTGGGCAGGGGCGCGCTGGGGACGACCGTGTGGCCGCGCTCGGCGAAGTGGTCGAGGAATCTGCTACGGATGTCGGAGGTACGCACAGGGTGTCCTTCGGTGGATCAGAGCGGGCGGGCGACGGCGGTGCGCGCCGGATGCCTGGGGCCGAGGAAGACCACGATGCCTTCTCCCTCGGGGGCGAGATGGGTGGCAGGAATCCAGCCCAGGTGTTAGTAGAAGCGGGCCGCGTCTAGGGCTCGCACGGTGGTCAGCAGCCAGCACCGGCCATCGGGCGCGTCCGAGGTGACTGCGTCCAGGAGAGCCGCGCCCACTCCCTGCCCGCGTGCTGTCGTGGCGAGAGCGAGTTCGTCCACTTCCCGGCCCCCGCACAGCCACTGCTCCGTGCGGTCCGGTCCGAGGGCGGCCTGAGCCTGGGGGTAACAGCGGTCAGAGGGGAATGGTGCGGGCGTGGTCCAGGCGGTGACCAGCCCGACCAAGGCGGCGTCCTGGAACGCGCCGGCCGCCGTGAAACCGGGCCGGGCGGTGTCGTCAACCAGCCTGGCTATGAACCGATCCGCAGCGAAGGCACCTTGAGACCAAGGTGGCCCGTTGAACGCCTCCGCGTAGACGCGACGCACGTCCGTCCGCCGGGCGAGGAGCTCGACACCGGACAGGCGGCGCAGTAGCAAGCCGCTCACGCAACCCTCACCGACTTGGCAGCGGGGTGCAGGGCGGCGTACTCCAGCGGTGCCGACGGGTCGATTGACACATCCAACTGTGCTGGGTCGGCTCCAGCCCGCACCAGTAGGTCGCCGACGGCTGCGATCATCGCCCCGTTGTCGGTGCACAGCGTCAGCGGTGGTACCCGTAGCTCCACGTCCGCGGCGGCGCACCGCTCCTCGGCCAGGGCCCTCACTCGGGAATTCCCCGCGACACCGCCCACCACGACCAAGGTGCGCACATCGTACTGGCGACAGGCAGTCAGCGCCTTGCGCGTCAGGACATCCGCGACGGCCTCCTGGAGGGAGGCAGCGCCATCGGCCAGGGGGAGTTTCTCGCCTCGCTGGCGGTGCTGCTCGGCCCAGCGAGCGGCTGCCGTCTTCAGGCCGGAGAAGGAGAACCCGTACGGGTGCTCCTTCGACCCCAACAGTGGACGGGGGAAGGCGACGGCACACGGATTGCCTGCCCGGGCGGCTTGGTCGATCGCCGGGCCGCCCGGGTAGGGGAGGCCGAAGACTCGGGCGACCTTGTCGAAGCACTCGCCGGCGGCGTCGTCGATGGTGTCGCCCAGGTGCAGGATCGGATGACGCACCAGGTCGCGCACCAACAGCAGCGAGGTGTGACCGCCAGAGACGATCAGGACCATGCACGGGTCGGGCAGCGGCCCGTGCTCCAGGGTGTCTGCCGCCACGTGCCCGGCTAGGTGGTGTACCCCGTAGAGAGGTACTCCCGCGGCGTAGGCCAGGGACTTCGCGCCGGCCAGGCCGACTTGGAGGGCACCGGACAGACCCGGGCCGGTGGTCACCGCTACGGCATCGATGTCGTGCATGCCGAGCCCTGCCTGTCCGAGAGCCTCCTTCACGACGGGGTTGAACGCTTGGAGGTGAGCACGGGCGGCGATCTCCGGGACCACGCCGCCGAAGCGGGCGTGCTCGTCCATGCTCGACGCCACGACATGCGCCAGCAGCCGGCCGCCGGAGACGATCCCTGCCCCTGTCTCGTCGCACGACGACTCGACCCCCAGCACCACCGGAGTCCCCACACTGGCCCCTCTCGCACATCAGTCGTTACTGCAACCTATGTGCAATAAGGTACTCGCCTGGTGGCTCCGGTTTCGCCGATCACTGGGCTCTATGCCTCTGCCGCCCGGCGGCCAATGCCACGCCGCAACCGGCGGCCCGCGCTGATACAAGTGCCGTCACAGGGGCCGCTTGGTGGTTCGCTCGGGCTGGCATCAGTTTGAGTGGTGGGCGGTTTCGGCTGCTTCGTTGAGGTTTCAGGCCGCTTGGCGTCAACCTGCGGAGAAGGTCTCCGCTCGGGGTGTCGATTGGCGGCCAGGCGGCCAGGATCGATCGCGCTCTTCTGGCTGACCAGCAGGTGAGAGGTAGGCGAGGCCGGCCGCTGGCGGCGACGGTGGGCGGTCGACCGGTCCCGCGCGACCCGCTCCAGTACCCGCACGGATCACGGGCGAAGCCTTCCTGCCGAGCGACGGGAATCCAGGTGCAGCAACCTTCGCGCTGGTGCGGGGCCTGTGGCGGCAGTGGCGATGTGAGGGGTGCGGTCGGTTTGGTCACGGACGGAGAGCCGCATGGCCTGTTGGTCTGTTTCGGGAGCTCAGCCTGCAGCAGCACCAGGCGGCCCGCATCCCCGTTGGTCGGTAGGTCCCGCAACATGGCCCTGAGCAGCCACCTCGGCCTCCCCGCACGGTCAGAGCGAGGCGCATCTGCAGGGGTTGTGCGCGGTACGCGGAGGGGGCTTACTCGTCGTCGAGCAGTTCGGAGTCCTCAGACCTCGTCGGCATGCCCTCCAGCCGGCGGGCCTGTTCGATCACGGTGCTCAGCATGTGCAGGCTTGATGCGCTGAGTCCGTTGGCGCGCAGGGCGACCCGGCGCACGTCCTGGTCGCGCATGGCGGTGATCACCTGGATCTCCGCGCGCTGCCGCTCGGCCTCGGCCTCGTCGAAGAAGTAGCCCGCACTCACGCCGAAGAATCCGGCCAGGGCCCGGATGGTCTGCATCTTCGGGTTCGTGTTGGTGCCGGTGCGAAGCTGCTGGATGGCGCTCGCGGAGATGGTGACGCCGGAAGTGTCGCGGATGCCCTGCGATACCTCCGCGTACGTGTAGGGGCCGCGCCCCTTCGGGTGCACGTTTCGGAATAGGTAGTCGAGCAGTTCCGCGAAGGTGCGCTCGTTCTTCTCGGTCATCTCCAGCCCTCCATCAGGGCCACCATCCTATCCACTTCAGTGGTGATCTCCGGCGCGGTCAGCCTCGTTTGCCGACATTGCAGTTGACTTCGGCGTGCCACTGCACTGTACGTTAGCGGTTAGTGCCGTCCAGTGCAGTGTTCCATGCCTGCTCGGGAGTGGTGCGGCGAAGCTGGACTTGTGCCGTGGGTCGCCATATGGTCCTGGTCCCCGCTGGGGCGAAGCACCGGCTGGGGAGCTCGGAACGAGGGGAGGGGTGATGCACGCACGCGGGCCATGACGCCCGCAGGGGACGAAGGAGACCGGCGCCCGGGAGCTACCAACTCCCAAGCGCCGGGCCGGCATCTCGAAAGGCGCCGATTCACATCTCGCGGGCGACGGGGCTTCTTGCACGAGAACCGCCGCGCCGCGCTCCTACGAACAACGGAGTATCGCATGCTCGCCACGTCGAGCGGAACACAGGCATGCCCGGACATTGACCGCCATCGCCGCCTCGCCGCACAACTCGCCGACATGATTCCGGGCGCCGCTACCGTCCGAGTCGACCTCACCGACCCGCAGCGGCGGTGGCCCCATCCGTACGCCACCGTCAAGGACGAGGCCGGGAAGACGATGGCGCTCGGCCGAACGACCACCACGGTCGCGGCCCGCTGGGTTCTTCGGACCTGGCCGGAGGCGGACTGGACACGGCCGCACATCTTCCACCTTGTCGACGCGACCCTCACCCACGGCGAGTCGACCAACGCTGGTCGGGGTCGCTGACATGGCCCGGATACGCACCATCAAGCCTGAAGCGTACGTCTCGGAGTCGCTCGCCGAGGTGAGCGTCGAGGCGGAGCGGACCTTCTTCGGACTGCTCACCCAGGCCGACGACCACGGCCGTCACCGCGACAACGCCGCGATCATCGCCGGAGTGCTCTGGCCGCTGCGCGCCGAGCACACCTCGGTCCACGTCGAAGACGACCTGGACCAGCTTGCGAATGCCGGCCTGGTCTGCCGGTACACCGGCTGCGACGGCCGCCGTTACCTGCACATCGTGACCTGGTTCGAGCACCAGAAGATCGACCGACCGAGCCAGTCCCGCATGCCCTCCTGCACGCAGCACCACGCTGCGGACCGGTGCGGCCCCTGCAAGGGGACCTGCACCAAGCGGGCCGAGGGAACACCCACCCCTCCGGGAGAGCTCGCCGATGCTTCGCCGAACGTTCGCCGAACCCTCGCCCTGCCCGGCGCAACACCTCCCGGTCACGTGAGCGGGGCCCCTGCCACCCGGCAGGAAACGTTCGACGGAACGATCGATCCCCTCGCTCGCGCTGACGCGAAAAGCGCAGGTGAGGGGCTGCTTGCCGAGTCCCCGTCGAACTCTCACCGAAGCCTCGGTGAGGACTCGGCATCTGGATCTAGGATCTTGGATCCTGGATCTTTCTTCCCTACGGGGCGCACGGCGCCCGTAGCCACCGCCTCGGTCAACCAGCTCGTCGGCGAGTACGTCGCGGCCTGCGTCCGGCGCCCGCCGAGCGACGTGATCGGACACCTCGGACGCATCGTCAAGAAGCTGCTGGGCGAGGGCATCGACCCCGAGCACGTCCGGGCTGGCCTGCGGCACTTCGCAGCCAGCCCGAAGCATCCGAGCGTGCTGACCAGCATGGTCAACGAGGCCATGAACGCCTCCGGCGGTTTGGCTCGGCCGGCGACGGGGCCTAACTTGCCCGCTCACCGGGCGTGGACCAACCCCGTCAACGCCAGCGCCGCCTACGCCGAGGAGCTGTGATGCGCACCCGTAACCGCGAACCACAGCCCCTCGGCGAGGGCACCCTGGACCGGATGGCACGCATCCTGGCCGCCCGCTGCATCAGCCCCACCTCCACCGAGACACCAGACGACACACCCGAGCCTCGCTCTCCGCTGGACGCCCTGTCAGCCGGCATGCCGCCGCGCTACCAAGGTGCCGTCGCCGATCACCCCCAGGTTCTGGCGTGGGCTCGCGAGGTCGCCGAGGCAGCTGTCGCCCCCAGCCCGGGGGCCCGGCGACAGGTCGCGACCGGACCGAGCCTCCTGATGGCCGGGGTGGTCGGCGCGGGCAAGACGTACCAGGCGTACGGCGCGGTCCGGTGGCTGGGGCAGCGCGGGGTCGGCGTGCGCTGGCGCGCGACCACCGCCGCTGACCTGTACGCCGCCTTGCGGCCCCGGCCCGGCACCGACAGCGAGCAGGAGTTGGCGGCCGTCAGCCGCTGCCCGCTGCTGATCATCGACGACCTCGGTGCGGCGAAGGCGAGCGAGTGGGTCGAGGAAGTGACGTACCGGTTGATCAACCGCCGGTACAACCACATGCTCCCCACCTTGATCACCACCAACCTGGCGATCAGGGACCTGCGGGTCTACCTCGGCGACCGTGTCACCAGCCGCCTCGCACAGATGACCACGCGGGTCGAGTTCGCCCCGGTCGACCGTAGACGCCACCGCGCCGCGACCTGACCTGCCGCACGCTGCCGGGCCACGTGTCCGTCGCGCCCCCGTGCACCCCGCCGACCCAGCGCACCTCTCCGCCGGCGCCCCTGCGCGCGGAGAGCGATCGGAGCACCTCGCATGACTATCAGGACGAACCGCCCCGCCCGCCACCGGTCGCTCGGCGACCACACCTGGCAGGACCAGGCTGTCTGCCAGAACACCGAGTACAACCCGGTAGACCCCGAAACCTTCTTCCCCAAGCCCGAGGAGACCGACAAGATCACCACCGCGAAATCGCTGTGCCGCCAGTGCCCCGTCCGCCGAACCTGCCTCGACGCCGCACTGGAAGGCGGCGACACCGACGGCATCCGGGGCGGCATGACCGAAGAGGAACGACGCCCCCTGCACGAGAAGCTCGCCCACCGCCTCGACTACAGCCGCGTCAACGCCACCATCGCCGGACGCGACGTCCACCTCACCAAGGCCGAGCGCCGCGCGGTCGTCCACGCCGCCTACCGCCACGGAGTAACCGAGCAGCGCCTGGCCACGCTCTTGAAGGTCACCGAAGAGCACGCCCAGAAGCTGTACCGCGAAACCCGACGAGCCCTGCGCAACCTGAACCTGGACACGAAGTCCACCCCGCTGGCGGGGGCGGACAGCGAACGGCTGGGCCGCGACGGTCTCGGAACGGCGGCGTGAATACGACCAGTGCGCCGAAGGCGGCGCACATCACCGGTTGGGACCGCGCGATCGTCGTCGCCCTGGGCGGGGCGGGCTGCGCGTTGTCCTACGACGCCCTGCAGCAAATGGCCGTCGCCATCCACGTCCGCGGATTCCTGACCTACCTCTTCCCGCTGGTGATCGACGGGTTCATCGCCTACGGCGTCCGCGCGCTCCTGGTCCTCCGCGACGCACCCCTGCGCGCGCGGCTCTACCTCTGGGTGCTGTTCGGTACGGCCACGGCCGCCAGCATCTGGGCCAACGCGCTCCACGCGGTGCGACTCAACGACGAGACGGTCACAGGCGCCGGGCTCCGGCTCGGGGACACGGTGGTCGCGGTGCTGTCCACCATCGCTCCGCTCGCCCTGGCCGGCGCGGTTCACCTCTACATCCTCATCGCCCGGGGAGCGGTCAAGGGCGGTGAACGCCAGGGCCACGGACAAGTCAGTGTCCTCGGACAGGTCACCCAGACGGGCGCGAGTGGTCAGCAGCCACCTAAGGTCGGTCAGGACTGCGACGGTCAGCCGGTCACCGGCCTGACCGACCGGCCCAGCCCAACCCTGTGCCGACAGCCGACTGGTCTGCGGTCACTGACCGGGGACAGTGCCTCGGTGGGCAGCGAGCCGCCGTCCGCCGTCCGCCCCAGGCAGCCGCACAAGGTTGTTGACATGCCGAGACAGCCGGTTCCCTCACCGTCTACTGGCCCCGCAGTGCGCACGGGGGAGGTCACCGGTCACCAGGACAGTCGATCGCCGGTCAGCGGTCAGGGCGCCCCGACTGGCGGCGCCCGGCGGTCTGACCCGAACACCGAGGAACTGCTGGAGATCGCCCGGGCGGCGGTCAGAGCCCAGGACAAACTGACCCGCAAGGTGGTCGCCCAGGCGATCCGAGGTCGGCAGATCCCGCTGTCCAGCGACCGGTTGACCGTCCTGATGGCCCAGCTCCGCGAGCAGCACGGACAGCCGGTCACCACCATCCGGGACTGACCGGACAGTACGACGCGGGTGACCGAGCCGCTGCCCCGGCCGGTCACCCGCTCCCGGCACACGTACCCCACCCACTGCCGAAGCGAAGCGGAGACCACCCCATGCGCACCTGCCCGGCCACGTCCGCCGAGGTCGATGCCTGGTTGACCGTCCTGCACCAACGAGGTCACCTGCATCACGCCCAACCGGGCCCCGAGACCACTTGGACCGTGCAACGAACCCCACACGGTCCCCGCTGGACCCTGCACCACCCGGTCCTCGCGCTGGACTGGATCGCAGAACTCCTCCGGGAACTCCGACAGGAAGAACCGGAGATGCGCCAGTGACCTCCCCCGACCCGGCGTACACCACGGCCGCAGAGCAGCGTGAGCCCACGACGGCTCCTGGCGGAGCAAGTTGTCGCCTACGACGGTCCTACGGCCCGTCGTACGCACCTGCCCCCGCCCAAGAGGGCGGAGGCAGTCCGGTTGGTTCCCGAGCGAGGGCGCTCGGGGACCAACCGGATGCTCGGCACCAGGGGGTGCCGGGCGCGGGGGGAGAAGCAGAATGCCACAGCGCCCCCGAGCAGCCGACGCCGAGCGCGTCCCCCTTCCCCGACCGCAAGCCGCGCCGCCGCGACCGCAACCCGACCGAGCGCGCCCGTAAGACGACCACCCGCCTCTCCGACGACGAGAAAGCCGAGATCGTTGCCGCCGCCACGCAGCGCAGCGTCACCGTCGCGCGATTCCTCGCAGCCGCCGGCCTCGCCGCCGCCCGCGGTTCCACTACCTTGCACACCAACGAACAACTCGACACCGCCATCGACGAGCTGGCCGCCCTGCGCACCGCCCTCTCCCGGATCGGCAACAACATCAACCAGATCGCCTACGTGCACAACGCCGGAGGGCAGCCCCAGCCCCGCGAACTCGAACACGCCCTCACCACTCTGACCCGGCTCCTGGCCCGCATCGACGACGCGGCCGACACCCTGGTGAAGAAACGGCTCTGATGGTCCCCAAGATCCGGCGAGGCTCACGAACCCACGGCTTGCTCGTCTACCTGTACGGCCCCGGCAAACGCGACGAACACACCGACGCGCACCTCGTCGGAAGCTGGGACGGCTTCGCCCCCGACCCGGGACGAGACACCAGCCCCGACCCCGACCCCAAGGCCACCCTCGCCCGCCTGTCCGCAGCGCTGGACCTGCGGGTCAAACAGGCCGGCACCACGGCACCCGCCCAGCACGTCTGGCACTGCTCGGTCCGCACCGACCCCGGCGACCGCCATCTGACCGACGACGAATGGAACACCGTCGCCCGCCGCCTGGTCCAGACCGTCAACCTCGCTCCCGAAGGCGATCCGGACGGCTGCCGCTGGGTCGCCGTACGGCACGCCGACGACCACATCCACATCCTGGCCACCATGGTCCGGGGCGACCTGCGCCGCCCGCGGATGAACTACGACTTCAAGAAGGCCCAGGCCGAGTGCCGACGCATCGAGAAGGAGATGGGCCTGCGCCAGCTCAGGCCCGGCGACGGCAGCGGAGCCAAATCACCCACCAGCGCTGAGCGCTTCAAGGCCGAGCGAACCGGGCGTCCGGAAGCCCCTCGCGAAAGCCTCCGCGAAGCCGTGCGCCAAGCACTAGCCGGGGCGGATACCGAGGGGGAGTTCTTCACCCGGCTCCGCGAGGCGGGCCTCCGTGTGAAGGTCCGAAATGCCCCCTCCGGCGACGCCATCGGCTACAACGTCGCACTTCCTGGCGACCGCAACCGCGAAGGCTCACCGATCTGGTACTCCGGATCCAAGCTGGCCCCTGACCTCTCGCTCCCCAAGATCCGCCGACGCCTGGCCGGCGGAACCGCTGACGGGACGACGCACCCGGTGACGATCAGCGGTCGAACGGACTGGTCTCCACCCGCCCGGGAACGACGCAGCGCCACCGGCATCGCCGAGCGCGCCGCCACCCTGCTCGACAGCGACGATGACGAAGCCGCAGCTCAACTGGTGGGGATCGGCGAACTCCTGGACGCGGTAGCACAGACTTCCCCAGCCGCCACCCGCGCCGAGCTGGCCGCCGCCGCCCGATCCTTCGAGCGCGCCACCCGCAGCCACATCCGAGCGCAGCGAGCCGACACCCGGGCGGTCCGCTCGGCGGCTCGCGGCATCATCCGGGCCGGCAGCGCCCTCGGCCGCGGCGAGGACGGCGGGGCCACCGCCATGCTCCTCTCCACCCTGGTCCTGGTCACCCTCGCCGCCGCCCGCTGGCACTCCGCTCGTGGACATGCCCAGCAGGCCCATGCCTCCCGACAGGCTGCCGAGCATCTGCGTGCCGCCTACCGCCAGGCCGCCGCCACGCCCATGCAGGCACTGCGTGACCAAGGCCGTGCCCTGCCCGCAGCCGAACGCCGCACCCACCAGGTCACCATCCGCGCAGCACTGCCCGAAACGGCGATGCGAGGAGGCAGCTCGTCCAGGAAGGTCGACGCCCTGACCGCCACGCTTGCCCAGGTCGAGCAAGCAGGCCACGACCCCAAGTCCCTCCTCCAGCAGGCCATCGACATGCGCGAACTCGACACTGCCGACGACGTGAACGACGTGCTTGTCTGGCGACTGCGCCGACTCGCCCAGCTTCCCGCTCACCCCGGTGAAGCGACGCGCCAGCTCCAGGCCGGCGCCAACCAGCCGAAAGCCACGACCCATCGCACCAACAACCGTACGGCGCCCACAGCAGCAGCTCGCCCCGCCGTCTCTGCCCCGCGCAACCACCCACCTCGCCGCTGACGGGGGGCCAGCGGGGCGACTCACCTGGCCGCCGACCTTCGAGAAACTCCTGGACAGCCAGTTCCGTCGGCTGTTACGGATGGAAACAGATGGATTTCAACCCGGAGATGACGCTCGTGCTCAGAACAACCGACCGCCCCACAGGTCCGTCCCCCGTGCCCGTCCTCCCCGCCGGCACCGATCCTCCGCCGCAGCCCGAACACGAGAGGCAACCGTCCAACGGACCAAGCGCGACACGCTGCCTGAGCCACCCGCGCGAACTGACCCTCCGAGGCATCCCGGTGATGTGCACCGCCTGCCGTGCCCGGCGCGACTGGCTGCTCATCAACCACGGCCGAGACGTCTGGATCTGCTGCCGCTGCAGCAACCAGTGGCTCGAACCCGAGATCAACCGCGCCGACTTCGACGCTCTGGTTGTCATTCCGGACGGAACGATCTACCCCAGTGTCGAGCAGGGGCTCACCGCGCTCGGCTTCGACGGAACCTTCACCGGCACCTACCTGGGATGATGAGCGGTGTCTGGCTGGTCGTGAGCGAACAGACCGGCCCTGCCCTGGCCGTCCGGTGTGTCGGAGACCGTGGTTAATATCCTGCGGTGATCATAGACCGTAACGCCCGTGTTGTCCCTCCCCGCTACCGTGACCGTGAGGTACGCAGGCTGATGGGCGACGCTTTGGGAAAGGCTGACCAAGCTGACCTTCTCGCCGCCTACTTGTGGGTGCAGGAAGGGGCGATAGGCAGACGAGCCCACTCCGATTTGGAGAGTCTGAGAGACGGTCTACGCGGCGATATCGAAGTGCTCCGGGAGTTCAAGGCTGATCCTGAGTTCCAGGGATTGTCGTGGGAGTTCACGCGAGTCGAACTCGACGCGGCGTTCGATAGCGCCAGCGTCGCTTTTGGTGAGGCAGCCGCTCACCTCGAAGGGGTCCTGCGAGTTTCGGCTGAGGCCCTTGACGAGTTGCGTCGTTTGCCCGAGGAAGATCTGGCACCTCGATACGTGCCGGGTAGTAATAATTCCCCGCTGAACAGGATCGTCGAGTGTTGGAAGCAAATCGAGCCGCTCCAAGAGCAGCGCAGTGCTCTTGTTGCCGACTTGACGGCGGAGATTGACCGTCTGGCAGACCTTGATGACAGGCGGCTGACCTTTTCCCAGAGCGACAACAGCTATACGCCGGAAGACATTCTGCGATTCGACTCCAAGGATTTCGAGATTTTCGTCGCGTGGCTGGCGTGCCGGGACGGAATGGAGATACGCCAGCAGACGGGTGGGGCCGGGGATTTGGGTGCAGATGGCATATTTCTGATGCCGGACGGCCGTCGAGTCGTGGCGCAATGTAAGAAGACCAGCACCCTGCCCGGACGAGCCATAGGGAGCGAGCTTGTCCAACGGTTCAATGGCACGGCTCGGCCTGTGCACAAGGCTGACGTCGCTGTGATGGTCACTAATGGGACCTTCTCCAAACCGGCCTGTGATTTCGCCAGCGATCACGCGATCCACCTCGTGGACGCCGAACAGTTGCGTAAATGGGCCACTTGGGGAGATTCGTTCTACGAAGTCGTGGGCGTCGATCGCCCCTCTGCCGCTGTCGACGCTGCGGCCTGACCATGTGCGCTGGCGCGAAGGTGGAGCGGCGCGCCATTGTGCGCCGGTCAGCTTCTGCTGTGCTTGGGGAGCTTTCCCCGGAAGTCGCAGCCTGGGCACTCGTCCTCGCCCTGGATGTGGCCCTCGTACCAGCCGTGGACGGCGGCGTGGAGGATCGCCTCTTCCACCGAGGCTTCGCCGTTGTGGACTGATGCGATGGCGTTGCCGACGACCACCCGGAGGACGGCGTTGTCGGGCGGAGGGAACGGTGGGGAGGGCATCGGCGAATCGAACGTCATGGCCGCAGCCTACGGGCGGGCGCGAGCGCCGGTCAGCCGGATGGCGTGGTCCCCTCTGAGGAGGGGTGGCGTAGGTCGCCACGGAGCCCCCGACCGACCGGAATCCAGCTCTGGAACGTGGCGAGTCGCCAGCGTGACCGGTCCGGCACGGTGGTGTCGTCAGGTGCGGGCGGGCTGCCCCGGCTCTTGCGGTTACGGGCAGCCCCAACGCTGGTGCCCAGGTGGGCGGCAACTTCGGCGTACGTCCAGAGTGGCTGGTCGGCGGCCGTTGGTGACGAGCGTACGCAACGCGCGGCGGGGTATGCGGCAAGGCCGCCCCTGTCTGATCAGCGTGGGGCGGCCTTCTGTGTTCAGTTAGACCTGGCGAGGCGGTTCGAGAGGTCGAGGGCAGCGGTCGCGACCGCGAGAGCGGAGCAGAGGCCGAGCACTTCGTGGAGAGTGGGGCGGACCAGGCGCGGCCAGTCGTCCGGGGCAGTGGGCCACGAGGCGAGATGTGCCTCGATGGTGGCCAGGCCCAAGTGGGCGGTGACGTCCCAGCCTGCGGGGGAGGCGGGCTCCCAGTGAAGGCGAATGCGGCCGAGGGGGGTTCTCGGAGCTGCTATGGCGAGCCAGGTGACGTCGAGCGGTCCGTTGGGCAGGGCGGAGACGCGCTGGACCAGCACGCCCCGTACGTCGTGCGGCATGGGCCGTACGGCGAGGCTGTGCAGCGGAAGGGGACGTGTCGGATGGGCGTGTGGCGGGATGGGAATCTCTCCGAGGTCGTCGGGTTGGTTCAGTGCCAGCCGAGAGCGTTCTTAACTGTTGCTGGGAGATAGTCCTCCTGCCCGTCGTCGGCGATGAACGCCGTACCGTCCTGGACCACGACCTTGGTGCCGAGGTAGTGGGTGAAGGGGAAGTCGGGGTTGATGGCGAGACGGATGGGGAGTTCGGGGTCGAGGCCGTTGAGTTGGCGGAGTAGGTGGCCGACGGTCTGAGATGCGGACACGTGAACCTTCCAGGAGCGGGGGAGAACGCCGAGTTGGGCGTTGGCGGTGGTACGTCGAGCTGTCCAGCCCCTGCACGCGGCTGGTGGTCGAGACCGGCCCGGTGCCGGAGGGGGCCCTGCGCAGCGGTGTGTTGGCCGAGGTCAGTGCTGGCCGGGGATGCGTGGTCATTTGAGGAGGGCGTGCTGCCACTGGCGCTGTTCCATACGGCGGGCGGTACGGCGACGGAGGGTCTTCGCGCGCCGGCCGTACTGGCCGGGCAGGTAGAAGCAGGTGCAGCGCCGGGCGTAGGCGCACTTACGGCGGTATCCGGGGCGGGTGGCCAAGAGCATGCGCAAGGTCTTCTCCCTGCCGGTCAGGGGGAGCGACGAGGTCGTTGACGAAGCCGGCAGTGACTGGGTGAGTGGCGGCGGGCAGGTAGGTGGCGGAGGTGCTCACGGGTGGAGGTCCCTTCGTTGAGCTGGGGTTTCCCGTACCCGTACGTTGGCATGGGGCCTGGCGGAGTGCGTAGTCCTTATCCGGAGGAGTGGCGTCTGCCGTGGGCGAACTGGCGGGCGTCGGTGGGGGCCGTGACGCCGGGAATGGATCGGTGGGCGCGGTTGTCGTAGCCGGGTTGCGGCAACGGGCCGCACGGGACCGAAGGGGGAGTCGGTGACGGAGCCGTGCAGACACTGGGACGGGGCCGGGCTGGAGCGCAAGGTCCGTGCCGCCGGGCGGCCGCGGACGGTGGGCGACATCGCGATGGTCGCTGACGGCCAGTGGGCTGTCGGTGTGCAGCCCGATGGACGGCGGGACGAGGACGCCATGATGGAGGGCCGGGTCGCGGAAGGCCGTTGCGTCGAGTTGACGTTGGAGGACCTGGCCCGCGCGGTGGGCTCCCGCATCGGGGAGGCCCACCGCGACGAGGGCCTCGGCTGACTGATCAGCGGTGCGGCCCCAGGGCGCTCGTCGACGGGCTCGAAGCCGCCGAAGGAGCGGGCTGATCGGGCGCCTGGCTCAGCGGGCGTGGAGCGTGGCCCGAACGGGCGATAGCGGCCTGGGTGAGTCGGGCCGCCGGGGCCTGGACCGCGGTCGCGGCATGCTCACGTGCTTCGATCACGTGGCCGATGGCCTGGAGGGAAGTCCGGCTCTCGGCTTGAGCGACGCGAAGGTTGGCCGCCGATCCGGTGATCCGTTCCAGGTCGTAGAAGGCAGGCACCCGGTCGGGCCGAGTGAGCGCGTGCAGGCGATCTTGGTGCACGATCACGGTGTTGTCGGTGACGACCAAGGACGCGCGGATGTGCATGGCCGAACGTAGGAGCGGGGCGTCGCAGGGACTGCGGACCGCGATGGATTCCAGAACCTCAATCGGGCGGCCCCAGGCTTTCTCGATCATGGTCGTGGCCTGATCGAGTGCGGTGGCATCGGGCATGCAGGACTCCCAGTCTTCGGAATGGTGCCTCGGGGGCGGGGCTGTCGCAGGGGAACCGGGGCCGAAGGTCAGCGGCTACGACGTGAGGGCGTCGGGGCGGCCGGCGACCTGACCCCCGAAGCGGGCGCGGGATTGTTCGGTCGGTTCTGCGCCGAGACCCCTGTGCGGCTGCGAGCGGCCATGATCCGCAGGTCGGCGGCTGTCCGAGGGCCGGTCAATGGGCTGTCGGTATGCAGGGCGACGGAGAGCGGGAGGAGGGCGTGGTGGCGGAGGAGCGGGTCACGGATGGGCGGCGCATGGCGTTGACATTGAAGGAGTTGGCTCGCGCGGTGCCTGCCGGCACTGGTGACGACTGCTGCGATGGTGGGCTTTGTGTGACTAACCAAAGGTGCGGCCCGGGTTCGGCTGACGCCCGGCCGCGCGGGCGTAGGGCGAGTTGATGGGCGTCCGGCCCAAGCATGCGGAGCGCTGCGCGCCTGCGGGTGGCTGCTCTTTCGAACGTTGGTAAGCCCGGAACAGGGGGTGGCTACGAATCGCGGGGCACTTCGTGGGCTGCGATGCGAAACCCTCTGGGTCGCTTACCTGCGTCCCCTCGACGAACTGTTGATTTCAGTGTGAAGAGGACAAGGGCGGCGCTCCCCGAAAACCCTGAGATGGCTGAGAGCGGGGGCCGGGGCTTGAGGTAGATTCCAGGCTATTCGAATGTTGTTGATGAGGGGGCGGGCGCTGTAGGGAGAGATACTCAGTTCCTGACGGGCTTCTGCGAGCCGTTCGAGATCTCCGTTCCCTCCTTGCCGTGCGGCGGTCTGGATTCGGCGTTCAAGGGATCTGGTGGAGAAGACGTCAAGAAGGGTTAGCGAGAAGTAGGCATAGGCTGCTGCTTCGTCGAGCAGTTCGCGGACATCGTCGTTGATATCAGCGAGCGCGCTGGATGTATGCTGGTCGGCAAACGTTTGAAAGGAAAACTCCTCTAAGGCGCGACGTTTGGAGGGCTGCTCGCAAGTGCAGGGGGAACGTAGTAGGCCGCACAGAGAGCGGAATTCGGTGAGTATGTGGCTAGTATCGACGTTCCACCGATGCTTGCTGAGTAGAGTTCGGAAACCGGCGAGGGTTTCTGCGAGCTCTTCCACGATGAGTCGTTCAGAGATCTCGGTAAGTTCCCATGCTCTGATCTTGTCCTGTATCTCTTCGATTTGGAGGGCGTAGCGCAGCAGGTCGCGAAGGATGCCACCCGACAGAGAGTGAGCAAGGATGCGGTAGGGATCTTTCAGTGAGGGGGCGCGTTCGGTGAGGACCTTTCGGGATTCGTCCAGAGTGCTGGGTTGGACGTGAACGATATCGTCCAAGGAGCTATCGGTGACGTCGCGATGGGGAAGGCCGCGACGGACGAAGGCAGCGCCGACGTCCTCGGAAACGGAGATCAGGTAGTAGACGTGGGGAACGCCGAGGATCGCCTTGATTTCGCTGAGGAAGGCACGGGCCTGAATGTCAGACCCCAGTCGGTCGACTTCATCGATGGCGATCACGACGGTGTGCCCGGCGAGGGCTTCCTCACGTGCGATCAGGCGCAGGAGGCGGCGGAAGTCGCTGACCAATTCAGGGAAGTTGGGCGGGAGGGTGGACACCGAACTGGCGTGGGAGCCGCCTAAAGCGACCATCTGAACTGCGGCTGGAGTGATGGTGTTGGTCGTCATCTGGAGCGTCTGCAGTCGGTAGAGGTGGTTGCGGCACTGAGTGACCAAAGGTGGCTCGCTGGGGCGCGGTTTCCAACGGCTCAGTTTGATCAGCAAGGTGCCGGCGATGATGCCTGCCATGCGCAGCGGGTTGTCCTCTAAGTCGAGGACCTCGTAGGTCGCGGGCGTGGAAATGAGGAACAGCAATAGGCCGAGACCTGTGGCCGAAGCTGCGGTGGCGTATGCCTGCTTCGGATGAATGGCTTTACGTCCTGTCCCCGCGGTAACGATCGCCGTTGTGCTCCGCCCCCTTAAGTCTGCCCACAGGAATAGCAGGATCACCACTAAAGTCTGCTGGAGGAGAGGAAGGTTCAGGACGGCCTCGATGCGTGGGGAAAGTTGTGGATCACGGAACAGCGTGTATAGGGACCAGCCGACGAGGCTCATGCCCAGGAGACACACAGTGCCTCTCGCGGCCTTGGCGGCGGCGCGGGCCAGCCACGGTTTACTTCGTGACTCCCACCAGGCAACTCCGATGATGATTGCAACGACTGCTGTTCCTGCAGTGCGGCCGTCCCAGATTCGCTGAAGATTTCCGAGAAGTGTCTGCTCATAGGAGTCTGCGGAGTCTCTGACAGTTCCTATGTACTGATGTTGGAGGCCGCGGGCTTTGGCGTACACGCCCAGGGCTATCAGCGCCGCGGCTGGCAGGGCGTATGCGGCCCACCGCCCCCAGCGTCTGAGCCACATGAGAAGGCGACGGAGCAACTGGTGTGCCATGGACAGTCGGGTGAGTTGGGGGGCCTCGTAGCCTTCGTGACCGATGTATTCTTGACACAGTTGCACCGATAGCGCTAAGAGGAAGTCATGTGGGTTGTAGGTGGCTGGTGCTTGAACGAGAACCCCGAAATCGGCACTGTTGACGGACTGCTCAAGGAGCGTGCTCTTGCCTACGCCTCGTGGCCCGCAGATGGCGATTGTTCCGTCTTCCAAGTGGGAGAGTTTGCGCTGGAGTTGCTGGAGAGCGTGGTTCTCGACGACGAATCCCGGGGCACGCGGTGCTCTGAGCCCGCGGTGCCTTGCGGGGATGAACACGGAGTCCGGGTCATCTCCCAGGAGATGGCGGACCAGGGCATTAATGACCGGTTCGATGCCGTCACGCAATATGGCTTCGGACCACTGAATAGCGCGGAGACTCAATCGTCCTCGCTGGCCCAGCCAGACAACTCCGAGCGCGGCAGCCAACAGGTTCTGTCGGAGGTTGAACCACACGGCTGTGCCACGCCAGAACAGGACGAAGACCATGACAGATGTAGCGAGGTATGCGAGCAACAGGCACAGTGCGCCTGCCGTAGCCCAGAGCGCGAGGCTCGCGACCACAAGCAGTGAGCAGGTGATCCGCCACTCCCACTCGCTCTCCGCAGCAACTCTTCGGCGCTTCTCCGCAACCTCCGCAAGAGCAGCTTCTGCGTCCGTAAACCTTCTACGTACGGCTGGAGGGCACTGGCTGATCAGGAACTGCCGGAACTGCGGTCTCTCTAACTCTCTGAGGGCCGTGTCTACGGTTGCCGACGGACGCTTGCCAAGAAGCGGCTGCACCTTTGTGTCTTCCAGCGCCGCCAGCGCACGCCTCTTGTACATCTCGGCTTCATCCGGCTCGGCGGCGTCGAGAAACCAGCCGAGGCAGCGATCCCGCCAGCTTCTGCTCAAGCTGCGTAAGTCCAGTAGCACCGAGTGCACCCCTTCTCCCAGGCCATGGATCTGCGGATACTAGCGCTCAGTGACCAGGCAGGTGCGAAAATAGTTGGAACGTATCGGTCGGTGTGCTCGCTGTTGGACGCGCCAAGCTGCGCCGTTGGCCTGGTGCTCGCCGAGTACGTGAGATGCATCAGGCCGGCTGCGCCATAGGTTCAGGTGGCGGTACCAGTCGATCGACTCTGACGACTTGGGCCGCACGTGACAGCCCGGGGGCAGCATGAGGGATTCGAAGGCGGTTAGAGGTATTGCCTTGGAGCCCCGAGGCCGGAAGGTCAGCGGCTGCGGCGTGGGACTGACGGGTTCGCCAGCGGTTTGGCCGTGAGCGCGGGCTCCGGGCCGCTCGACCGGCCGCGTGTCGTGGTCGCCGTGCGGCTGCGGGCAGCCGTGACGCGCAGGTCTGCGGCTGTCCGCGGGAGGTGGGCGGCGCGGTGGAGGGCCTGGGTGACAGCGGTGCGACGCACGTCCAGGGGCGTGGGAGCGCGTGGCGCTCGGGGCACTGGGGGGAGCGGTTCGGCAGTCGGGTTGATCGGGGTGAGGGTGACCAGGTGCTGCATCCTGCGGTGGAGCTGGTGGCGCTCTCGTACGACCGGGGTGGGGTCGGCCATGGCGGCGGCGGTCGCGGCGATCAGGTGGTCGGGTGTGCGGGCGGAGAAGAGGACCTCCGCGCGGGTGCCCCAGCCGGGCGGACCGGCTCAGAGTTCTACGGCCTCACCGTCCGGGCGGGAGCGGCGGTTGTCGATGAGGATGCCTGCCTGTCCGTCCGGGGCGATGATCTCGACGGTACCCCGCTCGGCACCGCCGTCGCGGGTCCAGCCGGCATCTGTTAGGGGCCGAACGGCGTCGGACCATCGGTGCGGCGGGTTCGTCAGGAAGAGAGCGTCGTCCTCGTAGGGGTCGGCTTCGGCGTAGTCGTGGGCGAGGGCGGTGGTGAGGCCGGCGACGATCTCGGCTGGGGTGACGTGGTTGAAGGTGGCTGTCCAGCGGGGAGCGGAGAGGGCGTCCTGGGCCGCGGTGATCTTCCACAGTTCGAAGTCGTCACCGAACCAGCCGATACGGACCCGCTGGTCGGGCGAGGTCACCAGGAGCTGGCAGGGCCCGTCGTCGAGGTGGTGGTGTGGCCAGTGGGCGACGGGGGCGAAGCCGGCTTCGCCGTTCCCGTTAGAGCCGGCCAGGTAGCGGGGGCTGACCAGGACTTCTTGGTAGGGGTCCTGGCCGTCGGGGCGCGGGTGGCGCATGCGTCAGCTCCGGGAGTGAGGGGAGGAGCACGTGCCCGCGTGACCAGCCGAGCGGCTACTCGGCCGGACGCGGGCGCGGTGGTAGCGAGAGATGCGCGGCGGGCTCTTGGCGGCACGCGAGCTACCGGCCCCGGCTGGGGGCGGATTGATGGATGACAGCCGCCGGCACTCGCGGTTGAGGCTGTGGTGGGTGACTGAAGACGGCGCTCGGTACGACGGTGCTCCGCCGCAGGGCCGCTGCCGTACGCACGTCACCGGCTCCCAGCGGCACGCGGGAGTGAGATTGCGCCGCCGACCTGGCGGAAGCCGGGGGAGTCGAAAGCCTCTCTGTGGTGAGGTTGCTCCAGCGCTCGACGGCTGTGTAGACGGGGCCCAGCGCCTGCCCGGCGTCGGTCAGGGCGTAGGGGTCGCCGTGGCGTGGTCCGACGCGGGTGACCAGGCCGTCGAGTTGAAGCCGGTTGATCCGATGCCGGGCGAGGCTCGGGTACAGGCCGACCTCCTCGGCGATGTGGACGAACCGCGTGGGACCTCCAGTACCGAGGACTTGAATGACAGCGGTCGAATGCCGCAGGTGAAGTCGGCGCAGAGCGTCCTCGACGCGCTCGGCATCGGCAACCGTGCCCAGCGACAGATGGTGCTGAGACCAGTCCGAGAGAGCCCGGTGAACTGGAGACAGCGCCGCGCCGAGGGCGCTTAGCTGGTAGGGAGAGCGCTGGCTGTCGCCTGCTCGGGTGACCAAGCCATCGGCATGCATCTGCCCCAGGCGTCGGCTGAGGGCCGTCTCGTGGACGAACGGGAGATGTGCGGCGAGTTCACGCGTGCGCAGCGGGCCGTGGTGTGCCAGGGTCTGCGTCGACCAGGTGGTCCATTTCGGTGCTATGCGAGACAGCGTGTCCTCAACGTGTTGAGCGTCGAGGGAGCTGAGCGATGCGTCGGAGGGCTGCGTGGGGGTGGGCATGGGGGGGCGTCCTTTCGGCGAAGGGTCAGCGGGAGCGAGAGGGCTTGCTAGGTGGTTCGGGTACGGGTGCGCGAGGGCCATCGCCGGTGGCGGCGTGGTGCGAAGGCGCGTTGCTGCGACTGAGGGCGGCGAAGACGCGGGGCTGCGTCGTGCGAGCGTCGCGCAGGGCGGCCTGGCCCAGCGCGGTGAGCGACAGGAGCTGTCCGGGCCGGTAGATACTCTCGCGCGTGTCCTGTTCCAGCAGCCCTTCGGTGACCAGTTGCTGGACGGTTTCGGGCCACACGCCCGGGTTGGGACGTTGGCCGTGCCCGTCGGAGAGATAGGCGTAGCCGTAGACCGCACTGCGGTGGAAACGCAGTTCACCTGCCTCCACCGCACGCAGGGCATCGAGCCCGCGCTCGCCGGCAACGGCCCAGACATCGCTTCGACCGTGACCGCGAACCTCCTCGCGTGAGGGCTGGGCAGCGTTCGCCTCGGGGAGGAGACGGCGGTACACGAAGATCACCTCGGTGAGGCGCTCGTAGGCCCTGTTCTGTCGCGAGGCCAGCTGCTCGACCTGCCGCACTGCGGACCGCACAGGCTCGTACGCGTCAGGTGCGCCGGTGAACTCGCCGCGTGCGACGGGTTCGAGCACTTCGAGGGTGGCACGGGCCGCGTGCGACACGCGGTTGTGCAACTCGTCGAGTTCGTGGGCGGCCCCGATGACGTGCGTGGCGGCGCGGTACAGCGGGTCGCCCGGCCGATAGGCGATGTTCAGGGTGTAGGGGTCTGTGACGCCGAGCTGCTCGGCGACGAGATGGGCGCCGGGCCGCTCGGTGGGATCGTGGGAGTTCACCCAGTCGTCTCCAGCCGGGTGAGCGACCAGCCGGTGGGGGTGGGGGTTCATCGCTGGGTGACCCTTCGTGCCGCGGCAGTTGGAGGTTGGACCGACGCCGCAGAGAGCGCCGGGACGGCCGTCTGCCAGCTGGCCGCGCCAGGCGAGCGGGACTGGGCGGCCCGCATCCGAGCCGCGGCAGCAGGACGCGCATCGGCCTGCTCAGGTGCGGTACGCAACTGCGCCGAGCGGTAGACCTCGTAATCCTGGCGGCTACCTGCGGCGACGAGGTAGATCTCACGGTCGTGGGTAGAACTCAGTGGGGCCGGGCGGAACTGGATGACCATCCGGTAGGAGACGGCAGGGTCGACGTAGACCTTGTGGAAGCCCGCAAGGCGACCCTTAAGCGGCAGGCAGTCGTTACTCCCGTGCACCAGGTTCTGTAGTTCCAACAGCGCCAAGTCCCGTATGCGATCCGGGAGCGCCCGAAGATCGGCGATGGCGTCGGGGTGCGCGGCGAAGGCGAAGCGGGCCCGACTCACAGCGACCTCCCGGAACCCGGCCGCTGAGCAGTTCCAGGCGACGGCGCTTGGTGGGCATCGGGGCCGGCCTTGGGGAGCGCGGCGACCCCGGGCGATCGACGGAGCGCGGCACGGGCCCGGTGGCCGGCGGCCTCACCGCAGTACTCCGGCGGCTGCGGCAGGGGCCCACTGCGCTCGTCCAACCAGCGACGAGCCCTCTCCTCGTCAGGGAAGGCGCCTTCGTGCACCGTGTAGGAGTGGGTGTCGAAGTCCCCTTCCTGCAGGAAGAGGCGAATCGGCGCCTGTTCGCTGTCGGAGTCCCGCGTCAGCGTCCACGTCTCACACGGCGCGAAGTCCGAGGTCCAACTCCCCAGGACCTCATACCGGGTGCCCGAGTCGCGGATTTGCTGCTCGACCCGGACGGTGCGGTCATCGGCCGGCTGCATCAGATCGCCGTCGAGCGCGGAGATCGGCTCGGCGCGGCACCCGCGTTCGATCAGCCAGTTCTGCGCGAACGGCACCGTGGCGTGGTACGCCATCTCCAGGGTGTAGGTGGCCTGGGCCAGGTCGCGCGCGACCTTGATCGCGGCGATCTGCGGCTGCCCTGGCAGACCCCAGGTGATCGACCGGTCGTACGCGACGACATAACTGTGGGCGCGGTCGGGGCCGCTGTGGTGCTCTGCCAGGACGGTCAGGTCCTGCGGCCAAAACGCCTGCTCCGCCTGCCGGGAGGCCGCGTCGGCGACCACGAGGTCGTCGAGGCGAAGGTCGAGTGCATGGCTCATGCCGCCCCCTCCGCCGTGAGCGGCTGGGGCGCGGGGGTGGCCAGCACTCGGTGGTGGGGCCGGCTCGGGCTGGTGGTGCACGCGGCGAACGGTCCGTCCGGAGCCCGCAGGTGCGCCAGCGTGTGGTCCAGGTGATCGCGATGCCAGGTCGCGGGGCCGGCCAAGCCAGCTTCGGTGTCGGTGAGTTGCTGCCAGGCGAGCCAGAGCGCGTGCAGCCGGGCGACGGCCTCCGGGTGCTCGTGCCACTGCGCGCACCATGGGCGCGTGCTGCTGATCTCCCGGCCGTACACGGGCAGGAACAGGTAGTTCACCCAGTCGGTGAGCGCGGCGATCTCCGCCGCGTACGCCTCCCCACCCAGGGCGACGATGAACACCGAAGCAGGTCCTTCGTCCTCGCCCTCGGCGTCAACCGATTCCGGGATCGGAGCGGGGCCGGCCGCTTCAGTGGCGGTGGCTGCGGGTGGCGGTTCGGAGCCGAGGCGGTCGAGGATGACGCCGTGCTGCCTGACCTCGGCCATGGTCTTGGCGAGGGTGCTGGCGAGGTCGTCGAGATCCCCGTCGGGGACGCGGAACGGTTCCTGGTCGGGGGTGGGCGGGCTGGTGTCGGACATGGGGGCCTGCTCCCTCTGTGAGACGGCGACATGAGGAAGAGGATCCGGAGGAACCGCGATTTGGTCCGGCCGGGAAATGCCGGTATTAGGGCGCTACGCCGTCGTACGGTGGAAGCAGCGCGGGAAGGGCGGTGCCAACAACCGCACTGCTTCACTCGCCTGTTGAGGCACGACCCCGTTGCCCAGTGCGGTGAGTTGAGCTGGTCGTCCGAGCCCCGGCGTCGCGGTGACCCAGCCGGGCTCCAGGCCCTGCATCCACTCCACGAAGTCGGCACGAAGCCGTCCGGCCGCATCGGTGGGCGCAGGCGCGGCGCGGGTGAGTGTCTCCCACCGGGTGATGGCGGTTGCGTACGGCCCCCATCGCTGGTTGGCTCCCCGGTTTCCGGGGCCGATGCCGTCCAGGGCGGCAGGGCCACTGCTGTCGGGGGAGGGCGCCGTCCTGTGCCCGTTCGGCGTCCTGGGGTGCCCGTGTCGAGGGCGCGTGGTGTGGGTAGCAACGACGCCGCCGCGCTCGGCAGGGTCATGTCCCCGTTGCCGTGCCGCTGGTTGGGCGAGCCCTTGGTCCCGTCCGACGCCTTCGGTGTGGGCAGGAGCCGCATCACCTCGTCGGCCAGGTTCGGGTCGTGCCCTTCGCTCGTCCCCTGGGAGGGGTGTTGCGAGCCTGCGTTCATCGCGATGTTGCTGGTCGGCGTCTTGCACGGAGCGTTCGGCGGGCCGGGCGGCGAGGAAGACGCGTTCGCGGCGGTGCGGTGCTCCGATATCGGAGGCGCGAAGCACGAGCCACCTCGCGTCGTACCGGAGGCCGGCCAGGGATCCGAGTACGGCACCGAGTGCCCGCAGAGGAGGCTGACCTGGGGTGTCTCCCAGACACCACGGGCAGAGTTCCATGTCGCCAGGGGAACCGGCGGGGGAGGTGAGGAGGCCGCGCACATTCTCGATCACCACCAGGCAAGGTCGGAGGGCTTCGACCGCACGGGCGACGTGCGACCACAGCCCGGAGCGGGTCTGGGCGTTGAGTCCGGCCCGGCGGCCGGCGACCGAGACGTCTTTGACAGGGGAAACCCGCAGTCAGGACGCACACCCGGGGAACGGCGGTCCAGTCGACAGCCGTGATGTCGCCGAGGTTCGGGAGGTCGGGCCAGTGGCGGGCCAGGATGCGGGAGGCGTTCGGATCGACTTCCGCGTGCCAGGCCAGCGTGCCGCCGAGCGCGGACTGGACGCCCAGGTCCAGCCCCCCCCGTACCCCGAGCAGAGCGAGCCGATCAGCGGAGGGCGCGCGATGGCGGTCCGCATGTCACCGCCCCCGAACGATCCGGTCCGCAGGAGCTGCTGCTCCCGGGGCAGTCGGCGGAGGCGCGGCGAACGGGGGAGCCGCGGTCGCGGATCGGCCTTGGGCTCCCCGCAGCCGCGCGAACGCGGGCGAGACCGTCACCGACGCGGCGTGCAGGGGGTCGGTGGCTTCGCGTAGGGCGGTGCTCGCCATGCTGAGCGCGTCATCCGCCACCCGCGTCGCAGCTTCCCGGGCATCGGGCTGGTGGCGGAGGTGCTCTGTCTTGTTCACGGTGTATCCCAAGGGAGAGGTCGAGCGAGGGGAGTGTTCAGCCGTGTCCGCGAGAGAGCGGTCGCATGGCGGCGAGGCTGGGGGCAGAAGGAGGCCGGGCCGGGGAAGGCGTGAATGGGCGCGGTGTGCTGCGGGCGAGCGCGGCGTGTACCCGCGCGGGGGGCGGTCCGGCTGGCGAGGGAGTCGGTGTGGTGGGCGTCGGTGCGGGGCGGCCGTCCGCTGCCTGCCAGCGGGCCCGCACTTCGTCGAGTGGACCGAGTGCGTGCAGTGCGTGACTGATGAGCCGCCCGGGGGCTAGAGCCTCGTTCTCTGCCAGGGCCCTGATGGTATGCGCGGAGGTGGCTGCTGTACGGGTGACCGACGAGCGCATAACCAACTCGCCGAGCCACTCGGCGCTGCCCGGTCCCACGCTGTCGCAGATGGCGGTGAACTGGTCGCCGGACAGTGTGCCGTCGGCCAGAAGCCCGCGCCGCTGGGCCTCCCAGAGCAAGGTGACTCGATCGATGGGCTCACCTCGGTGGTGCAGCGCGCCGAGGCAGCGGTAGAGCTGCCCGTGGGCGGGGTCGGCGAAGTCGCCAGGCCGCAGCCAGCCGACCACCTCGTCCATGGCCTTCGGCTGCTCGGTGAGGACGGCTAGAAGGAACCGCTCGTCCTCGGCGACCTGGTCTACACGGATTGGCGGTGGCATGGCCGGGACGTTGGCCGGCGGAGTGGAAGGCGTGGTCGGGCGAGGTTCGGTACCCCACCGCTGTGCGAGATCGCTGAGCACGCCGGCAAGCACGTCCGCGTAGTGCAGGGCTCCCTCGACGTTGCCCTGCAGGGCGTCGGCGCGGGCCGCCTGGTGAAGGCGGATCGCGTGTTCGGTGATGCTGCGATGGATCGCGCCCTCCAGCACCATGCGGCCGTATAACGGAGCGTGCGCGGGGCGCGGGCAGGCCGCGACCAGGGTGTGGGCGTACGTTGAGGTCAGCCCCCGTACGTGGGTGCTGGCCTCGTCGACCGCATCGCTCATCCAGGACAACGGCACGGGCTGTTGATACAGCGCGGGATGGGCATCGTCCCGGAGCTTGCGCAGCGCGGCGAACAGGGCCTGGTGGGCTGGCAGGTAGAAGTGATCTGGCGCGAGCCAGTCAAGGTGCGAGAGCTGACCCGGGTCGAGCAGTACGGAACCGATCAGCGCCTGCTCCGCGCTCAGCAGCGGGGTCATCGCTGCCCCCCTGTATCACGCGGGGGAGATTCGCTCTCCCGGGCGCGGAGGTCGGCGACCGCTTGATCGGCGGCGACTATCGCCTGTGCGTAGCCGTCCAGCGCGCTGGTGAAGGTGGGGTCGGTGGCGAGTATCGAGCCGGCCCGGCTGACCAGCCACCACTGTCCGTCGCGTAGAACGACCGGTGAGCGGGTGAACCGTCCGGGGCGCGGGGTGGGTGTGCTCATGCCGAGAGCCCGAAGTCGTCGTGGCCGTGGGTCTTCGCGATAGCCCGTTCGGTGATCGCCTTGGTCGCGCGGGCGGAGGCCGGGCCGATCACCTTGGCGGAGGGTTCCTCGTACCAGGGCCGGAGGTCGAGCATGGCGATGCGGATGCCGGTGGCCAGGAGCAGCGCCTTGCCCTTGGGGAGGGCCCGGATGGCGTCGGGCGGCAGGATCCGCTCGGTGCGCATGCTCACCGAGGTGGACTTGCCGCCCTCGCTGGTCGACACCGAGGTGGTCTGCACATCGTGGTCGCCGACCTGTCGGCTGAGCCGGTCGGCGAAGTCGGCGTCGTCGATGCCCGATCCGACGATCTTGATGGTGGCAGCGGACCAGAGGGCGTCCATGCCGGTCTCGCCCCAGCACCGTTGGCCCTGCCGGTAGGACTGCAGGATCGTCATCGGGATGACGCCGCGGCTGCCCAGATGGCTGTAGAGGTCCGGCAGGTCGGAGATTTTGCAGACGTTCGCGGCTTCGTCGAGGACACACAGGGCGGGAGGGTCCAGGCGCCCGCCGGAGCGTTCGGCGACGACCACGGCGGCGCGCATCACGGCATCCGCTGCCGCGGCGATGATCGCGCTCGCGCTGCCGCCGCCGTCCTTGCTCAGGAGGTAGAGGGTGTCGCGGGAGGTGGCGAACGCAAACGGCTTGAACTCGGGAAGGTCCTGGCTGGGTGTGACCCAGGCGGCGACGTCGGGGTCGAGCAGGCAACTCGCGTACTGCCGGGCGGTTTCGTAGATGCCGTCGCGGGTCTCGGTGGCGCCGGAGACGGTGCCCTGGAGTTGTGCGGCGACCGCGTGGTGGCCGGCGTCGGTGAGCAGGTCGACGGGGGTGCGGTCGGCGGGGGTAGCGAGCCAGGCCAGGACGTCGGTGATCGGGCGCCGGTGGCTGGCGGCGGCCAGGAACAGGGCGCCCAGGGTGTTGCTGGCGGCGGCGGACCAGAAGTCGGAGCTGTTGGACTCGTCCACGCTGGCGGTGACGAAGTGACCCGCAAGGCGTTTGGCTCCTGCCAGGTCGCGGGCGTCGGCCAGGATGTCCCACCACATCCGGCGTGGGTGGTGGGCGATCTGCTGCGGGTCCAGGGCCCACACTGTGCCGACTTCGGCGCGAGCGTCCACCGTTGCGGTGAAGGCGTCGTTGGCTGCCTTGTTCGAGGTCAGCAACACCGGGCCGGGGGCCGCGAGGATCGCGGGGATCGCCAGCCCCGAGGTCTTCCCGCTGCGCGGGGCCATGATCGCGACGATCACGTCCTCCCAGGACGCACGAACCTGCGCCCGGCCCGGGGGCAGGGTGCCCAGCAGGATGCCGCGATCGGCGGGCGCGACCTCTTTTACGCTCCCGGCCGGCGAGCGAGGGCCGCAGGCTCGTGGCCTTGGCGGTGATCTCCTTGTCCAACAGCGGGGCCAGGTCGCGCTTGCGGGCGAGGCCGCTGCGCGTGCCACCGCGTATCCGTGCCCACAGCGTCAGGCTGAAGGCGAGGAGGGCCAGGGCCAGCAGGGCGGGGATGATCCGTGCGCCGACCAGTAGCCCGGTGGGGGACAGGTGGGGCCACAGCCGCCCGGGGTGTAGCAGTGTGTTAGTGACCTGGAACGGTGCCCAAGATCCGCTGCCGAGGAGGGTGTTGCTGATGTTGCCGGTCAGCCAGGCCAGCGAGGCGAAGGCGAACGCGAGCCCGAGGCTGGCGAAGAGGAGGTAGAGGAGCGCGTCGGTCCCGGTGGTGGCTGAGGGAGCGCTGGTGCGTGGTGGGGGCATGAGAAGGTCCTGGAGATGAGCGCGGGCGATCGAGGTGGCGGGGCACGCGACGCTCTTGTGGTGATCACGACGAGGACTCCTGTCCGGGAGAGACGGGCGGGGCGGAAGGGGCGGCCCCAGCTACCGGGCGCGCGAAGGAGGGGCCGGGGGCGCGGACGGGCCAATGCGCGGCGCTTCGGTACTGCGTGGCGAGGCGACGTTGGCCTTGCCGGCCGCGGGAGAGGTGGCCAGGGCGGCACTTCGGGAACCAGGTAGCTGTGCCGATGGCGCCCGTGTGTCGGGCGCGAACTGTTGGGCCGCGCCCACGCCGTGCAGCTCGTCCTGGTAGCCGGCGAGTTCTGGCTGTGCCATGCCGACGAACTCCGCGGCCTGCCCGAATTGATCGGCGAGCACGTACGCCGCGTCGTCGAGGTCGGAGATCTGCTCGTACACCGCTTCCAGCGCTTCACGGACCCGCTCGACGGCGCCGTGCTCAGGGTGTAGGAGGTGGTCGACGGCCTGTTGGAGTTCGGGCCCGCTCTCGGCTGCCCTGATGCGGTCCGTGATGCGGAGGATCTCCGCTCCGGCGGTGTAGGGCCCGAGGGGGTTGGCGGGAGTGTTCAGGCGGGTCGTGTCGAGAGTGGGAGCGAGGTTGACGTCGTAGCGGGCGGCGCGCAGCATCTGGGCCGCGTGGGAGGCGATGGCGGCCCGGTCGGTGGGCGGGGTGGTGGTGGGCAGGCGGTGGCGCCGGCCGTACCAGTCCTGGATCTGCTGGAAGCCGGCGTGCTTGAGGAGCATGGCGGACAGGTCGTCGCTGGCGCCCCGCGCGACGACGCTGCCGCTGGGCTCGGCTGTGATGGTGATAGAGGGAGCGGGCACGTGGAACTCCTGGGACGGTCAGAGGTACGGGTTCTCCGTTGAGCGGTCGCTGTCGGTGGTGGCCCGGAGCAACTCGGCGAGGTCCTCAGGTTCGGAGGAGCGCTGGTCGATCCACCAGCCGGCGCGGGAGACGGTGCGAGCGGCCTCCTCGACGCCCTCCCACTGCGCCTCGCTGGTCTCGCCCTCCGAGACCAGCGCGGCGTACGCGGCCGTCATGAGCTGGTGGCGGCAGCACACGCCCCAGGAGATGGCGCGCTCGCTCCCTTCCAGCGGGGGCATCCGGTACTGCTTCGACCAGATTTCGGCTTCGGCCTGCTCCTGCGCCCGCTTGGCCGCCAGCCAGGCAGCCCGGTCCTGCTCGCTCTCGTTCCTGGCAGCCCGCCAGCAGGTGGTGCACTCCTGACGGGTGAGCCACCGGGCGAAGCCCGCGCGGCAGTCGGCCGGCCGGTCGGCGAGGTCACGGTCGACCTGGTGGCCGCAGGAGTGAGTGATCGTCCAGGTGGTCTTCACGGCCATGAGGGGGGTCCTTACGGGGATGGGTCAGCGGCTGCGGGAGAAGGCGATGCGTGGGTCGACCGGCCGGCTCACCGCGGCTACCGGGGCCGGGGCGGTGGCCGCGGTGCCGGTGCGGGAGGCGCGAGGAGCGGCGCGCGCGATGGCGCCGGTAGGCGACTCCTGGATGAGGCCCTGACTGTGGCCGTGGGCTGCGGCTGCGCCGGGCGCGGGACTGTGGCGGGCCATCACGTCCTGGGCGAGGCGGGGGTCCACTGCGACGTGGAGAGCGGATCGCTGCATCGACAGCGTGGCGCTGGCGAGCCTCTCCATTGCCTCGCCGCGATCGATGGCGGCGGGCAGCAGGTAGATGTCCAGCGGCGGGCTGTGCCGCCAGCCGTGCTCTTCGAGGATGGGTCCGCCGCCGAGGGCGGAGGGCCGGTCATCGATGGCCGCGACGATCCCGAGCTGCGGATGCTCCGCGAAGGCGACGTCGGGTTCCATGAGGAGGGGCCGGTCCTTGACGGGAGCGGTGACGGTGACCAGCGCGGGGTCAAACGCGGCGTCCGTGTGGACCTGGTAGCCGGCCTTGCGGAGCAGCGCGACGGTCTGGGTGGCGCGGCTGGGACCGTCGTCCTGCTGGGCGGTCAGTGCGTACAGCGTCGGCTCACCCGGGACAGGGCGGAAGCCGAACCCTTCCAACAGCCACGCGCCGGCCGCGAGGCGTTTGGGGTTGGTGGCGACGATGCCGTAGTCGGGGTGGTGGCCGAGTGCGATGTCGGGTACGGCGTCGTGATCGGGGCTGGGCATGGTGAATCCATCCGGTATGGGCTCGGGGATACGGGCGGTCAGGAGCGGGGATGGTTCTGGTGCGGGAGATGAGGAACTCCGAGGTGGTTGGCGGTCATCGGCCGAGGGGGGCGGGAAATGCGGGGGGGGGAGGAGGAGGAGGCGCGGGGCCGGATAAGGATCTGGAGATCGGGCGGTTTGGCTCTGCCGGCATTCGGTGCTGGGGGTGTCAACGGGAACGGCGTGCGACGGCCGGGCTCGCCGTGGGTGGCGTGGGGATCGCAGCGGTTGAGACCGCGTGATTGCCTGAATCGGGGCCTGAACGTTTCAGCGCCACCTGGGCGCGTTCGGCTCGCGACGACGGTTCGGAGTCCGCCCGACCGGCCAGGTAGTCCGCGACTCGGACCAGTGCTGGCCCCCGGTAGGCAAGCTCCTTCGCGTACCTCCAGCCTTCGGCGTTGCGAATCTCCTGGGCTCGACTGGCGTACAGCTCTCGCGAGCCGGGGAGCGAGGCGTCCATGAGTGCCATGACCTGGTCCCATTCGGTGCGGATCTGGCCTGCCCGCTTCAGGGTGGTGTCGATTCCGCATAGCCGTCGAAGGTCTTCGCTGATCGGTGCCTCGACGTAGTCGGCGCCCTTGGTGGTGTGACGGACGCCGACCAGAACCTCGGGGCCGTGGTCGAGGAACACCTCGATGTGCTCCCACGCTTGCGCGTTGCGCTTGACCTCGGCTTCGCTCGCGCCGTGCCGCATATCGGCGAACCGGCCCCCGTGGTTGCGGAAGGCGGGCGTGGCCGTGTCCCAGGCGTCGGAGACCTGCTTGATCCGGGCTGCGGCGACCACCAGCGTCGGGATGTGCCGCCGCCACGCCAGAGGGTTCTCGTCAGGCGTAGGGGGGCGGTGTGGAGTGGGCATAGCGGGGTTCCTGTTTCCGGTATGTGCTGCTGGCTCAGGCGGTCATGCGGGCGTCGGTGTCGAAGAGTTCGCGCTCGGTCGGGTGCAGGATGTGTTGGGTGATGAAGCTCCTGCCGGCGACCTTCCACAGTCCTCGGCCCTTGGTGAGGGCGGACACCGCCTGGGTCTCAACTCCGGTCAGTCCCAGCAGCGAAGCGGCAGCGGAGAGTTGGTCGGGTTCCTGGCGGTAGATGATGCGGGTGGAGCAGTCGGCGAGGAGGCCCTCGGCGAGTACTCGCCCGCGGGAGCCGGCGTCGCCCGCGCTGAGCAGGTCACTGAGCCGGTGGATGATCATCAGGTTCGCGATGCCGAGTCCACGGGAGAGTTTCCACTGGCTCTGCATGCGTTCCAGCAGGCCGACGTGGCGCATGACGCGCCACGCCTCGTCGTAGATCACCCAGCGTCGGCCCCCGGTCGGGTCGGCGAGTGCGGACTCCATCCACGCGCTGGCGCAGGTCATGGCGAGGACGAGTGCGGTGTCGTCGCCGGAGCCGCCGAGGCGGGAGAGGTCGATGGAGAGCATCGGCGTGCTCGGGTCGAACGTCACGGTGCTGGGGGCATCGAACATGCCGCTCAGGTCTCCGTGCACCAGCCGGCGCAGGGCGTGCGCGAGGTCCTGCGCGGCGCCACCCATGCGCCCTGCGTGATCGCCGAGGGCCCGGTCGAGGCGCTCGGGCGAGCCGAGCGTGTGCGCGATCTCGCCCAGCAAGGGCACCGTGCCACGCGCGTCGGCTTCGGCAACGACCAGGTCGAGGGCGAGGTCGAGCGCGGTGTGCTCCATGGGCAGCAGATCCCGCTTGAGGACAGTGCGCGCCAGACCCGCCAGGAGCAGGAGACGGCGCTTACGGACCTCAGTCGACCAGTCGACCTCGCTTACCGAGGTGGGCCGGGCCGGAGCGTCCAGAGGGTTCAGCCTGCCGGGCAGGCCCGGACCCAACGCGATGCTGTATCCACCGAGCGCGTGGGCGACCGCCGTCCATTCGCCCTTGGGGTCGCAGGGGACGTAGACGCGGTAGCCGTGGGCGATGGCGCGGGTGGCGATCGACTTGGCCAGAGCGGACTTGCCCATCCCGATGATCCCGGCGAGCACGGCGTTGGGGTTGGTGAAGCCCTCGATCCGCCCGCTGCCGTAGAGGGAGAAGGGGTCGTAGCAGAACGCGGCCTCGGCGTGGACGTCACGGCCGATGAAGATCCCCTCGGCACCCAGACCACCCTCCGCGAGGAAGGGGTAGGCGCCGCTGACGGTGGCGGTGGTCATGCGATGGGCAGGCAGCCGAAGCTTGCCACCCCGGGCCGCAGACGGGCCGGAGCGCCCGGAGGGCGGGTAGACAGGGCGCAGGCGCGGGTCGAGGGCCTCCTCGACGGGGCGCTTGGGCGGTGCGCCGGCCAGGCGGGCTTGGCGACGGGCCTCGGCGCATCCGACACGGGCCGCGCGCTGCTCGGCACGCGAGGCCCCATGGGGGACGAACAGGTGGGAGGCACTGGCGCGGATACGCGGCATGAACGATTCTCCAGAAATGCGGTCGGTCAGCGGCGGAGGAGGCCGGTGAAGGGGGCGTGCAGGTCGGTGGGGGTGGTGCGGCGGCGTGCCAGGTGCGCGGCGCGTTGGTGGCGCTGACAGATGGTCAACTGGGGCGCGCCCTCGGGCAGACCCACCCGGCACGCCTCGGGGCCAGGCATGTCCCCGGAGTCCGGGTGAGGTGCGGCGTGGAAGGCGGCGTGGAGGTGGTCGGCGGCCTGCCAGATGCGGGTGCGGGCGACGCTGAGCTGCTCGCCTTCAGCCGGTACGAGCCCTCCGACGCGCAGGGTGTGGGCGTCGAGGAGGCCGTGCAGTGAGATGAGGTGGTCGTGCAGGGCGTCCAACTCGGCGCGGGTGGTGACGAGCGGGCCGCCGGGGAGGTTGAGCGCGCGATGGAAGTCGAGCGCTGCGGTGGCGAAGGGCACGAAGTCCTGCGCGGTTGTACTGGCGGTGCGGGACATGGGCGGTGCTCTTTCGACGGGGCGTACGGCGGGCATCAGACGGCGAGGGCGAGGGGCATGGCGGCGGCGGTGAACGCCTCGGCCTGCTGCCAGGTCAGCGGTCGAAGGTCGAGCTGGGCCCCGACGGCCGCGGTCTCCACGACCGCGCACGCGGCACGGAGTTCCTCCTCGGTGTCGGCGGAGACGGTCAGCAGGCCGGTCAGGGCGACGTCCGCGTGGCCGGCGATGAGCTCACGCTCACGGGACTTGATGTCCTGGTACTCGATCGCGTTCGCCTCGGAGTCGACCTGCCCTCGCCGGGCCCGCTCCGCGGAGTCGGCGATCACGCTGGCCTTCTTGCGCTGTACGTCGCGCAGGGCCGCGTCCAGCGCCTTGGGGGCGTAGGAGAGGGAGAGCGTGCGGCGGACCCCGGCGGTGAACAGGACCTGGTGCAGGAAGCCGGCCGACGTCTCGACCCTGGGCCAGTTCTCCACCCAGTACGTGGCGTGGACGGCGGAGTCGGTCGCGAGGTGGTCCGCCTTCTCGACCACCACCACGGGGCCTGCGGCGGACGGCTCGGCCTCGGGGCGCCCGGTGGTGGACCAGCGGTCCAGCGCGGTGCTGGCCCTGGGGTCGTAGGCCGTGCGCACCACGGCCGCGATCTCGCGGGCGCTGAGCCAGCCGGTGGGGTTGAGGCCGGCGGTGCGCGCGGCCTGGTCGAAGGTCGAGATCAACTGGGCGAGCACGCTGAACGCTCCGGTCAGGCCGCCTCCTGCCTGGTTGATCAGGCGTCGCGCGGCCTTGGAGTCCAGCGACACCGCGACGTACGCCTCGTGCGGTGCCGCGGTCGGCCCCGCGCTCTGGATCAGTTCGCTGTAGATGGCGCCGGCCACGGGCGTGTCGGGGTTGCCGTGTTCTTCCCAGTACCGGCGCAGCGCGTCACCGGAGTCGGGGACGGTGCGTTCGATGACCTGGACGCGGGCGACCTGACCGGTGCGGGCGAGCGCTGCCAGCGCACGGCCCCAGCCGGCCACGTTGGCGCTCTGGGTGCCGGGGTCCAGGAGGGCGTAGGCGCGAGAGGTGACCTTGACGACGGCGGTCAGCGTGCCGGCGTGGGGGTTGTGGACCGCGCCGTACCGGCCGCCCGGGGCGGTGACCACGCGCAGGCTGGCTGCCGTACCCGGTAGGTGGAGCAGTCCCTCGCGGGTCGGGCGGTGGGAGGGGCGGGTCAGCCACATGAGCTGACCGCGGATGCGGCGCAGGAGGTAGCGGGCTACGACGGGCGCCCAGTCTGCCAGCGACCGACCGCGGTGACGTACGAACACCACCAACGCGATGACCGCCCACAGCGGTACGAGCTGGAGAGCGCTGACCACGCCACCGGTGATGATCACGATGAGCAGGAGAAGGCCGGCGAGAGCGGCGAGGACGAGCTGGGGGACGGTCAGGCCCAGCAGGATGCCGCGCCTGCTGCGGTGCGGGAACTTCACGGTGGCCGTGGCCGGGGTCTTGTCAGACATGAGGGTTCCAGACGGCGAGAGCGAACGGAGAAGTGGGCACGGAGCGGCCCTGTTCCTGGGGCGGGCCGCGCGGTAGCGGCCCACCCCAGGTACGTGGTCGGTCAGGGCCCCGATGGCGGCGGGTTCGGGTAGACCCAGTTCGACGAGGCGGCGGAGCCGGTCGTCCCAGTGGCCGGTGGCGCCGGTGCGACGGGATCGATCACCGAGCCGGAAGCAGGGCCATCAGTGCTTGCGGCGCCCGTGCGCTCCATCTCGCTGCCCGGAAGCGAGGCGCTTGCGGGCGCATCGGCGGAGCCTGCCCCGGCGCCCGCCTGCGCTCCCGGCGTGGTCGCGCCGGGATGGGTGATCAGCGGGGGAAGTCCGGGACGCTGGATCAGGGACCGGCCCCTGTCACCGGGGGCGTTGGAATTCTCGCCGTATCGGAAGCTGGTCGGCGGCTTGCCAGGACCGGTGTTGATGCCTTCCTTGCTGAGGTGGGCGCCGGCCGGGTTGATGCCGGAGGCAACACCGTTCCCACCGGCCCCCGGGACTTTGCTCGGACCCTGTGGAGCGGGGGCGCCCATGTTGGCCTGGAGCGCCAGGGTGGCCGCGCCCTTCGCGGCTGCGGCGGGGGCGGCGAAGCCGGCGATGCCGGAGCGGTGCAGGTCGTCGTGGCCGCCGCTGTCGGTGGCCCAGTGCACGAACTTGTAGGTGATGTACGGGCAGAAGAGCACCAGCGCCATGACGACGATGCCGGCCATGGCGTCGGACAACGCGGCCATACCGTCGTCGCTGTCCGACTGGCCCATCGCGCTGACGCCGATCAGGAAGACCACGCTCATCAGCAGTTTCGAGACGACCAGGGTGGCGGTGGCCTCGATCCACCCGCGGCGCCACCGCTTGGCGACCTCCCAGCCGCCCCCCGAGCCGGCGAAGACCGCCAGGGCCACGAGGATGAGCACGCCGACCTTGCGGGCGACCATGACACCCCAGTACAGGAATGCCCCGATGGTGAAGCCGACCGCGACCACCGCCGGCACGGCCCAGCCTAGGCCGAACATCGCCCCCAACTGGCTGACCTTGACGACCCGGCGGATCGCGTCGGGAAGCGAGGTGTTGGCTGCCTGGAACAACCCGGCGGACAAGGCGTCGACCACCGTGATCGCCACCGAGGTGAACGCGATGGCGCAGAAGGAGAACAGGACCCCGATCATTGTGCCCATGCCGGCTTGGGCCAGGGCCCGCTCGTCGCGCCGCCAGGCGGCTGAGAGCAACTGGATGCAGAAGGTGCCGACGGTCAGGGTGAGACCGATGGGCAGCAGCAGTTCGTAGTTCTCGCGGAACCAGCGAGCGTTGAGATCGATGGCCGTGGTCGTGTCGACTGCCTTCACGGCCAGGTCCGCGGCGCTGGCGGCCAGTTCGCCGGCGGACTTCGCGATCCACGCCCCGATGCCGTCGGTGACGGTCCCGGCCGGATTGGTGACGAAGTCGACGGCGTCGCAGACGCTGCCCATCAGGGGCATCTCGCAGACTCCCATGGCGCTACCTCCGTTCGTAGGTGCGGGTCAGGGCGCGACGGCCGGCAGCACACCGGCCAACGCGCACGGGCGGGAGGGACGGCACTGGACCGCGAGGGTGGTGGCGCGGCTCTCGGCGCCGCCTGCCGGCGAGCCCTTCCAGGCGATCGACTGCTTGCCGGAGACCGTGACGGCGTAGAGGTAGGCGTCGGTGATCGCCCCGGGGTCCGTCTGAAGGGCCCGTGTGAAGGAGGCGGGGAAGTGCCCCTCGTGCACGGTGGCGGTGGCGAACTGGCCGTTGGCAGCCATCTGCTTCCACAGCGCTGGCGTGGGGACGAGTGCCTCGACCGACGCGGCATCGGCGTACCTGGACTCCTTGGTCAACCACGCACGCATCGCCCGGAGCGCCTCGACCTGAGAGGAGGTCCGCGTGTCGTAGGACCACAACGCGGCTGCCGCCGCCTTCGCGAAAGCGATCGGGTCATGCGTCTTCGGCGGGGTGGGCAGGACGCCGGCACGCCTGTTGGGTGTTGAGGCTGTCGGCGTTGGTGAGGTGGGGGACGTCGCAGTCGACTTCGGTGTCCCTGCCTCCTGGGGCGTCCTGTCGCCGCGGGTGAGGTAGGCGGCGAGCCCGGCGATGGTGACGAGGATGGCCAGGACCGTGGTGCCGAGCAGCACCCGGCGGCGTACGACCGAAGAGGCGAAGGTGCCCGTCTTGGCAGGTTCAGAGGGCTTCACTAGACCTGCGCCCCCAGCGAGCTGAAGAACGAGACGACGCCGTTGGCCGCCCCGAGCAGCAGGGCCGCGCCAGCGCTGACCAGCACGCCCTTCTTGCCGTTGGCCTCCGCCTGGTGACCACCGGAGTGGTGCCCCCACGCCCACACCCCTGCGCTGACGGCGAGCGCTCCGACCACGGCGATGAGGCAGAACAGGTTCACGGAGCCGATCACCTGCCGAAGGACGAACAGGCCCGGCAGACCACCTCCGCTGGGTGTGATCGCGGGATCGTAGGCGAGCTGAATGGATTGCGAGGCAGAGAACATGGCGAACGTCCGTTCGAATCGATGAGTGCTGAAGCACGACTGGGCGAGGCGAGAAGAGGCGGGAGGGGCGGGTTAGACGACTCGGCGGACCGCGAGGATTTGCGACTTCCAGGACGCGAGGGTCGCGATGCGCACCACGTCCCCGGTGTGCGGCGCGTTGATGATCAAGCCTTGACCGATAAACATGCCCACGTGCTCGGGCACCTCGGCCGTCCCCCGGGTGAAGAGGAGATCACCTGGCCGCAGCGCGTCGGCCGACACCGCCTTGCCCTCTCCGACCTGTGTGTATGTCGTACGCGTCAGGGTGATGCCGGCGGCCTTGTACGCCTGCTGCATCAGCGACGAGCAGTCGCAGCGCCCCATCGGGTCGGGCCCGTGGGAGTCGGTGCAGCTCCCGCCCCACTGGTACGGCGTGTCGAGCTGGCCCAAGGCCCAGCGGATCGCTGTCTGCACCGTCGCCGGAGCATCGGCGGGGATCTTGTACTCGGCCGGCACCGCGCCGGGCGGGATCGTCCCGAAGTCGGTCCCGTCTCCGTCCGCCGCACAGCCACCTGGGGCGCCGGGCGAAGAGGTGTTGGAGCCGGCAGACCCAGAAGGTGAGGGGTCGGGCGACGCCTCGCCGGCCTTGGAGAGTAGAGGTTCGATGGCCTGTTGCAGGGCGGTGGCCAAGGGTTCCCACCTGGCGTAAGCCTCGGGGAAGCCCGACCTCTGCACGGCCTGGGCGGCCTGGGTGACCGACAGCGACTGCCAGCCCGGCACCTTCTCCAGCGCCTCGTAGAACGTGGTCGAGGAGTGCACCGGGTTCAGGATCTCCTCGGCGGTGCCCCAGCCCTGGGAGGGGCGCTGCTGGAAGAGGCCCAGTGAGTCACGGTCGCCGTAGGTCAGGTTGCGCAGGCCGCTCTCCTGTAGGGCCGTGGCCAGGGCCACGATCTGGCCTCGGGCGGGGATGTTCATCGCGACGCCGGTGGCCTGGATCGCCTTCGCGTGGGGCACCTGCTCGGCCGGATCATCCAACCCCGGCACGGACACCGCCTCCGCGCTGCCACCGTCGAGGATCTTCTTCACCTGCGCGGAGACGGCCGAGCTGTCTACGCCTCGTGTGTCCGTGCTGGAGCACGAGGCGGTGGCGGTGCCGGCGCCAATGGCGAGGATCGGCACGATCAGCAGGAGCGGACCGCACGCGAAGAGCCCCAGGACGGCCCCGGTGGTCTTCTTCACCGCCTCCGCCGCCTCGCCGGGCGCAGGTAGCAACCGGGCAACGGTGCCGGGGCGGCGGGCGGGGGTATCCGGGCATGCGGCATGGCAGCGTCTCCTTACGGGTTCGTAGGAGGCGCGGTGCCGGCTTCTCGTGCGAAGCCGCCGGCACCGCGCCGCAGTGCACCCGCCCCTACGGGCAGGCCCCAGGGTCAGGGGAGTTGGTAGCTCCCGGACGCCGGTCTCAGGTCATGCGCGGCAGCCAGCCGCGCTCGTAATCTCAGGAGGTACATCGGTTCCCCTCACGACTGCTCGGCTGACGAGACGGTACGGATAAGTGCAGGTCAGCTGAGGCTGAGCATTGTTCTGGCCCGGTGACGTGGCGAGACAGTAGATCTGGATTCCGGCCGCGCCAAACGGCCCTCGGGCAGTTACACAGCTCGTTGGGCATGGCCGGACTTCGCAGCTAACCTCCGGCGCAACCCCGCTCCCAACCAGCGCCGCCACGCACTGACGACAGCGGGACCAGCCGCACCCGAAACGAGGCCAGCACATGAGCTACACGCTGCACCGAGGCGACGCCCTCACCGTGCTTAAGACCCTCCCGGACGAGAGCGTCAACGCCGTCATCACCGACCCGCCGTACAACTCCGGCGGACGCACCAGCTCTGAACGCACCAGCCGCACTGCGCGAGCCAAGTACGTCAGCGGCGACAGCGCACACGACCTGCGCAACTTCCCCGGCGAGAACCGCGACCAACGCAGCTACCGAAGCTGGCTGACCACCCTGCTCACCGAGGCGTACCGGGCCTCCACCGAGCACGCGGTCGCCGTTGTCTTCTCCGACTGGCGCCAGGAGCCGACCACCTCCGACGCTCTCCAGATGGCCGGCTGGACCTGGACCGGCACCATCCCGTGGGTCAAGCCCGCCAGTCGTCCCCGCAAGGGCGGGTTCAAGCAGTCAGCCGAGTTCATCACCTGGGGCGTCAAGGGCAGCCTGGCCAAGGACCGCGACCTCTACCTGCCCGGCCACTTCATCGCCTCCCAACCACGCAAGGACCGCGTGCACATTACCCAGAAGCCCGTCGAGATCATGCGGCAGCTCGTCCAGATCTGCCCCGAAGGCGGAATCGTCCTCGACCCCTTCACCGGCAGCGGCACCACAGGGGTGGCTGCCCTCCGCGAGGGACGCCGGTTCGTGGGGGTCGAGCTGTCCTCGCACTACGCCGACGTGGCAGAGCAGCGGCTCCGCGCGGAGCTGACGCAGGACGACCTCGTCCTGGCCGGACCGGAGTAGTGATCACGAGAAAGGGGAGCCCCATGCAGGCGGATCGCAGACGGCCAAAGGGCGGCTGGCGCATCGAGTAGCCGATGCGCCAGCCGCCCTTCTGTTGGTGTCAAACCGCCTCGAACGCCCGCCGGATCAACGGTGCCGCCTTCTCCAGGTCGGCGGCCGAGGTGAGGCGCACCTCCAGGTCTCCGGTCCCGAGGTGCCCGATGCCGCGCATGTCCCGGGTGAAACCTTCCACCGGCTCCACCGTCTCCGGGTCGAGTCTGAGATAGACCAGGATCGCCTCGCGCTTCGGACGGAAGATCACTGATGCCACGTTCACCAGCCGCCGGTAGGCGATGTAGTGGCGCAGCGGCGCTACCTCGACCTCGCCCCACGCCGTGAGCGCCTCGTCTACCTCCGCGTACAGGTCCCGCAGGCACTCCGGTACGAGGCCGGCACTCACCGACGAAGGAGCCATCGGGGCCGTCACCGCGACGTCGACCGCCGTCTCCCGCCGCCGACTTCGTCGAGACGAAGCAGCGGCCGAGGCACCGGGCGAGGAGTCGACCAGCAACAGGCTGAGCAGACCGCCCTCGAAGATCCGGTAGCGCACCAGGTCGATCCGCTCGGGCAGCCGCTGCACGGCCACACGGTCGTGGTGGGAGAAGCTGGCCGCGATGCAGATCATCCGCGGACGGCGCCAGTCGATCGACTCGGCAGCCTCCGCACCCAGCACCTTCCGCACGAGCGCTTCGAACTCGTGGTGCGCCGACTCCAGCCAGGACAGGTAGGAGACGGCCTGCGACAGCATCCCGCTGTCGGACCCTTTCTTGAACTCGATTACTACCGGGCTGCCGTTCTCATCCAGCCCGAGGGTGTCGATCCGGCCCCTGTGCCACGGGCCGGTCGGGTACTCCGACGCCAGGAACCGCACGCCGAGCATCGCCTCCAGCCCCGCCTCGACCCGCCGCTGCAGATCCACTTCCAACGCCACCGTCGAGCCCCGGAGCTCGATATCCCGACCAGTGGAGCTCTGTCGGAACAACAACAGCTCGGCCACCATCGCCCCCCGTCCGTGGTCAGTACATTAAGAGAAGCGAGATAGTGAGGCGGGTATTCTATACGGAGGGAGTCGAACGCGCTGAGAAGGGCGTGGTTCGAATGCGACGTCACGCATGCCCGGATGTGCGCGCAAAGGTCGGTTTGGAGTGCGTAGAGTGCGCTTGATGGAGCTCCTAGCCCATGCTCGTGCGAGGGTGGACACGACGAGCCGTGACATTAGCTACTCATGGTGCGTTCGAGGGTGTTGATCAAGCCGCCCATCGTGACCCCGAGCCGAGCGTTGTGGAATCCGCCCACAATGTAAGTGCAATTCTGCAGGGCGTGCGCGGCGACTTCGGGGAGTCGAGGCCCCCGTCAGACCGTTTCAGTCAGGTGGCTCGTCGGGGAGAAAGATGATCTGCGGGGTGCCCGTGCGCGGATGGGTGGTGACTTCCGCCGTCACTCCGTACACCTCGGCCAGGAGGCGCGGGGTGAGGATGTCGGCGGGCGCTCCGGAAACGGTGACTTCGCCAGCGTGCAGGACGTAGAGGCGATCGCAGTAGTAGGCGGCCAGGTTGAGGTCGTGCAGGGCGAGCAGCACGGTCGCGGGAAGACGGCGCAGTGCGCCCAACACGGACAGTTGGTGGCGGATGTCGAGGTGGTTGGTGGGTTCGTCCAGGACGAGGAGGGTGGGCTGCTGAGCGAGGGCGCGCGCGATGAGGACGCGTTGGCGCTCGCCGCCGGAGAGACGGTCGAAGGGGTGGTCAGCCAGGTGGGCGGCATCGACCGCGAGGAGCGCGGAGTCGATGAGGGCCGCGTCCTCGGGGGTGTCACCGGCGAGCAGCCGTTTGTGCGGGGTGCGGCCCATGGCGACGACCTCGCGGACTGCCAGATCGAAGTCGGCGGCCGAATCCTGCACCACGGCCGCCACGGTGCGAGCCAGTTGTCGCACTGGCACTGACCAGGCGTCGCCTCCGTCGACCCGGACCTGGCCGGTGTCTGGTCGCAGGACGCGGTAAACGGTGCGTAGAAGGCTGGACTTGCCGCTGCCGTTGGGGCCCACGAGACCGATGGTCTCGCCCGGACGGGCAGTCAGCGAGACGTCGCGCACGAGGTGGCGGGCTCCGGCGGTCAGCGTGACGCCGTCGACGCTCAGTTCGGTCGCGGTCATGCCACTCCTCGGCCGGTGCCGCGCCGGGCGTCCCGGCGCATCAGCCACAGGAAGAAGGGCCCGCCGCACAGGGCCGTGAGCACGCCGACGGGTATCTCCGTCGGCGCGGCGACCGTCCGGGCGGCGATATCGGCCCAGATGAGAAAGATTGCTCCGCCGAGTGCCGCCGTCGGCAGGACCCGGCGGTGGTCGCCGCCAACGAACAGACGCACGATGTGAGGCATCATCAGGCCGACGAAGCCTATCGGGCCGGCCGCCGCGACCAGCACCCCCGTGACGAGGGAAAGCAGGACGAACAGCCGGGCGCGGAAGCGGGCTACATCCAGCCCCATCGTCGTTGCCGCCTCCTCGCCGGCCAGCAACAGGTTGAGGTTGCGGGCCTGCACCATGAGGACGCCGACGCCGAGCAGCAAGGCCATGCTCGGCAACCACAGGGTGTCCCAGTTGACGCCGCCGAGACCGCCGAGGGTCCAGGCGAGGACCGCGCGGGCCTCGTTGCCTCGGTCGGTGGTGAGCAGCAGCAGGTCGAGCACGGCGGTCAGTACCGCCCCGATCGCTACTCCGGACAGCACTAGCCGCGACGAGGTGATGCGACCACCGGTGCGGGCGGTGGCGTACACGAGCAGGAGCGCGCCCAGGGCGCCTACGAAGGCGGCCACCGAGAGGGAGGCCGGTCCGAAGAGGGTGACTCCGAACACGATCACCGAGACAGCGCCGAGCGACGCCCCGGAGGAGACGCCGAGCAGGTACGGCTCGGCGAGCGGATTGCGTACCAGGGCCTGCAGAGCGGTGCCGATCACCGCGAGGCCGGCGCCGGTGACCGCGCCGAGCAGCACCCGTGGTGCTCGTACGTCCACCACGATGATCTCCCGGGCCCTTGTCCAGTCCGTCTGCTGCCAGTCGGCGCCCAGTGCGTGCGTCACGATGCCCCACACCTGGCTCGGCGGTATATGCACAGAGCCGATCGCGAGGCCCGCCGTACCGGAGACGACGAGCAGAGCGGCGAGTATCAGCAGCGTGACAGCCAGCCGCGTACGTCCTGTTGCTGCACCAGTGGCCTTCCGCCGTGGGACAGGCCGCTCGTCGGACGTACCAGGAGCGGCCTGGGTCACCGGAAGCTCTCGGGGTGTAGTCCGCGGGCCAGGTCGCCGACCGCGTAGGCCGAGCGGATGCCGACCAGTGTGGCGGTCAATGGCAGGACGACGAACCGCCTGTTCTTGATGGCCGGTACGTCGGCGAGCGCGGGCTGGGAGACCAGGAACTTCTTTTTCTCCTCGACGCTTCCGGCGCCGGCGTAGTCGTAGATAGCGATGACCTCCGGCTTGCGCTCGACAACCTGCTCCCACGAGACGTCACCAAAGACGTCGTCCAGGTCGGCGAAGGCGTTCTCGCCGCCGGCCAGGCGGATCAAGTCGGTGCCCAAGCTTTTGCCACCGGCGGTGAAGGCGCTCTTGTCGCCGCTGTCGTAGACGAAGACGGATACCTTGGGTTCGCCCTCAACCTCGGCACCGGCCTTGCTGACGCGGCTCTTCAGGTCCGTGACCAGCTTGTCGGCCCGGCCCGGGACGCCGAAGATCGTACCGATGGCCCGGATCTCGTCGTAGGTGTCCTTCATCGTCACCTGTTTCTTGCCGCAGTACTCGCGGTTGAGGTAAGTGTCGATGCCAGCGTCGGCGAACGCCTTGCGGGAACGACCCTCGTTCTCCGCGAAGGCGCTGCCGTATCCGCCGTAGACGAAGTCGGGCTCAGCGTCCAAAATTCTCTCGAACGACGGCTCTTTCTTCGCTAGTTCCGGAATCGCCTCGTATTCTTTCTTCAACTCGGGCAGGACGGCGGAGTCGGGAAACGCGGTGCCGACCATGCGGTCTTTGAGGCCGAGGGCGAGCATGAGTTCCGCCGGGTGCTGGTGGATGGTGACCACTCGCGACGGCGGCTTGTCGTATGTCGTCTCCATGCCACAGTTGTCGACGGTGACCGGGAAGCCCGAAGGCGCGGCTGTGGTGGCCCTCGCGTCCGCACCACTTTCGCCGGACGAACCGCATCCCGTAGTCAGCAGCACTGATGTCAGAGCCACGGCAGCGGCCGTGACACGAAGGAACCCGCGCGTGCGGGCATAGGGGTACAACTGGGACACGTGGTGCCTCCTGGAGTCCGCGCTCCTCGGGGTGGGCCCGCGACAGGCCGGTGTCCTGGCTCCCGGGGTTGGCGTCCCCTTCGCCTTCCCGCGCGGTGCGCGGTGGCGTGTTGCAGGGACGCTCCACGGTCACAGTGGCGGGACCGCGCCGGATTCGCACCGGCTTCCCGTCTCCCGTCGCGGCGATGACCAGGTGATCCTACGTTCCCCCAAGCCGACGGTAAAAGGGGCGTGTCGATCGCTTCACATGGATTCCCGGGGCCCAACGTCGGCCTGCGGCACGTGCGACCCTCCGGCGAGCCCGTTGCCGCCGAACTCGAGCAGTACGCGTGCTCCGCGGTGCGTCACGCTCGGCCTCAGCCGTGCGGCGACAGCGTCCGAGCGGTCGTCCTCAACGGGCTGCGCAGGCGATCAGTGCTGTTAAGTCAAAGCGCGCGCCGTGAGAAAATCGGCGAGTGATTATCGTCGCTGAAGGCCCTACTGCTGTAGGCAAGAGCCACTATGTGGCCACTTTTCCGTCTGCTCAAATTGTCGGCGAGAAACCGGGTCACGTACGCCCGCCTGACGTTGCGGATATCGACGGGGTGAGCCGTTTCTGGACTAGGCGCAGTGAGGAGCGCTGGGCCAGGGCGCTCGATCGTGAAAATGACCAAGGGCGCGCTGTCTGCGACACCGACCCTCTGAAGCTCCATTTATCCTGGACCCTGGCGCGTGCCGGCTTGTCCGCCACCGCCGATGAATTCACGCGCCAGTTGGAGCTCACTCGGTCGGCCATCACCAGGAAGACCCTAGGCGTCGCGGACCTGATCGCCTGTGTGACGCTACCCGAGGACGTTCTGCGGGAGCAGCGGAAGCGGGATATCTCCCGGCGGCGCCGCAATTTCGAGGTGCACGTACGGCTGGCTGAACCGCTGCGTGAATGGTATGCCACGCTGAATTCCGTCGACCCTGGTCGCGTGGCCTGGGAATGGCCGGATGTATCTCACTGGGTTGGTCGGCGTGAACGGTACGACCTGGACTTGTTCGACACCTGGATGGCGAAGCTCCCGCCCCTCTGAAACAGGTCTGATATCGCCCGATGCGGTTCTCGCTGGCGGTGCGAGAGGGGTGTGAAGGAGGCACGATGACGCACCCCGGTAGGGCGGGCCGGTGTGAGGCGCTCGTGCCGACCGTCGATGGGCCATGTCCGGCGACTTCTTCGACTTCCGGCTCGGTCTCTCCTTCTGGCCGTTCTGTCCGAGTCCGAGCAGTGCCAGTGCCGCACTGCCATGGACATCGCCTCGTCCCTGGACGGGGACACCGCTCGGGTAGCCGCCAACCACGTGTGTGGGTCATGCCAGCCGGGTTGGCGGTGCTGACGGCCCTTCGGCGGGCCGCGCGCCAGGCTCGGGCCCGTGCCCCGGCTCCGTCAAACACCGGGCGGCCGATCCCGAACACCGATGACCGGGCAACTTCGGGGGGCCGGCTTGGAGTAGTGGATTTACTAGGACGTCCAACTATATAGTCGGGACCACAAGGCCCGCGGTGCAGGGAAGCCGGTGTGAATCCGGCACGGTCCCGCCACTGTGACCGGGGAGTACGCCGTCGACAGGTAACGCCACTGACGAGCTGGATGTCGGGAAGGCGGATGGCGCGCGCTGATCCGGGAGTCAGGATACCGGCCGCGGGATGTTCCGTGTTGTCCACGAGGATGGAGCTGACACGCATGGCACCGGTTTGTCTCCACGACCCGAGTGGGCCCGCCGTCTGACGGGGCTTCGGCCATATGTGATCTCGCACCCCCTGCACCCGTACGGCATCCACGTCCGTACGCAGGGGGGACGCGCCATCCCCGGATCCTCCTGACGAGAGCAGGCAGTCATGGTCCGCGAGCACGAACGCGCCCCCGTGCGCGAGTTGACGCACTTCGTCAACGGCAGGCACACCCCGGGAACCTCGGGGTCTTTCGGTGATGTGTACGACCCCAACACAGGCGAGGTCCAGGCTCTGGTCCCCCTCGCGAGCCGTACCGAGACGGAGGCGGTCATCGCCAACTCCGTCGAAGCCCAACGCCAGTGGGGCGAATGGAACCCCCAGCGCCGCGCCCGGGTCCTTCTGCGCTTCCTTCAACTCGCCGAGCAGGAGAAGGACGCGCTGGCCCGGCTGCTGTCCGCAGAGCACGGCAAGACGGTCGCCGACGCGCACGGTGACATCCGACGCGGTCTGGACGTCGTCGAGTTCGCGGCGGGTATCCCGCACCTGCTCAAGGGCGAGTTCACCGACAACGCCGGCACCGGCATCGACGTCCACTCGCTCCGTTCTCCGCTCGGTGTGGTGGCCGGCATCACCCCGTTCAACTTCCCGGCCATGATTCCTCTGTGGAAGGCCGCCCCTGCCCTGGCCTGCGGCAACGCCTTCATCCTCAAGCCGTCGGAGCGCGATCCGTCCGTTCCCCTACGGATCGCCGAACTGTTTCTGGAGGCCGGGCTGCCACCCGGCGTCCTCAACGTCCTCAACGGCGCCCGGGAGACGGTCGACACCCTTCTCACCGACCCCCGGGTGGCAGCACTCGGCTTCGTCGGCTCCACCCCGGTCGCCGCCCACGTCTACGCCACCGCCGCAGCTCACGGCAAGCGCGCGCAGTGTTTCGGCGGTGCCAAGAACCACATGATCGTGATGCCGGACGCCGACCTGGACCAAGCGGTGGATGCACTGCTCGGAGCCGGATACGGCTCGGCCGGTGAGCGGTGCATGGCCGTCTCCGTCGCTGTCCCGGTAGGCGAGGACACCGCTGAAGCGCTGGTGGCCCGTATGAAGGAGCGCATCGGCACGCTGCGGATCGGCCGCAGCGACGATCCCGAAGCCGACTTCGGCCCGCTGGTCAGCCGTGACGCCGTCGAGCGGGTCCGTTCCTACGTTGAGCTGGGCGTCGAAGAAGGAGCCGAACTCGTCGTGGACGGGCGGGGCTTCGTTATGGAAGGCCATGAGGAGGGCTTCTTCACCGGGGCCTCTCTCCTTGACCGGGTGACCCCTTCCATGCGTGTCTACCAGGAGGAGATCTTCGGCCCGGTGCTGTGCGTCGTGCGCGCCGCCGATTACGAAGAGGCGTTGCGCCTGCCCAGCGAACACCTCTACGGCAACGGTGTGGCGCTCTTCACTCGGGACGGTGACACCGCGCGCGACTTCACGCGGCGCGTGAACACGGGCATGGTCGGCATCAACGTGCCCATCCCGGTGCCGGTCGCCTACCACACCTTCGGCGGCTGGAAGCGTTCCGGCTTCGGCGACCTGAACCAGCACGGCCCGGACTCGATCCGCTTCTACACCCGCACGAAGACGGTGACCTCGCGCTGGCCCGCCGGCCTGAGGGAAGGCGCCAGCTTCACGATCCCCACGATGGGCTGAGCGATCATGACCAGCACTCTGCTCACCGAGGTCCAGCGGTCCCTCGTGGAGACCACGCTCGACTTCGCCCAAGACCACCTCGCGCCGCACGCGCTGGACTGGGACCGTGACAAGCACTTCCCCGTCGACGTGCTGCGCAAGGCGGCCGGGCTCGGTCTCGGCGGCGTCTACGTCCGGGAAGAAGCCGGCGGTTCGGCCCTCACCCGTGCCGATGGCGTCCTCGTGTTCGAGACCCTCGCCTCCGGCTGCCCGTCCATCGCGGGATACCTGTCCATCCACAACATGGTCGCCTGGATGGTCGACCACTACGGCGACGACGCCCAGCGTGAGCGATGGCTGCCACGCCTGTGCTCCATGGACGACCTCGCCAGCTACTGCCTGACCGAGCCGGGAGCCGGTTCGGACGCCGCGGCCCTGACCAGCCGCGCGGTACGAGACGGTGACGACTGGGTGCTCACCGGCGTCAAGCAGTTCATCTCCGGTGCCGGGTCCTCCCAGCTGTACGTCGTAATGGCCCGTACCGGTGGTGAGGGCGCCGACGGCATCTCCGCGTTCGTCGTCGACAAGGACGACCCGGGTCTGGACTTCGGACCCGACGAGCGCAAGATGGGTTGGAACGCCCAGCCGACGCGCCAGGTGGTCCTGAACGATGTCAGGCTGCCCGCCGACCGGCTCCTCGGCCGCGAGGGCGAGGGCTTTCGCATCGCCATGAACGGCCTCAACGGTGGTCGCCTCGGCATTGCCGCCTGTTCCCTGGGCGGCGCCCGCAATGCCCTCGACCGCAGCCTGACCCATCTCGCCGACCGAGAGGCGTTCGGCGGGCGCCTCCTCGACGCTCAGGCCCTGCGGTTCCGGTTGGCCGACATGGCGACGGAACTCGCCGCCGCCCGTGCCCTGGTCCAGCAGGCCGCGCAAGCACTCGACCGAGGCGATGCGCAGGCACCGTACCTGTGCGCGATGGCGAAGCGGTTCGCCACCGACACGGGTTACTCGGTCGCCGACCGTGCGCTGCAGCTCCATGGCGGCTACGGCTACCTGAGCGAGTACGGCGTCGAGAAGATCGTTCGTGACCTGCGTGTCCACCAGATCCTGGAAGGAACCAACGAGATCATGCGCGTCATTGTGGCCCGCGGACTGACAGAGGCGTTCCGATGAGCGACGTCCAGTTCCTGACGAGTGGCCACTCCGCTCACATCGTCCTCAACCGACCCAAGGCCCTGAACTCCCTCACCCACGAGATGGTGCTCCGCATCGACGAGGCACTCACGGACTGGGAGCGCGATCCGGCCGTCAAGCTCGTCGTCATCAGTGGCGAAGGGGATCGCGGTCTGTGTGCCGGTGGTGACATCCGGGCTATTCACGACGACGTGCGGAACGGCGACGGCACCGCCTCGGCTGCCTTCTGGCGCGACGAGTACCGGCTCAACGCCCGGATCGCTCGCTACCCCAAGCCCTACGTCGCTGTGATGGACGGCATCGTGATGGGAGGCGGTGTCGGCGTCTCGGCGCACGGCAGTGTCCGTATCGTCACTGAGCGGTCCAGGATCGCCATGCCCGAGACCGGCATCGGTTTCGTCCCCGACGTCGGCGGCACCTACCTGCTCGCCCTGCCTGCCGGAGAACTGGGTACTCACCTCGCCCTGACGGGTGCACCGATCGCCGCCGCCGACGCCCTGCTGTGCGGCCTCGCCGACCACTACATGCCCTCGGCGTCGCTCCGTGCCTTCATTGACGATCTCGCCCATCTGCCGGTGCGCGAGGCTCTCGAACGCCATGTCCGGGACGCGCCCCCCGGGGAACTGGTCGGCCGACGAGGCTGGATCGACCAGTGCTTCTCCGCGGACACCGTCGAAGAGATCCTCCAGCGGCTCCTCGCCCAAGACACCCCGGAGGCCAAGGAGACCGCGGAGACCCTGCTCACCAAGTCCCCGACCGCGCTCAAGGTCACACTGGCGGCTCTGCGTCGCGCCCGTCGGCTCGGCCCGCTGGAGCGGGTCCTCGACCAGGAGTACCGCGTCTCCTGCGCCTGCCTGCACAGTCCTGATCTTGTCGAAGGCATCCGCGCCCAGGTCATCGACAAGGACCGCGACCCCACGTGGTCGCCGGCGAGCCTCGCCGAGGTCACCGCGGCGGATGTCGAGCGCTTCTTCGTCTCCCTCGGCGAGCGCGAACTCGGCCTCGCCACATCCCACACCACCGAGGAGGTGGCCTGGTGAGCCGGACCATCGCGTTCGTCGGACTCGGGCACATGGGTGGCCCGATGGCCGCCAACCTGGCCAGAGCCGGACACCGTGTGCTCGGTTACGACCTGGTGCCGGCGGTCGTGGAGGCTGCCGGCCGTGCCGGCGTGGAGCCCGCCGTGTCCGTGACCGAGGCCGTCAAGGTCGCCGACGTGGTCATCAGCATGTTGCCCACCGGGCGCCACGTCCGCGGCCTCTATGAGGAAACCCTGGCGACCGCCCGCCCTGGAACCCTCTTCGTCGACTGCTCCACCATCGACGTAGCGGACGCGCGCGTGGCTCATCAGCAAGCCCTCGCCGCCGGCGTGCGTGCTCTGGACGCGCCCGTGTCAGGTGGCGTGGTGGGAGCCGAGGCCGCCACGTTGACCTTTATGGTGGGTGGGGGCGAGGACGAGTTCGCCGACGCACGCCCCCTGCTGGAGGCCATGGGCGACAAGGCCGTCCACTGCGGCGGGCCGGGCGCCGGCCAGGCCGCGAAGATCTGCAACAACATGATCCTTGGCGTCTCCATGATCGCCGTGAGCGAGGCTTTCGTCCTGGGCGAGAGCCTCGGCCTGTCCCACCAAGCGCTGTACGACGTGGTCTCCACAGCATCCGGCCAGTGTTGGGCCCTCAGCGTCAACTGCCCCGTGCCTGGTCCGGTGCCCACCAGCCCCGCCAACCGCGATTATCGTCCAGGCTTCGCCGCCTCCTTGATGGCCAAGGACCTCGGCCTGGCCGCCAACGCCGTCCGCGAGGGTGGCGTGCGGGTGGACCTCGGCGTCCGAGCGGCCGAGTTGTACGCGGCCTACGCCGAACGTGTCGGTGACTCCGAGGACTTCTCCGGCATTGTGCGCACCGTCAGGAAGCAGAGTGGAGAGCGAGCGTGACCATCGATCCCGCGGGTGAGTACGAGACCATCCTGGTCGAGCGGAAGGGCCGTACCGCCCTGCTCACTCTCAACCGGCCGAAGGCCCTCAACGCGCTGAACCTCCAGGTAATGAACGAAGTGGTCGCCGCCACCGAGGCCCTCGACCGCGACCCGGACTGCGGCTGCATCGTCATCACCGGCTCAACGAAGGCGTTCGCGGCCGGCGCTGACATCAAGGAGATGCACCCGCAGGGGTACTTGGACATGTACCTCAGCGACTGGTTCGCCGCATGGGACCGGCTCGGACAGTTGCGGACCCCGACAGTGGCGGCCGTCCACGGATACGCCCTCGGCGGCGGCTGCGAGTTGGCCATGCTCTGCGACATCCTGCTCGCCGCCGATACCGCGGTCTTCGGCCAACCGGAGATCAAGCTCGGGGTGATTCCCGGCATCGGTGGCTCCCAACGACTGACCCGCGCGGTGGGTAAGGCCAAAGCCATGGAGCTGTGCCTGACGGGGCGCACCATGGACGCCACCGAGGCCGAACGGGCCGGATTGGTCTCACGGATCGTGCCCGCCGGCGAACTGGTCGAGGAGGCACTGTCGGTCGCCGAAACGGTCGCGGGTATGTCACTGCCCGTGGCCATGATGGCGAAGGAGGCTGTTGGTCGGGCCTTCGAGACCACGCTCGCCGAGGGTGTCCGCTTCGAACGCCGGCTCTTCCACGCGGTGTTCGCCACCGCCGATCAGAAGGAGGGCATGGCCGCCTTCGCCGACAAGCGGCCCCCCACGTTCCGGCATCGCTGAACCACGCGGAGCGCGAGTGGCCCCGGAACTGTTCCGGGGCCACTCGCGTTCTCTGACGCACATCGGTTCGGAGACCGCGTCTGCGAACGCCGCCTCTGTACACGGCCCTCGTCTTCTACCTGCGTCCCGTACGGGGAGGGAAACGGCGCTCCGTGACGGCGCGTCCAACCCGTTGGGCTTGCGCCCATTGCTGCCCTTGGAGCCCGATCGCGGTCATGGCCTTACCTGGGCAGAGGAAGAGGGGCGTATCAACCTTCGAGTACCTTGTCGCGTACCGTCATCCAGTCGAGGGCGGATTGGATCCCCTCCTCCAGAGACAGCTTCGGTGTCCACTCCAGCAGGCGTTGGGCCCGATCGCTCGTGGTGTACCCGCCGGCTACGTCGCCAGGGCGAGGGTCGGTGTCGATCGTTGCGACGGGGGTGCTCACGACATTGTTGAACGCGGTGCACAGCTCGCGGACGGTGGTGCCGGCGCCGGTGCCCAGGTTGATCACGTCCGACGGCTGCGATGCGGTGAGGATGGAGTCGAACCGCTCGACCGCCGCGATGTGGGCTGCGGCGAGGTCCCAGACGTGCACGTAGTCGCGGATGCCCGTTCCATCGCGGGTCGGGTAGTCCACGCCGGTGACCGGGAACGCCGTGCCTTCTTGGTGTGCCTGGATGAGTTTGCCCAGCGCATGGCTGGGTCGCTTGAGTTGGAGACCGGTCCGCAGGAGGGGGTCGGAGCCGACCGGGTTGAAGTACCGCAGCGACAGGACCCGCATCTTCCCGGCGGCGGCGATGTCGGCGAACATCTCCTCGCACACGGCCTTGGTTCGCGCGTAGGGGCTCTGCGGCGCCAGCGGTGAGTCCTCGGTGACGGGGGAGCCGTCCTCGACCTGATAGATGGAGGCCGAGCTGCTGAAGATGAGCCGGTCGCAGCCGTTGCGATGGAGGTGGCGGACGAAGTCCAGGCTCTTGCCGACGTTCGCCTCGTAGTAGCCGATCGGGTCCGCCACGGACTCCGGCACCACGATCAGCCCCGCGCAGTGCACCACAGCGGAGATGTCCGGGTGCTCGGCGAAGACCCTGTCGACCACGGCCCCATCTGAAATGTCGCCCTCGTGGAAGATCCGGCCATCGGTGAACTCCCTGCGGCCCGTGACAAGGCTGTCGAGGATCACTGGGGTAACCCCCGCGTCCAGGCACGCCGAAGCGACGGTGCTTCCGATGTAACCGGCTCCGCCGGCGATGAGAACAGCCATGGCCTATCCCTTCTCGGCCCTCGTGTGGCCTGGAACTGGCAGAAGAGTTGGCGGAGTGGTCGAAGCGTGAAGTACCGGACCGTCACTGAGGGAGTCGACGCCTCGTGACCGGCTGAGGCGGTGATGGCAGCGTCACGACATGCCCGGCCTCGCGTAGCTTCTGGCGTCCCGGCCACCCGCCCCAGGGGGCAGTTGGGCGGTTGGCTCGCTGTGCCGTGACACAGCGAGCCAACCGCGGGTTGCCTAAAGTGCCGTCCAGGTGAAGGCGACCTTGTCGCCCGCCTTGAGGGCGAATTGGCAGCCGCCGACGGGGATCGAGGTGCCGTTGACGGAGATGTTCCAGTACGCCGACGAGCCACCGGTGACGTTCTTGATCGTGTCTACCGAGAAGTCGTCGAAGGAGGCGTACCACGTGCCATCCCAGACGAACTGCGCCTTACGTGCGGCGTCGTCGAGGGCTGCGGTGGGTGTGGGTACCGGGGCCGGGTTCTTGCCTGCGTTGGTGCCGTCACATCTGTGGGTGCCCCCGGTGGCCGTGGTGACATCGTGGCCCTTGGTTCTTATCGTCCCCTGGTAGAGCGTGGTGTCGGGCCCCTGGACCGTGACGGACACGGAGACGGGTGCGTTGGGGCCGGGCGGGGGACAGGCCGCGAAGGCCGGGGTGGCTTGGAGTGCGAGCGCGAGAGCGGCGGCGGGCAGGGCCGCACGGCGCAGCAGGGTGAGGTCCATCAGTGAGCCTTTCGGTGAGAAGGGTTGGGGTGGTGGGCATGGAGTGCTGCCCGGGCCCCGGTGGGGAAGGGCTGGTTACGTGTCGACTGGCTTCTCGCCCGTGTCGGTGGGTCGCCGGGTCGCGAAGGCGACCGGTGCCTGGAAGCGGGCCTTGCGCGCGGCGCGTCGGAAGACCGTGAGGACGGCCGGGCCGGCGAGGGTGATGCAGACGAAGTTGGTGATGGCCCGCCCGGTGTCCCAGCCCAGCGAGGTGGCGATGTCGAAGGCGACGTAGCGCTGCCACTGTTCGGTGAAGGGCAGGCCGGGCAGGTAGGCGATGGAGCTGTTCGGGTCGAGTGAGAAGGGCCAGAAGGAGAGGTTGAGCAGGAATCCGAAGAGGTAGCCGGAGCAGGCGCCGTAGGTGGCCAGCAGCAGTACCTCGCGCCGACCGGTGGCTCGCGGGAGTAGTCCGGCGAGCAGGCCGACGAAGGCGCAGCCGAACATCTGGTAGGGCATCCATGGGCCGACCCCGCCAGTGATCAGGGCGGAGGCGAACAGTGACGTACACCCGAGGGTGAAGCCGAAGCCGGGACCGTAGACGCGGCCGGCCAGGACCAGGATGAAGAAGACCGTCTCGATGCCGGCGGTGCCCGCGCCCAGGGGACGGATCGCCGCGTTCACGGCGGACAGCACGCCCAGCATGGCCAGCGCCTTGGAGTTGATGCCGCCCTCGGCGATCTCCGATATGACCACGCACAGCACGAGGATGAGCAGCACACCGAAGATCAGCAGTGGGGCGTAGGTCGATCCGAAGGTGCCCGGGGCGACCACGAACGGCCAGAAGAACGCCACGACACCCAAGAACGCGGCCATCGCGATGACGAGGCCGGCACGTGGGGTAATGCGGATGGCGGTGGCGTTGCCGGTTCCTGGGCTCGGAGCGGTGACGCGCGCTCGCCCGCGGCGGATCATCGAGTGCCGCTCCCCTCGGTGGCGGGGGTGGGTTCGGTCTCGTCCAGGGCCAGGGCCGTCTGCTCCACGGTCAGGTACGGCAGCGGCGCGAGGACCTTGGCCACCTGCGGGGCGAACACCGGTGAGGCCACGACGACCTCAGCCGCCGGACCGTCTGCGACGATCTCACCCTCGGCCATCACCAGGACGCGGTCCGCGGTGCGGGCCACGAACTCGACGTCGTGTGTGGAGACCACCACCGCTCGTCCCTCGGCGGCCAGGGCGTCCAGCACCTCGGTCAGCCGGGCCTTGGCCCGGTAGTCCAGGCCCCGGGTGGGCTCGTCGAGCAGGACGACGCCGGGTGCGGCTGAGAGTTGGATGGCCAGCACCAGGGCCAGCTTCTGGCCTTCGGAGAGATCGCGCGGATGGGTGTGGTCGTCGATGCCGGGGGCGAGGCGGTCCAGGATCTCGCGGGCCGAGAAGCCGGCGCGCGGGGTCGACTCGGCGTCGGCCTGGTCGAGCTCCTGCCGCACACTCTCCAGGTAGAGGAGGTCCGTGGGGGTCTGGGGGACGAGGCCGACCAGGCGGCGGGCGCTGGCGGCCGAGACCGCCGCGGGGTCGTGGGCCGGGCCCACGGCTGTGGCTGGAAGGTTCCAGGGCGCCACGCGTACGGAGCCCTGGGAGCGTGGTCCCGAGCCTTGCAGCGCCCACAGCAGCGAGGACTTGCCGGAGCCGTTGCGGCCCATTAGTGCCGTGGTCTCGCCGCCGCGTAGCCGTAGTCCGGCCTCGCGTACCGCAGGTAGCGGCTGGCCTCGGTAGTGCACGCTGACCGCGTGGGCCTGCAGCAGCTCACGCGGGTCCGCCAGCGGTCGAGGGGGCCGTGCGGCGGGTACGGGGAGGCGGGCGAGGCGGTCGCGCAGTGGGCGAGCCGCGCGGCGCGCGTCGCGTACCGAGAGGGGCAGCGGAGCCCACTGCGCGCGGCGCCCCAACTCCACCACCGGGGGCGCGATCGAAGTGGTCCGGAAGACCTCGGCGGGCGGTCCCGACACCACGCGGCCGTCGCCCGGCAGGTGCAGAACGCGGTCCGCGTACTGCACCACCCGCTCCAGTCGGTGCTCTGCCAGGAGCACGGTGACGCCCAGGTCGTGGACGAGTCGGGTGATCGCCGCGAGCACCTCCTCGGCGGCCGTGGGGTCGAGGGCCGAGGTCGGCTCGTCCAGGACCAGGACACGTGGGTGTGCGGTGAGGACGGAGCCGATCGCCACGCGCTGCTGCTGGCCACCGGAGAGTTCGTGCAGCGCCCGATGGCGCAAGTCCGCCAGGCCCAGCAGGTCGAGGGTCTCCTCGACACGTTTGCGCATGGTCTCCGGCGGGATGGCCAACTGCTCCATCGCGTACGCGAGTTCTTCCTCGACCGTATCGGTGACGAACCCGTCGATCGGGTCCTGGCCGACTACTCCCACCACGTCGGCCAACTCCCGGGGCGGGTGGGTCGCGGTGTCGCGGCCGTCCACGGTCACGCTGCCGTACAGGGTGCCGCCGGTGAAGTGGGGCACGAGGCCGTTGACGGTGCCGAGCAGAGTGGACTTGCCCACACCGGTGTGACCGACGACCAGGCACAGCTCGCCCTCGTCGATGGTCAGGTGGATGTCGCTCAGCACGGGCTGGGGCGCCTCGTCATACGCCACGCTGACGTGGTCGAAGGTGATCACTGCGCGGCGGCCTTCCGAGATTGCCGCACGGGTTCGCGCGGTGCGGCGGGTGTGACTGGTGGGGCAGTAGTGGATGGTGGCGGAGGTGCCAGGAACCCGGCCGCTCCGGCCAGCAGGATCGCGATGGCCGGCACGGCGGGGAGGGTGGGCCAGCTCAACGGGTAGAGCGACGGGTTGAGTTCGGCCGCGTCGAAGCCCGCGTTGGTGAAGAGCAGGACGCACGAGAACACCCCGCAGCCCGTTACCGCCCACTCCGCCAGCCGCCACGGGTCCGGCCGATAGGCGGTACGGGTGATGCGCCGGCCGCCCAGCCGTAGCCCGGCCACGCACAGCACGGCGCCCACCGCCAGCGCCGGCATTCCCAGGAACGCGGGAGTGGTGGCGTCCAGCAGCCCGTAGGCTCCGGCGCACAGGCCGCACATGCCGAGCAGCAGCAGGGCGCCGGTCAGTCGACGGGAGGCGGCAGTGGCGCGCCCGGCGCGGCCGTAGCCACGGGAGTCCATGGCAGCCGCCAGCCGCAGCGAGCGCTCCAAGGCGTCCTCCAGGACGGGTACCACGATGCCGCGCAGCGCACGGAGTCCCTTGGTACGGCCGGCGCGCAACCGGCGCGCTCGGTGCACGCGTTGCACACTTTGGACGAGTTGTGGAGCCACGCTGATGGAGACGGTGACCGCGACTCCCAGCTCGTAGAGCGCGCCCGGAAGCACACGCAGCGCCCGTTTGGGGTTGGCCAGGGTGTTCGCGGCGCCGATGCAGCACAGCATGCAGGCCAGCCGCAGGCCGTCCACGGCCGAGGAGAGCACCGCCTCCAGGGAGACCGGACCGCCGATCTCGATGCCCGCGTACCAGTCGGGGGTGGGGATGCGCGGGAGGGAGAAGAGGAAGTGATCGTGCGGAGTGATGCCGGTGGCGAAGACCGCGCGGAAGAGTACGCGGATCGCCACCACGGTCAACGCCAGGTACAGGTAGTACTTGAAGCCTCGGGCCCAGGGCGCCTCGGTGCGGCGCATGCTGATCACGTAGCCGAGGACGGCAAGGACGAGGAAGAGCAGCAGGGGGTTGTTCGTCCTGCTGACCGCGGTGGCCAGGGCCAGTGCCCACACCCACCAGGCCACCGGGTGCAGGGTGCGCGGCAGCCGGCGCGCCACAGCGGGCCGCTGCCCGGGCCCCGCCCGCCGCTCAGTGACAGTGCTGTTCGTCACCGGGCTACCCGGCACGCCGGCGCTTGACCGCGTACCAGGCGGCACCGCCGATCACCATGACGAGACCGGCGGTGACGGCCGCGGGCACGATCGAGCCCGTGTCGTGTGCGGCATCCCGTGCCGGTGCGGCATCGGCGATGGTCACCGACGGCGCGGGAGCGGCGAGCGCGGCACCCGGGCTGGCGCTGCCGGACGCCGAGGCCGAGGGAGAGGCTGACGCCGAGGGGGAGGCCGTGGCGCTGGCCGACGTGGACGGCGACGGTGGTGGGGAGGTGGGCTTCGCCGAGGCGGGTGGGTCCGACGGGCGCGAGGGCGCGTCGGGTCGGCCCCGCGGGGGAGCGGGGCGCTCCCGAGCCGGCTGCTCGGGAGCGGGGCCGGTGTCCACGTCGGGCGGCAGCGGTGTGGCAGTGCGGGTGTCGCGCGGCGCGGGCGCGCCGCTGGGCCGGGCGTTGTGGGCCCGGAGTTGGTCGGGGGTCACCGTCGGCCGGCCCTCGGTCCCGCCGATGTTGGTCCCGCCGAAGATCCACAGGTCCACGCTGCCGGGCTTGGGCTTGTAGAGCATCGCGCCGAGTTGGCTGTACTGCCAGTCGTTCTGGCCCGGATCGGCGTGCCAGTATGACCAGTAGGCGGAGGCTGGCGGAGTCAGGACGCAGTCCTCCTGCGCGGGCGGCGGAAACTGCTTGCCGCCCTGGTAGCCGCTGTAGCCGATGCGGCAGATGAACGCCGGGCCGTCGTGGCCGGTGCCGGTGGTGCGCCAGCCGCCCTGGTTGAGCAGCTCGTAGCCGGTGGTGGGGGTGGTGCCGCAGGAGCGGAAGATCGGCCCGCCCCAGTCGCTGAAGTCGACGGCCAGCACCGCCCCGGACGAGGTGGTGCACTGGCCGATGGGCCGCGGCGCAGCGGCTACCTGACTGGAGGTGGCGAACGCGGTGCCCGCGACCAGTGTCAGGGCACCCACCACGCGTGCGACGGCCTGTGGCACGCGGGCCCTCACGCGCTCTCTCCCGTGTCCGTCGCGGCCCGCCGCCGCGCGATGACGACCGTGCGCCAGCCGGCCAGCGACAGCAGGATGGCGGCCAGCGCCAGCCCGCCGGCCTGCACGCCGGTGGACGCCAGTGCACCGTTCGACGTGTCGACGCCGGGCCCGCCTCCGCTGGTTCCGCCGGTACCGGCGCCGCCGACGGAGCCGGTCGAGCCGTCGGCGATGCCTGGGCCGCCATCGCCCGGGGTGACGATGTCAGGAAGGCCACCGTTGCCCGGCGGCGTGTCACCCGACGGCGTGGGGGTGGGCTGGGTGCCGGTGGGCGGCTGCGGCCGGGTCCCGTTCAGATCCCGGACCAGAGTGGCGAACGAGGTGCCGACCGAACCGCCGAGCCCCTGCGTGGAGGCGCGTACGTCCGAGCCCCGTTGGCCGTCGGCCGCCACGTTGAAGCCGCCGTCGCTGTTCTGCTGGCGGGCCAGAAACTTCCGGGCCTTGGCAATCTGCGCCTGGTACTTCGACGCGTCCAACGACAGTCCCTGCACCGCCAGGGCCGCGGAGTTCACGGAGTTGCCCGAGGCACCGGGGAAGCCGCCGTCAGCCAACTGCTTGCTCGCGATCCAGGCGAGGGCTTTCTCCACCGCCTGCCGGGACGCGGCGTCCGGTACCAGGTCGAGCGCCATGGCCGCCATTGCGGTGGAGTCGACCTCGGAGTCCCCGGTGGAAGGAATCAGGCTGGGCCAGGCGCCGGAGGCGTGTTGCAGGCCGCGCAGGTAGGCGACCGGAGCGCTGGCCGCCGCCTTCTCGCCGGCCCGCAACTGGGCGATGACCCCCAGGGACTGGCCGAACACCGAGGGGGCGTAGGCGTACGCGCCCTTGGCCGCGCACTTACGCTCCGGCGCCTGGCTCGGCGCCTCGCACACCGCCGCCGCCAGCGCCGAGATCAGGTCGTGGCCCGCGAAGTCCCGCGGGTCACGCCCGACGATCTGGGCGAGCACCGCCACCTTGCCGATCGATCCACCGGCGGCGTGCCGGGTGCCCACCCCCGTCCAGTCGTTGACGGTCCGCCCCGACGAGGTGGTGTCCTTCCCCCTGCCGTCGAGGAAGTCGACGATGCCGCGCAGCGCGCCGTTGTCGTACCCCGTCGCTGCCAGGGCGTACGCCCCGTCGATGGTCAGACCGAAGTCGGCGAACCCGCTGCCGACCACGTTCTCGTAGAAGTGCCCCTGCTGAAGACGGGAGCGGTCGACCAGGTAGGCCGTCCCCTTCCTCAGGTCAGGGCCCTCCCCGGGGCGCCACGGCGGCTTGGGGCCGCTCGTCGGCGGCGTGGAGGGCTCCGTCGGGTGGGTGGTCGGCGGCTTCGGTAGATCGGGTCGCTTGGTCGTCAGCGAGGCGAGACTGGTCCGTGCCCCCGCCAACGCGGCGCTCCAGGTGGGGAAGAGCTCAGGGTCCGCGGCGCCCTCGTCGAACCCGAAGCCACCCGAGGCGGTCTGCTGCCGAGACAGCCACGACACGGCGGCATCCGCCCGGCGGGTGTCACCCAACAACCGCAGCGCCTGCGCCGAGCGGGCGCTGGCGGTCACATCGCCGCTGGTCACACCCGGGTACGCGGCGAAGGCCCCGCTGGACAACTGCGAAGTACGCAGCGTCTTACGAGCCCTGGCCACCACATCCGCGTGCCCACCGACCTGGTGGAGCGCGATGACGGCATACGGGGTGGTGGCCGGGTCGCTGTACGCACAGGTCTCACCCGCGCGGACCAGCGTCGCGCTGAACCCGCCGTCCTTGCACTGGTGAGCGGCGAGCCGGTCGACCGCCGCCTTCGGCACCGGCACACCCGACCGGTGCAGCGCCAGTACGGCCAGGGCCTGGGTTTCCACGTCGTCCACGCCGACGAAGTCACCCGCTGCCGCACAGCCCTCACCACCAGCCGTGCAGAGGCTCCCGGCGAGGTCGCCGGCCAGGTCATGGCCGCCGAACGCGCGCGGATCGCCCTCCGTGCTCGCCGCCAACAGAGCCAGCAGAGCGGCACCGATCACGCTGGGAGCGTGATCGGTTCCCTCGGGGTAGGCGAACTCCTCGGTATGCGCGGCGAGCCAGGACGTCATCTTCGTCAGCGTCTCGCTCCGGCCGCCGGCCCCGGCCACCGCCAGCGCGGTCTGCGCCGACTGGTAGAGGTGCGGGGCCTGCGCCGCCTCGTCTTGGACGTGGTCGCCGTCGGTGAGGCGGCTCGTGAGCCAGTCCCGCAGTGCCGGCAGGTCCACCTCACCTGGCTCGACATCGGGCGGAGTGTCGCCCCCGTCGCCCCCACCTCCCGCCCGCACCTGGGCGGGCGTGAACGTGGGGCCGCCGGTCGAGCCGCCCGGGGCGGTGGCGCCGAACACCCACGCCTCGACCGAGCCGTCCTTGGGCCGCTGACTCATCGCCCCCAGCGGGCTGTAGGTCCAGTAGTCCTGGCCGGGTGGGGCGATCCAGTACGACCAGTACGCCGAGGCGGGCGGGGTGAGCTTGCACGCCTCGCGGTCGGGCGTGGGGTACTGCTTGCCGTCCTGGAACTGGGCGTGGCCCAGACGGCAGATGAAGGCCGGACCGTCGTGTTCGGTACCGACAGTGCTGAAGCCCGCCTCGTGCAGCAGGTCGTAGCCGGTAGTCGGGGTGGCGTCACAGCCGCGGACGATGCCACCGCCCCAGTCGCTGAAGTCCACCGCGACCACGGCGCCCTTGGTCGGGGTGCAGGAGGCGATCGGATCGGCCGCCGCCGGTGTGGCCAGGGTGAGCGGGCCGGGCCCGAGGCCCGCTATCACCGCGAGCGCACACGCCGATGCGGCGAGGCGGGCACGCCTACCACGCACTGGTCTGCGGCCATCACGCCGGACCGCTCGGTTCCCGTACCGCAACCTCACCGCTGCTCCCCTGGCCAGTCGGCCGTGGCGGAGGCCCGCGTGACGCGGTGGGCCCGACCCAAGATCCCGGGGTCGTGCCTGCCGTACCACGCCGTAGTCCGCGACGGCGTCAGTCGCTCGGCCTCGGACCAGGTAATCCGGCTCGCCCATCGAACACTTGGGGTGCTCGATGAGCCTACGGTTGCGGGTCAGCGCCGGACTTGGACCGGCTTCCCCTGGTAACTGAGGCTGGAATCTGCCGAATTAGAGCACAGGTGCGAAATGGATGACAAGGGGGTGTCTCGGCCGGCCCGGGGCGAGTACCGTCTCTCACCGTGCCGAGCGGGGGAATCTGGTGCGAACCCAGAGCTGACGCGCAGCGGTGTGGAACGGTCGGTGGCCGATCCGAGCCCGAATGCCCGCCCGGCCCGTCATCACGGACGTCGCACCACGCGCTTGGGCGACGGCCGCGCCGCTGCCGGAGGTCGCCCAGCTCGCCCAAGGGGCCCGACAGGCAAAGCGCGAGGCCGTCTCCCCCTTCTGCCGGGAGCTCACCGACATGTCACCGATCCACACCCCGCGCCCGCACGGCCTCACGGGCAACCGTCGCGCTCTGTTCGCCCTGCCGGCGGCTCTTACTGCCCTCACCATGGCCGCCGTCCCTGCCACCGCGACCTCGACACCCGCCCAGATATCCACCTCCACAACCAACGGGGTGTCCTACCTCAGATCGCTCCAGGCCGCCGACGGCTCGTACGCGGGCGCCGGCCTGTCCAACGAGTGGGCGTTCTCCGCCTTCGCGGCGGCCGGCACCGCCGCCGTCGACGTCGCGCCAGGGGGCGACGCGACCAGGAACGCCCGTACCGTCTACCGCAACCACCTGGCCGCCCCGGGGTGGCCAGGAACCTCCCCGGTCGTCACCGACTACGAACGCGGCACCATCAACGCCTACTCCGCCGGCATCGACCCCGCGCGCGTCTCAGCCGGACGCAACCTGATCGCCGACACCTACGGACACTGGCAGAACTCGGCCCCCGGGTACTGGGGTTCGCCCACCAACTTCAACGGCACGGTCTTCGCTCTGCTGGCCCTGGCCGGCGCCAAGACCCAGTCGGGCGGCCAGCGCGTACCGCAAGCCCTGCTCGACCGCTCCGTCGCCACCGTACGGGCCAACCAGCACGACGACGGTGGTTGGAACTACAGCAAGGCCGAGGGCGACCCGGCCAAGCTCGCCGCCGCCAGCGACATCGACATGACCGGCGCCACCATGGCCTCCCTGTGTGTCTCCGGCGTCCCCGCCTCCGATCCGGCGATCACCAAGGCCAAAGCCTTCCTGAAGTCCAAGCTCATCAACGGCTCGGGGGCCTTCGACGCCATGTTCGGTGTCAACACCGACTCCAACGGCTGGGCCGTATCCGGCCTCAACGCGTGTGGCATCAATCCGCAGACCGGCGACTTCCTCACCAAGGCCGGCAAGACCCCGATCGACTTCCTGATAGCCCAACAGTTCAAGCCCGGCGGCGGCTTCAAGTACCTGCCCACGGACACCAGCCCCTCCGCCTACGCTTCCATCGACGGCCTGCGCGCCGTCGCCGGTGGCGGCTTCGCGACCGCACCTCCCACACCTACCACCGGCGCGTCCCGCTGGGTGGCGACCACCCAGTTCGCCCCGGGCACGGCAGCCCGGCTGGCCGTGACCGTGGATGACGGCACCTCGCTCAAGGTCTGCGCCGTCACCCTCACCCCGACTGGAACGACCACCACCCTGGGAGCGGTCTTGGACGCGGCCACCAGCTCCGCCGCCCCTGCCGGCTGCGTCACCAGCCTCACCCCCACCACCGGCGACGGCACCGTCACCTCCCTCAACGGCAAGACGAACAACGCGACATCCACCTGGAAGGTGAGCGTGGACGGAGCGCCGGCCAACACGGCTGCCCGTAACAAGGTGATCAACCTGGGCGACACCATCGCCCTTCGCTACGGGAGCTGACCTGACCGCTGGGCCCGGGACCGAGCGCGGGCCCAGCGGGAGGGTTCTCCGTCAGCACTGGATAACGAGCTGCTGGGGACAGCACCCAGATAGGTCCTGCTGCTATGCCGTAGCGCCGTCGATAGAATTCTGACCGAACGCGGTAAGCATTGCGAGATGTACGCTGAGCAGCGAGCAAATGGAAGAATGAGTAGATGGCTACGCACTTGTTTCATCACGTGAGGCACGCCGCTGCGCTGGGAGCTGCCCTTGACCGCCTGGGTGTGGTTTTTCGGAAGTTCGAAGAACAGGACTCCGGCTGTGTCTCCTACGGGTTATTGGCCTCGGGGCAGCGCTGGTTCGTGCAAGGCGCTACAACCCCGCAAGGGATCTCTGCTCTACGGCGTGCGATTGCACTTCACCGCAGCATTTCACACCCGGCCATAGTGCCTTTGGCGAGCTCGTTCGCCACTGAGGATGGTCTGGTGCTGGTCTATCCATGGACGAGTGGTGATGTTTTATATCACCCAACGCTTTCGCGTGTGGGAGGGCGTGCAACGTCGGGAAGTCCGATGGCTAGGTTCAGGAGCCTTCCTCTCCCTCGCATTTACGCTGCACTCAACGTCATGCTCTCTGCGCATGTGGGCGTGGAAGAAGCTGGGTTTGTCGCAATCGATTTCTATGACGGATGCATGCTCTACGACTTTGATCAGCACCGCATCAAGCTGATCGACCTGGATGAATACCGGGTAGGTCCATTTGTCTTGGAGGCCGACCGACTTCCTGGATCGAGGCGTACATGGCGCCAGAGGAGTTTGTGCGCGGATCGCTGATTGACACGCGCACTACGGTGTTCGCTCTCGGCCGGATGCTCCGTTTGCTCTTGGACGCGGGTGACGAGGAGAAGCTCTGGCGTGGGACAGGGGAACAACTGGACATCATCAAGACGGCGACCGCGGCTGACCCAGAGCACCGGTTCTCGTCTGTCCGATCATTCGTTCGCGCCTGGCAGGCGTCAGCGGGAGATGGTATGTGACCGTAGGTTTGCGGTTGTAGACAGCGGTGCGGTGGTGCGACGCGAGCTGTCGCATCACCGCACCGCTGTCGGTCATTACAGCCCACGCTGCGGCGGTCAGCCATGCTGCGGCTGCTGGGTTCAGCCAGGCAGTTGTCCCGCCGAGGCGCGGCATCTTGTGTACCTGACGGTTCAGGTGATGCACTCCGCAACACAGTCGTGAGTTCAACTGACGTATTGCGCCCCATGGGCGGCAAACGTCGCTTCGGGACCTACCGCCGAGCAGCCTTTCGGTTGGCCGTCGCTCCTCGCGCATGGCGCCCCGTCCGACCTCCCCTCGTTCGAGCGCAGGCGCCCCTCCGGCCTCACAGGATGACCAGGCCGGCGGCGTTGAGGAAGGAAGTTCGGAGTTGACGGTCAGTATTAGGGTGCGACTACGCTGGCAGTTGCCTTAACGGAGGTTGGCGGATACGAACGTGGATAACGTCAACCGTCAGGTTCGACTGAGCTTCCTGGGTTGATCAAGATCATCCTGGGCCTGACCGCCCAATCTCCGTACTCTGCGCGTTCGAAACGGAGAGACCTTGCGCCGTACGGACCAGAACATGATCGAACGACCCTACGACGGCTGCGGGCAGTGCCTGCTGGGCGTCCGCCGGCGCAACATCGTCGACTGCCTGAAAACCGGCTACAGGATGCGGGACGAGGGCAAGCTCCTCCTCACCCACGGACACGACGGCCCGTGGGATCTCAAAGACGAGAACCGCTTCACCATGGAGGCGTGGGGCGCCCAGATGGAGTTGCCGGCCATCCAGCGCCGTATCCGGGACGGCACGGTCAAGACTCGCGCGGCTGGTCGCCCCAAGGGCAAACCCTTGTACGGCTTCCGGTACGTACGTGATGGGGTGCCCGCCAGCGTGTAAGCCGGTCGGCCGCTTGAGGGCCGAAGAGTTCCGGAGCAGCCAGCCATCGCTGCCACTGGCGCACTGACTGCTGGAATCTGATGCCGAAGAAGTCATGCGGCGGGTCGATGGCATATGGAGCTGGGCGCTCGGCGCGCTCGGAGTTCCATTCACGACAGGGCATTCTCCGCGATGGACCTCACCGCCCACCACCTGCTGTCCCCCGTGAAGTACACGGTGCAGACCTCGCCGCCGTCGGCGAACTCCAGAGCGAGCTGACCTACGGCAGCCTCCACCCCCGCGCGCGGGGATCAGCCCCACATCAGGATGTGGAATACATCCATGATGGGCCATCCCCGCGCGGGGGGGCAGGTACGCGGAGTGACGCTGGACGCGTTGGACCTCGATTTTTGCAACCTCGGAACGCGACCTGTCACACAAACTTCACACGCCACCCGCAACGCCCCTCCCCCCGTAAGCCAGACCACACAGCCTAGCGACGAGCCCCACTAACACGCTTCCTTCTGTCTCGCCCGGCCGGGGTCGGTGTCGAACTCGGCGGTGACTGCGGCCACCGCATCCGCTTCGTCGTCCCCCGCCATCAGCGTCTTGACTACCAAGGCGCCGGCCGGCTTCAACCCGTTCACGGAAGAGGGCCGTGGAGCAAGCCTTGCACCATCGCGTCGACCCACCGCGCGGTCAGCGTATGGGCCAGGCCGGCGGGCTCAGCCCCGCTCCCCTCGGTGAGCGGCGCGGCCGGATCGGTCAGGACGCGGCGGGGGCCACCGCGTCCAGACCTCGGGCGGCGACGAGTTGTGCGCTGCCGTCGGCCAGGCGATAGGACAGCCCCACCACCGCCAGGCGGCCGTCGGCCACCGCATCGGCCAGGACGCGGGAGCGTTCGAGGAGCAGGTCCACGGTGTGCTCGATGTGCTCGGCCAGGATCTCCTCGGCCGTCTCGCGCCCGGCGGCGCGGGCTGCCAGCACGCTCGGGGTCACCCGTTCAACGATGTCCCGGACGAAGCCGCCCGGCGTCTGCCCGTCCTGCAGAGCGGAGCAGGCCGCGGCGACGGCGCCGCACGAGTCATGGCCGAGGACGACGACCAGGGGCGCCTTGAGGACGCTCACGCCGAACTCGATGGAGCCAAGGACCTCCGTGCCGGTGACGTGGCCGGCGGTGCGGACGACGAACAGGTCGCCCAGGCCGCGGTCGAAGATGATCTCGGCGGCCAGCCGGGAGTCGGAGCACCCGAACAGTACGGCGAAGGGCTGCTGGGACGGTGCCGTCTCGGTGCGGCGGGTAGCGTCCTGGTTCGGGTGATCGGGGGTGCCGGAGACGAAGCGCTGGTTACCGGCCATGAGCAGCTCGAAGGCCTCGCGGGGCGTCTGGGTCGCAGTCATGGCCGCAGCCTACGAGGCGGCAGCAGCCCTGGCTGTGACCGGTCCCGCCGGAGGGCACCATCTCAGGTGATGATGCCGAACCCAGCGTGAGCACCAGGCGCCGGGCGGGGGGTGCCCTTCGAGGCCGAATCTCCGCGCGCGGTGCAGGGCCCACCCCGCTCGCGGGGAGCACCACCATTCGATGACTGGGTCCTGGTGTCCATCCCCGCGCGCGGGGACCAGATGCGGATGGCGGTCGGGATCCACTCCCCGCCGGGTCCACCCCCGCAGTGGGGAGAACTGGTGCTCGACCTGGCCGGCGGCGCGGCGGGAGCCATCCCCGCGCGCAGGGAGCAGTTCGCCGCGTACCCGGTCCCGGGGGTGATGCTGGGGCCAATCCCCACGCACGGAGCAGCGCCGCGACAGTCGCCGGTTTCGCAGCGCACGGGGTTGGCTTCGTTCACGTTTGGCGGCAGCACTTGTGCATGCTTTTCGGAGGCAGTTGGTGATCACTCCATCGAGAGATGTTCGCGAGTTTTGATGGCGCCGTCGTGCCGTCGTGCCGTCGTCGCGGTGAGTGGTCAATTCACTGTGCCTGGGCAAGCAGCGTCCGTAGGGTTTGTGCATGACGGATGAGAGTGAGCAGGCCGTGCAGGCGGCCATCGACGGGGAGTTGCGGCTTCTCGATCCCGAGGTGCGTGCCTCCCCGGCCCATGTCCTGGAGCTTCTGGACCCGGAGTTCACCGAGATCGGGGCTTCCGGACGCCGGTGGGACGTGGAGTCGATCCTCACGGTGACGAGCGGCGGCTCGGTCTCCCCAGAGTCTCCGGTCAAGGTCAGCGAGATGTCCGGCATCGTCCTCGCTCCGGGCGTCGTTCATCTGACGTACTTCGCCGACAACCAGGGCCGTCGGGCATGGCGGAGCTCTTTGTGGCGCCTGACGGAGACGGGCTGGCGGATGTACTTCCACCAGGCCACTTTGACCGGTTGAGCGGGTAGGACTGCCGACCGGGAGGGCGGCGGTCACCCGCCGAATCGTGCGGCTTCAGCTGGCCGTGGCTGGCGCTTCCGCTCGCGCGCGGGTGCTGGCGAGGCGATAGCGCCCGCCGGGAGCCGGCGCACCGCAGCGCCTGACCGTCTGGCTGTAACCCTCGACCCGGCGGGCGCTGCAGTGGCCAGCCCGCGGAGGCCATCCCGCGGGGGCGAGGTGGTTCGCCGAGGGAGAAGGCGTCCAGCCAGGCCGGGCGTTCGCCCAGGCGCGCGCTATCCGGCGGGCGCCCCGGCCGCACCGTGGTAGCCGACGCGACACTCCGCCGGGCACAGGCTCCGGCCCGTCACCCGGTCCCGGGCGCACACACCACGTACGACCTCAGCCCGGCCCCGATCACCCCGTCGACTCAATGGCAGCGGGCGTGGGCCCGCCCGCTCCGCCCCGGGCTCCTTCTTGCCAGGGCACCGGACGCGTCCCCCGGGGGTCCTACGAGCGGAGGATGTGCCGGCTGCTTCAGCTGCAGAAATTGGGTGGACTGGCCTTGATGCACTGTGCAACGTTCCTGGCATGCCGAGCGAGATATCCCCGTCAGAGTTCTTCGGAGCCACAGCGTCGTTGGAGTCCTTCGACGGCACCGACATCAGCTATCGACAGCTCGGCTCGGGGCCACCGGTCGTCATGGTCCACGGCTCCGGCGGTGGACTGCACTCCTGGCAGCCGGTGGCCGAGCACCTCGCCGACCAGTTCAAGCTTTGGATACCCGCCCGCCGCGGGTATGCCCCGAGCGGGCCGGGCCGATCGCCGAAACGCTTTGCCGACGAGGTGGGGGATCTTGAGGCACTGATCGCTAAGATCGGCAGTCCCGTGCACCTGGTCGGTATGTCCTACGGAGCCTCCGTCGCCCTGCACGCTGCGGCAGCTGGACTGCCGGTTCGCTCGCTGGTGCTGTGGGAGCCACCTCTGTACGCGGCCGGCGAAGAACTGACACCTGTACTGGGCGAGTTTTCGGCGCTGACCGCGAACGGTGACCGGCGGCAAGCCGATCGGTTGCTGGCGGAGAAGGTAGCCCGCGTTCCGGCCGTGCTTCTGGACCTCATGAATGCGGGCGAGCCCGCCGATAACGAACCCGATGACGCGCCCGGTTGGCTCCGTGACCTCGAGTCGATGGCCGCCGACTCGGTGGACGTGGAGCGCTGGTCCGCGATCAGCGTCCCAACACTGCTGATGCGGGGCGCCGACACCTGGCAGCCGATGCCGGCGACGCTCGACCGGCTCGCGACCGCACTGCCCCACGTCACCTACACGACGTTCCCCGGCCAGATGCACTTCGCGCCCTCGGTTGTCCCCGAAGCCGTGGCGGCGGAGATCGCTCGCTTCCTGCCGCGGTCCTGAAGCCGTCCAGGAACCGGGGGCCAAGCTGGTCACGTCACGACCTGAGACACAGGCGGATCGCGGCGACGGTGACGGTGCCGTGTTCGGTGACCTCGCAGTCACTCAACCGGATGACCTCGCGGATGGGGCTGTCACACCGCGACCATCTCGCAGCGGCGATCGGCGCGCTGGTCCCCGGCCGGCTTGGCGCGGTTCGCGGATCTCACCTGAAGGCCATGGCGTTCAGTTCAGCCACCGTCACAGCCAGTACGGCCCCCGCACCCTATGAGACGAGGTCACCCACGCCCACCAGCGATGAGCCGTGGCAGGCCGGTCAGCCATCGCAGACCACAAGATCATCATCATGGCGGGCACGAGAAGACCGATCGCGACGCGACGGCACGGGACCACCGGCAAGCGGCCGACGCGGCCGGCCTTCCATGCCAGCAACGGCCCCGAACGACACCCCGGCGCACTATCGATGGACAGGTAAACCGGCTCACACGCTCCAGCTCCCCGAACTCTTCGCGCCGGCGGACCGCACCCACGAGCCCGGGCCGCGCCACCGCTCGACCGGAACGCGCCGCGCCGCTGTCTGGGCCGCCGGCCGGCTCGACCAGGCGCCTCGCGAAGCCTGGCGCACCACATCTCCGGCCAACCCTCCCAGCCCGACGCGGTAACCGAGGAGAAGTCCACTTGTGGGGTCTGACGGAGCAGCGCCCGTGGTCGCGGTGTAGCGCGAGCGGAAGGGGTCCATCCCAGCGCGCGGGGAGCAGTGCACGGTGCCGAGCCATCCGTCTCTCAGCTCGGGGCCATCCCCGCGCGCGGAGCAGGACTTCTTGGCGACCTTGGCGACCTTGGCGGCGGCGGCAACCCCGTGGCCGTGCCCGGCGTCGACTGACACGCACAGGTAAGGGGGCCTCGCGCCGGGACAACCGGCGTGAGGCCCCCTTTCTCGTTCTGGGTTCGTACAGTTCGAAGGGGTCCGGCAGCCGCGGCGGGCCGTCCTGGGTACCCGGGGTGGGACCCGCCTGCGTATCCGACGCGTAGTCGGCGTTGAGCGTGTCCGCTCCATCCGGCCGACTGTTATCGCGCAGTCGCCCCCTCTACGGGCGAGACGCGTGTCACATCCGGCAAGTCCGCCGTCCGCGTTTATTGGCAAGGGTTGTCAGGTGCGCAGAGCAGCACTCTTGTCGCTTACGGCGGCCGGGCAGGTCAAGACGGTGCCAATTCGGAGAGCCGCTTGTCACTTTGAGATTCTTCGTAAGGCTGGCTCTCCTGCGTTACGCACCGGAAACTTGAAGGACATACCAGTACGGGGGCGTTGACTTACAGGTCGCAGCACGGGGGCATTGCTGCGACTTCCACAGCCGTCCAACGGATGCCCCGTTCGGTATTCTGGGCGGGTGTTCGCGGGGGCTCGGGCGCATCGCCTCACCACACTCCTCATGCCCTTCGCACGGACGTGATATCCGTGTTCGCAACCGCCAGCACCCGGCGCTTTCAGGCCATCGCTGACTTTCCGTTGGAGTTGTGATGCAAGAACACCGCGTGAAAACCCTCACCCGGCCACCGTTTCAGAAGCGATGAACGGGCCCTCAGCATGGTGACCAGCCCGGCGTTTGAGGAATTCCGCGCGTCCGGCGGAAGCTCCGCTTAGCCGACGGCGAAAAGACGGCACCCCTACGGTGTTCGTCTCGGCCCACCCACCTGCCTTCCTTTTTCCCGCCGGTCTCTCGTCCACGCTCGGCGTCCCCAGCTTTCCCACGCCGACGGACATGTCCTGGCTCTCCGCCGCCTCATGTGCGCCCGCCCCGGATAGCGCGACCCCCGGCGGTGATCCCGGCGCCGCGCCGGACACGCTTGGGCCAGGCGGCGGCAACCGCCTCCGCGGTCTCCCCGTCTGGCCCCTCCCGCCCGATTCGCCCAGTACCACAGCCCTTTCCACCGTCCGCGTGCGCCTCTGCTGACGCCGACGGACGCACCACCTCGTACGCGCGTCGGCCTCGCCACAGCCATCCGGCCCGGGCCGCCGCGCCGGTCAAGGAGGCCGGTCATGACCACCCAGCAAGCCACCGCACAGCTGTCCGATGTCCAGGACCGCGTGCTCGACGACGTCCTCGTCGGCATGCCGTACAACAGCGCGTCCCAATTCCACGAGTACTACGGCACCCGGGCCGCCCCCGAACGGTTCGGCGCCTCCTGCGCGTGGCAGTCGTTCGCCGCGGGCCACGCGGTCGCCGAACGCACCGGGGTCGAGGCCGACTACCTCATAGACGGCCGCCATGTGGCGGCCGTCTACCGCGATCCGGAGTGCGTCACGCTGCTCGACCCGTACCTGCTGCACCAGCGCCCGCCGCGCCTGGAACGCGCGGCGGCCGTCGACGGCGAGGTGCGGGTCACGGTCGACGCGTACCCGCTCCGCGTCCGGGCAGACGGCTCGCCCGCGCCCGCCCGGATGCGGGCGACCTGGCTGCTCGACGACGACTCGATACGCCTGGACTACGTGCGGTACAGCCCGCGGCGCGGCCACAACGTCCTGTCGCGTTCGTTCACGCTGCGGCCCGACGTCCGGCTCGCCGCCGTACCGCCACCCGCCGAATGGGTCAGGCCGCTGCTCGTCCACCCCGAACAGCACAGCGTCTCGGTGCGCGTCGTCCACCCCGACACCCGGCGGATGGCGGAGCTGATCCTGCCGTTGGCACGGGCGCACGGCGGGGCGGCCGCCGGGGCCTCCGCGCTGGTGACCAAGGACAACCAGGGCGTGGTCAGCGCGTACGGCAGCGCTGCCTTCCAGCGGGACGCCGAGCTGGTGGCCGACGCGGTCCAAGCCACGGAGGCGGACGTCACCGCGTTCCTGCTGGAGGCTGCCGCGATCCACCGAGCCGTGGCCCCCGCCGGACTCGAACTGGCCGCGTACTCCCTGGAGGACGAATGACCGCGCCACCCGCCGCACGCCGCCAAGCCCGCTCGTTCTTCCTCGCCGGGACCATGCAGGGCGCCCGCCCCGGCGCGCACGTCACCGATCAGTCGTACCGCGCGGCACTGACAGCCGCCATCACCGAGCGCAGGCCGGACGCGCTGGTCCACGACCCCGGGGTGATGATGCGCGACTGGCTCGCCGGGCATCCGGCCGACGTACGCGCCGCCCACGCGGCCCTCGCCGCACGGCAGACCATCCACCGCCGCGAACTCGGCCCGGAACTCATCGAGCTGACCGACCTGTTCCACCAGCTCACCCAGCTCGCGGCGGACAGCGACGTCTGCGTGGCGTGGCTGCCGGGGCACGAGCCGAGCATGGGAACGGCCGCCGAGATGCTGTCCGCCTACCGTGCCAGGACCACCGTCGTCACCATCACCGAGATGCGGCAGAACCTCGCCGTGCTGTCCTGCTCGACCCTCATCCTGCCGGACCTGGACGCCTTCACCGCGTGGCTCGACAACGCCGGTGACGCCAGTGCCGTCGGTGACGCCCCATGAGCGACGGGCCCACCGCGGACAAGCCGCGCGAGGCGTGCGGAGTCGCCGGAGCCCGCGGGCCGACGGGCCGGCACGCGGACCTGGTGCGCGAACTGCTGCTCGCGCTCCAGCACCGGGGCCAGGAGACGGCCGGCATCGCCGTGGGCACGGGCGACTCCCTCGTCGCCCAGCATGGCGCCGGGCTGGTGGCCGAAGCACTCGCCGACATCACCGCCCTGCCCTCGGGACCGCTGGCCGTCGGCCATGTCCGCTACTCCACCGACGGCGCGCGGGGCGGTCTGGCCGGAGCGCAGCCCATCGTGCTGCCCGGGCGCGCACTGGCCGTCGCGCACAACGGCACCCTCGTCAACAGCCGCCCGGACCCCCGCGCGCCGGGCCCGGGGCACGGGTCTGGAACGACCGACAGCGAGCACCTCGCCCACCTCCTGGCCGACGAGACGGCGGCCACCGGCGGCGATCTGCACGCCGCCCTGCACACAGTGCTCCCCCGGCTGGAGGGCGCGTACGCGCTCGTCCTGTCGGACGGCCAGGAACTGATCGGCGTGCGCGACCCGCACGGCTTCCGGCCGCTCGCCCTCGGGATGCTCGGTGACACCTGGCTGCTGGCCTCGGAGACGGCCGCCATCACCGCCGTGGGCGGTGACGTCGTCCGCGAGCTGGAGCCTGGCGAGGTGCTGGCCATCGGCGCCCGGGGCAGCCGCAGTTCCCGGCTGGCCGCGCCCGACGCCAAGACGGCGGCCTGCCTGTTCGAGTACGTGTACTTCGCCCGGCCCGACTCCGAGCTGTCGGGCCGCAGCGTCTACCGGTCCCGTTACCGGGCCGGGCAGGCACTGGCCGACTACGCCCCGCCGCCGCCCCGGCGCGGAGCCGAGCCGCCGGTGGTGGTCGCCACGCCCGATTCGGCCCGGGTGGCCGCGGACGGCTACGCCCAGCGCGCCCAACTGAGCACCGTGCAGGGCCTGTCGCGCTCCGGGGCGACCGGGCGCAGCTTCATCGAACGTGACCAGCGCTCCCGGGAGGCGCTGGTCCGCAGGAAGCTCTCCCCGGTCCCCGCCGCGGTCGCCGGGCGGCAGGTGGTGCTCGTGGACGACTCGCTCGTCCGCGGCACCACGATGCGTACCGTAGCGGGAATGCTGCGCCGGGCCGGGGCCGCCGAGATTCATCTGCGCATCGCCTCGCCGCCGTACCGCTGGCCGTGTTTCTACGGCATCGACACCGGCGACCCCGCCGAACTGCTCGCCGCCCGGCTGCCGGTCAGCGCGATCGCCGGGCAGCTCGACTGCGACACGGTGGCCTTCCTGCCGCTCGACCGGCTGATCGCCGCGACGGGCGGGGACCCCGGTAACTACTGCGCCGCGTGCCTCACCGGCCGCTACCCGACCGCTGTTCCCGCCTCCCCCGTCAGTCTGCCGCTCCCTGCCGTGCGGCCGGACTCCGACTCCGCCCTCGCGTTCCCAGGACGTGCCGAATGAGGAGAACACCAGCGTGAACACCGCACCTTCACCGGCGGCGCGGGCGTCCGGCCACCGCGACGCCCGTCCGTTAGACGCCCGTACGATCGTTGAGGCACTGCTGATCCGCGCCACGGGGCCGCACGCCGACGAACCGCTGCTGACCGCACTGGACGCGGGCGGCGAACCCGTCGAGCGGCTGACAGCGGCCGGGCTCGACACACGGGCCAGGGCGGTGGCGGCCGCACTGCTGGCGGTGGGCGGCGTGGGAGACCGGGTGATCGTGCCGGCCATGCCCGGCCTCGACTTCCACGTGGGCTTCGTCGGCTGCCTGTACGCGGGAATGATCGCCGTGCCCGTCCCCGCCTTCCGTGCCTCCGCCACCCGTGGGTCGGCGCGCGCCGACCGGCTGTCGGCCATCTGCGGGGACTGCGCCCCGTGCGCCGTGCTGGTGTCCTCCCCGGAGGCGGCCGAGGCGGCGGACCCAGACCGACTGCCCTCGGTGGCCTGGGTCGCCATACGGGAGGCCGCCGGGCCCACGCAAGCCGCGGAATCCGCAGAAGCCGCGGCCACCCCGGCATTGCCCGACCCCGCCGCCCTCGACCCGGACACAACGGCCCTGTTGCAGTACACCTCGGGATCGACCGGTGACCCGCGCGGCGTCATCGTCGGCCACGGCAACCTGGTGGCCAACCAGACCGCGATGCGCGACCGGTGCGAGGTCGGGCCGGCCACCACGATCGTGTCCTGGCTGCCGTGCTTCCACGACATGGGACTGTGCACCGCCGTCGTGCTGCCCCTGGTGTCCGGGGCGCGCACCGTGAGCATCGAACCGGCGGCCTTCGTCCGTGACCCCCGGGTGTGGCTGCGGGCCATCGCCGGCGAGGACGACGTGTTCACCGCCGCCCCCGACTTCGCGTACGACCTGTGCGTCAACCGCGTTTCCGCGGAGGAACGCGCGGCCATCGACCTGACGTCCTGGCGGGTGGCGATCAACGGCTCCGAGCCGGTACGCGCCGCGACCCAGCGCCGGTTCGCCACCGCCTTCGAGGCGAGTTCCTTCCGCGCCGCGGCGTTCTCGCCCGGGTTCGGCCTCGCCGAGTGCACCCTCGGGGTGAGCCTCAGCCCGTCGCTGGTCCCGACGGTGGTCGCGCACTACGACCGGGACGCGCTCGCCGAGGGCAAGGCGGTCCCCGTGGCCCCGTCCGACGACGGCGTCGAACTCGTCGGCTGCGGCCCGGCACTGGAGCGTACGGACATCCGCATCGTCGATCCGCACACCCGCAGCGCGCTGCCCGAAGGGGGCGTCGGCGAGATCTGGGTGCACGCGCCGGGAAACTGCCGGGGCTACTGGGGCCGGGCGCGGGAGTCCGAGGAGGTCTTCGCCGCCCGGATCGAGGGCGCGGACCCCGAAGCGGTCTTCGTGCGCACGGGCGACCTCGGTTTCCTGGAGGACGGTGAGCTATTCATCACCGGGCGGATCAAGGACCTGCTGATCATCGGCGGGGAGAACTACTTCCCGCAGGACGCCGAGGCGGTGGCCACCCAGGCGCACCCCGCGTTCGCCCATCAGCGCGCCGCCGCCTGGTCGCGCGGCGCGGACGACCGTGAGGTGGCCGTGGTGGTGGAGACCACCGAGCGCGACCCGGAGCGGCTGGCCGTGGCACTGCGCGCCGCCGGGATCGCCGTGGCCAAGGCGATCCCGGCCACGATCACGATGTACGCGGTGGCCCGCAACAAGATTCCACGCACCACCAGCGGCAAGGTCCGGCGCCGTGAGTGCGGCCGGCAGACAAGGGCGGGACAACTGACGCCGCTCGGCCAGTGGTCCAGCACAGCGCAGGTGGTCCAGCAGAAAGCAGAGGGGGACACATCGTGGGGGCAACACCGGTGATCACGGTGGACCGTGCCGTCGAGCGGTTGCGGAGGCTGCTCGCCGACACGGTGGAGATGGAGGTGGGGTCGGTGGACCCCGAACTCCCGCTGAGCGCGTTCGGCATCGACTCGGTCAACGGCACGGTGCTGATCAACGACCTGGAGCGGTGGTCCGGGGTGACCCTGAGCCGCGATCTCCTGGTCGGCGAGCTCACGGTCGTCGAACTGGCCCAGGAGCTCATGGAGGCACTGGGGCGAGGCACCGAGGCCACCTCACAGCCCTCGGCCTGACGCCTTGCCGGCTCCGCCCCCGGGTGGGTGGAGCCGGCAAGGCCGCTGCCTCTCCGGCGGCGCGTACGGACCGGCACGGCGGTACGTGACCGGCGCGGGCAGCGGAGCGGGAGTGGTGGCGCGCGGGGCAAGGAGCGGTCATGACAGCGCGGCTATTGCAGCCGGGCGCTGCGCCGCAGGCGGATCTCCCGGCCGCACCGCTCGCGCCCAGGAGCCCGGCCATCTCCAGTCACCAGATGGCGGTCACCCCGCGTCCGTACGATCTGTGGGAACCGAGCCGACCCTCCCACGTCCACCGGTGATGGTTGTTACTAGAGCGCGCCTCGATCACCAGCGGTTGACCGAAGGCGCGAACGACGGCTGCTTTCATGGCGTGCCCTCCTTGCGACCGCGCGGAGAGTCGGTGTTCTTCCAACCCTCCGTTCCACCTCCGAGCCTGCGCCGGCCACCACCACCCGCACAGCGGCTACCCGTCCCGCCCCCAGGGCCACGGGTCCCCAGGTCACCCCCGCCGAGCGCCGAACGTCCCGACTCCCTCACCCGTGCGACGAGGACGGCGCGCCTGTGGTCCAATTCCGGTGACGCGGTTCGCCGGACAGCGTCGGCCCGGCACCGGGTACGGCGGTGCGGGCGGTCGCCGTGGCTGGGCCGACCGACACGACCACGCGGCTGTGCCGCCCCGGCCAGCCACTCTCGGATGGGAAGGCCACCATGAACGCACCCGCCACAGCTCTCCGTGACCACGTGGTCGTCGGCACCGACGGTTCGCCTCCCGCGATGGCGGCCCTGGACCGGGCGGCGACCGAGGCCCTCCGCCGCGCGGTACCGCTGGAGATCGTGCACGGCTGGTCCTGGGGAGGGGCCTACGAGCCCACCGACGACTCGTCGGCCATCCTGGACGCGGCCCTGCGGCGGGTGGCCGGCCAGCACCCCGACCTACCGGTCGTGACGACCTCCGTACCGGAGGACGCCGCGAGCGTACTCGTGCGCCGCAGCGGCGACGCGAGCCTGACCGTGCTCGGCACGCGCGGACGCGGCGGATTCACCGGGCTCCTGCTGGGTTCGGTCACACTCCGGGTGGCCGCCCACTGCCACAGCCCGCTGCTCGTCGTACGAGGCACCGCCGACCGGCCCGAGCAGTCCCGCGAGCCGACGGTGGTGCTCGGCGTGCGGTCCGCCGCGGACTCGGCCACCACCGCCTTCGCCTTCGAGGAAGCCGTACGGCAGCACGCCCGACTGCTGGCCGTGCACGCCCGGCCCGGCCCCGCCGGAAGCGAGTCGGGCGACTCCCCGGCGCCGGCCGAGCAGGCCACCGAGCCGCCGGACCGGGCGGTGTCCGAGTGGCGGGCGACGTACCCGCACGTGGACGTGGAAGCGCGGACGGTACGGGGCGACCCGGCACGCACCCTGGTCGAGGTCACACAAGCGGCGACGGCCATCGTCATCGCCGTGCACCGCCGCACCACGGGCCTGGGCATGCAACTCGGCCCGGTCACGCACGCCCTGCTCCAGCACTCCCACGCCCCCGTCGTCCTGGTCCCACCCGGCGCCCGGTCGGCCTGAGAGGGGTTCTTCGGATGCCGTAGTGCCGGTCGCGGACCATTGCCGACGGCGTGTCGACACCAGAGGGCGTCGACCGGATGTTCATGGTGAACACCGGCGCGTTCAGGGTTCAAGCGCGAGCTCGCCACAGGCGGGACCGCACGCTACGACACGTACTCCTTTCAGCCCAAGGAACCCGACGGTTCCAACGGCGACGGCAGCGCGGTGGACGGCATGTCCATCAACTACACGGGCTACGACATCAACGCGCCCGGCAGGCGCCTGGTCGAGTGGGGCCGGCCGAGCCGCGAAGAGGACCGTAAGGGCGCATACGCTTTGCGCACGGCCCGTTGCAAGACAGGATCCCGGCGCTGGCCGGTGAGTCGATCTACGAGGAGAACGGAAGCCGGCAGGAGAACGCCGAGGTGCCACGCTTCTCGGACGACATCCTCACTCCGGCGCGCGGCTGGCGGCACGTTATTCACACTGCCGACCAACCGGGACATCAAGCGATCTTGCAAAGGGCTCTGGGGGCCGAGGCCGGGGCCGGCTCACTCACGGAACTCCTCAATTCTCACCCTCGCACGGCCAACGCCCGCACCTCGAAGGTGCGCCCATCGGCCAGCCAGAGATCTTGAGGGCCTGGCAGCATCTCGCTGAACGTCACGACGGGGCGGTCCGTGCCGTTCGGGGCGTGGCGCAGGAGGCCCGCGAACGCGCCGACGGACAGCGGGTTGCGGAAGTCGAGCAGGGTGGGCTTCGGCTCCCACGGCAGGCGTACGAAGACCAGCTCAGGCATGCCCTGCTCGAACCGGAACGCCCGTGCGGCCAGGAGCTGTTCGGCGTCCCGCAGTCCGCCGATGGCGGGGGCGGGCGTCCGCCAGGTGGCCCGCTGCGCCACGGTGCGCCCGACGACGACGCGGGGCCGCAGTGGCCCCAGGCCGAACGGCACGCTCTGCACAGCGGGAAAGGAGAGCGCGGCCAGCGGGTCGAAGGTGGCGGTGGCGGGACGGACGGCGGGCAGCAGCCACAGTGGACCGTGCGAGTCCCAGAGTGTGACGCTGCCCCCCTCGTCGCCCTCGTTCGATTGGCTCGATTCTCTCCGTACGGTCAGCTGCGAGGCGGGCAGGGCCGCGTGGTCCGGTAGATGGGGGCGCAGCTGCACCGCGACGGCGGGCTGTCGGTACTGGAAGATCTTGGTGTCGCGGCCGGTGACCAGCCAGGCCGCCCTGCGCCCGGTGCGCTGGAGCGCGCCGAACAGCCAGCTGTCCCGCCGCGCGTGGGCCCCGGGGTCCCGCAGGCGCGCGAAGTGGTCCGTCGGGAAGACGGACAGCAGATGCCCGGCGTGCGCCTCGCCGAGGACCCAGCGCAGGTCGCCCCGGAACGCGGCCGTCGCGTCAGGGGCCGCGAGCAAGAGGTCGACGGAGGTGAAGACCGGCCCGGTCACGGCGTTCGTGAGCGACATCAACTCCGCCGGCTTCAGGCGTACTTCATCGGCGGACTCACCCACGAGCGCGGCCATCTCCGTCTCGGCCGGGGTCGGGGCCGACACGGCAGGCAGGGCCGCGGCGGCGCGGAGGAAGGTGGGCAGTGGAACCGCGGGCCTGCCGGGCCACTCCCGGTCGTACAGCGCGGCGGCGGCCCGCTGGTGCTGCCGGTGCCGCTGGCAGGCGACCGCGGCCCAGTAGGTGAGGACGGGGGCGAGGTCGTCGGGCAGTTCCGCGGCGGCCGGGCCGCCGACGGTCAGGGAGAGACGGTTCTCGCGCTCCTCGAACAGCACGCTGCGGTCGGCGTACATCCGACCGCCGCCCTGCCGGGGAGTCCCGCCGGTCAGCGCGGCGACGCGGTTCTCCGCCCTGCCGAGCGCCGCGCGCCGGGCGACGCTTCCCGAGGCCGTCCCGAACGCCCGCATGTCCGCGCGCAGTTCGCCCAGCCGTGCCAGCCACTCCCGCGCCGCGGCTCGCGGCCCCAGGTCCCGCAGCCAGGCTTCGAGCGAGGCGAGCGGGTCGGCGGTCCACAGGTCGAGCGGCACCTGGCGGACGAGCGCCCCTATCCCGAGAAGCCGGTCCGGCGGCGGGTCCGGGACGGGTGGGGGTGGGGCGTCCGCGCCGGGGCGGAGAGCCGACCAGAGTTCCGCTTCGCTCGGGCTCACCCGCGTCGAGCGCCCGCTCGGCAGATGCGTCAGCCGCCCCTCCGTCAGCGTGAACATCGGCGACCTGCGCAGCACCAGGTGGTGGGCGAACTCCGGCTCGGCGGCGATTAGTTCGGCCAATTCGCGGACCGTTCGGGGGCTGCTGAACACCACCGGAGGCCCGTGCCCGGGCGTGCCGTCGACGCGCAGCGGCTCCGGCGCGTCCGGGCGGAAGGTGGCGGCACCGATCGGTCCGAAGTAGCTGTTGGTCTCGTTCTTGGCGACCAGGCGCTGTAGATACAGCAGGAACCGGTGCTCCAGGCTGCGGACGCGGCTGGTGCGCGTCGGGGGCAGCGGGGCGTGCGCGAAGCGGTGGAGCGCCTCGCCGAAGGACGGGCTGAGCAGGCCGACGGCCTCCAACAGCGTTTCCCCGCTGGCAAGTTCGTGCAGCCGCCGCCGTAGCGTCGGGACGCCTTCGGTCCAACTCCCGGACAGGCGGGACTCGGCTTCCCGTACCGCCTCAAGCCGTCCGTTCCACTCCCGCAGCGCGTCTCGTACGCCGGCCGGTGCCGCCTCCGGTGCCGCCACCGGGCGGTTCTTGCCCACCGCCGTACGGCACTTGCTGAGCACGCGGCGCGTCTCGGGGTCACCGGCCGCGTCGACGGCGGCGGGGAACGCGGCGGTCAGCAGCTCGGCCCGGTGCTGACGGGCGGCCGCCCAGCGCGCGTCCAGCTCGGCCTGCGCGGCGAGCAGCGGGGGAGGGGACAGCCGCTCCCACCAGGAGAAGGGGAATCCGGCCATCCGCAGGGCGGCCTCCGGGTACACCGACCAGCCGCCCGTCGTGTCCGTCACCCGACGCTCCCCTCGGAAAGGAGCACGGCGGGGGCGGCCAGGCCGCGGAAGACCGCCGAGTGGTGCAGCGTCGGGCCGCACGCCACCACCGTACGGAGCCAGCCGAAGAGCCCCACCTCCAACGTGACCGGGCCGACGGGACGGTCGCGCTCGCCGGCGCGCACGTGCCAGCCGAACAGCTCCAGGCGGATCTTCCGGCCGCCGTCGGTCCGTACGGCGGGGCGGCACACGGTGACCGCTTCGAGCCCGGTGCCGAGGAGGGTGCGCAGCTCGTCCACTCCGTCGGAACCACCGCTCGCACCGGCCCCGCCACCGCCCTGTGGCAGCAGCGCGAAGCCGCGGACGGCGGGCCCTGTGGGGCCGTCCGGCTGGCTGCGCACCGCACAGCCGTTGGGCGGGCACCCGAAGGCGGCGGCCGTCGCCCGCGAGTGCAGGAACCCGCGCAGGACGCCGGACTCCAGAAGGACGTTACGCGCCGTGGGCACGCCTTCGTCGTCGACGAGGGAGCCGTACGGCCCGTCCAGGCGCCCGTCGTCCACCACCGTGACGGCCGGGGCGGCGATCCGGCGGCCGACCCGCTCCCGCAGGGCCCGCATGCCGCCCAGCACGTTGGTGCCGTTGACCATGCTGGCGAGGAGGTTGACCAGGTGCAGGGCGACGGCCGGGCGCAACAGGACCGGCATCGTGCCCCGTAGCCCCGACCCGGCGTCCCGCACCGCGAGCAGTCCGAGGCGCTCCTCGCGCGGAACCAGCGGGTCGGGCAGCCGATCCCCCCAGGTGACGGCGCCCTCCAGGTGCTGCCCCCCGGCGCCGCCGACCCAGTGCCGCAGCCGCCGGTGCGTGTGCTCCCACCGGGTCAGCCCGTCGGCGTCCAGGACGGTGACCTCGCTGGACGTCTCGGCGTACTCGGCGTCGACGACCTCGGGGCAGGGCTGTCCGGTGGCGGGGTCGAGGAGGCACGCGGACACCCGCTCCGCCGCGTCCGTCGGCGGTGGGTGCGGTAGCGGCGGCGCGGCGCCGTCGGTGAGGTCGGTGGACCAGTGGGAGCCGGTCCGCACCGACACCACGACGGAGCGGTGGGTGCCGCCGCGCTGGGAGACCGCCCCGTCGTAGCCGGTGCGGTACGCGGAGGTGACGGAGTCCGTGACGCGGACGCGTACCTCGTCCGCGTCGTGTGCGGCCCGGTGCGCGGCGATCCGCCGGGCGAGCCGGTCGGCGGGCGGGATGTCGGTCATGCGCCGGTGACCCCCAGGGCACGGATGCGGACGGTGGGCTGCCCGACCGACACTTTGAGCGGGAACTGCCCCTGTTTGTTGCAGTGGTAGCCGTACGCCAGGAAGTCCAGGTCGTCGCAGACGACGTCGATCCGCCGCAGGACGTCCGTGCCGGAGCCGTGCAGGGTCGCCGACCGTACGGGAGCGGTGATGCGGCCGTTCTCGACGAGGAAGCTCTCGGTGACGTCGGCGGTGAACTCGCCGCCGCTCATGTCGGTCTCGCCGGTCACGACGGACCGCACGTACAGCCCGCGACGGATGCCCGCGAGCGCCTCCTCCGGCGGGGCCTGGCCCGCCGCGAGATACGTACAGCTCATCCGGGACAGCGCGGGGTGGGCGTGGTCGAGGCGTCGGCCGTTGCCGGTCGCGGGGTGGCCGGTACGCCGGGACACCTCGCCGTCGGCGAGGTATCCCGCGAGCACGCCCCGGTCGATGAGGGGGGTCGGCCCGGCGGCCCGGCCCTCGTCGTCGACCCGGTACAGCGGCGCCCAGCTCGGCATGCCGGGGTCGTCGACGACGGTCACCAGGGGCGAGGCCACGCGTCGGCCGAGCAGGTCCTGGTAGGCGCCCCCGGGCGCGCACGCCACGTCGGCCTCCAGGCCGTGCCCGCACACCTCGTGCAGCAGCGCGGCGGGCCCGGCGGGCCCGAGGACCACCGGCAGTTCGCCCTCGGGCGGGTCGACCGCGTCGGTCCGCGCCAGGGCGGCGCGTACCACCTCGTCGGCGGCGGCCAGGTGCCGGTCGCCCTTGAGCAGCAGCTCCAGGGACGTGGCGGAGACGATGCGCAGGCCGCGCGCGGTCGCCGGGGCGCCGGCGATCCGCGCCCCAACGCGCAGCTCCAGATACAGCCGGTCGTCGGTGGCCAGGGTCCCGTCGGCGCGCAGAACGGCGATACGGGTACGGGTGGCGTCGGCGTTGATCAGCGGAACGAGCCCCGGGTGGCCACCGCTGAGCATGCGGTCGGCCAGCTGTCCGGCGAGGCGCGGCAGCGCCGCCGCCACCTCGGCGGGCAGCTCGTCCCCGGCGTCCAGCGCCTCCCGCCCGGCGGCCTCGGGAGCGGCGGCCGCGCCGGAGCCCTGGGCGGCCTCGGCGAGGCGGTGCAGTGCGGCGGCCGAGCAGGCGCCGGTGAACGTGTGGCGGCGCGCGCCGGGGCCGACGGTCTCCAGGGCCGAGCCCGCGGTGCTGTGCCGGGTCGAGGTGACGGCGTCACCGCGCAGGGCGGTCTGCTGCGTGGCGCCGCGGCGCAGCAACGCGAGGGTGGCCGGGCCCAGTTCGCGCAGCACCGGAGCCAGCGCGGCGTGCTCGCCGTCGCCGAACAGCTCGGCGGGGCTCACTCCGCGTCCCCTCGTCCGGTCTCTCCCAGGCGCGCCGACACTCCTGGTGGTCCCGGTTGTCCCGGGCCGTTCGTCCGGTCGAGCACCATCGTCGTACGCAGTTCGGCGCAGTGTCTGCCCCGCTCTCCGCGCAACCACAGCCCGTCGGGTCCCGGCAGCAGCTCCGTGAGGACCACGTGGTCCCGCACCGCCCGGGCCGAGAGGTGGCGGCCCAGGTCGAGCAGCGCGGGCGCCCGCAGGTCGAGGAGTACGGGCTTGCGCTCGCCCGGCACCTTGAGGAAGCCACGGCGCGGCAGCCCGTGGGCGGTGGCCGCCGCGCGGGCGGTGCGAAGAAGCCGCAGTTCGTCGACCGCCTCGCCCTGCCGTGGGAACAGCTCGGCGCGGTCCACCTCCCAGCGGGCCCGCGCCAGGACGACATCGCCGAGCACCACGCGCGGTGTGCGAGGGGACTGCCCGAAGCGGACGGGACGGACCCGGGGTGGGGCGAGGACGTTGTGCACGTCGGAGTCCAACTCGCCGTGATGGAGGAGGAAGTGCGGTACGCCGGGCGCGGTGCACACCAGCCTGCCGCCGCGCAGCACGACCCCCACGTCGGCCAGCGGCAGGCGCGGCCGGTCGCCGTGCGGCGGCGTACTGCCGAGGTCGACCACCGGGCCGGGGAAGTCGAACGGCACGATCTTCGCCCGGCGGGAGCCGAGCACGACCGCCATCGTGGTGTCCGCGCAGGCGCGGCGCAGGAGGTCGGCGCCCGCCTCCTGGACCTGCTGCCGCTGGGGGTGGAACTGCAGCGCCCACCCCCAGATCAGCAGGGTGTCGTGGCACTCGGCGAGCACCAGGTCGCCGTCGCCCGCGAGGACGTCGGCGAGGCTTTCGGCCCGGAACATCACGTCGGGCGAGGCGATCAGCGGGTCGGTACCGAGGTCCACCGGGGGGAGGTCGGCCGGGTCGACGCGCAGCGGGCGGTCGGGATCGGTGTGTGCCGCCCGCTCCACGAGTTCCGCCAGGCGCAGACCCGCGGGCGTGAGCGGCCCGTCGTCCGGTGGTGCCGCGTCTGTCGCGTCTGGTGCGGGCGTACGCAGCAGGGTGAGCAGCGGGACCGTGGCGCCCGAGGCGAGTTCGGGGTGGCGCTCCAGGAACTGTCGGGTGAGCCGGGCGTGGCGGGCCACGGCCTCGGCGGCGAGCAGGTCGAGCGCCGGTGCGAGCCGATCGCGCAGCCGGTCCCGCAGCGCGCGCCCGAGCGGCAGCGGGCTGACACTGCCCAGCGCCTCCTCGTGCACCACCAGGCGGTCCGCGTACCACTCGCCGCCGCCACGGCGCACCGCTCCGTCTCCCTGGCGGGCGATCTCCCGCTCCAGCTCGGCGAGCAGCTCCCGCCGTCGCTCAAGGCCCGCCGTGCCGAAGGCCGCCAACCGCCCCTGGACACGGTCCAGAAGGTGGAGCCAGTCCGCCCCGGTGGGGAACGAGGCGACCTCCGCGCGCAGCCACCCGAGCGCGTCGGTGACGGTTACCGGCGGGCGGCAGTCGAGGAGGAGCAGGCCGCGGTCCGCCGCGTGCCGCGCCGTCGCGAGGACCGTGTCGGGGGAGGCGCCGAGCGACCGGGCCAGTTCCGTCACCGTGTGGCGGCCGTCGGCGGCGCGCAGCAGTGCCAGGGTGGCGGGCGGCAGGCTCGGCCGCTTGCCCGCGACGGTGAGCGGCTCCGCGCGGGAGACGAGGCCGCTGGTGCGCGGGCGCAGGTACGGCTGGACGGCGGGATCGGCCGCGACCGCGTCGGCGAGGACCACCACCGCCCAGTACGCGAGCGAGGCCGAACGCAGCGCCGGGGCCGAGACGAGGGGCTCGGTGCCGGTCGGCTCCTGGCCGAACTCGGCGTAGTTGACGGGGCCGAAGAACGACGTGGTCTCGTTCTTGGCGGACAGCCGCTGCAGGTACGCGGCGAACTGGCGGCGCAGTCTGCGGGCGGGGCCCCGGGAGGGGCGTGCCGCCAGGGCGGACAGTTCGCCGATGCCACGGTCGTGCATCGAGGGGCTGGACAGCCACACGGCCTCGCGCAGGGCGGGGTCCGCGACGGCCTCGACGAGCGCCCGGTGGCTCTCCCCGGTCTCCTCGTCCGCGCACCACCCGGCGGTGTGCCGCGCGTCCCGCACGGCCGCGAGGCGCTTCGCGTACTCCTGGAGGGCCGAGCGCACCGGCTGGCTGTCGACGGCGGTGTACAGCTCGTCGGGTGCGTCGTCGTGGCGGCTCAGCGCCTTGCGCAGCTTGCGGGAGAGGCGCGGCTCCACCGCCGACGGGTCGGCCCGTATGGCGGCGACCACCCCGGTGACCGCGTCCGCGAGGTCCGACTCGGCCCGGTCGAGGTCAGCGAGGGCGGCGTCGGTGCGCGGCCAGTCGAGGGCTTCGACGAGCTGCCAGGGGAAGCCCGTGCTGCGGAGGATCGCGTGGTCGTGGAGCAGCCATCGACCGCTCATAAGGTGGTCCTCGCCGGGTCGAAGTCCACCAGTTCCGCGGGCTGTTCACCGGAGACCAGCGCGGCCACCAGCTCGCCGGTGCGGCCCCCGGTGAGGATGCCCTGGCCGCCGTGGCCCGTGGCGACGACGACGCGGGGGTGGCCGGGCAGTCCGCCGATCAGGGGGCGGCCGTCCTTGGTCGCGGCGCGGAAGCCGTACCAGGTGTCGACCACCCGGGCCGTGCGGAGCGCGGGCCAGTTCCGGGCGACGTGGGCGAGCAGCATCAGGGTGCCTTCGACCGTGGGCCCCGGCGTGAGACCGGTGTCCTCCTCCGTGGCCCCGACCAGCACCGTGCGTCCGTCGGGTGCCGGGGCGAGGTAGAGCGGGCCGGAGACGATGTGGCGGGGGCGCTGGTCCGCCGACTCGGGGGCGAGGCGGAGCATCTGGCCCCTGAGGGGTCGTACGGGAAGCGCGGGCAGGCCGGGCAGCGCGCCGGCCCAGGCGCCCGCCGCCAGGACCAGGGTGTCGGCGCGGACCGGACCGTCGGGCAGCTCGGCGGTCACGCCCTGGTCGTCGGAGCGTAGGCCGAGGAGCGGGCAGTCGGTGCGCACGGTGACACCGGCCCGGCGTGCCTCGGCGACGAGGGCGTCCACGTAGGCGGGGGCGTCGACGACGGTGGCACCGGGATCGACGTAGGCGCCGTGCGCGGCCTTCCGCATCGTGGGCTCCAGAGCGGCGACCTCGTCCGGGGAGGCCCAGGAGCCGAGGAATCCGGGGTGCTCGGCCGCGAGCGCGGCCAGGCGGTCCGCGGCCGCCTCGTCGGCGACGGGCCGCAGCACTCCGCAGGCCCCCGACAGCGGGCGTGCCGGCGTCGCGAGTCGGTCGAGGTCCTTGGCCAGGGTCCGCTGACCGCGGAGCGCGAAGGCGAGCATGGGCGGGTCCTGGAGGAGCCGCACGGAGGGTACGCCCACCCCGGCGGCGGCGCGGGAACCGGCTCCCGGCTCTTGGTCACGCTCGATCAGCAGTACGCGGGCGCCCGCGTGGGCCAGTTCGCGCGCCGTGGAGGCGCCGACCACACCGGCGCCCACGACGATCACGTCCGGCCGCCGGGCAGCGCTCTTGTCAGACATGGTGCTCCGCATCAGGGACGGTCGAGCCAGGGACAGTCGGATCAGAGGCGGGCGAGGAGGCTTCCCAACCCACGGTCAACCGCCACTCGCAGCTGACGGGTCGTCCCGCGGGGCGCAGCCACCACTGCCCGGGCTCGGGCAGCATCTCGGTCAGGTCGACGGTCGGGGACTTGCGCAGGTAGTGCGAGAGGTGCAGCAGGCTGGTGGGGCAGTGCAGGTCAGCGAAGACGGGTTTGCGGGCGGCCGGTGACTTGGCGAACACCCGTCGGGGCAGGCCCAGTTGTTCCCTCATTTCAGCCGCCGCCCGCACGAGCGGCACCGGGTCGCGGGCCGCCGCCAACTCGCGCGTCCGGTCGGCGTCGAGACGCCACCGGCGACGCCAGGCCACCACGTCGCCGACCAGGACGCGGGGCGCGTACGCGGCCTCGCGCAGCGGCAGCGGGGCGATCACCGGCGGCGGCCCGAACAGCCAGTTGGCGGGGCTGCGCGGGTGCCTGGCGCGCAGTCGTACGGGAGTGCCGTCCGGGGCGGCGAGGCGCAGGACACCGCCGCTCTCGTGGACGGTGAGCTGTGCCGCGTCCCACACGCGGGGGTGCGGCTGGGCGAGAGCGGCGCGGAACCGCACCGCGGGACCCGGCAGTTCCCGTTCGAAGGCCTTGCCCTGGGTGCGGCGGCAGACGAGAGAGGCGACCTCGGGGCCCGCCCCGGCCGACGAGGTCCCCATGGTCCCCGAGGTCACGGCGGCCACCGCGGCCTCCGTGGCCGACGGTTCGGGGTCGAGCACGGACAGCTGGGACCACACCTGGGCGCCGTGGTGGACCTCGCCGATGACGAGGGGGTTGTCCGCCATGGACGTACGGGCGGGGTCGGCGCACAGGAAGATGTCGGGGGAGACGACGAGGCCGGGCGGCGGCTCGGTCAACAGGGGCGCGAGCGCGGCCGGTTCGAGGTGGGCGGTGCCGTCGATGGTGCGGGAGTCGATCAGCGCGTCGAGCCGGTCGAGCCAGGCGATGGGGCCGGGGGCGGCCTGGGCGTCGGCGACCGGTAGCGCGGCGTCCAGCTCCGCCACGAGCCGCAGATAGCTCACCGGGCCGCCGCGGGACAGCTCGGCGTGGAGCGCCAATGCCCGGTCGTGGACCGCGCGTTGCACGACGGTGCTGTAGGAGGCGCACAGCAGCAGCGCGGGGGAGAGCCTGCGGATGAGGGTCTCGGTCTCCCCGGCCGGCACGGCGCACTCGGTCACCCCGCCCCGGTAGTCCTCGGTGACGAGCAGCCGATCGGCGAAGTGGTCCCCGGCCCCGCGCCGGGCGGGCTCACCGGTGGCCTGGGTGAAGGCGGCTTCCAGCGCGTCGAGGTGGGGAACGTGGCCGGGCTCGGCCTCAGCCCCTCCGGTCGACTCCGTCGCCTCGCGGACCAGCGCGGCCACCGTGTCGCGCCACGGCTCGGCCACGGTGGCGCCCGAGCGCACGAGGTCGTCCAGTTGGCCGAGGAGCCAGGCGCCCGGGTCGTCCAGTGCGGTGGGGACCAGCGGGCGGCAGGTGAGCAGGCCGTGGGTCAGTAACTCCTCCACCACCGAGGGGTCGGGGCACCAGGACCGAAGCTCCGCACAGCTGTACCGTCCCGGCGCGGCGCGGCGCAGCACAGCCGCGTGGTGCGCGCCGAGGCGCACGCGACGGTCGGTCGCGGCGATCAGGAGTTGCCCGTCAGGGGTCAGTGCGCAACCGTCGCGCAGCCGCACCGGAAGGCGCTCCGCGAGGGCGGGGTCCCGGGCGGCGCGGTCGGCGAGCGCCTGGACCGCCCAGTGGGCGAGCCGGACGCTGCGTGCCTGTACGGGCCGACGGGCGTAGCGAAGCCGTGTGGTCGCCGCTTCGCCGCTGTCGCCGTTCTCGGCCTTCGCGGCTCTCTCACCGGTGTCGCGGGTGTCGCCCGTGTCGAAGGCGCCGTAATCGACGGGGCCGAAGAAGCTGACCGTCTCGTTCTTGGTGGCGAAGCGCTGGGCGTACGCGTACACCGTCCGCTCGGCCTGCCGGGTGGCCGAGCGGCGCCCCTGGGGGTCGGCCCGCATGGTGCGGGCCATGATGGCCGCGGCCCCCGGATTGGAGACCGTGAGCGCGGCGGCGAAGCGGCGGTCGGCGAGGAGCGCGCGGAGCGCGTCGCGGCCGTGTTGCGCGGCGCGACGGACCGCGTCGTCCAACTCCTGTTCGGCGCTGTCGAGCAGAGCGAGGCAGGCGTGCCAGTCGCGGACCCAGGCGGCGTCGAAGTGCTCGGCGACGGCCTCGGGGACCGGGCGCAGGGACGTGACCTCCCGCCGCGCCTTGTACACGGCCCTGAACAAGGGGCGGTCGGCCCGCGGGGCGCCGTCCGGCCGGTGTTCGAGCCGGTCCACGGCGGCATCGAACCGCTCCGGCCACTGCCGCAGCAACTGGGCCGCCCGCGCACGGGGTTTCGCTACGCGATCCAGGGCCTCGACGACCTCGGCCGCACCGCATTCCGTCAGCTCAATCGGGAATCCAGCGCTCCGAATAAGAAAACGGAATACGGGACGCCACTTTCCTGTAATCCCGGGCGTAATGATCTCGGGCATTGCCCTCCCTCGGGAGCCACGAGGTCAGCGTGGAACCACTCCATGATCGGAAAGATTTCATTTGGGGGCCTTGCGTGTCAATAGTGACGGCCCCTACAGTTTCTTCGGCTACGCCTTGCTCGTCTTCTTCGAGTGCGCCCTGACCGGAGTGCGCCCTGACTGGTCCGAGCGGTTCCGCATAACGTCAGGGCGTCGGGGCGGGAATCGATAAAACACCGGATACAACGAGAGGATCGTCATGTCCGACAGCGAGAAGGTCCTGGACGCGAGCACCGCCGATGTGGTCGAGGGGGCCGAATCGGCTACGGGCGAAGTGGACAATGCCGAGGAGTTAACCCCTACGGCAGCCACCGAGCCCACTGAAGCGGCACAGCAGGACGGTCTTGACGACGGCCTCGACGACGATCTCGACGACATGGAATTCATGCTCGACGAGATCGAGAACCGCATCGCCCCGCTGGCCTGAGAACATTCCCCATATGCTGCGAAGGCAGAACGGCGTGAAGGTACCGCCGACGCTTCTGTTGCTGGGCGCACCGCCAGTATCCCTTTATGAAGGTGACGTGGCGGAAATCAATATCGGCCCCGGCCTCCCTGCCGGGTTGGACGGCATGCGTCACATCCTGCTGAAACTGACCGCATCGGACGCGAACCGCGCGGCTGCGATCCGGAAAGTCGCCGAACGGCGCGCCGCTGAATGGAACATTCTCTTTCCCGGAGAGTTCCCCGACGCCGCCCCACTTCCCGTCATCGCCGCGACCTGTTCCGAGCGGCGCCTGCACGCCGAAAGCGAGCAGGTATTCCGGGTCATCACAGCGGTCGGCCAGGCGGTGACAGCCGCCGCCCAGGCCGAGCCGCTCACGCTGGTACTCCGCCGGGCCGCGGCCCTCGACCTGCCGACCCTGCGGGCCATTCCGCATCTGGTGGAGAGAGCCGCGCTCTGCGGAGCCCCGCTGCGCCTCGTCCTCGCCGAACTCGACCCCGACGGGCCCGACGCGAACGCCGACGGTGCCGAACTGAGCGCCGACGGGCCTGACGCGGTCCCCGACGGCTTCGGCGACGCCGCGCGGGAACGCTCCGCGATCCGCCGCCTCTACCTCACCGCCCTCATCGACCGCCTCGGCGTCCCGGTGGAACCCGGTGACCCCGCCCTGGCAACCAGCACGCCGGCCGCACCAGCGGTCCGACCACCGAGCCGCGAACGCGAAGCCCTCGACGCCCTGCGGGCCGCCGCCTCACCCGAAGCCGCCGTCGCGGCGGCCATCGCCCTGATGCGCGCCGCGTTCTTCAACACCCACCACGACATCGGCGTCCTCGCCGCCCACCGGCTCCTCGCCGAGGCCGACCAGCACCCCGTGCTGGACACCCGCGCCGTCCAACTCCTGCTGGAGGAGTGGGACCTCGGCGACGACCCCGGGTCCGTCGGCGTCGACGCCAGCGCCGTCACCAGCGCCGACGCCCTGCGCAGCCTCGCCCACCGCTACCTGGGCATGGTGCACGTCTTCGTACTCGACTACCGCACCGGCGCCGCACACCTGCGCCGCGCCGCCGACCTCGGCCCGGCCGTCGTGCGCGCCCGGGCCCAGCTGCTGCTCGCGCTCCTGCTCATCAAGCGCGTGCGGCGGGTCCCGGAAGGCTTCGCCGCGGCCGACGCCGGCCTGGCCGCCCTGGCGGGCGACACCTCCCCGGCCGCCGTAGTGGAGGCGGCCTGGTTGCACAACGTCAAGGCGCTCGGCCACGTCCAGCTCCGCGACGGGAGCGCGGCGATGGCCGAGGAGAGGATCGCGGTCCGCCTCATCGGGAAGCTGACCAACACCGACGCCACCCACCTCAAGGTCAACCTCATCTCGAACATCAGCGTCCTCAAGGAGTACGCGCGCCAGCCCGAGGCCGCCGTACAGGCGTGGCGCCGCTTCTCCCGGCGCAGCACCGAATGGGGCGACACCTTCTTCAAGCACCACGCCTACCGCGAGGCGGGACTCCTGGTCGCCGCCGGAGACGTCGAGCAGGCGCGGCCCCTCCTCGCCGAATCCCGCCGACTCGCCGAACTCGCCCACGACGACTTCTACGGCGCCCACATGGCCCTGGAACGCGGCACGTTGCTGCTCACGGCCGACCCCGACCAAGCCGCACGGGCCTTCGCCGACGCGAGGGACCACGCCATCGCGCTCGGCGACCCCTACCTGCGCGCGCTCGCGGTCGTCGGCGGCGCGGCGGCGGCCGGACAGATCGGCGACGCGCCCCGACACGAAGCGGCGGCACTCCTGGAAGCCTCCACCTCGTACCCCGAGCAGAGCGCCCGGCTCGCCGCCGCGCTCACCGACGGCACCGACGAGGAACTGCGCGCCTTCCTGCCCGCTCCCAGAACCAAACTCAACCGGCCCTTCGCCACCGTGCGGCTGGCCTTCCCGGAGCGCGCATGAGCTGGAAGCTCAGCGACACCTTCCTGCTGCGGCGGGCCGGCTTTCCCTTCGACCTGCTCGACGGGTTCGCCGCCACCGACCTCGCCCGCATCGCCCTGCGCTGGGCCGACGTCACGGAGGAGGCCGAGCGGCGGCGCCGGACACTGCTTGGCGAGCTGTTCCCCGCCGCCGTGGAACGGGCCCGCAAGCGCGAGGACCGAGCGGCGCTGCGCGGCCTGTCCGCGCTGCGCCGCTCGGTCGGCCGCCGCCGGGTCCGCCCCGCACCACCGGGCCTCGACGACGAGCTGACCCAAGCCCACCGCGCCTGGGCGGAACAGGCCGACCAAGCCACTCAGCTGGCCGCGGAGGCGCGACGCGCCGTGGCGCCCGCCTGGGAGAGCGCGGGCCGCGGCCTGCGCGAACTCGCCGAGCGCGAGGACATCTCCGACGCCCTCCTCCAACTCTCGCCCGACTTCCACGAAGCCACCACGCGCCACCTCGCCGACGACCGGCGCGCCGACGCGGCGTCCCGGGCGCACGACCGGCGCCTGTGGTCCTACCTGCAGCGCCTCGCCGCCAAGAACGAGACCACCAGCGCCTTCGGTCCCGTGACCTTCGGCTCCTTCGGCGCGGTCGACGCACCGGAGACGGGCGCGGAACTCCCCGCCGGCGTACGCGAACGCGTCGCCTTCGTCTCGTTCTGGGCCGCCGTGGCCATCGGCCGCGCCGCGACCCGCAGCGCGGCCGTGCGCGACCTCGTCCCGGCGCGCCGCTTGCCCGCCGTCCACCTCGCCGGCGACCTGGCGACCCTGCCCGGCCGCCCGCCCGTCCAGCTCTCCGAGACCGAGCTGAGCGTGCTGCACGCCTGCGACGGCACCCGCGACGCCCGGGGCGTCGCCGACGCCACCCGGCTCGACATCGCCGCCACCCGCACGGCCCTCGCCGCCCTGGAGCGCTCCGCGCTCATCCAGCGGCGCTGCGAGCCGTGCTCCACCAACCTCGACCCGCTGCACGACGTACTCGACCAACTCCCCGACACCCCCGAACTGCACGCGTTCACCGCCGCGGCGAGGGAGTTCGCCGATCTCGTCGCCGCCTTCGCCACCAGCCCGCCCGACGCGCGCCGCGCCGCGCTCCGCCGCGCCGAGCGGGCCTTCGAAACCCTCACGGGCACTCCCGCCCGACGCAACGCGGGCGGCACCTACGCCGACCGGCTCGTCCTCTTCGAGGACTGCCACGGAGACGGCCAGCCCCTCATCCTCCCAGAGCGCCTGCGGCAGCGCATCCAGCACGAACTGCGCCCCGTGCTCGACTTCGGCCTCACCGTCGGACAGCGGGTGCGCACCGCCCACCGCCAGCTTGCCACCGAACTGCTCGCCGATACGGGCGAGTTGCCCTTCCTCGAATTCGCCGCGCGGCTCACCCGCGCCGTCGAAGAAGGCCGCCTGCGCCCGGCGCTCGCCCCGGTGGAACGGCTCCACGACGCCTACCGGAGCCTGGTCACCGACGCGAGCGACGGCCGCACCGCCCGCCTCGACCCCGACCGGCTGGCCGCACTCGGGCGGCCGGACGACACCCCCGCCTTCGTCAGCCCGGACCTGCTGCTCACCGGCGCCCGGCACGGCGAAGGTCCCCTCGTGCTCGGCGAGATCCACCCGTACGTCTTCGGCTGGGGCCTCCAGGGTGGCTTCGCCCCCGACCCGGAGGCGCTGCGGCAGGAACTGGCCGGGCTCCTGCCCGCCTGGGGCGGCCCCGACCGGCTCGCCACCGTGCTGCACCGCAGGCGCCACAAGGGTCTGATCACCAACCGCTTCCCGGGCACGTTCATCGAGGTCACCGGCACCGCGCGCAGCGCACCCCGCCGCGTGCCCATCAACGACCTGCGGGTCACCCTGCGCGACGGCGAGCCCACGCTGCTCGGCCCGGACGGCCCGCTGGAGCTGTACGTCGGCGAGGCGGACCACCCGCACCTGCGCGTCTTCGCCCCCGCCCAGGTCGAAGTGGCCCGGCTAGCCTTCGGCGAACGCACCCCGAGGGTCGTCGTCGGTGACGTCGTGGTGCAGCGCGCGGCCTGGCGGCCCGGTGACACCCACCGTGAGGCCCTCGTGGCGGCCACCACCGAGCAACTGCCCGTGGCCGTCGCCTCGTTGCGCCGCGCCCTCGGCCTGCCCAGACATCTCTTCTCCCTCGGCGCGGGCGAGATCAAGCCCCTCTACCTGGACCTCGACTGCGTCCACAGCCAGTACGCGCTGCGACAGCAAGCCGAACGCGGGCCCCTGTCCCTGGTGGAGATGCTCCCCGCGCCCGACCAGCTCTGGCTGCGCCGCTCCACCGGCGCCTTCACCAGCGAGCTGCGCCTGTCCATGTCCCGGGTGACGGGAGGCCGCGCGTGATCACGGTCGTGCCCCCGTACGGAGACCCCAGCCTCCGCCTCGCCCACCACCCCGAGGACGGTGAACTCCTCGACATCACCGTCGAGTTCGTGGCCGAGCTGGTGGCGGCGGCAGAGGACGGAAAGCCCTTCGACGGCGCCGAACCCGCCGACCGGGGCGCCGCGCTGATGCGGACGGCGGGGACCGCCGCACTGGGCAACAGACACGCCGACACCGTGCACCGGCTGCGCGGCCTCGGCCCCGTCCTCGCCAGCCTCGCCACCCCGGCACACGGCGTACACCTGCGCCTCGACGACCTCGAACTGACCGAGGGAACCACCCAGAGCAGCGCCGACGTGCTCCGCGCCGCCGCCGCACCCGCCCCCTACCAGGCCGCCCTGGCCCGCGCCGCCGACCACGCCCGTACCCATCGCGAGGTCACCGTCGTCATCGAACGCGACCAACAACTGCCCGCCGCGCTGTGGCTCCTCGGCGAACTGCGCGCGGCACCACCCCGCACCGTGCGGGTGACCGGTCGCTACGCCACCGCCTGCTGGCCCGTGCTGCGCACCCTGCCACCCTGCGCGGACGCGACGCTCGCCCCCACCCCCCGCGGGCTGCCCTGGCTCGTCGTCGACCCCTTCCGGCCCGATGCCCCGCCCGGCCTCCGCTGGCGGGAGCGGGCCGCCGACCCACGGCCGCACGGCCCCTGGGCGGGCCGGGTCGCCCTGCGCCACGTCCTCGCGGGGGACGCCGCGGGCGCCCGCACGGCCGTCCTCGGACTGTGCGCCAGCGGCGAACGCGTCCTCGGCCGCGGCGGCTCCACCGCCACCTGGCCGGAGCTGGCCAGGGCCGTGGAGGTGCTGCGCGCCCAGGGCACCCGCGTCCTCGCCGAAGTGTGGATCGGCGCCCCGGGCTGCGCACCCGACGAAGCCACGCGGGGCCTGCGGGCCGTGGCGGACACCGTGGACCGCGTCGCCGGACTTTGCGTCTTCGACTGGCCGGTCGGCTGGACCACGCCCCGCTGGGGCCCGTACCCGGTGACGTACGAGAAGACCGGCCACGACCTGGCCCGCCACCACAGCCTGCGCGGACAGCCGCCGCCGGCCGAACTCACCGCACTCGTCACCGCCCTGGCCGGACCGCTGGCACGCGCCGGAGAGCTGGTTCCCGGCAGGGTCGCGGCCGCCTACCTCAGCGCCCCGCCCGCCCGCACCGGCCCGGGCCTCGGGCTCGACCCCGACGTGGTGCTCGGCGCCCACAGCGCCCGGACCGGCAAGGGCATCGCCGTCAACCTGCGCACCGGCGCCTGCACCAAGATCGGCAGCGAGATGACCGCACTCCTCACCCGGCCCCCCGCGCGGCGAGCGGACGCCGTCCGCGCCGTCCTCGCGGCGCTGCCCGGGCCGCAGCTGTCCGCGCTGCGCGACGGCGACGTCCTGGTGGGGGTCGCGTGAGCGGGGCGTGGCGCATGTCGCCGGTCTTCGTGCTGCGCCACGCGGGGATGCCCTGGGAGTGGCTGGCCGACGTCGCCTTCCCCGCCGAACTGGTGCGGCTCGCCGACCACGCGGAGGACGACGACGCCGACGCCACCGCCCGCTTCGACGACGCGTACGCGACCGAACGTGCCCGCCTGCGCGCGGAGTTGCACCGGCGGGCACGCCACGAGGAGTTCCGCGCCGCCGTGTTCCTCTCCAACCCCGGCATGTACGAGGGCATGCTGCGCGGATACCTGGACCGGGACGAGATACCGGACAACGCGCGCTTCCGGCGCGTCGAGCGACAGATCTACCTCTACCTCCAGCGGTTCTGCGGCAAGAACGAGACCACCAGCACCTTCGGCCCGATGGGATACGGCGAACGGGACGACGGCGAGGGCCTGCGCGTCGAGCGGCGCGCACAGCGCCGCAAGGTCCTGCCCGCGCGCTGGGCACTGGAGGAACTGGCCCGCGCCCTGGCACGGGATGCCGCACTGCGCCGTCACATCCCGGTGCGCCGCCCCCTCCTGACCACGTCGGCGGACTCGGACCGGACGCCGCGCACGCCACCGGAGCGGGCCCTGTGGGACGCGCTGGCCGACGGCCCGCTGTCGCCCGCCGCGCTCGCCGACCGCCTCGGCACCTCCGTCGCCGAGACCGGACGGCAACTGCGCCCGCTGCTCGCGGACGGACGGCTACACCGGGGGCTGCTGTTCCCCGCCGACGTCGTCGACGGCCTCGCCGGGCTGCGCGACGCGGTCGCGGCGCTGCCCGAAGTACCGGGCCGTGACGTCTGGTTGGCCGAGCTGGACGCCTTCGCCGACGGCCTGCGGGCGTTCGCCGCGGCCGGGGTGGACCAACGCGCACGCCTCCTGACCGCGCTGGAGACCAGGTTCACGGAACTGACCGGAGTCCCCGCCCGCCGTGGGGCCGGAGACGTCTACGCGGACCGCCTCATCCTCTTCGAGGAGGCGTCCTCCCCCTTCCACCTCAGGGTCGGAGACGACCTCGCGCGGAGTGTCGAACGCCAGGTGGCCGACGGACTCGACCTCTCCGCCGCCGCGGGCACCGCCGTCCAGCGCGACTACCAGGAGCGGATGGCCGCCGTGCTGCGGGAGCTGGGGGGCTCGGCGCGGTTCACCGAGTACGCGGCCGCCGCCAAGCCCCAGGGGGAGATGAGCTCAAGCTTCGGCGGCCACCAGCACACCACCACCGTCGACGTGCCGCCGGGGGACGACGTCACCCTGCCCGCCCCGGCCGAGCTCGCGGCGCCCCAGCGCTACGCACTCCCCGACATCTGCCTGACCTCCCCGTTCGGCCCCCGCCCCGGTGTCCTGCTCGCCCGCGTGCACCACCACCTGCTCCTGGAGGGCTGGCTCACCACCTTCTGGGACGACCCCGACCGCATCACCCGGCAAGTACGGACCTGGCTCACCGGCACCGCCCCCGGACGGCAGCTCGCCGCGCTCGCCACCACCCGGCGCAACAAGGGCTTCTACCGGTTCCCGGGGCGACGCGTCCTCATCGCGCACGTCGACCACGAGGGCGGCACCGACACGGTGGCGGGCGACCGGCTGACCGTACGGCTGCGCGACGGCGCGCCGCAGCTCACCGACCCGGACGGGCACCGCGTGCTGCTGTACCCGATGCTCGCCGACCTCACCACGTACCCGCCGATCGCGGCCCTGACGGACGCCCCCGTCCTGCACCTGCCGGTCCGGCAGGCCGACCCGGGGCGGGCCCTCGGGCGAGTGCGGGTCGGCGACGCCGTCTACCAACGGGCCCGCTGGGAACTGGAGCTGACGGAACTGCGCGGCCTGCGCGGCAGCGCGGCCTTCCGGTGGCTGCGCCGCACCGCGCGCCGCACCGGGCTGCCCCGGTTCTTCTTCGTCCGCGCGGAGAGCGAACGCAAACCCCTCCTCATCGACTCCTGGTCGCCCTTCGCCGTGGACGTGCTCTGCCACCTGGCACGGGACGTCGACCGCTGCCGGGCCGAGGAGATGTATCCGGCACCCGAGGACCTCTGGCTCCGAGACGAGCGCGGGCACTACACGTGCGAGCTGCGAGTACAGTTCTTGCGCGCGGTGGACGGCCACGTCGACGAAGCGGGTGACCGCGACGGCGCGACGGATGGCCACACCGACTCGGCAGGCGAGAGGACGGCACCGTGATCGGCCACTACCGGACCTTCTTCGCCCGCCCCGGCGTGCCGTGGCTGGCGTCCTTCGGCCTGGTGGGACGGCTGCCGAACGGCATGCTGAGCCTGGTCTTCGTCCTGGCCACCGCCGAAAGCACCGGGTCCTACGCCATCGCCGGGGCCGCCGCCGCCTGCTACACGGTGGGCACCGCCCTCGGCAACCCCCTGTGGAGCCGAGGCGTCGACCGCCTCGGCGCGCGCGCCGTGCTGGCCGGCACCGGCATCGCGCAGAGCGCCCTGCTCCTCGTCGCCGCCGCCGTACTGACCGGCGAGGACCGCAGCGCCGTACTCCTGGTGCTGCTCGCCGCCCTGTGCGGGGTGCTGCTTCCGCCGCTGAACGCCGTGATGCGGTCCCTCTGGTCACGGATGTTCAGCGGGTCCGAGCTCAAGACGACGGCCTTCGCGTACGAATCCGTCGTCACCGACCTGGTCTTCATCGTCGGCCCCTTCCTGGTGGCCGCCGTGATGGCGGTCGCCGACCCCGGCCTCGCGCTGGTGGCGGCCGCGGTGGCGACGGCCGTCGGCTGCGTCCTGGTGGCCGTCAGCCCGCAGGCCAGGGCCGTCCCACCCGCCGAGCAGGGCGACCGGCACTGGCTTGGACCCCTGCGGTTCCGCGCCGTACTCGGCCTGCTGCCCGTCGGGTTCCTGTTGATCGGCAGCATCGTCGCCATCGAGGTGACGCTCGTGTCCTTCGCCGACATCAGGGGCACGCCCAGCCTGTCCGGCGTGCTGATCGCGGTGCTCTCGGTGGGCGGTGTGGCAGGCGGACTCTACTGGGGGGCACGGCGCCAACCCGGCACGCACGTCCAGCAGCTCGTCGTCCTCCTCGGCGCCCTGGGCGCGGGCTGGGGACTGCTCGCCGTGACGCGGAACCCCTGGGTCCTCGGCGGTCTGCTGCTGCTCGCCGGTCTGGTGCTCAACCCCGCGATCACCGCGCAGTTCTCCGCCATGGACGACGTGGCGCCACCGGAGATGATCACCGAGTCGTTCGGCTGGCTCAACGCGATGACTTCGGCGGGCTCGGCGGCGGGTGCGACGCTCGCCGGTCTCCTCGTCTCGGAGCGCGCGGAGCCCGGCTTCCTGCTCGCGGCGGGCATGTGCCTCCTCGGCTGCCTCGTCGCGGCGGCGTTCCAGGGCCCGTGGCGAAGCGCCGGCGCGGCGCCGGAGAAGCCGGTGGAGCAGGCGAGTTGAGGGGCGCGGACGGCGCAGCCAGACATGCGTGGAAGGGAAACGGAACACCATGGCCATGAGCAGCCCCCGCCCCAAGGTGGTGTGCGTCAGCGGTTCGCTGCCGCCGGACTCCAAGACCGAACGCCTGGCGCTGTGGTGCGCCACGGCCCTCGGTGACCTGGGCGCGGACGTGGTCCTCTACCGAGGCGCCGACATCGAGTTCCCGCACTACCGCATACTGCCCGCCGAGCGGGACAAGCCCTTACAGCGCTACCTGGAGGACCTCAAGGAGGCCGACGGCGTCGTCCTGATCTCCCCCACGTACCACGGCACCGTGTCCGGCCTACTGAAGAACGCCCTCGACTACGTGAACGACCTCATCGGCGAACCCCGCCCGTTCCTCGACGGCCGCCCCGTCGGCTGCGTCGCGGTGGCCGCGGGCGACCAGGGCGCGACCGCCACGCTGACCACGCTGCGCACCATCGCCCACGCGCTGCGGGCCTGGCCGACACCGCTGGGCGTGGCGGCCACGGGCCCGTCCGCCGCGCTCGACGCCGAGGGCGGCCCGGCCGACGACCGCCTCGCGGCACAGCTCCAGATCATGTTCGGCCAGGTACTCAGCCTGGCGGTGCCCCATGCGCGCAGGCGCGGCCGCAGGACCAGCTCCTCGCCCTCGTGATACGACAGCGCGCGGGCACCCTCGCCGCCACCTCCCGTGCGCACCACCAGCAGCCGCCCTTCCGGCGCATCACCGGTCTCAACACCCAGCCGCATACCAGGAACACCCTGCGCCGCCCCGCGCGTGTGCGGGGCCCCGGGTAAGGGCCCCGCACCGTGCGATGTGACCGTGGAGTCGACCGCCGGCCCACAGGCGCGGCGGCCCGGGCGCTGGAGGTGGCGTCGTTGTGGGATGGGGCCTGTGCCCGCCACCCGTCCGGCGGTGGGCGGTTTCGGGTGACCGTTCCGGTCAGCCGGGCAGGTGTGAGCGACGGGCCCCGCGGTCAGCCCCTGGCCAACTGGGTCTTGACCCAGTCACCCATCTCGTTGGTGAGCCGTCCCCACGCGCCGTAGCTCGTGCAGCCGGTCTTCACCCACGAGGCGACGCCGACCACGACACCGTCCACGACCAGCGGGCCACCGCTGTCGCCCTGACAGATGCCGTCGCGGCCGTTCGCGTACCCGGCACAGACCATGGTCGCGTCCTTGAAGTCACCGAAGGAGCCGCACGTGTTGCGCCCGTCCACGATCGGCAGGTTGGCCTTCTTCACCCGCGCGTACTGGTTCTCACCGAGGCGTACGCGGCCGTAGCCGACCGCGGTACCGGTCTTGCCCGGCTTGGACAGGCCGCTGTCGGCCGACGTGGCGAACCTGGCGTACTGGCCGCCCTTGACCGGGATCGTCTGCTTGGTCTTGACGACGGCCACGTCGTAGCCGGTCGGCCGACCGTCCGGCGACGAGTACTTGGGGTGCTGGGTGTAGGACTCGACGTCGATCTTCACGCCTCCTTCCGGCTTGGTGAGGTCGTCGGCTCCGTAGAAGAAGGACTTGGCACCGTCGCCGTTCTTGCAGTGCGCGGCGATCAGGATCGTCTTCGGGCCGATCACCGATCCCGTACAGGTCTGGCCCATCGGGCGCTGCCCGCCCTCGCGCAGCGCGGCGATGATGTAGGGGTACTCGGCGACCGTGGTCGGCTGGCCCCCGACGATTCTGGTGTGCGCCTCGCTGGGCGCGGGCGCCGTGTCGGTCGGGTTGACCGCCCGCGTGCGGTGGGTGGTGTCGTCGGTCGCCGCCTGAGCGCCCCCGGACAACAGTGGTGCGAAGGCGAGGGCCGCGACCGTGAGGCTGGCCACCTGGGTCAGCCGCTTGGCTGTGCTCATGCTGTTCCTCTCTCCGTGGATGCCCGCCATGGGGCGGGCGGCCCCCGACCGGCTGACCGCACCCGTTGACCCCGGCTCCATGGACCCGTCGCGCTGGTGTGGCGTCGAGCCGCGTGGTGCGTGGCGCGCTGTAGGCGCTGTGAGGTCCTGGTTCCCGTCGCGGTACGGGCTCTGGCGTCTGGTCCCGGTCTCAGGACGCCTGGGCCCGGCTCGCTACGGGGAACCTTGTCGGGTGCATGTCGTGGTGGGGGGATGAAGGGACCGTAGAGGCGGCACGGGAGGGGGACAATCCGTGATTTCATCCGTACCTGGACGCGCCAGGCGCGCCACCCCGCACGGGCGTTGACACCGCCCCCGACCAGCGGCCCGGACACACCCGGGAGTTCGCGGCACAGCCCGCGCGGCGCCCCTGTGAGACAGCCGCGTCCCACGCCGTGCACCGGTCACAGGTTCGGCCGTACCGCATACCGGCGGAGTCTTCCCCTCTTGCTCCGGCGGCCCACGGAAAGTAGCTTCGCGTTACCGCGGTGGCCGACTGGCTACGGGCGAGCCGGAAGAGACAGCCGATGGGTGACGACCGGAAACACCGGTGCGGTCTCCGCCGATGGATGACGACCGGAAACACCGGTGCAGTCTCCACAGACCTACGGCCACGACCGAGACGGCCAGTCCGGGTGCGTCGCCGTCCGTCTGCCACCGTGAGCCACGGCCTCGGCCTTCCCTCGGGCACGGAGTCCCCCATGACCAGTCCACTTCTTCGCCGTTCGGGCGTTCCGGCCCTCGTCGGGCGCACCGGAGAACTGCGCGCGCTGCTCGACGCCATCAACCACCCTCCCGCGGTCGCCTTCGTCGAGGGAGAGGCCGGGATAGGCAAGACCCGGCTGATCCGGGAGACGCTGGGCCACCCGTCCGTACGAGGCCGCCGCGTGCTGCTCGGCACATGCCAGCCGCTGCGCGAACCCTTCCCCTACGGCCCGTTCTTCGACCTGCTACGGCAACTCGAAGGCCAGTTACCCCGCGCTCTCAACCCGGTGTGCGGCGCGCTGCGGCCCTACCTGCCGGAGTTGGCCGACGCGTTGCCGCCCACGCCGGAGACACTGCACGACCACCAGGCTCGCCGACACCGGCTCTTCCGCGCGGTGCGCGCACTCCTCGCCTCGCTCGGCCAGGTCGTCGTGGTCGTGGAGGACCTGCACTGGGCGGACGACGGCACCCGCGACCTGGTCGGCTTCCTCGTCGAGGACCCGCCCGCCGACCTGGCGATGGTGCTCAGCTACCGCCGCGAGGACCTCGCGAACATCGGGCTGCAACTAGGCCGCGCCTATCGGCACCCGCCCGGTACCACCTCCGCCCTGATCCCGCTCGGGCCCCTGGACGTGTCGGCCGTCCGTAGTCTCGCCACCGCCATCACCGGCGGCGAGACCGTACCCGCCGACCTCGCCGCCGAACTGCACGAACGCACCGCCGGCATCCCGTTCGTCCTGGAGGAGGTCGTCCGCGCGCTCACCGTCGGCGGTCTACCGGCGGGCTGGGGCGCGCAGCGGGAGACACTCGACGCGATGGAGGTGCCCCGGCTGCTGCGCGAGGCGATGGTGGACCAGACGACGGGGTTCTCGGCGAACGCCATGGCCGTGGTGCGTGCGGCTGCCGTGCTGCGCGTCCCCGCCGCCGAGGACCTGATCACCGCTGTCGCCAGCGCCGAGCCCGCTCTCGCCGAAGCCGATGACCCTCGGTCCTTCGCGAGCGCCGGCCGAGCGGGTACGCGCGGGGACGCGCCGGGCGCGCTGTCGGGGCACGGTGCTGGCGGGGCTGGCGGTGGCGCGTACCCCCGCGTGCCCCGGCCCCCGAGCGGCGTCGACGCGGGCGGTGGGATCAGGGAGGCGCTGCTGGCGGGCGTGCTCCACGACTTCGGCGGTGACCGCTACGGCTTTCGGCACTCCCTCGCCCAGCAGGCGGCCTACGACGCACTGCCGAGCCTGGACCGGCGGCGACTGCACCGCCGTGTGATGGCCGTGCTCGTCGACGTCGATCCGCCGCCGCTGGTGCAACTCGCCTACCACGCACGGCAGGTCGGCGACCTCGATGCCTGGTTGCGGTACAGCGAGGCGGCGGTGGACGCCGCCCGCGAGCTGGGCGACACCGCCGTCGCGGCCGAGATACTGGAGGGGTTGCTGTCCGACCCTCGACTGCGCGACAGCGACCGGGCCAGGTTCGCCGTCCAGCTCAGCCGGGTCGCGGTGTTGGGCCTCGCCTACCGCAGGGCCGTCGCGCTGTTGCGCGACATCGTGCGCGACGGCGACCTCCCCGACGTCGTACGCGGCGAGGTCCGGCTCAACCTCGGGCTGTTGCTCAGGAACCAGGCCGGACAGTACGAGCAGGGTTGGCTGGACACCGAGATCGCGGTCCGGGAGCTGCGCGACTCGCCCGAACTCGCCGCCCGGGCCATGGCCGCGCTGGCCATGGCGAGCTCCGGCGAGCAGCCGTACGGGTCGTACCAGCGGTGGATCGCCCGCGCCGAGGGGCTCCTCACCGACCGGTCGGACCCGGCCCTGCGGCTGGCCGTACGGGGCAACCACGTCGTCCTGCGCATGATGGCCGGCGATCCCACGGTCTGGGCCGAGGCAGAGGAGATGATGGGCACCGGGCGGAGCCCCGAAGAGTGCCTCCAGCTCGCCCGGCTGTCCGGCAACCTGGCCGAGGCCACCACCTGGCTCGGCCACTACGCGGCGGCGCAGCGGTTCCGACGGGTGGGAGAGCGACTCGCCGCCGAGTGTGGGTCGCCCTGGCTCCAGGGGATCGTCGACGGCACCTCGCTGCGGCTGGAATGGAGCCTGGGCAACTGGCGTGACCTGGCCACGCGTGCGCGCCAGGTGCTCGACATGGTGCAGGGTGTGTCCGGCACCGCGGCCGACGCGTACCTGGTCCTCGGCCTCCTCGCCATCGCACGCGGTGAGTGGGACGAGGCCGCCGACGCACTCGAAGCCGCCGCCCTCGGTGACCCGGTCAACGCCCGGGCCCCCGTCCTGGCCGCCGCCACGGGGGCGATGATCCGGGTGTGGATGGCCCGTGGCGAGATGGGGGCGGCCCGGACGGAGGCGGAACGGGCCGTTGCCAGGGTCCGACGCAAGGGGATGTGGGTCTGGGGCGCGGACCTCATGCCGACGGCGGTCGCCGTGCTCGTACGTCACGGACGGGTGCCGGAGGCGGACGCCCTGGTCGCGGAGTACGCCGCGGGCATCGCCGGCCGCGACGCGCCGCTGGCCGCCGCCGCACTGGAGGCATGCCGGGGGGCGGTGGCGTACGCACAGGGCCACCTGGCCACGGCCATCGCGGCCTACGAGACGGCGAGCGCTCGGTACGCGGCGCTGCCCAGACCGTACTCGGCGGCCCGCGCCGCTGAAGCCGCGCTGCGCTGCGGTCTCGCTACGGGGGGCCTTGGGGGCAAGGCCGGCCTTGCCGGTACGGCGGGGCGCGGCGGTGCCGGCCGCGCGGAGGGTAGGTCCGGGGCGCGGATCGCCAGGGAGCTGACCGAACTCGCCGAGCGCTTCGCCGCACTGGGCGCCACGCGGGACGCGGCCCGGTGCCGTCGGGTGTTGCGTGATAACGGTGTCAGCATCTCCGCGCGACGCGGTCGGCGCGGCTACGGCGACCAACTCACGCCGCGCGAGAAGGAGGTGGCCCGCCTCGTGGCCACGGGGCGCACGAACCGGGAGATCGCCGACGTGCTCTTCCTGTCGCCACGGACGGTCGAGCAGCACGTGGCGCGGGTGCTGCACAAGCTCAACCTCACCTCCCGAAGCGAGGTGCCAACGGACGCCTACTGACCACTGTCGCCTCTGTTGGCCTCGCCGGTCCGTGCGGCGTGGTCGTGGGGTGGTTGACTTCCGCGCCCACTGCTTCGCGTACGCCGACCGGAGCGTCGCGGGTCGCGTACGCCGCCACACGTCGGTGCGGGGCCCCTGGGGGCCCCGCACGCTGCGGGTGGTCTGTCTCGGAGGTCGGGTGTGGGACGGCCCGACCTCCGAGGGACGAGCGGTAGCCGTCGATGATTGGGAGGCTCGGCGGCTGGTGCGGGAAGGCAGTCAGCCGTGGTGGGTGGGAGGGTCAGCTGGCCTGTCGAGCGGTGGTGGGGTCAGTTACCGAAGCAGACGGTCTGGCTGCCGTAGTCGCGGCACTGGATCTGCTTGGTCGCGGTGCCGGCGTTGCCTGCCCGGTCGGTGACCGTGAGCTCCGCCGTGTAGGTCTTCTGACCCGCCGGGTAGGTGTTCTTGGCGGTCCTGCCCTCGCCGGTCTCGCCGTCGCCGAACTTCCAGGCGTACGAGGAGATGTCACCGTCCTTGTCGGTGGAGCGGGAGGCGTCGAAGGCGCACGCGTCGTTCCGGCAGGAGACGGTGAACCGTGCCACCGGCGGCTCGCCCGCAGGCTTGCCGACGGCCACCTTCCTGGTGACGGTCCCGGTCTTGCCGCTGTTGTCGGTCACCGTCAGCTTGACCTCGTACGAACCGGCCTTGTCGTAGGTGTGCGACGGCTTGGCGCCCTCGCCGGTCCTGCCGTCACCGAACTCCCACGCGTACGAGGAGATCGAACCGTCCGGGTCCTTCGACGCGGACGCGTCGAAGGCGCACGTCGTGCTGGTCTGCGAGCAGGTGGGTGTGAACTCCGCGGTCGGCTTGCCGGGGTCGGCGGGGGCACCGAGCTTGGTCACGTCGAGGAACTTGTTGGGCGAGCCCGTGCCCGGGTTGGTGACCACGCCGTCCCGCGCGGCGGCGATCACCGCGTCGGTGGCCTGCGCGCTGCTCGCCTTCGGGTTGTTCTCCAGGTAGAGAGCGAGCGCGCCGGCGGCGTGCGGCGCGGCCATGGAGGTGCCACCCATCGTGGTCTTGCCCGTGTCGGAGCTGTTACTGGCCGAGGTGATGTTGCCGCCGGGGGCGAACAGGTCGATACAACGCCCGTAGTTGGAGAAGCTGGACCGCGCGTTGTTGCTGTCGGTGGAGCCGAGCGACAAAGCCTCGGGTGTGTCGCCGGGCGAGGTGCCGCACGCGTCCTGGTTGGCGTTGCCCGCCGAGATCGCGGTCGGGAACCCGGCCTGCACGGCTCGCTTGGTCGCGTCCCGCATGCCCTGCGGGTCGGCGTTCGGACCGCCGGAGCCCAGGCTCATGTTGATGACGCCGGGCTTCTTGCCGTTCTTGACGACCCAGTCGATGCCCGCGATGGTGTCCGCGTCGGGACCACTGCCCTGACAGTCGAGCACCCGTACGGCGACGATCTTGGCCTGCTTGGCGACGCCGTACTCCTTGCCGGCGACGGTGCCGGCCACATGCGTGCCATGGCCGTAGCAGTCGGCGGCGTCGTTGTCGTCGTCGAGGAAGTCGTAGCCGGACGAGGCGCGGCCCTCGAAGGTCTGGTGCGAGAACCGGGCGCCGGAGTCGATGACGTACGCGGTGACACCCGTGCCCGTGCCCGGGTAGTCGTACGCCTTGTCCTGCTTGCCGTCCACGGCGTCCAAGCCCCAGGACGGCGGGTTGGGTTGGCTGCCGCCCCCGGTCGCGCGCACCAGCAAGGACTGCTGCACGTAGGCGACCTCGGGGTCCGCCGCCAGCCGCTTGGCCTGGCCGGGCGTCATCCTGGCCGAGAAACCGCGCAGGGCCGCGGTGTAGACCCGATCGGCGACGCCGCCGTAGCGATCGGTGAGCCGGTCGGCCTGGTCGGTGACGGCGGTCTCGGCAGCCGCGGAGACCGAGGTGGCGCCCTTGAGCGAGACGATGTACAGGCCGTCGATGGCACCGGGGACCCCGGCGTTGACGACCCTTCCTTCGGCGGCCGTGCCGCCGCTGTCCCCGGTGGCCTGGGCGGGTGCGCCGGCCACGGCCAGCGCGGCGGTGACGGCGAGCCCGGTACAACATGCCGTCAACCAGCGGTAGGTCCTTGTCGCGGTTCTCATCGTGGGTGTGTCTGCCTTTCCGTCTTGGTGTGGGGTGCCTGGTACGTCGGTGGAACGCCGGCGGTACACGGCGCACAGCCGGCGGGAACGGACGGACAACCGATGGCAGGCGAGAGGTGCCGGAGCCCGTTCGTGCCGCTCGCCACGAGCGTCGGCGGGAGGGACGCGTCCGCGATGGGAGACGGACGTGCCCCGGCTCCGATCGGCGGCCGCGACCAGACGGCCGCCGCCGTCGCGAGGTGCTCGACCACTCGCCCGGCGCGAGCGGACCCGGTGGGACGAGACGACGGTGCGTAACGCCTCTGCCCGTCCCGCGCCGAGGCTCACGGCCTGGGCGAGGTCGCCGTCACCGGTGGTGGCGCTCGCCGAACCGGTGCCGACCGTCGCGGACACTGTCGCGGCGGCGGCGACCCGACACGGCGTCGCCCGCCGCCTGGCCCGTGCCGCTGTCCATCGCCCCCGGTCGGAGGCGCCGTCCGGCCCGATGTGTGGTCGAGCCGAACGAGGAGTCCGCCACCAACGCCGTCGGGAGTGTGGGAGGTACGACGGCGCCGGCTGACGGGCCTACCTTGACGGTGTGCGGGGACCGGTAGCAATCCGTGTCGCACTCCGTATCGCGAGCGGCCTGGGCGCCGACGGTCTGACAGCCGGCGTGCCCAGTGCCGCGTACGGCTTCCTCGCCGACCCCGCGCACAGGTGACGAGGGCGGCGGGTGAGGAAACGGCGTGTGGCGCCCAACAGGCGGAACTGCGGATCGCGGCGTGTGCCCGGTCAGCGGCGGACGCGACACCCAGCCAAGTCACGGACAGGCGGTCTGACCAGCATGAGCGACTTACCGGGGGAGTGGCCGCCACGCCGCCGGGGAGGCGGTCCTCCGGCGGCGCGGGTCAGCGCTGTGATCCGGATTCCGCCGATGACAGCCTCTCCGATGCCAGGCCCTCCGTGGCGCCCAGTTCCTGCGCCCCTATGACGGACAGCAGCTCCAACTGCTCGGCCCCCCGGCTTCCGGGTGGGGCGGTGAACCACAGCAGTCGTTGCCGTCCGTCCTCGCTGAAGAGGTTGTAGCAGTCGAGTTCGACGACGCCCAGCAGGGGGTGGACGATCCGCTTGCGGTCCATGCGGCGCACCGCGACGTCGTGGGTGTCCCACAGGTCCGCGAACTCCTGGCTGCGGCGACGCAGCACGGCCACCATCTTCGTGACCTCCGCGTCCCGGCCGCGCCGGGCGGCCGCAGCCTGGAGGTCGGCCACGAACACCCGGGAGTGGTGCGGGTGGTCCTCGGGCGGGTACATCTCGCGCGCCCGCGGGTCGGTGAACCAGCGGTACACGAAGCTCGCCGCCGGGCCACGGTGTGCCGGGGACCTGCCGAGCAGGGCCCGAGCCAGGTCGTTCTCCACCAGGGTCTCGTGCAGGTCGGTGATGACGCGTGCCGGGGTGTTGGAGAGCCGGTCCAGGAGCCCGAGGAGCGCGGGCTGCACGTGTGCTGACGTTCCGTGTGCGGACGGCGGGATCGGCCGTTCGGCCAGGTGGTACAGGTGGTCGCGCTCGTCGCCGTTCAGGCGCAGGGCGCGGGCGAGGGCGGCCAGGGTCTGGGCCGAGGGTTGCACGCCGTTCTTGGCGCTGCCGCGTTCCAGCTCGGTGTAGTAGTCGACGGACAGCCCTGCCAGCTGTGCGACCTCCTCGCGGCGCAACCCGGGGACGCGTCGGCGCGGGCCTTGCGGGAGGCCGACCTCGCCGGGGCGGATGCGGTCGCGGCGGGTCCTGAGGAAGGCGCCGAGTTCTGGAAGGTTCACCCCTCCATCGTCGCTCGTAGGACAGAGCGCAGCCAGGGGGTGGCAACCCCTGGGTAGACACAGCCCTGGCTGGGGGCGGCGGGCCGGTCGATCGTGGAGGCCACAGCAGGGCGACGGCGAGGCCGTGGCCCGCCCCCCATCCACCACAGGAGACAGCCATGCCCCTCCCCACGTCCCCCGACGGGACCGCGTCCCCGGCCCAACCCTCCGACTCACCCCGTGTCGCGATCGTCGTCGGCGGCTCGCGCGGCATCGGCCGCCAGACTGTCGGCCGGCTGGTCGCCGACGGATACGCCGTCGTGGTCGGCTACGCGGGCAACCGGGACGAGGCCGAGGTCGCCGTGCGGGAGGCCGCCGCTGTCGGTGGCCGGGCGATCGCGGTGCGCGCGGACGTCGCCGACGAACGCGCGGTCGCGGCCCTGTTCGACGCGGCCGAAGCGGAGTTCGGCGGGGTCGACGTCGTCGTGCACGCGGCCGGGCGAATGCACCTGGCGCCGATAGCCGAGCTGGACCTGGCCGCCCTGGACGACCTGCACCGCACCAACATCCGCGGCACGTTCGTCGTTGCCCAGCAGGCCGCTCGTCGGGTGCGTCCCGGTGGCGCGATCGTGACCTTCTCCACGTCCGTGGTGGGACTGGCCTTCCCGGGTTACGGCGCGTACGCCGCCAGCAAGGGTGCCGTCGAGGCGCTGACGCTGATCCTGGCCCGGGAGCTGCGGGGCCGGGACGTCACCGTCAACACCGTCGCGCCCGGCCCCACGGCCACCAACCTGTTCCTGGACGGCAAGGACGAGGAGACCATCGCACGCCTGGCCGCCCAGCCCCCGCTGGAGCGCCTCGGTACCCCGGCCGACATCGCCGAGGTCGTCGCGTTCCTGGCCTCCCCGGCCGGCCACTGGATCAACGGACAGGTCATTCGCGCCAACGGCGGAATCGTCTGAGCCGCCTGCGGGACAGCCTGCTCACCGTAGACAGCCTCTGTAAGACCCCACTGAGAAAAGGAACAACCAGTCATGCCTTTCGCGAACTTCAAGGTCCCCGAGAAGACCCTCACCCCGAGGCAGAAGGAGGAGATCGTCACCCGCACCACCGAGCTGTACGTCGAGATCTACGGCGAGCGCGCCCGCGACAACACCATGGTGCTGATCGAAGAGGTCGCCGACGGCGGCTGGGGCATCTCCGGCACCGTGCTGACCCTCGCCATGCTCGGCGAGGCGACACCCACTGACGCCCGCTGACACCAGCGACGCCTGACCAGCACGGGCCGTCGTTCCGGGTTCACCGGCCGCGTCAGGGCCGCGGTGGGGCCATTCCCGCATGGCGGGTACGGTCCCTCCGCTACCGACCGATTCCCAACGTGGCCCGTGCCTGGGGGCCATCGCCACCGTCGCGAAAGCTCCTGACCAGCGGACAGGCCGCTCCCCTCGGAAGGGGCGTCGGCGCACGCGCGCAGCGGCGTGTCCGGCAGGCCGTAGCCGAGGCCCAGCCGCCTCACAGGGTCCGGCGCACGCCCGCCTGACGTTCGAGGTTGTTCAGCTGCACCGACAGGTCCCCGGCCACGGCGTCGTGGGCCGGGCCGAGACGTCCTACGGGCAGAAGCTCCTCGCCCCTCATGTCCTCCAGCAGGAGGGCGAACGCGGCATACATGGCCACCGCCGCGAGGAGCAGGCCGAGGGCACCGGAGGTGTAGCCGAGCCATGTGGCACCGGTGAAGTTGGAGAACGCGGCCACGGCGAAGCGCGGTACCGCCACACAGAGCACGACCCACATCACCCGCTTGCGGGACGCGATGGTCGCCATCATCAGGGCGAAGACGGCGAACACGAGGTTGAGCACGCCAAGCACCTCGGTGCCCGACGGCGGATCGATGGCCAGCACCAGGGAACTCGCCAGCCAGGTACCGGAGAAACAGGCCATGAGTGTCGCCGCGAGGACATCCCGTGCCCCGAACGCCAGGATGCTGACGATCAGTTGCAGGATGAAGGCCGGAAAGATCGTCAAGGCCACGGCTCGATGAGCGTCGTCGCCCAGGAAGCCCAACTGGAGGCTGGCGACGACCACGGAGGCGATCGCCACCGCGAAGAAACCGACCGGCATGGGGGAGGCGATGGGGTGGAGGTTGATGCGGGTCATCGGGCGCAGGGACGGTTCGAAATGTACGCCTGTCGGCGCGGCCTGCTCCCCCAGCTGTTCGGGACTGTCTGTCATGGTGAACTCTCCTGTAAGTCGTTCTGGTGAGGGAGCGGGGACCGACCACCGCGACAGTCGGCATGCGGCGGCGGTTGCGGCCCGCAGCTCGACTAGCGGCCGTAGAGGATCTGTGTGTCGGCCAGGGCCTTGTCGAGCCGCTGACAGGAGTACATACGGGCTTCGTGGGACAGGCCGAGCGGGAACTGCCTGACGGTCCCGAACTCCTGGACGCTCTCGCCCGTCTGCCGCGACCGTGGCTGGCTGCTCCCATGTCGCGAGCTGGTGGTCATGTTCCGCCTCCGGCGATCCGCTCTCTGTGTGCGGACGACGCTATGAGCCGGTGCGGCGGACTGGTTGCCCGGGAGCGCACGCGATGGTGCGCGGCAGCGCACAGTGGACGCGGCTGGGCCCCGTGGTTCGTTCCTGGGCGAGTCCGCGTGCGCTGACGGGCACGTCCCGCTGCCTCGCCGCTTCTAGCCTCTCGCGGATGGTGTGAGCCGACGAGCGGCAAGGAGAGGTATGAGGGCGAGCGAGCAGGCCGGCGTGGTTGTGCGTGGCGTGGAACACGGAGGCGAGTACACGGGTTCCGCGTCGAACCGCCTCGCGCCCGGGGGCATGCGGAAGACCGGGCGGTGGCGGGGGAGACCCGGGGGCAGTATGTCGGGTCGGGACCCCGGTGAACCGCACAGGACCGCCACGTCGCTGGAACTCCTCTTCGACCTGTGCGTCGTCATCGCGGTGGCACAGGCGTCCGCGAGCCTGTGCACAGCGGTGATCGACGGGCAGTACGTCACCGGCCTCCTGCGCTACGCGCTGGTGTTCTTCACCATCTGGTGGGCGTGGATGAACTTCACGTGGTTCGCCTCGGCCTACGACCCGGACGACATCCCCTACCGGTTGGTGGTGCTGGTCCAGATCACGGGGTCCCTCATCCTCGCCGCCGGCGTGCCCCGGGCGTTCGAGGAAGGTGACCTGCGCGTCATCACGTTGGGATACGCCGTGCTGCGCACGGCCCTGGCCGTCCTGTGGCTGCGTGCCGCACGATCGGACCCCGGCCGGCGGCGGACGGCACTACGCTTCGCCGTCGGGGTGACGAGCTGCCAGGTCGGCTGGGTCGGGACGCTCCTCCTGCCCGAGTCGGCGCGACTGCCGGCCATCATCGTGCTGATCATCGCCGAGATCTCCGTCCCGGTGTGGGCGCAGTCCGCCGGAATGACCCCGTGGCATCCACACCACATCGCGGAACGCTACGAACTGTTCACCCTCATCGTGCTCGGTGAGTCCGTCGCGGCCGCCGCGGCGGCGGTCCGCGGCGCCTTCGACCGGGGCCACAACGCGGGTGCGCTGTACCTGCTGGCCGCGGGCGGCCTGCTCATGGTCTTCGCCATGTGGTGGCTGTACTTCGCCAGGCCGGCGTACACGCTGCTCACCTCAACGCACCAGAGCCATCGCAGGAGGTTCACCTGGGCGTACGGCCACTACCTGGTCTTCGCCTCGGCAGGAGCCGAGAGAGCCGGTCTGGCGGCGTACGCGGGGTTGGTCACGCGGCGCACCGATGTCCCGTCGGTGGCGGCGGGTGTGGCGGTCACCCTGCCACTGGCGACCTTCCTGATGACCGTGTGGGCCGTACACGTCCGGCCGCACCGGCAGAGCGGGGTCGGGCAGTTCGCGATTCCCGTCGGCGCGGTCGCCGTCCTGGCGGCCGCTCTCTCCCCGGCACCGGCTCTGGTGGCCGGTCTGTCGGCGGCGGCCCTGGTCGTGGTCGTCACGGTGGTCGACCGGACCGGACCGGGCGCACGCGACACCGGTGCGCGGTGAGGCAAATCCCTGTGCGCTGACGGGGCATGGGCGCGTGCCTGCCGTGCCTATTGTGATGGCGAAGCGGTCGAGCCCCCCCTCGCGAACAGGGTTGACCCTCTTTCTCAGGCACGACGATGTCGGTGGAAGGCCACTCGATCCGATTCGGGTAACGGGGCATCCGAGCGTGGCTGAATCGCCGAAGTTCGCCAGTGCCGGCCCGTGACTCGTAGCGAAGTCGTTTTCCCACAGGGAGTCTCACGTAAATGTCAACAATGCCCGTCGGCGGGCTGGTTCCGCATGCCGTCGACAATGCCACGGACCTCGTCGTCCGCAACGCGAAGATCCACACGGGAGACCCGGGCCGCCCGTACGCCGAGGCGCTGGCCATCCGCGACGGCCTCATCACGGTCGTCGGTGACGACAGGGACGTGGCCGGACACATCGGCCCGGGCACCAAGGTGGTCGACGCGCTCGGGCGGCGGGTGGTCCCGGGCCTCAACGACTCCCACCTGCATGTGATCAGAGGGGGCCTGAACTACGTACTGGAGCTGCGCTGGGACGGTGTGCGTAGCCTGCGTCAGGGGTTGGCGATGCTGCGTGAGCAGGCCGCTCGCACCCCGAAGGGCCAGTGGGTGCGGGTGGTGGGAGGCTGGTCGGCGGAGCAGTTCGCCGAGCGTCGGCTGCCGACCGTCGCCGAGCTGAACGCCGCCGCCCCGGACACGCCGGTGTTCGTCCTGCACCTGTACCAGTCGGCCGTGTTGAACCGGGCGGCGCTGAAGGCCGCCGGCTTCACCAAGGACACGCCCGACCCCAAGGGAGGGCAGATCGTGCGGGGCCGGGGCGGGGAGCCCACCGGCATGCTGCTGGCCGCGCCCAGCGCCCTCATCCTCTACTCGACCCTGGCCAAGGCGCCGGTGTTGCGGAGTGAGGAGGAGAAGAAGACCTCCACGCGGCATTTCCTGCGCGAGCTGAACAGGTTCGGGCTCACCTCGGCGATCGACGCCGCCGGCGGATTCCAGAACTTCCCCGACAACTACGCCACCGTCATCGAACTCGCCAAGGCCGGCCAGCTCTCGCTGCGTATCGCCTACCACCTCTTTCCGCAGACTCCGGGGCAGGAGATCGACGATCTCACCCGCTGGGTCGAAACGGCCCGCCCCGGCGACGGGGACGCATGGCTGCGGCTGAACGGCGCGGGTGAGAACCTCACCTGGTCGGCTGCCGATTTCGAGAACTTCGCCGAGCCGCGTCCGGAACTCGCCCCGGACTACGAGTCGGAGTTCGAGAAGGCGGTGCGCCTGCTCATGGAGAACGGGTGGGGGTTCCGGCTGCACGCCACCTACGACGAGACCATCCGCCGTGACCTCGCGGTGTTCGAGAAGCTCGCCGCGGAAGGGCTCTTCCCGGCTGGGAACCGGTGGCTGTTCGACCACGCGGAGACCGCCTCCGCGGACAGCCTCGACCGTATCGCCGCGCTCGGCGGGGCGATGTCCGTGCAGAACCGACTGTCCTTCCAGGGCGAAGCGTTCCTGCGGCGTTACGGCCCCGGCGCCGCCGCGGACGCCCCGCCGATTCGCGCCATGCTGGACCGTGGCCTGACCGTGGGCGCCGGCACCGACGCGACCCGGGTCTCCTCCTACAACCCCTGGGTCGCCCTGCACTGGCTCTTCAGCGGTCGCTCGGTCGGCGACCTGGCGCTGCGCCCGCCGGCGAACCGCGTCGACCGGGGGACCGCGCTGGCGATGTTCACGCGCGCCGGCGCCGCGCTGACCGGCGAGGACGAGGTCAAGGGCGTCCTCAGGCCGGGCTGTTACGCGGACCTGGCGGTGCTGTCCGAGGACTTCTTCAGCGTGCCCGAGCCGGACATCGCGCACATCGAGTCGCTGCTGACGGTGGCCGGTGGCCGCATCGTGTACGCCGCCGCCGAGTACGAGGGACTCGACGAGGAACTGCCACCCGTCAGCCCCGCGTGGAGCCCCGTGGCGCACTTCGGCGGTTACCTGGCCTCCCGCCGGACGGCCCGCTCCGGCGCCGACCAGGCGGAGGCACTCGGCCAGGTCGTCGCCGAGTCGGAGCGGCACCGCCAGTGGCGCGTCGCGCGCGGCCTGGCTCCCGACACCGCGAGCACCCCCTTCGATCCCTGCTTCGACCTGTGAACTCCCGGAAGGGCACGGACACCGAGCCGCCCGTTCCGGGACACCACCCACCAACTCCGTCCCGACGGACGGTTCTTCCCACCACGGCACGGACAGCGATCCGCGCCGCCATCGCCGAGAAAGGCTCACCATCATGGTCAACATCTCCGAGGTCACCGCTGCCCCCAGCCCCGACCTGCTCACCCCGGACAACTGCGCGGTGCTCTTCATCGACCACCAGCCGCAGATGTTCTTCGGCACCGGCAGCGGCGACCGCACCGCCATCCTCAACTCCACCGTGGGCCTGGCGAAGTCCGCGAAGGTGTTCGACGTGCCGGTCGTGCTGAGCACCGTGGCCGCCGAGTCCTTCTCCGGCCCGCTCATGCCGCGGCTGGCCGAGGTCTTCCCCGAGCAGCAGATCGTGGACCGCACCACGATGAACGCCTGGGAGGACGAGAACTTCGTCGAGGCGGTCAAGGCGACCGGCCGTAAGAAGCTGGTCATCGCGGGTCTGTGGACCGAGGTCTGCGTCGTGCTGCCCGCACTGTCCGCCATCGCCCAGGGCTACGAGGTCTACGTCGTCACCGACGCGTCCGGTGGGGTCAGCCCGCAGGCCCACGAGCACGCCGTCCAGCGCGTGATCCAGGCCGGGGCCGTCCCGGTCACCTGGGTGCAGGTGCTGCTGGAGCTCCAGCGTGACTGGGCCCGCACGGAGACCTACGCCGCCGTGGGCGACGTGGTCAAGGAGCACGGCGGCACCTACGGGCTCGGGATGGTGTACGCGCAGGCCATCATCGGCGCCCACGCCGCCGGTTGACCCACACACCGGTACTCGAACGTCAGGGACAGGTAGGGACGATGGACGCTGGACTGTTGGTCCTCCGGCTGGTGGTGGGGCTGCTCATCGCCGGGCACGGGGTGCAGAAGGTGAGCTTCCGGCTCGGAGGCAACGGCCTCGCGGGCGGGACCGAGGAGTTCCGCCACGACGGGTTCCGCGGCGGCCGACTGACCGCCGTCGTCGCGGGAGCCAGCCAGATCGGTTCCGGCCTGTTCCTGGCCGCCGGCCTGCTCACGCCCATGGCGGCGATGGCCGCCATGGGCGTGATGACGGTCGCTGGCACCGTCAAGTGGCCCAAGGGGCTGTGGGTGCAGAACGACGGCTACGAATACCCCCTGGTCCTGGTCGCGGCCTCCGCCGCGCTGGCCCTCACCGGGCCTGGGCGATGGTCCGTGGACCACGCGCTGACCGTCACTCCGTGGCCGGTGTGGGTCTGCGTCGCCGCGGTCATCGTGGGGCCGGTCAGCGGCCTGCTCACCCGGGTGGTGCTGCACCGGCCCACCCTCGCGGGCCAGGGGACGCGGTACGCGAAGGCCGCTGACTGAGGCGTTCGGACACCCTGGCGCCGCGCGCGGCGGGCCGTCCCGGCCCGCCGCCTCCGCCGCTGACGCCGACCCGGTGCGCCGGGCTGGTCACTGATCCCGACCCGGTGCGTCGGGCAGGTCGACGCCGTCAGCTACGCGGCGCGCGGGCAACGCCTCCGCTCTCGATCGCCGAAGCGACCCGGCTCCGACCTCGGCCCCGAACGACACACCCCCGAACAACACACCCCGAACAACACACCCCGAACGACACACCGGCCCACCGGTGGCCGGCCGCACCGACGAACGACAACCGGCGCGCCGAGCGGCGACAGCCACCGTTGGTCCGATCCCAGCCCGACCACGACACCAGCCGCCTGAGGCACCTCGACACCTGCCGGTGTGGAGGCGTCCGTACTCACCCCGCATGGACCAGCATGAGCCCCGTACCTCCCTCCCCGCCTACACAGCCGCCAAGGTCGGACTCGGCATGGGCGCCGCTCGCGGCACGCCTCTTCCGGGCGCTGTGGATCGCCCAGTTGGTCTCCAACATCGGTAGCTGGATGCAGATGATCGGGGCGCAGTGGCTGCTGATCGGGCACGACGCGGCACTGGTGACGCTGGTCCAGACGGCCTCCAGCCTGCCCGTCGTGCTCCTGGCCCTGCCCTCGGGCGTGGTCGCCGACCGCTACGAGCGTCGGGGCGTGCTCCTGGCCGCGCAGTTCGCCATGCTCGCGGTCTCCGGCACGCTGACGGTGCTGGCGTTCGCGGACGCCCTCACCCCGACGCCGCTGCTCCTCCTCACCTTCCTGCTGGGGTGCGGCACCGCCCTGATGGGCCCGGCCTGGCAGGCGATCCAGCCGGAGCTGGTGGAACGCCACCAGCTCGGCCAGGCCGCCGCGCTCGGCGGCGTGAACATGAACCTGGCCCGCGCCCTCGGGCCGGCCCTTGGCGGAGTGGTCGTGGCCGCGGCGGGCGCCGGGTGGGTCTTCGCCTTCAACACAGCCTCCTATCTCGGCATCGCCGCCGTCCTGCTGCTCTGGCGACGCCCCAAGACGGTCGCCCCCGCGACGGGAGGGGAGAAGCTGCTGACCGCCCTCGACGCGGGCCGCCGCTACGTGTGGTACGCGCCGGGCATCCGCCGGGTCCTCCTGCGCGTGGTCCTGTTCGTCCCCGGTGGCGCCGCCCTGTGGGCGTTGCTGCCGCTGGTCGCGAGCCGCTCCCTGCACCTGGGCTCCGGAGGCTACGGACTGCTGCTGGGTGCCGTCGGCGTCGGAGCGGTCGCGGGCGCCTTCGCGCTGCCCCACACGAACCGGGTGCTCGGCGCCAACGGCACCCTGGGCGGCGGGGCCCTGGTCTTCGCGGGCGTCCTGGTGGTACTGGTCGCCGTACGCGACACCTGGCTGGTGGCGGTGGCGCTGCTGTTCGCGGGTGTGGCGTGGATCGGTGTGCTGTCCACCCTCAACGCGGCCATGCAGACGCGGCTTCCCGGCTGGGTCAGTGCCCGCGGGCTCGCCGTCTACCTCCTCGTCTTCCAGGGTGGCCAGGGGCTGGCGGCGCCGCTGTGGGGTGCCCTCGCCGCGCGGCTGGGGCTTGCCGTGCCGCTGCTGGCCGGTAGTGGGTTGCTGCTCGTCAGCGCCCTCAGCCTGCGCCGCTGGCCGCTGTACGGGGCGGAGGGGGTCGACCCCTCCCCCTCCGCGCACTGGCCGGTCCCACCCCTGGTGTTCGAGCCGGGACCGACCACCGGCCCCGTGCTCGTCACCGTCTCCTACCGCGTAGCCCCGGGAGACGTGACCGCCTTCAGCGACCGGATGGAGCACGTCGCCCGCTCCCGGCGGCGCACCGGAGCCCTTACCTGGGGCCTGTACCAGGACGGACAGGACCCCGGGCACTTCATCGAGAACTACCTCGTCGCCTCCTGGGCCGAGCACCTCGCCCAGCACAGTGACAGACTCACCCTCACCGACCGCCGACACGAGGAGCGGGCACGCCGTCTCCTCGTCCCGGGCACCCGGCCAGAAGTCACCCATGCCTTCGACGCGTCCTCGGGCCCCGTCGTTCCGGGGGAGGGTGTGACCCCGTACCCGGGCCTCCGTGGCACGGTGGAGGGTCACCACCAGCAGGCGACGAACCAGTTGGAGAAAGGAGACGATGCCCGGTGAGCAACGTCGAAACAGAGCAGAGCGAGCAACACGGCGGAGCGCCGGTCGCGGGCGAACGGAGCACGCGGGCCCCGCACGTCGACGTACTCGCCCCACGCGACGTCCCTCTCGGTGGCCCACGGGCGATGCGGGTACGGCGCACGCTGCCGCAGCGCGCCCGGACCCTGATCGGCGCCTGGTGCTTCGCCGACCACTACGGCCCCGACGATGTCGCCGACACGGGCGGCATGGACGTCGCCCCGCACCCGCACACCGGACTACAGACGGTGAGCTGGTTGTTCAGCGGCGAGATCGAGCACCGCGACAGTCTCGGCAGCCACGCGCTCGTACGACCGGGCGAGCTGAACCTGATGACGGGCGGGTACGGCATCAGCCACTCGGAGGTCTCGACCGCGCGCGCCACGATCCTGCACGGCGTGCAGCTGTGGGTGGCGCTGCCCGAACGACACAGACACACCGAACGCGACTTCCAGCACCACGTGCCCGAGCCGGTGCGGATCGCCGGGGCCGAGGTGCGGGTGTTCCTGGGCTCCCTCGCCGGGGACGTGTCCCCCGTGGCGACGTTCACCCCCCTGCTCGGTGCGGAGATCGTCCTGTGGCCCGGGGCGACCGTCACGCTCGCCGTCGAGCCCGGCTTCGAGCACGGCCTGCTGGTCGACACGGGCCCGGTCCGGATGGCCGACACGCTGCTGCGACCGGCGGAACTGGGGTACGCCGGCCCGGGAACAGACACCCTGACGTTGACCAACGCATCGGACGGCCCGGCCCGGACCGTCCTGCTCGGCGGGACACCGTTCGAGGAGCGGATCGTCATGTGGTGGAACTTCATCGGCCGTAGCCACGAGGACATCGTGCGGGCCCGGGAGGACTGGCGGAACGCCTCCGACCGGTTCGGCACGGTCGAGGGCTACGACGGTGACCGCCTCCCCGCCCCGGCCCTGCCGAACGCCGTCATCGCACCGCGCGGAAACCCCCCGCGCCGCTGACCCGCACCCACCCGAAAGGACCTACCCCATGACCCAGCCTTCCGCCGCCCCCACCGTCGAGCGAGTGGACGAGCGGCACCGATACGTCATCCTCGTCGACGGGAAACGCGCCGGTCTGACCGCCTACCGCGACCGCGGTGAGCAGCGTGTCTTCTTCCACACGGAGATCGACGAGGCGTTCGCCGGCCAGGGTCTGGCCGCGCGGCTGATCCAGGAGGCACTCACCGACGTACGCGCGTCAGGCAAGCGCGTCGTGCCGGTCTGCCCCTACGTGGCCAAGTACCTGACCCGGCACGAGGAGTGCGACGACATCACCGACCCGGTCACCCCGGAGGTCCAGGAATGGCTGGAGAGCGAGTTGAGGTCACGGCCGAGGCCCCCGGCATAACCATTCCCCGCCTCTCACCTGACGGCTCCGCTGGTGGTCCCGGTGGCGACATAGCGCTGAGCGACGGCGAGCAGCACGGCTGCCGGGGCGGACGCCAGAACCGAGGTGGCCATGACGGCGTTCCACCGGTTCGTGTGCGCGCCGATGTACTCGTAGATGCCCAGGGTGATCGGCCGCACCGTCTCCGTGGTGGTCAGCGTGAGGGCGAAGAGGAAGTCGCTCCACGTGAAGAGGAAGGTGAAGACGCCGGCCGTGATCAACGCGTTGGCGCTGACCGGGAGCACCACGGAGCGGAACGCACGCCAGTTGCCCGCACCGTCCACCCGCGCGGCCTCGATGATCTCCTTGGGGATGCTCCGCATGAACGAACGCAGGACGAGGATCGCGAAGGGGACCCCCGCGGTCGAGTCGGCGAGGATCAGCCCGAGGTGGGAGTTCAGCAGCCCCAGGTCGTTGTAGGAGCCGTAGAGCGCGTTCGCCACGGCGATGCCTGGCACCATCTGGGTGACCAGGACGCCGAAGAGGACGAGGTCGGTACCTCGTAGGGGGAAGTGAGCCAGCGCGTAGGCCGCCGGCGCGGCCAGGCCGAGGCTGAGGGCCACGCTGCCCAGCGCCACCACCAGGCTGGTGACGAGGTTGGTGCCTTGGTCGCGCAGCGCGGTGGCGTAACCGCTGAAGTCCGGGTGGAGGGGGAACCAGCCTCCCCGCAGGGTGTTCCCCGCCGGTTGCAGGGAGGCGTTCACCATCCAGTAGACGGGAAACAGCATCACCGCGAGCAGCAGGACGCCGATGATCGTGGACGGCCAGCCACGGCTCGGTGCGCGCTTCACGAACTCCCTCTCAGGCGTGCAGGGCGCGCCGGTGGGCGCGCAGGTAGACGAGGGCGAAGACGAGCGACAGGACGATGAGCACGTTGCTCATCGCGGCGCCGCGTCCGAAGTCGAACTGTTGGAAGGACAGTTCGTAGGACTGGGTGGCGAGGGTCTGCGTGGCGTTGGCCGGCCCTCCGCCCGTCACCACGAGGATGATGTCCAGCACCTTGAGCGTGTAGACCACGCCCAGCACCAGCACGACGCCGACCACAGGGCGCAGCAGTGGCCAGGTGACGTGGCGGAACGACGCCACCGGGCCGGCGCCGTCCAGCTTCGCCGCCTCGTACAGGTGGGGCGGGATGTCCCGCAGACCGCCGTACAGGATCGCGGTGTTGAAGGGCACGCCCACCCAGATGTTGACGAGGATCACCGACACCAGCGCCTCGGAGGTGCCGGTGAGCCAGGGGACGCCGGACGAGACGAGGTGGAGTCCGCCCAGTGCGTCGTTGACGACTCCCGAGTCGGTGTCGAGCATCCACTTCCACGTCGTGGCGGAGGCGACCAGCGGCAGCAGCCACGGCAACATCAGGAGCGACCGCAGAACGCCGTTGAGCGGAAAGCGGCGCTGGAAGAAGAGGGCCATGGCCAGGCCGAGCACGAACTGCCCGATGATCGAACCGGCCGCGAACAGGGCCGTCGTCACCAGCGCCTGGGAGAACAGCTCCGACGACAGGACCGTCGCGTAGTTCCGCAGTCCCACGAACGGCGCGGCACCGGTGTAGAAGGTCGTGGTCGTGTACTGCTGGAAGCTCATCACGACGTTCTTGACGCTCGGGTAACCGAAGAACAGCAGCAGGTACGTCCCAGCGGGCACGACGAACATCCACCGCGTGAGCGACTGCCAAAGGCGTGCCCGGGCCGCACTCCGGCTTGTGCCGCCCAGGCCCTTCTCAGGAACTGGTCGCGATCCGCTGCGCACGCTTCAGCGCCTCTCGTGGCGTCTGCTCACCCGTCAGCGCCAACTGGACGGCGGTGTAGATACCGGTCGCCGCCCTGGGCCACCTGACGCCCAGTTCGCCGGTACGGGACCGGGCTTTCTCGACGCTCTCGACGAAGGCCGCCATCGACGGGACCCGCTGGGCGTACCGGGCGGCCACCACGGCACGGGACGGCACGGTGAACCTCTGCTCGGCCTGGGCGAGCATGTTCGCGGAGTCGTTCAGACAGGCGACCACCCGCGCCGCCTTCTCCCGCTTCGCCGCGGAGGCGCTCCGCGGAACGGTCCACACCTCGCCGCCGAGCGGGGTGACAGGGGCCTGCCCCGCCCGGGGAACGGGCACGGGGGCCACCCCCCAGCGCAGGTTCTCGGCCTCGTTCATGGCCGGGATGCGCCAGGGACCGTTGATCATCATGGCTGTCTTGCCGGCGACGAACTGGTCGTGGAGGTCGGCCTGGTTCCAGTTCAGCACCGACCTCGACATCGATCCGCTCTCGACCAGGTCGGCCCACAGCTGGAGTGCCTGCGCGGCCTGCGGGGTGTCCAGGCGTCGCTCGTCCCCGCCGTTGGACCACAGGAAGGGCAGGAACTGCCAGCTCCCCTCGAAGGTGGCGTTCGCGTCGACCGCCATGCCGTAGCGACCAGGGCGGGTCAGCTTGGCCGCCGCCGCCCTGAGCTGCTCCCAGGTTCTGGGCACCGCGACACCGGCCTCGGCGAGCATGTCCTTGTTGTAGACGAGCGCGACCGTGCTGACCGTGGGCGCCAGCCCGTACACCTTCCCCTCGTACGTGCCGGCCGAGAGGATGCCCTCGGCGAAGCCGCTGGAGTCGACGCCGTACTGGTCCAGTGGGGTCAGCGCGCCGGTCCGCGCGATCTGCTGCAGGTCCGCGTTGTCCAGCATCAGCAGGTCGGGGAGCGTACGGGACGACGCCTGTCGCAGGACCTTGGGGACGAGCGACGGCCCGGGAACGCTTGAGTGCTCGACCTTCACGCCGACGGTCCTGCCGCACTCGCTGAGCCGCTCGCTCCACTGGGCGTGTTCGACTTCGTCGGTGTAGTAGTCGAGTGCGGTGATGGATGTGACCTTGCCCGTGGCGGACCCGTTACCTGTTCCGTCACCGCATCCGCTGGCGGCCAGGGCCAAGGCGACGGTTGCGAGGAGGGCGGTGAGCCGCCGTGCCGGCGGTCTGACCGGAAAGATCATGGTGGGGCCTGTTTCCGAGCGACGTGCGTGACCTGCGAATCCGTTGTTTCCGTCTCGGGGGCTGATGGCGAGATCCTGATCCCGGGACAACTCGGTCAGACTAAGCGCACGAGAGGAGGCCTCCGCGCCCGGGTCGGTCACAGAACGGACCGCGGCGGTGTCTGGCCGTGAACGGCGAGCCCCGCGCTCGCCCGGACAGCGGCCCCGCGAAGCCGGATACCGCGAGCCCGTCACGCCGGCCGGCGTCCGACAGGCGCTCGGGGAGCCAGGCCAGCCGTGCGGACAGGAGGCACCTCGTCCGACGAACGGTGCTGTTTCGCAGGTGAAGTACCATGGCCCGCTGTGGCGCCACTCACCTGGTCCTCCGCGTTCCGGCTCCTCCCAGCCGCGCACTCGGCATCACTTTCCGGGCCGACCTCGCCCGTCTGGTGGTCGCCCGCGAACGCGCGGGGTGACTGGCTCGTGTGCCACGCCACCCTCGCGGGCGGCCGGACCCGTGTGATGCGCGCGTCCGACCGCCCACCGGCGGGGCCGCCGCTTCGGGGGAGGAGGACCGCTACCGACGGGTGCGGTCATCCGGCGACACGGGGTGGGCCCGGCTCCGACGGACGGTGCGGGTTGGAAAGGTGCATGAGTGGTGGGGTCGGGCGAATCGCTGACCCGTAGCGGCCTGCGTGGCCGAGAGGCCGAACTCGCGGAACTGCGCACCCTGATCACCGAGGTGCCCCGCACCGGGAGCGGCGCGTTGGCCCTGATCCAGGGGGAGCCGGGCATCGGCAAGACCACGCTGCTCGCCGAGGCCGTCACCACGGCCAGGGCGGCGGGATTCTCCGTCGGCCTCGGCAAGGCCGACGAACTGCACCACATCGTGCCCCTCTCCTCGTTGGCGGCCTCCCTCCTGCACGGCGAACAGCCGCTGCTCTCCGGCGACGCCTTCGCCGATCTCACGCGGAACCAGGACCAGCGGATCTGGCTGGTGGAGCGGCTCGCGGAGGCGATCGAAGCCAGAGCATGCGGCGCGCCGGTCCTGATCGGTCTGGACGACGTGCAGTGGGCCGACCCGCTCAGCCGGTTCGCCCTGAGACAGCTCCCGGCACGACTGCGGACCTCGCCGGTGCTGTGGCTGCTGGCTGGACGACCGGACCCCGCCGGCCCGGCGGAGGACATCCTCGCGGCCGCGGCCGAAGCGCTGGCGACGGTCACCGTGCCCCTGGGACCGCTGTCCGGCGCGGCCATCCGTCAACTGACCGATGACACCCTGGGGGCAGCCGTCGACGAGCGGGTACGGGACCTGCTCGACGGGGCCGGCGGGAACCCCTTCCTCGCGGTCGAGATGCTCGCGGGACTGGGGGCCGCCGAGACGTCGGGCGATCTCGTACCCTCCACGCTCGTGGTGGGCGTGCGCGGCAGGCTCAGATCCCTGCGACCCGACACCCTGCGCTTCCTGCGGATGGGAGCCGTGCTCGGGCGCAGGTTCAGCCTCCACGACGCCGCCGCGTTGTGCGGCCAGCCGCCCGCCACGTTGATCCCGGCGCTGGAGGAGGCGATGTGTGCCGGGCTTCTGGACGACGACGGTGACGACCTCGTCTTCCGCCATGACCTGCTGCGCCAGGCCGTCTACGTCGACATCACACCCTCAGCCCGGAAGGTCCTGCACCGGGAGGCCGCCAGCCACCTCGTGGCCGCGGGCGGCCGGCCGATCGACGCGGTGCCGCACATCCTCAGGGGCGCCGAGGTCGGAGACGTGGAATGCGTGGCGCTGCTGCGGCGAGCAGCCGAGGACGTGCTGCCGGTCACGCCGGGGCTGGCGGCCGACCTGATGACGCGTGCCCTGGAACTGGTGCCGCCCGCCTCGCCGCTGCGGTTCGAGGTGGGTGAGCAGGCGATCCGCTACCTGACCCAGGCCGGCAGGAGTCGGGAAGCGCTGTCGACCGGCGATCGGCTGCTGGCCTGCCGACCGCCGCTGGACGTCTTCAGCCGGTTGCAGGCCGCCCTCGGCGGGGCGCTGTGGAACATGGACCTCGCCGAGGAGCTGCGCCGCCGGACCGAATCGGCCCTCGCCGTCGAAGGCGCGGCCCCGGAGGCGGCGGCGAGGCTGGCCGCCCTGCGGGCGCTGGCCCTGTCCCGGGGACATGACCTCGTCGCGGCGCGTGAGGCCGGCGAGACCGCACTGCGGGCCGCCACCGCGATCGGTGACCGGGAGGCACACGTCCTGGCCCTGTCCGGGCTCGGTGAGATCGCGCAGAACGCGGGGGAGAACGCCGTCGCGCTGGAGCACTTCGCCAGGCTCAGCACCATCGAACCCGCTTTCCTGCCCGAAGAGATCGTCGCGCACCTGCACATGGACGACTTCGCCTCCGGCGACCGGCTGCTCCTGCGGGCGGCGGACAACGCCGGTAAGACGCGTCAGGCGATGTTGCTCTGGGCACAGGGCCAGCACGATCTGGGGCTGGGCCGGCTCGACGACGCCGACGCCGGCTTCGCCACCATGGAGCGCCTGGAGGACGACGTACACGTCCCCGTCCAGCAGGTGAACGCCCGCGTGATCCGCTCCCGGATCGCCCTGCTGCGCGGCGACCGGGACGCGGCCCGGGAGCACCTGGTCGCGGCGCGGAGAAGGCTGGCGGCCAAACCGAACCCGGGCAACACGGCCGCGGTGCGCTTCCTGGAGGCCGTCCACGCCGAGGCCGACGGGGACACCGAACTCGCCGTCGACAAGATCCGACAGGTGCAGCAGCAAGGTGTCCTCATGCGCTGGCGGCTGTTGCGCGACTGGGTCGACACCGCGATACGCATGGCCCTGCGCGGAGCGGACCACGAACTCGCCGAGGACCTGGCCTCACAGGCGCGGACACACGCCGCGCGCAACCCCACCGTGCCGACCGCCACGGGCATCGCGGCGCAGGCCCTCGGGCTCGTCACAAACGATCTCGCCCTGCTGGAGGAATCGGTGGCACTGCTCGCGGCGAGCCCGCGCCCGCTGGTCCGGGCCGCCGCCGACGCCGACCTCGGACAGGCACTCCTGGCGGCGGGGCACAGACCCCAGGCGGTGGCCGCCCTGACGCGGGCCCGTGCCGTGTTCGCCGAGTCAGGCGCCCACGCCGTGGCGGCCCGCCTGCAGCGCGACCTGGATGGTGCGGGGGCCGGCGGCGGCCGGGTGGTGGCCAGGCAGCGCCCCGTCCAGGGATGGGGCGCCCTCACGGCCTCGGAGCAGAAGGTCGCGCGTTTGGTCGCCGACGGCCACACCAACCGGTCGGCCGCCGATCTGCTCTTCGTCTCCCCACACACCGTCAACACGCACCTGACCTCCGCCTTCCGCAAGCTGGGGGTGAACTCCCGGGTCCAGCTCGCCAACCTGGTCACGGCCCTGCCCGACACCGAGCGAACCGGTGAGTGATTGGTACGTTCACGCGATGCCTCTCCGCGCCCGGACCCACTTGGCTGGGTCGGCGAACCCACTAGGAGGGCACCGCCATGCCATCGATCTCCCCACCGCCCACCATCGTGCTCGTGCACGGGGCGTTCACCGATGCCTCGTCCTGGGCGGGGGTCATCAGCCTCCTGCACGCCACGGGTTCCACCGTGCGCGCCCCGGCGAACCCGCTGCGCGACCTCGCCCATGACGCCGCCTCCCTCAGGAACGTGGTGCGCGATATCGATGCCCCTGTCGTGCTGGTGGGCCACGGCTACGGCGGCGCGGTCATCACGCACGCCGCCACCGACGCCGACAACGTCGTGGCGCTGTGCTATGTCGCGGCGTTCGGCCTCGACATCGGCGAGTGCGTCCTGGACATCACGAGCCGGTTTCCGCCCACGCCGGCGGCCGACGCGACGTGCGCCGTCGACTTCCCGGCCCACCTTCCCGGCGGCCCGGACAGCGAGCTCCACATCAGCGAGGGGCGGTTCCCCCAGGTGTACGCCGCCGATCTGCCGCTCCACGTGCGGAACGTGATGTCCGTGGCCCAGCGCCCGATCGCCCACCGCGCGCTGACCAGCAGATCCGGCCCGCCGGCATGGGCCTCCAAACCGTCCTGGTACGCCATCGCGACCGCCGACCGGATGCTCAGCCCCACCGCTCAGCGCTTCATGGCACAACGCATGGCGGCCACCGAACACGTGCTGGACGGCTCACACGCCGTCGCCCTGTCGCGGCCCGACGCCGTGGTCGCGATGATCCGGGAAGCCGCCGAACAGAGCACGGGCCGCGGCGACGGCTACCCGTCGCGGCAGCCCTTGTGAGCGGGGGGAAAGAGGTGACCACACACCTCCGCGCGGAGCCCTGACCAACGACGGCGTTACGTCGCCGTCGGCGCACCGCTGGGGTCCCACGCGGCGGAGCCCTCAGGCGGGGGCCACTTCGTCCGGCGTCCCTGATCTAGCGGATTCACGCGATGTGCCGGCCCGAGCCGGCTGGCACGGTGTTCTGGAAGCACACCGGGTCTCGGTCACCAGGCCGTCGGGTGACCGGTGCCGAACCGCCTGTTGATCAGGATGTCAAGGGAGTCAGATGTCCACCGTCCTTTCCACCGCGTCGCTGTCCGCGGCCGACCGCATGGAGCGCTGGCATGAAGCGGTGTCCCGGACGTTCATACCGCTCGACGTCAAAACTCTGGAGGAGGACCCGTCGCCGGGAAGCATCGTCACCTACCAGTGGGGTGCCACGCAGGTGTCGCACGTCCAGGCCGGGCCCCAGGAGGTGACGCGCAGCAAGCGCCTGATCGCCCGGGACGGAAAAGAATTCGTCATCCTCACCGTTCAGCGCAGGGGCAGCGCCGTCAAGGAGCAGGACGGGAGACAGTGCCTGATACAGCCGGGGGACTTCTCCGTTTCTGATTCGTCCCGGGTGTTCAGGAAGAAGGTGCGGGGCGAGTTCTGCTTCACCTCCTTTCAGTTCCCGCGCAAGGAGCTCCGCGTGCGGGACGAGGACCTGCGGACGCTGACCGCGAGAGCGTTCTCGGGTAGCGACGGAAGTGCCGCACTGGTGGCGACCTACTTCTCGTCCATGGCGCGCGAAGCAGCGGGGTTCGACGACTGCGTGGGCCGTCAGGCTGTCGCCACCGGGCTCGACCTGCTGGCACTGCTCATCGACGAGCGCAGCGGCCGCTACAGGCCCCAGACGCCCGATACCGCGGCGGCCATGATGGTGCGGGTGAAGGACCACATCCTGCGCAACCTCTCCAACCCGGACCTGTCACCCACCGCGATCGCCGCCGCCCACTTCATCTCGGTGCGCTACCTGCACAAGTTGTTCCAGTCGGAGGGGACCACCGCCGGGGAGTGGGTCAGGATGCAGCGCCTAGAGCGGTGCCGTCGGGACCTTCTTCGCTCCCCGGCCCAGGGACCCGGGGTGGCGGCCGTCGCCCGACGCTGGGGTTTCGTGAGCCCCAGCCACTTCAGTCGTGTCTTCCGTGCCGCTTACGGTGTGTCTCCCCGCGATTGGCAACTGCACGGCCTGTCCGACGAGCGGCGCCCGGCTGAGTGAGGGCTCCGCGTCGTCAGGCTGGTGGCGCGGCGGGGCCAACGGATGTGCGCGCCCCACGGCCCGGTCCGGCTCGGTCGAACCGGGCCGTGGGGCGCGCACGGCCCGGTCCGGCTCAGTCGAAGCGCAGGTCGGAAAGCTGCCGTTCGAGGGCGGTGATGTCGTCCCGCGGCGTCTCCTGGGCCGGTCGCGCGGCCACCAGGGCGGCCAGCTCGCCGGCCGCCCGCCGGATGCGGGAGGGCAGACCGGTGGTGTACTCGTCGCCGCCGGTGCCCCAGTCCTCGGACGCCGCGAACACCGTGGTGGGGGCGACCGTGGTGCGCAGGTACGCGAAAAGCGGGCGCAGCGCGTGTTCGAGGACCAGCGAGTGGCGGGCCGTGCCGCCGGTGGCCGCGATGAGGACCGGCTTGCCGGCCAGGGCGTCCGGGTCGATCAGGTCGAAGAAGGACTTGAACAGCCCGCTGTAGGAGGCGGTGAACACGGGGGTCACCGCGATCAGCCCGTCAGCGCCCGTCACCGCGTCGATGGCGGTGGCCAGTTGGGGCGGGGGGAAGCCGGTCACGAGGTTGTTGGCGACGGCGACGGCCAGGCCCCGCAACTCGATGACCTCCGTCTCCACCTCGTGACCTGAGGCAACGAGAGCGTCGCGGGCGGACTCGGTGAGACGGTCGGCGAGGAGACGGGTGGAAGAAGGGTTGCTCAGCCCCCCGGAAACGGCGACGATTCTCATGCGGCGGACACCTCCTGGACGGCCCGCAGCGACGCGTGGGTGGGAGCGTCCGGCACGCCGGCCGGGCGGGCGGCCGCGAACTCCTCACGCAGCACGGGCACCACCTCCTCACCGAGGATGTCGAGCTGTTCCAAGACGGTCTTCAGGGGCAACCCCGCGTGGTCCATCAGGAACAACTGCCGCTGGTAGTCGCCGACGGTCTCGCGGAACGACAGCGTCCGCTCGATGACCTGCTGCGGCGAACCCACGGTGAGCGGGGTCTGCTCGGTGAACTCCTCCAGCGACGGCCCGTGTCCGTAGACGGGCGCGTTGTCGAAGTAGGGGCGGAACTCCCGTACGGCGTCCTGCGAGTTCTTCCGTATGAACGCCTGGCCGCCGAGACCCACGACGGCCTCGTTGGGCAGGCCGTGGCCGTGGAAGGCGTACCGTCGCCGGTAGAGCTGGACCATCCGCCTGGTGTGGTCGGCGGGCCAGAAGATGTTGTTGTGGAAGAAGCCGTCACCGTAGAAGGCCGCCTGCTCGGCGATCTCCGGTGAGCGGATGGAGCCGTGCCACACGAACGGCGGCACGCCGTCGAGCGGCCGGGGCGTGGACGTGAACCCTTGCAGGGGGGTACGGAATGTGCCCTCCCCGTCGACGACGTCTTCCCGCCACAGCCGGCGCAGCAGCGCGTAGTTCTCCTTGGCGAGGTTGATGCCCTGCCGGATGTCCTGCCCGAACCAGGGGTAGACGGGGCCGGTGTTGCCGCGGCCCATCATCAGGTCGACCCGGCCGTCGGCTAGGTGCTGGAGCATCGCGTAGTCCTCGGCGATCTTCACCGGATCGTTGGTGGTGATCAGGGTCGTCGCGGTGGAGAGGATCAGCTTCTCGGTGCGGGCGGCGATGTACCCAAGCATGGTGGTCGGGGACGAGGGCACGAACGGCGGGTTGTGGTGCTCGCCGGTCGCGAAGACGTCCAGGCCGACCTCCTCCGCCTTCAACGCGATGGCGACCGTCGCCTTGATGCGTTCGCTCTCTGACGGGGTACGGCCGTTGGTCGGGTCGGGGGTCACGTCCCCGACCGAGAATATTCCGAACTGCATGAGGACCTCTTTATTCAGCGATAAGGGGTTTTCAGAAATGTAGGCATCAGGGGGGCGACCACCGTGCCTGTGCGCGCAGCGGGACTTGTCCGTCAGTGCCCTACCTGGTCTCAGTGACGACGCCTCGCACCGAGTCTGATGGCGGTAATGCTGGGGTGCGCCACTACCCCGTGGCTGATCGTGATCTCGTCAGCGGAACGGGAAAAGGCTTGCTCATTCGCGCCCCGTTCGTTGGCCTCTCGTGGGTGTTCCCTGTGACATACCCTGGATCGGACGACGCGCGCGCCTTGTTGGAGAGCGCATGAGGTAATTCCCCGTCGTTTCATTCCCGCTTGCTATCCGGCCCGGGGTGCGCGATGGACGGGGCTGAACAGCCGCGAACGCGCGGGAGCCGGGTCGCCCTCGAAGGCGACCCGGCTCCCGTTCGGTCACTTCCCCAGGAAGGTGAGGAGCGCCGCGTTGACCTCCTCCGCGTGGGTCCACAGCAGGCCGTGCGGGGCGCCCTCGATCTCCACGTAGTCGGCGGACGGGAGCGCCTTGCGGAACGGCCGCGCGGTGCCCTCGACGGGCAGGATGCGGTCGCCCGTGCCGTGCAGGATCAGGGCGGGCACGTCGATGGCCGGGATGTCGGCGCGGAAGTCGGTGTACCAGGTCGCCGGCGCGGCGGCCGCCGCGTAGAAGCCGCCGCCCGCCGCGACGTTCCAGCTGTTACGGACGGCCTCTTCGCTGATGCGGGTGCCGAGGTTCTCGTCGAGGTTGTAGAAGTCCTTGTAGAAGTTGGTGTAGTAGGCGTAGCGGTCCGCCTTGACGGCCGCGACGACACCGTCGAAGAACTCCTTGGGGGCCACCCCGTCCGGGTTGTCGTCGCTCTTGAGCAGGCAGGGCTCCAGCGAGGCCAGGAAGGCGACCTTGGCCACCCTGGTGGAACCGTAGCGGGCCACGTATCGGGCGACCTCGCCGGTGCCCATCGAGAAGCCGACGAGGACGGCGTCGGTCAGGTCGAGGGTCTCCATCACGGTGTTCAGGTCGGCCGCGAAGGTGTCGTAGTCGTATCCGGTCGTCGGCTGGCTGGACTGCCCGAAACCGCGGCGGTCGTACGTGATCACGCGGTAGCCGGCGTCGAGCAGCACGGCGCTCTGCCGCTCCCAGGAGTGGCCGTCGAGCGGGAACCCGTGGATGAGGACGACCGGCTGCCCGGTTCCGTGGTCCTCGTAGTAGAGGTCGATGGTGGTGGAGTTCTCCTGGCCCACGGTGATGTACGGCATGTGTTGCTTCCTCGCTTACGAGTGATGGGTGCGAAGCGGACTCGGTCACGCTATGCCGCATGGCGCGTCGCCGGTTGTCAGGCAGCGCACTGCCCCTTGCCCGCGGACGCAGAAGAGGGCGGGTGGGGGAGACGACGATGCCTCGCGTGACGGGTCTGTCCACGGTGTGCGAGGGGGAGGCCGTGGGACTCCAGCCCGGGTGGGGGCGGTGTGAGGTGGGCGTGTCGGGTCGGTCCTCGTCCGCGCGCGAGGCATGCTGGGCGCCGGGTGGTGCGTCCCACCGCCTTGGACTCGGTGGAGCACGGGGTGCGCATGTCGGCCAGGAGTGGACCGGTCCCGACGCTGGGCGTCGAGGAGGAGTTCTTCCTCGTCGACCCGGACGACGGGTGTGTGCGCGAGGCTGGCTCACGCGTACTGGCCGGAGCGGGCGCGGCGGTGGGTGAGTTGGTCTCCGGCGAGTTCAGCGAGTACCAGGTCGAGGGCAAGACGCCTCCCTGCTCGGACGGGGCCGGTCTCCTGTCGCAGGTCGCCCGCGTGCGCGCGGCCCTGTCGGCGGCCGCGGGGGCCGAGGGCCTGTGCGTCATGGCCTCGGGAACGCCGGTCCTGGGGGCCGCGGACCCGGTGCCGGTGCGGGCGGACCCGCGGTACGACGCCGGCGTCCGGGCGTATCGGGGCCTACAGGAATCGTTCGCGTTCTCCGCCCTGCAGACGCATGTGGCGGTGCCCGGGCGCGAGGCCGCGGTGCTGGTGGGCAATCACCTGCGGCCCTGGCTGCCGACGCTGGTGGCGATCGCGGCGAACTCACCCTTCCGGGCCGGGCGCGACAGCGGGTACGCGAGCTGGCGGGCCGTCGCCCTGGCGCAGTGGCCGATCGCGGGCCCGCCTCCCTTCTTCCGTGACGCCGCCGATCACGACCGTCTCGTCGCGCGCCTTCTCGACACCGGCGCCGCGCTCGACGAACACAACCTTTTCTGGGACGTCCGACCGTGCGACCGCCTGAGCACCGTGGAGGTCCGGGCGATGGACGTCAACGCCGGCCTGGCGGAGACGGTGGCGTTCGCGCTGCTGGTGCGGGCGTTGGTGATGGAGGCCCTGGAGCGGGTGGAGCTGGGAGACCCGGGACCGGCGGTCGAGGAAGCCTGGCTGCGCGCGGCGTACTGGCGCAGCGCGCGCGACGGCTGGTCGGGGCAGGGTGTCGACCAGCACAGCGGCAGACCGGTACCCGCCGCGCACATGGCCCGGCGACTGCTGAACCTGGTGCGACCCGGCATGGAGGCCCGGGGGGAGTGGTGCTGGGTCGCCGGTGTGCTGGGAGGTCTGGCCCGCGAGGGCGGCGGCGCGGAGCGGCAGCGTGCCGCGTTCGCCCGAGAGGGCTCCCCGCGCGCCGTGGTCGACGACCTGGTCGCACGCACCAAGGCCCCGCCCGAGTTGTCCGCCCCCTCCTCCGTATCGGACCCGGCGCTCACCCGCACGGCGCAACCCGCCCCCGGGTCCCCTGCCCCGCGTACGGGATGAGGCGGCCTCCCGGACGCACCCGGACACACCCGGGCAACCCTCGGCACCACGTCGATCCGCCCACCACTCCATACCATGACAAAACAGCCACCTACTGTCATGTGGGTGATGGTCGGTGCGTCCTTCCGGGGCGCGTGTGCTCAAGGAGTGGAACGGGACGGAACCGATCGCGGACGCGGCGCAGCCCGGCAAGTCGTGGTGGGAACCGGAGGGTGGGTTCTTCGGGGACCTGTACCGGGAGGCCGACGACTCGCTGCGTACGTTCTTCGGGGACGAAGCCGGACTGGACGAGCGGACGGCGGCCGAGGTGGACGGCGTCATCCGGCTGTGCGAACTGGCCGAGGGGGCAGGGGTGTTGGACTGCCCGTGCGGCTACGGCCGCCACAGCGTCGCACTCGCCCGCCACGGGATGGACGTGGTCGGCCTCGACATCAACCCCGGTTTCCTCGACGTGAGCGGCGCCGTCTGACCAGTGGCCGCACCCTGGTCTCGCGCCGCCGACTCGACCCGCGCACCGGCAGGGAGTTCGGCGAGTGGATGATCGTGGACAGCGACGGGACCCAACATCCGATGACCCCCTACGACATGCGGATCTACTCTCCCCAGGAGTTCACCGCCCTGTGCCGCGAAGCCGGCTTCGCCACGGCCACCAGCTACGGCGACTGGGACGGCACGCCGTACGAGGACGCCTCCCGAGCCTGATCGTCGTCGCCGACCGGGGACCGAGCGACCCGAATACCGCACCGGGAGATCACGCCCGGCGCGGTACGGCCGCGTCCCGCGCGCGGTAGAGGTCGCGCAGCGGGGAGGTTTCGGCACCGTGCGGGAGCACCAACCCTCGGTACGCTTCCGCGGATGAGCCGTGGCCAGCCTCCCCCGCGCCCGTGGCCCCCGCGACGCGCGGCCCGCGCGGAGCGCTGCGCCCCGCCCGCACCGGAGTTGAGGAGGCCAGGCCGATGACGTACGCGACGGCACCCGACGGGGCCCGCATCGCCTACCAACTCGAAGGTGAGGGGCCGCCACTCGTGCTGCTGGCTGGTCAGGCCAACAGCCACCTCTGGTGGGAGGCGGTGCGCGCTGACTTCCACCCCGCCCGCTCCACCCTGACGCTCGACTACCGGGGCACCGGCGACAGTGACAAGCCCGACACGCCTCACAGCACCGAACTGTTCGCCCAGGACGTCATCGCCGTCCTCGACGATCTCGGCATTGAGCGGGCCGACGTCTACGGCACGTCCATGGGCGGGCGTGTCGCCCAGCAACTCGCCGCCCGCCATCCGCACCGAGTCCGCGCCCTGGTCCTGGGCTGCACCTCACCCGGCGGCCCGCACAGCGTGGAACGCGGCAACGACGTCCGGCAGGCACTGGCCCAGCCACACCCCGCAGCCGCGCGACAAGCCCTGCTGAATTTCATGTACACGCCCGGTTGGCTCGCCGACCATCCCGGCCCGCACCACACCCTCGGCGACCCCCGCATGCCCGCCCGTTCCCGGCGCCACCACCTCACGGCCAGCAACCGCCACGACGCCTGGGACCTGCTCCCCGGCATCAGCGCACCCACCCTGGTCCTCCACGGAACCGACGACCTGCTCAACCCCACCGCCAACGCGCCCCTGCTCGCCGACCGCATCCCCGGCGCCCGACTCCACCTGATACCCGGCACCCGCCACGCCTACTTCGAGGAAGCCCGTACCCACGCCAGCCCCCTGGTCCTGGACTTCCTGACCACGACCTCGCCCCGACCGTAGGAACGCGGCCGGCAGCGCCGAGGGGGAGGGCGGGCCCCCGCGGTGGAGCGTGCTGCTGGCGGCCAACGGCCCGCACGGTGTCGACGTCGCCGCCGTCGACACCGTGCGGGCCCACCGGGCCTGCCGACCCCTCCAACCCTCCGCCGACACCCGATACCCGGCACCTGTCACCCGACACTCGTGGGGGTTACGGCACGCCAGTCGTCACCGAGGGGCGGCAGGCCCCGGGGGATACTTCTCCCAACCCACCGTCTCCGGAAGCGGGTTGTGGAAGATGGTCGCGCCCACGTTGGCCAGGCCCTTCTTTACGCTGTACGTGGACGGGCCGCTGAACAGCGGGAGTTGGGCGTACTCCTGGAGCGCCTTCCGCTCGACCCGGTTGACCTCCGCCGTCTGCTTGTCCAGGTCGGCGATGTTCGCCGTGGCGCGGATCTCCTTGTCCAGCGCCGGCGACCCGGCGCCCGTGAGGTTGGAGTCACGGTGCGAGCAGTAGGTGTCGCACAGGTAGCGGGTTCCGAAGGGGTCCATGGAGCGGTTGCCCGAGAGGATCAGGTCGAACTTGCGCTCGTTGAGGATGTTGGCGAAGTCCGCGTCGTCGGCCTTCTCGATGGTGAGGCGTACGCCGATAGGCTTCAGCATCGCGGTCAACGCGCCGGCGGTGGCCTTGTCCAGTGGGCCGTCGCCCAGGAGGGTGTACCCGATCTCCAGCTTCTTGCCGTCCTTCTCGCGGACGCCGTCGCTCCCCGGCTTCCAGCCCGCCGCGTCGAGTTCCTTCTTCGCCTGGTCGGGGCCGTACTTCAGGACGGCTGAGACGTTGTCCTGGTACCCCTTCTGGAAGCTGTAGAGTACGGCCGAGCCGGGCAGCGGCTCCTTGTAGTCCAGGCCCTGGAACTGGATCTTCGCGATCTGGGTGCGGTCGATGCTCTCCTGGATCGCCTTGCGTACCGCCTTGTCCGCCAGGATCGGCGACCTGGTGTTGAAGTGGAGCGAGTACTCGAACGGGCTGCCACCGCGGCGGATCTCGGTGCCGTCCAGCCCCTTCACCTGCTTCAGGCTCTCGGCGTCGACCGCGGAGACGTAGTCGAGCTGACCGTTCTTGAAGGCGTTGATCCCCGCGGTCGACTCCAGGTTCACGTAGACGCGCTTGTCGAGCTTGCCTCTCTTGCCCCACCACTTGGGGTTGCGGACGAAGGTGATGTTGCCCGAGTGGGTGTCCCACTTGCCGACGGTGTACGGGCCCGCGCCCCACTCGGGGTGTGCCTTCTTCACGTACGCCCGGTTGAAGTTGTCGACCGTCGCCGCCTTCGGGTGCAGGAACGTGGAGAACAGCGTCGACCAGAAGGGGTAGACGCCCTTGAAGGTGATGACGGCCTGCTTGTCGTCCTCGCCGCGCGCGACGTCGGTGATCTGGTCGTAGCCGTCGGTGGTGGAGGCCGCGAAGTCCTTGTCGGAGCCGTTGTTGGCCTGCCACGTGGCCCTGATCGCGGTCCAGTCGATCGGTGTGCCGTCGTTGAAGGTGGCCTTCTCGTTGATGGTCAGGACGACCTTCTGCCTGCCTCCCTCGACAGACACCTTCACGTCGCTGAAGTAGTCGGGGTTGTACCGCACCTCGCCGGTGGGGGAGTAGGTGATCGCGTTCGCGTTGTACCAGGCCCACACCCGGGACGCCGTGAGCGTGCCGTTGACGTTGAAGGGGTTGCCCTGCTCGTCGAAGGTCCCCACCGTCGTGTAGGTCCCGCCGTCCCTCACCTTGTCGTACGGCGTCGGGTTGTAGTCGGCGGCTCCCGACGCGGTGGACGGGGTGTCCTTCCCGTCCGAGCCGCCGGCGCCGGAACCGGAGGATGACTGGCACGCGGTGGCGGTGACGGAGATGGCTGCGATGAGGGCGATGGGCAGGGCCAGTCGTGCGCGCATGGGAGAGCGTCCTTGTGTGGGTGGTAGGGGGTGAGGGTGGGAGTCGGTCGTCGGTGGCGTGTGGCAGGGGGCCTGGGACCCGGTCACGCGGCGTGGCAGGCGTACGCGTGGCCCGGCTGCCCCGGCGCCGGCCTGAGCGCGGGGCGCTCCGTGCGGCAGCGCTCCCGGACGGCCGGGTCGGCCAGGCGGTACAGCGGGCAGCGGTCGACGAACACACAGCCGGGCGGCAGGTTCGTGGCGCTCGGCTGCTCGCCGTGCAGGACGATGCGCTCGCGGGCGCGTTCGCGTTCCGGGTCGGGTACCGGGATCGCCGACAGCAGGGCTCGGGTGTAGGGGTGCTTCGGGTGGGAGAAGAGGGACTCCGTGTCGCCGCTCTCCACGACGTGCCCCAGGTACATCACCGCGACGCGGTCGCAGAGGTAGCGGACCACGGCCAGGTCGTGGGCCACCATCAGGTAGGCGAGCCCCAGTTCACGCTTGAGCCGGGCAAGCAGGTTGATCACCCCGGCCTGGACCGACACGTCCAGGGCGGAGAGCGGTTCGTCGAGGGCGAGCAGCCTGGGGCCCGTGGCCAGGGCGCGGGCGATGCCGACGCGTTGGCGCTGCCCGCCGGAGAGCGCGGCGGGGAAGCGGTCGCTCACCGAGGAGTCCAGCCCCACGAGCGTCAGCAGTTCGTGGACGCGGGAGCGGATCGCGGCCCGGTCACGGCCGATGGCGCGCAGGGGCTCGGCGAGCAGTTGGTAGACGGGCAGGCGCGGGTCCAGGGCGCCCAGCGGGTCCTGCATGACCATCTGCACGTCGTGTCGCAGGGTACGCCCACCCTGGCCGGGACCGGCCGGGCCGCCGGCGGTGCCGCCCCTGGCACCGGCGTCCCCGCCGGCCGTGGCCCCGATCTCCCGACCCGCGATCTCGATCCGGCCACCCTCGAGCCGCCTGAGCCGCAGGATCTCCATCAGCGTCGTCGTCTTGCCGCTGCCGGACTCGCCCACCAGGCCCAGCGTCTCGCCCGTCCGCAGCTCGAAGCTGACCCCGTTGACCGCGTGCAGCGTCCCGACCCGACGCTTGACGAACGCGCCCTTGGTGACGGGAAACGTCTTGACGAGGTCCTCGACGCGGAGCACCACATCGCCGCTCGCGGGCTGCCGCGTGCCCGTCTCCTCGCCCCCGGGAAGCACGTCCCCGGGCGCGGCCTCCCCGGCCGGGTCCAGCGTGCCGTCGGCGATCTCGGCCGCGCGCAGGCAGGCCACATCCCCGTGCCCGGCGATCTGGCGTAGCTCCGGCTCATCGGAGCGGCACGCGTCGAGCGCGACGGCGCACCGGCTCGCGAAGGGGCAGCCGGTCGGCAGGCCGGACAGGGCGGGTGGCTCGCCGCCGATCGGTACCAGGGGGCGCCGGACCCCGCCGTCCACGGTCGGCACCGCGGCCAGGAGCCGGGCGGTGTAGGGCATCGTCGGGCGCCGGAACAGCGCGCGCACGTCCGTCTTCTCCACGAAGCGGCCCGCGTACATCACGGCGACGTCGTCCGCGTGGCCGGCCACGACCCCGAGGTCGTGGGTGATCAGGACGAGCCCGGCGCCGGTCTCCCGCTGCGCCAGCCGCAGGACGTCCAGGATCTGGGCCTGCACGGTGACGTCGAGCGCGGTGGTGGGCTCGTCGGCCACCAGCACGCTGGGCCGGTTGGCGATCGCCAGGGCGATGACCACGCGCTGGCGCATGCCGCCGGAGAACTCGTGCGGGAAGGCCGCGGCGCGGTTGCGCGGGTCGGGGATGCCGACGAGGTCGAGCAGTTCGACGGCCTGCTCCCAGGCCGCCTTCCTGGACAGGTCCTGGTGGACGCGGAGCGCGTCGGACAGCAACCTGCCCACGGAGAAGATGGGGGTGAGCGCGGACAGCGGGTCCTGGAAGACCATGCCGATGGACGCGCCCCGGACCCGCGACAGCGCCCGGTCGTCGAGACCGATCAGGTTCCGCCCGTCGAGCAGGACCTGGCCGCGTAGGTCTGCGGTGGGCGGCAGCAGGCCCATCACACCCATCGCGGTGGCCGACTTGCCCGAGCCGGACTCGCCGACGATGCCGAGGGTCCGGCCCGGCAGCAGGTCGAAGCTGACGCCGCGCACCGCTTCGACCGGGCCCGCCTCGGAGGGAAAGGAGACCCGCAGGTCCCGTACGGAGAGCACGGGGGTGGCGCCGGCGGGGGTGGCCGGGTCGTCCCGTAGGGCAGTGGTGAGGGTCATCGTCGGCCTCCCGTCGCGCCGGTCACTGAGGTGGGGTCCAGGGCGTCGCGCAACCCGTCGCCGATGAACGTCATCGAGACGGTGAGCAGGACGACCAGGCCCGCCGGAAAGGCGAAGAGCCAGGGGGCGCTGGTGACGGTGGTCGCCCCGTCGGCGAGCATCGTGCCCAGGGACACGTCCGGGGTCTGGACGCCGAACCCGAGGAACGAGAGCGCGGTCTCGCTCAGTACGGTCGCGACGACGCCGAGCGTCAGGTTGACGATGAGCAGGGAGCCGAGGTTGGGGATGATGTGGCGCAGGATGATGCGTAGCGGGCGGACGCCCATGAACTCCGCGGCCGTCACGTAGTCCCGTTCGCGCAGCGAGGTCGAGACGGACCACACGATCCTGGCGGTGGACATCCAGCCGAACACGGTCAGCACGATGATCAGGACGCGCCAGTCGCCGGCCACCCGGTTGGAGACCAGGGCGAGGATGAGGAACGAGGGGACGATCAGCAGGAAGTGGATGACGGCCAGCGTCAGCCGCTCCACCCGGCCGCCGAAGTACGCGGCGCTCGAACCGATGACCGCGGCGACCAGGACCGTGAGGACGGACACGCTCACGGCGATCACCAACGAGCGCTGTAGCCCGTGCACCGCACTGGCGTAGACATCGTTGCCACCCTGGTTGGTGCCGAACCAGTGCACGTCGCTCGGCGGTTGGGTGAGCGCGGCGAAGTCGGCGTCGGTGTGTGCGTACGGGGTGAGCAGGCCGCCTATAAGGCTGAACAGCACCAGCAGTACGAAGATCACGACTCCGGCGACCGCGAGCCGGTTGCGCAGGAAGCGTCGCAGGTAGAGCCGGCCGCGGCCGAGGTCGCCTGGCGCCCGGGCGGCGGTGGCGTCGGTTGCTGTCGCCATGTCAGTTCACCCGCACTCTCGGGTCGAGGAAGACCGTGGCGATGTCCGCGAGGATCGCGCCGATCGCGGTGAGCACCGCGGCGAACGCGGCCACCGCGACCGTGCCGTGCACGTCGTTCTTGCTGATGGTCTGGATGAAGTAGCGCCCCATGCCGTTCCAGCCGAAGATCGTCTCGGTGATGATGGCGCCGGTGAAGATGGCGGGCACGCTGAACGCCACGGAGGCCGCCGTCGGAATCAGCGCGGCCCGCAGGGCGTGCCGACGGACAGCCTGGCCCCGGGTGAGTCCGGTGGCCTGGGCCGTGCGCACGAAGTCGGCGTTGATCGTGTCGAGCAGCAGCGAGCGCTGCGTCAGGTGGTAACCCACGTAACCGATCAGGGTCAGGGTCAGGGTCGGCAGGATCAGGTGCAGGAGGCGGTCGCCGATCGTGGGGAGCAGCCCCTCGACATTGGGTGAGTTCTCCCCGGCGACGTAGAGGAAGTCCCACCCCGCGTGCTGGTTGAGCCAGATGGCGACGTAGACCACCGCGAGCGCGGCGACAGACGTCGGGATGTTGAACACCGCGATGGAGATGGCCTGGGTCACGCGGTCGGCCACCCCGTACTGGCGCGCGGCGGTGTAGACGGCGAGCGCGACACCGATGACGACGGACAGAACGGTCGCCGTGACGACCAACTCGGCACTGACCAGGGCGCGGTAGCCCACCTCGTCGCCGACGGACACGCCGGTGGGTGACCTGCCCCAGTCGAAGTCGAGGATCACCGAGGTGAGCCAGTTCCACCACCGCTGCACGAGCGGCACCCCGGGGTCGAGGTTGTACGGGGCGAGGGAGTGGGCGATCTGTTCCTCGCTGCGGGCGGGCCGCAGCTCCTTGTAGTTCGATCGCGGGTCCAGGAACCAACTGGCCAGGAAGTACGTCGCGTTGGTCGCGATCGCAATCATCAGGAGCCAGCCGCCCGCCTTGCGCGCTACGTAGCGCATGACGCGGACCGCCCCCTCACCACACGCGCGGGATGCGCCGGGACGACGCTTGAGGGACAGGTTGAACGCATGTGAGGTGGGACTTTCTGAGGCGTACGGGCGTGGGGTGGTGCCACGAGGGGCGGATGTCAGCTTGGCCCGAAGTAGATGCCCACACCATCTTTTGGCTCGTTTCGCCACGCGGCTGCAATCTTGGCGTGGCTGCCGCAATGTTGCTGAAGCAAAACGATCATCAATGCGGCGCAGTTGTCCCCGTCGTCGGCGTGGCGCTCGGGGTGGCGACGCGTGACAGCTCGCGTCGTCGCGGGAGGTGGTGTGTTTGTGGCTGTTCGAGTGGACATCGAATAGATCGTGAACAAATAATGCTTTGAGGGTGGGCCGGTTCACGTCGTCTCGACAGAGCCTCGTCCGGCCCGTGCGGAACCGCGTTTCACGGAGCGAGATCGTGCGCCTCCGAGCGCGGGTGCTGCGTCAGACCCTCAAGCCGCGGTCAGTTCGCCATCCAGGGCGGAGGGAATCCAGTGACGCACGTCAGCGGTGGCCAACCCACCGAGCGGTCCATCGAGGCCAGCTACCAGAACTCGTTCGGCCGGATCGCCGGGTATCTGCCAGCGGACAGGGCCGTCGTCCACGCCTGGCTGGACGAGATCGGCAGAGCAGTCGAACGCAAGCGGGCGCAGAACGCCCTCGTACGGCACGACTCCGTGGCCGGCCTGGCGAGGCTGATCGACCGGGACCCCGTGACGCGGATGTACGTGAGCCTGATGATCGAACAGGCTCGGGACCGCTGGAAGGGCGGGGTGCGCGACATCCCCGACCTGCTCGACCACCTCGACACCATCGTCACCTGGGCCCCGCGCTACACCGACAAGATCCACTTCCCGATGTCCGCCCTGTTCGTCTACATGATGTACACGCCGGCCGGGCTGGCGATCTTCCGCGACAGGGGCCTCAACCAGGCGCTCGTCGGAATCCTTCGGGAGTGGTGTACGTATCTGGACAGCCCCGCCAGCCGCGACGTGCTGACCGCCGACCAGTGGCTGTCGCAGAGCGCCCGGGAGGAACTCAAGCTCGACGACTTCGAGATCGACTTCACGCTGCCCTACGGCGGGTTGGCCTCGTTCAACGACTTCTTCCACCGGGAGATCAAGCCCGACAGGCGCCCGATCGCGGGCGGAGCGGACCCCAGGATCATCGTGGCCCCCAACGACGGCAGGGTGGTAAAGATTCAGGGAAACGTGCGGCGCACCGACGAGTTCTGGATCAAGGGCCAGCGCTACTCCCTCCACGACATGCTGGACGGCAGTGACCTGACGACCGGCTTCGTCGGAGGCGACGTCTACCAGTCCTTCCTCGCCGGCAGCGACTACCACCGCTGGCGCGCCCCGGTCAGCGGCACGGTCATCAGCGCCCGGGTGGTCGAGGGGCTGACGTTCACCGAACTCGAATCGGCGGGTTTCGACCCGGACGCCGGAACCCAGTCACAGATCTACGAAGCCTCGGTCAACGCCCGGGCCCTGATCTTCATCCAGAGCGCCGACCCCATCGGCGTCGTGTGCGTGATGCCCGTCGGCATCACCGAGATCTCCTCGCTCACCATCGGGGTCACCCCCGGGCAGCAGGTCAACAAGGGAGACGAGCTGGGGCGTTTCAGCTATGGCGGCTCCAGCATGGTCCTGGTCTTCCAGCCGGGTGCCGTGGCCGCGTTCGACGTACCGGACAACAAGACCGGGAACATGGAGAAGGGCCAGTGGTGCGCGGTCAACTCGCAGATCGCGCATACCGGCTGAGTGCCATGAAGCTGGTGGCCGGGTGTGCCGGTGGCTCGGTGTGGTGTGCCGTAGCCCGGTGGCTCGGTGTGCCGGTGGCGCGGGCGGCGCTTCGTCGGGCACCGCGCCCACCGCGTTCCGCGCTTCCGTACGGGAGGTGTCCGCGGCGTCGGACCGCCTCGACGTGCGCGCGGTGGGGGCGAGCAACCCTGTCGGGGAAAGCTCGGGTGATCGACGCGTTTGCCCGGACGCGACGGAGGTAACCCGGAGGCCATGGCTGGCATCGAACTCATCAGCGACGCGTTCAACGACCACGCCTTCCTGGCCCGTCAGTACGCGTTCGAAGGCGCGAACACCTCGCCGCCCCTGACGTGGCGCGGTGTCCCGGACGACGCTTCCGAGCTGGTCCTACTGTGTGAGGATCCCGACGCGCCCTCGGGCACGTTCGTGCACCAGGTCGTGGTCGGCATCGATCCCCGCAGCGACGGCGTCGAGGCGGGACAGACGCCACCCGGCGGCACGGAGTTGGTCAACGGCTTCGGCGAACGGGGCTGGGGCGGGCCACACCCGCCTCCCGGAGACGAGGCGCACCGCTACTTCTTCCGTCTCTACGCGCTCGCGGAACCGTGTGTCCTGCCCGACGCGCCCAGCGCCGAACAGGTGCACCAGGCGGTCGACCCACGGCAGCTCGCCAGCGGCAACCTGGTGGCGCTCTACCACCGCTGACGGTGCGCGGCGGTCGAAGACACGCGGCACGCTCACTCGGCGCGCGGCACGCTCACTCGGCCGGTGGTCGGGTGTCGCGCTCGCGCCTGAGCCTGCGGGTGACGACCAGCAGGTCGGCCGCCGCGAAGAGGGTGAGGGCCGCGCACACCGCGGCCAGGGTGACGAGCGGGCCGCGTCCGGGGTTGTCGTCGGCGTCCGACATCGCCGCCCACACCCCGAAGACCACGGCCGCCCCGCCGAACAACGGCAGGAACACGGTCGACAGGACCCGCCGCAGCCCGAGCGCGCTCTGCGCGGTGACGGGCTCGGTCCCGGATCGGGCGAAGCGGCGGCCGATCACGCCGGAACGCCCGCGCGGCACCGGGCGCTCGTGACGCCTCGGGCTCTCATCGTTCATGGCGTACTTCCTTCACCGATCTCGGGCGGGGCGGGGGAGGGGCGACCAGGGGACGGTCGGTGCCGCCGACCCGCCGCTGTGGGACCGGCGAGCACGCCCCCGCGCGCACCGATATCCGGTCGCCGTGTGGCCGGACCTCACCAGGACTATGCCGCGACAGCGCCGGCCCGGACGGGCAGGCGCGCCGCTTTCGGCCGCCCGGGCGACCCGCGCGGCGCGACGGGGAAGCCGCCGCCACCTTCAGGCGCGGCCCCGGCAGCGGGGCGGACGCAGCGGTGAGGGCGTCGACGAGAGCGCCACCAAGGAACACCTCTACGGCGTCGCGCGGTGCCTGGGCGTCGAGGGCCGGTCGCGCATGACGAAGGCCGGACTGCTCGACGCCATCCGCAAGGCCAACCGTTCCGTGACCCGCGCGGCGCGCTGACGCGCCCCGGGGCCACGGATCGGACGACCGTGCCCGGCGGTCGGCGCGAGGCGCCTGGGTCCGCCGGGCACCTGGTGTCAGATGACGCCCTGCGCCAGCATCGCGTCGGCTACCCGCTCGAAGCCGGCGATGTTGGCGCCCGTCACATAGTCGCCGGGGGAGCCGTAGCGCTCGGCGGTTTCGTGGCACGTGGCGTGGATGTCGTTCATGATGTGCGTCAACTCGTCCTCGACCCGCCGCGCCGACCACGAGGTCCGGGCGTGGTTCTGTGCCATCTCCAGCGCGCTGACCGCGACGCCGCCCGCGTTGGCCGCCTTGCCGGGGCCGAACGCCACGCCGGCCTGCTGGAACAGGTGGACGGCCGCGGGGGTCGTGGGCATGTTCGCGCCCTCGGAGACCGCCTTCACGCCGTTGCGGATCAGCGCGGCGGCGGCGTTCTCGTCCAGCTCGTTCTGCGTGGCCGACGGGAGCGCGACATCGGCGGGGACGTCCCAGACGCTGCCACCGGGCACGAAGCGGGCGGAGGCGCCCCGCCGCTCGGCGTACGTGTCGACGCGACCGCGCTCGACCTCCTTGACCTGCTTGAGCAGCTCGACGTCGATGCCCTTCTCGTCCACGACGTACCCGGAGGAGTCCGAACAGGTCACGGGGTTCGCGCCGAGGGCGCGCAGCTTCTCGATGGTGTGGATCGCGACGTTGCCGGAGCCCGAGACCACCACCGTCTGGCCCTCGAGGTCCTCGCCGCGCTCGTGCAGCATCGCCCCGGCGAACAGCACGTTGCCGTACCCGGTCGCCTCCGGACGGATCAGCGAGCCGCCCCAACCCTGTCCCTTGCCGGTCAGCACGCCGGCCTCCCAGCGGTTGGTGATGCGCCGGTACTGGCCGAAGAGGTAGCCGATCTCCCGGCCGCCGACGCCGATGTCACCGGCCGGCACGTCCGTGTGCTCGCCGATGTGCCGGTACAGCTCCGTCATGAAGGACTGGCAGAACCGCATGACCTCGGCGTCGCTGCGCCCGTGCGGGTCGAAGTCGCTGCCGCCCTTGCCGCCCCCGATGCCGAGACCGGTCAGCGCGTTCTTGAAGATCTGCTCGAAGCCGAGGAACTTGATGACCCCGAGGTTGACCGACGAGTGGAAGCGCAGGCCGCCCTTGTACGGGCCAAGCGCGCTGTTGAACTCGACGCGGAACCCCCGGTTGACCTGGACCCGTCCGTGGTCGTCCTGCCACGGCACGCGGAACATGACCTGGCGTTCCGGCTCACACAGCCGCTCGATGAGTCCCGCTTCGGCGTACCGGGGGTGGGCCGCGAGCACCGGCGCCAGGGACTCCAGGACCTCGTGTACGGCCTGGTGGAACTCGGGCTGGGCCGGGTTGCGCTGCTCGATCTCGGTCAGGAGGGTGCCGAGTACGCTCTGCATGTCGGATCGCGTCGCCACAGAATGCCTTTCTGGCGCGGCTGTGACCGGTGCCGGCAGGAGTGTGACTCGCTCGGGCCCGGTCCATCGGTGAGCGCTCGGCGCCATTGCCGCACGCGGGGCAAAGTAAGTGTGACGCCCATATAAACATCTTGACTAGTACCTGGGTCCGGCCACCCACCATGTGAGACCCCACACGGGGTGATACCGCACCTACCCTGGTGACGGCCGGGGCAAGCGGCGGGCCCCTACCGCTCGCGACCGCGCCGTCACCACCCCGTGCGTGAGCCCTGCCGTGGTCAGGCCCCGCGTCGTCCGCCCCGGGTGGCGGTACGAGCGCCCTGACTCATTCCCGCCGCCCTCGGAAGATCCTTCGACCCTTCTCGCCGCCTGGGCGAGCTGCCCGCGCCGACGATCGCGATGCCGCCCCGCCGTGGCCCCTCGCCGCGGCCACCTCCGCGCACACACCCCGCCGCCGTGATTCCCGCGTCGCCTTGTCTAGGGTCACTACCGCTATGGCGTCATCTTCTCGGAGGCGTGATGGAGCTGAACGCGCTCAGGCAGTTCCTGGTGGTGGCGCGACTGGAGCACCTCAGCCGGGCGGCCGACGAACTGCGCGTGGCACAGCCGTCGTTGAGCCGCACCATCGCGCGCCTGGAAGCTGAACTGGGTACCCCGCTGTTCGACCGGAGCGGCCGGCTGCGACTCAACGACGCGGGCAGGCTCTTTCGCGCGTACGTCGAACGCGCCCTCGGCGAGCTGCGGGCCGGACAGCTCGCCGTCGCCCAGGCCACCAGCGAGGGCCTGGGCACCGTGCGGCTGGCATCGGAGACCTTCCTCACCCTCACCGGGCCGCTGGCGGCCTACAAGCGTGACCACCCCGCCGTGGAGCTGGAACTCCAGTGGTCGCCGGCCGAGGACATGGCCCGCCGGCTGCGGGCCCGGGACGTCGATCTGTGTGTCGCCTCGCAGCCGATCCGCGCCGAGGGTGTCGCGACGGCGCGACTCTTCGAGGACGTGGTGGGGGTGGCCGTGCCACCCGACCACCCGCTCGCGGGCCGTGCGCCCGTGAGCCTCCACGAACTCGCCGCGTACCCCTTCGTCACCGCCCGCGCGGGGCACTGGCTGCGTCGATTGCTCGACCAGCTCTTCGCCACCCAGGGCCTCGCCCCGAGGATCGGCTGTGAGAGCGACGAGCACAGCGCCATCGCGGACCTGATCGGCGCGGGCCTCGGCATCGGCCTGGTCCCCTCCTTCGCCCGCCGCAAGAACCCGCGTACGCCATTGGTATGGGTGCCCGTCGACAGCCCGGACTGCCGCCGCACCGTCACCCTGTGCTGGGCCGCCGACGGTCACCTGTCGACGGCGGCCCAACTGATGCGCACCACGATCGCCGAGTGGGACTGGCGTAACGACCAAGCGTGTACAGGAATCTGACGTTATGTCATGTCGTAGCCCGGCTCGTGGGTGACACTCGCCGCGCGCGGCGCGCGGGGCCGCCACGTTCACCGCACCCGTATCGGCTCACCTGGCGAACCCCGTGTGCCGAGGCGTGGGGCGTGAGGTGCGGCATGTGGCGCCTGGGGCGTGGTGGGGGCGCGTCACGCCAGGTCACGGAGGTAACCCGAGTATTGGCCTGAGTTCGCCCTAGGCGGTGCCTCCACGGTTCCTTAACATCTCGCTCAATTGGCATGCGCATGTCCGATCGGATCACATGCGCCTCCGCCTCATCGCTCCGCCCGTCACGGGTTCCGGCGGTCGCCTCTCGCGCACAGCACGTCCCCAGCACACCTCGGCGACCCCTGCCTGCCCTGACTGCCCCGATCCCCAAGGCAAAGGACTGGATCACCATGCACACCGGCATACTCGCAACCAGCGCGGTAGTTGGCCTGTTCGGCGCGACCCTCTCGCCCCAGAGCCCCGCCACCATCGAGAACCCGCCCGCCGACAAGATCGTGATCGAGGTCGCGACGGTGAACGGCTCCGGATGCCCCAAGGGGACGGCCGAGGTGGCCGTCTCCCCGGACAACACCGCGTTCACCGTGACGTACAGCCGCTACCTGGCGAGAGTCGGCGGCACCTCCGATCCAACGGAATACCGGAAGAACTGTCAGCTCAGCCTCGTCGTGTACGTCCCCAGCGGCTTCACCTACGCCGTCGCCAGCGCCGACTACCGTGGTTACGCGTCTCTGCAACCCGGCGCCACCAGCGAGCAGAAGGCGTCGTACTACTTCCAGGGATCACCGGACACGGCCGCCCGCTCCCACCCGTTCAAGGGCCCGCAGGACGACAACTGGCAGGTCACCGACAAGACCGACTGGGGCCAAATGGTCTGGGCGCCGTGCGGCGCGCGGCGCAACTTCAACATCAACACCGAACTGCGCGTGAACGCGGGCACCTCGGACCCGAAGAAGACCAGCTTCATGACCATGGACTCCACGGACGGTGACATCAACACCGTCTACCGGCTCGCCTGGAAGCAGTGCCCCAAGCCCTGACCCACACGCAGGGTGACGCCATGCCGCTGGTCGGCATCCTCGTACGGCTGAAGGGGGCAGAGTCCTTCGGTCGTACGGGTGCCGCGGCGGCGGACGCGGCGCGTCGGGTGGGCCGCCGCGATCGGGCGGCGACGATGCCTGTCGCCACCTCGCTACCCGGCGGTAATCTGCGGTCCCGACCGCAAGGGGGAGTGGCATGGGCGCCGTCACGCGTTTCGATCCCGTCGCCGAGCACACGCGGACCCGTGCCGCGCTGGGTGACGCCCTTCCGCGACTGGTCCGGCTGGTACGTGACGTGCCCGACCTCGACGCGGCCTCGGGCGTCCCGGTGTGGACGGTCGGCGACGTCGGGGCGCACCTGGCGGCCGTGTACCTCGCCTACCACGCCATCGCCCACCCCGACGCGCCCGTGGAGTGGGACCGGATCGTGCCGCCGGGCGAGACGTCGCTCAGTGAACGCGTCGGGGCCGTGAACGCCGCGTCCATCGGCCTGCTCAGCCGCGAGGAACGCGCCCGCCTGGGCGAACTCCTCGCCGAGCGGGGCGAGATGTTCCTGCGGGACACCGAGGGCCTGGCCCCGGACACCCTCGTCCACGCACCCTGGTTGGGGCGGGAGATCACGGTGGCGACCGCCACGGGGCTCGTGCTCAGCGAGACCCTCGTACACGGCCTGGACATCGCGCGCGGCGCCAGGCTCCCCTGGCCGATCGGACAGGACGAGGCGCGCCTGGTGCTCGGGCAGTCGATGCCGACGATGATGCGGATGGCCCTGGACACGTCGCGGGCGCGGGGTGTGAGCATCGCGTTCGACCTCGCGATCAAGGGCGGCCCACGGCTCGCGGCCGTCGTCAACGACGGGACGATGACGGTGACCCGCGACGCCCCACCCCGCGCCTACGACTGCCGGATCACGGCGACCCCCACCGCGTTCCTGCTGGTCTCCTTCCGGCGCACCCCCATCTGGAAGGCGGTGGCACGCGGCCACCTGCGAGCCGGCGGGCGCAGGCCGTGGCTGGCCAGGCGACTCGGGTTGCTCGTCGCCAGCCCCTGACGGCTCGGGCCGCCGCGCCGCGCGGGTGTCAGGCCGGCAGGGTGGCCTCGATGGCGGTGGTGACCTCCGGGGCGTCCGGCTCGGTGCGGGGGCCGAAGCGCGCGGTGACGGTGCCGTCGGGGGCGATGAGGAACTTCTCGAAGTTCCAGCGGATGTCGCCGCTGTGGCCTTCGGCGTCGGCCGTGCCGACGAGTTCCGCGTACAGCGGGTGCCGCTCGGCGCCGTTGACGTCGGTCTTCTCGGTGAGCGGGAAGGTGACGCCGTACGTGCTGGAGCAGAAGGTGGCGATCTCCTCGGCGCTGCCGGGCTCCTGGCCCGCGAACTGGTTGCACGGCACGCCGAGGACGGTGAAGCCGCGCGCCGCGTAACGCTCGTGCAGCTTCTCCAGCGCCGCGTACTGCGGGGTCAGGCCGCACTTGGAGGCCACGTTGACGACCAGGACGGCCTTGCCGCGGTACTGGGCGAGGTCGGCCGAACCGCCGCCGAGGGCGCCGATCTCCACATCATGGAAGGACATGTTCACTCCTACGTTCGTCGTCGCGCCTGACTGGGAGAGAAGGTCGGGCTGTTGACGAGCGTACTGGGCTGACCGGGAGTGGCAGACCGCTTACGGCTCCCCCGCTCCCACCGGACGGTCGGCAGTCAACTGTCAGCCACCCGTAAGCCGTGAGGCTGTGAGCGTGCGGGAGGGTGGGTGCGCGCGAGACATGGGGACGCGACAGTGCCCGGGCATGGTCACGGCGCGCCCTCCCGCGTCGGCTCGGCGACCCAGTAGCGGGTCAGGCGTCGGCGGGTGTCGGAGAAGCCGGTCCGGGCGTGGAACATCCGGTGGTTGTCCCAGATCAGCAGCGCGTCCTCCGGGATGAGCACGGAGGTGCCGCCGGTTTCGACGAAGTCGACGGCTCGTTCGGCGAGGGCGACGCCACCCGAGCCCAGGGGTTGGGAGTCGGCGGTGGGTTGGTCGAGGGTCTCCGAGTACGCCCCGACCCGTAGCAGGGTGGAGCTCATGCGGATGACGGTCCGGGAGGGGGTGCGGTCCACGACCGGCTTGCGGACGCCCACGGCGTCGGGGCGCTCCTCGTACGAGGGCCAGTAGACGGGGTGCTGGTGGGCGAGGCGTTGGAGGTCCTCGTCCAGGGTGGTGAGGAAGTGGCGCCCGTCGGCGAGCAGGGTGCGACCGCCGCCGCAGGTGGCCTGGGTCCGGCAGTGCAGCGCCAGGTAGCGCGGCGGCAGGCTCTGGCCCGGCGCCTCCGTGTGCGGCCGCAGGGTGTGGGGGCTCCTGGTGTCCCGCAGCGCCTCGAACCCCGCGTGGGCCTTGATGTCGTAGGCCACCTCCCCGGTGGTCTGCGGAACCAGCTCCCCCAGATGCCGCAGCAGGGCGGTGGCCTCGGAGGGCTCCAGGGGGCCCTCCACCAGCGCATATCCATGACTGTCCAAGTTGCTCTTTGCTGTCTCAAATGTCTGCTTCATTCGTGTCACGTTAGCGTAATCACAAGAACGCGTCGCGTAAGAAGAAGGTGGGTCATGGGTACGTTGAGCCTGGGCGTGGTGGCGACCACCGGCAAGAAGCACGAGAAGCGCGTACCGCTGCACCCCGCCCATCTGCCGCTCCTGGACGCCGACATTCGCGCCAGGCTGTACCTGGAGCGCGGTTACGGCAGGTGGTTCGGCTTCTCGGACGACGATCTGAGGCCGCACGTCGCGGGCGTCGTACCCCGGGCGGAACTGATCCGAGACTGTGAGGCCGTCATGCTGTTCAAGGTGACACCCCAGGACGTCGCCGAACTGCGCGAGGGACAGGTCCTGGTGGGCGCCCCGCACTTCGCGCAGAACATGGAGACCACCCAACTGGCCATCGACAAGCGGCTGACCGTGATCTCCCTGGAGGCCATGCGGCACTGGCCGACGGACGGCACGCGCGACCGCTTCGCCTTCTACCGGGTCAGCGAGATCGCCGGCTACTGCTCCGTCCAGCACGCCACCCAGTGCGTGGGCAGGACCGGGGCGTGGGGCCGTCCGCTCAGCGCCGTCGTCATCGGCTACGGCTCCACGGGGCGGGGCGCGGTGGCGGCGCTGAGGGCCCAGGGTGTGTCGGAGCTGAGCGTGGTGACCCGGCGCCCCAGCGCCGCCGTCAGCCCGCCGGCGGGCACCACCCGGATGGGCCAGTTGCACTACGACCCGTCCCGCTCGCGCGACAGCACGGTACGGCTCGCGGAGGGCGAGGTGCCCCTCGTCGCCTTCCTGGCCGAGCACGACATCGTCGTCAACTGCGCGTTGCAGGACATCGCCGCCCCCGAGGTGTACCTCACCACCGACGACCTCGACCGTTTCGCTCCCGGGTCCCTCATCGTGGACGTCTCGTGTGACAAGGGCATGGGGTTCGGATGGGCGCGTCCCACCTCCTTCGACCAACCCACCATCACGGTGGGTGGGAACGTGCACTACTACGCCGTGGACCACAGCCCCTCGCTGCTGTGGGACTCCGCCACCTGGGAACAGAGCCAGAGCACCCTGCCGTATCTGCCGGTCATCGTCGACCGCGAGAAGTGGCACACCCACGAGACGGTCCGGCGGGCCGTCGAGATGCGGCACGGCGTCGTCCTGAACCTCGGCATCCTGTCGTACCAGGGCCGCTCGCCGGCCTACCCGCACCAGCCGGTGACCGCGCGGGCCGGCGAGTCCGCGCCGCTGGTCGGCACCTGACCCCGCCCTCCTCGCGGCGCCCGGCCGAGGCCGCCCCCCCACCCTGACGAGACCGCGACCAGGTGGGGGAGCCGGGCCCACGGCGGCGTGCTACGCGCTGGTCAGGATGACCAGTCGCTGGGTCGCCCGCGTCATCGCCACGTAGCGGTCGACGGCCCCCTCGATGCCGGTGCCGAACGCCTGTGGGTCGACGAGGACGACCAGGTCGAACTCCAACCCCTTCGCCAGCTCCGGGGTCAGCGACCGGACGCGGGGCGTGGCCCGGAAGGTGGGGGCGCCGATGACGCAGGCGACGCCCTCGGCGTGCTCGGCGAGCCAGCCGTCGAGTACCGCGTCCAACTCCGTGACGTGGCCGTGCGTGACGGGGATGCCGCTGGCGCGGATGGACGTCGGCACGTTGGCGTCCGGGAGCGCGGCCTGGATGACCGGCTCGGCCTCCGCCATGACCTCGGCCGGCGTCCGGTAGTTGATGCTGAGGGACGCCACGTTGATGTGGCTGAGCCCGAGCCGCTCCAACCGCTCCCGCCACGACTCCGTGAACCCGTGCCGTGCCTGGGCGCGGTCCCCGACGATGGTGAAACTGCGGGACGGGCAGCGCGCCAGCAGCATGTGCCACTCCGCGTCGGTCAACTCCTGGGCCTCGTCCACGACGACGTGCGCGAACGGGCCGGCGAGCTGGTCCGGGTCGGTGCGGGGCAGCGCGCTCTGGTCGACCAGGGTGTCCTGGAGGTCCTGGCCGCGCAGCATCGTCACCGCGCCCTCACCGTCGTCCTCGGCCGCGAGCACGTTGTCGATGACGTCGGCCATGCGCCGGCGTTCGGCTTCCACGGCGGCCTGGTGGGCGCGCCGGCGCCGCGCCACCTCCGGGTCGCCGAGCCGGTGCCGGGCCGCGTCGAGGAGCGGCAGGTCGGACAGCGTCCACGCCTGCGGGTCCGCGCGCTGGAGCGCGCGCACCTCGTCCGGGCTGAGCCAGGGAGCGCACTTGCGCAGGTAGGCGGGGACCGACCACAGGTCGCCGACCAGGTCGGCCGCGTCGATCAGCGGCCACGCGCGCTTGAGGGTGGTGACCAACTCCCGATCCTGCGCGAGCGCCCTGCGGAACAACTCGGGAGAGACCTCCTCACCCTCGTACTTGTCCCACAGGATCGTGACCAGCTCGTCCCAGACCTGGTCGCGCGCCTCGTTGTGCGGGGTGCCCGGCTCCGGCGCGTCGAACGCGGCGGCCCAGTCGTCGGGGCCGAGCCAGATCTCCGACCAGGGGGTGGAGACCGTCATCCCGCGGGTGGGTGGCTCCTCGTAGATGCCGACGGCCGGTTCGATCGCACCCACCATGTCCGCGGTCGACTTCAGCCGGGCCACCGCCGGATCGGCCTCGACCGTCGCGTCGGCGCCCTCGGTGACCAGGCCTCGCAGGGTGCACGTTCGCACACCCTCCTCACCCAGGCTGGGCAGCACGTCGGCCACGTACGCCAGGTAGGGCTGGTGCGGACCGACGAACAACACGCCGCCGCGACGGTGCCCGAGGCGGGGGTCGGAGTACAGCAGGTAGGCGGAGCGGTGCAGGGCGACGACGGTCTTCCCCGTGCCCGGGCCACCGTCGACCACGAGGGCGCCGCGCGAGCCCGCGCGGATGATGGCGTCCTGGTCGGCCTGGATGGTGCCGAGCACGTCGCGCATGCGGGCCGACCGGTTGCCACCCAGGCTGGCGATGAAGGCTGACTGGTCGTCGAGCGCGGCATGGCCGGCGAACCCCTCCGAGGCGAACACCTCGTCCCAGTAGTCCCCGATCCGGCCGTGGGACCACCGGTACCGGCGGCGGCTGGCCAACCCCATCGGGTTGGCGTGGGTCGCCCCGAAGAAGGGTTCGGCGGCGGGGGAGCGCCAGTCGAGCAGCAGTTGGCGCCCCGCGCTGTCGGTCAGGCCGAGCCGCCCCACGTACACCGGCTCGGGGTCGTCCGCGCTGACCATGTGTCCCAAACACAGATCCAGGCCGAAGCGGCGCAGGGCGCGCAGTCGGGCGGTCAACCGGTGGATCTCCGTGTCCCGGTCCATCGCCTCGCGCCCGACGCCACCGGGCGCCCTGCGCTCGGCGTCGAGTTGGGCGGAGAGTTCGGCGATCGCCTGCTCGAGACAGTCGGCGATGGCCGCGAAGTGCCGCTCGTCGGCGGCGATCAGGGCCGGGTCGGCCTTGGCGGAGAGGCGGTCGGGAAGGTTGAAGACACTGGTCTTCAGGGGGTGCACGGCATGTCTCCGATGTCAGGTTGCTCGCGGCCCGTGGGCGCGCGGTACGACGGGGGGTTCGCGGTACGACGTGTGGATCGAGGTGGTGGCTGGGTCAGCCCTGGTGAGCGACGTCCCGCCTGATGTGGTCCCGTGGTCCGGGCGGGGTGCCAGGGGTGGATCTCGTGTTCCGGGCCCGGGTGGGCCACGGATGGCCCGGCGCCCGCGTCACCCCGCGCGGTGTCCGCTCGGACGCGCCCGGCACGGCGCACCGTCGGTCACGGTGTCACCCTGCTCGCCATCGGGCGCGACCCATGCGTCCCGCCCCCACACCCGTGCCATGTGACTCCCAGATCGTCCGGTTCTTCCTTCGGCGGGTGATTGTGCAGGACGACCTGGCCCTTGCCGCAAGCCCCCCGGTGCGCTATACGTTGAGAGTGGAAAGGAGCGGTGACCTCCTTTCCCTTTTCTTTTTCTCCCCCTGCCCTCGTCTTTCCGGCCCCTCGGTACGGACCGATCGCGGTCCCTCGGCATGGACTGTTTCCGGCCCCTCGGTACGGTCCGCCGGTCACGGCGGGTTCGTCACGGCCCCGGGACCCGGCCGGGGGCGTGTTCGGCCGCGTGACGAGGGAGAGCGCCGCCTTGACTTCAAGCGCGATTGAACTTCTAGCGTTCCCGGCAGTCGATCACCTGACAACGGGAGACACACGCTCATGATCCTCGTCGCCGGAGCCACCGGAAACATCGGCAGCCGTCTGTTGGAGGAGTTGCACGCGAGCGGCGTCGGGCCGTTGCGGGGGCTCACCCGGAGCGCCGCGCGGGCCACCCTTCCCGACGGCATCGCCGTCGTGGAGGCGGACCTCGCGCGCCCGGCGTCGCTGCGGCCCGCGCTGGAGGGGGTGCGCTCGCTGTTCCTCGTCCCGCATCTGGGCCCGGACGCCGACATCCTGCGGGCCGCCCGGCTGGCGGGTGTGGAGCACGTGGTGTCGGTCTCCTCCATCACCGTGCGGACCCACCCACACCTGGCCCCCGCCGCCGAGCACCTGGCGGTCGAGCGGCTCCTCCAGGACAGCGGCATGGCCTGGACGATCCTGCGGCCGACGCAGTTCGCCTCGAACTCCCTGCTGTGGGCCGACACCATCCGCGAGTCCGGGACCGTGCGCGTGGCGTACGCGGACACCGCGCTGCCCACCATCCACCCGGCGGACATCGCCTCGGTGGCCCGGGTAGCCCTGACCGAGCCGGGCCACCATGGCAAGACGTACGAGCTGACGGGCCCGGCGCCCGTCTCCGCCCGGCAACAGGTGGCGACCATCGCGGCGGCCCTGGGCAGGCAGGTGCCGTTCGCCGAGGTCAGCCGGCGCGAGGCCCGCACGTGGATGGTCGCGGCCTTCGGCCCCGAGGCCGCGGACGCGGTGCTCGACGTCACGGGCGGTGACGTCACCGACGAGCTGCTCCGCGTCCGGGACACGGTGCCACGGCTCACCGGCGCGCCGGGCCGCTCCTTCCAGCAGTGGGTCGCGGAGAACGTGGCCGCGTTCCGCTGAGTCCGCCGCACCCTCGCGCCGTGCGAGCCGGTTCCGAGTAGACGACGGTCGCGCGTACGGCACGGCGCCGGCCGGTCCACCCGCGATCGCGTCCCCCGCCCGCCTCCGCTGTGCGGGCGGCCCCGGTTCGCCGGCGGCGGTGTGGCGGAGCCCGTATCGTCGCTGGTGGGGTGGGACGGGGGCGGCTCGGCGCGGGCCGCCCGCGGCGGGGGCGCGAGCGCGCGCGGAAGAATCTTTCGGGGCGGTGTCGATCGGGCCGCTGTCCGTTCGTCGTCATGGTGTACGGCGACTCGCCGCACGCACGGACCACGGAATGACAGGAGTCGAACCATGAAGTACATGCTGCTGATCAACGCGGGCACGATCGGCGAGGACGGCACGGCGGCCGAATGCACCGTCGAGGACTGGATGAGCTACGACAAGGAGGTCAGGGACGCGGGGATCTTCGTCTCCGGGGAGTCGCTGGCGGACCTGGTCACCGCCACGGCGGTGCGGGTCGAACCGGACGGCAGGCGCACGATCACCGACGGGCCGTTCGCGGAGACCCGCGAGGTGCTCGGCGGCTTCTACGTGATCGACGTACCCGACCTGGACGTCGCGCTCGACTGGGCCGCCCGCTGTCCCGGCGCGCGCGGCAGCGGCTCGGTCGTCGTCCGCCCGATCGCCGACTTCGGCGCCTGACCGTGGGAGACGAGCAGCGTGCCGAGAACGGCACACCAATCGCCACGACCCAGCGGTCTGCCGCGCGGGCGTCCGTGGAAGCGGTCTTCCGGGAAGAGCGCGGACGGCTGCTCGCCTCCCTCGTCCGCCGCTTCGGCGACCTCGACCTGGCCGAGGAGGTCACCTCCGAGGCCGTCGAAGCGGCACTGCTGCACTGGCCGACCGAGAGTGTCCCCACCCGCCCCGGCGCCTGGCTGCTGACCACCGCGCGGCGCAAGGCCGTCGACCGCCTGCGCCGCGACCAGGCGTACGCGGCCCGGCTTGCCGTTCTGCACGTGGAGGCGGAGCGGGCCGATCCCGCCCCGCCCGCCGACGCCGACGGGGAGTTGCCCGACGAGCGGTTGCAGATGTTCTTCACCTGTGCCCACCCTGCCCTGGCCGCCGAGGACCGCGTCGCGATCACCCTGCGTTGCCTGGCCGGCCTGACGACACCCGAGGTCGCGCGGGCCTTCCTGGTGCCGCCCGCGACGATGGCCCAACGGATCGTGCGGGCGAAGAAGAAGATCCGCGAGGCGCGCATCCCGTTCCGGGTGCCGGGCCCCGACGAACTGCCCGAGCGCCTGCCCGGCGTGCTCCAGGTCATCTACTCGGTCTTCACCGAGGGGTACGCGGCCAGCTCGGGCCCCGCGTTGCAGCGGCTCGACCTGGCGAGCGAGGCCGTCCGGTTGGCGCGCATCCTGCGCCGACTGCTGCCGGCCGAGCGCGAGGTGGCCGGCCTGCTCGCGCTGCTGTTGCTGGTCCACGCCCGGCGCGCGGCCAGGACCGGCCCGGACGGCGCGCTCGTCCTCCTCGACGAGCAGGACCGCACGCGCTGGGACCGGCCGATGATCGAAGAGGGCCGGGACCTGGTGGTGCGCGCGCTGCGAGGCGGGCCGCCCGGACCGTACGGCGTCCAGGCGGCCATCGCCGCCCTGCACGACGAGGCCGCCGACCTCGCCAGCACCGACTGGTCACAACTGGTGGCGCTCTACGACGTGCTGCTCGCGCTGACGCCGTCCCCCGTGGTGGCGCTGGGCCGGGCGGTGGCGGTGGCGATGCGCGACGGACCACTGGCGGGCCTGGCGCTGCTCGACGGCCTGGCCGGCGAACGACAGCTCCAGGCGTACCACCCGTACCAGGCCGCCCGTGGGGACCTGCTGCACCGGCTCGGCCGGCTGCCGGAAGCCGCAGCGGCCTACCGGCGGGCCCTCGCCCTGGCCGGCAGCAAGCCCGAACACGCCCATCTGCGAGTCAAGTTGAACGCGATCGTGCCATCCGACCCGCCGGACGGAGCCCGGCGATGAGCCTGCGGACCCGGTAACGGGACGGCAGGGGAGAGGGGCTGCCGGGCCGGCTCAGCGCTCCGGCGCGGCCGGCGTGGTGGGCGCTGCGCCCGGCGCGCGACCCAGCCTGGCCGCCTTGGCGGCCCGCTGGGCGAAGACCCGCTCGCGGCGGTCGGCCATCTGCCGCAGCGCGTCCTTCTGGTCCCGCTTGGCGAGGCGCTCCACGTACAGCCGCCCGTCGAGATGGTCGCTCTCGTGCTGGAGGCACCGGGCGAAGTACCCCGTCCCCTCGATGACCAGCGGCTTGCCGTCCCGGTCGACGCCGCGGACCACGGCGCGGTCCAGGCGGGGGACGTTCATGGTCGCCCCCGGTACGGACAGGCACCCCTCACCCTCGTCGATCAACTGCCGCCCGGTGGACGGGAGTTCGTCGAGCACCGGGTTGAAGATGTGTCCGACGTGGCGAACACCGTGGTCGTCGGGGCAGTCGTAGACGAAGATCCGCAGGTCCACGTCGACCTGGTTGGCGGCGAGGCCGGCGCCGTCGGCGGCGTGCATGGTCAGGAACATGTCGTCGATCAGGGCCGACAGCTCGGGCGTGCCGAAGTCGGTCACCTCCCGGCACGGGCGGTGCAGCACCTCCTCGCCCAGCACCGTGATGCGCCGGATCGCCCCGCGCTCCGCCTCGGGCGGCAGCGCCGGATAGGAGTCGACGGGCTGACCCTGCACCCGGACCCGACGGTCGACAGGGCCGGGCTGGTCGTCACGTACGGACACCGTGGACATCATCCTTCCTCAGCGTGAGAACGCCTGGGGGTGAGTGGCGAAGCCGGTGGCTGCTTGCCAAGGGCTTTGCAAAGTAGCAGACTTTGCAAAGTGACTGAAGAAGGTGTCAACGCGCCGGCGTCTGTGACGGCCGGCGGCCCCGCCCCCACCGCCGGCGGTCTGCCCGAGCATCGGGTGCGTCGGGCCCTGCTGGACCTGCTCGCCGAGGTGGGCACCGTCACGGCCACCGAGGCGGCCGAGCGGCTCGGTTACAGCTCCGGCCTGTGCTCGTTCCATCTGCGCCAACTCGCGCGCTACGGGCACATCGAGGAGGTCCCCCGGGCGGGCGGGCGAGCCCGGCCTTGGCGCCTGCGACAGGAGGCGGCGCCGGCCGATCCGTCCCCCGTGGCGGGGTTCGGGCAACTCGCCCGTGGGTTGGAGGACGAGAGCTACCAGCGGTGGCTGGCCCGGCGCGACCTGGCCCCGCCGGCGTGGCGGCGGGACGAGGCGTTCAGCGCGGTGGCCTACCTGACGCCCGAGGAGATGGGCGCGGTCGCCGATGCGGTGCGCCGGACGCTCGCCCCGTACCAGGACCGGGAGCAGCGGCCCGCGGCGCGTCCCGCCGGTGCCGAGCCGGTCGCCCTCATCGCCCGACTCTTCCCGCTGTTGCCCGACCCGGCGACCGAGGACGGCTGACGTCGTGAGGGCGGCTGACGACACGGAGGCGCTTGTCCGGGTGGGCCGGGGGCGGTTCGCCGTGGTTCGGCCAGGGAAGCGCGCGGGGCCCCGGCGTCCGGTGACGCCGGGGCCCCGCTGGGTCGTGCTGGTCAGTTGGGGTGTTGATGGCTGGTCGTCGGTTGGGCGGCCCCGGTGGGGCGGGGCCGCGCGAGTCCGGTCAGTGCTTGTCGGTCGCTCCCCGGTCGCAGGAGCAGGAACAGCAGGCGGCCCGGACCACCACGTCGTCGATCACCGGGCCCTGCGCGCTGTTGGCCGTGGTGCTGGCGAAGGAGAGGGTGGTGGAGGTGGACCGGGCGACGAAGGTGACCTGGCGTCCCACGTAACCCATGTTCGTCCTGGTCTTGCCGGTGATGTCGAAGGTGAAGTCCTGGATGGTCTGCCCGTCGATAAGGACGCGACCCGTCTTGACCGGCGAGTCGCCGGGGTTGCCGGCGAGGGCGTAGGTGATCGAGTACGTGGTGCCGGGGGTGGTCGGGAACGTCTGGCTGATCGTTCCCGGCGCCCCGCCGTTGAGGTCGACGGACTGGTTCCGCTCCGCCGCCTGCCAGAATCCGCGTCCGATGTGGTCCACGTTGCCACGAGTGACGGTCCACGGGCCTATTGTCCCGCCCGTCGTCACGTTGGTGAACCTGTTCGCGGGCACCGTGGGGTACTCGAAGCTCCCGTCGTCGACGCCGCGGGTCTGGCTGGCAGGCTTCGTCGTGCTGGTCGCGCTGTGCTGGTGGCTCGTTGTGGCCTGCGTGGCGCCGGCGGCGGCACCGAGCAGTCCGAGGGCGGCGATCACCGTCACGTACGGTCGTGCGGACACCATGTCCTCCCGGGTTTCGACAGCTTGGACAGAGCACCGTGAACTCTGGCCCCTGCCCCTGGCATGGGCCACCCCTCGGGCGAGGGCGCGCCGACGCACGAGAATGCTACGGGCGCCGGGCGGGCGCCGGCCGTGTGCTCCCACAAGCCGGCGCCCAGGGGTGGGTTTCGGACACCCGTTGGGGGCGGCCTGGCCGGGGCGCACCCCGGCTCCCGGCGGTCTCGCACCCGCGAGCGGCGGGGGCGTTGGGCCGGGGCCGGGGCAGGCCGACGAAGTTGCCGTCCCGACCCCATCGCATATGGTCGTAAAAGGGGCTTACCGGGCATCTGTGCGACGGGCTGAGCGCGTCGGGACGGAGACAGGGCATGTCAAAGCACCTGCGTTTTATGGCCGAGGCCGTGCGGTTGGCGACGGAGTCGGTGGAGAACAACTGGGGCGGCCCGTTCGGGGCGGTCATCGTCCGGGACGGGAAGATCGTCGCCCGGGGCCAGAACCGGGTCCTGCTGACCGCGGACCCCACCGCGCACGGCGAGGTCGAGGCCATCCGCAAGGCCATCCAGATCCTCAACCCGTCGGCACCCTCGGTCGCCAAGAACCGTCAGGACGCCAGCACGCTCAAGCTCATCCCGCGCGAGGAGGGGTCGCCCGACCCGCTCCCCAGGCGGGCCCGCATGCTCAAGGGGTGCACGATCTACACCAGCGGCGCGCCCTGTCCGATGTGCATGAGCGCCATCTACTGGGCACGGCTGGACGCCGTCTACTTCGCCTGCGACCTCAAGGCCACCGCGGAGATCGGCTTCAGCGACGCCTACCAGTACGAGGACTTCAAGAAGCCGCTCGACCAGCGCCTCATCCCGATCAGGCAGATCCTCCCCGAACTCGGCGCCATCCCCTACGCGGCGTGGAAGCACAAGCCGGACAAGCACCCGTACTGACCGGGCGCTCGGGCGCCGGTTCGCGGGGGAGGGGTGGGCGCGCCGGGTGAGCGCGGCGTCGGTCAGTCGATGACGGCGGTGGCCTCGATCTCCACCAGGTGCTCGGGCACGTCCAGCGCCGCGACGCCCAGCAGGGTGCCCGGCGGCACCGGGGTGGCTCCCAGTCGCGCGCCCGCGCGCATGGCGCCCTCCAGGAACAGGGGCATCTTGTCGGGCGTCCAGTCGACGACGTAGACGGTGAGCCGGGTCACGTCGGCGAAGGTGGCGCCGACCGAGGCCAGGGCGGTGTTGACGTTGAGGTAGCACTGCTCGACCTGGGCGGCGAGGTCACCCACGCCGACCGTGTTGCCCTCGGCGTCCCAGGCGACCTGGCCCGCGACGGAGATCAGCTTCGACCCGGTGGCGATGGACACCTGCCGGTACGCGTCGACCGCCGGCAGTCCGCTGGGGTTGGTCAGGGTGATGGCCATGGTGCGCGTCTCCTCGTCGTACGGGCCCCGCGGACGCACGTCCGCCGATCCACGGCGCCCTTGGTCTCTCGTGGTTACTGGATGACTGTAGGAGAGTGGCCGCTGACATGGGAGAACGCACTTTTCGGTGACTCGGGAACCTCCCGGTGACCCAGCCGCTCAGCGGCCCGCCCGAGGAGCGAATCCGTCGGACGGCCGAGCCCCGGCGCGGGATGGTCCCGCCGCGCGCGGCGTCGGGGGCGGCGTGCGCGAGGCGGGGGCAGGGCGGCGCGCGCGGCCCCGGCGCCCGAGATGTCGCCGGCGTTAGCGGCACGTCAGCGGAACGGCAGCACCGGGCCCGAAGCTGTGGTCAGACAGGTCTCGGCCGTGGGACGTGGATGGGCACCGGGTGACCGGCGCCCACCCACGTCCCCTCGGTCGCGGCCCGTACCCGCCGCTCAGTGGCGGGCTCGGCCACCCCGTCGACCCGCACCGTCCCGTTCCCCCAGGAGGCACCATGCACAGACGCACCTTTCTCGCCGGCACCGTGTTGGGCGCCGCGGTCCTCACGGCCGTGCTGCCGGCCAGCGCGTCGGCGGCGCCGGTCACCTCCCTGAAGGAGCTGCAGAGCGCGATCGACCGCGCGGCGCCCGGCGCCCGCATCGTCGTGGCCAACGGGACGTACACCGTTCCCTCGGGCGGCATCCGGGTGTCCGGCAAGCACGGCACGACCAGCGCGCCCATCACCATCACCGCGGAGTCGCGCGGCGGCGTGGTGCTCAAGGGGGAGCGCGGCTTCGTCTTCGACGCGTCGAGCAACGTCACCGTCAGCGGCTTCGCCTTCCGGCAGTCCACCAGCCTGGAGATCCCGGGGAGTTGCCAACGCATCCGGCTGACCCGCAACGACTTCCAGCTCGCGGACCTGACCAAGCTGTACTGGGTGGTGGTGCGGGGCGACGACACCAAGATCGACCGCAACCACTTCCACCACAAGACCACCTCGGGCATCTTCGTTGTGATCGACGGGCCGGACGAGGCCACCATGGCCCAGCGGTCGCACATCTTCCGCAACCACTTCTCCGACCACAGCTTCAGCGGCCTCAACGGCGGCGAGGCGATCCGGCTCGGCGTCAGCAGCCGGGCGCTGGCCAGCGCGAACGCGGTGGTGGAGTACAACCTCTTCGAGCGGTGCGACGGGGACCCCGAGGCCATCTCGGTGAAGTCGTCGGACAACACCATCCGATACAACACGATCCGCGACAGCCGGGGCGGCATCGTGCTGCGCCACGGCAACCGCTCAACGGTCGAGGGCAACTACCTGATCGGCGGGGCCGACGGGGTGCGCGTCTACGGCAACGACCACCTGATCGTCAACAACTACCTCAGTGGGTTGTCGGACGACGCCCTGGTGATCGGCAGCGGCAGCACCCGCGACCACCACCCCGGCGAGAGCGAGGACGAGCGGCGCGGCCACGACGCCTGCGACCGCGCGGTGATCGCGCACAACACCCTGCTGAACAACCGCGGCACGCTCTCCAGCGACGGCAAGCCGCACGAGCCCCGCGACGTGGTGGTCGCCGACAACCTCCTGGTGGGCGACGTGGGCAGCCTCGTCGCGGTGCCGAAGTCCACCGGCTTCACCTGGCAGAGCAACATCCTGTGGGGCGCGGCGTCCAACGGCACCGTTCCCACCGGCGGTTACACCCGCGTCGACCCCCGGCTGCGCAAGGCGTCCGACGGGATCTACCGGCTCGCGGCGGGCAGCCCGGCGATCGGCGCCGCCACGCTCAAGAGCCCGGCCGTGGCCGAGGACATCGACGGCCACCCGCGCGGCGACAAGCGCGACATCGGTGCGGACGAGTACGCGACGGCAGCCCCCGTACGCGCCCCCCTCACCCCGGCGGACGTCGGCCCGAACGCCGCGTGAGCGGCCACCGCTGACCGCCCGTGCCGCCTGTCGGCCCGCCCCGCGCCTTCGGGGCGGGCCGACGGGCGGCGCTCCACTACACCCGCCCGTCAGGCGGACACCCGCGCGACGAGGTCGGCCAGCGCCTCGGCCAGCGCGTCCAGGCCGGGGCCCGCGGGCCCGCCCGGCTCGGCCATGTACAGGTCGCGCCGGATCTCCACCATGAGCGCGCTGACCGTCGCGTCCTTCCCGTAGTACGGCAGCGGCACGTACGTCCCCGCGAAGGGGCTGTCCAGGCCGACGCCGCCGAACCCCGCGAACGCCCGCCGGGCCGCCGCCAGCAGCGGGGCCGGCGTGTGGAAGGCGTCCGTGCCGAGGCAGATCGGCGGGCGCGGACCCGCGCCGTGCAGTTCGTAGGGCAGGGGCCTGGACGGGTACGAGTGGACGTCGATGATCACGGCACGCCCGACGGCGGCCAGCCGGTCGGCCACCGCGTCGGTCATGGCCTTGGCGTACGGGTGGAAGTAGCGCTCGACCAGGGGGCGCCCGTCGAAGTCGGCCGGGCGCAGGTCGGCCTGGTGCGTGGTGCGGGTGTAGACCGCGCCCATGCCGCGGCTCAGCATCTCCTCGCGCTCGTCGGGGAACCGTTCGGGGTCGACGACCAGGCGGGAGAGCTGGTTGACGAACCGCCAGGGGGCGGGGTGCGCCCTCTCGGCCGCGCGGGCGGCGACGCGCGCCGTGTGGGCGTCGGTGATGTGGTCCAACTCGATCGCCAACTCCCGGTCGTTAAGCACGATCCCGGCGCGGACGGCCGCGGGCACGGTCCGTGAGGAGTGCGGGACGTGCAGGAGCACGGGGGAGTCGGGTGCTCCCGGATGGAGCTGGAAGGGGGCGGCGGTGGGCATGCGTTCCTCGCTGGGCGTCCGGTACTGGTGCGTTCTCCCGCAATCATCGGCCCCGGTCGCCGCGCGGGCCCGCCGCCGTGGGTTCGGTGGGGGCGGTCGTTCGGCGGTCCAGGAAGCGGCTGCCGGCGACCCGGGGCGCGCACTGCCGCAGGCTGTCGCCCCGACCGGCCGCCAGGCTGAACCCGGTCGGGCGCAGTCTCAGCTCCAGCACCTGGAGCTGGCGCGGGTTCGACAGTCCGGTCAGCCGGTCGGCCAGCTCGTACGGGAGGGACTCCGCGCCGGTCACGCACAGGTAGGGGTCGTCCTCCAGCCCGGCCAGGTCGACGAACCGGCTGCCGCCCTCGTAGTTCACGCTGAACGCCGACACCCAGTCCAGGTCGAGACCGGCCAGCAGCCCGGGCAGGTCGCCGAAGCGCCAGGCGTGCACGACGGGGTGCAGGTAGGCGTCCGCGTCGATGACGTGCCGGGTCTCGGCGGTCGCGGCGCTCTCGCTGTTGGCGCCGTAACGCCCCTCGGCCAGCGTGAGCCCGAGGGCCCGTACGGTCTCCAGCCCCGACCCGGTGCCCGAGGCGTCGTCGAGCAGGCGGACCAGCTCCCGGTCGAGCAACCGGTCGTGTTCGCCGAGCGCGTGGTAGAGCCACAGGTACAACAGGCCGTCGTCCGCGAGCCGCTCGACCAGCCAGCGCAGACCGGCCCGCGGGTCGGGCAGGTGGTGCACGAGGCCGGTGCACACGACGAGGTCGAACGTTTCGGGCAAGGTCAGGCCCGGCACCAGGCCCTGCCGGAACTCCACGTTGCGCACCCCGTGCCGGTCGGCCAACGCGCGGGCGACGGCGAGCGACGCGGCGGAGGCGTCCACTCCGACGAACCGGGCCTCGGGGTGGCCCTTGGCGAGGGCGACCAGGCGGTGGCCGGTGCCACAGCCCGCGTCCAGGACGCGCCGCTCGCCGAGCCGCCCGTCCGCCAGCAGGAACCCCATCGCGTTGGCCACGTCGTGCAGGAGCCCGGACTCCGCGGTGGGGGAGGGATAGGGGAAGCGCTCGTACAGGCGGCGCACCTCCGCCCTCCGCGTCTCCGCCTCCCGCACTTCCGGCCGCCCCGCGCCCTGTTCGGCGGCCGGCCGCCCCGCGTCCCGCTCGGCCGCCGGCTGCCGTGTGGTCTCGGCGCCCATCTCGTCGCGCGCGTTCATGGCGTCCTCCCGATGTGCGGTCGGCTCAGTAGTCGCCGGGCGGCCAGCGCGACATGGGGCGGACGCATCATGCCGTAGTGGTCGGTTTCGACCGTGTCGGTGCTCCAGCCCCCGCGCGTCCAGAGCGCCCAGTCCGTGTCCGCGACGGTGTCGGTGCGGATGGTCTCCCGGGCGTAGACGGCGTGCACCGGCGCCCGCAGCCGGAACGAGGGACGCCAGCCGCGGAACAGGTCGCTCTGGTGGCGGATGGTGCGGAAGTTGTGTTCCAGGGCGTTCCGGTCCGCCTCGCCGAGCGGCCCCGCGAGGTCCCAGGCCCGGCGCAGCGCCGCCTCGTCCGCGGTGGCGCCCTCCGGGACGACGTCGAGGACGCGCCGGAGGGCCGGCGTGTCGACAGCACCGTAGGTGGCGTTGAGGGCCAGCCGCAGCGACTCCCGGTCGCCCTCCGGCTCCCGGCCGCCGATCCCGCAGTCCCACAGCTCCACCGCCGTGACCTCGACCCCGCGCCGCTCCAGGGCGTCGGCGACGGCGAGCGCGGCGAGCCCGCCCAGGGACCAGCCGAACAGGGCGAGCGCGCCCACCCCCGGCCGCTCGACCAACGCGGCGGCGTAGCGCCGCGCCAGGTCGTCGACGGTGTCGGGCTCTGCCCCCGCGCCGGACATCGCCGGCGACCGCACGCCCCACACCGGCAGCGTCCGCGGCAGCAGGCGCAGCAGCGGTTCGTACGCGTGCAGGGTGCCGCCCAGCGGATGGACCAGCACCAGCGGGACGGTGTCGGGTGCCGAGCCGGCGGGCCCGGTCGGCGCAAGTGGTACGACCAGTCCACGGCCGGGGGTCCGCGTCCGCCCGGCGGGTGTGGTCTGCCGGCCGTCGGGGCGCGGCGCGGCCGTCGCCCCCGGCCCGGAGTCCGGGCCCGGGGCCGCGTCGGGCGTCGCTTCCGGGGCGGTGCCGGCGAGCGCGGCCTCCATCGCGGCCAGGGTGCGGTGCTCGAAAATGACGCGCAACGGCAGCCGCACGCCGAGCGTCGCCCGCGCCTCCCGGGCCAACTGGGTGGCCAGCAGGGAGTGGCCGCCCAACGCGAAGAAGTCGTCGTCGTGGCACACGCTCTCGCGCCGCAACAGACGGCACCACAGGGCGGCCAGCGGACCGTCGGCCGGGCCGGCCGTCGACCCCGCGTCGGCGGTGGGCCCGCCCGCCTCGCGCCGCGCGGCGATCAGGGCGTGCAGCGCCGGCCGGTCGAGCTTGCCCGCCGCGGTGCGGGGCAGCGCGTCCACGACGTGGCAGGCGGCCGGCACCATGTACGCCGGCAGGCGCGCGGCGGCGTAGGCGCGCACCGCTTCCGGTGCCAGGCCGGGCCCGGCCGGGACCAGGCAGCCGACGAGCACCGGCCGCTCCGTCGACGTGTCGACCACCGTGGCCGCCGCGTCGGCCACCAGGGGCGCGCCGCGCAGCGTCTCGGCCACCTCGTCCAGTTCGATGCGGTGCCCGCGCAGCTTGATCTGGCCGTCGCGGCGGCCCAGGAACTCCAGGGTCCCGTCGGCCCGCCAGCGGGCCAGGTCGCCCGTGGCGTAGGCCCGGCGGCCGTCGGGCAGGGTGACGAAGCGCTCCCCGGTCAGGTCCGGTCGCCCGTGGTAACCGACGGCGAGTTGCGGCCCGGACAGGTACAGCTCGCCGGGGAAGCCGCGCGGCACCGGGCGCCGGTGGCGGTCCATCACCTGGGCCGTGACCCCGGCCAGCGGCCGGCCGATGACGGGTCGTGGGTGGGCGGGCCCGATCGGGCAGCCCGTGGCGTTCACGGTGAACTCGGTCGGCCCGTACACGTTCACGGCCCGCACCGGGCCGCTGGCCAGCCGGTCCCACAGCCCCTGCGGGACGGCCTCGCCGCCGAGTACCAGGAGTCGCGGGGCCGGCTTGCCGGGGGCGAGGAGGCCGGCGCGGACCAGGTGCTGGGCGTGCGTGGGCGTGGCGTCCAGCAGGTCGACGCGGTGGGCGCGCAGGAAGGCCACGAACGCCTCGCCATCGGAGCGCAGCGCGCTCGGCACGGGGTAGAGGGTGTGGCCCGAGCCGAGCAGCAGGGTGGACTGCCAGGAGGCGTCGAAGGACGGCGACGCGTTCTGGGCGACGCGCAGCGGCTCCCCGTCCGCCCGCGCTCCGGTGCCGTCGGCCTCCTCCCGCGAGACGTTCTCCAAGTCAGCGAAGGCCAGTTGGCGCATCGCCTGGCCGAAGGCGGCGAGGCTGCCGTGCCGCACCGCCACCGCCTTGGGCTGCCCCGAACTGCCGGAGGTGAAGATGATGTACGCGGTGTCGTCCGGCGTGGCATCGACGGACTCCGGGCCCGCGTCGGCCATGGCGTCGGGCCGTGGCGGCTCCGTCCAGCGCAGCCGTCGTACGCCGGGCGGAGCGAACGCGTCGTCCTGCTCCTCCTCAAGGACCAGCACCCGCACCTCCGCCGCCTCCACCAGGTGCCGCAGCCGCAGGGCCGGCAGGTCCGGGTCGAGCGCCACGCACACCGCGCCGACCCGCCACGCCCCGAACACGGCGGCGATCCGCCGCTCCGGGCGGGCGGCGAGGATGCCGACCGCCGTGCCCCGGCCGACCCCCGCTGCCCGCAACCGTCGGCCCAACGCTCCGGCCCGCGCGTCGAGTTCGGCGTACGTGAGCACGGTCGGGGCGCCGCTGCCCGGGGCCGCTACCACGGCCGGCCGCTCGGGGTGGAGCAGGGCGCGCTCGCGCACGGCCTCGGGCAGCAGGGCCCAGCGCGGCGGCTTGAGCGGCTCGCCCTCCGCCAGGGCCGTCACCTCGCGCCGCGCCTCCCCGTCGGTCAGCGGAAGCTCGTCCCACACCAACGCGTCCAGCGCCGCCCCCGCCCGCACGCCGGCCACCACCGTCGCGAACGCCGCGGCCAGGCTGGTGGCCGTCCGTTCGTCGTACAGCTCGGTGGCGTACTCCAACTCGCTCGGCGTGCCCGGCGCGGCGCTGAGGTGGAAGGTGAGTTCGGACTTGGCGGTGCCGGTGTGCACGGCCAGCCGGGTGGCGGACGCGCCGGCGAGGGTGAGTTCCGCCGGCTCGTACTGGAGCTCAAGGGCGACCTGCAACAGCGCCGGCCGGCCGCCGCCCCGCGCCTCGGCGGCGGCGAGGATGTCGTCGAACTCGCAGCCGGTGTGCGAGATCGCCGCGAGCACCACGTCGTGCGCGTGGCGCACCGCGTCGGCGACCGTGCGCCCCGGTGGTACGCGCAGCCGCAGCGGGATGGTCTTGAGGAAGTAGCCGACGGCCTCCTCGGCCTCGGCCTCCGCCCGCACGTTGACCGTGGTGCCGATCACGACGTCCTCGGCGTCGGCCAGCGCGCCGACCACGCGCGCCAACGCGGCCAGTGCCAGCGCGAACGGCGGGGTACGCAGTTCGGCCGCCGCCGCGCGGGCCGAGGCGAACCAGTCGGGCGGCAGCGGGATCGGGACGCGGTGGCCGGTGCGCCGCGGCGTGGCCGGCTCGGGCCGGTCGGTGGGCAGCGGCATGCGCGCGGGCACGCCGGCCAACCGCCGCTCCCAGTAGGCGCGGTCGGCGGCGAGCTGCTCGGGGCTCACGGACGACGCCAGCTCTTGTTGGGCACAGTGCGCCGCCACGACGGTGGGTGGCGCGGCGTCCCGCGCGTACGCCTCCCCGATCTCGGCGAAGAACAGGCCCAGCGAGTAGCCGTCGCAGACCAGGTGGTGCAACACCACCACCAGGACCCATTCCTGGTCGGCGCACCGGAGCAACCCCGCCCGGGCCAGCGGCCCCCGTTCGAGGTCGAAGGGGCGCCGGGCGGCGGTCGCGGCCCACTCCTCGGCCAGGTGCCGGGCGGACCCGGGGCCGTGGGCGCGCAGGTCGCGCTCCTCCAGCGGGAACGGGTGGGGGGCCAGGACGGCGATCCGCGGGTCGTGGTCGTCGCCGACCACGACCGTGCGCAGGGCGGCGTGCCGCTCGTACACGGCGTCCAGGGCGCGGCGCAGCGCCCCGGTGTCGAGTGGTCCGCGCAGCACGAAGGCGGCGGGCTCGTTGTAGAGGGCGCTGTCCGCCGCCACGCGGGAGGCGAGCCAGAGCGGGCGCAGCAGCGCGGGCAGCGGCGCCGTGGCGCCGGCGTGGTCCCGCTCGGCGGGGCGCGGTGCCGGCGTGCCGGGCGGACTGGTCGATGGGCAGGTCATGCGGCATCACCTCCAGTGCGGATGGACGAGGGCGGCGGCGCGTACGGGAGGCCGGGACCGGCCCGCCGACCGGTTGACCGGACGGACAGCTCGGCTGGCTGGTTGGCTGACTGACCGGCCGGGTCACAGGTGGGCGGGGCGTGGCTCACCGTGGGTGGGGGTGGTCACCGAGGCCGGCCCGTTCCGCGTCGATCAGCTCGGCGAGTTGGCGCACGGTCGGCCGGTTCATGACGTCCAGGGTGGAGACGCGCACGCCGAACCGCTTCCTGATGGCGGCGACCATGCGCATGACGAGGAGGGAGTGGCCGCCCAGGGCGAAGAAGTCGTCATCGAGCCCGGGGCGCGGAACGTCCAGCAACTCCTGCCACAGGGAGCCCAGTTGACCCCGTGTGTCCGCCGTCACCGGCCCGCCGTTCCCACCCTCCGCCGCGCCCGCGCCCGAGCCCGAGCCAGCGACCGCGCCCGTACCTGATTCCGCGTCCCGGCCCGCCGAGGGAGCCTCCAGGACCTTGACCAGGGCGGCGTGGTCGATCTTCCCGTTGGGCGTCCGGGGCCATTGCCGTACGTGCGCGAACGCGCTGGGCACCGCGTGCTCGGGCAGCGTCGCCCGCGCGTGCGCGTGCAGGTCGTCGGGGACCGGGGGCGTGTCGCGGGCCGTCTGGACGTGCGCCACCAGCCGTGGCCCGTCGGCATCCGGCCGGGCGACCACCACGGCGTGCACGACCTCGGGATGCTCGGTGAGGCAGACCTCGACCTCGCCGGGCTCCACGCGGTGGCCCCGGATCTTGACCTGGCGGTCGGCGCGCCCCGAGAGCTCAAGCACGCCGTCGGGCCGCAGCCGGCCGAGGTCCCCGGTGCGGTAGAACCGGGCGCCCGGCGGCCCGTACGGGTCGGGCCGAAAGCGCTCGTCAGTGAGGTCCGGCAGTCGGTGGTAGCCCCGGGCCACCTTGTCGCCGCCGATCCAGACCTCGCCCAATCGCCCGGCGGGCACCGGCCGTAGTTCGGTGTCGAGCACGTGCAGCGTGGTGCCCGGCAGCGGGCGGCCCACCGGCACCGCGCGCCCGTCGCGCGGGTCGAAGCGGTGGCCCGTGGACCAGACGGTGGTCTCGGTGGGGCCGTAGAGGTTCCACACCGACGCGCAGCGCGCGCGGAGTTCCGTCGCCAGCGGCACCGGCAGCGGCTCGCCGCCGCTCAGGGCGACCCGCAGGCCGCCCGCCCAGCCGGCCTCAAGAAGCGCCCGCCACACCAACGGAGTCGCCTGCCCGATGGTGGCACCGCCGGCGGTGAACAGGTCCGCCAGCGCGTGCGGGTCGCGCACCTCGATGTCCGTGGCCAGCAGCACCGCCGCGCCGCGGACCAAGGGCAGGAACAGGTCGGCGATCAGCGGGTCGAAGGACGGTGACGTCACACAGGCCCACACGTCACCCGGGGCCGGCCGCACCACCGAGGTCATCGCCAACACACCCCGCAGCAGGCAGCGCTGGTCGACCGCCACCCCTTTGGGCCGGCCCGTCGAACCGGAGGTGTACATCACGTACGCGAGGTCGTCCGGCCCGGCCGGGGCCCGCTCGTACCGCACGCGCGCCGGGCTCGGGGCGTCGCACAGTACGACGTCCGGGCTCGCTACGCCGTCGCCGCCGGCGGACCCGGCGGTCGCGGCGTCCGCCGCGCGCTCCGCGAGGCGCGCGACGCTCACCACCACCGTGGCCCTGGAGTCCGCGAGCATGTGCCGGCGCCGTGCGGCGGGGTACGACGGGTCGAGCGGCACGAACGCGTGCCCCGCCTTCAGTACGCCGAGCAGCGCCACGACGAGGTCGACCGAGCGGTCCACCAGAACGGCGACGGGCTGCCCGGGCCCGCCCGGTTGCCCGCCGAGCCGCTCGGCGAGCCGGTCGCTGGCCCGGTCCAGCTCCGCGTACGTCAGACGGCGAGTCCCGCAACGTACGGCGAGCGCGGTCGGGGTGCGGCGCGCCTGGTCGACCACCAGCTCGTGGAACAGCCGTTCCCCGTCCAGCAGCGGTGTGGCCGCGTCGGCGCGGTGATCGCTGTCGGTGTCGGCGGTGTCGGCGGCGCCGGTGCCAGTGTGCGTGCCGGTGTCGGTGATGGTGTTGGCTTCGGCGGCGGTGTGCGCCCCGGCCCGTCCTCGCTCGGGCTCGGGCTCGGGTAATTCGCCGATCATCGCGCGTCCCCGCGGTATTCCCGCGCGGCGTGGTGCACGGCCCCGGACCTCGCTGTCATCGGACCACTCCTGATGTCAAAGATCACCGTGTCAAGAACTCTCGATACCCGACGCCCTGCTCCAACACACGCCGGAACACGCCATGTTGGGTAACCGTGAAAAAGCTCGACGACGGCGGATATCCGGCCGATGAGCGGTGGCCGAATAAGGGTGATCCAGGAATTCCTCCGCGCAAGGGGAGATCGGGAATGGGAACGGAATTCCCTGGTCGCCGTGGCATGTTCCCGAACCCGTTCTCCGACGCGCTCTTTTCCCGCTCCGGCCGCTTTCCGGAAATCCCCGGGGGTGCTCCGGCGGGAGTCGTCTTCGCGGGTGGGGCGGGCGGGTCCCGTGGGAGCGGTGAGGCGAGGAGTCGCCGTGGAGGGTCCGCCGGGCACGGCGAAGCCGACCCGCGCCGGGGCCGTGTGGCGCGGGTCGGCTCGTGTGGGGGACGGCGGGGCGCCGTCCCTGGTGTGGGCGCTCGGCCGGGTCAGCGCCCCTGGAGGGACTTGACGTTGTTGCCGAAGCTCCAGGACCGGCTGCCGTCCCAGTTGATGGACCAGGTCATCAGGCCCTTGAGGCCACCGCTGTACTTGCCCCACGCCTGGCTCACCAGGCTCGGCGACATGTAGCCGCCGCCGGCGCCGGGCTGGGCGGGCAGCCCGGGAACCTGCTTGTCGTAGGGGACCTTGATGGTGGTGCCCTGGATGACCAGGCCCTTGTTGAGGCAGTCGGTCTGCGCGGTGAAGCCCTGGACCGTGCCGGCCTGGTACGAGTCACCGGAGCAGCCGTACATGCTGCCGTTGTAGTACTGCATGTTCAGCCACCACAGCCGGCCGTTGTCCGCGTACTTCTTGATGATCGGCAGGTAGGCGCCCCAGATCGAGCCGTAGGTGACGCTGCCGCCGGTGACGTACGCCGTCTCGGGGGCCATCGTCAGGCCGAAGTTGGACGGCATCTTGGCGAGCACGCCGTCGATGATGCGGATCAGGTTGGACTGCGAGGCGGAGAGCTGGTTGATGTTGCCGCTGCCGGTGAGGCCCGTCTCGATGTCGATGTCGATGCCGTCGAAGTTGTACTTCTTCAGGATCGGCACCACCGTCTCGACGAACCGGTCGGCGACCTTGCTGGAACTGAGGTCGATGCCGGCCGCTGCGCCGCCGATGGACATCAGCAGCGTGGCGCCGTTGGCCTTGGCGTCGCACATCTCGGCCGGCGTCGAGACCTTCACCGTCGCGTCCATCCCGTCCTCCCACAGGACGGTGCCGTCCGAGCGGATGACCGGGAACGCGGCGTTGATCACGTTGTAGCCGTGGTCGCGGATGCGCTTGTCGTTGATCGGGACCCACCCGAAGGGCGGGTGGACGCCGTTGGCCGCGCCGTCCCAGTTCTCCCAGTAACCCTGGAGCACCTTGCCGGTGGGCCTGGACTTGACCTCGCAGGTGTCGGCGCGTGGGGTGTCAGGCGTCTCGGCCGCCTGGGCGGCGGGTACTTGGGCGGCGAAGGCCAGCGCGAGGCCGACTCCCAGCAGGCGTAACGTCCGACCGATCATGCTGTGCTCCCTTCTGGCCGCGAACATCGGCACCGGATGGGCGCGCGGTCCGCGGTGGCGTGTCTTCGGGCACGTACGTGGGGACCGCCGGGCGCAGCCGTGCCGGTGTGCGGCAGTGGGTGTGCACATGACACGTGAGGAGGCGTGGGGGAAGGCACGCGTACCTCCTGAGCCGGGGGTGGACCCGAAGATGGGGCATGGGTGTGTGGTGGGCCACACGGTAAGTTGGTCCAGACCTCTCGTCAAGAGGTCTGGACCATGCCGAAAGAGGGGTTGCTCAGCACGATGCCCCGCCCGGGAGAGTACCGAGCGGGGCACCGAACGACCGGGTCGGACCCGAGGTCGGCCCCGACCGTCGCGAGCGATCCGCCTCGAAGCGGGTTCGCGCGCGGTGGCGGGAGCGCCGAGGGACCCTAGTCCTGCTGTGCGCTGTTGGGCAGCGCGCGCCAGGCGACCTTGGTCTTGGTCTTGAAGGACCAGTCGAGCATCTTCTTCGCGTCCGCGTAGCGGTTGCCGTCATTGAGGATGACGCCCACCACGGTGCGCTTGCCCTTCGTCGTGGCGAAGACCAGGCACGGACCGGCGGCCGTGCCGGTACCGGTCTTGACGCCGAACGTGCCCTGGTACGAGCCGAGCAGCTTGTTCGTGTTGTACCAGGTGTACGTGCGGCCGTTGGTGGCCTTCTGCTTGGTGCTCTGCGCCTTCACGACCGTCTTGAAGGTGCTGTTGCCGATCGCGTGCCGGGTCAACTTCGCCAGGTCGCGCGGCGTGGTGTAGTTGGAGCCCTTGGCCGAGATGCCGTCGAACGAGTCGTACTTGGTGTTCTTCAGCCCCAGCGCCTTGGCCCGGTCGTTCATCTTGGTGATGAACGACTTCTTCCGGGCGGCGATGCTGCTGCCCGACCCGAAGGTGTCGGCCAGCGCGTACGCGGCGTCACAGCCCGAGGGCAGCATCAGCCCGTACAGCAGTTGGCGCACCGTCACCTTGTCGCCCACCTTCAGGTCGGCGGTGCTAGCGCCTTCCTTGGCGACGTAGTCGCGGTACTCCTTCTTGATGGTGACCTGCTTGTTCAGGTTCACCTTCTTCGTGTCGAGCACCACCATCGCGGTCATGATCTTGGTGGTGCTCGCCATCTGACGCTTGGTGTCCGCGTCCTTGGCCCACAACTGCTTGTTGGCGCCACTGTCGAGCAGGTACGCACCGCGGGCGGTGATGCCCGAGGGCCCGCTCGCCGCCTGCGCGCTGCTCGTCGGGACGAGCACGGCGAGCGCCGCTGTAGAGGCGACCACCGTAGCTCCCCACCGGTAGGCCGCGCGTCCCCCACGTCGTTCCATATGAGCTCCACTTCGTCTTGCGCGTTGATCGTGCGAGCGAATGCTCTCATTAGGTCATTTACGCCAGAAAGGTGGGGGTGTCGAGCAGTCAGCCGGACCCGGTCAGCCAGGCGTACGCGCGCTCCGCGTCGAACTCACCCTGGCCACCCGAGAACCGGAGCCCCGCGGCGGCGAACCACGGATCGTCCGCGGTCGCCGGCACGTACGGCACCGCGACGCACCGCATCCCGGCCCGGCGCGCCGCCTCCGCGCCCGGCGGAGCGTCCTCGACCACCGCGCAGTCGGCCGGCGGCACGCCCAGGCGCCGGGCCGCCTCCAGGAAGACGTCCGGCTCCGGCTTGCCGTGCGGCACCTCCTCGGCCGAGACGTACGTGGCGAAGTGCGCGTCGAGCCCCGTGGCGCCGAGCACGGCCTCGATCGCGGCGCGCGACGAACCGGACGCCACGGCGATCGGGTGGCCCCGCGTGGACAACCGCTCCACGAACGCGCGCATCTTCGGGAACGCCCCGGTCGAGGCGCCCACCAACTCCAGGTAGTGCCGGTTCTTGGCCGCCAGCAACTCGTCGACGGACGCCTCGATTCCGTGCTCGGACCGCAGGATGGTCAGCGTCTCGCGGGTGCCGATGCCGATGAAGCGGGTGTGTTCGGCCCAGTCGAAGTCGGTCACCCCGTACGCGGCCAGGGTGCGCCGCCCGGCTTCGAAGTAGTGCGGCTCGCTGTCCACGAGCGTGCCGTCGAGATCGAAGATGACCGCGGTGGTGGGGGAAGTGCTCATGGGCACAGCATGCCAATCAGGCGGACGCGGCGTACGCACGGGCGGACCGGAACCCGCCACGGCTACCGCTGCCGGCCCGCCTCCGCGCCCACCGCGTCCACCAGCGGCAACATCCGGTACGGCACCCGCTGGCGCAACGCGATCTCGGTGCGGGTACGGACCACGCCGGGAAGCTGGATCAGGCGCTGGACGATGTCCTCCAGGTGGCCCGCGTCCCGCGCCACCACCCGCGTCATGAGGTCGCCGCCGCCGGTGATCGAGAACGCCTCGATGATCTCCGGCACCTCGGCGAGCGCGTCCCCCACGTCGTCCAGGTGCCCCTGGGTCACCTCGACGTGCACGAAGGCCAGCACCGGATGGCCCAGGGCGGCGGCCGACAGGCGTGGCCCGCTACCGGTGATCACCCCGTCGCGCTCCAGCCGGTCGAGCCGTGCCTGCAGGGTGCCGCGGGCGACGCCGAGCAGCCGGGCGTACTCCCGCACGCTGGTGCGCGGCTGCTCCAGGAGCAGCCGCAGGATCTTCGCGTCGAGGGCGTCCACGGCCACGGGCCACCGGCTCCTGTTCGTCGTTGCTCGTCCCGCTCGTCCGCACGGGCCCAGAAGGTCCCCTATGCGGCCTGGTGACTGTACCAACGGCCCCCGGTGGCCCGGGCGCCGCGCGGGGTCACGCCCGTCATCCGGGGGCGTGGGCGGCCCGCAGGGTGTCGATCACCTCGTCGTCGCTGACCTGCTCGAAGTCCGCGTACCACTGGCCGACCGAGCCGAAGGGTCGTGGCTGGTGCGCGCACACCACGTCGTCGGCCTCGGGGCCGAGCGCGGTGGCGGCCTCGACGGAGCAGACCGGGGCCGCGAGCACCACCCGGGCCGGCCGCATGCGGCGCACCGCCCGCAGCGCGGCGTGGGCCGTGACGCCGGTGGCGAGCCCGTCGTCCACCACGATGACCGTGCGGCCGCGCAGGTCGGGCGCCGGACGCCCGCCCCGGTACAGGTCCTCGCGGCGGTGCAGCTCGGTGCGCGCCCGCGCGACCTGCGCGCCCAGTCGGTCCGCCGTCAGGTCCAGCATGGCCAACGCCCGCTCGTCGTACAGCGGCGGGTCCTCGCCGGTCAGGGCCCCGACACCGAGTTCGGGGTTGAACGGTGGGCCGATCTTGCGCACCACCAGGACGTCCAGCGGCGCGTGCAGGACCCTGGCCACCTCGTCGGCCACCGGCACCCCGCCGCGCGGCAGGGCCAGCACGAAGGGGCTGGCGACCTCGGAGTGGAGTTCGCGGTCGGCGAGCTGGGCGGCCAGCTCCCGGCCGGCTGCCCGGCGATCGGAGAAGAGCATGGCGGTTCCTCCCTTCCGCCCGTGCGGCGCCCGGTCGCCCCGGCGCCGCACGGGCACGGTCATCGGTCGTCCCCGCGGCGCATGCCGAGGAACCAGTCCCGGGCGGCGTGCGCGACGACCTCCAGGGCACCCGGCTCCGCGAAGAGGTGTCCGGCGCCCGGCACGACGCGCAGGGTCCACGGGGCGGTCAGGCGCTCGGCCGCCTCCTCGTTCAGGCGCAGCACCCGCGGGTCCGCGCCGCCGACGACGAGCAGTACCGGCGCCCGTACGGCGGTCAACGCCGGGCCCGCCAGGTCCGGGCGCCCACCACGGGAGACCACGGCGGCCACCCGGTCGGCCCGCTCGGCCGCCGCGACGAGCGCCGCCGCGGCCCCGGTACTGGCGCCGAAGAGGCCCACCGGGACCTCGTGCGTGTCGGCCCGGCGGTCGAGCCAGTCCACGACCGCCGCGACGCGTCGGGCCAGCATCGGGATGTCGAACCGCAACTCGGCCGTCACCTGGTCGACGCGCTCCTCCTCCGGGCTGAGCAGGTCGACGAGTACGGTGCCGAGACCGGCCTCGTGCAGCGTCCCGGCCACCGCCCGGTTCCGCGGGCTGTGCCGCGAGCTGCCGCTGCCGTGCGCGAAGGCGACCACGCCGAGTGGTTCGGCGGGCAGCGTGAGGTCGCCCGGCAGCGCCACGTCATCGACGTCCACGCTGATGGCCTGCGTCGTGGTGGCTGTCGTCGCCATGCTGGATGCCTCCCACCCCGCCCGACCGCCCGCCGGGGAAACCTCCGGACGGTCCGGCGTGTGCTGCTGTCGCGTCTGGCTCGGTGGCTACCGGGCCCGGCTCGCCCGTGTCGGGCGGCCGGCGCCGGATGCCGGCTCTCGGTTCCTGGTTCTCGGGTACGGGATGTCGCCGGCCGACCCGTGACGGTCGGCGTACGGCGCCGGGCCCGCGACCCGGCCGGCCACGCCTGCGCCCGGTGCCGGGGCCCGGCGCGCGGGCGCCGAGGCGTGCCCGCCGGCCGGGTACCCACCCTCGCCGGGGCGCACCACCCCTGGGCCCGACGAATCCGCCGGCTCGCGCGGGGCGCCAGCCACGCGGTGGGGCGCGGGCGGCGCGGGCTCGTCGCGGGCCGGGGCGGTGGGTGACGGCGGTGGGTGGTGGGCGCCGTGGTGACACAGGTGCGTGCGTGGCCCGGCTCTGTGGTCCGTTGGCTCGCTTCTGGCCCGGTCGGAGCGGCCGATAGTGGGCCAATGGCCCAGCGGTCGCGGGGTGTGTTGAGCCAACGAGGACGTCAATGCTGTGATGGTCCCGTCGATGGCGCTGCGGAACCCTCCGCGGCGTCATTTTTCGTGCTGACGCGCGCGGACCGTGGGAACGCGCGCCGTCCGCTGTTCGCGCTGGATGACAGAAGGGGTGGGAAACCGTGCTCAAGAAGATGTTCGTGGCTCCGGACCCGGGGCGGCTGCGCCTGCGCAGCGCGGCCCGGTCCGTCCTCGGCATCGGTTTGGCGGTCGCCGTGTGCGGCCTCGCCGGCCACTCGCTCGTGGCCGCCATCACCGGCGGGCTCGCCGCCTTGCTCGCACTCTTCACGGTCCTCGACACGACGGTGCGCGGGCAGGCCGTCACCACCGCGCTGCTGCCCGTGGCCGGCTTCCCCGTGCTGGCCCTCGCGGCCGGGCTGCACGACTATCCGCTGGCCCGTGACATCGCCTTCCTGGCCGTCGTCGGGGCGGGCGTGTACGCGCGCCGCTGGGGCCCGCGCGGCCATTCCCTGGGCGTGTTCGCGTTCATGACCTTCTTCGCGACGCAGTTCCTGCACACGGTGCCGGGACAGCTACCGGAGCTGTACGCGGCCGTCACGCTCTCCCTGCTCGCCGCCTCCCTCGTCCGCTTCGGCCTGTGGTGCTACGAGCGGCGCCTGCCGCCGCCCGCCGTCCCGGCCCCCGCGCCACCCGAGGGCCGGGGCCTGGCCCGGATCACCACCCGGCAGGCGGTCCAGGCGACCGCCGGCGGGGCGTTCGCGCTCGTCGTGGGCCAGGTGCTCTCGCACGAGCGTTGGTACTGGGCCGTCGGCGCCACCTGGTGGGTGTTCGTGAACACCGCGTCGCGGGGCGAGACCCTGGTCCGCGGCTTCCGCCGGGCGCTCGGCACCGTCATCGGCGTCGCCCTCGGCCTGGTCATCGCCGTGCCGCTGGACGGAGCCCCCGTCCCCACCGCGATCCTCGTCGCCCTCTGCGTGTTCGGCATCTTCTACACGGCCGCCGTCTCCTACACCTGGATGATGCTCGCGGTGACCCTCATGGCGGGGCTCCTCTACGGGTCGCTGGGCGTGCTGGACCCGGGGCTGCTCGGGCTGCGGGTGACCGAGACCGCCGTGGGCGCGCTCGGCGCCGCGCTGGCCGTGCTGTGCGTGCTGCCCGTCACCACGCACGCCACCACCGACGCCTGGGTCCAGCGGGCCGTGCGCTGCGTGCACGCCTGCACCGCCGAGGCGGCGGCGCGCCTGGCCGGCTCGGCCACCGCCGACCCCGCGCCGCGCGTCGCCGAACTGGAGGCACTCCTCGGCAAGGTGCGGCTGTCGCTCGCCCCGCTGGTGCACCCGCTGAGCCCGCTGCGCGCCCGCAAGGCGCGCGCCCGGCAGGTGCTGGCCCTGCTCGACGACTGCGCCCGCGAGGTGCGCGGCCTCGCCTCCATCGCCGGCGACCCGGAGGCGTCCCACGACGCCCGGCTCACCGCCGCCTGTCAGCGCGTCGAGGCCGCCGTCGAGTCGCTGACCACCCCGGACCGGGTCCGCGAGGTGGTGTCGCCGGCCCCGGCCGCCGCGGCGCAACCGGTCGCGACGGAGCCCGCGCTGGTCCACCTGCACGGCTTGGAGCGGGCGCTGACCGAGCTCGCCGCCCCGTTGCGCAGCTCCCCGCGCGCGCCCCTGGCCGACGCCTGACCGGCCGCCCCGACGCGCCGGCCGCCTCCGCCGAGGGCAACGGGCCCGTACCCGGTCACGTACCGGGTACGGGCCCGTTCGCGTACGCGCTCGCCGGGCGACGTCAGCGCGGCAGGTCCGTGGGCAGCTCGTGCACCTCCACGGGGAAGTTGTGCGAGTCGCCGGGGCCGGGCGCGGCCGACGCCCGGGCGGCGATCTCGACCGCCCGGTCGAGGTCGGCGACGTCCACCACCCAGTAGCCGGCCAGCAGCTTCTCCCGCCCGTCGTGCGTGCCGTCACTGACCCGTGGGGGCCCGTCGTCCCTGGCCCACACGCTGGTCACCAGCGCCGGACCGCCGAGGCCGCGCGCCTCCACCAGCTCGCCGGAGGCGGACAACTCCTCGTTGAGCCGCCCCATGTGCTCGACCATCGCCTGGAACTCCTCGGGCGAGTACGCGGCGATCTCCTCGTCCCACCGCGTGGCACTGCCGAACAACTGCACCATGTACAGCATCGTTGCCGCCTCCTCGGGTCTCAGCAGACCTCCCCCCGAGGCTTTTCCGCCCATCCGCCGCTCCCCTCCGTGCTACCCGATCTCCGTCGTGGTCGCATGCATCTAGAGCCGTGCGGGTGAACCGGGCATCCTGGTCCGGACCTACGGCTACGGCCCGTCCTCATCCGGCGGGCCGAGAAAGGTGCGACATGGCGAGCGCCACGAGCGATGAGAGCAAGACCGGCGACGGGGCGACCCCCGGTGACCAGCGGGCGTACATCGGCTCGTTCACCTCGGCGGGAGGCTGGGGCGTCAGCGTCGCCACGGTCGAACCGGACAGCGGGGCCCTGACCGTCAAGTACTCGACCGACATCGTGGAGAACCCCTCCTACCTGGCCCTCTCACGGGAGCAGGGGGTGTTGTACGCGGTGAGCGAGACGCCCGACGGCTATGGCGCGGCCTTCTCCCTGGGCGACCCCGACCGGCCGGCCCCCCTCGGCCTGCCGGCGGCCGTCGGCGGCGACGACCCCACGCACCTGTCGCTGACCGAGGGCCACGTGCTGACCGCCCACTACTCGTCGGGCACCATCAGCGTCCTGCCCTACCTCCTGGACCCGGAGGGGCACGGCACCTGGTGTGGCCTGGCCCGGCCCACCGACGTACGACAGCACGAGGGGTCGGGCCCCGACCCGGAGCGGCAGCGGGGCCCGCACGCGCACGCCGTGCTGCCCGACCCGTCCGGGCGCTGGGTGCTCGCCGTTGACCTGGGCACGGACACGGTCCACAGCTACGAGCTGGACGCCGAGCGGGGCACCCTGCGCCCGCACCACGCCGCCCGCTTCACGCCGGGCGCCGGCCCGCGCAGCCTGGCCTTCCACCCGGGCGGTGAGTGGGCCTACGTGACCAACGAACTGGACTCCACGGTCACCGTCTGCCGCTGGGACGCCGCCACGGGCGAGCTGACCCCCGGCGCGGCGGTCAGCGTGCTGCCGCCACGGGAGGGCGAGGACCTGCCGCGCAACTACCCGTCCGAGCTGGTCGTCGCGCCCGACGGGCGGTTCGTGTGGGTCGCCAACCGAGGCCACGACAGCATCGCCGTCCTCGCCCTCAACGCGACGGGCGACCAGCTTGAGCTGCGGACCACGGTGGACTGCGGCGGGCACTGGCCCCGGCACCTCGCGCTGTCGGCGACGGGGGAGCGGCTGTACGTGGCCAACGAACGCTCCGGCGGGGTGGCCTGGTTCACCGTCGACGCCGAGACGGGGGTCCCGACCTGGTCGGGCTCGGTCGACGCCCCCGCGGCGTCGTGCGTGGTGCTCGCCTGACACCGGCCGCGCGCCGACCGGCGACGGGCACCGCGCCCCGGACACGGGGTGCGGTGCCCGTTCGCCGGCCAGGGGGAATTCGGAAGGAACGCGGCGAAGGACCCGGCTCGTACCGCCCCCACCTGGGGCGGCCCGCCCACGAGGGGCGGCGAGCCGGGTCCTTCCATGTGTCCTGGTTCCGACGCCGGGTTCGGGCGAGCCGCGCGCGAGGTGGCGTACGGGCGGCGCACGGTGAGGCGCCGTCACCGGCGTCGACCGGCTGCACCGCTGGTGGCAGGAGCCTGGGGCCGTCCGTGTCGGCCCGGTGCGGTCCGCGTACCGCCCGGGCCGGCGGCCACGGCCTGGCCGGCCGGCGGGCTAGCGGTTGGGCGTGCCGGGGAGCGTGAGGCCGAGCGCCGCGGCGTACGCGGACAGCACCAGGCGGCCCACGGCCGGGTAGGCGCCCAGCGGCTCGGCCGCCGCGCAGCCCGCCTCGTTGGCCGCCGTCTCGATCAGCTCGGCGGACACCTCGGGGCCGATCAGGTACGGGGCCAGCGCGAGGCGCTGCGAACCGGCGCCGAGCAACTGCTCGGCGGTGCGGGCCACGGCGCCCTTCTCGTCGAGCGGCGCGGCCAGTACCGGCACGGCGAGGCGCGCCGAGAGCAACATGCCGGTGATGCCCGCCGCCTGCACGGCCTCCGGACCACCGACGGTGGCCAGGATGATGCCGTCGGCCGCGGTGGCCACCGTGAACAGGCGGGCGCGGTCGGCGCGGGCGAGCCCGGCCTCCGAGAGCCGCACGTGCAGCGCCTCGGCGAGCAGCGGGTGCGGGCCGAGCGGGTCGGTGAACAGGGCGGCGCAGCCGCTGCCCTCGACGGCCTGCCGCGCGCGGGCCACCAACTCGCTGTCGGGACCGGCGAGGAGCGGTACCACCACGGCCGCCGGCCCGTCCGCGTCGATCGCGGCCTGTCGCTGGGCGCCGTACGCCGCCTCCTGGGCCGCGGCGTCGGACGCGTCCGTGGCCGCCTCGCTCGGCTGGCCCGCGGCGCTGGTCTGCGCGGCGGCGAGCAGGGCCGCGCGGTCGCGCGCGGCCTGAGCCAGCGTCGCCTCCAAGGCCGGGGCCTGCTCGTCGGCGCCGCCGACGTAGCCGACCCGGGCGTCGAGGCCGGGCAGCTCGGAGCGCGCGATGCTCAGCACCTCGTCGACCACCGCGCGCGTCACGGGGTCGGGAGCCCCGGGCACGGCGAGCACCAGCGGCGGCGCGCCGACGGGCGCCGCGGCGGGCTCGGGTCGCCGGTGCCGTCCGGACTGGCGAGGTCGTGGCGTTCGTACAGGCAGGCCGGACGCGGGCCCGGTGGGGGAACTCATGGCGCCGCATGTTAGCCGTTTGACGAGGAGCGCTGTTCAGGTGGGTATAACTAGGCCGAATCCGTCCCGTTTTATCCGGCGTTTTGGGTCGTGTGTGGCGCGCTACCCGAAATGCAGCGGTGACTACGGGCCGGTCCCGGGGCCGGGGCGCGACCGCCCCGGCCCTCGCGGGCAACGGCTAGAGCACCTGGAGCAGTTCCCCGTCCACCGGTAGCCGCAGCGCGTCCGCCGCGAGCGCCGACGCCACGCGCAGCGCCCCCGCCAGCGGGTCGCCGGCCGCCTCCGTGACCGGCACTCCGGGCAGGCGGCGGGCCAACTCCCGCCGTACCGGGTCGACCAGCGGCGCCCCCATCCGGAAGAGCCCGCCGGTCAGCGCCAGCGCCCCGGCGTCGTCGCCGCGCGCCGCCTGGTCGGTGCTGGGCGGGTGGGGGAAGGCGGCCTGCGCGGCGCGTGCGATGTGGTCCGCCGCCTCGTGCAGGATGGCGGCCGCCACCGGGTCGGTGGCCGCGCAACGGCCGACCTCCGGGGCGAAGGAGGCCAGCACGGCTGGCCGGTCGGGGCGCGGGTACAGCAGCCCCGGCAGGTGCTCCGGCGGCCCGAACACGGCCTCGAGGCGGGACAGCAGCGGCTGCGAGCCGCCCGCCCGCCCGTCGTGGGCGCGCATGGCCGCCTCGAGTCCGGCCCGGCCGATCCACGCGCCACCGCCGCAGTCGCCCAGCAGGTGACCCCAGCCGTCCACGCGCCGCCAGGCGCCGTGCGGGCCGTCACCGAGGTCGGTGCCGAGGGCGATCATGCCGGTGCCAGCCGCCACGACGGCGCCCGGGCGCTGGCCGAGCGCCCCGACGTAGGCCGTGACGCCGTCGGCCGCCAGCGCGAGCCGTCGCAAGCCGAGGGCGTCGGTGAGCGCGGCGGGCAGGTGGGCCCGCAGGTCGTCGCCGAGGCTGGCCATGCCGGCCGCGCCCACGCAGACGGCGGCCACCCGCTCGGCGCCGACCTGGCGCAGCAGCCGCTGGGCCGCCGGCAGCACCCGGGCGAGCAGCCCGGCGGCGTCGATGCCGTGCTCCCCGACGAGGGCGGGGCTGGGGGAGTGCCAGGTCAGCGGCTCGGTGGCGGGGGCGCCCAGCGGCCCGACGGAGCCGAGGGCGATGCGTACGCCCGAGCCGCCGGAGTCGATGCCCAGGGCGTAGTGGACGGCGGGGGCGCGCGGGCCGGGCTCGGGGGCGTGGCCGGCGGCCGGGGCCGGCTGGGGGTCGAGGGCGCTCATCGGCTCATCCGAACCCGCGGGCGTCCTGCTTCAACGCCGTGTCCACCGTCAGCGCGGTCGCCACCACGAGGCTGAGCAGCGGCTCGGGGAGCTGCTGGTGGATCTGCAGCACGTAGTTGTCCGCAGTGGTGAACATGGTCTTGGCGAGGCCCTCCCAGGTCTTGGTGATCCGGGCGATCTCGCGGTCGGTGTGGTCGACGATGGCGAAGTTCCAGGCGCGCCAGTTCTCCGCCTTGATGGCGCCGACCTGCTGTCCCTGCGCCATGATCGCGAAGTTGATCTTCCCGATCACGTTCTGCTGGTGGATCTCGCCGACCGGCTGGCCGTCCGGGCGGGCGACCAGGACCTTGGACTTCATGAACTTGGCCGGCCGGGTCATCACCAGGTGCGGCTGCCCGTGGGCGTCCCGGATCTCCAGCCGGTGGGTCATGAACTGGTCAAGGCTGGAGACGAAGCGCGCCACCTTCTTCAGCGTGCTCTGCCCCACCTGGACCACCGAGCCGATGGTCTGGCCGTGCTGGTCGAAGACGCTGTACTCGTTGGTCAGCTCGATGAGCTTGGCCTTCTGGTTCACCACCAGCACCGGCTCGGTGAACAGCGTCCCGCCGCCCTGCGGGGTCGAGGTGCCGAGCCCGGCCTGCTGCTGGACCTGACGCTGGATCTTCTCGGGCGGCGGCCCGGCGGCCGGCTGCTGGGCGGCCTGGCCGGGCTGGCCCGGGTGCGTGTGCTGGGTCCACTGGGCGCCGTCCCACCAGCGCAGCAGGTGAGGGGTGCCCTGGGGGTCGGCGTACCAGCCGGCGGGCGTGGCGTTGTGCGTTGTCATGCCCCGACACTATCGCTCGTACTTCCGAACGCGGCCGGCCAGGCGTGAGGCACCGCGACGCGCGGGCGGTCGGGCGGCGGTGCGCGCGCGGGCGGTCAGGCAGCGGTTCACGCGCGGGCGCGCCGCGTGCAGGTTCGCGCGGGCGCGCGGGGTCAGGGCAGTCGCCACTCCACCGGCTGCGACCCCTGCCGCACCAGCAGGTCGTTGGCCCGGCTGAACGGGCGTGAGCCGAAGAAGCCCCGGTCGGCCGACATGGGTGAGGGGTGGGCGGACTCGACGGCGGGCAGGTTGCCGAGCAGCGGGCGCAGGTTGCGCGCGTCGCGCCCCCACAGGATCGACACCAGCGGCTTGCCGCGCTCGACCAGCGCCCGGATGGCCTGCTCGGTGACCTCTTCCCAGCCCTTGCCCCGGTGGGCCGCGGGCTTGCGCGGGGCGGTGGTGAGCGCCCTGTTGAGCAGCAGCACGCCCTGCTCGGTCCAGGGGGTCAAGTCCCCGTTGGAGGGCCGGGGGTGGCCGAGGTCGGTGTGCAGTTCCTGGAAGATGTTCTGCAGGCTGCCGGGCAGCGGGCGTACCTCGGGGGCGACCGCGAAGCTGAGCCCGACGGCGTGCCCCGGGGTGGGGTAGGGGTCCTGCCCGACGATCAGCACCCGGACGTCGTCGAAGGGTTGTTGGAAAGCACGCAGGACGTGCTGGCCCGCCGGCAGGTACGTACGGCCCGCCGCGATCTCGGTGCGCAGGAAGGTCCCCATCGCCGTGATGCGTTCGGCTACGGGCTCAAGTGCCTTGGCCCAGCCGGGTTCTACGATTTCGTTCAACGGTCGTCCAGCCACGGCCGTCACTCTACTGGCCCACGAGGGGCCCGCTCACCCGACCGTGGCCGCCCGTACGCGCGGCACACCGGCAGGTGGCGGGCGGGCGCCGGGTGTCACCGTCGAGGATCCCGCCCCGGCCGACGCAGCGGAACGGCCCCGTCCGGCCCGGTCCTCACCTCCGGGACGCCGCCGTCCCAGCCGTCGCCTGCTGCCGCCAGTGTGCGCCCGGCCACTGACAACGGCGTTCCCGGAGTGTGCCCGCGCAGGTCGGCGCGGTTACGGAGCGGAGGTCAGGCGGCCCAGGAGTAGGGGTCGGGGTAGCTCGGAGTGCGACCGAGGGCGCGCGCCGCGCGGTGCGGCCAGTACGGGTCGCGCAGCAGCTCCCGGCCGAGCAGGACCGCGTCCGCCTCGCCGGACTGGAGCACCTTCTCGGCCTGCTCCGGCTCGGTGATCTTGCCGACGGCCGCGACCGGAAGGTCGGTCTCCGCCTTCACCCGGGCCGCGAAGGGGACCTGGTAGCCGGGGCCGGTGGGGATGTGGACGCCGGTGGCGTTCCCGCCGGTGGAGACGTCGAGCAGGTCCACGCCGTGGGCGTGCAGGTCGCGCGCGAAGCGCACCGTGTCGTCGGCCGTCCAGCCGAGCGGGCCATCGGCCTCGGCGCCGTCCGCCCGCGCGGTCTCCTGCAACCAGTCGGTCGCCGAGATCCGGAAGAAGACCGGCAACTCCTTGGGCCACACCGCGCGTACCGCGTCCACCACCCGCAGCGCGAAGCGGGTGCGGTTCTCGTACGAGCCGCCGTACGCGTCCGTGCGGTGGTTGCTGTGCGGGGAGAGGAACTCGCCGATCAGGTACCCGTGCGCGCCGTGCACCTCGACGACCTCGAAGCCGGCGGCGAGCGCGCGCCGGGCCGCGTCCGCGAACTGGCCGACGATCTCGTCTATACGCTCCTCCGTCAGCTCGTCGGGGACCGGGTGGTCGGCGTCGAAGGCGATGGGGCTCGGCCCGACCGGCTGCCAGCCGTGCTGCGCGGGGTCGGTGATCGGGGCGCCGCCGCGCCAGGGGCGGTCGGTGCTCGCCTTGCGCCCGGCATGTGCGATCTGGATGCCCGGGACGGTGCCGTGCTCCTTGAGCGATGCGGTGATCCGGCGCAGCGCCTCGACCTGGGTGTCGTTCCAGATGCCCAGGTCGGCGGGGCTGATCCGGCCCTCGGGGGAGACGGCGGTGGCCTCGACCAGGATGAGGCCGGCGCCGCCGACGGCCCGCGAGGTGTAGTGCGTGTGGTGCCAGTCACCGGCCACGCCGGCGTTCGGCCCGAAGACCTCGGCGGAGTACTGGCACATCGGGGCCATCCAGACGCGGTTCGGGATGGTCAGTGTCCGCAGGGTGTACGGCTCGAACAGGGCGCTCACGACTACTCCACTTCGCGGGGCGACGGGGTGCGGGTTTGTACGGTGCTGATCGTAGTACGTCGCTCATCAAATTACGAGACCCCTCGTACAAACGCCGTGGGGCGAGGTGGGGCCCCACGCCTCCACCCCGCCCCACGCCATCCCGCCCGCCCCCGGGTGCGCGCCCCTTACGACACCCGCGATGCGCCCCGCGCCCCGTCGGCCGCCCCGCCGCCCGCGCCCCGCTGCTTGGGCCAGGCCGGCACCGGGCCGCCCCACACGCGACGCCGTCCCGGCCGCTCCGCAGCGCGCGTGGACTCCCAGACCCGGCGCCACCGCGCCGCGCGCCGTACCCCGGCCGTCGGCGGCGCCGAGGCGGGGGTCGGCGGCGCGTCGGCGGCCTCCACCGCGCCGCGCAGCGCTCCGTACCACCCCACGTCCGTCTCCGCCCACAACGCGTTGACCTCGCGCATCATGCGATCGCGGAAGGCCGGCGCCGTCTCGTCGGGGCCCGCCACGATCGGCCGGCCGAAGCGCACGCTGATCGGCGCGGCGTCGCGCCGGGGCAGCACGTCACCCGGCGGCAGCGCCGCGAACGTGCCCCGTACCGCCACCGGCACGGCCGGCACCCCGGTGTCCAGGCACAGCCGCGCGGCGCCCAGCCGGAACCAACTCATCCAGCCGTCGCGGGAGCGCGACCCCTCGGGGAACAGCAACACGCTCCAACCACTGCCGATCAGCCGCGTCGCCAACCCGGCGCCGTGGCCGCGCCGCCCGGCCCCCCGGTCGCGGCGCCGGTCCACCGGGAAGGCGTTGAACAGCAACGCCGTCGTCACCCCGGTCAGCCGCGAGGCGAAGAAGTGGTCGGCCGCCGCGCCCACCGTCGTCCGGGCCGCGACGGGCCCCGGCAGCGCCCCCAGGATCAACGGCGTGTCGAGGTGGCTGGCGTGGTTGGCCACGAACACCACCGGTCCGCGCAGCCCCGCCAGGTGCTCGCGCCCCGTCACCACGGGCCGGACGTGCGCCCACAGCAGCGGCTTCAGCACGCCGGTGCGCAGCGCGTCACGAGCCAGCGCGGCCGGCGCCGACCGGGCCCAGGCGGTACGGAACGGCGCCCGCGCCGCGTACTGCTCGGGCGGCAGTCCGCGCGGCGGCCTGGCCCGCCCCCGCCAGTCGCGTCCCTGGCGCAACAGGGCCAGGTCACGGCGCAGGCCCCCGCCGTTCCCGCGCGCCGCGCCGCCGAGCCACCGGGCGGCCCGGTTGCCGGGCCCGCCCTCCCGTCCGCCCGTCACGAGACGTCCGCCAGGGTCAGCGGCGGGGCGTGCAGATAGGTGATCTCCGGACTGCCGCCCACCGTGTGCGAGGCCAACTGGAGGGCGTCGGCCAACGTGCTGGCCGCGCGGAACCCGAGGCGGGAGGCGACCGCCGGATCGGCACCGACGAAGATGACGTCGCCCAGGTGCTCCCTGGCGTGCGCGCACCAGTACCACATGTAGAACGGGTGCACCCCGTGGTACGCGTAGCTCCTGCGGTACAGGTGGACGTACCACGGATCGGTCGCGAACTGCTCCTCGAACTTGCCCTCCACCACGGCCGGGTCGGTCGACTGGGTCAGCACGTCCTCGTAGAAGTCGAGGTAGCTCGGGTGGTGCACGGTGTGGAACTCGTTCGGCAGCGGGTGGTAGAAGATGCCCACCCCACCACGCCGGACGATGGGCTTGTTCAGGTACATGTTGAACAGGTAGCCGAGGCCCATCGAGGCCACCAGGATCGGGTTCATCACCGAGTTGACGTTGTACGGGCACAGGTACGGCACGCCGAACACCCCCACGTCCGCCTGGCCCGACACCGGCGTGACCTGTTGCCGGTGCACGTGTCGCAGTGTGATGGGGTGCACCGCGCTCGGCGCGCCCGCGGCGACGCTGGTCACGCCCCAGGGTGCGGCCACCCGGTGGAAGGCGCGCCGGCGCAGCGCGGGCGGGAGCAGCCGGGAGCCGCGCCGCGCACCGATGAACGCCGCCTGGTCCGCCGCGTTCCACTCCCACTCGCGCTTGCTGAGGAAGCCCAGCGGCTGCGGGAAGGCGTCGTTGTTCAGCGCGGTCTCGATCGTGAACACCCTGACCTGACCGCCGATCAGGTCCTGCATGCGGTCGTAGGAGCGGTGCATGGCCGAGTGGGCCGGGTCGTTGAAGGAGCGCGAGTTCCGCAGGGTGTCCACGTTGTGGTGGTGGCGCAGGCTGCGGTAGCTGGCCAGGCCCACCGACACCGACTTCGGCCCGCCGTTCATCGCCACCAGCGTGATGTTCACGTACACGATGAGATCGCTCTCCGCCGCCCGGCGGTTGATCTCCACGTCCTCGCCGTGCCCGGTCTGGCCGAGGTGGAGCAGGTTCTCCTGGTCCTCCGCGTCGTGGTTGCGCAGGTGCTGGGGGAAGAACGAGCGGAAGACCCGGTCGCCCACCACGTGCCGCAGCTCGGCCGGCGTCATGCGCCGGTGCAGCGCGTTGGCCGCGATCAGCTCCACGTCGTCTACCCGGTGCGCGGCGGCCAGCTCCAGCACGTGCTCGATGATCCGCTGCCGGATGTCCGGGCTGCGCATGGGCGGCAGCGGCAGCGACAGGTCGTCGAAGACGATGGTCAGCCGCATGCCGGGGCGCAGCAGCGCGGGCAGCGGATCGCTGCCGTGCGGCTGGTGCAGCGCCCGTGTGATCGCCGCGTCCAGGTCCCGGATGCCGGGCAGGCACGCGGGCGGGTAGACGACCCGAGCGCCGTGCGGCAACTGTTCGAGTCGGAAGCCCTCCCCCTCACACACCAGCAACGGCGGTGTGCGCTCGTCGACTTCGAGGACCAGTCCGGGTCTGCTCACGCGTAGCTCCTTGTCGCTGTGCTGGCACCGCCGGCCCGCACCGTCTCGGTCAGCGCCTCCCACCGGGTGCCCGCGTGCGCGCCCCAGCGCACGACGGGCCAGTGCCGGCGCGCGGCGTACCGGTACAGCCGCAGGTCGGGATTGACCGCGCAGGGCCGGCCGACCGAGGCCAGGAAGGGCCGGTCGGAGTAGCTGTCGGCGTACGCGTACGAACGCCGCAGGGACAGCCCGTGCTCGCGCGCGTACTCGCGCAGCCACGCGGCGCGCGCCTCGCCGACCACCGGTGGGGCCACCAGCCGGCCGGAGAGCACGCCGCCCCGGCTCTCCATCCGGCAGGCCACGATGTCGTCGAAGAGCGGGCGCAGCGGCTCGACCAGCAGGTCGAGGCTGCCGGTGACCAGGACGGTGCGGTGCCCGGCCGCGCGGTGCTCGCGCGCCCGGCGCACCGCCTCCGGCAGCGCCCGCCGCAGCATCGCGTCCGCCAGCGCGTCCCGCACCAGGTCCCGCAGCGCGGCGGCGTCGGCGCCCTGGTAGCGGCGCAGGAAGGCGCGGACGAACGCCGCCCGGTCGGTGCGCTCCGCGCGCAGGTAGCGGGGGACCGCGCGGGCCAGGTCGAGCAGCTCGGCCGCGTGGCCGGGCAGCGAGCCGGAGCCGAGGCGGGCCCACAGGTAGGACTCGACCATGTCGGCGGCCACGAAGGTGCCGTCGAGGTCGAAGACGGCGGCGACGTCGTCCGCCGGCGGCAGCGCGCGGGGCGCCGCGCGACCGCGCCCGGCCGCCGCCCCGCGCAACCCCATGGCGTCGCGCAGCCGCCGGGTCACCGCCGGGCAGTGCACCTCCTCCAGGTAGTCGCGCCAGTCCAGCCCGCGCGGGTCGAAGCCGCGCTCGGCCGCGAGCCGTGGCGGCAGGGAGCGGTGCAGGGCCATCAACTCCCGGTCGTCATAGCGGCCCTGCGCGCCGGTGTACGGCTGGTACACCTCGAAGTAGTGCCGCTGACGGGCGAGTTCGCCGCGCCGGTGGCGCAGCCCGCGCTCCCGCTCCTGGACCCGCTCGCCACCGGGCAGCCACTCCAGCGCGCTACCGGCCGCCGCGACGGCCCGGTCGGCGAGGTCGAGCGCCGTCCGCACGCGCGCCGGGCTCTGGAACCGCCACCGCGCGTGCCGCAGGTGACCGCGCCCCGACGGATCGGGCAGCGGATGCCGGGTGAAGTACGCGTCCAGGTGGTCGTGGAGCGCCCCGTAGGTCAGCGGGTTGCCGGCGCCCGAGCCGACGTGGAAGTAGTGCGGCGCGTCCGCCGGCGGCACCGCGGCGGCGGCGGCCAGGATCGCGTTGACCACCAGGTCCGCCGGGATGACGTCCAGGACGGCGTCCGGATCGCCCGGCAGGTCCCACATGGCCCCCGTCCCGTAGTCGATGATCAGCGGGTCGAGCATCTTGTGCCCGTCGATCCAGCCCGGGTACGGGTGGCGCAGCGCGCTCTCGACGATGGCCGGCCGCAACACCGTCAGCGGTCGCCCGGCCCAGCCCTCCTCGGTGGCCCGCTCGGCCAGCGCCTTGGTGAAGGTGTACACGTCCGTCCACCCCAGCGCGTTGGCCCGGGCCCGCCCGTAGGCGACCAGCCGCCGCGCCACCCACGCCCGCCTGGCCTCCTCGGCGTGCCCGGCCACCACCTGGTTGCCGCACGGCGCGTGCGCCCGGCCCGCCTCCCGCAGCAGCCGGCGCAGCACCTCGGGGCGCCGCGAGTCCCGCTCGACCTCCGCGCGTACGGTCTCGCTGGCGGCCAGCTCCTCCCGCCAGTCCACCGTGTGCCGCAGCGGCTCCTCGCGCACCGTTCCGTGGCCGGGCGCCGACACGTAGGCGGTGGAGACGTAGACCAGGTGCGGCGGCACGGGCTGGCGGGCCAACTGCTCGCAGAGCCGGACGGCCCCGGCGACGTTGGAGCCGAACGCCTCGTCGATGGGCGGGTCGAAGGTGACCGCCGACGCGCAGTGGATGACCGTGTCCAGGTCGTCCGGCAGCCCCGTCACGCTCTCCAGGTCACCCTCGACGACCTGGACCCGGCGCGCCGCCTCGGCCAACTCGTCGTCACCGCCCGGCCGTTCGTGCCACCGCCGGAACACGTCCTTCCGGAGCAGCCGCACCAGGCGGTCACGGCCACCACACCCGCCCCGGCCGCGCAACAGGAGGCTGACGCGGGTGTCGGGATGGTCGGCGAGCAGCCGCTCCAACACGGCCTGCCCGATGAACCCGGTGGCCCCGGTGAGGAGGACGTGCGCCCCCTCCAGGCTGGTGACGGCGTAGGTGCGCGGCATGGCTTCCTCTGGGTCGGCGATGACGGGGGACGGGGAGGGGACGCGGGCACGGCGCGGCGCGCCGGCGGATGACATGGCGACGGCGCGGGCACCAGCCTCCCGCCGCGAGGCTGTCGGCGGGAGGCGGCCGTGGGGGAGCGGCCGAGCGGTGGTGGCCGCGTGCGGTCGGTGGCCGGCGTGCGCCCCGCGCGGGGAGGTGAGGGGGGCCGGTGGCTGATCAGGTGTGGCCCGGCGGCTGGCGCGGGACCGCGCGGGCGGGGGGCTCGCGCAGGTAGTTGCTGATGGCCGCCGCGCAGACCTGCCGGACCGGCCACCCAAGGGCCCGCGCGGCGCGCTCCGCGTCGGCCAGCTCCGGCTGCACCGTGACCTCACCGCCCGGCACGTCGGCGATCTTGACCGGCACGTACTGCTCCCGCCCTGGCGGACCGACGGCCACCGTTACCACCCGGCGCGGCAACGTCGTACGCCGCTGCACGGACCAGCGCACGCCCAACGTCGTGGTGTGCCGCAGCAGTACGTCGGTGACGGCGGGCCGCACCTCGGCCGCGCACAGCGCCGTCACCAGCCGACCCGGCCGACCACGGCGGCCGACGGTACCGATCGTCCAGCAGTCCCACGCCCCGGCCGCGCGCAACGCGTCGAGCACCGACGGCCACAACCGCGGGTCCAGGTCGTCCACGGTGCTCTCGACCACCACGACCTCACCCGAGACCGCGGCCGACGGCACGTCAAGCGCCTCGCCCAGCACGACGCGGGTGATGTTGGGCCCCTCGGCGGTGTCCCGGCCGCCCCCGCCGACGCCGACCGCGCGCACCGTCATCGCGGGCATGGGCCCCGGCGTGGCCACCGCCGCCACCAGCGCGGCCCCGGTCGGCGTCGTACGCTCCCCGGTCAGCTCGCCCGCGGCCAGCGCGAGCCCGTGCCGCGCGGCGATACGGAGCACGGCGGGCACCGGCACCGGCAGTTGGCCGTGGGCGCTGTCGACGTGCCCGCTGCCCGCCGCCAGCGCGGAGCACGTCACCTGGGCGTCCGCGGCCAGCAACCCCAGGTCGGCCAGGGCCGCCGCGCAACCCACCACGTCCGCCAGCGCGTCGTGCGCGCCGACCTCGTGGAAGTGCACCTGCTCCGGCGTCGTGCCGTGCACCCGCGCCTCGGCCTCCGCGAGCAGTTCGAAGACCCGGCGCGCGAAGCGGGCGACATCGGGCGCGAGGCGCGCGGCGGCGAGCAGCGCGAGCACCTGCGGCAGACGCCGGGCCCGATCGGGGACGGACGGCTGTTCCACGTGGGCCCGCAGGCAGGCGAACCCACCGCGCCGCGCGGGCCGGGTGCGCACCGCGAGGCCGGGCACGTCGAGGGCGGCCACCGCGTCGGCCACCACGCGCGGGTCGGCCCCCGCGTCCACCAGCGCGGCCAGCAGCATGTCGCCCGCGACGCCGGCGGTGCAGTCCAGGTGCGCCGCCCGCACCGGCGCGCCGTCCACGCCCGCCGGCGCCGACGCGCCCGGGGCCGCCTCGGTGCCCGGCGGCCCCTGCGGCTCGGCCGTGTCGCAGGGCTCCGGGGCGGCGGGCACGGCCGGTGGCGCGGAGCCCTGCCGGGGCTCGGCCACCGGGCGGGACCCGGCGCGCGGGGGAGCCTGCGGCGGCTGCGGCGCGGTGGGCGCCGGTCGCTCCGTGGGCGTGGTCGAGGCCGGCCCCGCCTCGGGGGGTTCGCTCATCGCGTGCGTCTCCATGTCGTGTCGCGGCCCGCTGTCCACGCGGGCCAGTGGCGCCTGGTACGCCTCGTCCGTCCCGGGCCGAGCGGGCCCCGCGCCCAGCGGCCGCGCGCCGTGGGCCGGACCCGGCTCAGTCACCGTGCACCGCGTTGATCACCTTCGCCGCGTGGACCGCGGCCCCGAAGCCGTTGTCGATGTTGACGACCGTCAGGCCGGGCGCGCAGGCGGAGAGCATCGAGCCCAGGGCGGTGACGCCACCCGACGCCACCCCGTACCCCACGCTCGTGGGCACCCCGACCACCGGCGCGCGCAACAGTCCGGCCACCACGCTGGGCAGGGCGCCGTCCATGCCGGCTACGACGAGCGCGCAGTCGACGTCGTGCAACCGTGGCAACTGCGCGAACAGCCGGCCGATACCCGCGACGCCCACGTCGTCCACGAGCGTGGCCCCCACCCCCAGCGCCGCCAGCGTGGCCAGGCACTCGCGCGCCACCGGCAGGTCGCAAGTTCCGGCCGTCAGCACGCCGACCCTCCCGCGCGGCGGCGGCAGCGGGCCCACCGTGACCGTCCGCGCCACCTCGTCCACGCGTACGGGGTCGGTGCCGAACGCGGTGGGCGCGGCGGCCAGCACCTCCTTCGGGCACCGGGTTGCCAGGGCCGGCGCGCCCGGGTCACCCGCGCGCAGCTCGGCCAGCAGCCGCAACGTCTGGGCCACCGTCTTGGCCTGCGCGAACACCACCTCCGGCACCCCGGTCCGGTCGCGCCGCGCCACATCGAGCCTGGCGTAGTCGGCCACCCGCAGGGCCTCGGTCTCGCTCACGAGGCGCCCTCGACCACCGCGCGCGGGGCGCCACCCTGCCGCGGGCCGGCGGGCCGCGGCACGAGAGGGCCGGCGCGCCCCGTACGGCACCGCCCGGGGCCGGGCCCAAGACCAGGTCCGGCGTGCCCCGGCCCGAGGCTCACGGCGCCGGAGCGGTAGCGGGCCACCGAGCCCGGGCCGAGCCGCGTCGCCACCGCCACGCGGCGCAGCAACGCGCCGGCCCGCTCCGGCCGCCCGTCGAGCCAGTCGTACGCGGGCGGCCCCAGCTCGACACGGAAGTCCGCCGCCAGAAGTCGCACCCGTACGTCGGTGACCGGTACGCGGCCGGCCGCCAGCTCCGCGCGGACCAACTCCTCGGCCCGCTCCACCAGCGCGAGCCGCTCGCGCGTCACCGGCACCCCGACCGCCACCCGCGACGAGAGGCAGGGCGTGCCCGGCTTCTCCGCGACCGACAGTCCCCACGCGGCGGCCACGGCGCGCACCTCGCGCTTGCCCAGGCCGGCGTCGGCCAGCGGCTCGGCGACGCCGAGTTCCGCCGCCGCGCGCAGCCCCGGCCGGTGCGCGGCCCGCCGGTCGTCGCGGTGCGTGCCCGTCGCGACGCCGTGGAACCCGCGCTCGGCCGCCACGTCGGCCACGCGCGCCAGCACGGTGCGCTTGCAGAAGTAGCAGCGGTCCCCGGAATTCTCCCGGTAGCCGGGGACCGTCCACTCGTCGGTGGCCACCACGACTAGCTCGGCGCCGATCTCCGCCGCCGCGCGCCGGGCGCCGCGCAGTTCGTCCCTGGCCAGAGCCGGGGAGTCCGCGATGACCGCGAGTGTGCCCGTACGACCCCAGGTCCGTACCGCGGCGGCGAGGACCACCGTGGAATCGACGCCGCCGGAAAACGCGACGGCCAGGGGGGCGTGCCCGGACAGACTCGAAAGCAGGGCGGCCGCCCCGGGGATGTGCCCGGTTCGTTGCTCGCTCCCGCTTTCGCTTTCGCCTTCGCCGAGCATCGTGCTCTTGCGCGTCAAGAATCCGCGCCTTTCTCCTCAGGAGTGATCGGTGGCACGTTCGGCGGCGACTCGGGCCGCGCGGCACCGCGCGGGGCGGGCGCCGACGACGCACGCCGCGCCTCCGCCGTCGGGTCGCCGCCCGGGTCGCCCACTGTCAGTCGGCCGCCGGGCGTCGGTCGCGCGCCCTGTCAGGTCCGCAGTCCGGCCTCGGCGAGGTCGCGGCCGGTCTCGATCCATTCCGCGATCTGCCGCAGGGTGAGGTCGCGGGTGACGTCCTCGTCGCTGACCCGCAGGCCCGTGCGTTCCGCGAGCACCAGGGAGAATTCCAAAAGGGCGAGGGAATCCAGCTCCAACTCCTCAAGCGTGGCTTCCGGGCGCAGTACGGCCTGGTCCACCTCGAACTGTTCGGCCAGAATTTCCGTGATGACGCCAAAGGCATCGCTCATCGATGTGCACTCCTCGCCTGGTGGTGCTGCGCGTTCTCAAAGCGCTGTGCGCGCGGCCTCAAGTGTCCCGACAGGGGCGGGACATGAACAAACCGGCCGGCGATCTTTCACTCATTTGCAGTCGTGGCCCGGAACGCGAAAACGAAAAGCATATCGAGCGACTTTCACGCGCGATCGTCGTCGGCGGCGAGGAGCGCGGGTCCCGTATCGAGACGACGAAGGCCCTTCGCTTTTCCCGGGCGGTGTTGTACGATTTCCGTCGTAGTACGGCGGATGGCAAAATACGGCGCGCCCCTGCCGTGCCCCGCCGTTCGGAGCAGCGTGAGGAGCAGCCGTGGCAACTCAGCAGGCCCCCGCCCCGTCGGGCCGGGTACTCGACCACCCGGACGTCGACGAGATCCGCCTCGAACACGTGCTGCACGCGCTGTCCGACCCCATGCGCCTGCGCATCGTGTGCCGGCTCGCCACCGACGGCGGCGAGCTGGCCTGCTCCGTCTTCGACCTGCCGGTGAGCAAGTCCACCTGTACCCACCACTTCCGCGTGCTGCGCGAGAGCGGCGTCATCCAGCAGATCTACCGCGGCACCGCCAAGATGAGCCTGCTGCGCGAGCAGGAGCTGGAGCGCCTGTTCCCCGGCCTGTTGGACAGCGTGCTGACCGCCGCCCACCACCAGGAACAGCGCCTGGCCGCGCGCTGAACCACGAGCCCCGCCGCGGCCGACCGGGCCGACGGCGGGGGCCCCGTGCCCTCAGGGCCGGGCGCGCGCCGCGTCCAACAGCCCCTCCCAGTCGGGGATCTTGACCTGCGCACGCCCCAACTCCCGGCCCAGCGCGGCCTCCGCCTCCTCGATCCGCAACCAGCCGGGCCACTCCACCGGCTCCTGGCCCAGCCGGCGCAGCGCCGCCAGCGGGTCGGCGGCCACCTCCCGCGAGGCGAGCCGCGGCGCGTCGGCGAGCAGCGAGTTGACGGTCTCCTTCGCGCAGGGCCGGTTGGTGCCGATCACACCCGTGGGTCCGCGCTTGATCCAGCCCGCCACGTACTCGCCCGGTGACGGTTCCCCCTCCCGCAGCACCCGGCCCGCCCGGTGGGGTACCGTGCCGCGCTCCGCGTCGAACGGCAGGCCCGGTAGCGGCACCCCGCGGTACCCGACCGAGCGCAGCACCAGGCGCGCGTCGATGTCCTCGTACCGCCCGGTGCCCACCACCCCGCCGCGGCCGTCGGGCGTCGTGCGCTCGAAGCGCACCGCGCGCACCCCGACGCCGCCGGCCGCCCCGCGCTCGACGGCCGGGCCCGCCGCGCCGGTGGACGGCGCGCTGCCGTGGCCGAGGAGTGCCACGGGGCGCAGGAAGAAGCGCAGGTGGATGCGGCGCGGCCGGTCGGCCGGAGGCTGGGTCGCCCAGGTGCGCAGCACGTCCACGTTGCGCCGGTTCACGGCGGGCAGGCCCGACGGGTCGGCGAACGCCGGATCGAGCGCCAGCTCCTCGGGGCGCACCCGCACGCTCGCCCCGGGCAGCGCGCCCAGCTCGCGCAGCTCCTTGGTGGTGAACTTGGCCTGCGACGGTCCGCGCCGGCCCACCACGTGGATGTCGCGCACCCGGCTGCGTCCGAGCGCGGTGAGCGCGCCCGCGGGCACGTCGGTGGTACGCAGCTCCGCCGCGTCCCTGGCGAGCACCCGGGCCACGTCCACCGCCACGTTGCCGACGCCGATCACCACGGCGGACGGGGTGGCGAGCGCGAACTCGTCCGCCTCAGCGTCCGGGTGCGCGCTGTACCAGGAGACGAAGTCGGTGGCCGAACGGCTCCCCGGAAGCTCCTCGCCCGGCACCCCGAGGTGGCGGTCGGCGGCGGCGCCTACGCAGTAGACCACCGCGTGGTAGAGCTCGCGCAGTTGCTGTGGCGACAGACCGGGGTCGCCGACGCGCACGTGGCCGAGGAAGGTGACCCGGGGGTCCTCAAGGACGGTGCGCAGGTTGCCCTGGAGCGACTTGATCTTCTCGTGGTCGGGAGCCACCCCGTAGCGCACCAGCCCGAAGGGGCAGGGCAGTCGGTCGAGGACGTGGACGACGATATCGGGCACGACGGTTTGTTGGAGGAGGGCCTGTGCGGTGTACACACCGCTGGGACCCGAACCGACGACGGCGACGCGGAGCACGGCGGAACTCCTTCCCGCTGGGTTTCCAGCATGGCACCGGCGCGGGCGCGGCGGGAGGCGTGCGCCCACCGGAGCCGACCGCCCCCACCACCGGCGCGACCGCGGCTCGGGCGCCGGGCGCCCCGCCGCCGAGCTCACCCGAGCCCACGGGCCGCCGCTCGGAGCACGCGCCGGCGTACGCTCCCCGGCGGTCAGGTGTGGGACACCGCGGGCCCGGCAGCGTCCGCGTCGTCATCGGAGGCGGGCGTGGGCCCGCTCCGGCCGGCCGGCGTGGTCGGCGGGGCGGACGCCTGCGGGGCGGACGTACGTTGCGGGGCTCCGGTGGGCGCGTCCGGCGCGTCGTCCGAGGCCGGCGGGTCACCCTGTTCCCAGTCGAGGCCGTAGCGGTGGAAGAGTTCCGCGCGCAGCCGCGCCGTCGGCATCGGCGCACCGGGCAGCAGGACGGCCACGACGGCGCCCATCAGGAGGGCGCGCAGCAGCCGGTAGTCGGTGTCGGGGTCGTCACTGCCGTACGCGACCACCGTCTCCCGAAGCAGCTCGGCCAGCCGTTGCTGCTCGGCGCACTGGATGAAGCCCTCCGCCTGCAGGATGCCCGCCATGTGCGTACGCATCAGCCGGGGCCGGTCCCGGGCGAGGCCGAGGATCGCGTCGATGGCCCGGGCCAGCAGCTCGCGCCCCGCGTCGTCGCCGGTCGGTACGGGTTCGCGGGCCAGCGCCGCCGCCAGTTCGGTGTGCATCAGCCGGTGCACGGCGGACTGGAGGAGCTGGCGCTTCCCGGGAAAGTAGTACGACACCAGGCCGCGTGCGGCGCCCGCGCGATCGGCGATGCTCGCGAGCGTCGTGGCCTCGTAGCCGTACTCATCGACAAGATCGACGGTCGCCTGGAGCAGACGCTGTTGGGAGCGTCGGCGCAACTCCTCATTGACCGATGCGCTGCGCGGGGACATGCTGTAACTCCTGCGTTGACTGGCTCGAAGCCAATATACTCAGTGGGTCTCCGGTTGTCCGCCCCTTCTGAACAGGGCGAACGCCGGTTTGGCCGCCGATTTCGGGCGACGCGGGGGATCGTCCGAAATCGGCGGTCGCTACGAGGGCAAGACAGCCAGCGACCGTGGTCACAGCCGTGGGTGGAAGCGGACTCGCGGTCGGCCCGGCGCTCTCGATTGGGCCGCGGCGGCGGAAACCGCCGGCCGGCAAGCGGGTCGACATGACCGCGCTGTCGCACCGGCCTCGGTGACCCCACCCTCGCACCGCGCACCCAGCACGCACCCCCGCCACGCAGCACTCTCCCGTCCCCGGGACCCCGGTCTACCCGCGAGTAGGCGTTCTCGCCCGGGCGGCTACGGGAAGGCTGACCGCGTGAACGCATACGAGTGGGATCGCACGACGATGGCCATGATCGCTTGCGCACTCGCCAACGACAGCGACGGCGCGGGCGCCCTACTGGAGCCCCTGGACGACCGTGACCTGCGCCACGTCGTCGTCCGGCTGGCCGCGATGGCCGCCGAGGCGCTCGTCACCGAGGCCGACCACGCCGGCTCCGACCGCGAGGAGGTCATCGCGCGCTGGCGCGCCAGCATCCTCGCCCACGAGGCCCGGCACGACGCCGCCGGCTGACCGCCCGGCGGCGAGCCCGCCTCGCCGCCCCGCCCATCGCGGCCGGCAGGGGTGACGCCCTCGGCCCGGCTGCCGGGCCGGGGCCCAGTGCCGTACCGGGGCGCGCGCCCGCGTGTGCCCGCCGGCCACCGCCCGGGGTGGGCCCGGGCGGTGGCCGCGACCGGCTCGGGCCTCAACCGGCGAGGTCGAGCACGGGCCGCAGGCCGTCGGGGCGCTGGTCCACCGGGAGGTGGTCCACGAAGTGCACCTGGCAGCCGATCGCCGCCGCGCCGCCGTCCGCCCGCCGGCTGTCACCGACCATGACCGTCTCGGGCGCGCTCGTCCCGAGGGTGGCGCAGGCGAGCTGGAACAGGGCGGGGTTCGGTTTCGTGATGCCGTGCTCGAAGGAGAGCAGGTAGGCGTCGACGAACCGGTCGAGCCCGTGCCGGTGGAAGACCGGGCGCAGGTCCCACCCGATGTTGCTCACCACGGCTATCCGTACCCCGCGCTCCCGCAGCCCGGCCAGCACCTCGGCGGCGTCGGGGTACGGCTCCCAGGCCACCGGGTCCTTGTGGCGCTCGTACAGCGCCTCGTGGAGCCCCGCGTACGGGAGGCTGACCTGGCGGGCCTGCGCGAGATAGGCGGCGCGGTGCTGGCTGCCGCTCAGGTCGCGCGCGTGCCAGTCGGCGGCCAGGTGGGCGGGCACGTCGCGCGGCGCGGTGCCCCCGGGTTGGGCGCCCACGGCCCGCAACTCGTGGAGGGCGCGGGCGAACTCCGGTGGCGCCAGGTCGAGCCCCACCGCGTCCAGTCCGGCGCGCAGCCAGCGCTCGGCCGGCTCGACGCGGAAGAGGGTTCCGGAGAAGTCAAAGAGTGTGCCCTTGGCCGTCATGGCGGCATGATGCCCGCCCGCGACGCCCCCGTGTTCCGTCTCCCGAACACGGCCGGATTCCGCCAGCGAAGCCGCGCCGTCGCGCCACGCCCCCGCACCACCCCGCGCGCCGGCGCGAGCCCGTCGGCCGGGTTGTCGTTCGACAGCGACTGAACAAGCGTTTAATCTATTGAACGTGTGTTCAGCTTCGGATGACAGGACCGCTCGGGCGACCATTCGGGACGAGGCCTCGCGGTTGTTCGCCGCACACGGCCCGGACAGGGTCACGGTGCGCCAGATCGCCACCGCTGCCGGGGTCTCGCCGGGCCTGGTGGTGCACCACTTCGGGTCCAAGGACGGGCTTCGCGCGGAGTGCGACCGCTGGGCGGTGGAGACCTTCGAGAACCTGCTCGGCGAGCTCACCCGCGAGGAGGGCGGGGCGGCCCGGGACCCGGAGGCGACCGGCTCGCTGCACGAGGCGCTGGTGCGCCACCTGCCTCCCGACTCGCCCCTGCCCGCGTACCTGCGCGGGCTGCTGATGTCCGACGAGGAGGCCGGGCGGCTGCTGTTCCGGCGGCTGTACGCGGTGAGCCGGGCCGCGCTCGACGACCTGGCCCGCGCCGGACGGGCGGAACCGGGTCCCGATCCGGCGGTTCGCGCCGCGCTCCTCCTCGCCAACGACCTCGCCGTCCTGCTGCTGCGCGAGCGCCTCGCCGACGTGCTGGGCGTCGATCCGCTGACGCGCGAGGGCATGGCCCGCTGGGCGCCGGAGGTGCTCGACCTCTACGCCGTCGGCCTGGGCGCCACGACCCGCGCCCCGGGGGAGGGTGTTTGAGCTGTCTCGTTCCCTCGGCCCACCCCGGCGCGGTGACCGGCCCACCCTGGCGCGGCGACGGGGCGCCCGCCTGGCGCACGGGCGCCACGGCGCGCCGAACCATGCCGGCCCGGTCGGTCGGCCGGAGCCCATCGGAGGTACACCATGCTCGAACACGCCAGTCTGGAGAGTCAGTTGGCGGCCGCCGCGACCGACCGGTTGCGCGTGCTGGTCGTCGGCGCCGGCGCCGCGGGGCTGACGCTGGCACAACTCCTGCGCCGGCAGGGCCTGCACCCCGTCCTGGTGGACAAGGCCGCCCCGCACGCCGCCGCCGGTTACATGCTGGCCCTGATGCCCCTGGCCGACCCTGTACTCGACGCCCTCGGCGCCATGGACGCGTACCTGCGCCACAGCACCCCGATGCGCCGCTACCGCATCCGTGGGCGGCACGGACAGCCCCTGCGCGAATACCCCATGGGCCGCCTGCTGAGCGAGGCCGGCCACTACCGTGGCATCTCCCGGGGTGCGCTCATGGACGTGCTCGCCTCCCCGGGCGGCACCGTCACCCACCACACCACGGTCACCGCCATCGAACAGACGCCGACCGCAGCGCGCGTCACCCTCGACACACGCGGGCGGTCGTACGCCGGCGCCTTCGACCTCGTCGTCGCCGCCGACGGCCTGCACTCCAGCACGCGCCAACTCGTCCTCGCGCCCACGGAGGTCAGCACCTACGACACCGGCTGGGGTGGCTGGGTCGGCTGGGCGGACCCGGACGCGGAGCCCGACCTGGGCTGGGAGATCTGGGGGACGGGGATGTTCATCGGTACCTACCCGGTCAAGGACCGGGTCGGCGTCATCGTGTGCGGGCCGCGCGCCACCACCCGGCACGGACCCCGCCCCTTCGTCGCGCACGCCCGTGCCGGCCTCGACGGGGTGGACGCCCGGCTGGACCGGGCCCTGCGCCAGGTGGCGCACGGCGACCAGACCTACTTCTGGCCGCTCACCGACTGCCGCGCGGCCCGCTGGGCGGACGGCAGGGTGGTGCTCGTCGGCGACGCGGCGGCCGGGTTCCTGCCCACCGCCGGCATCGGAGCCTGCATGGCCATGGAGTCGGCCGGCGTGCTCGCCGCCCACCTCGACGGCGCCGCCCGCGACGAGGTGCCGCGCCGACTGCGCGGCTACGAGCGGGCCCAGCGCCCCCGGGTGGAGGCGGCGCAGACCAATTCGCGCGACCTGGCCAAGCTTATGTTCCGCGGCGGTCGCGCTTACTCGTTGGCCCGCGACCTCGCCTTGCGGAGCGTCCCCCTGGAGGCCGCGATCCGTCCGATCCGCCGGCTGCTCCGCACCCGGCCCAGCATCACGCCCGGCGTGCGCCGGGGCGACCGTACGCCTGGCTGACGCGCGCCCGCCCGCGCGTCCCAGCCGCCCGCGCCGCGACCGGCCACGGCCGGCGCGGCCCCCGCCGCACGGCGCGCGGGCCGGCGACGCACCCGTAGCGCGCCGTCGCGACCGCCCCGGCGCGCTACGGCTTGCGCCCGACGCCCGCGTACATGTTCACGGCTGTCGCCTCCGCCAGTTCCTCGCCCGGCTCGGGCCGCCAGTGGTGCATGGGCACGACGCCGGGGGACAGGAGTTCCAACCCCGCCCCCGTGAACAACTCCTCGACATCGGAGCGGGTGCGGAGATACATGGGGATGCCGCGACGCGTGTAGGTGGCGGCCAACGCGGCCGATTCGGGAGCGAGTTCGGCGGTCGCGAGGGTGAGCGCGAGGTAGCTGCCGGACGCCAACGGCTCCAGCAGGCGCTGGATGAGCCCGCCGGCGTCCTCCACGAACTGCAGCACCGCGATGATGGTGAGCGCGACCGGTCGGCTCAGGTCCAGCGTCTCGTGCAGGTCGGGGGCGGAGAGGATGTTGTCCGGCTCGCGCATGTCGGCCTCGATGTAGGCCGTGCGACCCTCGGGCGTGCCGGTCAGCAGGGCGCGCGCGTGGGCCAGCACGATCGGGTCGTTGTCCACGTACACGACCCGCGCCTCGGGCGTCACACCCTGCACCACCTGGTGCAGGTTGGGGGCGGTGGGGATTCCCGTGCCGATGTCCAGGAACTGGTCGACCTTCGCCTCGGACGCCAGCCAGTTGGCCATCCGGTGCATCACCGCGCGGTTGATGTGCATGCTGGTCCGCAGCCCGGGCCAGGCTTCGAGCGCCGCGGCCGCCGCCGCCCGATCGGCCTCGTAGTTGTCCTTGCCGCCCAGGATGAAGTCGTACACCCGCGCCGAGTGTGCCCGGGAGAGGTCGATGCGCTCGGCGTTGTTGCCCGTCATGTCCGTCTGCCTTCCGATGTCTTCCGTGTTCCGTGGTGGGTGACCAACCCTGGGCACCCGGGCCCTGACCCTTCGTCGGCGTGCGCGTGGACGCGGCGTCCACAGGGACCACGTGCAGGGTCCCGCATCCTACGGTCGGTTGGGTACGGCTCGTCGCTCATCCGTGCCCAACGCACGGGAGTTGGGTGGCGCGCCCTCATGGCGGCGGTTCCTCTCCGCCTGACAGCGTGGCCGGGAACGGCGTGCGCTTGCTGACCGTCAGCAGGTCGTGGTGGAAGTCGTGCAGCGACAGGGCGACCCGCGCGTGGCGGTCGATGACCGCGCCGTGCTCGGCGCTCACCACCCTTCGCGACCGACCCGCCAACCAGTCCTCCAGGCCCACCCCGTACTGGTACCAGGTGGGCAGGCCGAACAGGTTGGCCGTCGACCGGGCGTGCTCCGGGCGAAGTTCGCGTTCCGTGAGCGGTACCCGCTTCACGAACACCGGCACCCCCTCGACCTCCAGCACGGACGACCTGCCGCCGATACCGGAGCCGAGCGGCGTGGCGCCAGCCAGCAGGTCAGCGAGGCGGCGATCCGCCAACCCGGACAGTGACGCGCCAACCTTCCGCCACGCCGACACGCGCGCCGCACGCCGCTCGGCGGGGTGGCGACGGCGCATGAACGGCTCCTCGGGACGGGCCCAACGCGGGGCACGGACTGGCCTCATGATCCCTGCCCCGCCGCGCGCCGCGCACCTGACCCCACCCTTCGCGCCCCGCGCCGCCGGTCCGCCCCTCGCGACGGGCCGACGTCCAGGTCCCGTACGAGCCCCAAAAGGGTCACATCCGCCGCGAGTTGTGGCACGCCAGTCGCGACGGTCTCACGGCCGGTGTTCGGGTGGGGTCCAGGCGTGTGGCCAGCGCACCCACAGTCCCGGCTCGTGCGCGTCCGCGCTGGGTGGGGACCAGATCAGCGCCTCACCGGGCAGCAGCACACCCATTTCCCCCCAACCGCCGATGGCGGGCGAGGGGGCACACCCGGTGGGGTCGCCGACCGGATACGGGGTCTGGCCCAGGGCCTCCAGGCGGGTGAGCGCGTCCTGGAGGTCGCGTACGGCACGCTCGATCTCGGCGGCGTGCACATCGTGCCTGGGGTCGGGCGGCATGGGCGCTCCTTCTCGCGGGGGGTGGGGTTACAGCTCGGCCCAGACCAGACGGTTGACGCGTCCCATCCGGGTGCCCCAGGCGCGGGACATGGCCGCCACGATCAGCAGCCCGCGCCCGGATTCCGGCAACGCACGGACCTCGCCCGGGCTGACCTCGGGGGAGCGCCGGGGGCTGGGAACGGTGGTGCCCGGTGGTCCCCACACGCTCAACCGCACCGTGTCGGTGGTGCGTTGGATGTGACACCACACCAAGCGCGGCGGGCTGCCCCGGTGGCGCGCGCCGTGCACGATCGCGTTGGTGACCAGCTCGCTGACCAACAGGGCCGCCCGCTCCACGGAGTGCTCGTCAAGTCGCCAGTGGCGTAGGGCACTTCGCACGTGCTCGCGCGCGATCGACGCCCCCTCGGGCACGGCCGGAATCCAGCGCGAACAGTCACCACCCTCGCCCCCGCGACGGCGTTGACGATCGCGGGGGGACTCGGGGGTGAACGCCTCGTCAGCCATAGCCACCACCATGCGTGTGAATCACATGCCATGCAATTCACACAGTACGATTCGCGATGATCGGTTTTCGTGTGGTGCGGAGACCGGCCCGGCGAGCGTGGAGGAGTGACGTGAGCAGGCCACGGTCGGGGCCGACGGTGGAGCACCGGGTGCTCGCCGCACGACTGCGGCTCCTGCGTGAGGTGGCCGGCAAGTCACTGGCCGACGCCGCCGCTGAACTGGGCAAGCACACCATGACCGTGCGGCGCATCGAGGCCGCCGAAACCGCCCTGGACATCGGCCAGATCGAGACCCTGCTGCGGCTGTACGGCGTGCCACCCCACGAGATCGACGCGACGCTGACGCAGGTCGCGGCGGCGAGCCGGGCGGGCTGGTGGCACCGCCACCGCGCCGCCATGCCACCCGGCCAACACCGGTGGATCGGCATCGAGTCGTCGGCCTCCTTCATCCGCCTCTGGCACCCCAGCCTGGTGCCCGACGTGCTGCGCACCCCCCGCTACGCCGCCGCCCTGCACGCGCTGTGCCCCGGGACCAGCACGGCTTCGACCGACGAGGCCGTCGCCTTCCTGCTGGCACGCCAGCGGCGACTGCGCGAGCGCGGCGTACGCGTGTGGGCGCTGCTCGGCGAGGCGGCCCTGCACGCCGTGGTCGGCGACGCGGAGGTGATGGCCGAACAGCGCCAGGCGTTGTGCGAGGCGGCCCGGCGCGCGGGTTGCACGGTGCAGGTCATGCCGCTGGCCGCGCCACCCCACCCGCTGAGCGAGACGCCGCCGCTACGGCTGCTGCGCATCCCGGCGCCCGAGATCGACGACCACGCGGTGTGGCAGTCACCCGGCGGGAACGAGGAGGTCACCGACGCCCCGGACACCGTGGGCGCGCTACGTCAACGCCTGGACGCCGCCTGTGCCTCGGCCCCGCCCCCCGCGACCCCGCTCCCCACCCTCGACGGACCCGAAGAACTCCAAGGACTCGACGGACCCGAAGGACTCGAAGGAAAGGCTGCACAGCGATGACATCCGCCGCCCCGGCCCAGCCGGCCGAGCCGCACCAGCCAGCGCCCTCCGACCACCACGTGCCCACCGGCGTGGACCCCTCCGTGCCGCACTCGGCACGCGTCTGGGACTGCCTGTTGGGCGGCAAGAACCACTACGCCGTCGACCGGCAGGCCGCCGCGGCCTTCGAGGAGGCGATACCCAAGGTCCGCGCCTACGCCAGGTCCGGCCGCGGGTTCCTCACGCGCAGCGTGCGCTACCTGGCGGCGGAAGCGGGGGTGCGCCAGTTCCTCGACGTCGGCGCCGGCCTGCCCACCGCGTACAACACGCACGAGATCGCGCAGAGCGTCGCCCCACAGTCCCGCATCGTCTACGTCGACCACGACCCGATGGTCCTGCTGCACGTGGGGGCGCTGCTGACCAGCGCCCCCGAGGGCGCCACGGCGTACGTCGAGGCCGACATGCGCGACACCGCCACCGTCCTCGGCGCCGCGAGCCGCACCCTCGACCTCAGCCGCCCCGTCGGCCTGGTCCTGTCCGACGTGCTCGGCCACATCGTCGCGGACGACGAGGCACACGCCGTCGTACGCCGCCTCGCCACCGCCCTGCCCACCGGCAGCTACCTCGCCCTCAGCCACGCCACGCCCGGCGACCCAGCCGCCGTCGCGGCCCAGGAGGCGTACAACGAGAGCGGCGCGATCCCGTACGTCCTGCGGGACCGGGAGACCATCGCCCGCTTCTTCGAGGGGTGGGAACTGGTCGAACCCGGGCTGGTCACCTGGCCCCGGTGGCGCCCCGACGCCGCGACCGAACAGCACGAGCACGTCCCCGGCTACGCCGCCGTCGCCCGCCTCCCCTGAACTCTCCGGTGCCCGCGACGGGCGCGTCGGCCCGCGCGCCCGGCCCGCCCGTCGCGGGTGAGGCTCACACACCCAGGCCCGCGTCGCGGGCCAGCAGCGCGGCCTGCACGCGGTTCTCGCAGCCCAGCTTGGCCAGGATGCGGCTCACGTACGTCTTCACCGTCGCCTCGCTCATGTGTAGCCGCTGGCCGGCGTCCGCGTTCGACAGGCCCTCGCCGAGCAGCGCGAGGACCTCGCCCTCGCGGGCGGACAGCGCCTCCAGGCGGCGGCGGGCCTGCTCGGCGCGGCGCGCGTGCTGGCCCGAGGCCAGCGAGTTCACGACGTGTCGGGTGGCGGCGGGGGACAGGTAGGCGTCGCCGGCCGCCGCGGCCCGTACCGCACCGATGAGCTCGGCCGGCGCCGAGTCCTTCAGCAGGAACCCCGCACTGCCCTCCGCCAGCGAGCGCAGCACGTTCTGCTGCTCGCCGAACGTGGTGAGGACCAGCACGTTCGTCTCCGGCACGGTCCGCCGCAGCTCGGCCAGGGCGGTCAGGCCGTCCATCACCGGCATCTGGAGGTCGAGCAGGACGACGTCGACGCGACCGGACTGGGCCCGCTGGACGGCCTCGCGCCCGTTCGCCGCCTCGCCGACGACGTCGATGTCGTCCGCCGAGGCCAGGATCATCCGGATGCCCGCTCGTATGAGCGGCTCGTCATCCGTGACGAGAACCTTGATCACGACTCTCCCGGGCTCCCTCGAAGCGATCATCCATCCGGCCACGGGACATCATCCCCGATCAGGGCGCCGGGCCGGCCGGGCACCCGGCGAAGCCCCCCGCCGTAACCGCCGTCACCCGGGCACCGACACTCAGGCACTGGCACCGGGGTGTCGATACCGAGGTACCGATACGGGGTGCCGACACCCACACCGCGCCTCACGTGTCGACGTCGAAGGACTTCTTCTCGATCAGCTTGCCGTCCCTGAAACAGAACCGGAACACCGGCTCGGTGTCCCAGCCGCCGACCTCCGTGGACATCAGGGTCAGGCACGTCGAACCGGCCGGCTCGGGTGGCGCGCCCTTGGTCAGGTCCTCGGCCAGGAACGACTTCCCGTCGGGCAACCGGTCACGCACCTCGGCCTCGGACTGGCCCACCCGCACCGCGTCGAACTCCCCGCGGTCGATCATGGCCTTCTCGGCCTCCTGCGCCAGGAACCACACGCCCACCCCCGCGGCGACCACGAGCAGCAGTCCGATCCCGACCGCCACCCCGCAGCCGACCGCCACGCGACCGCGTCGCCTGCTCTCCCTCATCGCCTTCACCAGCTCCTTCGGCAGACCGTCCTCGTCGATGACCGGACCACCCTCACCGCCGGGGCCGGACGGGAACTGCCGCCGAACGTCGCCCGAAGCGTCGACGAAGGTCGCCGTCGCACCGCGTGCCGCGCGCACCGGTGCGGCGCTCTCCGCCGGGGTGTACGGCAGGACCCCGGCCAGCCGGAAGCCGCCGCCCGCCGTCGGGCCCGCGTGCACCATGCCGCCGACCAGCCGCGTACGCTCGCCCAGCCCGGTCAGCCCCTGGCCGCCACTGACCACGCCGTGCGCGGCCTCCGACGTCGCGGGGCCGTTGGCGACCTCGACGATCAGGGAGTCCGGCTCGTAGCGCAGGGCCACGGTGATGGCGGCGCCCGGGGCGTGCTTGTGCGCGTTGGTCAACCCCTCCTGCGCCACCCGGTACGCCGCGTGGTCGACGGCCGGCGCCAGCGGGCGGGGCCTGCCGGAACTCCGCAGCTCCACCGTGGTCCCGGCCCGCCGGGACGCGGCCACCAGGTCCTCGACGCCGGCCACGCCGCGCGTCGCCGCCTCGGCCTCCTCCGGCGACTCGGGGACCGGCGTGCCGTCCCGCAGCAGCCCGACCACCTCGCGCAGCTCGTGCATCGCCGCCACCGACGCCTCGCGCAGCACGCGTACGGCCTCGCGTTGCCGGTCCGTCAACTCGCGGTCCACTTCGAGCGCGCCGCTGTGCACGGACATCAACACGAGCTGGTGACCGAGGCTGTCGTGCATGTCCTGGGCGATGCGCTGGCGTTCGCGCAGCCGCGCCTGCTCCGCGGTCATCTCGCGCTCGCGCAGCAACTGGGCGTTGTACTCCCGGAAGGTGTCCACCAGCGCGCGGCGCTGCGCGGAGTAGCGGCCGACGAGGCCGGGCAGCACGACGAAGACCAGCAGCAGGAGGGCCGCGAACACCCAGGCCGCCGGCGTCCGGGGCAGGTCCGTCACCGCTGTCAGGACGAGGCCGGTGAGGTAGGCGGCGGCGAAGGTGCCGACGGCCGCGCCGACCCCGGCGATCCGCCGCCCCGCCGACCACGCGAGCACGGGCACCAGCGGGGCGAGCCCGGCGAACTCGGTCGAGGCCGCGATGACCGCCAGCAGGACCGTCGCGGGCAGCACCCGGCGCAACGGCGCGACCAGCGCCGTGGCCAGCGTCACCGCGGTCACCCGCGGGCCACTGCCGTCCAGCGCCAGTTCGGCACCGGCCGCCAGCACCGCCGCGACCACCATCAACAGGACTTCCCCGACCACGCGTCGGGGCGGCCACATGCCGCGGGTGAACAGCCGCCGCACGGGCCCGGCCAACCACCTGACCGCCCCGCTCCATCCTGTCGCCCCAGCCTGTCGGGCCTTCGCCACACCCTGCGCACGCATCACCTGGTCACGTTAGACACACCCCCAGGCCGGCCACGATCGCCGTTCGGCGCGCCGCCGCACGACGAAAGTCGTATGGCGGGAGCCGAGCGCGCCCGCCGGCCGGCGCACCGTGGCTCGGTTCGGCCCGCTCCGACCCACGGGTGCGTCGGGACGTGCGGGCGCTCGTGAGTACGGGCGGCTACCGCGGGCACTCGTGGTGGGGGAGCGGTACGACGGTGTGGTGTGGCGGGGTGACGGAGTGTCTGGTTCCGGCCGGGTGCCCGGCGTGCCCGACTGCCGCACCCGATCGCGACCGCAGGGGGCGCGAGCGGGCCTCAGTAGCGGTCACCACACACCCATGCGCTGGGCTACATCCAGCCAAGTTGTCTGATTCGCATGGGGTGAGTGGGCGCTCGCGGGGTGAGGGACATCTCACATGATCACGCCAGAATCGCGATGGTCAGGCCGCTGATCAGCTACGGAGCAAGTTGTCTCACTAGGTGTGGACAGCTCGGAGGGCGTCTTCGCGGGGTATGGGAGGAGACGTGTCCGAAGCGGTCATAGATCGGGCATGGTTGGACCACAAACGGGCGCGATATATCGCTGGCGCACTCAAGCGCCCTGCGGTGGGGCCCGGGTCGCGATATGACGAATTGTTTCAATTGCTTATGCAATTTCCACAGCACTCTCCCAGGTTGCGAGCGCTCATGGCATTTGCTCCGGCGAATAGTTGGACATTCGCGCCATAGTGCCTCGCCGCATAACACACCCCTAGTGAATCCCCTGGCAAAACGGCAAATGTCCACAGCGGGCCGGGGTGGAACGGGCCGTGCGGCTGGGGCTAACGTCGGATCGAATCGAACAACGAACACCGCAATTCCCAGCCCACTTGATATGTCCGCGTCGGAATAGGCCATTCCGGGCGTCGCTCTATCGGCTTTACGGTCGATCCGCATGGCACTGCTCAGAGGCCACGCGAAGGGATGACAAGGTCTAGTGACACAAGAGGTAAGTTTCCGCACTTCCGAGCTGACGCACTCGGCGAACAGAGGAGGGTCGAGCAAGGCCGTCGACTACGCCCAGGTCGGGCACGCCATCCTGCAGTACTCCGGCCTATGCATCGCGAACCTGGACCCCGAGTTGCGCCTCCTGGAGGCCAATCGGGAATTCATCTACCACTTCTCCGGCGCTGCCACAAGCTACTCCGGGAAAAGCTTTCTCGCATTTCTCAACCCCGGCACGCAGGAGCGGGCCCGCCGCCACTTCGGCCGGCTCGCCAGCGGTCACCGCTCCGCCTTCACCGACTACCTGGTGGGCATCGACCCCGAAGGCGGCCAGTTCACCGGCCATCTGACCGCCATAGCCACTCACTCCGACACCGGGGCGATGAGCGGTGTGACCGTCATCGTGCGGCCGGACGCCGTCGCCACGCAGCCCTCCAGGCCGGTGCGTGAGACGCGGGCACTCGCCCCGCTCGACGCTCGGATACTGGAAGGCATCGCGGCCGGTGCGTCCACCATCCAGCTCGCGGCCAGACTGCACCTGAGCCGCCAGGGAATCGAGTACCGCGTCTCGTCGCTGTTGCGCAAGCACCGCGTTCCCAACCGCGCGGCTCTCGTTTCGCGCGCCTACTCCACCGGTGTTCTCACCATCGGCGCCTGGCCTCCCGTGGTGCGGCCGGAACTCATCGAGTGACCCCGTGACCGGCTCGCCGGTCGGCAGGCATCGACGCTTTTTCCAACACGCGTTCGATGTCGCCGGCCGGCGGGCCGACCGTGTTCCCGCCCCCGTTGGCCATGTGCCGTCGCGGAGGCGTATGTGTCGCGTTAACGGCGCGTAAGAAAAAGCAATCCGTTGGAACCGGCTTTCGGGAATTCGACTCTTCCTGCATTGCGGCACGGCCACCGTCCCTCCACAACGCCCGAGTCTGCCCGTTCAGGGTCCCTGCCTGCCCGGTCTCGACGCTTGTTCAGGTGTCCCGCCGAGGCTCTGCTCACCGTACGCACGCGACGTCGCCGCCGCCACGTCTCGCGCCTCGGTCGGCGGAAGACTAGTGATTTCCGCACCTTCCAGCCGATGTAAATGTCCTGTTCGGCCGGGAATCTGAGTGCGACGCGACTGGTGACGAATCCAGGCCAACCGACGTACGGACGTACGGGCGTGGACGCGGAAGGTCGTGGGCACCGTGCCCGGGGCGAGGCGATCGCCATCATCGGACTCTCCTGCCGACTGCCGACTGCCGACTGCCGACTGTCGACTGGCGACTGCGGGCTGCCGGGGCCGCCGATCCGGCGGGCTTCCGGTGACTACCGGCGGACGGAGCCCACGGACTCGGCCCGACACCTGACGACCGGTCGGACCCGTCACTGCTCGGTCGTGACCAGGCGCGCCACCTCGACGGCGCGTGTCGTACGGGAGGGGATCGCGGCGCGGGGCTCCTGACGCCCGGCCGGTCAACGGGGTTGGCCTGACGTGGAGCGGGGGCTACTACCAAGGTAGTAATCCCCGCTCCCACCAAGGGCGCTTTCGGGTGGCGGTAGGGACCGACCCCGTCGCGGCCCGTTGCGGGAGACGTCCGCCTCGCATGGGCTGGGGGCGCACGCGGCGGGTGGCGTAGTGGCCCGCCGATCACCCCGCGCCCCGGGAGCCGCTCGTCGTGTCGACCCAGATCGGTCCAGATCAGCCGAGGCCGCCCGAGGCGCGCCCGCTGCCGGGGGCGAGGCCGCCAGTGGTCGCGCCGCAGCGGCTCGGCCTGTCGCTGGCCGTGCTGTCGGTGGCGGCCTTCGTGGCCGGGCTCGACCTGTTCATCGTCAACGTGGCCTTCGAGGCCATCAGCCGGGACTTCGGCGGTGCCGCGCTGGCGGACCTCTCCTGGGTGCTCAACGGTTACGCGATCGTCTTCGCCGCCCTGTTGGTCCCCCTCGGCCGGCTCTCCGACCGCCTCGGCCGCAAGCGCGTCTTCGTGCTGGGCCTCGCGCTGTTCACGGCCGCGTCGGCCGCCTGCGCCCTGGCGGGTGGGCTGTGGACCCTGGTCGTCTGCCGGGTGCTCCAGGCCGTGGGCGCCGCCGCCCTGACCCCTGCCAGCCTCGGCCTGCTGCTGTCGGTCTTCCCGGCGGAGCGGCGACAGGCGGCGGTGCGCGTCTGGTCGGCCAGCGCGGCGTTGGCCGCCGCGGCCGGTCCCGTCTTCGGGGGCCTGCTGGTCAGCGCGTCCTGGCGGTGGGTCTTCCTGGTCAACATTCCGATTGGCGCGCTGGCCCTGCTGGTGGCCGTACGGGTGCTGCCCGAATCGCGCGAGGCCACCGCGCGCCACCTGCCCGACCTGGCCGGGACCTGCCTGCTGACCGGCTCGATCGGGCTGCTGGCCCTGGGCCTGGTCAAGGTCAACGACTGGTCCGCCGGCCTCACCTCGACGCTGCTGGTCGCCGCCGCTGCCGGCGTCGCGGCCTTCTGGCGGCGCTCGCTCCACCATCCCGCGCCCGTCATCGAGCCGGCCCTGTTGCGCGTACGGGCCTTCGCCTGGTCGAACGTCACGGCGCTGGTCTTCACCGCGGCCTTCGCGGCCAACCTGCTGACCGCCACCCTGTGGATGCAGCAGGTGTGGGACTACTCGGCCCTGCGCACCGGGCTCGGCATCGCGCCCGGCCCCCTGATGGTGCCCGTCGCTGCGCTCGTCGCCGGCAGCCTGGCACCGCGTCTCGCGCCCGGGGTGCTGACGGCGGCGGGCTGCCTGCTGTGCGCCGTCGGCGCAGCGACGCTGGCGCTCGGCATCGGGCGCACCCCGCACTACGCCACCGAACTGCTGCCCGGCTGGCTGATCGGCGGCGTCGGCGTGGGGCTCGCGCTGCCCACGGTCCTGGCGTCGGCCACGGCGGACCTGCCCGAGGCCCGGTTCTCCACGGGCAGCGCGGTGGTCAACATGAGCCGGCAGATCGGCAGCGTGCTCGGCATCAGCCTGTTGATCGCGATCCTCGGCACCCCGCACACCTACGACGCGACGCACCGGGCCTTCGTGCACGCCTGGGTCGCGATCGGGGCGCTCATGCTGCTCGGTGCCCTGGCCGCCCTCGGCATGGCGCCGCGTACCGCCGCCGGGCGAGTGCCCGCCGGGCCCGCCGAGGAGCGCCCAGCACCTCCACTCCGAAGGGAAATACCATGAGCACGACACGCATCGTCTTCGTCGACTGCCTGCCCGGCGTCACGCTCGCCGAGCAGCTCTCCCTGGCCCGCTTCGGCGAGATCGGCCTCGACCGCTCCCAGCCGGACACCTTCGAGCGCTACCTGCACGAGCTGGAGCCGGGCACCGAACTCGCCGTGGCGTACGTCGGCGGCAACGGCACCTCCATACCGTCGGCGGTGCGCACGCTGCGCGGCAAGACGGAGTTCACCAAGACCCGGGTGTTCGTCGTCGGCGAGGCCGCGGGCGGCCCCGTGCCCGGCTGGGCCGAGGCGTTGGACGTCGAGGACATCGTGGCCCCCTCCGCCCTTGAGGGGTTCGGGTTCACCGACACGGTCGAGATCGGCCTGCGGGCGTACAACTCGCTGGTCCTTGACCCGCTGTACACCGACTTCTACCTCGACATGACGTGGAACAAGATCTTCGACTGGTTCGAGACCACCCGCTGGGACTGGCGCGAGCTCGACCTCGACCGGCTCGACCCGCACCTGATGAGTCCGGAGGAGGTCGACTTCCTCACCGAGGCCGCCATCATCGAGTTCGGCACCCTGCCCGGCGCGCACAACTTCCTGCGCGAGTGGCAGGGTGAGACCAGCTTCTCCTCCTGGGCGCTGAGCTGGGGCGCGGAGGAGGCAAGGCACTCGCTGGTACAGGCCCGCTGCCTGGACAAGCTGGGCATCAAGGTGCGCTCCAAGCACGCGCTGTACAAGCGCGAGCCGTACCCGATCGGCGACACCCGCACCGGCACCCTCATGATGAACATCATCTCCGAGGCCCGCGCGGCCGAGCTGTACCGGTGCCTGGCCGCCGAGACCAGGGAACCCGTGGTCCGCAACATCTGGAAGCTGCTCGGGCGGGACGAGTCGCGGCACGCGCGCGCCTTCTTCGTCTTCGCCCAGGAACTGTGCGACGACAACCGCGCGAGCCAGATCGCCGCGCTCAAGATGGCCTACGTCTGGCTGGCCGACCGCAGCGAGGGGCTCAAGCACCCGGCCGGCCACTTCTACCCGCACTCCACTTCGGCCAAGGGCATCCGACGCATCGAGTCGGTCAAGCAGGAGGCCACCGACTCCGCCGACGGCAAGGTGTTGCAGATGCTGCGGCGCCTGGTCGAGGACGACTCGATCGAATCGTCGCGGGACATCAAGCGCAAGCTGCGCTCGCTCATCTGACACCACCGGCCCACGCCGGCCCGCGCCACCGCGCCCGCGCACCCGCCGACCCGGCCCCGGGCCGGCGGGAACAGGCCGGGCGCCCACGGCCCGGGCCAGCCCGTACCACCCACCCTGACGAGGAGTGAGTCGCTTGCCGGAGTCAGCCTCCTTCGACCCACGGACCGACAACCCGTCCAACTGCTTCGGCTGTGCCCAGCACAACCCCATCGGCCTCCGACTCCACTTCGACGCCGACGGCGACGGCTTCCGCACGCGGTTCACGCTCGGCCGCGACTACGAGTCCTTCCCCGGCGTCATCCACGGCGGCATCGTCGCCACCATCCTCGACGAGACCCTGGCCCAGGCCGTCTACCGGGCCGGCTGGATCTCGGCGTTCACCACCGGCCTGCGCGTCCGCTACGGCAAGCCCATGGAGACCGGCGTCGAGTACACCGCACGCGCCGAGATCACCCGCCGCGACGAGCACGCCGTGCGGGCCAGCGGCGAACTGCTGCACGGCCGAGACCTCGTCGCCGCGGCTGACGGCACCTTCCGCCTGCTCACCGAGCAGGTCCTGACCGACCAGGGCCGGCACCTGCCGAGCCGGCTCGTCACCGCGCTACGTACCGCCAACCAACCAGCCAACCAGGGGGAATGAGCCAGATGGACGTCCACGAGAAGGTCCTTGAGATCATCGCCCAGGAGATCGACGTACCGGTCACCGACCTGTCGGGCGACCAGCACTTCCGGGCCCTGCCCAACGTCGACTCGATGCGGGTGCTCCAGGTCATCCTGAAGACGGAGAAAGCCTTCGACATCGAGATCGAGGACGACGTCACCTTCCGCATCCAGACCGTAGGCGAGTTCCAGAAGCTGGTCGCCGAGCTGTACCGGCAGCGAGCCGCCGCGTGAGCCTGGTCCGCGCGCTGGCCGAGGTGGCGGGCCGCGACACCGGGCACGGCATCCGGCTGTTCCGTGGCGACGCGGAGGCCGAGCACGTCAGCTACGACCAGTTGTACGAGGAGGCCGGGAGGCTGGCCCAGGGGCTGCTGGAGCGCGGGGTGCGGCGGGGCGAGCGGGTGGCCATCGCCCTGCCCACCTCGATCGACTTCGCCCGGGCGCTGTTCGGCGTGTGGGCGGCGGGCGCGGTGGCCGTCCCGCTACCGCCGCCCGTACGGTTCGCCTCGCTCGACATCCACCTGCGCCGGATCGCGCTGGCCATGCGACAGTCCCAGGTGCGCGTGGTGCTCTCCGACGCCACGCTGGGCCGACTGATCGGGCCCGAACTCGGCGGAGACGCAGGAGAGTTCGAAGTTCTCGACGTGGCGCGCACCGTGGCCGCCACGGCCCACCACCTGGAGGTGTCCGACCAGGAACCCGGGCTCGTCCAGTACACCTCGGGGACCAGCGCGCACCCCAAGGGCGTGGTGCTCAGCCACGCCAACCTGCTGGCCAACGTCACGGCCATCGGCAAGGCGCTCGGCGTCACCGAGGCGGAGGTCTCCTGTAGCTGGCTGCCCCTCTTCCACGACATGGGGTTGATCGGCATGCTGCTCACCCCCGCGCTGCACGGCGCGCAGACCCTGCTGCTGCCACCCGAGGACTTCCTGCGCGACCCCGGCCGCTGGCTGCGCCTGATCAGCCGCCACCGGGCGACCGCCGCCACCGCCCCCAACTCCGGCTACCTGTACGCGATGCGCAAGGTGCCCCCGTCCGAGGTACGCGGGCTCGACCTGTCGTCCTGGCGGGTCGCCCTGAACGGGGCGGAGGCCATCGACCCGGACATGCTGCGCCGGTTCTCCGCGCACTTCGCCCCGGTCGGCTTCCGCCCGACGGCCTTCCTGCCGGTGTACGGCCTGGCCGAGGGCAGCCTCGCGGTCACCTTCCCGCCGCTCGGACGTCCGGTGCGCAGCCTGTGGGTACGCCGCGGGCCGCTCGCCGACGGAGTGGTGGAGCCGGTGCCCGAGCAGGCCGCCGGGAGCGCCGGTACGGGCGGGGTGGGCGCTGGTGGCGCGGGTGACGCGGGTGTCGGTGACGCCGCCACGGCCCGGGAGCTGGTCTCGGTCGGGTACCCGGTGGCCGACACCGAGGTACGTCTCGTCGCCGGCCCGGGGGGCGAGCCCGCCGGCGAGGGGCGGGTGGGTGAGGTCCAGATCCGGGGCGCCGCGGTGATGAGCACGTACGAGGCGGGCGAGGCCGCCAACCGTGGCGTGGTGCACGCGGACGGGTGGGTGTCCACCGGGGACCTCGGGCTGCGGCACGACGGCGAACTCTTCATCGTGGGCCGCACCAAGGAGGTGATCATCGTCTTCGGGCAGAACTACCACGCCAGCGACATCGAGTTGGTCGCCGGCCGAGTGCCCGGGGTGGCCAACCACGCCGTTCTGGCCACCTCCCTCGCCACGCCCGACGGCGAGGGGCTTGCCCTGGTCGCCGAGACCAAGGAGTCTGATCCGACGGTACGGGCCGAACTCGTCAGCCAGCTCAGGAACGCCGTCTCCGACGCGGTCGGCATCTCGCCGCGGAAGGTCGTCCTGGCTCGCAGGGGCGCCCTGCCGCGTACCTCCAGCGGAAAGCTACAACGACACGGCATCGGGGCCCTGCTGGATGCCGAGGAGCGGGCCAGCCGGTGACGCGGGCCCACGGACCGGAGGAAGAGACCATGACCGACGCGGCACAGCCGCCGGAGCACCTCACGGCCACGCAGCGAGAGGAACTCCTGCGCCGCTCGTGGATGGCCACCGACGGGCTCTGGTACTACCAGACCGCCACCCAGCGCGGCATCGACGGGGCCAACGAGGCGAACATCGAGGTGGTGCGCGAGTTCGGGCGGCAGGAGATGGTGCGGCTGATGCGCGGCCTCGGCATCGAGAAGGTCGAGACCGTCGAGCAGTACCGCCGTCTGTTCCAGACGGCGGTGGACCTCTACCTCGGCTCGCTGTTCGCGGCGCGCGAGTCGTACGCGGACGGCGTCCAGCACCTGGAGGTGACCACCTGCTTCGCGTACAAGGGGGTCAAGCGCGCCGGGATCGAGAAGGTCTACCACTGCGGTCCGGGCGAGCGCCTCACCGGCTGGTTGCAGGCCATGGACCTGCCCGCCGAGATCGACCCCGGCGTCGGGCTGTGCCAACTGGCCCACACGGGCGCGTGCGGCTACCGGCTCACCGTCGCCCTCCCGCACGAGTCCTGAGGTGGCGGCCGGGGCCCGGTCGGCGTCGACCGCCACCGCGCGGCGCTTCGCCGGTCCCGGCGACGCGGTGCGCCACGCACCGCGCCGCCGTGGCGGCCGCTCGGTGGCACGCCCGGCCCGTGCCGCGTTACGGGTAGGGCTCCAGGATTCCCGCCTCGTGGGCGCGGCGGATCGCGTCGACCCGCGAGGTGGCCCCCAACTTGCGGTAGATGTTGGTCAGATGCCGCTTGACGGTCGTCTCGGCCAGGAACAGCGCCGCCGCGACCTCCGCGTTGCTGTGCGCCTGGGCGACGTGGCGCAGGATCTCCACCTCCCGGGTGGACAGCGGCGGGGTGCCGCCGTCCGGCGCGTCGAACGCCTTGATCATGGCGCGCGAGATGGAGAGGTGGATGCGGTCCGGGGCGGTGACCACCGAGCGGATGGAGGCGAGCAACTCCCGGCTGGAGACGGACTTCAGCAGGTAGGCGGCGGCTCCGGCGTCGATCAGGCTTCGCAGGAGCGCCGGGTCGTCGCGCATCGTCAGCACGACGCAGTGGGTCCGCGGGCTGTGTCGGTGGATCTCCAGGACGGTGGTGCGGATGCCCGGGCCCGGCATCTGCACGTCAAGCAGCGCGATGTCCGGCCGGTGCCGCCGGGCCAGGGCCACGGCCGCCGGGCCGCTGTCCCCCTGGGCCACCACGTCGAGCCAGGGTTCCTGGGCGAGGAGGCCGGCCAGCAACTCCCGGAAGAGCGTGTGGTCGTCGACCACGATGGCCCTCGTCCGGTCGGTAGGGCCGGTGGTCTCAGTGGTTTCGGTGGGTTCGGTGGTCTCGGTCATCGGTCACCAGTTGACCAGTGGAATGGACACGCCGACGGTGGTGCCGCGCCCCACCGCGCTGTGTACCCGCGCCTTTCCGCCGAGCAGTTCGCTCCGTTCACGGAGGGAGGTGAGTCCGTCGTGTCGCGCCCGCGAGGCCGTCCGTACGTCGAATCCCCTGCCGTCGTCGGAGACCAGGGCCCGCACGAGCAATCCCGACACGCGCAGCGTGATCCGGATGCGGCGCGGAGCGGAATGTCGCAGCGCGTTTCTGATCGCCTCCCGCAGCATGTAGTACAACTCTTCCGCCACCGGCGCGGGCAGTCCGCCAACGTCTCCGGTGGCCACGAAATCGACCCGCACATCCTCCGGAATTGCGGATTCGAGAAACTGCTTGAGCGAGCGTTCCAAGTCCGTGTCCGACGTCGAATCGCGAAGCTCGCCGGAGAGTTCGCTGATCACCCGCAGCGCCTCGCGGAGCGCCTGTTCGGTCGATTTGAGCCGGGTACGGACGAGTTCCGGATCACGGGCCAGCGCCCCGTCACACAGTTCGGTGCTGAGCAGCGCCACCAGGATCTCGTGCGAGACCCGGTCGTGCAGGTCCCGGGCGATGCGGCGGCGCTCGTCGCGGTGCGAACTGTGGATCTTCTCGCGCAGGAACGTGATGTACCCGACGCAGCCGAGCGCGATCTGCGTCATCACCGCGTCGTGCAGGTCCAGCGCCAGATCGAGCACCGCCTCGGGCGCGGCCGCGTCGCCCAGCGTCTCGCGGACCAGCACGGGCAGCGTCAGCTCGTAGAAGAGGCCGGCGGCGCGCACGGTCTCGGTCGGATGGATCTCGAGGGAGGCACGTCTTCGGCTGAATTCGGCGGCGCTCCGCAGCGATTCCTCGCTCGGTCGCGAACGATGCCCGTCCCCGGCCGCGTCATCGCGACCGAGATCGCCCAGGAGTAACCGGACCTGTCTGCGTAACAATTCGCTCAGCGATGCCTCGCTGACCAGGGGGCTGCCGATGATCCGCAGCCGCCGAAAGAATTGCTCGGCCACTTCGGCCCGGGCCGCCGGCGATAACTCGGCCCTCGTCTTCCACCCCGCCGCGTTGGACACCATAGTCATTCCCCCGCCTTCGTCACCCTGCAGCGTATTCGTGGTGCCGTGGTCCCCGCGCTTTATGCGGCCCAGGCTACCGCCGCCGGGCCGGAATTCGACAGGTCAGGAACGGCGACCGATCTTGTGGGAGTTCCTCGCGACACCTGACCACCGACCGGCTGATCCGGGTCGGGGCGCGCGTCCCACCCCCGGGGGCGCGTGCGTGCGCACGCGCTTGCCGCGCGGTCGCGGCAGGCCGCGGGCACGGACGCGAGCCGGGCCTGACGCGACACCAGAAGCCCTTTCCGTTGGGGGCGCTCGGAGCGTGAGCGCTCGGTCGCGCAGCGCGCTGGCGGATGCCCTACCGTAAGAGCCGTCCGGTGCGTTCGCGCGGCTCAACCGGCGGACGGGCGTGGTGCGTTGGAAGCGGTGGGCGGGCAGCGTGGGACGTCGTGAGATTCCGTTGGACCCCGGTGCCGGCCCGGTACAGGGGTTCGCGCACGCGCTCCGCGAGCTGCGGCGCGGGGCGGGGAGCCCCACCTACCGGGCCATGGCGCAGCGCGCCGGCTACTCGGTCACCGCCCTGTCGCAGGCCGCCGCGGGGGAGAAGCTGCCGTCGCTGGCGGTCACGCTCGCGTACGTACGGGCCTGCGCGGCGGACCCCGCCGAGTGGGAGGGCCGCTGGCGCCGGGTCGACCAGGCGGTGCCGCGCTCCGCGGAGCAGGACGAGACCAGCGCGCCCTACCGGGGGCTCACCCGCTTCGACGTGGACGACGCCGACGTGTTCTTCGGCCGCCAGGCGCTCACCGAACGCCTGGCGGACCTCGCGCGCGAGCACCGCTTCATCGCCGTCTTCGGGCCGTCCGGCAGCGGCAAGTCGTCGCTGCTGCGGGCCGGCCTCGTACCCCGGCTGCGCGCGGGCGACGACGCCCGGCGCCCGGTGGCCGCGGTCCGCATCCTCACCCCCGGCGCCCACCCGCTGCGTACGCACGCCGCGCGCCTGGAGGCAGCCGATGGCGTGGGCGACACCTGGTTGCTGGTCGACCAGTTCGAGGAGCTGTTCACGCTGTGCGACGACCCCGCCGAACGCTCCGCGTTCCTGGACCGCCTGCTGGCCGCGCGCGAGCCGCGACACCGGCTGGGCGTGGTGATCACCGTACGGGCCGACTTCCTCGACCGGTGCACCGAACACCCGGGGCTGACCGCCGCCATGCAGGACGCCACCGTGCTGGTGGGGCCGATGAGCGACGCGGAGCTGCGGGAGGCGATCACCAGGCCCGCCCGCAGCCGGGGCCTGGTCGTCCAGCGCTCTCTGACCGACCGCGTCCTGGCTGAGGTCCAGGGCGAGCCGGGCGGCCTGCCGCTGATGTCGCACGCCCTCCTGGAGACCTGGCGCCGGCGCAAGGGCGCGGCGCTCAACGAGGTCGCGTACGAGGCCGCCGGGGGGCTGCGCGGCGCCATCGCGCGCACCGCGGAGGACGCCTACGGACGGTTCACCCCCAGCCAGGCCGAGCTGGCCCGGCAGATCCTGCTCCGCATGGTGGCTCCGGGACGGGGCGCGGCGGCCACCCGCCGACCCATCGACTGGGGCGAACTCGACTTCGAGGCGGCCGAGGACGCCACCGCCGTGGTGGAGCGGCTGGCCGCCGCCCGGCTGCTCGTCATCGACGGCGACACCGTCGAGCTGGCCCACGAGGCCTTGATCAGCTCCTGGCCCCGGCTGCGCCGCTGGGTGGAGGCCGAACGCGACCGGCTGCGCCTGCACCGCAGGCTCACCGACGCGGCCCGGGCCTGGCACGACCTGGACCGCGACCCGGGCAGCCTGTACCGAGGCAGCCGGCTGGCCGCCGCCACCGAGGCGTTCCCGGCGGGCGGCCAGCGCGAACTCACCGCGCTGGAACAGTCGTTCCTCGCCGCGTCGGTGCGCCACCACCGGCGCTCCCTACGGCTGCGACGCTCGGCCATCGCCGGCCTCGCCACCCTGGCCCTGCTGGCCACCGGCGCCGCCGTCGTCGCCGTCCAACAGCGCGGCACGGCACGCTCCGAGCGCGACACCGCCGTCTTCCACCAGATCACCGCCGAGGCTGACGCGCTGCGCGGCTCGCGGACCTCGCTGGCCGCCCAACTCGACGCGACCGCCTACCACCGGCGCGCGAGCGACCGGCTCTACACCCGCCTGGTCACCGACGCCCACGGCCCGCTGTCCGCACCGCTCACCGGCCACCGGGGGTTCATCCCCGCCGTGGCCTTCAGCACCGACGGGCGGCTGCTGGCCAGCGCCAGCCAGGACCGTACGATCCGGCTCTGGGATGTCTCCGACGGGCGGCGCAGGCCCGTGGGGCGACCGCTGGCCGGACACGGCGACGAGGGGCCGCGCGCCCTGGCGTTCAGCCCCGACCGCGCGTTGCTCGCCAGCGCCGGGCACGACAACGCGGTGCGACTGTGGGACGTCTCCGACCCGGCCCGCGCGGTCCCGGTGGGCCGGCCCCTGCTGGGGCACGAGGACGGCGTCATCTCGCTCTCGTTCTCACCCGACGGGCGGACCCTGGCCAGCGGCAGCGATGACAGCACCGTACGGCGCTGGGACCTCAGCCGGCCGGAGCGGGCCCGCCCGCTCGGCAAGCCCCTGGTCGCCGACGGCGCCGACGGCGTGCGCGCCGTGGCCTTCAGCCCGGACGGGGCGACGCTGGCCAGCGCCGGCTTCGACGAGAGCGTCCGCCTGTGGGACATGACCGACCCCGCCCGCCCGACCCCGCGCGACCGTCCGCTCACCGGGCACCAGGAGCCGGTGTGGGCCCTGGCCTTCAGCCCGGACGGACGCACGCTGGCCAGCGCCGGCTACGACCGGAGCGTCCGGCTGTGGAACGTGACCGACCCCGACCAGCCACGGCCGCGGGGCGAGCCGGTGACGGGCCACGACGACGCCGTCTGGTCGCTGGCTTTCAGCCCGGACGGCCACACCCTGGCCAGCGCCGGACTCGATGACACCGTACGGCTGTGGTACGTGAGGAACCCGGACTACCCGCGCGTACTGGGCCGGCCGCTGACCGACCACACCGACGGAGTGTGGACGGTCGCGTTCGCCGCCGACGGCCGCACCCTGGCCAGCGCGGGCCGGGACCAGACCGTACGGCTGTGGCGCCTGCCCGACGCGCTGCTGACCGGGCACACCCAACCCGTCAACACGGTCGCCTTCCACCCCCGGGGAGGGTTGCTGGCCAGCGCCGGCACGGGGGGCGACATCCGGCTGTGGGACACCTCTCACCCGGCCCGGCCGCGCGGGGCCGCCGACCTCGTCGGACACCAGGGCGCGGTGACCTCTCTCGCCTTCAGCCCCGACGGCCGCTACCTGGCCAGTGCCGGCCAGGACGAGACGGTGCGGCTGTGGGACGTGGCCGACCCTGCCCACCCGCGACCGGCGGGTGAGCCGCTCGCCGACCACCACGCCCCCGTCACCGCCCTGGCCTTCCGGCCAGACGGCCGCCTGTTGGCCAGCGCCGGCGATGACGACACGATCCGGCTGTGGAGCCTGGCCGACCCACGCCACCCGCGACGCACCGGGCGCCGGCTCACCGGCCACCGGGACAAGCCGACCGCCGTGGCCTTCAGCCCCGACGGGCGCACCCTCGCCAGCGGCGCCGAGGACGACACCGCGCGCCTGTGGGACGTGGCCGCGCCGGACCGCCCCCGTCCGCTGGGCGGTCCGTTGGCCGACCACGACGGCTTCGTCACCTCCGTGGCGTTCAGCCCGGACGGCGCGACGCTCGCCACCGGCAGTGTCGACCGCAGGATCCGCCTGTGGAACGTCACCGACCGCCGGCGGCCAACGCCGGTCGGTAGGCCGCTGACCGGGCACGAGGAACCCGTGCACGCCCTGGCCTTCAGGCCCGACGGGCGCCAACTGGCCAGCGCCGCCAGCGACAACGCCGTACGGCTGTGGGACACCAGCCGACCGGCCGCCGCGCGCCCCGTGGGAGACGGGATCACCGGCCACAACGACTCCGTGACCTCCATCGCCTACCACCCGAGCGGCACCGCCCTGGCCACCGGCAGCTACGACGCCACCACCCGCGTCTGGCTGCTCCCCGTCACCCACGCGCTCGCCCGCACGTGCGCCGCCTCCGGCGCCACCCTCACCCGCGCCACCTGGCGGCGTCACGTCCACCACCTGCCCTACGACCCACCCTGCCGCTGACCGGTCGCCCTCGCCCCGGCCGCCGACTACCCCGGGTGGGTCGGGGAGAGCCGGGTGTCAGGATGAGGCGGGGGAGTACGGGTAGACCCGCGCCCAGTCCACCTCGTACACCGCGCCCTGCAAGGTCGAGCCGTAGACGTTGTCGAGCTGGATCGTCTGGTGCATGGACCGGGCGCACTGGACGCACTCGCGGTCGGCGTTCGCGCCACCGGAGAAGCTGTACCACTGGACGCCGTCGACGAAGCCGCGCACGTGGTCGGGCGTCCACTCGATGGCGATGTTGTGCCACGCCGACAGGTCGACGCCGCACTTGCGCGCGAACTCCTGCTGCACCGGCACGTCGGGATCGTGCGGTAGTGGATGAACGCCTCCGTGCACTCCTCGCCCGGCGCGCCGTTCTCCAGGTAGTCGTACTCCCCGTCCTGCGGCCACCGCTCCGAGTCCGGCCACAGGATCAACAGCGGGTGGTACTGGCGGCCGTTGTTCTCGCCGACGCCCTCGGAGCGCACCCGCGCCTCCCAGCGGCCGTAACGCTGCCCGTACCGCGAGGCGAGCCAGCCGCTGTCGCCGTCCGCCTCGCCAATCTGGCGCAACACCCCGCCGTACACCCGGGTGTTCTTGTCGCACCGTCTGCCGTTGCCCGCGTGCCCGGGCCAGCACCTGCCGACCCCGCCGCCCGCCGGCTTCCACTTGTCCAGGTCGGGCACGGCCGGCCTGCCGGCCGAGCCGTAGTCGAACTCGTCCGACCACCTGCCCAGCGGTGGGCCCCAGCCGTGGCGCACCGCGGCCGTGCGCGCCGCCTCGTTGAGCGCCGGCCCGGCCGGCGTCGCGGTGCCGTCGTCCGCCGGCACCGCCACCACGAGCGCCGCCACCGAGACGGCGGCCAACACCCCTCGGGCTATACCCGGGCTGCCCTTCTTCCGCATGTTCACGACCCCTCTCGGCGGTGCGCAGCACACCGCACACGACGCTGTGGAGTACGGGGTGGGCCTGTTTCCACCCTGCCTGCCGGGCCCCCTCCCGGGGCGCCCCGGAGCCAGCGGCGCCGGATGCCCTGCCCCGCGCCCGGGGGCGCCGGCCCAACACAGGTCAGCGGCGCGCGGATTGTTCAGCAAGCCGCGTCGCGCCCCCTGAACAACGCGGGTCACGCCCGTCGCTCCGCCGCCCCTTCCGCCCCACAAATCGATCGACGCCCCCGGACCCACGGGCTAGGGTCCCGCTGTGACTGACGCCCACCACGGCCTCGGGTGCCTCCTGCCCGGCGCCGCCCTCCGCCCTGCCACCGCGCCGGCCCGCCCGCGCCCGAGGGGCTTCGGGCCGCGTCCCGCCGACCCCCACCGCGAGCGCCTCGCGGGCGACGGCATCCGGCGCGCGGGCGGCGATGACTGACCGCGCGCTGGCCCCGGCCGAAGCCACCGACGAGCGCCTGTTCTCCCGGACGTACGCGACCGCCACCGCCAGCTTCGCCGCGGTGATGTTCCTGACCGGGCTGGCCGCGCTGGCCGTGGTGCCCACCCTGCCGACCGCGGCCCGGGCCCTGGACGGGGTGAGTCTCTACCCCCTGGTCGCCGGGTGTTTCGTGGCCGCGAGCCTGCTCGGCGGCGTGCTGGGCGGGCACTGGGCCGACCGCGCCGGGGCGCACCGCCCGCTGGCCGTCGGCCTGGTGCTGGCCGTGGCCACCCTCCTCGTCTCCGGCGCCAGCACCACCATCTGGCAACTGGCCGCCGGACGCTTCCTGGACGGCGTGGCCGGCGGCATGGTCGCGGTGGCGATCAACACCGCCATCGGCCAGGCGTATCCCGAGTCCCTGCGCCCGCGCGCGCTCGCGCTGATGAGCGCCTGCTGGATCGTCCCGTCGCTGGTCGGCCCGCCGCTGGCCGGCCTGGTCACCGAATGGTGGTCCTGGCGCGCCGTGTTCTTCGGCCTGGCCGGCCTCACCCTGCTGCCCACGCTGGTCGTCATGGCGGCGCTGCGCGGCCACTCCCGCCCGCGCTCCGACGAGCCGGACGCCGACCAACCCGCGCGCCCCGCGCTGCTGGTCGCCCTGGGCGTGAGCGTGGGCGCGGCGCTCGCCCAGTACGGCGTCTCGGCCTGGGACCCGCGCCACCTGCTGTTCGCGGCGGGCGGGATCGCACTCCTCGTCCTCTTCGCACCGCGACTGCTGCCGTCGGGCACCTGGCGCGCGGCGCGCGGCCTGCCGGCCACCGTGTTGCTGTGCGGACTGGGTTCGGGCGTCTTCTTCACGCTGGAGGCGTTCGTTCCGCTGCTGTTGGTGACCGACCGCGACGCGCCCCCCATGGTGATCGGCCTGGCCTTCACCGGAGCCGCCCTGGCCTGGGCCGCCTCCTCCTGGGTGCAGGGCCACCTGCTTCCGCGCTGCCCCCGCCACCGGCTGGTGGTGGCCGGCGCGTTGGTGCAGATGGTGGCCGTGGTGATCGCCGCCGTCGGGACGCTGGCGGCAGTGCCCGCGTACACCGCCGCGGCGGCCATGCCCGTGGCGGCCGTCGGCATGGGCATGTACGCCCCCTCCCTCACCGTGCTCTCGCTCGCCCACAGCCCGCCGGGCCGGCAGGGTTACGCCAGCAGCGCGATGCAGACCAACCAGAACCTGGGCCAGATCGGCGTCCTCGGCCTCACCGCCGCCCTGTTCAACGCCTGCCTGGGCGCCGGCTCATCGGACCCGGCCGGGTACGCCGCCGCCTTCGCGCTGCTCCTGCTGCCGACCGCCCTGGCCGCGGCGCTCGCCGTACGCGCGCGCCACGCGTGAGCCGACCGCACGCCACACGGCGGCTGCCCTCCCGTCGTGACCCGGGTGCACGCCATGCCAAGGAACCGTGCACTCTGAGCCCATGACGAGCCGACCGCCCGCGCGGCACAGTGGACCGTGAACGGGGAGCGGGACACGTCTTCAAGGCACCACCTCCGGCTCGCCGTTCAGCAGGGGGCCACACGGCCCGGAGCACGGGGGTAACCGCCCGGTCGCTTCGTCCGCGGACACGACGCGACCAGGTCGCCACGCCCGGCCAGCCCACTGCGCCGGCGCCACCGCGACCGCTGAGCAGGACGAGCGGCGCGGCCCGCGCCGCTGCGGCCAGGGGAAGCCGCAGCCTGGAGAGGCCGCTGTCCGCCCGCGCCAAGCACGCCCGAGGGGGGTTGCGTGGACGGCGGCGGCTGCTCCGCCCCGCCCGCGGGGCGCGCTCGCGCCGTGCCCCGTGGTCAACCCGGAACGCGCCCGCACGGGCGGGCGGGTGAGGGGTTACGTTCGGGGCATGGAGCGGATGCGAAAGTTGCTGAGGTCGGACGAGGTCGTGGCGCGGGTGCGGCGCGACATCGCCGACGGCGTCTACCGGCCCGGTGACGCCCTACCGGAACCCGAGGAACTGGCCGCCGAGTTGGGCGTGCTCACCAGGGCGGTCGCCACCGCCTACCAGCGGCTCGCCGATGACGGGGTGCTCCTGGAGAACCTGCTGACGCCGGGGGTCGTGGTGGCCGATCCGGAGCTGGACCCCACGGTCCGCTCCCTGGTGCACGCCGTCGCCGCGATGCGGCGCCACCTGGAGCGACTGGACGCGCGGCTCGACGACCTCACCGAGCGCGTGGACACCGTGGGCCGCAGCGTGCACGAGTCACGCCTGGAGGCCGAGCGCGGGGTGAACCACCGGTACTGAGCGCCACCTGACCGACTTAGGTAGCGAGTCTCCCCACCCCGCTCATCCCTTGGTCGCCCTGCGCTGGCCCGAGGGATGACGCGGGGTCGTACCCGCGCTTCCCACACTGGAGCCACGCCCGGCGGGTCCGGGCGTGGACCGATCGCGGGACGACACGAAGGAGGCGCGGTGCGCAGCGACGGGATCAGTCGGGCACGGTTCCTGGCCCTGGCGGGAGCCGCCGGGGGCGCGGCGGCGTCGGGGACGCTGCTGGGCGCGGGCCCGGCGGCGGCATCGGGCGGGGGAGCGACGCCGACACCGGGAGCGGGAGGCCCCACGGCCGGGGCGCGGCGAGGAGGCGGGCTCACCCACCGGGGTGTGTGCTACGAGGTCGGCGCCGAGGCCGTCGACGCGGGGTGGACCCTGACCAGGATGCGTGCCGACATCCGGGCCATCAGGGACGATTTGCACGCGAGCACCGTCTCCGTCTGGGGCGACGGCATCGACCACCTGGCGGCCACCTCGTCGGAGGCGGCCGAGCGCGGCTTGCACGTCTGGCTCCAACCCCGGCTCGCGGACCGCCCCGAACAGGAGATCCTGGACCACCTCGCGGAGGCCGGCCGGCACGCCGAGCGGCTCCGCCGCGCGGGCGCCGAGGTCCACCTCAGCGTCGGCTGCGAGTTCGTGCTCTACGTGCCCGGCATCGTGCCGGGCGACAACGTGCTGGAGCGCGTCGAGAACCTGCTGAACGGTACGTACGACCGCGAGGAGATGACGCGCCGGCTCCGGGCGTTCACCGCCCGCGCGGCAGCGGTGGGCCGGTCCGTCTTCCGGGGCGCGCTGACGTACGGCGCGGCGCTCGACGAGGAGGTGGACTGGAGTCTCTTCGACATCGTCAGCGTCAACTACTACGGGTACCACCCACGGCGCGCCGACTACGTCCGCGAACTGCGGCCCTTCCAGCGGTGGGGGAAGCCGGTGGCCATCGCGGAGTGTGGCACCTGCACCTTCGTCGGCGCGCCCGAGCACGGCGGCATGGGTTGGAACGTCGTGGACTACGACGTGCGGCCGCCGCGCGTCAAGGGCGGCCTCGTGCGCAGCGAACGCACCCAGGCCGCCTACCTGGGCGAGGTGTTCGGCGTCTTCGAGTCGATGGACCTGTACGCGGCGACGGCGTTCAGCTTCGTCAGCCCGGACTCGCCACACGTCGCCGACCCGCTGTACGACCTCGACATGGCGAGCTACAGCATCGTCAAGACCATCAGGGCGCGGTCCGACGACCCCGCGTCCGACTGGCACTGGGAGCCCAAGGAGTCCTTCCACACCCTGGCCCAGCACTTCGAGCGCGCGCGACGCGTGCGCTGAACCCGCCCCGACCCCCCGCCCCGCGCTCTCGCCCCGCCCCCGTCCCCGCTCGTCCCCCGCTCGCCCGTCCCCGCGCGCTCCGCCCCGCCCCCGCCCTATCGCCATCCCCGCGTACCCGGCCGCACCGCTCGACGTGCCGGGCGCGCGCCGGCGCTCGGGCGGGGAGCGGGGCCCATGTCATGTCGGTGACGGCCACGTCAGCGCGGTGCGGTGGGGGGTGTGCGGGGCGCCCGTCCCACGATGCGGCGGGTCGCGGGCCGCGCGGGGCGGGCTCCCACATCACCTGTTCGGGCGCTACTGCGCTCGCGCCGTGCGCGATAGATAAGCGCTAGATGCAGCATGTGCCTGCTCGCGGCGGTTGGCCCCCCGGGCAGGTGGCCGCTCTTGCTCCGCCTCCGCCCATCCCCGAGCGCACGGCCCGAGGGGCATCATGAGCACACCGTCACCACTCCGCGTACTACGCGGCACCGACCTGCTGGACCTCGCCTTCGGCTTCGTCGGCCTCGTCATCGAGAACCGGCTGGGACGCCGCTACCTGATCCGCGCCGACGCGGAACGCGACGGCCTCCTCGTCGTCACCTTCGGCCCGCAGCACGTGCTGGAGGAGGTGTTCCAGGAAGAGAGCCCGACCCCACCGGCCGACCCGCCCGTCGGCTCGCTGATCAGCGGGCGCAGCGTGCTGGTCTTCGAGGTGGGCCCCGACGACGCCGTCGAGTACGCCGAGGACGGGCTGCTCGACGCCATGCGGACGCTGCCGCTGCGCGTCGTGGACGCGGCCCGCGAACCCGACACCCCGACCACCCTCCGCTTCACCGTCCCCGACCCGCCTGCCATTGAGGACGCCGCCGCCGGCCGCGACGCGGACCCGGCGCTCCGGGCCGCCGCCTTGCTGCGCCTGCTGCGTACCACCGCCGAGCTGAGCGCCCGCTACGGCACCGAGGCGACACTCGCCGCGGCGACCGCCGCCGGCGCCGAGGTGGAGGCCGCCGCGCCCGGGCCGGCCGCCACCGGCGCGGCCGGGCGCGTACCGCAGGACCCGCTGGCCGACCCCGCCCGCCCGCACACCGGCATCGAACTGCCCTACCGACTCCTGCTCTCGCCCTCGCAGCGGGCGCGGTGGGTCCACCGCGGGGCGATCGACCCGGAGCCGGGGGAGCGGGTCGAGCTGTGGCACACCCGGCTGACCCACCCGAGCGGGCGGCCCGCCGACCGGACCGTGCGCGCGGTGTGGAACCGGGACCGCGACCCCGACCCGGGCGCCCCCGAGACCTTCACCGCCTCGATCAGCGGCCCGCAGCGCACCGCCATCGTGGACCTGACTGCCAACGACGGCCTGACGACGCCCGAGGGGCAGCCGTTCACGCCGCTTCCGGTGGCGGTGGAGAACCTCATGCTGTCGGCCGTCGGTGGCTGGCTCGACAGCCTGGGCCAGTGGCAGGACCAGCGCCCCCAGGGCGTCACCCTCTCCGAGTGGCGACACCGCGCCACCATGGGCCGCGACCACTACGTGCGCCTGATGTTCTCCGGCTTCCTGTGCCCCTTCGGACACCGGGCCGACCTCATCCAGGTCACCGAGCGCAAGTTCGACGACGCGCGCGCCGGCTACCTCCTCCAGCGCCGGTTCATCGTCGTACGCGAGCCGCTGCGCACCTACGACCCGAAACGCGACCTGCCGATCGGCGACCCGGCGACCGGCCCCCTGGCCAACGCGCTGTTCCCCTTCACCACCGTACGCATCGACACGCTGGTCACCCCCAACCTCACCAACGACATCCCCACCCCCGAGTCCTGTGACTTCTTCCCCACCACCCGTTCCGAGAGCCCCTTCCGGTTCAAGGTCACCGCCGTAGACCACGAGGGGCGGACCGTGGAGTTCCGTACGCCGCTGCTCTTCCTTACCGAGGACCGTGGCAGCCGGGACAAGCTCGCCGCCGTCGTGGCCAGGTACAACGGGCTGAGCCCGCTCCCCCTGGCCACCACCGACGCGGCCCTGGAGCCGGCCCCGGAGACCAAGGCCGACCTCCTCGGGCAGGCCGTGGCACTGGCCCCCAGCGCCAAGCCCGACGACACCAGCCTGGACGTGGCCCACATGGTGTGGGGTGTCGCGGCCCCACCCGGGCTCGCCAGCCCCTCGCCGCGCCAGGCCCAGTTCCTGCCGCAACTCCGCTGGGCCGCCGTCACCGTGCCCGCGGTCAGCCAGCTCAGCGGCAACGACCTGACCGTGCCGGTGACGTACGCCCAGCGCTACGCCCAGTCCGGTTTCCGCCAGGTCGACCAGGGTCTGCGCAAGGCCAACCTGGGCGAGGTCTTCCTCAACGTGCTGCCCGTGCTCGGCGCCCCGGACACCCCGCTCACCATGAACTTCAGCGGCCAGAGCGACCGCTCGGGCGGGCTGGTCGCGCCCAGCTTCGACGTGGCCGGCCTCTCCCGCAGGACAGGCCCGGTCTCCGGGGTCGCGGCCGGCGGCGCGGACGCGTTGGAGTCCGTCGCCAACGGCGACTTCAAACCGGCCGACTTCTTCCACGCGTCGGACGTCATCGGCGCCCTCGGCGCCAACCTGCTCGGCATCCTGCCGCTGGCCGACCTGATCAAGGAAGCCGGACTCGACCAGCCGCTGAAGGTGCCCAACTTCTTCACCGAGACCATCAACGCCGTCACCGGCTTCCTCTCCGAACTGCGCCGGGTCCGCGACCTGATCCGCAACGAGGCCGAGCGCTACGCGGCGGTCGGCCGCCGCGTGACGCAGACCGCGGACGCGCTGGTCACGATCATCGGCGACTACCTCGCCCAGTCCCTGGCCGGCCACCCGGGGCCCATCAGGCTGACCGACGTCGACAACGCCTTCAACGCCTTCAGCACAGCCCTCACCGACCTGCTGAACACCCTGCCGCCCGGCGCCGACCCGGGCGTGCGCGCCCTCCTTGAGCGGGTCCGGCAGACGGTCGCGACCTGGAACAACGGGGCCGGACAGGTGCTCTCCGTGCGCCAGGCGCTGGAGAAGGCCGGGCGGGGCGCCAAGCTGCCCGAGACCGTCAACGCGCGCCTGGAGTGGAACCCGGAGATCAAACCCTTCCCCGCGCGCGACCCGGTCTTCGTCCCCCACCAGGACGACCAGGGCAGGACCACCGGGCGCTTCTCACTCATCGTCGACCTGCGCGGGTCACTGCGCTCCGACCTGACGGCCGGCGCCGACATCACCTGCAGCCTGGAAGAGTTCGACCTCGTCCTCATCCCCGGTTTCAAGGCCATGCGGCTGGACTTCGAGCGCATCCGCTTCACCGCGCGGGCGGGCAAGAAGCTCGACGTCGACGTCGCCTTCCGTGGCGTGGAGTTCACCGGCCCGCTGTCCTTCGTGGAGACGCTGCGACAGCTCATCCCCATCGACGGCTTCAGCGACCCACCCGGCATCCAGGTCACCAGCAGCGGCAGCGTCGCCTCGTACGCGCTGCCACTGCCCAACCTCGCGGTCGGCGTGTTCAGTCTGGAGAACCTGCGCCTGGCCGCCTACCTCGACCTGCCGTTCGTCGGGAAGTCGCTGGAGGTCGGGTTCTCCTTCTGCACCCGGCAGGCCCCCTTCCGGCTGACCGTCTCCATGCTGGGCGGCGGCGGGTTCTTCGGCATCGTGCTCACCCCCAAGCGGGTGGCCGTCCTGGAAGCGGCCCTGGAGTTCGGCGCCGCGGTCTCCATGAACTTCGGCGTGGCCAGCGGCAGCCTGTCGGTGATGGCCGGCATCTACTTCCGGCTGGAGCTGGACACCGGAGAGGCCCGGCTCAGCGGCTACTTCCGGGCCCGAGGCGAGGTCGACGTGCTCGGCATCGTGTCGGCCTCCATCGAGCTGTACCTCGAACTGACCTGGCAGCCCGGCCGCGTGTCGGGCCGGGCCAGGATCTCGGTCAGCATCCATATCGGCTTCTGGTCACAGTCGGTCACCATCGAGTGCGAGAAGACCTTCGTGGGCGGTGGCGGCGACAGCCTGGCCGCGCTCGGCGGGGCGGCGGCGGACGCGGTACGGCCACCCACCTTCGCCGAGATGATGAGCCCCTACCCCGACCCGGTCACCGGCGTCCAGCGCGTGCCCGTAGACGAGTACTGCACCGCCTTCGCGGAAGTGAGCTGACCCATGCCCGAGTCGATCCGGTGGACCGTCCTGCCCGACGGGCTCACCACCGATGCCAAGCTCCGCCTGACGGTGCTGGTCACCCCCCGCCTGACCGGCGGGACCACCCTGGGTGACTTCGCCGACTTCGTCGACTGGCCCCGGACCCTGGCCCGCTACGCCGGCGCCCTCCAGGTGGAGTTCCGCGCGGCGCCGGGCGGGGCGAGCGCCACGGTCCCCACCACCGTGCGGCCCGACCGCTACCCGCCGCCCGACAGCACGCTGTGGTGCGAGCTGTTCCCCACCGACACCAGGGTCACCGTGCCCACGGCCGCGCTCCTCGCGGCCGACGCCGAGCCGATCACCCTCCGGTCCTTCCCGAGCCGGGCCGTGCACGCCCAGGTCACGACGTTGTACGAGAACGCCGCGACCGCCACCGCGGCCCGCCGGGCCTTCCCCGACCCGGGCGGCGAGGGCGTGGCGGCGCCGGGTGGCGCGCCGAGCGTGCCGCCGCAGCCGCCGCCCAGTTGGGACCACCCCCAGACGGACGACCTGACGACGCCGCTGACCGAGCCCGTCCGCGACCTCGCCCGCTCCGTCGGCGCGTCCTACCAGCGGCTCGACCGGCTCATCGGGCGCGCCCCGACGGAGGGCTCGGGCGAACCGGCCACCGAGGCCGCCGCCAACCCGTACCGGCCCCGCTACATCGACCGCTCGCACCCCGACTACGCGCCCTTCCAGGCCGAACTCGGCCTCGCCGAGGCGTACCGCTTCTACGACCGGCGCCCCGCGCCTCCCGAGCCCGGCGCCGAGCCCGACCCGCCGCCACCCCCACCGGAGCGGCCGGACCTCGACTTCCACGCGGCCTGCGCGCTCCTCGCCGACTACCCCGAGCTGCTGCGGCGCTTCGGCCTCGCCCTCGACCTGCTGGTCACCCCGCCGCCCGGGCTCGCCGACCAGTGGCAGGCCCGCGTCACCTTCGCCCCACCGCACGAGGGGCTGAACGGGGACGAGAGCCTGCGCCCGTGGACCCGGCTGCGCCACGTGGCGGGGCAGCGGTTCGAGGCGTACGCGGACGACGCCGGCCCGTACGGGCACCGCATGCTCGGCCTCGGCGACAGCCGCGTGCACGTCACCGACCTCGACGTGGACGGCGCGGCGATGAAGTTCGTCGAGTTCTCCCGGATCTTCGACCAACTCTTCACCAGCCCGTCGGAGCCCGCCGGCGCGATCGCGCCCGAGACCACCGCGCCCCCAGCGCTGCACGGCGCGGGTCTGACCGTGCTCGTCGAGGGGCGGGACGCGGACCTCGCCGACCAACTGGAGGCCGACGCGCGCCACGTGGCCGGCGTCGACCAGAGCGGCATCCCCCTCTCCGCAGCCGTCCTGGACGCGTCGCACCTCGTCCGTGGCTACCGGGTGGACGTCGGCGTTGTGGACGACGCCACGGGCCAGGTGGCCCGCTGGTACCCGCTCTGCGCCCGCACCGGCAGCTACGCCATCAGGCGCCCCGGCAAGCCCCCGGTCACCATCCAGGCCGAACCCGACGAGGGACACGTCAAGGCCAGCACGCTCACCCAGGACCGGACCGACGAGCGCCACCACTACGTCCACCAGGCGCTGTTCGGCTGGCACGGCTGGAGCCTGGCCGCACCGCCGCCCGGCCGCACCATCGGCGAGGACAACCTGCCCCAGGTGCCCGAGCCCGACCTCTCGCCGGACTTCCCGCTCGACACCAGCTTCCGGCCGCGCCCCGGCAGCCTGCCCGCACTGCGCTACGGGCGCACCTACCGCCTGCGCGCCCGCCTCGTGGACCTCGCGGGCAACGGGCCCGACCTCGACGCCGACACCCCGCCGAACGCCGTCACCCAGGCGCTGACCTACGGCCGGTGGGAGCCGGTGCCGCCGCCGGCGGTCATCCCCCGCTGGCCCTTCCTGGAGGGCGAGTCGGAGCCCCGGCTGGTGATCCGGAGCACCGTCTCCGACGACGGAACGCCCCTGCCGCCCGACATGTGGGCCATCCAGCGCAACGCCGAAGTCCCCGACCACGAGGCCCAGACGCCGGTGGACAAGCTCGACCGGCGCTACCGCCCCTTCGACGAGCGACACGTCAGCCCACCCAAGACCGCGCTCCAGATGGCCGAGCAACACGGCCTGTACGACGCGGCCTTCGGGCCCGGCAAGCCCCCGGCGCAGCGGCGGCAGTTCTTCGCCGCGGCCTCCCGCGAGGCTGGCAGCTACCTGGACACCAGGGTCAGCCTCGCCGAGGACCCGGACCGTGTCATCGACCTCAAGGCCATCGGCGCCATCCACGTCGCCAAGCACGGCCCGCACGACCCGGTGCCGCTCACCCCGCTACCGGTGCCCCGTGGCGCGGGCCTCGCCCCCGGCGAGTACGTCGTCCACGACGGCCGCGGACTGCTCCTGCCGTACCTGCCCGACGTGCTCGCGCGCGGCGTCTCCTTCCGGGGGCTGCCCGGTGGCAAGCCGACCGAGACGTACGCTTTCCCCGGCCCGTGGCCGCAGGCCAGGCCGCTGCGGCTGAAGATCGAGGAGGGCAGCGGCCCGCCGGTCTGGCGCGGGCTCGTCGACCGGGAGCTGACCGTCTTCCTGCCCAAGGCCACCTTCGCCACCGTCCGCATGAGCTGCCACGTGCACCGCGACGACCTGACCACCTTCCACCAGTGGCGGCTGCTGACCGGCACTCCGCTGTGGAGCGACCCGACGACCGGGCTGCCGCCGGAGAAGCGGGAGGAGTTGACGGACGCCGCCGCCGACGGCGAGAACTGGCTGATCACCCCGTGGGTCGAACTCACCCTGGTGCACGCCGTGGAGAAGCCGCTGGAGCGGCCGGTCATCGGCGACCTCACCTTCCGCCGCAGGGCCGAGGAGACCTTCGCCGACCTGGGTGGCAGCGTGCGCAACCACGCCGGGAGCACCGGCCGGGTCGACGTGGACGCGACCTGGCAGGAGTGGATCGACGACGTCACCCAGGACGCGCCGGAGCGCGTCACGGTCCACGCCCACGTCGGGGACGTCACGGTGGGGCCGGCGCAGGACAGCCGCTCGCTGTCCGGCGTACGCCACGAGTTCCGCGACACCCGGCACCGCGACGTCACCTACACGCCGACCGCCACCACCCGGTTCCGCGAGTACTTCCACCCGGACATCACCCGGCGCACCGAACTCGTCACCCGGCGCGGCCCGGACAACCCGGGCCCCACCGGCCAGGGCTGGCCCGTACCCAGCACTCGCAGGCCGGAGCCGCCGGAGTTGAGCCACCTCGTGCCCACCTTCACCTGGGAGCGCGAGGTGGACCACGAGCGGCACCGGGTGACGCGCACCCGCCACCGCGCCGGGGTGCGGGCCTACCTCAAGCGCCCCTGGTACTCGTCGGGCGACGACGAGATGCTGGCCGTCGTCCTCGACCCGGGCGCCGCCCCGGGCCCCGACCTGCCCGACCACCTGGTGACCCGCTACGCGACGGACCCGCTGTGGGCGGACCGCACCGCCTCGCCCCTCCTCGCGCCCGCCAACTTTCCCAACGCCACGGCCACCGCGACCGATCGCGCGCTGGCCGAGCCGGTCGACGGACAACAGGTGACGGCCGCCGTCGCGGCGTTCACACCGGAGTACGACGAGAGCCTGCGACTGTGGTACTGCGACATCGACGTCAGCCTGGGCGAACTGGCCGATGCCACCGCGTACTTCCCGTACCTGCGGCTGGCCCTGGCGCGCTACCAGCCGCACTCCATCGATCCGCTGCACCTGTCGAAGGTGACTACGACGGAGTTCACCCAACTGGTGCCGCGACGCACGGCCACCGGGTCCATGACCTCCGACGGCAGGATCCAACTGGAGCTGGCCGGCCCGTTCGCGGCCAACTCGCTCGGCGAACGCGCCGGGACGGGCCTGCCAGGCATCGCGGCCAGCCGGCGCGTGCGGGCCACCTTCCAGCGGCGCGAGGTGGCCGCCAGCGACCTGGCCTGGACCGACGTCGGGCCACCGGTGGAACTCGGCTGCGCGGCACGCGACGGCGGCTTCGTCTGGACCGGGCTGCTCACGCCCCCGTCCCCGCCCCTCGCGCCGCTGACGGCGCACCGGCTGCGGATCGAGGAGCACGAGACGTACCTGACCGATACGGCCACCGCCACCGACACGGTCACCGTGGGCGGCGGGCCGCTCCCGGTGGGCCGCCGGCTGATCCACGCCGACCACTTCGCCCTGACGCGCACACTGCTGGGCAAGCTCGTGCTCCAGGAGTGACCTGCCCGCGCGAGGCGCCCCGGGCGGGGGCGCCCCGCCGGGGCTCAGCCGAACCTGACGCCGTGCGCGACGGTCAGCGTCGGACCGCCGTTCCAGGTGCCACCGCGCGCCGGCACGGTGGCGATCCTCCCGGAGGCGCGACAGTCGGAGAACCGGTAGACGGTGGCCACCGTGTCCGTGCGGTTGCTGGCGTTGGCCGCGCCGCCGTTGAGCGTGCGGCACCCGTTGGGCGGGTCGGAGATGGTGTCCGGCCTGTTGTTGTCCGCCCGGAGGGGATGTGGGGGGCGATGCCCACCGGAGAGGTCGTCAATCCGGGCTCACCCGAATGGACCTGCACCCAGGGGCGGAAGCGGCTGCCGCGACACAGGTAGGTGAAGCGGAGGTGGCACGCGCGTCGGGAGGGGGGGCGGTGCACGGGCCGCGCGCCGCGGAGTGTTAACTGTTTGTTGCGCTGTCCGGCGCTCCAACGGCCCTTCCGTGTGGCCCGGTTCACACCCGCACGCCTCGTTGTGAAACCCGTTTCGTCGTACGGCCACCGCGCTGACCACCACAGTTCGCGCGGGAGACGCAGGTCCGCGCCCTGATGCGCGCCGGGGCGCGGCGCGTGGAGGGCGCGGCCGGCTCGCGTGAGCGTGCATCACTGTGGAAAACGGCCTTCAGTGCGCTCTTGTGTCATGTACGCGGGGTGCGCCAAGGTTCAGCCACGGCAGCCCGTCACCCACCTCGTACCGACCGCCTGCACCGGCGCTCGCCCCCACGGGAGCGACGGACTGCCTGAGCTGCCGCGACACCTCCGGCGGGGGCCGGCACACCGACCTCCACCAGACCGCGACAGCACGGCTCGGCTCGGCAACACGGTCCGTCCCAGGCACCTCCCTCGGCCACTCCGTCGCCGAGCCCGAAGAGAACCGCGCATGCAGACCCTGCATCCCCAGCGCGCGTACCGCAGCGCGCCACGATGAGGAGGACCCCTCACCATGGCAATACCCATGCGCAAGTCCCGACTGGCCACGGCGGTCGCCGCAGTGGCCGCCGTCACCGCCATCGGCGCCGTCTCCGCGCTCCCCGCCCAGGCCACCGAGGCCAAGGCCGCCGAGGGCCGGATCGTCGACGCGGGCACGGCCGGCGCCATCAAGGGCAGCTACATCGTCACCCTGAACAAGGCCGCCGGGATCGCCTCCACGTCGGGCGAGGGCAAGAGCCTGATCGCCGAGTACGGCGGCACCGTCAGACACACCTACACGGCCGCCCTCAACGGCTACTCCGCGCAGCTCAGCGAGCGCGAGGCGAAGAAGCTCGCCGCCGACCCGGCCGTCGACCAGGTCATCCAGGACACCGCGGTGCACGCGACCGCCACCCAGACCAACCCGCCCAACTGGGGCCTGGACCGCATCGACCAGGCCAACCTGCCGCTGGACCAGAAGTACACCTACCCCGACAGCGCGGGCGGCGGCACCACCATCTACATCATCGACACCGGCGTGCGCATCAGCCACCAGGACTTCGGCGGCCGGGCCGTCAACGGCTACGACGCGGTGGACAACGACAACGTCGCCCAGGACGGCAACGGCCACGGCACGCACGTCGCCTCGACCACGGCGGGCATCGCCCACGGCGTCGCCAAGAAGGCCAAGGTCGTGGCGGTCCGCGTGCTCAACGACCAGGGGTCGGGCACCACCGCGGGCGTGGTGGCCGGCATCGACTGGGTGACCAAGAACCACAGCGGCCCCTCGGTGGCCAACATGTCCCTCGGCGGCGGCGCCAGCTCCGCCCTGGACACGGCCGTGCGCAACTCCATCCGCGCGGGCGTCACCTACGCCGTCGCGGCCGGCAACGACAACCGGGACGCCCGCAACACCTCGCCCGCCCGCGTCAGCGAGGCCATCACGGTCGGCGCCACCACGCGCACCGACTCCCGGTCGAGCTTCTCCAACTACGGCTCCATCGTGGACCTGTTCGCCCCGGGCTCCGACATCACCGCTGCCTGGCGGACCAGCGACACCGCCACCAACACCATCTCCGGCACCTCCATGGCCACCCCGCACGTGGCGGGCGCGGCCGCCGTCTACCTGGCCAACCACACCAGCGCCACCCCGGCCCAGGTGGCCACGGCCCTGGTGAACGGCGCCACCCCGGGCAAGGTGACCAACCCGGGCAGCGGCTCGCCCAACAAGCTGCTGCGCATCGTGCCGTAACCCCGCCGAACGGCGACCCGTGCTGAGTCACGGGAGCCTCGGCCACACGGCCTGACACCACACGCACCACGCACCACACGGCGCACCGCCCCGGGGGCCACCCCGGCGCGGTGCGCCGCCACGCGTGCGCACGCCGGGACCGGCCATCGCGGCCCGGCCGCCACCGGGGACCCGGGGCCGCGATGGCTCAGTGCTCGGGCAGGGCCGTGCCGCAGCGCCCGCAGTAGCGGGCGTCGGTCTCGGGCGCGAGGCGCCCGCACTCGACGCACACGCGGTGCAACAGGCAGGCCGCCTCGCCACCGGTCCGCTCGACCGGGGCGGGGGCGCCGACGGTGAGCCCGGGGCGGCGGCGGTGCACGGTGAGGTAGGTGAGACCGGCGGCGCCGGCGTACAGCGCCCGCCGCGAGCCGTGCGGAAGCCACACGAGCGCACCCGGCCCGAGCGCGGCCTGAGCCTCGCCCGCCCCGTCTGCCCGGTCCGCCTCGTCTGCCTCGTCCGACCGTCCGACCGCGCCGCCCTCCGGAGCCGCCTCGCCGCCGCCCGTCAGGTGCCCGTCACCCTCGATGACGTACAGGAGCACGTCCAACCGCGCCTCCAGATGCGCCGCGACCCGGGCGCCCGGGGGCAGCCGGATGACGTTGGCGTCCAGTTGTCGCTGGTCGACAGCGAGCCGCCACAGGGCGCCGCGCTGCTCCGTGGCCGCCTCCTCGGTCAGCTCGCTCACCTGGGCGAGCACCCGGGGCTCAGGGACCGCTGCCACCAGGACCCCCTTTCTCGGCTCGGCTGTTTCGGCACAGTGTTCCGCATCGTACGAAACGAACGACGCGCTCTCCGACCGTGAGCCGTCCCCGACCCCGACCCTGACCGCGAGCCGACCCTGGCCCGTCGGCCCTCCGGACGCCGGGGCCCGCACGGGCCGGTCGGACGGAGCCTCGGGGGCGGGATGGGCGGCTAGCGGGACAGATGGGGACCAAGGGGCGGGGGAAGCTCCGATCGGTACCGGCCGTTCGGGCGCGGCGTCTGCCGCGACGCCGCTTGGCGCGCTCACCACCGCGCACGCGCCGGGAGCGCCGCGTGGCGCGTCGGCGCCTCCGGACGCGCCGCGCCATGTGCCGTGCCCAGGGCCGGGTCCAACGCGCGCGCCGACGCGCGGACCGTGGCCAATTCCCGCTTCGCCCGTACGTGGGCCCCGTAGACGCCCGCACGGGGGAGGTGGTGACGTAGAGCCCGAGCATCCGCGGTGCGGTAGTCGGCTCCTGAGCGAGCCGGTACGAGAGCGGAGCAAGTGCCCCAGGTCGTGCGCGCGTCCCACGGTGACGCGTGCGTGCCCTGGTGCGCCCGTGCCGCGCCGGGCCGTCGAGGCCGGCGATGCGGAGCGAGACGAGCGAAGCCGGTGGCCGAGCCGCCGTGCGCACCAACGAACGGGAGAACCACGGCCACGAACGAGACGCGCGCGAGACGAAGAAGACAAGGAGCACATCCATGAGTGACCGGACACGACACGCATCGGCGAGCCGGGGAGCGGACCTCGGGTCCCGGCGCTTACGGGCGGCGGCCCGCCCCCTGGCGGTGCTGTTCTCGGCGGGGGCGCTGCTGGTGCTGCCCCCCGCGCCGATGTCGGTGGCCGACAGCGGCGCGCCGACCACCACCACGGCGGGCGCCGAACGGCTCAACGGCAAGACCTGGCAAGGCGGTTGGTCGACCTCCGTCCAGCAGCCCGGACGAGGTCTGTTCCCCAACTGGTCGCAGCAGGGCTTCAAGCAGCAGACGCTGCGGCAGGTGGTCCGGGTCAGCGTCGGGGGCACGAGCGCCCGCTTCAAGCTCTCAAACCGTTACGGCACCGCCCCGCTGAAGGTGACCGGGGCCACGGTCGGCCGTACGGACAAGGGCGCGGCGGTGCGCGAGGACACGAGCCGGCCGCTGGCCTTCGGGAAGAAGGAGTCGGTGACGATCCCGGCGGGTGGCGAGGTGTTCACCGACGCGGTGCCGCTGCGGGTCAGGGCGCTGGAATCGCTGACCGTCACGCTGTACCTGCACGAGCCGACCGGTCCGGCCACGTACCACATGGCGGCCTCCGCCACGGCCTACCGGGCGGCGGGCGACCAGCGGCCCGACGAGAGCGGCAAGCCCTTCACCGAGACCTCGGCGTCCTGGTACTACCTCGCCGACGTCGAGGTGCGCGGCAAGGGCGACGGGCGGCGCGACGGCGTGGTGACCTTCGGCGACTCGATCACCGACGGGATGGGCTCGACCATCGACGCCAACAACCGCTACCCGGACGACCTGGCGGAACGGTTCGTCCGGGAGGAGGGCCCGCGCAGCATCCTCAACCACGGGATCAGCGGCAACATGGTCACCGTCGGCACCCCGGGCACGGGCGAGAGCGGCGTGGACCGCTTCGCCAAGGACGTGCTGGCCGAGCCGGGCATCCGCACGGTCATCGTGCTGGAGGGCATCAATGACATCGGACTGGGTGGGATGGGGCAGATCCCGGACGTGTCGGTCGAGCAACTGATCGCCGGCCACCGCGACATCATCCGTCAGGCCCGCGCCAAGGGCCTCAAGGTGATCGGCTCGACCCTGGTCCCCTTCAAGGGCGCCGGGTACTACACCGACCGCGGCGAGACCAAGCGCGACGAGCTGAACAAGTGGATACGCACCTCCGGCGCCTACGACGAGGTCGTCGACCTCGACAAGGTGCTGGCCGACCCCGCCGACGAGGACCGGCTGCTCCCCGCCTACGACAGCGGCGACCACCTGCACCCGAGCGACGCCGGCTACCACGCGATGGCCGAGGCCATCGACATCGACGAGCTGTGACCCGGCGCGCGGCCTCCGCTGACCAGTCATAACGGCACAACGCCCGTACCAGGGAAGCTGGTTGGGAGCGAAAGCCCACGCGGGCACAGCACTCCCGAGCCGTCGCGGGGAGGCGAGCGGCGGGCCGGCCCACGGGCGGGTGTGCGGGCCGTGCGCTGGGGGCGTGGGCGCGCGTGGGCGGGCACCCGCCGGTCGTCCCGAGCCCTGTCCGGGCATCGGGGCGACCGGCGTGGCCCGTGGGCGGAAGCCCCGTCGGACCCGGCGGGCACCCGGAGGACGGAGGACGGACGGCCAGGGCGCACGTGGCCGTCAGGGGCGGTCGGCCCGCAGCACCCGGAGCACCTCCGCGTCCGTGAGCTGCGCGAAGTCCGCGTACCAGGAGCCGACCGCGTGGAAGGCGGGCGGCTGTTCCACGCAGACGACCTCGTCGGCCTCCGGGCGCAGCAGGTCCACCGCGTCCGGCGCGCCCACCGGCGCCGCCATGACCAGGCGGGCCGGCCCGCGGGCGCGCGCGAAGCGCAGGGCGGCCCGGGCCGTCGAGCCGGTCGCCAGGCCGTCGTCCACCACGATCGCGGTGCGGCCGGCGAGTTCGGGCTCCGGCCTGCCCTGCCGGTACAGGGCGGTACGCCGCCGCAACTCCTCCCGCTCGCGGTCCGCGATCGGCGCGAGATCGTCCTCGACCAGCCCGAGCTGCGCCAGCGCCGCCTGGTCGTACTGGGGCGGGTCGTCGCCCACCACCGCGCCGAGCCCGACCTCCGCGGCGAACGGCGCCCCGATCTTGCGTACGACGATGATGTCCAGCGGCGCGGCCAGGGCCCGGGCCACCTCGTCCGCGACCGGCAACCCGCCCCGGGGCAGCGCCAGCACCAGGGGATCGGGGTGCCGGCCGCCGGTGCGGTAGTGCGACAGCCGCTCGGCCAGGGCGCGGCCCGCCGCGCGGCGATCGGCGAAGCGCATCGGTGGCTCTCCTCTCCGCGAGGTGTCGGGCCGCCCTCGGGGTGGGGCAGCCGCGGCGCGCGGCGCCGGGTGGCGGGGACGGCCGCGCCGACGGGTTCGGCGCCCCGCGCCCACGATCCCTACCCGCCGCCGGCCCCCGGGCGTCCCCGCATCCGGGTGGTCCGCGCCGGGCCGCGCACCGGGCCCGGCACCACGACAGCCGGGTGACGCCCCGAGATCGGGAGCCACCCGGCTGTCACCGCCGCCGTACTCAGTTGCCGCGCAGGCGCTCCATCTCGCGCCGGTCGCGCTTGGTGGGCCGGCCCGCGCCACGGTCCCGTACGCCGAGCAGCGCGATCTCCTCGCGCGGCGGCGGGGGCGGGCTGTTGTCCACGTAGCACTCGGCGGCGATCGCGGCGCCGACCCGCTTGCGCACCAGCTTCGAGACCACGACGACGCGCTCGCGTCCCGCGTGGAACAACCGCACCTCGTCCCCCGGCCGCACGGCCGCCGCGGGCTTGGCCCGGTCGCCGTTGATACGTACGTGGCCGCCCCGGCACGCCGTCGCGGCCGCGGAACGGGTCTTGGTCAGCCGCACCGACCAGATCCAACTGTCGACTCGTACGGTGCCCTCGTCTGCCGTCATGGCACCGACTCTAGCGCCGTGCCCGCGATCACCGGGGTGGGTTTTCGCCCGGGCCGGGCCCCGCGCTCCCGGTCGGACGGCGCGCGGGCGGCGCGCGGGAGACCGTCGCGCTCCCCGTCCGCGTGGCGGGCCGGCGTGGCAGGTGGCATGCATGCGATGGGACGGGCACGGTACCCGACTGGCGACGAGTGTGATCCGTGGGTCACGGCCCGTAGCCCGCTCGACCCGCCGGGTGGCCGACCTGCTGGGTGGCACCGCACCGAGGGAGTGAGTCGATGAGCGCGAGAGCGACGCGGCGTGGCCTGGGCCGCCCGCTGTGGCGCTGGCGGCGCAACCCGTTGCGCCGCCGTACGGACGTGATCGAGGCGTGGTCCCTGCTCCTCGCGGCCGTGATCATGGCGGTGGGCGGAGTGGCCCTCGGCGTCACGACGGCCCTGCTGGCGCGGGAGCCGCTCATGGAGCAGCACGAGAACCGGCACCAGACGCAGGCCGTACTCGTCAGGGACGTGCCGCAGCGGCCCACGGAACTGGGCGAACCGGGAGCGAACCGGGTGCGGGCCACCGTCCGCTGGACGGACGTCTCGGGCACCACGCACACCGGGCAAACGCGGGTGGACGAGGGGCGCGAGGCGGGCGAGCGGGTGACCATCTGGACCGACGAGCGCGGCGAACTGACCACCGCGCCGCTCAGCCCTGCGCAGGCGGCCACCCGGGCGGCCGTGGTGGGTGCCATAACGGCCACCGGCTTCTGCTGCCTGACCCTGAGCGCCCACCGCCAGGTGCGGCGACGCCTCGACCGGGAACGCGCCGCGCAGTGGGAGCGCGCCTGGGCCGAGGTCGGCCCGCGCTGGAGCGGGCGCGTGTGACCCGGTGCCGCGCAAGCACCGGTGCGGGCGCCAGCATCGGGGCCGGCCTCAGCGCCGGCTCGCCGTGCCGAAGAGCTGTGTCCAGTACGTGCCGGCCACACTGCCCGTGGCGTACCCGACGCCGATCTCGTCGAAGCCGGGGGAGAGGATGTTGGCCCGGTGGCCGGGGCTGTTCATCCAGCCGCGGAGCACGTCGGCGGCGCCGCGCTGGCCGCAGGCGATGTTCTCGCCGATGCCGCGGTGCCGGCAGCCGGCCGCCGCCGCCCGGTCCCACGGCTGCCGCCCCTCGGGCGTGGTGTGGGCGTAGAAGTCGCGGGCCACCATGTCGGCGCTGTGCGCCTGGGCGGCCGTCGCCAGGCCGGGGTCGACGGCGAGCGGGCGCAGCCCGGCGGCCGAGCGCTCGGCGTTGGTGAGCGCCACCACCTCCGCCACCAGGCGCGCCAGGCCCGTGGTCGAGAACGGCGATGCCCACAGCGCCGTCCAGTACACGTCGCCCGAGGCCGCGCCGACGGCCCGGCCGACGCCGGCGTGGGCGACCGACGGATCGAGCAGCGGCCCGCCGCGCGCGGCGTCGGACCGGCAGTAGTCCACCAACTCGGCGGCCGTACGCGGCCCGGAGACCAGGTGCTCGGCGATGGTCAGGCAGACGTAGCCGGTTCGCGCGACGCGCTGGTAGACCGAGACCCCGTCCGGGCCCTGGGCGTCCAACCGCTCCTGGGCGGCCATCGCCGCGGCGTGCGCGTCGGCCGCGCTGGTCAGGCGCCCGTCGGGGGCGACGGGACGCGCGCCGGCGCGCGAGCGCAGCGCGTTGACCCGGGCCAGGGCCTCGCCGGTCGCGTCCGCACCGGCGTCGCCCGGCGCCAACGGGCCGCGACCGCCGGCCGGCGCGAGCGGCGCGCGGTGGGCGCCCGCCGACGGGGCGGGCGCGGGGGGCCGGGGGAGGCGGGGCCTCGTCCAGCACGTCCACGCCGAAGTCGCGGGCCACCCCGGCCAACCCGTCCGCGTACCCCTGGCCCAGTGCCCGCACCTTCCACCGCGCGCCGCGCCGGTAGACCTCGGCGAGCAGCAGCACCGTCTCCCGGCCCGTGCGGCGCGGGGTGAAGCGGGTGACGAGCCCGCCGTCGGGCCCCGCGACGCTCAACGCGGGCGCCGGCAGCGCGCTGAGCGCCGCGCCGGGCTCGGCCGGGCTGACCACCACGGTGACCCGGCTGGCGCCGGGGCGCAGGTGCTCGGGCCGCAGCGTGAGCGCGTTCCCGTCCAGCCGCACGCCGGGCGCGCTGGGCTGGTTGAAGAAGACGAAGTCCGCGTCGCCACCGACCCGTCCACCCTCGTCGGTGATCAACGCCGACACGTCGAAGGGCCCGGGCACGCGAAGCGTCAGCGCGCCCTCGGGCAGGGCCTGGTTGGCACCGGGAACCAGCTCGTCCATCGTGCACCCCCGCTCGGTTCACCTGGCCAACGCGCGCGCCTCGTGCCGGGTTCCCACGCCGTCGCGCCCCGCGCACCCCGGCGGGTTGGCCTGCGAACGGGTGGTCCTGTGCCGCCTCCCGCGCGTGGCGCGCGCGTCCGCCTCCCGTGCCCGGCCCGTACGGGGTTGGCTGCTGGACGGCGTGTCCCGACCCTTGACCCGCCCGGCACCGCAGGGCACAAGAAGAGACAGGAACGTCGGCACCTCGCACCGAGAACACGCCGCACACTCAGTCAACTTCGTACAGAGGATGAAGAGCATGGACGGCATGCGCAGACGAACCCTGCTCGCGGCGATCGGCGGCACGGTCGCCGTGAGCGGCGCGACGGGAGCCCAGTTGGCCACGGGAGGGGCGGCCCAGGCCGCGGGAAGAGGCGACATGGCGGACGCGGCGCGGCCGTCGGGCAACCGCGTGGGACCCCACGAGGACAGGATCCGGAAGCTGCTGGGCCGGATGACGGTCGAGGAGAAGCTCGGCCAACTCCAGCAACTGACCTGGAACGGTGACACCGGGCCCGGTGGTGGCCAGAACGGGGAGGTCGAGCGGGCCGCGCGCAGCGGCCGGATCGGCTCCGTGCTCAACCTGCACGGAGCGGCGCACACCAACGCCCTCCAGCGGCTCGCCGTCGAGGAGTCCAGGCTCGGCATCCCGCTGCTGTTCGGCCTCGACGTCATCCATGGCTTCTGGACGACCTTCCCCATCCCGCTCGCCCAGGCGGCCAGCTTCGACCCGGCGGTGGCCGCCCGGGACGCCGAGGTGGCGTCGGTCGAGGCCCGGTCCAACGGCGTGCGGTGGACCTTCGCCCCCATGATGGACGTCACGCACGAGCCGCGCTGGGGGCGTATCGCCGAGGGCTCGGGCGAGGACCCGTACCTGGCCGAGCGGTTCGCGGCGGCCAAGGTCACCGGGCACCAGGGCCGGGCCGACGGCACCGACCTGGCGCGCGCGGACCGGATCGCCGCCTGCGCCAAGCACTTCGTCGCGTACGGCGGGGCCGAGGGCGGGCGCGACTACAACACCGTCGACGTCTCGGAGGCGCGGCTGCGCAACCTGTACCTGCCGCCCTTCAAGGCGGCCGTGGACGCCGGGGTCGCCACCGTCATGGCCTCGTTCAACACCATCAACGGCGTGCCCGCGCACGGCAACCCGCACACCCTGACCGACGTGCTCAAGCAGGAGTGGGACTTTCCCGGCTTCGTGGTCAGCGACTACACCGGCGTGCAGGAGATGATCACGCACGGCTTCGCCGCCGACACCGCGGACGCGGCCCGACTGGCGCTGACGGCCGGTGTGGACATGGAGATGGTCGGCACCACCATCCGCGACCACGGCGCCAGGCTGCTCGCCTCGGGCGACATCAGCCAGCGGCGGCTGGACGACGCGGTCACCCGCGTCCTGCGCGTGAAGTTCCAACTCGGGCTCTTCGAGAGCCCGTACGTCGACGAGGGCGCCGCCGTCACCGCCCCGACCCCGGCGGCCCGCAAGGCGGCCCGCGAGGTCGCCAGCCGCTGTCTGGTACTGCTCAAGAACGAACGGAAAACGCTCCCGCTGCGCCGCGACACGCCGTCGGTCGCGGTCGTGGGCCCGTTCGCCGACTCGCCCGACCTGCACGGGACCTGGGCCGGCCCGGGCGGAAAGAAGTTCCGCGCCACCACCGTGCTCGACGGGATCAGGAAGGCGGCCCCCGAGGCCAGGGTGAGCCACGCCCGGGGCGTGCCCCCCGAAGGCGGGGACACCAGCGGCATCAGGGCGGCGACGGCCGCGGTACGGGCGGCCGACGTGACGGTCGTCGTGGTCGGCGAGCCCTCGGCAATCAGCGGCGAGGCCAGCTCGCGCAGCCAGCTCGGACTGCCCGGCGCACAGGCCGAGTTGATCGCGGCCATCGCGAGGGTCGGCAAGCCCTTCGCCGCCGTCGTGGTCGGCGGCCGCCCGCTGACGGTGGGCGACTGGCTGGCCTCCGCGCCCGCCGTGGTGATGGCCTGGCACCCGGGCATCGAGGGCGGCAACGCCATCGCCGACGTCCTGTTCGGCACCGTCAACCCCGGAGGCAAGCTCCCCGCGTCCTTCCCCCGGGCCGTCGGACAGATCCCCATCCACTACAACCACGAGAACACCGGGCGCCCCTACCGGGCGGAGGAGAAGTACACCTCCAAGTACCTCGACCTGCCGCCCGGGCCGCAGTTCCCGTTCGGCCACGGCCTGAGCTACACCACCTTCGAGATCACGCCGCCCCGGCTCGGCGCGGACCAGATCGGCGCGGACGCGCTGCGCGCGGGCGACACCGTCGAGGTGACCACCACCGTCCGCAACACCGGCGACCGGCCGGGCGACGAGGTGGTACAGCTCTACGTGCACGACCCGGTCGCCAGCATCACGCAACCCGTGCGCCGGCTGCGCGGGTTCCGCCGCGTCAGCCTCGACCCGGGTCAAAGTCGCACCGTGCGCTTCTCGCTCGGCGCCGACGACCTGGGCTTTTGGACCAACGACAGCGCGGGCCGCTTCGTCGTCGAACCGGGCACCATCGAGGTGTACGTGGGCGGCGACTCCACGGCCCGAGGCAAGGCCCTGCTGCGCGTCACCTGACGCCCACGCCCCGCCGCGAGTGAACCCGGGCCCCGGCCGGGTGCGCTCGCGGTGGGCCGCTCAGGAACCGGTCGACTGTGCTCAGCCGCTTCGGACGGGCCCGTTCCCATGCTGCCCGGGCCCGCCGGGTCACATGCGGGCCCGCGGGTTTAGTCGGGCCCCTCCCGTGGCACCCGAAGCCGCGCAGCCACCCGCCCCGGGCCCCGGTAACTCCCAGGTCAGAGGCGTACGGCCGGACACGGGCCCAGGCGGCGGCGCGACGGGCCGCCAGCGCGCGACGCGTACGGCGTACGCGGCCTCGCGTAGCGCGTACGGCACCGGGTGGTGGGCAGATCAGCGATCGGCAGGGAGCGGAGGCACATGAAGATCGGGTACAAGCTGGCCGCCGAGGCGTTCGGACCCGCCGAACTCGTCCGGCAGACCCAGCGCGCTGAGGCCGTCGGCTTCGACTTCGTCGAGATCAGCGACCACTTCCACCCCTGGCTGGACAACCAGGGCCACTCGCCCTTCGCGTGGACCGTGCTCGGCGCGATCGCCGAGCGCACCGAACGCATCGGGCTCGCCACCGGCGTCACCTGCCCCACCGTGCGCTACCACCCGGCCGTCATCGCCCAGGCGGCGGCCACCCTCGCGCTGCTCTCCGACGGCCGCTTCACGCTCGGCGTCGGTTCGGGCGAGCGGCTCAACGAGCACGTGGTGGGACGGGAGTTCCCCGCCGTCCGGGCCCGGCACGCCCTGCTGCGCGAGGCGCTGGAGATCATCCGACTGCTGTGGCGCGGCGGCTACCGCTCGTACGACGGCCGCTACCTGCGCCTGGAGGACGCTCGCGTCTTCGACCTGCCCGACGAGCCGCCGCCGATCGCCGTGGCCGCCAGCGGCTCGTCCTCCGCGCGTATCGCCGCCGAACTCGGTGACGGCCTGTTCGCCACGGAGGACAAGCCCGAGATCGTGCGGCACTACGCCGAGGCCGGGGGCGCCGGCCCGAAGTACGCCGAGGTGCCGGTGGCCTGGGCGCCCGACGAGCACACGGCGGCCAAGACCGCGCACGAGACCACCCGCTGGGCGCTGACCGGCTGGAAGGTGATGAGCGAACTGCCCAACCCGGTCAACTTCGCGGCCGCGACCACCACCGTCACCGAGCAGGACGTGGCCCAGAAGTTCGCCTGCGGCCCCGACCCGGCCCGCTACGTCGCCGCCGCCCGAGGCTTCGCCGACGCCGGGTTCGACCACCTGGTCATGCAGAACGCCGGCCCCGACCCCGATGGCTTCCTGGACTTCTACGCGGCCGAACTCGACGGACCGCTACGCGAGTTGACGCCTGGCGGATCGGCCTGACCCCACGCGCCGTCACCGGGAGCCGGTCAGGCGCGGCCACCCGGCCGCGCGTGAACCGGCGCCGGGTCGAGCGCGAGCGTCACGTGGCCCCCGATGACCTGGTAACCCAGCCGCTGGTAGAGCGCGTTGGACGTCGGGTTGGCGAGGTCGGCGAAGAGCAGCACCCGCGTCACCCCCGCGTCCAGCGCCTCCCGGGATACGGCGGCCACGACGGCGCCCGCGTACCCCTTCCCGCGCAGCGCGTCGGGCGTGTAGACGCCGTTGACGCGCACCATGCCCCCCTGCGCGCGGGTCACGCCGGCCATCGAGACCGGCGCGCCGTCCACCTCCCACAGGGTGCAACCGCCGTAGCCGAGCCGGTCGTCGAGCGCGCGCGAGCTGCCGGCCTGGTCCTCGCCGATGTCACGGTGGTACGCCGCGAACCAGTCCAGCAGGAACCCGCGGTCCTCCCGCGTCGCCCGCCGCGCCCGGCCGGGCGGTGCCGGCGAGGGCGGTACCAGTTCGCCGAGCCGGTACAGGCGCTGTCGTCCGGTCACCCGCCAGGCGCCGCCGGTGGCCCGCGCCCAGCGCGCGGCGAACGCCTCGGTGGCGGCCCGCTGGCCGCCCACGCCGACGAGGCGTCGCGGCCCGCCCAGCAGGTGCGTCGCGAGTTCCGCCGCGGCCGCGGGCGCCATGGGTGAGAGCTGCACGGGATAGGGCGGCGTCCACACGAACGCCCCCGCCACCGCCCCGTCAGGCTCGTGCCACCACCCGTAACGCGGCGGTTGGTCCCCGTACCGGTCAGGCCCGGCGTCGCGCAGCGAGGCGGCGAGCGAGATCAGGATCGTGTGCTCGTCGGGCCGCCCGCCCAGAAAGGGGCCCGCCGTCGCACGGAAGGCGCCGTTGTCGTCGGTCGTCGTCCACGTCATGCCACAGGCTCTCCCCGTGGACAGGCCGGGCGCACGCGAATTACGCCGCCGCGCCCCGGCCCGCAGGCGGCCCTCAGCGGATCGTGGTCACCTTGGCCAGCAACTCGCCGCCCGACCACCGCCGGGCCGCCCCGGGGCCGGCCGCCTCCATGCGCCGTACGAGGGAGATCAGCTCGGCGTTCACGGGCGCGGGCAGCGCGTGCCGGGCGGCCAACGCCACCACCTCGCCCTGCAGCGAGTCGATCTCGGTGGGCCGGCCCCGCTGGAGGTCCTCCCAGGTGGACGACCTGGCCTGGGCGTCGATGGCCAGCGTGGCGGCGGCCACCCGACGGAAGATCCCGTCCGGCAACCGCAGCAGCCGTGGGGTGAGCCGGGCCGGGATCGGGCCCAGCCGCGCCGGCTGTATCCCCTCGGCCTCGTACGCCGCGAGCGCCTCCGACTGGCTGAGCGCCAGGCACTCCCGGTACGCGCGCTGGCCGAGCTGGTCACGCAGCGGGAGCCCGGAGAGCGCGTTGATCGCGTTGTTGAGGTTCATCAGCAGCTTGGCGCACTGCACCTCGCGCATGTCGTGCCGCGCCTCGACGCGCAGCCCGGCCGCGGCCAGGGCCGCGATCAGCGGCTCGGCGCGCTCGGCGGCCTCCACCATCAGCGTGCCACCCGAGCCCTGGTGGAACGCGCCGGGCGCGGTCCGCACCACGTTGTACGGGACCATCCCGGCGAGCACCGCGTGCTCGGCCAGGACGGAGCGCAGGGCGTGGGTGTTCCGCAGCCCGTTCTGGAAGCTGACCACCACGGCGCCGGGCGCGAGCCTCGGGGCGAGCTGCCGCGCGGCCTCTGCGGTGCCCGCCGACTTGACGGTGACCAGCACGCAGTCCGCGCCGGCCGCCGCGTCCGCGCTGGTGGCCAGGCGCACCCCGGCGGGCCCGCCCGAGGTGCCCACGCGCAGGGCGGGGCGGCCGCCCCCGGTCAGGGACAGGCCGTGTTCGCGGAGCGTGTCCATGGCGGCGGGCCGGCCGATCAGCGTGACGTCCGCTATGCCGGCGAGGCTGCCGCCGAGGTGGCAGCCGATGCTGCCGGCGCCGAGGACGGCGATCCGAAGACGGTGGTGGGGGAGGGGCGCGGGCTGTGACATGGAGCCGTCTCCTGGCGGTGTCGTGGCGGCCGTGACGCGGACGGGATGCCGACCCGCGGCTCGTGACCACCGACCACCCCACCGCCCGCCGAGGTGCCGCCCGCCGGATCGGGATCGTGCGGCCCGTGCACGCCACACGGGGATGACCGCGGCCCGGAATCCAGGGACCGATGGGGGCGGGGCGCGGGCCTGCCCAGCGCGGGCGAACAGCGCACCCTCGACTACGCTTCCGGCTCCAAACCTAACGCTCAGTGCGGACGGGCGTCCAGATCCGGGCACGCCCGAGTGTGCGCCGGCGCACCCGCCAAACGGGGAGCCGCGCAGCTCCGCACGGGCCCGGCCGCCGCACACCCGGCCGCCCGGCCCGCCCGCACCTGGCTCGGGTGCGACGTAGCAACGTACAGCCGGACGACAGGGTGTGGCGTGCCGCCCGAGCTACGCCCGGCCCAGGGCCCGCGCGCCCGGAGCGCAGCGCTCGCGCAGGGTCGCCAGCTCCGCGTCGGGCAGCCGCAGCGCGCTGCCCCGGCTGCCGGCGCGGAGTTCGGCGCGGCCGGCGGCCAGCCAGTCCGCGCGCGGCGCCACGCCGGCGAACTCGGCCAGCCGGGTCAGCTCGCGCTCCGGCGCGTCCAACAAGTCCTCGTACGCGAGCGTCATCCGGCGCTCCTCCGGAAGCTGGGCCAACAGCCCGACACCCTCCGTGACCAACTCCGACCACAGTGCCCCGAACCCCTCGACCGGCATCTGTCGATCCATGATCAGCCGCTGACCGTCGAACCGGTCGCCGAGCAGCGCCGACAGGTCCGCCGGCAGCGCGCGGACGTGGTCGGGCGTCAGCTCGGTGAGATCCGTGACGTTCGAGCGCTCCATGACCTCCCGCAGCAGCGCGATCGCCCGGTACCCGCAGTGCCGGCTCATCGACAGAGCGCAGTCCGGGCCGTCGCGGAAGAGGTGGACGAAGCGGGCGGTGGGGAAGGCCGCGCTCAGTCGCGGGACCCAGCCGAGCGAGTACCCCGAGCGCTCGATCACGGCCGAGCGCCCGAACCGCGCGGCCAGCAGCTCGAACAGTGCCACGTAGTGCCGCGCCACCGGCCGTCGCGGCCAGCCCGACACCTCGTCGGCCACCTCGTCGAGCAGGCCGTCGGGGTCGTCGGTGAGATGGGGCAGCACCATCAGGGACAGCGCGGGAATGCCGGTCGTCTCGGCCGAGTAGCGGCCCGGGCGCCGGACGTACAGGAACTCCGGGAGCGGCACCCCGCTGCGCGTCAGCGTGTCGAAGACCGGGTTGGGGTCGGTGAGGATCCGACGGAACCGCGTCCCGGTGATCGGCTCGGCGGGGAAGGCGCTGGAGCCGAGCGAGGCGTACAGCTCGTTGAGGCTGAGGACGTCGGGGTGGAGGTTGACGATCCGGGACAGGGCGCTGGAGCCGCTGCGCCCGGTGCCCACGATGAATGTTAAGGACCGCATGTGCCTCTCCCAGCCGACGGCCGCGTGAACGATCACAGCGTACTGACGGCTGGCTCGCCGGGCGAGGGGCGGTGATCCGCCCCGTGCGCGGGGCCGCGAGCCCCCCGTGGGCAGGGGCGAGGCCGGGGCGGGGGGAGGGAGCGGCGGCTCGCTGGCGCATGCGCGGTGTACGCGGTCGGGGCGCGATGTGACCGTGGTAACCATCGAAGATCACCCATCGCCCGATGGGGCGTGCTACCTTAGATCCAGTTGCAGTTGTGGTTCCCATAGACGTTGTGTGCGCCTGCTGGTTCTCGACCTTCAGGCGCATTTTTGTTTTCCGGTGTGTATTTTCTCCGGCCGGGTGATCAGCGCGACTACAGAGGCTCCGTAAGGTGCGGATTCTCGTACGACCCGTTAGGAGACGGATATGACGACCGGTACCGTGAAGTGGTTCAACAGCGAAAAGGGCTTTGGCTTCATCGCGCAGGACGGCGGCGGCCCCGACGTCTTCGCCCACTACTCGAACATCAACGCTCAGGGCTTCCGTGAGCTCGTTGAGGGCCAGCAGGTCCAGTTCGACGTGACGCAGGGCCCCAAGGGTCCGCAGGCGGAGAACATCCAGCCCGTCTGATCCGGCGCGGCCACAGCGCCGCGCGGCAGGGCCCGCACCCCAGGGTGCGGGCCCGGCCCATGCCGCCGTCCCGATGACGTGACGGCGGCGTCTTGTGTCTGACCGGTGCCCGCCCGAATTCCCCAAGCGGTTCCGCGGTGCGCGTGACGCTCTCCGTCACCGCGCGTCCAGGAAATCGTCGAAAAGAGTTCGACAAAGATACGGGCGTCGCCCCCAGATAGTGCGGGGCAGGTTTCCTGCCGTGTTCTGTCATCACCCCTTCGGTTCGTTCTTGCGATTCCTGCGCGGCCAGGCCGCCGCCGGGACTTCCTCGATACGTGCCGTTTCGAGGAAAGGTTCCGCATGAACCGCTCCACCCGCTCCACCGAGCGTTCCCCCCGTTCCGGCCAGGGCCAGTCCCGCGCCGGTCGCCCCCGCCCCCGCCCGCAGGGACAGGGCCGGCGCAAGCCCGCGCCCGCCGTCGGGCACGCCGAGTTCGCGCTGCCCGTCAGCACGACGCCCGCACTGCCCGCCGTCGAGTCGTTCGCCGACCTGGACATGCCGGCCGCCCTGCTGACCGTGCTCGCCGAGAACGGCGTGAGCGCGCCGTTCCCGATCCAGGCCGCCACCCTGCCGAACTCGCTGGCCGGGCGCGACGTCCTGGGCCGTGGCCGGACCGGCTCCGGCAAAACCCTCGCCTTCGGCCTCGCCCTCCTCGCCCGCACGGCGGGGCAGCGAGCCCAGTCCCGGCAGCCGCTGGCCCTGGTCCTGGTCCCCACCCGGGAGCTGGCCCAGCAGGTCACCGACGCGCTGACGCCGTACGCCAAGGGCCTGCGGCTGCGCCTGGCCACCGTCGTCGGCGGGATGTCCATCTCCCGGCAGGCGAGCGTGCTGCGCGGCGGCGCCGAGGTCGTCGTGGCCACCCCGGGGCGCCTCGCCGACCTGATCCAGCGCGACGACTGCCGCCTGGACCAGGTGGGCATCACCGTGCTCGACGAGGCCGACCAGATGGCCGACATGGGCTTCATGCCGCAGGTGACCGCGCTCCTTGAGCAGGTGGCGCCGGGCGGCCAGCGGATGCTGTTCTCCGCCACGCTCGACCGCAACGTCGACAAGCTGGTGCGCCGCTACCTCACCGACCCGGTGGTGCACTCGGTCGACCCGTCGGCCGGGGCCGTGACCACGATGGAGCACCACGTGCTGCACGTGTCCGAGACCGACAAGCACACCGTGGCCACCCACATCGCCGCCCGCGACGGGCGAGTGATCATGTTCATGGACACCAAGCACGCCGTGGACCGGATGGCCAAGCGCCTGCTGGCCAGCGGTGTACGGGCGGCGGCGCTGCACGGCGGCAAGTCGCAGCCGCAGCGCAACCGCACCCTGGACCAGTTCAAGAACGGCGGCGTCACCGCGCTGATCGCCACCAACGTGGCGGCCCGCGGCATCCACGTCGACGGCCTGGACCTGGTCGTGAACATCGACCCGCCCACCGACCACAAGGACTACCTGCACCGGGGCGGTCGCACCGCCCGCGCGGGGGAGTCCGGCAGCGTCGTCACGCTGGTCCTGCCCGAGCAGCGGCGCGAGATGACCCGCCTCCTGCACGCGGCCGGCATCACGCCGCGCAGCGTGCAGGCGCGCCCCGGCGACGTGGAACTGGTCCGGGTGACCGGCGCCCAGGAGCCGACCGGCGTTCCCGTCACCATCGCGCCGCCCCCGAGCGCCGCGCCCGCGCAGCGCGGTGGCGGCAGCGCCTCCTCGCGGGGGCGCCGTAGCCGGGCCGCCCGCGCCCGACGCGGCGGCGCCCCGCACGGCGAGACCGGCCAGCGTGGCGAGGCAGGCCAGCGCGGTGGCACGGGCCAGCGGAGCGCGGGCCAGGGCGGCGGCGCCGGCCGGGGCCGTGCCAGTGGCCGCGGCGGCGGGCAGCAGGGCCGGGGCGGTCTCGGGCGCGGCTCGGCGGCGTAAAGGCGCCGTGGCGCGGGAGCGGCGATCGCCCGCCACCGTCGCCACGGCCGGATGACCGGTGGGGCGGGCCGTGCTGACGGCCCGCCCCACCGGTCTTCGCTGTCCTGCGGTCGCACCTGCCGCCCTGCCGCCGGCAGCCGAGCCGAAGCCGCCGGCCCCGTGGGTCAGGTGGCGGTGGCGCTGAGCCGGGCGTAGTAGCGGCGGACGCGGTCGGCGGACGCCGGCGGCGTGGCGGCGATGAGGTCGGCGAGCGACTGGGCAGCCAGCTCGCGCCGCCAGGCCAGTTCGGCCCGGCGCATGGCGGTGGCGATGCCGCAGGGCTGGGCGAACTCGCCCGGCTCGGCGTCCGCGCCGGCGCCGTGCTGGCGGATCTCCGTACAGCGGAACGGGTCCTCGGGCCCCTCGATGGCCACCACCACGTCCATCAGCGTGATCCGCTCGGGCGCCCGGGCGAGCCGGAAGCCGCCCCGGACGCCGGGGGACGAGCTGAGGATGCCGGCCCGCACCAGGGCCTGCAGGCGCTTGTTCAGGTACGGCGGCGGGAGGTCGAACACCGCGGCCAGCTTGGCTGTTGGCACCGGCTCGGCGTCCCCGAGCCACGCCAGCGCCAGACAGCAGTGCAGTCCCCACTCCACGCCCTTGGCCAGTTGCATTTTCGAGATGCTACACGTCCAGGTTTACTCGGAGTGGCCCCTGAGCCGTGGCGGCGTCGGGGCGTCAGGGTGCGTGCCGCGCCGGCGCGCGCTCGGTGCGCGGGTCAGTCGTACGGGAGCTTCCGCGCGCCCGGCGTATGGCCGAGGGTCCGCCGGAAGACGTCGATGAAGGCGCTCGCGGAGGCCCACCCGCACCGGTGCGCCACCGCCGTCACCGGCATGCCGTCCGCGAGCAGCAACAGCGCGCGGTGCAGACGGAGTTGGGTGCGCCACTGCGGGAAGGTCATGCCCATCTCCGCGCGGAAGAGCCGGGCCAGCGTGCGATCGCTCGCCCCCACCGCGGCTCCCAGCGCGGTCAGCGTGCGGCCGTCGGACGGGTCGTCGGCCAGCAGCGCGCACACCGCGGCCAGCCGGGGGTCGCGCGCCGTCGGCAGGTGGATGGGGCGCCGTGGCGAGTGCCGGAGCTGGTCGAGCAGGACGCGCAGCAGGCGCCGCCGCTCCGGGCTCGCGTCGGCCGGGTCGCGCGTGTACTCCAGGATCAGCTCGCGCAGCAGCGGCCCGACGGCGATCACGGCGGGCCGGTCGAGGCGCAGCGGGTTCACCGTGGCGGGCAGCCCCACCGTGTGCAGGCCGGTCTCGCCCCAGGCGCGGGGCTCGTGGACGGTGCCGGCCGGCACCCACAGCGCGCTGGTCGCCGGGGCGACCCAACTGCCCGCGTCGGTCGTCACGGACAGCACGCCGCGCCCCGCGTAGATGATCTGGTGGTCGTCGTGGTGGTGTGCCCCGACCCCGAACCCGGGTGGGAGCCTGCGCACGGCGGTGGAGGCGCGGGGCGTGTGGCGGATCTCCGACATTGGTTGGCATTTTATCGGAAGCAGGCCACCTTTTGCCCGCCGATGATCGATTCATGACACGTCTCCCGCGCACCGGCCGACGCCCGTCGGCCATTGGTCTGCTTGCCGTGGCGCACGCCTGCAACGACGTCTACCAGGGCGCCGTGCTCGCCCTGGTGCCCTTCCTGGTGGCCGAGCGCCACTACGGGTACGTGGGGGTCTCGGGCATCGTGCTGGCCGCCACGCTGCTGTCCTCCGTGGTCCAGCCCGCCTTCGGGGCCCTGACCGACCGCAGGCCCATGCCGTGGCTGATCCCGGGCGGCATCGCGGCGGCCGGGCTGGGCATCGCCCTGTCCGGGCTCACCGACGTGTACGCGCTGACCTGGATCGCCGTCGCGCTCTCCGGCCTCGGCGTGGCCGCGTACCACCCCGAGGCCGCCCGGATGGCGCGCTCGGTGACGGCGGGCAGCCACATCGGCATGAGCTGGTTCTCGCTCGGCGGCAATATCGGCTGGGCGCTCGCCCCCGTCCTCGTGACACCGGTACTGGCCGTCGGCGGGCTTTCGGCCACGCCGCTGCTGATCGTGCCCGCCGCCGTCGGCGTCGCCCTGGTGCTGTGGACCCGTGGCCGGGCCGGCTGGGACGGCGCCGGCCCCGGCGCGGCCAAGGAGCGGGCGGGCGAGGACGACTGGCCGCTGTTCCTGCGCCTTTCGGCGGTCGTGGTCTGCCGGTCGATCGCGTACGTGGGGCTGAGCGCGTTCATCTCGCTGTACGTGCGCCACCACCTGGACGCCGGGGACACGGCCGGCGCGGCGGCCCTGTTCATCCTCTTCGGCGGTGGCGCGATCGGCACCCTGCTCGGCGGCCGGCTGGCCGCGCGCTGGGGCCGGGTGCGGACGCTGCGCGTCGCGTACGCGGTGTCCGTCCCGTCCGTGGCGGGCATTCCCTTCGCGCCCGGGCCGCTGGTGTACGTCTTCGTCGCGGCGACCGCCGTCGCGCTCTACGTGCCCTTCTCGCTGCACGTCACGCTGGGCCAGGACTATCTCCCGCGCCGGGTCGGCACCGCGAGCGGCGTCACCCTCGGGCTCGCCGTGAGCATCGGCGGCATTGCCAGCCCGCTGGTCGGCGCCCTGGCCGAGGCCACCTCGCTGCGCTGGGCGCTGGCTTCGCTGGTGTCGATGCCCATCGCCTGTTGGGTCCTGTCGTACACGCTCACCGAACCGGCGGCCATGGAGAGCCGGTCGACCGAGCCGAAGGCGCGCGTCGCGGAGTGAGCCCGCCCCGTTGACCGCCGTCTGTCCGCTGTCGGCCGTCGCCGACGGATGGCCGCTCGCGGGAGGGCGTACGGCCGTGTCACCTCATGCCGGCACTTGTCCGTGTGTGCCGCCTATGCGGTCCATTACATCGCGCTATCGACAAGTGACATGCTCCACGCGCGCGGAATTCTCCCCGAGACTCAGGGCCACAACTGAGCTGTATCCGGAGCGCTTTCACCGCTATCCGAGCGGTTGGTCGGCGCTTCGGGTCGGAAATGGAGTACCCCCCATGCAACGCTCCAGGATATTTCTGACGGCTTCGCTCGGCCTTGGTCTGGCCACCGCGGTCGCCACCCTGCCGGCCACCGCATCGGCCTCGCCCGCGAAGGCGGAGTCCCAGGTCAGCACCGCCGCGAGCATCGCGGCCTACGAGGGTTCGGGCGAGGACCGGGCGGCCACGAAGGCGTTCTTCGAGGCCGTCATGAAGTCGGCCAAGGCCAAGCAGGCCAAGACCGGCGCGGCCGCCGTCACCGTGACGTACAGCGCGAGACGAGCACCCACCTTCGCCTCCCAGATCGCCCGCAGCACCCAGATCTGGAACAGCTCCGTGCAGAACGTGCAGTTGCGCGAGGGCTCGAGCAGCTACGACTTCGAGTACCGCGAGGGCAACGACCCGCGCGGCTCGTACGCCAGCACCAACGGCCACGGTCGCGGTTACATCTTCCTCGACTACCGGCAGAACCAGCAGTACGACTCGACCCGCGTCACCTCGCACGAGACCGGCCACGTGCTCGGCCTGCCGGACCGCTACTCGGGTCCGTGCAGCGAGCTGATGTCCGGTGGCGGCCCCGGCCCCTCGTGCCGGAACCCCAACCCGAACGCGCAGGAGTCGGCCCGCGTCAACCAGTTGTGGGCCAACGGCCTCACGGCCTTCGACAAGGGCTCGTTCCTCAAGGCGGCGCGCTGAGCCCGTAGCGCCCTGACTGTGGGACGCCCCTGACCCGCGTGGCGCGAAGCGGTGGCCCGGCTCCGAACCCGGAGTCGGGCCACCGTCGCGCGCCGCGACCCGCCGCCCGCCGGGCCGCGGGCTCGGCGCGGGGCGTCAGGCCTGCTCCGGGTAGCGCAACAGCCGCAGCGCGTTGGCGACCACGAGCAACGTGGAGCCCTCGTGGACCAGGACCGCGGGCCCGATGCCCAACCCGAACACGGTGGCCGGCACCAGGAGCGCGACGATGCCGAGGCTCAACAGCAGGTTCTGCCTGATCACCGCGCTGGTGCGCCGGCTGAGGCCGGTGGCCAGCGGCAACTTGCCCAACCCGTCCGACATCAGGGCGATGTCCGCGCTCTCCAGGGCCACCGCGGATCCGGCCGCGCCCATCGCGATGCCCACCGTCGCGTGGGCCATCGCCGGGGCGTCGTTGACGCCGTCGCCGACCATGGCGGTGCGGTGCTCGTCGGCGCGCAGCCGCCGCACGGCCGCCACCTTGTCCGCCGGCAGCAGATCGCCCCAGGCGTCGTCGAGGCCCACCCGTGCCGCCACCGCGTCGGCCACCCGCTGGTTGTCCCCGGAGATCAGCACGGCACGCCGGATGCCGAGCCCGCGCAGCCGCGCCACGACGGCCGCCGCCTCGGGGCGCGGGGTGTCCATGACGCCGATGACCCCCAGGTAGCGCGCGCCATGCCGCACGACCATCGTCGTACGCCCCGCGGCCTCCAACTCCTCCGCCTTAGCGCGGAGTTCGCCGGGAAGGCGCGGCCCGGCCGGCTCCGTCGGCACCGGGCGCGCCCGCTCGCCCGCGGGGAAGAACGCCGGGCTGCCGATCGCCACCGGCACGCCGCCCAGGCGCGCGAGGACGCCGCGCCCGGTCACGGCACGCAGGGAGTTGGCGGCCGGCACGGGCGCGTCGCCGAGCCGGGCGTCGAGGTCGCGGACGATCGCCCGGGCCAGCGGGTGGTCGCTGAGCCGCTCCACGGCCAGCGTCGTGGTGAGCAACTCGCGCTCCGACACGCCGGGCGCCGGGGCCACGTCCGTCAGGCGCGGGCGGCCCTCGGTGAGGGTGCCCGTCTTGTCGAACGCGACGGCCGTCAGCCTTCCCAACTCCTCCAACGGCCCGCCCCCCTTGATCAGCACGCCGCTGCGGGCCGCCCGGGCCACGGCGCTGAGCACGGCGGCCGGCGTGGCGATGGCCAGCGCGCAGGGGCTGGCCGCGACCAGCACGGCCATCGCGCGGTAGAGCGAGGCGGTGAACGGCTCGTCCACCACCAGGCCGGCGCCGAGCAGCGCGAGCACGGTGCCGATCACGGCGGGTACGAAGACCCGCTGGAAGCGCGCGGTGAACGCCTGCGTCGGCGATTGCCGGCTCTCCGCGTCCCGCACCATCGCCACCACGCGGGCCAGCGTGTTGTCCTCGGCCCGGCTGGTGACGGTGACCTCCAGCGCGCCCGCGCCGTTGACGGTGCCGGCGAAGACCCGGCTGTCGGGGGCGACGGCGGCCGGGTCGCGCAGCGCCGCCAGCGGATCGGCGACGGGCACCTTGTCGGCGGGCAGGCTCTCGCCGGTGACCGCTGCCTGGTCCACGGAGCCCTCGCCGGCGCGGACGAAGCCGTCGGCCGGCACCCTGGTGTGCGGCCTGACCAGCACCGTGTCACCCGGGGACAGGCGCTCGACGGGCACCTCGGTGACGCGCTCGCCCGAGCGCAACAGCGCCGTGGCCGGGGTGAGGTCGGCCAGCGCCTCGATAGAGCGCCGGGCGCGCCCCATCGCGTACTCCTCCAGTGCGTGACCGAGGCTGAACAGGAACAGCAAGACCGCGCCCTCGGCCCACCGGCCGATCGCCGCGGCGCCCACGGCGGCCACCAGCATCAGGAAGTCGACCTCGAACCGGCCGGCCCTGATGGTGCTGACCGCCTCGCGCACCGTGAAGAACCCGCCGAAGGCGTAGGCGGCGAGGTAGCAGGCGAGGAAGGCCGGCTCCGGCGCGTCGGCGGCGAGTCCGAGCAGCAGCCCGGTCAGGTAGGCCACACCGGACAGGAGCGCGAAGATCAACTCGGCGCGCTCGCCGAACGGGCCGTGGGCGTGGCCGTGCGCGTGTGCGTGTGCCCGGCCGGCGTCGTGCGCCGGCCCTGGCCCGTGGGGCCCCGTGCGGGCGGGTGTCGCGGGGGCCGCGACCGGGGGGCTGGGGACGGCGATGGGGGCGCGCCGGCCCGCCGGGGCGCGGTCGCCGTGTGCGCAGCCGGCGCGGGCGCCGACCGTACGCGCCGCCCGGCGCACCTCCTCCGCGCCGAGGGCGGCGGCGTCGAAGTGCACGCACACCACTCCGGCCGCGCGAGCGCCGCGCGACTCGCGGTGCGCGGAGTCGATGGCCTTGCTCCGCCCGAGTGAGATGACGACGCGCTCGACGCACGGCTCACAGGGTGCGGGCGGGCCGGGGATTAGATCGGTGATGTCGAGGCGCAGCGTGTCCGCGCCCGCGCAATCTTCCCTCGAAATCATGAGTTCAAAATATCATGACTTCGTGATGTGTCACGGATGGATTCGGCCACGATCAGCCCCGGGCCAGTCACATGATTACCGGTACCATTTGCGTTATGGGACGAGGGAACGCAGGCGAACTGATCTCTCAGGAGCAGGCTTTCGCCGTGGCCGAAGTCATGCAGGCGCTGGCCTCGCCCGCGCGCGTACAGATCCTGGACCGGCTGCTGCGGTCCTCCTGCCCGGTCGGTGAACTCGCCGCCGAGGTCGGCATGGAGCAGAACACCGTCTCCAACCACCTGCGCATGCTGCGCCACCTCGGGCTCGTCGCCGGGCACCGCGAGGGACGCCGGGTCCTGTACTCGCTCCACGACGACCACGTGGCCACGCTCATCGAGCAGGCCCTCACCCACGTCGGGCACCACCGCTCGGCCGCCGCCGGCGACGCGATGACCCGCCGGGCCGGTTAGCACCGATCGCCCCACGCCTTTCACCCGCCCCGGCGGCCTCTGCCTCCCCGCTCCCGCCAGCGCCTCGCTGGCCGCCACCACCGCTGCTCCGTCGCTGGTCACGGTGGGCCGTCACCGCTTGTGCCCGACATCGGCGTGAAATCCGCACAGTCGAGGCCACGACGGATAGTTGTCGCCTCGCCGAAAGCGGGCACCTCTGTGGGGGTGGCCCCCGCGTGGGGCCCGGGGCGGCGGGTGAGCCGGGCGCGTCAGCGCGTACGACCGGACACGCCGCCAGGCACCGCCCGCACCGCAACGGCGCGCCGTCACCGCCCACCCTCCGGCGACCGGGTCGACGCGGTCGGGTCACCGCGAGTCCGCACCGCGCACATCCGTAGCTCGACACCGGCACTCCCACGTCGAGGGCGAGCGGCACGAGACGAGGCACCAGGGCACCGGCGCCGCCACCGGACGATCGGCGCGCACTCCGCTCGGCGTCGGGCCGCCGCGCCCGGCCCCACCGGGCGACCCGGTCGCCTCGCCCGCCGCCCCGCCCCGCACGGGCCCCGGTGCTCCGTACCGGCCACGTCAACTCGGGTGAGGTCACCATGGTTCTACGGCACGTACGGCAAGACCACGCAGCGCGCACGGCCCCCTCCCGTCGCTCCACCGGCACCCCCGGCGCGCGGCGCTCCGAGCGCGCGGGGTTCGCCCCCCCCGGGGCGGGATCGGCCGCCTGCTGCCCGGGCGGGGGAGCCCGACGCCGGGCGAGGCAGGTGTCCGGCCGCGTCCGGCGCGGCGCGCCGCGCTCGCGGTGGCCGGCGCGCTGGCCGCCACCTGGGCGCTCACCCTCGCGCCCGGCACCGCGTCGGCGGCGCCCGACGGGGCGGCCGTGGCGCCGGCCGGCGACCGCGACGCGCGCTACAGCCGGTACGTGGCGCTCGGCGACTCCTACGTCTCCGGGCCGCTCATCCCCCTCATGCGCCTTGACCCGCCCGGCTGCTTCCGGTCCACCGCCAACTACCCAGCCCTGCTCGCCCGCGACCTGCGCGTCGCCTCGTTCACGGACATGAGCTGCGGCGGCGCCGACACCACGCACATGACCCGGCCGCAGTCCGTACCGCTGGGCGGCTCCAACCCGCCGCAACTCGACCCGCTGACCCGACAGACCGACCTGGTCACCCTCAGCATCGGCGGCAACGACTTCGGCATCTTCGGCGAACTCACCAGGACCTGCCCCGAACTACGCCCGCAGGACCCCACCGGCAACCCGTGCCAACGGCACTACACGGTGGACGGCGTGGACACCCTCGTCGACCACGCGCGCCGGGTCTCGGAACGGGTCTCGACCATCCTGCGGGCCGTGCGCGAGCGCGCCCCGCGGGCGCACGTGGTGCTCGTCGGCTACCCGCGCATCGCGCCACCGAGCGGTACCTGTCCCACGATCCTGCCGTTCGCCGACGGGGACCTGCGCTGGCTCGACGCCGTGGAGCGGGCGCTGAACACCTCGATGGCGGACGCCGCCGAGCGGGACGGGGCGGCCCAGTACGTCGACACGTACGCCGCCTCGCTCGGGCACGACGCCTGCGCGCCCGGTGACCAGGCGTGGATTCAGGGCAAGGACACCGACCCGCTCGCCGCCGCCTCCTACCACCCGCGCCGCGCCGCCATGGAGGGCGTGGCGGAGCAGGTGCGACGCGCGCTGGAGGACGGTGCGCGCGCCCGGCGCTGACGGCCGCGACGGAGCACTGGCACGGCTGGTCACGCGCCGACGCGCCGCCCCGCGCGCCGCCGCCCGACCCACCCGCCGTCGCGCGCTCGCGCGCTCGCGCGCGAAGCCGAGGGGACAACGAGGGCGGTGGTGGGCAGAGCTGAGGGGACATCCGTGGCGCGCCAGTGTGCCGGTCCCGCTCGGCGTGCTGGCCGTGCTCCACGGCCTTGCGACGAGAGGACAGGCAATGCGTTTGCGAACCCCGCGGAGGCGACTCCCCGCGCGGGCGCGGATGACGACCGTGTTCGCCGCGGCCGTCGCGCTCACCGCCTCGCTCACCAGCGCCGTGCCCAGTTCGGCGGGCGCGTCCGCGCCCGGGGCCGAGCGGGTGGCCGCCAGCTCCGCCGAACGCGGAGGGCCCGCGCGGCCCGAGGCGCGCGACGTCGTGCTCGCCGTCCACGGCGGCGCCGGCACCGCCCTCGACCCCGACCACACCAGCCCCGCCGAGGAGCGCGCGTACCGTGCCGGCCTCAGCGACGCGCTCCGCGCCGGGCAGCGCGTGCTGCGCCGGGGCGGCGACAGCGTGGCGGCGGTCGAGGCCGCCGTGCGTGTGCTGGAGGACAACGAACTGTTCAACGCCGGCAAGGGGGCGGTGTTCACGGCGGACGCCGGACACGAGTTGGACGCCTCCATCATGCGCGGCTCCGACCAGGCGGCGGGCGCCGTCGCCGGCGTGCGCAGCGTGCGCAACCCGATCTCGGCCGCCCGCCTGGTCATGGACAGGACCCGGCACGTCCTGCTCGCCGGCGAGGGCGCCGACGACTTCGCCGCCCGTGCCGGCCTGCCCACCGTCACCCAGGACTACTACTGGACCCAACGCCGCTGGGACCAACTCATGGAGGCCAAGGCCGAGGAGCGGGGCGGGCGCGACGGTCGGGGCGGCACCAAGGGCGCCGGGGCGAAGGGCGCCGACTCGACCAAGGGCACCGTCGGCGCGGTGGCCCTCGACGATCTTCGCCACCTGGCCGCCGCGACCTCCACGGGTGGCATGACCAACAAGATGCCGGGCCGGGTCGGTGACTCGCCGCTGATCGGCGCCGGCACGTACGCGAAGGACGGCACGGTCGCGGCGAGTGCGACCGGGCACGGCGAGGTGTTCATCCGTGGCGCGGCCACCGCCACCATCGCCCACCTCATGGAATACAGCCGGCTGGGCGTGGCCCAGGCCGCGCACCAGGTACTGATCAAGCAATTGCCCCAACTCGGCGGTGACGGCGGCGTGATCGCCCTGGACGCCAAGGGCACATTCGACGCCCCGCACAGCAGTCCCGGGATGCTCTACGGTTACCTCACCCGCGACGGAAGGATCATTACCAAGATATTCCCCAGCGAATCGCCGGCCAATGAATAAGTGACCGCAGGCGCGGGAAGCGGTGACATTTCCGCGACAATCGGGAGCTCGGTCGCGAATGAACCCGTGATCCGCGCGAGTTCGCCTCTCCGTCATCTGCGAGCGCGACGATTTCGTGTTCCGTGACGGGGTCGAACGGCGGGCGACACGCGCGGGAACCGCTCTTTCACGGGGCTCGGGCCACACCTCGCCGGCGGCGGGGTGTGGCCCCTGGCGTTCCGTCTTCGTCATCACCTGGCAGCATACGAATAACCGCACGGACACTGCGACTTTCGCGTTCTTCGGAATACTGGCGAGCGCCAGAGAAATGCCTGCCCAAGGTCGTAACCCGGGCCGCCGGCGAGCGGGGCATTCTACCGACGCGCGGAAGAACGATACATAGCCGGGCAGCGAACAATTGCCGACCGAGACTGCCGACGCTGCTGAATTCCCCCTGAACGGAGACCAGGAATGCCTACGCTCTCGACGTCCACCGTAACGGCGGCCACCGACTCCTACATCACCGCCATCGCGGACACGCGGCAGCAGATCGAGGCCGCGCAGCGGCTGCGGTACCAGGTCTTCGGCGAGGAGAAGGGGGCCAAGCTCGCCTCACACGCCGCCGGGCTCGACGTCGACGAGTTCGACGCCGTGATGGACCACCTGATCGTCAGCGACAAGACCACCGGTGAGATCGTCGGCACCTACCGGCTGCTGCCGCCCGGGCGCACCGAACGGCTCTTCTCGGAGGGCGAGTTCGACCTGCGCGGGCTGCCGCTGGACGTACGCTCGTCGCTGGTCGAGGCGGGCCGCGCCTGCGTGCACCCCGACCACCGCTCCGGCGCGGTGATCAACCTGATGTGGGCCGGGCTCGCCCGCTACGTGCTGCTCTCCGGGCACCGCTACCTCGCGGGCTGCGCCTCCGTCTCGCTCGCCGACGGCGGCCGGGCCGCCAGCAACGCCTGGCTGCTCGGCACCGCCCGGCACACCGCGCCGCCGGAGCTGCGCGTCCAGCCGCGCGACCCGTGGACGCCGCCCGCGACCCTGAACACCAAGCCCAGCTACGCCGACCTGCCGCCCCTGCTCCGCGGCTACCTGCGGGTCGGCGCGTGGATGTGCGGCGCCCCGCACCACGAGCGGGACTTCGACGACGCCGACTTCTTCGTCGTCCTGGACACCGAGCAGATGAACGACCGCTACCGCCGCTACTTCCTCGGCGACGCCCAGTGAATGCCTGGGCCCCCAGCTCGCCCTGTGACCAGCGGTGCGTCGCTCACGCCGCGGCCCGGGTCACGGCGGCGCGCGCCACCCGCCGGTCGATGGCCTTCGCCCGCCGCGTCCTCAGCGCCCTGGCGGCGGGCGAGGCCCTGGCCGACCCGGCGACCGTACGCGCCCACGCGCGGGGCATCCTGGCGGCCATCGGCGTCCGCGTGGAACACGTCGGCGGACCGCTGAGCGTGCCGACCGCGACAGCCGGGCCGACCGCGACAGCCTGGCCGAGCGCCGCGGCTGGTGTGGGCGGTACGGGCGGTGTGGGAACGCTGGTCGTTGCCAACCACATCTCCTGGCTCGACGTCATCGCCCTGCTCGCGGTGGAGCCGGTGACCATGCTGGCCAAGCGCGAGGTCGGCGACTGGCCGCTGGTCGGCACGCTGACCAGGCGCGCCGGCACCCGGTTCATCGACCGCGACAGCGTGCGCGGGCTGCCCCGAACGGTGGACGAGATCGCCGGGTTGCTGCGCGGTGGGCACTCGGTCATGGTCTTCCCGCAGGGCGCCACCTGGTGTGCCGGGTCGACCGGTGACTTCCGCCGGGCCACCTTCCAGGCGGCCATCGACGCCGGCGCCCCGGTGCGCCCGGTGACCCTGGGCTACTTCCAGCACCACGCCCTGAGCACGGTGGCCGCCTTCGTCGGCGACGACGACTTCGGCAGCTCGCTGCGGCGCGTGATGAGCGCCGACGGCGTCACGGCCCGTGTCCAGGTCCATCCGGCGATCCCGGCCTCGGCGGCGCGCGATCGCCGGGAGCTGGCCGCGCTCGCCCGGGAGGCCGTACGCGACACGGCCCCGACCACCGCCAACTGGCCACGGGCCGAGGCCGACGCGACGGGCGTACGGGGCGCGGCCTGCGGTCGCGGCCTGCCGGTGCTCCCCGCCGCCGGACGGGGCGTCGACATCGGCTGCGGTGCGGACGCCGTGGCCGGCGCGGAGCGCGGGCCCACGCCCGTCGTACGGCGCCCGCGCGGGTCGCTCGCGGAGCGGGAGGCCTCCTCGGCCCGCGGCGGTCGACAGCGCCGCTGAGCCCGTGCGCACCGGACGGCGCGGGGCCGCCCCGACGCGGCCCCGCCCGCCGGTGAACGCCGGCGGCTGGCGGCCCGTTCGTCGCGGCGACGGGAGGGGCCACCGGTGTCAGGGGCGGGTCCAGGAGTCGGCCAGCGTGACCAGGTCCTCCAGGGCCGCCCGAGCGCGCGCCTCGTCGCCGGTGGTGAGGTAGTCGATCTGGAGCCCCGCGTACGCGGCGTTCAGGAGGGTGGCGCGCCGCTCCGCGGCCTCGGCCGGGACGCCGTGCACCCGCAGCGCGTCGGCGACGTACAGCGTCCGCTGGGTGAGCATCGCCGGCACCTGGGAGCCGGGCAGCCGGCCGCCTGCCGCCAGGCCCTCGATCTCGTGCAGCAGGCGGATCACCGGCAGGTAGTCGTCCGTGAGGTGCCAGTCCCAGGAAGCCCGGATGACGGCGCCCAGGCTGCGCCCCTCCGCCCAGCCGGGGAAGGCGCTGAGCCGGTCGCGCTGGCGCTCGTCGAGCCGGGTCAGGACGGCGTCGATCAGCTCGTCCTTGTCCCGGAAGTGGTGCGTGAGGACGCGGGTGGTGTGCCCGAGCGCCTGCGCCAGCGGGCGCATGGACAGGCTGGCGAGGCCGTGCTCGGCCAGGTACTCGATGATCGCGTCCAGCAACTCGGTGCGGCGCTGGGGGTCGCGCGGCCTGGCCATGCGCGGTGCTCCTCGGGTGGCTCGGTCGGCTGGTCGTGGCCGCGCCGGCGTCCGGTGGCCGCCGGGCCGGGCGGGGCCCGGAGCCACCCTAGGCCCGCGCGAGGCCGGCCCGGGGCGCCGGCCCGCGCGGTAGCGGCGCGGGCTGAGTGGTGAGGGTCGCGTGGCGACGGTAGCCGCGAGCGGGGGAGCGGGGGAGCGGGGTGGAGGGCGCACGGGCGCGCGTTGCACATTAAGGAAACGAACGTTACGTTAATGGTCTGGCGCCCACGCCACCCACCCAATCCCTCGCCCGCAGGGCCCACGCGGGCCCGTACCAGGAGGCCGTCATGCCCACCGAGCGGATCGCCGACGTCCGCGGTCGTACGCTGCGCTACCTCGATCCGGGCGGCCCCGGCCGCCCCGTCCTCGCGCTGCACGGCCACTTCGGCCGGGCGCGGGTGTACGCCGGGCTGATCGCGGCGCTGGCCCCGCGCTACCGGGTGATCGCCCTCGAACAGCGCGGGCACGGCCGCAGCGCCGACCCGCGCGCCGACGCGGGCGACTTCACGCGCGAGGCGTACGTCGCCGACGCCGCGGCCTTCCTGCGGGCACTCGACCTGGGCCGGGTGCCGGTCGTCGGGCACTCGGTGGGGGGCGTCACCGCCTTCCAACTCGCCGCCCACGAGCCCGAGTTGGTCAGCGCGCTGATCGTCGAGGAGGGCGGCGCGGACAACCGGCGGTCCCGCGTTCCGCACCCCGTGCTCGACGTGCGCGCGTGGCCGCGCCGCGCGCCCACGCTGGCCGCCCTCGGCGAGCGGGTGCGCGAGCGGGGCATCCCGGACGCCGGCTACTTCCTGGAGAGCGCCGTGGAGTACCCGGACGGCTGGGGCTTCCTCTTCGACCTCGACGCCATGATGGCCTCGCAGCGGGCGGCGGTCGGCGACTGGTGGCGGGACTGGCTGGGTTCCACGTGTCCGGCCCTGCTCGTCCACGGGGGCGAGAGCTTCGTGCTGCCGACCGAGCTGGCCCGGGAGATGGCCGACCGGCGCCCGGGCACCACGCTGCGCACCTTCCCCGACTGCGGGCACTGGGTGCACGACGACGACCCGGCCGGCTTCGCCAGCGTCGTCGGCACCTTCCTCGACGCCCTACCCGAGGCGGCGTGGGCCCGTTGAGCGGGCGTTGTCACACCCCCGGCCTACGCTGAAAGCATGTGCCGAAGCATCAAGACGCTCCGCCCCCCGGTCATGCCCGAGGTGAGCGAAGAAGACATCCAGGCAGCCGCCCTGCAGTACGTCCGCAAGGTGTCCGGCTTCCGGGCGCCGGCCGCGCACAACCGGGCCGCGTTCGACGAGGCCGTCGCCGCCGTGACGGACGCGACCAGACAGTTGCTCGGCAGCCTGGAGGTACGGGGCGCCGGCGCCCGCCGCGCGGGCACCACCCCCGGCTGAGCACGCCACGCCCGGCTGAGCGCGGCGCGCATGCGACACGCGCGGGGCGGCCCTGCCGCGCGCCGGCACAGTGGGTCATGAGCCGCTCGCCCACCGTGCCGCCTGGGTGCCGGTTTCCCTATGGTGGGGGAATGCCGCCGGATTCCACGGCCACCAAGGCCCGCCTGCTCGCCGCCGCCCGTGCCGAGTTCGCCCGGCACGGGGTCGCGGGCGCACGGGTGGACCGGATCGCGGCGGCGGCGAAGGCCAACAAGCGACTGCTCTACGTGTACTTCGGCAACAAGTGCGAGCTGTTCGACCTCGTGGTCGCCGAGGCGCTCGGGCAACTGACCGACGCGGTGCCCTTCACCGCCGACGACCTGCCCGGTTACGCGGGCTCGCTCTTCGACCACCTGACGGCGCACCCGGCGCTGCCGCGGCTCATCGCCTGGGCGCTGCTGGAGCGTCCCGGGCCCACGGCGGCCCGGATCGCCGACCGCCACCGCGCGGCCGGGGCTGTCACCGACGCCCGGGAGCGGGGAGTCGTGACGACCGCCCGGGAGCGCGGCGTGGCGACGGCCGCCCTGGAGCCGGTGGACGTGCTGGCGCTGACCGTCGGCCTGGCCGGCGCGTGGTCGCCCACGGCCGCGCCGTCGGGCCAGGGCGCCCCGGACGGCGCGCGGCGTGCCCCGGCGCGCCCGGACCCGGACCCGCGCAGGGCCGAGCGGCGCGCCGGCCTGACCCGGGCGATGCGCGCCGCCGCCGCGCCCTGACGGCCACGGGCATCGCGGACGACAGCGGCCACGGCCAACGAGCACCGCCGCTGGTGCGCCGCCCGCCACGGAGCGCGCGCCCGGGTCCCGGCCGCTCAGCCGTCCGTCGCCACCGCCGCGCCGCCGGCCACCGGCCGGATGCCCCGTCCCGCCCACGGTGGGGCCACTTCGACGCGGGCCGCGAGTTCGCGCCGGGCGCCGTCGGGCAGCGGCGCTGAGCGCCCCGTGTGCTGGTCGACGTGGAGGGCGAAGAGTTCCTCCGTCGCCACGAGTTCGCCCTCCGGGCCCGCCCCCGCCGGCCCGGCGACGGGCCCAGCCCCGGCGAGGGCGCCGGCCGGGGCGGCGTACATCTCGTGCACGAACCGCACCTTGCCGCCATCGACCCCCAACGGCCGGGGTACTACGGTCAGTTCGCTGCCCGCGCCCACCTCGCGCAGGTATCGCACGTGCGCCTCGACCGTGTACAGCGAGCACCCGGTGCGTTGCCGGTAGTCCGCGTCCAACCCGATCTCGTCCATGAGCGCGTCCGTCGCGTGCCCGAAGACCAGCACGTAGTACGCCTCGCTGAGGTGCCCGTTGTAGTCGATCCACTCGGCGCGGACCGGCTCGCGGTGCGGTGGGAGCGGGCGCCGTGCGCCGCTCACGCCTGTTCCCCGGCGCGCTGGGGCAGTCGTCCGGTGGCCCGCAGCACGTTGATGACGCCCTGGTCGCGCTCGGCCACCAGGTCGGCGTGGCCGCGCCCGCCCGCGGCCTCGGCGCAACCGTCCACCATCGCCGAGCGCAGCGCGTCGTCCAGCTCCGGGGCCGCAAGGCGTGTCCACGGCGCCTTCAGCGACGGGCCGAAGTGGTCGAGCATGTGCGCCATGCCACCCTCGCCGCCCGCGAGGGCGAAGGTGAGACAGGGGCCCATGAACGCCCAGCGCAGCCCCGGACCCTCGGTGATGGACGCGTCGATGTCGGCGACCGTCGCCTCGCCCGCCGCCACCATGTGCAGCGCCTCGCGCCACAGGGCCTCCTGGAGCCGGTTGGCGATGAAGCCGGGCAGCTCGCGTTCCATGGTGATCACGGACTTGCCCGCCGCCGTGTAGAACGCGGAGGCCCAGTCCACGGCCCAGCGCTCGGTCGCCTCGCCGCCCACGACCTCCACCAGCGGGATCAGGTACGGCGGGTTGAAGGGATGGCCGACCACCAGGCGCTCCGGGCGCGCCGCCGTGGTCTGCATGTCGGTCATCGGGTAGCCGGAGGTGGAGGAGGCGATGACCACGTCCGGGGCGGTGGCCGCGTCCAGCTCGGCCAGCAGCTCCCGCTTCAGCTCCAGCTTCTCCGGCGCGCTCTCCTGTACGAACTGCGCCTCGGCCACGGCCTCTTCGAGCGTGTCGGTCACGGTCAGCCGGTCCGGCGACGCGCCGTCGGCCAGCCCGAGCTGCTCCACGGCGGGCCAGGCCGCGGTGACGAGCCGGCGCAGCCGCGCCTCGGCGTCCGGGGCCGGGTCCCAGGCGGTGACGTCGTAGCCACGTGCCAGGAAGTGGGCGGCCCAGCCGCCGCCGATGACTCCTGCGCCGACGCAGGCGACGCGGCGGACGCTCTCGGGTGCGATGGGGGACATGACGGGCTCCTCGCGGGTGGGGACGGTGGTGGGGGAGGGGGCGCGGAGGTCGCGGTCAGCCACGGGGGGCGAGGCCGAGGCGGGCGCGGGCCTGGTCGGGCGTGGCCACGCGGGCGCCGAGCAGTTCGGTGATGCTGACGGCCCGCTCCACGAGCTGACCGTTGGTCGCCTTGACCCCCTTGCTCAGGTACAGGTTGTCCTCGAGCCCGACCCGTACGTTGCCGCCGAGCAGGATGGCCTGCGCCACCCACGGCATCTGCATCCGGCCCAGCGCGAAGCTGGCCCACTGGGCGCCGGCGGGCAGCATGTTGACCATCGAGGCCAGCACGCCGACGTCGGCGGGAGCGCCCCACGGGATGCCCATGCACAGCTGGAAGACGGTCGGGTCGTCGAGCAGGCCCTCGGCGTGCAACTGCTTGGCGAACCACAGCTGCCCGGTGTCGAAGATCTCCAACTCCGGCCGTACGCCCAGCTCCTGGATGCGCTTGGCGCCGGCGCGCAGCATGTCGGGCGTGGAGACGTAGAGGTTGCTGCCGTCGCCGAAGTTCAGCGAACCGCAGTCGAGCGTGCAGATGTCCGGGAGCAGTTGCTCCACGTGCGGCAGCCGGTCCAGGCCGCTGACCAGGTCGGTGCCCGGCAACTGGCGTAGCGGCTGCTCAGGGTCGATCACCAGGTCGCCGCCCATGCCCGCGGTCAGGTTGATGATGACGTCGGTGCCGGTCTCCTTGATCCGCTCGACCACCTCGGCGTACAGCCGCGGGTCGCGCGAGGGCGCGCCGCTCTGCGGGTCGCGCACGTGGACGTGGACCACGGCCGCGCCCGCCTCCGCCGCCTCGACCGCCGACGCGGCGATCTGTCGCGGGGTGACCGGCACGTGCGGGCTACGGCCCACGGTGTCGCCGGCGCCGGTGAGCGCGCAGGTGATGATGACCTCTTCGTTCACGGGGTGTCCCTTCGTGAGTGGGGGGCGCGGCAGCCCCGGTGCTGGGTGTCGGCGCGAGTGGGTCGCGCACGGGTGGTGCGCGGGCGTACGTCGGGCGCTGGGCGTACGGGCGTACGTGAGGGTGGGTCGGGCCTCGTCGCGGCTCAGGTCGCGGTCAGTTCGTCGTCGACGAACGCGGTCAGCATCGCGTGCATGTCGTCCGGCGTGGTGCCCTCCGGCGTGCTCGCCAGGACCTGGGTGGCGAGCCCGTCGATGAGAGCGGCCAGCCGCAGGGCGGCGGCGTCCGGGTCCAGGTCCGGCCGGAAGGCGCCCTGGGCACGGCCACGCCGCAGGAGGTCGGCGAGGGTGGCCCGCCACTGGCGGTAGAAGTCGGCGTGCAAGCGGCCGATCTCGGTCGAGCGCGCCGCCTCCGCCCACAGGTCCAGCCACACCAGCCACTGCCGGCGCTGCTGCTCCGTGCGCGGCGTCTGGAGCGCGATCAGCCGCAGCAACTCCGTGCGCGCGTCGGCGCTTTCGGAGGATTCGGCGGCCCGTCGCGCGATGTCCTCGTCCATGCACCACCGCACGGCGGCTTCGAGCAGTTCGTCCCGCCCGGGGTAGTGGTAGTGGATGGCGGCCGTGCTGGTGCCGCAGGCCGCGGCGATGTCGCTGACCCGTACGGCGTGGAAGCCGTGCTCGGCGATCAGCCGCACCGTCTCCCGGACGATCTGTGACGGGCGGCCCTCGCGCGGCGCGGCGGCGCGGGCCGAGCGCGCGGCGGGCCGCTCGACGGTCGCCCCGCGCGCGGTTGCCTGCCCCTGGCCGCCGAGCAACCAGCCCGGGTCGACGCCGCCCGCGTCGGCGATCCGGACCACCTCGGCGATGGTGAACCGCCGCGTGCCGCCCAGCGAGCGGGACAGCTTGGACGGGTCCATGACGATCCGGCGGGCGAACTCCCTGCGGCTGCACCCGAGCCCGTCGATCACCTCGGCGACGCGCGCCCGCACGGTGTGCCCGTTGGCCGCGCTCACCGCCTCGGTCGACGCGCCGGCCGTGGTGACGGGGCCGGCCGCCGTGTCCGCGGTGCGGTCGCCGCGCTGCGCTGGGGGTTCTTCCATGGCCGACGACCGTAGCAGCGTGTTGAGATCACCACAACATAGCGGCTCAGGGCGGAGAGCGAACTGCCAGGTGAATGGCTGGTTTGCGGGCTTGCCGGAAACTGATGAGCGAGTCAGGTGATGAGGTGGGGTCGCGGCGGGTACCACGAGCGGGGCGTCCCGGTGGCCCGCCGGGGTGTGCGTCGCGGTTTGCCGGTGCGGCGGGTGGGCTACCGTGCGAGGGAAAGCGCTTGCTGTCGCGTGCGGCGGGTACGGGGCGCGCTGCCGTGGGAACGGCCGTCCGCCGCGTACCCCGACGCCCGTGGCGCAGCCGTAAGGAGGACGGATGACCGCTGCCCACCCCCAGCCCGAAACCCACCCTCGGCCCGCGACCGGTCCCCAGCCTGTCACCCAGCCCGCCACCCAGTCCGCGCCCCACCCCGTGCCCCGGTCCCTGCCCGGTCCCGGCGCCGCCGGCCGGCGCCGCACCGTGCGGATCGCCATGAACGGGGTGACCGGGCGCATGGGTTACCGCCAGCACCTCGTCCGCTCCCTGCTCGCCCTCCGCGAACAGGGCGGCCTGGAACTGGGGGACGGCACCGTGCTCTGGCCGGAGCCGATCCTCGTCGGCCGCTCCGAACAGGCCCTTCGGGCCCTGGCCGAGCGGCACGGCCTGGACCGGTGGTCCACGCGCCTGGACGATGTGCTCGCCGACCCGGCCGTGGACGTCTACTTCGACGCGCAGCTCACCTCGGCCCGCGCCGACGCCCTGCGACGGGCCATCGCCGCCGGGAAACACGTCTACTGCGAGAAGCCCACGGCCGCCGACCTCGACGACGCCCTCGACGTCGCCCGGCTGGCCACCGCCGCGGGCGTCAAACACGGCGTGGTGCAGGACAAGCTGTTCCTGCCCGGGCTGCGCAAGCTGCGGCGACTGCTGGACGGTGGGTTCTTCGGCCGCGTCCTGTCGGTGCGTGGGGAGTTCGGCTACTGGGTCTTCGAGGGGGACTGGCAGGCGGCGCAGCGCCCCTCGTGGAACTACCGCGTCGCGGACGGCGGTGGCATCGTGCGCGACATGTTCCCGCACTGGGAGTACGTGCTGCGCGAACTGTTCGGCCCCGTACGCACCGTGCAGGCGCAGGTCGCCACCCACCTGCCGCACCGCGTGGACGAGCACGGCCGGCCGTACGAGGCCACGGCGGACGACGCGGCGTACGGCGTCTTCCAGCTCGACGGGGGGATCGTGGCGCAGATCAACTCCTCCTGGGCGGTTCGCGTGGACCGCCCGGAGCTGGTGGAGTTCCAGGTCGACGGGGTCGAGGGCTCGGCCGTGGCCGGGCTGCGCGGCTGCCGGGTGCAACACCGGTCGGTCACGCCGCGCCCCGTGTGGAACCCGGACGTGCCGGTCGCCGCCCCGTTCCGCGAGCAGTGGCAGGAGGTGCCGGACAACGAGGTGTTCGACAACGGGTTCAAGGTCCAGTGGGAGTTGTTCCTGCGCCACGTGGTGCTGGACGAGCCGTGGCGGTGGGACCTCCTGTCGGGCGCGCGCGGGGTGCAACTCGCCGAACTCGGGCTGCGCTCGTCGGCCGAGGGCCGCCGGCTGACCGTCCCGGAGCTGGAGCTGTGACCGGCCACCACCCCGGCCCGGCCCACCCGTCGCCGGCCCACCCGTCGCCGGTCCGCCACGCCGCGCCCGACCGGCCGACCCCGCCCGACGGGCCAACCTCACCCAGCCCGGCGGCGCCCGACCGCCCGGCCCGCGCCCCCCGGCACCCGCGAGGTGCGCGGTGATCCGACTCCCGGGCCCCGACGGCGCGTTGCGGCCCTACACCCCGCGCGCCACGCCCGCCCCCTCCGTCACCGCCGGCGCGCACACCGGACGTCAGCGAGGGGACGCGGACGGCGCGCCCGGGTGGCGGGCCCGGCCGGCGGCCCGTGCCGTCTTCGCCGCCGCGCACGTGGTCGCCGACCCGCTCGCCGCCGGCGCGGGCGCGGGCGCGGGCGCGCCGGGCGCCGTGGACTGGGAGGCCACGTTGGCCTTCCGGCGCCACCTGTGGTCGCACGGCCTCGGGGTGGCCGAGGCCATGGACACGGCGCAACGCGGCATGGGCCTGGGGTGGCCCGAGGCCGCCACGCTCATCCGGCGCTCCGCCGCCGAGGCCCGCGCCGTGGGCGGCGTGATCGCCTGCGGCGCGGGGACCGACCACCTGACCGGCCCCGCGCGCTCGCTGGACGAGGTGGTGGCGGCGTACGAGGAACAGCTCGCCGTGGTGGAGGCGGCGGGGGCGCGCGCCGTGGTGATGGCCTCGCGGGCGCTGGCGGGGCTGGCGCGCGGCGCGGACGACTACCTGCGGGTGTACGAGCGCGTGCTGACCCAGGTTGCCGAGCCGGTGATCCTGCACTGGCTGGGCCCGATGTTCGATCCGGCGCTCCACGGCTACTGGGGCAGCGCCGACCTCGACCGGGCGAGCGAGACCTTCCTTGAGGTCATCGCCGCCCACCCGGACCGGGTCGACGGCGTCAAGGTCTCGCTGCTCGACGCCGCGCGCGAGGTGGCGCTGCGCCGCCGGCTGCCGGCCGGCGTGCGCTGCTACACCGGGGACGACTTCCACTACCCGGAGCTGATCGCCGGGGACGCGCGCGGGCACAGCGACGCGCTGCTCGGGGTCTTCGACCCGCTGGCGCCGCTGGCCGCCGACGCGGTGCGGGCGCTGGAGGCCGGAACCACGGGGCGCGAACGCTTTCACGACCTTCTCGACCCGACCGTCGACCTGGCCCGCCACCTCTTCCAGCCGCCCACCCGCTCGTACAAGACCGGCGTGGTGCTGCTCGCCTGGCTCGCCGGCCACCAGCGGCACTTCGCGATGCTGGGCGGTCACCAGTCGGCGCGTTCGCTGCCCCACCTCACCCGGGCCTACCAACTCGCCGACCAACTCGGTCTTTTCCCCGACCCGCCGCTCGCCGAGGCCCGCATGCGCCACCTGCTCGCCGTCTACGGAGTGGACTCATGACCCCGGAACCCGCCCAGGACCCCCGCGCCGGCGCCAGCGGCCCACCCGACCCGGGCGCCGCGCCCGACCCACCCCCGGCCGAGGTGCCCCGGCTGAGCCTGAACCAGCAGACCATCCGCCAGTGGTCGCTGCCCGAACTGGTCGAGGGCTGCGTGGCGGCGGACGTGCCGGGCGTGGGGCTGTGGCGCGCGCCGGTGCGGGAGTACGGCCTGGCCCGGGCGGCCCGACTCGTGCGCGCCGCCGGCCTCGCGGTGACCAGCCTGTGCCGGGGCGGCTTCTTCACCGCGGCGGAGCCGGCCGAGCGCGCGGCGGCGCTCGCCGACAACCGGCTGGCCATCGACGAGGCCGCGACCCTCGGCACCCGGACGCTGGTACTGGTCGCGGGCGGCCTGCCGGCCGGCAGCCGCGACCTGCTCGGCGCGCGCGAGCGGGTCGCCGACGCGCTGGCCGACCTCGCGCCGTACGCGGCCGAACGCGGGGTGCGGCTCGCGGTGGAGCCGCTGCACCCGATGTACGCGGCGGACCGCTGCGTCGTCTCCACGCTCGCCCAGGCGCTCGACCTCGCCGAGCGCTTCCCCGCGGACCAGGTGGGGGTCGTGGTGGACACCTACCACCTGTGGTGGGACGACACGGTGGACGCCCAGCTCGCCCGCGCCGGGAAAGGGGGGCGCATCGCGGCCTTCCAGGTCGCCGACTGGGTCACGCCGCTGCCCGCCGGCGTGCTGCTCGGACGTGGCCAACTGGGCGACGGCTGCGTGCCGCTGCGCCACTTCCGCGAGGTGGTGGACGCGGCCGGGTACCGGGGCCCGATCGAGGTGGAGATCTTCAACCCCGCGCTGTGGGAGCGCGCGGGCGCCGAGGTGCTGGCGGAGACGGTACGGCGGTACCGGGCTCACGTGCTGTGACGCCGGGCCCCGCGCGCCGCTCGGACGCCGGTCGCGCGGCGGCCGGCGGGCCGGCACGGCCCCCGCCGCCCGCGCGCCCGACGTACGGCCGCGGGCCGCCCGGCGGCGCGGGGTCGCCCCGTCGCGCCGTGCCGGCGCCCCCGAACGCCACGTCCGATTTCCGCCAGCCCGGCGCGCGGCCGGCGCGCATAGTGGAGGGCGTGACGAACGAGGACAGCAGGTACGAAGCGGTGTGCAGCCGGGACGCGCGGTTCGACGGCCAGTTCTTCTTCGCCGTGACGACCACGGGCATCTACTGCCGCCCGAGCTGCCCCGCGGTCACCCCCAAGCGCAAGAACGTGCGGTTCTTCGCGACGGCGGCCGCGGCGCAGGGCGCCGGCTTCCGGGCCTGCCGGCGCTGCCGTCCCGACGCCGTGCCCGGCTCGGCCGAGTGGAACGCCCGCGCCGACGTCGTCGGCCGCGCCATGCGGCTGATCGGCGATGGCGTCGTGGACCGGGAGGGCGTGGCAGGGCTCGCCGTGCGCCTCGGCTACAGCGCCCGCCAGGTGCAGCGCCAGCTCAACGCCGAACTGGGCGCGGGCCCGGTCGCCCTGGCCCGCGCCCAGCGCGCCCACACGGCCCGGGTCCTGCTCCAGACGACGCACATGCAGGCGGCCGACATCGCCTTCGCGGCCGGCTTCGCCAGCGTGCGGCAGTTCAACGACACCATCCGCGAGATCTACGCCAGCACGCCCACCGCCCTGCGCCTGGCCCGCCCGGGCGCCACGGCGCGCTACGGCTCGGTGGCGCGCGAGGACGCCTGGAGCGGCGGGGACGGGGCCACCGGCGCGGTCCGGTCCGGGCGGGCACCGCTGGCGGCCGGCGCCGGGAAGGCCGTCCTCGCGGCGCCGGCCGGACCGGTGCCCGGGGCGCCGCGCGGCATCCCCCTGCGGCTGGCCTACCGGGGCGCGTACGCGGGCCGGGAGATCTTCGACTACCTCCAGCGGCGGCACGTCCCCGGCGTCGAGGAGGTGACGGGCGAGCCCGGCGCCCGGTTGTACCGGCGCACGCTCCGGCTGCCGGGCGGGGGCGGCATCGCCGAGGTGCGCGAGCCGACCCTCGACCAGGGTTGGCTGGAATGCCGGCTCCACCTGTGCGAACTGCGCGACCTGACCACGGCCAGCCAGCGCATGCGGCGCCTCTTCGACCTGGACGCCGACCCGTACGCGGTGGCCGAGCGGCTCGGCGGCTGCCCACGGCTCGGCCCGCTGGTCACCGCCCGCCCCGGGCTGCGCGCACCCGGCTCGGCCGACCCGCACGAACTCGCCGTACGCGCCGTCATCGGCCAGGGCGCGACGGCGCGGCGGGCGCGCCGGGTGGGGGAGGCGCTGGTCGCGGCGTACGGCGAGGCGCTGCCGACGGCCAGCGGTGGGCTGACCCACTTCTTCCCGCGCGCCGAGGCGCTGGCCGACGCCCCGCTGGACGACCTGGACCTGTCGCCGGAGGGGCGGAGTGCGCTGCGGGCCCTCGCCACCGCCCTGGCAGACGGCGGTCTGAGCCTGGATCCGGGCGCCGACCGCGTCGAGGCCGAGCGGAGCCTGCGGGCCCTGCCCGGCATCGCCCCCAGGACGGCGGGCTACGTCCGCATGCGGGCCCTCGGCGACCCCGACGTCCTGCTGGCCGACACCGACACCGCCGACGGTGGCGGACGCGGGGCCGGCGCCGGGGCGGCGCCCGAGGCCGAGCGGGACGCCTGGCGCCCGTGGCGTTCGTACGCGACCCACTACCTGTGGGCGGCGCGGCAACCCGCCCACGCCTGACCGCCCACCCGGTGGCGCCCATGGCTCGATACGACCGAACCGCCACACCCGGCCCCGAGGGACGGCCCCGCGCGCCCGGCGGACCGTGGCCCGATCCCGCCGCTGCCCGTGATCACGCCCCCGACCTGCCCGTATGCTGCCCGGCCAGCCCACACCCGTACGACCCACCAGGCACCTCGCGGCGGTCCGCGCGGCGCCGCGCACCACAGCCCGACCCCGACGTCCGGAGCACCGATGACCAGCACGACACCTCTCACCGCCGCCGTCCACGACGCCGACTGGGACGCGCTCACCGAGGAGATGAACGCCCACGGCAGCGCCCTGACCCCGCGCCTCCTTGACCGTGACCAGTGCCGGGAGATCGCCGCCTGGTACGACGAGCCAGGGCGGTTCAGGTCCACGATCGACATGGGCCGCTACGGGTTCGGCTTCGGCCAGTACCGGTACTTCGACCACCCGATACCCGAGCCCGTCGCCGCGCTGCGCGCCGCGTTCTACCCGTACCTGCTGCGCATCGCCCGGGACTGGGCGACCAAGCTGCGCCGCACCGCCCCCTGGCCCGAGACGCTCGACGCCTGGCTCGACGCCTGCCACGCGGCCGGCCAGACCAAGCCCACCCCCATCCTGCTGCGGTACGGCAAGGGCGGCTGGAACGCGCTCCACCGCGACCTGTACGGCGATCTCGTCTTCCCGCTCCAGGTGGTCATCGGTCTCGACGAGCCGGGCACCGACTACACGGGCGGCGAGTTCCTGCTGGTCGAGCAGCGGCCACGGGCCCAGTCCCGTGGCACGGCGACGCTGCTGCCGCAGGGCCACGGGTTGATCTTCACCACGCGGGACCGCCCGGTGCGCTCCACCCGTGGCTTCGCCACCGCCCCGATGCGGCACGGCGTGAGCCTGGTGCGTTCGGGCCACCGGCACACGCTCGGCCTGGTCTTCCACGACGCGGCCTGATGGGATGGGTGGGGTGAGCACCCCGCGCCGCCCGGACCGCGCGGCCGGCCCCACCTCCCTCGGGGACCGGCTGTGGTACGTGGCCTACGGCTCCAACCTGCACGCCGCACGGCTGGCCTGCTACCTCGGCGGCGGCGTGCCACCGGGCGGGACCGTGGCACACGTCGGCTGCCGCGACCCGAGGCCACCGGAGCGCAGCCTGCCGGTCATGCTGCCCGGCTGCCTGTACTTCGCGACGCGCTCGCCCCGCTGGGGCGGTGGCCGGGCCTTCCACGACCCGGACGCCACCGGTGAGACCGCCGCCCGCGCCTACCTGCTGACCCGCTCGCAGTTCTCCGACATCGCGGCCCAGGAGATGTACCGCGCCCCCGGCAGCGGTCGCGACCTGGATCTGACCGAGGTGGTGGCGGCCGGGCGGGCCAGCGTGGGGCCCGGCCGGTACGAGACGCTGGTGTGCCCTGGCGCGCTGGACGGCCTCCCCATGGTGACCTTCACCGCCCCGTGGCGGGTTGGCGAGCTGCCGCCGCTGGCGCCCTCCGCGCCGTACCTGCGCCACCTGGCCGCCGGCCTGCGGGAGGCGCACGGTTGGAGCGCGGCCCGCGCGGCGCGCTACCTGGCCGCCTGCTCCGGCGCGGCCGGCCACTGGGCCGAGCCGGACATCGCCGCCCTGCTCACCGCGCCCGAGGAGGCCGGCGCCGGGCCCGCGTCCGTGGCCGACGCGGGCCCACCCCGGGCGGGCCCGCTGCCGCGCTGAGCGCCGGGCCGCCACCGCACTCCGCCGCTGGCCGGCGAGCCTTCCCCGTACCGCCCGACCACACGATCTCGGCCAACTCGCCCAGCCCACCCGGCCGGAGCCAGGTCGAGAACCGGGGCGGCGGCGCGAGGCCCGGCCCCCGGGCCCTGTGGGTCAGGCTCCCGCCTCCGCCGCCTGGAGCACGCGGCGCGCGACGTTGACCGAGTCCACCAGCGGGTGCAGCGCCACGGCGCGCAGCGCCGCCTGGTGGGAGCCGCTCGCCGCCGCCTCGATGGCGGCCCGCTCCACCTCCTTGAGGGTGAGCATCAGGCCGAGTTGGCCGGGGGCCACCGGGCCGACGGCCAGCGGGTGAGCCCCGTTGGCGTCCACGGCGCAGGGCACCTCCACGACCGCGTCCGCGTCCAGGGCCGGGACGGCCGTGCGGTTGCGCACGTTGAGGATGAGCGTGGTGCGCTCGTCCCGCGCGATGGCGCGCATCAGGGCCAGGGCGACCCGGTCGTAACCGCCGCCCTCCAGGTCGCAGGCGTCGCGCTGCCAACCGCCGGTGGCCTCCCGGCCCTCGGCCAGGTACGTCTCCTCGCGCTCCAGGCGGGTGCGCTCCCAGGCCGCCAGCGCGCCGTCGGGCCGGGCGGCGGCCTCCTCGTAGAACGCCGCCTGCTGGGTGCGCAGGAACTCGCCGCGGGTCTGCGGCGCGTCCCGGATGGCGGCGACCGACTCCCGGTTGAAGTAGTAGTAGTGCAGGTACTCGTTGGGCAGCGCGCCGAGCGTGCGCAGCCAGTCGGAGCCGAAGAGCTTGCCCTCCTCGAAGGAGGTCAACGCCGCCTCGTCCGCGAGGAGTTCGGGCAGTACGTCCCGGCCTTCGACGGTGATCCGGCGCAGCCAGCCCAGGTGGTTGAGCCCGACGTAGTCGTAGCTGGCCCGGTCCGGGTCGACGCCGACGGCCCGCGCCGCGCGCCGGCACAGGCCCACCGGCGAGTCGCAGATGCCGATCACCCGGTCGCCCAGGACGCGCTGCATGGCCTCGGTGACCATGCCGGCCGGGTTGGTGAAGTTGATGACCCAGGCGTCGGGCGCCAGCGCCGCGACGCGCTCGGCGATCCGCACCGCCACCGGCAGCGTGCGCAGCCCGTAGAGCACGCCGCCCGCGCCGACCGTCTCCTGCCCGAGCACGCCCTCGGCCAGCGGCAGGCGCTCGTCGCGGGCCCGGCCGGCGAGGCCGCCGACGCGGATGGCGGAGAAGACGAAGTCGGCCCCGCGCAGCGCCTCGTCCAGGTCGGTGGTCAGGCGCACGGCCGGGACGTCGGCGCGCCCCGCGGCCTGCTCGGCGATGACCGCGCCGATCGCGTCGAGGCGCCGCCGCTCGGTGTCGTACAGCGTGACCTCGGTGCAGCGCCCGGCGGCGGAGCCCTGGTCGTCCATCAGTGCCCGGTACACCAGCGGCATCCGGAATCCGCCGCCACCCAGCACGGTCAGCCTCATACGGTCAGTACCTCCACATCGGCCTCGCGGAACACGGCGAGGGTCGCCGGGTCCGAGGTGTCGTTCGTGATCAGGGTGTCGATGTCACCGGGTCCGCAGACGCGCGCCAGGCCGGTCGCGCCGGGGAACTTGTCGCCGGTGGCGAGGAGCACCACGTGCTGGGCCGCGGCCAGCATGGCCCGCTTGACCGGTACCTCCACCGCGGTGCTGTCGAGCACGCCGCCGTCCGGCAGGACGCCGCTGGCGCCGAGGAAGAGCCGGCCGACGTGGAGTTGGCGCAGGCTGGACTCGGTCAGGAAGCCGACCAGCGAGCGGTAGTTGCGCCGCACCTGGCCGCCGAGCAGGATCAGTGTCACCCGCGGGTCCTCGCGCAGCTCGTCGAAGACCGCCAGGCTGCTGGTCACCACGGTCACCTCGCGCCCCCTGAGCTGCTTGGCGAGCTGGAGCGTGGTGGTGCCGATGTCCAGGAGCAGCACGTCGCCGTCCGCGACGAGTTCGGCCGCGCGGCGGGCCACGGCGACCTTGTCGGCCAGGTCGTCGTCCGCGACGTCGGCGAAGGGGCGCTCGTCGCCGCAGCGCCCGCCGGCCAGCGCGCCGCCGTAGACCCGGGTCAGGTGTCCGGCCCGGCCGAGCGCGTCCAGGTCACGGCGGGCGGTCGCCTCGCTGACCGCCAGCCGCTGGGCGATCTCCCGGACCGGCAGCACCCCTTCCGCGCCGAGGAGGCTCAGCAGCTTCTCGTGGCGGGCCTTTCGCAGCATGCCCGCAACGTACTGCATGTGAGCGAGTGTGCGCGAGTGTGATGGAAGTCTTGCAAAAGCAGGGCGACGCAGTGCAAGGTTTCCGTCACACGAAGCGGTGGACACGTCGAATCGACGCCCCGTGGCAGTCGGCCGTGCCGGCGCGCCGCCCCGGAGCCCGGGCGGCACCGCCCACGGGCGGCGACCGCCGTTCGCCGCACGCCGTCGTGGACGCCGCACGGAAGGGGAGGGGCACGTCAGGTGAGTGCCGCCAAGGACGCCAAGGCCAAGGACGCCGAGCAGGTCACCGGGGTCACCGAAGGCGCGGGACCGGCCGCGGCGGACCGCGGCCAGGACGTCGCGGCCCAGCCCCGCGACCCGGAGCGCCCGAGGGACGCGCACTGCCGCGCCGTCCCCGTCGACCCGCTGGCGGCGGTGCGCGAGGCCGGTGACCCCGCCTACGACGTGTACCTGACCGGCACCGTCTTCCTGGACATCGTCTTCACCGGACTCGACCACGCCCCGGTGCGCGGCACCGAGTCGTGGGCGCGCGGCATGGGCCAGAGCCCCGGCGGCATCGCCAACATGGCCACCGCGCTCGCCCGGCTCGGCCTGCGCACCACGCTGGCCGCCGCCTTCGGCACCGACATCTACGGCGACTACTGCTGGGACGCCCTCGCCGACGGGGAGGGCGTGGACCTCGCCGCCTCGCGCCGGGTGCCCGGCTGGCATTCGCCGGTCACCGTCTCCATGGCGTACGAGGGTGAGCGCACCATGGTCACGCACGAGCACCCGGCGCCGGCCGCCGCCGACCGCCCGCTGCCGCGCTCGCGCGCCTGCGTCGCGGCCTTCGAACCCGGCCGCCACGAGGAGTGGGTGCGCGCGGCGCACGCCCGAGGCAGCAAGGTCTTCGCCGACGTCGGCTGGGACGAGAGCGGGCGCTGGGACCCAGCGGCCCTGCCCGACCTGCCCTACTGCCACGCCTTCCTGCCCAACGCGACCGAGGCCCAGCGCTACACCCGCACCGACAGCCCCGAGCGCGCCGTACGCGCCCTCGCGGACCTGGTGCCCATCGCGGTGGTCACCAAGGGCCCGGGCGGCGCGGTGGCCGTGGACTCGCTCACCGGCGAGTACGCGGACGTGCCCGCGCTCCCCGTGGAGGCGCTCGACCCGACGGGCGCGGGCGACGTGTTCGTCGCCGGCTTCATGACCGGCACCCTTGCCGGCTGGCCGCTCGCCGACCGGCTGGCCTTCGCCAACCTCACCGCCGGTCTGTCCGTCCAGCACTTCGGCGGCTCGCTCTCCGCCCCCGGCTGGCCGGAGGTCGCCGCCTGGTGGGCGTGGGCCAGCCAACCGTCCGCCGGCCCTGGCGCCCTGGACGCGGAGGCCGTGCGCCGCTACCGCTTCCTCGACAAGCTGCTCCCCACCGGCATGCGCGACTGGCCCCGGCTACGGGCCCTGCCCACCATCGGCTTCCGCGGCGCGTGAGCGCGCGGCGGGCACACTCCCGCCCAGCGGCCCCCGCCCCCCGCGCGCCGGCCCCGACGAAGGAGACCCCGATGCCCAACCGAGCGGCGAGGGCGCAGCGCCCCCGTGGCACGGCCCCCGTCGTGGCGCTCGCCACCCTGGCGCTGCTCGCCGCGGGCTGCGTACCCGGCACGGACGGCTCCGCCGCCGGCGGCGGCACGGCGGGCGGCGCCACCGCCATCCCCGACCCGGCCAAGGCCGGCAAGGTCACTTTGACCGTGTGGGACCAGGAGATCCGCGGCGGCACCAACGCCGAGGTGGAGCAGCTCAACAAGGAGTTCCAGCGCGCCTACCCCAACGTACGCGTCAAGCGGGTGGCACGCGGCTTCACCGACCTGAAGGCCACCCTCAAGCTGGCCGTGTCCGGCAACAACCCACCCGACGTCGTCCAGGCCAACCAGGGTTACCCGGACATGGTCGCCTTCGTCCGCGCCGGGTTGCTCGCCCCGCTCGACAACTACGCGGGCATCTACGACTGGAACACCCGCTACCCGACCACGCTGCTCAACCACAACCGGGTCTCCGCCGACGGCCGCCGCTTCGGCACCGGCCGGCTGTACGGCATCTCCCAGACGGGCGAGTTCGTCGGCCTCTACTACAACAAGGACCTGCTCGCCAAGAGCGGCCTGAGACCGCCGAGGACCTGGGACGAGTTCACGGGCCAACTCGCCCGCCTCCGCTCGGACGGCCGCCTGCCCATCCAGTTCGGCAACCTCGACAAGTACCCGGCCATCCACACCTTCGGCGTCCTGCAGAGCCAGTCGGGCGCCGCCCCCGTGCGCGACCTGGTCTTCGGGCGCGCCGGCCGCTTCGACAACCGGCAGACCACAGAGGCGGCGGCCACCCTCGCCGACTGGCACCGGCGCGGCTACCTCCCCAAGGGCGCCAACGGCCTCGGCTACGACGACGCCGCCAAGAAGTTCGCCTCCGGCGACGGCGCGTACCTGATCACCGGCACCTGGCAACTCGCCGACCTCAAGAAGGCCATGGGCGACAACCTCGGCCTCATGCCGCCGCCCCCGGCCACCCCGGGCGGCCCACCACTGTCCACCGGCGGCCAGGGCCTGGCCTGGTCCATCACCTCGCGCAGCAAGCACCCCGAGGTCGCCGCCGCCTACCTGGACTTCCTCACCAGCGAACACGCCGCCGACGTGATGACCCGGCACGGCGTGCTGCCCGCCGTGCCGGGCGAGGCCGCAGCGCGGGTGCCGCGCACCAGCGTGGACGGGCAGATGCTGGACACCTGGCGCCGCCTGAACGAGGCGGACGGCCTGGTGCCCTACCTCGACTACGCCACACCCACCTTCTACGACACCCTCTCCGAGGGGCTCCAGGGCGTCATCGCCGGCGCCCAGTCACCCGAACGCTTCGCCGCCACCGCGCAGCGCGACTACGCCGCGTTCATGGCCGAACAACGCGAGGGCGACCGGGACGCCGCGGCCGGACCGGGCCCGCGGCGGGACGGCCGATGAAGCGCGCCCCGCGCGGACCGGCCCGGCTCACCGGCCGCTACGCGCGACGCGCCCCGGGCGAGCCGCGCGCCGTCGGCTACCTGTACGTCCTGCCCGCGCTCGCGCTCTACGGGGCCCTGCTGGTCTTCCCCTTCGGCCAGTCGGTGTGGCTGTCCCTGCTGCACTGGGACGGGCTGACCGCCGCCACCTGGGCCGGCGGCGACAACTACCACGACCTGCTCACCGACCCCGACCTGCGCGCCCCCTTCGCCCACGCGCTGATCCTGCTCGTCTTCTACTCGGCGCTGCCGGTCGCCATCGGGCTGCTGCTGGCCGCGCTGCTCTCGCGGGCCCGGGTGCGCGGCATGACCTTCTTCCGCACCGTGCTCTTCCTGCCCCAGGTGCTCGCGCTCGTCGTCGTCGGCGTCGCCTGGCGCTCGATCCTCGCCCCCGACGGACTGCTCAACGACACGCTGGAGGCCGTCGGCCTCGGCACCCTGGCCCGCCCCTGGCTGGGCGACTACGACTGGGCGCTGCCGGCTGTCGGCATCGTCGGGACCTGGGTCGGCACGGGCCTGTGCATGGTGCTCTTCCTGGCCGGGGCGCAGCGCATCCCGCGCGAGCTGTACGAGGCGGCGCGCCTCGACGGCGCCGGCCCGATACGCGAGTTCCTCGCCGTCACCCTGCCGGGCCTGCGCCCGCAGATCGCCGTCGCGCTCACCCTGACCATCGTGGCCGGACTGCGCAACTTCGACCTGATCTACATCACCACCAGCGGGGGACCGGGCAACGCCACGTCCGTGCCGGCGTACGAGGTCTACCACCGGGCCTTTGAGACCAACCAGGTGGGCTCCGCCGCCGCCATCGGGGTGACGCTGACGCTGCTGATCTTCGTGCTGACCGTCGGCATCTCCCGGCTCGTGGAAGGGCGGCGCACATGATCTCGCGCACCGAGCGGACCCTCACCTACGCCATTCTCGCCCTGTTCACCGTCGTCTCACTGACCCCTGTGCTCGGCATCCTCGCCACCGCGCTCGGCCCGCAGTCCTCGCTGAGCACCGGCTTCACGCTGCCGGACGACGGGCTGCACTGGGGGAACTTCGCCGACGCCTGGACCAGCGGCCACTTCGGCACCTACCTGCGGAACTCGGCCCTGGTCACGCTGTCCGTGGTCGCCGTCGCCACGCTGCTGTCGGTGCTGGCCGGCTACGCCTTCGGGGTGATGCGCTTCCCCGGCTCCACGCCGCTGTTCTACCTGTTCGTGCTCGGCCTCGCACTGCCGCAGGAGGCCCTGGTCGTCCCGCTCTACTTCGACCTGCGCCACCTCGAACTCACCGACACCTACTGGGGCCTGATCCTGCCGCAGGCCGCCCAGTCGCTGGCGTTCGGCGTGTTCTGGATGCGTACCTACTTCCGCGGCAGCGCCCGGTCCGTGATCGAGGCGGCGCGGATCGACGGCGCGAACAGCTGGACCACCCTGTGGCGGGTCCTGGTGCCCATGGCCCGCCCGGCCATCTCCACCCTGGTCGTCATCGTCTTCATGTGGACCTGGAACGAGTTCCTGATGGCACTGGTCATGGTCAGCGACGAGGCACACCGCACGGTCCCGCTCGGGCTCGCCTTCTTCCAGGGGCAGCACAGCTCGGAGACGGCGCTGCTGGCCGCGGCGGCGGTGCTGATCGCGTTGCCCGTGGTCATCGTGTACGTGGCGCTGCAGCGCCGCTTCATCGCGGGCATGCTCAGCGGCGCCGTCAAGGAGTAGCCGCGCGCGACACGCGGGAACCCCCGCGCTGCCACCGGCCCGGGCGCCCGCGGTCGTCGTCTGGCAGCGGGGTGGCGGGGCCGCGCGGCGTCGACCGTGCGGCCGAACCGGCGAGTTCTTCGGGGCGTCGCCGCTCGCTGCCGGCCATCGGGGGGTGCGCGGGTGATTATCGGACCATGTGGATGGCGGTACGGACGAACGGGTTCCCCCGCCGCGCCGGCACCGCCCGGCGCGCGGCGGGCGGCCGCGCGTTTGTCCAAGGGCCGCGCGTGAGCGTCCATGGACCCGCCCGGGACGCGGCGCGAATCCTTGAGCCCCGACCGGGTCGCCGCGACACCCCCCGACGAAGGCGAGCGTGTGAGCATGACAACCATCGACGTGGGACGGCGCTCCCTCATCAAGCGCGCCACCGCTGCCGGCCTCCTCACCGTGCCCGCACTCACCGCGCTCAGCGCCTGCGCGACGGGCGGCGGCGGGGGCACGCAGCAGGTCGCCGAGGGCAGGAAGTCGGCGAGGAACCCGCTGGGGGTCAACGAGAGCGCGGGCCTTGACGTCGTCATCTTCGACGGCGGCTTCGGCGACGAATACGCCAAGGCCGCGCAGGCGGAGTACGTGAAGGCGTATCCGAAGACGGACGGGAAGATCAAGCATTCGGCGACGCAGAAGATCCAGGCGAAGCTGGCGCCGCGGTTCAACGGTGGTACGCCGCCGGATCTGATCGACAACTCGGGCGCGGAGCAGATGGATTTCGGCACGCTGGTGTCGAAGGACCAGCTCACCGATTTGCGGGAGTTGTTGGACGCGCCGTCGCTTGATGATCCGAACAAGAAGGTGCGGGACACGCTACGCCCTGGCGTGTTGGAGATGGGGCAGTTCGAGGGGGACGAGGTCTGGGTCCTGTACTACGCCTACACCATCTACGGGGTGTGGTACTCGAAGTCGTTGCTGGCCAAGCACGGCTGGGAGTATCCGCAGACCTGGGACGAGATGCTGAAGCTGTGCGCGGACGCGAAGAAGCAGGGGATCGCGGGGTGGACGTACCCGGGGAAGCATCCGTACTACCTGCCGTTCAGTCTGTATCCGTTCATCGCGAAGATCGGTGGCCGCGAGACGCTGGACGCGATCGACAACCTGGAGCCGAACGCGTGGAAGCACGAGGCGGTGCGGGCCGCGTTCGAGGCGTATCACGAGTTGCAGGCCAAGGGGTACATCCTCAAGGGCACGCCGGGGCTGGACCATATTCAGTCGCAGGTGGCGTGGAACGAGGGGAAGGCGTTGTTCATCCCGAACGGTTCGTGGGTGGAGAACGAGACGAAGAAGACCACGCCGAAGAACTTCGACATGGGTGTGGGTGCGCCGTCGTCGTTGGATTCGGGTGACAAGCTGCCGTACGGGACGATCTGGGCTTCCGGCGGTGAGCCGTTCATCGTGCCGAAGAACGCCAAGAACCCGCGTGGTGGTATGGAGTTGCTGCGCATCATGTTGGGCGCGAAGTCCACGCGGAACTTCATTCAGCAGGTCTCCTCTTTGTCCTCGCTCAATGGTGGTACGGAGGGTTTGCGGCTTCCCCCGGGGTTGGCGTCGGCGCAGGAGTTGTGGAAGAAGGCGGGGGATAACGTCGTCAATCCGCGGTTGCAGGATTGGTATGTGACGTTGCAGAAGGAGAAGATCGGGGTGGCGGCGTTGGGCGAGATGATGGCCGGGCGTATGTCGCCGAAGGAGTGCATGGCCAAGTGTCAGAAGTTCGCGGATGAGACGGCGAAGGATTCCGCTGTGAAGAAGTACCGGCACAAGTGAGGATGCGCTGGCAGTCGCGTCCTTCGTGGGCGAGGAGTGGGGTCGGTAGCAGTGCGGCACGGTAAGTACGGCTTCATCGTGGGGTTTTTGTCCCTGCCGTTGGCGATTTACGCGGTTTTTGTGATCTCGCCGTTCCTCCAGGCTATCTACTATTCGTTCACGAATTGGAGTGGTCTGAGCTCGGATCTCCAGATGGTGGGGTTCGATAATTACCGTAAGTTGCTGGATGACGATGTGTTCTGGCATGCGTTGCGGAACAATCTGGTGTTGTTGCTCGTGTTGCCGCTGGTGACGCTTGGCATGGGGCTGTTCTTCGCTTTCATGTTGAATGTGGGTGGGCGGCGTAAGGGGGCGGTGGTCTCGGGTGTGCGGGGGTCGTCGCTGTACAAGGTGGTGTACTTCTTCCCGCAGGTGTTGTCGATCGCGATCGTGGCGTTGGTCTTCCAGTTCGCGTACAACCCGAACAGTGGGGCGTTGAACTCGTTCCTGTCGGGGATCGGGTTGGATTCGGTGCAGCCCAACTGGTTGGGTGATCCGAGTCTGGCGTTGTGGTGTGTGATGGCGGTGATGGTGTGGAGCAACGTCGGGTTCTATGTGGTGTTGTTCTCGGCGGCGATGAGCACGATTCCTCGTGGTTTCTACGAGGCGGCGTTGTTGGATGGCGCGAATCGGTTCACGACGTTCTTCCGGATCACGTTGCCGCTGTTGTGGGACACCGTGCAGACCGGTTGGGTGTACATGGGGATCCTGGCGCTGGACGCGTTCGCGGTGGTGCAGATCATGACGGTCGGTCCTGGTGGCCCTGACTACTCGACCGAGGTCCTGACGTGGTTCGTGTACACGAAGGGCATTCGGGACGGGCAGGCCGGTTACGCGACCGCGTTGGGTGTGGCGTTGCTGATCGTCACGATGATCTTCGCGACGGTCGTCATGCGACTCGGCCGCCGAGAAAGGCTGGAGTTCTGAGATGACAGCACCCAGTGCCCGTGCCGTACGCGTACGCCCTGTCGTGGAGAGGAACGCGCCGTGAGCGGAGAACTGTCATCCAAGGACCTGGTCGACATGCCCACGGCGCTGGAACTGCCCAGCGAGCAGACCCCCGTGAAAGCGGTGCCGCCGACGGTGTCGGGTGCCGGGCGGCGGCGTGGGGACCGTGCGGGTGGGGTGCTCAACGTGTTCTCGCACGGGATTCTGGCCGTGTGGGGACTGTTGGTCACGCTGCCGCTGTTGTGGGCGGCGATGAGTTCGCTCAAGACCGACCGGGAGATCTTCACCTCGCCCTGGTCGCTGCCCTCGTCGCTGCGTTTCGAGAACTGGTCGGAGGCGTGGAACACCGCCAACATGGGCCGGTACTTCCTGAACTCGGCCGTCGTCGTCGCCGGCTCCCTCTTCGGCACCATGCTGCTGGGCGCCATGGCCGCCTACGTCCTGGCGCGGTTCGAGTTCCGTGGGAACCGGTTCATCTACTACCTGTTCGTCGGCGGCATGAGCTTCCCGATCGTGCTGGCGTTGGTGCCGCTGTACTTCGTGTTGCAGAACATGGAGATGCTCAACACCAAGCACGGCCTGATCCTGGTCTACATCGCGTACTCGCTGCCCTTCACGGTCTTCTTCCTGACCTCGTTCTTCAAAACCCTGCCCACCTCGGTGGCGGAGGCGGCGATGATCGACGGGGCCTCACACACGCGCACGTTCTTCCAGGTCATGCTGCCGATGGCCAAACCAGGACTGATCAGCATCGGCATCTTCAACTTCCTGGGCCAGTGGAACCAGTACATGCTCCCCTACGTACTCAACCAGGGCGAGGAAAAGGACAAGCTCCTGCCCCAGGGACTGGTCGAACTCGCCGTCTCCCAGGGATACAAAGGCAACTGGGCCGTCCTCTTCTCCGGCCTGCTCATCGCCATGATCCCCGTCCTCGCGGTCTACATCATCTTCCAACGCCAGGTCCAAGCCGGCCTGACCGCGGGTTCGCTGAAATAGCCGGCCCGCTCCAACCTCCAGGCCGCGAACACACGTAAGCCGCCGGACACCAGTCCGGCGGCTTACGCGGAAAGTCGAGCGCTCACGCGACATGTCGAGCACGAGAGGACTCAACCGCGTCGAACGGGAGTGCCGCCCCACACCGCGAGGGAACAGGCGGCGCACAACGACGAGGTGACCGGCCCGTCAACGGGCCTTCGCGGCTCCCGGTGTTTCTAGTACTCCACCCAGTTGTGCTCCTGGGCCAGTTCGATGATGCGCTTGCGCGCCAACACCAACTGCGTTCCGGTGAGCGAGGGAACGGCGTGCAACAGCGCCTCGGTCAGCTCGAGTTGGAACTCGGCGGAGGTCAGCACGTCACAGGTGCCGTCCTCGGCCTCGGTACGCACGCGCGGGCGGACCACGTCCCCGGACACCGTGCCGGCCGGAGCGGAACGCTCGATCAGCCGCACATCGGAGGCCTTAAGACCGCGCTGACCGTCTTCGATGTCGAAAGCGACCCGAAGCCCCGGGCGAAACAGGGACTTGTCGCTACGCAGGTCGTTCGCGTGCATGAACACGTCCTCATCGCCGTCATCCGGCGTGATGAACCCATAGCCGCGGACCTCGTCAAACCGCAGAATCTTTCCCGTTGCCACCGCGAATACCCCACAACTCAGTCAATCGCTACCACAACCATTGGCGCCTCTCGCCGACGCCGGTTCACAGCCTACAAGGAAACCGTCGCACGGGAAGGGGCGTCCTCCCTGTGCTGAGCACACCCACCGGCAGCGGTGCCCGAGGTGGCGAACGCCCACACAGCACCGGCGTGTGCCACCCGGTGTGCTCGGCACACCCAGGCGGGTCGAACGGGTGTGACCACCCCGGGATCGCTCACCCCGCCGCCCCAATCTCCGATCCAACCCGCCGCCTCGCCCCGCCGCTCCAACCCTCCGCCCCAGACAGGTTGTGTCGGGACCGGCGAGGCAGCCTGGTGCCATGTCCGGCACCGGCGGCGTGAACTGTCCGCCTTGCGACGGGATGTGACGCACCGGTTTGGCAGGGATGAGACACGTTCCCTGACGGCGCCCTGCGGTGGCGCGAAATCGGCCCTAGCGTGCCGGCCATGACGACGCCCACTCCGCGTGAGGCGCGACGCTGCTACCACGCGCTGCATCCCGTCCACGCCGCCTACTACTTCGCGCCCGAGCACGATGACGCGTACGCGGCACTCGGCCTGGAGCGCGGGCCCATGGCCTATCTCGCCGGGCGGGCGGCGCCGCTCGGGCCGGTGGGCCCGGGTGCCGTGGTGGCGATGTTCTACAACTTCCAGCCTGCCCTGGTGGCCCGGAACCTGCCGCGCGCCTGGCGGGTGGCCGCGCCGGAGCGGGTGCTCGCCGCCCGACTGCGGATCGTGGACGCCTGCCTGCGGCGGCTGCTCGGGCCCGAGGCGCTGGCCTCCCGCGAGATAGCCGAGGCGGCCGAGCTCGCGCTGCGGGCCGCCGAGGGGTGCGGGCGCCCCGCGCGACCGCTGTATTCGGCCAACGCCGACCTGCCCGTCCCCGACGTGCCGCACCTGGCGCTGTGGCACGCCGGGACCCTGCTGCGCGAACACCGGGGTGACGGGCACCTGATGGCGCTCTCGGCCGCCGGCCTCGACGGCCTGGAGGCGCTGGTGACCCACTCGGCCACCGGCACCGGCTGGAAGCCTCGGTACCTCCAGACCCACCGTGGCTGGTCCGCCGCCGACTGGGCCGCCGCGCAGGAGCGGCTGCGGGAGCGCGGCCTGTTGCGGGACGACGGCGAACTGACGGAGCGGGGGATGGAGTTGCGCCGCTCCATCGAGGCCGAGACCGATCGACTCGACCTCGCCCCCTACCGCCACCTGGGCGCGGTCGGTACGCGGCGCCTGACGGAGCTGGCCGGGCCGCTCGGCAAGACCGTACTGGCCGGCGACGGACTGCCGCTGGCGCACCTGGGCAAGGGGTGAGGCGCCGATGGCGATCCGGGGGCCCACCGAGAAACGGGAATTTCGAATCCCGAAAGGCTTGACTCGGTCGAGCGATGTGATGAGATGCTGCACGGGTTAGTGGGAATTCCGAAGCCGCGCGATCCGCTACGTACGGGCGCTGCGAACAGTACGCGGAACCCATTCTCGACCGACCCCGGCCATGCGAACCGGAGCCGGGGCGAACCACTTACGAGTGTGACTTCACCGATACGACGGGCGCGAAGGAGATGAGCGGCACCGAAACGTAGCTGACGGGTTCTTGTTGCCTAACGGGGGGCAGCTACTCGGACCTCATTCCGAACCTCTTCCACCGACATCGGGCTGCCTAAGGCCCCGCCGTCGTACCGAACTGACCAGGCGTTTCACGGAACAGCCAGCCTTGGCGCGCGGTGTGGTCGCCATGCTCGCGCAGCGCGGGGCGGCGCGTTCGGCGACAGGGGAGACCCGACCCGCGAGGGTCTTTGCACAAGGGTTTCCCGGCGCGTCGATTCGGCGATGGCGGATGAGGCTTCGGGCCTGCCTGGAACACATCTGAGGAGTCACTCGTGAACACCGTCGCGGGATATCGTCTGCCCTTGTCGGCCGCCCAGAGAGAAATATGGATCGCGCACCACATTGACGAGACGGGCGCGCTCCACAATTGTGGCGGCTACGTGGAGATAAACGGAGAGGTCGACGAGAAAGAACTCGCCGACGCCGTGCGCGTGGCCGCCGCCGAGACAGAGGCGACGCGGCTGCGGTTCGCCACCGAGGACGGCGAACCCCACCAGCACCTGACCGAGTCCGCCGACCCGCTGCGCGTCGTACGGCTCGACGGCGAGCGCGACCCCGAGCGGGCTGCCGACGCGTGGATGCGCGCCGACCTCGCCCGCCCCACCGACCTCGCGGACGGGCCCCTGGTCCAACACACCCTGCTGCGGCTGTCCGCCGAACGGTCGCTGTTCTTCCTGCGCTACCACCACATCGTCCTCGACGGCTACGGCCAGGTGCTGTACTGGCGGCGGCTGGGCGCGCTGTACACGGCGCGGGTCACCGGCGTGGCCGCCCGGCCCACCACCTGGGCCCCGCTGGCCGACCTGCTCGCCGACGAGCGTGCCTACCGCGCGTCGGACCAACACGCCGCCGACCGCGCCCACTGGCTCGCCACCATGGCCGAGCAGCCCGAGCCGCCCCGGCTCGGCGACGCGAGCACCCCACCCGTCACCCCCGCCCCACGGCACGGCCCACCCGCCCGCGTCGAGCACGTACGCCAGAGCGCGGCCCACCACCAGACGCACTGGTCAGCGGTGGTCATCGCGGCGACCGCCGGCTACCTGCACCGGGTGAGCGGGCAGTCGGACCTGGTCATCGGCCTGCCGGTGCGCGCCCGTACCAGCCGCGCCACCCTCACCACCCCCGGCATGTTCGCCAACGTGCTGCCGCTGCGGCTCGCCGTGACGCCCGAGACCACCTGTGGCGAGCTGGTCGAGCAGGTCGCGGGCCGGGTCAGCGAACTCCTCGGCCACCAGCGCTACCGGGGCGAGGAGCTGCGCCGCGAACTCCGTACCCACCAGGGCACGGCCGACCCCTTCGGCGTGGTCGTCAACGTCATCCCCTTCGACGGGGCGATCCGCTTCGGGACCCGGGACGGCGCCGTCCACCAGATCTCGTCGGGCCCCGTGCGCGACGTGGCCATCGAGTTCTTCGGCGGCACCGACGGCTCCGACGTACGGGTACGCGTCGACGCCGCCCCGCACACGCACGAGGCCAGCACCCTGGACGCGCACCGGGCGGCCCTTGGCACCTTCCTCGCCGCCTTCACCACCGCGCCCACCGACCATCCCATCGGCCGCGTCGACCTGCTCGACCCGGTCGGGCGATCCCGCCTCGCGGCCGAGGACCGCGCGCACGCCCGGGACTACGACCTCGACCGCTGCCTGCACGAACTCGTCCTGGACCAGGCGGCCCGCACCCCCGACGCGGTGGCCGTGCGCTACGCGGACACCGCGCTCAGCTTCCGCGAACTCGTCGACCAGGCCGCCCGCGTCGCCACCCACCTGCGCTCCCTCGGCGTCGGCCCGGGCCACCTCGTCGGCGTCCACGACGAGCGCTCGCCCCGCCTGGTCGCCGAGCTGCTGGGCGTCCTGCTGGCCGGCGCCGGCTACCTGCCGCTCGACCCGGAGCTGCCCGCCGCCCGACTCGCCTTCCAGATCGAGGACGCCGCGCCCACCGCCGTCCTCACCCGCTCCGACCTGGCCGCCCGATTGGCCGACACCGGCGCCCGCCTCATCGCGACCGACACCCTGCTGCCCACCCTGCCCCCGGCCGAGCCACCCGCCGCCGGGGCCGGCCCGGACGACACCGCGTACGTCATCTACACCTCGGGCTCCACCGGCCGCCCCAAGGGCGTCGTCGTGCCGCACCGAGGCGTGGTCAACCGCGTCCTGTGGATGCAGGAGACCTACCAACTCACGGCAAATGAACAGGTGTTGCAGAAGACCCCGACCACCTTCGACGTGTCCGTCTGGGAGTTCTTCTGGCCACTGCTCGCCGGCGCCACCCTGCGGCTGGCCGCCCCCGGCGCGCACCGCGACCCGCGTGCCCTGGCCGAGACCATCCGCGCTCACGGCGTCACCACCGTCCACTTCGTGCCCTCCATGCTCGACCTGTTCCTCGCCGAACCCGCCGCCGCCGAGCTGCCCAGCCTGCGCCGGGTGGTGTGTAGCGGCGAGGCGCTGCGCCCGGAGACCGTCGGCCGCTTCTTCGCCCGCTACGCGCCCGGCGCGGCGGACCCGGCGATCGAGCTGCACAACCTGTACGGGCCCACCGAGGCGTCCATCGACGTCACCCACTGGCGCTGCCGGCCCGCCGACGCCGCCGGACCGGTGCCGATCGGCCACGCGGTCGCCAACACCAGCCTGTACGTGCTCGACGCGGCCGGTCAGCCGGTACCCGACGGGCTGCCGGGGGAGTTGCACATCGGCGGCGTGCAGGTCGCCGCCGGCTACCTGCGCCGCCCCGAGCTGACCGCCGCCGCCTTCCGCCCCAACCCGTACGGGCCCGGCACCCTCTACCGCACCGGCGACCGCGTGGTGCGCCGCGCGGACGGCGCCCTGCTGTACGGCGGACGCCTGGACCACCAGATCAAGGTCAACGGCTTCCGGGTGGAGCCCGGCGAGGTCGAGAGCGTCCTGCTCGGCCACCCGGCGCTCGCACAGGCCGTGGTCAGCGCCCCGCGCCGCCCCGACGGACAGCCCCAGCTGGTCGCCCACGTGGTGCCGAGGCCCGACGGGCGGGTGCCGGCACCGGACAGCGACGCGCTCCTGGCCTGGCTGCGCGAGCGGCTGCCCAGCCAACTCGTCCCCGCCCACCTGCTGGTCATCGACGCGCTACCGCTGCTACCCAACGGCAAGCTGGACCGCTCCGCCCTGCCGGCCCCCGGCGCCCAGCCCGACCGGGGACCGGCGACGCCGCCGAAGACCGCCGCCGAGCGGTTGCTGCACGCGGCCTGGGCCACCGTGCTCGGCGTCGCCGACTTCGGCGTGGACGACTCGTTCTTCACCCTGGGCGGCGACTCCATGCACGCCCTGCGCGTGCGCGCCGAGACCGAGCGCGGCGGCCACACCTTCGCCGTCGCCGAGCTGTTCGCCGGCCCCTCGGTACGCGAACTGGCCCGCGTGCTGCGTCCGGTGGCCGAAGCCGCGCCGCGCACCGAGCCGTTCGGGCTCCTCACTCCGGCCGACCGGGAGCTGTTGCCCGCCGGGCTCGACGACGCGTACCCGCTCAGCGCCATGCAGGCCGGCATGCTCTACCACGCCGCCTACGCCACCGACTCCGCCGTCTACCGCGTGGTCACCAGCGTGCGCGTGGCCACCCGGCTCGACCTCGACGCGCTGCGCGCGGCCCTGGCCGACGTCGCCCGCCGCCACCCCTCGCTGCGCTGCTCCTTCGACCTGACGCGCTACTCCGAGCCGCTGCAACTGGTCCACCACCAGGTGACGGTGCCGCTCGAACGCGGCGACGACCTCGGCGGCCTGAACGAGGACGAGCGGCGCGCGGCCATCCACGGCTGGGTGGAACAGGCGAAGTTCACCCGCTTCGACCCCGCCGAGCCGCCGCTGCTCAGGTTCACCGCGCACCCGTGTGGGCCCGACCAGTTCGAGCTGTCCGTCGTGGAACACCACGTCGTGCTCGACGGGTGGAGCGACATGCGGATGCTGGAGGAGATCGTTGAGCACTACGCCGCCCACCTGGCCGGCGCCCCGCTCGACCTGCCCGCCGTCGCCGCCACCTACCGCGACTTCGTCGCCGCCGAACGCGCCGCCATCGCCGACCCCGCCGCCCAGGACTACTGGAGCCAGGTGCTGGCCGGCGCCGGCGACGGACCGCTGGCCGCCGTGGCCGGCTCGTCGCCCGGCCCACACGAGGGCGGCGGCAGCCGGCGCTACGACGTACCCGTACCGGCCGAGACCGCCGACCGCCTGCGCGCGCACGCCAAGGGCGCCGGACTGCCGCTCAAGTCGCTGCTCACCGCCGCCCACCTGGCCGTGCTGCGGCTGGTCGGCGGCCGGGACGAGGTGCTCACCGGCGTCGTCGCCAACGCCCGCCTTGAGGTGCCAGGCGGCGACGCCACCATCGGCGTCTTCCTCAACACCCTCCCGCTCCGCGCCGACCTGGCCGAGGCCACCGTCCTGGACGCGGCCCGGTTGGCCTTCGCCCACGAGCGGGACAGCGCCGCGCACCGCCGCTACCCGTACGCCCGGATGCGCGACGACCAGGGCCGCGAGCCACGGCTCGACGCCTACGTCAACTTCATGGACTTCCACCGCGACCGGCGGCGCGGCCAGGGCTTGCCCATGACGGTCACCGTGGGCGTCGCCGAGACCAACTACCCGCTCGCCGTCAATTTCCTGGTCGACCCGGACGGCGGCGGCCTGCAACTCTGGCTGGACTGCGACCCGGCCGCGCTGCCACCGGAGTTCTGCGCCCGCCTCGCCGGCTACTACGCCCGGGCCCTGGACCACGCCGCCCACCACCCGACCGCTCCCCTCCACACCCTGGACCTGCTGGACGCGGCCGAACACCGGCAGCTCGCCGCCTGGCACGGCCCGGTCGCCGAGTTCGACCGAGGCGCCACCGTGCACGGGCTGATCGAGCGCCGGGCCGCCCAGCGGCCCCGGGCCGTGGCCCTCGCCCACCGCCACGAGGAGCTGGACTACGCCGGGCTCGACGCCCGCGCCAACCAGCTCGCCCACCACCTGGCCGCGCTCGGCGTCGGCCGGGGCGACCTGGTCGGCGTGAGTCTGCGACGCGGCCCCGACCTGGTGGTGGCCCTGCTCGCGGTCCTCAAGACCGGCGCGGCCTACGTCCCGATGGACCCCGGCTTCCCGCGCGGCCGGCTCGCCACCATCGCCAGCGACGCCGACCTGAGCTGCCTCATCCAGGGCCCCGGCACCCCCGAGGGGCTCACCGCGCCCCGCCTGGTGGACGTGCGCGCGGACGCGGAGTCCATCGCCGCCCGGCCCGACCAGCCGCTGGAGCGCGCGGTCGACGGCGAGGACACCGCCTACGTCATCTACACCTCCGGATCGACCGGCGCGCCCAAGGGCACCGCCGTGCGACACCGCAACGCCGTCAACTACTTCACCGGCATGGACCAGCGGGTCGGCTGCGGACCCGACGACGTGGTCCTCGCCGTCACCAGCGTCTCCTTCGACATCTCCGTCACGGAGCTGCTGTGGCCGCTCACGCACGGCGCCAAGGTGGTACTCGCGGGGGAGCGCGTCGTCAGCAACCTGGTGCCGCAGGTCGCGACCCGCGAGCGGGCCGCGACCTTCAGCCTCTTCTTCTTCGCCGCCTCCGGCGGCGGCGACAACCGGGCCGGCTACCAACTCGTCCTGGACGCGGCCCGGTTCGCCGACCGCAACGGCTTCGAGGCGGTGTGGACGCCCGAGCGGCACTTCAACGCCTTCGGCGGCCTCTACCCCAACCCCTCGGTCATGTCGGCCGCGCTGGCCACCATCACCGACCGCGTCGCCCTGCGCAGCGGCAGCGTGGTCGCCCCGCTGCACGACGCCGTGCGCATGGCCGAGGAGTGGTCCCTGGTGGACAACCTCTCCGGCGGCCGGGTCGGGCTCGCCTTCGCCGCGGGCTGGAACTCCAACGACTTCGTGCTGCGCCCGGAGAACTTCGCGACCCGCAAGCGCGTGATGGCCGACCAACTCGCCGAGTTCCGCGACCTGTGGCGGGGCGAGCCGGTACGCCGTGTCGGCGGCAGCGGCGAGGAGGTGGACGTGCGGATCTTCCCCGCCCCCGTACAGGACGAGCCGCCCATCTGGCTCACCTCCGTCGGCACCCTGGAGACCTTCCGCAAGGCCGGCGCCACCGGCGCCAACCTCCTCACCCACCTGCTCGGCCAGACCCCGGCCGAACTCGCCGAGCGCCTCGCCGCCTACCGCGAGGCCAGGGCGGCGGCCGGGCACCAGGGGCCGGGCCAGGTGACGGTCATGGTGCACACCTTCCTGTCCGACGACCCGGAGCGGGCGCGCGAGCAGGCCCGGGGGCCCTTCCGTGACTACCTGCTCAGCTCCACCGAGCTGTGGCGCACGGTGTTCGCCACCACCGGCCACGACCTGCCCGAGATGGGCGCGCGAGAGCAGTTGGAGGCCGTCGTCGACCTGGCCATCGACCGCTACTTCGCCACCTCCGGACTCTTCGGCTCCCCCGAGACCTGCGCCGACCTGGTGCGCGAACTCTCCGCCGCCGGCGTCGACGAGATCGCCTGCCTGATCGACTTCGGCGTCGAGCCCGCCGCCGTCATGGACAGCCTCGGCTGGGTCAACAAGCTGCGGGACGCGCACGAGATGGAGGTCGCCGACAGCGGCCACTCGCTGGCCGAACTGTGCGCGCGCCACCGGGTGACGCTGGCCCAGGGCACCCCCTCGCTGCTGAGCGCCGTCGCGGCCGAACCCGAGGCGCTGGAGGCGTTGGGCCACCTGCGCGCGCTGCTCGTCGGCGGCGAGGCGTTCCCACCCGGCCTCGCCGAGCGGCTGCGCGAGGCGCTGCCCAAGGTCGCGGTGTTCAACATGTACGGGCCGACCGAGACCACCATCTGGTCCACCGCGCACGCCCTGGACCCGGACGGCGAACCCGGCGCCACCGTTCCCATCGGCACCCCGCTCGCCAACACCCGGGTGCGGGTGGCCGACAGGCACGGCCAGCCGGTGCCGATCGGGGTCAGCGGCGAGCTGTGGATCGGTGGCGACGGCGTCGCCGCCGGCTACCTGGGCCGCCCCGAACTGACCGCCGAGCGCTTCGTCACCGCCGACGACGGACACGGCTACTACCGCACCGGCGACCGGGTGCGCCGCCGCGCCGACGGCGTCCTGGAGTTCCTCGGCCGCATCGACCGGCAGGTCAAGATCCTCGGCCACCGGGTGGAGCCGGACGAGGTGGAGAGCGTGCTCTCGCGCCACCCGGAACTCTCCGCCGTCGCCGTCACGACCGTCGAGGGCCCGCGCGGCACCGAACTGGTCGCCTACGTCGCGCCCGCCAGCACGCCGTCGGACGAGGCGGCGCGCGAGGCCCACGTCCGTGGCTGGAGCGAGGTGTGGGAGAGCGCGTACACGGCACAACACGCGACCGACCCGGCTGACCCGACCGCCCCGGCCGAGGCGGGCGGCGCGGCCAGCGCGACCGGCTCGCCCTTCGCGGGCTGGCTCAGCAGCTACACCGGCGAGCCCATCCCCGAGCCCCAGATGCGCGAGTGGCTGGCACACACCGTGGAGCGGGTACGGGCGCTGGGGCCCGGCGCGGTCGCCGACATCGGCGTGGGCGTCGGCCTGGTGCTGCGCTCGCTTGCCGAGCGGGCCGACGCGTACCACGGCGTGGACATCTCACCCGCCGCGCTGTCCGCCGCCGCCCGCTGCCTGGGCCCGGACCGCCCGCTGCCCGAACACGTCACCCTCGCCCACGCCGGTCCCGAGTACCTGGCCACCCTCGCCCCCGGCAGCCTGGACACCGTCGTCCTCAACTCCGTGGCGCAGTACTTCCCCGGCACCGGCTACCTGCGCACCGTGCTCACCGACGCGCTGCGCGCGCTGCGCCCCGGCGGGGCGGTCTTCGTCGGGGACGTGCGCTCGGTCGAGATGCTGCCGGAGTTCCACACCGCCGTACAGCTGCACCGCGCCGCCCCCGTGCACACGGTGGCCGAGATCCGGGCCGCCGTCGACCGGCAGGCGCGCGAGGAGCGGGAGCTGTGCCTGTCCCCGGCGTTCTTCCGGCAGTTCGCCGCGGAGGCGCCGGGCGACGTGCGGGTGCGCGTCGAGCTCAAGCGCGGCCGGGCCGACAACGAACTCTCACTCTTCCGCTACGACGTGACGCTGTTCGCGCCCCCGGCGGCATCGGCCGGGCCGGACGACGCGCCACGCCCGGACGATCCGGCGGCGACGCCCGCCCCGCGCGTCGTCGCCTACGCGGACCCGAACGCGCCGGCGCCCACGGGCGCCACGGCCACCGAGACCCTCCGCGGCCACCTCGCGCGGTCCGCCGGCCCCGTCCTGGTGACCGGCATCCCCAACCAGCGCCTGGTGCGTACGACAGCGGCCGTACGCGTACTCGCCGACGCGGCGGACACCGGCGAGGCCACCACCGCCTGGGACGTGGAGCGCGCCCTGTGGGAGCTGACGGCGGACACGGCCGACGTCGACGCGGGCGCGCACCCCGAGGACGTGTGGGAGCTGGCCGCCGAAACCGGCCACACGGTCCGCCTGCTGGTCCCCGACGACGGCCGGCTCGACCGGTTCGACGCGCTGTTCCAACCCGCCGCCCCCGCGACGACCAGCCCAGCCCGCACGGACCCGGCCCCCGCGGGCGCCCCAGCCGGCGACCCGGCCCCACCCGTCGACCAGCCGCCCGCCGACCACCGGCCCACCACCACGGCCCCGGCAGACCCGGCCGACCTGGCAGACCCGAAGGACCCGTCATGAGCCCACACCGACCGCTGGCCAACGACCCGCTCGCCTCCACCTGGTCCGCCGGCCTGCGCTCCGCCCTGCGCGGCTACGCCCGCGCTCACCTGCCCGAGCCGATGGTCCCCGCGCACTTCGTCGTCCTGCCCGAGCTGCCGAAGCTGCCGAACGGCAAGGTCGACCGGGCGAGCCTGCCCGCGCCGAGCGCCGAGGCCGAGACCCCGAGCGACTACGTCGCCCCGCGCACCGCGGTCGAGGCCCGCCTCGCCGGCCTCTGGCAGGACCTGCTCGGCAGCGACCGGGTCGGCGTCGAGACCGGGTTCTTCGACCTCGGCGGCGACTCGCTGACCGTCCTGCGGATGGCCGGCCAGGTCAAGGAGGCGTACGGCGTCCGCGTCGACCTGCGCCGCCTCTTCGAGGAGCCCACCGTCGCCCACCTGGCCCGGATGGTCGGCGACCAGGCCGACGTGGCGGTCAGCGAGGCGGCGAGCCCGCGCGGCGTCGCGGCCCAGGACATGACTGCCGACGCGACGCTCCCCGACGACGTGCGGCCCGCCGAGTCGGCCCTGTCGCCGGCGCCGGCCCCGTACCAGACCGTGCTGCTCACCGGTGGCACCGGCTACACCGGCGCGTTCCTGCTGCGCGAACTCCTCGACCGCTCCACCGCGACCGTGTACGTCCTGGTGCGCGCCGAGGACCCGGCGGGAGCCACCGAGCGGGTACGGGCCAACCTGGCCGAGTACGGGCTGCTGCGCGAGGGCGACGCCGCGCGCGTGCGCGGCGTGCCCGGCGACACCGGCCGCCCCTACCTGGGACTGACCCCGGCCACCTACCGCGAGCTGGCCGAGCGGGTGGAGATGATCGTGCACAACGCGGCCATCTCCAGTTGGCTCGTGCCCTACCCGAAGATCAAACCGGTCAACGTCCTGGGCGCCCTGGAGGTGCTGCGCCTCGCGGGGCGCACCCGGCTCAAGCCCGTGCACTTCGTCTCCACCACCGGCGTCTACCCGGGACACCGCGGCGCGCGGACCTGGCCGGAGGAGCGGCTGACCGTGGCCGATGGCGTCGCCGGCGGCTACCGGCAGTCCAAGTGGGTGGCCGACAACCTGATGACCGCCGCCCGCGAGCGCGGTATCCCCACCCACGTCTACCGGCCGGGCCCCATCACCGGTGCCCAGGCCACCGGCGTCTGCTCCGCCGACACCTTCATCAACCACCTCATCAAGGGCTGCCTGCAACTGGGCGCCTACCTCGACTTCGACATGGCCGTCGACCTGGTCCCGGTGGACTTCGTCGCCGCCAGCGTCGCGCACATCGCGCTCGGCGGCGTACGCGAACACGGCGTGTTCAACCTGCCGGGCGCCGGCGCCCTCGGCATGAACCGGATCTTCGAGCTGATCACCGAGTGCGGCTACCGGTTGCGCAAGCTCCCCTACGACGCCTGGTACGGCGAGCTGACGGAGGCCGCCGCCCGCGGCGAGGACAACGAGCTGATCCCCTACCTGCCCCTGTTCGGCCCGGAGGGCCCCGCCGAGGAGGTCGGGTTCGCCGGCAGCAGGCCCGACTTCGACGCCACGCACCTGCGCGCCGCGCTGGCCGGCTCCGGCATCACCTGCCCGCCGGTCGACCGCGACCTGATGGGCCGCTACCTCAGCTACTTCGTCTCGACCGGCTACCTGCCCGCCCCCGAGCGCGGCGCGCCCGACACCCAGCCCGGTCCAGAGCCCCTGGAGCGCACCACCATGACCACCAGCACCCCGGAAGCAGCCAACCCCACCGCCCCCGCCCCCGCGCCGAGCGCGCGACCGGCCACCGACGCCGTCCCCGACTTCCCGATGCCCCGCGCCCACCCGCTCGACCCGCCGCCCGCCTACCGCGAACTCAGCGCCGAACAGCCGGTCTTCCGGGTCCGCACCCCGCGCGGCGAGCTGGTGTGGGTGGTCACCCGGCACGAGGACGCCCGCGCCGTCCTGACCGACCTGCGCGTCAGCTCCGACCCCAAGAGCCCCGGCTACCCCTCGTACATCTCCGGCGACACGCCGCTGCCGCCCGGCTTCTTCCTCAACCAGGACCCGCCGGACCACACCCGGCTGCGCCGCCTGGTCACCCGCGAGTTCCTCATCAGCCAGATGGAACGCAAGCGCCCGGCCATGCGGCGGGTGCTCGACGGGCTGCTCGACGACCTCCAGGCCAAGGGCCCCGGCGCCGACCTGATCGGCGGGCTCGCATTCCCCATGGCGGCGACCGTCATGTGCGAACTCCTCGACGTGCCGTACGAGGACAAGTCCGTCTTCATCACGCTCACCGACACCGTCCTCGACCGCTCCAGCACCCCGGAGCAGGCCGAGAACGCGGCCAGCGAACTCATGGCGTACTTCGACCGGCTGGTGACCGCGAAGAAGCGCGCGCCCGGCGACGACATGCTCGGCCGCCTCGCCGAGCAGGAGGCGAACGGCACGCTCAACCACGACGAGTTCGTGGGTCTTGTCATGCTGCTCCTGCTGTCCGGCTACGACACGATGGCCCAGATGATCGGCCTCGGCACGGCCACCCTCCTGGAACACCCCGCCCAACTCGCCGACCTGCGCGCCGACCCCGCGCTGTACCCGCGCGCGGTCGAGGAGTTGCTGCGCTACCTGTCCATCAACCACGCCGGACTGCCCCGCGCCGCCGTCGAGGACCTGACCGTCGGCGGGCAGCCTATCCGGGCCGGCGAGGGCCTGCTGGTCATGCTGAACGCGGCCAACCGCGACGCCAGCGTCTTTCCCGAGCCCGACGTCTTCGACATCCACCGCGACTCACCGCAGGCCCACGTCGCCTTCGGGCACGGCTTCCACAAGTGCATCGGCCTCACCCTCGCCCGCGTCGAGCTGACCACCGTCTTCGCCGGCCTCTTCGAGCGCTTTCCCACCCTGCGGCTCCAGGTGCCCCTGACGGAGCTGCCGTTCAGGCACGACATGGTCCTGTACGGGCTGCGGGAACTGCCCGTCACCTGGTGAGACCACCGTGGGCGGCGCGCCCGGCGCGCCGCCCCTGTTCCACGCACACAGCGATACGAGACGAACGAGGACGAGGGGGACCCGAGATGGCGGCCGAGACCGTTTTTCTCCTGCCGGGCCAGGGCGGCTACGTACCCGGAATGTTCGCGGGCGAGACCGCGACCGAGGTCGCGGAGGTGATGCACATCGCCGACGCGGTGGCCGGCGAGTTCGGTCGCGGGGGAGTGTCGGGCCTGCTCACCGACCCGGACGCGGCGGACGCGGCCACGCTGGCCAAGGACGACTCCTTCACCCTGCAACTGGCCCTGTACGCCGCCGCGTTGGCCAGCGCCCGACGCGCCGCCCACCGCCGCAACCCGGACGTGCTCGTCGGGCACAGCATGGGCGAGATCGCCGCGCTGACCTACGCCGGCGCCTTCGACATCGCCGACGGCGCCCGCCTGGTGTGCCACCGCGCGCTGGCCCTGCTCGCCCACTGCCCACAGCCCGGCGGCATGCTCGCCCTCACCCTGCCGGCCGGCCGCGCCGAACACCTCGTACGGGCCGTCGCCGCGCCGGGGCTGGCCGTCGCCGTGACCAACGCGCCCCGGCACACCGTCGTCTCGGGCCCGGAGGAGGCCCTGGCCACCGTGGCGCGCGTGACCTCGGCCCTGGAGGTGGGCACCGTACGGCTGCCCGCGCCCTTCCCCTTCCACGGCCCGCTGCTGGGCGTGGCCGCCGAGGCGTTCGCCGCGGCCGTGTCCGACGTGCGCCAGCGCCCGCTGCGCGCGCTGGTCTACTCGCCCGTCGCCGGGGGCTACGTCACCGACGCGACCGACCTCAAGGCCCTGCTCGTACGCCAGTTGACCGCGCCGGTGCCCTTCCTGGCCGCCGTCCGGGAGCTGCACGCCACGGGCGCTCAGCACTTCGTGGAGTGCGGCGCAGCCGGCCTCGCCGGCCTGGTACGGCGCAGCGTTCCCGACGTCAGCACGGAGTCGACGACCGACACCGCCGCCGAGCCCGCCACGGACGCCGGCCCGACGCCCGCGACCGGCGCCGCCGCCGGGCAGGGGTCCGGTGGGCGTGATGTGTTGGGTGAGTTGCGGGAGTTGTATGCGGGGACGTTGGGTTATCCGGTGGAGGCGGTGACGGGGGATGCGGATCTTGAGGCGGATCTGGGGATTGATTCGTTGAAGCGGGCGGAGATGTTGGGGAAGGTGTCGGCGCACTTCGGGTTGGACGCGTCGGCGGATGGTGGTCGTTTCCTGGCCCAGTCCACGCTGGCCGAACTGGCGGAGTTGGTCGCCGCCGCCGCGGGTCGGTCGGCTGACCCCGGTGCCGCGTCGCTGGCGGCCGTGGTTCCCGCCTCTGTCGCCGACCCGGCCTCGGCCGCCGCTCCCACCCTGACCCCTGGCCCGGCACCCGTTCCCACCCTGGCCCGCGACGCGGCCCCGGCCTCCGGCGAGGTCGCGGGGTTGGGGGCTGGTGGGCGTGATGTGTTGGGTGAGTTGCGGGAGTTGTATGCGGGGACGTTGGGTTATCCGGTGGAGGCGGTGACGGGGGATGCGGATCTTGAGGCGGATCTGGGGATTGATTCGTTGAAGCGGGCGGAGATGTTGGGGAAGGTGTCGGCGCACTTCGGGTTGGACGCGTCGGCGGATGGTGGTCGTTTCCTGGCCCAGTCCACGCTCGCCGAACTGGCCGAGCTGATAGCCGCCGCCCGGGCCACCGGGCGCTGACCGGCCGACGATCACGGAGCCCCGCATGACGCCGCAACCCGCCCATCCCACCCGCCCGGTCGTCCTGGTCGCCTCCGACGGCACGGCCGCGGCCGAGGAACTCGCCCGCCAACTCGCCGCCGGCGGCGCCCACGTCGTACCCGACCACTCCGGCGATCCGCTGGCCGCCGCCGCCCGGCAGGGCCGTATCGACGCGCTGGTCACCGTGACCACCGGCTCTACCTCGGCCGCGCACCACGCCCTGTCCGCCACCCTGCCCGCAGCCACCCTGGCGGCGTTGGCCGGGCGCGGCTGTGCCGCGATCGTGCACGTCGCCTTCGGCCCGGCCGGCCCGCCGCAGCCCGCCCGCGACGCCGAGCGCGCCACCGATGGCCACCCCGCCCCGGGGTCCTCCACGCCGTCGGCCGAGCCCGTGGCGGGTGAGCGCGCGCCGGTGCGGACCAACACCGTGCACGCGCCCACGAGCGCGGCCGGGGCCGTCGCCCCGCTCGTCGGCTTCCTGCTCGGCCCCGACGCCGGGGCCCTGGACGGCCGGGCGCTGACCCTCACCGGCGAGGCGGCGCCGGCCCCCGGGCCGTCGCCGACCACGACACCGCCGCCGGCGACCGTCTCACCCAGGCCGAGGGCCGACCCCGCGCCGGCCGGCCCCGCGCCGGCCGATGACGAGGTGGTCGTCGTCGGCATGGGGCTCGCCGTACCGGGGGCCAGTTCGCCCGAGGCGTTCTGGGACCTGCTACGGACTGGCGAGCCGATGTTCGGCGAGCCGGGGGACCGGCTCGACCTGGACACCCTGTGGTCGGCCGACCCGGCCGCCGAGGACAAGACGTACGCCCGGGTCGCCGGCTTCATGCGGGACTTTGTACCGCACCCCCGGCTGCGCGAGGAGATCGCCTCGGGGCGGTTCGCCAGCGACGAGTTCACCGCCCGGTGGCTGCGCCACTCGCTGCTCCAGGCCACCGACGGCGTGACCATCCGTCCCCGCGACCGGCACCTGTTCGCTGTCGGACTCACCCCCGACGGCAGTCACCACCTGGAACAGAGCCTGGTCACCACCGGCGTGCGCGGCCTGCTCGGTGCGGTGGGCGCCGACGTGCCGGCCGGGCTGGACGCGCTGTACCCGCTCGGCGCGGCGGCGCCGCACGAGGTGTTGCCGCACCGCATCGCCCGGCTCGCCGCCCCGGACCTGCCGCCCGATGCGGAGATCGTCGTGGTCGACACGGCCTGCTCCTCCTCCCTCTACACCATCGACCTCGGCGTGCGGGCCCTGCGGGCCGGCGAGTGCGACGTGGCCCTGTGCGGCGGTGCCTTCGCGTTGAGCGCCCAGAGCATGGTTCTCTTCGCCAAGCTGCACGGTCTGTCCAGGACCGGCGAGGTACGGGCCCTGGACGCCGGGGCGGGTGGCGTGTTGTTCAGCGACGGGGCCGCCATGCTGACCCTGAAGACGTACGCCAGGGCGCGCGCCGACGGCGATCCGGTGCTCGGCTTCGTGGCCGGTTTCGGCGGCTCGTCCGACGGGCGGGGCAAGGCCATCTACGCGCCCAACGCCGCGGGTCAGCGGATCGCCCTGGACCGGGCCTGGGCCCAGGCCGGGGCCGGGCCGGCGGACGTGGACTGGGTCGTGGCGCACGCCACCGGCACCCCCACCGGCGACCGGACCGAGATGACGGCCCTCGGCCAGAGCGCGGGCCCGGGCAAGACCTGGACCATGACGTCCAACAAGTCCCTGGTCGGACACGCGGGTTGGGCCGCCGGCGCGGTCTCCGCCATCCACGCGCTGCTCGCCCTGCGGCACGGGGCCATCCCCGCGCAGTCCCGCTTCGCCGCGCTCCCCGCCGACGTCGCCGCGAGCGTCGAGGTGCCCACGCGCGAGCGCCCCTGGCCTGCCCGCCCCGAGCGACGCCGCCTGGTGGGCGTCTCGGCGATGGGCTTCGGCGGCACCAACGGGCACCTGCTCCTCTCAGACCGGCCGCGCGGCGGCGACCACCGTACGGGGGCACCCTCGCCCGCCACCCATACGGAGCGGTCCGCCGCCGACGCGGCCCCCCTCGCCTCCGGCCCGCGTGCCGGGGCGGCTGACGCGGCATCGCCCGACGCGTGCGCCCCGGCGGTGCCCGACGGGGCGTACGACCCCGTGGTGGTCGTGGTCACCGGCATCCACCTGCCCGACCTGCCGGACGCCGTGCGCGTCCGGCGCTGGCTGGCCGGCGGCGCCCCCGACTGGCCCGCCACCTTCGGCGACGCCTACCCGATGCCCTCGCCGGTCGAGGCGCGTATCGCGCCGTCCGCGCTGGCGGCGCTCGACCGCAGCCAGGTGATGGCCCTGCGGTGCGCCGACGCACTCGCCGGTGATTGGCTGTCGGACGCCGCGCTGCGCGACCGTACCGGCGTGTTCGTCGGGCACACCGGGCCCACCCGCTCGGCGCTCGCCCACGACCTGCGCTGCTACCTGAGCGACCTCACCGCCAAGCTCACCGACCCCGCCGGCCTTCCGCCCGCGCTGCTCGGCGACGCCGTGCGCGCCCTGACGCCGCCGACCAGCGAGGACTCGTATCCCGGTCTGATGCCCAACATCATCGCCGCCCGCGTGGTGCAACGGCTGGACCTGCACGGCCCGAACATGACCCTGGACGCCGGCGCCGACTCGACCCACTCGGCCCTCGCGACCGCCGTGCGCTACCTGCGGGACGGCGAACTCGACCTGGCCGTCGTCATGGGCGTCAACGCCGTGAGCCCGCTGCTGCCCGGCCCGGACGGCCGGCAGGCCGCCGACGCCGCCGTGGGCCACCTGCTCACCCGGCTCAGCGTCGCCCGCGCCCAGGGTCTGCCCGTACTCGGCACGCTGGCCATCGTCCCGCCCGCCGCGCCCGACGCCACGGAGCGGGGAGCGCGGCGACACGCGGCGGACGACGCCCGCGACTACCGGGGCGCCGACGGGGCTGTGGCCCTGCTGCGCGCGCTGCACGCCCCGGGCGACGGCGTTCTGCTGCGGCCCACGGAGGACGCCCACACGCCCGCGCTCCGGGTGAGCGCGCCACCGGACGCGGCGCGTGTGGGGGATACGGCGCGTGTGGCGGACGCGGCACGTGAGCCGGACGCCCGGCCGGCGCCCGTGGCGCGGGCCGAGCAGGCCGTGGGCGGCGCCGAGGCGTCCCTCGCGGAGCATCTGACCCGACACGCCGTGACGCTGCGGCCCGTGCTGCCGCGACCAATCCGCGCGGCGCTGCCGGCGCTGCCGGCGGGCGCGCTCGTCGTCACCGACGACCCGGCCGCCGTGGCCGCGCACTGCCCGCCCGACTGCCTGGTCGTGGTCCCCGCGTCGGCGGCCTCGACGGCTTCGGGGGCGTACGCGGCCCCGCCCGGCGGCCCCACCGTGCTCCACCTGGACGACGCGGCCGAGCTGCCCGCCGCGCTCGCCACCCGGGGACGCGCCGGCGCCGCCCAGGTCCGGGTGGTCGTCGGGGCGTACCGCGCGGAGCCGGGGCGGGAGGCGGCCGACGCGGACGACGTGCCGCGACGCCTGCTCGACCTGCACGACCTGGCCTTCGTGGCCGCGCAGAGCTGCGCCGGGCCGCTGCGCGACGGCGGCTGCTACGCGGTGCTCGCCCTGGACGCGCTCGACGGCCCCGTCCCGCGCCCGCGCGCGGGCCTCTTCGGCGGCCTGGTGCGCAGCCTGGAACAGGAGTTGCCGGGCGCCCTGGTGTACGCGCTGTTCACCGACGCCGCCGACGCCGACACCGGGCTCACCCAACTCGCCGCAGAGTCCACCATCCACCGCCACCTGCCGCTCGCCTACCAGAGCGCGGGCCAGCGCGGCGAGCTGACGCTCATCCCGGTACGCGAGGACCACCGGGCCGGCGCGGCGGACCGGCCACGCCCCGCCGACCTCGGACTGCCGGCCGACCCGGTGATCGTGGCGACCGGCGGCGCGCGCGGCCTGACCGCCCACCTCGTGCACGAGATCGTCGCGGCCGGCGCACCCCGCTCCGTATGGCTGATCGGCACCGGACCCGAGCCCGACCCGAGCGACGTGGAACTCGCCGCGCTGCCCAAGGTGGAGGCGGTGCGCCGGCTCATGCCCCGCCACCCCGGCGAGAACCTGGCCGCCCTGGGCAGGCGCTACGAACGCGCCGTGCAACAGGCCGAACGGGCCGAGACGCTGCGCGCGTTGACGGAGGTGTGCGGCCCGGACCGGGTGCACTACCGGCAGTGCGATGTGCTGGACGCGGACGCGGTGGACCGCGTGATCGGCGAGGTGCTGGCCCGCGAGGGCCGGGTCGACGTGCTGCTGCACGGGGCGGGGCTCGCCCGCAGCGCCGCGCTGGAGCGCAAGCGCCTCGCCGACTTCCGCGCCGTGCGCGACGTCAAGGTGCGCGGCCACGCCCACCTGCGGGCCGCCCTGCGCGACCACCGGCCCGCGCTGTGGTGCTCGCTCAGCTCCGTCTCCGCCTTCACCGGCCTGCGCGGGGAGCCGGACTACGGCGCGGCCAACGAGTTCCTGCTGCTCGCCGCGGCCCAGGCCCGCGCCAGCGGGTGGGACGAGGTCGCGCTGGTCTCCGGCCTGTGGGTGGAGTCGGGGATGGCGTCGGCCGACACGCCGGGCGGCGCGTTCCTGGCCCGACAGGCCGAGATCGGGCAGCTCACCGACGCCCAGGGCCGCGCGTTCTACCGTACGGAGCTGGCCGGGCGCGGCAGCCACGGCCTGGCCACCACCTGGATCGGCGACCTGGACTGGGCCACCCTGGAGCGCTCGGCACCCGGATTCCGCGCCGCCTGCCGGGCGCTGGCCGAGGCCGCGCCCGAGCCGCCGCGCGCCGCCCCGCCCCGCCCGCCGGCCCGCGCCTTCCTCACCGACCCGCCACGGCCGGTCCCCGCCGGCGGCGCCCCGGCGGCGGAAGCCCAATCCGCCAGCCCTCCGGCCCCGTCCGTCTGGGACTGCGAGGTGAGCCTCGACCGCCACCCCTACCTCCTGGACCACCTCGTGGACGGGCGGCCCACAGTGCCGGGCACCTTCATCCTGGAGCTGGCGGCCGAGGCGGCGGCCGAACTCGCCCCCGGGCTGGTGCCGGTGCGGATCACGGACGTGGTGCTCTCCCAGTTCATCCGGGCCGCACGGCACCGCTGGCCCCGCACCCTGCGGGTGACGGCGACCACCGAAGGGCCCGGGCGGATACGGGTGCGCGTCACCAGCCCGCCCCAGGGCCCGGTGCCCGAGCGCGAGCACACCCGCATGGTCGTGCACCTGGCCCGCAGCGCCCCCGTCGGCCCCTGGGGCCCACCGCCCATCGGGCACGGCACGCCGGCCCCCAACACCTACCGGCTGCCGGACACCCCCGTGCGGTTGGGCGGCGTCTTCGACGCGCTGAGCGAGCCGCGCTTCCAGCCCGACGGCGGGTCGGCCACGCTGTGCCTGGCACCCGTGCGCGACAGCGCGCCCTTCGACGGTTTCCTGCTGCCCAGCCTGGCGCTCGACTGCCTGTTGCGCACCTGCGTGCTCGACGGCCGCCGGCCGGGCCCCGTGCCCGTCCTGGTGCCGACGGCGCTGGCCAGCGTGGACCTGTTCACCACGGCCAACGACCGGGAACTGGCCGCCACCTACCCGGACGGGCTCGTGCTGCGCCACTGGTTCGACGCGGCCACCGGCGACGAGTGCTACGCGGCGCTCGCCCCGGACGGCCGCGTGCTGCTCCAGGTCACCGGCGTCAGCGGCGCGGTCAAGGGCTGGTACGACGCGGCGACCGCGTCCTGGCGAGGGCAGGCCCCGGCGGCCACCGCGCCTCCGGGCCCGCCCGCGTAGGCCCCCCCCCGGGCGGCCGCACGCCGCCCGCGCACGTCCACCACGGCACCCGGCGGTGCCGCCCAACCCAGCACAGACGATGCGGAGTACGTGATGTCATCCGAAGCGGCCGACGACGCCAGGGCCCCCGGTCAGTCGCCGAAGCCCACCCCAGACCAGGCGCCACCGACGGACGCCGGGCCGGCCGGCCCGCCCGGTCAGCCGGCGCCCGACGCGGCCGAGGAGGCGGCGTCGCGGCGCGCCCGGCCGTGGACGCTGGGCCTGGTGTGCGTGGCGATGTTCATGCTGATGCTGGACGTCACCGTGGTGAACGTCGCCCTGCCCGAACTGCGCACCTCCCTGGACGCCGGCTTCTCCGACCTCCAGTGGGTCATCGACTCCTACACCCTGACCCTGGCCGCGTTCCTGCTCACCGGCGGCTCGCTGGCCGACCGGCTGGGCCGCAAGCGGGTGTTCACCGTCGGCCTGGTGGTCTTCACCCTGTCCTCGCTGGTGGCCGGCCTGGCCCAGGACGTGCTCGCGCTCAACCTGGCCCGTGGCGTCCAGGGCGTGGGCGCCGCCGTGCTGTTCTCCGTCGGCCCAGCCCTCATCGGCCACGAGTTCCGAGGCAAGGACCGTGGCATGGCCTTCGGGCTGTTCGGCGCCGTCGCCGGGCTCGCGCTGGCCTTCGGGCCGCTGGTGGGCGGGCTGCTGACGGACGCGCTGAGCTGGCGCTGGATCTTCCTGGTCAACGTGCCGATCGGGGTGGCCGCCCTGCTCGCGGGCGCGGTGCACCTGCGGGAGTCGCGGCAGCCACAGGCGCACCGCGTCGACTGGTGGGGCATGGTCGCCTTCGCGGCGTCGCTCACCCTGCTCGTGCTCGGCTTCCTGCGGGGCGAGTCCTCCGGGTGGACCAGCGGCCCCATCCTGGCGGCCTTCGCCGGGGCCCTCGTGCTCATGGTCGCCTTCGTGGCCATCGGGCGGCGCCTCGGCGAGCGGGCCATGTTCGACCTGAGCCTGCTGCGCATCCCCACCTTCGGCGGCATCTGCGTGGCCACCTTCCTCTCCAACGCGACCAGCCTCGCCGCCGTCTTCCTCCAGATCTCCTACATCCAGAACGTGCTCGGCTTCTCGCCCTGGGAGACCGGCCTGCGGCTGATGCCGATGATGCTCACGTTGTTCGTGGTGGCCGCCCTGACCGGCGGGTTGCTCCAGACCATGCCGCCGGGGCTGCTGGTGGGCCTGTCCATCGGCTTCATCGCCGCCGGCATGGGCCTGGTGACGCTGGTGGAGCCGGACAGCTCCTGGACCGCGCTGCTGCCCAGCATGATCGTCACCGGCATCGGCATGGGCCTGTTCAACCCGCCCCGCGCCGCCGTCACCATCGGCGTCGTGCCGCCCGAGAAGGCCGGCATGGCCTCCGGCATGGGGGAGACGTTCCAACAGGTGGGCGTCGCCGTCGGCATCGCCGCCTTCGGCGCGCTCTTCCACCATCGGGTCACCGACGCGTTCGCGGCCTCGGACGCCGGAGGCCAACTCGGCGACCGGGCCCATGAGGTGGGCACCGCGGTGGCCGCCGAGGGCCAGGGCCAGGCCGTCATCGACGTCCCCGCGGACCTCGCCGACCCGGTGGCCGAGGCCGCCAGGTCCGCCTTCGTCTCCGGGCTGACCGACGTGATGGCGCTGTGCGCGGCCGTGTGCGCGCTCGGCGCCGTGGTCGCCTTCGCCTTCATCCGCCGCCGTGACCTGCACGCGAGCGCGCGGGAGGGCACCGGCGCCGAGCCCGCGCCCGACGCCGCCACGGTGCCCGCCTGACGCGCCGCGCCAGCGGGCGCCCCCGTACCGTCGCGGGCCGGCCAGGTAACCCCCGTCACCGGCCGGCCCGCGACACCCGCGTCCCGCGCGCGGCCACGCGGGATGCGCGGCCCGGATCGACTCGCCCGCGGACCCCGGCCCGCGGGCGCGGCCGGGCACGCGGAAGACTCGTGGGGCAAGCCCGAGCACGAGCCGACGAGGAGACCCACGATGCCCCCAGCGGCGCATACCGCGACCGGCGTCCCCGCCGCGCCCCCACCCGCCACCGCGCGGACGCGGCCCCGCCCCACCCACCACGGCAGCGTCACCTGCCCACGCCCGGTGCCGGACCCCGCCCTGCGGCTGTTCCTCTTCCACCACGCCGGCGGCTCCCACCTGCTCTACCGGGGCTGGGCCGAACACTTCCCGGCCGACTGGGAGGTGTGCCTGGTCAACGCCCCCGGCCGGGGCAGCCTGCACGACGTGGGCCCGCTGGCGAGCAGCGAGGAACTGGTGGCCTACCTCGTACGGGACCTGGAGCCGCTGCTCGACCGGCCCTTCGCCTTCTTCGGACACAGCATGGGTGGGCTCGTCGGGTACGAACTGGCCCGCCAACTCGCCGCCGAAGGTCGGCAGGTTCCGTGCTGGCTGGGCGTCTCCTCCTGGGGCGGGCCCCGGGCCGCTGGCCACGCGGGGTCGCGGGCGACCGAGGCCGGCGAACCGGCCGGCGGCGCGGGCCTGGCCCGGCACCTGTTGCCGGACCCCGAACTGCGCGACTGGCTGCGGTCGGTGGGCGGCACGCCGCCGGAACTGCTCGACGACGACGGCCTGTGGGCGATGTTCGCCCCCACCTTCCGGGGCGACTTCTCGGTGGTGGACACGTGGCGCCCGGCGCCAGGCGCCACGCCGCCGCCCGTACCGCTCACCGTCTTCGGCGGCGACGCCGACGCCGTGGTGCCGCCCGCGCGGCTCGCCGGCTGGGCCGAGCACACCCCGCACTTCCAGGGCCTGCACCTGCACCCGGGCGACCACTTCTACCTCCGCGACCACGAGCGGGCGGTGGCACGGCAGATCACCGAGGCCCTCACCCCGCTGCTGCTCACCCCGGCCGCTCCACCCCAGCCCCGCTGACGGGCCAACCCTCGCGACCGGTGACCCGAGCGATCCCACACGCCGCGACCGGTGAGCCCGCTCCGTCGCGGGCTCACCGCTCGCGAGCGGCGGCCCTCCTCGGCGAAGGCGTTGCGGCCGGATGAACTCCGGTGAACGCGCGTGAACAGCGGATGCCACCCCCACCCCACCCACCCGGGCCCGTGGGCACCCCTGCCCGCCACCCGACGCCCCCGCCCATCTCGACCGACTCCGACCCACCTCACCTCGTGAAGTGCCTGGTCACAGACGTACGCGGGGAACGCAAGCCGCGACGACGGCGGGGCGCCGCGCCGACCCCGCGAGGGTTGCCCGCCCGGCCGCCGCCGGGGCCGGCCCGTACCGACGCGGTGTTGACGCGCCGCCCGGGCCGTTGCGACGCTCCGCCCATGGCAGCCACCCCTCCGCACCCCGCACGGCGCCCACACGTCGCGCCACGGACCGGCCCGGCCGCGTGCCGACGCCGCGCGGCCGTCGGGTGGCGCTGACCCGTACGCGGTGGGGGGCCACCTCCGCCGCCCGAGCCACCCACGGACACAGCCACGGGGCCAAGCCCGCACCGCCCCACCCCGTCACCTGGCCGCGACCGCGCGCCGGACCGCCGTCCCACACACCGAAAGGGCATCGCCATGACCACCGCGCCGACCCGTGTGACGCCCGCCGCGACCGACCGCGACGACGGCCCGCTCCGCACCACCCGCCTCAACGGCCGCATCGGCGCCGTCATCGAGGGGGTGCGGCTCGGTGGTGACCTGGACGCCGCGACCGTGGCGGCCATCCGGGAGCGTGTCCTCGCGCACAAGGTGGTCTTCTTCCGCCGCCAACACCACCTGGACGGGCCGCGACACGAGGCGTTCGCCCGGCTGCTCGGCACGCCCGTCGCCCACCCCACCGTCCCCTCCGCTGACGGCCGTTACGCGCTGAGCATCGCCTCCGACCACGGGGGCCGGGCCAACCAGTGGCACAGCGACGTCACCTTCGTCCCCGCCTACCCGGCCTTCTCCATCCTGCGCGCCGAGGTCATCCCGCCCTACGGGGGCAACACGCTGTGGGCCAACACCGCCACCGCGTACGCCGAACTCGCCGAGCCGCTGCGCGCCCTCGCCGACAGCCTGCGGGCCCTGCACTCCAACGAGTACGACTACGCCGCCGTCCAACCCGACGCCCGGGACGAGCGACTCGACCAGTACCACCGGGTCTTCACGGCCACCTCGTTCACCACCGAGCACCCCGTGGTGCGCGTGCACCCGGAGACCGGCGAACGCACCCTGGTGCTCGGCAACTTCGTGCAGCGCGTCAAGGGGGTGCCCAGCAGGGACTCGCGCCTGCTCATCGACCTGTTCCAGCACCACATCGAGCGCCCGGAGAACACCGTGCGCTGGCAGTGGCAGGAAGGCGACGTGGCCATCTGGGACAACCGGGCCACCCAGCACTACGGGGTGGACGACTCGGACGACCACCCGCGCGTCCTGCGTCGGATCACGATCGACGGGGAGGTCGCCATCGGCGTGGACGGGCGGCCGAGTGTGCTGGTGAGTCCGCGGACACTGCCCGCGCCACCGTTCGGCACCCCCTCGGGGGCCTCGACGGCGGGATCGCCGGAGGCCGGCGCGCCCGGTTCGGCGGACTCGCCCGCCTGACGGCGCGGTGCGCGGTGGCGTGACGCGGCCGTGGACGGGGCGGCGCCGCACGGGGGAGCCGTACGGAAGGGGACCGGGGGCGCGATGGGGGAGTGGAGGCGGCGGCCGGGGCCGGGGCGCGTGGGCCCGGCCGGCAGCCGCGGGGCCTGGTCGGCCGTGTCGGCGGGTGGGCGCTGTGTACCGTCGCCGCCGTACGGTCCCGTGGCCAACGCCCGGGACCGGCCCGCCGTCGCGGGCGACATGTGGGTGCGATCGTCAGGAGGCCGGGACCTCCGCCGCACCGTCGGAGTGGGACACGGCGGCCGAGAGGCTGTCGTGGATCAGGAAGACCTCGGTCAGCCGGGTGGCCCGGAGCAGCCTGAGCGTGAACGAGTCGGCCACCACCAGCCGCAGCAGCCGACCCCTGCGCCGCAGGCGGTTGGCGAGCTGGCACAGCACGCCCAGGCCGCTGCAGTCGATGAAGGTGACCCCGGTCAGGTCGACCACCACATCCGGCTGCCGATCCAGGTCCTGACCTGCGAGGAGGTCGGTGTTCGCGGCGGCGACGAGGATGTCTATCTCGCCGTGGAGCTCGATGATCAGGAACCTGTCAAAGGTCCAACGCCTGATCGCGTAGGGGAGTTCGTGCTGCTCGGACATGGGGCGCTCCCTCGCCAGTGAAGGCGGGTCGATGATTACTCTGTGTTACTATTTTTTGCCGCTCGGCGCCTCGGAAGGAGTTTTGTCGTGTCGTCCATCCGCTGATTTCACGCCATGGGCTGAGGCGGCTACCAGGGATGATGCCCAATTCAACGGTGATCTACCGTCGTAAGGGGAACTTCTTGTGCCGAATCTGCATTTCGACCGATGATTACGAGGAGTAATTGCCCTTCGAGGCGAGTTTGGCGAAGTCTCACCGGCATACGTACAGTTCGGGGGTTTGCTGGTAGCACGAGGCCGAGGGACGGTAAGCGGCGATGACGGTGGCTGAGGAAAGCCCGGCCGAGGAGCAGGGGATCGACCCCGACCGACTCGCAGCCTGCCTGGACGTACTCGCGGAGCTCGACCGGCTGCCGCTCGACCACCCCGACGCGATAGCCGTGCGGCGGGCCACGGCCGGGATCTACCGGACGGTGAAGCAGCGCCGCCGCCAGGAGCGGCGCGCCGCCAAGACCGCCCACGACAAGGCCGTCACCGAGGCCACCGCCACCGGCGCCGCCGACCGCATCGACGACGAGACGATGGGCATCCCGCTGGCCGCCACCGCGACCACCGAGATCGTGGGCGTGCTCCAGCGACCCCGGTCCTGCTACATCTGCAAGACCCGGTACACCGAGGTGGACGCCTTCTACCACCAGATGTGCCAGCCGTGCGCCAAGGAGAACCGGGCCCGGCGCGACGCCCGTACCGACCTGAGCGGTCGGCGGGCGCTGCTCACCGGTGGCCGCGCCAAGATCGGCATGTACATCGCCCTGCGGCTGCTGCGGGACGGCGCGCACACCACCATCACCACGCGCTTCCCCAACGACGCCATCCGCCGCTTCAAGGCGATGCCCGACAGCGCCGAGTGGCTGCACCGGCTGAAGATCGTCGGTATCGACCTGCGGGACCCGGCCCAGGTGGTCGCGCTGGCCGACTCGGTGAGCGCCGAGGGTCCGCTGGACATCCTCATCAACAACGCGGCCCAGACCGTGCGCCGCAGCCCGCGCGCCTACGCCGAGCTGGTCGCCGCCGAGCAGGCGCCGCTGCCGGCCGGCGAACTGCCCGCCAAGGAGGTGTTCGGCCACTTCGGCAGCGGCAGCCACAACGAACTGCCCGGGCAGGCCGGCCGCTCCGACGAGCTGACCCCGAACGCCATCACCGCCCTTGCGCTGACCAGCGGCTCGGCCTCACTGGCCCGTATCGAGGCCGGCAACGCCATCGACGCCGGTGGCCTGGTGCCCGACCTGGACCCGACCAACAGTTGGATACAGCGGGTTCACGAGGTGGACCCGCTCGAACTCCTCGAAGTCCAACTCTGCAACGTCACCGCGCCGTTCGTCCTGGTCAGCCGGTTGCGCCCGGCGATGGCCGCGGCGCCGGCACGCCGCAAGTACGTGGTGAACGTCTCCGCCATGGAGGGCCAGTTCAGCCGCGGCTACAAGGGCGCGGGGCACCCGCACACCAACATGGCCAAGGCCGCCCTCAACATGCTCACCCGCACCAGCGCCCAGGAGATGCTGGAGACCGACGGCATCCTGATGACCGCCGTCGACACCGGCTGGATCACCGACGAGCGGCCCCACCCCGACAAGGTCCGGCTCGCCGCCGAGGGCTTCCACGCGCCGCTCGACCTGGTGGACGGCGCCGCCCGGGTCTACGACCCGATCGTGCGCGGCGAACTCGGCGAGGACCTGTACGGCTGCTTCCTCAAGGACTACGCGCCCTCCGCCTGGTAGGCGCGCCGGCCGATCAGGCCCACGACGTCTGGTGGCCCGCGCCGGGAGGGCGCGGGCCACGGGTCGTTGGGGCGAGGGGCGTTCATCGCCGTCGGCGGCTGGCTCAGGTGCCGGGCTTGCGGCCGTAGACGAACGTGTCGTCGCCGTTCCGAAGCAGGCTCCAGTACTTCTTCGCGTCGGCCGTGCGCATGTTGACGCAACCGTGCGAACCCGGCGCCGACCACACGTTGCCGCTGATCGCGTGGAACGCCTGCCCGCCGTCGAAGAACTGGCTGTAGGGCATGCGCACGTGGTACAGCGTCGACCAGTGGTTGATGTTGCGCCAGTAGACCTTCTTGGACCCGGTGCGGGTCTCGTGGCCGTTGCGCCCGGTACGCACCGGCACCGGCCCGTACACCAGCTTCTTGCCGTCCTGGATCCAGCTCAACTGGCGGCTCAGGTCCACGCAGGCGATGCGTCCCCTGCTAGTGGGGCACTTCTTCGCCTTGTTGGGGTTCTTGCCCGCCGCCCGCTGCTTGCCCACCAGGTCCATCATGTTTCGCGTGACCGGCCCCGCGTACCCGATGTTGGGGGAGATGGCGTGCGCCGTCTGGAAGGAGCGGATGGCCCGGCAGTCGGCGGCCGACTGCTTGCCGTCCACCGGCCGGCCGAGGAACTTCTCGGCCTGCTTCTGGTACGGCCCCGCCTTGGCCGTACAGGCGCTCGCGGCCTGCGCGGTGCCGCTGCCCAGCGCGACGCTGAGCGGCACCGTCAGACCGGCGATGCCCAGCAACACCCCCACCCGGCGGCCCACCTTGCGACGTCTACTGACGTGTGAGCCCTGCTCGTTGCTCTCGTTCACTCTCATGCCTCATATGACTGTTCATATGACCTCTTGGTTGCCGAGCGAATGCGACCAATCCCGCCCGATTTCCGCCGCGGACGTTCCCCCGCTCGGCGCGGCCCCTCCCTCGTCGGGGGCATCTTGCGCCCGCCGCCACAGGGACGCGCCCGAGGGCGGTGCCGCGCGTGAGAGCGTGGTGCGTGGGCTGGGGGACCGGGACCCGGAGCGCGACGACGACCCACGGGAGGTGGGGCCATGGCCGTGACCGCGACGGAGCGGCTCGACGCGGCGGTGCGACGGCTGACGCCGCGACCGGACGACAACCGGCTGGTGCCGCTCGTGGCGGCGGGCACGGCACCGCTGGGCGCCATCGCCACGCTCGCCCTGGAGCAGTACCGCATCATCGACAGCGACCGGCGCGCCTTCCTCCACCTCGCGCAGCGCTCCGTCGGCTCCCCGACCATCAGCACCTTCTTCGCCGCGATGGCGGACGGCGAGTACATCGCCATGAGCCGGCTGCACGACCTGGCCGCCGCCTGCGGGCTCGACCAGGCGACGGTGCGCGACTACCGGCCCCGCGCCGGATGCCAGGCCTACCCCGCCTACCTGGCGTGGCTGGCGCTCAACGCGGAGCCCGCCAACGTCGTGCTCGCCCTGGTCGCCAACTTCACCGCCTGGGGAAAGTACTGCGCCGCGGTCTCCCACGGGCTGCGCGTCCACTACGGCTTCGACGCGCGGGGCCGCGGCTTCTTCGACTTCTTCGCCCAACCGGTGCCCGGCGACGGCGAACGGGCGCTCGCCGCCGTGCGGGCCGGCCTCGACAGCGGGCTGCTGACCGAGGCGGCGGACCACTACGGCGACCTCGTCCTCAGCTACGAGCTGATGTTCTGGAACACGCTCGCCGACATCGCGACGACCCGGCCGCCCCGCTGAGCCAGCCAAAGAAGACCAGGAAAGCCAGACAGCGGATGTCCGGTATCGGCGAGAGCATCGCGCCATGACGACGAGTTGGAACGACGTACGCCAGGCCGCCCCGGAACTCGCGGACTGGGTCGAGGCGCGCTTCGCGACGTACAAGCACCACGTCCTGGCTACTCTGCGCGCCGACGGGTCGCCCCGGGTGACCGGTCTTGAGGTGGCCTTCCTCGGCGGCGAGGCGTGGCTGGGCATGATGTGGCACTCCCGCAAGGCGCTGGACCTGCGCCGCGACCCGCGCCTCGCGGTGCACGCCAACCCGGGACCCGGCGCGGAGCTGCCGGACGGGGACGCCCGGTTCGGCGGGCGGGCCGTCGAGGTGTCCGAGGGCGCGGCGCGCGCGGCGTACATCGCCGAGATCAAGCCACCGGAGCCGTTCCACCTCTTCCGCGTCGACGTGCGCGAGGTGGCCCGTACCCGCATCGTGAACGGCACTCTCCAGCTCCAGACCTGGCGGCCCGGAAGCGGGCTGCGGACCGTGTGGCCGCACGAGCCGGACGGTGCGCCGGAGGAGAATTGGGGCGCGGTCCAGGGGAAGCGGGGGTAGCCGGCGGCGGGGCGCGCACCCGCCGCCGTGGGCGCTGACCGGGTGGTCGCCGGTCCGCCGGTCCGCGCCGTCAGCCGCGTGCCGTGTCGCGCCCCTTCCGCGCGTGGGAGTAAATGGGAGGGGAAGGGGCAGCCGGTCGATGACGGGCGGATTGTCCGTGCACGCGAACCACAGGAGTTTCCTCATGGCGTACGACATCACGGCGATGACGGTGCCGCCGATCTACCCGGAGCCCGTGCCGCCCGGCACGCCCGACCCCGTGCCGCCGACGCCCACGCCGCCCCCCGGCCCCGGGCCGGGCCCGGGACCCGGGCCCGAGCCGGGGCCTGGCCCCGGGCCGGTGCCACCCATTCCGCCGGACCCGACGCCGGCGCCTGGTCCCACACCGGGGCCCGAGCCGACGCCCCAGCCGGGACCGGCGTAACCGGCGCCGCACCGGCCGGTCGGCCTCCGCACCACGGTGCCGCCCGGGGTTCCCGCCCCGGGCGGCACCGTCGCGTCCGGAGCCGGCCGGCCCTCGCGCCCGGCGGCCGCGCGCCTGCCACCGCCTCCGCTCCGCCGGCTGTCCGCCCGGCGGAGCGGTGTGGCGTCCACCGTGTGAATCGCGCCGTTCGCTGGATGAACTAAGGCGACAACGGGCTGAAATCATGGGTTTCCCAGGCCAGTTGGCGGTCTAGGCTAAGCGGCGGGGCATAGGGCGACGGCACGAGGACGCGCGAACGCGCGAAGCAGAACGGAGCATGACCTGCCATGCCCACATCGTCCGCGGACATTTACCACGTGCCAGGCGAGCAGGCGGACTGGACGCCCGACACCGACCCTGTGCCGCTGCACCGCCTCTCGGTGCCGGCCCCCAACGTCCTGCCGTTCGCGATCGGCACCTTCGACACCATCGGCCCGCTGTCCCGGGCCACCTTCCCGCACCGGCACACGTTCTACGAGCTGCTCTACGTCACCTCCGGGACGGGCACCCACGTCATCGAACAGGTCCCCTGGCGGCTGCGACCACCCCATCTGTGCGTGATCGCCCCGGGCCAGGTGCACTACTGGGCCGGCGTGCGTGACCTACAGGGGTGGGTCGTCCTGTTCACCGACGACTTCCTGCTGGCCCACCCGGAGGACCGGGCCGCGCTGCGCCGGCTGGCCGAGCGGCCGTGGCTGCACCCCGACCCCGCCACGGCGCCGGCGCTCGCGTCGCTCATCTCCGACATGGGTCGGGAGTTCCGCGACCGCGAGGACGGGTTCATCACGGTGCTGCGCTCCTATCTGCACGTGTTGGTCGTCCGCGCCCAGCGGCTGCCCGGCGCGCTGCCGCCCGAGGAGGAGGCCGTCGGCAGGTCGACCGCCGTGGCCCGGCAGTTCTCCCAGTTACTGACGATGCACACGCGCAGCGGGGGCGCCGCGCTCTCCTCGCGCTCCACCGGGGGCGGCAGCGGTGGGGGACGGGCCGCCGTGCGCGCGACCGTCGGGGCGTACGCCGTGCGGATCGGGGTCTCGGTGGGCTATCTGACCGAGGCCGTCAAGCGCACCACCGGACGCACCCCCGGCCAACTGATCCGGGAGGCGGAGATCCGCGAGGCCAAGCGGCTGCTCGCGGCCACCGGCCTGACCGTCAGCCAGGTCGCCCGCGAGGTGGGCTTCGCCGACCCGGCGTACTTCTGCCGCTTCTTCCGCCGCGAAACGGGGCTCAGCCCGGGGGACTTCCGCCGTCAGGCGGACCGCGACCCGCTGCCACCGGCGCCTTCTCCGGGGACCGGAGGGAATCACCACGTTCGCCGAACCGAGTCCATCGACCGGCCCTGAGCGCTCCGCATAGGTTCAGTCCCGCTCGTACGGCCAGCACGACTCACCCCCAAAAAAGACCGCGGGAGGAACACCGTGGAAGGCGAGAACACCCAAGACCCCACGAACACGCACGAGGGCTCGCGCAGAGGCATGACCCGCAAGACGCTGCTCAAGGCGGCGCTCGCGGCGGCCCCCCTGCCGATCGTGCTCGGCGGCGTCTCCTGGGCGAAGGACGACCGGACGCCCTCGGGGCAGCCGCTCGCGCCCACCCCGTACTGCGACGACAACGACAGCCCGACGCCGCCGCAGATGGAAGGCCCGTACTTCAAGCCCAACTCGCCCCGGCGCACCTCGCTGCTGGAGGCGGGGGTGACGGGCACCAAGCTGACGCTGACCGGCTACGTGTTCGGCCTCGCGTGCCGGCCCATAGCCAACGCGCTGCTCGACTTCTGGCAGGCGGACGTGCGCGGCGCGTACGACAACCGCGGCTTCCGGCTGCGCGGTCACCAGTACACCGACGCCCAGGGCGCCTTCAAGCTGGAGACCATCGTCCCGGGCCTCTACCCGGGCCGCACCCGGCACATCCACGTCAAGGTGCAGGCCCCGAACCGGCCCATCCTCACCACCCAGCTCTACTTCCCGGGTGAGCCGGGCAACAACAGCGACCCGATCTTCCACCCGGCGCTGCTGATGAACATCTCCAACGGTGGCGGCGGCAAGCTGGCGAAGTTCGACTTCCTGCTCAACGTCAACCAGCGGAGCGGTCGCTGAGCCGTCGCCCTTCGCCGGGCACCTGAACACCTGAGCACGTGACCCACCGTTGGTGCTGTCCGCTGCCCCTGCACCACTTCCCCACACGCCGCGCGGCGCGGCTGGTGCGCACGCGCCGCGCGGTCAGGGCAACGGCACGGTGGAACGGGCACCGCCCGCTCGCCTTCTCACGTGAGGCGAGCGGTGCGGCGCGATCTTTGGCATCGTGGGACGGGCGAGCCTCCCCGCTCTTCGCCCGCCCGCCCCACGCCTCGCGGAGGTGCCCGATGATCCTCGCCCTCGTGCTCGACTGCTCCGATCCGGACGCGCTGGCCCCGTTCTGGGCGCAGGCGCTCGGCTACCGGGTGGTCCGCGCTAACGCGCCCTACGTCGCCCTCGGCGATCCCCATGGCGTCGGCCCCGAACTGCTGTTGCAGCGGGTGCCCGAGCCCAAACGCGGCAAGAACCGGATGCACCTGGACCTGCGGGTGCCCAGGATGGAACCCGAACTGGCCCGGCTGCGCGCCCTCGGCGCGCGAGCGGTACGCGGCCCCTTCGACGACGAAGGGTGGCTGACGACGGTTCTGCTGGACCCGGAGGGCAACGAGTTCTGCGTGCTGGAGGTGCCGCCGGACGAGGCGCACCCCGCCGACCAGCGGCCCGACGCGGCCGAAAGTCCCGCGCCGGACGGCCCGTCGAGCTAGTCGAGCTAGCGGCGCTCCTTCGCCCGATCCGGCTCGCGCCCGCGCCCGTTGCGGCGCAACCAGTACGCCGGCAGGAACCAGCAGCAGGTGAACCAGACCAGCACGGCGCCCACCAACCAGCCCGCCATGGCGTCGGTGACCACCACGCGCAGGATGAGCAGAAGTGCCGAACCGAGCGTGCACAGCAGCAGGATCAGGCCGATCAGCGTGCAGCGGGAGGCCCAGATCACGGTCTGTGGCTTGACGCCCCAGCCGGTGACGAAGCGGTGGATGGAGACCGGGGCGATCAACGCGCCGGTGGTCGCGGCGCCGAGCAGCACGGTGACCACGTAGATGTTGCGGTTGGTGTCCGACAGGTCGGGGAAGCGCGGCGTGAAGGCGACCGTGAGCAGGAACGCCAGCAGGATCTGCACGCCCGTCTGCGCGACGCGCACCTCCTGCAGGAGTTCGACCCACCGCCGGTCCGCGCGCTCGTCCTGACTCTCCTGCCGCCCGCTGCCTCCCGGTATTCGCTCTGGTTCGGGGCCGTGCTCGGCGTCGCCGGGGTTCCGGGCGGATGTTCCCTGGTTCACGTCCACGACCAGTTCCTCACCTCGGGCAGATCCTCTCCGTACTCTCTGATGTACGCGTGGTGCTCGGCGCGCTTGTCGTTCATGCGCTGGCGCACCGCGATGGCCGTCAGCGCCAGCCCCGGAACACGGTCGATGACGTCCATGACCAACCGGTAGCGGTCCATGTCGTTGCGGACGACCATGTCGAACGGGGTGGTCGTGGTGCCCTCCTCCTTGTAGCCGCGGACGTGCAGGTTGTCGTGGCCGGCGCGGCGGTAGGTCATGCGGTGGATCAGCCACGGATAGCCGTGGTAGGCGAAGATCACCGGCTTGTCGGTGGTGAACACGGCCTCGTAGGCGCTGTCCGGCAGCCCGCTCGGGTGGTCGCGCGGCGGCAGCAGCCGCATCAGGTCCACGACGTTGACCACTCGCACCGCCAGCTTGGGCAGGAACGCCCGCAACAGCGACGCCGCGGCCATCACCTCCATGGTCGGCACGTCGCCGGCGGCGGCCAGTACGACGTCCGGCTCCCGCCCGGTGTCGGTGCCCGCCCAGTCCCACACGCTGACGCCCCGGTGGACGTGGTGGACGGCGTCCTCGACGGACAGCCAGTCGAACGAGGGTTGCTTGCCCGCCGCGACGATGTTGATCCGGTCCCGCGTGTCCAGCGTCTGCTGGGCCACCGCCAGCAGCGAGTTGGTGTCCGGTGGCAGGTAGACCCGGATGGTGTGCGGGTCCTTGTTGACCATGTGGTCGATGAAGCCCGGGTCCTGGTGCGAGAAGCCGTTGTGGTCCTGCCGCCACACGTGCGAGGTCAGCAGGTAGTTGAGGGAGGCGATCGGCATCCGCCAGGGCAGCTCGCGCGACACCTTCAGCCACTTGGCGTGCTGGTTGGCCATCGAGGTGACGATGTGGATGAACGCCTCGTACGACGAGAACAGGCCGTGCCGCCCGGTCAGCAGGTACCCCTCGAGCCAACCCTGACAGTTGTGCTCCGAGAGCATCTCAAGGACCCGTCCGTCGCGGGCCAGGTTCTCGTCCACCGACAGGATCTCCTCCTGCCAGCCCTTCCCGCTCGCCTCGTACACGTCCTGGAGCCGGTTGGAGGCCGTCTCGTCCGGTCCGAAGACGCGGAAGTCCCGCCGCTCGTCGGTGGCCCGCAGCACGTCCCGCAGCAGCGCGCCGAGGGCCCGGGTCGGCTCGTGGAGCGTGGTGCCGGGCTTGATGACCTCGACGGCGTAGCGGTGGATGTCGGGCAGCGGCAGCGAGCGCAGTAGCCGGCCGCCGTTGGCGTGCGGGTTGGAGCCCAGGCGTCGGTCACCGCTCGGCACGTGGCCCAGCACCTCGGGGCGCGGCCGGCCGTGCTCGTCGAAGAGTTCCTCCGGGCGGTACGAGCGCAGCCACGCCTCCAGCTGCGCCAGGTGCTCGGGGTTCTCGCGCAGCCCGGACAGCGGGACCTGGTGGGAGCGCCAGGTGTTCTCGACCGGCTGCCCGTCCACCTCCTTCGGGCCCGTCCAACCCTTGGGCGTGCGCAGCACGATCATCGGCCAGCGGGGCCGGGTGGCGCCGGCCGAGCCGCGCGACCTGGCCTCCTGCTGGTGGGCGGCGATGCGGTCCAGGGCGGTGTCCAGCGCGGCGGCGAGCTGCTGGTGTACCTCCAGCGGCTCGTCGCCGCTGACGTAGAGCGGGTCGTGCCCGTAGCCGCGCAGCAGGTCGTCGAGTTCCCGCCGCGGCAGTCTGGCCAGCACCGTCGGGTTGGCGATCTTGTAGCCGTTGAGGTGCAGGATGGGCAGGACCGCGCCGTCGTGCACCGGGTCGAGGAACTTGTTCCCGTGCCAGCCGGTGGCCAGCGGGCCGGTCTCCGCCTCGCCGTCGCCGACGATGGCCGCGACCAGCAGGTCGGGGTTGTCGAACGCGGCGCCGTAGGCGTGGCTGAGCGAGTAACCCAGCTCGCCACCCTCGTGGATCGAGCCGGGTGTCTCGGGCGCCACGTGGCTGGGCACCCCGCCGGGGAAGGAGAACTGCCGGAACAGGCGGGCCATCCCCGCCCCGTCGCGCGGCACGTCCCGGTAGACCTCCGAGTAGCTCCCGTCCAGCCAGCAGCAGGCCACCGTGGCCGGCCCGCCGTGGCCGGGGCCCGTGATGTGGATGGCGTTCAGGTCCCTGGCGGAGATGACGCGGTTCAGGTGCGCGTAGACCAGGTTGAGCCCCGGGCTCGTACCCCAGTGGCCCAGCAGCCGCGGCTTGATGTGCTCCGGACTCAGCGGCTCGGTGAGGAGCGGGTTGCCCAACAGGTAGATCTGGCCGACGGCCAGGTAGTTGGCGGCCCGCCAGTACCGGTCCACCGTGGCGAGGTCGTGGTCGGACAACGGGTGGGAAGGGGGTGTGGCCATGCAGCGGGCCTTTCTCCTTCGGGGACGTCGACGGTCTCCGACTACCCAGCCTGGCTCCGGTATGCCGACCGCGCGAGCCAGGTCCGCGTCGGCGGCGGGCGCCGGCACCCGATCGGCGGGCCCGTGACCAGCGACGGAGGGCGAACCGGCCACCTACGGTCGGTGACGGGCCACGCGCCGGAGAGGGCCACCCCACCCGGCGGGTGCCGGCTGGTCGCGGGGGTTTCCGGCGGCACGGGGGAGGCGGGGCTGAGGGACGCGTTTGCGGGGTACCCGCAGGGCCTGCATGGTCGAACGACGGGGTCACGGCCCGCGCGCCCTGCCGGGTGCTCGCGCGGCGCGGGAAGACGGCGGGTGGCCCCGCGCACCGCGAACCAAGGAGGCACCGCATGCCCATCGCCACCGTGAACCCGGCGACCGGCGAGACCCTGATGAGCTTCGACGCACTGAGCCAGGAGGCGGTGCGCGAGCGGCTCGACCGGGCCGAGGCGGCCTTCGCCGACTACCGCACGACGAGCTTCGCCCACCGCGCCGAGCTGCTGAACCGGGCCGCCGACCTGTTGGAGGCGGACCAGGAGGCGATCGCGCGCACCGTCACCACCGAGATGGGCAAGCCGCTGGGCGCCGCCCGGGCCGAGGCCGCCAAGTGCGTGAAGGCGATGCGCTGGTACGCCCGGCACGCCGAGCACCTGCTCGCCGACGAGCAGCCGGCGCCCGACGACGTCGCGGACTCCGGCGCGGTCCGCGCCTTCGTGCGCTACCGGCCGATCGGCCCGGTGCTGGCCGTCATGCCGTGGAACTTCCCGATCTGGCAGGTGGTGCGGTTCGCCGCGCCCGCCCTGATGGCCGGCAACGTGGGCCTGCTCAAGCACGCGTCGAACGTCCCGCAGACCGCGCTGTACCTGGAGGAGCTGTTCCGCAGGGCGGGGTTCCCGGCGGGTGTCTTCCAGACGCTCCTGGTGGGCTCGGGTGCCATCGAGGGCATCCTGCGCGATCCACGGGTGGTGGCGGCGACCCTGACCGGCAGTGAGCCCGCCGGGCGGTCGGTGGCCGCGATCGCCGGCGACGAGATCAAGAAGACCGTCCTGGAGCTGGGCGGCAGCGACCCGTACCTGGTGCTGCCGTCGGCCGACGTGGAGCGCGCGGCGCGCACGGCCGTCACCGCGCGGACCCAGAACGCGGGCCAGTCCTGCATCGCCGCCAAGCGCTTCATCGTGCACGAGAAGGTCTACGACGCGTTCGCCGACGCGTTCGTGGCGGGCATGCGGGCGCTGCGCGTCGGTGACCCGACGGACGAGGCCACCGACGTCGGCCCGCTGTCCAGCGAGGCGGGCCGCGCCGACCTGGAGGAGCTGGTCGACGACGCGCTGCGGCACGGGGCGAACGCCCTGTGCGGCGCCCGCCGCCCGCCGGACCAGCCGGCCGGCTGGTTCTACGAGCCGACCGTGCTCAGCCACCTCAGCGCCGACATGCGCATCCACCGGGAGGAGGCGTTCGGGCCGGTCGCGTCGCTGTACCGGGTGGCCGACCTGGACGAGGCGATCGCCCTCGCCAACGACACCTCCTTCGGGCTCAGCTCCAACGCGTGGACGCGCGACGAGGCCGAGCAGGAGCGGCTCATCCGCGACCTGGCCGCCGGCGGCGTCTTCTTCAACGGCATGACCGCCTCCCACCCGGCGCTCCCCTTCGGCGGCGTCAAGCGCTCCGGCTACGGGCGCGAGCTGGCCGGCCACGGCATCCGCGAGTTCTGCAACGTCACGACCGTCTGGTACGGCCCGCCGAACGGGTGAGCCGCCCGGACGCGCGCCGCGCCCGGGCGCACCCGATCAGTCCGCCTGGGCCGCGCGCACCAGCACCCGCACCGTGCGCAGCCGCTCGTCCGCGGCGTCCGGGACGCGCATGCCCGCCTCCACGCCGGTGTGCAGGTAGCGCAGCACCGGCTCGGTGAGTCGCTCGCCCGGCAGCGCGGCCGGGATGCCCGGCGGGTAGGGCGTGAGCATCTCCGCCGCGATCCGCCCGGCCGCCGCGGACGGCGGTACGTCCTCGGTGGTGCCGAAGTACGCGTCGCGCGGCAGGCACACCTGCTCCAGCCGCAACTCCGGCGGCGAGGGCACGGCCACCCGTGGCGCGTCCCGCAACTCGTCCGCGTGCGCCACCAGGTCGCGCAGCGCCGCCAACAGCGGCCGTGTCGTCTCGGCCGAGTCGGCGTGGGTGAGCTGTGTGCTGATCCGCCGGTGGTCGACGAGGTGCACGTCGATCCGGTGGTGCTCGCGCAGCCACCGCGCCGCCCGGTAGCCGGTGGTGCCCGTCTCGGCGAGGTCGATCACCACCGGCAGCGGGTCGAGGTCCGCGGCGCGCCCGGGCCCGACGAAGTCGTCGCGGTCGGCCACGTGCAGCCCCGGCAGCGTCTCGATCTCGGCCCGCACCTCCCGGGCCAGGTCGAGCGCGTCGCCGATGAGCTGCTTGCCGTGCTCGACCATCTGCCGGCGCCAGCCGTCCAGGCCCGCGTAAATCAGCACCGACGGGCTGGTGGTGCCCAGCAGGTCGGCCCGGGAGGCGAGCACCGCGGGGTCGATCAGGTCCCCGCCGAGGTGGAAGACCGAACCCTGTTCCAGGCCGCTGCCCATCTTGTGGATGCTGGTCACGCACACGTCAGCGCCGGCGTCCATCGCCCAGGTCGGCAGGTCGGGGTGGAAGGGCAGGTGAGCGCCCCACGCCTCGTCCACGATCAGCGGCCGGCCGCGCCGGTGGCACACCTCGGCGATGGCGGCCAGGTCCGCGCACGCGCCGTACGGGGTGGGGCTGGTGACCAGCGCGCCACGGGCGTCGGGGTGGGCGGCGAACGCGGCCTCGAACGCCTTCGGGGACGGCGGGTGCGCCAGCCGGCGTTCCGCGTCCCACTGCGGCTCCACCCACACCGGGCTCACCCCGGAGAGGATCAGACCCGCGACGACGGACTTGTGCGCGTCCCGGCCGATCAGCAGCTTCTGCTGCGGGCCGGCGACCGACAGCATGGCCGCCTTGACGGACAGCGAGCTGCCGCAGGTGGAGAAGAACGTGAGCCGCGCGTGCACCGCCTCGGCCATCAACTCCTCGGCCTGCACCAGCACCTGCCGCGACTCCTGGTGGTCGTCGAGGCCCCCGATGGCCAACACGTCCGCGGCGAAGGCGGCGTCTCCCAGCACGGCCCGCACCCGTGGGTCGGCGCCCCGCGCCTGTTTGTGGCCGGGTGGCGTGTACGAGAGATGTCCGTCGGACTGGTAACGGCTGAGGGCACGCAGGATCGGCGCTTGGCTTTGGTCCATGCGCCACGGGTTCCCCGCGGACCTGGGGCGTACCACCGAGGTAGGCCGATCGTGGGTCCGTCCGCGACTCCGCGGCCCGTACGTGATCTCCGTGGCGTGATCTCCCCGCCCGGGGCACTTTGAAGGTGAACGGGCGTCATCCGTCCGCTACGGTGCGCCGCCCGTCCCCGGCCGGGCCGTCGTGGGGTGGCGCGCGTCACGGGACGGCGAGGGCCGCTGGCCGTCGTGCCAACGAACTCCGCAAAGTGTGCATTCGCGACAGGCGCCATTCGGCCGACTTCCCGTCGTCACCGTCCGCTATCCGGGCACGGGCCGTGACCGCCCCGTGTCGAGGTGCCTATTGGTCTCGACCACCGGTGCCGCAGGTCATCCCGGGGAGCTCAGTTGGCCACGCCGGACGGCCCTCGCGCGGCGCCGCGTTCCGGTGCGCGGAGAGCGTCGGTCATGGAACGGCAAGGGCTGACGAAATCCGGAATGCTACCTCTCCGTACGCCCACGCGGTGCGATCGTCATGCCGCACTATGTGGTGGGCGGCCGACAGGGCGTGACTCCCGGTCGGCTCGTGACATGTTCACGACCGTTGCTCGCGGTGCTCCAGACGGCGTGCGTTCGGGGAAGGGGAGCCCCGGTCGTGTGCCCTCCACTTTCCGCTGTCCATCGCCTCGCGCCGCCGTGGCGTGCTCCGGCACGCCGTGGTGCGCGACTGTTGACGAGTCGGCGCTCCCACCGGCGCCGACCATCCCTGGGGGGATGTCTCCATGGGTCAAGTGACCCGGCTGACCGTTGCGTGTGCAACGGCGGCCCTCATCGCCATCGGCCTGCCGACGGCCGGCGCCGGCGCCGCCGAGGCGCCGAGGATCGACCTGCGGGTCCTGGTCGTCGACGACGGCGGCCCCGCGACCGCCGCGATCGCGGCCCAACTCGACAGCGCGGGAACCCCGCGCACCACCGTCGCACTGGGCGACACCGGACGGCCGCGCATCGACGCGGCCTTCCTCAGCGACACCGTGGACGGCCGACCCCGCGCCAGGTACCAGGCGGTCGTGCTGCCCAACGACAACCCCTTCGGCGCCGGCTCCGCGGAGATGGCCGCGATCACCGCGTACGAGAAGCGCTTCGGCGTCCGGCAGGTGGACGCCTACACCCACGCGCGCCCCGAGGTCGGGCTCAACTACGCGCAGGACCCCGGCTACGTCGGGCCGTTGGACGGGCGCACCGCGCGGGTCACCGGCGCCGGGGCGGCCGGCCCGTTCGGCTACCTCGACGGCGCCGTGCCCTTCGAGGACAACGACCCGGGTGTCACCGAGAGCTACGGCTACCTGGCCGTACCGCTCGCCCAGCCGCCGGGCGACGGGAAGTTCACCAGCTACGTCGACGCGCCGCTCGCGGGCACCACCGCCAGGGGGTCGCTGGTCGGCGAGTACGCCCACGACGGGCGCCGCGAACTGGTGGTCACCTTCGTCTACAACCAGCACCAGCGGCAGTACCGGCTGCTGGCCCGGGGCATCGTGGAGTGGCTGACCCAGGGCATCCACCTCGGCGCCGACCGGAACTACCTCGCCGTGCACGTGGACGACGTCCTCGGCGCGGACGACCGGTGGGACAGCGAACTCAACTGCACGCCCGGCGACGTGGACTGCGGCTCGGCGGGCGACGGCGCCGAACCGGACCCGATCCGGATGACCGCCGGCGACGCGGAGTACGCGCGGACCTGGTCGGCCGCGCGCGACTTCACCCTGGACATGGCGTACAACGCCGGCGGCAGCGAGGCGCACCGGGAGGCGAACGACGGCGAGGACCCGCTGGCCGACCAGTTCCTCGCCGACCAGCACGCCTACCGCTGGGTCAACCACACCTACAACCACCTCTTCCTCGGCTGCGTGCAGGACGCCAGCGTCGTGCCGTGGAAGTGCGCCACCGACCTCCTCGGCCGCACCCGGTGGACCAGCGGCTCCACCATCTTCCAGCAGATCGAGGACAACCTCGACTGGGCCGGCCGGCAGGGCCTGGCCGTGGACCGGAGCGAACTCGTCACGGGCGAGCACTCCGGTCTCGCCAGCCGCCCGCAGCAGCCGAGCGACAACCCCGCACTGGCCCCCGCGCTGCGCGACAGCGACGTGGCCTGGATCGGCAGCGACTCCTCCCGCGAGTCCGCGCAGCGCGCGGCCGGCCCGGCGCTGACCGTGCCCCGCTACCCGATGAACGTCTTCTACAACGCGGGCCGCGCCGCCGAGCAGGTGGACGAGTACAACTGGATCTACGCGCGCAAGGCCGACGGCGGCAGCGGGACCTGTGAGACCGCGCCCAACACCACCTGCCTGCCCAAGGCCCTGGACCCGGAGACCGGCTACGCCTCGTACATCGTGCCCCTGGAGGCCAACATCGGCCTCGCGCACGTCACCAACAACGACCCGCGACCGCACTTCATCCACCAGTCCAACCTGGCCGAGGACCGCATCGCCTACCCGGTGCTCGACCGGATCCTGCGTGACTACGCCGCGCTCTTCGCCGACAACACGCCGCTGGTCAACTCCCGGATGCGCGACATCGGAACGGAGCTGCGCCAGCGCGCCGCCTGGCGGAACGCGCTCACCTCCGGGAAGGCCAGCGCCTACCGGATCGGCGACACCGTCACCGTCACCACCCCCGCCGGCACCGACGTCACCGCCACCCTGCCCGCCGGCAGCGAGCAGCGCACGGAGGAGGGGAGCATCCCGTTCGGTTCGCCGTACGCGGGGCTGCGCTCCGGCTGGGCCGCGCCCGACGAGGAGGCGACCGAGGTCGAGCTGACGCTGACCGACGCCGGCACGCCGACCGACCCGCCACGGCCCGGCCCCGCCGACCCGCCCGCGACCCCGGCCAAGCGACTCCCGGTGCCCGACGGCACCCGCGATCCGGTGCCGTACGGGCCCGGCGACATCAGGTTCCAGCACCGACCGGCGTTCTAGCACCGACCGGCGCGGGGCCGGCGCCGGCGGCCCGTCGCGGGCGACGAGCGGCACCGGCCGCCCCGCCTGCGACGAGCCGGGCGCCCGCACCGCGCACCGGCCCCACCCCGAGGAGCCCGAGCCACGGGCCCCCGCCGCCCAGCCACACCGGCGGCACGGCGCGCACCGGCCCGCCCACCCAACGGGTCGGTGCCGCCCGGCCGACGCCCGCCCCACCGCACCAGGCGATCCCACCCCGCCCCACCGCACCAGGTGATCCCACCCCACCGCCCCGTCCGTACCGCCGCCTTCGCCGGGCTCGCCGGCGCGCCCACGGCACCCGGCTCCGCCCCGTGGGCGCCGTAGGCGTGTCGGGAGAGACCACGCACCGTCCCCTCGGGAGTAAGAACGGCCATGCACGGACCACGCACCGCGCCCACCAGCGGCGAGCCGCTGTCGGACGGCATCTCGGTGACCCTCCTCACCGAGGGCACCTATCCGCACAGCCACGGCGGAGTCAGCGTGTGGTGCGACCAGTTGATCAACGGCATGCCCGATGTGGACTTCCACATCATGGCGGTGACCGGCACCGGCCGAGAGCCCCTGTCCTGGCAGCCGCCCGCCCACGTACGGAGCATCGAGAACTGGCCACTGTGGGGCACCACCCACCCCCGCCCCGCCCCCCCGTGGCAGACCACTGCGCCGCTTCCTGGACGGGTACGAGGACTTCCTGTCAGCCCTGCTCGACCCCGCACACGAGAACCGCTTCCCGGCCGCCCTGTACCGACTGGCCGACCTCGCACCGGACGGCACCCTGTCGGCCGCGCTGCGCACCGAGCGGGCGGCACGCGTGCTGGCCCGGTTGTGGACCAGACCCACCCTGGCCACCGCCGCCGCCCGACCCACCCTGCACGACGCGCTCAGCGCGACCGACCTCCTGGAGCACGCCCTGCGCCCCCTCGCCGCCAGGCCGGCCGCCACCACCTCCGTCACGCACGCCGTCAGCGGCGGGCTCGCCGCGCTGCCCGGCCTCGTCGCCCACCACCAGCACGGCACGCCGTTCCTCCTCACCGAGCACGGCGTCTACCTGCGCGAGCGCTACCTCGGCTTCCGCGCCGAGCCCTACCGCTGGCCCGTCAAGGCGCTGCTGCTCGGCTTCTTCCGGCTGCTGGCCAAGGAGAGTTACCGCACCGCAGCCCTGGTCACCCCGGGCAACCGGTACAACCGGCGCTGGGAGGAGCACGGCGGCACCCCACCCGAGCGCATCCGCACCGTCTACAACGGCGTCGACCCCGCCGCCTTCCCACCCGCCGGGCCCGAACCCGGGACACCCACGCTCAGTTGGGCCGGCCGGGTCGACCCGATCAAGGACCTGGAGACCCTCATCCGGGCCTTCGCCGTCGTCCGCGACAAGCTCCCCGCCGCCCGCCTGCGCCTGTTCGGCGGCACCCCGCGCGGCGCCGAGAAGTACCGCGAAGGCTGCGAACGACTCGCCGCCGAACTCGGCGTCGCCGAGGCCGTCACCTTCGAGGGCCGCGTCGAGGACATCAAGGACGCCTACGCGGCGGGCAACGTCGTCATGCTCTCCAGCGTCAGCGAAGGATTCCCCTTCACCCTGATCGAGGCCATGTCCTGCGGCCGGGCCACCGTCTCCACCGACGTCGGCGGCGTACGCGAGGCCGTCGGGGACGCCGGCATCGTCGTACCGCCGCGCGACCCGGCCCGGATGGCCGAGGCCGCGCTGCGCCTGCTCAACGAGCCCGCGCTGCGGGCCCGGATGGGCGAGGGCGCCCGGGCGCGCGTCATCGAACAGTTCACGCTGCGCCAGACCATCAGCACCTTCCGGGAGATCTACCAGGACCTCTCCGGCCACCACCGGGCCCTGCAGGCCGCGCGCCCGACGCGCGCCACGCGCCCCTCTTGGGCCCAGCCGATCGCCGCCGGAGGTGTCGGATGAGCGGCCCGTTACGCCTGGTCCCCGGCCCCGAACCCGCGCACGGGCCGCGCCACGGCGCCGAGCGGCCCGAGCCCGCGGGCGAGCGCCGGCACCGACGCGGACTGCGGCCGGTCCCCTCCTGGGCCGACGACCCGCTGGACGACCTCGCCGAGCGGCTCGCCGACGTCTGCGCCGCGGCCGTCCACCCCGACGAGATCGCCGCCTTCCTCGAAGCCGACGGCCTGACGGGCGAACAGATCACCGAGCGCTTCGGGCGCCGCGACGTCTTCGAACTCGCCGCCGAACTCCACGCACGCGTCCCGCGCGGCTACCCCGAACCACCCGCGCGCCCCGACCCCTGGCGCGCGGCACCCGGCCGGTTCCTGCTGCGCGGCGTGGTGTTCACGCTGCCCGGGCTCGGCTACGTGCTCAGCGCGCCCTTCCTGGACGGGCCGAGCGGGCGCTTCGGCCTCTCCGCCGGCACCGTCCCGCTGGCCGCGTCCGCGCTCGTCGGCTGGGCCTGGAACCAGGCACTCGCCCACCGCGCCTACCGCTGGCTCGCGCTCGGCGGCACCCCCGCGGCCGCCGCCTGCCTGCGCGTCGGCGGCGCCGTCGGCGCGCTGCTCGCCTTCGCCGCGGCCCTCGCGTTGCCGGGTCCCGTCGGGGCCACGGTCTTCGCCGCCGGCCAGTCCTGCTACCTCGCCGCCGCCACGGCCCTGCTGGTCCTGGGCAAGGAACGCGAGCTGCTGTACAGCCTGCTGCCCACCGCCGTCGGCGCCGCCGCCATGCTGTGCGTCGAGTTGCCCGTCGCCGCGCGCGCCGCGCTGCCCGCCGCCACCGTCCTGATCGCCCTGGCCTACGCGGCCCACGCCCTGCGGCGGGCCGTCGCGGGGCGGCGGCAGCCGCCCGACGACCCCGGGGGAGCGGGGGAGTCTGCCCACGGGCCACGCTGGCGCGAGTCGGTGCCCTACGGCCTGTTCGGCCTCGGCTGCGCGGTGCTCACCTCCGTCGCCGTCCTCGGCGACGTGCTGCGCTACGGCGCGGGCGCCTCGCTCACCGGCCCCTCGGTCATCGCGCTCACCCTCAGCATGGGCCTGGCCGAGTGGCTGCTCTACCGCTGCCGGGGCCTCGCGCTCGCCGCGCTCAGCCAGAGCACCACGGCCGGCGGCCTGCTGCTGCGCGTCGCCCGGGTGCTGGCCCGCTGCCTGGCCGGCTACCTCGCCGTCCTCGCCGTCCTCGTCCACGCCACGGCGGCCGTCTGGCCGGGCGGGCCGCACCCGAGCCCGCAGCGGCTGCTCGCCGTGGTCGCCCTCGGCGCCGTGATGTGGCTGGGCCTGCTGCTGCAGGCGTTCGGCACCGCGTGGACGCCGGCGCTGGCCACGCTGGCCGCCGCCGGTGTGGAGACGCTGCCGCTCGCCCTGCACGTCTGGACGCCCACCTCCGTCCAACTCGCCGCCTGTACCGCCACCGCCGTCGTGCTGCTCGGCGCCGCCACCGCGCTGCTCGGCCGCATCACCGCACACCGCTGACCCGCCCGCACACCGCACCACCAACGCCCGCACGACGCACACCCACCAGAATCGGAGCCCCCGCATGTCCCCGACCCCCACGCCCCCCTCGCACCGCCGGCCGCCGACCGCCGCGGCCGAGCCGAACCGGGAACCCGCGACCGCCGCCCCCGCCCGTGACACCGCCACGGCGCCGACGCCATCCGCCGCCGGCGCCGGCCTCGTCGCCGTCACCGGCGCCGAGGGGTTCATCGGCTCGCACCTGGTGGAGACGCTGGTCGCGGCGGGAGCCCGGGTGCGGGCGATGGTGCAGTACAACTCCTTCTCCTCCTTCGGCTGGCTGGAGACGCTGCCGGCCGACGTGCTCGACCAGGTCGAGGTGGTGCTCGGCGACGTCCGCGACCCCGGCTCCGTGACCGGCCTGGTCACCGGCGTCGAGGCCGTCTACCACCTGGCCGCCCTCATCGCCATCCCGTACTCCTACCGCGCCCCGCACAGTTACGTGGAGACCAACGTCACCGGCACCCTCAACGTCCTGGAGGCCGTACGCCACCAGGAGATCCCGCGCCTGGTGCACACCTCGACCAGCGAGACCTACGGCACCGCCCAGACCGTGCCGATCACCGAGGACCACCCCATCAACACCCAGTCGCCCTACGCCGCCTCCAAGGCGGGCGGCGACCGGCTGGCCGACAGCTACCACGCCAGCTTCGCCACCCCGGTGGTCACCCTGCGCCCCTTCAACACCTTCGGGCCCCGCCAGTCCATGCGCGCCGTGATCCCCACCGTCATCGGCCAGGTCGCCGCGGGCCAGCGCGCCATCACCCTCGGCGACCTGCGCCCCACCCGCGACTTCAGCTACGTCAAGGACACCGCCGCCGCCTTCCTCGCGGTCGGCACCGCCCCCGCCGAACGGGTCGTCGGCCACACCTTCAACGCGGGCACCGGCGGCGAGATCTCGGTCGGCGAACTCGTCGGCCTCATCGGCACGTTGATGGACACCACCCTGGAGGTCCGCGAGGACGCCCAGCGCATCAGGCCCGCCGACTCCGAGGTCATGCGGCTGGTCTGCGACGCCTCCCGGCTGCGCGCGGCCACCGGCTGGGCCCCGACCCACACCCTGCAGGACGGCCTCGGCCACACCATCGACTTCTTCCGCGACCCGGCCAACCTGGCCCGCTACAAGACCGACCGCTACAACGTCTGACCACCCCGAGGCCCCGACGGGGCCGTCCCCACCCCGCGTTGTCCCGTCCGCACCCCACCCCCGACGGGGCGACGCCGCCCGCCCGTCCGCACCCCCCGCGCGGACCCCACAGGAGATGAGGAACCCTCCATGCACGCAGTCATCCTGGCCGGCGGCAAGGGCGTACGACTGCGCCCGTACACCACCGCCCTGCCCAAGCCGCTGGTGCCCATCGGCGACCGGCACGCGATCCTGGAGATCGTGATGCGCCAACTCGCCGCCGCCGGCTTCACCAGTTGCACGCTGGCCATCGGCCACCTCGGGCACATCATCCGCGCCTACGTCGGCAACGGCTCCCAGTGGGGCCTGCGCGTCGGCTACAGCAGCGAGGACAGCCCGCTGGGCACCATGGGCCCACTGCTGACCATGCTCGACCGACTTCCCGAACACTTCCTGGTGATGAACGGCGACATCCTCACCGACCTCGACTTCGGCGACGTGCTGCGCACCCACGCGACCAGCGGCGCCCCGCTGACCATCGCCACCTACGCGCGCCAGGTCAACATCGACTTCGGCGTGCTGACCACCGAGTCGGAGCGGGTGGTGGGTTTCACCGAGAAGCCCAGCATCGACTACCGCGTCTCCATGGGCGTCTACGGTGTCTCTCGCGACACCCTCAACCCCTACACGCCGGGCCTGCCGCTCGGCTTCGACGAACTCGTCCTCGACCTACTGGGGGCCCAGACCCCACCGCACGCCTACGATTTCGACGGCTACTGGCTCGACATCGGCAGGCCCGACGACTACGACCGCGCCAACGCCGAGTTCACCCACCGCCGTGGCGTCCTCATCAAGGGAGCGTGACCGACCCGATGCGCATCCTCGTCCTGGGAGCCAGCGGTTTCCTCGGCGAGCACACCGTCCGGCACCTGCGCGCCCTGCCCGGCGCGCGGGTGCTCACCGGCGGTCGCTCGCCCGCAGCCGACGCCCACATCGACCTCGCCACCATCGACGTGGACCACCTCACCGACACCCTGGCCGCGCTGCGCGTGGACGCCGTGGTCAACTGCGCGGGCGCGGTCGGCGGCGGCTCACTCGCCCTGGCCGGCACCAACGCCCGCGGGCCGGCCGCCCTGTGCGCGGCGCTCGCCGACGCCGCCCCCGGCGCCCGCCTCGTCCACCTCGGCTCCGCAGCCGAGTACGGCACCTCCGGCGGCGACCTCGCCCTCACCGAGTCCAGCCCCACCTACCCGTTCGGCGTCTACGGGGCCACCAAGCTCGCCGGCACGCTCGCCGTCACCTCCGCCGGACTGGACTCGGTGGTGCTGCGGGTGTTCAACCCGATCGGCCCCGGCTCGCCCACCAGCAGCCTGCCAGGGCGGCTCGCCGCCCTGCTGCGCGAGGCCGACCGCGAGGGCACCGTCCGGGTGGGCGCCCTGTCCGCGTACCGCGACTTCGTCGACGCCCGCGACGTGGCGCGGGCCATCGGCCGCGCCACCACCGCCCCCGGGCCACTGCCGCCCGTGCTCAACCTCGGCAGCGGCACCGCCCACCCCGTGCGGGCCGTCGCCACCGGGCTCGCGCGGCTGGCCGACTTCCGCGGGCGCGTCGACGAGAGCGGCGCGGGATCGGGCCGCTCGCCGGCCGCCTCCCGCGCGTGGGCCGACATCACCACGACCACCGCCGCGCTGGACTGGGAGCCCCGCTACACCTTCGACCAGTCGCTCGCCGACCTGTGGGCCGCCGCCACCGGCCAGCCCGTCGAAGCGCCGCGATGACCTCCGCGTCCCCGCCCCCGGGGCGTCTGCTCGTGCCGTTGTACGTCCACCCCACGGTGGACCCCGCGGCCTGGCGGGCGCTCCGTGGGCGCGCGCGACAGCTCTACGCCGTGGTGCTCAACGCCGCCGACGGCCCGGGCCGCCACCGCGACCCCGCCTTCCACGCCGTGGCGCGGGACCTGCGCGCGGCGGGCGTACGCCTGCTCGGCTACGTGGACACCGCGTACGGGCGCCGGTCGCCGAGGGCCGTACTCGCCGACGTCCACCGCCACCGCCGCTGGTACGGCGTGGACGGGGTCTTCTACGACCAGGTCGCGGCCGACCGCGCGCTGTTGCCGCGCTACCGGCGGCTGGTGCGCGCGGCCCGGCTGCTCGGCGCGCCCACCGCCGTCCTCAACCCGGGCACCCACCCCGACCCCGGATACGCCGACGTCGCGGACGTCCTGGTCACCTTCGAGGGCGACTGGGCCAGCTACCGACGGGCCCGGGTCCCGCCGTGGACGTCCGGGCACGCGCCGCGCCGTTTCTGCCACCTGGTGTACGGGGTGCCCGACAGCCAGCGAAAAAAGGTGGCCCATACATCGTATGATCGCGGAGCGGCGCTGCACTGCGCGGTGCCGGGGGAGGGGAGCAACCCGTGGCGGTATCCCCCGTCTGGTGGAGACAACGGCATGGGAGACGACGGGTGACGGCGCGAACCTCGCTCGCGGCATGGACCGGCGCGGCGCTGCTGGTGCTGGTCGGATGCTCGAACGGCGACACGAACGACGATCAGGCGGACAGGCCGTCACCGACCAGGTCCGGCGAGTCGGCCCCGCACGAGACGGCCCCGCGCGAGTCGGGGGAGCGGGCCGCCGTGAAGTGGCGGCCGCGCCCCGGCACCACCTGGCAGTGGCAGCTCAACGGCCGCGTGGACACCAGCTTCGACGTGCCCGTGTACGACATCGACGGCTTCGAGAACTCCGCGAAGACCGTGGCCGGCCTGCACGCCGACGGCCGCAAGGTGATCTGCTACATCAACGCCGGCGCCTGGGAGGACTGGCGCCCGGACGCCGACGCCTTCCCCGAGGCCGTGCGCGGCGAGGGCAACGGCTGGGAGGGCGAGCGCTGGTTGGACATCCGCCAGCGCGACACGCTGCTGCCGCTGATGGCCAAGCGGATGGACATGTGCGCCCGGAAGGGCTTCGACGCCGTCGAGCCGGACCTGATGGACGGCTACCGCAACCGCACCGGCTTCCCGCTCACCGCCGCCGACCAGCTCGCCTACAACCGCGGACTGTCCAAGCTCGCCCACGAGCGCGGCCTCGCCGTGGGCCTGAAGAACGACCTCGACCAGATCCCCGAACTCGTGGACGACTTCGAGTTCGCGGTCAACGAGGAGTGCGCCGAGTTCGGCGAGTGCGCCAAGCTCACCCCGTTCATCAAGGCCGACAAGGCCGTCTTCCACGTCGAGTACACGCTGCCGACCGACAAGTTCTGCCGCACCGCCAAGGATCTGGGCCTCAGTTCGATGCGCAAGCGCCTCGACCTCGACCCCTGGCGCGACGCCTGCTGACCCCCGCCCACCGGGACCCCGGCCCGCGCCCTCGGCCACGGTCGCACGGCCTGGCCTGAACGCTCCGCGGGTCCGGGACCCCTCCCCGCCGCGCCGGCCTAGCATCGCCTTGGTGCGGGCAACCACGGGCTGAGGCGGGGTAGATGGGTTGGTTGACACGCCGGCGGCGCCCAGGCAACGGGCCACGGCTGAGCTACGTGACGCGGGCCGCGGTGCGGGCGGCCCGGGCCCGGGCCGCTGCGGCCGGCCTGGAGCCGGACGACGACGGCTCCCGGCGGGGCACGGGGCGGCACATCGTCTTCCGCGGTGGCGACGCGGAGCTGGCCAAGCGGTACCTGCTCGACCTGCCGCCGGTCGAGGAGCGGCTGTTGCACTACGTCGTACGGACCCCGGACGGCACCTGGGGCAGGGACTCCGGGGGCCTGTACCTGGAGTCCCTGCGGCCGTGGCAGCGGGACACGTCGGCCGCCGAGTGCACGGGCACCGTCGTCGCCGTCGCGGGGCTTCGGGGCCTCGTCCTGGCGGCCCGGGGCCAGCTCGACAACTTCATCGCACAGGTCGCCTGCGGCCGGTGCGAGCACGAGTGGTACGACGGCCTGCGCTACCAGGCCGTCACCGCCGTACGCTGCCCACGGTGCCAGGCGCTCAACGGCGTGGACAGCGGCTGCGTCAACGTCAACCCGTTCTAGCCAAGCCCTGGCCAGCCACCGGCCGCCAGCCACCGGCCGCCAGCCGCCGGCCCCGAGGCCCGTGCGCACGCCCCACGAGCGGACCGCGCCCGGCGGCCCAGGCGCCCCGGTGCCTAGAGTCGCACCACGGTGACCTCCGTGGCCTTGACGCTGGCCCATACGGCGGTGCCCTCCGCGAGGCCGAGCTCCACCGCCGCGGCGGGGGTGATCTCGGCGACCAGGTCGGGCACCCGCTCCGAGCCGAGGGCCACCCGCAGCCGGCTGCCCACGGCCGTGATCTCCCGCACCCGGCCCGGCCACACGTTGCGCGGGCTCCCGCTCGGCCGCTCCCGGTGCAGCGAGACCGCCTCGGGCCCGAAGATCGCCAGTGCCGGGCCCGCCTCCCCGACGGCTTCCGCGCCCACCTGCTCCGCCGCCCCGGCCCCCGCCGCGCCACCGGCCGCTTCCCCGCCCGTGACCGGGTGGTCCACGCCGCCACCCGGCGCGGGCAGCGGGTCGGCGGCCACCAGGCGCCCCGAACCCGGCAGCGCGAGGCCGCCGTCCGCGGTGATGGCGCACCGCCAGGCGTTGTGGCCGAGCATGCGGGCCACCCACGGTGACCGCGGGCGGCGGGCCACCTCGGCCGGCGTCGCGTACTGCACGGCCCGCCCCCGCTCCAGCACCAGCACCCGGTCGGCGAGCGAGACCGCCTCCACCGGGTCGTGCGTGACGATCAGACAGACGCCGTCGAAGTCGGCCAGGTGCCGGCGCAGCGCGCGGCGCACCCGGGCGCGGGTCGTCTGGTCGAGCGCCGCGAGCGGCTCGTCGAGGAGCAGCAGACGCGGCCGCGCCGCCAGCGCCCGGGCCAGCGCGACGCGCTGCGCCTGCCCGCCGGAGAGCTGACCCGGCCGGCGCCGCGCGAGGTGTCCGACCCCGAGCCGTTCCAGCCACTCCCGCGCCACCTGGTGCGCCTCGGCCGCGCCGACCCCGCGCGCCCGCAGCCCGTAGGCGGTGTTGCGTACCGCCGTCAGGTGCGGAAAGAGCGCGCCGTCCTGGGGCACCCACGCCACCCCCCTGCGGTGCGACGGGAGGTCGCCCACCTCCGCGTCACCCAGTCGCAGCGTGGCCCGCGACCGATCGGTGAGCCCGAGCAGGGCGCGCAACAGCGTGGTCTTGCCGGCGCCGTTGGGCCCGACGACGGCGATGGTGGTGCCGGGTGGCGCGTCGAGGACCAACTCGTTGAAGCCGGTGAGTTCGGCCCGCAGCGACCAGCCGCACCACCCCGCGCCGGGCGCCCCCGCGCCGCCCCGCCGACCGCCGCCGACGGCGTCGCCACCCGGGCCGTCCTCGTCCGGGCCGGCCCCCGCGCCGCCGTCCGAGGGTGGAGCGTCGAGCGGAGCCTCGTCCGGGTCCCCGGCCGGTTGGCCCGGCGCGGGCAGCCCGTCGCCGTCGTACGCGGCCGCGCGCCGGGTGCCGCCGCCCGGCGCGCGGGTGCCGCCGGCCCATCGGCCGCGCAGCGCGAGCAGCACGGCCATCGCGATGCCGAGCAGCAGCAGGGACACCGAGGTGGCGGCCGCCGGATCGGCCTGCAACAGCAGGTAGACCTGGAGCGGCAGCGTCTGGGTGACGCCCGGCAGGTTGCCGGCGAAGGTGATGGTGGCCCCGAACTCGCCCAGCGCCCTGGCCCAGGTCAGCGCGGCGCCCGCGAGCAGCCCCGGCGCCACCAGCGGCAGCGTGACGGTACGGAAGACCCGCCACGGACCGGCGCCGAGCGAGGCGGCCGTCTCCTCGTACCGGCGGTCCAACCCGGCGAGCGTGCCCTCCAGGCTGATGACCAGGAACGGCATCGCCACGAACGTCGCCGCGACCACCGCCCCCGCGGTGGAGAACGGCAGGGTGACGCCGAACCAGTCCTCCAACACCCCACCGAGCAGCCCCTTGCGGCCGAAGCCCAGCAGCAGCGCCACACCGCCCACCGTCGGCGGCAGCACCATCGGCAGCAGGACCAGCGAGCGTACGAGCGTCTTGCCGGGCACCGCGCCCCGGGCGAGCACCCAGGCCAGCGGCACGCCGAGCACCACGGAGATGCCCAGCGACCAGAACGAGACGGTCAGCGACAGCCACAGCGCGTCCCGCACCGGCGCGCTGCCCAGGTGCGTGCCCAACTCGGACCAGGAGGTGCGGGCCACCATGCCGGCCAGCGGGAGCAGCAGGAACGCGACCGCCAGCGCGGCCGGCACGGCGAGCGCCAGCGGCGTGCCCGCCCGCGCGGCCCGCCGCCCGCGCCCAAGGCGCCGACCGCCGCGAACCGGCCCCGTCCGCTCCGGCCCCCGGCCGGCCTCGGCCGGGGGGAGACGTCCAGGGTCGCCGCCCCTGCCGTGCGCGCTGTGTTTCATCCGTGCCGGTTCCTTACGGTCCGAGGAGGCTCAGGGGCGCTGGAACCCCGCCTCACGCAGCATCTTCTGCGCCGTGGGCGAGGTCAGCCACCGTACGAACGAGGCGGCCCGCGCCTCGTGCCGGGAGGAGGAGAGGGGCGCGGCGGGGTAGATGGCGATGGCGTTCTGGGCGTCGGGGATGGCCACGGTGTCGACGCTGTCCTTGGCGGTGGCCGCGTCGGTGACGTAGACGATGCCCGCGTCGGCCTCGCCGAGCGTGACCTTGCTGAGCACGGCCCGCACGCTCGGCTCCTGTGACACGGGCTTGACGCTCACGTGCTGCCCGTCGAGCACGGCCTCGCTGTAGCGGCCCACCGGCACCTCGGGCGCGGCCAGGACCACCTTCAGGTCCGTGTCGGCGAGGTCGCGCAGGCCGCGCACGCGGTGCGGATTGCCCTCGCCCACCGCGATCACCAGGCGGTTCCTGGCGATGGTCGTCATCGGACCGGTCTCGCCCCGCAGCCCGCGCATCGTCGGCAGGTCCGCGGTGACCAGCGCGTCGGCCGGCGCGCCCTGCCGCACCTGCGCGGCCAGGTCCTGCGACCCGGCGAAGGAGAACCGCACCCGCACGTCCGGGTGCTCCTTCTCGTAGGCCGCGCCGGCCTTGGCGAACACGTCGGTGAGCGAGGCCGCGGCCAACACCGTCAACTGGGTCCTGCCGTCCGCACCGCTGCCGGCGGAGTCGTCACCGGAGCCGCACCCGGCCACGGTCAACAGGGCGGCGAGGCACAGCGCGGCGGCGACCCGGCGGCACGGGCGGGCGAGGGACACGGAGGGCTCCTTGGGGATCCTGGACGAGGGCGGGCGCGGGTGCGGGTGCGGGCCCGCGGCGGTGCGGCGGGTCAGACGCGGTCGATGTGCACGTTGGTGGACTTCACCCGCGCGGTGGCGCGCACACCCACCTCAAGGCCGAGTTCCTCCACGGCCTCCCGGGTGAGCAGCGAGACCAGCCGGTGCGGCCCGGCCTGGATCTCCACCTGGGCCGCGACGTCACCGAGCTTGACGGCGGTGACGATGCCCGCGAAGGCGTTGCGGGCCGAGGTGTACGGCACGTCCTCCTCGCCGTCGGCGGCCTGCGCCAACTCCACGGAGAAGGCCGCGAGGTGCCGGCCGTCGATCAACCGCCGCCCGCCCTCGTCGCGGTGGGTCGTGACGCGGCCCGCGTCGGCCCACCGACGCACGGTGTCCGCGCTGACGCCGAGCAACCGCGCGGCCTGACCGATGCTGTAGGACTGCATGTGCGGGACGATATGCGTCTTCAGGCAGCATCTGCAAACGTGCGAGCGAGAATCGCTGGCATCTGCTGCCTCGTCTCCGCTTCCTGCGGCTCCCAGGCGCTATCTCATGAGCGCGCTCCCACGCACCGACCCAAGGCGGCGCACTGAAGCGGATCGAGAGCGGGAACACCGGGCGCGCCCTCCGCACGCGCACCCGTGCATCACCTCACCGCCCTCGCCGCGCCACCCGGCGTACGGCGCGGGGCCTGGTGTGCGTCTGCCACTCGGGCGGCACGGGCGGCGCACCGCATGCGAAAACCCCGGTCGCGCGGCACGGGTGGTGACGCGACCGGGGCGGGGAGGGGTGGGCTGTCGGCGGCGGAACGGCGTGTGGGCTGGAGCTGTCCCGCCGGGAGCCGTTAGCGGGCGGCCGGCACCGTCGCGGGCGGCACCACGATCGCCGTGACGACGAAGCCGTCGTGGATCACCCAGCGGCCGTCGAACCCGGTGAAGGGGAACCCGTCGGGGATGTCCGCCGACGGCAGCAGGCGAGCCCGGAAGGTGCCCTGATGGGCGGGACCCTCGGCGTCGCCGGAGGCCGCGGCTTGCGGGGTGAAGGTCAACTCGGCGTCGGAGAAGTCCAGTTCGCGCCGGGCCAGCGGGTACCACGCCTTGAAGACGCTCTCCTTGGCGCTGAACAGGAGCCGGTCCCAGTGCACCGGGCCGCCGGGCCCCCAGGCGCCGTCGGCGATCCGCTGGCCGCGCTCCCGCTCGGCGTCCAGCGACACGATGCCGAGCACGCCGTCGGGCAGCGGGGCGTGTGGTTCCGCGTCGATGCCGATCGAGCGGGCCGCCGTGTGCGGGGCCAGGGCCGCGGCGCGGTACCCGTCGCAGTGGGTCATGCTGCCCACCACGCCGTCGGGCCAGTTGGGCTCGCCGCGCTTGCCCGGCAGGACCGGGGTGGGCGGGAGGTCGAGGCCGGCCATCGCGCGCCGCGCGCAGGCACGTACCGTGGTGAACTCGCGGCGCCGCTTGAGTACCGCGCGCTCGAGCAGGGCGGCCTCTTCGGGGAAGAGCACGTCGGGCTCGGCATCGGTCCGTACGGCCTCGGCCCAGGAGACGGTCGGGGGGACCAACGCGGTCGATATGACGGATGCCGACGGAACAGGCGCCGCCCCGCTTGTCAAGTCCTTCACAGCGGCCTCGTCCGTGTCCCGTCCCATGGCCAACCCCCGTTGTGCGTAAGCGCCTTGCAGGTCATTCTGTCCGTACCCTAGCGATCTGTCGCGCTTGGCAGGAGCGAACGAGGGCAAGATCACAGTGTGCCCTACTCCTGTCGTTCACAAACCTCCCCTAGTCTCCGTCGCATGACGGTCTTGCCCGACGGGCTCCCCTTGGCAGCCGAGTTCCCGGACGCATCCCGAGAGCAGTGGCAACAGCTAGTTGGCCACGTGCTGCGCAAGTCCGGCGCGTCCGACGCCACCGGCGTCGCGGCCGAGGAGGCGCTCAGAACCCCGCTCCAGGACGGCATCTTCGCCCGCCCCCTCTACACCGCTGACGACGCCCCCGACGCGACCGCCGTCGGCTACCCCGGCTTCCCCCCCTTCGTGCGCGGCGGACGCCCCGAGGGAGCGGCGGTCGCCGGCTGGGACGTACGCCAGCGCCACGCGCACCCCGATCCCGAGCGCGCCCGGGAGGCGGTCCTCGCCGACCTGGAGAACGGGGTGTCCTCGCTGTGGCTGGCGGTCGGCGAGGGGGCGCTGCCCACCGACGCGCTGCCCCGGGCCCTGGAAGGGGTCTACCTCGACCTGGTGACCGTCGCCCTCGACGCGGGCCCCGACTTCGCCGCCGCGGGTTCGGCCCTGCTCGCCCTCTACGACCAGCGCGAGGTGCCCCAGCACGCCGCGCTCGCCGTCCTCGGCGCCGACCCGTACGGCGTCCTGGCCCGCACCGGCCGCGCCGATGCCCTGGCCGGGCACCTGGCCGACGCCACCGAGCTGGCCCGCCGGGCCAGCCGCGACTACCCGGGCGTGCGGGCGCTGAGCGTGAACGCGCTGCCCTACCACGAGGCCGGCGGCTCGACCGCCGAGGAACTCGGCTGCTCGCTCGCCGCCGGCGTCGGCTACCTGCGCGAGCTGACCGCGTCCGGTCTGTCCGTCGACGCGGCGCTGGCGCAACTGGAGTTCCGCTACGCGGCCACCACCGACCAGTTCCTGACCATCGCCAAGCTGCGCGCCGCCCGCCGCCTGTGGGCCAGGGTCGCGCGGGTCTGCGGCGCGGCCGACGGCAGCGCCGCGCAGCGGCAGCACGCGGTGACCTCGCCGGTGATGATGACCCGGCGCGACCCGTGGGTGAACATGCTGCGCACCACCGTCGCCACCCTGGGCGCCGGCGTTGGCGGCGCCGACGCCGTGACCGTGCTGCCCTTCGACAGCGAGCTGGGCCTGCCCGACGGCTTCGCCCGCCGCGTCGCCCGCAACACCTCCTCCATCCTCATCGAGGAGTCGCACCTGGCCCGCGTCATCGACCCGGCCGGCGGCTCCTGGTACGTGGAGCGGCTGACCGCCGAGGTCGCCGAGGCCGCCTGGGCCTTCTTCCAGGAGATCGAGGCCGCCGGCGGCATGGCCAGCGGGCTCACCTCAGGGCTGATCCCCGACCGGCTCGCCGCCACCTGGCAGCGCCGTTCGAAGGACCTCGCCCGGCGCAAGGAGCCGATCACCGGCGTCAGCGAGTTCCCGCTGCTGGACGAGCGCCCCATCGAGCGCGAGCCGGCCCCCGCCGTGGCGACACCGGAGGGCGGCCTGCCCCGCGTGCGCCGCGACGAGGCGTACGAGCGGCTCAGGGCCCGCAGCGACGCCCACCGGGCGACGGCGGGGGAGCGGCCGAAGGTCTTCCTCGCGACGCTCGGCCCGGCCGCCGCGTACACCGCGCGCGCCACCTTCGCCGCCAACCTCTTCCAGGCCGGTGGCATCGAGGCCGTGCGGGAACAGGACGGCACCGACCCGGAGGCGGCGGCCGAGGCGTTCGCCGACAGCGGCGCGCGGATCGCCTGCCTGTGCTCGACCGACCAGCTCTACGCCGAGCAGGCCGAGGACGCCGCCGCCCGGCTCAAGGCCGCGGGAGCCACCCGGGTCTACCTGGCGGGCCGCCCCGGCGAGCGGCGGGAAGACTACGTGCGGGCCGGGGTGGACGAGTTCGTCTACGCGGGCTGCGACGCGGTCGAGGTGCTGACCTCGGCCCTGGACACCATGGGGATTGCGTGATGCAAGGCGAGGCAGCAGCGACGGGCCAGATCCCGAACTTCGCGGACGTCGAACTGGCCGAGGAGGGCGAGACCCCCGGCCGCACCGCCGACGACTGGCGCGCCGCGCTCCGCGAGAGCACCGGCAAGGACGAGGACGCGCTGGTCTGGGAGACGCCCGAGGGCATCGGCGTCAAGCCGCTCTACGGCGCCGAGGACCTGGCCGGCGTCGACTTCCTGAACACCTACCCGGGCATCGCGCCCTACCTGCGCGGCCCGTACCCGACGATGTACGTCAACCAGCCGTGGACGGTGCGCCAGTACGCGGGCTTCTCCACCGCCGAGGAGTCCAACGCCTTCTACCGGCGCAACCTCGCCGCGGGGCAGAAGGGCCTGTCGGTCGCCTTCGACCTGCCCACCCACCGCGGCTACGACAGCGACCACCCGCGGGTGACCGGCGACGTCGGCATGGCCGGCGTGGCCATCGACTCGATCTACGACATGCGGCAGCTCTTCGACGGCATCCCGCTGGACAAGATGAGCGTGTCGATGACGATGAACGGCGCGGTGCTGCCCGTGCTCGCGCTGTACATCGTCGCCGCCGAGGAACAGGGCGTCGCGCCCGAGAAGCTGGCCGGAACCATTCAGAACGACATTCTGAAGGAGTTCATGGTCCGCAACACCTACATCTACCCGCCGCAGCCCTCCATGCGGATCATCTCCGACATCTTCGCGTACACCTCGCAGAAGATGCCGCGCTACAACTCCATCTCCATCTCCGGCTACCACATCCAGGAGGCCGGAGCCACCGCCGACCTGGAGTTGGCGTACACCCTCGCCGACGGCGTGGAGTACCTGCGGGCCGGGCTGGACGCGGGCATGGACGTGGACGCCTTCGCGCCTCGGCTGTCGTTCTTCTGGGCCATCGGCATGAACTTCTTCATGGAGATCGCCAAGCTGCGCGCGGCCCGTCTGCTGTGGGCCAAGCTGGTCAGGCAGTTCGACCCGAAGAACGCCAAGTCCCTCTCGCTGCGCACCCATTCGCAGACCTCGGGCTGGTCGCTGACCGCGCAGGACGTGTTCAACAACGTCGCCCGCACCTGCGTCGAGGCCATGGCCGCCACCCAGGGCCACACCCAGTCGCTGCACACCAACGCGCTGGACGAGGCGCTGGCGCTGCCCACCGACTTCTCCGCCCGCATCGCCCGCAACACCCAACTCCTGCTCCAGCAGGAGTCGGGCACCACCCGGGCCATCGACCCGTGGGGCGGCAGCGCGTACGTGGAGCGCCTCACCCACGACCTCGCGCGCCGCGCCTGGCAGCACATCGAGGAGGTCGAGGCGGCCGGCGGCATGGCGAAGGCCATCGACGCGGGCATCCCCAAGCTGCGCGTCGAGGAGGCCGCCGCCCGCACCCAGGCCCGCATCGACTCGGGCCGGCAGCCGGTGATCGGCATCAACAAGTACCGGGTGGACAGCGACGAGCAGATCGACGTCCTCAAGGTCGACAACTCCGCCGTGCGGGCCCAGCAGATCGACAAGCTGCGCCGGCTGCGCGAGGAGCGCAACGAGCAGGCGTGCCAGGACGCGCTGCGGGCGCTGACCGGCGCCGCCCGGGACGGCGCCCAGCGCGGCGGCGGCCTGGAGGGCAACCTGCTGGCCCTGGCCGTGAACGCGGCCCGGGCCAAGGCCACCGTCGGCGAGATCTCCGACGCCCTGGAGCAGGTGTACGGGCGGCACTCCGGCCAAATCCGTACGATCTCCGGTGTGTACCGAGACGAGGCAGGAACGTCATCAGGCGTGGAGCGCACCCGGGCGCTGGTCCGCGCCTTCGAGGAGGCCGAGGGCCGACGCCCGCGCATCCTGGTCGCCAAGATGGGCCAGGACGGGCACGACCGGGGCCAGAAGGTGATCGCCACCGCCTTCGCCGACCTCGGCTTCGACGTGGACGTCGGCCCGCTGTTCCAGACCCCCGCCGAGGTCGCCCGGCAGGCGGTGGAGGCCGACGTGCACATCGTCGGCGTCTCCTCGCTGGCCGCCGGCCACCTCACGCTGGTGCCGGCGCTGCGCGAGCAACTGGCCGAGGCGGGGCGGGAGGACATCACCATCGTGGTGGGCGGCGTCATCCCGCCGCAGGACGTCGAGACGCTGCGCGAGATGGGCGCGGCCGCCGTCTTCCCACCCGGCACGGTGATCCCCGACGCCGCCCACGACCTGGTCACGTCGCTGGGCGCGGCGCTCGGCCACGAGCTGTGAGCCCATGCCACCCAAGATCGACATCGACGAGTACGTACGCGGCATCCGCGAGGGCTCGCGGGCGCACATCGCCCGCGCCATCACCCTCGTGGAGTCCACCCGGCCCGACCACCGCGCGCTCGCCCAGCGGTTGCTGATCGAGCTGCTGCCGTACGCGGGGGGCTCCCGCCGCGTGGGCGTCAGCGGCGTGCCCGGCGTGGGCAAGTCCACCTTCATCGACGCGCTCGGCACCCTGCTCACCGAGCGCGGCCACCGGGTGGCGGTGCTCGCCGTCGACCCGTCCTCCAGCCGCACGGGCGGCTCCATCCTGGGCGACAAGACCCGGATGGAGCGCCTGGCCGTGGACCCGGCCGCCTTCGTCCGCCCCTCGCCCACCTCGGGCACCCTGGGCGGCGTCGCCAGGGCGACCCGGGAGACCATCGTGCTGATGGAGGCCGCGGGGTACGACGTGGTGCTGGTGGAGACCGTGGGCGTGGGCCAGTCCGAGACGGCGGTGGCCGGCATGGTGGACACCTTCCTGCTGCTCACCCTGGCCCGCACCGGCGACCAGCTCCAGGGCATCAAGAAGGGCGTCGTGGAGCTGGCCGACCTGGTGGCGGTCAACAAGGCCGACGGCCCGCACGAGCGCGACGCCCGCTCCGCGGCCCGCGAACTGGCCGGCGCCCTGCGGCTGTTGCGCCCGCAGACGGCCCCCTCCACGGCCTCCGCCGCCGGGCCCGCGGGGGCGCGCGGCGCCGACGGGCCGCCGCACCCGGACGAGGTGTGGAACCCCCCGGTGCTGACCTGTAGCGCCCGCGAGGGTACGGGCCTGGACGAGCTGTGGGAGCGCGTCGAGGCACACCGCAAGGTGCTGGACGCGACGGGCGCGCTCCAGGTCAAGCGGCGCGACCAGCAGGTGGAGTGGGTCTGGTCGATGGTCCAGGACCAGCTCCTGACCCAGCTCCGCGAGCACCCCGCGGTTCGCCGGGTGGGCCCCGAGGTCGAACGCCAGGTCCGGGAGGGCACGCTCACGGCCTCCCTGGCGGCCGAACGCGTCCTGGCCGCCTTCGCCTCGCCGACCACCGGCGAGGAGAGCGGCACGCCGCTCGACGGGGACGCGACCCGCGCCTGAGACGACCCGTGCCGGCCGGGCGCCCCGCGCGCCCGGCCGGCCGGGGCCGTGCCTAGCCGGCCGGGGCGACCAGCGTGGGGGACTGCCGCGAGCGGCGCAGCGCGTCGGCGACGAAGCCGCTCGCCTTCAACTCCTCCACGAGGTCGCGCAGGAAGTCGACCGTCGCCGGCTCGCGGTCCCTGGTGGTGCCCACGGCCTGCCGGATGTGCATGAACGGGTCCGCGAGCAGGCGCAGGTCCGGCTGCGCCGCGACGTACTCCGTCAGCGGCTCCCGGATGCCGGCCGCGACCTCAAGTCCCCCGGCGCGGAAGGCCGTCACGCCCTCGTCGCCACGCACCACGCTGGCGTGGCGCAGGGTGCGGGAGAGGAACAGGTCGTACGCGGACCCGCGCTTGACGCCGATGCGCACGCCCTCCCGGTCCACGTCGGCGGCGGTGGCGAACGGCGCGCCCCGCGGCACGGCGTACACGCCCTCGATGAGCACGTACGGGGCGGTGAAGGCGACGTCCGCCTCCCGCGCGGGCTCGACGGCCAGGAAGCACAGGTCCGCCTCGCCCGTCGCCATCGCCTCGTACGACTTGCGCGCCGCGTCGAAGCAGCGGAACTCGACCGGGACGCCCAGCCGCGCGCCGACCTCGCGCGCGAGGTCCACCGTGACGCCGGCCGGGGCCGCCGGCGTGCCCTGGGCCAGGACCGGGTTGCCCAGGTTGATCGAGGCCCGCAGGGTGCCGAGCGGGGCGAGGTCCCGCGCTATGTCGGTGATCGCGTTCGTCATGGCCCGGAGTCTAGGCCGCCCGCGTCGCCCGTCACCGCGCGGAACCGGTGGTCACGGGCGGGCCGCCAGGCCCAACTCCTCCGGGCCCAGGTCCGCGAAGAACCGCTCCACGTCGGCCGGGCTCACCTCCGCGAGGTGGGCCGGGCTCCAGCGCGGCCGGCGGTCCTTGTCGACCACCTGCGCGCGCACGCCCTCCACCAGGTCCGGTGTGGTCAGCGCGGCGCAGGAGACCCGGTACTCCTGGTCCAGGACCGGCTCCAGGGCGCCGAGTCGCCGGGCCCGGCGCAGCGCGCTCAGGGTCACTTTCAGCGCGGTGGGCGACTTGCCCGCGACGCGCTCCGCCGCCTCCTTGGCCGCCGGCACGCCGCACTCGCGCAGCCGGGTCAGGATCTCCTCGACGGAGTCGGCGGCGTAGCACGCGTCGATCCACTCGCGGTGCTCGTCCCACTCGCTGGCCGGCGCCGGCGCGGCGAAGCGGTCCACCGCCTCCGCCGGCGTACTGGTCTCCAACGCGGCCTTGAACGCCTCCAGTCGCTCCGCCGGTACGAAGTGGTCCGCGAAGCCGCACGCGATGGCGCCACCCGCCGCCATCCGGTCCGTGGTCAGCGCCAGGTGCGTGCCCAACTCGCCGGGCGCGGAGGCCAACAGGTGCGTACCGCCCACGTCCGGCACGAAGCCGATGCCGACCTCCGGCATCGCGACCGTCGAGCGCTCGGTCACCACGCGCACCCCGCCGTGCGCGGAGACCCCGACGCCGCCGCCCATCACGATGCCGTCCATGAGCGCCACGTACGGCTTGGGGTAGCGGGCGATGTGGGCGTTGAGCACGTACTCGTCGCGCCAGAACGCGCGGGAGGCGGTGCCGCCGGCGCGGGCGTCCTCGTAGATGGCGCGGATGTCGCCGCCCGCGCACAGGCCGCGCTCACCGGCACCCTCGATGACCACCGTGTGCACCGCGTCGTCGTGCTCCCACGCGGTCAGCGCGGCGTCGATGGCGCGCACCATGGCGTGGCTGAGGGAGTTGAGGGCCTTGGGACGGTTGAGGGTCAGCGTGGCGGACCTGCCGCGCACGCGGGTCAGGACGTCTTCGGCGGCGGGGGAGTGGTTCATCGGTTCGCTCCGGTCGGGTCGCTCGCGACGGCGCGTCGCGTGGTCTCGATGGCTGGGCCTGGCGCGCTGCTGGTGCGATCCTCTCAACCGGCCCGCGCCGCCCGTACGCTCCCCCCACCTCCGTCGATCCCCGCCTCCGTCGCTCCCGCCGCGATCGCCGGGCCGGGACCTCACGGGGCGATGCGGCTAGCCTGGTCCGCGCCCAGGCGACGGGCGCCCCGACCGAGGGCCCCGGCCAGACCCGGAGAGGACGGCCGACACCGATGCCCGAGCCCGAAAGGCCCGCCCGGCCGACGATGCCGCCCCGGCCGCTGCACACGGTCGCCCGGATCGGGCCGTTCTTCGCCGTACGCACCGACCCACCAGGCCCGGCCGGTCTGCGGGCCGAGGGCTACGTGCCGCTCGCCGAGGTGTACGTCGCGGGCCCGCCGGCCGCCGACCGACTGGCGGTCGCCCCGCCCGCGCTGCGCCACCGCTACACCACGGTCGCGCGCCGGCTGGGCACCGACGAACTCCGGGTGGCCGCCTCGCTCGGCTTCCAGGGGCTGGCCGGGCGGCTGTGGTCGCTGGCGGTGGGCTGCGCCGCGCTGACCGGCCGGGTGCCGGACCTGGACCCGAGGCGCCTGTGGTGGCACCCCGAACACAGCGCCCCGCGCGAGCTGTGGCTGCCGGACGCCGACGCGACGCCGGACCCCGTGGACCCCACACCTGTCGCGGACCTGGCCGAACGGGTACGGGCCACGGTCATCGACCAGCACCTGGCCCCGCTGCACCGGGTGGCCGCGGCGACCTCCGGGCTCTCGGGCGCTCTGCTGTGGGGAAACGCCGGCTCGGCGCTGGCCGGCGCGCTCGGCGTACTCCACGGCTGGCTGCACGCGCCGGCGCGGCCGGGCGACGGCGTCAGAGCCGAGGACCGCGAGGCGGCCACGGTCCGCGCGCGGGCCCTGGCCCGCGACCTGTTCGCCGCAGAACCGCTGCGCTCCACCGGCCACTGGAGCCCGGGCCCCCGCCCGGCGTTCCGACGCGGCACCTGCTGCCTCTACTACCGGGTGCCGGGCGGCGGCCTGTGCGGCGACTGCGTCCTGCCCCGCGTGCCCGGACGCTGACACCCGGCCGGCCAGCGGGCCCCGGGACCGGGCGGCAGGGGGGCCGGGGCACCCGGCGGCGGCCCGGTCGCGGCGCGATCGCAGCAGGTCAGTAGAGTGCGGCTGCTGCCATCCCCGACCGCCGAGGTACCTTCCGTGAACGCCGACCCACCCGACGCCCGCCCCGACGACGCCGGGCCGGTGACGGTCGTGGGCATCGGCGCCGACGGGTGGGGCGGGCTCACGGCCACCGCGCGCGAGGCCCTGCGCGAGGCCCAGATACTGATCGGCGGGGCTCGCCAACTCGACCTGCTCCCCGCCGACTGCCCCGGCCGTCGCGTTCCCTGGCCGTCCCCGCTGCGCCCCGCGGTCGCCGGGCTGCTCGCCGCGCACGCCGGGCACCGCGTCGCCGTCCTCGCCAGCGGTGACCCGTTCTGCTACGGCATCGGCCGGGCCCTGACCGAGGAGTTGGGGGCCGAGCGGCTGCGCGTCCTGCCCCACCCCTCGTCCGTGGCGTACGCCTGCGCGCGGCTCGGCTGGCCGCAGGAGGACGCGGACGTGGTCAGCCTCGTCGGCCGGCCGCTGGCCACCCTGCACCGCTGGCTCTTCGACCGGCGGCGGCTGCTCGTCCTGAGCGCCGGCCCCCACACCCCGGCCGAGGTCGCGGCCCTGCTGAGTGAGCGGGGCTTCGGACCGAGCACCCTGCGCGTACTCGAACAACTCGGCGGCGAGCGCGAGCGCCAGCTCGCCGGCACGGCCGACGACTGGCCGCACCCCCCGGGCGACGCCCTCAACGTGATCGCGGTCGAGTGCCGCGCCACCCCCGACGCGCCCCGGCTGGCCACCGTGCCCGGGCTGCCGGACGACGCGTACGAACACGACGGCCAGCTCACCAAGCGCCGGGTACGCGCCGCGACGCTCGCCGCGCTCGCCCCGGCCCCCGGCGAACTGCTGTGGGACATCGGCGGCGGCTCGGGCTCCATCGCCATCGAGTGGCTGCGCGCGCACCGCGCCTGCCGGGCCCTGACCGTCGAACGCGACCCGGTGCGCTCGGCGCGCATCGAGCGCAACGCGGCGGCCCTCGGCGTGCCGTCGCTGCGCGTGATCACCGGCAAGGCGCCCGACGCGCTGACCGAACTGCCCACGCCCGACGCCGTGTTCATCGGCGGCGGGCTGACCACCCCCGACCTCCTGGAGACCTGCTGGGCCGCGCTGCCGGGCGGCGGCCGGCTGGTGGCCAACACGGTGACGCTGGAGTCGGAGGCGCTGCTGGCCGACTGGTACCGGCGCCACGGCGGCGAACTCGTACGCCTCACGGTCGCGCGCGCCGTCCCCGTCGGCGGCTTCACCGGCTGGCGCCAGGCCATGCCGGTCACCCAGTGGGCCGTGACCAAGAACGCCGAGGCCCCCCGCGCCGCCGGCCGCACGGCCATCCCCGCCAGCCGCACAGCCATCCCCGCCGGCCGCGCCGGCACCCCGGGCGCCGACCGCGCGACCGGACCGGACCGAGGAGAAGAACGATGACGGTGTACTTCATCGGTGCCGGCCCCGGCGCCGCCGACCTGATCACCCTGCGCGGCGCCCGCACCCTGGCGCGCTGCGCCGTGTGCCTGTACGCGGGCAGCCTGGTGCCGCGCGAACTACTCGCCGAGTGCCCGCCGGACGCCCGCCTGGTGGACACCGCCCGGCTCGACCTCGACCAGATCACCGCCGAACTCGTCGCCGCCCACGCCGCCGGGCACGACGTGGCCCGGCTGCACTCGGGCGACCCGTCGGTGTTCAGCGCGGTCGCCGAGCAGATGCGCCGGCTGGACGCGGCCGGCGTGCCGTACGAGATGGTGCCCGGCGTGCCGGCGTTCGCGGCGGCGGCGGCGGCCCTCGGCCGCGAACTGACCGTGCCCACCGTCGGGCAGACCGTCATCCTCACCCGCGTCGCGCAGCGCGCCACGCCCATGCCGGAGGGCGAGGACCTCGCCACCCTCGGCCGCAGCGGCGCCCTGCTCGTCGTCCACCTCGCGGCCCGCCACGTGGAGCGGGTGGTGGCCGAGCTGCTCCCGCACTACGGCGCCGACTGCCCCGCCGCCGTCGTCGCCATGGCCAGCCGCCCCGACGAACTCGTGCTGCGCGGCACGTTGGAGACCATCGCCGAGCAGACCATCGCGGCGGACATCACGCGCACGGCCGTCATCATGGTCGGCCGCACCCTGGGCGCGGGGCAGTTCAGCGACAGCTACCTGTACTCCGTGGACCGCGAGCGACCGGCGTAGGCGGCTTCGCGGGCGGTGCGGGCGGTGTGGCGTGCGGCGTCGTGTCGGGCACGGGCCGGTGGCGGCTCACGCCACCGCCACCTCGACCTGAAGCAAGCGTGGAGAGACCGCGAACCCGTGCCGGCGGTACGCCGAGACCGCCCGGTCGCTGGAGTGGACGGTCACCCGCTCCAGGCCCAGTTCGCCGGCCCAGGACAGGACCGCCTCGATCAGCTCGCCGCCCACGCCATTGGCCCGCTCGTCCGGTATGACGTACACGCACTGCACATCGCCCGACAGCCGCTCCAACGCGCGCGGGTGTGGCACGCGCTGGGTGATCGCCAGCCACGCCATGCCGATGACGGTGTCGCCGCGGACCGACACCACGCACCGGTGTGAGTCCGTGTGTTGCCGGGCCCACGCCGTGAAACGGGGTACGAACGCCTCCAGCGTGACGTCCGGCGTTCCGTGCAGTTCGGCCACCCACAGCCAACGCAGCCTGGCGACGGCGGCGAACTCGTGGAGGCGGGCGGGGCGGCAGACGATGTCCTTCACGGCTCCATGATGGCGCGGACCCGGTCGGACGGTGGTTGTTTCGCCACCCGCCACCCGCCGGACCCGGACGCGAAACGTGGGCCGGGCGGCGGCGGGGCTACCGGCGGGCCGCGGTGGTGGAGGGGAGTTCGTGGAAGCGGGCGCGGTAGTCGCCGGCGAAGCGGCCCAGGTGGGAGATGCCCCACCGGTAGGCGATGGTGCCCACGCTGTCGGTGGTGGCGAGGATGTCCTGGCGGACGCGGTCCAGTCGCAGGTCGCGTACGTAGGCCAGGGGGGACAGGCCAAGGCGGTCGCGGAAGGCGGAGCTGAGGGTGCGCGGGGCGCATCCGGCGGCGTGGGCGATGTCGGCGAGGGTGATGCGCTCGGATAGGTGGGCCTCGACGTAGGCGAGGGCCGCGCGCAGGGCGCGCGGGTGACCGGTTCGCGGGCCGCCCCGCAACGCGTCGGTGTGTGAGTGCGGCTGGGCCAGCAGCAGCGCGGTGACGAGGCAACGGAGCTGACCGCGCTGGAGTTCGGGGCGCTGGAACAAGGGGTCGCCCGAGTCCAGTTGCTCCACCAGGGAGCGGACGAGCAGGTGTACGGCCCGGCCCTTGGGCTCGGCCAGGTCGAGGGCGAAGTCGAAGCGGACGGTGGACCGAGGGCGAGCGCCGGTCAGCGTCGCGTACGCCTGGTCGACCAGGGCCGCGTCGATCCGCAGCCCCAGGAAGCGCGAGGAGGTGGCCCGTACGGGGCGCAGTTCCTGGGTGTCCCCGGGGTTGACCACGCCGGCCGTGGTGGCGGTCAGGGTGGCGTCCACGCCGTCGCGGGACGCGGCGATGGCACCGGAGACGCCCAGGTTGACGAAGTAGGAACCGAGCCCTTCCGCCGCGCGGACGCGCACCGTGAGCGGCGAGGCGAAGTAGCCGACGGCGAAGTCGTGCGCGGCCACCCCGCGCAGTTCGTGCCGCCCCGCGCACAGGCCGTCCAGCGGCGACGTGGTGACGGAGCCGCCGAACAGACGGGTGGCGGCGTTCAGCAGGTCGACGGGGTTTCGGGAGCGGGTGATGAGGAAGCCGCGCAGCGGAGTCGGCAACGCGCTCACCCTCCTTCCTCCGGAGGCCGGGGGCCCGGGAGCCCGGAGTGCCCGTGCCGGACCCGGTGCCCTCGTGCGTGACCTGGCGACAGCCCATCGTACGCACGGGCCAGTTGGTCACGCGGGCTCGGCCATCAGTCGGTGACACGCGTTGACCAGCGGATACGCCTCGTCGTGGCGCTGGGCACGCTCCAGGTCGGCGATGGCTGTCGAGGTCTCCACCAGCGTTCGGCAGCGTCGGGCGCGTCGGCTGGTGAACGCCGCGAGACCGGCTCCGACCGACTCGTGCCGGTCCAGCTCCTGGGCCAGTACGAGGCCGTCCTCCATGGCCAGGGCCGCGCCGCTGGCCATCTGTGGCGCGGGCGCGTGGGCGGCGTCGCCGATGACCACGCCGCTGCCGTGGCTCCAGGGGCCCCGCAGGACGTGGGTCCGCACCGGACGGCGCACCACCGCGCGGCACTCGGCCACCAGCGGGACCAACTCCGCCACCCGGCCGGGGAAGGGTTCCAACAGCTCGGCCAGGCGCGGGACGAGTTCGGCCTCCGGGAGGACGTGGTGGGCCACCCCGTTCTCGGTCAGGAAGACGTACGCCCGGCTGGCCGAGAGGGGGACCAGGCCCGCCGTGTGGACCTTCCCGGCGAACTGGTGGATGCCGGTCGCCCACGAGGGGCGCGGAACCAGCGCTCGCCACACCATCTGCCCGTGGTAGCCGGGCTTGGGCCGGAGTCCGAGCAGTGCTCGTACCGAGGAACGGAGGCCGTCCGCCCCGACGACGAGGGTGGCCTCGCGCTCGGTCGCGTCCGACAGGCGCACGCGGACCGCCGCCGCCCGCTGCTCCAGCGAGACGACGGTCCGCCCGTGCCGCACCAGCGCGCCGGACCGCTCGGCCGCCGCGTACAGGACGCGGTGCAGGGCCGGGCGCGCGATGCCGACCATCGCCGGCCGCCGCGCACCGAGCAGCCGGGGCAGCTCGATCCGGTCCGTGGGCTCGCCGCGCACGTTCACGTGCGTGATCACGCTCATGCCGTGACCCTCGGCCAGACACGCGTCGGCGAGTTCCAGCTCGGCCAGCGCGCGCAGCGCCGGCCCGGTCAGGCTCAGGCCCCAACCGCTCGTCTCGCGCGCCGGGTTGGCCTCGACGACCTCCACCCGCCAACCCGCCCGCGCGAGGGCGGTGGCCGCCGCCAGGCCGGCGACACCCGCCCCCACGATCAGAGCCGTCCGCACGCCACCGTGCCCACCGTCCATGTACGCCTCCAGAGGATCGCTTCGTCCGGGACCGTACGATCCGCCGACCCGCCGACCTGTCCACATCCGGCGGCAACCATCCGCCGCCGGCGAAGAGTTGGCGGACCCTGGCCTGCTGCCTGCTGCCCGCTGCCCGCGTACGGCGTGGCCGGCTGGCCGCCCGTCGGTGGGTCTATTACGAGCCGCTGAGGGGAACGTCAACCGTCGCGTGGGCCGCGTGGGAGGGCGCGGCCCACGATCGTGCCGGCCCGGTCGATGCAGATCACGTCCACCGCCACCGGCGCGCCGCGCAGCACCCCGAGGGCCTGTTCGCGCGCGGCCTCGGCCACCAGGTCGCCCAGCGGAACCCCGCGCGCCGCGCACAACTGCACCGTCTCCAGCCCCGTGTTGGCCGTCGCGACCGCCGCCGCCAACTCCTCGTCGGCCCCACCGGTGCGGGCGAGTTCGGCCAGGAACCCCTTGTCCACCTGGGAGCGCGAGGAGTGCAGGTCCAGGTGGCCCGCCGCCAGCTTGGACAGCTTGGCGAAGCCGCCGGCGATGGTGAGCCGGTCCACCGGGTGGCGGCGCAGGTACTTGAGCACCGCGCCGGCGAAGTCGCCCATGTCGAGCAGCGCGTCCTCCGGCAGCGCGTGCTCGGCCACGGCGACCTTCTCGGAGGTCGAGCCGGTGCAGCCGGCCACGTGACGGCGCCCGGCCGCCCGCGCCACGTCCACCCCGCGCCGGATGCTGTCGATCCACGCGGAGCACGAGTACGGCACCACGATGCCCGTCGTGCCCAGGATGGACAGGCCGCCCAGGATGCCAAGGCGCGGGTTCCAGGTGCTCCGGGCGATCTCCTCGCCGTGGTCGACGGACACCTCGATCTCGACGTCGCCGCTCCCGCCGAGCCGCTCCGCCACCGCCGCGACGTGCTCGCGCATCATCTGCCGGGGCACCGGGTTGATCGCGGGCTCGCCGACCGGCAGCGGCAGGCCGGCGCGGGTGACGGTGCCGACCCCGGGACCGGCCCGGAAGACCACGCCCGAGCCGGGCGGCAGCGCCCGTACCCGCGCGCGTACCAGCGCGCCGTGCGTGACGTCAGGGTCGTCCCCGGCGTCCTTGACGACGGCGGCCATCGCCCAGCCGGGGCCCGACTCCTCGGCCGCGAGCGCGAACGCCGGCCGCTGCCCCTTGGGCAGGGTGATGGTCACCGGGTCCGGGAAGTCGCCACCGAGCAGGGCGGTGTACGCGGCCGTCGTCGCGGCCGTGGCGCACGCGCCCGTGGTCCAGCCGGGCCGCAGCCCGGTGTGCTGGAGCTGGGCCTGCCGGCCGCCCACGGCCACCGGCTCGTCGCTCACGCCGGCCGGCCCGCCGGGCGCGACCGCCGCGCTCCCGCCGTCCCGCGCGGGCCGCTGCTGGTCGGCCGCGTTCCGGTCGCCTCCTCCGTGTTCCCGCCGCTGGTCAGCCACGGGCCGCGCCGCTCGTCCGCGCCACCGGCGCCCCGGTCGGCCGCGGGCCCGGGTCCGGGGGCCGGGCGATCGGGCGCGAGGTGGCAGCGCGTACCGTACCGGGGGTGCCCACGCGCGCGCCCGCGCGCGGCGCGGCACCCGCCGCGCTGGCGGCACCGCCGCACCGGCGGGCCGAAAGGCCGGCCGCGCCCGTGAGCGTCCAGCGGGCGACCACCCCGCACCGCCTGACCGGGAGCACCACGATGACCGCGGCACCCCATGTGCTGATCCTCGGCGGCACCACCGAGGCCCGCCTCCTCGCGGCGGCGCTCGCCGCGGGCGACGGCGCCGGAGCGCGCCCGCCGCGCGTGACCAGCTCGCTCGCCGGCCGGGTCGCCGCGCCCCGGATGCCCGCCGGGCAGGTGCGTGTCGGCGGGTTCGGCGGGCCCGACGGGCTGGTCCGCTGGATGCGTGAGCAGCAGGTGGACGCGCTCATCGACGCCACTCATCCTTTCGCCGAGACGATCAGTTTCAACGCCGCCCGGGCGGCGGCCACCGCCCATGTTCCCCTGCTCGCCCTGCGCCGCCCCGGCTGGGTCCCGGGCCCCGGCGACCGCTGGCACCCGGTGGCCTCGCTGGAGGCGGCCGCCGGTGCGCTGGCCGGCCTCGGCGAGCGCGTCTTCCTCACCACCGGGCGGATGGGGCTGGCCGCCTTCGCGCACCTGGCCGAGCACTGGTTCCTGGTCCGCTCGGTGGACGCCCCGGACCCGCCGGCGCCGCCCCGGATGGAGGTCCTGCTCGCCCGTGGGCCCTTCGACCTCGCGGGCGAGGCGGAGCTGCTGCGGCGGCACCGGATCGACGTCCTGGTGACCAAGGACAGTGGCGGCCAGGCCACCGCCGCCAAGCTCACGGCCGCGCGCGAGGCCGGCCTCCCGGTGGTCGTGGTGCGCCGCCCGCCCGTGCCCGCCGGGGTGCCGGTGGTCAACGACGTACCGCAGGCGGCGCGCTGGCTGCGGGAGCGACTCGGCTGAGCCGACTCGACCGAACGCGGCGGCGGTCCGGGGCGCTCACCGCCGGATGACCGCGCCCCGGACCGCTCGCCAGCCGCCCGGCCACGGCGACGGGCCGGGCGCGCGGAACCGGCCGCGCGCCCCGGCCCGCTCAGCCCTGCGGGTAGTACCGGGGTGTCCAGACCACCTCGGTGCCGTCCCCCCGGCGCACCGTCCGCGTCTGGGACGAGCCGATCAGCAGAATGGTGCGCATGTCCACCTGCTCGGGGTCGAGGTCGGCCAGCCGTACGACGCGCACGCTCTCCTCCGGTCCGCCCACGTCGCGGCCGAGCACCACCGGCGTGTCCGGGGCGCGGTGTTCGAGCAGCAGCTCGCGGGCCTTGCCCACCTGCCAGACACGACTGCGCGAGCCGGGATTGTAGAGCGCGAGGACCAGGTCGGCCGCCGCCGCCGAGCGCAGCCGCTCCGCGATCACCTCCCACGGCTTGAGCCGGTCGGACAGCGAGATCACCGCGTAGTCGTGCCCGAGCGGCGCGCCCGCCCGGGCGGCAGCCGCGTGCGCGGCCGTCATCCCCGGCAGCACGCGCACCGGGACCTCGCGGTACGGGGCGACCGACGCGGCCTCGAGGACGGCCGTCGCCATCGCGAACACGCCGGGGTCGCCGGAGGAGACCACCGCCACCCGTCGCCCGCGCCGGGCGAGGTCGAGCGCGAACTCCGCGCGCACCGCCTCCACCTTGTTGTCCGACGCGTGCCGCCGCTGCCCCGGCCGCACCGGCACCCGGTCCAGATAGGTGGTGTAGCCGACCAGGTCGTCGGCCGCCGCCAGGGCGCCGCGCGCCTCCGGCGTCAGCCACATCGGCCCGGCGGGACCGAGTCCGACGACCACCACCTCGCCGCCCGCCACCGGCTCGTCGCTCATCGCGGCCTCGTCGCTGATCGCGGGCTCCGCCGCGCGCCGCGCCTCGCCGGCGGCCGGGGCCGGGCGCTGGGCGCCGATCCGGCTCGGGACCAGGGCCATCGAGAAGTACGGCACCGAGTCCGGGTCCACGTCCGCCAGCGCCTCGGTGCGTTCGGCGCCCATCGTGGCCCGCTCCACGTAACGCGCCTCCGCCAGCCGGCCGGAGCGCTCCAGGGCCCGTCGCACGGTGGGGAAGGTGCGTCCCAGCTTGAGTACGGCCGCGGAGTCCGTGGCGGCCAGACGGGCCGCCAACTCCTCCTCGGGCAGCGTGCCCGGCAGGATCGTCAGCACCTCCTCGGCCTCCACCAGCGGGCTGCCGGTCCGGGCCGCCGCGGCGCTCACCGAGGTGACGCCGGGGATGACCTCCGTCGGGTAGCGGTCCGCGAGCCGCTTGTGCATGTGCATGTACGAGCCGTAGAACAGCGGATCGCCCTCGGCGAGCACCGCCACCGTGCGGCCCGCGTCCAGGTGCGCCGCCAGCCGGGCCGCGGCCTCGGCGTAGAAGTCCTCCATGGCGCCCCGATAGCCGCCGGGGTGGTCGGTCGACTCGGTGGTGACCGGGTAGACCAGCCGCTCCTCGATGTGGTCGGGGCGCAGGTGCCGCTCGGCGATGGCGCGCGCGATGCTGCGGCCGTGCTGGGCGCTGTGGTACGCGACCACGTCGGCGCCGGTGATGACCTCGACGGCCCGCACCGTCATCAAGGACGGGTCGCCGGGGCCGAGCCCGACCCCATACAGCCTGCCCGTGCCGTGCTCCGGCGCGTCGGCCGCCCGCTCCTGCTGCTCGCTCACTCTTCCTCGCTCGCTATCGCGTTGATCGCGGCGGCGGCCATGGCGCTGCCGCCCCGCCGTCCGCGCACCACCAGGTGGTCGAGCGCCGCCGGGTGCCCGGCCAGCGCCTCCTTGGACTCGGCCGCTCCGATGAAGCCGACCGGCACGCCGATGACCGCCGCAGGCCGCGGCGCGCCCTCCTCGATCATCTCCAGCAGGCGGAACAGCGCCGTCGGCGCGTTGCCGACGGCCACCACCGCCCCCTCAAGCCGGTCGCGCCACAGCTCCAGGGCGGCGGCGCTGCGCGTGGTGCCCAACTGCCGTGCCAACTCCGGGACCGTGGGGTCGGCCAGCGTGCACAGCACCTCGTTGTCGGCCGGCAGCCGCTTGCGGGTGACGCCGCTGGCGACCATGTTCGCGTCACACAGGATGGGCGCGCCGGCGCGCAGCGCCGCCCGGGCGGCGGCCACCACGTTCGGCGTGTACGCGAGGTCCTTGACGAGGTCGACCATGCCGCAGGCGTGGATCATCCGCACCGCGACCTGGCTGACGTCGGGCGGCAGGGCGTCCAGCGCGGCCTCGGCGCGGATGGTGGCAAAGGAGGCGCGGTAGATGGCCGCGCCGTCCTTCTCGTAGTCGAACACAGTGTCCTCGATGTCCCTTGATGTTCCTGATGGCCTTCGATGTCCCTCGGGCTGTGCCCGGCCCCGGCGCGACCGGGGCGGCGGCGTCGGGTTACGGCACCCGCCGCGCCGCCGCCACCGCTGCCGCCAACTCCGCGAGCGACAGCGGCCCCAGGGGAGCCGCCGCCTCCGCCGGACCTGGCGCGTCCGGGCCGTACGGTGCGTTCGATGTGTCCGCGGGCTTCGTCTCCGCCGCGCCTGACATCGGCCCGTCGAGCCGTGGAGTGGGCGCCACCTGGCGGGCCGCCGTACGCTCCGTACCCTCGATCGAGATCCGGTAGCCGTCGGCGCTCGCCAGCACGTCCACCCAACGGCCCCGTGGGTGGCCGCAGCGGCGCTCGCAGCCCGACCAGTACACCGGCAACGTCCGCGCCGGCCGCCGCTCGGCGGGCGTCGGCCCGGTCGGCGACGGCGCGGTCGCGGCCAGCGCGCCGGCCGCGTCCGCGCGCACGTCGGCCAGCGACTTCGCACAGCCGGGCCGCCCCGTACAGGCTCCGACGCCGTACCAGGCGGACCCGGCGTCGGTGACGAGGCCGGCCTCGGCGAGCACGCCCAACCAGTGCCGGGCATCGGCCACGGCGAGCCCCGGGACCACCACGCCGCGCCAGGGTGTCACACGCGTCTCGCCCCGCCCCGCGCGGGCCGCGGCCACCAGCAGCCGCCACTGCGCGAGGGAGAGGCGGCCCAGCGGCGTGGCCACGCTCAGCGCGGCCCGCTCGCCGCCCGGCGCCGGGACCAGGCCGGGGGCCGGCGCCGCGTCGAGCCAGGTCGCCTCCGGCGTACCGCCGCCGGCGTGGCTGGCGGTCGCGTCCGCAGCGGGCACGGCCTCGGCCTCGATGCCCGCGCGCGCCAGCGCGGCGCGTAGCCGCGGCTCCGTGAGCGCGTGTCGCGCCGGCAGCTCCCACACCCGCCACGCCTTGGCGCCGCTGTCCCTTCCTGCCTCGACAAAGGCGAGCGCGGTCAACAGGGCGGCGCGCGGCGCCGCGTCGGCCCGTACGCGCAGCGTCGGAGCGGGGGTGGCACCCTCGTACGCGCCGACGGGGCCGGGGGGCTCCCTCGCCGGGCGGGGCGGCGGGCGAGGTGTCGGCGCGCGCGCCGGTCGGCCGCTGGGGCGCGGACGCCCCCGGCGTGCGACCGGTCGCGGGGTCGGTCCCCACCCGCAGCAGGGCCCATCCGCCCGGCTCTGCGATCAATGTCACATCGGCGCCGAGCGCGGCCACATCGCCCCGGCCGTCGTCGACGGCGAACAGGAACCGCCCCGAAAGCCCCGCCACGGCCGGCGTCCCGCACAACAGGCCGTCCAACTCCCGCACCCAGGCCGTCACGTCGGCCCGCCCCGCGCCGTCGAGCCCCGACAGGGGCGACAGGGCCACGTTGCGGACCCGCTCGTGCGTGTCCGACGGCAACAGGCCCGCCGACCGCAACCGCTCGGCAAGCTCGCCGCCGCACCCCGAGCCGAGCCCGCGCACCTGCACGTTGCCCCGCGAGGTCAGGTCGAGCGCGCCGTCGCCCAACGCCTCGGCCGCCAGCGCCAGTTCCTCCGCCTGGTCCGCCGTCAGCAACCCGCCGGGGAGCCGTACGCGCGCCAGGAAGCCGTCGTCGGCCCGGTGCAGCCGCAGCGCGCCGGGACAGGCGTCATCGCCCGTGCGGCTGCGCGGTTCCTCCCCAGTTGGGGCGGTTGTCGGGGTGAGAGGCATGGCGGCGAGCATACCGACGATCCCCTCGGCCGCACCGTCCCGCACCAGGTCAGCCCACCCGGCCCGAACGCCATCACCCGTGCCACCGCCTGCCCGCTGCCCGCGCCACCGCCCGCACCCACCCGGTGGCGCACACCCCCGCCCACCCCCGGCGCCGCACCGCCCCGAGCCCGGGCCCACGGCCCGCGCGCCGCCGCCCCGGCGTGCCCTCCGCGAACCCCATACCAGTCCCGTCCGCGCACCGCGACCCCGCGTCGCTATCAGCCACCTGACCGGGAACGGAGCCAGCGACGCGGCCCCTGGTCGGTCGTTACTATGCTCCCCGGCGGGCCCCCCGGTCCGCCGACGCCAGCGACGGCGCCAGGGGAGGAAGCCGGTGTGAGACCGGCGCGGTCCCGCCACTGTGAGTCCGGCAGCGATGCCGGACGAGCCAGGAACTCCTGCCGTCCTCCCACCCGCCCGGGGCGCGGACCCCGAGGAAGGCTGCTGCCGCATGATCCTTTTGCTGTCGACGTCCGACACCGACCTGCTCAGCGCTCGTGCGGCGCAGGGCCCGGTGCCCTACCGACTCGCCAACCCGGCCCGGCTCAGCCTGGATGACCTGCCCGCCCTCCTGGAGGGCGTCTCCCTCGTCGTGGTCCGCCTGCTCGGCGGCGTACGGGCCTGGCAGGAAGGGCTCGACCTGTTGCTCGCGGGCGAGCGCCCGGTCGTCGTCCTCACCGGCGAACAGGCCCCGGACGCGCAGTTGATGGAAGCGTCCACCGTCCCCGTCGGCATCGCCGCCGAGGCGCACGCCTACCTCGCGCACGGCGGGCCCGCCAACCTCGACCAGCTCGCCCGGTTCCTCTCCGACACCGTGCTGCTCACCGGCCACGGCTTCGAGCCACCGCACGCCGCGCCGACCTGGGGCCCGCTGGAGCGCACCGCGCGCGCCGACGCCAGCGGCCCCGTGGTCGCCGTGCTCTACTACCGCGCCCACCACATGAGCGGCAACACCGCCTTCGTGGACGCGCTGTGCACCGCCATCGAGAACGCCGGCGGGCGGCCCCTGCCGCTGTTCGTCGCCTCGCTGCGGGCCCCCGAACCGGAACTGATCGAGGCACTCGGCGCGGCCGACGCGGTGGTGACCACCGTGCTCGCCGCGGGCGGCACCAAGCCCGCCGAGGCGTCGGCCGGCGGCGACGACGAGTCCTGGGACGCCGGGGCGCTGGCCGCCCTCGACGTGCCCATCCTGCAGGCCCTGTGCCTGACCGGCACCCGCGCCGCCTGGGAGGAGAACGACGAGGGCCTGTCCCCGCTGGACTCCGCCACCCAGGTCGCGGTTCCCGAGTTCGACGGCCGCCTGATCACCGTGCCGTTCTCCTTCAAGGAGGTGGACGAGGACGGGCTGCCGGTGTACGCCGCCGACCCCGAGCGCGCCGCCCGCGTCGCCGGCATCGCCGTACGGCACGCCCGGCTGCGTCACGTACCGGCCGCCGACAAGCGCCTGGCCCTGGTGCTCTCCGCGTACCCGACCAAGCACTCGCGGATCGGCAACGCCGTGGGGCTCGACACCCCCGCCAGCGCCGTCGCCCTGCTGCGCAGGCTGCGCGCCGAGGGTTACGACCTCGGCCCCGAGGAGGGCGAGGAGGCGCTGCCCGGGCTCGCGTCCGGCAACGGCGACGAGTTGATCTACGCCCTGATCGAGGCCGGCGGCCACGACCAGGAGTGGCTCACCGAGGAGCAGTTGGCCCGCAACCCGGTGCGTATCCCCGCCGCCGACTACCGCCGCTGGTACGCCGAGCTGCCCAAGGAACTGCGGGACTCGGTGGAGGAGCACTGGGGCCCGCCGCCCGGCCGGATGTTCGTGGACACCAGCCGCGACCCGGAGGGCGAGATCGTGCTCGCCGCCCTGCGCCGCGGCAACCTGCTCGTCCTCATCCAGCCGCCGCGCGGCTTCGGCGAGAACCCCATCGCCATCTACCACGACCCCGACCTGCCGCCCTCGCACCACTACCTGGCTGCCTACCGCTGGATCGCCGCCCCCCGGGAGGACGGCGGCTTCGGCGCCGACGCCATGGTCCACCTGGGCAAGCACGGCAACCTGGAGTGGCTGCCGGGCAAGAACGCGGGCCTGTCCGCCGCCTGCGCCCCCGACGCCGCGCTCGGCGACCTGCCCCTGGTCTACCCCTTCCTCGTCAACGACCCGGGAGAGGGCACGCAGGCCAAGCGCCGGGTGCACGCGACGCTCGTGGACCACCTGGTGCCGCCGATGGCCCGCGCCGAGTCCTACGGCGACATCGCCCGCCTCGAGCAACTCCTGGACGAGTACGCGGCCATCTCCTCGATGGACCCGGCCAAGCTGCCCGCCATCCGCGCCCAGATCTGGACCCTGATCCAGGCCGCCAAGCTCGACCACGACCTCGGCCTGGCCGACCGGCCCGACGACGACGGGTTCGACGACTTCCTGCTGCACGTCGACGGCTGGCTCTGCGAGGTCAAGGACGTCCAGATCCGCGACGGGCTGCACGTGCTCGGCAGCGCCCCGGCCGCCGCCGACCGGGTCAACCTCGTCCTGGCCATCCTGCGCGCCCGCCAGATCTGGGGCGGCACCACGGCCCTGCCGGGGCTGCGCGAGGCGCTCGGGTACGACGAGTCGGCCAACAGCCGCATCGGCGCCGACGAGGCCGAGGAGCGGGCCAGGGCGCTGGTGCAGGCCATGGACGACGCCGACTGGGACATCGCCGCGACCGAGACGGTCTGCGCGACGCTGCCGGCCGACGCGCGCGAGGACGTCGCGGCCATCCTGGAGTTCGCCGCCCGCGAGGTGGTGCCCCGGCTCGCCCGCACCACCGACGAGATCGACCACGCCGTGCACGCGCTCGGCGGCGGCTTCGTGCCCGCCGGCCCCTCCGGGTCGCCGCTGCGCGGCCTGGTCAACGTGCTCCCCACCGGCCGCAACTTCTACTCCGTCGACCCCAAGGCGGTGCCGAGCCGCCTCGCCTGGGAGACCGGCCAGGCACTCGCCGACTCCCTCCTCGACCGCTACCGCACCGACAACGACGGCACCTGGCCGCAGTCCGTCGGCCTCTCGCTGTGGGGCACCAGCGCCATGCGCACCGCGGGCGACGACATCGCCGAGGCCCTGGCGCTACTCGGTGTCCGCCCCACCTGGGACGAGGCCTCGCGCCGCGTCACGGGCCTGGAACCCATCCCGCTCGACCAACTCGGCCGCCCGCGCATCGACGTGACGCTGCGCATCTCCGGCTTCTTCCGCGACGCGTTCCCGCACGTGGTGGGCCTGCTGGACGACGCCGTACGCCTGGTGGCCGGCCTTGACGAGCCCGCCGCCGACAACCACGTACGCGCCCACGCCCAGGCCGACCTCGCCGCGCACGGCGACGAACGCCGCGCCACCACGCGCATCTTCGGCTCCCGGCCCGGCACCTACGGGGCGGGCCTGCTCCAGCTCATCGACAGCCGCGACTGGCGCACCGACGCCGACCTCGCCGAGGTCTACACCGTCTGGGGCGGCTACGCCTACGGCCGCGGCCTCGACGGCCGCCCCGCGCGCGAGGAGATGGAGAGCGCGTACAAGCGCATCGCGGTCGCGGCGAAGAACACCGACACCCGCGAACACGACATCGCCGACTCCGACGACTACTTCCAGTACCACGGCGGCATGGTGGCCACCGTGCGCGCGCTCAAGGGCACCGCCCCCGCCGCGTACATCGGCGACAGCACCCGCCCGGAGACCGTGCGCACCCGCACCCTGCACGAGGAGACCTCCCGCGTCTTCCGCGCCCGCGTCGTCAACCCCCGCTGGATCGAGGCGATGCGCCGACACGGCTACAAGGGCGCCTTCGAACTCGCCGCCACCGTCGACTACCTCTTCGGCTACGACGCCACCACCGGCGTGGTCGCCGACTGGATGTACGACAAGCTCGCCCAGAGCTACCTGCTCGACCCGGAGAACCGCGCCTTCCTCGAAGAGGCCAACCCCTGGGCCCTGCACGGCATGGCGGAGCGGCTGCTCGAAGCCGAGAGCCGCGGCCTGTGGGCCGAACCCGACCAGGAGACGCTGGCCGCGGTGCGGGAGCTGTACCTGGAGACCGAGGGCAACCTCGAAGACGGCGCGGACGGTGGTGACGCCGATGCCTGAGCAGCCCGAACAGACTGAACGGCCCGCACAGGCCGAGCAACTCGCCGCCCTGGAGTCGGTGGCCTGGCTGTGCGTGCGCGACGGACGCCTGCTGGCCGTCCGCACCCACGGCAAGGACCGCTTCTACCTGCCCGGCGGCAAGCTCGAACCCGGCGAGAGCGGCCCGCGGGCGCTGGCCCGTGAACTCGGCGAGGAACTGGGCGTGCGGGCCGACGCGCGGGAGCTGACCGAGGCGTTCGTCATCGAGGACGAGGCACACGGACAGGGCGGCCGGCCGCTGCGCATGACCTGCTACACCGGCCCGGCCACCGGCGCCCTCCAACCCGACCGCGAGATCGCTGAACTGGACTGGTTCCGGGACCGCCCCGCCGACACGGAGCGCTGCGCCCCGGCGCTGCGACAGGTCCTGACACGGCTGACCACGGACGGCGTCCTGGCGCGCTGACGGCGACCGTTCGCGCGGATCACACGCCCCCGGCAGGCGGGCGGCCCGGCCGGGCCGCCCGCCTGTCCCGTCGCGTCCCGCCACGCGCTCCACGGTCTGCTTGCCGGCGGTCGTCGCACGCGGTGCGCACGGCGACCGCCGGCGGGACGTGGGGGAGCGCTGGCCAGGTGTGCGGGCGCCGGCCGCACGGGTAGGAGGCGGGGATGCCGAATGCCGAGCCCGCCTCCCTCAGCCCCCTTCACCGTCTGCTCGCCGAGCGTGCCTGCGAGCGTCTGATCGCCGCGTTCGTCCGCGAACTCGACCTCGGCGATCCGGCCGCCGTGGCCGACCTCTTCACGGCCGACGGGGTCTGGGAGTGGCCCGACGGCGACCGCAGGATCGAGGGCCGGGACGCGCTGCGGGCCTACTTCGGCGCCCGCCCCGCCGACCGGCTCTCGCGTCGCGTGAGCACGAACGTCCTGGTCACCCTCGTGTCCCCGACGACGGCGAGCGCGACCAGCTACTTCACGACGTACCGCGTCGACGGTCACGGCGGCGGCATGGTGCCCGCGCGCGCTCCGGTGCAGGTAGGGCACTACGAGGACAGCTTCCGACAGGTGGGCGGCCGGTGGTTGCTGGCCACCCGCACCGTCTTCCTGGCCTTCGCCGGGCCGACCGAGCGCCTGGCACCAGCCGACCACCCGGCACCGCCCGGGCGCGCGGTGCCGCCCGCACGGCCGTAGCGAGGCGGTGCCCGGCGGTGCCACGGCAATGCGGTGGCGCGCTTGGCCGTCGCGCTAGCGTCCCCGGCATGTTCTTCTTCCAGCAGCTCTACGGCTGACACGACGACGGGCCCAGCGCCCGTTCCCGCCACGCCCAGCGGCGTACGGGGCGCGACCGGTCGAACCGTCGCGCCACCCCCTGGGCGTCGGCTCGTCGTACCCACCTCCCGTAGCACTGCCAAGGAGCACACCCATGTCACGCCAGCGTGCCCACATCGCCATGGTCGGCATTCCCGCCGTCAGCCACGTCCTGCCCAGCCTGGAGATCATCCGGGAACTCGTCGCCCGCGGGCACCGGGTCACCTACGCCAACGACCCGGCCGTCGCCGACCTGATCGCCCCCACCGGCGCCGAACTGGTCGCGTACCGCTCGACGCTGCCGGTGGCCGAGAACGACTGGCCGGCCGACCCCGTCGCCGCCATGGGCCTCTTCCTCGACGACGCCATGCGGACGCTGCCGCGACTGCGCGCCGTCTACGACGCGGACCCGGCGGACCTCTACCTGTACGACATCGGCGGCTACGCGGCCCGCGCGCTGGCGGAGCGGCAGGGCCGGCCCACCGTGCAGCTGTCCCCCAGCCACGTCGCCTGGGACACCTTCGAGGAGGAGGTCGGCGCCCAGCTCAGGGCGCTTCCGGGGGCGGACGCCTACTTCGCGCGGTTCGCCGCCTGGCTGGCGGAGTGCGGCGCCACCACGACCGACGCCGAGGAGTTCGGCGGGCGCCCGGCCCGCGCGGTGGCCATGATCCCGCGGGCCATGCAGCCGCACGCCGACACCGTGGACCCGCGGATCGTGAGCTTCGTCGGGCCGTGCCTGGGTGACCGGGCCGACCAGGGCTCCTGGACGCGCCCGGCCGACGCCGAGCGGGTGCTGCTGATCTCGCTCGGCTCGGCCTACACCCGGCAGCCCGACTTCTACCGCCGGTGCCTGGCGGCCTTCGGCGACCTGCCCGGCTGGCACGTCGTGCTTCAGGTCGGGAAGTACACGGACCCCGCCGAGCTGGGGCGGATCCCGGCCAATGTCGAGGTGCACGCGTGGGTGCCGCAGGTGGCCGTGTTGCGGCAGGCCGACGCGTTCGTGACGCACGCCGGGATGGGCGGTTGTGGGGAGGGGCTCGACAGCGGCGTTCCGATGATCGCCGTCCCGCAGGGGGCCGACCAGTTCGCCAACGCCGACCGGCTCGTCGAACTGGGCGTGGCCCGGCGCATCGACACCGAGGACGCCACGCCGGAAGCGCTCCGCGCGGCCCTGCTCCAGCTCACCAGTGACGCCGAGGTCGCCCGCCGCCTCGCCGAGCTGCGGGCCCAGGCCAAGGCGGAGGGCGGCACCGCTCGGGCGGCCGACCTGATCGAGGCGGAGCTCCCGCCGCGCTGAGTCGCACCGCCGGCGCGGGCCACCGCACGTGGGCGGCCCGCGCCGTGCCCGCCCGAGCCGCACCCGTCCGGAGGGCGGCCCAGGCGGGGTTCCCGGGCCGCCCTGAGGCGGGCGGCCCCGGGCCGGGCCTCAGCCTCGCGGCGTCGCGCCGGCCCAGCGCGTGGGGGGCCAGGCGGGCCGGTTGACGAGGTCCGCCCACTCCTGGTCGTACGCGCCCGGCACGGTCCGGCCCGCGCCGAGCCAGCGCTCCGCCAGCTCCGCGTAGATCGGCATGCCCGGCGCGTGGGGCGGGGCGGCGGCTGCGGGGCGGGCCGCGCCTGGGGGCCTGGCGCGGCCACCGGGGGGCGGGGCGGTGGCCGGGGGCCGGCTGGCCGGGGGTGCGGCCGGGCCCGGTGGGGCGGCCGGGGAGGCGAGGGGCGGGCCGCCGGGGAAGCCGGGCGGCGCACTGGCGCGTGGGCCGGTTGGCGGGTCGACCCGTACCGGCTGGGTGATCAGCGCCGGTGGTGGCGCCGGCCGCGCCGCTCGCACGGGCGTGGCCAGTCCTGGCGCGAGCTGCTGGTGAACCGTTTCCGCACCCGTTGTACACGCGGGCTTCGCCTCGGTGGGAGGGCGGAGCGGTCGTCGGCGGTGGTATGAAGTGGCACGCCGCATCGTTGTCACGCCGAACCAACGCCCACGCCCGCTCGCCGGTCACGTTCCGGGTGGGTGCCTCACCCGCATCGGCGGGTACTCGAACGGGGTAGCGGCGGGTCGTTCGACGCCCCTCGCGCACCCGTCCGCCCGGGCTTCGCGCGGACGCCGCGACGCGCGCAGGAGTGGACTAGACCTCTGGAGCGCTACGGGGTACAAATAAGACGCGCGGGAGATCACTGTTCGCGCTTCACAGCGCCCACCGGGAGGCACCTACATGTCGGCGACGACTGCCGCTCAGCACCACGATCGACCGGGCCAGATCATGGCCGGTGAGATGGCCGAGCAGCCCGAGGTACTGCGTCGCATCCTGGAGGAGGGCGCCCCTCGCATCCGGGAGGTGGCCGAGGCCATCGCGGCCCGCCAGCCCCGGTTCGTCCTGCTGACCGCTCGCGGAACCTCGGACAACGCGGCGCTCTACACCAAGTACCTCCTCGAGGTGCGCCTCGGTCTGCCGTGTGGCCTCACGTCGATGTCCACGACCACGGCGTACGGCGCCAAGCCGGACCTGCGGGACGTGCTGGTGATCACCGTCAGCCAGTCGGGTGGCTCCCCGGACCTGGTGGCCTCCACCCGCGCCGCGCGCGAGGCGGGCGCGATCACGCTGGCCGTGACGAACAACGCCGACTCGCCGCTGGCCGAGGTCTCCGAGTACCACATCGACGTGCTGGCGGGCGAGGAGAAGGCGCTCCCCGCGACGAAGACCTACACCGCCGAACTGCTGGCCCTCTACCTCTTCGTGGAGGGGCTCGACGGAGGCGACGGCGCCGCGGCCAAGGTGCTGCCCGACCTCGCGCGGCAGATCCTGGACCGGCAGGAGGAGGTACGCACCCTGGCGGGGCGCTACCGCTTCGCCGAGCGTATGGTCCTCACCTCCCGTGGCTACGGCTACCCGACCGCCAAGGAGGCCGCGCTGAAGCTGATGGAGACCAGCTACATCCCGGCCCTGTCGTACTCCGGCGCCGACCTGCTGCACGGCCCGCTGGCCATGGTGGACAACGTGTCGCCGGTCATCGCCATCGTCACCGACGGGCGTGGCGGTGAGGCCCTGCAGCCGGTCCTGGAGCGACTCCGGGGCCGCGGCGCCGACCTGGTCGTGATCGGTACGCAGGCGGAGGTGGACAAGGCGTCGGCCGGGTTCGCGCTGCCCACCGATGGCGTGGTCGAGGAGGTCCAGCCCATCCTGGAGATCCTGCCGCTGCAGATGCTGGCGTACGAGGTGACCATCGCCCGGGGCCAGGACCCGGACGCGCCGCGTGCCCTGGCCAAGGTCACCGAGACCCACTGAGCCGTGCCACACCGCGGTGGTGCGCCGACGGGGCCTGCGACCGGGCCCGTCGGCCACCGCCGCGCCCGCACCACCCCACCCTCGCTGTTGAAAGGCTTCCCATGTCGCTCGTGATGTCCCCGCTGGCCGGGCGTGCCATCGGCCTCGCCGCTGTTCCCGATCCGGTGTTCTCCGGGGCGATGGTCGGCCCGGGCACCGCCATCGACCCCGTCCGCGAGGAGGGCGTGGCCGTCGCCCCGGTCAGCGGCGTCATCGTGTCGCTGCACCCGCACGCGTTCGTCGTCGTCGACGACGAGGGCCACGGGGTCCTCACGCACCTGGGCATCGACACCGTGCAGCTCGCCGGCGAGGGCTTCGAGCTGCTGGTGAACAAGGGCGACACGGTGGCCACCGGTGACCCGGTGGTGCGCTGGAACCCGGCCGAGGTCGAGCGCGCGGGCAAGTCCCCGGTGTGCCCCGTGGTGGCGCTCGAGGCCACCGCTGACGCGCTCAGCGAGGTCGTGGAGGAGGGGGAGGTCGCCCCCGAGGGCGTGCTCTTCCGCTGGCAGTAGTAGGTCGTGAGCGGGTGGCCGTGGGGGCCACCCGCTCCGTACGGCGGGGCGGGGCGACCGCCCCGCGTCGGCGTGTTCGCGGGACGTGCGCGGGCGCGGATGCGTTGGGTTTCATCGGGTGGAACGGGAGATGGGTGTCATGGAGACGGTGCTGCGTGGCGTCGGCGTAAGCGACGGGGTAGCGGTGGGCGAGGTGCGCCACATGGGCACCGCCGTGCTGGAACCGCCGGTGCGTACGGTCGCCGCCGACGAGGTGGAGCGCGAGCAGGCGCGCGCTCGGCAGGCCGTGGAGTGGGTGGCCGCCGACCTGGTGGCGCGCGGCAACCTGGCGGGCGGTGAGGCCCAGGCCGTGCTCGAGGCGCAGGCGCTGATGGCGCGCGACCCGGAGCTGGCCACCGACGTGGAGCGCCGGATCGCCGAGGGCAGCACGGCCGAGCGCGCCGTCTACGACGCGTTCGCCGCCTACCGGGTGCTGCTCCTGGGGGCCGGCGACTACCTGGCCGGCCGGGTCGCGGACCTGGACGACGTACGCAACCGCCTGGTGGCCCGCCTCCTCGGCGTGCCGATGCCGGGCGTGCCGGACAGCGACCACCCGTACGTGCTGGTCGCGCGGGACCTGGCGCCGGCCGACACGGCGCTGCTCGACCCGGCGCTCGTGCTGGGCTTCGTCACCCAGGAGGGTGGCCCCACCAGCCACAGCGCGATCCTCGCGCGGGCGCTCGGGGTGCCCGCCGTGGTCGCGGTGCCCGGGGCCGGCGAACTTGTGGAGGGCACCACGGTGGCGCTCGACGGCGCCGACGGCCAGGTCGTGATCGAGCCGGGCGAGGAGCTGCGGGCCGAACTCGTGGCGCGGGCCGAGCAGCGCCGCGCCGCGGTGGCCTCGGTCAGCGGCCCCGGCGCCACCAGCGACGGGCACGCGGTGCCGCTGCTGGCCAACATCGGCGGGGTCGGCGACGTGGCCGCGGCCGTGCAGGCCGGCGCGGAGGGCGTGGGTCTGTTCCGGACCGAGTTCCTGTTCCTGGACGACCACAAGCAGGCCCCGTCGGTCGAGGTGCAGCAGGAGGCGTACCGGCAGGTCCTCGAGGCGTTCCCCGAGGGGCGCGTGGTGGTGCGGGTGCTGGACGCCGGCGCCGACAAGCCGCTGGACTTCCTCACCCCCGCCGAGGAGCCGAACCCGGCGCTCGGCGTGCGCGGCCTGCGTACCCTGCTCGACCACCCCGAGGTGCTGGCGGGCCAGCTCACGGCGCTGACGCGGGCCGCCGAAGGGCTGTCGGTGCGGCTTGAGGTGATGGCGCCGATGGTGGCCGACCGGGCCGACGCGGCCCAGTTCGCCGCGGCCTGCCAGGCCGCCGGGCTGCCGGCCAAGGTGGGCGCGATGGTGGAGATCCCCTCCGCCGCGCTGCGCGCTGGCGCGCTGCTGCGCGAGGTGGACTTCCTGTCGCTGGGCACCAACGACCTGGCCCAGTACACCTTCGCGGCCGACCGGCAGACCGGTTCGCTGGCGCGGCTCCAGGACCCCTGGCAGCCCGCGCTGCTCGACCTGGTGCACGCGGCGGCGCAGGCGGCGCAGACGCGGGGCAAGAGCTGCGGGGTGTGTGGCGAGGCCGCCGCCGACCCGCTGCTGGCCTGCGTCCTGACCGGCCTGGGCGTCACCAGCCTGTCGATGAGCCCCACCGCCATCCCGCGGGTGCGCGCCACGCTGGCGCAGTACACGCTGGCGGCCTGCCAGGAGGCGGCCCGCGCCGCCCTGGCCGCCGACACGCCGCAGGAGGCGCGCGAGGCCGTCAAGGGCGTCCTCGGCGTGGCCTGACCCCGCCCGCTCACCCGCCGCGCGCCGGCCGGACCGCGTCTCGCGGCTCCGGCCGGCGCGCGGCCGTCTCCGCGCCCGGTCAGGGCGTGGCGCCGCCCGCCTGACCGGACCGGGGCAGGGCGCCGTCCAGGATGTGGCTGAGGCCGTCCTCGTAGCGGTACTCGGCCTCCCAGTGGTGTGAACGACCCACCAGGCGGGCCAGGTTGGGGAAGTCGGCCGGGTCCCGGCTGGCCATGGCCACGTCGATGTAGTGCGGCGCCGGCTCGCCCGCCTGCCCCGTGGCCACGTCCACCGCGCCCGGCCGGGGCGCGGCGGAGACGACCTGGCCGGCCGTGAAGTACCAGATGGTCTGGTGCGTCCGGTAGGCGTGCTGGTCGTCGAGGCCGAGTGCCACGAGCGCGGCCATGATCTCCTCGGTCATCCAGACGGCCGACACCCCCACCAGTTCGCCGCGCGCGACGATCGGCACCACCCACGGGTTGTCCATGAACGCCCGGTACATCAGCGTGCACGCCGCCAGCAGGCGCTCCCGTGGCTCCTCGGGCAGCTCGGGCCGGGGCAGGCTGCGCGCGACGTGCTCAAGGACGAGCACGAGCAACTCGTCCTTGTCCCGTACGTGGTGGTAGACGGCCATCGGCGTGCTGCGCAGCGCGCTGGCCAGCCGCCGCATCGTCAGGTGCTCGGCGCCATCGCTGAGGATGATCTCGTGGGCCGCCTCGACGATCTGTTCGCGCGAGAGCCGCGGTGGCCGCCCCCGTCTCGGTCTGGTGGTCGTGTTCCCGGTCAGCGCTCCGCCCTCACCGTCTCGCCCCGTCTCTCCTCGCCCGCGCCGCGCCCGTCCGTCAGAGCTGCCGCGGAGGCCTGAGGGTGCGTTTATCGTACGCGTACGTTAATTCGCGTCGGGCCTTGTCGCGGGCCGGCGCGCCGACCGTGGCGTGCCCGGCGGCGAGCCACGCTGTCCTTCGGGCGTCGTCCACCACCCTCGCCATCCTCACCACCGCACTGAGGGGCGGCATGCGCGACGGCGGGCCGGCACGGCCACACGGCGGGTGCCGGGACGCGCGCCCGCCACCGGGGGGCGAACGGAGCGCCGCGGGCGTGGCCGGTGGCGCCTTCGGCATGCGGATCGGCGGCGTACTGGCCGGGTGCCTCAACAGGCGCTGGGTGTCGCTCGTCCACCTGTCTTCCTCTCCCGCTTCGGTTCCCGTTACCCGCGACGGGTCCTCGTCAGGCCGCCGCCCGCCTCCAGGCAGCGCCGCGCAGCAGTCGGAGGCCGTTCAGCCCCACGAGCACGGTGGAGCCCTCGTGGCCGGCGACGCCGAGTGGCAGCGGCAGGTGCCCGATCAGGTCCCAGGCCACCAGGGTGCCGATGCACACCGACGCGATGACCAGGTTCTGCCGGACCACCCGGCGGGCCCGGCGGGAGAGGGCCACCACGGCGGGCACGGTGCCCAGTTCGTCGCGTACGACCACGGCGTCCGCCGTCTCCAGGGCCAGGTCGGAGCCGGCCCGGCCCATGGCGATGCCGCTGTGCGCCGCGGCGAGCGCCGGGGCGTCGTTGACCCCGTCCCCGACGACGAGCACCTTGCGCCCGGCCTCCTGCCAGGCCCGTACGGCCGCGACCTTGTCCTGCGGCAGGAGGTCGGCCCGTACGTCACCGATCCCGGTCTGGGCGCCGAGCCGGGCCGCGGCACGTCCGTTGTCGCCGGTGAGCAACGCGGGCTCGGCGCCGGTGAGTTCGCGCAGCGCGGCGACGGCGTCGGCCGCGCCCGCGCGCGTACGGTCCTCGACGGCCAGCACCGCCACGGGCCGGCCGGCGACCAGGACGACCACGGCGGTGCGGCCCGCGCCCTCCTCCTCGTCCACCACCCGCCACGCCTCGGCCACCTCCGGCGCGGCCTCGGTCACCGCCGGCGCGTCCTCGGTCACCGCCGCGGCGCGGGCGCGCTCGCCCAGCGTCGCGGCCGGGCTGCCGACCCGTACCTCCCGGCCCGCCACCACCGCGCGCACCCCGCTGCCGGGCGCGGAGGCGAACTCGCGGGCGGGCTCCAGGGTCAGGCCGCGCTCGCGCGCCGCGTCCACCACGGCCCGCGCCAGCGGATGTTCGCTCGGCTGCTCGGCGGCCGCGGCCAGCGCCAGGGCCGTGTCGCGCGCGGCCGCGACGGAGGTGTCGGCCGCGCCACCGCCCGGCGCCTCCCGCCCGAGCACCCGCACGGCCGCCACGCGGGGCGCGCCCTCGGTCAGGGTGCCGGTCTTGTCCAGGGCCACCTGGTCCACCTCGCCCAGCCGCTCCATCACCACCGCGGACTTCACCAGCACGCCGTGCCGGCCCGCGTTGGCGATCGCCGACAGCAGCGGCGGCATGGTGGCCAGGACCACCGCGCACGGCGAGGCCACGATCATGAACGTCATGGCGCGCAGCAGCGTCTCGGTGAACTCCGCGCCGAGCGCCAGCGGGACGGCGAACAGCGCCAGGGTGGCCACGACGACGCCGACCGAGTAGCGCTGCTCGACCTTCTCGATGAACAACTGGGTCGGCGCCTTGGTCTCGCTGGCCTCCTCGACCATGGCCACGATCCGGGCGATGACGAAGTCCCCGGGGTCGCGGTCAACGCGTACGCGCAGCGCGCCCGTGCCGTTCAGCGTGCCCGCGAACGCCTCGTCGCCAGGGCGTTTGGCCACCGGTAGCGGTTCGCCGGTGATGGTGGCCTGGTCCACGTCGCTGGCGCCCTCGACCACCGTGCCGTCGGCCGGCAGCCGTTCGCCCGGGCGCACCACCACCGTGTCACCGACCCGCAACTCGGCGACCCCCACGCGCTGTTCGGTGCCGTCGGCGGTCAGTCGCAGGGCGGTGGCCGGAGCCAGGTCGAGCAGGCCGCGCACCGAATCGGCCGTGCGCCGGGTGGCCAGCGCCTCCAGGGCGCCGGAGGTGGCGAAGATGACGATCAGCAGCCCGCCGTCCAGGAACTGGCCGATGCTCGCCGCGCCCAGCGCGGCGACCACCATCAGCAGGTCGACGTCGAGGGTCCTGGCGCGCAGCGCCACCAGGCCCGCGTGGCCCGGCTCCCAGCCGCCCGCCGCGTAGCACACCGCGTAGAGCGGGCCCCACGTCCAGGCGGGGGCGCCGGCCAGGTCCAGGGGGAAGGCCAGCGCGAAGGCGAGCGCGGCGAGCGCGGCCCAGCGCACCTCGGGCAGCGCGGTCAGGCGGGTCGGGCGCGGTGGTGGCGGGCCACCCGGGGCGGCGGGGGAGGGGAGGCGGTGCTCGTCGACGAGCTGAGCTGCCATGGCGGCGTACCTCTTCGCGGGCCGGGAAACGGACGGGGTCCCCCCACCATAGCCGAACACATGAAGAGATCTTCAAGTGTTTGCGTAGGGTCGCGACTACGATGACCCGTATGGGACACGGAGCTAACGGAGCAAGGGGTGAGACCACCCCGGTGGAACTGCTCGACGCGGATTCCGCCGCCACCATCGCCGCCACGCTCCAGGCCCTGGCGACGCCGTCGCGGCTGATGATCCTCACCCGGCTGCGGCAGGGGCCCTGCCCGGTGACCGAACTGGCCGAAGCCGTCGGCATGGAGCAGTCCGCCGTCTCCCACCAACTGCGCCTGCTGCGCGCCCTCGGCCTGGTCACCGGCTCCCGGCAGGGCCGACGCATCGTCTACAGCCTCTACGACCACCACGTCGCCCAGCTCCTGGACGAGGCGGTCTACCACATCGAGCACCTGCGCCTCGGCGCCCGCGACCTGCCCTGACCCGCCGCGCGCCCGGTCTTGGCGCCCCTCCGCAGGCCCGCCTCGGGTCGCGAGCCCGGACACGCAGCCCAGTCGCCCGTGGTGCTCCCCGGTCACCGGACGCCGTCAGCGACGGGAGGCGTCGGCGGCCCGCCCGTACGTCAGCCGCCGCAACGCCGCCTCGGCCGGCCCGCGCCGCCCCGCCCGCTCCAGCCCGTACGCCACCACCGCGCTCAGCAGCCACACGCCGACGGCGAAGGCCGCCATCCCGGCGCTGCCGAGCCCGGCGCCCAGGCCAAGGCCCCAGGCGGCGAGCAGCGGCGCGAAGACCAGCGAGTGCCCGAGGTAGCAGGACAGGGACCGCTTGCCGACGGCGCGCACCGCGCGCATCACCCGCCCGTGCCGAGGGCGGCGCGCGAGGCGGTCGGCCAGCAGGCCGAACAGCGCCACGTACCCGAGGCCGCCGGCGAGCCCGGTGCCGTCGAGGACCAGGCGCAGCGCGCCCTCCTCGGACACCGCCTCGCCCGGCACGTCGAGCGCGCCGACGTGGGCGAGGGCCGAGGGCAGCGAGCCCGCCAGGCTGATCGTCAGGCCCACGGCGGCCGTCCAACCCAGCAGCGCGCGGTGCCGGTGCGGCTCTTCGAGCACCCGCCGTCGCGCCGCCCAGAACCCGAGCAGCACGGCCGCGTGCGAGGCGAAGGACAGCACCGGGCCGAGCGAGGTGATGAACGACCAGGTGAGCAGCCGCGTGCCGGCCGCGGCGAGCACGCTCTCCTCGCCCGAGGCGTACGCGTCGGACGACGGGTCGCCGCCCGTGCTGCCCAGGGCGCCGAGGTCGCCGCTGGCCACGGCCACAAGCCCGGGCGTCATCAGCGCGATCGACAGCCCGGCGGCTACCCCCGCCGCGATCAGCACCGTGCGGTCGCTCCGGCGCAGGAACAGCCCGCCGATCAACAGGCACACCACGCCGTAGAAGCCGATGATGTCGCCGCCGAGCAGCAGCGCGGCGTGCGCGAAGCCGAACGCCACCAACCACAGGCCCCGGCGGCGCAGCAGCCCGGCCGCGGCGCGCTCGCTGGAGCCGGCCGCGCGCTGGCGCAGCAGGAGTTGGGTCATCCCGTAGCCGAAGAGGAACGCGAAGAGCGGGTTGACCCGCAGGTCCACCACCGTGATGAGCAGGAACTGCGTGACCCGGTCGAGCACGGACCCCTCGTCGGGGTGCCAGCCGGACGGGCCGTGCCGCGCGTCCCAGAGGTGGAAGACCGTGTTGGACAACACGATCATGAGCAGCATCGTGCCGCGCGCGAGGTCGGGGGCCAGGCTGCGCTCGGCGTCGCGTACGCCGCCGCGTGCGGGCCGCCGGGAGGTGCCGTGCGCGGCGGACGCCGGGGGCGGCGCGGTGGGTGCGGTGGTGTCCGGCGGGGTTGCCGCGGCCACGTCGGCCGGCCGGAGCGCGCTGGTGTCATCCATGATCCGCACGCTAGGAACGGGGCCGTGGGTGGGGCATCGGCCATCGGTCGCGCGGCCGGTGACTTAAGTAGCCGGCCGGCGCCGGTCCTGTCGCCGAACGGAGCGGTGGCGGGCGGGGAGTTGGGCCGTGGCGGCGGTGTCGCTGTCACCGCCCCGCCGCCACCACCCACTGCGCGGCGGCGCGCCGGCGCCCCGGCGCGTCAGGGGAGCCGGGCCTCGACGCGGGCGAGTTGGGCGGCGAGGGCCTCCTCGAACGCGGCGCGGCGGTCCGCCCCGAGGGGGCGGATGTCGCGGGCGAAGTGGGCCAGGGCGGGGAAGCGTTCGGGGTCGGCGCCGAGCACCGCGACGCGGAACTGCTCCAAGCCCTGTTCGTACTCCTTGGCGCCGATGGTGCTCATGCCGGCTTCGGAGGCGATGAGCGCGGCGACGACGACCACGATGTGGTGGTACCGCACCGGCACCTCCTCGTCGGGCAGGCCGGACGCGCGCAGGGCCTGGAGCAGTGCCTCCATGACCCGCCGGGAGCCGGTGCCGCCGGACCCGTACCGTCCCCAGACCACGGCGAGTTGGGGCTGCTCGCCGAAGGTCTCACGCAGGCGCAGGGCCACCGCGGTGACGCGCTGCCGCCAGTCGCCCTCCGGGTGGTAGCCGTCCATCGCGCTCAGCAGGATGCGGTCGGCCGCCGCGCGGAGCAGTTCGGTCTTGTTGCGGAAGTGCCGGTAGAGGCTGGAGGAGTCGGTCCCGAGCACGGCGGCGAGCTTGCGCACGCTGAACGACTCGGCGTCGCTCGTACGCAACAGCTCCACCGCCGTGTCCAGGATCTCCTCGGTCGACCATCGCCTGCGGCCCGTCATCTCGCCCCTCTCGTCAGCGCACAGCCTATTCTATGCACTTGCTGTTGCACGCAGTGCGTGCATAATCGAGTGCGACATGCGTACCAGCCACCACGGCACCCGGCACCTGGCCGGGAAGGGGAGAGGGACACATGAACGAGACCACCGACGCGATACGGCCGCCGGAGCCGGACTTCTCGGCCATCACACCGGAGGAACTGCTCGTCTACCGCGCCGCGGAGAACCGCTTCCGGGCCTCCGTCGCGGCACGCGCGATCATCGGGGAGCCGCACGCCGGCGCCGCGATCGACTGGCAGGAGATCGCGCTGCCCGACCGCACCCTGCCGGTACGGGTCTACCGACCGGCCCCGACGGGCGGTGACGAAGCCGGGACCCGTACCGAGCTGCCGCTCGTGGTCCACGTCCACGGAGGCGGCTTCGTGGGCACGGCGACACAGTGCGACTGGACCAACAGTCACCTCGCCGCGCGGCTGCCCGCCCTCGTCGTCTCGGTCGAGCACCGCCTCCTGGCCCCCGACAGCCCGCTGTCCAGCGCCGTCGACGACGGCTGGGACGCGCTCTGGCACGTGGTGCGCCACGCCGGGCGGTGGGGCGTCGACCCGGCGCGGGTGGCCGTCTTCGGCGAGAGCTGCGGCGCGCTGATCAGCGCGCTGACGGCCATCCGGGCGCGGGAGGCCGGCCTTCGGCTCAGGGCGCAGGTGCTGGTCAACCCGGCGGTCGACGTGACCGAGGCGATGTTCGACCACCCCTCGATCACCCGGTACGCGTACCAGCCGTCCCGGGCCCTTCCGCTCCTGCGGTACGTGCGGCGACTCGCCACCCCGCCGGGAGCCGACGCCCGCGCCCTCTCACCGCTGCACGCGGACGACCTGAGCGGGCTCGCCCCGGCGCTCGTGGTGGTGCCCACCCAGGACGCGCTCGCCGACCACGGCCGCCGCTATGCCGAACGACTGAGCCAGGCGGGGAATCCCGTGCGGCTGACCGAGTACCCGGAAGCCAAGCACGCCTTTCTCACCCTGCCCGGGGTGGAACCGCAGGCCGAGGCCGCCCAGGCGGAGATCCTCGCGTTCCTCCGTACGGCCCTGGCGAAATGACGGGAGGAACGGTGTCCACCATGGAGGAGCACGCGGTGCGCGGCGTCGGCGTCATCGGAGTGGGCGAGATCGGCCGGGCCGTCGTCGAGGGCCTGCGCCACGGGGGCGGCGCGTCGCCGGAGGTCCACCTCTCTCCCCGGGGGGCCCGCACCGCCGCCGACCTGGCCGGGCGTTTCGAGGGCGTGCGGGTGTGCGCCTCCAACCAGGAGGTGGTCGACCGCTCCGAAGTGGTGATCATCGCCGTACGCCGCCAGGACCACCACGAGGCACTGGCCGGGCTGACGATCGAGGACGACAAGACCGTGGTCAGCCTGATGGCCGGGGTCGCCATCGACGACCTGCGCCGAACCCTGGCCACCGACGCCCCGATCGTCCGCGCCATCCCGCTGCCCGCCGCGCGCGAGTGCCGCTCCGTTACCGTGACCTACCCCGCGCATCCGGTGGTGGACTCCCTCTTCGAGCGGTTGGGCGGGGCGCTCCCGGTCGCGGACGAGGACGCGTTCAACGTCTGCTCCGCGCTGACCGGGACCCTCACCGCCCACTACGCCTACCTCGCCACGCTCACCTCGTGGGCCACCGACCACGGCATCGCCCGGGAAGCCGCCGACCGGTACGTGCGCGGCCTGTTCCGCGACGTCGGCCGCTCGCTGGGCGACGAGACCCGTTCGCTGTCCCAACTCGCCACCGACCACGAGACACCCGGAGGAAACAACGAGCGCGTCCGCACCACCTGGTTCGACCCGGCCAACGCGGCGGCCCTGACGCGGGCCCTGGACGGGCTCCTCGCCGACCTCGGCTGACCCGCCCAACGCACCGGTCCAACCACCGGCCACGCTCCCGTCGCGGTGCCCCGCCCCTCCCGGCGGGGCACCGCCCGCCGTGCGCCAACTCTTCCGCCGCCCCCGCCGGCGCTTGACCCTGTCGCAGCGACAACGTTTCTACTGGCGGTATGCGCATCGGAGAACTCGCCGGCGTGGCCGGCGTCACCCCCCGCGCCGTGCGGCACTACCACCGCATCGGCCTGCTGCCCGAGCCCCCTCGGCACCCCAACGGATACCGGTCGTACTCGCTGCGCGACGCCGTCGAACTCGCGCGCATCCGCCGCCTCGTCGAACTCGGGCTGAGCCTGGACGAGGTGCGCGACGTCATCGTCGACGACGCCGGCAGGGAACTGGCCGAGGTGCTCGCCGAACTCGACGCCGACCTGGCGCGCCAGGAAGAGGCCATCCGGCAGCGCCGCGCGCGCCTGGCGCAACTGCTGCGACAGGTCGAGGAGGGCGGCCGGCTGCCCGCCCAGGCGCCGGTCTCACCGGCGCTGAACACCCTGTTCGACGAGATGGCCCGCGTCTCGGCCCGGCTCCCGGGCCCCGAGCCCGCCATGGCGGCCAAGGAGCGCGAGCTGCTGGCCCTGCTGGAGACCGCGCCCCCGGACGGCGCCGACCACGGTTGGCTGGACGGCCTGATGGGGGCGCTGGGGTCCGACCCGGAGGCGGTCGCGCGGGCGTACGAGGTCTACGCGCGGTTCGACGAGTTGGCCCAGGCACCCGAGGACGACCCCCGGGTGGAGGCGACGGCCCGCGCCGTCGTGGACTTCCTGCCGCCGCAGCTCATCGAGCACCTGGTCCCCACGGACGAGTGGGAGCCGGAGACCGCCGGCGGCTTCGCCACGGCACTCTTCGCGGACCTGGCGCCCGCACAGGCGGCCGCCGTGCGCGGCGCCATCCGGCTGCTCCAGGAGCGGGTCCGATGACCGGTCTGTCGGTGTTACGCGCGATCGTGCGGTGGTCGGCGGCGGCGATGGCGCTCGGGGAAGCGGCGCTGGTGCTGTGCCTGGCCTCCGGCACCCGCGTCGCGCCCGTGGTGCGGGCCGGTGTGGGGCTCGCGACGCTCGCCGCCGTGGTGGCCATGGCGACGCTCCTCGCGGTGGACTACCGCCGCCACCGGCGCACCGGGTTGGGCTGGCGCCCCGCCGCAGTGGCCGCCGTCGCGGACGGGGTGCCGACGCTCGCGCGCCGGCTCGTCGCCCACGAGGCGCGGCTGTTCACCAGCTCGCTGCGCTGGGTGACGCGCCGTGGGCCGCACGGCGTGCGCGCGGGTGACACGGCGGTCCCGTACGCGTCGGGGCAGGCGGCCGTCATGTACGGCTTCCTGTTCGTGAGCGTCGTGGAGACGGTGGCGCTCGCGTACCTCATCCCGTGGCCCCTGCTACACACCATCACCCTGGTGCTGGACCTGTGGGGCGTGTACTTCGTCATCGCCCTGCACGCCTCCTGCGTCGTACGCCCGCACGTCATCGGCGCCGACGGCTCGCTGCGGCTGCGCTACGGGGTGCTGCTCGACATCCACGTCCCCGCCGGGCACATCGCGGCCGTCCGCGTCGACCGCCGCTTCCCCGAGAGCAGACTGGCGGCCGTCGACGCGAACGGCGTGGCCGAACTCGCCGTGGCCAGCCAGGTGACGGTCACCGTGGAACTGCGCGAGCCGGTGGTCTTCGTGCGTCCGCTCGGCAGGTTGGCGCGGGCCCGCACCTTCCGCTTCCACGCCGACGACCCGGCACCAGCCGTCGCCGCGCTCCGTGCCCGCGCGGCCCTCGACGCCACCTGAGTCACCCACCGCCCCCGCGCGACCCCGTCCGCCGCGCGGTCAGGGCCCCTCGGGCGGCGGGGCGAACCCCGCGCGCCGGGCCGTGGCGGACAGGGTCTCCAGCGTCACCGGCGGCAGGTAGGCGCCGGCGGGGGTGCGGTGCCACCACTGGCCCGTCTCACGCAGCTCGCGCCAGGTGGTGAAGCGGTACGCGTAGCGCCTGGCGCGCACCTGGGCGGGCGGCGCGTCGGGGAACGGGTTGGTGCGCAGCAGCCGCAGCGTCGCGCGGTCCCCCTCCAGCAGCTTGCCGAGCAACGGCGCGAACCAGGGCCGGGCGAAGGCGGGGGACAGCGCGGCGAACCACATCATCCAATCCAGCCGCCGGTGGTACGGGGCACACGGGCGCGGCATGCGTCGTGGATCGCCCGGCTTGCCCTTGAACTCGTAGGCGCGCCAACGGGGTTCGTCCGTGCCGGGCGGGTCGTCGGTGCCCTCGATGACCACCTCGTGCCGGTGGCGGTTGACGCTGCCGAACGCGCCGTAGGCGCCGGCGATGTGGAACGGGTTGAACGAGGCGTTCATCCGCTGCCGCCTGGCCACCAGGTTGCGAGCGGGCCAGTAGCTGAGCACCAACACCAACGCGGTCGCGGCCAGCACCAGGACGGTGAACCACAGCGGGGGATCGCCGCGCTCGGCCGGCTCCGACAGGGCCAGGAGGTCGCCGATCAGATGGCCGTCGACGGCGGTCAGCGCGAGGGCGACGGTGATCCAGTTCAGCCAGGCGAAGTTGCCCGAGAGCACCAGCCAGAGCTGGGTGGCGACGATGGCCAACGCGGCCCAGGTGGCGACGGGTTGCGGGGCGAACAGGGCGAACGGGACGACGAGCTGGGCGACGTGGTTGGCCGCCGTCTCCACCCGGTGCAGCGGCCTCGGCAGCCGGTGGAAGAACCAGCTCAGCGGGCCCGGCATGGGCTGGGTCTCGTGGTGGTAGTCCAGACAGGTCAGCTCGCGCCAGCAGCGGTCGCCGCGCATCTTGATCAGACCCGCGCCGAACTCGACCCGGAACAGCAGCCAGCGCACCAACCACAGCACCAGCACCGGGGGACCGACACGCGCGTTCCCCAGGAAAATGGCCAGGAAGCCGGCCTCAAGGAGCAGCGACTCCCAGCCGAACCCGTACCACGTCTGGCCGACGTTGACGATCGAGAGGTACAGCGCCCACAGCGCGGCCCACATCAGCACACCGGCCCACAGCGGCACCGCGTCGGCGCAGCCCACCAGGACGGCCGCCGACAACGCGACCCCGAACCAGGCGACGGCGGCGAAGCGGCGGTCGGAGTACGAGAAGTGGAAGAGGCTGGGCGCGGCGCGGAAGGGCACCCGGGCCACGAACCGGGGGATGGGCGTGAGCCCGCGCTCGCCGAGCAGCGCCCGGAACTGGAGGGCGGCGGTCAGGAACGCCGTCAGGTAGAGGGCGGCCAGGGCCCGCTGGAATGCCAGCCGGCTCCACCAGTAGCCGTCCGCCGTGAACCACTCCATGCCTCGCTCCTCGCCCTGCTCGCCCCGGAAGTGCGCCATGCGTACCACCCGAAGACCGGGCGCCGCCGCTTCCCGTGGGCGCCGCGTGTCGCCCGGGCCCGGGTCCGGGCGACACGCGGCGCGGCGGACGACTACCGCGCCTGGTGCTCCGGCAAACCGGCCCCCCGGCAGGTGACGTCGGCGGCGGGGAGGTCGCCGGTGAGCAGGTACGTCGTCGTCGCGTGGTCCACGCACGGATTGCCCCGACTGGCGAAGACGCCGTGCGAGTAGTCGTCGCGCAGGGTGACCAGCCGCGCGCCCGGCAGTCGGGCCGCCAACCGCCGAGCCCCGGCCAGCGGGGTGACCGGGTCGTGCTCGCTGGCCACCAGCAGCGCCGAAGCCGCCCGCGGGCCGCCGAGCGGCGTGCGGTGGTGCGGCCGGTGGTGCCAGTACGCGCAGGCGCTGGCCTCCAGGCCGGTCACCAGCGGGTACGGGTCGAGCCGGCGCAGCCCGCGCAGGTCGGTGACCACCTCGCGCGGGCTCGGGCCCGGGCCGTCCGCGCACTTGACGACGCGGTTGGCCGCCTCGTAGTTGCGCGAGGCCGCGTCGCCGAACGGTGCCACGGGCCGCAGCTTGGCAACGTTGCCAGTGCGCAGGTAGTCGCGCAGCCCGTCGCCGAGCGGTGCCCAGCGCTCGGTGCGGCCGAGCGCCCGGTAGACGGCGCGGTCGAACTCGGCCGGGCCGAACCCGTCCACCGGGCGGGCCGCCAGTCGATCACGCGCCCGCGCGTACGCCGCCCGCACCTGGCCGGCACTCTCGCCGAGCCCGTACCGTCGCGGGTCGCCGGCCAGCCAGCCGAAGAGCACCTCACGCTGGCGCAGCAGCGCCGCGGCCTGTCGGACGTCGAAGTCGTGCCAATCCCACGGCCCGACAACGCTGTCCAGCACCATCCGGCCGGTGCGGTCGGGGAAGAGCGTCGCGTACGCCGCGCCCAGGTAGCTGCCGTAGGAGACGCCGAGGAAGTGCGTGCGGGGCTCGCCGAGCGCGGCGCGGATGGCGTCCATGTCGCGCGCCGTCGCCTCGGTGGACAGCGCGCCCAGCGCCGCCGGACCCGCGCCATCGGCGCAGTCCCCGGCCAGTTGGCGCAGCGCGGCCAGGTGGCGCCGCTCGCCGGCGGCGTCGGTCGGCAGCGGGTCGGTGCCCGGGCTCGCGAACAGGCCGCCCATCGGGCCGCAGTCGACGGGCGCGCTGCGCCCCACGCCGCGCGGGTCGAAGCCGACGACGTCGTACGCGCGACGCACCCGCTCCGGGAGCTTGGCGCGCTTGGTCACCGCATAGGGCAGTCCGGAGCCGCCCGGCCCGCCGGGGTTGACCAGCAGCGCGCCGCGCCGCTCGGCGGCGGTGCCCGAGGCGCGGACCCGGGAGACGGCGATGTCGAGCGTGGGCCCGGTGGGGCGGTTCCAGTTCAGCGGCACCCGCACCGTGCCGCACTCGACCCGCTCGCCGGGCGGCGGGGTCGGCAGCGAGGCGGGGCACGGGCCGAACTCGACGGCGGGGTGCGAGGCGGCGTGCGCGGACGGGGACGCCAGCGCTGATATCGGCGGTATGGGCGATATCGGCGGTATGAGCGCGGCGATGGCGGCGGCGAGCGCGGTCGTGGTGGCGGCGCGGCGGGGGCGTGACGTGGTGGTTCGGGCGGTCGTCGCGGCGGTCGGCGGCGCGGGTGTCGAGGTCGGGGTGGTGGATGGCATGGCGGAGCTCGCAATCGGAAGATCAGTGGTTCAGCTAGGTGACAATGAAAATGATTATCGATAGCGTGTGCTCTTGGTCAACACGGTCCCGGCCGCCAGGGGGCTCCCCCTCGCGTGCCCGGACCCCCAAGTGCCCTGGCGAAAAGGAGAGTTGTGGGTCACCTTCTGATGATCGAAAGCTGGGTGGGGTCCATGAGCCGGCTGCTGCCGCGCGCCGTGCGGGAGAGCGGGCACGAGTTCACGTTCCTCACCCGTGACCTGCACCACTACCTGCGCAGCGCCCCCGAGGGCGCCAGCCACCCGCTGCTCGGCGCGCGCAACGTCCTCACCCTGGACACCAACGACACCCAGGCCCTGCTCCCACGGGTGGAGCGGCTGCACGCGGCGCTCGGTTTCGACGGGGTCATCACCTCGTGCGACTACTACCTGCCGGCCGTCGCCGAGGTCGCGGCCCGGCTCGGACTGCCCGGCGCGCCGCCCGGCGCCGTGGCGGACGCCTGCCGCAAGGACGCCACGCGGCGCGTGCTGCACGCCGCCGGGGTGCCGGGGCCACGGTTTTCCGTCTGCGACGACTGGGCCCAGGCCGCCGAGGCGGCCCGCGAGATCGGCTACCCGCTGGTCATCAAGCCGGTGGACCTGTGCGCCGGCATGTTCGTACGGCGCGTCGACGACGAGGGCGACCTCTCCCGCGCCTACCGGGCCCTCGCCGACTTCCCCGTCAACGCGCGCGGCCAGCGGCGCGCCCCGCAGGTGCTCCTCGAAGAACTCCTCGAAGGGCCCGAAGTCAGCGTCGAGACCGTCTCGTTCGACGGCAAGAGCCACGTCGTGGGCGTCACCGACAAGAGCATCGGCGGGGCGCCGGCGTTCATCGAGACGGGCCACATGTTCCCCGCCGCCCTCGACGCCGAGGCCACCACCGCCGCCGCGAGCACCGCCCAGGACGCGCTGGCCGCGCTCGGCCTCGACCACGTCGTGGCACACACCGAGATCAAGCTCACCGCGCACGGCCCCCGGGTCGTGGAGGTCAACCCCCGGCCCGCCGGCAACCGCATCACCGAACTCGTACGCCACGTCACCGGCATCGACCTCGCCGCGGCCTTCGTGGACGTCGCCCTGGGCAACACGCCCGACCTCGCCGCCCGCGACACCGGCCTGACCAGCGCCGCCATCGGCTTCCTCGTACCGGAGACCGCGGGCGTCCTGGACGCCATCGAGGGCGCCGACGGCCTCGCCGAGCGCCCGGGCGTTCTGGAGGCCCAACTCGCCCAGCCGGGCACCACGGTCAAGGCGGCCGGCAGCAACAACGAGTACCTCGGCCACGTCATGGCCGCCGACCCCGCGGGCAGCGGCGCCCGCTCCCGGGTCGAGGAACTGCTCGCAGCGCTGCGCCCGCGGGTGGCCACCCGATGAGCACCGCCCTCGGCGCCGCCACCGGGTACGCCGACCTGCTCCGCCGGGTACGGGCCGGCGAGTTCGGCCCCGACCCCGCGACCCAGCGGGTCTCCGTCGCCTTCAGCACCAGCCAGGCCGTACGCCACGAGGGCCGCGGCGGCGGATACCGCAACGAGGTGCTCAGCCTGCGCCTGGCCGAGGCCGTCGGCTCCTGCGCGGTGGAGCCGGGCGCGCTGCCGGCCGCCGCGCTCGACGACTGCGTCGGCGCCGACGTCGCCACCCTGCTCACCCACCCGCTGCCCGCCGTGCGGGTGGCCGCGCTCGACGCGTACCTGCTGCACGCCCTGCCGCACCACACGGCCGACGGCGCCCGCCCCTACCCGCTGCCCGCCGGCAGCTCGCTGCACAAGTCGCGGGCCCGCGCCCGCGCCGTCACCGCCCTCCTGGAGCCGGCCCGCCCCGAGCGGGTGCTGGTCATCGGCGTCGTCAACTCGCTGCTCGAGGCGTTGCGGGAGCGCGGCATCGGCTACCTGCCCTGCGACCTCAAGGGCGGCAGCACCGAGTGGGGCGAGCCCGTCAGCACGGACGCGGCGGCCGAACTGGAGCGCTGCGACGCCATCCTGGCCTCCGGCATGACGCTGGGCAACGGCACCTTCGAGGAGCTGCGCGAACACGCCGCGCGCCACGACAAGCCCCTGGTGATGTTCGCCCAGACCGGCAGCGCCATCCTGCCCCGGCTGATCGGCGCGGGCGTCAGCGCCGTGTGCGCCGAGCCGTACCCGTTCTTCTGGCTCGACGGCGGCCCCGGCGTCATCTACCGCTACGGGGGGCCCTGTTGACGACCACCGCGCTCGCACCCACCGCGAGCCACGAACTCCTCGCCCTGCTCGGCCGCACCCCGCTCGCCCGCGTCACCGCCCCGCTGCCCCATCCACACCCCGGCTTCTGGGCCAAGCTCGAAGGACTCGGCACCGGCGGCATGAAGGCGCGGGCCGCCGTCGCCATGTTGCTCGGCGCCCGGGAACGCGGCGAACTCGCGCCCGGCGCGCCCGTGGTGGAGTCCACGTCGGGCACCCTCGGCATCGGCCTGGCCTTTGCCGGGCAGGCGCTCGGCCACCCCGTGGTCCTCGTGTGCGACGACGAACTCGAACCGTCCATGCGCCAGTTGCTGCGTGCCCACGGCGCCCGTCTGGAGATCGTCGAACACCCGGCGCCGCACGGCGGCTGGCAGGCCGCCCGCATCCGCCGGCTGCGCGAACTGCTCGCCGCGCTGCCCGGCGCGTACTGGCCCGACCAGTACAACAACCCCGACAACGTCGCCGGCTACGCCTCGCTCGCCGCCGAACTCGCCGTCCAACTCGACCACCTCGACATCCTGGTGTGCAGCGTGGGCACCGGCGGCCACAGCGCCGGCATCATCGGACCGCTGCGCCGCCACTGGCCGGCGCTGCGGCTGATCGGCGTGGACGCCACCGGCTCCACCATCTTCGGGCAGCCCGCCAGGGCGCGCCTGATGCGCGGCCTGGGCAGCAGCATCCACCCGCGCAACGTGGCCTACCACGCCTTCGACGAGGTGCACTGGGTGGGCCCGGCCGAGTCCGTCCACGCGTGCCGCCGGCTCGCCAGGTCCAGCTTCGTCAGCGGCGGCTGGAGCACCGGGGCCGTCGCGCTGGTCGCGGCGTGGGCGGCCCGCGTGCACCCGGGGGCCGTCGTCGCCACCGTCTTCCCCGACGGCCCGCACCGCTACCTCGGCAGCGTCTTCGACGACGCCTTCACCACGGCCCACGGCATCGACCCGGACCGCGCCGCCACCCGGCCCGTGGAGATACCGCACCCGCGCGCCGCGGAGGCCGCCGGGTGGGCGCGCTGCACCACGGTCATCGACCCCCTGGAGGGCACCCCATGAAGACCACCCTGCGCACCGTCCGGCTCCGGCTCGCCGAACCCCTGCGCATCTCACGCTCGGTGATGGACGCCCGCGACGCGGTGTGGCTGACCATCGAGCACCGTGGCCTGCGCGGCCACGGCGAGGTGGTGGCCAGCGTCTACTTCGGCCTCGACGCCGACACCATCGGGCACCTGCTGACCGACGCCGGGCTCGACCTCGCCCGCCACCCCGATCCGGAGTCCGCGCTCGGCGCCCTGCGCGCCGGCGAGCTGCCCGCCGACGGGACGCCGCCCGCCGTGGTCGCCGCGGTCGAGGCGGCCCTGCTCGACCTCGTGGGCAAGCGCGCCGGGGCCCCGGCCCACCACCTGATCGGCACGCTCACCCCGCCGGCCGCCGCGACCGCCCGCACCATCGGCATCACCTCCGCCGTCAGCGCGGCCGTACGCGCCCGGTGCCTGGCCGACAGCGGGTTCCGCACCATCAAGGTCAAGGTGGGCGCGGCCGACCCGGAGGCCGACCTGGAGCGGGTGCGCGTCATCCGGGCCGAGGCCCCGGGGCCGCGCCTGCTGCTCGACCCCAACGGGGCCTGGACGGTGGACGAGACGCGCGCGCTGCTGCCCCGGTACGCCGAACTCGGCGTCGAGGCCGTCGAACAGCCCATCGCCCCCGGCACCCCGGACGCCCTCGCGGCCATCGCCGCCGAGTCGCCTCTGCCGATCATCGCCGACGAGGACGCGGTCAGCATCGAGGACGTGCGCCGCCTGGCCGGGCGGGTCCAGGGCGTCAACGTCAAGCTCGCCAAGTGCGGTGGCGTACACGCGGCGCTGCGCATCGGCGAACTCATCGCCGGCACCGGCACCTCGCTCATGCTCGGCTGCCTCACCGCCAGCTCCCTGGGCATCGCGCCCGCCGTACACCTGGCCGACCGGGCCCGCTGGGTGGATCTGGACGGACACCTCCTGCTCGCGCACGACCCGTGGACGGGCATCGGCGGCACCGACGGCACCGTCCGCGCCAGCGCCCACGCCGGCCTGGGCGTACGCCCCGCGCGCCCGGCCGCGCCCGAGCCCCGCCCGGCCCAGGCGCCACCCCGACTCCGCACGTGACGGGCCGGCCGCCGGCCGGTGGTCCCACCCGCGCCGGCGGCCGGACGGGACCGGACGAGGCGGCGCGCGGCGCGGCGGCCGACCCGGCGGTACGCGGCGCGGTGCGCGGCCGCCGGCCGGCACGGAACCCGTTCACCCGCGCCGCATGACGCCCGGCCGTGCCCGGCCCGGAGCCACCGGCACGCGAACCCGCCCCGGCCGGAGCGGGTTCGGCCGCGCGGCGGTGGCGTGCGAGACGGCGTACGAGCGGCGCGTCGCGGCCCGCCGTCGCACAGCCGCGTGGACCCGCCGCGCCCGGCGACCAGGGGTGCCGGCGGCCGGCCCGACCCGGCCCCATCCGCCTCGTACCAACGAGCCACACAGCCCGCGCGCCCCGTGAACCCACCCCCACCAAGGAAGAGAGCCTGCCGTGAAGACCTGGCGCGAGATGCGCGGATTCCCGCTGGCCATCCGCCTCCTGCTGGTCAACCAGCTCGGCGTGAACACCGGCTTCTACCTGCTCATCCCCTACCTCGCCACGCACCTCAGCGAGGACCTCGGGATGTCCGCCGCGGTGGTCGGCATCGTGCTGGGCGTGCGCAACCTCAGCCAACAGGGGCTGTTCATCATCGGCGGGTCGGCCGCCGACCGGCTCGGCGCCCGTGGCGTGATCATCGCCGGTTGTGGGCTGCGCACGCTGGGGTTCGCGCTGTTCGCGCTCGGCGACGGGCTGCCGGTGCTGCTGGCCGCCTCCGTGCTGAGTGGGCTGGCGGGCGCGTTGTTCAACCCGGCCGTACGCGCCTACCTGGCCCAGGAGGCGGGGGAGCGGAAGGCGGAGGCGTTCGCGCTGTTCAACGTCTTCGCCACCACCGGCGCGCTGGTCGGGCCGCTGCTCGGCAGCGCCCTGCTACTGGTCGACTTCCGCGCCTCGGCGCTCACCGCCGCCGCCATCTTCGCGCTGCTCACCGCCGCCCAGGCGGTGGTGCTCCCCGCCCGCCCGGTGCCGCCGGCCCGAACCAGCGTGCTCGGCGACTGGCGCGAGGTCGTCTCGCACCGCGCCTTCCTCGCCTTCTCGCTCGCCATGGTCGGCATGTTCGCCATGGAGAACCAGCTCTACCTGCTGCTGCCCGACGCCGCGCGGCGCGCCAGCGGCTGGGAGGGCGCGGCGGGGCTGGTCTTCCTCGTCGGCACGGTCGCCAACCTGGCCCTGCAGATGCGCGTCACCGGGCGGCTCGGGCAGCGGGGCGCCCGGCCCCGCTGGATCGCCCTCGGGCTGGCCGTGATGAGCCTGGGGTTCGTGCCACCGCTCCTGGTGGCCGGTCGGGGCGCGCCCGACGGCGCGCTGGCGGCGGGCCTGGCGCTGCTGCCGGTGCTCGCCGGGGCGCTGCTGCTCTACCTCGGCGCCATGATGGCGCAGCCGTTCGTGATGGAGCTGATACCGGGGTTCGGCCGCGCCCACCTGACCGGCACCTACTTCGGCGTCTTCTACGTCGTCTCCGGCATCGCGGCGGCCCTGGGCAACACGGCCGTCGGCTGGGCGATGGACGCCGGCGAACGGGGCGGGGCGCACTGGCTGCCCTGGGTGTGCTGTCTCGGCTTCGGCCTCGCGTCGGCCAGCGGCGTGGCCTGGCTGCACCGGCTGCGCGCCCTGCCCACCCCCGGCGGCGCGCCCGTCGCCGAGCCACCCGACGCCACCCGCGCGAAACGCCCCGCCGCCCCACCCGCCGTCCCGTACCCGCAACGGCCCGCCGACCAGGTCGTGCCCCGCGCCGACCGGGCCGACGCGCCGACCCCGGCCCACCGACCCGCCGCCGACCCGGCCACCACGGCCCCGGCCGCGCCCACTCCGGCCCGGCGATCCGCCACCCGCGCCCACCCCGCGGCCGCCGCCGCGAGGCGACGCGCCGCCGGCACCAGCGACGACCCGACGGGAGCAGCCCGATGACCGACGCCACCACGACACACCCACCCGCAGACCACCCTCCCACCGACCACCACACAGCCGACCATCCGTCAGACGCCGGCCTGCCCACCGGCTCCACCCCGCCCGGGCCACAGTCGCCGGCGCCCCGCACGACCACCCCCGACCCGGCGACCAGCGACCCCGCCCCGCCCGCGCAGGCCCCGGACAGCGGCAACCTGCTCACCGACAACCCCGAGCTGTACGAGGCGCGCTTTCCCGACCCGCACGCCCTCGCGGCCCGCTGGGTGGAGGCGACCCTACGGGCGTACGGCGCCGGGCCGCGCGTCCTCGACCTCGGCTGCGGCACCGGACGGGACGCGGCCCACCTGCACGCCGCGGGCCGCCGCGTCGTGGGGGCCGACCTGTCCCAGGCGATGCTGACGCACGCCAGGCGGCACTACCCCGGGCCCACCTACGTCACCGCCGACCTGCGCGGATTCGACTTCGGACCGGGCGCCTTCGACGCGATCACCTGCCTGGACAGCGCCCTGCTGTACTGCCACACCGGCGACGAACTCGACGGACTGCTCGCCTCCTGTCGGCACGCGCTCGCCCCCGGCGGGCTGCTCGTGGCCGAGCTGCGCAACGGGGCGTTCTTCCTGGGCAACACCGAACTCCTGGACGCCCCGACGCGCTCCACCCTGACCTGGCAGGGCGTCAGCTACACCGCGCTCACCACGCTCTGGCTCGACCGCGCCGCCCAACTGTTGCGCCGGCGCCGGGTGTGGACCTCGGACGACGGTTCGCCGCCCGTCACCCAGCACTCCGCGTGGCGGCTGCTGTTCCCGCAGGAGCTGCGCCACCTGCTGGCCGCGCACGGCTTCCGCGTACGGGAGCTGCACGACGGGCCTGGACCGCGTACCGAGCCCGCGTGGCACGAGGACGCGCCGCCGCCGCGCGGCACGGCCGACGACGACCGGCTGCACCTGGTCGCCGAGCGCCTGGCCGACTAGCGCCCGCCGCCCGCTCGCCCCCGGCGCGGCCATGCCGTCGCCGCACCGCCAGCCGCCCCCCACGTTCCGCACCCGTTCCCCGTACAAGGAGTCTCCCGTGACCGCATCCGCTCACCCCGACCGCGCCTTTCCCGCTCTGCGGCGGCGCGGGTTCCTCGCCGCCGGCGCCGCGGCCGGCCTCGGCGCCCTCGCCCTGACCGGCTGTGGCGGCGGCGCCGAGGACGCCGGCGCCGCCGGCGGGGACGGCAAGCCCCGGCGCGGCGGCCGGCTGCGCGCGGCGTTCGCCGGTGGCGGCGCGGCCGAGACGCTCGACCCGCACCTGAGCAACCTGTTCGCCGACGCCGCCCGCGCCAAGGCCCTCTACGACAAGCTCGCCGACTGCGGGGCCGACATGTCGGCCAAGCCCCGCCTAGCCGCCTCCTGGGAGCCGGGCCCCCGGCTCGACCGCTGGAAGGTCACCCTGCGCGAGGCCACCTTCCACGACGGCAGGCCGGTCACCGCCGACGACGTGCTCTACAGCTACCGCCGCATCGCCGACCCGCGAAAGACCTACCGGGCCAAGGCGTCCCTGGAGCCCATCGACCTGAAGGCGAGCCGCGCCCTGGACGCGCGCACCGTCGAGTTCCGCCTCAAGCGCCCCACCGCCGAGTTCCCCAACGTGCTGGCCGCGTTCGGCGCGTACGTCATACCCCGCGACACCGAGCGGTTCGACCGGCCGATCGGCTCCGGCCCCTTCCGCTTCGTCTCCTTCACCCCCGGCCGCTCGTGCGCCGTGCGCCGCTACGACGACTACTGGGACGGCGCCCCCTACCTGGACGAGCTGGAGTTCGTCATCGCCAACGAGGAGTCCGCGCGGATCAACGCGCTGCTCGGCGGGCAGGTCGAGTACGCGCACGAGCTCAACCCCGCCACCGCGCGCGCCCACGAGAACCGGGGCCAGATCGCCATCGTGCGACTGCGCAACAGCGCCATGCAGGCGTTCGCGATGAAGACCGACCGCGCGCCGTTCGACGACCCGCGGGTGCGCCAGGCGTTCTTCCTCATCGCCGACCGCCAGGAACTGGTGGACGGCGCGCTGTCGGGGGCCGGCGAGATCGGCAACGACCTGTTCGGCAAGGGCTACCAGTACTACGCGGCCGACCTGCCGCAGCGCGCACAGGACCTGGACCGGGCCCGACACCTGCTCAAGCAGGCCGGCGCCGAGGACCTGCGGGTCACCCTGGACACCTCCGAGGTGGCCGCCGGATTCACCGAGGCCGCCGGCATCTTCCGCGACCAGGCGGCCAAGGCCGGCGTCACCGTCAAGGTCAGGTCCGGCAGCAAGGACACCTACTGGAGCGACGTCCTGAACTCCGGCACCCTGTGCTGCTACCGCTCGGGCGCCATGCCCATCGAGTCGCACATCTCACAGCGGCTGCTCACCGACTCCTCCACCAACGCCACCCACTGGCGCCACCGCGACTTCGACGCCCAGTACCAGCAGGCCCAGTCCACCAGGGACCCGCGGGCCCGCGCCGCCGTCTACGAGCGCATGCAGCGCCGCCTGCACACCGAGGGCGGCTTCCTGGTGTGGGGCTTCGCCGACTGGATCGTCGGCACCACCAGGAAGGTGGCCGGCGTGCGCTCCGGCGCGCCCGCCAACACCCTGGACTGGGCCCGCTTCGACAAGGTGTGGCTGCGGTGAGATCGCTCCGCTCCTGGCTCGCCCGACGGCTGCTGCTCGGCCTCGTGCAGACCGTGGCCGTGGTGCTGCTGGTCTTCGCGCTCACCGAGGCGCTGCCGGGCGACGCCGCTGTCGCGCTGGCCGGCGACGACCCGGACCCGCGACGCATCGAGCGGATCCGCGCGGCGATGGACCTCGACCGGCCCGCCCTTGAGCGGTTGGCGGACTGGACCGGCGGGCTGCTCCGCGGCGACTTCGGCACCTCGCTGGCGTCCGGCCGACCCGTCGCCGACTACCTCTCCGCCGGCTTCGGGCCCACGCTGGTGCTCGCGGCACTCACGGTGGCGCTGCTGGTCCCGATCTCGGTCGGGCTCGGCGTGCTCGCCGCCCGCCGCGAGGGCGGCGCCCTGGACCGGCTCATCAGCTCGGTGACGCTCGGCGTGTACGCGGTGCCGGAGTTCGCCTTCGGCGTGCTCCTGGTCACCGTCTTCGCGCTGCGCCTGGACTGGCTGCCACCGACCGCCGTCGGCTACGGCACCGACCTGCTGGCCCACCCCGCCGTGCTGGTGCTGCCGGTCCTCGTACTGCTGTCGCGACCGGTGTGCTCCATCAGCCGACTGGTCCGCGCCGGCATGATCGACGCGCTGGCCGCCCCGTACGCCGCGCAGGCCCGCCGCTACGGGGTGAGCGGGGCCCGCGTGTGCTACGCCCACGCGCTGCCCAACGCCGTGGCGCCCGCGGCCCAGCAACTGGCCCGCACCGTCGACTGGTTGCTGTGCGGCGTCATCGTCGTGGAGGCGCTGTTCGTCATCCCCGGGCTCGGCACGGTGCTCATCGACGCGGTCGCCGCCCGCGACGTGCCGGTGGTACAGGGCCTCGCGGTGATCTTCGGCCTGCTCGCGGTGGTGCTCAACCTCGCCGCCGACCTGGTCGCGCACCGCTTCGCCCCGCGTACGGGGGTAGCCGCGTGAACCCGACCGATCCCCGCACCCCGGGTGCCCCGACCGCCCCCACCACCGCACATGCCAGCACCCCACCGGAGCCGACGCCCGGCGCGCCGCGCCGGCGCCGGCCCGCGCCCGGCAGGTTCGCGCTCGGCCTGCTCGTCCTCGCCCCGCCGCTGCTGCTCGCCCTGTTCGGGCCGCTGTTCGCGGGCGAGGCGGGGGAGCGGGGCGTGTCCTTCACCGCCGGCGACGGGCACTGGCTCGGCACCGACTTCGTCGGCCGCGACGTGTGGCGACAGGTGCTGCTCGGCGGCCACTCGGTGGTGCTCGTCGCGCTGTCGGCGACGCTCCTGTCCTACGTCGTCGCCCTGCCGGTCGGCCTCACCGCGGCGCTGACCCGCCGTGGCTGGCTGGAGGAGGCGCTGATGCGCCCGCTGGACGTGCTGCTCGCCGTGCCGTCGCTGCTCCTCGTGTTGCTTGTCGCCGCCGTCTACAGCCCGGGCACGCTGGGCCTGGTGCTGCTGGTGGCGCTGGTCAACATCCCGGACGCGGCCCGCATGGTCCGCGCGTCGGCGGCGGAGGCGGCCTCCCGCCCGGCCGTGGAGGCGCTGCGGATGCAGGGCGAGAGCTGGTGGCGGATCGCGGTGGGCTACGTCGGCCGCGCCACCCGGCGCACCCTGGTCGCCGACGCGGGCGTGCGCCTGACGGGCGTGCTGTACCTGGTGGCCACCGCCGCGTTCCTCGGCGTGGGCGTCGCGCCCGACGCCGCCGACTGGGCCGTCATGGTCGACCGCAACCGCACCGGTCTCTTCCTCCAGCCGTGGGCGGTGGTGGTACCCGCGCTGCTGATCGTGGGCCTGTCGATGGGCACCAACCTGCTCTTCGACGCCGCCCTCGCGCCCCGGGCCGACCGCCCGGCCCGCCCCCGCCCAGCCCGGCGCCGCCTGGCCCGCCCGCGCGCGGGCGCCCCGGCCGAGGGCCGCCCCGGGGCCACCCGGCGCTCCGCGCGCCCCACCCAAGGAGAGGAGAAGCACCGGTGAACGCCGACGTGCGGGCCGTCGCCGAAGTGCGGGACCTGCGGATCGAGGTGGCGGGCCGGGCCCTGGTGGACGGCGTGAGCCTGCGCGCCCGGCCGGGCCGGGTGACCGCGCTGGTCGGCGCCTCCGGCAGTGGCAAGACCACCACTGGCCTGGCCCTGCTCGGCAGTTACCCGGCGGGCGCCGTCGTCAGCGGCGAGATACGGGTCGCCGACGGGCTCGCCGGCTACGTGCCCCAACACCCGGCGGCCGTGCTCAACCCGGCCCGGCGCGTGGGCGCGCTGCTCACCGACATCGCCCGCCGTCAGGTGCGCGAGCTGCCGCGCGGGCGGCGGCGGGCCGCCGCCCGCGAGCGGGTGCTCAGCGCGTTGGCCGCGGCCCACGTCGCCGACGGCCCGGAGACCGTCGAGCGCTACCCGCACCAGCTCTCGGGCGGACAGCAACAGCGCGTCGTACTGGCCCAGGCGCTCCTGCTCGGCGCGCGCGTCATCGTCGCCGACGAGCCCACCACGGGGCAGGACGCGCTGACCAAGCGCCGGGTGGTGGCCGAACTCGCGGCCGTGGCCCAGCGCGGCATCGCGCTCGTCCTGCTCAGCCACGACCTGGAGGTGGTGCGCGAACTGGCCGACGACATCCTGGTGTTGCGCGCCGGCCAGGTCGTCGAGGAGGGCCCAGCCGACCGACTCCTGACCGACCCGCGACACCCGTGGACCCGACAGCTCCTGGCCCCGCCGCCGACCCCCGCCCACGGCCACCCGCGCGCCGCGCCACCCACCGCCCGCGCGGACACGGACGACGCGGGCCCGCGCCGCGCGTCCCCGCCCTGCGCCGAGGGCCTGGTCGTACGGGGACTCACCGCGCGGCACCGCGCCGGCGGGCGCCGGGGCGGGGTCGCCGTCGTACACGGCGCCGACCTCGCCGTGGCCCCGGGGGAGTCCCTGGCCCTGGTCGGCCGGTCCGGCAGCGGCAAGACCACGCTGGCCCGCTGCGTGGCCGGGCTGCACCGGGACTTCGCGGGCCGGGTACTCCTGGACGGCGCGGAGCTGCCGCGTAGCCTGCGGGACCGTACCCGGGCCGAACTGGCCGCCGTGCAGTACGTGTTCCAGGACGCCCGGGCCGCCTTCGACGCGTACCGGCCCGTGCTCGACCAGGTGGCCCGCACGGCGGTGCGGCTGCGCGGGGCCACGCCCGGCGCGGCGCGCGAGCAGGCCACGACGACGCTCGCCGCCACCGGTCTGAGCGAGGAGCTGGCCGCGCGCCGGCCGGAACAACTCTCCGGCGGGGAGTTGCAGCGCGCGGCGCTGGCCCGGGCCCTGCTCGCCCGGCCGCGGGTGCTGCTGTGCGACGAGGTCACCTCGGGGCTCGACGCCGTCACCCGGCACGGCATCCTGCGCCTGCTCGCCACGCTGCTGCGCAACCGAGGGGACCTGGCGCTGGTCCTGATCACGCACGACCTGGAGACGGCCGCGCTCGCCCACCGCGTGGCCGTGCTCGACGCGGGCGAGATCGTCGAGCAGGGCACGGCCCACCAGGTCCTCACGGCGCCGCGCCACCCCTTCACAGCCTCGCTCGTAACCGCGAGCCAGCCGTACGCGCCCGGCGCTGGCGGCGAGGCCGACGACACCGTCGTCGCGGACCAGCCGGCGCCGCCGTAGCAGCCGGTCGGGGGAACGGGGATCGGTCCGGCGGTTCGAGGTGTTGACTTAAACAATTGTTGAAGTCATACGTTCGTCTCGAACCGCCGGTCAGGCGGTGCGCCACCCATCGAGGAGAGCCCCATGGACATGGAAGTCACCGCCTGGACATCGCTCCACCACGCGATGAACGCCAAGAACGACCAGCGCCCCTTCTCCCGGGCAGCCCTGCGCCGCATCGCGCGCTTCGCCAGGCCGCACCGCCCACAGATCATCAAGTTCCTGGTACTGAGCGTGGTCACCGCCGCGCTCGCGGTCGCCACACCGGTCGTCGCCGGCTGGGTGGTCAACGCCATCGTGGACGGCGACGCGGTACGCGAGGTCGTCGGCCTCGCCGTGCTGATCGCCGCCATCGCAGTGGCCGAGGCCGGCCTCGGCCTCACCCAGCGGTGGTTCTCCGCCCGCATCGGCGAGGGCCTCATCCTCGACCTGCGCCGGGCCGTCTACGACCACGTACAACGGCTGCCCGTCGCCTTCTTCACCCGCACCCGCACCGGCGCGCTCGTCAGCCGGCTCAACAACGACGTGATCGGCGCCCAACGGGCCTTCAGCGACACGCTCTCGGGCGTGGTCAGCAACGTCGTCACGCTGCTGCTGACGCTCGGCGTGATGCTCAGCCTCTCCTGGCAGATCACCCTGCTGGCGCTGGTCCTGTTGCCGGTCTTCGTGCTGCCGGCCCGCCGGATGGGCGCCCGACTGGCCCGGCTCCAGCGCGAGGCGGCCGCCCACAACGCGGCCATGAGCACCCAGATGACCGAGCGGTTCTCGGCGCCCGGCGCCACCCTGGTCAAGCTGTTCGGCCGCCCGGACGACGAGTCGGCGGAGTTCGCGGCCCGGGCGAGGCGGGTGCGGGACATCGGAGTGCGCAGCGCGATGGTCCAGACGGTGTTCATGACCGCCCTGACCATGGTCTCGGCCCTGGCCCTCGCCCTGGTCTACGGGCTCGGCGGCTACTACGCGCTGCGCGGCAGCCTGGACGCCGGCGCCGTCGTCGCCCTGGCCCTGCTGCTGACCCGCCTGTACGCCCCGCTGACCGCGCTGGCCAGCGCCCGGGTGGAGATCATGAGCGCCATGGTCAGCTTCGAGCGGGTCTTCGAGGTGCTGGACCTTGAGCCGCTGATCACCGAGAAGCCGGACGCCCGCACGGTCTCTCCGGGCCCGGTCTCGGTCGAGTTCGACGCCGTCGACTTCGGCTACCCCGCCGCCGACAGGGTCTCCCTCGCCTCGCTCGAAGAGGTCGCCACGCTCGACACCCGAGGCGGCGAGCAGGTGCTGCACCAGGTCTCCTTCCGCGCCGAGCCCGGCCAGATGGTCGCCCTGGTCGGCTCCTCCGGCGCGGGCAAGTCCACCATCGCGCAACTGCTGCCCCGGCTGTACGACGTGGACGCCGGCGCGGTACGCGTCGACGGCGTGGACGTACGGGACCTGACCGCCGCGTCCGTCCGCGAGACCATCGGCATGGTCACCCAGGACGGCCACCTCTTCCACGAGTCCATCCGCGCCAACCTGCTCCTCGCCCGCCCCGACGCCACCGACGAGCAGGTGTGGGAGGTGCTGCGCCGGGCCCGGCTCGACGGGCTGATCGCGGCGCTGCCCGACGGGCTCGACACCATCGTCGGCGAGCGCGGCTACCGGCTCTCCGGCGGCGAGCGGCAACGCCTGACCATCGCCCGGCTGCTGTTGGCCAGGCCGCAGGTGGTCATCCTCGACGAGGCCACCGCGCACCTGGACTCCACGTCGGAGGCGGCCGTGCAGGAGGCCCTGGCCGAGGCGCTGGAGGGCCGGACCGCCGTGGTCATCGCCCACCGGCTGTCCACGGTGCGCGCCGCCGACCTGATCCTCGTCATCGAGGAGGGCCGGGTCGTCGAGCGGGGCACCCACGCCGAGCTGCTGGCCCAGCACGGCCGGTACGAGCAGCTCTACCGCACCCAGTTCGCCGACACGGACACCGACACCGAGGCTGGCACCGGGGCCGGGGCCGCCGACGGGCCGACCACTCCGGCGGGCCCTGACGCTCCCGAACCGCTGGCCACGGCGGCCCCGTGAACACCCGGCCCCGCCCACCGCGCGGGCCACTGACCCCCGGCCCCCGAGGCCGGCCCCACCAAGCCGGCGCCCTCCCCGTCACCGTGACGCGGAGGGCGCCGGCGCGTTCACGGCCGAACGCCCCCGGCGGCCCGCCCACACGAGAACCGGGCCCGTAAGGGCCGCCCCACCCGGGCCCGTACCGCCACGGCCCCTGCCGTCACAGGCCCGCCAGCTCGGCCAGCGCAGCGGCCTGCGCCATCTCCTCCGCGCCGTCGGCGACCTCGCCCATGGCCGCGAACCACAGGGCGCTCTCCACCGTCCGCGCCACCGACCAGGCCAGCAGGCGCCGCGGGTCCTCGCCCACCGCGTCCGCGACCAGGGCGTACCGGTGAGCCAGCACCGGAGCCGGGTCGTCGTGCTCGAACGGCTCGTCCAACTGGGTGAGCAGCGGCCACGGGTCGTAGCCGGGGTCGCCGACCATCGGCTTGGGGTCGATGGCCAGCCAGGGCCGACGCTCGCTGGCCAGCACGTTGCCGGGGTTGAAGTCGCCGTGCACCACGACCTCGCGGGTCGCCGACCGCGGCAACGTCCGCAGCAGGTCCACGCCGATGGCCACGAGCCCCGGGTCGTAGTCGGGCCGCAGCCGCGCCATGCGCTGCTCCACCAGCGTGGCCCACTCCCGGGCGACCTCCGCGAGCCGTTCGAGCCCGGCGGCGGGCGGCGGCGCGGACCACAGCCCGTTCAGCAGCTCCGCCGCGGCGGCGAGCCGGGCGTCGGGGGAGTGGCGGCCGTCCTCGCCCAGCTCGGTCCCCGGCACGCAGCGCTCCACCAGCAGCGCGTGCCGCCGCTCGTCGGCGGCCAGCAGGTGCACCGCGCCGTTGCCACCCCAGGTGCGCAGCCCCGCAGCCTCGCCGGCCGCCTCGCGGTGCGGCCAGGTCAGCTTGAGCACGGCCGAGCCGCCGTCGGGCAGCGCGGCCGGCGCCACCCACGAGCAGCTTCCGCCGTGGATCGGCGGGCCGAGCCGCAGCGACCAGCGGTCCCGGAACTCCGCGATGAGCGCCGGCAGCTCCGCGAGCCACGTCCGCCCGGACGCGGTCCTGGACATCTCGGTGACGACCGGCAGGTCGCCCGGCACCAGCGCGGAGCCCTCGACATCGGACGCACGGCCGCCCCGCGACCGGGCGACGGGACCCGAAGCCACGGGCGGGGACGTGGACGATCTGGGGGTTGTGCCGGCGGGGGCGAGGGGGCAGGCGGGCCCGGCGGCCGGTGCCGTGACCGGGGTCACGGCCGGGCCGGCGACCGGGAGGGTGGGGCCGAGGGAAGCGGTGGGTAAGGCGGGAGGTATCGACGCGGGCGACATGGGAGCAGGGTAAGCCGGCTCGGGGGAGGAGTTCGCGGGAGTTTTCGGCGACCGCGCCGGCCCGCGCTCGCCCGCGCCTGTCTGGGCCCCGCTGGGGTCGCGGGGTGCCGCCCCGGCCCCGGTCACCGGCCCCGCGCCCGGCCCCGGCCACCGCTCCGGTTCCGGCCACTGCCCCGCCCGCCGCCGCTCGGCGCACCGGGTGGGGTGACCCGGCGTGGCGGCGGGTGGCACGGGGCTGATCATGGAGGGATGACTGACTCGTTTGTGCGGGTGCGCGGCGCCCGCGAGCACAACCTCCGCGGCGTTGACGTGGACATTCCGCGCGACGCGCTGGTCGTCTTCACCGGCGTGTCCGGCTCCGGCAAGTCGTCGCTGGCCTTCGCGACCGTCTACGCCGAGGCTCAGCGCCGCTACTTCGAGTCCGTCGCCCCGTACGCCCGGCGCCTGATCCACCAGGTCGGCGCGCCCAAGGTGGAGGAGATCAGTGGGCTGCCGCCGGCCGTCGCGCTGGAACAGCGCCGGTCCGCACCCACCACCCGCTCGTCCGTCGGTACCGTCACCACCCTGTCGAACTCGCTGCGCATGCTCTTCTCCCGCGCCGGCAGCTATCCGGAGGGCGTCGAGCGGCTGGACTCCGACGCGTTCTCGCCCAACACGGCCGCCGGCGCCTGCCCCGAGTGCCACGGCCTCGGCCGGGTGCACCGCGTCACCGAGGAGTCCCTGGTCCCCGACCCGGACCTGAGCATCCGCGAGGGCGCCATCGCCGCCTGGCCGGGGGCCTGGCAGGGCAAGAACCTCCGCGACATCCTGGCCGCGCTCGGCCACGACGTCGACCGACCGTGGCGCGAGCTGCCGGCCGAGGACCGCGAGTGGATCCTGTTCACCGACGAGCAGCCGGTGGTGACCGTGCACCCGGTGCGCGACGCCGACCGCGTCCAACGCCCCTACCAGGGCACCTACATGAGCGCCAGGCGCTACGTCCTGCACACCTTCGCCGACTCCAAGAGCGAGACCCTGCGCCGCCGGGTGCGCCAGTTCCTGGTCAGCGCCGAGTGCCCGGCGTGCGGCGGGCGCCGGCTGCGGCCCGAGGCACTGGCCGTCACCTTCGCGGGCCACGACATCGGCGAGCTGGCCAGCCTGCCGCTCGACCGGTTGGTCCAGATCCTGCGACCGGCCACCGAGGCCGGTGCGGCCGCCGGGTCCGGGGCCGGCTCCGGAACCGGCGACGGCGCCGGTGACGGCATCACCGCCGAGGTCGCAGCGACCCTCGCCCGCGACCTGGTGGCCCGCATCGAGGTCCTCACCGAGCTGGGCCTCGGCTACCTCAGCACGGACCGCCCGACCCCCACCCTCTCCGCCGGCGAGCTCCAGCGACTGCGGCTGGCCACCCAGTTGCGCTCGGGCCTGTTCGGCGTCGTCTACGTACTGGACGAGCCGTCCGCAGGCCTGCACCCGGCCGACAGCGCCGCCCTGCTCACCGTGCTCGACCGGTTGAAGGAGGCCGGGAACTCGCTGTTCGTGGTCGAACACCACCTGGACGTGGTGCGCCGCGCCGACTGGGTGGTGGACGTCGGCCCACGGGCCGGCGAGCACGGCGGGCGCGTGCTCTACAGCGGCCCGGTCGCGGGCCTGGCGGAGGTGCCCGATTCCGTCACCCGCGACTACGTCTTCCCCGCCGCGACCCCGCCCGCCCCCCGCGCCCCGCGCCAGCCCGCGCGGTGGCTGACCCTGCGCGGAGTACGCCGGCACAACCTGCGCGACCTCGACGTGGAGCTGCCGCTCGGCGTCTTCACCGCCGTGACCGGGGTGTCGGGCTCCGGCAAGTCCACCCTGGTCACCCAGGTGCTCGCGGAGGTGCTGACCGACCACCTGGGCGGCGCGGGCGACACGGCCGACCCCGCCGCCGACGAACCGGGCGCCGACGCCGACGACGCGCGGGAGACGGACGCGGCCGCCTGGGCCCGGCCCGTGGCGGTCGAGGGGCTCGCGGCCGTCGACCGCCTGGTCCGCGTGGACCAGCGCCCCATCGGCCGCACGCCGCGCTCCAACCTGGCTACCTACACGGGCCTGTTCGACGCCGTGCGCAAGGTGTACGCCGCCACCGACGAGGCCCGCGCCCGCGGCTACCGCGCGGGCCGGTTCTCCTTCAACGTCGCCGGCGGGCGCTGCGAGACCTGCCAGGGCGAGGGGTTCGTCGCCGTCGAACTGCTCTTCCTGCCCGGTACGTACGCCCCCTGCGCGGACTGCCACGGGGCCCGCTACAACCCCGAGACCCTGGAGATCACCTACCGCGGGGCGAGCATCGCCGACGTGCTGGAGCTGACGGTCGACGCCGCGGCCGACTTCCTCGCGGACGTGCCCGCCGCCCTGCGCGGGCTGCGCGCGCTGCGCGAGGTCGGCCTCGGCTACCTGCGGCTCGGCCAGCCCGCGACGGAGCTGTCCGGCGGCGAGGCCCAGCGCATCAAGCTGGCCACCGAGCTGCAACGCGCGCACCGGGGCCACACGGTCTACCTGCTCGACGAGCCCACCACCGGCCTGCACCCGGCCGACACCGCGTTGCTGCTACGGCAGTTGCACGGCCTGGTGGACGCCGGCAACTCCGTCTTCGTGGTGGAGCACGACATGGCCGTCGCGGCCGGTGCCGACTGGGTCATCGACCTCGGCCCCGGCGGCGGCGACCGTGGCGGGCGCGTCGTGGCCGCCGGCCCGCCGGCCACCGTCGCCGCCTCCCAGACCAGCGCGACGGCCCCCTACCTGGCGACGGCGCTGCGGAGCTGACACGGCGCCGGGCACCTCGGTGCCCCGTACGGCGCTGGCCGCCCGTCAGCGCCCGCTGGCCAGCGCCCCCGGCGCCGGGCCGGTCGGCCAGCGCGGCGTGAACACCCGTCACCCGGCGCGTGTCGACCGGCCCGTGCCCCTCCCGCCTGCGCCGACGCCCGGTTCGACCGCCCGTCGTGGAGTGTCGGTATGGGGAGATGGGAGGTGAAGTGACCCTACAAAATGAGCCATGTGGCGCGTTATAGCATGATGTCCGTTATGAAGAGAAAACGAATAGGACTACTGGGCGCGGGAATGACCGTGCTCACCGGCGCCGCCCTGACGGTGCTGGGCCTCGGCTCCACCACGGCCTCGGCCGCACCGCTGCCGGGCGGCCTCGGTCCCTGCGCGGGCCCGGCCTGCCCCGGCTCGGCGCAGAACCCGAACAACGGGCCCGTCGCCGGGTACGACGAGAACATCAACGTGTTCGTGGGCGGCGACTTCCGGGTCGGCGGCTCCGCCGCCGAGGCCGAGGGGAAGATCGTCACCCTGGGCGACTTCTCGATGAACAAGACCTCCGGGTCCAGCGTCTACAACGTCGGCGTGGTCGGGGTCGGCTCGCGCGTTCCACCGCCCAACGGCTCCGACTTCCTGACGGTCGGCGGTGACCTCACCGTCGCCGATGGCCAGCGGCTGCTCGCCGAGGAGGGCTCGATCTCCGGAAAGGTGACCTACGCCGGCGAGCGGAGCGGCCGGACCGAGCCCGACGCCGTCCACGCCCCCGACGCCGCGGCCCCCTACGCGGGTCTGCGCGGCGCCCTGACCACCTCAAGCGGCTGCTACGCGCACGTGGCCGGTGGGGCCCGCCCGGCGACCGGCACCGCGGTCAACCAGGGTCACCAGACCCTCTTCCGTGGCGACGGCAGCTCCCGGCTCCAGGTCTTCAACGTCGACTTCGACCTCGTCTCCCCGAGCGGCGGCGACCAGGGCATGGCCTTCGAGGGCATCCCCGAGGGCGCCACCGTCCTGGTCAACATGCTCGGCGACAGCCGGACCATCAGCAGCTACGTCGGCCACGACGTCGGTCCCGATGGCCTCCGCGAGCGGCTGCTGTGGAACTTCCCCGACGCCTCGTCGATCACCATCAAGGGCAGCGCCCAGTTCCAGGGTGCCGTCCTGGTCGGTTCGCCGCGGAGCACGACGAAGGTCTCCGTACCGGGGATGAACGGGCGCTTCTACACGGCGGGTTCGCTGGACCACACCGCCTCCTCCGGCGCGGAGTTCCACGGCTACCCGTTCACCGGCGACCTGCCGTCCTGCGGCACCCCGCCCACCCCCACCCCGACGCCCACCCCGACCGGGCCGACGACGGAGCCGACCGGTCCGACCGACCCGACCGGCCCGACGGAGCCGGGGGAGCCGAGCCCGACGGAGACCACCCCGACCACGGGGCCGACCGCTCCGACCGTCGAGCCGAGCGCGTCGGTCACCGGCCCGACCGGCGCTCCGGTCGGGACCGCCGACCCCACCGCGCCCGCCGGGGCCGGCGGCGCGTCCTCGGCCGGCGGTAGCGGCGGAGGCGAGAGCGACGACGGGCAACTCGCGCTCACCGGCGCGCTCGGCAACCCCTGGGTGATGGGCGCCGCGGCGTTCGCCATCGCCGTGGGCACGGCCCTGACGGTGCTCGTCCGCCGGCGGCGCCTGGGCTGAGCCCCTCCCCGGGCCCGCCGAGTGGTGCCCGGGTAGCCGACAGCGCGCGGGCGCTCGGCCGGAGTTCCGCTCCCGGCCGGGCGCCCTGCTCGCGCCGCGCGGTCGCGGGGTGAGCGGCCGTCAGTCCCGCCCGTGCTTCCCGCCCGCCCCGGCGGCGGGCCCGGTGAGCCCCGCCGGACCACCCGCGGCCGGCCTGGCCAGCTCCGAGTGCCGGTAGGAGTAGGCGAAGTAGACGATCAGGCCGATGCCGAACCAGGCCGCGAAGCGCACCCAGGTGTGCCACTGGAGGTAGGTCGTGAGCCAGATGGAGGCGCCCACACCGATCAGCGGCACGATCGGCATGCCCGGGCAGCGGAAGGAGCGCGGCAGGTCGGGGCGCCGGTAACGCAGCACGATCACCGCCACGCAGACCACGACGAAGGCCAGCAGGATGCCGATGTTGGTCAGCTCGGCCGCCTCGCCGATCTCCACGAAGCCGGCGATCCCGGCCGAGGCGACGCCCGCGATCCAGGTGACCCGGGTCGGCACGCGCCGCGTCGGATGTGTCTTGGCGAACCACTTCGGCAGCAGGCCGTCCCGGCTCATGGAGAACCACACCCGCGTCACACCCAGCATGAAGGTGAACATCACGGTGAGGATGCCGATGATCGCGCCCACCGCGATGACGTCCGCGATGCCGCCGAGCCCCACGGACTTGAAGGCCGTGGAGAAGCCGCTCTCCGCGTCCACCTCCGTGTAGTTCTGCATGCCCGTCAGGACCAGGCAGGCCAGCACGTACAGCACCATCGAGATGGCCAGCGAGTACAGGATCGCCTTCGGCATGTGGCGCTGCGAGTCCTTGGACTCCTCGGCCGCCGTGCTCATCGCGTCGTAGCCGAAGACCGCGAAGAAGACCGTGGCCGCCCCGGTGAAGGCGCCGCCGACGCCGTACGGGAAGAAGGGCGAGTAGTTGCCGGTGTCGACGTGGAAGAAGCCCACGACGATCACGAGCAGCACCACCAGCACCTTCAGCACCACCACGACCATCTCGAACCGGGCCGCGCTCCTGATGCCGAGGTTCAGCAGGTACGCCACGAACAGGCACAGGACCAGCGCGAACAGGTCAACCTTGTGACCGTCGCCGGTGCCCGGCGCGCCCAGCATCCAGTTCGGCAGGTCGGCCCCCATCTCTCCCACCAGGAAGGAGAAGTAGCCCGAGATGCCGATGGCCACGACCGCCACGATGGCCGTGTACTCCAGCAGCAGGTCCCAGCCGATCAGCCACCCCACCAGCTCGCCGAGGACCGCGTAGCCGTAGGTGTAGGCGGAGCCCGCCTTCGGGATGAGCCCGGCGAACTCCGCGTAGGAGAAGGCCGCCGCCGCGCTCGCCACGCCCGCGATCAGGAACGAGATCAGCACGGCGGGCCCGGCCGTCCCGTTGGCGACGGTGCCCGCCAGGGTGAAGATCCCGGCGCCGATGATGCCGCCGACGCCGATCGCCGTCAGGTGCCACAGGCCGAGGCTCCGACTGAGCTGCTCGCTCGCGGCGCCCTCGGCCTCCTCGATGGTCGCTATGGGTTTGCGTCGCAGTACGCCGTGCCCTGGTCGGAGTCTGGCCATGATGTCCTCCCCGCCGACAGTTGACGGCGGATCATGATGGCCCAGCGCCGGGGAGGAAGATAGACGCCGCTCCGTGGCAATTTCCCGCCTCCGTCGGATGCCGAGGCCCGCGCCGTCCGCGCGCCACGGCCCCGTCTTCCGGCCACGACCACGCCCCTGTCGCCTTCCGGACCGTGCCACGCCGCGCCACCCGACCCCACCCACCCGGCGTCGGCCCGCCAGCCACCCGGGAAGCGGAACCGGAACCCGACCGGCCACCTGGAGGCCACGCCCCCGCCGCCACGCCAGTGGCCCACCCCCGACAAAGAACCGGCGTTTTCCGGCCACCTGCTCGTCACCGTGCGCACCTCGGATGGCCGCGCGCCCACCCCCTCGCGGCAGCAGCCGGCACCCGCACCCCCCGTCCCGGGGCCACACCCGGGGACCGGCCCAGGCGAGCGCCGCCGGCCGGCCGGCTCAGCGGCGCGCGGCGGGCGGCCAGGATCCGGGGGCCAGCACGCCCAGTACGTACGCCCGCGCCACCAGCGCCGTACGGTTGGGCACCCGCCAGCGCCGGGAGAGTCGCGTCAGGTGGTAGTTGACGCCGTCGACCGTCAGGCCCAGGGCCTTGCCCATGGCCGCCGTCGTCGCGCCGGAGGCCGCCAGCGCCAACACCCGCTCCTCCACCGGGCTCACCTCGGCCCTCTCAGGCCGCGCGGGGCACTCGTCGCCCACACGTAACAGCACCAACAGCGCCGGCCGGTTGGGCGCGGCGTCGCCGACCGGGTCGATGCTCAACTCGCCCTCCCGTTCGGCCCCGTCCCCGCCCATCCGCCAACACACCCGCACCAGGTAGCGGGACCGGTAACCGAGACGCAGCGCCTCGCCCAGCCGCTCCAACTGCGCCCCGTCCCGTGGCTGGAACAGGTCGAGGAGGTTGCGCCCGTTGAGCCGACCGGGCGCTTCGCCCCACTGGTTGGCCATGGCCGGGTTGGCGATGAGCACCTCACCGTCGGACCGGGACACCGCGACCGGCAACGGCAGCCGATCCAGCAGTGTCAGGAAGTAGTTGCCCCAGCCGCCCGGACGCTCCACACCACCGTTCGCACCACCCGCGCTCCGCGCACCACCGGCACCACCCGCGCCGCCCTTGGCCATCGCCCCGCTCCACGCCTCGTCCGCAAGTGCGGCCCGTGAGAAACCACTGCACAATCATGCAGTGACCAAGCGGTAGCCGGCCAACCGGGCTGGTGACGCTGGAGACATGAACGACACACACCTACTCAGCGCCGAAGGCCGCGCCGCGACTCCCAGCACCCCGCCCCGGGCCGCGCCCCGCTCCCTCGACACCATCCCGCTCGTGGACATCTCGGCGACCGGCCTCGGGCCCTCGCCCCTGCAACAGGCCATGGAGCTGGCCCGCCACCACGGACCGATCTTCCGCCGCCGGCTGCACGGCCGCGACACGCTGTTCGTCTCCTCCCTTGAGCTGGTCACCGACCTCGCCGACGAGGAGCGCTTCGCCAAGGGCATCTCACCCACCCTGCACAGCGTGCGCGAGTTCGCGGGAGACGGCCTGTTCACCGCGTACAACGACGAACCCAACTGGGCCAAGGCGCACGACATCCTCATGCCCGCCTTCGCGCACGGCTCGATGCGGACCTACCACGCGGCCATGCTCCGCGTCGCCCGCCGGGTCGTCGAACGCTGGGACCGGCACGCCGCCGCGGGCGCCCCGGTCGAGGTCGCCGACGACATGACCCGGATGACGCTGGACACGATCGGACTCGTGGGCTTCGGCTTCGACTTCGACTCGTTCGCGCGGGAGACCCCACACCCCTTCATCGACTCCATGGTGCGCTGTCTCCAGTGGAGCATGACCTCCGTCGGCCGCGCCCAGGGCGGCGACTACCGGGCCGAGGACGAGGCGTTCCGCGCGGATACGGACTACCTGGCCTCCGTCGTGGACGAGGTCATCGCCGCCCGCACCGCGTCCGCGGCCACACGGCCGGCCGGCCAGCGCTCCGGCGACGACCTGCTCGGCCTCATGCTCACCGCCCGGCACCCGGCCGACCAGACCCCGCTCGACCTGGCCAACATCCGCAACCAGGTCATCACCTTCCTCATCGCCGGCCACGAGACCACCTCCGGCGCCCTGTCCTTCGCCCTCTACCACCTGCTCAAGGACCCGCTCGCGCTGCGCCTGGTCCAGTGCGAGGTGGACGAGCTGTGGGGCGACGACCCCGACCCCGCCCCGGCCTTCGAGGACATCGGCCGGCTGCGCTTCACCCGGCAGGTGCTGAACGAGGCGCTCCGGCTGTGGCCCACCGCGCCGGGCTTCACCCGCCAGCCCCGCGCGGACACCGTCGTCGGTGGCCGGTACCCACTCGCCGCCGACCAGCGCGTCACCGTCCTGATCCCCATGCTGCACCGCGACCCGGCGGCCTGGGGCGACAACGTCGAGCTGTTCGACCCCACGCGCTTCACGCCGGAGGCGGAGCAGGAGCGCTCGCCGCACGCGTACAAGCCCTTCGGCACCGGGCAGCGCGCGTGCATCGGACGGCAGTTCGCGCTGCACGAGGCGACCATGCTGCTCGGCCTGCTCGCGCACCGCTACCGCCTGGTCGACCAGGCCGACTACCGGCTGCGCGTCAAGGAAACACTGACCCTGAAGCCGGACGGCCTGACCCTCACCCCCCGCCCGCGCACCGCCGCCGACCGGCGCGCGAACCGGTCCCTGCCCGGTGCGCCCACCGCACTCGCGGCCCGGCCCCCGGCCGTGGCCACCCCCGAGCCCGACGCCGGCCTGCCGCGCCGCGTCCGCCAGGGCACCGGCGCGCTGTTGCTGCACGGCAGCAACTACGGCACCTGTTGTGAACTGGCCCACCACCTCGCCGACGAGGCCACGGCGATCGGCTGCGCCACCGAGGTGGCCGCGCTCGACGCGTACGCCGGCGAACTGCCCACCGACCGCCCCGTGGTCATCGTGGCGGCCTCGTACAACGGCAAGCCCACCGACGACGCGGCACGCTTCGTCCGCTGGCTCACCGACGCCCCGGCCGGCGCCGCGCGCGGCGTGACGTACGCCGTGCTCGGCGTCGGCGACCGCAACTGGGCCGACACCTACCAGCACGTGCCCACCCACGTCGATGACCGTCTGGGCGCGCTCGGCGCCACCCGCCTGCTGCCCCGCGCGGAGGCCGACGTCTCCGGCGAACTCGCCGACACCGTGCGGATGTTCACCAGCGGGCTGCGTCGCGCGCTGCTGGAGCGGTACGGGGACCCTGCGGCCACCGGCCAGGACGAGTCCGCGGCGCGACCCGGCTACACCGTCACCGAGGTACGCGGCGGCCCGCTGGACGCGCTGGTCGAACGCCACGGCCTGACCGCGATGACCGTCACCGAGGCCCACGACCTGACCGCCCCCGGCCACCACAAGCCCAAGCGCTTCCTCCGGCTCGACCTGCCCGCCGGCACGGGCTACCGCACCGGCGACCACCTCGCGCTGCTGCCCGCCAACGCGCCGGAGGCCGTGGACCGCGCGGCGCGCGCCCTCGGCGTCCGCCCCGACGCCCTCCTCGACATCCGCGCCACCCGCCCCGGCCGCACCAGCCTGCCCGTCGACCACCCGCTCACCGTCCGCGAACTCCTCACGCACCACCTGGAACTCGGCGCGCGAGCCACCTCGGACCAGCGTGCCGCCCTCGCCGCGCACCACCCCTGCCCGCCCGAGCGCGCGGCGCTCACGGCCCTGCCCGCCGACGACCCGAGCACCGTCATCGACCTGGTCGAGGCCAACCCCGCGCTGCGCGGCGCGCTGCCGTGGCCGGTCCTGCTCGACCTGCTGCCGCCGCTGCGCCCGCGCCACTACTCCATCTCCTCCGCGCCGGCCCAGCGCCCGGGCAGCGCCGACCTGATGGTCTCCCGCCAGGCCGGCGGAGTCGGTTCCGGCTACGCCCACCGGCTGCGACCGGGGGAGCGGGTGTGGGCGCGCGTCCAACCCTGCCGCGACGCCTTCCGGCTCGACCCGACAGACCCCACGCCGGTGATCATGGTCGCGGCGGGCACCGGCCTGGCTCCGTTCCGCGCCGCCGTCGCCGACCGGGTGGCGGCCGGGCAGCGCACCCCCGCGCTGCTCTACCTCGGCTGCGACGCGCCAGAGGCGGACCTGTTGCACGCCGAGGAGTTGCGCGCGGCCGAGCGGGCCGGGGCGGTGACCCTGCGCCCCACCTTCAGCACCCGGCCCGAGCTGCACGGCCGCTACGTCCAGCACCGCATCGCCGCTGAGGCGAACGAGGTCTGGTCGCTGCTCGCTGCCGGGGCCCGGGTCCGGGTGTGTGGTGACGGCCGGGCGATGGCGCCGGGGGTGCGCGCCGCCTTCCGTGATGTCCACAAAGCCCACGCGGGCGGCTCGGCCGCCGACGCGGAACGGTGGCTTGGCGCCCTGGTCGCCGAAGGGCGGTACGTGGAGGACGTCTACGCCGCCGGCTGAGCCCGCCCGGCCCGCCGAGGTCGCCTCAGTCGACCACGCTGGTCTGGCCGAAGATGGCCGCGTGCTCCAACACGTCCTCCATCGGGTCGTCGATCTGACCGGTGGAGATCAGCGCCACGACCGGGGCGTTGTGCGAGTTGGTGTGCGTCTCGTCGGCGTGCGCGACCCCGGCCGGCATCGCGGACACCAGCAGCGTCGCCCCCACGGCGGACAGCTTGAAGTTCATGTCGTCTCCTCGCCTTGACTGTTCATCGGACCATGCGTCGACCTGCGTATCCACTCGAACGGCCGCAAGGTCACGGCGGGGCGCGCAACATCATCCGAACGATTGCGGCACCGGCCGCGGACGAGGGTCGCTCGTCGGCTCCCGTCCTCCGACCCGAAGCGGCGGTGCCACGCGACGCGTGACGAACGACAGCCAGTCGCGCACCGCACCGGCGTACGACGCCGCCGCGGTGCGCGGAGGGTGAGGCCGAACGACGCGGGGCCCGCGCGCCGTCGCCGTCGCCGTCGGACCAGCCCACACCAGATCCGCCCAACGCGGGGGACGAGCCCCATCGGCCAGTTCCCGGGGTGCCGCTCGGGGCGACCACGCTCATCGGGGTGCCCACGCTGTGCACGACGCCGGTCGCCAAGGGGCCTTCGTCAACCCCCGTTCCAATGTGGGCTTTTGAGCCAACTCACGGCAGCAAGACCACCCCGCAACGGAGCCCCGCTGCCGGCTCGTCTTCGGCCGAACCCCACCGTGGTGGCCGCGGGGCCCGTCCCGTACGCTGACGCGCGGTGGCGACGGCAGGCGTGTGGTGGAGTCGACGGGGGCGGGGACATGAACAAGACGGCACTGCGGAGCACGGTCACCATCGCGGCACTGGCGGCCCTGGTCGCCGGCGCGGCCCCGGCCGGAGCCGGTGAGCGCGCCGGCGCGGACACCGCGTACTCGGCGACGACCTCGGTCGGCGTGCACAACGCGTACGAGAAGGGCGCCTTCCCCTACTTCGCGGACGCCCTCGACTCCGGGGCCGGGCTGCTCGAACTCGACGTGTGGACCAACACGTTCGGGCCCGGGTGGCGGGTGTCGCACAGCAACCCGCTTGGCAACGACAACAACTGCGCGGGCGCGGCCTCCCCGGCCGAACTGCGCGGCGGCAAGCGGGACCAGAGCCTGCCGGGGTGCCTGGCCGACATGCGGACCTGGCACGACGCACACCCCGGCCACCGTCCGCTGCTCATCAAGATCGAGCTGAAGGACGGGTTCAACGACAAGCGCGGCCGGGGCCCCGACGAGCTCGACGCGCTACTGGGCGAGACCCTGGGCGACGCCCTGTTCCGGCCGGGCGACCTGGCCGCAGGCCACGCCACCCTGGACGAGGCGGTCCGGGCCAGGGGCTGGCCCACGCGCGGCGCGCTGGCGGGCAAGTTCATCGTGGAGCTGATCCCCGGCACCGTCGAGGAGAACAACCCGCTGGACACGCTGTGGACCGACCGCGAGTACGCCACCCACCTGCGGGACCTGGCCGCCCGTGGCGAACTCGGCCGCGCCGCCGCCTTCCCCGCCGTGCACGGTGCGGCGGCTGGCGACCCGCGCGAGCGCTATCGCGACCCGGCGATCCGGCCGTGGTTCGTGCTCTTCGACGGCGACGCGACCAGCTACGCGGGCGATGCCATCGACACCGCGTGGTACGACCGGCGCCACTACCTGCTGGTCATGACGGACGCCCACCGCGTGCCGCCGGCCATCGACGGCACCCGCCCCACCGAGGAGCAGGCCCGCACCCGGGTCGGCGAGTTGGCCGCCCGACACGCGAGCTTCGCCACCGCCGACTGGTACCCGCTGCCGAGCGTCCTTGCCACGGTGGTCCCGCGCGGCTGACCCCGCGCCACGGCCGGCGGACGGCCACCGGCCCGCCCCGGGGCCGTCCCGCCGCGCGGCGGCTCGGCTACGCGCCCGGCTCCTCCAGGCGGAAGCCCACCTTGAGGCCGACCTGGTAGTGCTCGACCTTGCCGTCCTCGATCTGCCCGCGTACCTCCTTGACCTCGAACCAGTCAAGGTTGCGTACGGTCTGCGCGGCGCGGCTGATGCCGTTGCGGATCGCGGCGTCCACGCCCTCGTGCGACGTGCCGACGATCTCGGTCACCCGGTAGGTGTGGTTGGACATATCTGAAACTCCCCGGTCACTGGGGTGCTGCTCGGTCCCCACCACCGTGCCCCACCCGGGCGCCCGGCGCGAGCCGGGACCCGCGTCCGGCACCACCCCGGCGCCGCACGCGCCGGACACCGCACGCCCGGGCCCGCTCCCCGCGCGCCCCGCGACCCGTCGGCGCCGGGTCGGTGGCCCGGTCAGGGAACGACGGTCACCGGCCACCGCCCGGCCTTGACCAGCCGAATCGCCACCGAGCCCACGATCCGGTGCCCGGCCTGCTCCGAGGCGCCCACCACCACCGCGTCGGCCTTGAGCTGGTCCGCCACGGAGACCAGGCCGCTGTACGGGTCGCCGACGTGCGTGTGGAACTCCCAGCGCACCTCGAAGACACCCCGCAGCCGCTCGGTGGCCTCCCGCATCTCCGCGATCAGCTCCTCCGCGACCTCGCCCGTGGTGTCCGCCACCGGCGCCCCGAAGGCGGCGCTCGCCGGCAGCACGGGCTGCACGTACACGACGGCGAGCAGCGCGTTCTGCCGCCTGGCCAGCCCTGCCGCGTACGCCACCGCGCGCCACGAGGACTGCGAGCCGTCGAGGCCGGTCACGATGACCTTCGGGCCGTCCGTACCGCGTTCGAATTGTCCGGGAGTCTTGTCCACCACGGGTGTGAGGTTAACGGTCGGTACGTCGCCCCCGGTGGCCGGCCGGCGCGTGCGGCTCAGCCACGGGCCCGACCAGGCCCGCGACCGCGCCCCGCACCGCGCCGACCACCCGACAGGGCCGGCTGTCGCCGCCCGACGGCCTCGCACGCGCGTGCCCGCCGGGGCGCCCGGGCGCGCGAGGGTGGACAGGCGGCGCGCGAGCGCGGCGGGGGCTGCCCCCGGGCGCCCGGGGGCAGGAACAAGTGAGACAGATCGGCAGGTGCCGCTCTCGTTCTCGATTTTGAGTTGCCTCGGCGCGCCGATCCTTGTCAGCGTTGCCTTACGGGCGTGCCGCTGCCATCGCGGCACCCGACGAGAGGTGGCCGCATGGACACCGCACCACTGGCCCACTCCCTGACACCCCTGGTGGGCCTCGTCGGCCCCGACGTCCCGTACGCCACCACGGTGGCCGCCTGGCCGGCCCTGGCCGGTGGCCTGGAGCAGGAGCTGACGCACGGCGCGGCCTGGGCCTACGCGCTGCTGGTCATCACCACCCTGCCGCCGCTGGTACCCAACTCGGCCCTGCTGGTCACCAGCGGGGTGCTCGCCGCGCGCGGCAGCCTCGACATCGCGCTGGTGCTCTGCGTCGTCGCCGGCAGCGCCCTGCTGGGCGACGGGCTGCTGCACTGGTTCGGCGGCCGGTTCAGGGACCGGGTCAGCCACTGGGCCGCCCGCACACCCCGGCGCAAGGCGCTCCTCGGATGGTCGGCCAGCCAGATACAGCGGCACGGGGTGCCGTTCGTCATCGCCGTGCGCTTCCTGCCAAGCGGCCGGCTGGTGGGTGCGCTCGGCGCCGGCGCCATCGGCTACCCGCTGTACCGCTACCTGATCGGCGCCGGAATCGCCGAGTCCATCTGGGCGCTCTACTCGGTCGGCCTGGGCTACCTGGGCAGCGCGGCGGCCCGCGGTGAACTCCAGGCCATCGCCATCGGCTGCGGGATCTCCCTCCTGGTGGCCCTCAGCAGCGCCCTCATCCAACTCCGGGCCCGACACAGCGCCGGCCCCGGCGGCTCGTCCGGGCCCGACGGCGACCCCGGTGAACAGGGCTCACCTCCGCGCCGACCGTGACCGCCATCGCTCGCCGCTAACTCCCGCACTATGCGATCCTCTTGGGGAACGGCCTGCTGAACGGCCCCGCTAGAGCACGGTGTGGCGAGAACGGGAGAAACGAATGCGCGGCACGTCCGTCGAAGACGGCGTAGACATACAGCACGCGGCCGAGGTCACCGGCCGACCCCACCCCAGGGTGCGGGCCGCCGCGACCACGGTGTCGCCCCGATGAGCGGCGGCGCGCACCGAGGCGACCTCCTCGCCATCAGCGACCTGCACGTCAGCTACGAGGACAACCGCGCCATCAGCGAGAAGCTGCGCCCCGGCTCGGACGGGGACTGGCTCATCGTCGCGGGCGACGTCGGCGAGGTGTTCGGCGACATCGAGCGCACCCTGCGGCAGCTCAGCGAGCGGTTCGCCAAGGTCATCTGGGTGCCGGGCAACCACGAGCTGTGGACCCACCCCAAGGATCCGGTGGAGCTGCGCGGCGTCGCCCGCTACGACGCGCTGGTCGAGATGTGCCGCTCGGTGGGCGTCGCTACCCCCGAGGACCCGTTCCTGGTCTGGGAGGGCGCCGGGGGCCCGCTGACCATCGCCCCGGTCTTCACGCTGTACGACTACACCTTCCGGGCCAACCCCCGGCACACCCAGGAAGAGGCGCTGGCCGCCGCCTACGAGAGCGGCGTGGTCTGCACCGACGAACACTTCCTGCACCCGGACCCGTACCCGACCAAGGAGGACTGGTCCCGGGCCCGGGTGGCCGAGACGGAGCGTCGGTTGGCCGAGATCGACCCGGCCGCTCCGCCGGTGCTCATCAACCACTGGCCGCTCACCCGGCTGCCCACCGAGGTCCTGTACTACCCGGACTTCGCCCTGTGGTGCGGCACCAAGCTCACCGCCGACTGGCACCGGCGCTTCAACGCCGCCGCCGTCATCTACGGGCACCTGCACATCCCGCGCGTGACCACCGAGGACGGCGTGCGGTTCGAGGAGGTCTCGCTCGGCTACCCGCGCGAGTGGCGCCGGCGCGGCCTGCCCGACAACCTGCTGCGCCCGGTGCTGCCCCGGGTCGCGCACTGACGGGACGCTGACGCACCAGAAGCCGAGCGCGGACGCGCGGCACACACGACACTGGCCGCCGGGCGGGAGCCCGGCGGCCAGCGCGCTCACGGGAGACCGTCAGCCGGTCACGGCGCCACCGGCGTGGCGAGCGACAGCGCGAACCGCTCGGCGCCGTCCGTCCACCAGTTCCGCAGGTCGAGCCCCGCCGCGGACAACTCCGCGGCGACCCCAGCGCGACGGAACTTCGCGGAGACCTCCGTGCGCAACTCCTCGCCGGCCGCGAAGGACACAGCCAGGTCGAGCGCGGGGATCTTCACGGTCAGCGCCGAGGTGGCCCGCAGCCGCATCTCGATCCACTCCCGCTCCCGGTCCCAGTGCGCGACGTGCGCGAAGTCGGCGGGGTCGAAGTCGGCCCCCAGCTCGCGGTTGAGTACCGACAGCACGTTCTTGTTGAACTCGGCGGTCACACCCGCCGCGTCGTCGTACGCCGCCAGCAGCGTCTCCTCCTCCTTGACCAGGTCGGTTCCGAGCAGCAGGGCGTCACCGGGCGCCAGCAGCGCGCGCATGGCCGAGAGGAACCGGGCCCGCTCGGCGGGCAACAGATTGCCGATCGTGCCCCCGAGGAAGACCAGCAGCCGTGGCCCCGGCGTCTTCGGCAGGGCCAGGACCTGCTGGAAGTCGGCGACCAGGGCGTGCACGGTCAGCCCCGGCCGCTCGGCCAGCAGGGCGTGCCCGGCCAGCTCCAGGGCGCTGCCGCTGACGTCCACGGGAACGTACGCCGCGAGGTCGGGCAGCGCGTCCAGGAGCAGCCGGGTCTTCTCGGACGAGCCGGACCCCAGCTCCACCAGCGTGCGGGCGCCGGTGGCGGCGGCGATCGCGGGGGCCCGAGCGGCCAGGATCTCCCGCTCGGCGCGGGTGGGGTAGTACTCCGGCAGTTGGGTGATCTCCTCGAACAACTCGCTGCCGCGCGCGTCGTAGAACCACTTCGGCGGCAGCCACTTGGACTCGGCGGTCAGCCCGGCGGAGACGTCGGCGCGCAGCGCCGCGGCCGTCGCGTCGTCGGGCAGCGTGCGGGTGAGGGCGAACGGGCTCACGGTGACGACTCCTTGTGCTGCGGCGACAGGTGCTGGGGCGGGGCGGCGTGCGGCGCGGCGCGACCATGGCCGGGCGCGACCGGCTGCGGCCGGTCGGCCCCGCGGGCCGCGGGCCGCGCCGGCGGCGGGGGAGCGGACGGCGACCGGTGGGGCGCGCCGGGCCCCGGCCCGGGCGCGGCCCCCGACGCGGCGGCGCGCGCACCACCGTCCGCCCCCGGGTGCCCCTCGGAGGCCGCCCGGTGCTCGATCGGGGTGAGCCGGACGCCGGACCGGGTGGCCGTCACCAGCGTGCGGTCGGGCACCTCGACCCAGCGCGGATCGTCGTCGTACGGCTCCGACGCCACGACCACCGCACCGCCCGACGCCAGCTCACCAAGGTCCGGCGCCCGCTGGCCGAAACGCGCCCCGGCCCGGCTGGCCGGGCCGGAGCCGGCCGGCGCCGGCTCGGTGCGGTACCACAGCGAATCGCCCCAGGTGGTGGCGGCGATGGTGGCCCCGTCGGTCAACAGCAGGTTCAGCCGCGAACCGGGTGCCGCCGCGTCCAGCGCCACGACCGTCTCGGCCAGCGACTGGCCCAGCGGCGTGCCCGCGCGCAACCGGCGCAGCGCAAGCGCCCACACGAACGCCGCGTCGTTGCGCGCCTCCATGCCGAGCAGCGCCTCCGGCTCCACCGTGCCCACCAGGCCGGCCACCGACCCGGGCCAGCCCCGTACGGATCCGTTGTGGCTGAACAACCAGGGCCCGCCGCCGAACGGCGCGGCGGCGGCCTCCCCGTCCGCCCCCGGTTCGGTCGCGTCCCGCACGGCGCCCAGCAGCGCCGTGGTGCGCACCACCCGCGCCAGGTCCGCGAACGACGGATCCGCCCAGATGGGCCCCGACCTGCGGTAGCGGGCGGGCACCGGGTCCCCGGCCGCGTACCAGCCGACGCCGAAACCGTCCGCGTTGACCGTCCCGTGCCGCTGCCGGCGCGGCTCCCACGACTGCCGCGTCAGGGAGTGCGCCGGCCGGGTGAGGAGCGCCCCGATCGACACCTCGTCCCCGAGGTAGGCCAGATGACGGCACATCAGCGCCCCACCTCCTTCGCCCGACTCTTCCGGGCCCCCGTCACCGCTGCTCCGGTCGCGCGTCGCGGGCGGTGCGGAAGCCGGCGAAGATCTGCCGCCGCACGGGCAGGTCCCAGTTGCGGAACGTGCCCCGGCAGGCCACCGGGTCGACAGCGAACGACCCGCCACGCAGCACCTTGTGCGCGTCCCCGAAGAACACCTGCGAGTACTCCCGGTACGGGAAGGCCACGAAGCCGGGGTAGGGCAGGAAGTCGCTCGCCGTCCACTCCCACACGTCCCCGATGAGCTGTCGTACGCCCAACGCGGACGCGCCCGGCGGATAGCCGCCGACCGGCGCCGGCGACAGGTGCCGCTGGCCGAGGTTGGCGTGCTCGGGCGTGGGGTCCGCGTCCCCCCACGGGTAGCGGCGGGAGCGGCCGGTGGCCGGGTCGAAGCGGGCCGCCATCTCCCACTCGGCCTCGGTGGGCAGCCGCCGCCCCGCCCAGCGGGCGTAGGCGTCCGCCTCGTACCAACTCACGTGGACCACCGGCTCGTCCATCGGCACCGGCTCGACGACGCCGAACCGGCGACGCAGCCAGGTGGCGCCGTCACGGCGCCAGAACAGCGGCGCGCTGAGCCCGTGCTCGCGCACCAGCTCCCAGCCCCGCGGATGCCACCAGCGGGCCTCGTCGTAACCGCCGTCCTCGATGAACCGCAGATAGGCCCCGTTGCTCACCGGAACCGTGTCGATACGGAAGGCGGCCAGCTCCCTGCGGTGCGCCGGACGCTCGTTGTCCAGCGCCCAGGGCTCGGTCGAGGTGCCCATGGTGAACTCACCGCCGGGCACCAGCACGTCGGCGGGTAGGGCGGCGGCGTCGGCCGGCGCGCGCGGCGGTTCGGGGGCCGTGAGCGCGGCGGAACCGCGCCGCAGCTGGTGGGTGATGAGCATCGTCTCGTCGTGCTGCTGCTCGTGCTGGGCGATCATGCCGAACGCGAAGGCGGCGTCGACCAGCGGCCCGCCGCGCAGCGGCGCCCGCTCCAGCACGTCCAGGACCCGGCCGCGCACGTCGGCGGCGTAGCCGCGCGCCTCGGTCGGCGACAGCAGCGGCAACGTGGGGCGCTCGGAGCGTGGGTGCTCGAACGCGTCATAGACCGAGTCGATCTCCGGCCGCAACGCCTCCCGCCCGGCCACGGTGCGCAGCAGCCACTGTTCCTCCTGGTTGCCGATGTGGGCCAGGTCCCACACCAGCGGCGACATCAGCGGCGAGTGCTGGGCGGTCAGCTCCTCGTCCGCCACGCAACTGGTCAGCAGCGCGGTGCGCTCGCGCGCGGTGGTCAGCGCGCCCAGGGCACGCGCTCTGAGCAGCTCCGGGTCGTGCGTGGGCTCGGCGGACGCGGCGAACGTCCCGGACCCCGGTTGGATGCGGGTCATGAGCGGCCTTCCTTCCCGGAGAGGGAGTCGAGCAGATCGTCGGCGGGACATCGACCCCGGGCGACGTAGCGGGCGTGGAACTCGGCGACGGCGGCACACACCTCGGGTGTCGCGCCGATCCGGGGCAGCGCCTCCTCGGCCGCGGCGAAGCAGGCCACGGCGGCGGCGTGCAGCTCCGGGTCGGTCAACCCCCGCTGGGCGGCCCGCTCCCACAGCGGGTTGCGGGGCGCGGGGGTCGCACCGGCCGTGTCACCGAGCGGCTTGACCGCGCGGTAGGCGGCCTCGGCCGCGGCCGGATCGTCGAACAGGGCCGCCGTGACGGCCAACGGCACCATCCAGCCGTCCGTGCCGGGCTGCGCGTCGATCATGCGCAGCTCCAGGTGACCGCGCGGGCGGACCGGCGGGAAGAGCGTCGAGATGTGGTAGCTGACGTCCTCCAGGCTCGGCGGCCGCGGCCGGCCGTCCCGGACCCAGTCGCGCAGCCGCAACTCCTCCACCGGCACCTCCCACGGGCCCGTGCCGCCGTCCGTGTCCCGGATGCACATCACCGGGGCCCGGAGCACGTAGTCCGTCCAGGCGGCGCGCGGCTCCGCGTCCGTGGCGGGCGCCTGGGTACGTCCCGGGTCCATCGCCGCCCACGCGGCCTGGCGGGTGGAGCGCCAGCCGGTGGGCCGGCCCTGGTCGAGGGGGGAGTTGGCGAACGCGGCCACCAGCACAGCGCCGAGCAGGTGCGCGAGCCGCCACCGCCGCCCGTACCCGAGCGGCCCCGGTTCCTCGTGGCCCGCGTCCAGGCAGACCTGAACGGAGGCCGAACGGCACATCATGGTGCGGCCCGCCGGGCCCCAACGATCGAGATAGCTCTCCATCGCGTGATAGCGGGGCAGGTCCAGCAGGCGGCGGGGCGGACGCCACGGATCGTGGCCGTGGCCCGCTATGCCGAGTCCCATCGGGGCGAGGAAGGCTCTGACCGCGCTCAGGTCCTCCGCCATCTCCTGGACGCAGGAGGTGAGCGAGGCGGCCGGGCGGGAGCTGAGTTCGAGTTGGCCGCCGGGTTCGAAGGTGAGGGCGGACTCCAGCGGCAGTGTCCGCAGCCCCTCGGTCACGGCCGTCAGCCGGGTCGGGTGCAGCGGTTGTGCGGGGTCGTGCAGGTCGTGCAGCACCCATTCGAGTTCGACACCCAGGCGAGTGGGTGGTCCGGTCTTGAAACATATGCCGTGGACGAGTGCTTCGACCTCGTCCTCGGTGACCGTCTGCGCTCTCGACGGTCGTAGTTGTTCGGGCATGCCAGGGCCTCCCGTCCGCCGGACCCGAGGGTCCGGCTCGGTGTGAGGGCTCATCGCCCCCACACCACCTAAAGCCACGCGACGCACGCGCTCAAGGGGGCGTCTGACACTTCCCAACCCGCGATGCGAGCACCACAGCTCATCGTACGGTCGTGGCCGCGAAACCTCTCGCGACGTCCGCGATCTTCCACCCGCCCGCGCTTCTCCGCGTCCGCCCACCGAGGCCCGGGGCGGGCCCCGCGCCCGGTTCTTCCGGGTCTCGCGCGGCACGCGGACGGGCCCCGGCCCCCGTACGCCGACGGAGTGCGGCGGTACGGGGGCCGGGGCCCAGACGGGTGGCACACCCGACCCGGGTGGCCCGGGCCGGGCTCAGGGTGACGGACAGTCTGGGCCCGGGCGGACGCCGGGGTGGGACGGCGATCCCTGGCGTGGGAGCGAGGGTGTGCCGGGACGCCGGCGGGCGGCGGGGAGCGCGGGCGTCAGAGGCGGAAGAGGTCGGTGAACGGCTCCGCCGCGTCCGTGGCCGACCGCCCGAACGGCGCGTCGAAGTCCCAGACCAGGAACAGCAGGAACGCGATCAGCGCACTGAACAGGCCGGCGAGCACCAGTTCCCGCGCCGAGCGCCGAATCTGCAACGTGAACACCATGCCCACGGCGACCAGCGCCCCGCCGATCAGACCGAACCACACCACACCCGGGATCGTGGCCCCCGCGCTCTGACCGCGGGCGCCGCGCGCGTCGTCGGCCAGGGCGACCTGGTCGGCCAGCGGCTGGTACGTCTGGGCCATCCGCTCATCGCGCGGCGTGGCCTCCACCACGGCGTGTCGCAGCTCGCGCATCAGCGCGTCGCCCCGCTCGGTGAGTTCGCCCTCGTCGACCATGTGCGGGAACTCCTCGTCCACGACGTAGCGCACGTACGCGGTCACGCTCGCCCTGATCCGCTCCCGCTCCGCCGCCGGGTACACGTGCACCCGCTCGCTGACCTCGTGCAACGCCGCTGCCTCCGCGCGCACCGTGTCCCCGGCGGCCCCCTTGGCCTCCCAGACCCCCGCGATCGCGAGGCCGAGGACGATCGCGTACACCACGCCGATCATCATCGTCATGTACTCGATGACGTCCGGCGTCTCCGACGGGTCGTCGTCCTCGCCGATACGACGCTGGTTGAGGATGACGATGACGAGCACGACCGCACAGGCGGCGGCCATCGCGAGGGCCAGGACCAGCCATTCGGACATGGGGTTTCTCCGTACGTCGACATGCGCGGTGGTGGGAGTGCGAAGGGCGGACCCGCGCGGGCGGTTGATGTGGTGTGGCGGCCGGTGGGGGCGGGGCGCGACCCCGCCGCCGTCAGCGGCCCCGCCCCCGGCCACGGCTGGAGGAGCGCGAGCGCAGCGCCGCGGCGGCGAGCACGGCCGGCGCGGTGAGCAGCAGGGTGAGGGTCACCGTGGACAGCCCGTCCGGCGGCTGGTGCCGCGCCGCGCGGTGGTAGGCGCGCGCTTCGAAGGTGCTGGGCGCGGGCGACGCCGTGGGCGGGGGGGCCGGGGTGCGCGTCGCGGGCGTCTTGGGCGTGGGCCGTGGCGGCGGGGGAGCGGGCCGGGACGGCGGCTGCGCCGCCTGGCCGGTCTCCGGGGCGGTTGGCGCGGGTGGCTCGGGTGTCGCGGGCTGGGCCGGGTGGTCGGTGGCCGGCGGCGTGGGCACGCCGGGCGTGGCACTCGGCCGCGGGGGCGTCGGGCTCGGCGCGGGCGGTGTCGGGCTCGGCCCCGTCGGCGTGGGACGGGGCTCGGACGGGGTGGGCGTGGGGGTAGGAGTGGGTGTGGGGGTTGGAGTAGGCGTGGGGGTGGGGGTCGGTGTGGGCGTCGGTGTCGGGGTGGGGGTGGGCGTCGGCGTGGGGCGTGGTGGGCACGGTGGTGGTGGCCAGTGGCAGCAGCCGTGGCGGATGGTGAGCGTGATGCCGCCCGCGGAGACGATGACGCACAGGCCGCCATGGCGCGCGTGCACCGATACGGCGCCGTCGCCGACGGCGAGGTCGACGCCCAGGTGCTCGCCGGGCCGGGGGGACGCCTGGGCGCGGCTGAGCGGGGGCGCGAGGGGCGGCTTCGTCGCGGCGTAACCCGCTGGTCCTGAGCCGGAGGCTTGCGCCGTGGTCGGTGCCGACCGGGTGTCGCCGGTACGGGGGTCCTGGACCACGTCCTCGCCTCGCGCAGCCGCCGCCTCGGACGAAGCGAGGATGACGGCCGCGCAGCCGACGCCCAACCGAGTTGCCCAGTGTCTGCGATTCACGTTCGCCATGCTGCGCGCGTCACTCACATGGCACGCCGGACTGTTACCAGGTTCCCCCGATGTGGTGAAACAGCGCGACAGAGGTTTGTGCCGGACCGACTCACTCATCCCGGTGAAGGGCCAGGTGAGGGCGTGCCCTACGGCCCAACACTCAGGCGTGGGCCCGCCTTGTGGCAGGGCGGTGTGGTGACCGGCCGTAGCTCCGCGCGAGTTGAGGCGGGGGCCGGTGGTGCGTGTGCTGCTCCGGAGTTCGCTCGCGCGACGCGTGCCCCGAGTTCGCCGACCGCCACCCCCGCCCACTACCTAGTGCTACTGTGTAGCGGTACTCGGTGCTACGCAGTACCGGGCGGGCCGAGGAGGGCTCACCTTGGACGACCTGACGGAGATGCTGAAGGGCACGCTCGAAGGGTGCGTGCTCGAGATCATCGGTAGCGAGGAGACCTACGGCTACGCCATCACCCGACGACTGAACGAACTCGGCTTCGCCGATGTCGTCGAGGGCACGGTGTACACGATCCTGTTGCGACTGGAGCGGAACAAGCTCGTCCAGGTGACCAAGCGTCCGTCCGGGGTCGGCCCGCCCCGCAAGTTCTACGCGCTCAACGACGCCGGACGCGAGGAACTCGCGAAGTTCTGGACGAAATGGCGGTACGTCTCATCACGCATCGACAGGCTCAGGAAGGGCGGAAGATGAGTTTCTGGGAGACCATCACCGGGAGCGATCTCACCAGGGATTGGAAGGCGTTCGAAACTCGGGCCGAGGCCCTGCCGGACGACTACCGGGCGGCGTGGGAGCAGATCAAAGGTCATCTCCACCCCTACGGGGACTTCACCGGCCGCAACCTGACGCCGATCCTCGACGCCGCCCTGGCGCTGCTTGAGGAGACGGCGGCGGACGGGCAGGACCTCCACGACGTGCTCGGCGACGACATCCGAGGCTTCTGCGCCGCGCTGGCCGGCGGCGAGGGAGCCCGAACCTACCGCGACCGTTGGCGCAAGCAGTTGAACAGGAACGTCGCACGGAAACTGAGCCGGCTGGGGGGCTGACATGAGCATCCGAGACATCATCGAGGGCAAGAAGCAGTGGCGGGCGCACATGGCTCGGGTCAAGGCGCTGCCGCCGGACTATCAGATCGTCTACAAGGAAATGCAGAAGTATTTCTTCAAGGTCGGACCGATCGACCTGGCCGACGGCCCCCTGCTCCCCGGGATCGTCGAGTTCTTCGAAGAGGGCGTCGCCGCGGACAAGCGGGCCCTGGAGCTCATCGGCCCCGACGTCGCCGCGTTCTGCGACGAACTAATCAAGGACTCGCGCACCTACGCGGACGTCTACCAGGAGTCCCTCGCCGCCCGGCCCGGCGCGACCGGGGAGTGACCGCGCCGCCGCTGCCCGTGGGCTGGGCGTCGCGGCCCCGCGTCCCCGGCCGGTGGTCGGGCCGAGCCGCCAGGTACCGCCCGGCCCCGGCCTCGCCGTCGCGTGGGCGGTGGGGCCGGCCGGGCGGGTGCTTCCGTACGGGGTGCCTAGCGGGCATCCTTCGGGACCGCGCGCTCGATGATCGCCTGGGTGTCAGCGCCGAGCGGCAGCGTGCCGAAGGCGTGCCCCCAGTCCCCGTCGAGCCGCGAGGCGCAGAACGCGTCCGCCACCGCCGGGTCGCCGTACCGGACCAGCAGCGCGCCCTGGAGCACCAGCGTCATCTGCTCGGCGAGCCGTCGGGCCAGTACCTGGGCCCGTACGGGATCGGCGAGTTGGCCGAGCAGCCCGCGTACCCGTGCCACCGCGGCGTCCAACCGCGCGTCGGCGCCGGCCGCCGCGTCCACCTCGGCCAGGAACGCGTCCACGGCGCCCGGCGTCTTCGCCAGCGCCCGCAGCAGGTCGAGGGCGGCCACGTTGCCCGAGCCCTCCCAGATCGACAGCAGCGGGGCCTCGCGGTAGAGCCGAGGCATGCCGGACTCCTCGACGTATCCGTTGCCGCCCAGGCACTCCAGCGCCTCCGCCGCGTGGCCGCTGCCGCGCTTGCACACCCAGTACTTGCCGGCCGCGAGCCCGACCCGGCGCAGCGCGCCCTCCCGCTCGTCGCCGGCCTCCGCCCGGTCCAGCGCGGCGGCCAGCCGCATCGCCAGCACGGTGGCGGCCTCCGACTCGATCGCGAGGTCGGCGAGCACGTGCCGCATCAGCGGCTGGTCGATCAACTCGGCGCCGAACGCCCGCCGGTGCGCCGCGTGGTGCACGGCCTGCCGCAACCCCGACCGCATCCCGGCCGCCGAGGCGATGACGCAGTCGAGCCGGGTGACGTTGACCATCTCCACGATGGTGCGCACCCCGCGCCCGGGCTCGCCCACCGGCCAGCCGACGGCCTGCTCGTACTCGATCTCGGCCGACGCGTTGGAACGGTTGCCCAACTTGTCCTTGAGCCGTTGCAGACGTAGCGGGTTGCGGCTGCCGTCGGGCAACACCCGTGGCAACAGGAAGCACGTCAGCCCCTCGGGCGCCTGCGCCAAGGTGAGGAACACGTCGCTCATGGGCGCGGAGGTGAACCACTTGTGCCCCGTGATCACATACGTGCCGTCGCCCGTCGGCGTGGCCGTCGTGGTGCCCTGTCGGACGTCGGAGCCACCCTGCTTCTCGGTCATCGACATGCCCGCGATCAGCCCCCGCTTGCCCAGCGGCGGGCGCAACCCGAAGTCGTACGTGGTCGAGGCGAGCAGCGGCCCGTACGCGGCGGACAGTTCGGGCTCGGCGCGCAGCGCGGGAATCGCCGCGTACGTCATGGAGATCGGGCACCCGTGGCCCGGCTCGGCCTGCGCCCACAGATAGAACTTCGCGGCCCGCACCAGGTGGGCGCCCGGCCGCTGGTCGGTCCACGCCGCGGCGTGCTGGCCGGAGGCGACCGCCTCGGTCATCAGGTGGTGCCAGGCCGGGTGGAACTCGACCTCGTCCACCCGGTGCCCGTACCGGTCATGGGTGTGCAGCACCGGCGGGTACGCCTCGGCCTGCCGCGCCCACTCCTGCACCTCGGCGGACCCGGCCCGCGCGCCCAGCGCGTGCAACTCCGGCTCGGCCCACCCGCCGCCCTCCCGGTCCACCGCGTCGAACAGGGCGACCTCGTCGGCGGTGCTGAAATCCGTCAGCGGCGGGGGCTGGTTGAGGACTTCATGGGTGGGGCTCACAGTGACCTCCGGGCGGCGCGACCGATTCCCTTACACTTCCATGATGCGTGACGCGAAACCGTAATGCACGGGGCTGGGGCGGCGGTTTCCGGTCGCATCGCCTCGGGGCACGTGACGCGGGACGGGCCGGTGGTGGCGTGGCCGGCACGGACGGGTCGAGCCGGGATGAGTCGGGATGGTTTGGGTCGGTACGGGTTGGAATGGGTGAGGACATGGGACAGGCGGAGCGCGGCGCGCCCGAACGCGGTCACGACAGCGGCACCGGCGGGCCGACGCACGACGCGGGCCGGCCCACCCTGCGCCCGCTGACCGCGCGGTCGATCGTGCTCAGCACGCTGCTGGGCCACCATCCCGCCGAACTGCCGGCGCGCGCACTCGTCCGCGCCGGGCAGGTCTTCGGCACCGCTGAGGGCACCATCAGGGTGGCCCTGACACGGATGGTCGCCGCGGGCGACCTCCAACAACGCGACGGGACCTACCGGCTGTCGGCCCGGCTGCTCGCCCGCCAGGCCCGCCAGGACGACAGCCGCGCCCCGCGACTGCGCCCCTGGTCCGGCGACTGGGAGATCGCCCTGGTCACCGGGGAGCGACGGCCCGCGACCGAGCGTGCCGCGCTGCGACAGGCAATGGCCACCCTGCGGCTGGCCGAACTGCGCGAGGGAAGCTGGCTGCGCCCCGCCAACCTGGAACGCCCCCGCCCACCCGCCGCGACCGACCAGTGCGCCTGGCTCACCGGCACCCCCGAGGGCGACCCGGCCCCGCTCGCCGCCCGCCTCTGGGACCTGGACGCCTGGGCCCGACAGGCCCGCTGGCTCCTCACGGCGCTGGCCGATGCCGACCGACTGGCCGACCGGTTCGCGGTGGCGGCGGCCATCCTGCGCCACCTGCTCACCGACCCGGTGCTCCCGGCCCCCCTGCTGCCCGACCGCTGGCCGGGCGACGCGCTCCGCGAGGCGTACGCCGCGTTCGAGGAGGAGTTCCGCACGACGGTGCTCGACCGGGTGGACTGACGGGGCTTGGGCCCCAGGCCGAGTGACGCTAGAAGTCCACCCAGGTCGCCTCGTCCGCCCGGGCCACCGACTCCTGCTCGAACTCGCGCTCGTACGCGGTGCGGATGTCCTCGATCGGGCCGTCCTGGGCGCCGGCCTGCGACCTGGGGTAGAGCAGGATCAGTTCGTAGGAGCGCTCGCGCTGGATGGTGCCGTGCCGGTCCCGCCACTGACCGCGCCCCTCCTGGAGGGTGAGCCCGGACGGGAAGCGTGGCGTGATCGTACGGTCCACGAAGGCGCGGAACTGCCGGTCGGTGACGGGCGCTCCTTCGTCGGCCCGGGCGGTGCCGAAGAAGAGCCGGGTCTCCACGTACGCCGTGCCACGGTGCACCACCGAGGCACCGGCCACCGGCACCGCGGAGCCCTCGTCCCGCGTGGCGTACGCGACGGGCGCGCTCAGCACGAGGACGGCTGCGCTGGCCAGGGCGGCGAACCGAAAGCGGGGCTTGGTGATCGACATGACGAGATCCCTTCACTGGGCGCGAGGCGGCGCGTGCCACTGCGTGGAGTGTGGCGCTCCGCGCGTCGGCTGGAACACCCGACCGTCGCCCGTCAGCCACGGACCTGGACGCCGGCCTGGGTTCTCCAACCCCACCTGCGACGGAACCACGCCGCGCGTGTCAGCGTCCGTCCAGGCATTCGCAAGATCGTGACCGTTGACGGAGGAACTCGGCCCATGACCGGAAGAGCTGCCCGCTACCTCTACCTCGCGCGGCACGGGGAGGCCACACCGGACGAGAGCGAGCTGACGGACAACGGACGCCGACAAGCCGTACTGCTTGGTGAACGACTGCGAGGCAGCCCTCTCTCGCTGGTCCTGCACGGCCCGCTCGCACGAGCGGAGCAGACGGCCCGACTGGTTGGCGAGCAACTCGACGGCGTGCCCGTGCGGGCGTCGGAGCTGGCCGGGGACTACGTCCCCTACCTGCCGCGGCGCGCGGAACTGCCGGCGGAGTCGGCCGACGGCATGCTCGCCCGCCTGTCCCAGTTCCCGGCCGAGGAACGCGAGCACGGACCGGCGCTGGCCGAGGCGGCCCTCGCCCACCTCGCCACACCCGTCGAGGGCGACGAGCCTCGACACGAGCTGGTCGTCACCCACAACTTTCTCATCGGCTGGCTCGTCCGAGCCGCCCTCGACGCGCCCCCGTGGCGCTGGATGGGCCTCAACCACGCCAACGCCGCACTGACCGTCATCCGGTACGCGCCGGACAGACCCGCCTCCGTGCTCTTCTACAACGACACGGGACACCTTCCCGCACCACTGCGCTGGACCGGCTTCCCGCCTGACCTGCACGTCTGACGGGTGGGTCGGAGTAAGGGGCGAATGGCGCCGTCGCGCAGGGCCCATGTCGTGGGCCCCGACGGCGCCGCCCCGTTACAGCCAGCCGCGCTCGCGGGCGATGCGGGCGGCGACGTGACGGTTCTCCGCGCCGAGCTTGGTCGCCGCGGCCGACAGGTAGTTGCGTACCGTGCCCGGAGACAGCGCCGCCCGGGTCGCGATCTCGGCGACCGGCGCTCCGTCCGCGGCCAGGGACAGGAGTTCCGCCTCGCGGGCGGTCAGCGGCGACGCGCCGGCGGCGATGGCGTCAGCCGCCAACTCGGAGTCAACGTAGCGACCCCCCTCGTGCACCGTACGGATGATCTCCGCCAGCTGCCGCGCCGAGACCGTCTTGGGGACGAAGCCGCGGACCCCGGCTGCCAGCGCCTGCCGCAGGGCCCCGGCCCCGGCGTGGCTGGTGACGATCATCGCCGTGCACTCCGGCACCGTCTCGCGCAGCTTCGCCGCCACCGCGACGCCGTCCGGACCGGGCATCCGTAGGTCCAGGACGGCCACGTCGGGGCGGTGGGCGCGGGCCATGGCGAGGGCCTCGTCACCCGAGCCGGCCTCCGCCACGACGGCGATGTCGTCCTCCAGCGCCAGGAGCGCGGCGAGGGCGCCGCGGATGAGGTGCTCGTCGTCCGCCAGCAGGATTCTGATCACGCGGACGCCTCCCAGGGGATGCGCGCGGTCAGGCGGAAGGTGCCGCCCGGACACCGTTCCGTGGACAGTACGCCGTCCAACTCGGCCAAGCGCTCGCGTAGCCCGGGCAGGCCGGCGCCGCCGGCAGCGGGCTCGGCACCCGCCCCGTCGTTCTCCATCACCAGCACCGCCGAGCCCGCCGCCGTCGCGCGCACCGACAGCTCGCAGCGTGAGGCGCCGGACGCGTGCCGGAGCACGTTCGTCGTCCCCTCGCGAACCACCCAGCCCAGCGCCGACTGCACGTCGGCGGGCAGCCGTGCCGCCGGGCCGTCCTCGATCCGGCAGTCGATCCCGGCCGCTTCGAGCACGGAGCGGGCGCCGGCCAGTTCGGTGTGCAGGTCGGCGGTCCGGTAGCCGCGTACCACCGCGCGAATCTCGCGCTGCGACTCCCGCGCGATACGCTGCACCTCCTCCATCTGCTCCACCGCCTCCTCCCTTCCCCGGCGCGCGAGTTGGGCCGCGAGCTCACTCTTCAGCGCGACCACGGCGAGGTTGCGGCCGAGCACGTCGTGCAGGTCACGGCCGAAGCGCAACCGCTCCTCGGCCACGGCGAGGCGGGCCTGCGTCTCCCGGGCCGCGACCAACCTCTCGATGAGGTGCACGCCCCCGCCGGAGGCGCGGAGCGCCACCGCCATGAACGGCACCAGGAGCAGGCTGGCGCCGGTCACCAGGACCAGCGGCCGGCCACCCAGCCCGGCCGCCGCCGCCCCCGCGATCGTCACCACCGCCACCGCCGGGACCAGCACGACACTGGTACGCGGCGCGAGCGCCAGGGCTGGCGGGCCGGCGTAGAACATCAGCAGCCACAGCAGGTACGACTCCAGGTCGCTGCCCTCGATGCGGCCGTCGGCCAGCAGCGCGCAGCCCAGGCCGGCCATGGCGAGGGTGACCGCGGTGTACAGCGCGACCAGCGGGCCCGGGCGCGGGGCCGCGCCGAGGTAGTGGCGCAGGGCCGCCCGGGCGAGCAGCGCGTGGACGCCGACGTGTGTCACACCCAGCGCCGCCACCAGGGCCAGCCAGCGCCCGTCAGCGTCCGACGTCGCGAGCCAGAACGCCCACAGACCAGCCTCGAAGAGGGCGAGGAAGGTGATGCTGGAGAGCGTGTAACGACGGTAGCGTTCGGGGCCGCCCGGGCCCCCGAACCGCTCCACCCACGTGTCCACGTTCAGGCTCCCCGGCACCTTCACCTCGCTCGCCACCCTCAACTCCGTGGCCCCCAGCGGAACCACCGACGCACAGCAAACACCGCCAGGCCCGTCCACACCAAGGCGAGGACCGTCGCCCGGACCTGCTCCGCGCCGCCCAGGTCGCCGGTCCAGCCACCCCGCAGCAGGTCCATCACCGGCGAGAACGGCAGCCAGGCGGCGACACCGACCACCGCGTCCGGCAGCAACTCGCGTGGCGCGAAGACCCCGGAACCACCCATGGTCACCAACAGGAACGGCAGGTACGTCACCTGCGCGCTCTCCGCCGTCCGGGTGAACGCCGCCGTCAGCGCCGCCCCGACGACCAGCATCGCCATCCCGAGGACCAGGCCGAGCACCACCAGGTGCCAGGCGACCGGCGCCCGCGCGTCCAGGAACACGGTCATCCCGGCCCCCAACAGCGCGGACTGCGCCAGTGCCAGCCAGAGCGCCGGCAGCGCGCTGCCGATGAGGATCTCCCCGTCGCGCAGCTCTCCGGTACGCAGCCGCTTGAGGACGAGGCCTTCGCGGCGCACGACGTACACGCCGACCAGGTTCGTGTAGACGGCGAAGAGCAGCGCCATCGCCAGCGCGGCGGGCAGCATGACGGTGGCCACCGACAGGCCGGTACCGTCGAGGTCCAACCTGTCGACCATGCCGCGCATCGCGAAGGCCGCCGTGCTGGGCAGGAGCACCACGGTCACCAGGGACGCCCTGCTGCGCAGCAGCAGCGTCAGCTCGGCTCGACCGAGGGCGGCCATGCGGGCCGTGGTGGAACCCCGCGTGGGCGCGGCCGCGAGCGGGGGTGCCGATGCGGTGTGCGTCGCCGACGTCAGCACCGTGCTTCCTCGCTCTCCAGGCCCCGCGCGATCGCCATGAACGCCTCCTCCAGCGTCGCCGAGCGGGCGTCGAGACCGCGCAGTTCCACACCCTCGTCCCGGGCCCACGACAGCAGCGCCGTCGCCGTGCGCTGCAGGTCGACGGTCTCCAGCCTCACCTGCGGGCCGGCCGACTCGTGCCCGGTCACGCCCAGTGGCGCGAGCGGCGGCAGCTCGCCCAGGAAGCGGTCCGGCGGCAGTTCGAAGCTGATCCGCGCGGGCCGCTCGGCGACCACGTCGGACACCCGGCCCGAGGTGGCGATCAACCCCTCGTGCATGATCGCCAACCGGTCGGCCAGATGCTCCGCCTCCTCCAGGTAGTGCGTGGTGAGCAACACCGTCGTGCCCTGTTCCGTCAGCTCGCTGATCAGCTCCCAGGTGTCGCGGCGGGACTGCACGTCCAGGCCCGTCGTCGGCTCGTCGAGGAACAGCACCTCCGGCCGCCCCAGCAGGGCGAGCGCGAGGTCCAGGCGGCGGCGCTCGCCGCCGGAGAGTTGCTTGACCCGTACCTTCCCGCGCCCGGCCAGGCGCACGGTCTCCAGAGCCTCGTCCACGGGGCGGGCACCGCTGGTGCAGCCCGCCCACATCCGCGCGGTCTCGACCACCGTCAACTCCGTCGGGAACCCGCCCTCCTGCAGCATCACGCCGATGCGGGGCCGGACGGTGGCGCGTTCGCGGTACGGGTCACGGCCGAGCACGCGCACGGATCCGGCGGCGGGGGCGGCCTGCCCCTCCAGGAGTTCGAGGGTGGAGGTCTTCCCGGCGCCGTTGGTGCCCAGGAGGGCGAAGAGCTCACCACGCGCGACGGTGAGGTCGATGCCGCGCACGGCCTCGAAGCCCCGATAACGGCGCCGCAGGTCCGCGGTTTCGATGACTGTTTCCATGTGGTCCAGCGTTCCGGCGCACCGGGCCCGGTAGCAGTGCGGGTCTGTCACGAGGCCGAATGACATCTGTCATGTCGGGCCCCGGGCGCGGGCCCGGTGGGCGCACCGGCCCGGGACCCGCGTCGGCGGTCCGCGCGTACGGCCGCCGGCGGGCTGGGTTATGGGCTGGGCGGTGGATGGGCGGTGCCAGTGCGGCTACGTCCGGTCAGGGGCGGGCAGGCCGATGGGGTTGGGGAACCGCAGCGCGGTCGCACACGCTCGGGCCAGGGGCGTGAGCAGCGGTATCAGCCGCTCGGGGACGGCGGCGCCCGCGTCCCGCCAGGGGCGCGCGGCCGCCCGGTTGGTGGTCTGCTCGATCTCGCGCAGCGCCTGCCGGCCCCGCTCCGTCGTCGCGCCGGCCGAGGTCAGCAGGCCGCGCCCGCCCAGTCGCTCGGACGCCGCGGCCCACTCCTCGTCGGTCCATCCCCGGTACGGCTGAAGCTCGGAGCGCGGCAGGTCGGTCCCCGCGCGCAGGACGAGCACCTCGCAGCCGTCCAACCCCGCCGCCACCAGCGCCGCCACGTGCCCGTCGCCCCGGTGCTCGCGCAGCAGCGTCGCCGCGTGCCAGAGCCGGGCCAACGGCTCGTCCGGCAGCGGTAGCGCGGTGTTCGCGGCGGCCAACACGCGCCCCGCGCAGTCGAGCCGGGCCGCTATCGCGACAAGCTCATCGGCCGCCCGCTCGGCCGCCGCTTCCTGGCCGGCCAGCAGGCGCCGCAGCGCCGTGACCGCGCCGGCCTGCCGCAACTCCAGCGCCCGCCGTGGCGGAACCGTCTGCCATACCGCGGGCAGCGCCCTGGCCACCATGGTCGGCGCGAAGGTGAAGAACGCGGCCGTGATCGGCTCGGGCCCCACCGCGCCGAGCGGTGCCGCCCGGCCCGCGAAGTAGCCCGGCCAGAACCCCTCCAGGCCGGCGGCGTTGAACCCGGCGTGCGCGTCGGGCGCGAAGTAGCTCACGGCGTGCAGCGGCTCGATGAGGGGCCACAGGGTGCCGGCGATCCGTTCCGGCTCGGTCATGTCTCCACCTTCCTTGCCTTTCTCGGGTAGGGGGCGCGTTCTGCCCCCGTCACGGGGAGCCTCCCGCGCGGGCCGCCGGGGTGGCCCCGGGGCGGTGTGCCCGCGTCGGCTCCGGCACGCAGGCCGTGCGGCGCAGCAGGGTCAGGAACCGCCCGGCGAGGACCGGATGACCGGCCGGCGACGGATGCAGTCGGTCCGTGCCCTCGGGTTCGAGCAGCAGCGGCACGCAGCTCGGCCCGAACACCCGCGGCCCGTGCAGGTAGTGCAGCCGACTGTCACCGTGCTCGCGCAGTATCCGTACCGCCTGCCGCACCCGCTCGCGGCTCTCCCGGACCGTCAGGCCCGACGGTCCGGCCACCTCCTCACGGTCGGGGGCGACGATGGTGGACATCACGCCGAACGGCGTGTCCGGATGGCCGTCGCGCACGGTGCGTACGAAGCCGATCAGGGCGGCCGTCAGCGACGCGCCGCTGTGCGTGCCGAGGGTGTGGACGTTGATGCCGACGCAGATGGTGAGCAACTCCGCTGGCAGGTCTCGCATCAGCCGCGCGGTCATCGGCTGGAGGTAACACCCCGCACCCAGTGCCAACGAGGTCAGGTCCCAGCCGGCCCGCCGCGCCACCAACGCCGGCCAGGTGCGACTGGGCGAGTGCGCGCCGCGGCCCAGCGATATGGAGCTGCCGTAGTGCACCCAGCGCGGTCGGTCGCCGGGCGGGTCGGCCGCCACCGTCGCGCCCGCGGCAAGAGTGAGGCCGCGCAGCCGGAACCGGTGGTAGTACGGCAGCCACAACTCCACGACCGGCGGCGGCCCGGCCGGCGCGCTCCGCGTGGGTCCGGGCGCCGCCGCCAGTTCCGACACGCGGAACTCCGCGTCCCGGCCGTGCGTCTCCAGCGCCACCGACGCCACGAGCCGCCCGTCACGCAGCACGTCCAGGCGGGCGCGCTCGGGCGGGCCCGCCAGCCGTGGCGCCGGGTCGGCCTGGTACCGACAGTGCAGCCAGGGGCTGTCGGTGCGCAGCGTGACGCGCACCCCCGACGGCATCGCGGCCCGCCCGACCCCGCCCTCCGGCAGGTGCAGCGCGGCCTCCTCGTACGGCAGCCGCCAGGGCGCGGTCCAATGCGGGGTGCGCTCAAGGGAGACCGCGCCCCGGTAGCGCAACAGCGGGTCGTCGTGGGCGAGCGACCGCGCGGCGGGCCCGCTCATCGCGGCTCGTCCAGGGCCACCATCGCGGCGAGCGCGCGCACCGTGTTCGCGTTGCGGGCGGTGCCGAACAGGCCCAGCCGCTTCTCCCACAGCGCCTGGGTGAGCCTGGACCGCCGCACCCCGCCCGGGCAGTGCACGTAGATCTCGCGCTCGCCGACGTGGAACTGGTCCGGTGCGTACGCGGCCGGGTCGAGGTCGGCCAGCCGCGCGCGGTCCACCGGTCCGGAGAGGAAGGTGACCAGCAGTTGGGCGGGGTCGATGTCGCGGCCGGGGAAGGGGTTCCGCGCGGCGACGCGGCACAGTTCGTCACCCTCGTGGACGAGCACGCGCACATCGAGCGAGAGTCGCTCGGCGATGGCCCGCTCCAGCGCCTCGCCCAACGCGTCCGGGCCCGCACAACCCGTGGGCGGGACGAACACCGCGTTGCCGCTCCGCAGATAGGTGCGCACCTCCTCACACCCCAGGTCAGCGAGCAACTCCCGCAGGGTGGCCATGGGAACGCCGCGGTGCTCACCCACGTTGATGCCGCGCAACAGCGCCACGTATCTCATCACGGGCCAACCGTAACCGCGACCACTGACAGTGACCGGTGACAGTCGGCGCGGGCGGGCACTCGCGGGCCCGGTGGCGAGCGGTACGGTCGGACGCGACGCCCAGCTCGGGCTCGCCGCGCCGTGCGGACCCGGGCCGGGGTAGCGATGAAGGTCTCGGACTCCCTGCCGCGAAGCCCCTGGGGGCCAGGGCCACTTGGCAGGGAAGAAGCTGGAGTCGCTGCGGCAGGAGTCGTGGTCGGCGTGCCTGGACCAGGATGGAGCGTGCTGACCGAGGAAGAGCCGCTGCTGCCGCCCGCACCGGCTGACACGGAACCGCCAGAACCCCTCGCTGCGGCAGCCGTCAACTGCAAGGGCAAGAGTCAGGCCACCATGGCGAAGACGGGAAGAACCCTAAGAGCGATCCGCAAGGCATCGTCACGGCCTACAAACCGAATAGGTTGGCAGAGGAAGAGGCACTTTGCTAGGACTCTCATATGTCAACTGACGACGGGCAACGAGTTCGCAACCTTCTCTTGCCTCACTTGATGGGGCAGTTGGACGACTCCTCCGCGACACTTGACGTACAGGAGATCGAGGTTGTTTCGCGAGGCCGCAGTTTCGATGTAGTGCTGGAACTGCTGGCGTACGGCGAGCGGTGGAGAGTTCGTCTTCCCCGGGACAACTCCGACAGCATCCTTTTCAACGGCGCCCCGGCTCCGCATGTGGTGAGATCAGTTGCCAACATGATCCGTATCCACCTCTTCGAGTGGTGGCATACCAAGGATCGTGAACGTCGATCTGCGGCCATGGGGGAGCGTCTTTCGTGACGGCTCGGCGCCCGGCAGACCTGTAGGGCGTTCCGGGCGCCGAGCTTCCGGCTAAGAGCCGTCCCGTAAGGGGCGTGAAGTCGACTGGGGCATGGCGGGGCGCCGTGCGACCCGCTCGCCTATACGGTGAGCGCGCCGTGAACGGACCGCTGCTGTTCCCCGACGGGGACGGGCCACTCAACCCCTATGCGGCCAAGCCTGAGAGGCGTCCCGACGGTTACATCACATTCAGACCCCCGGAACGAGCGGCCGGACCACAAGGACAGCCGGTCGGGCACGGGAAGGCCGCCCGTGCCCGCCGGAACATCCGACTCATGCCTCTAGATGCTCACCCCGTGCGCTCTGAGATACGCCACCGGGTTGATGTCCGAGCCATAGCCGGGCCCGGTGCGGATCTCGAAGTGGAGGTGGGGGCCGGTGCTGTTGCCGGTGGAGCCGGAACGGCCGATGCGCTGTCCGCCGCTGACGGGTTGCCCCTCGCGCACCGCGATCTGTGAGAGGTGGGCGTACTGGCTGTACTTGCCGTCCGCGTGCCGGATCACGACCTGGTACCCGTACGCGTCACCCCAGCCGGAGGAGACGACGGTGCCCGGGCCGACCGCCCTGACCGAGGTGCCGATCGACACCGGGAAGTCCACGCCCGTGTGGTAGCCACGGGACCAGCTCGAACCCGCCACGCGGTACCCGGTGGTGACGCCCACGCCGCTGACCGGCGCGGTGTAGCCGCCGGTCGCGGGGGCCGGCCGCTTCCGCTGCTCCGGCACGCGCTCCGGCTTGTGCCGCGGCTTAGGCGCCGGCTTCTGGGTCGGCTTGGGCGCTGGCTTGCTCACCTGCTGGCGACTGTCGTCCTTGGGGCGCGGCTTCACCGAGGGCCGCTCGGGCGCCTTCGGCGCGGGCTTCGGCCGCGTCGTGGGCGGCGTCTTGGCCTGCGGGCGCTTGGGTTGGGCCGGCGCCGCCGAGCCGCCTTTCAGGGACAGCCGCTGACCCGGCAGAATCAGGTCCGGGTCCTGGCCGATGGTCGGCCGGTTGGCCTCGTACAGCCCCCGCCAACCCCCGCGCACATCGTGCTCGTTGGCGATGCCCGAGAGCGTGTCGCCGTTCACCACCACGTACGGGCCGGCCTTGGGGCCGCGGCCGGGCAGTGAGGTGGGGGTCGTCTCGACCTTGCGCTGCTTCCCGGCCGCCGTCGTGACCTGCCCCGTCGTCGCGGGGGCGGACTTGGCCTGGGGCAGCGCGTCGCCTCGCGTCAGGACGGAGCCGGAGCAGTTGGGCCAGGCCTGCGGGCCCTGGGCGGCCAACACCTTCTCGGCGACCGCTATCTGCTGCTCCCGCGTGGCCAGGTCAGCGCGCGGCGCGTAGGCGGCGCCGCCGTACTCCTGCCAGGTGCTCTGCGAGAACTGGAGCCCGCCGTAGTAGCCGTTGCCCGTGTTGATGTCCCAGTTGTTGGTGCTCTCGCATCGGGCCACCTTGTCCCAGGCTTCCTGGGAGGCGGCGCTCGCACCGGCCGCCGCGATGAGCGGCAGGGCCATCCCCGCGCCACTGGCGGTGACGGTGAGCGACGCACGGGAGACCCGGTTGGGCTGGTGGCGGCGATGGCGACCACGTACGGACATAGCGCGTTCCTCTCGCTGCACCCGTGGACGGGTGTTCGGCGCGCCACAGCGTAGGGCCGCCACCGAACCCGCTACAAGAGGGCATTGGCCCACCGTTTCGCTACGTCGCGCGCCCTTCTCGCGCCGTGGTCGGAGACGCCGCAGCGCGCGACGGCAGACCGCGTCCGCTGGCCGTCGCAGGGCGTCGAACACGTACCAGGTCAGCGCCTGTTGGCTGATGGAGGCTGGGTAACAAGCCGGCGGTGGTGCACTGCCGGGGTGGTGTGGAGTGGGTGGGGAGTTCGCGCGCCACGTTCGTCACGACGAAGCGCTGTTTCCGAGCCGTACCGACTGGTTAGTCTGCGCTCGGGCGGTCCCTCGTGCCCGCCTGCCCATCGACCGATCGCGGGAGGCCAGCGAATGCGAGCACGGCGGGTGTACGGGAGCGGCGAGCCGCGCCCCGGTAGGGCACCACAGGCATTACCCGAGCCGGGCGCGACGCTGCCAGCGCTCCGGGCCGCGCGCTCCAATCTGCCTGCCGGGCCCCGGCGCCCGGGTCGCCGCCTGGCCGGTCCGGCACCGCGGCAGGCCGTGCGCGGAGCGGTTCGCGGCGTTCCGACCCTCGGTCTGGCGCGGACCCGATGAGCCGCGCAGAGACCAGCCCCGAAGCCGCGGACGCCGCGCCGACCGAGCCGGTGGACGCGGCCGAAGTGCGGCGAGCGGTGCGCCAGTTGCTCGCCACGCACGACCCGACCACCACCGCGCGGATCGACTTCCTGCGCGCCCAGTTCGACGCCGGACTCGCCTGGGTGCACTATCCGGTTGGGCTCGGCGGCCTCGGCGCGCCGCGCGCGCTGCAGAGCCTGGTCACCGCCGAACTCGCCGCCGCGGGCGCCCCCGACAACGACCCGCGCCGTATCGGCATCGGCCTCGGCATGGCCGCTCCGACCATCCTGCACTACGGCACCGAGGAGCAACAGCGCCGGCTGCTGCGCCCGCTGTGGACGGGCGAGGAGGTGTGGTGCCAACTCTTCAGCGAACCCGGCGCCGGTTCCGACCTCGCCGCGCTCGGCACCCGCGCGGTCTACGTCCCGGCCCCGGGCGGCGACCGGGACACCCTCGCGGACGGCGCGCGGGCGGGGGAGTGGATCGTCGACGGGCAGAAGGTGTGGACCTCCCAGGCCCATCTCGCGCGCTGGGCCATCCTCATCGCCCGCACCGACCCCGATCTCCCCAAGCACCGTGGCATCACCTACTTCATCTGCGACATGACCGACCCCGGGGTCGAAGTGCGCCCGCTGCGCCAACTCACCGGCGAGGCCGAGTTCAACGAGGTCTTCCTCACCGGCGTGCGTATCCCCGACGACCGGCGCCTGGGCGCCGTGGGGGAGGGTTGGCGGGTCGCGCAGACCACGCTGATGAACGAGCGGGTGGCCATCGGTGGCGGCAGCGTGCCCCGCGAGCACGGCATGATCGGCGTCGCCGCGCGCGCCTGGCGCGACCACCCCGAGCTGCGCACGCACGACCTGCACCAGCGCCTGTTGCGGCTGTGGGTGGAGGCCGAGGCCGCCCGGTACGCCGGTCAGCGGCTGGGCCAGCAACTCGCCGTCGGCCAGCCGGGTCCCGAAGGGTCGGCCATGAAGCTGGCCTTCGCCCGGCTGAACCAGGAGATCAGCGGCCTGGAGGTGGAGCTGATGGGCGAGGCGGGCCTGGCGTACGACGACTGGACCATGCGCCGGCCCGACCTCGTGGACTTCACGGCGCGCGAGGCCGGCTACCGCTACCTGCGGGCCAGGGGCAACTCCATCGAGGGCGGCACCTCCGAAATCCTGCTCAACATCGTCGCCGAACGCGTGCTCGGCCTGCCGCCCGAGCCGCGCGCCGACAAGGACGCCGCCTGGAAGGACCTGCCCCGATGACGCACACCGACCCGGCCCCCACGCCACTCCGGCCGGCCGCCCCGAGCAACGCCCCCGACCTGCTCTACCGCGAGCACGAGGAGGACCTGAGGTCCGCCGTACGGGCGCTGCTCGCCGACCGGCTGCCAACGGGGGCCGTGCTCGCGCACATCGACGCGGGCCGGGCGTACGACGCCGGGCTCTGGCGGGTCCTCGCCACCGACCTCGGCCTCGCCGGGCTCCTGGTCCCCGACGCGCTCGGCGGGCAGGGCGCCGGTGCCCGGGAAGCCGCCGTCGTCCTGGAGGAGTTGGGCCGCGCGGTGGCCCCGGTGCCGTACCTGACCAGTGCCGTCATCGCCACCGAAGCCCTGCTGGCCTGCGCCGGGGTCAGCAACGGGGCAGCGTCCCACGGGTCCGCCGCCGTGCCGGGCCCGCCCGCCGATGCCGCGCCGCCGACAGTGACTCAGCCCGCCGGCCGGGCCGAGGAGGCCGATGCCGTAGTGGCCACCGAACTGCTCGCGGCGCTCGCCACGGGGGAGCGGATCGGGGTGCTCGCCGTACCACTGTCCACCGCCCCCGGGACGGCACACCCCACCGCCGTACGGGCCGACACCGCCGCCGTACGGGCCGACGCGCGCGCCACCCTCACCGGCGAGGTCACCAGCGTCGCTGACGCGCTCGCCGCCGCCGTGCTGCTGGTCCCGGCGCGCGGCCCGGCGGGCGCGGGCCTCTACGCGGTGGACACCGGCGCCGCCATCTCGCCGGGACTCCGCCTGGAGCCGACCACCGCGCTGGACCCGACGCGCCCGCTCGCCCGGGTCGGCCTGGACGGCGCGCCGGCCCGCCGCGTCGCCGGGCCCGTGGCGGCCGGCGCGGCGATCGACCGGGCGCTGCGGGCCGGGGCCGGGCTGCTGGCCTCCGAACAGCTGGGGCTCGCCGAATGGTGCCTGGCCGAGACCGTGCGCCACACCGGGGAACGGCACCAGTTCGGCCGCCCGGTCGGCTCCTTCCAGGCGCTCAAGCACCGGATGGCCCGGATCTGGCTCGACCTCGTCTCGACCCGCGCGGCGGCCCGTGCCGCTGCGGACGCCCTGGCTGCCGGTGCCCCGGACACGCCGGTCGCCGTGGCCGTCGCCCAGGCCCACGCCGCACGCGTCGCGGTGCACGCCGCGCAGGAGTGCGTCCAACTGCACGGCGGCATCGGCATGACCTGGGAACACCCCGCGCACCTGTACCTCAAGCGCGCCAAGAGCGACGAAATCGCCCTCGGCACGCCGGGCCGCCACCAGGAGGCGCTGGCCGACCTCGTCGACCTGCCGGCCCCACCCGCCTGAGCGGCCCGGCCACACCGCCTCGGGCAGGACAGGAGTCACGACAGGACAGAGGGACAAAACGGGACGGGCCGGCGCACGGGCGGCCGCCGGCCGGTGGTCACGCTCGCCGCCCCGGGCGGTGGGTGGCCACGGGCCGGCGGGTCAGCCGTCCGAAACCGTCCGTTCCATGGCGTGGTGTGGCCAGGCGTGCACCCCCTCTGGGCCTTCGCTTCGACATGTTGTTTAATTGCGACCGTTTCGCAGTAACGGTTGATCTTCAACAGAGGTGGGGCATGACAGCCCGGACGATACGGACCCTGACCGCCGCGACGACGGCGGGCGTCCTGGCAGTGGGCGCGGCAGCGTGCTCCACCCCGGACAACGGCAAGAGCGGCGGCCCCAAGGACGCGGCGGTCGTCGGCATCGCGTACGAGCCCGACACGCTCAGTCCGCTCCTCGGCTACGGCAAGGACGGCAACTCCAAGATCTTCGACGGGCTGCTGACGCACGACGCGAAGATGCGGCTCAAGCCGGCTCTCGCGGCCAAGCTGCCGCAGGTCTCCGGCGACGGCCTGACGTACACCTACACCCTCCGTGACGGCGTGCGCTTCAGCGACGGCGAGCCGTTCACCGCGGACGACGTGGTCTTCACCTACCGGACCATCCTCGACAAGAAGACCAACAACGCGTCCAAGACCGAACTCGACGCGATCAAGAGCGTCGAGAAGAAGGACGACAAGACGGTCGTCTTCCGTCTCAAGTACCCGTACGCGCCGTTCGCCGAGCGGACCGTGCTGCCCATCGCGCCGGAACACGTGGCGAGCAAGCAGGACGTGAACACCGGCTCCTTCACCACCAAGCCCATCGGTACCGGGCCCTACCTCCTCAGTAGCTGGAGCAAGGGCGAGAAGCTCGTCTTCAAGGCCAACCCCACCTACTGGGGCGGCGTGCCGAAGGTCAAGAAGTTCACGATGGCGATCATCAAGGACGACGACGTGCGCGCCACCCGGCTGCGCTCCGGTGACCTCGACGGCGCCATCCTGCCGCCCAACCTCGCCGCCACCTTCAAGAGCGACGACGACCTGCGCACCCTGACCGCCAAGACCTACGACTACCGCACCGTCACGCTGCCCAGCGACAACCCGGTGGCCGGCGACCGCGCCGTGCGCCGCGCGCTCGACGTGGCGGTGGACCGCCAGGCCATGGTCGACGGCATCCTGGACGGCGCGGGCAAGGCGGCCTACGGGCCGGTGCCCACCGACAGCGAGTGGTTCACCAAGGGCACCGAGCGCCGGCACGACCTGGCGGCGGCCCAGCGCATCCTGGACGAGGCGGGCTGGAAGGCGGGCAAGGGCGGCGTCCGCGCGAAGAACGGCAAGCGCGCCACGTTCACGCTCTGGTACCTCAGCGGCGACAAACTCCGCCAGGACCACGCGCTGGCCTACGCCTCCGACGCCAAGAAGGCCGGCATCGAGATCAAGGTGCAGTCCGGCACCTGGGAGGTCATCGAGCCGCGGATGAAGCGGGACGCGGTTCTCGCGGGCGGCGGCAGCCCGGCCGACCCCGACTTCGACCAGTACACGCTGCTCAACTCCGCCCTGGCCGGCGACGGCTTCAACAACATGGCCTTCTACGACAACCCGGACGTCGACAAGGCGCTCACCGAGGGCCGGCGCAGCGGCGACAAGGCCAAGCGGAAGGCCGCGTACGACACCATCCAGCGCGAACTGGTCGACGACCCCGGCTACACCTTCCTCACCCACATCGACCACCTCTACGTCCTCGCCGACCGCTGGGCGCCTCTGACCACCCAGGTCGAGCCGCACGACCACGGCCTGGCCTCCGGCCCGTGGTGGGACGTCGAGAACTGGCGGCCCAAGAAGTGACGGAAACCCGGCGCCCGGGCCTGCCGTGGCTGCCGATGGCGCGGCTGGTCGGGCGCCGGGCGCTGTTCGCGGTGCCCGTGCTGTTCTGCGTGACCTTCGGCGTCTTCGCCATCGCGGCGGCCTCACCCTTCGACCCGGTCAAGGCGTACGCCGGCACCGCCGGTCTCACCGCCTCGCAGGAGAACCTCGACCAGTTGCGCGCCAACCTGGGCGCCGACGACCCGTTCACCGTCCGCTGGTGGGACTGGCTGACCTCGGCCGTCACCGGCGACCTGGGCGACTCAAGCTCGCTGCGGCAGCCCGTCGCCCAGGTCATCGCGGAGCGCATCGGCTGGTCCACGCTGTTGTGCGCGGTCGCCTTCACCCTCGCCGTACTCGGCGGCACCGTGCTCGGCGTGCTCGCGGCCCGGCGCCGGGGCGGCCTGTTCGACCGCGCGATCACCTTCGTCTGCTACACGCTGGAGGCCGCACCGCCGTTCTGGCTCGGGCTGCTGGCCGTGTGGCTGTTCGCCCTCAAGCTGGACGCGCTGCCCGCCGGCGGACTCACCGACACCGCCAGCGAGGTCGCCACCGCGGGCCAGGTCACCCACCACCTGATCCTGCCGGCCGCCGTGCTCGCCATCTCCCAACTGCCGTGGTTCGTGCTCTACGTGCGCCAGGGCGTCGGCGACGCGATGGACGAGGACCCCGTGCGCGGAGCCCGCGCCCGCGGGCTCAGCGAGCGCACCGTCCTCTTCGGCCACGCGCTGCGCTCGGGACTGCTGCCGGTACTCACCCTCGTCGGCTCCCGCGTCCCCGAGCTGATCACCGGGGCCCTGCTGATCGAGACCGTCTTCAGTTGGCCGGGCATCGCCTCCGCCACCGTCGAGGCCGCCACCAGCGTGGACTTCCCGCTGCTCGCGGCCCTCACCGTGCTCGCCACGGTGGCGGTGCTCGCCGGCAACCTGCTCTCCGACCTGCTCTACGGTCTCGCCGACCCCCGGGTGGGATTCGATGGCTGACCCGCTGCACGACACCATGTCCCCCGCCACCCCGGTCGAGGCCGGCCCGCCCACCCCGCGCTGGCGGACGTCGGAGGCCGGCGCGCGGCGTGGCAGCCGCGCGCTGAGGGTGCGCGTCAGCGCCGGGCTCGTCGCGATCGTCGTCCTGACCGTGCTGTTCGTGCCGCTGTTCTTCCCGCTGGACGAGCAGGCCGTCCACCTGGCCGACAAGCTCCGCGCGCCCTCGCTCGACCACCCCTTCGGCACCGACGACGTCGGCCGCGACCTGCTGCTGCGCTGCGTGTACGGGCTGCGCGTCTCGCTCCTGGTCGGGGTCGTCGCGGCGCTGGCCGCCACCGTGATCGGCACCGCCGTCGGCGCGCTCGCCGGCGCCGTCGGAGGCTGGGTGGACCGGGTCGTGATGCGGCTCGTGGACGTCTTCTCCTCGGTGCCGCACCTGCTGCTCGGCATCTTCATCGTGGCCATGTTCCAACCCGGTGTCTGGCCGGTGGTCATCTCGGTGGCGCTGACACACTGGCTGTCCACCGCCCGCATCGTGCGCGCCGAACTCCTCTCGCTGCGGGCCCGCCCCTACGTGGAGGCGGCCATCTCCGGCGGGGCGTCGCGGCTGCGTGTGACCGTGCGCCACCTGCTGCCCGCGGTGCTGCCCCAGGCGGGACTCGCCGCCGTGCTGATGGTGCCGCACGCCATCTGGCACGAGTCCGCGCTCTCCTTCCTCGGCCTCGGCCTGCCCAGCCACAAGGCCAGCCTGGGCGCCATGGTGCAGAGCGCCCGCAGCTCACTGCTGGCCGGTGACTGGTGGCCCACCCTCTTCCCGGGCCTGCTGATCATCATCCCCACCCTGGCCATCGCGGGCCTCGCCGGCGCCTGGCGGGAACGCATCAACCCGCGCCGTCGATCGGAGCTGACGCTGTGACAGGCCCCGACCGGTCGACCCCGGTCCTCGCCATGGACGGTCTCTCGGTCCGCTTCCGGATGCGCGGCGGCCGGTACGTCGCCGCCGTCTCTGACGCCACCTTCGCGCTGCGGCCCGGCGAGTGCCTGGCCCTGGTGGGGGAGAGCGGCTGCGGCAAGTCCGTGCTCGCCTCCGCGCTGCTCGGGCTGCTGCCGGGCAACGCGGAGACCGCCGGCACGGCCCACCTGGCCGGCTCGGCCGACGCGGACCCCGTCGAGCTGCTGACCGCCGACGAGCGCCTGCTCTCCCGCGCCATCCGTGGGCGCCGGGTGGGCCTGGTCCCGCAGAGCCCCTCCGCCCACCTCACCCCGGTGCGCACCGTGCGCGCCCAGTTGGAGGAGACGGTACGGGAGCTGACCGGGGTGCGCCGGCCCCAGTTGCGGCGCGCGGCGCGGGAAGCGGCGGACCGGGCCGCGTTCCCCGCCGACCACCTCGACCGCTACCCGCACCAGCTCTCCGGCGGCCTCGCCCAGCGCGCGGCGACGGCCCTGGCCCTGGTGGGCGACGCCGCGCTGCTGCTCGCGGACGAGCCGACCACCGGACTCGACCGCGACCTCGTCGAGCGCACGGTGGACGAACTGCGCCGCCACATCTCCCCGGCCCCGGCGCACCAGGCGGCCCCGACCCACCAGGACCCCACGCCCGCCGCCAAGCCGCCCGCCGCCAAGCCGCCCATCGCCAAGAAGGCCGCCGCCACGCAGGCCGCCGAACCGGCGAGCACCGAGCACCGGGCTCGCGCGCTGCTCATGATCACCCACGACCTGGTCGCGGCGGAGCGCGTCGCCGACCGCGTCGCCGTGATGTACGCCGGCCGCATCGTGGAGATCGCCGACGCCCGCGACTTCTTCGGCGACCCGGGGCCCCGCCACCCGTACGCCAGGCGGCTGCTCGACGCCCTGCCCGAGCGCTCCTTCACGCCCATCCCCGGCATGCCCCCGGAACTCGGCGACCTGCCGGCCGGCTGCGCCTTCGCCCCCCGCTGTGACCAGGCGACCGAACGGTGCGCCGCGCTCCCCGCGCTCGTGGACGACGTGGCCTGCCACCACGCGCCACCGCGCGCACAGCTCCCCGCCGCGCGGCCGGAGCAGCCGACCGCCGCCGCCCCGCGCGCGCCCGAGCCCCGCACCGATGAGGCCCACCATGCTTGAGCTGCGCGACATCACGGCCGGCTACGACCGGCGCTCACCCGTCGTTCGCGGGGTCTCGCTGCGCGTCGCGGACGGCGAGGCGGTGGGGCTGCTCGGCCCCAGCGGCTGCGGCAAGTCGACCCTGGCCCGCGTGGCGGCCCTGCTGCACCGGCCCGACGCGGGGCGCGTGGTGCTCGACGGTGAGGTGGCCCGTGGCTGGCGCCACCGCGCGCCGCGCGCCCAACGCACCGCGTACGGGGTGATCTTCCAGCAGCCACGGCTCTCGGCCGATCCCCGACTGCGGCTCGCCGACCTGATCGCGGAACCGCTGCGGGCCACGGGCCGAGGCCGCGAAGCGGTGGCGCGGACCGGCGAGTTGGCGAACCGGGTCGGCCTCGGCGACGACCTCCTGACCCGCCGCCCGCACGAGGTCAGCGACGGCCAGTTGCAGCGCGCCTGCCTCGCCCGCGCGCTCGCCCTGCGCCCGCGCTGGCTGGTCTGCGACGAGATGACCGCCATGCTCGACGCGTCCACCACCGCCGCGCTGGTGCACGTGGTGGAGGAGTACCGGCGCGAGAGCGGCGCGGGCCTGCTCGCCGTGGGCCACGACCGCGCGCTGCTCACCCGGTGGTGCGACCGCACCGTCGGCTGGGCCGAGCTGTCCGGCCCCGACGCGGACTGACGTAGGGCCGGGGCGCCCGACGCGCCCGCGGGCACACGTGTGGCCGCGGGGTCCGGTGCCGTCGCCCGGGCCCCGCGGCCACACGGTCAGTGTCGGCCGATGTCAGTCGCTACCAGCGCTGTCGATCGGTCCGAGCCGCTCAGAGGCCGATCTCGACGTCCTCCAGGATGCCCAGCGCGTCCGGCACCAGGACGGCGGCGGAGTAGTACGCGCTGACCAGGTAGGACGAGACCGCCTGCTCGTTGATGCCCATGAAGCGGACGTTCAGGCTCGGCTGGTACTCGTCCGGGATGCCCGTCTGGTGCAGGCCGACGACGCCCTGGTCCGCCTCGCCGGTGCGCATGGCGAGGATCGAGCTGGTGCCCGTCTCGCTGATCGGGATCTTGTTGCAGGGCAGCAGCGGCACCCCGCGCCAGGCCCGCACCGAGGACCCCATGAAGTCCACGCCCGTCGGGTACAGCCCGCGACTGTTGCACTCGCGGCCGAACGCGGCGATGGTCCGCGGGTGGGCCAGCAGGTACTGCGTCTTCCGCCGACGCGAGAGCAGCTCGTCGAGGTCGTCGGGGGTGGGCGGGCCGGTGCGGGTGTGGATGCGCTGGCTGAGGTCGGCGTTGTGGAGGAGGCCGAAGTCGCGGTTGTTGATCATTTCGTGTTCTTGGCGTTCGCGGAGCGCTTCGACGGTGAGGCGCAGTTGCTCCTCGACCTGGTTCATGGGTTCGTTGTAGAGGTCGGCGACGCGGGTGTGGACGCGCAGGACGGTCTGGGCGACGCTGAGTTCGTACTCGCGCGGCGCCAGCTCGTAGTCCACGAAGGTTCCCTCAAGCACCGGCTCGCCCGAGTGGCCGGAGCTCACCGCGATGTTCGCCTCACCCCGCCGGTTGGTCGGCAGCTCGGGGCGGGATGCGAACGCCTCGGTGTGCTCCGTGAGCGCGGCGTGCCGCTCGGCGACGGTCTGGTACGCCTGCCGGGAGAGCGTGAGCACCGTGCACCGGGTGACGGCCTTGACCGTGTACTCCCATACGGCGTCCTGGTCCACCGGCACCCGGTCGCCGAAGTAGTCGCCGTCGGCCAGCACGCCGAGCACGGTCTCGTCGCCGTACTTGCCGGTGCCGAGCTTGTTGAGCTTGCCGTGCGCGATCAGCACCACCTGGTCCGCGCTCTGGCCCGCCTCGACCAGCACGCTTCCCGCGTCGTACTCCCGCTGCTCGAAGGCGCCCGCGAGCGCCTCAAGGGCGGCGGAGTCCGCGAACCCGCGCAGCAGCGGCAGCTCGCCGAGCTCCGGCGGGATCACCCGGACCTCGGCGCCGGTGGTGACGAACTCGACGCGGCCGTCCCCGACCGTGTACGTGAGTCGCCGGTTCACCCGGTACGTGCCCGCCTGGACCTGCACCCAGGGCAGCACCCGCAGCAGCCACCGCGTCGAGATGCCCTGCATCTGCGGGACGGTCTTCGTCGTGGTGGCCAGGTTGCGGGCGGCTGCGGTGCCCAGGCTGAGCTGCTGCTCGGCGCCTGCCGCCGAACCCGTTTCCGCGGAAGTCGTCATTTCTTAAAACAACCTTTCGTAAGGCATCGCGATGCCGGAGGTGACCGCTGGAGATGGTGGAGCGAGGCGGCTCAGCGGCCGATTTCCACGTCTTCGAGAATGCCGAGCGCGTCCGGCACGAGAACGGCGGCGGAGTAGTACGCGCTGACGAGGTAGGACATGATGGCCTGCTCGCTAATTCCCATAAAGCGAACGGAAAGGCCGGGCTGCATTTCGTCGGGCAACGCGGTGGGCTGGAGGCCGACCACACCCTGGTTCTCCTGACCGGTACGCATCACGAGGATCGAGGTGGTGCCGCGCTCGCTGACGCCGATCTTGTTGCACGGCAGCACGGGCACGCCGCGCCAGGCCGGCACGGCGTGGCCGCCGTAGTCGATGCTCTGCGGGTAGATGCCCCGCGCGTTGAACTCCCGACCGATGGCCGCGATGGCCCGCGGGTGCGCCAGGATGACGCCCGGGTCCTTCCACACCGTGGCTAGCAGCTCGTCGAGGTCGTCGGGGGTGGGCGGGCCGGTGCGGGTGTGGATGCGCTGGCTGAGGTCGGCGTTGTGCAGGAGGCCGAAGTCGCGGTTGTTGATCATTTCGTGTTCTTGGCGTTCGCGGAGCGCTTCGACGGTGAGGCGCAGTTGCTCCTCGACCTGGTTCATGGGTTCGTTGTAGAGGTCGGCGACGCGGGTGTGGACGCGTAGGACGGTCTGGGCGACGCTGAGTTCGTACTCGCGCGGCGCCAGCTCGTAGTCCACGAACGTGCCACCGAGCACCGGCTCGCCCGCGTGCCCCGCGGCCACCGCGATCTCGGCCTCGCCCTGCGCGTTGCGGGGCCGCTCGCCCTGGCTCACGAAGTGCTCGACGTGGGCGCGGAGTTCGGCGTCCTCGCCAACCAGGCTCTGGAACGAGTCCCGACTCAGGGTGAGCACCGTTCCGCTGGTCAGCGCCTTGAGCGCGAAGGGCCAGGTCCGCTCGGGCCCCACCAGCCCGTCGTCGCCCACGTGGTCGCCGTCGGCCAGCACGCCGAGCACGGTCTCGTCGCCGTACTTGCCGGTGCCGACCTTGTTGAGCTTGCCGTGCGCGATCAGCACCACCTGGTCCGCGCTCTGGCCGGCCTCGACCAGCACCTCGCCCGGGGTGAAGTCGCGCTGCGTGAAGCGGTCGGCCAGCGCGGTGAGCGCGGCGTCCGCGCCGAGGTCGCGCAGGAGCGGCAGCTCCCGCAGCTCCGGCGGGATGACCCGCACCTCGGAACCCGTGCTGGAGAACGTGACCCGGCCGTCGCCCACCGTGTAGCTCAACCTGCGGTTGACCCGGTACGCGCCGCTGGACACGGGAACCCACGGCAGCACACGCAGCAACCACCGCGAGGTGATCCCCTGCATCTGCGGAATCGTTTTGGTCGTCGTGGCGAGATTCCGCGCGGCTTCCGTGCTCAGGCTCAGTTGCGACTGCTGGCCCACCGCACCGGCTGAACTCGATTCCACTGACGTTGTCATTAAATGGTCACCTAACCCCGAAACGGACATGCGGAGGGGGTACCCCCGCGGCAGTCCCGAAGGTATCAGCGGACTTTAGCGGTCGCATTCACTCGAAAGAGTGGCATAAATCTATGAGTTAAATCGCGGTAAATACTCCAATCCCATTGGGGATGGCTCGCTCAACACCCCCTGACGGGTTGTTACGCACCGCCGGACCTGGCGTTCCCGGTTCACGCGTCACCATCGTGGCCGAGCCTCCGCCGTCGAGATTCACCGCGTCGTCGGCGCCCAGGGCGAGCATCAGTTCGGCCAACTCGGCGATGGTCAGCCCCGCGCGGTATTCGGGTCGGCCGTCCAGCGACAGCAGGTACACGCGGTGCCCGCCCGCGCCGATGCCGGCGGCCGAGCGCACGGCCGGCGTGGCGTCGTCCAGGCCCGCCAACGGCCGCTGGCCGCGCGCGATTGGATAGCCGCCCACCGCGAAGGCCAACGGGCCCGGTCGGCTGGCGGTCAGCGCGTGCCGCACCGACACCCGGTCACCCACCTTGAGCCCGCGCAACGACGCGGCGCCCGCCTCGCGCCCCACCAGCACCACCGAGTCCGTGGCCACCGGCCCCCGCCCCGGCGTCGTCGCCACCTGACTCACCCGACCCTTGCGTACCGTCACCTCGTACGTGTCGCTGCTGCACGGCGCCCCACGGTCGGTGTCGGTGCCACACGTCGCCCGCACCCGGGAGGTCTGACCCCACGCCGTGGTGAACGCCCCGATCCCGTTCTCCGCCAGCGCGTACTGGTTCAGGCCACGCAACGCCAACGAGCCGTGCGGCGTGCGCACCGTGCCGCGCAGGCGCAGCCGGTCGAGCCGCGCGGTGCGGTTCTTGCCGACCGCGATGACGTCCTCGGTGCCCGTGCCCGGCGGCAGCTTGGGCCCGAACCGCTGGCCCAGTGGCACGGCCCCCTTGAGCCGGTGGCCCGCGGCGATCGCCGGTCCCACCGGCGCGCCGGTCGCCTCGACGCCCGGGTGCTGGTTCTCGTTGATGTTGAAGAAGTCGCCGTTGACCGCGGCCACGGCACCCCGCCGGCCCGCGAGTTGCGACAGCGGCGCCCGCGCCCCCACCGCACCCGGATGGACCAGGTCGAGCGAGAGCCCCGGCGTCCGCAGGTCGATGGAGAGCAGGTGCCCGTAGGCCGTGCCGTGTGAGGAGGTGACCGAGAACTCCCGGTACTCCACGCCGGGCGCGATCGTCGCGCGCTGGGTGAAGCGCGGCCCGGCATCGGCCGCGCCGGCCACCGGCGCACTGACCAGCCCCCCGCCCAGCAGGGCCAACCAGGCGACCACCACGCCCAGTGCCGCGCGCCCACCACTCACCCGTGCCCTCATGCTCGCCCCATTCCCTGCCTCGGCCAACCATCGCTACCGAAGGCATCCCCACACGGCGCGGCGGAGGCCCAGAACGGCAGGGAAATGGCTGACGACCACCTGCGGAACTCTCCGCGCGTCACTGTCGGGCGCCCTCGGCGCGACCGATACTCACTGGCGTCCGTCGTGCACCCCCGGCCCCGCGCCGGGGCGAGAGCCAGGAGGCCGCCATGCCCCACAGCACCCGACGAGCGTTCGTCGTCACCCTCGGAGCCACCGCCCTGGCGGGCGGCATCGCCGCGCCCGCGTACGCCGAGGCACGGGGCGGCCACCCGGGCGGCAAGCCGCCGCTGCGCCAGGCGCACGCGCACAACGACTACGAGCACCCCCGCCCCCTGCACGACGCGCTGGCGCACGGCTTCACCAGCGTCGAGGCCGACATCTGGCTGGTGGACGGTCAGCTCCTGGTCGCGCACGAGGAGGCGGAGCTCGACCCCACGCGCACCCTGGAGCGGCTCTACCTGGACCCGCTGCTGCGCCGCGTACGGGCGGGCGGCGGGCGCGTCTACCCGGGCCACCGCCAGTCGCTGCAACTGCTCATCGACATCAAGAACCAGGGCGACGCCACCTACCGGGTGCTCTCCAGGCGGCTGCGCCGCTACCGCTCGATGCTGAGCTTCACCGCCGGCGGACGGGTCTTCGAGGGCGCCGTCACCCCGGTCATCTCCGGCGACCGGGCCGCCCGGCCGGCGATGGAGGCCGAGCGCGTGCGCCACGCCTTCTACGACGGCCGCCTGGACGACCTCGGCACCGGCGTGCCGGCCTCCTTCATCCCGCTGATCAGCAGCAACTGGACGCAGAGCTTCACCTGGTCGGGCGTGGGCCCGATGCCCAGGGCCGAGCGCGCCAAGCTGCGGCAGATCGTGGACACCGCCCACGCGCGACGCCAGCGGGTGCGCTTCTGGGCCACGCCCGACCAGGCGGGCCCGGCGCGGGACGCGGTCTGGAGCGAGCTGCTGGCCGCGGGCGTCGACCACCTCAACACCGACGACCTGGCCGGCCTGGAGGCGTTCCTGCGCGCGGCCCGCTGAGCCCCGCTCAGCGGACGCGGACGGAGGACGACTTCGCTGGCACCGCATCTATGCCGGACGTTCCCGCGCTCATCGGCCCATCGTAGGAGCGCGGGGCGCGGCGCGCCGGCTGGCCCACTGGCGCGGGTGCGCGACGCCGGGGCCCCGCCGCAGGGGGTGGCGAAAATTCGCTGGCCCCACGGCGGGGCCTCGCGCATGCTGGCCGCCATGCAGATCAACATTGCCACCGCCGACGACTGGCCGGCCATCTGGCCCTTCCTGCGGGAGATCGTCGCCGCGGGCGAGACCTACACCTATCCGCGTGACCTGAGCGAGGACCTGGCGCGCGAGATGTGGATGCTCGCCCCGCCGAGCCGCACCGTGGTGGCCGTCGACGAGGCGGGCACGGTGCTCGGCACGGCGAAGATGAACCCGAACCACATGGGCCCCGCCGCGCACATCGCGAGCGCCAGCTTCATGGTCGACCCGCGGGTCTCCGGGCGCGGGGTCGGCCGGGCCCTTGGCACCTACGCCCTGGACTGGGCCCGCGCCGAGGGCTTTCGCGCCATGCAGTTCAACGCGGTCGTGGAGACCAACACCCGGGCGGTCGCCCTGTGGAAGTCCCTGGGCTTCACCGTCATCGGCACGCTGCCAGAGGGCTTCCAGCACCCGACCGAGGGCTTCGTCGGGCTGCACATCATGCACCGCGCCCTGTGACCGCCGACCGACGCCGTACGGGCCCCGCGCGGCCGGGCGGCTCCGGGCCGGCGCGCCCAGGCCGACCGCCGGCGTGCGCGCCGACGGCGCGGTGGGCAGGCGCCCGCACATGACGACGCCCCCGCACCCGACGACGTCCCCGCCCATGCGGCTCACGGCCGTCACCCTCGACTGCCCCGACCCGCAGGCGCTCGCCGCGTTCTACCAGCGGGCCACGGGACTCACCCCGCACCCCGCCTCCAACGCCGACTTCGCCGGGCTCACGCGCGCGGACGGACTCGTCATGGGCTTTCAGCGCGTCACCGACCACCGGCCCCCGCGCTGGCCGGACCCCGCCGCGCCGCAGCAGTTCCACCTCGACTTCGCGGTCGACGACCTCGACCGGGCCCGGAGCCGCCTGGTGGAGCTGGGCGCGCGCGAGCCGGCGCACCAGCCGGGCGGCGAGCGGTGGCGGGTGCTGCTCGACCCGGCCGGCCACCCCTTCTGCCTGACCACCTGGTGAGCCGCCGGCGGCGGCCGCCGACCGGGTCAGCCGGCGCCGAGCAGTGTGCCGGCGCCGGCCAGCGTCGCCGCGATGCGCTCCAGCGCCGCGTCGTCGCGCGACACGGCCTCGTACGACGGCCCGTCAGCCGTCGCCCAGCGCCGGGCCACGGCCACCGGGTCCTCGCCGAGCAGCAGCCCGGCGGCCTGCGCCGCCGAGCCCAGGGCCACCAGGTCGTGGGCGCGCGGCACGCGCACCGGGCGACCGCTCAGCCGCTGGATGGTGGTGCGCCACGCGGTGCCCCGCGCGCCGCCGCCGATCAGCAGTAGCGGCGTCCGTGGGTCGGCGTCCGGGCCGAGCACCGTCTCCAGCGCGGTGAGCAGCGCGTACACCGCGCCGTCGTACGCCGCCTGGAGCACCTGGCCCGGGGTGGTGTCGTGGCGCAGGCCGTGCAGCATGCCGGTGGCCGCGGGCAGGTGCGGGGTGCGCTCCCCGTCGAGGAAGGGCAGCACGGTCACCGTGCCGCCGGGCTCCACCGCCTCGCGGTCGCGGCCGAGCAGGGCCGCGAACCGGTCCACGGCCAGGGTGCAGTTGAGCGTGCAGGCCAGCGGCAACCAGGCGTCGCGCGCGTCGGCGAAGCCGGCCACCGTACCGGTGGGGTCGGTGGGCCGCTGGTCGGAGACGGCGTAGACGGTGCCGGAGGTGCCGAGGCTGAGTACGGGCTGTCCGGCGCGCAGCCCGAGCCCGAGGGCCGCCGCCATGTTGTCGCCCGTGCCGGTGGCCACCAGCGCGCCGGCGGGCAGCGGCAGCCCGGGCAACTGGCGCACCGTGCCCGCCGCCTCACCCGGCCGCAACACCCGGGGCAGCATCCGCGTCGTCAGCCCCACGTGGTCGAGCACCCGCTGGTCGTACTCCTGGCGTTCGGTGCCCCACCAGCCGGTGCCTGACGCGTCCCCGCGGTCGGTGACGGCCTGGCCGGTGAGCCGCTCGGTGAGGTAGTCGTGCGGCAGCCGGACCGCCGCCGTCGCGCGGGCCGCCGCGGGTTCGCGCTCGCGCAGCCAGGCCCACTTGGTCACCGTGAAGGCCGGCGGTGGCACGCTGCCCAGCCGCTGCGCCCATGCCCGCGGGCCGCCCAACTCGCTGATCAGCCGGTCGCGTTGGTCGGCCGAGCGCACGTCGTTCCACAGCAGTGCCGGGCGGACGGGCTCGCCGGCGGCGTCCAGGGTGACCAGGCCGTGCTGTTGCGCGCCGACCGAGACGGCGGCGGCCTGGCGGGCGTAGTCGCCGCACTGCCCGAGCGCCTCGCACAGCGCCGTCCACCACTGCCGGGGGTCGCTCTCCTTGGCCGGGCCCGGGCTGAGGGTGTGCGCGGCCCGGCCACGGGCGAGCACCGTGCCCGTCGCGGCGTCGACGGCGAGCACCTTGGTGGACTGGGTCGAACTGTCCACCCCGATGACGAGCGGTCCCTCGGGTACGGCGGCCACGGTCATGCGCTCTCCTCCAGGCTGGCGGTGCCTCGGCGTCCGCTGCGGACGGTCGTGCATGGTATCCGCCGGGAGAGGGCGTGCGGCGGGCCAACGGTCCAGCGTGTGGCGACCGTTGGCCCGTGATCCGCCGGGTGAGCTAACCCTCGGGGACCGCCTGGATGTCCAGCTCGACCCGGATGGTCGCCCCGACCACCGCGATGCCCCGAGCGAGCATGGTGCGCCAGTCGAGGGTGAAGTCCTCACGGTGCAGCTCGGCCGTCGCGCTGCACGCGGCCCGGGTCTCCCCGGCGATGCCGGTGCCAAGGCCCAGGTAGCGGGTGTCGAGCGCGACGCTGCGGCTGACGCCGTGCAGGTTCAGGGCGCCCTGGACGGACCAGCGGGACCCGCCGCGGTGCACGAAGCGCTCGCTGGCGAAGTGCATGGTGGGGTAGGCGGCGACGTCGAGGAAGTCCGCCGAGCGCAGGTGGTCGTCGCGCTGGCGCACGTTGGTGTCGATGCTCGCGGTGTCGATGGCGACCTCCAGGTGGGAGTCCTCCATCCGCTTCCCGACCATCAGGGTGCCCTGGAACTGGTTGAACCGGCCGTGCACGGCGGCGAGCCCGATGTGCCGCGCGACGAAGCGCACCGCGCTGTGGTCGGGGTCGATGCGCCACGCACCGGGCGTCGGCAGGGAGGGCTGCGGGGCGAGGTCCATCGCCACCGAGTCGACGGTGGTGCGCACGCCGTCGGCGGCCAGGCAGTCGCGACGCACGGGCTGGTAGCCGTCGGAGGTGATCGAGAGGCCGTACGCGCCGGGCCGCACGGTCGTCGCGAAGCGGCCGTTGGGGTCGGTCTGGCCGCGTACGACCTCACGGCCTTCGGCGTCGCGAACGGAAACTTCGGCCCGGGGGAGCGGGAGCCGCACCGGGTCGAGCACCAGACATTCCAGCGACCCGGAGCCCGGTGGCAGGGGCATGGCCTCCCTCCCCGTAACGCGGTGACGACGGCGTAGCAGGGCAAATGCCATTCCCATGGCCTCTCTGGAGCAGTAGGTGGTTGAAGGTGCGACCACCGCATTGTGTCATCAGAAAGGACAAGGCCATGCAAGACCCCCGTCGCCATTGCAAACGGGACGGGGGGCTTCGGCCGACGGCACGCCCCGCGACGGGCTGCCGGCCCCAGGATCGCCAAGGCCGTCGCGGGGCCGCCGAGGCCGACCGGTGGGCCAGTCGGCGCGTACCGCCCCGGCAAGGCGGTGCGTTCTCGACGGCCGGTCCCGACGTGGGGCGGCGGACGTGGCCGCCGCGCGCGTGCGCCGCCGCGTCCGCGCGTGTGCCGCCGGCCGGTGGGTCAGTCGGCGCGGAGCGCGCCGGCCAGCGCCGTCGCGGGGTCGGTGGCCGCGGGCCCGGCCGGGTACCAGCGGCCACCCTCCTCGCGGTACGGCCACCAGCGTCCGTCGCGGCCGTAGCGGAGCTGGGCCCGACCGTCGTGCGCCGTCCACCGGTTGCCGTCGGCGCGCAACCGGGGCCGGCCCGCCTCGTCCTCCCACGCCCGGGCGAGCTGTGCGCCGGCGCGCGCCAGCGCCTCGGCGTCCGGCGTCCACCGCTCGTCGAGCACGGCCAGCGCGTCGCGCCCGCCGTACTCCCAGGCCCGTACGGCCCGGTCGAGGTCGGCGCCGTCCCGGCCGCAGCCCGCCGCGAGCCGGGCCAGGACGCGCGGACCCGGCCCGGTCGCGGCCAGTCGCACCGCGTCCTGCCACACCGTGAGCTCCGCGGGTACGGGGGCGTCGGCGTGGCCCGGCGCGTACGCCCGCGTCAGCAGGTGCCGCGCCCGCACCGCGGCGTCGGCCGCCAGGAACTCCAGCGCCTCCGCGTCGGGGACGGGCACCCCGCCCGCCGGCGGATCGGCCGGCGCCTCCTCGCCGTGCAACCGGGGCGGGCGGCCCGGCTCCGCCACCGGTGGCGGCGGCGCGGGCAGCGGAGCGACGGCCAGCGCCTCCGCGAACACCTCACGCGCCGGGATCGTGCGCGGCGCCGGCGCGCCGCTCGCGCGCTGCGGAGCGTGTGCGGCGGCGCGCACGGCCGAGCGCGCCTGCAGGTCGTCGAGCAACTCCCGCTCGCCCCGCCCCCGCAGCAACAGCAACACGAACGGGTCCTGGTCCAGCAACCGGGCGAGCTGATAGCACAGCGCGGCCGTGTGCGGGCAGTGGTCCCACGCCTCGCAGCCGCACTCGGGCTCCAGGTCGCCGATGCCGGGGAGGAGTTCCACGCCCGCCGCGGCGGCGTCCTCCACCAGGTGCGGCGGCATGTCGCGGTCGAGGAGCGCGGCGATGTGCCCCGCCCGGTCGGCGACCATGTCCAGGAACCGGTCCCACTCGCCCGGGGTCAGCTCCCGCAGCAACACGTCCGAGCGGTACGGCGTGCGGTCCCTGCCCCGCACCACGGCGGTGACGCGTCCGGGCCGGACGCTCACCGCGCCGACGGCGCCCTCCCTGGCCTGCTTGCGCCCCTTCTTGAGCTGCTGGTTGTCCAGCGCCGTGTCCTCAAGGGCCTTCAGCCACGCCAGGCCCCACCACGTCTGGGCGAAGCCCCGCCCGTGCGCGGGCGGCAGCGCAGCGAAGATGCGCTCCACCGCCCCGCCGCCCGCGGGCCGCCCGGGCCTCGTCTCGGCCTCGTCCCCGTAGGGCTCGTCCGCCGCCCCCTCGTACGCGTCCTCGTCAGCCCCGTCGTACAGCTCGTCCTCCTCGTGTCCGTCGTGTTCAGCGTGGATAGCGCTCAGGTCGTCGGGGGACATCACTTGGCCTCCCTGGTGCTCGCCGGGCGGAGCGCCACCAGCTCCGTCAACTCCGCGTCGGACAACTCGGTCAGCGCCGACTCGCCGGACCCGAGCACCGCGTCCGCCAGCTCGCGCTTGCGCTCCAACATGGCCGCGATCCGGTCCTCCACCGTGCCCTCTGCGATGATGCGGTGCACCTGCACCGGCTGGGTCTGGCCGATGCGGTACGCGCGGTCGGTGGCCTGGGCCTCGACCGCCGGGTTCCACCACCGGTCGTAGTGCACGACGTGTTCGGCCCGGGTGAGGTTGAGACCGGTGCCGGCGGCCTTGAGGGACAGCAGGAAGACCGGCACCCGCCCGTCCTGGAAGCGGCGGACCATCTCCTCGCGACGGGCCACCGGTGTGCCACCGTGCAGGAGTTGGGTGGGCACGCCCCGCGCGGCCAGGTGCCGCTCAAGGAGCCGTGCCATCACCACGTACTGCGTGAAGACCAGCACGCTGGCGCCCTCGGCCAGCACGGTGTCCAACAGCTCGTCGAGCAGCTCCAGCTTGCCCGAGCGGCCCTCGATGACCGGGTCGTCCTCCCGCAGGAACTGCGCCGGGTGGTTGCACACCTGCTTGAGCGAGGTCAGCAGCTTGAGCACCAGACCACGGCGCGCGAAGGCGTCCGCGCCCGCGATCTCGGCCAGGGTCTCGCGCACCACCGCCTCGTAGAGCCCGGTCTGTTCCCTGGTCAGCGCCACGGCCCGGTCGGTCTCCGTCTTCGGCGGCAGCTCCGGCGCGATCCCGGGGTCGGACTTGCGGCGGCGCAGCAGGAACGGGCGGATGAGCCTGCCAAGCCGCTCGGCCGCCGCCGGGTCCCCGCCCTCCACGGCCTGCCCGTAGCGGGCGCGAAAGCGCGCCAGCGGCCCGAGAAGGCCGGGCGTGGTCCAGTCGAGGATCGCCCACAGCTCGGAGAGGTTGTTCTCCACCGGGGTGCCGGACAGCGCCACCCGCGCCTTCGCGCCGATGGTGCGCAACTCCCGCGCGGTCGCCGCGTACGGGTTCTTGACGTGCTGCGCCTCGTCGGCGACCACCATGCCCCAACCCACCTCGGCCAGCCGCGCGGCGTCGCGCCGCATGGTGCCGTAGGTGGTGAGGACGAACGCGCCGTCCGGCACCGCGTCCAGGTCGCGCGCGGAGCCGTGGAAGCGGCGGACCGGGGTGCCGGGCGCGAAGGTGTTGATCTCCCGCTCCCAGTTGCCGAGCAGCGACGTCGGGCAGACCACGAGCGTGGGCCCGGCCGCCTCGGGCGCCGTCTGGCGGTGCAGGTGCAGGGCGATCAGCGTGATGGTCTTGCCGAGGCCCATGTCGTCGGCGAGGCAGCCGCCGAGCCCGAGCGAGGTCATCTGGTGCAGCCAGGCCAACCCGCGCAACTGGTAGTCGCGGAGCGTGGCGGCGAGCGCGGCCGGCTGCGGCACCGGCTCGGCCAGCCCGTCGGCCGTCTCACCCTTCTCCCCGTGCGCGCCCGCCCCGAGCAGCCGGTCGCGCAGCGCCGCGAGCCAGCCCGTCGCCTCGACCTCCACCTCGGCGCCGGCGACCTCGGTCCGCCCGGTCAGCGCGGCGCCGAGGGCGGCGACCGGGGTGACCGTACGGTCCTTGCGTTCGCGGGCGCGGCGGACCACGGCCGGGTCGATGAGCACCCACTGGTCGCGCAGCCGCACCACCGGCCGGTTGGCCTCGGCGAGCCGGTCGAGTTCGGCGCGGGTCAGCTCCATGTCGCCGACCGCGAACCGCCAACTGAAGTCCAGCAGGGCGGACGCGGAGAGGAAGGTCGGCAGCCCGGAGCCGTCCCGCCCGTACGCGTCGTCGGGCGGGCCGACCACGGCGCGCGCGGTCAGCTCGCGGGCCAGCTCCCGTGGCCAGTGCACGCGCACGCCTTCGGCCTCCAGCGCGGCCGTCGCCGGACCGAGCAGCTCGCTCACCTCCTCGTCGGCCAGGTCGAGCGCGTCCGGCACGGCCGCGGAGAGCAGCGGCGCCAGCGGGGCCCAGGCCCGGGCCGCCCGGCGCAACGTCAGCAGCGCGTCCATCCGCGCCCGCGGCCCCAACTCGGCGGCCAGTCGCGCGTCGCCGCCCCACACCTCGGCGGCGTCGGCCACCAGCGTGGGATCGGTGGCGCTGTGCAACTGGAGCACGGCGCGGAACCGCGCCCGCGCGCCGTTGTCGTCGGCAGCCGAGTCGGCGTCGCCGGCGGCCCCGGTCGCCGGCCCGTCCGCGACCTCGCTCGCCGTGAGCCCCAGGACCTCGACGCGCAGCGAGAGCCGTACCCCCGCGTCGTGCCCGGCGGCGATGCCGGCGGCCCACGCGCGCTGCTCGGGCAGGCGCACGGGCTCGGGCGCGGCGAAGGCGGGGCTGCCCGCGGCGAGCGCGGCGGCGGGGGAGCGCGGCAGCCCGTCGGCGACCGCGTCGAGGAAGGAGCGCAACAGGTGCTCGGGCTCGGCCAGCAGCAGATCGCCCGGGTCCATGTCGGGAGCGGCGTCCGGGGAGGGGAGCGGCGCCGCGTGGGCGGCCGGCGGCATGGCCGCGGCCAGTTCGCGTACGCGCAGCAGGTCCGCCTCGTCCAGCGGGCCGACCCGCCAGGCGTCGTGGTCGGCGGCGCTCAGCCCGGGCAACAGCCGCCCGCGCGCGGCCAGCTGGAGGGCCAACACCGCGGCGGCGCCCCAGAAGGCGGCCGCGCCGTCGGTGCGCGCGGCCCTGGCCCGGGTGAGCGCCGGCAGCGCGTCGCGTACGGGCAGTACGGTGGCGCGCACCGTCAGGGCCGCCACGTCCGAGCCCTCCGCGACGAGGACGGTCAACTCGCGGTCAGAGTCAGAGTCAGAGTCAGAGTCGGAGTCGGCGCTGGCGTCGGAGTCGGCGCCGGCGTCGGCGTCGGGGCTCAGGGGGGCGCGGGAGGGGTCGTCCGGCTGCCAGAAGGCGATCTGGCCGGTACGCGCCGGGTCGCCGGGAAGGAAGACCGCCGAGCAGCGGCCGAGCTGGGCGAGTTGCGGGAGCGGCAGGGAGCGGGCTGGGGGAGGTGGGGTCACAGGCTGCTGCATTCCTCAAATTTGACTAGTGAACGCCGATGGCGGCCGAGGATAGCGGACGCCGCACGCCCGCGGGCCGTCGCGCGCAGTGAGGAATCCCACGTCGCCCCGGCTCCCGTTCCGTGCCCCGCGAACGCGGCGCCGACTGCGCCCCGGCCCACCGGGCGCACGCCTGTGGCGTGCGCCGATGCCGATCCAACGCTCCGACGCGGGGCCCGGGGGTGTTGCTAGCACCCCCTTGGGCCACGGGGCGTGGCCCCCGCACGGGCCGGGGGCGTCCGCCATGGTCGTGTGCGGTCCGTAGCGCATAGCTTCCCCAGGTCAGACCCCGTACGGCATGCGGTCGCACGGGGATCGTCACAGCGCACCGGAGACGCCCCATGTCACAGGCCACCGCCGCAGTTCCCCTCGCCCCGCTCGGCGGTGCCCGCCCGCCCACCGCGGGCAGCGACTTCGCGCCCCTGCTGCGCGAGGTACGGGCGGCCGGTCTGCTGGAGCGGCGCACCGGCTGGTACGTGGCGCGGATAGGCGGCAACCTGCTGGCGCTGGCGGCCGTCGTGGCCGCGGTCGCGCTGGTCGGAGACTCGTGGTGGGTGGTGGCCCTCGCCGTGCCCGCGGCCGTCTTCTGGGCCCGCAGCGCCTTCGTCGGGCACGACGCCGGACACGCCCAGATCACCGCCGACCGCCGCGTCAGCGCGGTGATCGGCCTCGTCCACGGCAACCTGTTCCTCGGCATGAGCCGGGCCTGGTGGAACGACAAGCACAACCGACACCACGCCAACCCCAACCACATCGACAAGGACCCCGACGTCGCGGTCGGCGCCCTCGTCTGGACCCGGCACCAGGCCGCGCTCCGCCAGGGCTTCACCCGCTGGCTCACCCGCCACCAGGCGCGGCTGTTCTTCCCGATGCTGCTTCTCGAAGGGCTCAACCTCAAGGTCTCCGGCCTGCGCGACCTGCGCCGCCAGGAGCCGCGCGAGCGCGTCGTGGAGGCGTCACTGCTGGCCGCGCACTACCTCTGCTACGTCGGGTTCCTGCTGGCCGTACTCTCCCCGGGCAAGGCGGCCGTCTTCGCCCTCGTCCACCACGCGCTCTTCGGCCTCTACCTGGGCATGGCCTTCGCCCCCGGCCACAAGGGCATGGACATGCCCGACCCGCGACACGACCGCTGGGGCCACCTCAAGCGCCAGGTCGTCACCTCGCGCAACATACGCGGCGGCCGGGCCACCGACTGGCTGCTCGGCGGCCTGAACTACCAGATCGAGCACCACCTCTTCCCCAGCATGGCCCGCCCCCACCTGCCGCTCGCCCAGCCCCTGGTCAGGGCGCACTGCGCACGGCTCGGCCTGCCGTACACCGAGACCGGCCTCGTCGCCTCCTACGCCTGGGCCCTACGCCACATGCACGACGTCGGCGCCCCGCTCCGCCAGCCCGTGGAACGAGCCGCGCCCGACAACCGTTGACAGGATGGAGAGAGCGGCACACGCGCAGGAGGAGGCGGAGACGATGTCGAACCGTGCGAAGGTCGCCGTTGGCGGAGTGGTGACGGGAGTGGTGCTGCTGTGGCTGCTCCCGAACTGGTTGGCGTTCCTGGTCATGATCGGTGTCCCGGTCGGCGCCTACCTCCTGCTCGACTCCTCACAGCGGACCCGGCTGCGCCGCGCCTCGCGCAAGCAACTGGGCCGCTGACCAGCGCCGCAGCCCCCGGACCCAGCCGACGAGGCATGGTTTCAAGGGGCAACGAATGCCAGAATGCCGGGGCGAGCCACGGTCACGAGGGAAGGAGCGTGCCGGCATGGGTGCGACGGTCATAGCGGTGTGCAGTGACGACCAGCACGCGTTCAGCAAGCCCGTACGGGAGGAGGTCACCCTGCTCGCCGGGCTGGGCGTGGCAGGCGACGCCCACCTGGGCCTCACCGTCCAGCACCGCTCCCGCGTCGCCCAGGACCCCACCCAGCCCAACCTGCGCCAGGTCCACCTGCTCCAGTCGGAGCTGTTCCCCGACCTGGCGGCGGCCGGCTTCACCGTACGACCGGGCGATCTCGGCGAGAACGTCACCACGGGCGGCGTCGACCTCCTCGGCCTGCCGGCGGGCACCCTGCTGCGCCTCGGGGCGACGGCCGTCGTCGAGGTGACGGGGTTGCGCAACCCGTGCCGGCAGATCGACCGCTTCTCCGACGGGCTGCTGAAACAGGTCGTGGGCCGGGACGCGGACGGGCAGGTCGTCCGTAAGGCCGGCGTCATGAGCATCGTCCGCGAGGGCGGAGCGGTCCGCCCGGGCGACGTCATCCGCGTGGAACTCCCGGTCGGCCCGCACCGCCCCCTGGAGCGCGTGTAGCGCCCCAGCCCCGGGCCCCGCGCACATGGCGCCTACGCCGAACGCGCGGCCAGGGCATCCAACGCGGCCAGCAGGCGGGGCAACTCCGGGCCACGCCCCACCGGAAGGACCTCGCCCGGTTCCTCGTCCAACAGGACGAACGCGATGTCGTCGGTCCTGGCCACCAGGCTCCACCCCGGCCCGTCCGCGCGCAGGGTGCGCGCCTGGCCCGACGCGTACGCCGAGCGCACTCGCCCCGGCGGCGGGGGAGTGTCGAGGTAGCCATGAGCCTCGCGCAACACCCGCCGCACGCCGGCGTGACCCGGCGCGGCGTCCCCGCTTTCCGTGCGCCCGGTGTGCGACGACGGGTCGGCGAACGCGGCGTCGGGGACCTCATCCGGGGCCGCGTGAGGCCCGGCCGCCTCGGGGGCCGCGCCAGCGCCCGCGCCGGGCTGGACGAACGTGACGTCGTCGCCGACCCGCTCCCGCCACTCCGCCCACCGCAGCGCGATCTCGTCCGCGCCCAACCGCCGTTGGGCCGGCCCCCAGCGTGCGCAGTCCGGTGGGCAGAGTGGCGGTCGGACCAGCCCGTCGGGGCCCGGCTCGGGAGCGGGATCGTGCGGCGCCGGTACGCCCGGCGCCGCCACCGCGACCGCGAGCGGCCAGCCGGGCAGCGCGGTCACGACGCTGCGCTCACCCGGCGTCAGGTCGTAGTCCATGCCGCAGTCCCAGGCCGCGAGCGCGCAGGCGACCAGCGACACGTCGTCGGTGACCACGGTCCAGCGCGCGCCCGCACCGTCCTGGCCGAGCACCAGACCGTAGCCGTCGGGCCGGGGCGCGAGGCCGAGGGCCTGGCACACCTGCGGGTAGTCGTCCCCGAGGACACCGGGAAACCGCGCCGGTGTGAGCAGCACCGCGGTCAGCACGTACAGCGCCTCGTCGCCCGCCTCGTCCGTCGTCACCACCGCAGCCTCCCTGCCCCGCCGTTGCCCTGCGGGCGCACCCTAACCAGCGAGTAACCACGGAGTCGATACCCTCGACGCGACCCGTACGCTCCTCACGGCGCCCCGCCTACCCGCCGGGCCGATGGAGAGCGCTCCCACCGCGGAGGGCAGCCCTCCGCACCATCCGTGAGGGCCGTTCCGCCGACCGGGAACCCCGCGTCGGTCGCCGCATGGACACCGCACGTACCGCCGATCCGGCGCCCCTTGCCAGGCGTCTGGCGCACTGTGGTCAACCACGCCACTCGACCGCCCCGAAACGAACCTTCGGAGCGGTCGACGGATCAATTCCGATCACCCGCGCTCCCCGGCCGTACGGCTCTGCCGCATTCCACCCGGCGCCCCTACAGTTGAAGACCGGGCGGCCCGGAAAACACCCCTGTGGATCAGCGAAGGGAAGCCGGCGACATGCGGCGATACGACTGGCTACGAGAAATCCAGCGCCTCGATCCAGAGCGGGACTTCCTCCGCATCTACCGCATCACCGCGACACACGAGTTTCCCTGGGACATCACCAGGGCGCTCGAACTGGCTCTCTTCCGCACCTACGCGGTGCCGAGCGTCGGTGGCCTGCTGGCCAGGACCGGGGAATTCACCGAACGCACCCAGAAGCGCTACGACGACACGGCGCTGCTGCTCGACGCGGTGCTGGAACACGGATTCGCCGACGCCCGGGGGCGCACAGCCATCCGGCGCATGAACCAGATGCACGGCTCGTACGACATCACCAACGACGACATGCGTTACGTACTCAGCACCTTTGTCGTCGTACCCAAACGCTGGCTGGACGCGTACGGATGGCGACGCCTTTGCGAACACGAGAAGCAGGCGTCAGCGCAGTACTTCCGCACCCTCGGCCGCCACATGGGTATCACCGGAATTCCCGCCACGTACGGGGATTTCGAGCGCTGTCTCGACCAGTACGAGGCGGCCAACTTCGGCTGGGACGAGGGCGGCAGAAGCGTGGCCGACGCCACCCGCGAACTGATGGCCTCCTGGTATCCGCGACCGTTCGCACCACTCGCGAAGGCGGCGAGCCTGGCCCTGCTCGACGCACCGCTGCGGCGCGCCTTCCGCTATCCGGACCCCGGGCCTTTGGTCACCGCGACCGTGCGGGGCGCGCTGCGGCTGCGCGGCAGAGCGGTCCGGCTCCTGCCTCCGCGCCGTCAACCCCACTACGCCCGGCAGAACTCCCAGATCAAGGGCTACCCACTCGGCTACGCAGTGGCCGAACTCGGCACCTTCCCCACCGGCCCCGGCACCCGCACACCGCGCTCTCGCACCGCGCGCCCCGCCCTCACCCCCGGCTGCCCGCTGAACCACGCGAAACCCACACCCACCGCGGGCCCGCCGCAGCGCGACTGAAGCAGTCCCCCGTGGCGGCCACGCTCAGGTCGTACGCCACGGCAGGGCGACGACGGCGAGCACGGCCACCCGGTCTCACCCGACCCGCGACGACTGCCTAAGCGACGTGAGCGGCGGCGCCAGCGACACCATCTCTCACTCTCAGCTCTAGGGTGAGACTTTGCCGCTGCGGCGACGCTGTCCGACCCTTCTCCGGGGCCGCTCATGTAACGCCACCCTGGTGGGCGCGGGAGGCTGTGTCATCGGGTGCGGCCGCACCAACCCTCGCCCGCGGGCGGGCAGCAACCCTCGCCCGCTAGCGGGCATCGGCACCCCGCTGTGGTGTCCACACCCCGCACGAGTGCTCACCCAACGTGATTCCCGGCGGGGTATGCGCGCGGCACCCCCCGGTCGGGGCTACGAGGGCCGGGGGCCGTGGCGAGGCGGATGCTCGCCTTTGCACCGAACGATCGGGCGTCCAGACAACCCTTTTCCATGTCCTGACGACAGGTCACCTTTTGGGCCGCGCACGTACCTCACCGTTGCCCAATGACGAAGCGTCCGGCCGGCGCGCGTGCCTGACGGTGGGGGAGGCGTGCCACTGATCCGTTGCCATCTGCTCAACCGCGTCTTCATTGTGTGTCAGGGTGAGGACAAGGGCGGTCTAAAGCCAAGGCCGGGTTGCCGAGACGGCGGCGGTGAGCAAGGCTGGCACGGCAGTTACGGGGAATGCCGTACGGGGAGGCGAGGGCATGGCACTGACCAAGGGGCTCGACTGGCTGCTGGACGACCTGACCACGCGGATCGAGCACATCCGGCACGCCTTGGTGCTGTCCAACGACGGTCTGGTGACCGGGGCGAGCGCGTCGCTCATCCGGGAGGACGCGGAGCACCTGGCCGCCGTGGCATCGGGCCTGCACAGTCTCGCCAAGGGCTCTGGCCATCATTTTCGGACAGGTCATGTGCGCCAGGTCATGGTCGAGTTCGAGGAGGGCGTGCTCTTCGTGACGGCGGCCGGCGACGGCAGTTGTCTGTGCGTGCTCAGCCACGAAGAGGCGGATGTGGGCCAGATCGCCTACGAGATGGCGCTTCTCGTCAATCGTGTGGGTGAGCATCTCGGCGTCGAGGTGCGTCAGCAAAGCGGCGCCCCGGGCGGCGCCTGAGCTTTCCGTCGCCGACCACACGCAGGTTATCCACAGGCTCACCGCGCACGGCCTCTCCAGGGCTATGGTCGTCACTGTCAGTGATCGATCGATGGGGGAGAGGCATCATGACCGTACGGGCATGGGAGGCGCGCACGACGGCGAGGGCGACCGTGTCGCTGGGCAGCGCGGCCAGGGAGCTGCGTTGGCCGCGGCGCGAGCTTGAGTTGGCCGTCCAGCTCGGCGTGCTGCGCTCGGTGGGCCTCGGGGAGTTGGCGTCCTGGGGGCGACCCGTGGCCAGCCGGGGTCAGCGCGCCCCGGCCGTGCCGGACGCCTCGTGGCAACGGCGCGTGTTCCGCTCGGAAGTCGAACGGCTCGCGGCAGATCCCTGTGCGCTGCGGGAGCTGCGCGGGCGACTGCGGCTGGTCGGCACGGCGGGGGCGGCGGAGCTGCTGGGGATCAGCCCAGGCCGGTTCACCCGGCTGGCGCGCTGTGGGTGTGTCAGCCCCGTGCGTTTCTACGTCAACCGATACCGGGCCGTCGTCTGGCTCTACCTGGCGGCGGAGCTGGTCGAGTTCGCGGCGGGTGAGCCCGAGTTGAGCGCGGCCCGCACCCCCGAGCGGCTGCGGGCCGTGATGCGGAAGGAGGCCGACTGGCGCGGGCGGAACTGGCGCGCGCGGCGGGTGGGGCAACTCCTCGCGCACAGCTCCGACCCGTGGAGCCGGGCCGCCGTCTCGGCCGCCGTGCTGAGCACCGACGCCCTAGCCGAGGCGGTGCCCGACCCCACCGAGCGGGCGTATCTACGGGAGCTGGACCCACCGCTGAGCCCGGTGCGCGCGGTGGCCCCGGCGGTGTGCGCGGTGGTAGACGAGGTGGTGACGGCGGACGACCGCGACGAGGTGATCTGGCATCAGATTGGCCTGGTCACGGCGTTGGAGGACGCCCGCCCGACCTCACCCGGAGCGCCGCCCGCGACCGGCGAGGCAGCGGCGTTCCACCTGAGGCCGGAGGGGCGAGGGCTCCCCGCGGCGCGCCCGGCCCCGGCGAGCACGCGGGCCAGCGTGGACCGCCGGGACGGCGTCTGCCAGGCCGCGCCGTCACGCCGTGCGACACCCTCGGGCCCGCCCCCGGCGCGACCGGGGACGGCGTGGGAGTTCCTGGCGCGCGCGGCCGCTGCCCGACGCGCCCGGGAGGCCGAGCACCCTCGACGGGTGACGGCGCCGGCAGCGCGCGCGGCCGTCGACGCCCGGGAGCGGACGCCGGGGCCTCGCGGCCCGGCCGCGACCCGGCGACGCCCCCGGGGCGTTGACCTCAGTTCTCGGCGGCCGACCGGCGGTGCGGGCGGAAGAGTCCCTCCTGCATGACCGACACCAACAGCGCGCCGTCGCGATGAAAGATCTGACCGCGGGCCAGGCCCCGCCCACCCGTCGCGATGGGCGACTCCTGCTGGTACAGGAACCACTCATCCGCGCGGAAGGGCTGGTGGAACCACATCGCGTGGTCCAGCGACGCCATGTCGAAGCCCCGCGGCCCCCACAGCGGCTCCACGGGGATGCGCACCGCGTCCAGCAACGTCATGTCGCTCGCGTAGGTAAGGGCACACGTGTGCACGAGCGGGTCGTCCCCCAGCGGCCCCATCGCCCGCATCCACACCCCGCTGCGCGGCTCCGCACCGGCAAGCTCCTCGGCGGTCCACCGCAGCGGCTCGACATAGCGGATGTCGAACGCCTGCCGCTGCTCCATGCGCCGTAGCGCCTCGGGCAGCTCACCCAGGCGCTCGCGGATGGCGTCACCAAGCCTGGGCAGCGACTCCGGCTCGGGCACGTCCGGCATCGGCACCTGGTGCTCGAACCCCGGCTCCGGCTGATGGAAGGAGGCCGTCAAATTGAAGATCGTCCGTCCCTCCTGGACTGCTACCACCCGACGCGTCGTGAAGGACCGACCGTCGCGTACGCGCTCCACCTGGTACACGATGGGCACCCCGGGCGTGCCGGGCCGCAGGAAGTACGCGTGCAGCGAGTGCACCGGGCGCTTGCCGTCCGTGGTCCGCCCCGCCGCCACCAGGGCCTGTCCGGCGACCTGCCCGCCGAAGACCCGCTGCAACGACTCGTCCGGGCTGCGCCCCCGGAAGATGTTGGTCTCGATCCGCTCCAGGTCCAGTAGGTCGACCAGCCGCTCGGCGGGGTTGGGCATCGGTGGTGCTCCTTTGCTGGCATGCCGCGAGACGCCGCCCGGCCACGACCCGGCGCGGGCGGCGTCTGGGAGGCTACAGCGCCCCCACGTCGGTCACGCGGATCACGGCGCGGCCCTCCTCGTCGGACGCCGCCAGGTCCACCTCGGCGGAGATGCCCCAGTCGTGGTCGCCACCGGGGTCGGCGAAGGTCTGCCGCACCCGCCACAACCCGTGCTCCGGCTGCTCCTCGATGCTCAGCAACTTCGGTCCGCGCGCGTCGGGCCCGGTGCCGATCTCCTCGTACTCGTCCCAGTACGCGTCCAGGGCCCGGCCCCAGGCTTCCGCGTCCCAGCCCGACTCCCCGTCGAGCTCGCCCAGCTCCTCGGCCTTGTCCAACGCGGCCAGCTCCACGCGACGGAACAGGGCGTTGCGCACCAGCACCCGGAAGGCGCGGGAGTTCGCGGTGACGGGCCTGACCTGCTCCGCCCGCTCCTGCGCCTCCTCCGCCGACTCCACCTCCGGATTGGCGAGCTGTTCCCACTCGTCCAGCAGGCTGGAGTCGACCTGCCGCACCATCTCGCCGAGCCAGGCGATGAGGTCCTCGAAGTCGTCCGACTTCAGATCGTCCGGGACGGTGTGGTCCAGCGCCTTGTACGCGCTGGCCAGGTAGCGCAGCACGATGCCCTCGGTGCGCGCCAGGTCGTAGTAGGACGTGAACTCGGTGAACGTCATCGCCCGCTCGTACATGTCGCGGATCACCGACTTGGGCGACAGCGGGTGGTCGCCCACCCACGGGTGGCTCTTGCGGTACAGGCCGTAGGCGTGCGACAGCAACTCGTCCAGCGGGCGCGGGTAGGTGACGTCCTGGAGCAGTTCCATCCGCTCCTCGTACTCGATGCCGTCCGCCTTCATCTGCGAGACGGCCTCGCCCCGGGCCTTGTTCTGCTGCGCCGCCAGGATCTGCCGCGGGTCGTCGAGTGTCGACTCCACCACGGAGACCATGTCCAGCGCGTACGAGGGGGACTCGGGGTCCAGCAGTTCGAAGGCGGCCAGGGCGAACGTCGACAGCGGCTGGTTGAGCGCGAAGTCCGCCTGCAGGTCGACGGTGAGCCGCACGACGCGGCCCTCGGAGTCGGGCTCGGGCAACTGCTCGACCACACCCCCGTCCAGCAGGGAGCGGTAGATGGCGAAAGCGCGGCGGATGTGCCGCAGCTGGTTCTTGCGCGGCTCGTGGTTGTCCTCCAGCAGCCGCCGCATCGCGTCGAACGCGTTGCCCGGACGCGCGATGATCGCCAGCAGCATGGTGTGGGTGACCCGGAACCGGGAGGTGAGCGGCTCCGGCTCGGAGGCGATGAGCTTCTCGAAGGTGTTCTGCCCCCAGTTGACGAACCCCTCGGGCGCCTTCTTGCGCACCACCTTGCGGCGCTTCTTCGGGTCGTCGCCCGCCTTCGCCAGCGCCTTCTCGTTCTCCACCACGTGCTCGGGAGCCTGCGCGACCACGAACCCGGCGGTGTCGAAGCCGGCCCGCCCGGCCCGGCCGGCGATCTGGTGGAACTCGCGGGCCCGCAGCGTGCGCACCCGCTGCCCGTCGTACTTGGTGAGCGCCGTGAACAGCACGGTCCTGATGGGCACGTTGACGCCAACGCCGAGCGTGTCCGTACCGCAGATGACCTTGAGCAACCCGGCCTGCGCCAGCCGTTCCACCAGCCGCCGGTACTTGGGCAGCATCCCCGCGTGGTGCACGCCGATCCCGTGACGTACGTAGCGAGAGAGGTTGCGGCCGAACTTGGTGGTGAACCGGAAGTTTCCGATCAGCGCGGCGATCTCGTCCTTCTCGGCGCGCGAGCACATGTTGATGCTCATCAGCGCCTGCGCTCGCTCCACCGCCGCCGCCTGCGTGAAGTGGACGATGTAGACGGGTGCCTGGCGCGTCTCCAGCAGTTCCGTCAGCGTCTCGGTCAGCGTCGTCGTCCGGTACTCGTAGCTGAGCGGGACCGGGCGGGTAGCCGAGCGCACCACGGCCGTCGATCGCCCGGTGCGCCGGGTCAGGTCCTCCTCGAACCGGGAGACGTCACCCAGCGTGGCCGACATGAGGATGAACTGGGCCTGGGGCAGCTCGAGGATCGGGATCTGCCAGGCCCAGCCCCGGTCCGGTTCGGCGTAGAAGTGGAACTCGTCCATCACCACCTGGCCGACGTCGGCGTCCTTGCCGTCCCGCAGGGCGATGGAGGCCAGCACCTCGGCGGTGCAGCAGATGATCGGCGCGTCGGCGTTGACGGACGCGTCACCGGTCAGCATGCCGACGTTCTCGGTGCCGAACAGCTTGCACAGCTCGAAGAACTTCTCCGACACCAGCGCCTTGATCGGAGCGGTGTAGAAGGTGACCTCGTCGCGCGCCAGCGCCGAGAAGTGCGCCCCAGCCGCCACCAGACTCTTACCCGAGCCGGTGGGAGTGGACAGGATGACGTTCGCGCCGGACACCACCTCGATCAGCGCCTCCTCCTGGGCGGGATAGAGCGAGATACCACGCTCCTCCACCCAGGACGAGAACGTCTCGAAGAGGGCATCGGGGTCGGCGTCGCTCGGCATCTGATCGATAAGAGTCACGCCCCCATACTGCCTGCTCTCGGGCCCGGGGCGGGAACCGACTGCGGGAACGAAGATCGTTCGCGGATAGGCTGTGCCGGGCCGATGAGAACACCACCCGCCGGGGAGCGGGCACGAGCAGGGGCGGGGAACGACGATGATGGGACCGGCGCATTCGCTGTCCGGAGCGGCAGCCTGGCTGGGGGTGGGGGCGGCAGCCGGGGCCGCCGGGCACCCCATGCCCTGGCCGGTGCTCGTCGTCGGCGCGCTGATCTGCGCCGGAGCCGCGCTCGCCCCGGACCTGGACCACAAGTCGGCGACGATATCCCGCGCCTTCGGTCCCCTCTCGCGCGCCCTGTGCGGGGTGATCGACAGCCTCTCCCACGCCGTCTACCAGGCCACCAGGAAGCCGGGCGACCCGCGGCGCACGGGTGGGCACCGCACGCTCACCCATACGTGGGTCTGGGCCGTGCTGATCGGTGTCGGCGCCTCGGTGCTCGCCGTCACCGGTGGCCGTTGGGCCGTTCTGGGCCTGCTCTTCGTGCACATGGTGCTCGCGGTCGAGGGGCTGCTGTGGCGGATGGCCCGGGTCTCAAGCGACGTGTTGGTCTGGCTCCTGGGCGCGACCAGCGCGTGGATTCTCGCCGAGATACTCAACAAGCCGGGCAACGGGTCGGACTGGCTGTTCACCGGTGAGGGCCAGGAGTACCTGTGGCTGGGGTTGCCGATCGTGCTCGGGGCGCTGGTGCACGACATCGGCGACGCCCTGACGGTCTCCGGCTGCCCGATCCTGTGGCCCATACCGATAGGCCGCAAGCGCTGGTACCCGATCGGTCCGCCGAGGATCATGCGGTTCCGGGCCGGGAGCTGGGTGGAGCTCAAGGTGCTGATGCCCGCCTTCATGGTGCTGGGCGGCGCGGGCGGCCTCGGAGCCCTCGGCTTCCTGTAGCCGCAGGCGCGGCGGCCCACCGGGCGCCGGCTGCTGTGGCGTCTTACCAGGCCGCGAGTGGGGGTGCGACCATGGACGGCATGCGAATGTCGGGCGTGCTGCGGGCGTCGGCGGCGGTCGTGCTGGCCGCCGGGCTACTGATCGGCTGCGAGGGCGGCGGGGGAGGGGCCGGCGACGACGGGACCAGGTCGGCGGGGTCCAACGGGTCGCGCGCCGCGGACAAGCGGCGTATCCCGGACGTGGGGGAGAAGTGGGCGGCGCGGATACCCCGCTCGGCGCGCCAGGTCGTGGCCGTGTACGGCGAGGGCCGGAACTCCGCCGACGCCACCGTCGTGCTGTACACCAAGGACGGCGACGCCTGGCAGCGGGACCGTTCGTGGTCGGCGCACAACGGGAGGCGGGGCTGGACGACCAACCACCGCGAGAACGACAAGCGCAGCCCGGTCGGCGTCTTCACGCTCAGCGACGCGGGCGGAGTGTTGGCCGACCCCGGGGCGAAACTGCCGTACCACCACACCGCCGCCTTCGCCGCCCCGCACTATTGGCCCAAGACCCACTGGCACGACTTCGACTACGTCATAGCCATCGACTACAACCGGATCAAGGGCACGACACCCCTCGACCCGACCCGCCCCCAGGGCACCCGCAAGGGCGGCAGCATCTGGCTACACCTCGACCACAGGAGCGGCACGTCAGGGTGCGTGAGCCTGCCCAAGGCGGGGATGGCGTACCTGCTGAAAACGCTGGACCCGGCGCGACACCCCGTCGTGGTGATGGGGGACAAGCGGGAACTGGCCGCCTGAGGTGACCGGGCACGGCCCGCCGGGTGGGGCGGGCCGTGCGCCGGACGTCAGTTGCCGGCGGGCTTGGGCGAATCGATACCGGAACGGGGTTTCTTCCACAGCCCGCGGGTGAAGTCGGGTATCTCCTGGGGTGCGCCGTTGGCCTTGATGGACGCGTGACTCAGGGGGAGTGGTGCGGTCCAGGTGGCCGCGTCGTAGACGTCGAAATCGGGGACGAGGCCGAGTCGCATGCACTGCGTCAGACGGAACAGCATGATGTAGTCCATGCCGCCGTGTCCGCCCGGCGGGTTGGCGTGTTCCTTCCAGAGCCAGTGGTCCCAGTCCGCGTAGTCCGCGAAGTCACCCCACTGGTGGTCGTTCCTGTCCGGTTCGAGATAGACGCGTGGTGGATAGTCCTCGAAGACGCCCTTGGTGCCGCCGAGGATGTTGAGCCGGCTGTAGGGGTGGGGGTTGGAGACGTTGTGTTCCAGCCGGATGACGCGTCCCCTGGCCGTCTGCACGAGGCTGATCGACATGTCGCTCTTGACGTACGACTCCTTCCAACTCGGGTCGCCCAGCGGCATGTGTTCCTTACGGTAGGCGGCGAGGCCGAGGGAGGGGGAGCCGAACGTCGTGATGCGCACGGCTCGGTCGCCCCGGTTGACGTCCATGTAGTTGGCGACCGGGGCGAACCCGTGGTTCGGGTAGAGGTCGCCGCGGAGCCTGGTGTGCCAGAGCCGACGCCACGGCCCCTCGTAGTAGGTGGGCGAGAACATCAGCGCCCGTAGGTCGTGGATGTACGCACCGGCGCCGTGCAGCAGTTCACCGAAGAGGCCCGCGTGCGCCATGCGCAGCACCCGCATCTCGTTCCTGCCGTACGCGCAGTTCTCCAACTGCACGCAGTGCCGGCGCATGCGCTCGGAGACGTTCACCAGCTCCCACAGCTGGCTCAACTCCATGGCCACGGGACACTCCACACCGACGTGTTTGCCGTGGAGCATGGCGGCCCTGGCCATGGCGAAGTGGCTGTCCCAGGGCGTGGCGACGTAGACGAAGTCGAGGTCGGAGCGTTGGCACAGCCGCTCGAAGTCCTGGTCGTCCTTGGTGTAGAGAGCCGGTGCCGGCTGCCCCGCCGCCGTGACCTTGCGGGCGGCCCGCTCGGCCTTCGCGCGCACCACGTCGCACAGCGCGACGACGCGGACGCCCGGTAGCGCGAGGAACAGGTCGATCATGCTGCCACCGCGCTGGCCGAGCCCGACGATGCCCACCCGTACGGTGTCGCGCCTCTCGAACGGCACCCCGATCATGGTCGCGGCCCGACGCGAGGTGTCCGCCACCCCGGTGGGCTCCGTCGCCCCCGCCGCTCGCGCGTCGGCCGCCGCCTGCTGGTCCCCGAGTGCGCCGATGCCGAGCCCGGCCACTCCGGCGGTCCACAGCACGGAGCGACGGCTGGGGGCAGGGCGTTCGCCACCCTGCGGGCCGCTGGGCGGGTTCTGGTCTTGCGGTGTTGCCTCGTTCACCGAGCCTCCTGGAAAGCTGATGGCGCGTGGCGTGCTACGTCGCGTCAGACCCTGACGGGCGTGAGGCAGGTGGCACAAGAAGCGGAACGAGGCTTTCTTTGCTGGGAGACCACGGGGTGACGGCAGAGGGTGGTGCGACCGAGCGGTTTCGGCATGGCCGCACGTGCGGGCGGCCTGGACGTCAGGCGGTGGACGTGGTGCCTCGGTCGGCGCGTCGATCCCGGGTCAGCGATCGCCGACGCAGCCGTGCGGGCTGCCCGCGAGGGTGTTGAGGAGGCCGCCCAGCAGCTCGCGCTCACGCTGGCTCAGCGGCTCCAGGATGTCCTCGGCCGCGGAGCGACGGGCCTGGCGCAGCGCGCGGAGCGTGGCTCGGCCGGTGTCCGTCAGCTCGATGCGTATCACGCGCCGGTTCGACGGGTCCGGGACGCGGCGCACCACGCCGTTCGCCTCCAACGCGTCCACCAGCGTCGTCACCGCGCGGGGCACCACCTCAAGTCGGGCAGCCAGGTCGGCCATGCGCGGAGGCTCGGCGTCGTACAACGCCACGGTGCGCAGCAACCGGGCCTGGGCCGGGGTGATGCCGAGGGGCTCCAGATAGCGCTTCTGCGCGCGGTGCAGCCTGCGGGTGAGGCGCAGCAACTGCTCGGCAAGCTGACCGGAGGCGTCGGGGGCGGGCATGTGAGGAGCTTATCAGGACCAAGTGCATTGTGAGTATAGGTAACAGTGAGCTATGCTCGACGAGGCCCGCCGTCGGCCGGCCCGCAGACCCCCGCGTACCCCGGAAGGAGTCCATGCGCGATCACGAACCACGGTGGGAGCCACCCGCTGCCGACCGCGATGAACCAGCCCAAGTGCGGCGTATTCTGCGTCTCTTCCGCCCCTACCGAGGCCGCCTCGCCCTGGTCGGGCTGCTGGTGGCCGCGTCCTCGCTGGTCACGGTGGCCTCGCCGTTCATGCTGCGCGAGGTGCTCGACACCGCCATTCCCCAGGGGCGGTCGGGGCTGCTGACGCTGCTGGTCTGCGGCATGATCGTCGCGGCAGTGGTCAACAGCGTCTTCGGCGTCCTGCAGACCCTGATCTCCACCACCGTCGGCCAGCGGGTCATGCACGATCTGCGCACCGCCGTCTACGACCGCCTCCAGCGCATGCCGCTGGCGTTCTTCACGCGCACCCGCACCGGCGAGGTGCAGTCGCGCATCGCCAACGACATCGGCGGCATGCAGGCCACCGTGACGTCCACGGCCACGTCCCTGGTCTCGAACCTGACCAGCGTGACAGCGAGCATCGTGGCCATGCTGGCGCTGGACTGGCGGCTGACGGCGGTCTCGCTCTGCCTGCTGCCGGTCTTCGTCTGGATCAGCCGTCGGGTCGGCAGGGAACGCAAGCGGATCACCTCGCAGCGGCAGAAGCAGATGGCCGCGATGGCCGCGCTCGTCACCGAGTCGCTGTCGGTCAGCGGCATCCTGCTCGGCCGCACCATGGGGCGCTCGGACTCGCTCACCGCCGATTTCACCCGCGAGTCCGAGCGGCTGGTGGACCTGGAGGTGCGCTCCAGCATGGCCGGCCGTTGGCGCATGGCGACCATCGGCATCGTCATGGCGGCCATGCCCGCGATCATCTACTGGACGGCCGGCATGGCGCTCCAGGGCGACGGTTCCGGCGTGAGCATCGGCACCCTGGTCGCCTTCGTGTCGCTGCAACAGGGCCTGTTCCGGCCCACCGTGAGCCTGCTCTCCACCGGGGTGCAGATGCAGACCTCGCTGGCGCTCTTCCACCGCATCTTCGAGTACCTCGACCTGCCGGTGGGCATCGCCGAGCCGGACCAGCCGGTGCGCCTGGGCACGGTGCGCGGGGACGTTCGCTTCGAGAACGTCAGCTTCTCCTACGACCCCGACTCGGCCGAACCCACCCTGCGGGGCGTCGACGTGACGGTTCCCGCCGGCGGCAGCCTCGCCGTCGTCGGCCCCACGGGCTCGGGGAAGAGCACCCTGAGCTACCTCGTGCCCCGGTTGTACGACGTGACCGCCGGACGCGTGCTCATCGACGGCGTGGACGTGCGCGACCTCAGCTTCGACACGCTCGCCAACGCCGTCGGAGTCGTCTCCCAGGAGACCTACCTCTTCCACGCCTCCGTGGCGGACAACCTGCGCTTCGCCAAGCCCGACGCCACCGACGAGGAGCTGCGCGCCGCGGCCGAGGCGGCGCAGATCCACGAGCACATCGCATCCCTGCCCGACGGCTACGACACGCTCGTCGGCGAGCGGGGTTACCGGTTCTCCGGTGGCGAGAAGCAGCGGCTGGCGATAGCCCGGACGATCCTGCGCGACCCGCCCATCCTCATATTCGACGAGGCCACCAGCGCGCTCGACACCCGCACCGAGTACGCCGTGCAGCGCGCCATCGACGCCCTCGCGGCCAACCGCACCACGATCACGATCGCCCACCGGCTGTCCACCGTGCGGGACGCCGACCAGATCGTCGTCCTGGCCGACGGCGATGTCGTCGAGCGCGGCACGCACGAGGAACTCATGCTCAAGCAGGGCCGGTACGCGGCCCTCATACGCGGAGACGACGAGGCGTCGGTGGCCCTACCGGCCGGCTGACGGGCAGCCCGAACACACCCCACACGAGCCGGCCGCCGCGCCCGCCGAGAGCGGCGGCCGGCTCGGCGCGGCCAAGCCTCTCGCGCCGGCCGCCCCGCCGGCCCCGTCTGTGCGGCACGCTCCGCCACGCCGATCTGCTCCTGCCGGGAGTAGCGCGCCGACGGCGCCCCCGGACCGCGCCCGGCGCCCCGGGCCGCTCGGCCCACGCCCGACGCCCACGGCGCCGCCCCGCAACCAGCCGCATCGCGGACCCACCAGGCGCCGGTAACCGACGTCCCCAACGCAGCAGCCCGTGCTTGGCCCCGGCCCTGGTCCTGGCGCTCGGCCCGGCGCCCGGGCTCGGTGTGAGGCACGAACGCGGCCCTCCGGGCCGGCCCCGCGCGTCCGCGCATCGAACCGGGCGTACGCCTCGCGCCCGACCAACCCGACCCATCGGCACGCGCGGGTGGGTGGCGGTGATCGTGTGACGCGCCGCGGCTCGGCGTGTGTCCGTACGGACCGTCGCTGCCATGCGAGCCCCCTTCTCCAGATCTGAGAGTTGACTCTCACAATATTTGAGAGGAAGCTCTCACGTTATGGATTCCGAGAATCGACTGGGTGACATCGAGATCACCGACCCGCAGGCGATGCGGGCACTGGCCCACCCGGTGCGGCTGGCCATCCTTGACCGCCTCCAGCGGCACGGCCCGGCCACGGCCACCCAACTCGCGCCCCACGTGGGCGCCACGCCGTCGGTGACCAGCTGGCACCTACGGCACCTGGCGGGCTTCGGGTTGGTCCGGGACGCCGAAGCCGGGCCGGACCGTCGGCAGCGGCGATGGCAGGCGGCGGCGCGTGGGTTCCGGTTCGAGACGCCGAAGGACGAGGAGGGCGGCTCGGCCGCGCGGGCACTGTCCCGGGAGATGTTCGCGCGCTACGGGGATCTGCCGAGCAGGTGGCTGACCGAGGTCGAGCCCCACCTCGAACCGACCTGGCAGCAGGCCGCTGGTCTGGCCAACACCCGGGTGGTCGTTTCGGCGGAGGAACTCGCGGCGATTCAGGACGGCATCGAGCGGGTGCTGGCCCCGTACGTGACGCGTGACGCCGCCGAGTGGCCGACCGGCAGTCGCGGCGTCCGAATGATGCGCTATGTCCTGCCCGAGCGGGACCAGGCGTCGGCGGATGAGACGCCATGAGCACTGCGAACATCGATGCCCCGATGTCCCTGTGGCGTGATCGGCGGTTCCGCCGGTTCTGGGCCGGGCAGTCCGTTTCGGAGTTCGGTGACCGAATATCCGAACTGGCCCTGCCGCTGATCGCCGTCACAGCGTTGAGCGCCTCGGCCAACCAAGTGGCGTGGCTGACCGCGCTCATCTGGACACCGAATCTGTTGGCGATTCTCCTGGGGGCGTGGGTCGACCGTCGGGTGCGTAAGCGCCGCCTGATGGTCCTGGCTGACCTGGTGCGCGGCGCGGTGTTGCTGAGCCTCCCCGTGGCGTACCTGCTCGATGCCGTGAGCCTTGGCCAGCTCTATGTCGTCGCACTGCTGACCGGCAGCGCGGCGGTGTTGTTCAACACCGCCTACCCACCGTTCTTCGCGCGGCTCGTGCCCCGTGCGTCCTACGTGGAGGCGAACAGCAAACTCAGCGCCAGCCGGTCGATGTCGCACGTGGTCGGACCGGCAGCCGGTGGCGGCCTCATCCAGGCGTTGACCGCGCCCGTCGCCGTGATCGTGGATGCCTTGTCGTATCTGGCATCGGCATTCCTGATAGGGCGCATACCGCTCGACGAGTCGCCCGGTGGCGTGGACGCGGGAACGGGGCCTTCGCTACTCCGACGTGCTCGGGAAGGGATGACCTACGTCGCTCGGCACCCGGTGCTGCGCGCTGGGCTCGGCTGCGCGGCGACGGTCAACTTCTTCACCTTCGTCGCGGGCAGCGGACTGGTGGTGCTGTTCGCCAACCGTGATCTGGAACTGTCCGCCGGGGCCATCGGGCTGGCTCTGGGAATCGGATCGACCGGCGCACTCCTGGGCGCCGTCATCGCCCCACGGGTTTCGCGGCGTATCGGCGTCGGGCGCAGCATTCTCGTCGGGGCCGTGCTCTTCCCGGCGCCCATCGCCATCGCGGCCAGCGCGGGCGGACCGGTGTGGGCCCGAGTGGGCGCGCTGGCCGCCGCGGAATTCCTCTCCGGGGTCGGCGTGATGCTCTTCGACGTGAACCTCAACTCCCTGCAAACCAGCGTGATCCCCGACGCCATGCGCAGTCGCGTGGCGGGCGCCTTCAGCACTGTCAATTACGGCATGCGACCCATCGGAGCTGTCGTCGGCGGATTGCTGGCCACGGGGTGGGGCCTGCGGGCGACACTGCTCGTCGGCGCCGCTGGGGGAGTGCTGTCGCTGTTCTGGCTGCTGTCCTCACCGATACCGCGCATTCGTTCACTGGCCCCGGAAAACGCGACTGTTCCGTGCGCCGAAGCTGATGCGCACGAGGGCCTCACGCTTGAACGGCCTCAGGGGTGAAGCGGCTGGGGTCGCAGGCCGGCTCCCATGCCATGGCCAGCGAGCGTGCCGGGCCGCTTCGACCGGCGCAAGGGGCCGGAAACAGCCACGCCCCCGGCTCGGCAGTACGCATCCGCCGCGCGGCCGGCCGGAGGCGCGGCGCGCGGCGGCTGCCTGCGGTACGAGGACGCCGACCGCACCGCACCGCTCAGCCCGCTCGGACGCCGCGCAGGCTCTCCAACCTGGCCTGGATGGCCCGCAGCGCGCCGGGTCTGCGCCCCGGCACACGGGTACGCAGGGCCATCAGTTCCGTGGCCAACGACCTGGCCCGCAGTAGGTCGTCAACGTGCTGCCACTGGTGGTGTGCCCGGTCCACCGCGCCCTCCACGTCGGACTGGTCCGCCGCCTGACCCGCCCTCAGGCGCGTGGTGGCGGCGGCCATCCACAGCTCGCAGGCGCGGGCCGGGTCTCCGGCGAGCCGGGCCAGGTCGGCGCGTACCTCAAGCCAGTGGAGCGCCTGCGGGGAGTCGGGGCCCGCCGAGCGGAACGCCTCCTGTTCCCAGGCCGCGGCCATCGCCGCGGCCTCGCTGTGTCGCCCCGCGTGCGCCGCCTCCAGTATCGCGCCGTGCGGATCGTGCGCCACCTCGCCACCCCCGTACCCCGGCGCGTACGCGGGCGGTGGGCCGGGGTCGTACGGCCGTCGCGGGGCCGCCTCAGCATCCCCGACGGCCGCGCGGGCCGAGGTCGAAGCCGGCTCGGCCTCCCCGCCCTGCCCGGAGTGGCGGTCCGCGACCGGCGCCGCCTCATCAGCCGGGCGCGCGGTCGGCTCACTGGGGTGAGCGTCCGGGGACGGCAGCGAAGACGCGTCGGAGTGATCACCCGGGGCCGGCGGCTGGGACTCACTGGAGCGAGCGTCCGGGGATCGCGTCGGGGGCGGCGCCGCCGCGCCCTGAGGCGGCTCGTCGCCGGCGGGCTCGGCCGACTTGTCCTGGTCAGTCGGTTTCGCCTGGTCGGCCGGACGGGCCGCTGCCTCCGTCGGGTCGTCCGCCGAGGTGTCGGCCTCTGGTGCGCGGGGAGCGCCGGACGCCGTCGGCGGCGCGACAGGCGGGCGCGGGTGCGGAGTCGTGGCCGGTGCGGCTGGCGCGATCGGTGCGGCTGGTGCCGCGTTCGGCGTCGCGGACAGGGCGGGCTCCGGCGCCTTGACCGCCGGGTCTGGGCCCGGTGCTGTCGCGGGGGGCGCGCCGACGGGGAGCCAGTGCGGCTGGTCGGGCATCGGGTTCGGTTGTGGGCTCACGGGCCCTGCCGCCGGTTCGAAACCCGGGGCCAGTGGGGGACTTGCCCCCGGCGTCGACGGAGCCGGCTGCGTCCAGGGGCTCGCCGCGCCCGTCGATGCCGGTTCGGGTGCCGGGGTGACCGGACTGGCGGAGGCGGTCCCGAGCACGTCGAGCGGTACCTCGCCACCTCCGCCGGCGGGGTGGGGCGCGCCCCCCGTGGACGCCACGAGCAGAGCGGGCCCCTGGCCGAGCCCCGACTGCTCGACGGCGTGCTGGTGCAACTGGGGCAGCGGTGGGCGGGTGCTCACCGAGCGGAGGGCCGCGGCCAGGGCCCGGGTGTAGTGCGGGGTGTTGAGCTGGCGGCGACGCGGCGGGGGCACGACGCACCCGTACAGCGCGAGACCGATCGTCAGGTGCTCGGCGGTGAGTTTCGGCCAGGCCGTCTCGTCGGCCGCCAGATCGGCGAAGACGGTGGTGGTGCCGGCCGGCCGGTGGCCCAACTCCGAGAGCAGCCAGTGCCAGGGCAACGCGGTGTACCGCGCCGTCTTCGGCGTCGTGCGCGCCAGTGCCAGGTGCGGCAGGTGTTGCTTGGCGTCCAGCGTCAACTGGCCTACGAGGTAGACCAACACGGGCCCCGGGTGGGCGGCTGCCGTGCGCAGGTGGGTCAGCACGGTGTGCGGCTCGTCGGGATCGACGAGTTGCACCACCTGCGCGCCGCCCGTCGTGCCCAGTAGCACCGACGGTGCGACGGCCGCCAGCGACGGCAGCGCGGCGGCCGTGTCCATCGCCCGCTGCTTGCCCGTCGGTCCTGCCGCGATGAGCAGGGCGTATCCCGACTCGTTCGCCGCTCCTGCCCCGTTGTTTGCCATGGCAGCACCGTATCCGTTCCGGCCGCCGTCCCGGTGCCCGGCGGCGGAGCGCGCGCACATTCCGTGGCCGAGTGTGGAAGCGCCGTAGCGGGCGGTGGCGGAAGCGCCACGTAAACCAACCGGGCGGAAACCGGTCAGGTTGTTGCCCGCAGGCGGGCAGCGGTGACCTGTGTTTCCCTTCCGTAGAATGTCCCTGACCTGGGGGTTGCCCGGAGATGAAGCGGGCACAGACGGTCAGGAGAGATCTGGTGCCTGGCCTGGCCACAGCACAACTCCCCTTGTAGAAATCTGATCAGGAAGTGCCCGAACGGGCAGTGCGGTACGTGATGGGGAGTCACTGTGGACGCAGAGGAACGCCGGCGCACGGTCCTCGAACTGGCCCGCCACACCGGCTCCGTCGTCGTGACGGAGCTGGCGGAGAAGCTCGGGGTGTCGAAGGAGACCGTTCGGCGTGATCTGCACGCGATGGAGAACCGGGGTCTGCTGCGGCGCACGCACGGCGGGGCCTATCCCGTGGAGAGCGCGGGGTACGAGACGACGCTCGCGTTCCGCACCACCATGCACGTCGCGGAGAAGTCCAGGATCGCCGCGGCGGCCGGCGAACTCGTCGGAGACGCGGAGACCGTCTACGTGGACGAGGGCTTCACGCCGCAGCTCATCGCCCAAGCGCTGCCCCGCGAACGGCCGTTGACCGTCATCACCTCCTCGCTCGCCACCGCCAGCGGCCTCGCCGTCAGCGACCGGATCACCGTCCTTTTACTCGGCGGCCGGGTTCGGGGCAGCACGCTGGCCTCCGTGGGCCACTGGGCCACCCACATGCTCCAGGGCTTCGTGATCGACCTGGCGTTCATCGGCGCCAACGGCATCTCCCGGCAGTACGGCCTGACCACCCCCGACCCGGCCGTCAGCGAGGTCAAGGCGCAGGTGATGCGGGTCGCCAGGCGGCGCATCTTCGCCGGCGTGCACACCAAGTTCGGGGCCGTCAGCTTCTGTCGCTTCGCCGAGGCCCAGGAGTTCGAAGTCATCATCACCGACACCGGCCTGCCCCTGGCCGAGGCACACCGTTACGCCCTGCTCGGACCCCAGGTGCTCCGCGTGTGAATACGCCCGCCCCCACGCCGCCGGCCGCGCGCCGGTGCCCGCGCGGGGGCCCGCGACGCGCCCGTCAACGGCCCCCCGAATAGCCGCCCGAGCCGGCCCCCACCGCACAGTGCCGGGCCGATCGGCATCCACCGACCTCGTACGCGACCCCACCGGAGCAACCTGGCCCACCACCAGCCGCGCCGCCCCGCCTCGCGCCGCCCGCCGGCGCCCCCAACCGCCGTGCCAGCACCACCTCGCCCGCGCGCCCCGACCCGCCGCCTCGGCCACCTCGCCGGGGGCGGCCCGCGCGGCGGCGCTTGGAGCCGGCGCGCGCCGCGCGCCCCGGCCACCCGACCACGGCCCGGGCGCGCCTCCAGCCACCAGTGACACCGATCCACGGGGAGAACCCATGTCCATCCACACCCGACGCGGCGCCCGCGCGCTGGTCGCCGCCGCATCGGCGGGGGCGCTCGTCGCGGCGTGCACCGCGTGCGAGGGGTACGTCGGCGCCGGCGGCTCCTCGCTCTTCGGGGGTGACGCCATCAACGTCCTGATGGTCAACAACCCACAGATGGTGGAGTTACAGAAGCTGACCAAGCGGCACTTCACCAAGGACACCGGCATCAAGGTCAATTTCACCGTGCTGCCCGAGAACGACGTCCGCGACAAGATCAGTCAGGACTTCTCCAACCAGGCCGGCCAGTACGACGTCGCCACCATCAGCAATTTCGAGGTCCCCTTCTTCTCCGAACACGGCTGGTTACGCGACCTGGGGCCCTATCTCGCCAAGGACCCCGCCTTCGACCAGCAGGACATTCTAGCTCCCGTACGGCAGTCGCTGACCGCCGACGACGGAAAGGTCTACGCCGAGCCGTTCTACGGCGAATCCTCCTTCCTCATGTACCGCAAGGATGTCCTCGCCGAGCGCGGCCTGACCATGCCCGCCGAGCCCACCTGGCAGCAGGTGGCCGACATCGCCGCGAAGACCGACGGCGCGCGCCCCGGAATGAAGGGCATCTGCCTGCGGGGACTGCCCGGTTGGGGGGAGTTGACCGCGCCGCTGACCACGGTGGTCAACACCTTCGGCGGCACCTGGTTCACCAAGGACTGGAAGGCCCGCCTGACGTCACCGGAGTTCGTCGAGGCCACCCAGTTTTACGTCGATCTGGTACGAGAACATGGGCAGGCGGGCGCCGCGCAGTCGGGTTACGCGGAATGCCTCTACAACATGTCGCAGGGCAAGAGCGCGATGTGGTACGACGCCACCGCGGCGGCCGGCACGCTGGAGGAGGCGAAGTCCCCCGTCAAGGGAAAGATCGGGTATGTGAAGGCCCCGGTGAACAAGACCTCGGATTCCGGCTGGCTCTACACCTGGGCCTGGGGCATGCAGAAGGCGTCGAAGAAGTCGGACGACGCCTGGAAGTTCATCTCCTGGGCCTCCAGCAAGGAATACGAGGCCCTGGTGGGGCGGGAGAGCGGCTGGGCCAACGTACCGGCCGGCAAACGCGCCTCGACCTACGCCCGACCCGAATACCGGGCCGCGGCGAGCGCGTTCGCCGACGTCACGCACCGCTCCATCGCCGCCACCAAGCCGCGCGACCCGGGCGTCCAACCCAGGCCCGCGGCCGGCATCCAGTTCGTCGGCGTCCCCGAGTTCACCGATCTCGGCACCAGGGTCTCCCAGGAGATCAGCGCGGCCATCGCCGGCCGACAGTCGGTGCGCGCGGCGCTGCGCGCCTCCCAGAAGATGGCCGAGCGGGTCGGCGAGGAGTACCAGGACTGATGACCGCGCCAACCGCCGAGCCGCACGCCCCCGTCACACCCGCGCCCAGGGTCAGCCCGCCGCAGCCACCCAACCGCCTCAAGGCGTGGGCGACGCGCGCCCCCCTGCTGCCCGCCCTGGTCTTCCTGATCGCCGTCACCCAACTGCCGTTCGTGGCCACCCTGGTGATCTCGCTCTTCGACTGGAACTCCCTGGACCCGGACGACCGGCACTTCACCGGCCTGAGTAACTACCGCCGCGCCGCCGAGGACGAGGCGCTGCGCGAGTCGGTGCTCACCACCGCCGTGCTGACGGCCAGCGTCGTCCTGGCCACCGTCGTCCTCGGGCTGTTGCTCGCGCTGCTGCTCGACCGCGAGTTCCGGGGCCGCGGGGTGGTGCGTACCCTGCTCATCGCCCCCTTCCTCATCGTCCCGGTCGCCGCCGCGCTGCTGTGGAAGCACGTCCTCTACAACCCCGACTACGGCCTCTTCAACGGCGCCCTGACCTGGGTGGCCGCCCGCTTCGGGGACGACAGCCCGCCCCAGCCGGACTGGGTGTCCGAGATGCCGCTGCTGGCCGTCGAGGCATCGCTGATCTGGCAGTGGACGCCGTTCATGATGCTGATCCTGCTGGCCGGGTTGCAGAGCCGTCCGACGGACATGATCGAGGCCGCGCGCATCGACGGCGCCGGCAACTGGCAGATCTTCCGCTACCTCACCCTGCCGCACCTACGCCGCTACCTGGAACTCGGCGTGCTGCTCGGCTCGGTCCACATCGTGCAGAACTTCGACGCGGTCTTCACCATCACCGCCGGCGGCCTGGACACGGCCAACCTGCCGTACACCATCTACCAGACCTTCTACCAGGCCCACGAGTACGGCCAGGCGTCCGCGGCCGGCGTACTCGTCGTCATCGGCTCGATCATCATCGCGACCTTCGCGCTGCGGGTGGTCTCGTCGCTGTTCACCGAGGAGGCGTCCCGTTCATGACCGCCACCGCTGACGCGCCCACGGCCGCCGCGAGCCCCTCAGCAGCCGCCCGCCGGCGCCCGCTGGCCGGCCCACGGGGCAGGGCACGGCGCCGCGGCGCCGCTCTCGGCCTGCTCGCCTGGCTGGTCGGGCTCCTCTTCTTCCTCCCCGTGGCCTGGATGGTGCTCACCTCCCTGCACTCGGAGCAGGACGCCGCGACCAACCCGCCCTCCCTCGGCGCCTCGCTGACCTGGGACGGCTACCGCACCTTCTTCGGTGCCGACGGCGGTGCCAGCCCCTGGCCGTCACTGATCAACTCCGTGACCGCCAGCGTCTGCTCCACGCTGCTCGTGCTGGTGCTGGCGTTGCCCGCCGCGTACGCGCTGTCCCTGCGCCCCGTGCGCAAGTGGACGGACGTGCTGTTCTTCTTCCTGTCCACCAAGATGCTGCCGGTCGTCGCCGGGCTGCTGCCGATCTACCTGTTCGCCAAGAACGTCGACATGCTCGACAACATCTGGCTGCTGGTCATCCTCTACACGTCGATGAACCTGCCGATCGCGGTATGGATGATGCAGTCCTTCCTCGCCGACATCCCGGTGGCGATCATCGAGGCGGCGCAGATCGACGGTGCCCCGCTGCGCACCGTCCTGGCTCGCGTGGTGGCCCCCGTCGCCGCCCCCGGCATCGCCGCCACCTCGCTGATCTGCTTCATCTTCAGTTGGAACGAGATGCTCTTCGCCCGTGTGCTGACCGGTGTCAGGGCGCAGACCGCGCCGGTCTTCCTCACCAGCTTCATCACCAGCCAGGGCCTGTTCCTGGCCAAGGTCTGCGCAGCGTCCGTCGTGATCTCCCTCCCGGTGCTCGCCGCCGGGTTCGCCGCCCAGGACAAGCTCGTCCAGGGCCTGTCGCTAGGAGCAGTGAAATGAGAACCGCGCTCATCGAGGCCGTCGGCAAGGTCACCGTGACGACCGTCCCCGACCCCACGCCCGGCCCGCGCGAGGTGGTCGTGGACGTCGCCGCCTGCGGCCTGTGCGGAACGGACCTGCACATCCTGGAGGGGGAGTTCGCGCCGACCCTGCCCGTCGTGCCGGGCCACGAGTTCGCCGGCGAGATCGTCGGCGTCGGCAGCGAGGTGAGCGAGCTGGCCATCGGCGACCGGGTGGCGGTCGACCCGTCCCTGTACTGCCAGGCGTGCCGCTACTGCCGGGCCGGGCGGGGCAACCTGTGCGACAACTGGAACGCCATCGGCGTCTCCGTGGCCGGCGGCGCCGCCGAGTACGCCCTGGCCCCGGTGGGCAACTGCGTGAAGCTGCCCGACCACGTCTCCCTCCAGGACGCCGCGCTCATCGAGCCGCTCTCGTGCGCCGTGCGCGGCTACGACGTGCTCAACAACCACCTCGGCGCCGAGGTGCTGATCTACGGCAGCGGCACCATGGGGCTCATGATGCTCGAACTGGCCAAGCGCACCGGCGCCGCCAGCGTCGACGTGCTCGACCTCAACCCCGACCGGCTGGCCACCGCCCGCGCCCTGGGCTGCTCCCGCACGGCGGCCACCGCACAGGAGCTGGACCAGCCGCGGGGCTGGGACGTCGTCATCGATGCCACCGGCCACTCGGCGGCCATCCAGGACGGCCTGGGACGGGTCGCGAAGGCCGGAACCTTTCTGCAGTTCGGCGTGGCCGACTACGCCACCACCGCGACGATCGAGCCGTACCGCATCTACAACCAGGAGATCACCATCACCGGCTCGATGGCCGTGCTGCACAGCTACGAGCGGGCGGCGAACCTGTTCGCCACCGGCGTGCTCGACCCCGCCGTCTTCATCAGCGACCGGCTGCCGCTGGCGCAGTACCCGCAGGCCCTTGAGCAGTTCCGCGCGGGCGTGGGCCGCAAGATCGTGGTGGTGCCGTAACCGGTCCCACGAGCCCGCGCCCGCCCCCCGGCGACCGCCCGCCGGGGCGGTCGCCGGCCGGTGGTCCGGGTGGCGTGAGCGCCGGTGCCCGAACCGCTGCCCGCGGGAGCGCGTGGCCGATCGCGCCGCGAACCACGGCCGGGCGGGCGAGGCGGTCGCGGGCTCAGGCGTGCTTGCGGCGGGCCGGCTGCCGCTCCGTGCTCTTCGACTGGGTGGACTTCGCGGTCTTCGTCGTACGCCCGGACTTCGGTGAGGCGCTCTTCTTCGCCGCGGTCTTGGTCGTGCGGCGGCCGGCGGAACCGGTGCCCTCCTTGGCGGCGGCGGTCTTCTTGGCCGTGCTCTTCTTGGCCCCCGACTTGGCGGCCCCCTTGGCGCGGGCCCGGCCGCCCTCGCCCTCGCGTGCGTCGATCGACGCCTGGAGCGCGGACATCAGGTCCACGACGTTGTCCGGCGCCGGCTCGGCCTCCGCGCCCGACGGCGGGGCCTTGCCTTCGAGCCTGGCGGTGACCAACTCGTCGAGCGCGGCCTGGTAGTCGTCGTGCAGCGAGTCCAGGTCGAAGTCCTCGGAGAGCGTGTCCATCAGGGAGGTCGCCATCTTCAGCTCCTGGGGCCGCACGGTCACCTTCTCCGACGGCGCGAGCCCGCCGGCGGCGCGGATCTCGTCGGGCCAGTGCATGGTGTGCAGCACCAGCACGTCCTCGTGCACCCGCAGCAGGGCCAGCGACTCCCGGGTGCGCAGCGCCACCTTGGAGACCGCCACCCGGCCGCTGTCCGCCAGCGCCTCCCGCAGCAGCACGTACGGCTTGGCCGCCGCCGCCGAGTCGGCGCCCACGTAGTAGGCGCGCGAGAGCCGCAGCGGGTCGATCTCGTCCGCGTCGACGAACGCGATGACGTCGATGAGCTGCTTGCTCGGCAGCGGCAACTGGGTCAGGTCGTCATCGGTGAGCACGGCCGTGCGGCCGTCGACGTCCTCGTACCCCTTGGCGATGTCCGCGTAGTCGATCTGCTTCCCGCACTGCTCGCACACGCGCTTCATGCGGATGCGCCCGCCGTCGGCGACATGCACCTGGTGCAGCTTGACGCCGCGTTCCTCGGTGGCCGGATACAGCTTCACCTGGATGGACACCAGACCGAAGCCGATGGCCCCTTTCCACATCGAGCGCATGATGCTGGCCCTTCTGGTGAGGTATCCACCCTATGTCGGAGATCGTCCGGCGGCAGTGCGAGCGGGCGGCTTGCGGGTACGGGTCCAGTCCGTGAGCTGGCGCGCGGTCCAGGTGTTGATCACCCGTTCGGCCGGTACGTCGCACTCGGCAGCGCGGGCGCAGCCGTAGTCCAGCCAGTCCAACTGGCCGGGGGCGTGCGCGTCGGTGTCGATCGAGAACAGCACCCCGGCCGCGACCGCCGCGCGCAGCAGCGGGCGCGGCGGGTCCAACCGGTCCGGGCGGCAGTTGATCTCCACCGCGGTGCCGGCCTCGGCGCAGGCGGCGAACACCGCCTCGGCGTCGAACTCGGACGGCGGCCGGCCCCGCCCCGTCACCAGCCGCCCCGTGCAGTGCCCGAGCACGTCGACCAGCGGGTCGCGCACCGCGGTCACCATGCGTCGCGTCATGGCGGCGGCGTCCATGCGCAGCTTGGAGTGGACGGAGGCCACCACCACGTCCAACCGGTCAAGGAGTTCGCGGTCCTGGTCGAGCGAGCCGTCGTCGAGGATGTCGCACTCGATGCCCGTCAGCAGCCGGAACGGCGCCAGGCCCGCCCGCAGCTCGGCCACCACCGCGAGCTGCTCGCGCAGCCGCTCGGGGCTCAGGCCGCGGGCGATGGTCAGCCGGGGCGAGTGGTCGGTCAGCACCGCCCACGCGTGCCCCAGCCCGGCCGCCGCGCGGGCCATGTCCTCGATCGGGCTGCCGCCGTCCGACCAGTCGGAGTGCAGGTGGCAGTCGCCGCGCAGCGCGGCCCGCAACCGCTCGCCCCCCGTGGCCAGCGGCCGCTCGGCCTCGGTCTCCAGCTTGTGCAGGTAGCCGGGCACCTCGCCGGACACCGCCTGCTCGACGACCGTGGCCGTCTTGGGCCCGAGCCCCTTGACGCCCCGCAGCGTCCCCGCGTCCGCCCGCCGCCGCACCTCGTCGGCGCCCAGTTGGGTGAGCGCCGCCGCGGCCGTACGGAAGGCGCGCACGCGGTACGTCTCGGCACCCGCGCGCTCCAACAGGAACGCGATCCGCTCCAGTGCCGCCACCGGCTCCACGGACCTCGCCTCCTTCCCGTCCCTGCGGCTTCCGCCGTCCCATCCGGGGCCAGCTCCGACGCGGTGCCCGCCCGGGGGTGGTCGCCCGCTCAGTGCTTGGCCCGACTGGGCTGAACCCGCTTGGGCTCGCCCGCCATCTTGGGGTGGTCCGGCGGGTACGGCAGGTCGCCGAGGCCGTGCTCGCGCTCGTCGCGGGCCGCCAGCTCCAGGGCCGCCTCCAGCCGGAAGGCGTGCTCGTCCAGGTCCGCATGCACGTCGCCTACCTCGGCGAAGCGGGCGGGCATGGTCGCCACGTCGAAGTCGCGCGGCCGGGCGTCGGCCACCTCCGACCAGCGCAGCGGGGCCGAGACGGGGGCGTGCGGCCGAGGGCGTACCGAGTACGCGCTGGCGATGGTCCGGTCCCGGGCTGTCTGGTTGTAGTCCACGAAGATCTTCGCGCCCCGCTCCTCCTTCCACCACGAGGTCGTCACCCGTCGCGGCGCCCGCCGCTCCAGTTCCCGGGCGATGGCGATGGCGCTCCGTCTGACCTGGACGAACGTCCACTCCGGCGCGAGGGGTACGTAGACGTGGAGTCCCCGGCCGCCGGAGGTCTTGGGCCAGCCGCGCAGGCCGAGCCCGTCCAGCACGTCACGCAACTCCTCGGCCGCCCGCACCGCGTCCTCGTAGTCCGTGCCGGGCTGGGGGTCGAGGTCGATGCGCAGCTCGTCGGGGTGGTCCGTGCTCGCGCGGCGCACCGGCCAGGGGTGGAAGGTCAGGGTGCCCAGATTGGCCGCCCAGGCCACGGCCGCCAGCTCCGTGGGGCAGATCTCGTCGGCGTACCGCCCGCTGGGGAAGGTGATGCGGCTGGTCGGAATCCACTCCGGCAGGTTGCGCGGCGCCCGCTTCTGGAAGAACGACTCCCCGGCTACCCCGTCCGGGTAGCGCTCCAACGTCGTCGGCCGGTCCCGCAGCGCGCGCAGCACCCCCGCGCCGACGGCCAGGTAGTAGCGCACCACGTCCTCCTTGGTGAACCCCCGCTCAGGGAAGTACACCTTGTCGGGGTGCGACACCCGCACCGTGCGCTCACCGACCGTGAGCTCCAGGGCCTTGGCCATGCCGCCACGCTAGGCCGGTCCCCGCCGGCGCGCCTGTCGGCACCGGGGGAGCGGCGGGCCGGGCCGCATGACCGCTCGGCGGGCGGGTGGCGGTGGGCGGCCGCACAATCCAGACATGGACCTACCGGTGATGCCGCCCGTGCGGCCGATGCTGGCCAAGCCCGCGGCGCAGCTCCCGCCCGGCCTGAGCTACGAGGCCAAGTGGGACGGCTTCCGGGCCATCGTCTTCCGCGACGGGGACGAGGTCGAACTCGGCAGTCGCACCGGCAAGCCGCTCACCCGGTACTTTCCCGAACTGGTCGACGCGCTGCGGGCCAACCTGCCCGAGCGCTGCGTCCTGGACGGCGAGATCGTCGTCGTCCAGGGCGACCGACTCGACTTCGAGACGCTGCTCAGCCGCATCCACCCGGCCGCGTCCCGGGTCAGGATGCTCGCCGAGACGGTCCCCGCCAGTCTGGTCGCCTTCGACCTGCTGGCGCTCGACGACCGCTCCCTGCTCGACGCCCCACTGACCGAGCGCCGCACGGCGCTCACGGGCGCGTTGCGCGCCGCGAGGCCCCCGGTGTACGTGGCGCCCGCCACCACCGACCTCGACCTCGCCCGCGAGTGGTTCGACCAGTTCGAGGGCGCCGGGCTCGACGGCGTGATCGCGAAACGGCCTGATCTTCCCTATCGACCGGGCGAGCGGGTCATGGTCAAGGTCAAGCACGAGCGCACCGCGGACTGCGTGGTGGCGGGGTTGCGCCCGCACAAGAGCGGCCCCGTCGTGGGCTCGTTGCTGCTCGGCCTCTACAACGACACCGGCCGACTCCAACACGTGGGCGTGTGCGCGTCCTTCCCGATGCGCCAACGCGAGGCCCTGATGACGGAACTGGCGCCGCTGCGCATGGCGAGCGCCGAGGGCCATCCCTGGGCCGACTGGGGCGAGGAGAGCGCCCACGCCCAGAACCGGATGCCCGGCGCGCCGAGCCGCTGGACCGGCGGCAAGGATCTGTCCTGGGTGCCGCTGCGCCCCGAGCGGGTCTGTGAGGTGGCCTACGACCACATGGAGGGGGACCGTTTCCGGCACACCACGCGGTTCCGGCGCTGGCGCCCCGACCGCTCGCCCGAGAGCTGTGGCTACGCCCAGTTGGAGGAGCCGCTCAGCTACGACCTGGACCGGGTGCTCGGCGCGTGAGCCCACCGCGGTGACGCCTGGAGCCCGGGGCGCGGCGTCAGGCGGAGTGGGCCGGTAGCGCCGCCCACACCGTGCGCCCCTGGCCCCGCTCCCCGTGGACCACGCCCCAGGTGTCGGCGAGGCTCTCCACCAGGAGCAGGCCGCGCCCGCTCTCGTCGCCTGTCGCGGCGTCCCTCGGCGTGGGCCGGGTGGCGCTCCCGCCCTGGTCGCGCACCTCTATGCGCAACTGCCCGGGTATCGCCTGCAGGACGCAGGCTATGGAGCTGCTGTCGGTGTGCACGACGGCGTTGGTGAACAGCTCGGAGATGACCAACTGGGCCATGTCGCGGGCGTCTTCGGATACCTGCTGGTAGGTGAGCCAACTGCGGACGCGGCGGCGGGCGTCGGAGACCGCCGCGCGTTCGGCCGGCAGGCGGAACACTTCGTGACGAGGTGCGCCCACGGTACGGGGCGACACGGGGAAGGGCGTCATTTCAGGAGCGATCACGGCCGTTCGCCTTCCAGGTGCCTGCGGGGGTGGGGGCGCGGTGGGGGAGGAGCACAGGGCGCGCGGGTCTCGGTAGGGTCGCCGAGCCACGACCGTGATGAGAGGGGTGACCACGTACCTATGATCGCTGCCTCCCCCAGTCAGCAAGGGGCATTATGCGAAATGCAGAATAGCGAGCGCAGTCTGTTGATGTCAGCCGAACCGTGGCACACTGCTGCGAACAAGCCATGTGCGGAGGTGGGATGTGGGTGAGGCGCGATCTGCCCCAACGGTTGGGCAGATAGTCCTCGGCATGCGGCTGCGGGACCTCCGGGAGAAGGCCGAGGTCTCGTACGAGCAGGCGGCGAAGGCGCTGCACGTCAACCAGACCACCGTGCGTCGCATGGAGAAGGCCGAAGTCGGGCTGAAGCTGCCGTACGTGGAGAAGCTGCTGCGTACCTACGGCATCCCGGACGAAGAGGTCAGCTCCTTCCTGCGGTTGGCCGAGGAGGCCAACCGGCCCGGCTGGTGGCACCGCTTCCGCGACGTGCTGCCGGACTGGTTCAGCCTCTACGTCAGCCTGGAGGGCGCGGCCAGCCTCATCCGCGCCTACGAACCGCACTTCGTCCCGGGTCTGTTGCAGACCCCCGAGTACGCGCGAGCCCTGCTGCGCGTCGGCTTCCCGCATGCCGACGACGAGGAGATCGAGCGCCGGGTGGCCCTGCGGATGGAGCGCCAACAACTCCTCACGAACCCCGAAGCGCCGCGGCTTTGGGCCATCGTGGACGAGACGGTGCTGCGCCGCCCGGTGGGGGACGCCGAGGTGATGCGTGGCCAGATCGACCGGCTGATCGAGTCGTTGGAGCTGCCGAACGTGACGCTCCAGGTCGTGCCGTTCAGCGCCGGGCCGCACCCGGGGATGTTCGGCCCCTTCCAGCTGTTCAGGTTCCGGGTGCCGGAACTGCCCGACGTCGTCTACAGCGAGGCCCTGACCAGCGCCTCGTACCTCGACGAACGCGCCGACGTGGCGGCCTACCTCGAAGCTCTCGACCGCATGGGCACCCAGGCCGTCCCAGCACCACGCACCGAGGCCCTCCTCGGTGACCTTCGCAAGGAGCTTTGACCGTGAACAAATCCGTGGCAGACACCGACCATGTCTACAACGGCATGCCCGCCAGCGCCCTCGGCAGCGAGGGCTGGCGCAAGCCGTGGAGCGGCCCCAACGGCGGCAGTTGCGTCGAAGTCATGAAGCTCGCCGACGGGCGGGTGGCCCTGCGCCAGTCGACCGACCCCGACGGCCCCGCGCTGATCTACACCGTGCGCGAGATAGAACAGTTCCTCCACGGCGCCAAGGGCGGCCAGGCGGACTTCCTTCTCGCCTGACGGCGAACCCGCACCACCCGTACCACCCGCACGCGAGCCCCTACCACCGCGGCCCAGCCCTCGACCACCCGCGGTGGCGACAGCACCAGGAACCGGAGGAACAGATGGCCGAAGTCGGTCGCGCAGCGAGCCGGATCGACACGAGCAAGCCGCATCCGGCGCGCATGTACGACTACTACCTCGGTGGCAAGGACCACTATGAGGTGGATCAGCAGGCCGCCGAGAAGGTCGTGGAGATCAACCCCGGCATCAAGATCTGCGCGGGCACCAACCGCCGCTTCATGCACCGGGCCACCCGCTACCTGGCCGCGGCCGGCGTACGGCAGTTCCTCGACATCGGCACGGGCATCCCCACCGAGCCCAACCTGCACCAGGTCGCCCAGAGCGTCGCCCCCGACGCCCGGGTCGTCTACGCGGACAACGACCCGATCGTGCTCACCCACGCCCAGGCCCTGCTGCGCAGCACCCGCGAGGGGCGCACCGCCTACATCCACGCGGACGTGCGCGAGCCGGAGAAGATCCTCGCCGCCCAGGAGTTGCGCGAGACCCTGGACATGAGCCAGCCGGTCGCGCTGTCGCTCAACGCGCTGCTGCACTTCGTGCCCGACGAGTTCCACCCCTACGACCTGGTGGAGCGCCTGGTCGCGGCGCTGGCCCCGGGCAGCTACCTGGTCCTCTCGCACGTCACCTCGGACTTCGCGCCCGACGTGTGGGCCCGCGTCGTGGACATCTACCACCGCGGCGGCATCCCCGCCCAGACCCGCTCGCGCGCGGAGGTCGAACGGTTCTTCACCGGCCTGGAGCTGGTCGAGCCCGGCGTCGAGGTGCCGCACCGGTGGCGGCCCGACGCCGAGACGGACGCGAACGTCACGGACGCTGACGTGTCGCTGTACGGCGCGGTGGCGCGCAAGCCCTAACACCGCCACCACACCGGGAGCGCGCCGCGCTCCCGCGCAGACGAGGACGCCCGCCTCGGGGGTGGCGGGCGTCCTCTTGGCGTACGCGGACAGCGACGGTCGGCGCGCGGCGGGCGCGCCGGCGGTCAGCGCGGGGTGTCCCGGCGCGGCAGGGCGCAGGCGGGCGTGCCGCCCGGCATCCGGTGGCGGTTGTTGGCCACCACCCGGTAGACGACGTGGCCGATCCAGCGCAGCGGCGGCAGGTTCACCAGCGCGCCCAGCGGTGCCCAACCGCGTCCCGCGCTGAGCAGGAGCTTGGCGACCGCCCTGACCCCGCCGTACACGGTGCCGTCCGGCGTGACCCACAGCACCTCGCGCTCGGCCCTCTCCCGCGTGGTGCCGAGTTCCCCCAGGTCGGCGAACTGCCAGGCCGTCACCTCGCAGCGGGGCCGGATGCGGCGTTCGGCGAAGGTCACGCAACTGGTGCAGAACGCGCAGTCGCCGTCGTAGATCAATACAGGTCGGGTCCGCATGCCCCCCATCATGCCCGCCGGTCGCGGGCGGCGCGCCCGGGGCCGCGCCGCGACGCGCGGGTCACGCGGGACGAGCCACGCGGGCGCGCCGTGAAGTGGAGCAGGTGGAACCGGCGCCTCCGTACAACCTCCGGCGCCCGTGGGCGGTCACCCGAGGTGATCGACAGCTCAAACCAACCCCACGGAGCGGCGAACCGGAGCTGAACACCAGACGCCAGCCGTCCCGCGCCCAGCGGAGGACACCATGCGCCAACGCCCCCTCGCCCTCGCCGCGGCCCTGACCGCCATCGCGGCGACCACCGCGCTCACCCTGCCCACCGCGCACGCCGCCCCGCGACGCGAGGCCGCGCCCTACGACCTGAACGGCGACGGCTTCCCGGACGTGGTGGTCGGCGTGGCCAACGGCACCGTCGGCGGCCACCAGCAGGCCGGTTACGTCGCCGTCGTGCCCGGTTCGGCCACCGGGCCCGCGACCGGGCAGCGCTGGACGGTCAGCCAGGCCGGCACCGGGGTGCCCGGAGCCCCCGAGCCCTTCGACCAGTTCGGCGCCCACCACGCCAGCGCCGACCTCGACCGCGACGGCTACGCCGACCTTCTGGTCTCCGTGCCCGGCGAGGACGGGCCGACCGAGGACGCCGGCCGCGTCGTCATCCTCTGGGGCGCCGCCGACGGCCTCGGTGAAGCCACCAGCGTGCCCGGCGGCGCGACCTACGGCCGGACCGGCGGTCACGGCCTGGCCGTCGCCGACGTCGACGGCGACGGGGCGCTGGACATCGTCACCGCCGACGACGGCGAGGAGTTGGCCACCCTCTCGCTCGCCCGTGGCCCCTTCGCGCCGGGGCGGACCCCCGCCCCGCTCGCCCGGGTGGCGGACACCGGGATCACGCACTTCAGCAGCGTGGTGGGGCTCGCCGTCGGGGACCTCGACGGCGACGGCCGCGACGACGTGGTGGCGCCCTGGCGCGGCTCGGAGGGCGACGGCACCGCCATGCTGCGCGGCACGCCCGACGGCCTCGCCCGCGAGCGCGCCTGGCACCACGAGACCGGCGGTCAGTCGGTCGCGGCCGGCGACTTCGACCGTGACGGCTACGCCGACCTGGCCGTGGGCGGCGCCCACAGCGTCGGCCCCGACGACCCGGACTGGGAGCCTCGGTACCCCGTCGCGAGCGGCGTCGGCGGCACGGTACGTGTGCTCTACGGCGGGCCCAAGGGGCCGGCCGGCAGCCGAGAGCCCGCCGACCTCAGCCAGGAGACGCCGGGCGTGCCGGGCACCGGCACGGGCGAGAGCGAGCGCGGCGACGACTTCGGGTTCGCGGTCTCGGCCGCCGACGCCGACGCGGACGGACACGCCGACCTGGCGGTCGGCGCGCCGGGAGAGGCCGCCGGGACCAGGACCGGTGCCGGCCGCGTCACGCTGCTGTACGGCTCGCCCACCGGTCTGCGCGCCGACCGCTCGTACGGCGTCCACCAGGACGCGCCCGGGGTGCCGGGCAGTAGCGAAGCCGGGGACGCCTTTGGCGCGAAGGTGGTGTTGCGCGACACCGACGGCGACGGGCGCTGTGACCTGCACGCCGCGGCGACGGGCGAGGACGGTGGCGACGGCCGCGTGTGGTCACTGTCCCGGGAGACCGAGGACGGTGCCGTCACCGGGGTGGGTTACAGCGCGGCCAGCCTGGGTCTGCCGGCGCCGACCCGGGGCCTTGGGTTCGGGCGCGGTCTGGGGAACTGACCACCGGCCGACGCCACCTGGGACCATGGCGGCCCGCTGGTGGCGAGGCGAGGCCGGGGCGGGTCAGGGTGCGGGCCGGGCCGCGGACGAGGGCCGGGCGGCCTGGCTCGCGGTGGTCAGCGCGCCCCGGCACAGGACGCGCTCCGGGGCGCAGTCCGGACAGGGGCGGGTGCCGGGCGTGGCCAGGAGCGCCAGCGCGGCCTCCGTCGTGACCAGGTCCGCGCAGTCGGAGGCGGCCCGACACGTGTCGCGGTGCAACACCAGCCAGTTGCCGCCGGCCGCGCTCGGCGCGGACTCGTGGACCCGCCACCAGCCCGCTCCGGCGTCCTCCTCGACGTGCATGGGTACACCCCTCCCGGTCAGACGGCTCGTTGACATCGGTGCGTGAGAGCGATGCCTCGCATGGAAGCGATGCTTGTTGCTGCGGGGAGGTGGATCAAGTACCCACAAAAAAGTGCGTGCGTGGCATCGGGCGATTCGGCCAGTCACGGCCTGGCGTGCGCCCGCAGTTGGGCCACGGCGTAGGCACGGCCGCCCAGGGTCAGCGCCCGCACGGCGTAGGCCGCCACGCGCTGCGTCGGGTTGAGGCGCTCCATCACGCCGTGCTCGCGCACCAGCGACCAGCCGGGGGTGTGCTGGGCCAGCCCGGCGCCGTTGCGGACGCCGAAGAGGAAGCGGGCACCGGTGGCCTTCACGATCGGGTGGCGGTCGCTGTGGGCGAGCTTGGGGTGGAAGTAGTCGGCGGCCAACTCCGTGCCGGGGCCGAACGCGGCGTGCGCGGCGTCGAGGCAGGTCCGCACGCCGTCCGGGTCGAGGTACATCAACACCCCCTCGGCCAACACCAGTACGGGACCGTCGGTGCCTGGCAGGCCCCGCGCCCAGTCGGGGTCGGTGATCGAGGTGGCGCGCAGGGCGATGTCCTCGTCCGGAAGCAGCCGCCGCCGCAGCGCGATGACCTCCGAGGTGTCCACGCCGACCCAGCGCACGCCCGGGGCGCGCTCGGCCAGCCGGTGGTTGCGGGTGCACAGGCCGATGCCGGCGGAGACCACCGTGGCAGTGGGGTGTTCGGCCACGAACGCCTCGGTCAGCGCGTCGAACACCATGCCGCGGTGCAGCCCGCCCAGCATGTTCGGCCGGTCGCGGATCACCTCGGGGTCGGCGTACCCGGTGCGGGCCAGGAGGTCGGCGGCGAGCGGGTCGCGGAAGGAGGACCTGGGTACGAACCGCGCGGCGTGCGCGCGGGCGTACAGGGGCGTTAACAGGGTGCGCGCCACGCCGTCGAGGCCGTGCGCGGTAGGGGAATCCGCCATCTCCGTAGGCTCACCCCGGCGTGCGGGCCCGTCAAGGCCCTGACCGGCCACGCATCGCCCCCAGCGACCGGGCGGGCGCGCAGGGTGTCGACGGGCGAGGGTGCCGCGGCCGGCGCGGACCCGAGCCCGCGGCGGGGGCGCACGCTCCCGCGTCACGCGGGCCACAACGGGCCCGTGCGGGCTGAGGGGGACACCCGGCGATGCCCGCGACGCGCGCCCCCGTACTGTGAGACCCGCGCGGGGTGGTCGGGCGTGTCCGCCCATCCCGGCCGGGCGCGCGACGCCGGCCGGGGCGCGAGAGCCCGCGCGTTCGCAAGGCCCCCAGGCGGCCCGCCCCGGAAGGAGCCCCACACCGTGCGCCCCTCACCCACCTGTGTGCTCAGCGACGACGGTCCGGCGCGCGTGCGGAACGGGCACGACCCCGATCGGTACGTGGAGATCGGCTCCCTGACCAAGGTCCTCACCGGCACCGCCCTGACGCGTCTGGCGGTGGCCGGGGTGCTCGGCCTGGAGGACCCGGTGGAGCGGTGGTTGCCGGTGCCGCCGGGTACCGGGATCACCTTGCGACACCTGGCCGACCACACCTCCGGCCTGCCCCGGTTGCCCCCTGGCCTCGGCGGCCGGGACCCGTACGCCTCCTTCGACGACGCCGCGCTGCGCGGGCTGTTGACCAGGCTTGGCACGCTGACCGAGGGCGAACCCGGGGCCCGGGAGGAGTACTCCAACTTCGGCTACGCCGTGCTCGGCGCCGCGCTGGTCGCCGCGACGGGCCAACCCTACGAGCAGGTCGTACGCGACCACGTGCTGGACCCGCTCGGCATCGAGGCGATGGCCGTGCACCCGCCGGCGGGTCAGGCCCTGCGCGCCACCGGCCTCTTCGGCCGCCCGCGCGCGTCGTGGACCATGGATGGCGCGATCCTGCCCGCCGGCGGCATGTGGGCCACCCCGCGCGCGGCGGCCCGTCTGGTCACCGGGCTGCTCGTGGACCGTGAGCTGGGGACCCCGGCGGTGACCTGGCGCCACACCAAGGGCGTGACCTGGCACAACGGCGCCACGCGCGACGCCTCGGTGTTCGCCGGCGCGCTGCCGGACGGGCGGTGGGTCCTCGTGCACCGCCTCGGTGGCGCGCACGCGGACACCGACGCCGAGGGCGTGCGCCACCTGACCCGGCACACGGCGGATTGACCGGGCGACGCACGCCGGGCCCGCCACGGCCGCGAGCCGCGACGGGCCCGAGGTGGACGCGCGTCACCACGGGGGCAGCCGCGAGCTGGAACACGGCGCGCGGCAGGCGCCCCGGCTAGCAGATGGGCACGCCGGGCAACTGGGCCGCCGGGTGGTCGACGTAGATGTTGGAGATGAAGCCACCCTGGTCGCGGAGCTTGCTCCACCAGTTGTTGGTGTACCCCTCGGCGGTGACGGTGCTGCCCTGCTTCTGGCAGACGACCGTCACGTTGGTCGGCCCGGGCAGGACGCCCACCACGGGCGAGTTGAGGTAGGCGTCGGCGCGTACCCGGATGTCCGACCCCCAGGTGCGGAAGTTGCCGCCGCTGCCGCCACAGCCGTTGTCGCTGGTCAGATACGACTGGTGGTACTGCGACGGGTAGGGCAGGCCCGCTCCGCCGATGACGATGTTCTGGCCCACGCCGTTGAGCAACTGCTCGTAGTGGATGTGCGCGCCCGAGGAGTGCCCGGTGCTGCCGGTCACGCCGATCTGCTGGCCCTGGCTCACGGCGGCGCCGCTGGGCACGGAGTAGGAGGCCAGGTGGAAGTAGTACGTCTTCCAGCCACCTCCGTGGTCGATCACGATGTAGTTGCCGGCGCCGCTCGGCTGCGACATGCGGGTGGCCGTCCCGGACACGGACGCCAGCACGGGCGTGCCCGCCGTCGAACCGCCGTCCGCGCGCACGAAGTCGAGCGCGCGCCGCACCTCGGCGGAGTGGTGGCTGTAGGTCCACTTCTGGCCACAGGGGAACGGCGCCCGGAAGTTTGGCGCCGCCGCGAGCCGCGTACCGTCGCCGGACGTCTGCGTGGCGTGGGCGGGGGCGCTCAGGAGCGCGCCGATCGTGGCCACGACGGCCACCAGCAGCGACACCGTGCGCGAGCGTCTGTAGTGCATCGAGATGACTCCTTCGTCGAACCGGGGGAGGCGGGTCGGTGCCGTCGGGCGCGGCGGTCCGACGGGCGTCGATCACGTGTACCACCGCCGCGCCGCGCCGCACACCCCGCGCGGTGGCCCCGACTCCACTTCGCCCGCTGCCCGCCGCCTCCGGTTTCGGCGCCGTTCGCCGCTGCGGACGCGAACCGCGCGGCGAACCACGCGGCGAACCACGCGGTCAACGAGCAACGGAAGCGAGCCGTCCCCAGTCCCTTGCAGCGGGCCGTCCGCAGTCCCTTGCGGGGCGGGCTCCCGGCGGGAGCCGCCGCATAGGAGTACGCACCGGGCACGTTCTCCGACTCCATGTCGCCCTCGGCGACTGATCCCCTACGATGCGCACCGAGCCTGACGGGCAGTCAGCGCCACGATCCACCCATGCCATACGAGGAGACCCGCATGAACCGAAGGGGCGCCATCGCCAGCGCGCTGAGCACCGCCGTCATCGTGGTGGCCATGCCCGCCGCGAGCGCGGCGCAGCCGGCGCCGGAGCGACCCGCGGAGCGCCGCCCGGCCGCGTCGGCCAGCGCCGGCACACAGTGGCGACAGCCGTGCACCGGTGCCTACCAGGGCGACACCCGACTGGGCCCGGAGCGGCTGCCGCGACTGTGGCAGTTCCCGGTGGGCCCGCTGGTGTTCGGGTACCAGCGCACCGGCAAGCTCTCCCCGGACGCCTTCCTCAAGAAGTACTGGGAGGGCCCGGCCGACAAGGGTGGCTGGAAGTATCCGCCCAACGACGGCTTCGCCGAGGTCAACGGCAAGGTCGACAAGCGGCGCGCGGAGCTGCGGCCGGGCCAGCGGCTCGACCGGTTCGGCTCCGAGTACGGCGGCTACCTCGCGCCCGCGGGCGACCACTACGCCAAGCGCGCCCTGCCACCGCAGAACCTCAACACGCGCGACGCCGCCTTCCCCTGCGACTACCACGTGTACAAGGTCACCAGGAAGTTCACCGTCTGGCAGGGCAAGATCGCGCCCTGGTTCGAACAGCCGGGCGGCGGCCAGCAGATCAAGCTCGACCCGACCCTCCTCGACCCGGGCCAGGGACAGCGGCTGAACGTCAAGTGGCTGCTCGACAACGGCTATCTCGCCTCGGCCAAGCGGTAGCCGACCGTGGACCGTCGCGCGTTGCGCGAGGCCCTGCGCGCGGCGCGGGTGAGCGATGACCACTACTGGATCGAGGGTGTGCACGAACCCGTGCCCACCCCCGTGGACCATCTCTTCCTGCGCGGGGACGAACAGGGCGGCTGGCGGGTCGGCGCGTACGAGCGCGGCACGAGCGAGGTCATCGCCGTACACGGCGACGAGGCGACGGCCTGCGCCCACCTGTGGGCGCTGCTGACCTGAACCGCCCGCGCGCCGGCGCGCCCCGACCGAGCCGTGGCCGGTCGGAGCGCGCCGGCCGCGGCTCGGGAGGCCGCGGGGCGCTCTGGACCTCTCAGAGGATGTCGACCGACGCGCTCGGCTCCAGCCGGCGGCGGCAGTCGAGGACGTAGAGCGCGTGCCGCGGGATGGCGGCGTAGTCGAACGCGTCGTGGTCGGTCAGCAGCACCACCGCGTCCGCCGCGGACAGTTCGGCCGGGCCGAAGTCCACCCGGCGCACGCTGTTGTCCACCGTCACCGACTCCACGACGTGCGGATCGGCCGCGTGCACCTCGGCGCCGAGGCCGATCAGCAGCTCCGCGACCCTGAGCGCCGGCGACTCGCGGGCGTCGCCGGTGTTGGCCTTGTACGCCAGGCCGAGCAGCAGCACCCGGGCACCGTTCAGCGAGCGACGGCGCGCGTTGAAGGCGAGCAGCAGCCGCTGCACCACGTGGTCCGGCATGTGGTTGTTGATGTGGTTGGCCAGCTCCACGAAGCGGAAGCGGCGGCCGAGCGTGCGGTGCACCCGCCAGGACAGGTACTCCGGATCGACCGGCAGACAGTGTCCGCCCACTCCGGGCCCCGGCGTGAACCGCATGAAGCCGAACGGCTTGGTCGCCGCCGCGTCCAGCGCCTCCCACACGTCGATGCCCAACTCGTGGGCGTACATGGCGATCTCGTTGACGAGCGCGATGTTCACGTGCCGGAAGGTGTTCTCCACCAGCTTCGACAGCTCGGCGACCTCCGGGGTGCGCACCGGCACCGTCGTCTCGGTGATCGAGTCGTAGAAGGCCCGCACCGCCGCCAGCGACGCCTCGTTGACGCCCGAGACCACCTTCGGCGTGTTGCCCAGGTGCCAGGTGGGGTTCCCCGGGTCGATGCGCTCGGGGCTGTACCCGAGGAAGAAGCCCTCGCCGGCCACCAGTCCCGAGTCCTCCTCCAGGATCGGGCCCACCAGCTCGGCGGTGGTACCCGGGTACGTGGTGGACTCCAGCACGACCGTGACGCCGGGCCGCAGCCGGCTCGCGAGCAGGCGCGCGGCCTCCTCGACGTACGACAGGTGGGGCACCCCGTCCTTGAGCGGCGTCGGGACGGTGATGACGGCGATGTCGAAGCCGTCCAGCTCGGCCGTGTCGGCCGTCGGCAGGTAGCTGCCGGCCTCCAACAGCGCGGCCAACTCGGCACTGGGCACGTCCTCGACGTAGGACTCGCCGGCCAGCAGCCGCTTCACCCGCTCGCCGTCGATGTCGTAGCCGACGACCCGGTGCCCGGCGCGGGCTGCCCGTACGGCCAGCGGCAGGCCGACGTAGCCCTGGCCCAGTATCGCGATCTTGCTGCTCACGGATCGGTCCTCCTGTGGACGGCGGTGCGTACGGGCGAGCTGTGGTCAGCGGAAGAAGGCGGCCACGGCGTCCGCGACGCGGCTCACCTGGGCCTGGTCGAGCTGGGGGTGCAGGGGCAGGGCCAGGTGCCCGGCGCTGGCCTGCTCGGCGCCGGGCCAGCGCGCCCCTGGCGGGGCGTACGGGGCGAAGGCGGGGAGGCGGGGGAGGGGCAGCGGGTAGTAGACCCGGGTGCCGATGCCGTGGGCCGCGAGGTGGCGGGCCAGCGCGTCGCGGTCCTTTGTCCGCACGGCGTAGACGTAGTGGCACTGCTCGGCGCCCGGAGCCGGCGCGCTGAGACCGTGCTCGCGCAACGGCGCGAACCGCTGGCTGTAGTACGCGCTGATCCGCGCCCGGCGCGCGATGCGCGCGTCCTGGGTCGCCAGCCGGGCGAGTTGGAATCCGGCCTGTATCTCGTCGAAGCCGCTGTACGGGCCGAGCCCGTGGTGCGCGGAGCGGCGTTCACCCTCCCGGCCGTGGTCGCGCAGCTCGCGCACGGTGCGGGCGAGCCCCGGGTCGTCGGTCAGTACGGCCGCGCCCTCGCCCGGCATCCCGAAGGGCTTGGCCGGAAAGAACGAGTACAGGCCGAGCCGGCCCCAGGTGCCCGCGGCGCGCCCGGCCAGCGTCGCGTCCTGTGCGACGGCCGCGTCCTCGATGACGGTCAGCCCGTGCGCCGTGGCCAGCCTCGTCACCTCGGGCATGTCGGCCATGGTGGTGAAGGTGTGCGCCGGCACGACCGCCCGGGTGCGCGCGGTGAGCCGGCGCGCGACGTCGGCCACGTCGATGACCATCGTCACCGGGTCGACGTCGGCGAAGACCGGCACGGCGCCCACCCCCAGGACGGTGCTCGCCAGCGGCTCGGCCCCGAACGCGGGCACGACCACCTCGTCCCCGGGGCCGACCCGCGCCGCCCGCAGCGCCAGGCCGAGTGCCGAGGTGCCGCTGGCGCAGGCGATCACGTCACCGGTGCCGACGCGCAGCCGCAGCCGCCGCTCCAACTCGGCCGTGCGACGGCCGAGGACGAAGCGCTGGTCGGGATCGGTGGCCACCTCCCGCACGATCTCCAGCAGGAGTTCGCGGGCGTCGGCGTCGAGGAGCGAGCCGCTGTAGGGCACCGGGGCCACGTCGACCGCGGGGGCCGAGTCCACCACACTCATCACAGGGCACCTTCCGGAGCGAAGGAACGGACGGCGGCACACACGTCCGCCACCTGACGCAGGGTCAGGTCCGGGTAGAGGGGCAGCGCGAGCACGTGTTCGGCGGCCTCCTCGGCGTTCGGGAAGTCCCCTCGCCGGTGACCGAGGTCCGCGAAGCAGGGCCGCAGGTGTGGCGGGCGCGGGTACGCCTCGGTGCTGATCCCGACCCGCGCGAGGTGGGCCGCCAGCCCGTCCCGGTCGTCCACCTCGATGGCGTACACCGAGAAGACCGGATCGACGTGGGCCCGCGAGCCCCGCACGACCTCGGGCAGCCGGCGCACGCCGGGCGCGCCGCGCAGTTGCCGGGTGTACGCGGCGGCCAATTCCGCGCGGCGGCCGATGTCGGCCTCGATCTCGGCCAGCCTGCCGAGCAGCACCGCCGCCTGGACGTCGTCCATCTTGGCGTTGGTGCCCAGGAGTTCGCCCTGCCTGGCCACCTCGGCGGCGGCCGCTCGCCGGCTCGCCGTGCCCTGGCTCACCGCCGCCGACGGGGCCGTGCGGCCGTGGTCGCGCAGCGCGCGCACGCGCGCGGCGAGCGCGTCGTCCCGGGTGAGCACCAGGCCCGCGTCGCCCAGCGCGCCGAGTGTCGTGGTGGGGCACAGCGACACCGCGCCGCCCGCGCCGATCAGCCCCGTGTGCACGCCCGCCCAGCGCATCCCCAGGCTCCGCGCGCCGTCCTCGAACACCAGCAGCCCGTGGCGCGCGGCGATGTCCGTCACCTCGGCGAGGTCGGCCGGCTGACAGAACACGTGCGCCGGCAGTACGGCCCTGGTCCGCGTGGTGATCGCCTTCTCGACCGAGGCGGGGTCGATGCCGTAGGTGAGGGGGTCGACATCGGCGAAGACCGGGCGGGCGCCCACCAGCGCCACCGACGCGGCCGGCGCGGCGAACGCGAACGCCGGCACCACCACCTCGTCGCCGGGCCCGATCCCCGCCGCGCGCAGCAACAACACGAGGGCGTCGGTGCCGTTGCTCACCGCGATGGCGTGCCGAGCACCGGTGTAGGTACGCAACGCGGCCTCGAGCTCGGCGGTCTTGGGTCCGTTCGAGTAGACCCCGGAGTCGAGCACGTCTTCGATCTGTCGGCGTACGGAAGGCCACAGCCGTTCGAACGAGGCCGCCTGGGTGAAGAACGGGACTCCGGTCGGGGCCGCTGTCCCGGGGCTTCCGGGAATGCTTTCCGTCACTCTCCTGCCCATGTCTCTCCATTCGTAGTACCCACTTTCGAAAATAGGCGGCACACGAGTTGTCAGGGATAGCAATCCGCAGGCAATGACATGGCAGATTCAGTGCCGCACATGTCACTCTCGGACAGAGTTCTGTGTCTTTTCGACCCCTCAATTGCTGTCTGGACAGGCCGTCTTGACCGGTGTGTTGTCCACCCTTGATGGTGGATAGTGTTTCCGACTTCCAGGCCGGGGGGCGCTTTCCCATATGGACACCCGCAGAAGATTCGGCTTTGCCGGGCCAGGGGATTCTCACCGGTCGACCAGTCGAACAGTGGCGCGGGCAAAACGGCGGTGGTCGCCCGTCGTGCCCGCTTCCGTCGCCCGCCGCGCGACCCTTTCGCCGCCGGTCCGTCGTGCGGCGCGGCATGCTCGTCGCTGACCCGTCGACCGCGCGCGGCTGGCGCGTCCCAGCGCGCGCGGGCGCCCCCGGGCGCCACGGCCCCCGCGCGCCCCCGTCAGCCGCCGCCCCGCTGTTCGAGGCGTCCGGACGGACACGCCGCCCCGCCCGTGCGCGTGGGGCGTGCCGCCGGTCGGCCACACCGGTGATCGCAGAGAGGAACCCCAAACATGACCGTGTCACCGATGGCACCCGTGGCCACCCCTACCGGCCGCGGCGCCCAGGCCAGGGCCCGGATTCTCGCCCGTACCGAAACCCGCCTCGACGCCCTGCTCGCCGCCGAGCGCGCGCAGTGGGCCGGCGTGGACGCGCGCGCCATCGCTCCCGTCGAGAGCGTCGGCCAACTCGTCCGCGCGGGGGGCAAGCGCCTGCGACCGGCCTTCTGCGCGGCCGGATTCCTGGCCGCCGGCGGCGAGGAAACCGACACCCGGGTGGTGGAGGCGGCCGCCGCCGTCGAGCTGCTGCACGCCTTCGCCCTGATCCACGACGACGTCATCGACGACTCGCCGTTGCGCCGCGGCGAACCCACCGCCCACGTCCGCGCCATCGAGCAGCACCGCGCCCTCGGCTGGCACGGCGAGGCGCGCCGCTACGGCGAGGGTGTCGCCGTGCTCGCCGGCGACCTCGCGCTCTCGTACGCGATGCGGCTCGCCCAGGAGCTACCGGCCACCGCGCGCGGGGTCTGGGGAGAGCTGGTCACCGAGATGATCGTGGGCCAGCACCTGGACGTGGCCGTGGCCGCCGAGGGGGTCGCCGACACGCGGCTGTCCGAGTACATCGCCAACGCCAAGTCCGGGCGCTACAGCATCCGCCGCCCGCTCGAACTCGGCGCCGCCATCACCGGAAACACCACCCTGGCCGCGACGTTCGAGGCGTACGGCGCCGCGCTCGGCGAGGCGTTCCAGCTCCGCGACGACCTGATCGACGCCTTCGGCGACGCGGACGTGGCGGGCAAGCCGGTGGGCGCCGACGCCGAGAACAACAAGATGACCCTGCTGATGAGTCTGGCCGTCGGGCGCAGCGAGCGGGTGCGGGACCTGGTCTCGGCCGGCGGCCGGGACGAGACGGCACTCCGTGCGGAGATCGCGGCCATCGACGTACGCGCCGAGGTGGAGCGGCGCATCGACACGCTGGTCGACCAGGCTCGTGAGGCCCTGGCGAACGCGCCGCTGCCCCAGGAGTGGCGCGAGGAACTGGCGGGCATGGCGGTCGCCGTCGCCTACCGCGACAAGTAGCCGCCGCGCGTGGCAGCGGGGCCCGGCAGCACACCTCCCGAGCCCCGTTCCACGTCACCGACACACCCGCGTCACCGACACACCCACGTCACTGACGCTCGCGCGCCGTCGCCCCGCCCCCGCAACCGCCTCACCACGGCGTCCAGGGGGCGGCCCGCCGGGCCGGCGCGGAGGGGGCCGGCCGGCGCCCCGCCCCGTGTCGGCGCGGGGCGGGCGCGTCAGACCACGCGCGGCAGCCCGCCCGACGCGCTGAGGTCACCGTCGGCCGTGGCGCGGGCGCTGAGCACCCGGTTGGCCACCTGGACCCGCGAGGTGCAGTCGAGCTTGCGCATCACCTTGCGCAGGATGTTCACGGCCGTCCACTCGGCGGTCCCGAGGCGCCGCGCCACCTCGCGGTTGGTCAGCCCCTCCGCGACCAGCGCCGCCACCTCCTGCTCGCGCCGGGTCAGGGTGTCCGCCGCCGGTGGGGCCTGGGGCGCGGAGGGCGGCGGGGCCAGCGGCGTCAACGCGAGTGCCACCGCCTCGTGCGCGCCGAGCCGCGCGCCGGACCGGCTGTGCTCGTCGAACGCGGCCTCGCCCAGACGCTGCCCGGCCTGTGACAGCAACCCCTGCCGGGCGGACTCCGGCAACCGCACCGGCAACCCGCCGGCGCCCTCCTCCAACACACCCGCCGCGGCGAGGAGTTGGGCCGCCCGTTCCCAGGCACCGGTGGTCCGGCCGTGCCGGCGCACCAGCAGGTCGGCCGAGACGTGCAGCGCACAGGCGAGGGCCGGAAGGTCACCGAGTTCGCGCAGCACCAGCAGCGCCTGCCGTGCCATCCGCTCGGCGCTCGCCGGCACCTCGCCCTCGGCCAGCAACCCGGCGAGCACCAGCTTGCCGAGCGCCGCCCGCCGCGCGTCGCCGATCTCCTCGAAGCGCAACACCGCGTCCTGCCCGTACTGCACCGCCGCGGACGTGTCGCCCAGGTCCCGACGGACCTCGGCCAGGCGCCCGGTCGCCGAGGCCACGCCGTGCGCGTCGGACAGCTCCCGGTGCTCCGCCACCACGTCGGCCAGCAGGGCCTGGGCGCCACAGAGGTCGCCCTGGGCGTGGGCGAGGCGCGCCAGCAACTCCCGGACGGCGACCGCGCCGGCCCGGTCGCCGTCCGCCCGGTACTGCGCCAGCGCCGCCCGCAGATCCTCCCGCGCCTCCAGGTACCGGCCGCCCAGCAGGCGCGTCTCGCCGAGCGCCGCCCGCAGCGCGGCCCGCACGTGGCCGGTGGTCGCCCCGGCGGCGCACGCGGCGCCCAGCCGGGCCGCGGCCTCCCGTACCTCGCCCCGGATCAGCCAGTACGGCAGCGTTGTCGCGGCCAACTCGCCCGCTCCGTCGCCGTCCCCCACGCGCACCAGGTGGTCCAGGGCCGCCAGCGTGTCGCGGTGCCCGAGTGCCAGCCTGGCCAGCGTCGCGGCCTGCCCCGGCCCGCTCAGCCGTGGCAGCGTGGCCCGGGCGCGGCGCAGCACGTGCGCGGCGTGCCGGTTCCTGATCGACTCCAGGGCCCCCTCATCGGAGAGCTGCTCCACGGCGTACGCGCGCGAGGTGCGCAGCATGCGGAATCTGATGCTGCCGTCGGGCTGTTCCCGTGGCAACAGCAGGCTGCGGTCGACGAACTCCTCCAGGGCCGACCGGGCCTCGTACACCGAAAGGCCCAGCACCTCGGCGGCCTGCGCCCCGTCGAAGGAGGAGGCGAAGACCGCCAGCCGGCGCAGGACGGCGCGGCGGTCCGGGTCGAGCACCGCCCAACTGTGCTCCACCGCCTCGTAGACGCTCAGGTGCCGCGACATGGTGTCGGCCGCGGTGCCGCGCAGCGCGCCGCACGAGCGGTCGAGTTCCTCGAGGAGCGCGCGAGGCGAGGAGACCTTGAGGCGGGCCGCGGCGAGTTCGAGCGCCAACGGCAGCCCGTCCAGCCGCACGCACAACTGGGCGACCGCGTCCCGGTTCTCCTCGGTCAGCTTGAAGCCGGGCCGTACGGCGCGGGTGCGCTGCACCAACAGTCGCACCGAGGCCACCTCCGCGAGCGGGCCCGTGGCCCCGGCGGAGCCGGGCACGGCCAGCGGGGCGAGCTGGACGCGCCGCTCGCCGTAGACCCCCAGCACCTGGGTCGCCACGGTCAGCACGCACAGCCGGGGCGCGCGGCCGGCGAGATCGGCCACCAGATCGGCCACGTCCCGGGTCGGGCGTGAACCGCAGTCGAGTACGAGCAGGAAGTCGAGATCGGTCAGGGGCGGATCTCCGTCGGCGGCCGGGCCGTCGCCGCACAGCGCGGCCCGCACCGCGCCGGCCAGGTCCTGGCGCTGGTCCTCGAGGTCCAGGTAGCACCCACCGTCCCGGAAGGCGCTGACCACGTCGTCGGCGACCACCGTCGCCAGGCGGGTCTTGCCGACGCCGGCGGGGCCGGTGAGGGTGAGCACCTGGGTGTCCCGGGCCAGGATCTGCGCTCTCAGCCGGGCTACCTCGTCATCTCGGCCCACCAGCGGTGACAGTGGTCGTCGGCTGGAACCGGTCGCGACCGGTTCCGAGGTGAAGCCGTCCTGCTGCGCGTGAGTGCCTGCCTGCACCATGCGGCTCCTTCCGTTGGGGCCCGCGGGAACTTCCACGCTGGTCGGCCAACGGTTGCAGGCAGCGGCAAAAGCCCGGTCAAGGGTCGTGAAACGCGCAGGTAGAGGCGCCTTTTCGCGTCACGCCCGATTCGCTCGCGGTTTCTGTGGATCTCAGGCCAACCACGAGCGCCGGTCATCAAAAGCCGTGCTGCGCGCACCCTACTAGGCCCCGGAAACCGGCCCCCAACCGGGGGGTGCGTTACGCCGTTTGGCCAGCTCATGAGACATGTCGGGGGCGCGTTGGGGGACGCGGCGGCGCACGGGTACGCCGAAGGCCCCGGCGCGCGCGGGCGCGCTGCCGGGGCCTTCGGCTCCACGGTGGTGCCAGCGGCCCCTCGCGGGCCGCCTTGACCGATCGTTAGGCGGTGCGCGACAGCAGCCGCTCGGCCGCCCACTCGCCCGACTGCACCGCGGCCTCACTGGAGGGCCGCTGGTAGACCCAGTCGCCCGCGTACTCCACCGCGCGCGCCGCGCGGCCGACGAAGGCGCTCTGCAACCGCAGCGCCTGCGGCGACGCCTCCGGCGACGCGTACGGGAAGCGGTGCACGAACGCCTGCCGCAGCGCCGCGCCAAGCCCCGGCGCGTACCGCTCGGCCCGCGGCACCAGCGCCGCCAACACCTCCTCGTCCGGCGCGTCGAGCAACTCCCGCGTCGCCCGCCGCGCGGTGAGGATGCTGACCAGGCCGCGGCCCGCGGGGGCCCGGTTGGCGGCCTTGGCGTGCTCGAACGTCACCCCGCTGACATAGCCGTCCTCCACCTCCGGCACCAGCACGGCGTAGACCGAGGGCGTGCCGCGCCGCTGCGGCGGCATCAGCGGGCGGTCCACCAGGCAGGTGATGCGCATCATCGGCGTGTACGAGGCCGCCTGGAGGAAGGGCGCCTCGTCCGCGGGCGCGCCCGGCCGCAGCTTGTCCGCCAGCGGCGCCGGCACCGCGAGCACGACCTCGCGCGCCGTCACCGTCTGCCCGTCGGCGAAGACGAGGGTGACCCCGGCGTCGGTGTCCTTCACCTCGGTGACCGCCCGCCCGGTACGCACGTCCAGGCGCTCGGCCACCGCGCGGGCCAGCGAGTCCATGCCGTCCCGGTAGGTGCGCCAGCCCAGCAGGCCGCGCGTGGAGAGCATGGTGGACACCAGCGGGCCCGCGCACGAGCGGTGCGGATCCCACGCCCAGGCGGTGGCCACCGCCGGCTGCAACACGTAGTCGTACAGCTCGCGGTCGCGGCCCGCGGCCAGGCTGGCCACCGTCCGGGTGGCCAGCGGGCTCTGCCCCGGGTGCAGGGTGTCGAAGCCGCCGGCCGAGCCCGCGATCTCACCCACCAGCGAGCTGAGCGCCATCCGGCCGCCGAGCGAGAGCCCGGAGCCGCTGAGCGCCCCGAACCAGTGGCCGGTGCCCGCGTGGGCGCGCCCGTTCCGCCACACGCCGGCCAGGCTGGTGACCTTGCGGACCCCGCCGTTCCGGTCGAGCCCGACCGACCTGATGAGCCGCCAGGTCGCGTCGTAGCCGGCCGCCGCGAGCGTCTCGGTGCCCTCCTCGACGATCCAGCCGTCCACCCGGCGGGCCTTCATCCGCCCGCCGACCGCCTCCTGCGACTCGAAGACGACCGGCCGGCGGCCCGCCTCCCGCAGCCGGTAGGCCGCGGTGAGGCCGGAGATCCCCGCACCCACGACGGCGATGTCCACATCGGCCAGGTCCTGCGCCATGCCGTTCCCTTCCCTTTCCTCGTCCACACCGCGCGACGCGCCTCGTGCCCCGCGCGCCCTGCCCGTACGCCACTCGCTCGGCTACGTCCAGCGTCCGGTGCCGTACGCGCTCGCCTCGCCCAACAGGCGCTCCCGCAGCTCCATCCGGCGCACCTTGCCGGTGCTGGTGCGCGGGAACTCGTCCCACTCCAAAAGGCGCGGGTCGGCCATCCGGGGCAGGTCGGCGGTGGCCCGCTGCCAGGCCGCCTGGTCCCAGGAGCCGTCCCGGGTGCACACCACCGGCAGCGGCAGCTCGCCCGGTACCCCGATCACCGCGGCCTCGGTCAGCCGCGGCAACCGGTCGGCCAGCACGTCCTCCAGCTCGATGCAGCTCATCCCGGGGATCACGTCCACCTCGCGGTCGAGCAGCCGGAAGGCACCGGTCCTGCCGCGCACCGCCCAGTCGCCGGTGTTCCACCACTTGCCCTCGGCCTTGAGCTGCCAGCGGTCCTCCTCGCCGAGGTAGCCGACGCAGCGGCCGTGGGTGCGCGAGAGCACCACGCCGGGCGTGCCGTCGGGCACCGGCCGCAGCGTCTGCGGGTCCACCACCTTCATCCCGGTGAAGCCGGGGATCGGGCGGCCGACGTCGCGGATGGTGGGGTGCCGGTCGCCCTGGGCCTCCAGGTCGCGCCGGGCCAGCAGTCGGAAGGTCATCGGGCCGGTCTCGGACTGCCCCCAGCCCTGCAACCAGGTCGGGAAGCGCCGCTGGCTGGCCCGCAGGAACGTGCGCACCGTCGGCGGGTGCATCGCGTCGAAGGTGCTGACGTAGACCCGTACGTCCGTGAAGACGTGGTGCGGCTTCTCCGTCAGCGGCTCCCAGCCCACGTAGGTGGCGGGCAGCGCCTCCAGGTAGTTGGGCCGGTGGCGGCGGAACATCCGCTCAGCGGTGGCCGGTTCGCCGTCGGTGAGGATCAGCGCGTGCTTCGGCTCCAGCCGCAGCGTCCCCGCGCTCCAGGTGATCATCCGCATGTGGTTGTAGGCGATGGCCGTGGCCACCGTGTCCCGGTGCTTCATGCCGACGATGGGCCACGGCAGCGACTCGGTGCGGCTGAGGTGCCCCATGATCGTGTCCGCCGAGTGCACCACGAGCTTCGGCACGCCGGTGGTGCCCGAGGTGTGGGTGGCCACCATCGGCTCGTACGAGGCGGCCCGCACCGTGCCCGGCACCCGCGCGCCGCGGAACTCGTCCACGTGCGTCGCGCCGTCGGCGGGGCCGTCGATGGTCACCACGCGCGGGGCGAACGCGGTCACGTCCACGCCGGCCGCGGCGGCCGAGCGCACGATCTCACCCGTGGTCACCAGCACCCGGGCGTCAGCCCGCTTGAGCACCGTCTGGAGCGTGTCCGGCGGCAACGACCCGGCCACCAACACCGGCAGCGCGCCCACCCGCGCCGCGGCGGCGGCCAACAGCAGGTAGTCCCAGTGGTTGTCCTTGGCGATCGCCACCCGGGCGCCGGGCCGCGCCCCCGCCTCGTACAGCCACGCCGACGCCTCCGCCACCAGGTCGGCGAGCTGCTGCACCGTGTACTCCGCCCCCCGCTCGGGGGCGATGTCGAAGGGCCGGCTCAGGTGGAAACGGGTGCGCCGACCCCGTTCCGCGTGGCTCTCGAACAGCGAACCCAGGCCCGAGGGCCTGCTCTTGCCACTCATGACTCTCCCGTCAGTGAATGAGGTTGACCAGGATCAGGCAGGCGACCCCGGTACGGAACGCCACGACGCCGCGCCGGCGCGCCAGCAGCGCGTCGCCGTTCCGGACGAAGGACACGTACTGCCGCACCCGCAGGGCGGTCAGCGGCAACATGGCCAGCACGAACCACCACGGGGCCCAGCCCACCGCCGCGGCGGTCCCGGCCAGCAGCACGTCCGCCGCGCTCAACAGCCCGATGAAGCGGCGATTGCCCCGCTCGGAGGCGCGCACGGCCACGGTGCTGCGCCCGACCGCCGCGTCGCCCTCGATGTCCTTGGTGTTGGAGTACGCGGAGACCAGGATCTGCCACAGGCCGAACAGCACGCCCTCGACGAGCAGCAGCGCGGGCAGGTCACCGGCGACGAACCCGTACGGCGCGATGACGATGACCATCGGGCAGCCGGCGATGAGGAGTTCGCCCAGGCCGCGGTAGCTGAGCTTGAGCCCCCAGGAGTACTGCCAGCTCGAGAGGAGCACCAGGCCCGTGATGACCAGCGCCCAGGCCGGCTGGTGTTCGGCGGCGGCGGCCGATGCGGACCAGAACAGCGCGCCCCAGGCCAACGAGAGGTAGCCGAACCACTGGGCCTGCCGTAGGCGCAGGGCGCCGGTCAGCAGCGGCTTGCGCTGGAGCGGGCGCAGCTCGGTGCCGTCCTCGCTGAGGTAGTTCGCCGCGTCGCTGCCGTCCTGGTACCCGTTGACGTCGTCGAAGGCCATGACGGCCGAGACCACGCCGATCTCACCGAGCAGGAACAGGCCCAGCGTGAGCACGTCGTTCCCGGCGAGCCCGGAGCCGGCGACCAGCGCCGAGACGACCACGAGGACGCTGAGGTAGTAGTCGAGGACGAACTCGAACTTGGCCAGGCGGGCGAAGGCCGACAGACGTGAGGCGAACCCCCGGGCCGGCGAACCGGGGCCGGACGCGCCCTGGGCGCGCCGGGCCCCGGCGGCGGTGATCGCGTTCATGGACGGCCCGCCGAGCCTCAGCCGACCGTGAGCAGCTTGTCGGCTGCCCGAATGCCGGAGAGCATCGCGGCCTCGGAGATCGGCGAGGTGAAGTAGTCGCCGGCGAAGACCACCGGGGCGTGCTGGAGCCGGATGACCCGGGCCGACTTGCGGTAGCGGCCGGGCTCGGGCACCGGCATGGCCCACGGGCGCTCGGCGATCTCGAACGGCTCGGCGTCGGCGGGGAAGTCCGGCCACAGCGAGGTGACCAGCCGCGTGGTCTCGGCGAACTGCTCCTCGGTGGAGAGCTTGAGCAGCCTGCGGGTGGCGGCCCGGCCCGGGTAGACGAACGCGAGGTGCTTGTCGACCGGGCGCCCGTTCGCGTCCCGCACCTGGCGCGGGAAGGTGATGATCGTCTTGACCGGCGGGTCCTCGGCCCCGGCGGCCACGATGTGCGCCTCGGACGGCATGCTGGAGAAGTCCACCAGGTACGACACCGACAGCGCGGGCTCGTACTTCTGGGTGGCCAGGAAGTCCCGGGTGTCCTCGCCGACGATCTGGCGCGGCAGGGCGGCCGTCAGCTTGGCGGCGACCGGCGCCGGGGTGGCCATCACGACGTCGTCGAAGACCTCCTCGGTGAGCGTCCCGTCGGCGTCCCGGGCAGTGATGCGCACCTCGCCGTCGTTGACCTGAAGGTCGGTGACCTCGTTCTCCAGGCGGATCTCCGCGCCCTCCGCGTTCTTCTCGGCGATGATCTCCATGCCGCCCTTGAACACGTAGAACTTGGCGCCGGCGATCTGTGCCTGCATGGCCCGGACGTGGGCGGCCGAGATGTCCTCGCAGCGCCACAGCCAGAACGACTCGATCTCCGGCCGCAGCAGGTTGTCGAAGCCGCGCTGGGACATGCTCTTGAGGGCGTACTCCGCGGCATTGGTGCCATCGTCGTACTTGGCGAGCTTGACCGGGTCGAAAAGGTCGAGTTCCTTGCGCTTGAGCGTTTCCTTGAGGGTGGCGGTAAGGAATCCGATGCGGTCCCCGAGTTTCACGTGGGGGAAGGTGAAGAGACTCTTCATCGAGTCCGACAAAAGCTCGGCCGGCTTCCCGTTGTCCACCACGATCACGTTGTTCGACATTTCCGTGAGCTGATCCTCGAGGCCGTACTCGCGGATGCGCTCGAACATGATCTTGTAGAAGCTCGTGAACCACAGGTTGACGCCGACATCGGGCTCGATCTCCGGACGGTGCCAGGACCGTGCGCGCCCACCGAGACCGGCGGTGGTCTCGTAGATGACGACCTCCCGCCCGTTCTTCAACAGCTCCTTAGCGGCGGCGCAGCCAGCCATACCACCGCCGACGACGGCAGTCCTCTTGCGTCGAGCCATGCGTGTCGCACCTCCACAGAACAGGGTTGCTTCCGAGCTCTCGGAAAACGTAAATCCGTACGGGGGAGCGATAAATAGCAGGCAGCGGACAAGAGTTGGTAAGCAGACTCTTGCCATGACCGAGAAACGGCCGCGCTCGGCGCCGGGGGAGTAGCCTGTCTCTCCACGTACGCCAGCCGACCGTGCCCCGAATGAAGGGTTACGTCAGATGTTCGCCTCCCTGGCCCGCTTCACATCCGGTCGCAGCAGACTGGTGCTGTATCTCAGCGGAGTTCTGTTCGTCATCGCGGGAGCGCTGGGTGGTGGGGTCATCTCGAAGCTGTCGGCGGGTGGCTTCATCGACAGCTCCACGGAATCGGCCAGGGCCGCCGAGATCATGGACGAACGCTTCCACGCGGGCGCCCCCAATCTCACGCTCCTGATCACCGACGAGCGGGGCGTGGACGATCCGAAGGTGGCCGCGGCGGGCCGCGCCATCACCGCGCGGCTCGACGGGGAGAAGGACGTCGAGCACGCCGTTTCCTACTGGTCGCTGGGCAACGCCGAGTCACTGCGCGGCAAGGGCGGGGACCGCGCCCTGGTGCTGGCCCGCATCAACGGCGACGAGGACCAGATCCAGGACCGCTTCGACAAGCTGGAGTCGCGCTACGAGGGGCGGATCGAGGGCGTCGACGTCACCATCGGCGGCAGCGCGCTGGCGAACAAGGAGATCGTCGAGACCACCGAGAAGGACCTGCTCAAGATCGAGATGGTCACCTTCCCGATCCTGTTCGTGGTCATGCTCTTCGTCTTCCGCAGCGTGGTCGCCGCCCTGGTGCCGCTCCTGGTCAGCGGACTGACCATCGTCTCGGTGCTGCTGACGCTGCGTGTCCTGACGCTGTTCACCGAGGTGTCGGTGCTGGCCACCAACGTCGCCACCGGACTCGGGCTCGGGCTGGCCATCGACTACAGCCTCATCCTGATCAAGCGTTACCGCGAGGAGCTGGCGGGCGGCGCCGAGCCCGACGGGGCGATCGCCACGGCCCTGCGCACCGCCGGGCGCACCGTCGTCTTCTCCGCGGTCACCGTCGCCCTGGCCCTGGCCGCTCTCCTGGTGTTCCCGTTCTACTTCCTGCGCTCGTTCGCCTACGCGGGCATCCCCACCGCGCTGCTGGCCGCCGTCGTCTCGGTCACCTTCCTGCCGGCCCTGCTGAAGGCGCTCGGCCCGCGCATCGAGAAGGGCCGGGTGGGTCGCCGGAAGCTCCCTGTGGAGGAGGCGGCGGCGCGCGGCGAGGAGGTCGAGGGCTTCTGGCACCGGCTCGCCCTGACCGTGATGCGCTTCCCGGTACCGATCGCCACGGCCGTCATCGCCCTGCTGCTCTTCCTCGGGGCGCCGTTCCTGGACCTGAGGATGAGCCTGGCCGACGAGCGGGTGCTGCCGGCCAGCACGCAGTCGCGGGAGGTCGGCGAGACCATCCGGGCCGACTTCCGGGCCCAGGAGACGCAGGCCCTGAACGTCGTGCTCAGCGACACGCCCGCCAAGGGCGAGCGCGACATCACCGGCTACGCCAAGACGCTGTCCGGCCTGACCAACGTGGCCCGGGTCGACACGGAGGCCGGCACCTTCGCCGGCGGCCGACAGGTCGCCCCGCCGTCCCCGGCCGCCGACCGGTTCGGCGTCGCCGACAGCACGTACCTGTCGGTGGTGCCCAAGAGCCAGTCGCTGTCCGAGAAGGGCCGGCAGCTCGTTCAGGACATCCGCGCCGTCGACGCCCCGTACGACGTGCGGGTGGGCGGTCCGGCGGCGGAGCTGCACGACTCGATCACCTCGATGAACGACCGGCTGCCGCTGTCGCTCGTGGTCATCGCGCTCAGCTCGTTCGTCGTGCTGTTCCTGTTCACGGGCAGCATCGTGCTGCCGCTCAAGGCGCTGGTGCTCAACTGCCTGAGCCTGAGCGCCACGCTCGGCGTGCTGGTCTGGGGCTTCCAGGACGGCCACTTGGAAGGCATCGTCGGCGACTTCGTCGTCACCGACTCCATCACCTGGACGGTGCCGGTGCTGCTGTTCTGCATCGCCTTCGGCCTGTCCATGGACTACGAGGTCTTCCTGCTCTCCCGGATCAAGGAGGAGTACCAGCTCACCGGCGACAACACGAAGGCCGTCGCGCGCGGCCTGGAGCGCACCGGCTCGACCGTGACCGCCGCCGCGCTGCTGATCGCGATCGTGTTCCTCGGGTTCGTGATCTCCGGCATCGTCTACCTCAAGGCGATCGGCGTGGGGCTCGCCATCGCGGTCCTGATGGACGCCACGCTGGTGCGTGGCGCCCTGGTGCCCGCGTTCATGCGCCTGGCCGGCCGCGCCAACTGGTGGGCACCGGGCCCGCTGCGGGCGCTGCACGCCAAGATCGGCCTCAGCGAGGGCGATCACGCCGCGGGCGACCCGCGCCCCGAACCGCGGGACCGTAGCCGGGAGTCGGTGGGCCGGGACTGAGCCGGCCGACGGGCGGGCGGGCCCGGTGCGTCCGGGCCCGCCCGCCCCTCGCGTGCCGTGCCGGCGCCGACGGCTCAGCGCCCGGTCGGGCCCGCGTACAGCAGCCGGTTGGGCGAGCCCTTGCCGATGTTTTTGAGCACGCCCCGCGTCGCCGTGGAGGTGATGAGCTTCTTCGCCTCGGCCATGGTCAGATGCGGGTTGTCGCGCTTCGCGACGGCGAGGGTGCCGGCCGCCAGCGGGGCGGCGAACGAGGTGCCGTTCCACCCCTTGAGCACCTCGGTGTCGCTGCCCTCGCCCGCGCCGGAGACGCCGGCGCCCGGGGCGAAGGCGGTCACGCAGGAGCCGTAGCTGGAGGGGTTGGCGTCGGTGTTGCGGGCGTCGGTCTTGTTGGTGGCGCCCATGGTGATGGCGCGCGGGTCCTTCGGCGAGTTCTGGCAGTCGCCCTTGCCGAAGTTGCCCGCGATGAACACCACGAGCAGCCCCTTGTCGACCATCGCCTTGGCCGCGTCGTCCATCGCCCGGTCGACGATTCCGTCGCTGCTCTGGATGCTCATGTTGACCACCGACGACGCGGGCGCGTTCTTGGTCGTCCAGTTCATGCCGTCGAGGATTTCCTCGGTGGTCGCGCTGTTGTCGCAGCCGAGGATGCGCACGGCGCGTATCTTGGCCTTCTTCGCCACCCCGTAGGTTTTGCCCGCGATGTGACTGGCCACGAAGGTGCCGTGGCCGGCGCAGTCCCTGGTGCCGTTGCCGTCCTTGATGGCCGAGTAGACGCCCGTCGCCCGCCCCTCGAACTCCTTGTGGCTGGCCCGTATGCCCGAGTCCAACACGTACACCGGCACGCCGGACGCGTCGCCGGTGGGGGAGAACTTCGTGTTCAGCGGCAGCTTCCGCTGGTCGATGCGGTCCAGGTGCCAGGGCGCGCGCTGCTGCGTGGCCCGGGGCGCGGGGCGGCTCGCCGCGGCCGGGGCCGCCTCCTGCCGGTGGACGCGTACGGGCTGTACGTAGGCGACCGCCGGGTCGCGCCGCACCTCGTCGAGTGCGGCGTCGGACAGGTCGGCGGAGAAGCCGTGCAGCGTCTCGGTGTAGGAGCGGCGCACCGTGCCGCCCGCGTCCCGCGCGGTGGCCACCGGGCCGGCCAGCGCCCTGCTGGCCGAGGCCGTGGCACCGCTTCGGGCCGGCTTCTTGAGGACCACGACGTAGCGGCCGTCGACGGCGTCGGCCCCCGCGGCCTGGAGTGGCGCCAGCCGCTCGGACTTGCCCGTGGCGGCGCTGGCCGACCAGGTGAGGACGGTGCCGCCCGTCGCGACCAGCGCGAGGGCCAGGGAAGCGGCCAGGGTTGATCTCGCCATGGGGGTTTCTCCTGTGAGGGTAGTGGTCCGCGGTGGCACGTCCGCGGAGTCGGGCACTCGGTGTCGGGGGCAGGTGGGCAGGCGGAGCCGACAGTGCGTCGCGATGGGCGCGGCGGCACCGACCGGGCTGATGGTGTCGAACTCATGGCCCAAGAACAAGGAAGGCTGGCAACTTTGTTCGATCTTCGCGCGGGGCGCGCCGCGCGCGGCATGTCACAACCCACGCCGGTGGGGTCTCGCGAGCGTCGGCCGCGTGGTCCGCTCCCCGACGTGCGCCGACGGCTCGGTGTCGGCACGGCGAGCGGGTGACGGGCGTTGTCGGACGGGTGCCACAGGGGAGCGCGCGCCGGCGCACGCCGCGTCGTACGACCGACGGGACAACTCGGGCTGGGCGGCCGGCCTGGTCGAACGCGTCAGCGCCGGGCCCGTCATGACCTCGGCGACCGCGCTGCCGCCCCCGAACGCCTCGTCGCCAAAGCGGCCCCGGCGTAACCCCGACCCCCGCCCTCAGCCCAGCGCCACCGCGCCGGCCCACGCCGGGCGGTGGTCACCCGCTACCGGCGCCCGGGCTCCTCGCGGACCACCTCGCGCGGATCCGTGTCCTCACGCAGCCCGAGGAAACGCGGATGGCGCAGCATCCCGTCCCGGGTCCACTCGGTGAAGGCGACCTGGGCCACCAGTTCGGGGCGCACCCAGTGCGCCCGGCGCTCGCGCACCGCGTCGGCGAACGGCGACGTACCGCTGGCCAGCTCCCCAAGCCGCGCGCTCAGCCTCCGCAGCACGGCCTCGGTGTACCCCGTGCCGACCTTGCCCGCGTACCGCAGCCGGCCGTGCGCGTGGTAGCCGAGCAACAGCGCGCCGAACCCGGTCCTGCTGCCCGACGGTTCGGTGAAGCCGCCGATGACGAACTCCTGCCCGCGCGAGCACTTCAGCTTCAGCCAGTCGGGTGACCTGCGCGGTACGTAACCGCCCTGCGCCCGCTTGGCGATCAGGCCCTCCCAGCCCCAGGCACAGGCCTGGTCGAGCAGGTCCTGGCCGCCCTCGTTGCGGTGCGGGGTCAGCCGTAGCGGCTCCCCGAACGTCAGGGCCCGGCGCAGCAGCGACTTGCGGACCCGCAGCGGCAGCCGCGTGGTCCGGAACCCGTCCAGCGCCAGCAGGTCGAACAGGTAGTACGTGACGGCGACGCCGGTGGCCCGGGCGCGGCGGGGATCGGTGAGCCCCATGCGCTGCTGGAGCCGGGCGAAGTCGGTGCGCCCGCGCCAGAGGGCGACCACCTCGCCGTCCACGGTGAAGTCCGCGCACGGCTGCGCCGACAGCGCCTCGATCAGTTCGGGATAGGTGCCACCCAGGTCCTGCCCGCTGCGCGAGAACAGCCGCGCCTCGCCGCCCGCCTCGCGTACGGCCAGCGCCCGCACCCCGTCGAGCTTGCGCTCGAAGAGCCACCCGTCGCCGAACGTCCGCAGATCGCTGAGCTGGGCCAGCATCGGCCGCGTCGCCAGCTCACGGCCCGGCGGCGCGACCGACAACAACTCCCGCTGCGCGGCGGGCAGCCCGGCCAGCAGATCGCTCATCTTCGCGCGCCCCCACCCGCCGGCCGCTCCCGCTCCGCCACCTGTCGCAGGGTGCGCCCGGTGCGCGCCGAGCGGGCGCGGGCCGGGTCCGGCGTGCCACGCCGCCGGGCGGAGCCCGCCCGGCCCTCCTTGACCAGCAGCCAGGACTCCCGCTCGCCGTCGCCACCGCGGAAGCGGGTGAGCGCGAAGCCGCCACACAGCTTGCCCCCGTCGAGGTGGAACGAGACGTGCCCGCGCGCCAACGCGTCGGCGAAGGGCACGGGCCGGTTCCGCCTGTCGTGGGTGAGCGGACGGTAGGTGCCCTCGTCCCAGACGATCACGGTGCCCGCCCCGTACTCGCCCTCCGCGATGACGCCCTCGAAGTCGCGGTACTCCAGCGGATGGTCCTCCGTGGGCATGGCGAGCCGCTTGTCCTCCGGGTTGGTCGACGGGCCCTTCGGCACGGACCAGGACTTGAGCACGCCATCCACCTCCAGGCGGAAGTCGAAGTGCAGGGTGCTCGCGTCGTGGATCTGGACGACGAAGCACGGGGCGGCGGTACCGGAGGGGCCCGCGTCGCCGCGCGGCTCGGTGGTCCGGTCGAAGTGGCGCTTGCGCCGGTAGGTCTCCAGCGGATGGCCGCGGCTCATGGCGTCCCGTGCCTCACGCGGACAGCGCGGGCCCGTTCCCCTCGGTCGCGGCCCAGGCCAGTTGCCGACGCGCCGCGCTCAGTGCCGCCTCTATCTCGCGCGTCCCGGTCGTCACACACAGCGTGTAGACCACGTCCTCCATGCGACGGCGCTCGTGCCCGTCGTGGGCGGCGGCGCACCGCGCGCGCAGCGCCTCGTACCGGTCGATGAGCTCGCGCAGCACCGAGGGGTGTGCCATCAGCATCGTGGATCTCCTTGTCGCCGTGCGCGCCGCCCGCGGGTCGGGGCGGCCCCGGGCGGCGACTTCTGACCATGGTGCCGGTGAGCGGGCCACCCCGCACGGCGAGAGCCCGTCCCGGCCTGGTGGCGGGGACGGGCTCGGCCACGAGAGTGAACGGGCCCGGCGGCGGGGCGTCGGATGTGCGGCCGCACGCGGCCCGGAAGGTGGGTGTCGGAGGACGGGGGAGTGGGGGAAGGGCTCGGGCGCGGGGTACCACCCCGCGCCCGAGCGAGGACGGCGGGGGCCGGCGCCCGAGCCCACCACTCGCGGACGCCCGCCCTCGCCTCGATGGTCTCAGCGGTCGCTGGAGAGCGCGTCGATCAGTTCGCCGGCCTTGGCGTCGGGCAGTGCCCTCGCCGCGTCGGCCAGCGAGACGATGCCCACCAGGTCGTGCCCGTCGATGACCGGCAGCCGGCGCACCTTGTGCGCCTTCATCGTGGCGAGCACCTCTTCGACGCTGTCGTCGGCGCCGATGGTCACCGCCTCACCCTGGGCCAGCTCGCCGGCCTTCGTGCTCTGCGGGTCCTTGCCCGCACCGAGTACCTTGACCACGATGTCGCGGTCCGTGAGCACGCCCTTGAGCTTGTTGTCCGTGCCACAGATGGGCAGCGCCCCCACGCCCAGCGTGGTCAGCTTCTGGGCACCTGCCAGGACGCTCTCGTCAGCGCCCACGCACGTCGCGTCGGGGGTCATGATGTCGCGAGCCGTAGCCACAGTCGGTCACCACCATCTCGCTCTGTCGAGCGCGTCGGGATTGGGAACGACGTCCGGGTGCCCGAGTGGATGCGGAACAAACAGCGATCGTTCAGATGATGAGTCCGCCGGGGGTGCCAGGGCGCTTTCCGGGTGGCGCGCCCCGCAGGCCCGGCGCGGCGCCCGGCCTGGCCCTACGGCCCTCGCCGAGCCCGCACCGACAGGGTCCCGCGCTCCCAGCCGTCGACCGGCCCTACGGCCGCTCGCCCACGCCCGTCGCCAACTCGCCGAACCTGCCACCCGCGACGCGGCCGGCGAGCGGCGGGGTCGGGGCTCCGACGGGGTCCCGCAGCCCACGCAGCAACTCCCCGAGCGCCTGCGTGGAGCTGTACCGGGGAACCCAGTCGAGTTCGGCCGCGGCCCGGCCGGTGTCCATGACGGGCAGTCGCAGCACCGTACGGAGCAGGCCCGGCGTGGCCGGCACGAGGTGCAGCCGCCACAGCGCGGACACGGCCGCCGTCGCGACGGCGGCCGGCACCCGCACCACGCGGGCGCCCAGCACCTTCCCCAACAGGCGGGCGTCGACCACCGGGTCCGCCGCGATGTTGAACGCGCCGCGCACCGGCCGCAGCACCGCCTGCGCGAACGCCGCCGCCGCGTCATCGGTGTGCAGCACCTGGAAGCGCAGCCCGGGCAGGTTCGGCACCACGGGCACGATGCCGGGGCGCACCAGCTTTCCGGGTACGAAGGGGCCCGCGAAGAGCCTGCGTTGCTCGGGCGCGGCCGAGCGCTGGAAGACGAACCCCGGCCGCATCCGCACCACGCGCATGTCGGGGTGGTCCCGCTCGAAGGAGTCCAGGGCCCGCTCCACGTACGCCTTCTCCCGTGGGTAGGCCGCCTCGGGCCAGCCGTGGGTGGGCCACTCCTCGGACACGGCCCGGTCCTTGGGGCCGGGCGAGTAGGCGCCGACCGACGAGGAGTAGACCAGCGCGGGAACGCGCGCGATGGCCGCGGCCTCGAAGACGCGCAGGCTGCCGAGCACATTGGTCCGCCAGGTGGTCACCGGGTCGTGGGTCGGCTGGAACAGCCAGGCCAGGTGCACCACCGCGGCGGCGCCCCGAAAGTGCTCGGCGAGTTCCTCGGGCCGCCCCTCGCCGACGTCGTGGCCGAGCCAACGCGTCTTCGGCGGCGACCAGTCGGGGACCCGGCGCGCCACGCCCAGGATCGAACCGATCCGCGGGTCATCGCTCAGCGCTCGGATCAGACCGGTGCCGATGTTGCCGGTGGCCCCGACGACCACCACGTCCAGGGGGCGCTCGTCGGGCGGGTTGGGCTTGGCCATGGCGCGGTTCCTTCCGAGGTCCACGGGCGTGACGCCCCGGGTTGCCCGCGCGGCGGGAGGATAAACGTGCTGCTCGGGCAGTCGTTTGTCGGCTGTCCGCCGGCTGTCAGCCGGTGGAGTCCGCCGCGTCGCCGGCGTCGTCGTCCTCGGAGTGGTGTTCCGGTCCTGCCGGGTCGCTGGCCTGCCGCTGGGCGTGCGGGCTGGGTGTCAGGGTGTCCCCGGCCGTGCTGTCGCGCCGGGCGGCACGCTCGTCCGTGACGTCCGTCTCCGCGTCCTCGGCCTCTCGCGCCACTTCCTCTGCCGCCGACTCGGTTGGCTCACGCTTGGGCACTGTTCATTCCTCCTCCCGGGGCGCGCCGGGCGCGTCCCCTGTGTCCGGTCGTACGCCGCTGACCGCCCGGGGTCATCCCGGGTGCTCGGGCACCTCGGGCTCGTCCTCCGGGCGCTGGCCGACCCGGTCGTCCTCGGACCGCGGCGGCCGTCCCGAAGCGTCGGTATCCGCCTCTGGTACCTCGACCCTGGGCGGCAGGTCCGGCGTCAGCTGGGCCTCGTCCGCCTGCTTGGGCTCTACCTGTTCCGGCCGGGTCGCCGCGCCGGTCTCCTCCGGCTCGGTCTGCCGCTGCTCTGCTTGAGGCTGCTCTGTGGGACGCATGGGCCCCGGGTACCCCATGATCCCGACCCGACTCCTCGCGCACGCTCCCAGCCGCCTGTACGCCGTACACCCACCGCCCACCGTCACCGGTCGCCCGGCGGGCGACCGGGCAGGTCGTAAGCCCGCGCCGGCGAGGGCCGAGGTTTGCCGGCCGGTCACCCTGGGGACCCGCCGTGGCCTAGGCAGCAGTGCCGCCGGAGTACGTCACGCCCACCGCTTTGGAGTGATCATGAGGGCCCTGACCTGGCACGGCAAGCGCGACGTGCGGGTGGACACCGTCCCCGACCCGCGCATCACCGAGCCGACCGACATCATCGTCCGCGTCACCTCAAGCGGCATCTGCGGGTCCGACCTCCACCTCTACGAGGTCCTCGGCCCCTACCTGGAGCCCGGCGACATCCTCGGCCACGAGCCCATGGGCATCGTCGAGGAAGTGGGCTCCGAGGTCACCGCGGTAGCGCCGGGCGACCGGGTGGTCATCCCGTTCAACGTCTCGTGCGGCACCTGCTGGATGTGTGGCCAGGGCCTGCACTCGCAGTGCGAGACCACCCAGGTGCGCGAGCGCGGCATGGGCGCGTCGCTGTTCGGCTACACCAAGCTGTACGGGCAGGTGCCGGGCGGCCAGGCCGAGTTGCTGCGCGTGCCGTTCGGGAACACGCTGCCCGTCAAGGTGCCGCACGGCCCGCCGGACGACCGGTTCGTCTACCTCTCCGACGTCCTGCCCACCGCGTGGCAGGCGGTGGAGTACGCCGACGTCACCCCGGGCGGCAGCGTCACCGTGCTGGGCCTCGGCCCGATCGGCGACATGGCCACCCGGATCGCGCTGCACCGGGGCGCGAGCCAGGTGATCGGCGTGGACCTGGTCCCCGAACGCCTGGCCAGGGCCCGTGCGCACGGCGTGCACACCCTCGACCTGACCACGTACGGCAAGGACCTGGGGGACGAGGTGCGCCGGCTGACGGACGGGCGGGGCACGGACGCGGTCATCGAGGCCGTGGGCATGGAGGCGCACGGAACCGCCCCGATCAAGGCCGCCCAGCAACTCGTGGGAAGGCTGCCCAGCAAGATCGGCCAACGGGTCATGGGCCGCGCGGGCATGGACAGCATGGCGGCCTTCAACCTGGCCGTCGACGTCGTACGCCGCGGCGGCACGATCTCCCTCAGTGGCGTCTACGGCGGGGCCATGGACCCGGTACCGATGATGACCCTCTTCGACAAGCAGATCCAGCTCCGCATGGGCCAGGCCAACGTCAAGCGCTGGGTCCCGGACATCCTGCCGCTCCTCGACGAGGCCGACGTGCTCGGCGTGGACGACTTCGCCACCCACCGGCTGCCGCTGGAGCAGGCCCCGGACGCCTACCGCACGTTCCAGGCCAAGGAAGACGGCATGATCAAGACGCTGCTGACCCTCTGAGTACGCGTCACCACCGGCGACACCCCCGCGCGGCCCGCCCCCGCCGTCCCGCGCGGGGGTGTCGCCGCACCTCGCGGTGGCGCCGCGTCGAACCAGCGCCACCCCTCAACTCCGCGTCAGCGCTCCGGCGCGAGCGTGAGGGCCAATGCGGCCTGCGTGTCCGCGCTGGCACCCCGCTCGAAGGCGGCCTCGTACGCCACGTCCCCGGCGGCGGCCCGCGCCGCGCGCTCGAACTCCTCGCGTACCGCCCGCACCTCCAGGGTTCCCTGCTCGGCATCGCCCACCGTGCGCCAGTACGCCTGGCCCACCCCGTACACCAACGCGGCCTGCTCACCGTCGCCCTGCGCCGCGATCGCGGCCGCCAGCAGGTCGAGCCCCAGCGCGATGCCGAAGCTGTCGCCCATCTGCTCCTTGCCCGACAGCATCGCCCGCGCGTGCTCCGCCGCCTCCCGGGGCTGGTTGGACAACAGGGCTATCAGGGCGAGCTGGTGTTCCACGTACGCCCGCGTCCAGTACTCGCCGATCTCCGCACAGCCCGCGCGCAACCGCAGCGCCTCCGACCTGGCCTCGGGCAACCTGCCGACCGCGGTGAGCGCGAAGACGTGCGCCAGGTGACAGCGCAGCCGGGAGGCCGAGTCGAAGGGTTGGCCCGGGATGCTGGCCAGCGCGTGGCCGGTCAGTACCCGCGCGGTGAGCGGTTCGCCGCGCAGCAGCGAGCTGAGCCCGGCGAGGTAGGCGGCCGCCAGCCGCGCCTCGTCGTCGCGGCTGTCCCGGGCGGCGATCGCGCACCGGTCGCTGATCTCGCGGGCTGCGGTGTACTCGCCCTGGAGCGTGAGCGTCACGCCCAGCGCCCACAGCCCCCGGGTGCGCTCCTGGCTCGGCGCCTGACACAGCGCCAGGGCGCGCTCCAGATAGTCGCGCGCCTGACGCAGACGGCCGCAGCAGCTCCAGAAGTAGCCCACCAGGCCCGCCAGTTCGAGCGCCTGGATCGGACGGGTGACCAGCAGGTGGTCCAGGGCGGCGCACAACTCGGTGTGGGCGTGCGAGATCCGGCCGTACCAGCTCACCTGGTCGATGCTCAGCCACCCGGCCTCGGCCTGGCGCGCGAGCCCGAGGAAGTGCTCGGCGTGCCGGTCGGCCAGCACGGTGTCCTCGCCGGCCGCCCGCAGCCACTCGGCGCCGTACTCGCGCAGCGTGTCCAGTATCCGGTAGCCGTCACCGTCCCGGCTCAGCACCGACTTGACGAGCAGCCCGCCGAGCGCGCCCCGCACCGCGTCGGCCGGCAGTTGACCGTCCGAGCACACCGCGTGCACCCACGCCGCGTCGAACCGGTCACGGAAGACGGAGAGCCGCGCCCACAGCAGCCGCTCCGTCGGCGTGCAGAGCCCGTGGCTCCAGCCGATGGCGGTCCGCAGCGTCTGGTGCCGCTGCGGCCACACGCGCTCGCTGTGTTCCAGCACGTCCAACCGGGAGACAAGCCGGTCGTGAAGGTCGGCGACCGAACGCCGGGTCACCTGCGCGGCGGCCAGCTCCAGCGACAGCGGGATGCCCTCCAGACGTTGGCACAGGGCGCGGGCCGCCGCCCGCTCCTCGGCCGCCTCGAAGGAGCACCCGGGCGCCGCGACCTTGGCCCGTTGCGTGAACAACGCCAACGCGTCCGGGCCGTCCGGAGCCAACGGGGGGACGGCGATGACCCGTTCGCGCGGCAGCTCCAGCGGCTGCCTGCTGGTGACGAGCAGGGTCAGCCCGGGGGCGGTCATCAACAGGTCGCCCACCAGGTGCCGGCACGGCTCGACCAGGTGCTCACACGAGTCGAGCACCAGCAGGAGCCGCTTGTCGCCCAGCCATTCGCACAGATCCTCGACCGGTATGCCGGGCGTGTGGTCCAACAGGTCCACCGCGTCGGAGACCGTGGCGAGCAGGAGCCTGTCGCCGTCCAGCGGCGACAGGTCGGCCCACCACACCCCATCGGGGTAGTGCGGCGCCGCGTGCGCGGCAGCGCGCAGCGCCAGTCTCGTCTTGCCCACGCCGCCGGCGCCGGTCAGCGTCACCAACCGCTCGCTGCCGAGCGCCGCCGCCAGCCGGGCCAGTTCGACCTTGCGTCCTACGAAGCTGGTCGTCTCTTCGGGAATGTGCCCCACCACGCGCACATTCTGACCCAAGCCGTGCCCCGAACGGCAACCGTGCCAACGCGCTTGACGGAGCACGGCGCACACCTGGTGGCGTGCACGGCAGACGGTGTGCCCCGTGGCGCGGGGCCGGCCAACAGCGCCTCGGGGAGAGCCGAAGAACGACCCGTTTGCCGCACAACAGTCCTCCTGCGCGGGTGGCGCTTCGGACACCCGGACGAATGCGCACACCGGATCACGAGCGCGCCACGGCCCCCACGCCGACGCGCGCTCGGGCGCCCGAGCACGCACTCCCCGGCACCGAACCGGAACGCTGCCCGGGGCCGCCATACCCCGTCTGACCGCGAGGAACGGGCCGCCACCCGACCCGAGCCGAGCGGTTCCGACCCGCAACCGGAACCCCTGAGCGAGGACGATCTCCCACCCCGCGCGCCGAGCCCCGGCGCCCGGCCGCGCGCCGGCCCGGCCCCCTGACCTACGGGTGGCGGGGAGCGGTCCAGGCCCCCGGTCGGACCGCCGGGGGGCTCCCCCCGGCGGCGCGTGAACGACCCGTCTCAGCCGCTTCGGCGCGCGCCCCGACGCGCGGTACGGGGCGCCGGGAGGCGCGATGAGGACGCCGCCGGCGTACGGGAGCGTTCGCACGGCGCACGCGCGGGCCACACGCCCGATTCGCGCCTGCGCGCCGTCCGCACGAACCGCGCATCCGTACGCTCCGTACCGCCGTGCGCCCGCGTGTGCCCGTGCGGGCGCGGGAGTGAGGTGGGGGTGAGGGAGGTGGGCGCGTGGCGCGCGATCGCACCGGGAAGCCTCGCGCGGTCAGCCGGTCAGCCGGTCAGCCGGTCAGCCGGTCAGCCGGTCAGCCGGTCAGGGGGCGCCATCGGTCTTCCTGTTGCAGGCCGAGCCGGCTTCCCCACACCAGCGCTCCGTCGATGAGGCCGGGTGTGTCCCGCACGGCCAGGGCCGGGGCTTCGAGCATGTCGGCGGCGTCTTCCAGGTAGGTGACCAGGGTGTCGAGCTCCTCGTCGGGGCCCTCGCGGTAGCGGGACCAGCGGCCCAGGTAGCCCGTGGTGGTGTCCAGGTACAGGCCCGAGGTGCGGTCCGTCGCGCCGTGGGAGACCACGGGAACCCAGGCGGACCGCCAACCGACGAACCGGTCCTCGGCGGGGCGTTGGGCGTTGAGGGTGTCCTGCCACGCCTGGGCGTCCATCTGGGACCGGTGGAAGTCAGCCACCTCCTCCAGGGGCATCAGGGCCTGGTTGCCGGGCAGCCACCCGGCGCCGTCGACCCCGTCGTCACCCGCCGTCAGCGCCCACAGGGTGCGCAGCTCGACGGGGAGTTGGAGCTCCAGGTCGGCTTCGAGGGTGGCTATGGCGGCGGGAGAGGCGCCGGCGCGCAGCGCGGCCAGGGAGCGCGGGGCGTTGTGCTGGAGCCAGTGGGTGACGCGGTGCCAGACGTCGGCGATCTGGCGCACCACGAGCGCGTCGTCGGCGGGGCTGGTCGGCCGCGCGCGCTCCTCGGGTTCGTCAGCGTCCTGGGCGGGTGCGGTGGGCGCTGAGGGTGGGATCGGGTTGACGTAGCGGATCTGGATGCGGTCCGGCTCGCGCAGGTAGCCGACGGACAGGGCCGGGCAGTCCTCGAACAGGTCGCCCTCGACCGTCACGGTGAGGATGCCGGGCAGGCTGGAAGGGTGACCCATGTCCGGCGTCTCGGCCAACTGACCGGCCAGGACCCGCAGGGCGTAGGGGACGCCGGCTCCGAGGTGGGTGGCCGTGTCGTGGATGTGCGGGGGAACCTCGACGCTGACGTTCATGGGCCTGATGCTCCTTGCCGGTCGGAAGCGGGGCGGCGGGCCCACAGTAGGACGCGCCCGCACCACCGGCCGGGGCGGCCCGGGTCGGCCAACCCACTGCGGCCTGTGCCGTGTTCACCCTGCCCCTCGGGCGTTAGGCTGGTGGGCATGGAGTGCTTCGCCGCCTGGCGTACCCGCCGCTGAGATCCCGGCTTCGCCCACCGTTCCACGTCGAGGGTGGGCCGGCCGACGCCGTTGTGACCGGTAACCGGATCTCAGCCCGAAAGGCGCACTCCCATGCTCGTTCGCGCGTTCAACCAACCCGACCTGGCACCACTGACCGCACTGACCATCGAGACGTTCCGCCCGTTCCACGAAGAGGTCTTCCGCCCGTTGATGGGCGAGGCCGTCTCCGCCGTCGAGTACGGCGACTGGCGCGAGGGCTACCGCGAGCAGGTGGCCGGGCTCCACGCCCCCGACCGTCACGCCCATGTCGCCGTCGCGGAGATCGACGGTGACATCGCGGGATACGTGGCCTGGAACGTCGACCCGGCCCGCAGGAAGGCCGTCGTCACGATCCTGGCCGTCGCGGCCCACCATCGCCGGCGCCGCGTCGGCGCCACCCTGTGCGAGCACGCCTTCGCGCGGATGCGGGCCCTTGGCGCCCAGGTGGTCGAGATCGGCACCGGGGGTGACCCCTTCCACGCGCCCGCCCGGGCCCTCTACGAGGAACTGGGGTGCACCGCGCTCCCCGTCGCGGTCTACTACCGACCGCTCTGAGCCGCCCGCCCCCCGCGCCACCGGGCCGCGCGGGTGGGGGCCCGGTGCCGGCCGCCCAGCCGGGCCGGCACCGGGCCGCGTGGTCAGCGCAGGGTGGCGTCAGCGGTCGTGACGCCGAAGCTGACGGTCGTCGCGTCCTGGCGCAGACGGCGCAGCCCCGCCTTCTCCAGGACCCGCACCGAGGCGGGGTTGGTCAGCTCCACGGTGGCGTGCACCGTGTGCACACCCGGCGCCGTGAGGGCGAACGCCACCAGGGCCCGGGCCGCCTCGGCGGCGTAACCCCGGTTGCGGCGGGAGGCGACGACGCCGTACCCGAATTCAAGGCTTCCCTCCGTGGGCGGCCAGAACAAGCCGATGGCGCCAACCACCAGGCCGGTCTCACGCTCGATGATCTGGCGTTGGCCGTAGCGGCCCCGGCTGTCGGGGTGGGTGGTGACGTAACCGGCGATGACACGGTCCCCCTCGCCGGGGAAGTCATCGGCCCAGTGTGCGCGGCGCGCCCCGTCGACGACCGCGGTGAGGTCGTCGGCGGGCCACTGCCGCAGCACGAGGCGGTCGGTGTGCAGGTCCGATCCGGTCGCCGGCGGCTCGGCGGAGGAACCGGAAGGACGAGCGGCACGAGAGGAACGAGCGGGGTTGGAAGACATGTGAGGCTCCTGGTCAGTGGTGTTGACCGGGTCGCTCACCTGTCGCGGCGACCCGGATCCGGGCATGCTGATGAGGCTGCTGGCCGAGCCATATTCATCAACCCCCTGCTCGTCGCGGGCCGTTCGTCGCGGGCGGCGCGCACGGGGCCGCCGCCGTTGACCGTCGAGTACGTGGCGGAGCCTAGCAAGCACCCGATCAGGCGCCGCACCTCGGTGCTGGTCAGGGCGCTCGCCGCGGCGCACCGCTGGCTAGCGCGGGTCTGGGAGCCGCAGCGCGAGCATGGCGATGTCGTCGCGACCGGTCTGCGCGGGGTGGGCCAGCAGCACGTCACAGAAGACGTCGAGGGGCTCGTGGGCGAGGGTGGCCGCGTGCCGGCGCAGTCGCTCCAACCCCTGGTCGAGGTCCTCGTCCGGTCGCTCGACCAGGCCGTCGGTGTACAGCAACAGGGTGCAGCCGCGGGGCAGGGGGTGCACGCTGCTCTTGCGCGGCTCGTCCGGGAACAGGCCGCCGAGCAGCACGTCCTGCGCGTCGTCCAGGAAGCGCGCCACGCCCTCCCGGGTGACCAACAGAGGTGGAGGGTGGCCGGCGACGGAGTAGTTCAACTGCCACGGCCCACCCGTCGGGCCCTCCACGCGTGCCAGGACGCAGGTGGTGGTGGACTCCTGGGGGCTCAGGACCAAGGTGTTGACGTCCAGTCGGCGCAGGATGTCGCCCGGCGGCTCCTCCCGGTCGACGGCCAGCGCGCGCAGCATGTTGCGGGTGCGGCTCATGGTGACGGCGGCGTCCAGGTCGTGGCCCGCCACGTCGCCGATGATGAGCACGGTGGCACCGTCCCGCAGCACGAACGAGTCGTACCAGTCACCACCCACCTCGGCCGCCGTGGGGCTGGCCAGGTAGCGGGCGGTGATGGCCAGGTCGGGCACCTTCGGCGGCGGGGTGAGCAGGCTGTGTTGCAGGGCCCGGGCGACCTGTTGGGTGCGCTGGAGTTGCAGGGCCCGACTGAGGGGTGCGTGCGCCCGCTCGATCAACTCCCGCATCAGGTCGCGGTCGGCCGGCGACAGCGGATCCCGGTCGCCGCAGACGTACGCCGCGACCACGGCCACCACCTCGCCGTCGACCAGCACCGGCAGCAGCGCTCCGCTGTGCGCGCCGATGCGGTTCAACCAGGCCACGGTGCCCGGCGCGGCGAAGTCGGGCGGCACGGCGCCGGGCGGGAACGTGGCGTGCAGCGGCTGCCGTTCGCACACCACCCGCGCCATCGCGTGCCGCGCGCCGATGACCTCCTCGCTGCGCAGCGGCGGCCCCGGCGGCAGGCCCGGGCGCGCGACGGCCGCGCCCCGCTCCACCGCCAGCGGGCCGGCGTCGGGCCCGCGCTCGGGGCCGGAGAACTCGCTGAGCAGGTAGATGCCGCACTCGTCGGCGAGCGCGGGGACCAGGACCGAACCGAGCACCGTGAACGCCTCACGGGCGGTGGGCGACTCCGTCACGGCGCGCGAGGCGCGCCGGATGAGCGAGCTGCGCCGCTCGGCGAGCCAGCGCTCCTCGATGTCGGTGCAGGCGCTCACCCACTCCCGCACCCGCCCGCCCTCGCGCACCGGCACCGCGTGCAGCTCGCAGTGGCGGTAGCCGCCGTCCGCCTGGCGTAGCCGGAACGCGTACTGGAACACCTCCGGCACCTCGGCGACGGCGCGGCGCCACGAGCGGGCCAGTTCGTCGCGGTCGTCGGGGTGGGCGCTGTCCAGCCAGCCGCTGCCCCGGAAGGCCTCCGGGGGCTGTCCTGTGGTGCGCTCCCAGGCCGGGCTGTGCTCGATGACCTGCCCCTGGCTGTCGCTCACCCACACCTGCTGGGTGAGCGCCGTGGTCAGTGACTCGTAGCGCAGCAGGGCCCGGCGCCGCTCCTCGGCCAGCACCCGGGTCTGCTCCGCCGCCGTCACCTGTTCGGTCTCCTCCACCACGACCAGCAGCAGGCCGGGCTCGCGGTCGGCCAGCTCGATCCGGGAGGCGCTGAACGACAGGTACCGCTGGGTGGCCCGCGCGGCATCCGCCGGGGCGGCGTGGCTCGCGCCGCCCACGGTGAAGGGGATGGCGGACGCCCGCGCGGTCCGGCCGGTGTGGAACGCGTCCTCCAGCAGATCCAGGTCCGCCTGCTCCCGCAGGTCGGCGAAGAGCTCGCGCAGCGGCATGCCCAGCGGCCGCTCGCCGAAGATCTCGTGGTACGCCTGGTTCGTGTACGCCAGGACCAGCCGGTCGCCGCGGTAGACCGCCACCCCGACCGGCGCCGTGTCAAAGACGTCCAGTGGCAGCCCACTGGATGCGATCTTCTCTTCATTTCGGCGCAAAGGCGACATATTTGTATGATGCGCCATGATCGCTACGACCGTCACGGAGGGTGCGTGCCGCGCCGCCGCGTGGCGCGCGCCCGGGCGCGCCGGGGCTCCGGAAGCCCGATGACGGGTCAGGAGGCGCTGGTCGCGAACGCGTCCACGCCCGTCAGCTCGGCCGACAGCACCCACAGCCGCGCCGCCTGCCCCGGGTCCACGGCGTAGCCGCGCACCCCGCCGCTCATCGGCGCCGCGTCGTCACCGCACACCTCGGCGATGTCGCAGTCCTCGCAGTAGACGCCGCCCAGGCCCGCCAGGAGCGGGGAGGTGGCCGCCCACACCTGGGTCGCCGCACCCTGCTCGGGCGTCTTGAAGCTCTCGGCCGGGGTGCCCGCCTCGTCGATCCAGCCCCGGTCGAGCATCTCCTGCCGCGTCATGTGGCGCTGGAGCGGGGTGAGGATGGCGCCGGGGTGCAGCGCGAAGGCCCGTACGCCCGCGTCGCGACCGCGCGCGTCGAGGTGCACGGCCAGCAGGACGTTGGCCGTCTTCGCCTGCCCGTACGCCAGCCACCTGTCGTAGCCGCGGGTGAAGTGCGGGTCGTCCCAGCGGATGTCCGACAGGTGGTGGCCCGCGGACGACACCGACACCACGCGCCCGCCGCCGGCGGCCAGCGCCGGCCACAGGTGGTTCACGAGCGCGAAGTGGCCCAGGTGGTTGGTGGCGAACTGGGCCTCCCAGCCCGGGCCGACCCGCGTCTCCGGGCAGGCCATGACCGCGGCGTTGTTGACGAGGACGTCCACGGGTCGCCCCGACGCCAGCACGCGCTCGGCGAACGCGCGCACGCTCGCCAGGTCGGCCAGGTCCAGTTCGTCGACCTCGACACCGTCGACGCCGGCGAGGGCCCGCTCGGCGACGGCGCGCCGCCGGGCGGGCACGATCACCCGCGCGCCGGCGCCGGTCAGGGCGCGCGTCGTCTCGCGGCCGAGGCCCGAGTAGCCGCCGGTGACGATGGCGAGGGTGCCGGTGAGGTCGATGCCGCGCAGGACGTCGTCGGTGGTGCTGCGGGAGTGGAAGCCCGATCCGATGCCGCGTTGAGGTGTTGTCGTCATGGACCGCACGCTATGCGTGTGAGTGCGCTCCAAGGCAAGCGGCGGGCCCGGTGGGTGTGCCGGGCGCCTACGCGTGCAGCGGGATCTCGTAGTGCACCGTGCCGCACCCCGGGCCGTGCTCGCCGGTGGTCCTGGCGTCGAAGACTTCTTTGGCGACGCTGTCCCAAAAGCCCTGCGCGCCGGGCACGTTGACGTTGGTGTGCAGGTAGACGCAGTCGTACCCCGCGGTCGCGGCGGCGAAGGCGCACGCCCGGCGGACCATGGCCCGCGCCAGCCCGTGCCTGCGGTGCTCCGCGGCCACGTACACGCGCACGAGTTGGGCGGTGGAGCCGGTGGGGTAGCGCTCGGCGAGCCAGCGCGGGTGGGGTGGGTGGGCCGGGCCGCGGGAGAGCACGCCGGTGGTTCCCACCACCGCCCCGTCGAGGGTGGCCACCAGGAGCAGGTGGCGCGGGTCGGCCAGGTAGGTGCCCTCGATGTCGACGACGTCCGCGTGCCAGGCGGGCACGTAGCCGTAGCCGAACTCGCGGTAGAAGGTGTCCAGCATGACCCGTCGGGCGCCTTCCGCGTCCTCGGGCCGGGCCGCGCGCAGCTCGTAGGGGCCCACGCGGTGGGGGGTGGTGTCGCGATGCATGGCGCACAGCCTACACCCGTTATGAAAACCATTATCAACAGTGTCGGGGGGTGGAGCATCGCCCACCGCCCCGGGCGACGCGGGTCGTCCGGGGCGGCGTGGAGCGGGGCACGGCGCCGGGTCAGTCGGCCCCGAGCGCGTTGTCCACCAACCGCAGCGCCGCCCTGGCCTGCGCGTCGGCCGCGTCGCCCGTCATCCGCAGCGTGTAGACCGCGGCGGTCGCGGCGCGCGAGCCGTCGGGTCGCACACCGCTCTCGGAGACCGTGCCCAGGTGCGTGCCGCCGTGGAACCAGATCCCGTCCGAGCTGCCGCGCGCCGGCCGCCAGGCCACACCGAGCCCGTAGCGGACCCCGCGCGCGGCGATCCAGTCCGGCGCCGGCACCGTCTTCCGCATCGCGGCCAGTTGTGCCGGTCGCAGCAGTCGCCCGCCGAACAGCGCGCGCCAGAACGTGGCCAGCTCGCGGGGTGTGCTGATCAGCGAGCCGTCGGCGTAGCCGCCGAAGGCCAGCGTCGTGTCCGTCAGCTCGCGCTCGCCGGGGAAGGCCGTGTACGCGGTGGCCGTTGGCTGGGGCACGTACGGCGAGGTGCCCGGGGTCAGGGTGTGGCGCAGGCCCAGCGGCTCGATGACGCGCTCGTGCACCTCCTGAGCCCAGGAGTGCCCCGTCACCCGCTCGATGACCAGGCCCGCGAGGACGTAGTTGGTGTTGGAGTAGGACCAGCGTCGCTCGCCGGCCGGGTCGTCGGCGTCGGGCAGCCACCCGGGCGGCTGACTGAGGGCCGCCGCCACCTGCTGACGGGGTGTCTGGTGGGAGAACCGCTCCGCGCGGTAGCCGGCGGGCGTCGGGGGCTCGCCGCCGCCCGAGGCCGCCAGGTAGTCGGCCAGGCCGCTGGTGTGCCGCAGCAGGTTGGCCAGGGTGACGCGACGCCCGTCGTTGCCGTTGCCCCGCACCAGACCCGGCAGCCAGCGCTCGACCGGGTCGGTGAGCGCCAACCTGCCCTCCCCGACGAGTTGCAGGGTGACCGTGGCCGTGAACGGCTTGGTGTCGCTGCCGATCCGGTAGTACGCGTCCCACGGCATCGGGCGACCCGTCGCCAGGTCGGCGGTGCCGGCCCGGGCCGCCGCGCGCCCACCCGCCGTCTGCACCTCGGCCAGCACGCCGGTGGCGCCCGTGGCCCGGACGGCCGCCACGTCGCGCTGGAGGGCCGCGTCGTGCCGGGCCCGCTCCGCCCGGCCCCGGCCGCCCCGGCGGCGTCGCTCGTCCGCGGCGGTCGCCGCCACCGGGGCGGCGCCGACCAGCAGCGCGGCAGCGGCGGCGGACACCCCGGCGCGCCGGCTGAACGCCGGCCGCGCCGCGCTCACCGCCCGCTCCCGGCCGGGAGGCAGGTCTGGTCGGTGGCCGGCAGCGTGCCGCCCCGCAGGTAGTCGTTGACGGCCCGGTCGGCGCACGGCACGGGGCGCAGGCCCTCGCCGCCGCGCCCGTACACGCCGTGCGAACGGATCTCGGCGGTGATCAGACGCGAGCCGGTCAGCCTGCGGTGCAACGCCAACGCGCCCTCGTAGGGCACGTTGTTGTCGCGCCGGGCCTGGAGCATGAGGACGGGCACGTCGTTGCCGATCGCGGTGCCCGGCTCGGCGGGCGCGGTACGCCAGAACGCGCATGGGGCGATCATGCCGTTGACGAGCGGCCCGAAGACCGGCTGGGTGGCGCGGCTGAGTTGCGTGTTCCGCCAGTAGGTGGCGGGCTCCGTGGGCCAGCCACCCGCCGGCCAGCCGCCGTCGCCGCACATGAACAGCGCTCCGCCCACCATGCTGTCGGCGAGGTCGGGGGAGCGGAGCAGTTCGAGGAGGCCCGCCAGCTCGGGGCCCGGCTCGGTCAGCTCGCCGGCGTCGGCCGCGACCAGGTCCCGTACGACGCCGGCCAGCGCCGCGTCGTGCTCCTGGTGCTGGATGAGTTGGCGCAGCAGCAACCGGATGAGCGGGGCGTCCAGCCGCTGGCCGTCGACGCGTACGGGGCGCCGCTCGGCGTGGTCGAGCAGCCGCCGCACGCTGGCGCGGACCGCCGCGCCCGTGGTGCCGAGCCGGTAGGTGGCGTCCCGCCGCGCGGCCCAGCCCGCCCACTCGTCGAGCGCCTCCTCCAGCGGCTCGCCCGCCCGCTGGAACAGCTCGTACTGGGTGGCCGCCGGGTCGGTCGAGGAGTCGATGACGACGCGGTCGGAGCGGCGCGGGAACATCTGGGTGAACACGGCGCCCAGGTCGGCGCCGTAGGAGACGCCGAAGTACGACAGCCTGCGCTCGCCGAGCGCGGCCCGGATGACGTCCATGTCGCGGGCGACGTTACGGGTGGAGGCGTGCGGCAGCAGCGTCGCGTTGTCGCCGTGTTCCCCGCAGCGGCGGGCGGTGTCCCGGGCCGAGCGCACGGTGGCCTCGAAGTCCTGGCGCGGGCTGGTCGTGTCGCCGGGCGGGACGGGCGGCGAGGCCGGCGCGCAGGAGATGGGGGTGCTCTCGCCGAGGAAGCGCGGGTCGAAGCCGATGAGGTCGTAGCGGTCCGCCTCCTCCCCCAGGGTGGGTCGCAGGGACAGCGGGTAGGCCAAGCCGGTGCCGCCCGGTCCGCCGGGGTTGGCCAACAGGATGCCGCGCCGCTCGTGCCGGTCCTTGGCCCCGATCCGGGAGATGGCCACCTGGATCGTCCGGCCGCCCGGATCGGCGTAGTCGAGCGGCACGCGCACCCGTGCGCACTCGGCTCCGGCCGCGCGCAGCTCCTCCTGCTGGGCCGAGCAGGGCCCCCAGTCGAGGCGTTGGTGCCGGTAGGCGGCGCCGGTGGCGGCGGGCGCGTGCTGGGCGGAGGTGACCGTGGGCGCGGACCGGGTCGGCTGGTGTGCCAACGCGGGTACGGCCCCCGCGAGTAAGCCGGTCAGGCCGAGTCCGGCGGCGACTGTCGACGCGATGCGCATCGTGCTCCTTCGGGGCGAAGTGGACCGTTGTCGATCACGTGGTGACGACCCGAAAGACGCTAGGAGCGTGCCCGGTGCCAGACCATCGGGCCACCTGGCCGGTGGCGCCGGGGGCAAACCCCCGGGGCACTTGGCGGGTTGGCGGGATGCGGTGCGGGGCCGAGGTCTGCTACGCCCGCCCCGTCCGCACCGGTGGCGGGCTCTGGGCGCCGAACACCCAGGGAGCGAGGATGACCACCCAGCCGTCGGGGTCCTCGAACGCGACGGCGCCCCGGTCGGGCCAGTAGCGGTTCGCGGCGGACACGGGGTGGTGGCCGTGGGTGGCCAGGTGGGCCACGGCCGTCGCGACCGCCTCGGGCCCGCGCAGGTACAGCACGAGCTGGTTCTCCGGGTGCGGCTCGGGGATGCGCGGCGGGGAGCCGTGTTGGGTGATCTCCAGATGGACCGGCGTGTCCGGGAGCCCGAGGACGACGCCGTCGTACCCGTGGTGATCGCGCCACTGGGCCAGTACGGGCAGCCCGAGGGTGTCGCGGTAGAAGGTGAGGACGTCGTCGTAGCGGGCGGTGGGCCGCGCGAACCGCACGGCGCCCACGTCGAGATGGGCTGGCCAGGAGGCGTTCATGCACCGAATGCTGGCAGGCGCGGACGGCGTACGGCATCCCTCCTTGGGCCTACGACCAGCGGCGGGCCCGTCCTGCGACCGCCGCCGGTGAACCCCGCGCGACCCCTCCCCTCGCCCTCGGCCGCCGGGCCCGGTCAGGTCGACGGCTCCGCGAGGCGCGCGGGGGCGGTGTGTCGGGTCCGCCGCGCACGGGGGCGCGGCGGACCCGAGCCAGGGCAGCCCCGGACGCGGCCCGGGGCGGCCGGGTCAGCTCTGCGGTCGTTTACCGTGGTTGGCGCCGTTCTTGCGGCGTGCCTTCTTCTTGCGGCGTCGCTTGGACGACATGTCATCCCTCCTCGTGGTGTCGGGGCCGTTCACCCCATGGTGAGCGCTTTGTCGGCTCCCCACCCTTTTACTCGCCTTCGCGGCGCACCGTCGGACGATCAGGGCGCGCCCCCGGCGCTGCCGTTCCGCGCCGGCCATCCGGGTGAGGACGGGCGCCGGGCCGGCGGCGCGCGAGGGAACTGACGCGCCCCCGGGGCGACGCGTCACGGCGCGCGGGGCGAGGGCTCCGTCAGCGGCCCATTAGCACGACCGCACCGTTCATTTGGCGGTTGATCCACAATCTCCCCACATACCCTCCAGAAAACGGGAGTTCGTGCGAAGATTCCGTCCCCGGGCCGACCGGGCCGGGGTGACAAGGGGAAACAACGTGATACCTACGACCTTCAGATCCGCTGTCGGGGCGGCCCTGACGGTGGCCGTCTCGGCCGTACTGCTGCCGGCGACGGCCGCGAACGCGGCGGACGGGACGAAGGCACAGCCGCGCACGGCGAACGCCGCGACGATCGAGTCCTTCAGCCGCATCGCCGACGCCGTGCTCACCGAGCGCACGGCCGCCATCGTGGACGGCAAGCCCGCCCGACGGGCGGCGGCACTCGGCGACCGCGACGTGCGCGTCTCGGCGAAGCTGGCCCGCGCGGAGAGCGGCGCCGTCTCCTCGCTCGGCAAGCGCAAGGCACGCCTGGCCGCCCTGGGCGAGGCGTACAGCGCCGGCGACACGAAGACCACCGTGAACGAGACCCGCGTCCAGGGCGACCGGGCCACCGTTCAGGTCACCGAGACCACCACGCTGCGCTACGCGAAGGTGCGCGGCGACGAGCCCGCGACGACCGGCTTCGAGGCCCACCACGAGATGACCCTCGCGCGTACCCCGGCCGGCACGTGGGAGCTGACCGGCCTGCGCTCCACGGACGACGGGCCGGTGGCGATCAACGAGCCGCGCACGCCGGCCGTGGCCACCGCCGACGCGCTGCCCAGCGCCAAGCCCGCCGCCACGAAGAAGCCCTCGACGCCGCAGGCCAAGCCGCCCGGGTCCACCGGCCTGAACTACAAGGCGATGGCCACGTACGCCGAGAAGTACTGGAAGAACTACAACCCGGCCTACCGCAAGTTCAACGACGCCGGCGGCGACTGCACCAACTTCGTCAGCCAGGCGCTCAAGGCGGGCGGTTGGAAGCACGACTCGGGCACCTACGACGACTACCGCAACTGGTGGTACGACTCCTCCTACCAGAGCCTGTCGTGGGTCGGGGCCAACGAGTGGTCCTGGTTCACGCTGCACCACAAGCGGGCCACCAACCTGGCGAACGTCTACCACATGGGCGTCGGTGACGTCATGCAGATGGACTTCGACCGGGACGGGTCCAAGGACCACACGATGATGACCACCTACCGGAGTTCGAGCGGCGTCCCGTACCTGACGTACCACTCGGTCAACACCTACCGGAAGTCGGTGGCGAGCATCATCGCCTCGTACCCGAACGCCCTCTACTACGCCTACCGCGTCTGACGGGCGCGGGCCAACCCCGTGCCGCGCCGGTGACTCCCGGGCGGCGCGGGGCGCCCACCCGGGCCCCGCGCCCCGCTGTGGCGGGGGCGGGCCGGTGGGTTGGGGCCCTTCGGGTTGATGGGGTACGGGCCCGCGACGCTCGCGGGGAGACCGTGGGCGGGCGTCGCGGGCCGGGAGGGCCGCCCGGTGGTGGGAAACCCCCGGCCGCGCGGTAGGGCTACCCGGTCCCCGAGGCCGGGGGACTGGCGGCTCCCGCCGCGCGTCCCGTTCGGCGAGGCTGGACCCGCCAGTTGATCATCCGCCGAACCCGTAGGAGACCTCCCATGCGCGAGCGCCACGCCCCCCGGCCCCACCGGTACGCGCGGGCCGCCGGGCCCACCGCCCCAACGGCCAGCACCGCGCGGGTCCCGTGGCCCGCCCGGGCCCGGGCGGGCGCCCACCGCCGTGGGGCGGCGGTGGTCGCCACGGTCGTCGGGGCCGTGCTCGGCGTGGCCTGCGCGCTGCCCGGCACGGCGGCGGCCGAGCCCGCCGCGACCGGGGGCGAGCACCGGGCCACCCAGGAGGCCATCGACGCCGTGGTGGGGCGCGGGGTTCCCGGGGTGGTCGCCGGGGTCAGCGACGGCCGCGCCACCTGGACCGGCCAGTCGGGCACCGCCAACCTGCGCGACGGCCTGCCGCGCCAGGCCGACGAGCGGTTCCGGGTCGGCTCGATCACCAAGACCTTCACGGCCACGGTGCTGCTCCAGTTGGTGGCCGAGGACCGGCTGAGCCTGGACGACACCGTGCACCACTGGCTGCCCGGCCTCGTGCGGGGCAACGGACACGACGGCGAGCGGATCACCGTGCGTCAACTCCTGAACCACACCAGCGGCGTCTACAGCTACACCGACGACGCGGACGTGAAACGCCGGTTGTTCGGCACCGACTTCCTCCGTCACCGCTACGACACCTGGACCCCGCGCGGCATCGTCGGCATCGCCATGACCCACCGGCCCTACTTCGAACCCGGCGCGGGCTGGCACTACTCCGACACCAACTACGTCCTGGCCGCCATGGTCATCGAGGAGGTCACCGGGCGCCCGTACGCGCGGGAGGTCGAGCGCCGCGTCCTGCGCCCGTTGGGCCTGCGCGCCACCTCGCTGCCGGGCACCGACGCGGGCATGCCCCAGCCCAGCGCCCACGCGTACTCCAAGCTCACCGGCTCCCTCGGCGCTCCCGGGGAACCGGGGAGCACGACGTACGACGTCACCCGCCTCAATCCCACCCTGGCCGGCGCCGCGGGCGAGGTCATCTCCTCCACGCGGGACCTCAACCGGTTCTACCGGGCACTGCTGTCCGGCAAGCTGCTGGCCCCCGACGAGTTGCGGGAGATGACGACCGCGGTGCCGGTCGCCGGGACGAAGTTCTCCTACGGCCTCGGGCTCATGAAGCAGCGGACCTCGTGCGGCGATGTGTGGGGCCACAACGGCGCCATCCAGGGCTCCCTGTCGACCAGCCTGGTGACGGCGGACGGCGAGCACGCGCTGTCGGTGAACGTCAACGGTGACTGGGCCGGCGCCTACGACGAGGTCGTCGAGGCCGAGTTCTGCGCGAAGTGAACCCGGGCCCGGGCCGGCCGGGTGCCAGGTGCCGCCTGACGCCGAGGCTCAGGGCCCGGGGCCCGGAAATCGGGGGAGGGCGTACGGCCCGGCGGGGGCTCCCACCCCGCCGGGCCGGACCCGGCCGCACGGCTCGGTGCGCCGGCTCAGCCCGCTCGTTCAGCCCGTCCGCGCAGCCCGCCGCCCGGCGCGCCGGCCCGTGGCGAAGGCCAGGCCGACGGCGCCGAGCACGGCGGCGATCCACAGCGGGGCGGTCAGGCCCCACCCGGCCGACAGCGCCGCGCCGGCCAGCAACGGGCCCCCGGCGTTGCCGATGTTGAAGGCGGAGATGTTGGCGGCGGAGGCCAGGTCGCCCGCGCCGTCGGCGCTCGCCAGCACCCGCGTCTGGAGCGGGGGGATGACGGCGGCGCCCACCATCCCGAAGAGCAGGAAGCCGACGACGGCGGCGGGCTTGCTGTGCACGGCGGCGAGCAGCAGGGCGCTGACGACCGTCACCCCGGCCAGCGCCCCGTACAGCGTCGGCAGCAGCGCGCGGTCCGCCAGCCGCCCGGCCAGCGGGGTGCCCACGACCATGCCCACGCCGATCAGCGCGAGCAGCAGCGGCACCGTACGGTCGGCGAACCCGGTGACGTCCGTGAGCAGCGGCGAGATGTAGGTGAGGACGGTCAGGAACGGCGCCCAGCCGAAGGCCGTGGCCGCGAGCGCCAGCCACACCCGGCCCCGTCGGAAGACCGCGAGCCTTCGCCGCGGGTCCGCGTCCGCCGGTGCTGGGGTCCGCGGTACGAAGCGGGCGAGCGTCCCGAGCAGCACCACGCCCAGCGCCGTCACCGCCCAGAACGTGGCCCGCCACCCCAGCGCCTGCCCCAGCGCGGTGCCCCCCGGCACGCCGACCACGTTGGCCAGGCTCAGACCCATGAACACCGTGGCGATGGCACTGGCCCGCCGCTCTGGGGCGACCACGTCGGCGGCGACGACCGAGGCGATGCCGACGTAGGCGCCACCGGCCAGCGCGGACAGCACCCGGCCCAGCAACAAGACCGCGAAGCCGGGCGCCACGGCGCTGAGGAGGCTGCCCAAGATGAACAGGCCCACCAGCCACAGCAGCATGCGGGTACGCGGAACCCTGGCCCCCAGGACGGTCAGCAGCGGGGCGCCCACCACCATGCCCGCCGCGTACCCCGACACCAGCAGGCCCGCGGTGGACAGCGAGACGTCGAAGCCGGCGGCCACCTCGGGCAGCAGCCCGGCGATGACGACCTCCGTCGTGCCGACCGCGAACGCCCCCAGCGCGAGGGCGAACAGCGCGGCCGTCCCCGCGGCGCGCCGCGCGGGCCGGCCGGGCCCCGCCGCGTCGGTGGGCCCCGAGTCGGTGGGCCCCGCGCCGGGTGGGGTCTCGGCGGCCGGCGCGGTGGGTAGGCGCTCGGGCGCCGGGGCGCCGGAGTGGGATGGTGAGGCTGGTGCGGCCGCGTCGGGCGCTGGTTGTGGGGTGGTACGTGGTGGCGTGCGGGAGAGATCGTGTGTCACGCCCTCCAGGCTCGTGGCCTGGCGGGCCCGGAACAGCCCCCGACCGCGCGACGACCGGTAAGCCGGGCTTACCGATGCCCGGCTACCCGCCCGCCGTCGCCCGCCCCGCCGCGTCGTCCGCCGCTTGGTCGCCCACCACCTGCTCGCCGGTCACGCGTTCGCCCGCGACCTGCTCGCCGGCCACCCGCTCGGCCGTCGCCACGAAGGCCCGCACCCGGGCGGTGGCCCCCGCCGCGCGCCACACCAGCCCGTACTCCAGCGGGCTCGCGTCGTGGAAGGGCACGTAGGCCACGCCCCGAGGCGCGTAGGAGCGCGCGACGTCCGCACCCACCGGCGAGATGCCCTGGCCCGCTCCCACCATCGCCAGCGTCTCCTGCAGCGTGGCGGCCGACCTGCCGCGCCGCACCGGCTGACCGCCGGGGGTGAGCGACGGCGCCAGGTGTTCCTGCCAGTAGGCCGGCACCTCACCGGTACAGGCGAAGACCCGGTCCCGCGCCAGGTCCTCCACCGACACCGCCTCCCGGGCCGCCAGCGGATGGTTGGCCGCGACGGCGAGCATCCGTGGCACCCGCATCACGACCGGGCCGCGCGCCAGGTCCGGTTCGGCCACCGGGAACTGGGTGACCAACACGTCCACCTGGCCCGCCCGCAGCGGCCCGAACATGTCCTTGATCTGCGTCTCGTGGATGTGCACCTCGATCCCGGAGCGCCGACCGGCCAGCGCCCGGACCACGTCCATCACGAACTCCCCGGCCGCCGTGCCCAGATACCCCACCGCGAGGTCGCCCTCCACGCCCCTGGCCTCGGCCCTGGCCCGCTCCAGCGCGGCCCGGATGCGCCGGTAGCCCGGCTCGACCTCCGCGTGCAGGCGCCGGCCCAGCGGCGTCAGGCGCACGCTGCGACTGGTGCGCTCGAACAGGGGGGCGCCGACGCGGCGCTCCAGGCCCTGGATCGTCTGGCTCACCCGGGCCCGCGACACGTGGAGCCGCTCGGCCGTCCGCCCGAAGTGCAACTCCTCGGCGAGTACGACGAAGCTCTCGATCTCCAGTCGCTCCAGCACCCGACCGACCCTACCCAACCGCCCGCCCCCGCCCCCGCCCGGCCGCCCCGCACGGGACGGGCGCCGGCGCGGCCCGTGACACCGCGCGACGGGGGCCCGGCGCGAAGTGGTGAGGGGCCGCCACCGGCACGACAATGGGGAGCAACCGACGCTACGTCCCAGGCCCCCGGCCCGGCAGGCCAGCCCGCGCGGTCCGAGCGGTCCGCGCGGCGGGATGTGGCGGGCGGCAGCGAACGGCGGACCCCGGCCGGGGCCCGTCGGGGAGGAGGAGCGCCGTGCCGACGCCGCACCCCGACGCCTCCCACCGGCCGCGCGACTACCACGAGCGGCTGGTCCACCTGCCGCCCGGCGTACGGGCCGTCGTCCTGGACACCGACGGGGTGATCACCGACTCCGCCCGGGCGCATGCCGCCGCCTGGCGGCAGGCGTTCGACGCCTGCCTGCGCGAGCACCCCCCGCCCGACCCCGCGCTGCGCCGCCCCTTCGACCCGGACGCGGACTACCGGCGCTACGTCGACGGCACCTCCCGGTACGACGGCGCCGCGGCCTTCCTCGCCTCGCGCGGACTGCGACTGCCAGCCGGCAGCGAGGACGACGGCCCCGGCACGGCCACCGTGTGGGCGGTGGCGGCCCACAAGGACCGCGCCTTCACCGCCTATCTCGACACCCACGGCATCGCCGCCTACCCCGGGACCGTACGCCTGCTGCGCGCCCTGCGCCGGGACGGCGTGCCCCGCGCCGCCGTGTCCGCGTCACGGCACGCCGGCGAACTCCTGGACCGGGCCGGCGTGCGCGACCTGTTGGACCACCTCGTGGACGGGCGCGAGGCGGCGCGGTTGCGCCTGCCGGGCAAGCCCGACCCGGCCCTGTTCGAGGAGGCGGCCCGGCGCCTCGGCGTGACCCCGCCCGCCGCCGCCGTCGTGGAGGACGCGCTGGCCGGCGTCGCGGCGGCCAGAGACGGGGGCTTCGGCCTGGTCGTCGGGGTGGACCGGACGGCGGACCGCGCCGGCGCCACCGACCTGCACGCGTACGGCGCCGACCTCGTCGTCGCCGACCTGGCCGAACTGCTCACCGCCCCCGCCGCGCCCGACGCGCCCGAACCACCCACCGGCCAGGGCCGCGCCCCGAGTCCGCCGACGGCGGAGCGATGACCAGCGGAGGTCCCGCCACCGAGTGGGCCTGGGAGTACACGGGCTACCAACCCGCGGCGGAGTCGCTGCGCGAATCGCTGTGCACCCTGGGCAACGGCTACTTCGCCACCCGGGGCGCCGCCCCCGAGACGCCGGCCGACGACACCCACTACCCCGGCACCTACGCGGCGGGCTGCTACAACCGACTCGTCTCCCAGGTGGCCGGGCGACAGGTCGAGAACGAGGACATGGTCAACCTGCCGAACTGGCTGCCCGTGCGCTACCGCGTCCGCCGCGACGACGCGCCCCCCGGCCCCTGGCTCACCCCCGACAGCCCCGCGCTCACCGCCTTCCACCAGCGACTCGACCTGCGCCAGGGCACGCTCACCCGCCGACTGCGCTTCGCCGACGGACACGGCGACCACCTCGACGTCGAACAGCACCGCCTCGTGCACATGGGCGACCCGCACCTGGCGGCCATCCGTACCGTCTTCCGCGCGCACGGCTGGGCCGGCGCGCTGGACATCGCCTGCGGGCTCGACGGCGGCGTCACCAACTCCGGCGTGGCCCGCTACCGCCAGCTCGCCGGACGCCACCTGACACACCTGCACACCGGCGCAGCCACCCCCGACACCGTGTGGTTGCGCTGCCGCACCACCGAGTCGGACCTGCGGATCGCGATGGCCGCCCGCACCCGCGTCAGCGCGGACGGCATCACCCGGGACCGCGTCGAGCACGAGGGCCCGCGCGTCACCCGCACGCTGACCGTCACCCTCACCCCGAAGCGGGCCGTGACGCTCGACAAGACGGTGGCGCTCTACACCTCCCGTGACCCGGCCATCAGCGACCCGCTGCGGGCCGCGGTGGACGGCGCGCACCGGGCCCCGCGCTACGCCGGCCTCCTGGACTCCCACCGCGCCGCCTGGGAACACCTGTGGCGGCGCGCCGACGTCCACGCGCCGGGCGACGCCGGGCGCGTGCTGCGACTGCACCTGTTCCACGTGCTGCAGACGCTCTCCCCGCACACCGCCGAACTCGACGTCGGCGTGCCCGCCCGCGGGTTGCACGGCGAGGCCTACCGTGGGCACGTCTTCTGGGACGAGCTGTTCGTCCTGCCCTACCTCAACCTGCACTTCCCCGAGGTCTCCCGGGCGCTGCTGACCTACCGTCACCGACGGCTGCCCGCGGCCTGCCGGGCCGCGGCCGACGCGGGACGCGCCGGGGCCAGGTACCCGTGGCAGAGCGGCAGCGACGGCCGCGAGGAGACCCAGACGCTCCACCTCAACCCCCGCTCGGGCCGCTGGCTGCCCGACCACTCGCGCCGCCAGTACCACGTCGGCTCGGCCATCGCGTACAACGTGTGGCAGTACTGCCAGGCCAGTGGCGACACGGAGTTCCTGCACACCAAGGGCGCCGAGATGCTGCTGCACATCGCCCGGTTCTGGGCCGACGCGGCCAGCTACGACGCACGGAGCGAGCGCTACCACATCCGTGGCGTGGTCGGGCCCGACGAGTACCACGATGCCTACCCGGGGGCCGCCGAACCCGGCCTGGACGACAACACGTACACCAACGTCACCGCGGCCTGGGTGCTGGCCCGCGCCCTCGACACGATGCGCTCCCTGCCCGAGCCGCGCCGGCGCGAGCTGTTCGAGCACACCGCGCTGGACTCCGCCGAACTGGAGCGCTGGGAGGAGGTCTCCCGCCGCCTCCACGTCCCCTTCCACCAGGGTGTGATCAGCCAGTTCGACGGGTACGGAGCGCTGGCCGAACTCGACTGGGACGGCTACCGCGGCCGGTACGGCGACATCAGGCGACTGGACCGCGTCCTGGAGTCCGAGGGCGACAGCGTCAACCACTACCAGGCGTCCAAGCAGGCCGACGTGCTCATGCTCGGCTACCTCTTCGCCCCCGCCGAACTCGCCGACCTCTTCGGCCGCCTGGGCCACCACCTGGACGACGCCGGATGGCAGGCCACCGTCGACTACTACCTGCGGCGCACCAGCCACGGGTCCACTCTCAGCGGACTGGTCCACGCCTGGGTGTTGGCCCGCGCCCGGCGCGGCGACGCCTGGCGGTACTTCCAGGAGGCCCTCGCCGGAGACGTCGCCGACCTCCAGGGCGGCACCACCGGCGAGGGCATCCACCTCGGCGCCATGGCCGGCACCCTGGACCTGGTGCAGCGCGGCCTCACCGGCCTGGAGGCCCGCCAGGACGCGCTGCGCCTCGACCCGGTGCCGCTGCCGGAGCTGTCCGAGTACGGCTTCTGCGTCCGCTTCCACGACCACTGGGGCGTGGACCTGCGCGTCCGCTCGGGCAGGCTGTGCGTCAGCGTGCCCGCGTCGGACGCCACCCCCATCGCCGTGCGACTCGCCGACCGCACGGTGACCGTCGCCCCGGGCGACGCCCACTGGCTCGACCTCCCGGGCCACTGACCCGCCGCCCGTAAGCGCCAGCGACGGCTAGACGTGGGCCTGACCGAGCGCCAGCCTGGCCGTGATCGTCTTGGGCCGCTGGTACTCGTGCAGCGCCAACACGCTCAGGTCCGTGCCCTGCCCCGACGCGCCCCTGCCCCCGTGCGGCAGCTCGGCCGTCTGCACCAGGTGGCAGTTCACCCACGCCTCGCCCGCGTTCAGCCGGCCCGCCACGTCGAGCCCGAGCCCGATGTCCCGCGTCCACACGCTGGCCGCCAACGCCTGCGGCACCCCGCACGCCATGCGCAGGGCCGCCTCCACGTCGGGCGCCCACTGCACGGTCAGCAGCGGCCCGAACACCTCCCGCACGACGGCCGGATCGTCGCCCGGCAGGTCGGCCAGCACCCGCGCCCCGCGCCAGAAGCCGCCCGCCTCGCCGGCACCGGGCGCCACCTCGGCGACCACGCTGCGCCCCGCCCGTGAGGTGGCCACCAGGTCGTCGTAGCGCGCGGCCTGATCGGCGTTGTTGAGCGGCCCGAAGTCCCGCCCGGCCACCCGCTGCGCCATGGCCCGCGTCAGTCGCTCGACGGCCGTCTCGTAGTTGTCACCCAACGTGATCACCCGGGCGGGCGCCGCACAGCTCTGGCCCGCGTTGTACGTGACCGCCCGGGCCAGCTCATCCCAGGTGTCATCGGGCGCGTCGGGCAACACCACCGCCGGGGCGTTGCCGCCGAGTTCGAGGCTGACCCGGCGGGCCCCGGCCCGGGCCGCCACGTCGGCGCCGGCCGCCTCGCTGCCGGTGAACGCCACCATGTCCACGGCGGCCTCGACCAGCAGCCGGCCCGTGGTCCGATCGCCGGGCAGGGTCTGGAGCACGCCGGGGCCCAGCGCCTGGTCGGCGTGGTCGGCCAGCAGCGCCAGCGCGTCGGGCGTGGTCTCCGCCGGCTTGGCCACCACCACGTTCCCCGCGGCCAGCGCGGGCGCGCACCGCCAGGCCGCCATCATCAGCGGGTAGTTCCACGGCACGATCACCCCCACCACGCCCAGCGGCTCCCAGCGCACCCAGCTCTCGTGCCCGGCCACCAGGCGTCCGGCGGCCGGGGTGAGTTGGGCGCGGGCCGCCGTCGCGTAGAACCGCAGCAGGTCGGCGACCTGCTCCACCTCGCCGGCCGCCTCGGCCACCGGCTTGCCCGTACCCGCCCGCTCCCGCGCCACGTACGCGTCGGCGTGCTCCTCGACCAGCGCGGCGAGCCGCTCCAGCCGGCGCGAACGCTCCATCGGCGTCAGCGCGCGCCAGGTGGGCCAGGCCGCGCGTGCCGTGGCCACCGCCGACCCCACCTCCTCCTCGCGCCCCGGGCTCGCCACGCCCCGCACGCGCCCGGTACGGGGGTCGACCAGCGACAGGGTCGCCGCGCCGGATGTCGGGTTGCTCATGACTCACGTCCTCCAGGTGTCGATACGTCCAACCCACCCGGCCCGGCACCCCGGGCCGTGCCACGCCCCAAGGGCCCACCGGTCCCGGGCGGCCGCGCCTCACAACTCGTAGGAGTGCAACCACAGTTCGAGGGTGAGTACCAGCCACAACTTGCCGCCCTGCCGGGGGAGCAGGGTGCCGTCGCCGCGCATCCAGGCGCGTACCGTCTCCGGCCGGAACAGGCCCCGCCGCCGCGCGGCCGAGCCGAGCAGCAGGTCGCCGCCGAGTTCGCGCAGCGCCCCGCCCAGCCACTGCTGCACCGGCACCCGCATGCCGCTCTTGGGGCGGTCCACGACGGTGGCCGGCAGCAGGTCCCGCACGGCCTCCTTCAACACCCACTTCTCCACGGTCCCGCGCAGCTTCAACCGGGGTGGCGTGGCGAAGGCGTGGTCGACGACCCGCCGGTCGAACAGCGGCGCCCGCCCTTGCAACCCCTGGGAGGCGGTCAGCCGCTCCACCTTGGTCAGGATGTGGTGCGCGCCCTTGGTCCGCAGGTTGCAGTGCAGCAACTGGTTGAGCAGGTACTCCATCCGCCCCGGCCCGGTCAGGTACGGCTCGACGAACCGCTGCGGGGCGGGCGCCTCGGCCAGTGCCCGCAGCGCCTCGCCCGTCAGCAACTCCGGCAGGTCGCTCCAGCACTTGCGGTACGAGCGCAGGTACGCGGTGGCGCGGTCCTCACCGCCGCCCAGCGGGTCGCGGTGCATCTCGTGGACGAGCATCGGCAGGTTCTTCGGGCCGCCGAAGACCGGATCGCCACCCTCCCCGTTGAGCACCACGCGCAGCCCGTCACCCGCCACCGCCTCGGCGAGCATCAGGTTGGGCACCGTCAACGGGTCGCCCACCGGGCTGTCGAGCAGCGCCGCCGCGTCCGCGAGCCGTGCGGCCACCGCGTCACCGGAGACCGTGAGCACCCGGTGCCGGGTGTGGCAGTGCGCGGCGACCAGCCCCGAATAGCCCAGCTCGTGCGGGAGTTCGTCGCCGAAGCTGATCGAGTACGTGTGCACCGGCTGGTCGTGCGCCTTCGCGGCCAGCGCCGTCACCAGCGAACTGTCGATCCCGCCGGAGAGCAGCACGCCGACGACCTCGCCCGCCGGCAGCCGGCGCGCCGTCGCCTCTTCCAACGCGGCCCGCAGAGCCGACACGTACGGTGAGGGGTCCGCCGGCGCCGGGTCGGCCACCCGCTCGCGCGGCTCCCAGTACACCCGCTCGGTGACGGTCCCCGACGCCGACAGCCGCACCACGCGTCCCGGCAGCACCTCGCGCACGCCGCGCAGCAGCGTCTCGTCACCGGGCAGATAGGCGAAGGTCAGGAACGAGCGGACGGCCGCGAGGTTCACCCCGGTGCCGAGCGCCGGCCAGCGGCGCAGCGCCCGCAGCGACGTCGACGCGGCCCAGCAACCCTCGGCCCGGGCGTAGAACAGGGTGCGTGCCCCGACGTGGTCGCGGATCAGCAGCAGGTCGGCGCCGTCCTGGACGGCGAGCGCGAACATGCCCTCGGCCAGCGCGACGCCCGCCTCCCCGAGCCTGGCCCAGCAGCGCAACAGCAACTCGCCGTCGGAACAGCCGGGCGGCGGCACGTCACCGGCCGCCGCCAGCGCGGCACACAGCTCCGCGCGGTTGTGCACGGTGACCTCGCCGACGCCGGTCAGCCCGTGGGCGGCGAAGGGGCCGTCGGCGTGGCCGGGCTCGGACCCGACCAACCCGAACCCGGGCGCCGACGCGTCCGCCGGGGCGGCGCCGACCGGCCCGCCCGGGGTGGCGCCCATCGCGGCGAGGTGGCCGCGGGCCCCTTCGGCGTCGGGCGCCACGACGGCGCACAGGCGAGCCATGACAGGCTCCTCTCCCTCGTCTGTGTGCTCGCCCGACGGCGAGCCGGTGGGTGGGTTGAGTGGACGGGTGGGCGCGGCGTACGTCGATCGCGTCGCGCGTGCCACCCGAGGGTTCGCACGGGGGGTGGGAACCGGGGGCGGGTCAGCCGAAGTCGTCGTCGCTCCAGCCGCCGTCGTCCGCCTCCCAGTCCCCCTCCCAGCCCGCTTCCTCCTCGCCACCCAGGCCGACCTCGGCGCCACCGCCGCCCGAGCCCTGGGCCGCCTGTTGCTGTCGCAGCGCCTCCTCCTCGGCCGGCGTCAGGTGGACTGGGGGGAGTTGCGCGGCGGTTACGGCCAGGCCGGCCACGCCGAGCGCGGCCAGCGCGGCACCGGTTCGGCCGCCGAGCGAGGTGCGGTTGACGAGCACGGTCGCGCCCCGGTCCCACACCGTCCGGCCGTAGCCGATGTCCCGCCCGTAGACCACCCGCCCGTCGGCGTAGGCGCGCTTGACGATGCGCTGGCTCGGTGCCCGACGCGCCCCGGTCGTCGTGCCAGTGCACCACGCCGTCGTCCCCCCGGCGCCGCCACTCCTGGCGGCCGTCCTCGTACGAGCGATGGACGCTGCCGTCGGCGAGCAGCTCGTCCGTGTAGCCGATGTCACGTGGCCGAATCATGGTCTGGGGTCCTCGGGTGTGCGGTGGACGGTGGGCGGGCGGTGTACGGGCAGCGCGGGAAGCCGGGCGTCCCGAGCGGCCTCACGGCGTGGGCCAGCTGAGGAAGCCGGCGGCACGCAGGTCACGCAGCTCGTTCCAGACCGACGGGCGCGGCGGGCGCGGCCCGCGCGTGCGGCGCAGCACCGCGCGCAGCAGCCGATCCGGCGGAACGGCGGCGAGCTGCGCGAACCGGCCGCGCGCCAGCCAGGCCACCTCCCACGGGCGCAGCCCCCTGGGCAGCGGTTCGGGCAGTTCCACCGGGCCCCGGGCCCGCCCGGACGCCAGGTGCAGCGCGGCGGCGTGTCGCGGTACGAGCCCGAGCGAGGACACCCGCACCCCCGGCACCGGACCGAGCGCGGCCCGCAACCGGGCGGGCAGCGCGACGCCGGCCGGGCTCGCGTCGTGCAGGACGTACACGGTGGCACCCTCCGCCCGCTCCAGGGCGGTCACCAGGCGGGTGTCCAGCAGCAGGCTCTCCTCGGCGGCCACGATCGGGCAGCCGGCCTCCAGGTGCGCGTGGTTGGCGACCAACATGCGGGCCAGCGAGCGGTCCTGGCACACCAGCAGCCGTGGCAGCCCGTAGTCGTAGAGGTCGGGCTCCCGGGCCGGGCCCGCACCGGGGCCGGCCGCCGACCGGGCCTCGGCCTCGCTCAGCATGCCCGGCACCGCAGCCCCACGGGCCCGCAACGCCCGCGTGAAGTGGGTCAGCCGCAGCGAGGGCGCGGGGGAGTGCGGGAGGCGGCCCAACAGGGTGGGCGCGGGCCACAGGACGCGGCACGTCGCGTAGTAGAGCTGCCGCTCGGTGAAGCGAATGCCGCCGGGCGCGGCGGCGCGCGCAGCCGCCACGGTGATCGCCCGGTCGACGACCCGCGTCGCGAGCCCGCCGCCCGTGGCCCGTTCCTCGTGCCCGGCCGGCACGCCTGGCGTGGTCATGGGGTCGTCCCGCCCTTCGGGTCAGCGGCGCCGTCAGCGGCGGGCCAGGTCATGAAGCCGGTCGTGGCCGCGCGCCGGTGCCGTGGGTCGTCCGCGATCCGGCCCTGCTCCACGGCCTGTTCCACCGCACGCTCGACCACGGTCACCAACCGCGCGGGGGGCACCGCGGCGACCGGGTACCACCAGCCGTCGGCCAGCCAGTCGGCCAACGCCAGCGGCAGCCCGACAGCCGCGCGCAGATACTCCGAGCTGACCCCCGACGGCTCGCCCAGCCGCCGCACGAGCCGCCTGTCGCGGGCCGTGCGCACCGAGAGACCGGCGTCGACGACCACCCGGCCGGGCAGTGCCGCCCGCGCCTCAAGGACGAGCAACGCGCCCCGCGCGCTCGCGTCGTGGAGCACCACCACCGGAACACCTGCGGGCAACTCGTCGACGGTGGGCGCCACCGCCACCTCCAGCCGCCGCGGCAGGCCGTTGACCGAGAGGAAGGCGACGACCGCCCGGTCGGAGCAGAGCAACGCGACCCGCGGCACGATCGCCGGCCGCGCCGGGGCGACGTACAGCTCGTCGTCCACGATGCCGGCCGGCAGCGCGCCGTACACCTGCGTCCACCGGCCGCACATCATGGCGCGGAACGAGGCGTACGAGGGCTCGATGCTCGCCCACGCGGGGCGGGCCGGTGTGTACGAGTCCTGGGCCTTTGACGCCATGCCGCAGACGAACAGGCACGAGATCGCCGCCAGCCACCACTTGAGGCCGGAGTGCACGGGGAGCGCGATGGTACCCGCGATGATCACGACGACCACCGGCGTCACCAGCACCCAGACGTACCGGCGCGGCTTGCCGCTGGGCGGCCGTGCCTCCGCGTAGCGGTTGTCGGTGTGGGTCAGGTACCAGAACTGGGTGAGGGTCACCTTGAGCCGCCCGTCCTGGGTGGCCTGCCGGGCCCGGCGGCGCACGTGCAGGTCGTTCATGCCCCGCCCGTACACCTTGGGGTCCAGGGCGAACGCGCGCTGGCAGCGGGAGCACGTGCTGCCCGCCCGCTCCTTGCGCAACAGCCTCGCCTGACAGTGCGGGCACGTCATGGCGCCCCCTGGTCGGGCCAGGTCAGGAAGCCGACGGCGGCGGCGCGGCGCTGTTCGGCGTCAGCGTCGGCGGTTCGCCCGACCCGCTCGGCGACGCGGCCCACGAGGTCCAGGAGTCGGCCGGGTGGGACGGCGACGAGCGGAAACGTCCAGCCCTTGCGCAGCCAGGCCAGCTCGTCGGGGGTGTAGTCGCCCACCTCGGCGAGACGGGACAGCGCGGCCCCACCGGGCTGGTGGTCCCGGTAGGGCACCGCGTTGGGCACGCCGCGCACCGCGCGCAACGGCACCCCGGCGTCGATGACCCGGCGCCCCGGCAGCGCCTCGCGCACGCGCCAGGGCAGCAGCAGGCCCGGCGCGCTGACGTCGTGCAACACGATGACCGGGCCCCGCGCGGACACCTCGGGCAGGTCGCGCGCGAGGTGGAGGCCGTGACGCTCCGGCAGCCCCGCTGCGGCGATGAGGGTGGCGACGGACAGGTCGGGACACAGCAGGGTGGCGGCCTGACCCGCGCCGGACACGCCGCCGGGCGTTGGATAGCGCCGGTCCTCCACCAGGCCCGGTGGCAACTCGCCGTACACCTCCACCCAAGGCTCCAGTACGTCCCTGCGGAACGCGCCAGGAAGCATCTTCGGCCGACTCTGGTTACGGTCGGCCGCCGCCACGGCGCACAGCACCAGGGCGCACAGCGCCAGCACGAAGCCGAAGTAGGCGAGCGGTGCCGGGCCGGCGAAGAACCCGGCTGTGAGCAGGATCGCGCCGAGCAGCGCCACGGCGACGTAGGCACCGCCGATGCCGCGCGACCGCAGCGACCTGCGCGACAGGGCGTACCACAGGTGCCCCGGCGTGCACGGCAACCGCCCGTCGTCGGTGAGCTTGGCCACCATCCGACGCACCCGTAGGTCGTGCAACTCCAGGGGGTTGGTCTTCGGGTCGAGCGCGTAGCGCCGCCGGCACTTGCCGCACACGTTGCCGGGCCGCTCCTTGCGCAGCAGCGACGCGTCACAGTGCGGGCAGATCATCGCGGGGCCTCCAGGGCGCTGGCGATCCGGCGCATGCGTGTGGCCAGCCGCTCCCGGACGGTGGTGGTGCCCGTGCCCCGCAGCCGCTGCGCGCCCTCGATGTCGCGCAGCGCCGCGGCGAGCGCCGCGAAGTCGGTGCCGGCGCGCGGCACCGTGCTCAGCGGCCCGTCGGCGACGCCGGCCTCGGCCAAGGCCGCGGCCGAGCGCCGCTCCGCCTCCCGCGCGGTGATCGCGTAGTCCTCGTGGTCGATGCCGTAGCCGGTGTTGGCGGCCAGGATGGTCAGCGGCGCGCTTCCCCGGTTGGCGAACGAGTGGGGCATCATCTCCGGGATACGGATCATGACGCCGGGCACCAGCGGGACCTGGGTGACCTGTGCGCGGTCCGCGTCGTAGAGGCCGCAGGCGGCGTGGCCCAGGCTGAGGACGAAGTGCTCGCCGCCGTGCGCGTGCGGCGTGAAGGCGCTGCGCGGGCCGACGACACCCAGCTTGACGGTCGCGTTGGAGGGCCGTTCGGGCGAGGTGGCGGCGTCGCCGACGAGGTAGTGCGCGAACTGGCCGTCGTCGATGAAGCGGAGGAACTCCCGCTCCGGCCCCAGCTCCCGGGCGCCGTCCCGGTCGGCGAAGACGATGCCGCCCCCGGGCAGCAGCCCGTACAACTCCACGCCGCCCGGCAGCCTGCCGGCCAGCCGCCGCACGAGCCGCAGCCCTCCGCCGTCGAGCGTTCCTGATGAGGCGTCAAACCTCGAACTGTTCCGCGACATGCTGGACACCAAGCCCCCCGTGGTCCCGTGTACGCATCCGTATCGTAGGGCGCTGATCGCCGGCAGCGGGAGCGGGCGGCTGATTCTCGGCAACAACCTGCGGACCTCACCCACCGCTCAACCCGCCATCACCTGTTGGAGTGCCGCGCTTTCTCGTGGCGTCGCACGCACGCGACGGGGCGAGGCATGGCATCGCGCGGGAGTGCGCCCAGCGCGGCGGGAGGCTGGTCCCGCCGCGCCGGGCACAGCCGCCGACCTCCGAGGGCGCCCGAGCGCGGGGCGGGGTCAGCCACAGGGGGTGGCGGTGTGCGGTGAGATGGGGTGGGGGAGGGGGTTACGCGGTCGCGGCGGGCGTGCGTTGGGTGTTGTCGATGTCACCCTTGATCTGGTCGTACACCAGCGAGATCCGGGTGCCCCAGTTGGGGCAGCCGCCCAGGTGGTGCAGGGCGATGACCTTGTGCGATGAGGCGGCCAGCACCGGCGAGCCGGAGTTGCCGCCGGAGGTGTCGCACCGGTAGCCGGTGTTGACGCCGGACGACACGACGTCGATCTTGCAGGTGGCGCCGCCCTGCGTCTCCTCGTAGAGGGACAGCCGCTTGGGCGTGGTGTCGCCGTGACCCGGGATGTAGATGCGCTCGCCGGCCTTGGGGGTGCGCGGGTCGAGGTAGAGCGTGCCGTACTTCTGGATGCTCTCGAAGCTGTTGACGCTGAACAGCGCGTAGTCCAGCTCGGACAGGGCGCTCAGTTTGATCAGTTGCTGGCCGCTCACCTTCGTACCGGGGCGCGGGTTGTTGCCGCCGCAGGTCGCGCACTGGTAGTCGAACTGGAACTCGCTGGCGCGCAGGTCCGCCGCGCTCTCCATGCAGTGCTGGTTGGTGAGCATGCGGTTGGTGTTGCCCACCCGCCATGCCGTGCAGTGGCCCGTGCCCCTGAGCAACTGGCGCGCGACGGCGTTGCCACGGGCGTACTCGGTGGGGTGGCTGGTCTGGTAGCAGGCCACGTCCCGCCGCGCGTCCGTGCCGCACACGCTCCGGGTGGACGGCGCGCGCTCGGCCCGCTCGGCGGCGTCGAAGCCACGGAAGTGCTTGTCGATCCGTACGCCGTAGCCGCGGCGCGCCAGTGGCTCGGCGTTCCGCGCGCCGGTCGCGTGCAGGGTCACGATGGCGGTGTCACCGTCGATCGAGAGGGCCGCGAAGCCGGAGTCACCGTGCACGGTGTAGTCCGAGCCACGGTCGCGGTCGGCGTAGTAGGTGTGCACCTCGCGCCGGTCGGGGGAGGCCACGGTCACCCGGTCGTCGCCGGCGAGCTTGAGCGAGGCGAAGTGCACCTTGACGTAGGACGCGCCGGGCGAGCGTATCTCCGTGCTCCAGGACCGGCCGGCGTCGCCGTAGCGCAGCGAGCGCTCGCTCGCCCGCTCGGTGCCGGCCGCGGAGGGCGCGGGGGCCGAGGCGGGGGTGGCCGAGGTGGTGGCGGTCGAGCGGGCGGCCGTGGCCGCTGCCGGGGCGGCGTCCGAGCGGGCCGCGGACGCCTGCGGAGAGGCGGGGCCGAAGCTGACGGCCACGAGACCGGTTGCCGCGACGGCGAGGCCGGCCAGGCGGCCCCAGCGTCTGGTGGAGACCATCACACACTCCTTTGTGGGGGAGGAATCGGTGTCAGGCGAGCGCCGTTCGACCTCCTTCCCGCGCGTGACCGTGCGCCGCCGGTGCGGAGCCTTGCACACGCGTTCGTTTCAGAGAACTCCCAACAAGCCATAACATTCGGCCAGTTCGGTCCGAGGCCGCCCGCCGCGCGGCGCGCCCGGCCCTCCGTGGCTCCGCCCTCGCGCGCCCGGCCGTACGATCAGCCGCCCACGGGCCGGCCGGTCATCCCGTGCCACCGGGCCGTTGTCGAGACGGGATCGAGCCAAACGCCGGTCATCCGGAGCGCGTTCGCCCAGGGGATCGGCGGGCGCAGGCGTTAGGGTCGGCCGTCATGCGCGTTCTCGTCTTGGGTGGCACGTCGTTCGTGGGCCGAGCCGTGGTCGAGGAGGCCCTGCGCCACGGTGTGGAGGTGACGCTCTTCGGCCGGGGGAGAACCGGAACCGACCTCTTCCCGCGACTCACCCGGCTCATCGGCGACCGGGACACCGGCGACTACCGGGCCCTGGCCCGGGGCCGTTGGGATGCCGTGGTCGACGTCAGCGGCTACGTGCCCCGCCACGTGGGCCAGGCGATGGACGCCCTGCGGGAGCGGGTCCACCGGTACCTGTTCATCTCCAGCCACGCCGTCTACCAGCAGGCGGGCGTAGGCCCCGGCTCGGACGAGGACACGCCGCGCCGCGCGCCGTTCCGCGACACCGAGGAGATCGACGGCGAGACCTACGGCCGGCTCAAGGTGGCCTGCGAGGACGACGTGTGGGCACGTTACGGCGAGCGGGCGACCATCGTGCGCCCCGGCAGGGTGGCCGGTCCGTACGACCCGTCGGACACCTTCACCTACTGGGTGCGCCGGGCCGCACGCGGCGGGCGGGTGGCGCTGCCGGCCGATCCGCGGCAGCCGGTCCAGGTCGTGGACGCCCGGGACCTCGCGCGCCTGGTGGTGCGACTGGTCCTGGACGACCGGCCGGGGGCGTTCACGGCGGTGGGGCCGGCCGAACCCGTCACGCTCGGCGGCCTGATCGCCACCTGCGCGCGGGTGGCGGGAACCGCTGTGGAGATCGTGCGGGTGCCGGCGGAGTCCGCGCCGCCGATGTTCCCGCTGGTGCGTCCGGTGTGGTCATCCCAGCAGCGCAGCGCGGCGCGCGCCCGGGCGGCGGGGCTGACCGCGACGCCGCTCGCGGTGACGGTCGCGGACGTGCTCGCCTGGGACCGCGAGCGCGGCACCCCGCCGATGAACCGCGGCTTCACCCCGCGCGAGGAGGCCGCGCTGCTCGCCGGCCTGGGCGGCTGAGCCGCCGACGGCCGCACAACCGACGGCACGCCACCGACGCCTGAGCCATCGCCGGCCGACCCACCACACGGGCGAGCCGCCCCGGCGCACGCCCCGACGCACACCCTGGCGCGCGGCCGCGCGGGCACGCGCCCCGGCCGCACCGGTCGCCCGTCAGGCGCCCGACGCCGCGCGCCAGAGGCCGGGTGTCAGACGCCGGGTGCCAGCCCGGCCGCCCGGCGCGCGGGCTTCCGCGTGTCCGTCCCGCCGGCGCCCGCCGCCACGTACGCGGCGCCGACACGCGCTCGCGGACGTTGCCTTGGCGCTAATTGGTCTGTACCTAAGCAGCGAGAGACAGCACGCTTCTTGACCAAGGCATGACACCTGGCGTCACGTGACGCCACCCGAGTCCCAGGCACGTATCCCAGCCCCAGGTACGAAAGGTGCCCATCATGTCCCCACACCGCTCGGAGCACCCCCACCGCACCGGCCCCGGCATCGGACGCCGTTCGTTCGTCGGGTCGCTCGGCGCCGGCGTGTTGGGCGCCGCCGCGCTCGGCGGGGCGTCCGCCGCGCGAGCTCTGCCGGCACCCGCCGCCGGCGGACGCCCCGCCCAGTCGCGGTACGCGTTCCTCGGCACGTACGGCAGCGGGATCATCACCTGCGCGTACGACACCGCGACCGGCGCGCTGACCCGGAAGAGCGCGTTCACCGCGGTGACCGACCCGTCCTTCCTCGCCCTGGCCCCTTCCGGCAGGGTGCTCTACGCGCTGGACAGCGCGGGGCGCGAGGGGGCCGTGCGCGCGTTCGCCATCGGCGCGGGCGGCCGGTTGCGGGCGCTGGGTCGGGCACAGTCCACCGGCGGCGCCGGCGTCACCCACCTCGCGGTCCACCCCAACGGGCGCTACCTGCTCAGCGCCAACTACGGCGCCGGCAGCGTGGCCGTGCACACCCTGAGCGGCGACGGCAGCGTGGGCGCTCGTACCTCTCTCGTCCAGCACGTCGGCTCCGGCCCCGACCCCGAGCGCCAGGAGGGGCCGCACGCGCACCAGATCCTCACCGACCCCAAGGGCGCCCACGTCTTCGCCGTCGACCTCGGCACGGACAAGGTGTACACCTACCAACTCCAGCCGAACGGCACGCTGCGCCCGGTGTCCGAGGCCAAGTCGGTGCCCGGCGCCGGCCCCCGCCACATGGTCTTCCACCCCACGGCCCCGTACGCGTACGTGGCCAACGAGCTGAACAGCACCATCACCGTCTGCTCCTACGACCCGACCACCGGCGTCCTCACCAACGGCGACAGCCAACCCACCCTCCCGGACGGCACCGACCCGGGCACCCGCAACTACCCCTCCGAGGTGACGATCTCGGCCGACGGCCGCTTCGTCTACCTCTCCAACCGTGGCCACGAGAGCATCGCGCGGTTCGCCGTCACCGGCGGCGGCGCCGGCCTGCGGCTGCTCGACACCGTGCCGTGCGGGGGCTCCTGGCCCCGTCACATCAGCCTCTCCCCGGCGGGCAACCTGCTGTTCTCGGGCAACCAGTACGGCAAGACGATCGGCACGTTCACCGTCGACAAGGAGACCGGCGCCCTCACCCGCTCCGGCCCCCCGTTCGCCACCGTCTCCCTCGGCTGCGTCCTGCCGACCTGACCGCGCCGCGCGCCTGGTCGCCTGCGGCGGGAAGCCGGGGCGTCAGGCTTGGTGCCACCTGAAAGCGCCCCGCGGCCGGACAAGCCGCGGGGCGCTTGGGTGTTGGGCCTCACCACGTGTCCAGGCTGGCCGCCACGGCCACGATCAGGCTGTGGCCAGGCTGGCCGCCACCGCCCCGACACGGCCTGGCCACGGTCGGGCCGTGGGCAGGCCGTGTCGGGGCTGGGTGAGGCGCGCTGGCGCTAGCTGATGTTGACGTCCACGCAGGCGTAGAAGGCGTTGGCGGTGTCGGCGATGTTCCATATCGCCAGCACCTTCTGCTTGCCGGAGATGTTGCCGAAGTTGACCTGGTGGGTCACCGTCGAGCCGGGCTGCGCTCCGCCGTCGTTGAACTCGGCCACCTTGGTGCTGCCCACGTAGTACTGCCAGGTGCTGGTGGCGTGGCGGGCGGTCAGGCGCCAGTTGAAGCTGGTGGTGCGGCTGACGGGGGTGACCTTCCAGCCCCTGCTGTTGTCGTCCAGCTCCGAGAAGCGGCCGTTGCCACCGCTGCAGCTCCGCAGCCCCTTGGGGCCTTCCACGCTCTGCGGCTCGTACTTGATGGGCCCGCAGGCGACGGTGCCGGCCGCGCACTGGGCCTGCCGGCTGGGGGGAGAGGAGATGTAGCCGTGGGCGCTGGCCGTGCCGGAGGGCAGGCAGACCGCCAGCAGTGGCGCGATGGCCGCGCCGAGGGTGACGGCCAGCTTCTTCTTACCGTGCATGTCGGCTCCTTCGGTGGGGGGCCCGCCGTGGGCGGGCGATGGTCGCGGGAGGCACGGGCGCGGCAGGTCAGGGGCGACCGGGTGGGGGTGCGCGGCTCATCACCGGCCGGGGTGGCGGCCCACGCCTCCTACTTGGTCTAGACCGTACTGCTTGTCGGGACACGGTCAAGAGGGTAGGTCGACGCGAACTTCTCCCCGTCGTCGCGGCGGGGCCGGCGCGGGGCGTGGAGCCGGCGCCGCGGTGCGGGTGGCGGCCGCGTGGGGCGGTGTGCGCCGCGCACGCGCCCGCGGTCGCGTGGGTACGGAGACGGCCGGCAGGCGAGTGCCTGCCGGCCGTCCGTGGGCGGTGTGAGGTGCGTCAGGGGTGTCCGGTCAGCAGGCGCCGAGGTCCTGCCAGACGCCCCACTCGCCGGTGGTGCCGGGCTCCTCGCCCACCGTCCACCACTTGGCCTTCCAGGTGTGGCCCTGGTGCGAGACCTGCTGGCCGCCGGTGTAGACCGTCTCGGCCGACCAGGGGCTCGCCGAGCACTCACTGCCGTTGTCGCCGACGACGGTCAGGGTGTACGAGGCCGAGTGGTTCACGTCGGCGCCCGCGCCGTTGACGTTGATCGTGTACGTGCCCGACTTCACCTCGGGGGCCGCGGTGAAGGTGAGGGTGGAGGAGCCGCCCGCCGTCACGGAGCGCGGGCTGAGCGAGGCGGCGACGCCCTTCGGCGCGCCGCTGACGGTCAGGTCGATCTTCTGCGCGTCACCGGCCGTCACGGCCGTCCGCACGGTGGTGGTCGCGGTGCCGCCCGCGGTCACCGAGCCGGACGCCGGCGTCGTCGTCACCGAGAAGTCACTGGTCGGGGGCTTGGTGTCGCTGGTGAACGGCGCGAAGATGCGGCTGAAGTCCCAGGTGTTCTGCTCGATGCCCGAGCAGTCGTTGCGGGCCCCGCCGCCGGGGCAGCCGCCGTTGTCCCGCTGGAGCGCCCACATCGACAGCGTGTTGATGCCCTTGCCGACCGCCCAGTTGTAGACCTGCCTGGCGTTGGCCAGGGTGAACGTCTCGGCCGGGCCGAAGTCGTCGACGCCCGGCATCTCGGTGACGCCGATCATGCCCCACAACTGCGCGTCGGTCTTGTTCGGGTAGAGGCGGGCGAGCTGGTCGCGCAACCCCTGGGCCGCGGTCTCGGTGTCCTTGGCCATGTCGTGGGGTTGGTTGTCGTAGTAGTCGAACGTCATGATGTTCGCGACGTCGACCTTCGTGCCGTTGCTCACCGCGTTCCGCAGTAGCGCGAGGCCGCTTTCGGCCAGCCCGCGCGTGGTGGTCGGCAGCGTGTACGAGACCTCGAGCGTGCGGCCGTTCTGCGCGGCCCAGTCCTGGACCTTCTTGATGGCCTTGTTGCGCCGGTCGACGCTGGCGGTGTTGTCCAGCGCGTTGACCTCGATGTCCATGTCGAGCCGCGAGATGTCGTAGGTGGTGATCACCTTCTGGTACGCGGCGGCGATCTTGTCGACGTCGGTGCAGCTCTCGGCGATCTCGGTGCCGGTGGTGCCGGCCGTGTAACCGCCGAACGAGGGGATGACGTCGCCGCCCCTCGCCTGGATCGTCTTGATGTCCTCGCCGAAGGTCGCTTGGGAGATCGGCGTGCTCGTGCTGCCGTTCCAGTACGGCGTGCAGGAGCCCTTGGCCTCGGTCTGGATGAAGGCCATCGTCAGGTACTTCACGCCGGCTTCCTTGGCCATGGCGGCCGGGCTCTCCCCGGTCCATGCCTCGAAGTAGGGAGCGAAGACGCGGGGCGGCAGTGGGGTCGCAGCCTCGGCGGTGCCGCCGCCGATCACGGTCATCCCCGCTGCGACCACAGCGGTGACGGTCGCGGCGAGGGCCGCGCGGAGGGAGCGCTTACGTCTCATGTTTGTCCAAGCTGAGTGAGAAGGGGCCGCTAGGAATCCCGGTGCGCAGCGGTTGGGGATTATGGAATATCCCTGGCGATATGGGCATGTCAATGGTCTGAACCAAGGTAGGACTAGACCAATTCATGCCCTTATTCCGCCCACCACCCCCACACCCCCGGCGCCACCCCACCGTCACCGACGCGCCGTCGAGGTCCCCCAGGGGCCCGCACCGGCCGTATTGCGGGGTCAACGAGCCCCACGCACGCCCTTGGCCCAACTACCCGCGCGCGGTGGCGCAGTGGCCCGTGAGACCCGCGGGACGAGTGAACCACCGAGCCGATCTTTCGCTCGCCGCCCCGCCACTGAGGCCCCGTCACACGCGGCGCGCGGCCCCGTCGGCATGCGAGGGCCGGCCACCGATCCAGCCTGACGCAGCGCACCGCGTCCGGCCGAAGCGCCACCCCACCGCGCCCCGACCGGCCGCCCACGCCCCACACCGCCCCCGGCGCGCCCCACCGCGGCCGGTCGGCGGCCCCGGACAACCCCGACAGCCCCCGCCCGGGGCCCCGGGCCGCGCGCCGGTAGGCTCGCCTGCCAACGCGAGCTGAGGGGGCGGGCCATGCACGGGTTACAGCCAGCGGACCCACCACGCGTGGGGCAGTACGTCGCACTCGCCAGACTGGACGCGGCGCGCCCCCCGCGCGTGCCGCCGGAACGCCGCTACCTGGCGCGCACCGCCGACGGCGCGCGTACCGTTCTCGTCAGCCTGCCCGCGCGGGGTGCCGACCCGGCCCGCTGGGCGGCCGAGGCGCGGTGGGCCAACCAACTGAGCCAGCCCGGATTCTGGCCGGTGGCCGAACTCGGCGGCACCGCCGCGTTTCCCTGGCACGCCTCCCCGTACCAACCCGTCCTCCCGCTCACCGAGGCCCTGACCGCGCACGGCGGCCCGCTGCCCGAGGGCGCGGTGCGTGCCATCGGCGCCGCGCTGGCCGAGACGCTGGCCTCCGCGCACGTACTGGGCGTCACCCACGCCGGCGTGTGCCCCGCCGCGGTCTGGCTCACCGCCTACGGCCCGCTGCTGGCCGGCTTCGGGACGGTACGCGCCGCCGCGCCCGACGGCACGCGGCGCGCCGGCCGGCCCGGCGTCGATCAGGAGTCCCTGGCACCGGAGCACCTGGCCGGCGGCCCGGTCGACCCGCGCGGCGACGTGTACGCGCTCGGCGCGGTCCTGGCCTACGCGGCCACCGGCCACGCCGTACCCGAACGGAGCGAGATCCCCGCCGGGTTACGCGCGCTCGTCTCGGCCTGCCTGTCGCGCGTCCCGGACGGCCGGCCCGAACCAGCTCACATTCTGGCCGAGTTGGCGCCCGGAGCCGCGTACGGAACCCTGGCCGCCGCGACGGAGCCGGTTCCGCTGCCGGGTCGCGTCGTCGCGGCCCTGGCCGCACAGTCCGCGCACGTGCTCGCCGCCGAACTCCCCGCCCACCCCGCGGAGGTGCGGTAGAAGCATGCTGTCGGCCCTGTTACCCGACGACCCGTACACCCTCGGCCCCTACCGGCTGCTGGCCCGGCTGGGTGGCGGCGGCATGGGCACGGTCTACCTGGCCCGCACGGCGGGCGGGCGCACCGTCGCCGTCAAGACGCTGCACGACCGCCTGGCCGCCCAACCGGCACTGCGCGCCCGCTTCCGGCTGGAGACGGACGTGGCGCGCGTGATCGGCGGGCGGTACGGCGCGGCGGTACACGACGCCGACCCTTCCGCGCCGCGACCCTGGCTGGCCACGGAGTACGTGATCGGACCGCCGTTGGACGTCGCCGTACAGGCTGGCGGGGCGCTGCCGGCGCCGGCGGTGCGCGTGGTGGGCGCCGCCCTGGCCGAGGGGCTGGCGCGGTTGCACCGCTCGGAGGCGGTGCACCGCGACCTCAAACCGTCCAACATCCTGCTCACCGCCTCCGGGCCGAAGATCATCGATTTCGGCATCGCCCAGGCGATCGGCGCAGACCAGGCCACACAGGCCGGCGACGCCGTCGGCACACCCGCGTTCATGTCGCCGGAGCAGGCCGCCGGCCTCGAACACGGAGCGGCCGGCGACGTCTTCGCGCTCGCCGGTGTCCTCGTCTTCGCGGCCACCGGGCACGGCCCGTTCGGCGCCGGCGGACCCGCCGAACTCCTCTTCCGCGTCCGCTACGCCGAACCCGACCTCGGCGGCGTCGACCCCGACCTGGCCCCGGTGCTCGCCCGGTGTCTGGCCAAGGACCCGGCCAGCAGGCCCACCCTCGACGAGCTGGCCACCGAACTCGGCACCGACCAGGCCCCACCGCAGTGGGTGGACGCGCTGCCGGACGCCGTGCTCCGGGAGATCGCCCGGCGCGGCGCCGAGGTGTGGCGCACTCCGCCGGACCGGCAGCCACCCCCACCACCCGCCGCACCCGCGCCCGCCGGGCCCGCCGCGGCCACGGCAGCCCCCGGCCTCACGCGCCGCCGGCTGATCGCGCTGACCGGCGGCGGAGCGCTCGCCGGCGCCGGCCTGACCGGCGGCGGGGTGTGGGCCTGGCTGGCCAACCGGGACACGACGCGGAACGACGTCAGGAAGCCCGCCAGACCCACGGCCGCGCCGGCCAAGCCCCCCACCCGGCTGTGGACCTTCCCCATCCGCTGCCCGGAGGAGTACGGGGACGTCCTGCCGACCAAGCAGGGGCTCGCGGTGCCCGCGGGCATCGTGCTGACCGGCGTCAACGCCGAGAGCGGCGAGGGTACCTGGCAGGCCAACATGGGCGACGGCTGGCGCTGGGCCAGCGACGGCACCAGGGTCCACGCGCTGCGCGAACACGACGAGGGCCGCTCCCTCGCGCTCGGCGAGATCGACCCCACCAGCGGACGGCTCGGCGAGCTGCGGGTGGACACGACCGACTTCGCCGGCGACGAGGCCCGCAACCAACTCCTGTGCGTCGCCGGTGGCCGCGCCTACCTGGTCGCCCGCACCACGTCGGGCAACCGCTGGTACCTGCTCGCCGTCGCACTGCGTACCGGGCGCGAGCACTGGCGCCGCCCCGTGGACGAGCCGGCCGACCAGTACGGACCACCCTTCGTCGGCGGCTCGGTCACCGGCGGGAACCTGTTCCTGTGGCGCAAGGACTCCTACACCGAATCCGTCGAGGTGGCGGTGCACGCCACGGGCGACGGCAGGCAGCGGTGGTCGGAGACGGAGGACTACAGCAGCGTGCCGCCCAGCCGCGTCGTCCGCGACGAGCGGCATGTCTACCTGTGCGACGAGGCGGTGATGGCACGCGACCTGGCCGACGGCACCCTCGGGTGGCTCTTCGGCGAGAACGGCAGCCGCGACGTCGGTGACAGCGCGGGCGAGGAGCGCGTGTACGGGGCCCCCGCCCTCCGCGACGGCGTCCTGTACTGCGCCCAGGGCGACCGCGGCGTCGTCGCCGTCGACGCCCTCACCGGCAGCCTCAACTGGCTGGAGAAGGATCTCAAGGGACGGCGCCTGAACCGTGACGTGCCGCCGGTGATCGGCCGGAAGTACCTCTACAGCCTCGACGACCAAGGGCTGCGCGCGGTGGACCTCACCACCCGGCGCGCCGTGTGGACGTACGAGACCGACGCGACCGTGTTGACCCCCGACTACGCGCGCGAGCGCCTGTACGTCCGCGAACCGCGCGAGACCTTCGCCCTGCCCCTGGCCTGAGCCCCCGCCCGCCCACCACCGGCCACCAACCCACCGGTCACCGCACGCCCCCGCCCCGCGCCGATACGCCACGCCCCCCACCGTCGAAGGAGCGCACCGCGTGAAACCCCTCGGCCCCGGAGACCCGCTCCGCCTCGGCCCCTACCGCGTCGTGGGTGTCCTCGGCGAGGGCGGCATGGGCAAGGTGTACCTGGGGCGGGACGCACAGGGGCGACCCGCGGCCGTCAAGGTACTCCTGCCCGAACTCACGCGGGACGAGAACCTCGCCCAGCGCTTCGTCCGAGAGGCCCGGACCGCCCGCACGGTCGCCAGCGAGGGCGTCGCCCGGGTGCTCGGCGCCGAACTGGAGGCGGGCCGGCCGTGGATCGCCTCCGAGTTCCTGGCCGGCCCCACCCTGGACGACGCGGTGCGCCGGTACGGGCCGTTCGGCGACGCCCTCCTGCGCGAGGTCGCGCGCTCCCTGGCCCGCACCCTGCACGACATCCACACCTCGGGCCTGGTCCACCGCGACCTCAAGCCGTCCAACGTCGTGCTGACCTCGCGCGGGCCGTGCGTCATCGACTTCGGCATCGCCCGCCCCGAGCACGGCCTCACGCTCACCCGGACCGGCCAGGTGCCCGTCACCCCCGGGTACGGCGCGCCCGAACAGGTGCTGGGCCGACGGGTCGGGCCGGCCGCCGACCTGTTCTCGCTCGGCACGGTCCTCGCCTTCGCCGCGGCGGGCCAGCCGGCCTACCGGGGCGCCGAGGTGGCGGCGGTGCTCTACGAGGTCGTGCACGGCCAACCCCGCCTGGAACGCGTACCGGGCCCGCTGCGCGAACTGCTCGAACCGTGCCTGGCCAAGGACCCGGCCGCCCGGCCCCACCCGCTCCAGGTCGCCGACGCCGCCTCGCCGCCGGCGGGCAGCGAACGCCTCTGGCTCGTAGGGCCGTTGGCCGACGAGATCCGCCATCGGGAGGCCGCGGCCCGACGCCTGGTCCAGGACGAGAACGCCGCCGGACCGCCACCCGGTCACGCACCGACACCCACCCCCACCGGAGCCACCCCCCGCCCCACCCGCCGGCGCCTGCTGTCCACCCTGGCCGGCGGCGGCGCCCTGCTCGCGGCCGGCGCGGCCGGCGCCGCCTGGTGGCTGACCGGTGACGCCGACGAGGGCCCGCCCGACCCGTTCGACATCCCCCCGGCCGCGACGGTGCGGCCCGCCACGCTCGGCTCCGACAACGGCACGCCGCGCGCCCTGTGGGGCTCACTCGCGAGCGTCGCCGACAGCGGCTCGCCCCGCCCCCTGCCCGTACGGGACGTGGTGGTGTTCGCCGCCGCCGGTGGCGGGATAGCCGCCCACCGGGTCACGGACGGCAAGCCCCGGTGGCGGGCCGGCGACGTCCGCGCCGACGCCGGCTACCTGTCGATCGCCGACCGGCTGGTGGCCACCGCGGACGGGGACGGAGTGCTGCGCACCTACGTCGCCTCGACCGGCGCCGCCAGATGGACCACCGATGTCCAGGCGAGCACCCTGCTGGCCGCCGACGCAGACCACGTGTACGTGCTCACCTCCGAGGGGGCCGTACGGTGCGTGTCCACGGTCGACGCGCGGGTGCGGTGGACCCGGCGCCCGCCCCTCGCGCTGACGGGCGGCCGGCCGGCGGCGGCCCTCGGGGCGGGCCTGCTGGTGACCTGCGCGGCCACCGGCGACGTGGCCGCCATGCGTGCCCGCGACGGCGCCAAGGCATGGGTCCGCACCGGTCAGGCCGCGGCGGCGCTGCCCCCGGCCATCGACGGCGGCACGGTCTTCCTCGGCGGCCACACCCTCACGGCGGTCCGCGCCACCGATGGCGAAGCCCTGTGGAGCCACGACCCGCTGCACCCCGTACGGGGCGCCGCCTACGGCTTCGGGCCACCCACCGTCGCGAGCGGGGTGGTCTTCTCGCTGGACAGCGAGGCGCTGCGCTCCCTCCGGCCGAACGGCGAGGAGGCGCACCCGCCCGCCTTCGTCACCGGCGCCGCCCCACCCTGGCAGCCCCCGGTGGTCCAGGCGGGCAGCGTGTGGGTGGCGGAGAGCCGTGAAACCGGCGTGAGCGGCCTGCCCCGGACCAGCCCCAGGGTGGCCCAGACCTACCCGCTCACCGGCAGACAGGGCCGCACCCTGGCCGGAGACGCCAACAGACTGTTCGTCCTCAACGGGGGCTCACTGCTCGCCCTGCCGGTCTTCTGACCCCCACCCGACCGCGGCCCCCACCCGGACCGTTTCGGTACGCCACCTCGCCTACGGCACGCGGCACGTCACGGCACGGCACGGCACGTCACGGCACGCCGAGGGTCGGTTCACAGCCGGTGTCGGGGCGCGGTCCACTCGTGGGGCCAGCGCATCCACATCCCCGGCTCGTCGGAACGCCCGCTGGGCGGCGACCAGATGAGCGTCTCGCGGGGCAGCAGGATGCCCCGCTCGCCCCAGCCGGCGAGGACGGGCCCCGAAGCGCGGCCCGGAAGGCCGCCCACCGGGTAGGGCGCCTGGCCGAGCGCTTCGAGGCGGGCCAGGGCGTCGTGGAGGTCCCGGGTCGCGCGCTCCACCTCGGCCCGGCGGTCGCCCGTCACGAGCGCGCCCACTGCCGCGCGGGGATAAGCGCCCATACCTCGCGGCTGACCCGCCCGCGCCGGGTGCCCCACCGCCGGGAGAGCGCGTCCACGATCAACAACCCACGGCCGGACTCCGCGAGGTCCGCCACGTCCACATCGCTGTCCTCAACCGGCCGGCGGGCCCGCGGAACGGTGTCCCCGGCAGGCCCCCACACCCCCAGCCGCAAGCCGTCCGGGGTGAGCCGGACGTGACACCACACCATGCGCAGCCGACCCCGATACCGGCCGTGCTCCACCGCGTTCGTGACCAACTCGCTGACCAGCAGGGCCGCGTGCTCGATGGTGTGCTCGTCCAACCCCCACCGCTCCAGGGCCGTGCGTACCTGTCTGCGGGCGATGGCCGGCCCCTCCGGCTCGGCGGGTATCCAGCGGCGACACGCACAGGCCGGCTGTCTGCCGCGCCGTGTCGAGGGTTCCTCTGGAAAGCGATAGCTCATACGCTCAACCATGCGCGCAGTTTGCACACTTGGCAATATGTGCCTATCAGAATCGGGCACGGCCCACCGCCCCGCGCGCAGGGGTCGTGAGCAACCGAGACGGGGAGGACAACGTGCCGCAGCGGCCACGATCCAGCCCCACGCTGGAGCACCGCGTGGTGGCCAAACGGCTGCGCAGAGTACGAGAGGAGGTCGGCCGCAGCGTGGCGCAGGCCGCCGAGGCCGCCGGCGTCGCCCACACCACGGTCTGGCGCCTGGAGGAGGCCAGGACCTCCATCGACCTCGGGCTGGTCGAACAACTTCTCACCCTGTACGGCCTGCCCCCGGCCGAGCGGGAGCGCCTGGTGGACCAGGCCGCCGCGGCGGCCAGGCCCGGCTGGTGGCACCAGCGCTACCGTCCCGTGATGCCGAGGGACTACCAGGAGTGGATCGCGCTGGAGAGCGCCGCGTCCCTGGTCCGCGTCTGGCACCCCGCCCTCGTACCCGACCTGCTCCAGACCCCCGAGTACACCGCGGCGCTCTACCGAGCCCGCCACCCGCGCCACACGCCCGAGCAACTCGACCTCGCCGTGGAACTCGTCGCCGAGCGCCAACAGCGCCTGTGGCAGCGCCAGGCCCGACTCTGGGCCGTGGTCTCGGTCACCGCCCTGCACACCGTCATCGGCTCGCCCGAGGTGATGCGCGCCCAACACCAAGCCCTGGAACGGCTGATGGCACGCCCGCGCGTCACCTTCCAGGTGCTACCGCTGAGCGCCGGCTGGCACCCGCTGACCGGCGCGCCCCCGGTGCGCCTACTCCGCCTGGACGTGGACGAGATCGGTGACCAGATCCTGCTCGACCTCCCCGGCGCCACCACCATCATCGAGGCCCCCGAGCAGGTCGCCACCTGGCGCCAGCGGCTGGACGCCGCCTCCGCCGCGGCCGGCTTTCGCCGCGGCGCGACGCTCGCCGACCTCATCGCCCCAACGACCCCCTGAAGGAGCCCTACCGATGACCAACCACGCCACCCCCCGCAGGCCGACCGCACCCGCCCACCGGCGTGGACCCCACCGTCCCCCACCCCGCCCGGTTCTGGAACTACATGCTGGGGGGCAAGTACTGGTACCCGGCGGACCGACAGGCCGCCGAAGCGGTCATCGCGCAACTCCCCGAGGTGAGCGAACTGGCCCTGTCCGGACGCGAGTTCCTGTGGCGCACCGTACGGTGGGCGGCCCGCGAGGCCGGCGTCAGGCAGTTCCTCGACCTGGGAGCCGGCCTGCCCGCCGAACCGAACGTCCACCAGATAGCCCAACGCCACCGTCCCGACGCCCGTGTCGTCTACGTCGACAACGACCTGATGGTCAGCATGTACCAGCAGGCGTACCTCGACAGCACCCCGGAGGGGCGCACCGACTGCTTCATCGCCGACATGCGCGATACGGCCGACGTGTTACGGATGGCGGCCGAGACCCTCGATTTCAGCCAACCCGTCGCACTGATCTTCTCCGACAGCCTGGGCCTGATCCCCGACCACGGCGAGGTCTACACGCTGGTCCGCGAGTTCGTGAAGAACGTCGCGCCCGGCAGCCACCTCATCATCAGCCACTCCGCACCCACATCGGACGCGGTCGTCGCCTCCGAGGAGCAGTACAACGACCAACCGGGCGTCATCCCCTTCACCCTGCGCAGCCGCGAACAGATCGCCCAGTTCTTCGACGGCCTGGAGATGGTCGACCCCGGCCTGGTCCTGATGCCCGACTGGCGCCCCGACAGCGACACCCTGCCCGCCCGCGCCGGCATCGGTTACGGCGCGGTCGCCCGTATTCCCTGAGCGGCCGGCCCGCGACCCGACCCACCCCGGGGCGGCGCACACGCGCGACGACACCCAGGACGCGTGCCCGGTGGGCCGGGCCAGCGCAGACGCCACACGGCGGTGGGGCCCGGGGCCGACCATCGGCCCCGGGCCCTACCGCCGGCCGCGAGTCCGCGCGGAACCGATTCCGCTGCCGCCCACCACCCGAAGCCGACGGGTTCTCGGACGCCAGCGCACCTCGCTGCCACCCACGCCGTGGCACACCCCGGACGTACCGGCTGTGCCACGGCCCGCCAGGCGGGCGTCAGGAGGCTGCCGCGGCCTCCGGCTGCGACTCGGACGCGGCCTCGGCGTCCTTGGCGGCGGCGTCATCGGACGCGGTGGCGCCCGGAGCGGCGGAGTAGAAGACCGACCGCCCCTGCGTGGTGCGCTGCGCCTGGTTCTTGGAGACCAGGTGCTCCAGGCTCTCGCGCACACCCGCCCGGCTCCACTCCTGGTCAGTGTGGCGCTCCTGCAGGGCGTTGGTCACCTCGGTGGCCGAGCGCGGCTCACCGTGCTCGGCCAGGTACTCGACGATGGTCTGCCCGCGCTGACCCCGCGCCGGAGCGGCGACCTTCGCGGCGGCGGACTTCTTCCGCCCCTTGCCCCGCCCGGTCGTGCCCTGTCGCGCCGCGCGCCCACCAGCGCGTCGGGACGAAGACGCCGATGACCGCCGCGCGCCCGGCACGGCCACCGTCGCGGCCGTCGCCGGCTCGTCGGGCACAGCCGACTCCGTCGCCCCGACCGGCCGGGTGGCGGGCGCGGGCGCGGGCGCCAGGCTGGCGCCGTCCGACGACCCGATGTAGGTGAGCAGCAGGGCCTTCGACGTCTCCAACTGCTCCAGCCGATGCTGAAGACCGGCAAGCTGACTGACCAGCTCCGCGCGCTCCTCGTCCATGTGGCGCAGTACGGACTCCACCGACGCGGACGGGTCCAGGGGGACAGGGGGAGCACTCTTCCGACTCTGGGCTGACACACGCTCTCCTGTTGGTTGGGGGATGTTGGCCCTGGATGCTACTCATGAAACCCCACCGCGCGCCTCCACCCGTATCCCGTACTCCCCAGGCAACGCTGCCGACTTGAACACTCAAGCGATGCCCAACCAGTCCAGCGCTACCCCCTGCCACCTGCGCGTTACCGCTCACCACCGGGGTACGGCAGCGGCCAACCAGACACGAGACAACTGTGTCGCGCCCGCCGGGCCGATCGCCAGGCGTCACCAGTTCGGGTGTTTCCCACGCCCCCCGGCACGTAGGCGACAAGCAGGTCCACCACCCCACGCCGCCCGCCCCGACCCCCAACTCCCGGGAACGCACCGGCCCGCCCGACCCACCCCACACCCCACCCCACGTCACCTCGCGAAAATCGCCTACCGCGCAGGCCGAAAAGAACAGACACTGAGGAACATGGCAGACATGGAGTCGTTCCGGGAGACAGTCAGCGCATGGGCGGCCGGTGGCTCCGGCGACACCGCGCGCGACCTGACCGAGGCCCTGTCCGTCCGGACGGTCGTCCTCGTCGAGGGACCGAGCGACGTCGCGGCCGTGAGCGCGCTCGCGGCCAGGCACGACCGCAACCTGGAGGCCGAGGGTGTCTGCGTGCTGTCAATGGGTGGCGCGATGAGCGTCGCACGCTTCACCAGCCTCCTCGGGCCCCCCGGCCTCGACCTACGTCTGACCGGCCTGTGCGACGTGGGGGAGCGCCGCTTCTACGCCCGTGGCTGGGAGCGGGCCGGCGCGACGGAGCAGGGGTTCTTCGTCTGCGCGGCCGACCTGGAGGACGAACTCATCCGCGCGTTGGGCGTGACACGGGTGACCGACCTCGTCCAGGCGCAGGGCGACCAGCGCGCCCTCCAGACCTTCCTGCGCCAGCCCGCACAGCGGGGTCGCACGCCACAGCAGCAGCTCCGACGCTTCCTCGGCACGAAGAAGGGCCGCAAGATCCATTACGGCCGCGTCCTCGTCGAGGCCCTCGACCTCGCCCGCGTACCCGCTCCGCTCGACGACCTGCTCGCCAGCCTCTGAGCCCCGGCCCCCGCGCAGGCACGGACGCGGCCGCAGCCCCGCCGGTACGGAGAACAAGTCCAAGAAGACGGACTGGCGTTGGCCGGGAAAGCTGAAGAAGGTCACCAACGGCAGGGCCAACGGCCAGTGCTGACCTGACCGCTGGACACGCGGGGCCGGACACGACCACCCTCCGGCCCCGCGCGCCGCACTCGTGGCGCGCTGCCGGCAGGGCCGGTGTTCCAGCGTGGCAGTCACCTCGCGAGTGCGGTGCCCCGAAGCGCGTGCGAGCGGGGCGCGACCGACCCACATCAGGTGGGTTGTTCACTGCCGTGAGTAACCCACGGCGTAGCACGGTCTACGCGCTGACCGCGGCGGCTGGTACGAGGAACGTGCCCGCCCCCACGTGGTACGTGAACAGCGCTCCCGCCCACGGCCGTTGACCTCCACGCTCAGACGCGCGGGCCGAGGAACAGTCCGCCGCTCGCGTCGATGACCTGGCCCGTGACCCAGCGGGCGGCGTCGGAGGCGAGGAAGGCGACGACATCGGCGACGTCGTCGGGCCCTCCCAGCCGGTTGAGGGCCGTCAAGCCGGCTATCTGTTCGGTGAGGCCCGGCGCGTCGAACGCCGCCCCGTTGGTCGCCGTCCTGGTGGCTCCGGGGGCGACCGCGTTCACGGTGATCCCCCGTGTGCCGAGCTGGTTGGCGAGGGTCCTGCTCATCGCCTCGACCGCGGCCTTGGTCATGGCGAAGGACGTCTGGGTCGGGTTGGCCATGCGGGTGGCCACCGACGAGATGGTGATAATCCGTCCGCCATCGCGTAGAAACGGGAGCGCGCGCTCGATGATGAAGTACGGCGCCCGCACGTTCACGGCGAACAGGCGGTCGAACTCGGCCGGCGTGGTGACACCGAGCGGACCGGCCGGCGGGGCCGCCGCGTTGTTGACGAGGATGTCGAGCGGCTGGCCCGCCAGGCCGGCCCGTACCCCCGCGATGAGGGTGTCGGCGTCGCCGTCCAGACCCAGTTCGGCCCGGACGGCGAGGGCGGCCCCGCCAGCGCGTTCTATCTCCTGAACGGTCGCCGCGGCCCCGCTCTCATCCGTGCCGAAGTGCACGACGACCATGGCGCCCTCGGCGGCGAGCCGCACGGCGACCGCCTGCCCGATACCACGCGACGCCCCCGTCACCACGGCTGTCTTGCCTGCAAGCCCACCCATGTCGTCCACCTCTCGCCCGCAGATTCTGTTAGTCACTAACATCGGGGTAGTGTCTATCACATGAGTGAGCGGAAACCGACCCTCCGGGAACGACAGCGAACCGAGACCCGACGCGCGATCCAGACGCACGCGGTGCGCCTGTTCACCGACCACGGCTACGACGCCGTGCCGGTGGCCGACATCGCTACCGCCGCCGGTGTCTCGGCCATGACCGTCTACCGGCACTTCCCCACCAAGGAGGACCTCGTCCTGGTGGACCAACCCACCCTGCTCATCGCCGAGCGGGTCGCGGCCTCGTCCCCCGCGCAGCCCCTGGTACGCCGCGTCGGCGGGGCTCTCGTGGCGGCGGCCGCGGCGCTGACCGGCGACGACGGGGGAGAAGGGGCGGTGAACAGGCGGTTCCTGCTGGACTGTCTCCGGCTCATGGTCTCCACACCCGCGCTGCGGGCCCGGCACCTGGACAGCCAGTACGCCCTGCAGCAGGCGATCATCGAAGCCCTCGGGAACCCGACCGACCCCGAGGCGGCGTTCGCGGCGCGCGCGACAACCAGCGCCTGTTTGGCCGTGATGCACACGGCGCTGACACGCTGGGTCGATGACGACGGACAAACAAGCCTGCCCGACCTGATCACGCGGGCACTCGTCGCCTCGTTCGGTCAGGACGCGGTCGCCACCGACCGGCCAGAGTGAACCGGATGGCGGGCGCTGGCCCCCGACCGCTGTTGCCGTGACCCGGGCCTCGCGACACCGGATCAGGTTGCCTACCGACTACGCACGCGGTCTCCCGTCAGAGAGTGAGAACGAGCTTGCCTCGTAGGTGACCGCCGTCGAGCACCCGGTGCGCGTCAGCGACGCGGTCGAAGGGGAACGTCTCCTGCACATGGACCCGGAGCCTGCCCTGCTCGACAAGTGCGGCCAGACCGCGCAGGGCGACCGGGTCGGGGTCGACCGCGATGCCACTGAAGCGCATGCCGGCCGCCTCGTACGCGGCGACCAGCTCCGCGTCATCCTCGGCGACCGCCGTCACCAGGTGACCGCCGGGGCGGAGCACTGCGAGCGACCGTTCGACGGCGTCGCCGCCGACCGTGTCGAGCACGATATCGACGTCGCGGACCTCCTTCGTGAAGTCGACCGCCGTGTAGTCGATCACCTCGTCGGCGCCGAGCCCCTCGACGAACCCCCGCTTGCTCTGGCTGGCTGTCGCGATCACGTGGGCGCCGAGCGCCTTCGCGATCTGGATCGCGACATGGCCTACCCCGCCACCACCGCCGTGGATGAGGACACGATCGCCCTCGCTCACCCCGCCCAGGTCGACGAGGCCCTGCCACGCGGTCAGCCCGACGATCGGCAGTGCCGCCGCTTCGACGTGCGAGATCGCCGCCGGCTTGCGCGCCAGGTGTAGCGCCGGCGCTGACACGACCTCGGCGTAGGCGCCTGCCGCCCGGGGGAACAGTGGCATACCGAACACCTCGTCCCCGGGCCTGAACCGCCAGGTCTGCGGTGCCTCCGTGACGACGCCACTGATGTCCCAGCCCAGGATGAAGGGCGGCGGGCCGATCAACGGGAACTCGCCCGCCCGCAGCCGGGCTTCCAGTGGGTTGAGTCCGATCGCCCGGACGCGGACGAGGACCTCCCCCGGTATCGGTCGCGGCTCGGGCGCGTCCACGATGGTGAGTACCTCGGGACCGCCGAGCGTGTGCTGTGTGATGGCGCGCATGACTCTCCTGTGCCTGTGCCTGTGTGGCTTGGATGTGGGGGAGGAGAAACCAGGCTATGTATCCGATGGGAACCAACAGGTACCTTTGGCCCCATGAGCGGTTTCGGCTGCGGTGACGCCTTCCTCGCCGACTGCCCGGCGCGGCTGACGGTCGAGCTGATCGCCGACAAGTGGACGGCGGTCGTGCTCTACGGCCTCAGCAAGGGCCCGGTGCGCCACGGCGAGTTGGCTGAGTTGATCGGCGGCATCTCCCGCAAGGTACTCACCCAGACTCTGCGACGGCTCCAGTCGCACGGCCTGATCCGCCGCCACGCCTACGCGGAGGTGCCGCCCCGCGTCGAGTACGAGCTGACCCCACTCGGTGCGACGCTGATCGAGCCGATCCACGTGCTGACGGAGTGGGCAAGGGCGAACGGCGACGCGGTGCTCGACGCACTCGACGCCGATCCCGAGCCCGCGGCCCGCGACGACGGAGTCCCGCACCGAGGCACGTAAGCAGGCCGCACGTAGGTGGGTGGGACAGGGGGTGACGCGCCCCGTATCCCACCCGACACCACGGTGGGGGTTCGGTAGCCGCGTGGGTGCGGGACCGTCGTCCTTGCCGCAGGGGTACGGCGCAACCGTCTAGCCTGCCGTCCAGGGGCGGAGTTTGTACGGGTTGCGCATCGCCCAGATGTGGGTGATGTGGCCGTCCGCGATGTTGAACGCGTACACCGCCACGGTGACGCCCGCGTGCTCGATGAGCAGACCGGCCTGGTGGTTGACCGTGCGCTCCGAGATGGTCAGGCTGGCGGGTGCCAGGGTGGCCAGGTCGGTGAGGTAGCGCGCGATTTCCTCGCTGCCCTGGATGGGGTGGCGAGCGGCGGCGACCACGCCGCCACCGTCTACGGTGAAGGTGGCGCCGGGGGCGAGGAGGCTGACGAGGGCGTTGATGTCCCGCGCGTCCCACGCCCGCTTGAAGTCCCTGACGATCCGCGCCTGGTGGGCCGCCGGGCCCTGCGAGGGCAGGGTGCCGCGGACGCGGCGCCGTGCGGTGGAGGCCAGTTCGCGGCAGGCGGCCGGGGTTCGGCCGGTGATCTGGGCGATGTCGGCGAAGGGATAGCCGAAAACGTCGTGCAGGATGAGCGCGACGCGCTGGGCCGGGGTCATGGATTCGAGGACGACGAGGAACGCCATGCTCACCGACTCGTCGAGGGTGACGTGGTCGGCTGGGTCCGTGGGGTTGGTCGTGGTGGTGCCTGGGTGCCCGTTGTTCCAGGTGGCCTGCTCGGGTAGCGGCTCGGGGAGCCATTGGCCCACGTAGCGCTCGCGCCGTACGCGGGCCGATCTGAGGAGGTCCAGGCATACGCGGGTGGCGACCGTCGTCAGCCAGGCGCCGGGGGAGGCGATGGTGTCCTGTTGCCGGCGGGACATGGCGTACCAGCGGGCGTAGGTCTCCTGGACGGCGTCCTCGGCCTCGGTCAGGGAACCGAGCAGCCGGTAGGCGAGGCCGGTCAGTCGCTGTCGCTCGCTGATGATCGGGTCCAAGCCCGCGTCGGGCTTCTCGTGGTGTGTCGTCACGTGATCGGTCATGCTCCCGCGGCTCCCTGAACGTGGATCGTCCCTCGCTGGTACGACGAGAGTGCCCGCCTGTTTGTCAGGCCCGCTGTGTTCCTGACGTTCGGTGGGGCCGTGTCGTCGTATCGATGGCAGGCGCCAACGGCCCGGAGAGCCCGGGTGGGACACCGCAGGAGCGAGACAGAGATGACCAGGATCGCAATACTCATCGGCAGCACCCGCCCCGGTCGTAAGGGCGCTCAGGTCGCCCGGTGGGTTCAGGAGCGGGCGGTTCGTCGCGAGGATGCCGTGTTCGAGGTGATCGACCTGCTCGATCACCCGCTGCCGCATCTCGACGAGCCGCTGCCCGCGCTGGCTGGGCGGTACCAGCACGAGCACACCCGGGCTTGGGCGGAGACCATCGCCCGCTTCGACGGATTCGTCATGGTCACCCCCGAGTACAACGCCTCCCTTCCCGGTGTGCTCAAGAACGCGATCGACTACCTGTACGCGGAGTGGACCGGCAAGGCCGTCGGGTTCGTCTCCTACGGCGTTGGCGGCGGCACCCTCGCGGCCCGGCAGTTGCGGACGCTGTGCGAGCTTCTTCGGATGAGTGCGGTGACGCCGCTGGTGTCGCTGTCCCTGAAGACCGATTTCAAGGACCAGGCGACCCTCGAACCGGGCGCCCACCACGTCGACACCTTGGACACACTGCTCGACCACGTCGTGGCCCAGAGCGCGGAAGGGCGGGCGGCCACCCCCACACAGCGTGAGGCGGACGAAGCCGCGATCGCCCGCCACTTCGACAGGATCACCGACGCGATCCAGGCCAAGGACCTGGAGGGCCTGCGGCGGCTCTACGCGTCGGACATCGTGTCCTTCGACATCGACCCGCCACTCCAGCACGTGGGCATCGACGCGAAACTCAGGAACTGGGCGAAGGTGTTCACGTTCTTCCAGGAGGTGACCTACGAGGTGCGCGACCTGGTGCACACGGTGGGCGAGGAGGTGGCGTTCACACACGGTTTCGGCCGCCTCGGTGGCACCCTGGCCGACGGGACGACGACGGGTGGGATGTGGGTTCGGGCCACCTTCTGCTTCCGGAAGATCGACGACGCGTGGCTGATCTCGCATGACCAGGTCTCCGTGCCGCTGGACGTCCTGGGTGGCAAGGGGGTCGTCGATCTCAAGCCGTGACGCCGATGGGGCCCTGTGCCTCCCGTGCGGGCGGGAGGCACGGGTGGACTGCTTGGCTGCTGTGGTGACGGGGAACGCCCGCCGCCCGTGGTCGGGTCGGTCCTGCTTTGGTTTGTTGGTTGTCTTCGGGTGGCGAGTGTGTGCCGGGCTTATATGTGCATGCTGCCGTCGATGGGGAGTGTGATTCCGGTGACGTAGGAGGCGCGGTCGCTGAGGAGCCAGGCGGCGGCTTGGGCGATTTCGGCGGGGTGGGCTGCGCGGCGGAGCGGGGTGCGAGCGTTGTAGAGGTCGATGACGCCGGGGGGAGTGGCGCTCCTAGACTGAGTGCTGTGGGAGTCAGGGAACTTCGATTGGTGAGGCGAGTTGTCGGTGTGGGGCCCGTCTCCTGGCAGGTGTTCGTTGTTCGGATGCAGTGGGGCAACGGCAGCCCGGGTGTGGAGCCTGTTCTCCTGGGGCGTTGGTCGGCTGGGTGCGGGGCCGGCCGGCCTGCGTTGTCTGGGTTTGGGCTGTGTCACCGGGGGGCATCCGGCGCGCTGAGGGCGCGCACGAGCTGGTCGCCGAGATGCCGTCGCTACGGGGAGTGAGGCTGGCTGCCGCCTGGTACAGCTCCTTGTCGCACTCTTGGCAGGGCCGTGGCCCGTCCCGCGCTGGGCGTGGCGTGGGTGCCCCCGGCGTCGGTCACCGAGGCCGCTCCCGGTCGCACGTCTCGCCGGCGGTCTCGGCGAAGTGGCCGGTGCGGGAGTGCCCACGCGGCCGCTGCTCGGCGGGGATCGCGTTATGCCTCGTAGGATCGACGCATGGTGGCCTTTGTACCGTCGTTCGTCTGTTTCTTCTTGTTCTGTGCTGGTGTGGTGAGGGATCGCCGTCGAATGAGTAACGCGGTTCTGCTGGGCCTGTCCGCCGTCTTCGCGGCGATCGCGCTCTTGCTGCACGTGGCCTCGGAGCGGGCCCAGTTGGGCCGTGATCTGGCCGTCGCGTTGCTGACCTTGGCGGGGGTGGGGGTTATCACGCTGGCGTGGTTTCTCATCGCTAACGGGATCACCATGGTTCGCAAGGAGGGTCGGGGTCTGGCGAACCTGTTGTCTCTGGGGGCGGGTATCGCCTTGGTCGCCCTGCTCGCGCTGCTGATTGCCGCGCTGGTGCTGCACACGCGCACGCTTGTGGTGGTGGCGGCGACGGCGGTGGCGCTCGCCGGATATGTTGCCTTTCTGTTCCTGTGTTTCCTCGTCTACGGGGGTCTGTACGGGCGTTTGCGCATTCGGCGTCGGGCGGACTACGTAGTGGTTCTCGGCTCGGGCCTGATCGGCGGCACCACCGTGCCCCCGTTGCTGGCCAGTCGCCTGGACCGGGCCCGTAGGGAACATGCCAGGCTGTCCCGGAAGGGCCGGCGCCCGGTCCTGCTGACCTCGGGAGGGCAAGGTCCCGACGAGAAGCTGCCCGAGTCCCACGCGATGGCCGACTACCTGGTCACCCAGGGTTTCCCCGCCGACCTGATCGAACGCGAGGACCGCTCAACGACCACGGACGAGAACCTGACGTTCAGCAAAGCCCTGATGGAGCGGGCGAAACCGGACTACCGGTGCGTGATCGTCACGAACAACTACCACGTCTTCCGCGCCGCGATCACCGCCCGCCGCACCGGCGTACGGGGTCACGTGATCGGTGCCCCGACAGCCGCGTACTTTTGGCCGAGCGCCATGATCCGCGAGTTCGTGGCCCTCTTGGTCGCCTACCGCCGCACCAACGCCGCCCTCTTCCTGCTCGTCCTGCTGAGCGGCCTGTTCATCTGGTGGTTGGGGTGGCCGTCGTCGGGGACCATCACGTAGAAGTCGAGGCACTCAGCGGCACCACCACCCGACCCTGACTGGGGCGGGTGGTGTGCCGCCTTTTGGGTTGAGGTGGCCCAGCCCGAACGCGCTCTGGTGTTCTGCGTCGACGTAAAGTCGCAGATCCAGGCTCTGGGCCGCTCTCAGCCGCTGCTGCCGATGCAGCGGATCACTGACGGCTACGTGCGCCCTGGCACCGCCACCCTGTTCGCTGCCTTGGAGGTCGCCACGGGGAAGGCGATCGGCTCCCCGCACCGCCGGCACCCGGCTGCGGAGTTCAAGAAGTTCTTGATCTAACTCGGCCAGGAGCTACCGGCGGGCCTGGACGTGCACCTGGTACTGGACAACTACGCCACTGGGGATGGACATCCGCACCTGGATCGCCGCATGGAACACCGACCGCAAGCCCTACGTCTGGACCAGGACCGCAGACGAAATCGTCGAACGCCTTGCCAGCTACCTGAACACGATTCCTGACTCAGAAGACGAGGCGAGTGGGGTGCACGCCACAGCTCCACGTCCGAGCGCGATGGAGCGTCGCCACTCCAAGCCGTACATCTTGATCATCGTGTGAGCGGCGCTTAGGGTCCCATGCTTATGGAGATGGGGGAGCCGGAGCGTGCTCGCGGGCCGTGGCGCGACCGGCTGGCCAGGCATCGTACGGTCACCGCCTTGTTCGCCGGAACTGCGGGGCTGGCTCTCCTGGGCGTGGTGCTCATCGTCCTACCGGGTGTGGTGGTCGATCACGACCTGGCCGGGGCTAGCGTCGCTGCGCAGGACCGGCTCAAGGCAGTGAACGACGTTCGTACGACACTTCTGCAAGCTGTGGGTGGTGTGGTTGTGTTGTTCGGTGCGTATGCTACTTGGCGGCAATTGCGGGTTAGTCAGGCTGGTTTACGTGCTACTCAGGAAGGTTATGTCACTGACCGGTTCAGTACGGCCGTCGATCAGTTGGGCAGTGACAAGTTGGAGACACGTATTGGTGGGCTCCATGCGCTGTGGCGAATCGCGGAGCACTCCGCTCGCGATCGTGAGGCTGTTATCTCTATTCAGGCCGCATACCTGCGTACGCACCTGCCGTGGCCGCCCACCGCGCCGGAAGCTCCAGCGAGGGAGGCGCCCATCAATGATGTCGTGCCGCTGGAGGTGCGCGCTGCCGATGCCCAGGTGGCGCTGACCGGGCTCGGCGTGCTGTTGCTGCAACCTCGACAGCAGTCGTGGATTAACCTCAGTGTGACGGATCTGCGTCGGGCCGACTGTGATGGGCTGTGGCTGCATGAGGTCAACCTTGACCGTTCCTGTATGGAGGCGGCGGGCCTGTACCACGCCAACCTCACGCAGGCCTCTCTCGTCTCGGTCAATCTGCGGCACGCCGACCTCAAGACGGCGATCCTGCGCCGGGCGCGCTGCGTTCTGGCTGACCTGAGGGGTGCACGGCTGGTCGAGACCGACTTGCGTGCCGCGGACTTCACCGAGGCCGACCTGCGCGAGGCGAATCTACGTAAGGCTGACGCGGGCGGCGCTGTCTTCCGTCGCGCCGACCTGCGCCTGGCGGACCTGCGGGGCGCCGACTTGAGCACGGCCGATCTCCTTCAGGCACGTCTGACCGGTGCGCTGGCTAGCGAGCACACTCGCTGGCCAGATGGTTTCGACCACGCGGCGGCCGGTGTCGTGGTTACCGAGGACCCTGGCCCCGAACCTCCGCCACTGCTCCAGCCCTCAGGGATAACGACACAACACCCGCCCCTACGGTCCATATCGTGACTGAGGAGCCTGAGTGAGGGCCATGGTGCGTGCAGACCCGAGCCGATGCGATTCTTTCGTTGGTGCGGTGAGGGTTGGTGGTGGGCGGTGACGGTCTGTTCGTCAGCTCGCCCGGTGGGGCTGGAGGAGCGGGCGGTGTGGTGGCCGAGGGGCCCCGAGAGGTCTTGTTTTCGGTAGGCCAGGCGCATGCGTTGCACCGTGGTGTGCGGTCCTCGGGCGAGGTCGAGCGCGGTAGCTCCTCCGCCTTGGCTTGCTCCCGCTCGGCCAGCGTGTGCCGCTGCGGGTCGTACGGCGACCGGGCCACTCCTTCGCTCCCGGGCCCGCTGGCAAGCTCGCACTCGACTTCCCGCGTGTGCCGCCGCCAGGCAAACGCCTTCTCGCGTGCCGCGGCGGGGGCGGGCTCGAACAGGCCCTACTGTGAAGCTGCTTAGGGCACGTCGGTTCCGATGACGGTGAAGTCGGGGTCGGTGAACAGGTGCTCGGCGAGTACGGCCTGGCCGCCACCGTTCGGACTGACGAGGTGGATCTCCTGTCTCGAAAGGGCGACTACCTGCCACGTCACGCCACAGAACCGGACCCGAGTACCAACCCTCCACGGCCAGCCGGGCACCCCGCCGCGCGCTCGCCCGGCACCTCTCTTCGTGCCCGGGTCGCTCCAGCCCTGCGGGCCGACGAGGATGCGTTCGTACAGTGGCGTGTCCAGATCAGCCGTCAACCGGCCGTGCCACAGGGCGTGGAAGACGCAGGGAAGGACTTCGATCGGGTCGCCGGCCGCTGCGGTGCCCTCTATCAGTGGTCGCGGCCGCGTGAACGCCCCGACGACCACCACTATCAGCTTCGGGCGGCCGGCGTTGCGAGGATGGCAGTACCCGGCCAGCCATTTCAGGTTGGCGGCCAGGACGTCGTCGAGCGGTGGGATGCGCCGGTAGATCCAGCCGATGTCTGCGCATGCCTGCGTCACCGCCTCAGAAGCCTTCACCGCGCGTTCGCCGCCGGAATGGCCGGGACAGTCGGCGAGCGGCGCGGCGCCGTCGGAACGGCGGGCGAAGAGCTGCGGCGCCCAGGAACGCACCTGGCCGCGGCGATTACGCCACAGCAGCCGCCCCGGCCGACCCGTCACGTCAGGGTCGCGGTCCAGGACCATCAGCTGGGCACGCATCGGCTGCGTAGGTCAGAAGCAGGAAGGGTTGTCGGTAGGTTCTGAGAACGACCGCGGGCCGGCAGCCCTGAAGGTGTCGGTGAGAAGTAGGAACGGCTGGCGTCCTTGTCTCGCGGTCTTGGTGCCGGATTCCGGGACCGCCGGTTTCGTCCATGAGGGATGATCCCCTGATGGACAGGGTTGTTGATCTCGACGAGGTGGCTGCGGTTGTGGCTGGCCGGACGGTGGGCTGGAGGTCGGCCGGCCTCGAAGTGGGCGAGGTGAACTGGAGGGATGCCGAGGCGTCGTGGCCCCAGCCTTTGGAGACCGACAGGGCTCGGATGCATGATCCCGACTCGGTCGGCGTGGTCATCTCTGGCCCGGGAGAGGCCGAGCTGTCGGTTGTGCTGTTCCGGGGTGGCTGGGCCGATGTGGACTTCATCGCCGGCCTCGACGACGCGGGTTCCCTCCCGGCCTCGGGCATCGTCTCAGCCTCGGACTTCGAGGCCCGGATGAATCAGTGGGTCGCTCGTGTCTTCGGGGTCTGCGGCGGTGCTCATTGAGTGGTGGTCCGTCTCAGTTCAGCTGACCGGCTGGTGCTCGGCGCGTGCTCGGGCGGTGGCGAGGCGGTAGGAGTCGGTGCCAGTCTCGATGGTGTTGCCGCCGAAGGTGAGACGGTCGACGACGGCCGCGCAAGGCGAGGGGTGGTGAAGGTCTTGGTCCAGCCAGAGCCGGCTCCGTCCCGCTGCTGGGTCGCCCTGCGGGCGCCGGGCGCCTGTGAGTGTTCGTTCTGGAGGGCTTAGCCAGCCCCACAGTGACAGCGAACCCACCGTGCACCGTTGTACCGGGCCCGGGGGCGCGCCTGGTGGGTGCGACACTCGAGGACACCCGTTCGTGTGACTCTGCCCCCGGCCGCCGCGCTGTATCCCCCTGGCCGTGCCCGCTGCTGCGTGCCGCCTCCGCTCCGGCCAGGGTGGCGGGGGAGTGGCCTCTCCCCGGCCGCTGCTCGCCGTTCGGTTGTACGCTCGCGCCGCGTCGTGCGCCCTCCGCTGGGGCCGTCGGGGCCGTCGGGGCCGTCGGGGCCGTTCCAGCCGGGATGCCGGGTCTTCCCTGGCCGTGCTCGCCGCTCGCCCCTATCCCCGCTCCTGCTGCCGTCCTTGCTGTCTAGTGCTGTGACCGGGAACGTTCGCCGGGGTCAGCTCGGTCAGTCCGGTCGTGCTGCTTTCCACCTCCATGAGGTTTGGCGAGGGAGGCCGTCGAGTTCTCCGCGGCCGGTGCACCAGAGGAGTACTTGTGTGGGGCCTCCGGGCGGGGCGGTGGGGAAGAGCCGGTTGAGTACTGCTGCGCTCAGCGGTGCTGGTGGCAGCCAGTCCACGGACAGTCCCTGCGTGATGTCGTAGGTGTGCAGCAGGGTTTCGGCAACGCCCATCGCCGCGAACCCTTCGGGGTCGCACGGGCCCCAGTGCCAGGCCCTCAGGGTTGGGTTGGCTGTGGCCAGGGCGCTGCTGAGCAGTCCGCCGCAGGCGGTGACGGCCTGGAGTACTTCGGTCGGCGAGGCAGTGGGGCGAACGTACAGGTCGATGGGAAGGTAGGCGTCGGCAGGTTGTGCTGCCAGCTGCGCTGCGTAGGCCAGTAGGTCGTGGCCGATGTGGGCTGCTGTTTGCCAGCAGGTCCATTCGAGGGGCCCCGCCGGCACCGTCCAGTCCTCGGCGGTATGGGGGCCGAGCACCCGCAGCATCTCCGCCACGGCGGCGTCGACGTCCTGGTGGTCCATGCAGAGCTCCTCGCGGTCCGTGTTGTGGGACTGGGCTATACCGGTTGTCGATCCTTCACGCCGCTGGACTTCTGGCACGTCTGCCCCAGCGGATGCCTTTCTCGCTGCGGATGCGGGCGCGTTCTCGGCGTTGTGCGGCGAGTACGGCGGGGTGGCGGGCGTTGGCGTTGTGCCATCGCAGGTAGCGGTGATGCAGGGCCCGGGTCTGCGCGGGATGGCTGCGATGGTGGGAGTTGGCCAGGGTGAACTGCCGCAACGGGCCGAAGTGGGCCTCGATCGGGTTGGCCCAGGAGGCGTAGGTCGGGGTGAAGCTCAGCTCGACCTTGTTCTTCTTAGCCCAGCGGCGAATGTCCGTACCGGTGTGGGCGGAGAGGTTGTCCGAGATGATGTAGATCGGGGCGCCGTCGGGTCGGGCGGCGCGGATCGACTTCAGCGCCGCCAGGGTGTTGGCGGTGCCTTTGCGGTCGCGGTTGCCCCCCACAGACGGTCGTCGCCGACGGAGTAGCAGCCGTGGAAGTAGGTGACACCGTGGGTGCGGCGGTAGGTCGCCGGCAGCCGGTCGGGCTTGCCCTGTTTCGCCCAGCAGGAGCCTGCGGTGGGCCGAATGCCCAGGGGCCCGAATTCGGCGAAGGCGAAGACCCGGTCCGGGGAATGTTCCAGCACGTGCTCGATCCGGTCGAGCTTGGCGTCACGCTCGGGGTCGGGCGACTCCTTCCAGGTCTTGGTGTGCTGGAAGGTGATCCCGCGGCGGGGAGCAGGCACCGTAAGGCTTCCCGGCCGATGCGGATGACACCTCCGTGCACTTTCCGCAGGTAGGCGGCGAGTTTCCGGATCGACCATCGGGTGAAGAACTGCCCGAGTCTGATGGGGCGAGTGGTGGCCGTCCGGATGACGAAGTCCTCGTCGTCAGGGGTGAGCAGGCGGGGACGGCCTCCCGCCCGCTGAGGGTCCAGGCAGGCCAGACCGATCTCGTTGAACCGGTGGATCACATCGCGCACGGTGTCCTCGTCGGCCTGCACCAGCTGGGCGATCACCGGCACACGGTTCCCGCCCGCCGAGGCCAGCAGCATCATCGCGCGCCGATAGCGCACCGAACTCGTGCTGCCCGGCGCACGATCTGCTGCAGCTTCTGCCCTTCCTGGTCAGTCAGTCTGCGTGCACGGACAGACTCAGCCACCGCGCCTCCAGCGGTCGAATGGACGTCATCGCACATCCAACCGTCGCGACCACCAACCCGGCGAACCTACGCGGTCACAGCACTAGCTCGTACGCTGACAGCAGGCCCTATGCGCATTGCGAATATTTCATGTCGATGTGGAATAGTCGCAGTACGCTGCGTACATGAGCCTTTCCACATCCGACACGTTGCGCGCCACCGTCGCCGCCCTGATGCGCCTGGCAGGCGAGACCCAGCATGACCTGGCCGCCGGCATGGGCCTGGGTCAGGCCGCCGTCAGCAAGAAGCTCTCCGGCCGCGTCGCCTTCTCGCTCGCGGACGTGGACGCCTTGGCCGCGCATTACGGCATTCCTGTCCCTGACCTCCTCGCGGGACCCACGCACGCCACCGCCAAGCTCCCCATCGCCCGCCTGACGCAGGTTGTCGGCGGGCACCAGGCCACGATCCCCACCTCGTAGCCTGTGCCGCCGATCGCTCGCACTTACGTTTTACTATCGAAATACTCCCGAAGAGGCCTCGACAGGCTTACGTTTCGGCTACGATATGGGCATGGGTGGTGACATGTTCAAGGGCGTGGAAGACCTTCTCGCCCTCGCTACCGGCTCCGACCTGCCTCCTCCTGCGGAGCGTGCTCGCCTGCGTCGTGCTGCTGGGCTGAGTCAAGAGCAGGTGGCCCGCGCGCTGGGCCTCAAGCGCGCCGTGACCGTCTCAGACTGGGAACGCGGGACGAGTGAGCCGCGCCCGCCGCGCCGCACCGCCTACCGCCAGCTCCTGAATGAGCTGGCGAAGCGCTTCCCGCCCCGGCGGGTTCGGTACCGGTCGCGGAAGTCGAGACGCCGCCCGCGTCCCCGCCGTCCGTGCCCGCGTCGCCGGCGCCCGCCACCAGGTCGACGTCGACCTCGCGGCGCCCGGCCGCGAAGAAGGCCGCTCCGGCGAACACCCCAGTCCCGGCCCCGGCGCCATCCGGCGCGTACGGCAACGGCCCGTTGCTGGTCCTGGACGCGGACGCCGAGCAGGTGAGCGGCTACGGCATCGGCGGTCTGGTCCTAGACGTGCCCGTCAAGTCGCTGCCCGCGCTGGTGGAGTGGACGCTGACCGAAGCGCACCTTGGCTCGGGCAAGCTGCACCCCTCGGGCAAGGACGGCGACCCGCTGCTCGTGCTCACCGAGGCTGCGTGCGAACGCTTCGACCTGCCCGTGGCGCTCACAGACGACGAGCGCCTAACCGGGCGGCTCCCGAAGGACCACAAGGCCATCAAGCAGCTCACCCGAGCGGGCTGGAAGTTGACCAGGCGCGGCCTTGGCCCGTGGGCGAGGATCTACCGCCCGGCCCAAGGGCGCGAGCGGCAGTGCGTGCAGGTGTGCCTGCCCTCCTGGGGGGCGCTGGATGCTCGCTCGTGGAACGGGGCCGCGCGGCTGGCTCCGGCCGAGTTGGCCCGCGTGCTGGGCATCTACGCGCAGCGGGTCATGACGCCGGTCGGCTCCACCGCCGTGACCGGTCTGGAACTGATGACCGCCCTGAACCCCCCGACCCGGGCCAGCAAACCGGACCAGGCCGGTAAGCGGCACTCCGAGCACCGGCCCGGATCGCTGGGCACGGAACCGGTGGACCCGGCGCCGTGCGAAGCACCCGACGGCCACCCCCTGTTGGCCGACCTGCCCCGCTTCCACGTACGCGGCCCCCAGGAGATGCTGGTGGAGGAGGCGTACGACTGGGCGCGCGACCTCACCGACGCCGAGTGCATGAAGCACCACCTGGTCGGCATCGATGTGAACCTGGCGTTCGGCGCCGCCGCCAACGGCGCGGTCGTAGGGCTCGCGACGCCACCCAAGCACGTCACCAACCCCACCTTCGATCCGTCGGTGCCTGGCTCGTGGCTGGTCGACCTCTCCCACGTCAACCTCTGTCGGGTCAAGGTCGCCAAGCAGTGGCACGACCTGGACGGCGACCTGCTGCCCAGCCCGTTCACGCCCACCGGCGAGCGCCCCACCGGCCCCGCCTGGTACGCCACCCCCACCGTCGCCTACGCCACGGAACTCGGGTACGACGTCGCCCCGCTGGAGGCGTGGCTGCGCCCCGTCAGCGGCCGGTTCCTGGACCCCTGGTACCAGCGGCTGCGCGACGCGTACGTGACCACCATGGGCGACCTCGGCGTCGCCGAGAAGCTGACGCCCCAGCAGTTCCTGGACGCGATGCGCGGCCACAAGCAGCGCGACCCCGAGATGGGCATCGTCTTGGACGCCATCAAGATGACCACCAAGGGCGGGGTGGGAAAGCTGCGGGAGAAGGCCCGCGGTGGCGGGTGGCGCCCCGGCCAGCCGTGGCCGGCCCTGGCCCGCCCGACCTGGCGTCCGGACATCCGCGCCACCGTCATCTCCCGGGCCCGCATCAACATGCACCGCAAGATGCTCGCGCTCGCCGCCGCCACCGGCCGTTACCCCGTCGCGATCCTCTCCGACTGCGCGGTCTACGCCGCCGACGGCCCCAGCCCCTTGGACGTGCTGCCCTACGACGACGCCGGCAAGACCATCCCCGGCAGCTTCCGGCTGGGGGTCTCGCCCGGCATGGTCAAGCACGAAGGCAGCCAGCCCATGTGGTGGGGCGCGGAGATCTACGAGCGCCTGGCGGACCCCACCGGCAAGAAGGTCGCCAACCTGGCCCGCTACATCAAGACCGGCGAAGTCACCGCCAAGGACACCGGAGAGTAGGGGACACCCCGTGGTCGACAGCATCGGAGAAGGGCTCGACGCGGCCCTCCGCGGCGCGTTCACACGCCCCATCCCCAAGAGCGCCAGCGCCCAAATGCGCTACCTGGTCAAGCAGCACAAGGGCAGCACCGCGCAGGTAGCGCTGTTGCTCGGCATCTCCCAGCGCACGGTCGAGCGCTACGTCAAAGACCAGATCAAGCGCCCCCGGCCAGCCCTCGCGCAAGCCCTGGCCGACCAGGTCCGCAAACGCTGGCAACCCCAGATCCGCCAACAAGCCATCAAGCGCGCGGCCACCAGCAGCGGCCTAATGGTCGACGTCCGCGCCCGGTTCGGCTTCACCGCCGCACCCGGCACCACCGACGACGCCAGACTGCGCCACCTCACCCTCCCCCTGCCCCCCGAGCACGCCGCCCGCCTCCTCACCGCCCGCCAGGCCGGCGCCAGCGAAGCCGAACTCCGCCAGGCCGCCGCCGAAGCCCTCGGAGACGTCTACTTCCGCGACGCCGGCCGCCGCGCCCACGGCCTGGAGGTAGAACTCGCCGACCTCGAACACATCGAGTTCGACCTGTAGGGGCGCATGCAGGCGAGAAGCCAGTGGGGCCGAACAGGTTCACCCTGTCCGGCCCCACTGCTCGTTTCCTGGCTGTTCACTGGCTGAGGTGGATGCGCGGCCCCCATGCGGCCTCAAGGTCATCCAGGAACACGGTTTCCAGCTCCGCTTCCCACCGGGCGCGCAGCAGGAACGGCGCGGCCTCTCATCCTCTCCAGGACGATCAGGGTTTCGGGCTGCCCGATCAGCGCGTACCGGCCCCGCGCGGCGGGCGCACTGCCCGGCCCGTACGCCCGCAGCAACTCCTCCAGGCGCTCGCGGTGGCGCTCCACGAACGCCTCCAGGCGCTCGGCGTACCCCTCGTGTTCCCCAGGGCGCACCGCGCTCAAGGCGACGTCCAGGAACTCCCCGTCCGGCCAGTGCCGCTCGCCCGCAGCGGCCACGGCCCACGGGTGTCGTCCCGCTACCGCCAGGACGTCCCTCGCCTCCCACCCCCGCCCCGCCGCCGACCCCGACGCCGGCCCCGGGACGGGTTCGACGTCGGGCTGCTCGACGCTCACGCTGCCCACTCCAGCCCCAGGGCGGCCAACGCGGCGATGTCCAGGGGCGGTTTTTCTGATCAGTGGGTGGTGGGCTGGCCTGGGGTGATCAGTTCGGTGTTGGGGCCGATAGGGCTCCGAGGCCGAGCTTTAACGGCTTGGTGATGGGGGACCGGGGTTTCAGTTCTCTGTGTTGAGCTGCTGTTTTGTCAGGTGGAGCGGGCGTTGGTCAGGTGTGGGCATCTTCCGGGCGTGTTGATCAGATTCGTTGAGTGCTGCTATGCGGTCATCCAGTACAGGGCGGTGTCGATGTCGCGTGGGGTCCAGGTGCGGATTGGGGCTGGGGCGGCTGCGAGGAGTTGGTCGATCGTTGCTATGTAGCGGCTGTAGCGGCCGGGTGCGTGGCTGAGGGCGATGCCGAGGGTGCGCAGTCCGTTGTGGGCTCGCCGGTCGTAGATGGCCATGCGGTCTGGTGCGGCCGCGGTGAGGACGGCGGAGGCGAGGGCGTCACCAGTGCGGAAGCCTGGTAGGTGGGCGAGGGCGGCGCGGCCGGCTAGTGCTCCCGTGCAGCGGCTGAGGGTGGTGTCCTGGGCGGTGGTCGTGGCTGCGGCGGTTGCGCGGCGTACGTCGGTGTCTGCGAGCGCCATGAGTTCGGCCACCCAGGGGGTGTCGGCTCTGAGCCGTTTCCACATCAGCAGTGCTCCGATGTCCGCTTTGCCGATGCTTCCGCTGGTGCATGCACGTCGTGTCACTTCTTGCAGGGTCTCGTCGTAGTACGGGCTGACGGTGTCGGTGTAGACCTGGCGGGCGGCAGCGAGGCGCTGCCATTGCTCGAGTGTGAGGGCGAGCGGATTGTCTGTCACGGCTTGCTAGTCCCTCTTGTCGGGAGGTGTGGAGCGGGTGATCGTCAGCCGCTGCTCGGGGCGTTGCCGCGGTGTTCGCGCAGTGCTTGCAGGATGCGCGCTCGGTGTTCGTCCTGGGAGCTGTGGGGGTCTGCTGCGGGTGTGTCGAGGAGCGGGCCGAGGCGGCTGTACAGCGCTTCGAGGCCGATGAGTGCGTCGAGGCTTTGCAGGGTGGCGTCGTCGATGACAGGGAAGGGCGCCCGGTCGGGCGGGAGGAGCAGAGCGAGGAGGTCGAGCGGGGGCCATGTCTCGTCGAACTGCTGGTTGATCCAGACCCGGGTGGCTTCGGATGCGGTGTGGCACCATGCCCAGATGAGGGTGGTCTCCGGCTCGGTGAGTTCGTCGACAGGACGGCTTGCGGCTGGGGCGAGGTGCCGTGCGATCTCGTGGCTGATCAGTGAGCGGGCCTCACCTATCCAGTCGGGGGTGACCGCTGCCTGTGTGTGGTCCGGGGGTCGGAGTCGTTGCGGGCGGTGACGCGTTGGAGGGTGCGAGCAGCCAGGACGGCTCCGTCAGGGGTCTCGGCCATGGTCTTGAGGATCGCGGGCCGGCCGTGATCGGCAACATCGGTCAGGAGGTCTTTCGCGAGGACGTCCATGGCGCGGTCCGCAGTGAACAGGCCGAGGGCCCCTTGAGGGGCAGCGGTGAGGTGACCGTAGTGCGGGGCTGCGGCTTTGAGGAGTGCTGCCGCCGGTAGGGGAGTGCCAGCGGCGCGTTTGTAACCGATGCGGCGGGTGATGCGCTGGGTGTCGTCGCGCAGGCGCAGAAGCAGTTCGTCTGCTTCAGCACCCGGGGTGTCGTCGGCCAGTTGCTGCAGGGCGGTGTCGAAGGTGTGCTCGGGAAGGTCGTCGTCGGGGATGCCGAAGACCATGTACCGGTCGAAGTAGTCAATGCTGCCGATGCCGCGCCGTAGCGCGATGGCCTGGAAGTTGGCGCCGTAGCCGAGAGCCTGCCGAAGCGGGGCGAACAGCATGCCCATCAGGCCGATTACGCCGTCCAGGTGCTGTTCGGCGACGCCCGCGTCCCGCAGCGTGGTGCGCCAGCGGTCGATGCGCTGTTCGGGCCGCTCGTCGCGGCGCGAGGGCAGGTCGACGCTGGTGCCCGTGAGCTCGGCTCGGTGCTGCCACAGCAACTGGTAGGCGCGGGGTTCGCTGGTACGCAGGAAGGTGACGAGCAGGAAGTCGACGATGTCGACGTTGCCGGTGAGTTGGCCGAGGGTGGCGTCTACCTGGCCGAAGAACCGCTTGATGGCCCGCGGGGTACGCAGCCGGGCCTGCAGGTACTGGAAGTAGGCCTCGGAGACCCTTTCCTGCTCGCCGGGCGTCAGGGTCAGGTTGTGCGAGGCGAGAACTGTGGAGAGGGAGCGGTCGACCAGGGCGTCGGCGTCGCGCTCACGGAACGCGGGAAGATCCATCCGGACCTGGATGATCTTTTCCAGGAAGTCGCGTGCACGAGGCTCGCTGTTGCCGACCAGCTCACTGCGTTGCAGGACGTCCAGAAGGGTCCGTTCGTCGAAGCTGATCAGGTAGTACACATTGGGCAGATGGCCTACCAGGCGTACCAGCTTGAAGACGACGAGGAGTTCCTCGGGGGTGAGGCGGTCCAGGTCGTCCATGACGACGAGGACCGGGTGGCCCGCTTTCCGCAGGGCTTCCTCGGCTTTGTGTTTGGCGGCGGATGCGCTCGTGTCGCCGCTGATGCGGTTGCTGACCTCCTGGATCAGCCCCTCGGAGTCCAGGCCGAAGAGAGCAGTGACCTTCCCCAGAGGACTGATGGCCTTGCCGAATCCGCCGATCTTCTCCCGCGCATCTGACCACCGCCCGTCATTCGGAAGGGCTTCGCGGATCTCGCTGAACAGCGCCAGCGTCAACGACTCCAGATCGGAGTAAAGCCATGGATTGAGTTCCGCGATCAGCCAGCCCTCATCGTCGGCCGTATCCCGTAGACGGCGTGTCACCTTGCCAAGGACGCTGGACTTTCCTGAGCCCCAGGGGCCGATCAGCGCGAGGACTCCGGTTTCAGTTTGGGCTCGTACCCGGTCCAGCAGGCTGATCACATGCTCGGCGTACTGTCCGTGCCCGAGGAGATCAGGCCCTTCCTCGTGGTCGAGGAAGGGCTCGTCGTTGAAGAAGCGCGCGTCGGCCATCTGCTCATTCTCGGGGCACGCATCGGCTCGGGTATGCGCGTTAGCGAATCAGGAGGGCGATGCCGATGCTGACCAGGAGGTGTTGCTGGTCGGGGTGGAGGAGTAGCCAGCCGCGTTGCTGGTTGTGGAGCCAGTGGCGGGCTGTCGGGTGGCGGGGGTGGGTGTGGGCGTGGTGGTAGGCGCGTTGCCACAGGATGGGCCAGGGAGGGTTCCACCAGGGGTCGATCGTGGTCAGTGTCTGCTGGGTGGGGGAGGGACTGCCGCGTTTCTTGGCGAGTTCGCGCTGGCGATTGAGCCATTCGCCGAGGGGGAAGCCGTCGTGGACGGTCTTGATCGGCGGGCAGAGGTGGCCGTGTTCGCCGGCCCAGGTACGGGCGTGCGTGAGGGCTTCGGCGTGGGGCCGGGGGCGGGGGCTGGGCGGCCACTGTCTGGCGGTATGAGCGGTGATGCCGATCGTGTTGAGCAGGTGCTGCTGGTCAGGGTGGAGCTGGTCGTACTGGAGGCACGCCCGGGTGATCCAGCTGCCCAGGACGGTGCTCGGTGCAGGGATGCGGGCGGCAGGGTCGAAGGGTTCGCCAGCTTTGATGTGGTTGAGGGCGCGGTAGTAGTTGCGCTGCCAGTGCAGGTCCCAGGGCGGGTTCCACCAGGGGTCGATCGCGGCGAGCTCGGCCAGGTGGGGTGAGGGCGGCAGTCCGGCTCGGGCGCGCTGTTTCGCGCGGTTGCGTTGGCTGAACAGCCACATGCCCAGGGCGTAGCCGTCGTGCCGGGTGTCGCGGGGAGCTGCGAGATGGCCGTACTCAGCGTGCCAAGCCCGGGCGTGAGCCAGTGCTGTCTCGAAGCCTGGCCTCAGGTCGGGGCGGTGTCCCAGGCGGCTGCGGGGCTCGCGGGGACGCTTCGGTTCGGCGGCACGCCGTGCGCGACGCGGACCCGTGGGAGCTGCAGGAACTGCAGCTCTTCTGGCCTGGCTGGTCTTGTCTTTTGTCTCCGGAGCCGTGGCGGCAGCCGGTGCTTTCGGGGCCGTACGTGCGTGTTCCCGGGCTGTGCGGGCTACGTCGGTGGTGATGCCGATGTCGGCGAGGAGTTGCCGCTGCTCGGGGTGGAGTTCGTCGTATGTGGCGCACTGTCGCCACAACCAGTCGGCGGCACCAGAGCCAGCGAGGCCATTGAAGCCGTTCTCGGCTTGGAGGAGGCGGCCGGCTGCGGCGTCGCGGGAGTGGTAGTAGTGACGCTGCCACGTCAGGTGCCAAGGCGGGTTCCACCAGGGATCGATGTCCTCGAGGGCCCGAGCCCGGTCGGCGGGCATGGGCCGGCGGTGGGAGCGCCGGTGATTGCGCTGGTTGGCCAGCCACTGACCCAGTGGGTAGCCGTCGTGCACGGCCGTGTGGGAGACGACGGCGAGGTTGCCGTGGACGTCTGCGAATGCGCGGGCATGCGCCAGTCCTGCCTGGAAGCGTTCTGCGTAGCTGCGTCGTCTGGGGCGGGCGGCGGCCGCCGCAACGGCGGTGATGCCGATCTCGGCCAGGAGGCGTTGCTGTTCGGGGTGGAGAGTGGGGTAGCGGGTGCACTGCAGGTACAGCCATTCGCCGAGGCTGTAGCTGGTGGTGGGAAAGCCGCTGGCGGGTTCGAGCGGGCCGTGGGCTTCGGCGTGATCGCGGGTCTGGTGCCAGGTGCGCTGCCACAGCGTGCTCCAAGGCGCGTTCCACCAGGGGTAGATGCCGTTCAGGGCGGCGGCTTGGTGTGTGGGCATCCTGGTGTGGCTCGTACGCAGGTTGGCGATCCACTGGCCCAGTGGGTAGCTGTTGGGGATGTCTTCCTTCGGCACGGCCAGGTGGCCGTGCCGCTGGTGGTAGGCGTGGGCCTGGGCCAGGCCTGTTTGGAACGCTTGCTCGGCTTGGAGGCTGTGGCCGCGCAGCCGCTTGATCACGTGTGGCGCGGGCTGCTGGTCAGCGGCCGTTCTCTGTGGAAGGAGATCGCTGAGGGGGCGGGGCCGGTGCGATGAGTGCACCTTCCACAGCGTTCGCTGCGCCGCGGGTGCCGGGGCGGCGCGGGTGCGTACCAGGGAGTGGGCCCAGGTGAACAGTGGTCCGTGGATGACTTTGGTGAGGTGATGGGCGAGCCATGGCCGGCCGAGCCGGTCGGCGATGGCAGTCAACAACTGGGGCAGTTCGCCCAGCTGGTAGGGGAGATGGCCGTCCGATTCGGCAACGGTGTGCTGCTGCAGGGGACGGCAGGCCAGCAGCTGCGCGAGGGCAACAGCCTCGGGGTAGGTGACCAGGTCGCGGGCGGCCACCTTCCACCAGCCGGGGTCGGCGTCGGCGGGACGCGTCGTCTCAAGGCGGGCCGGCCACTGCTGTTCCTCGTCCGGCCAGGACTGTTCCCACCAGGAGTTGGTGACGGCACGGGCGACCTCGAAAGCCTGCCCTGCGGTGGGGGAGCGGTGCAGCAGCCGGACGTGTCGCCGCTGGGCCTCGATCACCTCCGGGCAGCGGCCCAGGGGTACAGGCAGCCCGCTGGTCGCGGGCAGGTAGAGGAGCCAGTACCGGTGGCGTGCGCAGACCCGCTGCTCGGGTGCCAGGTACCGGCGGGCGGGCACGTCGCGTCCGGTGCGGGCGGCGGTGCAGACGGGGCAGGCTGGCCCCCAGGCGGCGACGGCCTCCTCGCCGCGCAGCAGCCGCCCGGCCGGGCCGGTGCCGTATTTTCCGCTCGGATCTTCCCTCGTCCATGCGGGCAGTGCCTGCTCGAGCACGTGCTGTGGGACGTGGCAGAGGACGGAAACGCGGGCGCGGGCCTGGGCGTTGAGGTGGATCTCGCTGTCCGGGTACAGCATCCCGGTGAGGTTGCGCAGGCCGCCGACATCGGTGACGGCGGCCAGCACGTCACGGATGCCGAGGTGGTAGCGGGCGGCGATCCTGGTCAGGAACGACAGCGTCAGCTCCCCGCTCAGCGGAGCGATGCGTCCTGCCGCGCCGCCACTCATGATGGGCACGATCCCGCCGGATGCTGCCCGTTCACGTCCCGTCGACCTGCCCCGGGGCAGACGGACGGGGGCGGGCGTGCTGGGCCGGTGCGCCATTCGCGGATGCCCTACCGCTTTTGTCGTGCGGGCCGGGCTGGCCGGGCCTGGGTTTCGGCGGCTGCGTCGAGTTCGACCTCCGCGAGCAGCTGCTTGGTGATCCGTTCGGTGCCCTCGGTGAGGGCGATCAGGGCGGCTTCGCGGACGAGGTGGGAGAGGCTGCCGATCCGCCCTGCGGTGCGGGCGTGGAGGTAGGCGGCTTGCTTGACCAGGGTTCCGGTCCGGTGCGCGCGCAGCCGCAGCAGGTCTTCCATGGCCCGCACGAGGTCGTCCCAGACCGCCCGGTCCTGCTCGGTGGCATACGCCAGCGGGCGGTGGCGGAAGATCTTGAAGCGGCCGGCGATCTGCGCGCCGCGTACTCCGCTGAGCAGCGAGGAGGTCTCGATGTTGATGGCGGAGTAGACGAAGGTGGCTGGGATGCGTTCGCCGAGGTACTTGAGCTGGTCGGAGGTTTCTGCGCCGGCGCGCCGCTGGGTGTCCAGGAGGTGGACGTCGTCGATGAGGACCAGCTGGGTGCCCAGTTCGCACAGCAGGTCGCACACGGCGCCGGTGATCTGGGTCTGGTTGAGGCGGTCGGTGACGGGCATGCCGAGGAACCGGGCGAACTCGCTGACGAGCATCTTCGGGGTGGCGGCCGGGGGCACGCTGATGAACAGCACCGGTCTTCTGCTGTCCTGGCCGGGGTGCTGGCGGGCGTCGGCCAGTTGGAAGGACCGCCCCAGCGCCATCATCGTGGTGGTCTTACCCGTCGTGGCCGGACCGGAGATGATCAGACCGCGCCGGGCACCGGCCTGCTGACGGCGGTTGACCAGCAGCAGCCGCCGCACGGCGGTGAAGACGCTGTCCATGGCCGGGGTGCGCATGACGGCGAGTTCGGAGTGGTAGTCCTCCCGCTCCGTCTGCGACCAGGCGGAATCCGCGGCGTCGCGTGCGGGCGCCGGAGCCCGGTGGACGAAGGCGTCCCAGCCCTGCCAGAGGGTCGGAGCGGCCAGGGGAGCGAACCCGGCGGCGTCATTGGAGAAGGCGCTCACCACCGCAGCGACTCCTCAAAGGGGTCGTAGACCGTGACGCAGGAATCACGCGCCGGACGTGCCTGGCCGTCGTTGTCCCCAGTCCCAGTCCCAGTCCCAGCCCCAGCCTCGGCCGGGCCAAGAGGCTGGCGCTCACCGGCGGCGTCGGCTTCCTCCGTCTCCGCTTCCGCGTCTTCGGCGAAGGCCTCCTCACCGTGGTCGAAGCCGTCGTCCTGGTCGGACCTGCCGCCTGCGGCCGGCGGTGGCTGGCCGTACAGGATCCCCCACACCGCACCGTCCTCGTTCGCGGCGGCGTGGGCGCGGGCCCGGGCGGCGACGACCTTGTCCCGGCGGCTGCCGTGTCCGCCGGCGGCGCGTTCCAGGAGCTCGCGCAGGGCGAGGGCCAGGTCGTGTTCGTGGCTCACGCGGCTGCCGCGCTGGTCGACGGTGCTCCTGACGTGCTGCCAGGTGAAGTCGGTGAACGGGGCGCTGACCAGGGTGCGGTGGATCCACGGCACCGCCTCCCACCCGTACCCCCGCGGTCGGCCGGGTTGGGGCAGGCGCACCCATACCTCGTGGGGAGCGTGCGGGTTGTAGTGGATCTCCCACAGGCCGTCCGCCGCCGGCGAGCGTTCGCCGCGGTAGGGGTTGAGGACCCGGTGGTCGTAGGTGCGGTAGTCGATGCGGATGCCGTAGTCGTTGATCTTCTGTCGTTTGACGGGCATCAGCTCGATGTAGTCCTCGCGCCCCAGCGGCACCGGCACGTACCCGCAGACGGCGACCAGCGCCGCCCACATCTCGTTCGGCGACAGAGCGCGGCGGGGCATCATCGGGTGCCGCAGGCCGTCGTGCTCGCGCTCCTGCCACCCGCAGATGATCCACTCCTGCAGCAGGTCGTCCAGCTGGGCGAGCGTCCATACCGCCTCGCCTTGCGCGTTCCGGCCGCGCTCGCCGGTGTGGGAACCGGTATAGCCGGCCACGTGCTGGGCGAACAGCGTGTTGATCGAGGAGAACGTGCGCTCCACATGCCCTTTGGCCGGCCCGTTGCCCGGCGGCGCCGGCTGCAGGGAAATGCCCAGCGACCCGCAGGCGGCGACGAACGAGGACGAGACGAACACCTTGCCCTGGTCGACCACGACGGTCCGCGGGGTGATGACCGGCCGCGCCGCGGCCCCTTCCAGACGGGCGTCCACGCTCAGCAGCCGCTCGTAGGGGATCACCGAGCGTTGCATCGCCAGTACCTCGGGCCACGCGGGCCGCATCGGCGCGGGCACCATCATCTGCGCCAGCAACTGCGCCGCGTCCACACTGCGGGTCCCCTTCGGCCGCAGCACGGCCGCGCAGATGCTGCGGGTCGCCACATCCAGCGCGATGGTCAGCTCGGGCCGCTCCACCACCCCGTCGTCGAGCACCACGAAGACATCCAGCAGGGTGCTGTCCATCATCACGAGCTCACCGGGCGCCATCACCGTCGTCGGCACGAACGGGGGAGCCGGCCGCGCCGAGCGCCAGCGGCGCTGGCGCGCACTGCCCAGCAGCCCGCGCCCGTCGGCCAGGGCGTGCATCAGCCGGTTGAACGTCGCCGTCGACGGCAGCGGCACCGCCCCGGGGCCGTGCCGCTCGGCCAGCAGCCGCTCGGTATACACACGAAGCCGCCCCAGCGTCCCGCTGGAGCGTTCCCGCCCCGCCTCCAGCACCTCCCGCAGGGCGGCCACGACCCGCTCGTCCGCACGCCCCAGCGCCGACCGGGGCCGCACGGTCCGCTGATCCACCAGTCCCCACACCCCGCCGTCGCGGTAGCGGGCCCGCATCCGCCGCACCGTCACCGCGCTGGTCGGCACCCCCGCCGCCGACAGCTCCGCCGCCTTCGCCTCCTCCCGCTGCGTCAGCGTCCGCACATCCGGGTCGTACTCAGCCCGTGGAGGACCAACCGCACAGGATCCGCCCGGGTGCCCCGTTTCCACCTCCCGCACATGCAGTTCCCACGCCAGGGCCCGCTCCCGCACCGCCTCGGGCAACGACTCCAGCAAGCCCAGCGGCGGCACCCGGCAGACGGCCGGCGCAGCCACAACCTCGAACCCCTCGTCGGCGAACAACAGCGACAGCAGCAGCGCCGCCATCTCGCCGTTCTCGGCGATCAGCCGCGCCTGCCCGCCGGCGAGGGCCGCTACCGTCCAGGCTCGCCCCTCGAACCGCACCCGGGACCCCACCTCGACCACCGGCCCGCCGGCCCCGGCCCCGTGCCCCCATCACGCCGCTCGCGCCCACACCGGCATCCGCTCATGCATCGGAGCGCCCAGATCCGCGGACAGCTGCCCCGCCCACAGAGCATGGAACAGCGCGGGAAGGACCACCATCGGATCCCCGGTCCGGCGCACGCCCTCCCACAGCGGCGTACGGCTTGCGAACGACTCCCGCAACGCCGCCGCCAGCTGCTGTCCTGCGCGGTACCGCGGATGCCGGTATCCGGCCAGCCAGGTCACGTTGCGCCGGTAGACCGGATCGACCGGACCCAGCACCCAGTACCGCCAGCCCACCGCCGCACACACCTCACCGACCACCGCCGCGAGGGACCGCTGCCGCCCAGAAAGCTCCCCTGCGGCGGTGCAGTCCGCCAAGACCCCCTGGCCGTCGGTGAGCCGGAGCATCACCTGCGGGACATGCGTCCGCATGCCCTCCGGCGCACGCCACCGCAGTTCCAGCGGCCGGCTGGACAGGCCTTGGACGCGTGGATCGCGGTCGAGGAGCATCAGATGCAGCCGCATCGCCCCAGACCCGTAGTGCACGAGCCCCCGGTGGTCGCCGACCACCACCATCCCGGCGCCGTGCGCTTGCCCTTGCGGACTGGAAACGGCCTCAGAGGCGGACACCGCTCGAAGGCCACTTCGGCGGCCGCCGCCGACCACGGCGAACTCTCCGTCGCCCCGCCCGCAGCCAGGAACCGTACGTCCACAGCCCCGACATCGGCCGGCCCGGCCCCTGCCGCATCCCATTCCGCGCTCCGCACAAAGAGCCAAACGCCTTATCAGCTCATCCGGTAATGGGCATAACAAGCCAACGGCACACGCCTGCTGTCAGCCGCGCCCGGACTGCTCTACGGCCCAGGCGTAGCCCAGCTCAGCGAAAGCTGCTCGCTGCTCCGCATCCAGACGGTCGCGCCTGGCCTTCTGGTTACCTCAGAAACACACCCAGCCTGACCATCGAACCGTCCGGCAGTTCTTCGACGTGTGTCCGTCCAACGACGGTTCTGCCTTCGCGGGCGATGTACTGGGCGAGGGCCTGCACTCCGCGCTGGAAGGCTGACGCCTTCCCGGCCCCCTTGGCCGCCGAGGCCGCTGCGGGCTGTTCGGCGGGTGTGACGCCCAGCGCCGCCAGTCTCCGCTGCTGCTCCTCGGAGAGCTGGAACCAGTCGCGGGACTGTCGGTGGAGCCATCGTCCAAGGTCGTCGCCTTCGAAGAGCACTCCGGGCTGGATGTCGGGGAGGGTGCTGTCGGGTTCGTCGGCGGCGAGGTCGGTGAAGGACGCGGTGGTGGCGTTGCCAGTCCAGGTGGCCGGGGCCGGTTCCGGTCGGGGTCAATCGCGGTCACGGGGGCCGCCCCCACAGGCGGCGGGTTGCTGCCGAGGGCCATGGGGGCGGCGGAGGTTGGCCACCTGCTCCCCGACCGGCACCAGTTCACCGTCGGCGTTGCCCCCCATACGGCGTGCGTCTGGGGGCGAGGTGGCCGTGCGCCCGCCGGTAGGAGCGCAGGGCAGCGAGTTTGGTCTCCCAGGCTTCCTCGCCGGGTTCCCACACCATTCCGGCATCGTCGAGGAGTTCCCTTGCGGTGGTCGTCGAGTTCGCCGGCGCGGTAGGTGCGCCGCTGCTGGTGGACCCAGCGTCCCAGGGGAACGCCTTGGTGACGCCGGCCTCGGTCTCGGTGTCGTACGGGACGGCGTACAGGCCGGTGATTCCGTTCTCCTTGCGCCAGCGGAGCAGGGCCTGGTAGCCCTCCAGCCACACCAGCGATTCGGGCCGGTAGACCCTGGTGCGCAGGAACGCGGCGATCGTGGCGGCGTCCCGGGGAGAGGAGAAGTGCAGCAGCGCGGATTCGGCGGCGCCGGCGTCGTCCTGTCCCTGGTCTTCGCCCGCCTCACCGCCGGCCCCGACGATCCGCCCGTCCTCGTCGCGCCGAATGTGTACCTTGCGCTGCCCGCTGGTCACGCCCGGCTGGCGAGCTGTTCGACGAGGCGTTCGGAGTGGGAGCGCAGGCCTTGGAGGACGGCTACGAGGGGTGCGAAGGGAGGGCGGAGGCGACCATGTCGGTCGGGTCCTCGCTGGGCTTCAGGAAGAC